>NZ_JALDWJ010000011.1 GCF_022758295.1 Lysobacter sp. CFH 32150 | reverse complement strand
CCTGCGCCGCCGGCGACAGCAAGAACGCCACCGGCAACGGGTCGCTCACTGGCATCGGCCGCGCCGCGGCTGGCGCCATCTGGTACCGCGCCCTGACCGTGTACATGAGCTCGGGCACCACCTACCCACAGGCACGAACCGCCACGTTGAACGCGGCCAGCGACCTGTACGGGGCCGGCTCGGCCGAGCGCGCCGCTGTCGCGGCCGCTTGGAGCGCCATCAACGTCAACTGATCCAAGGCGACATCGCTGTAAAACAAAACGGCCCGCGCAAGCGGGCCGTTTCTTTGGAGGAAGTGGACGTGGCCTATGCAGCTTGTGCTTCCAGATGCCGCATGCGCGGGATTTGCAGATAAGTGACGCTCCGCCACAACCATTCCATCGGCCCATAGCGGAAACGCGCCAGCCACCAACGGCTCAACAAGACCTGCACGCCGAACACCGCGAATACGAACGGAATCTGCCATGCACGGGCCAGGCCCCAGTAGCCCAGTCCGTAACCGTAGAAGACCAGGGTGCAGATGACGGATGTGCCGAGGTAGTTGGTCAGTGCCATGCGTCCGGCGGGTGCCAGCGGTGCCACCCAGCGACGCAAGCGGCCGTGGAACATCAAGACGACCGCGCTGATGTAACCCAGGCATGCCGGCAGGTTGCCGAGCATCGCCAGTCCCATCGCCAATTGGTAAGGACCATCGTTCTGGTCGCGCACGTGCGTGACCGCAATGCTTGCGCTGATCAGGCTCATGCCCAGTCCCAACGGGATACCGAACCAGGCGAGTTTTCGGAACAGATCGAGATGCGCGGCGGGATTCGTCATCACGCCCGAACGGATGAACCATGCGCCCAGCAGGAACATGCCGAGGACGATCACCGCGAAACCGACCGTCTGTCCCTGGTGCTTGACGAACTGCTCGGCGCGCCATGCGACCGCTTCGGCATACGTGCCCCGGCTCATCAGGCGTGTTTCATCCGCGATGTCCTGGGCGTGTTCCTTGCGACGCTCGAGCTTCTTCTCTTTCTGCTCGGCGAGTTCCTTCTTCTGCTCCGGCGTCTTTGCCGCCTGTTCCGCGGCTTGTTCGCGCGCCTGTGGCGGGGTCACTGTCATTACCGCCCCGCCGATCGTCATCGCCAGGAACGGCAACAGGTACAGGGCGAGACCCGCCCCACGCATGCCGGAAACGGGCCAGCGACGCAGGGCCGCGGCGACACAGGCCAGCACCAGCAGCGCAATGCCGAAACCGAGGAACGGGCCCCATGGCGCCAGTTCGTGGCCCAGGAACTCGGCCAGTCCGAACGCGCCGGCCAGCAGGCCGAGCGTGCCTGCGAGGATGAAGAGGATTCGTGGGCGCGTATAGAACACCACCATCAACAATGCTGCGCCGGTCGCATAGCTGAACAGGATGTCGCCCATCCAGATGAAGATGAAGTGCAAGGCACCGATCACTGCCAACGCCAGCGTGCGTCGCAGGTAAGGGCCGAAGAAGCCGCGACCAGCATGCTCGGCACGGGTCAGCATCACTGCGAACCCCATGCCGAACAGCAGCGAGAACATCGTCCAGAACTTGCCGCGCACGAATACGTGCACGAACCAGCCAGCCCAGTAGTCGATCCCGGAGACGCCAGCCGGCAGCCCCGCATCAAGATCGCTGAGCGGTCGATTGAACCACTCGATGTTCATCAGGAAGATGCCGAGCAGCGCGAAGCCGCGGATCACGTCCAGCGTGACGATGCGTTCGTTGCTGGCGACCGGCTTCAAGCCAGTGTCCGACATGCTTGCGTTCATGCGCCCTCCCTCATGTGTCGGGATTAGCGCACGTGGCGATGATGATGATCAGGGCCGGAAGTCACCCATCTCACGGCCTTACGCTGGTGCCAATCGCATCGCCGGGCGCTTGCGGTAGGTGAGCCAGCGCCACAGCCATTCCATCGGACCATAGCGATAGCGCGACAGCCACCAGCGGCTGTACATGACCTGCAGCGCAAACACGACGACGACGAACAACGGTTGCCAGGCGCGCGGCAGTTGTTCGAAATAGCCGAGCCCGTAACCGTAGAAGATCGCGGTGCAGATCACCGACTGCATCAGGTAGTTGGTCAGCGCCATGCGCCCGGCCGGCGCCAGCCAATGCAATCGCCGCGCCCACGCCGGCTGTTGCATCGCCAGCACGATCACCGAGAAGTAGCCCATGCACATCAGCAGATTGGCGAGCAGCGCCGCACTCTGGGCCAGCGCGATGCCGAGGTTCATCTCCGAGAACGACATGGTCGGATGGCGCCACGTCGACCACAGCATCAGCGGCAAGCCGAGTCCCAGGCCGACATTGCGCAGGTGCCGGAACAACGGCAGGTGCGCACTCGTATCGCGGATCACGCCACTGCGCACGAACCACGCGCCGAACAGGAACATGGCGAGGAACAACCCTCCGCCGAAAAAGATGAAGCTCAGCATCGCGCCGGTATCGGCAGCGCGCTGGGCGACGGCTTGCAGGTAAGTCCCCGCGCCATAGGCCTGGCGCTCCGCTTCGGCCATCGCCGCGATCTGCTTGCCTTGTTCGGCCATGCCTTTCTGCATCTCGGCCGCGGCCTGCGGATCCTGCTGGGCCATCGTCACGCCAATGGCCCAGCCCCACGTCAGCAGCATCGGGAGCAGATACAGGGCGATACCCCATTTCGGCAAGCGCGAAACGGGCGTGCGACGGAAGAACAGCAGCAATACGAAGCCGATCAACGCGTAAGTCAGCAGGATGTCGCCCGACCAGATCAGGATCGCGTGCACCAGGCCAATGCCGAGCAAGGCAAGCAACCGCCGCGCATACAGGGCGGTACCGCCGGCGCCGGCCGCATTGGCGCGCTCCAGCATCACTGCGAAGCCCATGCCGAACAGCAACGAGAACAGGGTGAAAAACTTGCCCTGCACCAGCACGTAGATGGCGGTATCGACCCAGCGGTCGGCGCCTTGGAAACGCGGATTGACCCCACCCAACGCTTCGAAGACCGGCCCGACGAAGGCCTCGATGTTCATCAGCAGGATGCCCAGCAACGCGAAACCGCGCAGCACGTCCATCACCTCGATCCGCTCGCGCGCGCTGATCGGCGCCAGTTCCGAATGCATGACTTGCATGGACGGCCCTCCCCGTTGGATGGGCGCAGGGTAGCGTATCGGTGGAACGAAAACGGCCCGCTTGCGCGGGCCGTCATTGTTTTTGCTCGTCATTCCAGCGAAAGCTGGAACCCATTTTGATCTAGCTTTAGTTCTCACCAAGCAAGTCAACGTCAAAATGGATCCCTGCTTTCGCAGGGATGACGGCAATGGCTCTCTTAGTGCTGGTGACCGCCGTCGCCGTGCACGTGGCCGTGCTCGAGTTCCTCGGCGCTGGCTTCGCGCACTTCGACGATCTCGACGTCGAAATGCAGGTCCTTGCCGGCCATCGGATGGTTGAGGTCGATATCGACCACGCTCATGCCGATCTTCTGGATCGTCACCGCGCGCGGGCCGAAATTGGTGTTGAGCACGACCTGCATGCCCGGCTCCAGGCGCTGCGCACCGAAGTGCTTCTTCGGCACGCGCTGGGTCAGCCCATCGCGCTTCTCGCCGTAGGCCTGCGCCGCCGGGACGTCGACGCCGAAGTTCTCGCCGGCTTCGCGGCCGTCCATCGCCGATTCCAGGCCCGGGATGATGTTGCCGTGGCCGATCAGGATCGCGAGCGGCTCGCGCTCCTTGGAGCTTTCCAGGGCCTCCTGGCCGACTTCGGAAACGGTGTAGTGGAAACGGACGACGCGGTCTTTTTCGATCTTCATTGAATACTCGCGAGCACCGGCTTGCCGGCGCGGTGGGGAACGGCCAAGATGCCGGCCGTGAACAAGGCCGCGCATTATCCGCGCCATCCCATGCCTATACCAGCGTGGCCCGCGCCAGCGCGCGGCCTCGCGCTCCTTCTCCTCTGCATCGCGCTCGCAGCCTGCGGCGGTGGCGAAGCGGTACGACCCGCGCGACCAGTCGCGATGCCGCGGGTCTGGCCAGTGGTGCCGCCAGAAGATCCCGCCAAGGCCAACGCGGTGCTGATGCGGGCGATCAGCCTGGTCGGCACGCCCTACCGCTATGGCGGCAATACTCCGGAAGGCGGCTTCGACTGCAGCGGCCTGGTCAACTACGTCTATCGCGACATGCTCGACCTGCGCCTGCCGCGTACCTCCCGGGACCTCGCCGACTGGCAGGGCCCGCGCATCGCCCCGACCCGTCTGGCCGCGGCGGACCTGGTGTTTTTCGGGAGCCGCGGCAACGTCAGCCACGTCGGCATCTACGTCGGCGAAGGTCGCTTTGTCCACGCCCCCACCACCGGCGGCACGGTGCGACTGGACCATCTCGATGGCCCCTATTGGCGCGACCACTACAGCGGCGCGAAGCGGATTTTGCAGTAAAAGCGAGCAAAATCATGCACTTCTTCACGCTCGCCTAACGAAATTTGAACCTTTCGACCGGCTGAGGCGGGCATGATCGCCCTCAGTTTCAGAGAAGTGACCCCTGCGTGACGACCGACGACCTGCGTTCAGGCCAGCCCGCCGCCACTCGCCGCCTCCGCCGCGGCGCATTCCGTGTCCTCTGCTGTGCCGTGCTTTGTGCGGCCAGCCTGTCGTCGTATGCGCAATCCGCGCCCGCCGCTGCAACCGCTCCGGCGCAGGCCAATGTCACCCCCTCGACCCAGCTCGGACCGTTTGGCGACGACCTCGTCGTGTCGCCGGCAAAACCCGTCGCCGAAACGCCCAAGCTCGGCGAACGCATCCAAGGCCTGCTCGCCAAGGCGATGACCCTGCTCGGTACCCCGTACCGCTGGGGTGGCGAAGATCCGGAACGCGGACTCGATTGCAGCGGCCTGGTCGGTTACGTGTTCCGCACGGCGCTCGGCATCGAACTGCCGCGCGTCTCGCGACAGATGTTCCACAGCGGCGAAGCGGTCGCCGACCGTTCCGCGCTGACCCCGGGCGACCTGGTGTTCTTCGGCCGCCGCGGCCGCGTCAACCACGTCGGCATCTACGTCGGCGATGGCCGCTTCCTGCATGCGCCAAGCCGTGGCAAGGATGTCCGCGTGGACAGCCTGGTCAGCGGTTACTGGAGTGGACGGTTCGTACAGGGCCGGCGCGTGGCGACGGCGACGGCCACGGAGAGCTGAGCAGGGCCGCTACATAGATATGTCTGCGAAGGCCGCCTTGGGCGGCCTTTTTGTTGGCGGTCACTCGCGCCAGGCAACCTACGAATCGACGCGGTACCGCGCGATGGTCTGCTCGATCCCCTTGCTCAGTTCCATCACCCGCTGCGCGTACTCGGCCAGGCGATGATCCTCGTCGTCGAGCGGCGTCCATGGCGGCACCGGGGTCGGCTTGCCTTCGACATGATCGAGGGCGACGAAGACGATCACGCAGTGGGTGCACAACCGATCCTGGGTCGCTTCCTGCATCGGATCGCGCGCGCGGACATCGACGGAAAAGTGCATCGAGCTGGTGCCGGTATGCACCAGCTTGGTCGACACAGTGACCAGGTCGCTGATCCGAACCGGCGCCACGAAACGGATGCCGCCAACCGCGACGGTCACGCTGTATTTGCCGCTCCAGCCGACCGCGGCGGCGTAGCCGGCCTGGTCGATCCACTTCATCACCGCGCCGCCGTGGACCTTGCCGCCGTAGTTGACATCGGTGGGCTCGGCGAGGAAACGGAATTCGAGTTCGCGCTGTTGGCCGCTCACGAGTGGAAGCCCTCCAGTCGCAGTTCCATGAAGTCGGGGGGCACGGTCCAGCCGAGCCGTTCGTACAGTGGACGGCCATGGTCGCTGGCATGCAGTTCCAGAATTGGCACACCTGCATCGGTGGCGGCCTGTTGCAGCGCGCGCATCAAGGCTTCGGCGACGCCCTGCCCACGTGCCTCCGGCAGCACATACACGTTGATCACGTACCAGCCGCGGCCGACCGGGTTGTGGCCGTTCGGGATGCGCTCGAATGGATTGACCGCAGCGGTACCGACGATGCGGCCGTCGCGTTCGGCCACCCACACGCGCACGCGCGGGGTTGCGAGTGCGTCGCGGAACCACTGTTCGAGCACGTCGGTGAAGCCAGCGTGCGAGGGTTGTCCGACTTCAAGCAGGAACTCGACGCGCAGGCGTGCGAGCTCGGCGGCGTCGGCGGGGTGGCATTCGCGGATGCTGTAGTTCATGCCGCCGATTATGCGCAGGACCGGGCGGTTGCGGCAGTCCATGTGGCGGGCGATGCTGCGGCCCTGTCCACGGTGGAGCGCAGACGATGCTACGCACGATCCTGGGATTGATTGCAGGTGTGATCGCGATGTTCGGAGTGATCATGGGCACCGAATATCTCGGCCACCAGCTCTATCCGCCGCCGCCGGGCCTCGACCCGATGAATCCGGCGCACGAACAGGCCTTCATGCAGTTCATCGCGACCATGCCGGTCGGCGCGAAAGCCATCCTCGTCGCTGCCTGGACGTTGGGCGCCTTCGCTGGCGGCTTCATCGCGGCGAAGATCGCGCAGCATCCGCGCGTGGCCGCCGTGATCGTGGCGCTGGTGGTGATGTCTGGCGTGGTGATGATGTTGATCAAGATCCAGCACCCGTCCTGGGTCAGCGCGCTCGGCCTGCTGTTGCCGATTCCGGCGGCGTTGTTCGCGGCACGACTGGCGAAGCCGCGCGCGATCCCGAAACTGATCGAACCGATTCGCGCGGCATCTTGTTTGCGATGCACCGCATCGCAGACACTATCCCGCCGCGCGAGTCACTGCCGATGTCGACGTTCCGCCTGATCGTTCTCGCCTGTGTCGTATCGATTTCCGTAGCCGGCGCGAACGCTGCCGAGCCGGTATTGCCGCCCTCGCAGGCCTATCAGACTCCCGATAGCTGGCGACAACCGATCGCACCATTCCGCATCGCCGAACACACCTGGTATATCGGCACCGCAGGCCTCAGCGCGGTGCTGATCAAGACGCCGCAAGGTGCTGTACTGATCGACGGCGGCATGCCGCAAGCCGCCGACATGCTGCTCGCGCGCATGCGCGAACTCGGCGTGGCGCCGGACGACCTCAAGTGGATCCTGCACGGCCACGCCCATGGCGATCACGCCGGTCCGATCGCCGCGATCCAGCGCGCGACCGGCGCGCGCGTGGTGAGCAATGCCGAATCCGCCGCGTTGCTCGCCCGTGGCGGCAGCGACGACCTGCAATTCAGCGATGAGATCCTCTATCCACCAGTGCACGCGGACCGCCTGGTCCAGGATGGCGAAATCGTCGAACTTGGCGGCATCCGCCTCACTGCGCATTTCATACCCGGTCACACCCCAGGCAGCCTGAGCTGGACCTGGGATGACGTGCGCGACGACAAACCGCTGCGCATCGCCTATGTCGACAGCGTGAGCGCGCCAGGCTATCGCCTGCTCGGCAACCCACGCTACCCGCGCGTCGTCGATGATTACCGCCGCACCTTCGACGTCGTGCGCGCACTGCCCTGCGACCTGCTGCTCACGCCGCACCCGGACGCCAGCGGTTGGGCGCCTGGCACGGACGCACCATGGCAGGCAGCGATGACTTGCAGCGCCTACGCCGACACGGCGGAAAAGAAATTCGACGCGCAACTCGACGCCGAGCGCAAAGCCACGCGCTGAGCGTCAACCCTGCGGCTTGGCAGCGACCACGTATTCCATGTTGACCGAGAACGGCGCCGTCTCGACGAAGCCGAACTGCGCGTACAGGTGCTTCGCATCGCCATCGGCGACCAGGGTCACGTAGGCCGATGGCATCGCGTTCGCACGCAACCAGGCGTCAAGCGCGGTCATGATGCGTTTGCCAAGCCCACGCTTCTGGTACGCGGGCTCCACGGCGATATCCACCACCGTGTAGAAGCAGCCGCCGTCGCCGATGATGCGGCCCATGCCGACCACCGCGCCGTCGTGGCGCAGGCTCACGCCATATAACGTGTTCGGCAAACCGCAGCGCGCGGCCTCGAGCGTCTTCGGCGACATGCCGGCCGCGATGCGCAGGCGGCAATAGTCGTCGACGTCGGGAAAGCGTTCGACCAGTTCGATGCTGTCAATCGTTTCGGTCATGCGTCCTCTGCGTATTTGCAGGTGGCGTAGGTGGGCTTTAGCCCACCGTTCTCGATGCCGCGGAGATGGTGGGCTAAAGCCCACCCTACAGGTCATCGTTCATCACGCGCGTTCCTTCGCTGCGACCTCCGCGGCCTCGCCTTCGGCGATGCCGACATTGCTCGATGCGGCTTCATACACCTCGCGATCGAGCAGTCCAGTTTCCTTCGCTACCAGCACCGGCACCAGCATCTGTCCGGTGACGTTGGTCATCGTCCGCATCATGTCGAGGATGCGGTCGATGGCGTACAGATAACCGATGGCTTCCAGCGGCAAACCGGCTGCGCTGAGCACGACGGTGGCCATGATCACGGCCGTGCCCGGCACGCCGGCGGTGCCGAAGCTGCCCAGCACAGAGGCCAGCATGATGACCAGGTATTGCGACATCGACAGCTCGATGCCGGTGTATTGGGCGATGAACACCGCCGCCAGCGCCGGATAGATCGCCCCGCACCCGTCCATCTTGATGGTGGCCCCGAGCGGCACGGCGAACGCGGCGTAATCGCGGTCGACACCGTGGTTGTGGGTCGCACTGCGCAGCGACACCGGCATCGCGGCAAAGCTGCTCGATGCGACGAAACCCACCTGCATCGCGGAGGCCGCGCCGCGGAAGAACTTCAGCGGATTGAGCCCGTGCGCCAGCAGCAACCCGCTGTACACGACCACGATGTGGAACGCGCAGGCCACGTACAGCGCGATCACGAACGAGCCCAGCGGTAGCAGCTTCTCGAAGCCGTACGCGCCGACCAGCCCCGCGATCAGGCCGAAGGTGCCCAGCGGCGTGAACTCCAGCACGTAGCGGGTGACCTGGATCATCGTCTCGCTGGCTTCGCCCGCGAGCTTGCGCAGCCCGGCGACCCGGTCGCCAAGCTTGATGAAAGCGAACCCGACCAGGCCGGCGAAGAAGATCACCTGCAGCACCGTGCCGTTGCGCGGCACCAGCACATTCATGCCATCGGCCGTCTTGGCGGTCGCCGCGCCGGACAGCGCCTGGAACGGATTGGACGGCACGATGTTGAACAGCACGTCGAGCACGCGCGGCACGTCCTTGGGCTTGTAGTCGGCGGCGACCTGCAACGTCTGCAGGTTCACGCCCATGCCGGGCTGGACGATCGCACCGACGACCAGGCCAACGCAGACCGCCAGCACGGCGGTGATCGCGAACCACAGGAACGTGCGCCCGCCGAGCGCGGCAATCGATTTCTGCCCGTGCAATGAACCGACCGCACTGATCACCGCGAAGAACACCAGCGGCACGGCGATCATCTTGATCAGGGTGACGTACAGGTCGCCCAGCGGCCCGAACCAGGTTTCGGCGTCTTTGCCGAAGAGCCAGCCCGCCAGCGCACCGAGCACGAAACCGGCGAGCACACGCTGCCAGAACGGAATGCGAAGCCAGGCGGCAACGACTTTGGTCATCGGACGAACCCATGCGGAGCGAGACCCTGCACCTTAGCCGAGCCCCGGCCGCCGTGGCGAGTGCACCAGCGCAATAACGGCATTCCATCCTAGTAACAGTGGACCGGCATAATCGGCATCCCGTCCCCCGATGCGATGCCTCGATGCGCCTGCACGTCCTTCCGCTCGCCCTGACCGTCACCCTGCTCGCCGCTTGCGCCAGCACACCCACTGCCCGCGAAGCCGTATCGAACAATGCCATGTCGGACAACACCCCCGACGCGGCATTCACGATCGACGTGCCGAAGATCAAACACCCCGACGGCGAAACGTCCGCATGGTGGTTCCGCGACGGTGCCGCACAGGCGGCACAACGCGGCGCGATGAATGGCCGCGCCAAGAACGTGATCCTGTTCGTCGGCGACGGCATGAGCCTGACCACGGTCGCCGCCGCACGCATCCTCGACGGCCAGCGCAAAGGCAATCCGGGCGAAGAGAATCGTCTGAGCTGGGAGACTTTCCCGGCAACCGCGCTGAGCAAGACTTACAACACCGATTCGCAGACGCCTGATTCGGCCGGCACGATGACGGCGATGGCGACCGGCGTGAAGACCCGCATCGGCATGCTCAGCGTCGGCCAGCAGGCCACCATGGGCGATTGCGCCGGCGCGCTGAAGACGCCACTGCTGAGCTTGTGGGAACTCGCCGCAAGCAACGGCCTCGCCACCGGCGTCGTCACCACCACGCGCGTCACGCACGCCACCCCGGGCGCAACCTTCAGCCATGTTCCGGACCGCGGTTGGGAGAACGACACCGAGTTGTCGGAAGAAGCAAAGGCGCTTGGTTGCACCGACATCGCGCGGCAGATGATCGAATCGCCTTACGGCACCGGCCCCGACGTACTGATGGGTGGCGGTCGCACCAACTTCATGACGGTCGAGCAACGCGATCCCGAGCACGACGACAAGGTCGGCCTACGCCTGGACGGCCGCGACCTGATCGCCGAGTGGAAGCAGCGTCACCCGGGCGGCGCCTATGCGTGGAATACGAAGCAATTCGCGGCCGCGCCGAAAGACCAGCCACTGCTGGCGCTATTCGAACCCAGCCACATGCAGTTCGAACACGACCGCAAGACCGATGTCGCCGGTGAGCCTTCGTTGGCCGAGATGACGCGCGCGGCGATTACGCGCCTGTCGCGCAACCCGAACGGCTACGTGCTGCTGGTCGAAGGCGGCCGCATCGACCACGCCCACCACCTCGGCAATGCGTACCGCGCGCTGACCGACGCGATCGCGATGAGCGAGGCGGTGCAGGCGGCGAACGAGATGACATCCAACGACGACACGTTGATCCTGGTCACCGCCGACCACTCGCACACGTTGAGCTTCGTCGGCTACCCAGTGCGCGGCAATGCGATGCTGGGCAAGGTGCGCGGAACCAGTGGCGAAAGCGCGGGCAGCAGCGAATACGCACTCGACGCCCTCGGCCTCCCCTACACCACGCTTAACTACAGCAACGGCCCCGGCTACATCGGCGCCAGCGCGCAACAACCCGAAGGCCCGAAGCATTTTCAGCACGAACTCAGCGGCGTCCAGGCTGCCGATGGCCGTCCTAACCTGAGCACGGTCAACACCGAAGACCCCGACTACCTGCAGGAAGCGATCGCCCCTATGTCGAACGAATCCCACGGCGGCGACGACGTCGGCATCTGGGCCCGCGGCCCAGGTAGCGATGCCGTACGCGGCAGTGTCGAGCAGAACGCCATCTACCACTTCATGCTGCAGTCGATGCCCGCGCTGCGCGCCGCGTTGTGCGCGAAGAATGCGTGCGATGCCAACGGCGTACCGGTGGAGTTGCCGAAGCCGGAAGCATTTACCACGAAGTGAATCACCGGATTCACGTAGGGCGGGTCTTGACCCGCCTTACGCGGGTTGCTGGGCGTACGCACAGGACGCAGCAAGAAGGCGACCACGCCCGCGGTCAGCACCCGGTTGGAACGCCGGCTCAAGCTGACCGAGCGCATGCCCCCCAAGCCCAAGCAACAGTTGCTCGGCCTGATCGACACGTTCCTCGCCGCGGCAGAACACACCAAAGGCGTAGTCACGAAGCGCACCAACACAAAAGCCCGCTCAATGAGCGGGCTTTTGTGTCATGGGATCAGCCTAATTGCCTCCGTCCCCTTTGTTCTCCTCGCCGCGACTCCATACGTCTATACAAATATCTGCCTGTAGTGAACCTAAAAACTCAATGAGCTCTGGCGAGACAACAAATGCTCGGTTCGGCTGGTCTAAGCCAAAATAAAGCCACAGTCGAATTTCGCATCCCTCTAACGCCAGCTTTCGCAAGCTCTCTCTTCTCGGATCAAATATTTTCAGAATCTCGGACGCGTGATCCTCGATCCTATTTGATTGCAACACTTCGATCGTTGATAGTAGCCAAGAAAAAACTCTGCCCTTCTCGCCTACGCGAGTAGGGCTGATTTCAAGCAAGGCAGTTACTTCATCACTCTTGAAATGTTTACTGTAGATTGCCAACGTCGCATAGGCATTAGGTGTCATTGATTACCGTCCTGAACTTTTTCCGGCTTCTTCTCTTCTGGAGGAGGCGGTGGCGGTGGTTCTTTTTCTGGTTCAGGGTCAGTCTCTGGTGGTTCTGGCTTGGTATTCGGATCGTTCTTTTTGTCTTCTTGCATCTTCAGCCAACGATCATAGGCACCCATCTCGCTCGCGTTTAACTCCCCTGAGTAGGTAATCAAATAGAGGATAAGGTTCGCCTTAAGGGCCAGACCTGGCGTGAGGAATCCGCGTTGTCCTCGCATTGAACCGCCAGAGCTGCTCTTGCCTCCTTTCCCGCGAGGCTCCCCTAGCTCCTTCCATTCCTTGTGCAGTTCCCTTAAATCCGATCGAGAGTAGTTTTGAGCCCCACCTCTGCCTTCCAGCTGCTTTTCGCCATGTACCCAGTCTTGAAAGCGCTTGTCGGTGAATTCGTACCAACTGTCCTGAGGCGCACGCCCATCCGGATCGGTAAAGCGGTACGGGTTGTTATTGGCGTACCAGTACCGATTGAAGTTGCCGCCGGTGTTTCCGTTGGCAGTAACGGGATCCACGCTCAAGAACCGCCCAATCTGCGGATCGTAATAGCGCTGCTGCATATACGTCAGCCCAGTCGTCGCATCCTCCACATGGCCGGTATACCCCGGGCCATCATGGATCGGCCGGTTCAGCAGCTTGCCGTAGGGTTCGTATTCGCTGGTTTCAATCACCGCACGGCTGGCGTCGGTCACAGCCACCGGACTGCCGAGGGCATCGGTGTGCTGGTACTTCAGCACATGGTTGCTGGTCCCGGTCGGAGTTTCGCGCGTAGCGACGAGGCTGCCGCCCAGGTAGATGTAGTTGTAAACCTTGACCTTGCGATCATCGCGCTGATACCGCAGCACGCCATCCTGGCCGTACATCGACAGGATGTTCTGGGCCGACGCATTGGCCCATGCCAGCACACGGCGGCCGTGGCCGTCGTAGCGATAGCTTTCCAATCCGGGCGCCGCGCGCAGGCGGTTGCCGAAGTCGAAGGTGTACGGCTGAGCGTTCTTCAGCTTCAGATTCCCTTGCGGGTCGTATTCAAGCGTCGTGGTCGCAGAGCCATCCGTGCAGTTGGTGGAGTTGCTGCGAACGAACGATAGGCGCTGGCTGGTTGCGTCATAGCAATATCGCAAGTTGCGGGCAGGCGTGAGGAGGTGCTGGGGCGCGACGAGGGTCTGCAGGTTATCGAGGACGTCGTAGGTGTAACTAATCGTTCCACCGAACATTGGCGAAGCGGTCGACGTCAGCCGGTCCAGCCCGTCGTACGTCATCGTGCGGTTGCCTGAGGCGTTCGGCCGGCCATCGCTGATCGCGGCGACATTGCCGTTGGCGTCGAAGTCGTAGCTGTCATCCAGCACCGCGGTACTGGTGCTGTAGACATCCTTACTACGTTCCGGAAGCTGTCGCGTGTTCTGCGTGAGGGTATGGACGATGCCGTTGCCGTAGGTGAACTGCTTGATCGCCCCATTGGGGAAGTAGCTCACGCCGGTGGCGTAGCTGCCGTACGTGCTGGTGGCCTGCGTCGCCTGACCAAGCGCATTGGGCGCGTAGTTGATCGTTTCGTTACCGGGGTGGACCACCGTCGCCAAGTGACCGTTGGTGTTGTAGGTGTAGCCGAGGGACCATGTGTACCAGCCAGGCTGGCTGAGGTTCTCGCCGACGAGCAATCGCCGTTTGTTGTAGCTGTAGACATTGGCGACTTGCAGTCCACTGGCCTCATAGGTCTGAAGCTGCGCCGGCAAGCCATCAGGCGTGTAGATCAGGACCTGGGTACCGTTGTCGTCGGGGAACTCAAGCCGGGTCAAGCGGTTGCGAGCATCGTAGGTGCGCGCGGCTTTGCGGGCCAGGATGGCGGTGGTGTCACCCTCCGCATCGCAGGCGGTCGCGATGGGCAGCCCGCTGGCCGACCAGGCCAAATTGCCGGCCGCGTCGTAACCCATCAGGGTCGCGTCGGTTTCCGGTTCGGTCGTCCTGCACAGTTCCTGACTCGAGTTGTATGTGTAATCGCGATTCAGGACCGTCGTGCCGCCGGTCGGACTACTGCTGTTGCTCCGGCGCAACCGGGTCGGCTTCCCGAACACATCCCGGCTGATATGGGTGTAGGCCCCTTCGGGATGCGTGATCGCCAGCGGCAAGTCATTGCTCGGCTGGTCGTAGGTCAGGTACGCGGTGGTCGTCGTGATCTTGCCGCGCGGGTTGGTAATGCGGGTCTGGAAGCCGGTGAGGTATTCCGTGGTCGTGGCCAGCACGCCCAACTCGGAATCCTGTTCGACGCGCGTGACACGGTCGAGGGCGTCGTAGGTGGTGCGGATGCCTTGGGTCGGCACTGTGTAACCGGTCAGCCCCTGCATCGGATACGACTGGTAGATGGCGTGGCCGTCGGCGTCATAGCGCGTCACGGTCTGACTGAGTGTGCCGCTGGTATTGGCAGTGTCGTAGCGTTCGCTGACCAGTGGCCGCCACATCGCGTCGTAATACGTGACCTGACGACCATTACCGGTGCTGACCGTTTGTTTCCAGTGACCGGCCGCAATGCCGTACTCGGTGGAGGCTACTGGCGCGAAGGTCCGGATGGTGTCGATCCAGTTGACGGTGTCGGCGTCGGGATAGTCGATCTTGCTCAGGCGACCCATTGGGTCGAATTCGTATTTGGTCGTATAGGCATTTTCGTCGGTGACCGAGGTGAGCCAGCCGTTGTCGTTCACCACCGCCGATTGGCTGCTGCCACTGGACGACTCCGGCGTGGCCGGATACTGGATCAACTGCGGGATGCCACGCTTCCAACTGCTGAAGGTGATCGTGGTATTGAGCGTGCCATCGCGCCCATCGGAAACGGTCTTGAGCGTGCCACGTTGTCCGGTGCTAACCGCCGAGGTGGTGTCGTAGGTCAGGGTCTGCTGCAACTTGCCGAAAGTCGAGGTGGTCAGCGGCAGCGCATAGGTCGTATCGAACGTGGACGCACTCACCATATCGCCATCGCAAGCGGTGCTGGCCGGCACCGAAACGGTGCAACTCACACTCGCCGTCTGGCCCAGCACCCACATGGTGGTGTTGTCGTGATACGTGATCGTCTCAGTCTTGCTGTAGGTCTGCGCCTGCGCGTCCGGCAGAGCCAACAACACACCCAGCGTCAACGCCGATGCGATCCCAATGTGCTTCATCGTTCCTTTCCCCTCGCCTTGTGGCGACTATCCCTGTTCCAACCGCGCAGCACGCGGCATGTCGATTTCAATGACCCGACGACTTCCCTACACCATCACGGTGCAGGCGCGCTCGACTTCGTCACACTGGTTGGCCGTGCGAAGTGGTCGAACGTGTTAACCCCATTCGTGAAGGTCACGCCGTCCTGGGAGATGGTGGTTTGGCGCAGTGGGTCGAACTTCTCCGAGCTGTAGTCACCACGCGCGTTGCCTGACATGCCAAGTCGTGCGGGGTAAGGCTGTCCAGTGGCATCGAACTGATAGGTGTAGTCAGTCCTACGGACCGTGACACCGCTGGCATTGATGACTTCGGCCGTGAGTTCCCTGCCTTCACCACCTTGGTAGCGATTGCTGTACGTGTGACGCACCTTTGTGCCAGTCGGGTCGGTTACTTCGACGTACTTGGTCGTGGCGCACCCTGCGGAGCAATTTGATGCCCAGCTATTGTTGGGAGGGCCGTAGGCGTACTGCCATGTCGCTGTCGTCAGTCCAGGACCGCTGATCGTCTTGGTCTTCAACGATCGCGTATCGAAGATATACGGGCGATAGGCATACCCGTAGTAGGTGTTATCGGGCAGCGTATAGCCCGGGCATGTGCGGTCAACGTACGAGCGACCATGCCGCACCGCGCCTACGGTGAACGTCCCCGTCGCTCCAGACGGATGCTTGACGGTGCCAGTGCCTCCACCATATGCCGGCGGAGGGTTGTCACAAGCAACTTGCACGGATGCCAATGAGCCGTGGGGCCCACTGTTATAGGTAAAAAAATCCTGGAGTGGTGCCAGGGAATACACCCAGGTCGAGCTGTCTGGCAGCGTGACCGTCAGGCCATTTGTCCAGTTGTATGTCCAAGTACGGCCATTGGCAGTGGCTGAAACAAATAAGCCGCCGCTATAGGCGATCGTGATCGTCCTGCCATCGGTCGCGGAGATGGTTGTCGGGCCATCGGGGCCGTATGTATAGGTCACCTGGTTGCCAAACCGATCGATAATTTTGGATGGATAGATCAGTACTTTCTTTCTCTCCAGGTAGTCGCTGTCGCTAACGGGAGCAAGCGTTGCCGTACCGCGGCCATTTCGAGAATTGCGAGTGTTGCCACCTGCGACCAACCCAGCGGGCCCTACGCCAAGGGGGCGGGTCAATGTTTCGAGTGGTTCGCTCATGAACCAGTCGAAGTAGTACTTCGTGCCGGTGGGGGAAACCGCAAGAAATCCCTCGCCCGCGTCATTCGCGGCAGTCGTCAGGCACGAGATTCGCCAACCTGACTTGGTAACCCATTTGTAAGTCGCGCCATCGGTCGGGAGTTGGACGCCACCGCTAATCACCTTGAGAATCTCTTCGTTGCCAGCAGCGGGCATCGAAAGGTAATCGCCCGACCAGAATTCTCCGGGATCCCACATAGATGTCGTCCCTACCGTGTTTCTCCCGGTCGCATTTCGCGGCGCTGCTGCACCGGAGCTGCATCGGCCCGTGGCCCCAGTAGTAATTGATTTTCGGGTCCAGCCGACATCTTCGGGATACACACCCTCCAAGTGGGGCAAGTCGATCTTCCAGGTCTGATATGCCTGTGTATCGTTCAATGACAGCTTTCGCCTAAACGACACATCCAGTGCGTTGTTGCCTGGAAGATTGATATCGGTTGTGGCGAACGAAAGTTCGCCCGTGTACAGGCTGATTTCTTCGCCAAACAAGCCGTCGACCGCGAGACCGTCGATCGTGGAAGAGGGAATGACCTGCTTGTAGCCTTCCTTCCAGGTCTGCGTCTGGGCTAGCAATGGCGCTCCATGCAGCAGTAGCCCTAAACCGCAGCAGCATGCGACTGGAGCGAGACGCACGAATGCGGAGGGCTGCCGCCCCAGTTGCTTCGACATATTTCCCCCAAAGTAGTAGCGACCCAAGCCGTCGACGAGCACACGAGCCACATGCACTGTGCGGCGAATCAAATCCGTCATATCCCTTCCCGTCCCCTGAGGCCGCCGCGTTGCACGGCGTTAGCCTCTCCCTAGCCTGGGGCAAGCATCCGATGTCAGAGCATCAAGTACAAGTGACTCGACAATGCGAGACGCCGGTCACCAGTTGTGTATTCCTATTCAGGCAAGACGGGGGCAGGCGCTCACCTGTTAGAACGGCTTCGCCAGCACCAGATACACCACCATCACCAACACCACCACCGGCAACTCGTTGAACCAGCGCAAGGTCCGCGTCGACGGCAGCGCGCGACCTTTCTCCACGCCCTTCAACCAGCGCCCGGCGACGATGTAGTGCGCCAGCAATATCGCGACCAGCAACAACTTCGCATGCAGCCATTCGCCACGAATGCCGAAGTGCAGCCACAGCGTCAGACCAAGCACCACCGCAAAGCCGAACATGATGTGGCCGAAGCGATACAGCCGCCGCCCCATCAGCAGCAAGCGTGCACGCACCGCGGGTTCGTCGCCGGCTTCGGCCAGGTTGACCAGGATCCGCGGCAGGTAGAACACGCCGCCCATCCATGCCATGACGAACACCAGGTGTGCGGTCTTGGTCCAGAGGTAGGCCATCGGTTTGCTCCGCAGGGTCTCGCGATAGGATGACACGATGAGCAAACTTTACGACCGCACCTACTTCGACCGCTGGTACCGCAGCGGCGGCATCGGTGGGCGCCAGCGCCTGCTACGCAAAGTCGCCCTCGCCGTCGCCACTGCCGAATACCATCTGGAACGCCCGCTGCGCACGGTGCTCGACATCGGCTGCGGCGAAGGCGCCTGGCGAACGCCGCTGCTGCAACTGCGACCGCAGGTGCAGTACCTCGGTTTCGACAGCAGCGAGTACGCGATCGCCCGCTACGGGAGCGCGCGCAACCTGCACCTCGCTCGTTTCGCCGATTTCGAAATGCTGCGGCCGTGCGCGCCGGTCGACCTGCTGGTATGCAGCGACGTGCTGCACTACCTGCCCACGCGCGAACTCGACCGCGGCCTGCCCGGCCTCGCCGAGCTCTGCGGCGGCGTCGCCTTCCTCGAGACCTTCGCCCGGGGCGATCATGCCGTCGGCGATGAGCACGAGTTCCAGCAACGCCCCGCTTCGTTCTACCGCCAGCGCTTCGCCAATGTCGGCTTTGCGCCACTCGGCTCGCATTGCTGGCTGTCGCCGGCGTTGCGCGGGCATGCGGTGGCGCTGGAAATCGCCGCCGCACCGTAGGGCGGGCCTTGGCCCGCCGTCACGCAACATCGATGCCACGATGGCGGGCCAAGGCCCGCCCTACGCGTACTGCGCGCTCTTGACCAGCAAATGCTTGGCCAGCTGGCCGTGCAATTTGCCGATGCCGCGAGCGAGATGCAGCGTGGCGAACAGCAAGACCACGCCTGCGATCATCACCAACGGCCAGCTCCATGGCTCATATGCCACCATCAAGTCGATGCCATCGAGATTGATGTAGCCATCGGCACCGAGCAGCAGCGCAATCGGCGCAGCGATTAACGCCAGTGACACGCTCAACAAGGTGACGGCGAGAGTGAAATAAGTGATGCCCAGCGGCAGCATTGCGAGGAAATAGATCTGCGTGCTCCAGATGCGCGGATCCGTGAACAACTCCTTGATCCGTTCCAGCAGCGGTTTGCCGCGCGTGCTGTACAGCGGTCGCCGTGGCATGCGCTCGCCGAGCATGACCTCGACGAGGCGGCCTTCGACCAGCGACAGGATCCGCACCGATCCGAAGTAGAGGATCACGAACGGGATGCCGATGATCAGCACCGCCAGGCCGGCCGACATCGACAGGCCCGCGACCACCCAGGTGAAATAGAAGATGCCGGTAGCGAGCGACAGCAGCATGTAGAAAAGCGCGGCGTAGGTGCGCGGTTCGGCGATGACGCCGAAGAAGCGGCCGAGCAGCGACTGCCGCGGCGGCGGCGGCGGCGCGCGCAGGGCGCGATCGACCTTCACTTCGGTCTCGCGATAGATCTCCGCGACTTCATCCGGCGCGCCATAGCTGCCGGCGACGGCGGCGATCACCTCGGCTTCTGATTTACCGGGGTTCTCGGCGAGTTCCGAGCGCAGGTATTCCTCGGCGTCGTACAACGCGTCCTGCACGAGGGCGGGATCGGCGCCGGCCAGGGCCGCGCGCAGTTGGTCGAGATAATCAGCAATCGTGGTCGCGGTCATTGCGGCAGCCCCTGGAGGACGGAATCGACGGAATCGCGGGTCGCGCGCCAGGCGGCGACCCATTCGCGCAGGGCTTCGCGGCCTGCGGCGGTGATCTGGTAGTAACGGCGCGGCGGCCCCGCGATCGAGGGCTCCACATGGCTGTCGAGCAGGCCGGCCGCGCAGAGGTTGCGCAGCACCGGATACAACGCGCTCTGCTTGCCGCTGAGCACGCCCTCGCCCTCGTGCTCGAGGCGCTTGGCGATCTGGTAGCCGTACATGGGTTCGGTCGCGGCGCCGAGGACGGCCAGCAATGCCAGCGACACGGTGCCGGCACTGAGTTCCTTCTGGAACTTCTTCAGGCTGTCGCTGGCCGTGGGTTCGGCGGACTGGGGCTGGGGTTCGGGCATACGGCCTCCCGCTAAGTTGGAGGCAACACTATTACTTACTTCGCTATAGCGAATGTGCCGGTAGTCACGGGATCACCGCGATCGGTCTGGGATACGCTGCGCCGACGCTTTCAGCGGAGCGCCCCCATGAAGGACCTGCCCCAACCCGGCCCTGCACACGAACGCCTGCACCGATTCGTCGGCCGCTGGTCCGGCACCGAACACATGGCACCCACGCAGTGGGGCCCCGGCGGCACGGCGACCGGACGCACCTCGTGCCGGCGCGCCCTCGGCGGCCTCGCGCTGATCCAGGAATACGAGCAGGAGAAAGACGGCCAGATCGTGTTCCGCGGCCACGGCGTGATGCTCATCGAACCCGACACACAGGACGTGCTGTGGTGGTGGTTCGACAGCATGGGCATGCCCCCGAGCCCCGCACGCGGCCACTGGAACGACGACGTGCTCGTGTTCGAGAACACCACGCCAATGGGCGATGCGCGCTACACCTACGCTCTCGCCGGCGACGGCTACCGTTTCACCATCGAAAACAGATTCCCCGGGCAAACCGACTTCGCCGAGTTCATGCACGGCGACTACATCCGCGATCAAAGCATGCGCGAATAAAGCATCCGCGAATACAAGGAGATCCGATCCATGCGTCTGAGATTGACCGCCACCCTGCTCGCCTTCGCCACCACCGTCGCCTTCGCCGCAGACGCACCCCAAAAGGTGAAGTCGATGCAGGAGATCATCGATGCCGCCCCCGCGACCGACTGGCGCACGCTGGATCCGGCCAACACGCTGTACATGCAGCTGGCGACGGGCCGCGTAGTGATAGAACTGGCGCCGGACTTCGCGCCTGAACACATCGCCAACATCAGGACGCTGGCGAAGGAAGGCTACTGGAACGATCTGGCGATCATCCGTTCGCAGGACAACTACGTCGTGCAATGGGGCGATCCCAACAGCGACGATGCCGCGAAGAAAAAACCACTGGGCACCGCCAAGCCGAAACTGCCGGTCGAATTCGAGCGCAAGGCCAAGGGCGTGCCGTTCGTGCGCCTGCCCGATCGCGACGGATGGGCGCCGGAAGTCGGTTTCTCCGGCGGCTTTCCTGCCGCACGCGATCCCAAGGCCAACAAGGCCTGGCTGGCGCACTGCTATGGCATGGTCGGCGCCGGTCGCGACGTCGCGGCCGACAGCAGCGACGGCAGTTCGCTCTACGTCGTGACCGGGCAATCGCCGCGCATGCTCGACCGCAACATCACCCTGGTCGGCCGCGTCGTGCAAGGCATCGAGTTGTTGTCGATCCTGCCGCGCGGCACCGCCGCACTCGGCTTCTACGAGAAGCCCGAGCAACACGTGCCGATCAAGGCCATCACCCTCGCCAGCGAAGTGCCCGAGGCTGAACGCGCGCAGCTGCAACTGCTGCGTACCGACAGCCAGACCTTCACGACGCTGGTCGAATCGCGCCGCAATCGCCGCGACGAGTGGTACAAGCGCCCCTCCGGTCACATCGACCTGTGCAATGTGCCGCTGCCGGTGCGCGCGGCGCCGTCGGCAACAAAACCTGCGGGCTAGGGCCTATCAGCACATATGGAGCAGGTTCCATATGCGTTAACAGGCCCTAATCATCACGTTGCATTAGCTTCGCGCTGCCTAGCCTGTCGGCATCTCCTGGAGGTGCCGACATGCCCATGTTGCGACTGCGCCTGACCGGCAGCGACGACGATGCCCGCGCGATCATCAATCTACTGCAGAGCCTGGACGGCATCGAACACGTCGAGGAAGTAGCCGACCTGATGCCGCACATGGATGACGTCGATTCCAGTTCGGCCGGCCTCAGCGATATCGGCGGTCCGGACGTGCACGAGCTGGAAATCGACGCGCCGAACGAATCCACCGCGCGCAAGGTGCGCGAGGCGGTGGAAGCGCTGGCCTTCGATCTCGACGCGCTGGTCGAGTTCGAGGAAGAGGAAGACTAGCGTCTGTTAACGCGCTCCGATCTTTACCAGATCGTCTTCAACGCCGCGACGATGGCGGGCTTGAGCGCGCGGATTTGCGCGTCCTCGCTCTGATCGGCTTCCAGGTACAGGGAAGTGAGGAACGCCAGCAGATCGTGCCGCCGCGCCAGCCACACCGCATCCTTGTACGTCAGCTTCGTATCTCCGCGTGTTGGCGTCATTGCGGACAACCACGCCTGCCATTCGGCTTCCGAATACACGCCGCGCTTGGCGATGTAGAGCACCGGTCGTGCCAGCCGGCCGGGTTCGCCAAACACATACGCATGCGCTGGCTCCGGCACCACCTGCGTCGCGATCGCCGCGAGGATGCGGTCGAACTGCGCGCGTTCGAGCGCGGGATTGAGCGTCAGCTGCATCAGCCAATCGGCGCCATGGGCAACGCCGTGGCGCCAACCTTCCTCCTCGTCGTAGCCACGGTAATCGCGCACCGATTCCAGGTAACGCGCTGCAGCGTCGACCATCTCCGCGCGCTCGCCAGGCTCCATCCATGGCTCGACGCGGTCGGTGCGTGCCACTTCCGACAACACCAGCGCAGCGAATGGTCGACGGAAACCAGCCGGATCTTCTTCGCCCAGCATCGCCTGCAGGCGATCGCGCAACACGCGCAAGCCTTCCGGACTCAATTCCTTGGCTCGCATCCAATGCGTCAACGCCTCATAGGCGAGGCCGTCGCGCAGCTCCGGATCAGGATCACCGAGGCAATCGACCAAACCCTCGGCCAACGTCTGCCGCGCCGGTGGATCTGGCAACGTGAATTTCAGGGCCTTGAGCGCCTGCAACGATTCCCGGCTCTGCCCTTCGGGCGGACATCCGGCGAATGCAGGCGTGGCACCGATCAAAACCAACAGCAACCAGATGCGGCACATGTCATGACTCCTTGCGCGAGCGACGAACACGACGGATCACAAGCACGGCTGCCAGCAGCACCATTGCAAGCGGTAGCAGTACCGCTGCAGCGCGAATCATCCAGGCGATGGCGGAGGTGAAGATGCCACCGAAATCACGGAAGGCCTGACCGATCTCGCTACGCCCGGTTTGACCACCAGGCGGATGCAAACGGATCGTCAACAACTGCGTATCGATCCGGCGCCGATGCTGTGCGGCTTCGCGTTCGGCAACTTCCAGCGTGGCCTCGGTCTCGGCGAGCTGTTTCGAAAGACTGATCATGTCGGCGACGCGGAGGTCGCGGCGTTGCTGGAATTCGCTCAGGCGCTCGTGTTCCTTCCGCAGACGTTGCTGCAACATGTTGTTGTCGGCAACCACTACGGCCAAATCCTCGGCCGTAGTCCGACGGCTCCCGACTTCACCTTCGGTACCGGCTGCCTTGATCAGGGGTTCGATTGCGGCAGGCACCGCGCGCAGCTTCAGTTCCGCCGACGGGAATTCGCCACCCTGCGTCTCCACGCCCAACACCACGCATGCACCGAACTTGCCGCCGTTGCAGGCCTGTTGGACTTCCGCCGTACGTGCGGCGATCTTGTCTTCGGCCAGCAGGATCTCGACCGTATGCTCGTAGGCGAGCATCGCCGCCATTCCGTTCTTGCCCGGCGGCTTGGAGAGGTTTGCCAAGGGCAACTCGAGCGCGTCGCCCGCCGACTCGTGCTGCTTGCTGCACCCCACCACGCCGATCGCCAACGCGATGGCCAGCAAGGCCACCATCCGACTCTGCATCGCCATCCCCTGGGTCCTTAGGCTGGCCGCACTATGCCATCACGCGGACTATCATTCACAGGCAATGACGGACGACCGCAAAATCGGACATTACGACGGCCCCGCTGGTGGCTGGGATGCGCTGAAGAGTTCCTGGCACGCCCTGCGCGAGCAGCACGTCGTACTGAAGGGCAGCAACACCTTGCTGCGCGCCAACCAGGACCGTGGCTTCGACTGTCCCGGTTGCGCCTGGCCGGACCGAAACGCGCACTCGACCTTCGAGTTCTGCGAGAACGGGGTCAAGGCGGTCGCCAACGAAGCGACATCGAAACGCGTCACCCGCGAGTTCTTCGCCGAGCATTCGGTGACCTGGCTCAGCGAACAGGACGGTCAGTTCCTCGAAGCGCAGGGCCGGCTGACCGAACCGATGGCGTACGACCCCGACAGCGACCGCTACGTGCCGATCGCATGGGACGACGCGTTCGCGAAAATCGCCGCCGCGCTTAACGTCCTGACTTCTCCCGACGAAGCGATCTTCTACACCTCCGGCCGCACTTCGAACGAAGCCGCATTCCTCTACCAGCTGTTCGTGCGCGAGTACGGCACCAACAACCTGCCCGACTGCTCGAACATGTGCCACGAGCCTTCCGGCGTGGCGATGATCGAGCAGATCGGCAGTGGCAAGGGCTCGGTGCTGCTCGATGATTTCGAGCATGCCGAGGCGATCTTCGTATTCGGCCAGAACCCCGGCACCAACCATCCGCGCATGCTCGGCGAACTGCGCAACGCGGCCAAGCGCGGGTGCCGCATCGTCGCGTTCAATCCGTTGCGCGAGCGTGGATTGGAACGCTTCGCCGACCCGAAATCGCCAGCGGACATGCTCGGCGACGGCGTACGCCTGGCTTCGCACTACTTCCAGCCGCGCATCGGCGGCGATCTCGCCGTGCTGACCGGCATCGCCAAGGTCGTGGTCGAACACGACGCCGTCGACCGCAGCTTCGTCGAAACGCATACCAGCGGCTACGACGCTTTCGCCGACAGCGTGCGTGCGGCCAGCTGGGATGCGATCGAACGCGAATCCGGACTCGGCCGCGCGCAGATCGAACAGGCCGCGCAGGTCTACATCGACAGCGACGCGACGATCTTCTGCTGGGGCATGGGCATCACCCAGCACCATCGCAGCGTCGCCACCATCCAGATGCTGGTGAACGTGCTGCTGCTGCGCGGCAACATCGGCAAGCCCGGCGCCGGCCCATGCCCGGTGCGCGGGCATTCCAATGTGCAGGGCGACCGCACGATGGGGATCTACGAGAAGCCGTCCGACGACTTCCTCGACAAGCTCGGCGCTGCATTCGATTTCACGCCACCGCGCGAGCACGGCTTCGACACCATCGATGCCATCGAGGCGATGCGCGACGGCCGCGGCAAGGTGTTCTTCGCCATGGGCGGCAACTTCGCCGCCGCGACGCCGGACACTGATCTCACCGTACGCGCCCTGCGCAATTGCGCGCTGACCGTGCACGTCAGCACAAAACTCAATCGCTCGCACCTCGTGCACGGGCGCGATGCACTGATCCTACCCTGTCTCGGTCGCACCGAGATCGACCTGCAGGCTGGCGGCCCGCAGGCGGTGACGGTCGAGGATTCGATGAGCATGGTGCACTTGTCGGTCGGGATGAATCCGCCGGCATCGGAGCATCTGTTGTCGGAACCTGCGATCGTGGCGCGACTGGCGGCTGCGACTTTGTCGCACAGCCGCACGCCGTGGCTGCACCTGGTCGCGCAGTACGACCGTATCCGCGACAAGATCGCGGAAGTGGTCGATGGCTTCGAAAACTTCAATGTGAATGTACGCGCCGCGGGCGGCTTCCACCTGCATCATCCGAACCGTGAGCGGGTCTTCCCGACTGCGGATGGCCGCGCGCAGCTCTACGTGCACCCATTAGCGCTTGCTCCTGTAGGAGCGGCTTTAGCCGCGAGCTCTTCGCCATTAGACGAAACCACCGAAAGCTCGCGGCTAAAGCCGCTCCTACAGTTGATGACCGTGCGCTCGCACGACCAATACAACACCACCGTGTACGGCCTCAACGACCGTTATCGCGGCGTCCACGGTTATCGCCGTGTCTGCCTGATTTCGCGTAGCGATCTCGACCGCCTCGGCTTCGCCCCCGGCAACCATGTCGACATCATTTCGGTCTGGGACGACGGCAACGGTGCTATCCAAGAGCGCACGGCCCGCGATTTCCTGCTGGTCGAATACGACATCCCGCCGGGCTGCCTCGCCAGCTACTTCCCGGAAACCAATGCACTCGTTCCGCTCGGCAGTCATGCCGAGCGCGCGCGTACACCGGCGTCGAAGTCGATCCCGGTGAAGCTGCGCAAAGCCGAAACACGGTCGGCATGAGCGACGACGTCGCGCTCGCCCTGCTGCGCCTGCTTGCCGTCGAGGACGGGCAGTCGAGTGCACGCGTCGCCAAACGCCTGGGCATCGGCCAGAGCGAATTGCAGCGACTGCTGACTGCGCTCGGCGAAGACCCGCGCTACGACGGCCTTGCCCTGGTCGAACAGCGCCGTGATGGCGAACGCACTCTGCTGTGGCTGAGCGAACGTGGACGTGCATTGTGTCGAACCGCATGACGACGGATGGCCTGCATGAGGTCGATGCGCTGCGCATCGCCGGCGATGCGCGGACGCCGCATGCCGACCGCGTGGTCGAGGAAACGCCGGTCGCGCTGCTGTACAACGGGAGTCCGTTCGCGGTGATGATGGCGACGCCGACCGATCTCGACGACTTTGCGCTCGGTTTCGCCTTGAGCGAAGGCGTGATTGCCGCGCCAGATGAATTCCATCTCGTCGACATTGTCTATAGCGACGACGGCGTTGCCCTGCATGCCGCGATCCCACAGGCGCGTTTCGATGCGCTCGATGCGCGCAGCCGCAACCTCGCCGGGCGCAGCGGCTGCGGTTTGTGTGGAACGGAATCCCTGCAGGCTGCGATCCGTCCGCTCGCGCCAGTGCAATCGTCGACACGTTTCCCGGCCGCCACGATCCGCGAAGGCCTGCGACTGCTGGCCGAACGACAGCCGTTGAACGCGGCCAGCGGCGGCGTGCATGCCGCAGGTTATGTGCATGCCGATGGCATCGTCGTGCGCGAGGACGTCGGTCGCCACAACGCACTGGACAAGGTCATCGGCGCAATCACGAAGCAGACGCTGGGCGATGGCTTCTTTGCCATCACTTCGCGCGCGTCCTACGAAATCGTGCACAAGGCCGCCACCGTCGGGGTCGGTACGGTGGTCGCGATCTCCGCACCCACCGCGCTCGCCATCCGCCTCGCCAATGCCGCCGGCGTCACCCTCGTCGCCTTCGCCCGTGGCGACAGCATGAATGTCTACACCCACGCCGGGCGCGTGGTGTGAACCTGCGGCCCATGCGCTGAAGCGCCTGCCAGCCTATGCTTGGGTTTTCACCCCGCGAGACTGGACCATGCGCCATACCCTGCTAGCCGTCGCCGTGCTCACCGCCGCCCTCGCCGCCTGCAAGGGCGAGGCACCGACTTCGCCTGCGACCGACCAGACCGCCAACGCGACTGCCGCAACCGCCGAGACCGATGCGAAGTTCGCCGACCTGTCCAAGCGCTGGCTCGATGGCTGGCTGCAGCTGAATCCGGTGTCGGCGACGCAGATCGGCGACCACCGCTACGACAGCGAAATCGAAGACCTCAGCGCTGCAGGCCGGCAGAAGTCCCTGGATTTCAGCAAGAAACTGCTGGCCGAACTGGATGCGCTCGATGTCGCCAAGCTGTCGCGCGAGAACCAGGTCGATGCCGCGATCCTGCGCAACCAGTTGCGCTCGGAGATCTGGAATATCGAAACGCTGCAAGGCTGGGCCTGGGACCCGCAGGGTTACAACAGCCTGGCCGGTGGTGCCATCTACAACCTGATGGCGCGCGAATTCGCGCCGATGCCGCAGCGGCTGAAGTCGGCGACCGTGCGCATGGAGAAGATTCCGACGATCTTCACGCAGATGCGCGAGAACCTGGATCTGGCGCGTGTGCCGAAGATCCATGCCGAGACTGTGGCCAAGCAGAACGCCGGTGTGCTGAGCCTGATCGACACCTTCATCACCCCGAACGCCGACCAGTTGCAAGGCGATGACCGCAAGCGTCTCGATGCCGCGGTCGAAGGCCTGCGCAAGGCCGTCGCCGAGCAACAGGCCTGGCTCGACAAGACGCTGGTGCCGAGTGCAAAGGGCGAGTTTCGCATCGGCCAGACCCTGTACGACGAGAAGCTGCAGTTCTCGCTGATGTCGTCGCTGTCGCGCGCGGAGATCAAGCAGCGCGCCGAAGCCGAACTCAAGCGCGTCCGCGGAGAGATGTACGCCATCGCGCAGACCGTGCTCAAGGACAAGCCAGGTGCGCCTGAGATGCCGGCGACGCCGAGCGACGAACAGCAGCAGAAGGCGATCGAAGCGGCACTGGAACTCGCGTACGCCGACCGTCCGGCGCGCGACAAGGTCGTCGACGTCGCCAAGCAGACGCTGGCCGAGGCCACGACGTTCGCCCGCGCCAAGGACCTGGTCACCGTGCCGGACGATCCGGTCAAGATCATCCTGATGCCGGAGTTCCAGCGCGGCGTGTCGGTCGCGTATTGCGACTCGCCCGGCCCGCTCGACAAGGGGCTCGACACTTACTACGCGATCTCCCCGATCCCGGATGAGTGGTCGAAGGAGCAGGTCGATTCGTTCCTGCGCGAATACAACACGCGGATGATCCACCTGCTGTCGATCCATGAGGCGATGCCGGGCCATTACCTCGAAGGCGTGCATTCGGCGAAGCATCCTTCGACCCTGCGTGCCGTGCTGCGCTCGGGATTGTTCGCCGAAGGCTGGGCGGTCTACACCGAGGACGTGATGGCGGACGCGGGCTACCTCGACAACGATCCGCTGTTCCGCCTCGTGCAGCTGAAGTTCTACCTGCGCGCGATCTCCAACGCGATCCTCGACCAGGGCGTGCACGTCGACAACTGGACGCGCGAGCAGGCGATGGAACTGATGACGAAGGTGGCGTTCCAGCAGGAACGTGAAGCCGCCGGCAAGTGGGTGCGCGTACAGCTGACGTCGGCGCAACTGCCGACGTATTTCGTCGGCGCGCAGGAACAGTTCGACCTGCGCAAGGCGATGGAGGCGAAGGAAGGCGCCAACTTCAACGCCAAGCGCTACCACGACCGGGTGTTGTCCTACGGTGCGCCGCCGGTGCGCTTCGTGCGCGCACTGATGCTGGACGAAGCGATCCAGTAAACGACCCGAGGATCGCCGCGGCGCATGGCCGCGGCGATCGGATCGAGATCAGGCGAGGATCATTTCGCCGTACCGGCCTTCACCGGCGCCAGCTTCAGGTCGTGGAAATCGAAACTGAAATCGGTCAGCGGCGAGATCGCCTCCATCCGCGCCTCGCGGACCGCGCCATCCGGAGTCAGCGCGAACGACACGAAGGCATCGGCATTGAGCCAGCGCTCCCGCCAGCGCACGATGAACACGTCGTGCTGCCAGTGCTCGAGTTCGCCAACCAGCTCTGCGGTGTGGCTGAAACGCATCACCAGCTTGCCGCCTTCCTGCTTGATCGTGATGTCGCCGTACCACGGATCGCGATAGGTGCCGGCGTACTGCGCGAGCGGCAACGACGGCTGCGAATCCGCAGTGCGTGCCTTGACGTGCTTCTGCCAACTGTCATCGGCCTTGCTTTGCGCTTTCGCCACTGCCGCCGCGTAGGCAGCCGTCCAATCGGTCTTCGGCGCATCGAGGAAGGCGTCGAGGGCACGCATCGTCACGGCATTGAATGCCGCACCGACTTCCTGGCTCGTCAGTACGATCACGCCGAGCTTGTACTCCGGCACCAGGGTCAGCCGCGAGACCATGCCCGGCCAGCCACCGGTGTGCCAGACCAGCTTGCGGCCGCGGTAATCGGACAACTGCCAGCCTTCGCCATAACCAAGGAAATTTGGCTTCGCCGGCACCAACTCCGGTACTGACGGTTCGCTGATCGTCATCGGCGTTACCACCGACCACATCGCCTGTTGCCGCTTGGCGCTGAACAAGCGTTGCTCCTTGCCGTGCCTGTCGGTGTACGTGCCGCCGGCGAGTTGCATGCGCATCCACTGCGTCATGTCGTGCGCGCTGGAGTAGATGCCACCGGCGCCGGAGACGTTGTTCCATGACATCCTGGGTGCAGGCTGCAGGTCCTTGAAATCGGCCTTGGCGTGGCCGGTGGCGACGTTGTCGCCGGGCTTCAATGCATCGCTGTTGAAGCGGGTCGTATCCATGCCCAGCGGCGAAAAGATCCGCGTCCGCAGGAATTGTTCATAAGTCTGGCCACTGGCTTTCTCGATCACCAGCTGCGCCACGCCGTAGAGGATGTTGTCGTACGCGTACTGGCTGCGGAAATTGCCCGTGAGCGGCACGTCGCGCAGGCGCCGCGCGACCTCCGCGGTGCTGTAGTCGGTGCCCGGCCAGAACAGCAGGTCGCCGGCGCCGAGCCCGAGACCGCTGCGATGCACCAGCAGGTCGCGGATGCGCATCTCATGGGTAACGTATGCATCGGCCATGCGGAACCACGGCAGATGATCGATCACGCGATCGTCGAGGCTGAGCTTGCCTTCATCCGCCAGCATCGACAGCGATGCCGACGTGAACGCCTTGGTGTTGGAGGCGATGGCGAACAGGGTATGGGCATCGACCGGCGCCGGCTTGCCGATCTCGCGCACGCCGTAGCCGCGCTCGAGCACGATCTGTCCATCCTTGACGATCGCCACGGCGATCCCGGGCACGTCGAACTGCTTGCGTACGCCTTCGACATAGGCATCGAAGTCGGCGAGTTGCGCCGGCGTTGCGACGGGCGCATCTGCCTCGGCTTCGATTGGGGAAGCGAAGCAGCAGCTCGCGACAGCAGCGAGCAGGATCGACGGCAACAATCTGGACATGGGTGCCCCCTTGGAGTTCGGCGCAGTATCGCGGGGGCCGTCGCGCAGGTCGATGGCCGATGGTCATGCCCACGCGATGCGCCAAGGTGTAGGCTCGGCGTCCCCCACGGAGCACGGCCATGCCCGCAAGCAACGCCACCATCATCCCCTGCCTGCGCTACCGCGAGGCACATGTCGCCATCGACTGGCTATGCGATGCCTTCGGTTTCGTGCGCCATGCGGTCTACGCCGAAGCCGACATCGTCCACCATGCGCAGCTCACCTACGGCAGCGGGATGATCATGCTGGGCTCGGCGGATGCCATCAGTGAGTGGGGCAAGCACATCGTGCAGCCCGACGAGATCGGCGGCCGCGAAACACAATCCTGCTGCGTGATCGTTGCCGACGTCGATGCGCATTACGCACGGGCCAAGGCTGCGGGAGCCGAGATCACCATCGACATCGCCGACCAGGATTACGGTGGCCGTGGCTATGCGTGCCGCGACCTCAAAGGCCACCTGTGGTGGTTCGGCAGCTACGATCCGTGGCAGCCATGAGCGACCTCTTCGCCAACCCGCCGTCAGCGATCGACGGCATCCGCGTCGGCATAGGCGGCTGGACGTATGCGCCGTGGCGCAAGAATTTCTATCCGGCTGGGCTGGTGCAGCGGCGCGAACTGGAATACGCCAGCCGCCACGTCAGTGCCATCGAGATCAACGGCACGTACTACGGCGCGCAGAAGCCAGCAACTTACGCAAAATGGCGCGACGAGGCCCCGGACGGGTTCATGTTCTCGGCCAAGGCGCCGATGCGGATCATGCAGGCGCGCGTGCTCGCGAAGGTAGGCGGCCAGGTCGATGACTTCCTCGGCGGGATCGTCGAGCTCGGCGACAAACTCGGCCCGATCGTGTGGCAGTTCGACAAAGGCCAGCGCATCGACCACGACGATTTCACCGCCTTCGTCGGGCTATTGCCAGGCGAGATCGACGGCCGCCGCCTGCGCCACGTCCTCGATGTGCGCGATCCCGGCTTCATCGATGCCGACTACCTCGCCCTCGCCCGTCGCCACGGCATGGCGACGGTGTTCACCGACTCGGATGAATATCCGTCCTTCGCGGATGTCACCGCCGATTTCGTCTACACGCGCCTGATGCGTTCGCGCAGCGAGGTCGCCACGGGCTATCCCGATGCCGAACTGCAGCGCTGGGCCGAACGTGCGCAGCAATGGGCTGGCGGTGATGAGCCGGCGGACCTGCCACGGATCGAAACCGGCAAGCCCGCGGCGAAGGTGAAACGCGATGTGTTCGTGTACTTCATCAGCGCCGCCAAGGAACGCAATCCGGCCGCGGCCATGGCGTTATTGAACAAGCTGACTGACTGGCCAAAGTGAAGATACGGGCTGCCGTGATCCCTGCATGACACAAGCGATCATGATCGCTTGTGCTTTTCAGCGATGATCCTTTTGCGAAGAATCCGCACGCGCTCGACCATCAGCAGGCGCAGGTCGGCGACGATGTAGTCCGCCAGCGCGTCATCGGCGATGTCGTCCCCTTCGATGTCGAGGCGAAAGTCCTGGCCTTGCAGCCCGCCGCCGTTGCTGAACTCGATTTCGAAATCGAACACCGCGCGTCTTTCGACCAGCGCGCTCTCGACCGGTGTGCCCTCAACCAGTGTGCTCTCGACCATGGCAGTCACTTCGCTGCGCGCTGGCTGATCGCCACGCTGCCGAGGATCAACGCACCGGCGACACCCATGGTCAGCGTCACCGGCTCATCGAGCAGCAACCAGGCCCAGGCCACGCCGAACAGCGGGATCAGGTAGGTCACGGTCGACGCGCGGCTGGCGCCGATGCGCGCGATCAGGCGGTAGTACATGACGAACGCCACGCCGGTGCAGAGCACCCCGAGCGTTACTGCGGACAACCATGACTTCATTGGAATCGCTGTCGAAGGCCAGCTTGCTAGTGCGAATGGCAGCGTCAGCAACGACGCCATACCGAGCGTGGCGGATGCGACCGCCGCCGGCGGCAACCCGGTCAGATGCCGGCGCACCAGGTTGATGCCAATGCCGTATAGGAACGACGCGGTGGCGCCCGCCACCACCGCCCAGCCGATGCTGAAGCCGGCGATCTTGCCGCTGGCCAGCACCACCACGCCGGCGAAGCCTACGAACAACGCAATGGCGCGCCTGCTGCCGATCTTCTCGCCGAAGAACAGGAAGCCGACCAATGCGGTGAACAACACGGTCATCGCGTTCGCGATCGCACCGATGCCCGCCGGCGCACGTTGTGCGGCCCAGGCGAACAACATGAACGGCAATGCCGAGTTGATCGCACCGATCAACGCCAGCTTCGGCCACAACTTCAACGGGAACGACGCCCGCGAGTGCCACAGGAACGGCAGCAGCACCAGCGATCCCAGTGCGAGGCGCACCTCGACCAGTGGGATCGCGCCGAAATCATTGGCGGCGACGCGCATGAACAAGAACGAGGCGCCCCAGATCGCACCAAGCAGCCCGAGTTCGAGCGGGGTCAACCAGGCGTTATCGCGCGAGGCGGGTAACGGTAAAGCAATGGATTCGGTGGAGGACATTGGATTATTCGATCTCATTGGGGGATTTTTGAACACGGGCTGGGCCCTGCTCTCAGGAGCAGGCTCAGGTCCGCGGTTTCCAGGTCAACCAATCGCCGGGGCGGACGATTTCGATGTCTTGTGTGCGCTTGCGCGCCGCGGCCAGCAAATCCGCTTCCGGGTGCGGCATCTCGCTGTAGCCTTCCGCGCCGGTGACGCCGTAATGGATCGGCACGATCAGCCGCGCACCCATAACCTGCGCAGCGGCGACCGCCTGCTCCGGCGTCAGCACTGCCGGCACATCACTGACGGGTTTGCGCCACGCGAAGCGCGCGCCATTGATCGGCAGGAACGCCGCATCGAACGGCCCGAACTGGCGACCGATATGCCACCAGGCGCCGTGCCACAACGTATCGCCGCAGTGGATGATCCGCCGCCCGCCAGCCGTGACGATCCATGACACCTGCGGATCGCCGTAACCATCGGAAGCAGGGACGGCGGTCGCGGTGAAATCGTTGAGCAGCACCGGTTCGTACAGCGATGCGGTGCGGACCTTGAACCCGGCGGCCGCGACTGCGGCGGCGTTGTCGGGCGTGCAGACCACGATGCCGGTGTCGCCGACGATGCGGCGCGCCGCGAGTGGATCGAAATGGTCGGGATGCCGGTGGGTGATCAGCACATAGCGTGCACCATCGGTGACATCGACGGGTATGAAGCTGTCCTTGAGCGCCGTTCCCCATACATCGGGATTGATGAGCGGGTCGAGGAACAGGTTGTCCTTGCCGAGCTGCAGCCGCACGCCGGCCCAGGCGAGGCGCTGCGCACGCAGGGTCGGCGCAGCCAGTGCTTCTGCCGCGCGGGCGACACTCGGTGTGGCAAGCAGCGATCCCGCCGCGAGCGACGCGGCAGCGACGAGAAAGTCGCGACGGTGCAGAGACGTCATGGCGCCCTCACGCCGACCGTTTCCGCAACCGGGTTGATTCCGATCAGACGCACGCCGGTTTCGGTGCGCGGCTGATGGCTGCTATCCAGAGCGAACGAGACATAGGTACCGGCGCGGTAGCGTGCTTCACCTTCGATCACTTCGCCGGCAAGCACGTAATACGCCTCGCCGCGGTCGTGATGGTCGACGTGCGGCCATTGGCTGCCGGGCTCCATGTCGACAATCCAGATCCGTACGCCGGGTTGGCCGGGAAGATCGCGACGCGTGCAGCCAGGGCCGATTTCGACCACGTGCAGCTGGTCGATCGATACCGCCTCATGCGCATCGCTCATTGACGCAAATTCCGCTTGGTCCACGCGCTGTCTCCATCCTGCCGGGGCACGCAACAATCTGGCTGCTGCCTGGGCCATTGTCCTGACACATGCACATCCCACAAGCGCATACTTTCCCAGTCAGACACAAACCATATTTGAGGCTCAACATGGCCCTGCGTTCCGACTGGCTGCCGGCGTTGGCGGCGTTCGAATCCGCCGCCCGCCACCAGAATTTCGCCCACGCCGCGGAGGAACTGAACCTCACCGCCAGCGCCGTGAGCCACCACGTGCGCAAACTGGAATCGCGCCTCGGCGTGGTGTTGTTCCAGCGCCACGCACGCGGGGTTGCGTTGACCGTGGAAGGCCGACAGCTGGCCGATGCTGCCGGCGATGCGCTCACCGACCTTGACGGAGTCCTGCGAGGCCTGCGCGCTGCCCGCGACGAGCATCACAGCGTGCGCGTCACCACCCTGCACTCATTCGCCTATGCCTGGCTGACGCCGCGGCTGCCGCACTTCCAGGCGGCGCATCCGAAGATCCGGCTCCGGTTCGATACGGAGATCGCGCTGACGCGGTTCGACGACGGCGGCCCGGATCTCGGCATCCGCCACGGCCCCGGCCACTGGCCTGGACTGACCGCGCATCACCTGATGAAGGAAGTGATGTTTCCGGTTGCCGCACCGAATTATCCCGGGCTCGACCGCATTCGCGAAGCCGCCGACATCGCTCGCCTGCCGCTGATCTCTGATCTCTCGCGTCAGGGCTGGCACGACTGGTTCCGCACCGCGGGCGTGCACGGCGCCAAGCTCGATGATCGCTACAGCTTCACCGATCACACCGACGCGCTCAACGCGACCGCATGCGGGCTCGGCGCGGCGCTCGCGCGCGAACGCATCGCCGCGCCGTATCTCGCCAGCGGCCGCCTGGTGCGGTTGCCAGGTCCGGAACTCGAAGGGCGTTGGGACTATTACGTGGTGTATCCCTCGCACAAGCGCCTGCGCCCGGCAGCGCAGGCGTTCGTCGATTGGCTGTTGGCGCAGCCGCAGGATTAGGGTTTGCGCTTGCCCGCGCGTGCGCGCGGCTTACGCTTCGGCGGAGACGCCGCCTTGCGTAACGCGGCTTCATACGCCAGTTGCGCCCACGGTCGCATCGCCTGTGCCGAATCCATCGCTTCGTCCGGCACCGACCAGTAGCTGAGCGTGATCGGTTCCCGCTGCTTGGTGTAAACGAATGGCGCACTGCCGGCAGCCTCGAACCGCGCCTGCGTCTGCGCGTCGACCTTGAGGTACAACGCATCGTCGAGCACCAGCGCGAAGAACACGCCGTCGCTGCCGTCGATGGACACGTACAGGCCATGGCCGCCGAACATACGTCGCACAGTCACCGCCCCGAAGTCGGCAAGCAATTCTTGCAGATAGGCGATGAAATCCCCGCTCATGCGGCAGCGTTGCCAACGCGGGATCGCCCCAGCACACGATCCAACAGAACCAGTAACGCGCTTACCGCCACCATCAGCAGCAGCACACCAACCGAATTCAGCAACACCACGACCAGCCCGAGCCGGTCGACGTCGATGAACGGATACGGATACTCGTGTACCACTGCGCCGCGCGCCAAGCTCCAGAGCAGGTAGCCCAGCGGAAACTGCAGCCAAAGCGGCAATACACCCCAACCCAACCGGCCATGCGGCAGGCAGGTAACCCACCAGGCCAGATACAGCACGGGTGTGGCGTAGTGCAGCCCACTATCGGCCCACCACTGCGCGCCCTGCGGCTGCCACAGGTGGCGCAGGATCAGGAAATAAACCGCGCCGGTCACCGCGATGTACACCGCGACGCCGCCACGCACGCCAGGGCGCGCGAACCACCGCACCCAGCGTCCGTCCGTTCCGAAGGCCGCACTGCCGGCCACGCAAGTCACCAGGATGTTGCTGAGGATGGTGAAGTAACTGAAGAACCTCACCGTCGCGAACGCCGGCCCGATCGTGTCGAGCGTGAGACCGATGAGCAGGATGTACTGCAGTACCAGTGCAGAGAACGAAACGGCCGCTACGAGCATTGCGAACCGCGTGCTGCCCGATCCCATCCTCGTCGCTTCGGTCATGTCCGGGCCCCGTAGTCACCGACCTAAGCTTTGCATACCCGACCACCGCGCGCATGGCCGGCCATCGAGCGTCGAGAGGCAGCTGTTGAAAGGCGATAATGCCCGCATGGCGATGACCGACACCCGCAAGGCCTTCCTGCAGATTCATTTCTGCGTGCTGTTGTGGGGTTTCACCGCCATCCTCGGCAAGCTGATCTCGTTGCCGGCGCTGCCACTGACTTGGTGGCGGATGCTGATCGTGGTCGTATTGCTCGCGCTGATGCCGCGCGTGTGGCGCGGGCTGCGCGCGATGCCACCGCGACTGATGCTGTCCTACGCCGGCATTGGCGCCCTGGTGGCGCTGCACTGGCTCACCTTCTACGGCGCGATCAAGTTGTCGAACGCATCGGTGGCCGCGACCTGCATGGCGCTGGGCACGGTGTTCATCGCCCTGATCGAACCATGGCTGGCGCACACGCGTTTCTCCAAACGCGAACTCGCCCTGGGACTGCTGGTGTTGCCGGGCGTGGTGCTGGTCGTCGGCGGCGTGCCGCAGGGCATGCGGCTCGGCATTGCGGTGGGGGCGGTGTCGGCGCTCCTGGTGGCGATCTTCGGCTCGCTCAACAAGCGCCTGGTCGAACACGGCGATCCGCTGGCCGTGACCGCGCTGGAACTCGGCGCCGGTGCGCTCACGCTGACCGTGCTCGCGCCGTTGCTGCCGCTGTTGCCCGTGTTGTCGGATAGCGGCGCCTTCGCCGGCGATTTGCTGGTACCACCCAACCTGCGCGACACCCTGCTGCTGCTCGCGCTCGCCGTGGCTTGCACGCTGCTGCCGTTCACCCTGTCGCTGTTCGCGCTGCGGCACATGAGCGCATTCGCGCAGCAGCTCGCCCTCAATCTCGAACCCGTGTACGCGATCGTGCTGGCGATCCTGCTGCTGGGCGAACAGCGTGAACTGACGCCGCAGTTCTACCTCGGCGTGGCGATCATCCTCGCCGCGGTGTTCATCCATCCGTTGCTGGGCAAGCCGCAGCGGATGCGGCACCCGGAGGTGCTGGGGACGGCCGAAGCCAAGGGTGCGGCCGAGTAGCGTCGGAATTCCCGTTTCATGTCAGGCTAAGCACCCCATCGCCACCGGGACGCGCATGTACCTCGAGCACTACGGTCTGAAGGAGCCGCCGTTCTCGATCACGCCCGATCCGCGCTTCGTGTTCCTCAGCGAGCGCCACCGGGATGCGCTCGCGCACCTGCTGTTCGGTATTGGCCAGGGTGGTGGTGGCGGCTTCGTGCAGCTCACCGGCGAAGTCGGCACTGGAAAGACCACGCTGTGCCGGCTGCTGCTGGAGCAACTACCGGAGAACACCCGTGTCGCCCTGGTGTTGAACCCGCGGCTGACCTCGATCGAACTGCTGGAAACGATCGGCGAGGAATTGCACCTCGACCTCACCGGCAAACGGGGTAGCGTCAAGGCGCTGGTCGATGCGCTCAACAGCTATCTGCTCGACGCCTACGCGAAGGGTCTGCGCGTGGTGCTGATCATCGACGAGGCACAGAACCTCTCGCTCGACGCGCTGGAGCAGGTTCGGTTGCTGACCAACCTCGAAACCGACACGCAGAAACTGCTGCAGATCATCTTGCTCGGCCAGCCGGAACTGCGCGACATGCTCGCGCGTCCCGACATGCGCCAGCTTTCGCAGCGCATCACCGCACGCTTCCACCTGACGCCGTTGGATGCCAACGAAACCGCGGCGTACCTGCGCCACCGCTATCGCGTCGCGGGTGGCCAGCACCTGCCGTTCACGCCCGGCGCAATCAAGCGCATCCATGTGCATTCCGGCGGCGTGCCACGGTTGATCAACGTCATCGCCGAACGTGCGCTGCTCGGCGGTTATGCCCGCGACGACGCCATGGTCGACGAATTCACGGTCAACCAGGCCGCGCAGGAAGCTTTGGCGCCCACGGCGCGGCGCTTCCCGCCAAAACGCCTGGCGATCGCTGCCGCTGTCGGCGCGGCATTGGTGCTCGCTGCATTGTGGTGGCGACCGCAATCGCCGCCTGCTGCGGCGAAAGCCTCGACAACGGCCACCAAACCGGCCGCGGCCAAGCCTGTGCCGAAAGTCGACACACCGCATTTGCATGGGGCGGAATTTGCACAACGCGTGTCGACGGCGGATGCGGCATCGCTCCCCGCATGGCGGCAGTTGCTGACACTGTGGAAGTTGCCTGCCGAAGGTCCCGCGGCTGCCACCGCGGCAGCATGCACGCCCAGCATCTCGCCGGGCGTGTATTGCCTGCACGGCCGCGCGCGCCTCGACAAGCTGGCGAGCCTCGGGCGGCCGGTGCTGCTGCACCTCGCCAACGAAGACAACGATGCCTGGGCACTGCTGCTGGGCGCGGATGCAGTCGACGTGCGCTTGTGGCTGGACGGCACGCGCTTCGATACCGATCGAATCTCGCTGGAACAAATGTGGGCCGGCGAATATGCCGCTTTGTGGCGCGGCCCTGACGGCCTGGTCGCGCCGCTATCCATCGATGCCACGGACGCCTCAGGCGAATGGCTGCGCACGCGCCTCGGCATTACTGAAGCGAATGTCGCCACGCTCGAGGACGTGCGCCAGTTCCAGGCTGTGCGCGGACTCCTCAGCGATGGGGTGGTCGGTCCGGAAACCATGCTTGCGCTTTCGGCCAGCGACGAGGGCCCGCGCTTGCAGCGGGTGCTGGAGTAAACCGATGTCGCTGATCCTGGAAGCCCTGCGCAAATCCGAGGCCGAGCGCCGCCGCGGCCAGTCGCCCGACTTGTACGCGGAACTGCCGCCGGTCGCGCGCATGCAACGCCAGCCCATGCCGATCTGGCTGTGGCTGGTGATCGGCGTGGCCGCATTCGCCATGGTCCTGTGGCTGTTGTACAGCCTGCGACCGCCACTGGCGCCCGCTGCCATCGGAACTACAGCCAGTGATGTCGCGGCTGGTGATATTGGCCATACCGCTGCGTCGAATGCAGATGCGCCACGGGTCAATCCATCCACGGCCTACACACCACCGGTTCGCACCGTCCAGCCCACGCGCAACCCCACACCGGACGTCGCCACGCCGCCATCGCCCGTGGTTGCGCCCCCGCCAGCGCCTGCCGCCACGCCGGATGCTGCTGCGATCGCGCCGCCGCCCACCGCCGCGCCTGAACCGCTGCCGGCACCGCCGCCGCCCGCACCCGTCGCGAGCAACGACGACCTGCTGCAGCTCGCCGACCTCTCCGCCGAAGAACGCAAGCAACTGCCGCCGCTGAAGCTGAGCATGCACATGTGGAATGACGCGCCGGCGCAGCGCTTCGTCATCATTGACGGTCACCGCCTGGCCGAAGGCGACCGCATCGGCAACATGGTGCTCGAAGCGATCAGGACCGACGGCGTGGTGCTGGACTGGAACGGAAGGCGCTTCAAACTGCCGATACGCTGACGCGACGTCAGTCGCGACCGGGACCGATGGCATTGCCGTCCTGGTCGAACGCGGGCGGGTAGTAGAAATTCAGCGTCTTCAGCAGCGTGCGCCCGTTGTTGCGTACTTCGTGCCGTTCGCCCTTTTCGATCACCAGCAAGGTGCCGGCCTTCAGCGGTACACGCCGGTCTTCGACGATAGCGACGCCACGGCCCGACAACACGTACAGCCACTGGTCCGCACCCCGGTGGCGATTGCACTCATCGCCCTCGCTGTCGCCAGGTGCAATCACCATTTCCGCCGCCTGAGCCTTGCGCACATCGAAGGCGACGCGGAAGCCTTCGATGAACTTCAATGTCTTGCTGCGCATGGCCGACTCCTGTGGGCGGCGTCACAGCCTGCCTCGAGCAGCGTCAAGACGGCATGCACGAGGTGCGGCCCTGCACTATCCTCCACCGGGGCCACAACCACAGGGGAACGCAATGAACCAGAACACCCAGAACGATCTCGGAAAGTTGATCCTGCGCCTGACGCTCGGCGTACTGATCCTGCTGCACGGCGTCGCCAAGCTGAAAGGTGGAACCGCTGGCATCGTCGGCATGGTCGAAGCGCAGGGCCTACCCGGCTTTCTCGGCTACGCCGTACTGATTGGTGAGGTGCTAGCACCGCTGATGCTGATCGCCGGCTTCTACGCGCGCCTCGGCGCTGCGCTGATCGCCATCAACATGCTGGCCGCGATCGCATTGGTGCACATGGGCCAACTCGGCCAACTCAACGACCAGGGCGGCTGGGCGTTGGAACTGCAGGGCATGTTCCTCGCCAGCGCGCTGGCGCTCGCGCTTTTGGGACCGGGTCGCTACAGCGTCAACGGCCGCTGACCGCGCCACAAACAAAAACGCCGCGGTCAGGCCGCGGCGTTTTTTTATGGGTGCAGGAAAATCAGGCTGTAGCGCGCTTCGGGAATCCGACCATCCGCTGCTGCTGCTCGTCCCACAGCTTCAAGCTCGCGCACTTCAGGCTGGACCACAACGTCAGGCGGGGAGCGGCCTGGAGCAGCGGGCTGGATTCGTAGGCCTCGCGCAGGCGGTAGTTGGGAATACGGCTGGCCAGGTGGTGGATGTGGTGGTAACCGATGTTGCCGGTGAACCAGTGGATCACGCGCGGCAGGTCGTAGTAGGAACTGCCGGCGATCGCTGCCTGGTTCGAATCCCACTCGGTCTTGCGCGTCCAGTACGCGGTCTCGAAGGTGTGCTGCACATAGAACAGCCACACGCCGACGGCGCCGGCGATCAGCACGACCGGCAGGTGCACCAGCAGCACCGTATGCCAGCCGATCGCGAACGCCAGCGCGCCGCCGGCGATCAGCAGCATCAGGTTGTTGAGCAGCACGCTCGCCCATTCCTTCTTCCAGGTGAACGGCAAGTCGAACGGGAAGCGATGCTTGATCACGAACTGGTACAGCGGGCCGATGCCGAGCAGCACCGGCGTGCTGCGGTACAGGCGATAACCCAGGCGACCGAGCCACGACTTGGCCTGGTATTCGGCGACGGTCAGCGTCTCGATGTCGCCCATCTCGCGGCGATCGAGGTTGCCCGAAGTGCCGTGGTGGATCGCGTGGGTCTTCTTCCAGTAGCCGTACGGGAACAGCGTGACCAGGCCGAGGCAGCGGCCGACGGTGTCGTTCAAGCGCGAATCGGCGAAGTACGAGCCGTGTCCGCAGTCGTGCTGGATGATGAAGATGCGTACGTACAGGCCCGCGGTCGGCAATGCCAGCAGCAGGGTCCAGCCGAAGTTCCAGTCAGCGACCACGCTCCACGCCATCAATGCCCACAACGCGACGAACGGCACCAAGGTGTTGATGAGTTGCCACACGGCGCGGCCGAGGTGCGGTTTGGTGAACTGCGCGCACAGTTGGCGCAAGTTGGTGACTGGACTCAAGGCGATCTCCCCACAGGAACCTGCATTGTCGGGGTCGCATCACGTCAGGGCAATGACGTGCGTGGGCGTATGGGGGCGTCTCGTTCATGTGAATGCGCCGCGTCATGAGGTGACGTGTGCGAAGCGTGACGGCGATCTGGTCGCTGCTGGGGCAAACCTCCGGCACATTGCGGTCTCGTGACGGCCAAGGCAGGCTGCGGATTCGTTCAGGGGGAGAACTTGTCACGCATGACTACGATTGCTCAAGGAAGACTGGTCCAGTGGGGCCTGGCTTGCGTACTTGGCGCCTGCGCCATGGCCGCGACGGCGGCGACGCCGCCTGATGGAATTCCCTTCGCTTCGCCGCAAGCGGCTGCAGTCAGCGTCCCCAGTGCGCCGAATGCCTGGGGCGGTGCGCGCACCGGCAGCGAAGCGACATTGTCCGACCGTGTCGTCGCTTATCGCATCCATGCCACGCTCGATCCGGTCAAGCACACGGTGACCGGCAAGCAGCAGCTGACCTGGCGCAATCGCAGTGATCGCCCGGTCAGCGTGGTCTACCTGCATCTCTATCTCAATGCCTTCGAAGGCCCGGGCAGCACTTTCAACACCGAGCAGCGCGAACTGAAGTTCGGTTTCCGCAGTGAAGTGAAGACAAAAGAGGGCGAATGGGGTTACACCCGGCTGCAGCGCGTCGAACAAGGCGGCGCGACGGTGAAGTGGCGCTATGTGCATCCCGATGGCGGCCCGGCCACCGACCGCACCGTGGTACGGCTGGATCTGCCGCAATCCGTTGCACCCGGCGCCAGCACCACGCTCGACATCGATTTCTTCGACCAGTTGCCGCGCGTGAGTGCGCGTACTGGTTACTTCGGCACCTTCCATCTGATTGCGCAGTGGTTCCCGAAGATCGGCGTGCTCGAATTGCCAGGCGAGCGCGGTGCCACTGCGCCGCGATGGAACGTGCACGAGTTCCATCTGCACAGTGAGTTCTATGCCGACTTCGGCGAATACGACGTCACGCTGACCGTTCCGAAGGGCTACACCGTCGGCGCCACGGGTGAGGAACAAGGCGCTCCGGCCGAAAAGAACGGCATGGTCAGCCACCGTTTCGTGCAGGGCGACGTGCACGACTTCGCCTGGACGGCCGACAAGCGCTACGCCAAGCCGCTCGATGGCGTCTATCACGGCGCCAACGGTCCGGTGAAAGTGCGCGTGTTGTACCCAGCCGAATACGCATCGAACGCGCAGCCGGTATTGCAGGCTACGCTCGATTCGCTGAAGTACTTCTCCGAGACGCTCGGCGCCTACCCCTACCGGACGGTGACCGCGGTAATCCCGCCATTCCGCGCTGACGAAGCCGGGGGCATGGAGTACCCGACCTTCTTCACCGCTGCCAGCTACAAGGACGTCACGCCGGGCACGCTGGACCGCTACTCCCTCGACTTCGTGACCATCCATGAGTTCGGCCACGGTTACTTCTACGGCCTGCTCGCTTCCAACGAGTTCGAGGAGCCAATGCTGGACGAGGGCATGAATCAGTATTGGAACCAGCGCATGCTGCGCGAGCGCAAGCAGGACATCGACGCGAGCACTTGGTGGATGCGCAAGCTCGGCATCCACGTCGGGATGAACAGCTTCGAATCCGAACGCATGGGCGCCATGCTCGGAGAGCCCGCCGATCCGCTCGGCGAGAATTCCTGGCACCGGCTCTCGAGCACCAGCTATTTCACCGTCTACTCGCGCACCGCGAGCACCATGCACGACCTCGAAGCGCAACTGGGCAAGGAAGCGATCGAGCGTGCGTTCAAGCTCTACTACGCGCGGTGGAAATTCCGCCATCCCAGCATTGCCGATCTGCGCGAGGCGCTGATCGAGGCCAGCGGCCGGCGCGAGGTGGTCGAACGCGTGTTCGCGCAGCAGGTTTATGGCGTGAACAAGGTCGACGACCGCATCGTCGAAATCAAGAGCACGGAGATCCTGCCGCAGCCTGGCAGCGTGGAGTTCAAGGGCAAGCGTGTCGAGCTGACCAGCACGTTGCTCGACAAGGCAATCGAGAATGTGCGCGAGCGCTGGAAGAAGGCGCATCCGAAGGCGAAGCCGGAGGAAGGTGCGTTCCCGTATCGCACACATGTCACCGTGCGTCGCAGCGGCGTTGCGCTGCCGCAGACGCTGCGGGTGAAGTTCGCCGACGGCACTAGCCAGACCCTACGCTGGGACGACCAGCGCCGCTGGGCGCGCTTTGCGTTCACCACGCGCAGCAAGGCGGTTTCTGCGGAAATCGACCCGGAGCGTCGTGTGTTCCTCGACCGTGACAAGGTCGATAACAGCCGCACCGTGGAATCGAACGGCGCCGCCTCGCGCCGCTGGGGCAGCGACTTCGCTGCGCTGCTGCAGTCCCTCTATTCGCTGCTGGTGACCCTATGAACGCTCCCAGGAAACGTGGTGGCCTGCGGGCCGTGATGGCCGGCTTGGGCGCAGCGGCGCAATGGCGTCTGTTGCTGTTGTGGGCGATCGGCCTGTTGCTGCCGACTGCAATCGTGGCCCTGCCGGTCTGGCGTGCGCTCACCGGGCAGTTCGACTTTTCCGTGCACGTCAATGAAATCGCTGCGCGCCTGGACATGTCCATGATGCTCGAAGTGCTCTCGACGCTGATGAAGGGCAGTGGCGAACTGATCACCGGCGCCAGTATCGCCGGCACGTTGCTCGCATTGCTGCTCGCGCCATGGCTAAGCGGCATGGCGGTGGCTTCGATCCGCGCCGGCCACCGACTCGGTTTCGGCGAGCTGCTACAGGGTGGCCTGCGCGAATACGGTCGCATGCTGCGCATGTCGATCTGGGCGATATTGCCGCTGGGCATCGCCCTGGCCATTGGCAGCGGCGCGATGGCACTTGCCGACAGCACGACCGAGCACGCCATCCTCGAAGCAGCGGTGGACAACGCGAATCGCATCGCGCTCGTCGCGCTTATAGTGCTGTTCGTGCTCGCGCATGCCGGCGTCGAAGCGGGACGCGGCGTACTCGCGGCCGACCCCGCACTGCGTTCGGTGTTGCGTGCGTGGTGGCGCGGCAACAAGCTGTTGCTACGACGGCCGCTGGCGACACTGATCGTGTATCTCGGCACTGCGCTGGTCGGTTATGGGCTGGCGCTGGTGCTGGGCGTGTTGCGCACGCAGGTGAACGCTGCGGGCTGGCTTGGCTTCCTCGGGGCGTTCGTGCTCACGCAGTTGGTAGTTGCGGCGATCGCCTGGGGCCGCAATGCAAGGCTGTATGCGATGGCGGACCTGGCGCGCCACGAGCAGCTGCGTCGCGATGCACGGCATGCGCACGCAGCGAATGCGCGGCATGTGCATGCGGTGCACACGCCTGATCTCGCGAACGCTGCAGCGGGCTGACACCGCGGTTGTTGCTATTGCACTTGTGGGAGCGACGTGAGTCGCGAGCTTTTAGTACTTGCAACGCAAGCTCGCGACTCACGTCGCTCCCACAAGATCCCCATCACATCAAAGAACGGCTCAGTACTTGGGTTTCGATGGCCGCGGCTTGGCCGCGTTCGAACCTTTGCGATGCGGTCTAGGACCCGGGCGGAAGCCCGGCTCCGGCGCTTCGCCTTCCTCGCCGAGTTTGTGCAACCGCAACGGTTGGCCGGCCACCCTCACCTTCTTCAGGTGCATCAGCAACTCGCGCGGCATGCCTTCTGGCAGGTCGAGGATCGAGTGGTCGTCATGGATGTCGATGCGGCCGATGTACTTGCTTTCGAGGTCGGCTTCGTTGGCGATCGCGCCGACGATGTTGCCGGGCTTGACCCCATGCATGTGACCGACCTCGATGCGGTAGGTCTCCATGCCCGTCTCGGGCGCGCCACGCGGACCGATGTCCTTGCGTGGTGCACGTTCCGGGCGCGGCGCCCGTTCGGGGCGTTCGTCATGCGTCGGACGCGGCGCACGTTCCGTGCGCGCGGGACGCTCGAAAGTTTCGCGTGGTTCCGGCTTGCGATCCGGCGCCAGTAGCAGCGGCGTCCTGCCTTGCAGCATTTTTGCCAGCGCCGCGGCGATGTCAGTCGCCGGCACGTCGTGTTCCTGCTGGTAGCGCTGGATCAGGTCGCGATACAGGCCGAAATCGCCGGACTCGCCGTCGTCCGCGGCTAGCGTGTCACTGATGCGGCTGAGGAATTTCGATACGCGCACATCGTTGACCGCCTCGACGCTCGGCAGTTTCATTTCCTCGATCGGCTGCCTTGTGGCACGTTCGATCGCGCGCAACATGCCTTTCTCGCGCGGGGTCACGAACAGGATCGCTTCGCCACTGCGCCCGGCGCGACCAGTGCGTCCAATGCGATGCACGTAGCTTTCGGTGTCGTAGGGAATGTCGTAGTTCAGCACGTGGCTGATGCGCTCCACGTCGAGGCCGCGCGCGGCGACATCGGTGGCAACCAGCACGTCGAGCTGGCCGTCCTTGAGCTGCTGGATCATGCGCTCGCGTTGCTTTTGCTCGATGTCGCCGTTGATCGCGCCGGCGGCGAGCCCGCGCGCGCGCAGTTTCTCAGCCAGTTCATCGGTCGACGCCTTGGTGCGCGTGAACACGATCATCGCTTCGTACGGTTCGGCCTCGAGGATGCGGGTCAACGCATCGAGCTTGTGCAGCCCGCTGACGAACCAGTAGCGCTGGCGGATGTTGGTCGCCGTGGTGGTCTTGGACGCGATCGCGACTTCCACCGGATTGCGCAGGTAGGTCTGCGCGATACGCTTGATCTGCGACGGCATCGTCGCCGAGAACAACGCGACGCGACGCGATTCAGGGGTCTTCTTCAGCACCGCTTCGACGTCGTCGATGAAGCCCATGCGCAGCATCTCGTCGGCTTCGTCGAGGACCATCCAGGTCAGCTGCGACAGGTCGAGCGAACCGCGTTCGAGATGATCGATGACTCGTCCCGGCGTGCCGACCACGACGTGCACACCGCGCTTCAACGCGCTCAGCTGCGGCTGATAGCTCTGGCCACCGTAGATTGGCAGTACGTGGAAGCCGGGGACCTTCGCGGCGTAGCGCTGGAACGCCTCAGCGACCTGGATCGCCAGTTCGCGGGTCGGCGCCAGCACCAACGCCTGCGGTTTGGTCTTGCCGACATCGATATTGGACAGGATCGGCAGTGCGAACGCTGCGGTCTTGCCGGTGCCGGTCTGCGCCTGGCCGAGCACGTCGCGGCCGGCCAGCAGCGCGGGGATGGTCGCGGCCTGGATCGGCGATGGCGACTCGTACCCGACCTCGGTCACGGCGGCCATGACCTGCGCGGACAGGCCGAGATCGGCGAAACGAAGGGATGGGGCGGACTCGCCAGTGGGGGTGGTCATGGGCGCTCCGGCCTCGCAGGGGCCGCATATTGTGCGCTTTCCGCCGTTTTGCTGCCGACAAGGCCCATGGCGTGAGGATTTCCGCCCTCGTGCGAATCATGGTTCCGAGGCGCAACAATCGCGCAGGGGACCAGGATGGAACACGCCACCACAATGACCACGGACGCTCGGCAACAGTTCGGCGAACTGCTGGAACGCCATCGCAAGATCGTGTTCAAGGTTGCCAATACCTATGCACGGCATCCCGACGATCGCGCCGACCTTGCGCAGGAAATCGCCGCGCAACTGTGGCGGGCGTTCCACGGCTATGACCCGTCGCGGTCGTTCTCGACCTGGATGTATCGCGTTGCACTGAACGTGGCGATTTCGTTCATGCGCAGCGACAGTCAACGGCAACAGCATGCCGTGCCGCTGGACGAGGACCTGCACGATATCGCCGGCGCAGGGCCCGAGCACGAGGCAGACCAGCAGATCCGCGCGCTGAACCGCTTCATCAGACAACTCGACCCGCTCAACCGCGCCCTGCTGCTGCTCTATCTCGAAGAACGCAGCGCGCGCGAGATCGGCGACATCCTCGGCATCAGCGAAAGCAACGTGACCACCAAGATCGGCCGCCTCAAACAACGCATCCGTAACGACATCGCCTGACGGCACACCCGGAACCCACATGGACACCATCATGGAACTCGACGACCTGAAACAAGCCTGGCAGACGCTGGACAAGCGGCTTGAACAACAGAACGCGCTCAACCTGCTGCTGTTCAAGGACAAAAAGCTCGAGAAGGCACGCTCCAGCCTGCGCCCGCTGTTCTGGGGCCAGGTGCTGCAAGTGCTGCTGGGAGTCGGACTGATCGCGCTCGGCGTCGCCTGCTGGACGCGCAACACCGGCATTCCCGGACTGCTGGCGTCGGGCATCCTCGTCCATGCCTTCGGCGTGATCACCGCCACGGCGGCCGGGATCACGCTTGGTCTGATGGCGACGATCGATTACTCCGCGCCGGTGCTGAAAATCCAGAAGCAGTTCGCCCTGCTGAAGCAGTTCTACACGCTCAACGGCATCGTCTGCGGTCTGCCGTGGTGGATCATGTGGGTGCTCGTCGTCGTGGCTTTCGCCGGACTTGGCAACCATCCGCCGCAAGTCGTCACGCCGTTGTGGATCTGGCTAAGCGTGGGCATCGGCGCGGCCGGACTGTTGGCGACCTGGGGCTTCTATCTCTGGGCGCAGAACCCCCGCCGGCCAGAACTGGCCAAGCGCATGCGGGATGCGGCCATCGGCGCCAGCCTGCGCAAGGCGCAAGCGCTGCTCGACGAAGTGCAAAGCTTCGAGCGGGAATGACATCGCGCTTGCACCGAGTGCTTGTATTAAAGTCGCGCCACTGCGAGGCTGGCGCGACTTTTTCCATGCGCAACCACCATGCAACGACTCGAATTCGAACTCGACCGTGAGTTCGTCGAACTCAACCAACTGCTGAAGCTGGTCGGCCTGTGCGACAGCGGCGGCGCGGGCAAGGCGTTGGTTGCCAGCGGTGCGGTACGAGTCGATGGCCTCGTCGAGTTGCGCAAGACCTGCAAGATCCGCGCGGGGCAGGTCGTTTCGTTGGATGACGTCGAAGTTCGCGTGGTGGCGGCTTAACGCTTGCTACTGTCCTTCGCCGGCACGGCAGCCGCCACCTGGTAATCCGCAAGTGGGCTTTCCGCCTTGCACTTCTTGTCCGGGAATCCAAAGCGCGGCAGCAACGCGAAGCCGCAAGCGTCCCCTGCCTCATCCCGTTGCGTGCATTCGCGGTCGAACGCGCGCGCAAACGCATCCTTGCGGCGGACAAAATCCTCGCCGCACTTGCGCGCCAGCCGGATCCGTTCCAGGTCATCCTGCACGGCATTCGCGCCATTCAGGCCATAGGCATCGAGTTCGACCTCAGTGAGCAACCGCAGACCGCGGTTTGGCACCGTCATCATCAGATCGGCGACCGCGACAGCCGCGCCGTTGCGCTGGAGGTAGTCCTCCATCTGCGTGTGCACGTCGCGCAACTCGCGGCTCAGTTCCGCGCGCGATGTGGCGGCGGACTGGATGCGGATGATGCGGTGGATACCGACGCGGCCTTCGATCTGTCGATCGTCGCCGGCTGCGAGAATCAGCACGCAGGCACTGTGACAGGCCGCGTTCGCACGCACGCGGATCGTCCAGTTCGATTCGGCGATGACATCGCCGGCACGGATCGCGTCTTCGACCTGGCCACCACTGGAATCGATGTCGAGGATGCGCCTGGGGATGCCCATGCGCGTGGACATATTGGCGACGCGCTCGATCAGGGTGGTGAGGTCACCGGCGATGCGGCCTTTGTAGCGCAGGCGTATCACTCCGTTCTCGCGGCACGGGAACATCGCATCGGAGACGTTGAAGTATTCGAGATCGGTCAGCGCCACGCCCCCGTCGTCGATGGTCCTATCAACCGGCGGCTCGATATCGCAACTGATCGTGGCCGAACCCGACGTCACCTCTGCCGACGGCCAATACGTCGTCTTGCGGATGTCGACTTTGCGTTTCGGCGGTGGCGTCGGCGCCGACACCGCGCCGAAATCGCCCTCGCTGGCACTGGTCTGCACCACGGCCGCTGGCTTTTCGGCAGGTTCCTGCGCATTGCAGGCGACCAGAAACAACGTAAATAGAAAAACTCGCAACGCGTGCATCAGACCCTGGACTCCGCGCCTCATCGATGGCGCGCTGCCTAGTCTAGGCAAAACTTGCCGGGACCGACGCAATGGCAGGTGAATACGCCGGCATGGGGCTTGCCTGACCTGACCCTGTCCGAAAATGGCGAGCCGGTCACGGATGGGACCTAGCCTCCGCTCGCAGTTCGACTCGTGTCCCTCTGGAGCCCGCACATGCCCGCTTCCCTGTCGTCCATCGTCCCGAATCCCTCGCACCATTCCGAGGTCAAGCTCTACCGGCTCAACGCCGAGTATGTCGACGCTTTCCTGACATCGGACACCGACTGGTTCGACCGTCATCTCGCGACCGATTTCCGCTGCATCCTGCCAAGCGGCGAGATCATCGACCGCGCCGCGTTCCTGGCCAGCTCGGCGCAACCGGTCGCGATGGCGACCTTCACCGTGGAAGACGTAAGCGTCCAGTTCGAAGGCGACACCGCCATCGTCCAGGCACGCACGGTCTATACCCGGCGTGACGGCAGCAGCGGGCAGAGTCGCTATACCGATGTCTGGGTCGGGCGCGACGGCCGCTGGCAGACGCTCACTGCGCAGATCACTGCGGTCGCATCCGGGTCGTGATCACAGCATGCGCCAGCCCTGGAAGGCCGTGACCACCGCGGCCGCGACCAGCACTGCGCCGACGCCGCGATTGAGTGCAAGGCCCGCAGCCGGCCGCGACTGCAACCAGCCACGCGCCTGCCCCGCAAGCAACGCCAGCGTGCCGTACACGCCGATCTGCGTCGCTGCGATGATCAGGCCCAGCACCGTCGCCTGCTTCCACAGTGGCCCGTATTCCACGCGCAGGAACTGCGGGAACACGGCGAGCATGAACATGTAGGCCTTGGGATTGAGCAGGTTGGTGAGCGCCGCCTGCCGGAACGTCGCCCAGTGCGTGCGCCGCGCGGTGTCCTGCACCGCGCCGAAGCCTTCCCGGCTGTGCAGCAGCGACCAGCCGATCCACGCCACGTACAGCGCACCGAGCAGCAACACCGCGTTGAATGCCGATGGCACCACCTTGAGCAACACGCCGATGCCGAGTGCGCCGGCAATGACATGGCAGATCCCTGCAGCGACCAGTCCGGCAACTGCGACCAGGCCGTGACTGCGCCCACTGACCATCGAGCTGGCCAGCACGAAGGCCATGTCCAGCCCGGGCAGGATCACCACGGCGAACACCAGCGCGAAGAACAGCCAGAGTTGTGCCGCATAGTCCATCTGGTTACTCCTTCGACGCCGAGCGCGTGCGGCTGTAATCCATGATCCAGTTGATCTCCCAGGTCTTGCCGCCATCCGCGGAAAACGCCTGTTCCCAGCGTGCTGCAGTCGCGGTGATGTGCGACCAGGTGTAGCGCGTGATGATCGGCTTGCCTTCGTGCTGGTCCGGGCCTTCGAACACGCCGACGCCATCCTTGAAGATTCCCAGCAGCGGCGGTGTCATCGCACCGAGGCGGTACCAGTACGCCCGCCACTGCCCCGTCGCCGGGTCATAGACCTGGAGCGCGAGGCCGAGGAAATCGGGGCGCCCTTCGATCCAGTAATCGTCGGCGACGCCGAACCCGCTGGGCAGCAGCACCCCGTCGTGGACCGAATCGAATTCCACCCATTCATCCGAGCCCGACAACGGTTTCGCCAGGCGCCGACTGTGCGCGTACCAGCGGCCGACCAGGAAATCAAAGTCGTGGTGTCCGTCGCGAGGTTGGCTGGCGCGCATGGTCGTGGTTCCGGTTGGGGTCATGGCGAAGGCGGTCGTCAGCGGCAGCGTGGCCAGGGTCAGTCCGCACAGCAGGCAGAGGGACATCAATGTCCGCGATCGGTACATGGCGCATCCTCGGGTGGCGTTGCGCGCAGGCTGGGGCATAAATAGGTCAGTAATCGCCCTGTTTCGGATTTAGACTGCGGCCATGTACCACCCGACCACCCGCGTCCTCACGGTGCTGGAACTGCTGCAGACCCACGGCCGCATGAGTGGTGCGGAACTGGCGCGGCGGTTGCAGGTGGACGGGCGCACGTTGCGCCGCTACATCGCGCGGCTCGAAGACATCGGCGTGCCGATCACCGCCGACCGCGGCCGCCATGGCGCCTACTCGCTCGTCGCCGGCTTCAAGCTGCCGCCGATGATGTTCACCGACGATGAGGCGCTCGCGTTGTCGGTGGGCCTGCTCGCGGCGCGCAGCCTCGGCCTCGCCGAAGCGCAACCGGCGGTGGCCAGTGCACAGGCCAAGCTGGAACGGGTAATGCCGGCGACGTTGAAACGGCGCGTGCGCGCGGTCGACGAAACGGTGACGCTGGATCTCACCCGCGCCGCACCTGCCGGCGACAACACCGCGCTGGTCGCGTTGAGCGCTACCGCACAGGCGCAGCAACGCGTGCACCTGCGCTATCGCTCGGCGCAGGGCGAGGACAGCGAACGCGCATTCGATCCCTATGGCCTGGCCTATCGTGGCGGCCGCTGGTACGTGGTCGGGCATTGCCACTTGCGACTTGGGCTGCGTTCGTTCCGGCTCGATCGCGTGACATCCGTGCAGCCGTTGCCGGCGAGCTTCGCGCGGCCGGAAGGATTCGACGCGCTCGGCCACCTCACCTTCTCCGTCGCGACGCTGCCACGCACGCACGCAGTCGAAGTGTTGCTCGATACCGACCTCGCCAGCGCGCGCAGCGCGCTGTTCGAGGCGATCGGCACCTTCGAACAGACCGATGCCGGCGTGTTGCTGCATGGACGGACCGACGACCTCGACTGGTTCGCGCGCGAACTGGCGCGATTGCCGTTTGCGTTTTCGATCCGCCAACCGACTGCGCTGCGTACGGCGCTCAAGGCGCGCGCGCAGCGCCTGCTGGAAAACGCGAAGGCTTGAACCGCTTCAGCGCGTCGCCGCGGCCTGTCCGAACAACACCCGGCGCTGCTCGTCCGAGATCTGCGCGCCGCGCCGATAGGTGTCGGTCACGCCTTCATACGCGCGGATCGTGGCCGGCCGCACCGCGATGGCCTCGAACCAACGGCGCAGATGCGGGAAATCGTCGAGATCCTGGCCGTGCGCGGCATGCGGCACGATCCACGGATAGCAGGCGATGTCGGCGATCGAATATTCGCCGGCGATGAAATCGCGATCGGCCAAGCGTTTGTCGAGTACCCCGTACAGCCGATTCGTTTCCTTGGTGTAGCGCTCGATCGCGTATGGCACCACGGCAGGCGCGTAGACGTTGAAGTGGCCGATCTGCCCGGCCATCGGCCCCAGCCCCGACATCTGCCAGAACAGCCATTGCACGACTTCCGCACGACCGCGCAGGTCGGCAGGCAGGAAGAGCCCCGTCTTCTCGGCGAGGTAGAGCAGGATCGCGCCGGATTCGAACATCGACAGCGGCGCACCGCCATCGGCCGGCGCGTGGTCGACGATCGCCGGGATCTTGTTGTTGGGAGAGATCGCGAGGTATTCCGGTTTGAACTGTTCGCCCTTGCCGATGTTCACGCGCACGACCCGGTGCGGGAGCCCTGTTTCTTCCATGAACAAGCGGAGTTTCAGACCGTTCGGTGTGCCGGCGTAGTAGAGATCGATCATGGGGCGCTCGGGTCGGGGGCGACGGGTAATATGGCAAAACTTTCGTATGGGGATGGCGACAGTGACAACACTACTGGCGTTACTCATCGTTGCAGCCGTGACCGCGTGGGCGGTATTCGCCTTCAACCGCCTGGTACGCCTGCGCAACCAGGCGCGAACCGCCTGGGCCGATATCGATGTGCAGCTGATGCGTCGCCACGACCTGGTGCCGCAACTGGTCACTGCCGTGGGCGCCTATGCCGGCCATGAGCGCGCGACCCTGGAAGCGGTCACTGCCTTGCGCTCACAGGCGGTGGCGCTGAAGAGTCCGGCGAAACTGGGCGAAGTCGAATCGGCGCTGGAACAGGCGCTCGGTCGCCTGTTCGCACTGAAGGAAGCCTATCCCGACCTCAAGGCCAACGAGAACTTCACGCAACTGCAGCGCGACCTGGTCGAAGTCGAGAACCAACTGCAATACGCACGCCGCTTCTACAACGGCGCTGTGCGCGACTACAACACCGCGATCCAGCGCGTGCCTGACGTCGTCGTCGCGCGCAGTTTCGCATTCCGCGAAGCGGAGTTCTTCCAGACCGGCGAAGAAGAACGCGCGGCTGTCGGCGTGGAGCTGACGCCATGAGCATCGTTTTCAAGAGCCGCATCGGACTGGCACTGCTGTCGTTGCTGCTGGCCACACCACTGCTGGCGCAGGAACGCATCACGTCCTACGACAGCGAGATCGACGTCCGTACCGACGGCAGCATCGACGTCACCGAACGCATCACCGTCCACGCCGAAGGCAGTTCGATCCGGCGCGGCATCTATCGTGATTTCCCTACCCGCTACAAGGATCGCTACGGCAACCGCGTCGTGGTCGATTTCGAAGTACTTGACGTAAAACGCAACGGCCGCACCGAGCCGTGGTTCACCGAGCGCCAGTCCAACGGTGTGCGCATCAACACCGGCAACGACGATTTCCTGCCGGTGCCGGCCGATTACACCTATACCCTGCGCTATCGCACCACGCGCCAGCTCGGCTTCTTCGGCGACCACGACGAGCTCTATTGGAATGCGATCGGGACCGGCTGGGACTTCCCGATCGAAAGCGCCAGCGTCGAGGCCCGCCTGCCGCAGGCGGTGCCGGTCGATCAACTGCATGCCGAAGGCTATACCGGCTACCAGGGCGCGCAGGAACAGGGATATCGCGCTGAAATACCCGCGCCGGGCGTGGCCCGCTGGCAACTGACCCAGCCGTTGTCGCCGCAGCAGGGCTTCACCGTTGTCCTGACATTTCCAAAAGGGTTGGTCACCGCACCCACCCGCGCACAACGCATCCTCTGGTTCCTCAAGGACAACCGTGGCGTCCTGGTCGCATGGCTCGGCCTGATCGGGCTCCTGGTGTATTGCGTACGTCGCTGGAAAGACGTCGGTCGCGATCCCCGTCCCGGCATCATCATTGCGCGCTACGACCCGCCCTCCGGCCACTCCCCTGCCGGCCTGCGCTACATGCGGCGGATGCGTTACGACAACCGCTGCTTCTCCTCCGACCTGCTCGCACTGGCCGTCGATGGCCAGGTGCGCATCCATCGCGACGATGGCTTCCTCAAGGACAAGTGGCGGCTTGAGCGCTTGGAGGGCGTCAAGATGGCGGGCGCTACCGACACCCAGCGCGCCCTGCTCGAACGCCTGTTCGCCAGTGGCCCGATGCTGGAACTGAAGAACACCAACGCATCCACCATGCAGGGCGCGCAACAGGCGCACACCAAGGTGCTCGACCAGCGCTTCCAGCCCGACCTGTTCAACCGTCACGGCAAGAGCATCGCCGTCGCCTTTGCGATCGCCGCGGGCAGCATCGGGCTCGGCTTCCTCATCGGCATGGGCACCGGCGTTCCCGCCCTCGTGGCGACTGCGGTGCTGATGGTCCTGATCCTGGTGGCCTTCGCCATCCTGGTGAAGGCACCGACACCCGCGGGACGCAAACTGCTTGACGAGATCGAAGGCCTGAAGCTTTACCTCAGCGTGGCCGAGCGCGAAGAACTCGCGCGCATGCCCGGCCCGGACGCACCGCCCGTTCTCGATGCCAAGCGCTACGAACACCTGCTGCCCTACGCGGTGGCCCTGGATGTCGAGGACGCGTGGACGAAGAAATTCACGCTGGCCGTAGGTGCCGCAGCCGCTGCAGCAACCACGGCGGCGATCAGCTGGTATCGCGGCGGACAGATGTCCGACCTCGGTAGTTTCACCAACTCGATCGGCAGCGCCTTGAGTTCGCAGATCGCGTCGTCGTCGACGCCGCCCGGAAGCTCATCGGGCTCGGGTGGCGGCGGCTCGTCCGGTGGTGGCGGCGGTGGCGGCGGTGGTGGCGGCCGCTAGTTCATTTCTTCGCCAACCGGCTGGCGTGGCTTGCAGCGAGTTTCCATTGCCCATCGCGATACACCCAGGTATCGGTGAACTGGAAATCGGCTTCGAACGCCTCGCCACCCGACTGGCCTTTCACAGTAGTGATGCCGGTGACGATGGCGGCATCGCCATACAGGCGCAGCTTCTGGTCGTGGTTGCGGAACACTTCGTAGGACGGATCGCGCTTTTCGACTTCCGCGATGTTCTGCGCACGATCGGTGACCACGCCGTTCGAACTGGTGAGGATGAAATGTTCGTCCAGTGATCGACGAAGATAATCGGCGTCGCCGGTCTCGAAGGCATGGCAGAGCGCTTTCTCCACGCTCAGGATTTCACGTTCGTCCTGCGCGGCGTCGCGCGCCATCGCAGGCGTCGTGGCGACGGCAAGCATTACGGCGAGCAACCACTGGATAGGCATCGTCATCATCCTCGGCGTTTCAGGCCGTGAGCGTAATCGCCGAGGCTGCCTGCGAACAGGGCCAATCCGACACGGAACTACATGCAGGCAGGGCCATTGCGATACCACGCGTCAGCGGCCGCATCGCCCGGCAATTACTGGATCAGCGTGGCTCGTATGAACGCACCCCTGCCAATGCGGTAACTCGCATGGCCGCCGCCCAGATGTGCGCTCACGTTCAACTCCTGTCCGTTCGCATCCACCAAGGTCATCTGCCGCGGCGGATTGTGTTCCGTCCATATGAAAAGAAGATGCCCGCGGTAGTGTGGCAGGTCGTTCCATGCCAGCTGGCTGCCTGGGGGGAGTAAAGCCGGCGCGGATGTGGGCAAGGAGCTTGCATACACTGGCTTGCCAGTGGGCGGGGCTACCGGCATGACGGCTGCGGGAACGCTCGCGCTCGTGCCCACTGCGCCCGGCTGAGGTGTTGCAGTCGCGACCGACGGATCGATGCCACGTTCGCGCTGCAACGCCGCGAACGGCGTCAACGCATCCAGACCCTTGAGCGGACGCGGATCGAACTGACGCCACTGCACCGCCAAGCGCCGGCCCTTGCGTTCGAGGATGCCGTTCATGCGCAGCAACGCGGCGCCACTATCGTGCGCTTCGTACAACTCGGCACTGTGTATGGGCTGGGTGAAGTCCCCTCCGAATGACAGTTCGCCGCCCTCGCTGGCGAAGCTGCGATAGGCCTCGATGCTGGCCGGGTCCGGCGCAAGTCCGCCGCTTTCCAGCAAGCGCACCACCGTGTCGACATGGCGCGCGACGAAGGTTTGCGCGTCGGTGCCGTCCTTCTTCGCACAGTGCGCGTTGCGGGCCTTGACGAAGCCCTGATCGCGCACGTGCCACCGTTCCGACTTGACCATCGACGGGGCCTGGTCCAGCAGCAGCGCGCTGATTTCCTTTGGCAATTGCTCGCGGCGCTCCATTCGCGTCGTCGAAACACCCGGGGTATCGAGCACCACCGACGTCAGCACCTGGGTGCCTTCGATCCGATAGTCGAATTCAAGCGTGGTCTGGCTTGGACCGAGGCCCATTTCATTCAATTCGCTGTGGATCCACAGGTCATCATTGAGGCAGCCTGCGGCCTCGAGCGGCGAAGCGCTGGCGGCGCCGATCGGGCCGAGGTCGCCAAGCGACGGTTCGATGCCGTCATTCGACGTCACGCCCGCAAGCGTCACGTGCAGGCGATCCAGGTCGCCCACGATCACCTTGCGGTTGAAGGCGTTGCGCAGGAACCAGAACCAGCCCGGCGTTTCCAGGTGGAAGGTGCTGAAACGCACCATCACATCCTTCTGTTCCTGCCCGTAGGGGTAGACCACGACGTCCTTCGCCACCACGTCGCCGTCCCACTCGAACCACGCGCTGCGGTACGTGCTTTCGGCGTCTCCGAGCGCGATCAGCAGGCTGCGGCCAACCAGGAAATTGACCTGCTGCAGGAACAGGAACCCCGTTCCACCGATCATCAGCACCAGCCCAAGAATGACCTTGAAGGACTTGCTCGTCCCCTTCCCGGACGCCACTTTGCGATTCATAAAACGCTCCCCCCAAGAGCTGCTGGGAACGCTAGCACACCCTTCTCGCCAAGGCACCGGACGCTGGTTTGTCGATTTCGATTCCTCTGGTTCGTCGTCACAAAGGACAGCAGTGCCATCGGGTATGAATTGGCGCTGCCCAGCCTGCAGGCGCAGCCTGCCCCCATCACAAGGAGACACCATGAGCTACGTAGATGGATTCGTTCTGGCCGTTCCAACCAAGAACCTGGCGACCTACAAACGCATGGCCCGTAAAGCGGGCAAAGTCTGGCGCGAGCACGGCGCGCTCGAATATGTGGAGTGCGTCGCCGACGACGTGCAGCCAGGCAAGCTCACTTCATTCCCGCAGGCGGTGAAGCTCAAGCCGGGCGAGGTCGTGGTGTTCTCGTGGATCGTCTACAAATCGCGCCGGGACCGGGACCGCATCAACAAGCTGGTGATGACCGATCCCCGCCTCGCCGAGATGATGGATCCGAAGAAACTGCCCTTCGACGGCAAGCGCATGTTCTGGGGTGGGTTCAAGAAGATCGTCGAGAACCCGTAACCGGCGCCGCAAATGCCCGGGGGTGGACCAGGCACGCCCTTGAACCCGCCTTCCGGCACATTGCGCTACGGACCTCCGGCGCTATGGTCGGCCCGAATCGGTTGCTTGGGAGAACGCCATGCGCTCCGGTCACGGCTCCAATAGGCACGACCCCGATGGCCTGCGGCTTCCGATCAAGCTCGACAGTGCCAGCAACGGCGAATTTGCACCGGTACCCCTCGATGCGGTCCATCGCGTCGCCAACCAGCAGGCCTTCGAAGCCGCCACGAGGAACGCGCGCCGCCTTGGTCAGTCGCGGCGCGACTTCATGGTGTCCCTGTGCGGAGCGGCCACTACGCTGCTGGCGATGACCGCTACGTTCACTGCGGCCTGCAAACGCGGTGGCCGCTATGAACTCCCCGCAGAAGCCGCACTCGAACCCGCGGCCGCGGCGTCGGTGCTCGCCGGCGACGAATTCATCTTCGACGTACAGGGCCATTTCGTGAATCCGACCGGCGCCTGGACGCGCGGCTTGCCGGATGGCGCGCGGCCACTCGGCTTCGTCGACACCGCGGGTTGCGCCGCCGCAGAGGAGCCCGGGCTCGGCTACCTGAAATGCGTGGGGCCCGACGAGTTCATCAAGGACATCTTCCTCGACTCCGACACCGACCTCACCGTGTTGAGCTTCGTGCCCTCGGCACGGAATGCCGAACCGCTCACCATCGAGGAAGCCACCGCCACGGCCGCGCTGGTGGAAAAACTCGACGGCACGCATCGCCTGTACCTGCATGGCCGCGTCAATCCCAACCAGCCCGGCGATGTCGAAGACATGGAGCGCCTCGCGAAACAATTCCACATCGCGGCGTGGAAGACCTACACGCAATGGGGACCGGAAGGCCGTGGCTTCTTCATGGACGATGCACCGGGCTTGCGGATGATCGAAGAAGCACGCCGGCTCGACGTCCGCAACATCGCCATCCACAAGGGCCTGCCGTTCGGCCCGCGCAGTTACGAACACAGCACGTGCGTGGACATCGGCCGCGTTGCGAAGCGTTATCCGGACGTCAACTTCCTCATCTACCACTCCGGCTTCGTCACCGGCAAAGCCGAAAGCGCCTATGACGCCAAACGCAGCGACGGCATCGATGCGTTGATCACGTCACTGCGCAAGGCGGGCCTGGGACATGGCAGCAACGTGTACGCCGAACTCGGCTCGACCTGGCGGTTCCTGATGCGCGATCCGGATTCGGCAGGGCATGCGCTCGGCAAGCTGCTCACCCACCTCGGCGAAGACAACGTGCTCTGGGGCACCGACTCGATCTGGTATGGCAGCCCGCAGGACCAGATCCAGGCGTTCCGCGCCTTCCAGATTTCACCGGAATTCCGCGAACGCCATGGCTATCCCGAGATCACGCCCGGCATTCGCGCGAAGGTATTCGGACTGAATGCGCTTAAGCTCTACCCGGTGCCGAAGGACGTGCTCGACAAGCACCTCAACCGCGACGCGGTCACACGGCTGCGCGACGACTATCGCAACGCACCCGATCCCCGATTCCTCAGTTATGGCCCGAGGACGCGGCGCGAATTCCTGAATCTGCGGCGCTGGGGCGGCGGGAACGCCTGACCTTCGCGAAGAATCGCCTCGTGTCGATCCGTCCCCGCTTCGTTCGTCGTAGTAGCAGAACGAATCGAAAAGGAGTCAGCCATGAAAGTAGTTGTCGGCACGTTCGTCACGCTGGATGGCGTCATCCAGGGCCCGGGCGGGCCCGAGGAAGACCGCAGCGGCGACTTCGAGCACGGCGGCTGGCTGGTCCCGTATTTCGACGACATGATGGGCGAGCTCATCACCGGCTGGACCGAAGCAGCGGATGGTCTATTGCTGGGCCGCAGGACCTACGAGATCTTCGCCGCGCACTGGCCGCACATCGGCGACGAGGATCCGATCGCGGCGAAGCTCAACCGCGTGCACAAGTACGTCGCCTCACGCACGCTGCAATCGTTGGACTGGCAGAACTCGAGCCTGCTCAAGGGCGACGTCGCCGAAGCGGTAGCGAAGCTCAAACGCGAACCCGGCCGCGAACTCCAGGTCACCGGCAGCGGCAACCTGATCCAGACGTTGCTGCAGCACAATCTCGTCGACGAATTCCGCCTGTGGACCTTCCCCGTGCTGTTGGGCAAGGGCAAACGCCTGTTCGCCGAAGGCACCGTCCCGGCCGCGCTGAAACTGACGGACACGAAGACATCCAGCACCGGCGTGCTGATCCACACCTACGAATGCGCGGGCAGGCCCGAGTACGGTTCGTTCCAACTCGAAGATCCTCCCGCGGAGGAGATCGCACGGCGCCAGCGCATCGGCGGAATCGCGGGCCCGTAACCATCGGAAGGAGGCAACATGGAAGCGAATCGCACCACCCTTGCGAGCATCGACGACTACATCGCAGCGGCCCGGCCGGAAGTCCAGCCGATCCTGGAGAGGATCCGGGACACCATCAGGCAGGCGGCGCCTGCCGCGGAGGAGAAGATCAGCTACCAGATGCCCGCCTTCGCCCTGGATGGCGCCCTGGTTTACTTCGCCGCCTTCAAGAATCACATCGGCTTCTATCCACCGGTCAGGGACGAGAAGCTCAGGGCCGAGACATCGGCCTATGCCGGAGAAAAGGGCAATTTGAGGTTCCCACTCGACAAGCCCATTCCTTACGCCTTGATCAGCAAGCTCGTGAAAACGCGAGTGCGGGAGAACCGGGAACGGGCAGACGCCCGAAAGAAGAAGCAATAGCCCGCATGGCGATCCTGCCTCCCGTGGGCTGGTCTTCGGCATTCCAATATCCGATGCTGGTCACCGACCGCTGCGATATGGTGGCTTGCGATACTCAGGAGGTTGCCCCATGCGGATGATGCTGGCCGCCATTGCCATCTCGATGCTGCTCCTGTCCGGGGCTGCCGATGCGCAGATAGCCAAACCCGTGTCGGCCAAGCCGAAAATTCCTGCAGCCGGTCCGACGGTAAAGCCCACGCCGAAAGTCTTGCAGGCACCGCGGATCGTGGTCCCGCAGTCCAAGCGCGATACGGAAGCAACCGCGTATTCCGACCTCGTCGACAACGTCTCCGAATCGGTGGATCAATTCAGGGAAGACAACACGACTGGGAATGAAGGGCGGGATCACCTGGACGATGCCGAACCCGAGGCAAAGGGAAAGCCACGGCGCTAGCGCCCCTCGGTGACCACCCCGAAACCCGCCCTCAATCGATTCGATACACCCGCGCCTTCGGCAGATCCTCATCGACCTGCAGGAACCAGCGCCCTGCAACGCCCGGCACGACCACGATCTCGGGCGCATCCATGGGCTTGCGCAGTTTCATGCTGCCCTTGAGCACCTTCCACTGCTGGCCGTTCTCCAACTCGAACACGGTGCCGGGCTCCCACCCGTTCACCGAACCTTTCAGACGGCTCTTGATCGGCCCATCCTCGAGGCCGATGTACGACGCCGGACTGCGCTTGTCTTCCCGGTGCGATGCGTCGGCCTTCGCCACTTCCACCAGGTCATCGCGCAGCAACCGGTTCAACAGCTCCAGTTGTGCGGGCGACAGCGTATCCAGGCCGGTGGCACGCAGCTGCTCCGTTGTCAGGCGCTGTTCGATGTTGACGTACGCCTGCTGCGCAATCGCGGTGAGTGACGCGGACAGCAGCAGGGCCAAAGCGAGGGCGAACTTTGCGGGCATGGTCACTCTCCATCAGCAGGTCCGGTGCCGTGCACCGAAAATCAGTATGTGACTGCTTCATGACGGATCCGTGTCAGCGCTACACCGCTGGAACACACCTAGGTCGCTGCCCTCTACACTCGTTGCATGCGCCGCTGGTACGTCTACCTGATCGAATGCCGCGACGGCAGCCTCTACACCGGCATCGCCACCGACGTCGACCGCCGCTATGCCGAGCACGTCGCCGGCAAGGGTGCCCGCTATACCCGCTCGCGGCCGCCGCTGCGCCTGCTCGCCCGCTTCGAATATCCCGACCGCGCCACCGCGAGCCGCGCCGAATATGCGATCAAGCAACTGACGCCGGCCCGCAAGCGGGCGCTGTGCGCCGGCGATCCCACCGTCCGCCCAATCCCCTGATCGGGTGGCTCCGATCCGCTGGCCCCCGCGTGCCCGCGTGGCCCCTGCCCCGACCGATTGGCGTTTGACCCTGTGTCCTCGGATCTGGAACCCCCATGGCCACGCCTTCTTCGTTTTTTGCCGAGCTCAAGCGCCGCCAGATCTATCGTGGCGGGGTGATGTACATCGTGGCCGGCTGGGTGATCGTGCAGGTCGCCACCACGGTGTTCCCGTACTTCGACATTCCCAGCTGGGCGATCCGGCTGCTGGTGGTGGTGATCCTGCTTGGGTTCCCGATCGCGCTGGTGGCGCTGTGGATGTTCGAAAGCTCGCTACCGAACGACCCGCAGATGCGCCTGCACGACCGTCGCCAGGGTAGCCGCGACGCCTCCGCGGAGATCGCCAAGCTGATGGAAGCGGAGCGGCTCGCGCGGCAGAAGGAGAACCAGGACCTGATCGCAGCACTGGGGCAACTCAAGGGTGATGCCGGCGACGCCGGGGAAACGAAGCTTGCGATGGCTTCGCTGCGGACGCGGCAGGCGACCGAGTCCGCCCAGGTCGCCACGCCGACGACGCCGCCTCGCAAGAGCAGGACGACGGTGTTCCTCAGCCTCTTTGCCCTGCTGATCCTTGCCTCCGGCGTGTGGGCGCTGGTGGCGCCAGAGGCCGCGTTGCAACCCGTGGCTGCATCGGGAGAGCTGGCGAAAAGTTATGTGGTCCCGGGCTTCAAGCAGGTCGAAAATTTCGGCGTCACGCTGCTGAGGCCGGTGCTCAACAAACTCGGCATCCCGATCGCGCCCGAGCGCGTCCTGATGATCCTGATGGTGCTGCTCGCGCTGGTCGTGATGCGCGACTTCTACCGGCAGCTCTCTGCGTCGCGGAGGCGGCGCGCCAGGCAGGGCTGAAGTCTCGGGTAACCCCGGGCAACGCAGGTACCGAGTCCGGAGCTCGCAGCACCGGGTTTTTACCTGGCGCGCCAAGCCCAGCGCATCATCAGCGGAGATTTCCTCTCGACATGCCGAGCTCGGAGCTCGGGACCTGGGCTTTTCAGCTCGGCATGCCGAGTCTGGAGCTCAGAGCGCCGGGTCTTGGGTTCGACAATCCGAGTTGAGAGTTCGGATCGCGAGGCTCCTTGCCCGGCACGCCGAGCTCAAAAGTCGATGAGTGGCGCTATCAGCCCCGACGCAGCGACCAGAACCCGATGTCGCGGCGATGCACGTAGCCGAGCTGCTCGTACAACTGCTTGGCCCGCAGGTTCTCGTGGCTCACGTGCAGGAACGGAATGCGACCGCGCGAGAACGTGTCGTTCGTCAGCATCGCCGTCAAGCGGCGTGCGTAACCGCGACCATTGAAGTCGGGATGTGTGCAGATCGCACTCATCTCCTGGTGTGTGTCCGTCCCCAGTCGCTCGCCGATCATCGCCGCCAGTCGGCCGTTCTGGTAGATGCCGAAGTAACGGCCCATGTCCATCGTGCGCGGACGGAAATAGTGCGGATACACCAGCGCCGTCAGCGCCAGCACATCCGCGCGATGCGCCTCGGTCAACGCGATGATCTCCGGACCATCGGTGATCTCGATCGGCGCAGTGCAGATCATCTGCGCCAGGTCGGCAAATGCTTCGAGCTGCCATCCATCCGGTACGACGGCCGGTGCGATCCCGAGCAGGTAGACGCTTTCGCCGGGGGCGACCAGCGAAGCGAGCGCGTCGGTCGCGTCCACGTCGGCACGCGCCATGCCGAGGAACGGTGCGAACTCCGCGGGATAACGCGCCACATCGCCGGCGACCAGCGCGATGTCGCGATGACGGCTGCGCAGCGAGGACCAGAATGGATTGTCGAGTGCCGACGAGCTCATTGCGGAATGTTACCTAGCCTGCCGCTCACGCGCAGGAAGCGCCCCCGGAAACGAAAACGGCCCGGGCGTGCCGGGCCGTTCTCGTAATCGACTCTTATCGGCTTACCGCGTCGTCAACGTCCCGGTCGGATTTCCGTCAGTATCGTTATCGGTCACTTCGTTGCTGCCAAAGGACAGGATCTGTCCGCCGCCGGTCGCCCAGAGACCGTATTGGTTGTTGGTGATGTTATTGCCGGCGATGCGGATGATGGCCGCGGGACCGGTTGACTGGATCGCCCCGGCATTCGCCGCACCGAAGCCATTGTCGTTGAGCGTGCTGCCGGTGACGGTGATGTCCACATATTGCGACGTGCTGACCGCCACCACACCTTGGTTGGGGTTGCCCGTCACCACGCAATCGCTCACAACGGCCATGGTGCGGTCCTGCGTACGCAAGCCGAAGGCACCGCCAGAAAGCTGAGTGCCGGTCACCGTGACCTGCGCGGTTCCGGTTCCGCTGGGCGCCACCAGGATTCCACCCGTGATGTTGTTGGCAATCACGCTGTTGGTGACGATCAGGCGGCTCGCGCCGGCAGGAAGGAACAGAATCCCGACGCCATTGGGACTGGCTGCGTTGTTACCCGTGATCCGCACGTTGTCAACCAGCAGGCTTTCGCCCGCCAGGAACTTGATGCCATTCAGGCCGCTTCCCGCGCCATTGATGGTCAGATTGCGCAGCACGACCTTGTCGGCAACACCGGCATTGATGACGAAGCCATTGGTACTCGAGTTCAGGGTCGAAGCCAGCGTTCCGGCGCCGTCGATCGTGATGGCCTTGGTGATCGTGACCGCGCCAAAACCACCCGGGTCCAGCACGCTGATTTCGCCACCTGCCGCCGTCTTAGAAATCGCGCCGGCAAACGTCTTGCATGGCGCCGTGCGGCTGCATGGATTGGCGTCATCGCCGACGCCGGAAACCCATGTGCGCGTCGCCTGTGCTGAAGCGACACCGTGCACGGACATCAAAAAAAACGCGGCCAATACCCACCATTTGGTGCTTCCATTCTTCAACATTGGTTTTCCCCTGTGATGAAACGCTAGTGGTGGCGATTTTCGCGCCACGTCCCCTGATGCAGATGCTTGGGCATCCCCGCCGCAAGCATCCGCGAACATCGTAGCTTCCCGATCGTCCTACGTCTCGAGCCCGAGCACGACGGCCACATTGTCCGGCAATACGCCCTGCGGCGCCGAACGGACAATCCACCATTCCAGCTGCCGCTCGGGATCGAGACGAAACTGGTCCGGCACTCCAGGCCGGACCAGTTTCCCCACGCCGCGGTAACACTCCCACTGGACATCGTCGGCCTTGACGAAGCATCCCCGATAACCCAACGGCGCGGGCAGCACGCGTGCTCGTTCGCTTGATGGTTCGAGGCTGTCCCATATCGCCTCGAACGTCTGTACCGCTTGCGCAGACACACCCCAGATCGGGTCGGGACGACCCGAATACATGCCGATGCCGGCGTGCCATGTCCCGGCTTGCTTCATCGGATCTTGGTGTGTCCGTGCATGACGACCATGAAACTGCAGAAGTCGGTGTAGTTGCCACGATCCGCCGTGCGCGGATCGCTGATCAGTTGTCCGCTGTTGTCCAGGTTGGTGACGGCGGTTCCGCCCGGCTTGTGCGTCCAGTAGCCGTTGCGGCCTTTCCGGTACCAGTGGAAATCCCAGCCGGGCCCCACCACCAGCGCCACCAAGTGTCCTTCCTTTGGACAATGGTTGTTGGCCTTGGGGCTGTTGATCAGGTCATCGCGTATCGCTGCCGCCAACACCTCGGCGCAGGTGATCGCACCGTACATCTGCCCTGAGCCATAGCCGGGTTGGGCGAACGTGTCGGTGCGGTAGTTCGTACCGTAGTTGTAGCAGTTGTTGCTGTACTGCCGCGCGCCACCTGCAGCGGCATCGTTCCACCAGTCGGGCTCGTACAGCGGAGCGCAGGTGCACTTCGGTCGAATGGGCCAACGCACAGGCGGCCATTTCGTCCATGGCCACTCCCGCAGGCGTTCGATGTCCTTCTGCAACAGGTCAATGGGTTCGCGGCCCAGTTGGGCGAGTCGGATCGGCCCGGTGCTTCCGCACACGAAATCCTCGACGAAGGCATCGGCTGGCCGATGCGCGAGTTTGGCACCATGGAGCCGGCCGCCGACGACGCGGAATGTCGAAGGCAAACCTTTGACGGGACGCCCGAGTTGTTCGATCCGCAATCCGCGATAGCCGAGGATCGATTCGGGTGGCGGCGCGGCCTCCTTGCCTTCGAGGCGCTTGCCTGGCTTCAGGCGCGCCAGCACTTCCTTGGCTTCGTGCCCTTCGATGATCACCGATGGATTCGGTCTGCCGCTGAACATGTCGAATGTAATACGCAGTGCCATTGCTTCACCCTCCTGGTGTCGTCCCGTGGTTGGAGACGATCAACGCGTGGATATCCAAAAATGGCCGCGACTGAGTTCGATGTCGTAACGCGATTCCGCGGCTCAATCCAAGCTACGGGGAACAGAAACAAAAACGGCCCGCGCATGTCGGGCCGATTTTGTCGTTGCTGCTGGAGAGTGTGATGTGCGCTGGAGAAGATGCCGCAATGTGAGTCGCGCTGATAACAACATTCAACACGACGGTGAGCAGTGGTCAGATGGAGACTTTCGTTACCAGGTGTCCGCCTACGAAGGTAAGCGTCGTTGTCGAGACTGGATAGCTGAATATCCAATCGAAAAGGACCTCAAATAATGGCTGAGCAAATCAGGACCGCTATCGGACAACTCGCATACCTGCGCGTGCACAGGTTGGGCAGCGGGTTCGGACCTCACTCGGACTTCATCGACGTGGAAGTCGTCATCGGCATCAAGCAGGTGGAGGGCGGTTTCGGCTTCTCGTTGCGGAACGATGACAGCCGCTTTGCTCACCAGGGCATGCTTGACGTGCTACGCGATTGCTTTAATTCCGACACCATCGTTGAAGTGGAATACACGGTTGACCCTGGTGAGTTCGGGAAAGCCAACGGCTATATCCTCCGTGTGACCCGTCGAAAATAGGCCCGTGGCTGCGCTTGCGGTTTTGCGGCCTGACGATTCGTTCAAGGGCAGCCGGTTCGCGGCCCCCCCTTGATCCGGGCGTTAGTCCTTCGCCACGCCGCGTTTATGAAGCTTGATTTTCCCGCCCTCGATTGCCCAAAGCGTTCCGCGTGGCGGTGTGGAGACATACATGGGCTTCCCGCCCCAGAGGCTCCAGAACATGTGTGCTTCGGTTGGCGTCGAATCGAGCAGGTGGGTGATCATCAGCGCCACTGTCCGCGGGTCGTTCGGCAGGGCAATGCACGTACGGGTGAAGCCGCGACGTGAAACGACAGCGCCCCCGTCAGATTCCACGCGGTACGTGCCGCCGATCGGAATGACATCGTTCCTGGTTGTCGCCGGCAGCAGATACACGATCCATTTTGTTGCCGCGCCCTCATTCGCCGGCAACACCACTGTGTTGTATTTCTCCGAGCACGGCTCGAATCCGGAAGTGAGCGCTGCCACGCGGGCCGCGGCGGCGCCTGACTCGAACGGAGTCAGCGGGAGCGGCGATTCGAGCACCGTGACGTTTCCTGCAAGCACTCCAGCGGCTGACACCGTTACCCGGTACAGCGCTGCTGGGGACTGATCGATGAACGTGACGAGGATCTCGCCCCCTCGCTCCTCGGTGATCCAGCCCCGCACACGTTTGTCTTTCTTGAACGCGCGAATTTCAAGCGCTGCGTCGGTGGCAATGGCAGCGGCACGATCGTGACGGTAGATGGCCGCTCCGGCAGCTTCTGCCGCCCTAAGCGCGGCAGCCTCTTGTTCCGGTGGCAGTTCGGCTGGTAACGGTTCGTCGGCCCAGGCCACCAGGCAGCCCATGGCGAGGATCAAAGACAACAAGGGACGGATCATAGGAATCTCGATTTCGATGGACTGGCGGCGCTGAGGCCTGTCAACCAACACCGCTACGCGCGGCATGAGCTGGCTTTGCAGGCGTCGGACTTTCATCGGACGCACGGTATTCGATCCGGATCTCGCGCATGCCCTTGGGGACTTCGGGATTGAGTGTGTCGCTGCCGTCGCATCCGGGAAACATCCGGTGCTGCATGGCCATGCCCAGCATCATCGCCGTCTTCGCGCTGGTGCTTTCCGGATCGCGTGCGAGCACGCGGTCCGGGTACACGTACTCGGTTGGTTGACCGTTGGTCTGCATCGATAGCAGCGAGCCTTCCGGCACCGGCTTGTCCGCGACCAGTGGCTCGATCGGCAACGGCATCCAGCAACCACCGCTGCTGGTGAACATCAGTTTCGATGCCAGCTCCGACGTGAACGCTTCCAGCATCTTGCGCGCCTTGCGCCGCGAGAGCGCCGCATCCTTGACGCTGAAGCGGGCCTTGACCATGTACAGCCGGTCGAACAGCACGACCATCGCCGAATTACGGCGGCTGCCCTCATGCGTATAGGTCAGGTCTACCGAATACGCCGCGACACGTTCGGCCTTGTCACCGGCGACCCGCGGGGGCAAGGAGAGTGTGTGGAGTTCGGAGAGGTCGTCTTCCTTCGCATCCGGGCCCTGCACCCACGCCCGGTGCAGCGCGTTCCGCTCCTGCCCGGCCAGCGTGGCGACCTGCTCGTCCGAGAGCGTGCCCACCGGATAGAAATACATGTCGATCCAGCGGTCGCTGTCGTCGCCATGCGCGTAACGCACCGACACGCCTGCTTCCTGCTGCTCGTAACGGTGCTCGCCGACCGCTTTCCATTCACCCACTGTCAACGGATACACGATGCGTGTTTCGCGTAGGAAGCCTCCGAGGAAGGGCATTTCCTTTTTCTGCGCAGCATCAGGCTGCGTTTCGGGTTCAGCCGCCATGGTCGGAGAAAAAGCGACAAGCATGACGAGCAGCGCGACAGACATTGCGTTGGACATTCCGCCCCCCTGGTGCCGATGCACTCGAAGCAGATCCTACAACCACGTCGCGAGTCAGTGCGCACGGGCTGATCGCTCAGCGCGTAACCGAGTGCAGCCTATGACCCTACCCGGGCTACGCTGGCTGACGTGCTGCGTCCACATCGCCAGCACAAGAGCGGAGTGTTAAGGCTGGCGGGGTTCGCATCCTGCCCACCGCTCTCTTCAAGCACATACATGTTATTCCGCTGAGCATCTGCGCATTGCCCAGTGCCCAGTGCCCAGTGCTAAGGTGGGCTAAAGCCCACCCTACGGGGCCTGACGTCTTTTTTCCGGCGTGCGCCGAATGCACTCGATGCGAAAGGCCCAGGGTGCGGCCTGCGGCCTTACCCGGGCTACGGCGGCTGCAACATGATGCAGCTTCGACAGGGCGAAACTCACATTCCAGCGGCTGGGCGTCGCCGCACCAAGACCACCGGATTCACCCGCTTGGGGGAGGCGGTCGGGGATTTATTGCCTGTCGCCGACTGTAGTATGGTTGGCGCATGGGGACCCATCTAACAGGCCTGCCCGCCAGGGAGCGCGATCTGGTCCTGGCCTTCGCGGCGATCGTCCGCGAGATATGTGTGGACAGTCATTGGGACGATGTCGAGCCGGCTCTGGCGGCAACCTGGGCGCGGATGCACGGGGACGAAGGGCTTGCGTGGGAGCAAGTCGCAGACAACGTGCGCAAGTCGTGCGATCGCCTGGGCTGTTAGCGCAGTCGTTCCGCGTTGGGCGCGGCAATTCGCGTAGCCAGGAAAGCAAATGCGAAAGCCCCCGGTGCGGCCTTACCAGACTCCGCTGGCTAACCACCTACCTTGATCGGACTCAACCTGGCGATCGAGCCCATCTTCATCAACATCGACATCTCCAACAAGGATGCCGCGATCAAATAATGGTTGCGTGGTGTTTGATTCGCGAGCAGGCCCTCCGGCAGAGACATCGCCAATGGCACGTGTTGCAGCTTGCTGGTGACGACTAGGGAATCGAACGTCAGGTTCTCGAGCGCTTTATGGGCAAACTCGTTGCGAACCTTTGCCAAGGCCCGATAGCTGCGTGCTTCGGCTTCGGTCAGCAGGCCTAACGCAAGGGCATTCTCCGCCGAAATTTGCGTGTTCCCTGGCGGGAAAAGTGAGCCGATATCTTTGCCGGGCACAGCAAGCGCCAGGAACATTGCGCGCAGCGTTTCTTCGATCACGCACATCGCCAACACGGCGCAAGCACGATCCGATTCCAGGCGAAACGCCTCACTGAATTCCTTGTAGCGTTGCATCCCCTGTAAGAAGTCGTTCATGAGACCTCCTGGAGCGCTGCAGCACGAAGGGCCGTCGATATCAGCATGTCCTTAACAGTGCGGATAATGGCGTGAGCGGGTATCAAATCTCCATAAGCGCCCTTCTACAGAGCCCTAAGTAATTGTTTTAACTGGCCTCATCACGAAGAGTCGAACCCGGGGTCGCTACCGTGAGAGTCCGTAGGGGCGTCGCATTCGGGGAGCCCCCTTCCACAACCCCAAGGAGAATCCGCATGCCCAACACCGTCCGCCTGCACCGCGTCCTGCGTGCGCCGCCCGAGCGGGTGTACCGCGCCTTCCTCGATGCCGATGCGTACGCCAAATGGCTGCCGCCGAATGGCTTCACCTGCAAGGTGCACCAGCTCGACGCCCGCGTCGGCGGCACCTACCGCGCGACCTTCACCAACTTCAGCACCGGCAACGGCCACAGCTTCGGCGGCAAGTACCTCGAGCTCGTGCCCAACGAACGCATCCGCCACGACGACCAGTTCGAAGATCCCAACCTGCCGGGGACGATGATCACGACCATCGAGCTGAAGGCGGTTTCCGTCGGCACCGACGTGCATATCGTCCAGGAAGGCATCCCGGACGCGATCCCGGTCGAAGCCTGCTACCTCGGCTGGCAGGAATCGCTGGTGCTGCTGGCGAAGCTGGTGGAAGCCGACATTCCCGAGTGATGCGCCCCACCGATTTTCACGCCGTCACCCCGCGCGCGTGACGATCCGCACGCTACCGTGCAACGTGCGGTGCACCGGGCAGCGGTCGGCGATCTGCATCAACCGTTCGCGCGCCCCGTCGGGTATGTCGCCCTCGATCCAGATCGTGCGTTCGAGGTGGTCGATCTTCGCGCCCGCGTCGTCCTCGCAATGCTCGCAATCGACTTCGTGGGCCTTGCGGTGCTGTACCAGGACGCGGATGTCGCGCACTTGCAACTGCTTCATCTTGGCGTAGCCGTGAAGCGTCATCGCCGTGCAGGAGGCGAGCGCCGCCGAGATCAGCCCGTATGGCGACGGCCCCTGGTCGGTCCCGCCGACAGCGACCGGCTCGTCGGCAACCAGCGCATGTCCGGCGATGTTGAGGTCCGTGCGGAAGCCGCTGTTGTCCGAATGGGCGAATGCCTCGCCTTCCCCCAGCGCGGACTGCAGATCCGGAACTGCGTTGGCCTTGGACATGGGAACGCTCCGATGCGAATGGACTGGATGCTACGCCCCATTCGCGGCGTCGTTCTTGCAGGACGGGGCCGACCCGCTCTGGGCGTGTCTTGAGCCGATCTCTGCCGAGGGGCAAATACCTGCGCTCAGTCCCGTTTCGCCGCCGCGATCTCGCGCAACGCGCGCTCGAACACCTCGACCGGCTGCCCGCCGGAGATCAGGTGTTTGCGGTCGATGATCACCGCCGGCACCGCGTGGATGCCCTGCTGCAGGAAGAACTGCTCGACCGCGCGCACGTCTTCGGCGAAGGCGTCCGAGGTGAGGATCTCCCGCGCGCGGTCCGCCGGCAGGCCCGCGCTGTTGGCGATGTCGACCAGCGTGGCGTGGTCGGACACGTCGCGTCCCTCGGTGAAATAGGCGCGCAGCAGCGCGTGCTTGAGCTCACGCTGCTTGCCTTCCAGCTCCGCCCAGTGCAGCAACCGGTGTGCGTCGAAGGTGTTGTGGATGCGCCGGCGGCGTGCCATGTCGAACGTGAAACCGAGTGCCGCACCGCGCTGGCGGATCGCCTCCTGGTTGGCGGCCAGTTGCTCGGCGGGCATGCCGTACTTTTTCAGCAGGTGCTCGGCCACGTCCTCGCCCTCCGCGCCGAGCGGCGGGTTCAGCTCGAACGGCTGGAAGTGGATCTCCGCCTCGACCTCGCCGCGCGTGCGTTCCAGCGCCTGCTCCAGCGATGCCAGGCCGATGGCGCACCACGGGCAGACCACGTCGGAGACGAAATCAATGCGCAGGCGGGTGGGCGTTTGGGCTGAATCGGGCATGGCAGCTACCGCTAGGAATGTCTGCAAAGCCTACGCGCTGCGATGCTTTGAAGCGGCGATGCCCGCGGAATGGAGCGTTGCACTCTGCCCCTGTTTCTCGTGATTTCCCGCTTAAGCCTGCAAGCCGGCAACGATCTCCGACACGTTGAGCCCGAGTTCGAGTTGCAGGCGCACGTACTCGCGTTCCTTGCGGGACAAGCTGCGGCCCACGGCGATGCGAACGTCCTCTGCTTGCAGAATGCGCATGATCCTGGGCAACGCCGAGCCTATGGCGTCAGGCCCGTAGCCGGCTTCGCGCAAGGCTGCGCTGATTAGCGCTTCAACGTCCATGACACATCCAGTTGATCTCTAGGGGTTGCATTGTGGGCTGTGCGTAACGAATGGCCTACGAACGACATCAGGGAATAATGTCGTTTGAAACGGAAATGTTCTCTGACCCCACTCTTCGGTTATTGCGCCCTACGCGTGCTGCACTCTGACCCATGCTTCTGCGATCTGCGGCTCGCGGCTCAGCCCCAATTCTCCATCAATACTTTCGCAGCTATACCTGCAGAGCGAGACTTTGGCAGAGACACTGCCATATCTAACCAATGAATCACATTGTAGTAGCGATATTCTTCAGCCGATAAATATGTAGATAGAATTTCCTCAAGCCGCGCTTTTGGCAAGGCGCGAACACATTTCAATACGACAACCTTACGCAAAAAGTCAGATTCCGCCTTCAATAGTGAAAGGAAAAATGAATTAGGCAAATCGCGCATCAGCTTATCGGCCACTTCCAGCAACACATAAGCCCTCAAACGGTCGGGCGCCGGAATTAAGAACAAGTCTGGCAGTCTCTCTCGTCCGAGTTCATACATAGCGCGGGCTACAGCGCGAAAATGATCATCATCGCCCCCAATGAGGAGACCGCCCAGTCCACTGACGCGGTCCAGAGAATCAATCAGCAACGGAATATCCGCCCATTCACCAAACTTACGCATGTACTCGACATCACAAGCCGAGTACTCAACAAAGCGGCTTCCCAATGAAGCCCTAATTCTTGACAGGTCAGAAGGGTCCGATTTTTGACATAGCACGCTAAGCGCCAATCTTGTGTAATCCTTGCGCAGGTGATTTTCAAGGCGACGCGCATCGGCAACCAGTTGGCTTCCCTCGCCGTACTTGCGCACTAGATCTGAAATTCCCTCTACGACTGCCTTCTCAAATTGGTCATCGACTGACCGCCGTAAGTCAGCGCCCATGCTCCGAAACTTGCGTTCAGACAAGGCAATCATGCCTTCTCGGGCGAATACGCTTTCTGTGGAAACAATTTCACTGAGTGCACTCATCGGAAGCGACATTAGGCGCTCGCGCTTAAATTCAGAATAAGCAGCATCACCTGCGAAGTTGAAACCACCGCTGAGAGTAAAAGCGTTCTTCTGATTAGGCTTTAACAGAATCTGCCTAGCCTGATCATTAGAAATTGTTCTTCCAGCATCCGTGAGCGCCTTCAGGGCAAACAGCCGAACCCTTGCGTCGCTATCTGAAATAAGAACATCGGCCAACTCAAGCGTCAGAATTCCACGTTTGTAAGTCAGCTCGGCGGCTATCCTCCTGACTTCCGCACACGGCTGAGTTACCCCTTCCAGCAGCGCCTCGGCTGAAATCTCAGAGCCATGCTCATAGAAGATCTTTCGAAGAACACCTTTATTTACCGAAGCCGGTCGCAATTCGTATAGGGAAGCAAGTGCTTTGTTGCGACCGTCTTTAATGTGTATGCGAATGATGGCATCTGCAGCAACACTGACTGTCGTGCTATCGCTCCTGTCAAACTCCTGTCTGATCCTAGGGACATCGGCTGAGTTGCCGCATACAGCCAAGTACGATAACGCAGCAACTTTTACTGCAGACGTCGTATCTTCTGAAAGCCAACTTTCAATCCATGTTTGTCTGTCAAATGCGGCCCCCTCATGGATTGGTTCTTCAGCAAGGCGCATGATCGAAAGTGCACCAGCGCGCTCTTCCGCATCGCTTCCTAAAGTTGCCCAAATGATCGCGTTCGGTGACCACGACTGCACCTTGGTGAGCCATGTCCAAAGAGGCGCATTTTCATGCCGCACATTTCGAAAACCTGCAGATAGGAGGCCTCGGTACTCGGCATGGCCAAACTGGCGGCTGTGCGCTGCACGATACAGCAGGTTGGCATCATGAACGCCGAGTGTATTAGCGTCGTTGGCTGGCTCTTTTAGCAACGACCCTAGAAGGCGGAATCTCGCTATATCAACATCCGTGATCTGGCCCTTATTTGGCCGTTCTGTTTTGGAAACAAATTCACGGATGAACTTCGCGCCCTCAATCGAAAAAGGGCCTTCAAATTCAGCCTGGTCTACGTCGGCGGCATCCACTCCGCCTGCAGTCGACCGTGGGGCTTGGCTCTCCTCCGCGGACTTCTCTGCTTCGTCTTCAGCAAGGCGTCTTACGTAGTTTGTAATACAGCGAAAGAATTTCCGCTCGAAATCTTTCGCATCCAAGAATCCCTCAAATAGAAGCGCCTTTCCATCGATGAGTTCTGCCTTGAACTCAAGCACTCGTTTTAGTTGATCTCCAGGATCCTTTGTAAACTCTTCGCCAACTTCCTTGAAGAACATACTTATTTCAGGGCGGCCCAATGACTTTCGACGCTCAACCGAAGTTCGGAACTCCTCTTCAAAACCAGAGGAGAATTTGCCCGAGCTATCGGGCGGACTCCCCCATTTTCGCCACATCATTCCAATGAATAGCTCGCATCTTTCGAGCTCGCGATTTATCGTCTCTTGAGGTCTTCCGAAGACCGATACCGTGTCCTCCCATCCGACCAACTCGACTTGGCATCCATAGGTTTCTGCGAGTAGAGCATTGAATTCATCAACTGCAGACTTTGCAGCTTTTCGTTCCTCCCCTAGATCTCCTGGAGATGCCAGAAAAACCTTAACGAACCTTCGTGTATCGGTCATGAGTGCTTACTCAAGCGATTGTTATCCGTCAGGACGCTGACATCATCGGCAGCTTCAGTCCCTGCTCCCGCGCACACGCCTTCGCAATCTCATACCCCGCATCCGCATGCCGCATGACACCGGTACCCGGGTCATTCCATAGAACACGTGCAATCCGTCGGTCAGCGGCCTCGCTGCCATCGCAGACGATGACCACACCCGAGTGCTGCGAATACCCCATCCCCACCCCACCACCATGATGCAGCGACACCCAAGTCGCGCCACCAGCAACATTCAACATCGCGTTGAGCAACGGCCAGTCAGACACGGCATCACTGCCATCCTTCATCGCTTCGGTCTCGCGATTCGGTGATGCCACCGAGCCGCTGTCGAGATGATCGCGACCGATCACGACCGGCGCCTTCAACTCGCCATTGCGCACCATCTCGTTGAACGCGAGGCCGAGCTTGTGGCGCAGGCCGAGGCCGACCCAGCAGATGCGGGCGGGGAGGCCCTGGAAGCTGATGCGTTCGCGCGCCATGTCGAGCCAGCGGTGCAGGTGCGCGTCGTCGGGGATCAGTTCCTTGACCTTGGCGTCGGTCTTGTAGATGTCCTCGGGATCGCCGCTGAGCGCGACCCAGCGGAACGGGCCGATGCCGCGGCAGAACAGCGGGCGCACGTAGGCGGGAACGAAGCCGGGGAAGTCGAACGCGTTCTTGCAGCCTTCGTCGAACGCCATCTGGCGGATGTTGTTGCCGTAGTCGAACACGGGGATGCCCATGTCCTCGAATGCGAGCATCGCTTCGACGTGCACACGCATCGATTTCTTCGCCGCGTCACGCACGCGTTCGGGGTCCTGCTTCTGCAGGGTCAGCCACTGCTCGACGGTCCAACCGATCGGCAGGTAGCCGTGCACGGGATCGTGCGCGGAGGTCTGGTCGGTGACGGCATCGGGGCGCACGCCGCGTCGCACGAGTTCGGGCAGGAGTTCGGCGGCGTTGCCGAGCAACGCGATCGACTTGGCCTGTCCTGCTTCGGTGTACTTCTCGATGCGCGCAAGCGCGTCGTCGAGATCGGTGGCCTGCTCGTCGACGTAACGCGTGCGCAGGCGCATGTCGATGCTCTTCTGCTGGCATTCGATGTTGAGCGAGCACGCACCGGCGAGCGTCGCGGCGAGAGGCTGCGCGCCGCCCATGCCGCCGAGACCGGCGGTGAGGATCCATTTGCCCTTGAGGTCGCCGTTGTAGTGTTGGCGGCCCATCTCGACGAAGGTTTCGTACGTGCCCTGCACGATGCCCTGCGAGCCGATGTAGATCCACGAACCGGCCGTCATCTGGCCGTACATCATCAGGCCCTTCTTATCGAGCTCATTGAAGTGTTCCCACGTGGCCCAGTGCGGGACCAGGTTGGAATTGGCGAGCAGCACGCGCGGTGCATCCGCGTGCGTGGGGAAGATGCCGACGGGCTTGCCGGACTGGATCAGCAGCGTCTCGTTGTCGTCGAGTTCGCGCAGCGACTTGAGGATGGCGTCGAAGGATTCCCAATCGCGCGCGGCGCGGCCGATGCCGCCGTAGACGACCAGTTCGGTCGGGTTTTCTGCCACGTCCGGGTCGAGGTTGTTCTGGATCATCCGGTACGCGGCTTCGCTGAGCCACGATTTGCAGGAGATCTCGGTGCCGCGCGGGGCGCGGATGACGCGGTTGCGATCGATGCGGGTGGACATGAAAAACTCCGCTGGAGAGGTAATCGAGGGCCGGAATTCAGGGCCCGCATACTGGGCCGTCGGGCGCGAGAATGAAAGGCTGCCTACAATCCGCTATCCGGCGTGGCCCGCCGCGTAGTTTAAGTGTTTTCGTATACGGTGTACACATGACGCAGTCCAACACATCCGAACGCATTGCCGACGCGGCCTTGTCGATCCTCGAGAACGAAGGCGCCGGCGCGGTCAGCATGCGCCGCGTCGCCGACGCGGTGGGACTGTCGGCGATGGCGATCTATCGCCACTTCCCCAATCGCGAAGCCCTGCTGAAGAGCATCTCCGACCGCGGCTTCCTGCAGCTGCTGGACTACTGGTCCGAATACACCCGCGACGGCGATGTGGAAGCGCGGTTGCTCGGCACGCAGCAGGCCTACCTGGAATACGCGCTGGCACATCCGCACGTGTTCGATTACGTGTTCGCCGAAACCCGCAAGGGAATGCGCCGTTTCCCGGAAGGGTTCCGCGCGCCCGGGTCGCCGACGTTCAACCTGATGATCGAACTGTTGCGCGAAGGCATGGGCGAGGGCCTGTTCCGCAAGGACGACGTGCTGGAAGCCGCGATGACGGTCTGGGCGCATTCGCATGGCCTGGTGACGCTGTACCGCGCCGGCCGCTTCAGTTACGAACCGGACGAGTTCCGTGTGTTCTATCGGCGCTCGCTGCAGCGCGTGCTGGATGGTTTGAAAAGCTGATCAGCTGCCCGGGCAAGTCTTGCGACTCGCCTTCAGCGTTTCGATCTCGGCTTCGCTCGCGGGTGTTGGCGCCCCACCGCCGCCGTCGTACAGCACGTGCCATTGGCCGGCATCGTTGCGCACCCAGGTCGAGATGAAGCGACCCGCCACATAGCGCTGTTTCGCATCCGGCGCGAGATTTTCGATCCAGTACGGGCCGCGCGACAGCGCGATGCCAGTATCACCGGCGATGGTGACCGCGTCGGGATACCAGTGCAGTGCGATGCCCTTCCCTGCGATGAGCGGCGCCCATTCCTTCGCCACCCCGTCGCGTCCGCGAGCGACGTTACCGCCGCCATCGATGAATGAGGCGTCGGCATGCAGGTGCTCTACGAACTTCGCTGCGTCGTGGTCGGCGACCGATTGCGCGAAGCTTGCTTCACGCGCCCAGACTTCGCATTCGGCGGCGCTCAACTTCGGTGCGGGTTGCTCGGTTGCGCTGACGGCGGCGCTCGCAGCGATCAGGCCTGCAAGCAGGATGGCGGTGCGGTGCATGTGCGGACTCCGCTTTGAACCGGCCCGACTATCCCACCGCGCTGGGTCGGTGACAACGGACTGAAGTCATCCCGCCACGGTGCGGCTTTATCATCGCGACATGCGCCTGTTCCGATTGCTCTCCACGCTCCTGCTGGCCCTGGGGCTCGCTGCCTGCGCGAGCTCGCCGCCACTGACCGCCCGCACGCCGACGGTCGTACTCATCTCGATCGACGGCCTGCGTGCCGACCTCATCGGCAGCGGACGCATGCCGACGCTGGATGCCCTCGCCCGCGATGGCGTGCAGGCGGAATGGATGAATCCGTCGTATCCGACGCTCACGTTCCCGAACCACTACACACTGGTGACCGGATTGCGACCGGACCATCACGGCATCGTCCACAACACGATGCTCGATCCGGTGCTCGGGACATTTGCACTGCGCGCACGTGGAGCGGTGGAGGACCCACGCTGGTGGGGCGGCGAACCCATCTGGGTCACGCTGCAGAAACGTGGCGGACGCGCGGCGACGATGTTCTGGCCGGGATCGGAAGCACCCATCGCGGGGCAGCATCCACGCGACTGGCACAAGTTCAGCTACGACGTCACGGCGGAGCAGCGCGTGGATCAGGTGCTGGCGTGGATGGAGCGCCCGGCTGCGGAACGACCCGGATTCATCACGCTGTATTTCAACCACGTCGACAGCGCGTCACACGCACATGGCACGCACTCGCAGGAAGCCGCCGCTGCCATGCGCGAAGTCGATGATGCGCTCGCCCGCCTGCTGGCAGGATTCGACTCGCGCGGGCTGCGAGACCGCATCGACATGGTCGTGGTGTCCGACCATGGCATGGTCGACACCAGTGGACGCGAATACCTGGACGACTACCTACAGGCGGCCGGACTCCGCATCGACGGCGCTGAAATCGTCGCCATCGGCGAAGTGGTGGGCGTCTCGCCGCGCCCCGAACGCAGTGCGGCGCTCGAACGTGCGCTGCTCGGCCGTCATCCACATTCAACCTGCTGGCGCAAGCACGAACTGCCCGTGCAGTGGCATTACGGCAGCCATCCACGCGTTCCACCCATCGTGTGCCAGGCCGATCCGGGCTGGGAGCTGGTCACCCGCGCGGACGAGAGAGAGCGCGAAGCCCCGCACGGCGCGCATGGCTATGCCCCGGAAACGCCGGAAATGCGTGCGGTCTTCGTCGCCGACGGACCGGACTTCGGCGATGGCGTACGCATCGATGCGTTCGACAACGTCGATGTCTATCCGTTGCTGGCGCGGTTGTTGCGGATCGAACCGTTGCCGAACGACGGCGACATCACGTCGCTGCGTCCCGCGTTGCGCAACGCCGCGCGTTAATGCACGACGATCTGCAGCCGCACCGTCTGCACCGGCACGACGCCCTGCTCCCACGGCCGACGATAGTCGAGGCGCAGTTCGGCCTTGCCCGGTGCGGCTGCACGGAACAGCCAGACCTGGGTGCTGGGACTGCCGACCAGCGGTGGCGCATCGGATTTCACGGGATCTGATTTCACGGGATCGGCCTTCGCGACGTCGCGTTCCCGTACCAGCACGCCGGCCGCTGCCGCTTCATCCCATTCCCAGCTGTAACCGGTGCTCGCATTGCCCGTGAGCGAGATGCTCAGCATCTGCCCGACTTGCGCCTGCACGGGCGCAGCGCCATCGACCTTGCTCAGATCGATCGTGTCCAGGTCGATCACGGGTAATGGCGTCTGCGCGGTGGCGCAACCGGAAGTCATGGCGATCGATAGCCAGGCGAGCATGGCGTAACGGTGCAGCATGGTGAATTCCCCGGGGTGGATCCGCGGCGAGTATAGGCCGCCATCGGCCATTTCCAGGCGCCTGTATCGATGTCCGAATCCGGCGAGTCGCCGCTGCGTGGCGGTGCTAGCCTGTGCCCCATGTCGAACCTCGCCGCCATCGCCGTCCTCCCCTCGCCGCAGGTCTGCGAACAGGCGCGGCTGAGCCGCGACCCGCGTTTTGACGGGCTGTTCTTCACCGCGGTCCTCAGCACCCGCATCTATTGCCGGCCGGTGTGCCCGGCGCCGTGGGCGAAGAAGGTCGTGTACTACGCGACTGCCGCCGCTGCGGAAGCCGCCGGTTTCCGGCCGTGCCTGCGCTGCCGCCCGGAACTATCGCCCGGCGACGGCGCCTGGCGACGCGGTGATGCGGTGTTGGCGCGCGCGTTGAAACTGATCGACCAAGGCGCACTCGACGAACAACCGCTGTCGGCCCTGGCCGAACGCGTCGACATTGGTGAACGGCAGTTGCGTCGCCTGTTCGTCGAACGCCTCGGCGCTGCGCCGATCGGCGTGCACGGGACGCGCCGCCTGTTGTTCGCGAAGCAACTACTTACCGAGACCGCACTGCCGATCACCGAAATCGCACTGGCCGCGGGTTTCGGCAGCCTGCGCCGCTTCAACGCCGCCTTCCGCGAGGCTTACCGGATGGCACCGCGCGACCTGCGCAAGCGTCCCGTGGTGCAGGCGGACGAAACGCTGACGCTGCGACTCGGTTATCGCCCACCTTACGATTTCGCCGCGATGCTGCACTTCCTGCGCGGACGTGCATTGCCGGGCGTGGAGGTCGTCGATGACACTAGTTATGCGCGCGTCTTCGCGCCGATCGACGCCGGCCCGAATGCCACGCCCGGATGGTTGCGGATTTCCGCATGGCCGGACGGCGAGAACGCGCTGAAGCTCGAACTGCACGGCGCACAGCCGTCGCGGATGCTGCAGATCATCAACCGCCTGCGCCGCATGTTCGATCTCGATTCGGATCCGCAGACGATCGTCGAAGCGTTGTCGGCATGCCCGCGCCTGCGCCCGCTGTTGCAGCAAAATCCGGGCCTGCGCGTGCCGAGCGGCTGGGACGGTTTCGAGATCGCGATCCGCGCGATCGTCGGCCAACAGGTCAGCGTGGCGGCGGCGCGCACAGTGACGGCACGATTGGCGCAACGTTTCGGCCAGACGCTGCCTGTTCCCTTCGCGCCCGGGCTCGAACATCTGTTCCCGACACCGGAAGCGCTGGCCGAAGCCGACCTCACCAGCATCGGTCTTACCCGCGCGCGCGCCGACACTGTGCGCACGGTGGCGCGTGCGTTGCTCGACGGCCGCGTCGATTTCAAACCCGAGCGCATGCTCGACGACTTCGTCTCGCGCTGGGTCGCATTGCCCGGGATCGGCCCATGGACCGCGCAGTACATTGCGCTGCGTGCGCTGGGCCATCCGGATGCCTTCCCCGCCGACGACCTGGTGTTGCAACGCGCCGTGCCCAACGACGGCACGCGGATGAGCGCGAAAACATTGAATGCGCAGGCCGAAGCCTGGCGGCCGTGGCGTGCTTATGCGGTGATCCAGTTGTGGCGCGATTCCATGAACGCGCCGAAGCCAGTCAACGAGAAGAAGACGAGCCATGCTCTACACGCACATCGACAGCCCAGTCGGCCCGCTGCTGCTGGCCTCTGACAACGACGGGCTGCGCCTGATCGAATTCCACACGCCACGGTATGCGATGCGGCGCGATGCGGACTGGCGCGAGGGCGACGATGCGACATTGCGCATGACCCGGGCGCAGCTCGATGAATATTTTGCCGGCAAGCGCCGCGACTTCGACTTGCCGCTGGCACCGCGCGGCACCGAGTTCCAGCGCAGCGTCTGGCAAACGCTGGCGACGATTCCGTACGGCGAGACGATCAGCTATGCGCAACTCGCCACGCGCGTCGGCAAACCCACCGCGATGCGCGCCGTCGGCGCCGCCAACGGCCGCAACCCGTTGCCGATCGTGCTGCCCTGCCATCGCGTGATCGGCGCCGATGGCAGCCTCACCGGCTTCGGCGGCGGGTTGCCGACCAAGGAGTTCCTGTTGAATCTGGAAGGCGCGCTGCCGGCGGCGAACGCCGACCTGTTCACTTCGTAGGAGCGGCTTACAGCCGCGAGCTCTTGCCTGCGCTTGAACGTTAAAGCTCGCGGCTGTAAGCCGCTCCTACATGTAATGCCAGCGCAGTGACCTCAATCGGACAACAAGGTCTTCAGGGTGTCCCGATAACGCGTGGCAATCGCGTCGCGAACGTGATGCCGGCCATCGGCGACGACGCGGCGTCCTGCGACATGGACTTCGCGCACCAGGTTGCGATTGCCGCTGAAGATCCAGCGATCGATCGCATCATCGGTATGCACGCCGGCGAATTGCGGGGCTTCGTCATCGAGGGTGATCCAGTCGGCGCAGGCGCCTTCGCGCAGCACGCCGACTGCGTGCCCGGTAGCGTTCTCGCCGCTGGCGAGGGTCCCGCGCAGCAGGGTTTCGCCGACACTGCTCGACTCCGGTTGCACTGCGATGTTGCGATGCCGGGTCATCAGGCGCTGTCCGTATTCAAGCCAGCGTAGTTCTTCGACCGGCGACACCGAGATGTGGGAGTCCGAACCCACGCCCCAGGCACCGCCCGCATCGAGGTAATCGCGTAGCGGGAACAGGCCGTCGCCGAGATTGCCTTCGGTGGTGGTGCAGATGGCGACCGTCGCGCCGCTGGTGGCGATGCCCTGCACTTCAGCGGGCGTCAGGTGGGTGGCATGCACGAGGATCCAGCGCGGATCGACTTCCGCATGGCCCAGCAACCATTCGACCGGGCGCGCGCCGCGCAATGCGATGCAGTCCTGTACCTCGCCGATCTGCTCGGCGATATGGATGTGGATCGGCGCATCCGCGGGCAATGCAGCCAACACCGCATGCATCGCTTCTGCCGGCACCGCGCGCAGGCTGTGGAAGGCGCAGCCGACACGCAGCATGTCACTCTCTTCACGGCGCAGGCCGTCGAGCAGGCGCAGGAAGGCCTCGGTATCGTGACCGAAGCGGCGCTGCCGCTCGCTCAGCGCGCGACCATCGAAACCACCGCTCATGTACAGCACCGGCAACAGGGTCAAACGGATACCGGTTTCCTGCGCTGCGGCGATCAACGCGTGCGACATCGCCGCCGGATCGGCATACGGCCGGCCATCGGGCGCGTGGTGCAGATAATGGAATTCGCAGACCGTGGTGTAGCCGGCTTCGAGCATCTCCGCGTACAGCTGCGCGGCGACCGCGTGCACGCTGTCCGGCGTCATCCGCGAGGCGAACCGGTACATGGTCTCGCGCCAGGTCCAGAAGGAGTCTTCCGGATTGGTCTGTCGCTCGGCCAGTCCCGCCATCGCGCGCTGGAACGCGTGCGAATGCAGGTTGGGGATCCCGGGCACGGCCCAATGCTTGCTCGCGCTCGATGCCGTGGCACGCAGGCGGCCGGAGACATCCGCCGTGAAGCCGGCATCGGCGCGCCAGCCTGCAGGGGTCCACAGCATTGCGGCGTCGATGGTCGTCATGCGGCGTATTCTCGCGCATCTTGAGCTTGCCGAAGGAATGGCCCGTTAGAATCGCGGCGATGACCTCTTTCCTCTACGACGGACTGATCCTCGGCGCTTCGCTGGCGACGCTGGACGGGACCAACGGCTATGGCGAAGTCCAGGACGGCGCGCTCGCCTGGCGCGACGGGGTGCTTACGTACGTGGGGTCGCGCGCCAGGTTGCCGGGCGAACCGACGCATCTCGCGCGCGAAGTGATCGAGGCCGATGGTTGGATCACGCCCGGGCTGGTCGATTGCCACACACACCTGGTGTTCGCCGGCGATCGTGCGCGTGAATTCGAACTGCGCCTGCAGGGTGCGAGTTACGAGGAGATCGCGCGTGCCGGTGGCGGCATCCTTTCGACAGTGCGTGCGACACGCGCGGCGGACGAAGCCGAACTGCTCAGGCAATCGCTACCCCGCGCGCAGGCGCTGCTCGCCGATGGCGCGACCACGCTCGAGATCAAGTCGGGTTACGGCCTCGACTTCGACAACGAGCGCAAGATGCTCCGTGTCGCCCGTCAACTTGGTGAAAGCCTCGGCATCACGGTGCGCACCACTTATCTCGCAGCGCATGCGCTGCCGGCGGAGTTCGCCGGCAATGCCGATGGCTATATCGACATGGTGATCGAATGGCTGCCGCGCCTACGCGCCGAGGGGCTGGTCGATGCCGTCGATGCCTTCTGCGAAGGCATCGGCTTCACACCCGCACAGACGCGGCGCGTGTTCGATGCCGCTCGTGCACTCGGATTGCCGGTAAAACTGCACGCCGACCAGCTCAGCGATCTCGGTGGCGCCGCACTCGCTGCGGAATTCGACGGCCTGTCCGCCGACCACGTCGAATACAGCAGTCTCGACAGCGTGCGCGCGATGGCCACGCCCGGCACCGTCGCCGTGCTGCTGCCGGGCGCCTTCCACGTATTGCGCGAAACAAAACTGCCGCCGCTGGATGCATTCCGCGAACACGGCGTCTCCATGGCGATCGCCACCGACTGCAATCCCGGCACCTCGCCGCTGCAGTCGCTGCGGCAGGCGATGCAGCTGGCGTGCACGCATTTCAAGCTGACGCCGGAAGAAGCCTTGCGCGGCGCAACCGTGCATGCAGCGCGCGCGCTCGGGTTGCATGACCGCGGCGTGCTGCGGATCGGCATGCGCGCGGACTTCGTGCATTGGCGCGTGAATCATCCATCGGAACTCTGCTACTGGCTGGGCGGGAAGCTGGCTGCTGGCGTGTACGCCACTGGCAAACATCTCGCCTGACAATCACCAAGGAGTGCACATGCGCGTTTCTTACTTCGCCGGACTGCTGCTGATCGCATCATCGGCATCGGCTGCAGATGCTCCCGTCGCTGCGAGGCAGCTCGCGCAGGACGCGATCATCGTCGATACCCATATCGATGCGCCGTCGCAACTGCTCGATCACTGGCACGATCTCGGCGTGGCTTCCGACGAAGTGGAGTTCGACTATCCGCGGGCACGCCTGGGTGGGCTGGATGTCGCGTTCATGTCGATCTACACCTCGGCCGAGCAGGACATTGCCGGCACCGCATGGCAGACCGCGAATACGCAGATCGATGCGATCGAGGCATTGGTCGGCCGTAATCCGGACAAGTTCGCGCTGCTGCGCTCGCCGGATGATGTCGAACGCCTGCGGGTAGGCGACAAGGTGTTGCTCGCATTCGGCATGGAGAACGGCGCGCCGATCGTCGACGACCTTGGCAACCTGGCGAAATTCCACGCCCGCGGCGTGCGCTACATCACCCTCGCCCACAGCGGCAACAACCGCATCAGCGATTCTTCCTATGCGCTCGAGAAGAAGTGGAACGGACTGAGCCCGTTCGGCGAGCAGGTCGTGGCGGAGATGAATCGCCTCGGCATCATGGTCGATGTCTCGCACGTGTCCGACGATGCCATCCTCGATGTGTTGCGCGTCACCGACGTGCCGGTGATCGCCAGCCATTCGGCGATGCGCCATTTCACGCCGGGGTTCGAGCGCAACATCAGCGACGAGCTCGCCAAGGCCGTCGCGGCCGAGGGCGGCGTGGTGCAGATTCCGTTCGGTACCGCGTTCATCGATCCCAAGGCGGCGGCCGACCTGCAGGCGGAGTTCCGCGCGCAAGCGGAGTTCCGGCGTGCAAACCGGGAAGCCAAGGCCGCGGGCAAGCCGGAGCGTTCCGAAGACGATTTCGAAAAGGAATGGAAGGCGTCGCACCCGATCCCGACGACGCACATCGAGGCGGTGCTCGACCAGATCGACTACGCCGTGAAGCTGATCGGCGTCGACCATGTCGGCATCGGCTCCGACTTCGACGGCGTCAGCGGCAACCTGCCGGTCGAGCTGCGTACGGTGGCCGACTATCCGAACTTCGTCGCCGGCCTGCAGGCGCGCGGCTACAAGGACGACGACATCCGCAAGATCCTCGGCGGCAACCTGCTGCGGGTGTGGCGCGCCGTGGAAGCCGCTGCGCGGAAATGACCTGCAAATAAGAAGCCCCGCATCGGCGGGGCTTTTTTACGTCATGCAATGACGCGTCTTACTTGGCGGGAGCCTTCTTGGCCACAACCTTCTTCGCCGGGGCCTTGGCCACGGTCTTGGTCGCTGCAGCCTTCTTCACCACCGGCGCCGTGGCCGTGCCAGTCGCCTTGGCCGAGACCTGCGGACGCGCGTTGCCGTAGCTGCTGTTATAGCGCTTGCCCTTGGCAGTCTTGCGGTCGCCCTTGCCCATCGTCGTCTGCTCCAATATTCGTTGATAACGCGCCCAGCGCGAGGGCGCAGATTCTAGCACGCAGGTGAGGGACCCACACGGAGGAAAGCCCCCTTAGTAAGGGGGCGCCCCGAAGGGGCGGGGATTGGAAGCACGTAGCGGGGCCCAAGATTTGCGCAGCGAATCTTGGGATTTCATGCGCAGCATGAAATGCGTCCCCCTTAGTAAGGGGGCGCCCCGAAGGGGCGGGGATTGGAAGCGCATAGCGGGGCCCAAAATTTGCGCAGCAAATTTTGGGATTGATTCAAATGCGCAGCATTGAATCAATGCACGCAGGTAGCGTCGTGCACGTGCCCGTGGTTGAGACGCAGGTTGGCGATGTGCGCCAAGCCGACCAGGGTGCCGCCAAAGGTCATCGCAATCGCGTGCGGCACCAGCGCGTGGTGCAGAGGCGCATACATCACCCCGCTCCACAGTGCGGCCAACCCCAGCAGTAACAGTCCCAGCGCGCGGATCGCACCGTGGCGCCGATAACCCCAGATCACGCTGAAAAGACCCAGCAGTGTCGCGAACACCACAAAGCCCTGCTCGAACCCGTCGCCCAGCCACGCGGCCACGCCCAGCGACGGCAACGCTGCGATCAGCAGTGGCAGCACGGCGCAGTGGACGGCACAGATCAGCGAACCGACTGCACCAAAACGATCGATCAGACTGCGGGGATGGAGGCTGGGGGGCATTGGGGCGTGACTTCCGTAACGGGTAGCGTTGCTGTTGTTATAGTATAACATTGCTTCGTCATCCACATCTTAACCCTCTCATGCCCTCGAATCAGCGTCCTGCCCGTCTCCCCCTGGTCGTCGCCGTGGGGCTGATCCTTGCCTCACCCGCCTTGCTGGCCGCCACGTCCGGCCAGGACGACCAGCGTCACCGCGAACCTGCCGAACTCGACAAAGTCATCGTCAAAGCCTCGCCGCTGGCCGGCACTGCCGAAGACCTGGCGCGCCCGGTCGAGGTACTGGCGGGCGAGAAACTCGACGAGGCCAAGGCCAATTCCCTGGGCGAGACGGTCAGCAAGTTGCCCGGCGTGCAGTCGTCCTATTTCGGCCCCGGCGTGGGCCGGCCGATCGTGCGCGGCTTCGACGGGGCGCGGGTGCAGGTGCTGAGCGACGGACTCAGCTCCGGCGATGTGTCGACGGTCAGCGTCGACCACGCCGTCAGCATCGAGCCCTTCCTCGCAGACCAGATCGAAGTGCTGAAAGGCCCGGCCACCCTGCTCTACGGCAGTGGCGCGATTGGTGGCGCGGTCAATGTGGTCGACGGCCGCATACCGGAAGGCCTGACCGATCAACCCTTCCAGGGCCGCGCCGAACTGCGCGGTGGCACCGTCAACGACGAAGGCACCGGCATGCTGCGGCTGGACGGCAGCACCAGCAACTTCGCCTTCCATTTCGACGCACTGCATCGCGAAACCGGCGATTACGAGATCCCGGGTTTTGCCGAAAGCGCCGCGCAACTCGCCTCCGAAGGCGAAGAACCGGACCCGGCCGAGCGCGGCGTGCTACCCAACAGCGCATTGCGCACCGACAGCGCGGCGCTGGGGTTGTCCTGGATCGGCGAACGCGGCTATTTCGGCTTTGGCAGCAGCCTGTTCAACACCCGTTACGGCATTCCCGGCCACGCGCACGAACACGAAGGCGAAGAGGAGCCCGCGCTGGAAGAAGGTGGCGAGGAAGGTGGCGTGCACATCGTGCTGGACCAACGTCGTCACGAGCTCCGCGGCGGTTTCGACGGGTTCGGAGCGTTCAAGTCAATCCGCGCCAAACTCGCACGCACCGAGTACACGCACACCGAATTCGAAGGCAATGAAGTCGGCACTGTATTCGACAACGACAGCACCGAGGGCCGCGTCGAACTGGTGCACAAGCCTTGGGCCGGATGGGACGGCGCGTTCGGCCTGCAATGGGCGCAGCGCGATTTCGTCGCGATTGGCGATGAGGCCTTCGTCCCCGGGACGAAATCGCGCGATGCCGGTTTGTTCTGGTTCGGCGAACATGCGTTCGGGCCGTTGAAGCTTGAACTCGGCGCGCGCCACGATCGCAACAAGGTCGACGCCGACGACGCGATTGCGATCGGCCCCGACCGCGACTTCAGCACCACCAGCGCCTCGGCCGCGTTGAAGTGGGAAGCCAGCGACGCGTTCCACCTGACGTTCGGTCTCGACCGTGCGCAGCGTTCGCCGACTGCCGAAGAGTTGTATTCCAACGGCTTGCACGTCGCGACGGCGAGCATCGAACTCGGCACGCCGACACTGGATGTCGAGACCGCAAACCGCGCCGAACTCGGCTTGCATTGGCACAGCGGCTCGTTCCAGGTTGGCGCTTCGGTCTATCACGTGCGCTACGACGACTTCATCTATCTCGCCGATGCCGGCATCGACGAGCACGGCGGCCCGATCCGCATGTGGACGCAGGGCGACGCGCGCTTCGACGGCGCCGAGGCCGAAGTCAACTGGTCGATCGCCGAGAACAGCAGTGGTGCGTGGGACCTGCGCGTGTTCGGCGACGTCGTCCGCGGCAAGCTCACGGGCAGCGGCACGCGGCCCGTTGCGTTCACGCTGGAACACGAAGGCGAAGTCGAAACATTCAACGCTGAACTGCCGCTCTCCGGCAACCTGCCGCGCATGGCGCCGTCGCGCTTCGGCGGCGAATTGCGCTGGGAACGCGAGCAATGGCGCGCTTCGCTCGGTGCCGTGCGTTATGCCCGCCAGGATCGCGTCGCCGCGAACGAAACCGAAACCGCTGGCTACACGCTGGTCGACGCGCATGTCGCGTGGCACATCGATACTGCAGGCGGCAACGCTTGGGAAGTGTTCCTCGACGGCAGCAACCTGCTGGATGAAGAAGCGCGCGCGCACACCTCGTTCCTCAAGGAACTGGCACCGCTGCCGGGCCGTGGCCTGACCTTCGGCGTGCGCACGTTCTTCTGAGGGAGTGTCGCTTCAAAGCATGGTGATCCGGTCAGTCCACCCCTGAGCTGATCGGAATCCCCCGACCACCCGCCGTCATGGCGGGTGGTTTTTTATTTCTGGCTGGCGCAGTCCGCGCACAAGCCGTGCACTTCCAGCGTCTGCGCCTGTGGCGCGAAGCCGAGCGCTCGCGCACGCGCATCCAGCGCTCCGACGATGCTTTCGTCTTCGAGCTCGGTCGCCGACTGGCAACGATCACAGATCAGGAATGGCACGGCGTGCGTCTCGCCACCAGGATGGTGGCAGCCGACATAAGCGTTGATCGAAGCGAGTTTGTGGATGAAGCCGTGTTCGAGCAGGAAGTCGAGCGCGCGGTACACCGTCGGCGGAGCAGTCGCATCGTGCGTGGTTTTCATCTGGTCGAGCAGGTCGTAGGCCTTGATCGGGCGTCCAGCGCTGGCGATCAGGCGCAGCGCATTGGCGCGGATCGGCGTAAGGCGCAGGCCACGCTGCTCGCAAGCGCGCTCCACCTCGTGCACGAAGGCGTCGCCATCGTGGACGTGGTGTTTCGGGTCGGTGCAGGCGTGATCGTGTGCCATCGCGGGTCCGGCTAGTCGTAAGCCTGATTTAGGCCCCAACCGGCAGTTTTGCAAGGGCCGCATCGATCCGCTTCAAGGCTTCGCCCTGCCCTGCCAGGTACACGGTGTGCGAGATATCCGGGCTGACCTGGGTACCGGTGATCGCCACGCGCAGCGGCTGCGCGACCTTGCCCATGCCGATGCCCAGCGCTTCGGCAGTGGCGTGCAGTGCGGCGCTGACGTTGTCGGCCGTCCACGTTGCGAGTTGGGCCAAACGTTCGCGCGCGTCCACGAGCGGCGCCTGTGCGGCGGCATTCAGGTGCTTGGCGACGGCCGCGTCGTCGTACTGCGTCAGCGGCTGGTACCAGACCGCTGCGCGCTCGGCCATGTCCTTCAGCGTCTGCACGCGATCGCGCAACGCGACCACGACGTCGGCTGGCTTCGGGCCGCTCGCAAGGTCGTAGCCGTTGTTCAGCAGATGCCATTCGAGGTGCTTGGCGACATCACCGGGATCGTCGCTCTTGAGGTACTGCTGGTTGAGCCAGCCAAGTTTCGCCGGATCGAGACGCGAAGCCTTGGCGTTGACGTCCTTCAGGTCGAACAGCGAAGTCATCTCCGCGATCGAGAAGATTTCCTGGTCGCCGTGCGACCAGCCCAGCCGCACCAGGTAATTCAGCAGCGCATGCGGCAGGTAACCCTCGTCGCGATACTGCATCACGTCGGCCGCACCGGTGCGCTTGGACAGCTTGGCGCCTTCGGGATCGAGAATCATTGGCAGGTGCGCGAAATGCGGCACCGGTGCGCCCAGCGCTGCATAGATGTTGATCTGGCGGGGCGTGTTGTTGACGTGGTCGTCGCCACGCACGACATCGGTGATCTGCATGTCGAGATCGTCGACGACGACGGCGAAGTTGTAGGTCGGGTGGCCATCGGAACGGAAGATCACCAGGTCGTCGAGCTCGCTGTTGCTGATCTCGATGCGACCTTTGACCTTGTCCTCCCATGCCACCACGCCTTCGAGCGGATTCTTGAAACGGATCACGCGATTGGGATCATCGCGATAGCCAGCGTTCTGTTCGCGATAGGCGCCGTTGTAGCGCGGTTTCTCGTTCGCGGCAGTGGCCGCCTCGCGCATCGCCTCGAGTTCTTCTTTGGTCTCATAGGCGTAATACGCCGTGCCGGCAGCGACCATCTGCTCAGCCACTTCGCGGTAGCGATCGAGCCGGTGGGTTTGGTAGATCGGGCCTTCGTCGTAGTCCAGCCCGAGCCAGCCCATCGCCTGCAGGATCGCGTCGATCGCCGCCTGCGTGCTGCGCTCGCGGTCGGTGTCCTCGATGCGCAGGATGAACTGGCCGCCGCGGCGACGCGCCTCCAGCCAGCAATACAGCGCGGTGCGCGCGCCGCCGATGTGCAGGTAGCCGGTGGGACTGGGGGCGAAGCGGGTGCGGCAGGTCATGCGGAGGCCTGGAATACGGAATCCGGCAATTTTACCGGAGCGCGGCGGCCAAGGCTTTTGTCCCGGGCGAGCGAAGCAGGCTCCGCTTTACAATGGCGCAATGACGACGTTGTTCATTTCCGACCTGCACCTCGACGCCGAGCGTCCCGAAATCACCCGCCTGTTCGGCGACTTCATCGACGGCGAGGCGCGCACGGCCGATGCGCTGTACATCCTCGGCGACCTATTCGAGGCCTGGGTGGGCGACGATGATCCGTCCGAAACCGGCCAGTTCGTTGCCGACAAGTTGCGCGGATTGCGCGACGCCGGCGTGCCGGTGTTCTTCATCCGCGGCAACCGCGATTTCCTGCTGTACGACGACTACGCGCGCCGCGCCGGCATGACCATCCTGCCCGACCCGGCCGTGGTGATGCTGTATGGCAAACCGACGTTGCTGATGCACGGCGACTTGCTGTGCACCGACGATATCGCCTACCAGGCGTTCCGCGCGCAGACGCGCAATCCGCAATGGCAGCAACAATTCCTCTCGCAACCGCTGCCGGCGCGACTGGCGTTCGCGCAACAGGCGCGTGCCGCGAGCAAGGCGCACCAGTCGGGCCTGCAGTCGCAGGGCAAGATGGAAACGATCACCGATGTCGCCCCGGCCACGGTCGAAGCCACGCTGGCGCGTTATGGGATCGACACGTTGATCCACGGCCATACGCATCGCCCGGCGGTGCACAAGCACGCGGGCGGTACGCGGATCGTGCTGGGCGACTGGTATGAGCAGGGCTCGGTGTTGAGGGTCGATCCCGACAGCGCGAAGCTGTCTCAGCTGTAGGAGCGGCTTATAGCCGCGAGCTCTTGTGTTCGCCCGGATCGATAGGAGCTCGCGGCTATAAGCCGCTCCTACGAAAAAGGCTGCGCTTAGGGCTGTTGCAGCGCTGCCAACTCGTCCGCGTCGAAGCCTGCCGCACTACGCGCCTCCAGGTTGAACGGCCCGTGCACGCTGGCACGCACTTCGCCCAGCAATTCGCGGAAACGCGCTTTCGGTTCGATGCCGTCGCGCTCGCAATACCAGCGGAACCAGTTCGAACCAGCGGCGACATGCGCCACTTCCTCGCGCAGGATGACCTCCAGGATATCGGCGGTGGCATCGTCGCCGAGCGCACGCAGTTTGACGATCATCCCCGGCGTGACATCGAGCCCGCGCGCTTCGAGCACGCGCGGCACCAGCGCCATGCGTGCGAGGCCGTCGAGCGCGGTCTTCTCGGCCATCTCCCACAACCCGTTGTGGGCGTCAAAATCGCCGTAATCGTGGCCGAATTCGCGCAGGCGCTCGCGCAGCATCACGAAATGCCGCGCCTCGTCGTTCGCCACGCCCACCCAATCGGCGTAGTACTCGCGCGGCAGGCCGCGGAAGCGGTAGACGGCGTCCCAGGCCAGGTCGATGGCGTTGAATTCGATATGGGCGATGGCGTGGATGAACCCCGCGCGGCCTGCGTACGTGCCGAAGCCACGTTTTGGCAACTCACGCGGATGGACCAGTCTTGGCGTCGGCGGCCGGCCGGGCATTCCGATCGGCTCGGGCGGCGGCGCGTCGTCGGGGATGCTCAGTTCGCCGCGGGCGAAGGCTTCAGCTGCGACGAAGGTCCGTGCGACTTTGTCTTCCGGCGTCGCGGCGTTGAGGCAATCGCGCGCCGCATCGAACAACGCCGTCATCGCGATTACGACGCCACGCGCCGCTTCTTCTTCGCCTCGTCCGAACGCAACTGCTGGATGCGCTCGAAATAGCCCGCCTCGATGCCGGTGACGTATTCGCCGTTGAAGCAGGAGCTGTCGAACTTGCGGCCCGGGAATTTCGGTCCGGCGACGGCGGTTTCGAGATCGGCGAGGTCCTGGTAGATCAGCCAGTCGCAGCCCAGCAACTCCTCGATTTCCTTCTCGGTGCGGCCGTGGGCGACCAGTTCGTCGCTCGACGGCATGTCGATGCCGTAGATGTTGGGGTAACGCACTGGCGGCGCGGCGGAAGCGAGGTAGACCTTCTTGGCGCCGGCCTCGCGCGCCATCTGCACGATCTGCTTCGACGTGGTGCCGCGCACGATCGAGTCGTCGACCAGCAGCACGACGCGGTCGCGGAACTCCAGCGGGATCGGATTGAGCTTGCGCTTGACCGATTTCACCCGCTCGCCCTGCCCCGGCATGATGAAGGTGCGGCCGATGTAGCGGTTCTTGATGAAACCCTCGCGGTATTTCACGCCGAGCACGTTGGCGATTTCCAGCGCGGAATCGCGCGAGGTGTCGGGAATCGGGATCACCACGTCGATGCCGTGGTCGGGGCGTTCGCGCTGGATCTTCTCGCCCAGGGTGACGCCCATGCGCATGCGCGCCTTGTGCACCGAGATGTCCTCGATCATCGAGTCGGGACGGGCGAAGTACACGTATTCGAAAATGCACGGCGCGTGCTGCTGCGGCTCGGCGCAGATGCGGGCGAACAATTCGCCGCGCGCGGTGACCACGATCGCCTCGCCCGGCGCGACGTCACGCACGCGCTCGAAGCCGAGTACGTCGAGCGCCACCGATTCCGATGCCACTGCGTACTCATCGCCACTGGGGGTGCTGCGTTTGCCGAGCACCAGCGGGCGGATGCCGTGCGGATCGCGGAACGCGACCAGGCCGAGGCCGAGCACCGTCGCCACCACCGCGTAGCCGCCTTTCGCGCGGCGGTTGACGCCTTCGACGGCGCGGAATGCGGATTCCGGGGTCAGTGCATGCTGGGTGTCGAGCTCGTGCGCGAACACGTTGAGTAGCACTTCCGAATCGGATTCGGTGTTGACGTTGCGACGGTCCTGCTCGAATACCTCGCGGCGCAGCGCGTCGGTGTTGATCAGGTTGCCGTTGTGCGCCAGCGCGATGCCATAGGGCGAGTTGACGTAGAACGGCTGCGCTTCGTCGGAACCTTCGCTGCCCGCGGTCGGATAGCGGCAGTGGGCGATGCCGACGCGGCCTTCGAGCAGGCGCATCGCCTTGGCGTCGAACACGTCGCGCACCAGGCCGTTGCCTTTGTGCACGCGCAGATGCGAGCCGTCGGCGGTGGCGATGCCGGCCGCGTCCTGGCCGCGGTGCTGCAGCATGGCCAGGCCGTCGTACAACGCGGCTGCGACTTCTGTGGTTCCGACGATCCCTACGATGCCGCACATGATGCTGAGTTCCTGTTGATACGACTGCGAGTGAGCGTGGTGCTTGTTACGGATGCGGACGGACGATGCCGTCCATCCCGAGTTTGGATTTGACCTGCGCCTTCAATTGGTCCGCGTCGGCGCGGTTCAAGACCGGTCCGACGCGCACGCGCGTCAACGTGCCCTTGTCGGTGCTGACCGACTCGGTGAAAGCGCTGAAGCCGGCAGCGCGCAATTTGTCGCGCAGCGCGGTGGCGTCGGCGGCCTTGCTGAAGGCGGCAAGCTGCAGCGCGAAGCCGACGTTGCTGGCGGCCACCGGTTTGGGAGCGGCCGGTTTGGCGGCGGCAGGCGCGGCCGGCTTGGCGGTTTCGGCAGGCTTGGTCGTCGTCGTTGCGACCGCAGCGGGTTTCGCCGCCGCAGTCTCGACCTCGGCATCAAGCGCCACGACCTTGGCACCCACGTCGTCGCGTACGTGCACGGCGCGCAGGCGCGCGGCTTCGGCTTCGGCACGGGTCGCATAGGGGCCGATGCGCACGCGTTGAACGGTCTTGCCGTTGACGGTTGCCGCTTCGCGATAGCCGGGCAATTGCGAAGCCCGCAGCGAAGCGATGAGTTTGTCCGCGGCGACCGCGGTGGAGAACGCGCCGAAATTCACCGCGAAATTGCCGCCGGCGGTAGGCGCCGGGAACATGGTGTCGCTGCGGGTTGGTTCCTCGACAATCGGGGAGGCGGTGGTCTCGGCGTTGTCCAGCGGTGCGACCGGCGTAGCGAGGTCCGCGGCATCGGGATTGTCGCCCTCTGGCGCCGGTGCACTCGCATCCATGCCGACTACGCCGCTATCCGGTGCGACGCCGGGGGCGACCAGCGGCAGGTCGCGGGTTTCGTACTGCCCGGCCGGGGCGTCTGGGGGCGTCAGCGGGACGTCGGACACGCCGCTTTCCGGCGCCGGACCCTGGATCAGCATCGGCAGGAAGATCACCGCCAGCGCGACCAGCACGGCCGCGCCGATCAATCGCTGTTTCAGGGGAGTTTCCATCGGGGCTCGGGGCGACCGGCGACAGTGCCGCGTGAATTATACCCGCCGCCCCACTGCCGCTTATGAACCCAATACCTTCAGAGCCGCTGCCGCGGTGTGGAACGAGCCGAACACGAGGATGCGATCGCCCGCCTGCGCGCCAGTGCGCGCGGCGGCGAGCGCTTGCGCCATGTCCCCATGACGGGCACCCGTACTGGCGGCCGTACCTACGAGGCGCTGCGCAAACGCGTCGACATCGAGCCCGCGCGGGCCGCTTTCGACCAGGCCGGCGAGATGCCAGTGATCGACGTGTCCGGCGAGCGCCCCCACCACGCCGGTCACGTCCTTGTCGCCCAACGCGGCGAACACCGCATGCGTGTGTCCCGTCGCCGGCGACGCCTGCAACCAGGCCGCCAGTTGCCGTGCCGCCTGCGGGTTGTGGCCGACATCGACCACGATCTCGACCCCATCGCGCTCGAAATGCTGCAACCGCCCGGGCACATGCGCGGCGGCGACACCCTGCACAATCGCCGCACGGGGCAGTGGCTTGCCGAGCGCGCGCAAGGCCGCGATCGCGATCGACGCGTTGCGCAGCTGCACCGGCGCGACCAACTGGGGCAGCGGCAGATCGATCGCGTAACCCACTTCGCGCCAGCGCCAATGCCCGGCGTCGATCCCGTCGAAGAAGAAATCGCAGTTCGCCCGGATCGCGGACGCACCGATCGCATAGGCGTGGCCGAGCACGCTTGATGGCGGGTCGTCGTCGCCCAGGATCAACGGCTTCCATGCGCGGGCAATGCCGGCTTTCTCGAAACCGATCAGCTCACGGTCGCCACCGAGCCAATCCTGGTGATCGAGGTCGACCGTCGTGATCACCGCGACATCGGGATCGATCAGGTTCGTCGCATCGAGGCGGCCACCGAGGCCGACTTCGAGTACGGCAAGGTCGAGCTTGCTGCGCTGGAACAGCCACAGCGCGCAGAGGGTGCCGTATTCGAAATATGTCAGTGGTACATCACTGCGCACGGCTTCCACGACTTCGAAACCAGCGACGAGCTCATCATCTGCGGCGTCGTGCCCCTGGATCCGCACCCGCTCGTTGTAGTCGAGCAGATGCGGCGAGGTGTAGGCGCCGACTTTCCACCCCGCAGCGCGCGCGATCGCCTCGATGAAGGCGACCGTCGACCCCTTGCCGTTGGTGCCGGCGACGGTGATGACTTTCTTCGCCGGACGTTTCAGGCCCATGCGCGCGGCGACTTCGCGGACGCGCTCCAGGCCCATGTCGATCGACTTGGGATGTTGTTGCTCGATGTGGGCGAGCCACTCGGGAAGCGTGCGGGGCATGGTGTCGATGCAATAAGCGGATTCGCCATTATCCGCGGTAGGCACTGTGGGAGCGACGGGCAAGCATCGCGACTTACGTCGCTCCCACAACAACAACGACAACACCAACAACACGCATTACAGCGCGCGGTGGACGGCTTCTCCGAACAATGCCGTATGGTGCGTGCAATCGTTGAGCCGCACCACTTCCAGGGTCTCGACGTCCGGGCCTTCGAGCAGGTTCAACGTCGTCGGCGCTTGGCGGAAGCTCCACAGCCGCGCGAGCGGGATGCCGAGGATGCGGCAGAGCAGGACGCGATTGACGGCGTCATGAGCGACGACCAGCAGCGTGTCGTCGGCACCTAGGCCCGTACACGCGCGCGCAAGCGCGGGCCAGGCGCGCGCGAACACGTGCTCCAGCGATTCGCCTTCGGGCATGAGCACTTCGTGCGGGGTATGGCGCCACGCGTGCAGACGGTCGGGGTCGCGTTCGCGGATTTCGCTGGCGAGCAGGCCTTCCCAGGTGCCGTGGGCGATTTCCATCAGCCCATCGTCGGCACTGAGCATGCCCTCGCGCTCCGCACCGAGCGCGAGCTGGGCCGTGCGGAAGGACCGCACCAGCGGCGAGGCGACGGCGCGGTCGATGCGTACGTCGCGCAGGCGTTCGCCGAGGGCGCGCGCCTGCGCTTCGCCGACCGGCGACAGCGCGATGTCTTCCTGGCCTTGGTAGCGGCCCTCGGCGTTCCATGGGGTTTCGCCGTGGCGAGCGAGCAGGATGCGCATGGTCAGACCTGCTGCAGCGAGAGCACGCCGGGCGTGGCGCGCAGGATGTCGAGTTGCGCTTCGCTCAGCGGTTGATCGACCGTGATCGCCGCACGCGCCTGGCCATCGCCCGCCGCGCCGAGGGCGAAGTTGACGATGTTGATGCCGGCCGCACCCAGTTGCGAACCGACGGTGCCGATCATGCCGGGGCGGTCCTCGTTGCGCAGCAGCAGCACGTTGGCCTGCGGATCGAATTCGATTTCGACGCCGTCCAGTCGCACCACGCGCGGGCCGCGGTGCAAGGTGGCTTCGATTTCGCGCGTGCGGTCCTCGCCTTCGACACGGATCCGCAGCAGGCGATCGAAGCCGTCGCCATCGCCGCCAACGGTTTCGGCCACCGTGAGGCCGCGCGCGGCGGCTTCCTGCAGGGCATTCACCGGCGTGACACGGCCCGAATGCGCGCCCAACAACGCTGCGACCAGCAATCGAGTCAGCGGCCGCGTATCCAACGCTTCGGTGCGGCCCGCATAGGTGATGGTCAGGCGCGTCGGAGCCGGCACCAGGCGCGCGGCGAGGCGGCCGAGCGACGACATCAGCGGCATCCATGGCCCGACTTCGCGCGCAGCTTCGGCCGTGAGCGGCGGCAGGTTGACGCAGCCGGCAACCGCACCGGTGGCGACGAAATCGATGATCTGTCGCGCCAGGATGGTGCTGACCGCCTGCTGCGCTTCGCTGGTGGATGCGCCCAGATGCGGCGTGAGGATCAATTTCGGATGTGCGCGCAGCGGCGAGTCGGCTTGCAGCGGTTCGGTGACGAACGTGTCGAGCGCGCCGCCGGCGAGGTGGCCTTCGTCGAGCAGGCGAATCAACGCGGCTTCATCGACCAGGCCACCGCGCGCGGCGTTGATCAGGTACGCGCCCGGCTTCATCGCACGCATGCGTTCTTCCGACAGCAGGTTCGTCGTTTCCTTGGTGCGCGGGATGTGCAAGGTGACGATGTCGGCCCACGCCAGCAATTCGTCGAGCGTTTTCAGCGGCACGCTGCCCTTGCCAGCTGCAGCGGCGGGCAGGAACGGATCGTAGGCGGCGACTTCCATGCCGATGCCCTGCGCCTTGCGGGCGACGGTGCCACCGATGCGGCCAAGTCCGATCACGCCGAGCTTCTTGCCCTCGAGTTCGAAGCCGGTGAGGCCCGCTTTCGGCCACTCGCCTTTCTTCATGCCGGCATCGGCGCGTGGGATATGGCGCGCGAGGGCGAACAGCAGCGAAATCGCGTGTTCGGCCGCGGCCAGCGTGTTGCCGTCGGGTGCGTTCATCACCGCGATGCCGCGTTCGGTGGCGGCTTCTACATTGATCGTATCGACGCCGGCGCCCGCCCGACCGATCACGCGCAAGTGCTTGGCTTTGGCCAGCGCCTCGGCCGGCACCTGGGTCGCCGAGCGCACCAGGATGGCATCGACATCGCCCAACGCATCGGCGAGCGTGGCGGGGTCTTTGATCGGGTCGGATACGGTGACGTCCCAGCCCGCAGCGCGGAACAGGGCCAAACCGTCTTCATGGATGCCATCGCAGGCCAGTACTTTCATCGCAAGCTCCAGGGGTGGTGGGAGCGCGGAAAGCCTGCAAGCCGGCACTACGGGTACGTCCGCTTAAAGCGGGGCCGCACGGGGCGGCGCTAACTAACTCGGGTCGGGAGACGGGGCCGGCTGGCATGGGAATCCGCGACGGGTGAAGCGTAGCAGACCTCGCCGGGCGTGCAACGGTTGCATTGGCAACCAGCATCGCCTGCGCCACCATGGCGCACCTTCCGAGGAGTGCGACATGGAACAGCAGGTCAAGGGCGAATTCGACGTAACACGCAGCCCGGAAGCGCCCTGCGACATGGGCGATGGCGCGGTTGCCGGGCATTTCCGCTTCGACAAACGCTTCCACGGCGATTTCGACGCCACCAGCGTGGTGCACATGCTCGCCGTCGGCACGGACGTGCCGGGTTCGGCCGGTTACGTCGCTGTAGAACGGCTTTCCGGCGCATTGCGAGGCCGTGCGGGCACGTTCTTCATGCAGCACAACGGCATCATGGATCGCGGAACGCCTTCGCTGGCGCTTACGGTGGTGCCGGACTCCGGCACCGGGGAGCTGAAGGGGCTGAGTGGCTCGATGAAGATCGACATCACCGAAGGCAAGCATTACTACACCTTCGATTACGCGCTCGATGACGCCGGATAACACAAAGCAAAACGCCGATCGATAATCCGATTGGCGTTTTTGCTCGTACTCGCCGGATCACTCAGCCGGCAGGTTCAGTTCCTTGAGCAGGTGCGGGGCCGGATAAACCTTGGCCAGCAACCAGCGCAGGTAACGCATGTCGACATGGATCGCGCGCTTGTAGCGCGGGTCGAACATCCAGCTGGCGCTCACCGCTTCCCAGTTGCTGTCGAAGTTCAACCCGATCAGCTTGCCGCGTGCATCCAGTACCGGTGAGCCGGAATTGCCGCCGGTGGTATCGAGGTTGGTCATGAGATCGACGGTTTGCGTCTTCAACTGTGGATCGGCGGTACTGCCGAAATCGCCTTTCGCAATCGCGTCGCGCAACGGCTTGGGTGCGTCGAACGGCGCCCGCCCGGTGTGTTTCTCGAGAATCCCCTGAACCGTCGTCAGTGGCCGGTAGTCGATGCCGTCGCGCGGCGTCATCGCACTGACCTTGCCGTAGCTCACCCGCAAGGTGGAATTGGCATCGGGATACACGGCGCGTCCTTGCGACTTGCGGTAGGCAATCAATGCGCGCATGTAGGCCGGACGCAGGCGCAGCAATTCGCCGTCGCGCGCCTTGCTCTCTTCTTCGATGCGCAGGATCGCCGGCATCAGCGTGGCGGCGGCTTGCAGCAGCGTATCGCTCGATTTGCCGAGTTCGTCCGCACTGGCTTGCATCACGCGCAGGCGCTCGGCCTCGTCGCCGAGCTTGGTGCCCGCGTACAGGGCATCGAGCTTGTTCTTCAGTTGTTCGGGGGTGGTTCCGAACACCGCATCGAATTCCGCAACGTGTTGCGCCGCTGGCAGTGCCTGGTATTGGCGCAGCAGGTCGCGCAGCAATGCTGTTTCGATCGCTGCTGCGTAACGGCGCTGCACCTGTTTGAGCTGCCCGGTGATCAGCGTCTCGTCGCGCTGCTGGTAGCCGGACTCGCGCTGCGCGTCGGGTTTGCCGCGCTCCAGGGCGAGTCGTTGCAAGGTCAGTGCAGCGCGCAGCAATTGCGACTGCGATCGGATATTGGCCAGCAACTGATCGCGTTCGCGCATCGCCTTCGCCGCGTCGAGTTGCACCTGCGTGGCCTTGATGTCTGCCTGGATCGCGCCGGCACCGGGTTGCTTCGCCAGCCACGCCATCATCGCCGTCTCGTCTTCGCCACGCACGCGCACAGCATCGCTGCGGCGCAGGCCATCGAGTTCGCCCTGAGCGCGCTTGAGGCCGTTCTTGAGGCTCTGTACCTGCGAGGCGTAGAGCACCTTCGCGGCTGCATCGTTGGCCGTTGCGCTTTCGATGGTCTTGATGATGCCGTCGAACAGGGCCACGCGCGACGGCAGCTGCCAATCGATCTGGTTGGCGAACTCCGCGGCCATGCGATGACGGAATGTCACGCCCGGGTAACCGGCCAGCATTGCGAAATCGCCCGCCTTGACGTGCTCGGTCGCGATCTGCAAATGGGCCGGTGGCGCGTACGGCACGTTGTCGACGGCGTAGTCCGCAGGCTTGCCGTCTTTGCCGACATAGGCACGCAACAGGGTGAAGTCGCCGCTGTGGCGTGGCCACATGAAATTGTCAATCTCGTCGCCGTAGTTTCCGATCGCATCCGGCGGTGCATAGACGAGACGGATGTCGCGCAGTTCCAGCTGCTTGATCAGGTAGAAATCGGTGCCGTAATACATGTTGGCAACGCTGCAGCGGTAGCCCGCTTCTTTTTCGCACTCGGCGACGACGGCCTTGGTCGCGGCGTCGACGGCGTCGTAGTACGCGCGTCCCTGCTTGCCGCGTGCGTCGGCGAGGACGCGGTCGGTGACCTTGTCGAATGCCGTGGTCACCAGCACACGATAGTCGGGATTGGCCGGCAGTTCGGTCGCGCGATCGGCGGCGATGTAACCGTTCGCGATCAGGTCATGCTCAGGCTTGCTGTTGTACTGGATCACGCCGAACGCGACGTGGTGGTTGGTCAGCACCAGGCCATCTTTCGACACGAACGCACCACTAGCGCCGCCGACTTTCACCACCGCGTTCATCGGCGGCTTGGCGAGTTCGGCCAGGCCCGCGGGATCCGCCTGGAATCCGGCTGCGCGCAGCTGCGTCGCAATATCGGGCAATTGCGACGGCATCCACATGCCTTCGTCGGCATGGGCGGTGGCGGCCATGAACAGACATGGACACAAGGTCAGGGACAGGGCAAGCAAACGCTGGCGCATGGTGGTTACCGAACGATGGGAGCGGCGACGATAGGCGATGCCGGACGGGCCGGCAAACGCCATAAGTCAGAGGAGGCCGCGCGTATAATTGCGCCCCTCTCCCGCAGCTGCGCCGGCTTCAAAGGCACTCCCATGACGCAAACAATGAAAGCGCTGGTCAAGCGCGAAGCCGGCAAGGGCATCTGGATGGAACAGGTGCCGGTGCCGACGCCCGGCGCCAACGAAGTTCTGATCAAGCTGGAGAAAACCGCGATCTGCGGTACCGACCTGCACATCTACCTGTGGGACGAGTGGAGCCAGCGCACGATCAAGCCCGGGCTCGTGATCGGCCACGAATTCGTCGGCCGCGTGGTCGAACTCGGACCAGGCGTATCCGGCTACAAGGTCGGCCAGCGCGTGTCGGCCGAAGGCCACATCGTCTGCGGCCATTGCCGCAACTGCCGCGCCGGTCGCCAGCACCTGTGTCCGAACACCGTCGGTATCGGCGTCAATCGCCATGGCGCCTTCGCCGAATACATCGTGATGCCGGCCAGCAACCTGTGGCCGATTCCCGACCAGATCCCGTCCGAATTGGCTGCGTTCTTCGATCCTTATGGCAACGCCGCACACTGCGCGCTGGAATTCGACGTCGTCGGCGAGGACGTGCTGATCACCGGCGCCGGCCCGATCGGCATCATCGCCGCCGGCATCTGCAAGCACATCGGCGCACGCAACGTCGTCGTCACCGACGTCAACGACTACCGCCTGAAGCTTGCCGCCGACATGGGCGCCACCCGCGTGGTCAACGTCGCGAACACGTCGCTGAAGGACGTGATGAACGACCTGCACATGGAAGGCTTCGACGTGGGCCTGGAGATGAGCGGCAACCCGCGCGCGTTCAACGACATGCTCGACTGCATGTATCACGGTGGCAAGATCGCGATGCTCGGCATCATGCCCAAGGGTGCCGGCGCCGACTGGGACAAGATCATTTTCAAGGGCCTGACCGTGCAAGGCATCTACGGCCGGCGGATGTACGAGACCTGGTACAAGATGACGCAGTTGGTGCTGTCCGGTTTCCCGCTCGGCAAGGTGCTGACGCACCAGCTGCCGATTGACGACTTCCAGAAGGGTTTCGAGCTGATGGAATCGGGGAAGGCAGGCAAGGTCGTGCTGAGCTGGAACTGAGCCGCCACCCTTGTAGGAGCGGCTTACAGCCGCGAGCTCTTCCCCTAGCAAGCGGCTGAAGCAGAAAAGCTCGCGGCTGTAAGCCGCTCCTACGGAATCAAAATCACAATGGGTACGCCATGTCGCTGACGCAACGTTACGCCGAAGAGCTCGAATCGATTCGCACGCAAGGCCTGTTCAAGTCCGAGCGCATCATCACCTCGCCGCAGTCGGCCGAGATCACCCTCGCCGATGGCCGCACGGTGCTGAATTTCTGCGCTAACAACTACCTCGGGCTCGCCGACCATCCGGATGTGATCGCCGCGGCGAAGGATGCGCTCGACACGCATGGTTTCGGCATGGCTTCGGTGCGTTTCATCTGCGGCACGCAGGACCTGCACAAGCAACTCGAGAAGACGATCGCCGACTTCTTCGGCACCGAGGACACGATCCTCTACGCCGCCTGTTTCGACGCCAACGGCGGCTTGTTCGAGCCGCTGCTGAGCGAGGATGACGCGATCATCTCCGACGCGCTCAACCACGCATCCATCATCGATGGCGTGCGCCTGTGCAAAGCTAAGCGCTTCCGCTACGCCAACTGCGACATGGCCGATCTGGAAAAGCAGTTGCAGGCCGCCGATGCAGCCGGTTGCAAGACCAAGCTGATCACGTCCGATGGGGTGTTCTCGATGGACGGGTTCATCGCACCGCTCGACGAAATCACGCGATTGGCCAAGCAGTACAACGCCCTCGTCCATATCGACGAATGCCACGCCACCGGCTTCCTCGGCGCCACCGGTCGTGGCTCGGCCGAAGTGAAAGGCGTGATGGACAGGATCGACATCTTCACCGGCACGCTCGGCAAAGCGATGGGCGGAGCGCTCGGCGGCTTCACCACGGCGAAGAAGGAAGTGATCGAACTGCTGCGCCAGCGTTCGCGTCCGTATCTGTTCTCCAACTCGTTGCCGCCACACGTGGTCGCCGCGGGCATCAAGGCCTTCGAGATGCTGTCCAGCGCAGGCGAGTTGCGCGAGCGCCTCGCCGCCAACACCGTCTACTTCCGCGAGCAGATGACCAAGGCCGGTTTCGACATCAAACCAGGCGTGCATCCGATCAGCCCGGTGATGCTGTACGACGCACCGCTGGCGCAAAAGTTCGCCACGCGCCTGCTTGAAGAGGGCATCTACGCGATCGGCTTCTTTTTCCCGGTAGTCCCGCAGGGCCAGGCGCGCATACGCACGCAGCTGAGTGCCGCGCATACGCGCGAACATCTGGATCGCGCGATCGCAGCGTTCACGAAGATCGGGCGTGAGTTGGGTGTTGTGTAGGGTGGGCCTTGGCCCACCATCGCGATACCAGGTGGTTGCGGTGGGCTGAAGCCCACCCTACGAAAGGCTTGCCATCTCTTCGTCGGTCAGCACGCGCCACTCCCCTTTCGCCAAATCGCCGAGTGCGAGGTCGCCAATCGCGACACGCACCAATCGCAAGACCCTGATATCGAATGCCTCAAGCAGGCGTCGGATTTGTCGGTTGCGGCCTTCGTCGAGCACGATCTCCAGCCATGCGTTCTTTTCGCCGACGCGCAACAACCGCGCCGACTTGGCGCGCAGGTGCTCGCCGCTCGCGTCCGCTCCATCCATTAACGCAGCGAGCAACGCGACGTCTGGAATCGCGTCGACCTGCACGTGGTATGTCTTGTCGGGGCCATGCTCGGGGTCTGTGATGCGCGCGGCCCATTCGGGATCGTTGCAGAACAGCAGCAGGCCTTCGCTGGCCTTGTCGAGCCGGCCGACCGGCGCGAGCCAAGGCAGGCTTGTTCCTTCAAGCCGGGCGCCATCGAGGCAGCGATACACAGTGTCACGGCCGCGTTCATCGCTGGCACTCGTGACCAGGCCCCGCGGTTTGTTGAGCATCAGGTACAGGCGCGGCGTGACGTCGAGATCGCGGCCGTCCACTGCTATGCGATGACGATCGCGCACGGTTGGAAATTCAGGATCGCGGATGATGCGACCATCAACGCTCACGCGGCCGTCGACGATCCATCTGGTCGCTTCGGTGCGCGAACACACGCCCCGCTTCGACAAGACGCGCGCGAGACCATGGCGGGGCGCTGGTGCCATCGCTTACCGCTATCCCCCAGGTTCGCTGGCGCCTGCCGCCAGCACGGGTTTGCTCACGGCTTCGACGGTTGCTGCGGGTCCGGCGGCGGGTCCGGCAGCAGGTCGGCAGGCGGCACGGCAGGTGGCGTGGTCGGAATCGCAGGTGGAACCACTGGCTGCGTCAGCGGATCGCCCGGAACGGCCGGGGCCGCGGCTGGGGCAGTCGCCGGGGTCGCGCCCTTTGCCACACGCACGCCGCGTGCCTGCATCCACGCGCTGAACTCGTCGGCAGTCATGCGCTTGCCGTTCTGGTTCATGTCGAACCGCCACGGCGTGTTGTCGAACTCTGTCAGTGGCTTGTACGTGGCCGGATCGATGATGCCGCCGGCCGGCGATGTCGCCGGCAATGCGTTGGCGACGCTCTGGCAACCTTCGATGCGCAAACGCAGCAGTACGTTGTCGACTGATTGCGCTTCATCGAATGCCTGCGCCAGCACACCCGTCGGCGCGCCAAGCTGATGGCTGAGCGCGGTCAGTTCCGACGCGATCGGAGCGAGCATGGTCGGCTGGATCGGCAACGCCTTCGGTGCCATTACTGCCGCGCAGTTGGCAGCGCTTTGGGCCTGCGCGATACCCGCGGCGAACAACAGCGTCAAACCCACGATCGCACGATGCATGACCACTCTCCTCCGATACGCGGGCAGTGTAGGTGTGACCATCGGATCGAACAACTGCAGCGCATCACATCTCGCGTGATCCTTGCGCAAAAAACGAAGCCCGGCGCGAGGCCGGGCTTCGTGAACAACGGTGTTGCCGACGAACTTAGTTCTGGACGTTCAGCTCGGTGCGGCGGTTGCGCGCACGGCCTTCCGGATTGTCCGAACCATCTTCGTTGGTGTTCGGCGCGATCGGACGGCTCTCGCCGTAACCGTTCGGGCCCACCAGGCGAGCAGCGTCGATGCCGTTGCTGGTCAGGTAGTCGTACACGGCGCGGGCGCGACGCTCGGACAGGCCCTGGTTGTAGGCATCGGTACCGATCGCGTCGGTGTGACCGGCGACTTCAACCTTCAGGTCGGGATAGCGCTTCAGGATCTCGATGGCCTCGTTCAGGATCGCCACGGCGTCCGGACGCAGGTTCGACTTGTCGAAGTCGAAGTTCACGCCCTTGAGGTCGATCGACACCGGCACCGGGCAGCCGTCCGGACCGATGGTCTGGCCAGCCTGCGAACCCGGGCACTTGTCGTCGCAATCATTGACGCCGTCGCCATCGCTGTCGCTGTCCGCGCAGTTCGGGGCAACCGGGGCCGGAGCGACCGGTGTAGCAGCCTCCGGTCCAAGCGCCACGGTCAGGCCGACCGAAGCGAGCAGATCGGTGAAGTAGTCTTCCTGCTGCTGGGCCGGACGAGCCTGCACTTCGTCGAAATCGACGCGGGTGCCGACTTCCGTACGCAGATCAACGCGGCCGAAGTCGAACTGCAAGCCGGCGCCGAGGTTCAGCGCGACGTTGTTGTCTTCGTGCTGGGCCGGCCAACCGTCATCCGGCGTACCGAAGGCGGGATCGCGCACGAACTCTTCTTCGTGGCGCTGGAAGCCGATGCCACCACGCACATAGGGCCACCAGTTACGGTCGGCATTACGGAAGTGATAGCGCGCATCGGCGGAGACGCCGTACTGGCTCCACCAGAGGTTCGGGTCGGAGCTCTTGTCGGGATTCTGGTAGTTCAACTCGAAGTCGACCGACCAGTTCGGGTTCAGGAACTTGCCGAAGCCGAGGGTGCCGAAGATCGAGTCTTCCGTGCCGCGATCGTTGTCCTGGAAATTGACACCGGTCGAACCGGCGACATACCAGCGATCATCGAAGTCCTGCGCGGACACGGCCTGCGCAACGCTCAGGCCGCCCAACAGCGCAGCACAGAGGAGTTTCTTGTTCATGTTCAGCTCCTTGATCAGGGTAAAGAAACCGGTAAAGCCTTGAAGCGTGTTCGATTCAGACGGCCGTTGTCCGCACGCCATCTCGTTCAGAGTATGACGGGCCGCGTGAAGGCCTTGTTAACGCTACCATAACAGTTCAAATACTCCAACCCCACGATGGGTGCTCCGCATCACACCCGGTATAGGTTGATGAAGTCGGTGATCGACATGGCTTCCAGCTCCGCTGGAGCACCGGCCAGCGCCATCAATCGATCGGCTTGGGCTGCAGGCAGGTGCCCGCGAATCGCCGCCTCGAACTTGGACATTAACACCGGGATGCCCTCGCCACGACGCTTGCGGTGGCCGATCGGGAAGTCGATCGACACTTTCTCGGTGGAACTGCCGTCCTTGAAGAACACCTGCACCGAGTTGCCGATGTAGCGCTTGTCCGCATCGAAGTAGTCCTTGGTGAACTGCGGGTTCTCCTTGACCTTCATCTTCTCGCGCAAGGCGTCGATGCGCGGATCAGCGGCGATGCTGTCGTTGTAGTCATCGGCGGTCAGGCGCCCGAAGATCAGCGGCACGGCGACCATGTACTGGATGCAGTGGTCGCGATCGGCGTAGTTGGACAGCGGGCCGGTCTTGTCGATGATGCGGACGCCGGCTTCCTGGGTTTCGATCTCGATGCGCTCGATCTGGTCGATCCCACCCTTTTCAAGCGCGGCCTTCACCTGCGGGTGAAGCTGCATCGCGCACTCGACCGCGGTCTGCGCATGGAATTCGGCCGGGAAGCTGATCTTGAACAGCACGTTCTCCATCACGTAGCTGCCGAACGGGCGCTCGAACTGGAATTCCTTGCCCTTGAAGGCAATGTCGTAAAAGCCCCAGGTCTTGGCGCTGAGTGCACTCGGGTAGCCGACGACTTTCTTGTGCGCCGCATTCAGCGCGTGGGTGACGGCGCGGCGGCAGGCATCGCCCGCGGCCCAGCTCTTGCGCGGGCCGGTGTTCGGCGCGTGGCGGTAGGTGCGCAGCACGCCGTTGTCGATCCAGGAATGCGACACGGCGGTGACGACTTCGTCCTTGCCCCCCCCAAGCATCGCGGTCGCGACTGCTGTCGAGGCCAGGCGCACCAGGATCACGTGGTCGAGGCCGACGCGGTTGAACGAGTTCTGCAGCGCGTACACGCCCTGGATCTCGTGCGCCTTGATCGCCCAGGTCAGTACATCACGCACGGTCAGCGGTTTCTGGTCGCCATCGCGCAGTGCCTTGCGGCTGAGGTAGTCGGCGACTGCGAGGATCGCGCCGAGGTTGTCGGACGGATGACCCCATTCGGCGGCGAGCCAGGTGTCGTTGAAGTCTAGCCAGCGCACCAGCGTGCCGATGTTGAACGCAGCCTGGACCGGATCGAGTTCGAAATTGGTGCCCGGCACGAGCGAGCCACCCGGGAGTTCGCCACCCGGCACCAGCGGGCCGAGGTGCTTGACGCAGTCCGGGAACTTCATTGCCAGCATTGCGCAGGCCAGCGAATCCAGCAGCATGTAGCGCGCGGTGTCGTACGCCTCCTTCGAGTCGATCCTGTAATCGATCACATAGTCGGCGATGTCGACCATCGGTGCGTCAGGTTGCGGGCGGACGGCGGAACGGGCGTCGTAGTGGCTCATGCGGGCATGGTCGGCGAAGGGGAAGTCGACCATTTTGCCAGACACGGGCGACGGCGTTGCCAGGCTGCAACGCAGCGGACCGACCAACGGCCTTGGCATTGCGGCAACGCAAGGCCATCGTCATGGCATGAACGCCCATCGCCTCCCCACTCTGTTCCTGTCCCATGGCTCGCCCATGCTGGCTGTGCAGGACTCCCCCGCCGGTCGCTTCCTCGACGGCCTGGGCGCGGAGCTGCCGCGCCCGCAGGCAATCGTCGTGGCTTCGGCCCACTTCATGGCCGGACATCCCAGTGTCGGCAGCGCAAGCCAGCCAGCGACCGTGCATGACTTCGGCGGCTTCCCCGCGCCGCTGTACCAGATCCAGTATCCGGCGCCGGGGTCGCCCGAACTTGCGGCCACCCTCGCCGCACGCCTGGCCGCCGTCGGCCTTGAACCGCATGAGCGACCTCATCACGGCCTCGATCATGGCGTCTGGGTACCTCTGCGCCGGATGTACCCGGAGGCCGGGATTCCAGTCGTGCCACTCTCGGTCAACCCGCACCTCGATGCGGCCTATCACTACAGGGTCGGTCGCGCGCTGGCGTCACTACGCGACGAGGGCGTACTCGTGATCGGGTCGGGCGGCTTCGTGCACAACCTGGGTGACCTCGACTGGGGCCATCCGGATGCGTCGATGCCGGACTGGGCCGCCACCTTCGCTGAGTGGATGCGGGCCCGCCTCCACGCCAGCGACATCCCGGCCCTGCTCGACTGGGAGCGACTGGCCCCCAACCCGCGCCGCAGCCATCCCACGATCGAACACCTGATGCCGCTGTTCGTCGCCCTCGGCGCGGCCGGAGAAGGCTTCGACGTGCGCCCCCTTCACCGCTCGCACGAATTCGGTTCGCTGGCGCTGGATGCCTTCGCCTTCGACTGACGAGACCGCTTGACGCCCTTGTCATCAGGCACCGGCTTGTTATCAGTCACGGTTCCGGGCATGGTGCGCGATCCCGTACGCATCCGTATGCACGCATGACGCCAGCTCCCGCGTTCCCGCATCTTTTCAGTCCACTCGACCTGGGCTTCACCACGTTGCGCAATCGGGTGCTGATGGGCTCGATGCATACCGGGCTGGAGGACCGCGCGCGCGACTTCCCGCAGCTGGCGGCTTACTTCGCCGAGCGTGCGGCGGGTGGTGTCGGTCTGATCGTCACCGGCGGCTTCTCGCCGAACATCGTCGGGTGGCTCAAGCCTTTCGCCAGCAAGCTGTCATGGCCGTGGGAAGTCCGCCCGCATCGCCAGATCACTCAGGCGGTGCACGCATATGGCGCGAAGATCTGCCTGCAGCTGCTGCACGCGGGCCGCTATGCCTACCACCCGCTCCAGGTCGCCCCTTCGAAGCTGAAGGCGCCGATCAATCCGTTCACGCCGCGCGGTCTGTCGGCGCGCGGCGTGGAGCGCCAGATCGCGGCCTATGCGAATGCAGCGAAGCTCGCACGCGACGCCGGTTACGACGGCGTCGAACTGATGGGTTCGGAAGGCTATCTGATCAACCAGTTCACGGTTGCGCGAACGAACAAGCGCAACGACCGCTGGGGCGGCGATGCCACACAGCGCATGCGCTTCGCCGTGGAAATCGTGCGCCGCGTGCGCGAAGCCTGCGGCCCCGACTTCATCATCATCTATCGACTGTCCCTGCTCGACCTGGTCGACGGCGGCTCGGACTGGAACGAGATCGTGATGCAGGCGCAGGCGATCGAAGCCGCCGGCGCCACCATCCTCAACACCGGCATCGGCTGGCACGAGGCGCGCGTGCCGACCATCGCCACGTCGGTGCCGCGCGCGGCGTTCGCCGGCGTCACCGCGAAGCTGCGCCCGCACGTCGCGCTGCCGCTGGTCGCCACCAACCGCATCAACATGCCCGATGTTGCCGAGCGTGTGCTCGCAAGCGGCGGCGCCGATCTCGTCTCGATGGCGCGGCCGCTGCTGGCTGATCCGGAATGGGTGAACAAGGCGCGCACCGGCAAGGTGCACGCGATCAACACCTGCATCGCCTGCAACCAGGCCTGCCTCGACCATGTCTTCGTCGCCAAGAAAGCGAGTTGCCTGGTCAATCCACGCGCCTGCGCCGAAACCGAACTGAATTACACGAAGACGACTGCGCCCAGGCGCGTCGCCGTGGTCGGCGCCGGTCCCGCTGGCCTGGCTTGCGCAACGGTTGCGGCCGAGCGCGGGCATCGCGTGACCCTGTTCGACGCCGCGCCCGAGATCGGTGGCCAGTTCAACCTCGCCAAGCGGATCCCCGGCAAGGAGGAATTCCACGAGACCTTGCGCTACTTCCGCCATCGTCTCGAGGAAACCGGGGTGGCGATGCAACTGTCGACCCTCGCCACGTCGGAAGCCCTGGCCGGGTTCGATGACGTCGTGCTCGCCACCGGCGTCACGCCGCGCCAGGTCGACTTCCCCGGCGCGGACCACGCCAAGGTCGTCAGCTACTACGACGTGATCACCGGGCGCGTGGTGTGTGGTCCACGCGTGGCGCTGGTCGGCGCCGGTGGCATCGGGTTCGATGTCGCCGAATACCTGGTCCATGAAGGTCCATCCCCGACGCTCGATCCGGCCCGCTGGATGGCGGAATGGGGTGTCGATCCGGCCTTCGGTACCCGCGGCGGCCTGGCCAAGGCCGAACCCGAGCCGCCAGCCCGGCAGGTCTGGCTGCTGCAGCGCAGTCCCGGCAAGCCAGGCGCCAAGCTGGGCAAGACCACCGGCTGGATCCACCGGGCGACGCTCAAGGCCAAGGGCGTGAAGATGTTGGGCGGGGTCGAATACCTCGGCGTCGACGATGCCGGCCTGCACATCCGGGTCGATGGCATTGAACAGCAGCTGGCAGTGGACCACGTGGTGATCTGCGCCGGCCAGGAACCGCGCCGGGACCTGCTCGGCCCCTTGCAAGCCGCGATGCGCAGCGTGCATTTAATAGGTGGTGCGGACGTCGCCGCCGAGCTCGACGCCAAGCGCGCGATCGCGCAGGGCAGCCGCCTCGCGGCTGCTCTCTGATCAAAGCGCTAAAGCAAAAACTCCAATCGAATCAGTCATTTCCTATTTTGGCGTTCAGCCGACGTTAGGTTTCAAATCGTTACCGTGCGCGCACTTTTCCCGCCGCAGGCTTGGCGGGAGCCCCACCGGTCGCGTCGCTGACGCGATTTCGGTGACTGGGCCAAGCGCGCCATAGAGTGCGCCGCCCTCCCCAGTACGCCATGCCAGTTCGCACCCCAGGCTCCCGTCCTCACAGAAGGATGGGCGCCAGAGTGCGGGCTGGCGCAACGGAGCAAGGAGTTGCCATGAAGTTGGCTTGGATTCTCTGGCTGTCGCAGGTTCTGCCGCAGCCGGCCGCCGATTCGCTGTGCCTGAGCACCACCGTCTACCTGGAAGCGCGCGATCAATCCGTCCGCGGCCAGCAGGCCGTGGCCGAAGTCGCCCTACGCCGCCGCGACAGCGGCCTGTGGGGTGACAACCTGTGCTCGGTGGTCACCGCGCGCAAGCAGTTCGCCCCGTCCCTGGTGTCATCGCAGACCCAGCTCAGCAACAGCGAGGCCTGGGCCGCGGCGGTCACCATCGCGCTCGAGGCCGAACGCAACTGGGCCCTACCCGCCGGCCAGCGCAAGGAAGTCGTGCCGGGCGCCAGCCATTTCGCCGCGCTCAGCATCGCCAGCCCGAGCTGGCGCACCGCCTACCAGGTGGCGACGATCGGCGATCACACCTTCTATAAGGTGCAGTCGTTGAAGCCGCGCAAGGTCTGACGTCGCCGAGCCCGCTGTCCATCGGGTATGACACAACGTTGCAGGCGCGGTGATTGAGGCTCGACACCGCGCCACCCATAGTGGCGACTTCATCTGTCGGAGTCGCCCATGAAGCTCTACACCACCCCCGGCGCCTGTTCGCTGGCCGACCATATCGCCCTGGAGTGGATCGGAGAACCTTACGAGGCGGTCATCGTCTCGAAGGAAGAGCGCAAGCTCCCGGCCTATCTGGCCATCAATCCGAACGGCGCCGTTCCCGCACTGGACGATGGGGGCTGGATCCTCACCCAGAACGCCGCGATCCTGAACTACCTCGCCGACCTGTACCCCGCCTCGAAGCTCGGCGGCGACGGTTCGCCGCGCAGCCGCGCCGAGATCAACAAATGGCTGGCCTTCGTCAATTCCGACGTCCATCCGGCGTTCAAGCCGCTGTTCGGTTCGACGTCCTATCTCGACGACGCGGCGGCCATCGAAAAGAGCCGGGACGACGCCCGCAACAAACTACGCGATCTGTTCGCGAAGATCGACGCACAACTCGCGGGCAAGGACTGGCTCACCGGCGCACGCTCGATCGCCGATCCGTACCTGTATGTCGTGCTGCGTTGGGCGCGGGCCAGCGAAGTGGACCTGTCGGGATTCGACAACCTGGATCGCTTCATGCGCGCCATGCGCGCCGATGCCGGCGTGAAAAAGGCGACGAAGGCGGAAGGCTTGGCGTGACCGCTGCGTCGCATGCAACGAAAAGGCCGCGCAATGCGCGGCCTTTCATTTTGCCTCCCGCCGGGAGAGGGCTGGGGTGAGGGTACGACGAAGGGAAAGAGTTCATCCATCGCAATAACGTCGGACGTTTACGCGATCTTCTACAACACCGCTCCGCCGAACCCTCATCCGCCCTCCGGGCACCTTCTCCTAGAGGGAGAAGGAAACGTTAACGCTTTTCGATCGGCACGTACTCGCGATCCTCCGGTCCGATGTAGTTCGCGCTCGGACGGATGATCTTGCCATCCTCGCGCTGTTCGATCACGTGCGCGCTCCAGCCGGTGGTGCGCGCGATCACGAACAGCGGCGTAAACATCGGAGTCGGGATACCCATCATGTGGTAGGCCGACGCGCTGTACCAATCCAGGTTCGGGAACATCTTCTTGAGATCCATCATCAGCGTCTCGATGCGCTCGCTGACGTCGAACAGCGTCTGGTTGCCGCCGTCCTTGCACAGCTTGCGTGAGAGTTCCTTGATGATCGGGTTGCGCGGGTCACCGATGGTGTACACCGGATGGCCGAAGCCGATCACGATCTCCTTGCGCTCCACGCGCGCGCGGATATCGGCTTCGGCTTCATCGGCGGTGTTGTAGCGCGAGATGATCTCCATCGCGACTTCGTTGGCACCACCGTGCTTTGGACCGCGCAGCGCGCCGATGGCGCCGGTGATGCAGGAATGCAGGTCCGAGCCGGTGCCGGCGATCACGCGCGCCGCGAACGTCGAGGCGTTGAACTCGTGTTCGGCGTACAGGATCAGCGACTTGTCCAGCGAGTCGGCGTGCAGCTTGCTCGGCGCTTCGCCGTGCAGCAGGTGCAGGAAGTGCGCGGCGACCGAATCGTCGTCGGTCTCGCAATCGATGCGGCGGCCATTGCGGGTGAAGTGCCACCAGTACAGCAGCATCGAACCGAAGCTGGCGATCAGCTTGTCGGCGATGTCGCGCGCCTCTGTGGCGGAATGTCCTTCGCGCTCCGGCAACACGGTGCCGAGCACCGAGCAGCCGGTGCGTAGCACGTCCATCGGATGGGCATTGGCCGGCACCAGTTCGAGCGCGTCGGTAACGATGGCGGGCAGGCCGCGCAGGCGCTTGAGCTTGATCTTGTAGGCGTTGAGCTGCGCCTGGGTCGGCAACACGCCGTGCACCAGCAGGTGCGCGACTTCCTCGAACGTCGACTTCGTCGCCAGGTCGTGGATGTCGTAACCGCGGTAGTGCAGGTCGTTGCCGCTGCGCCCGACCGTGCACAGCGCGGTGTTGCCGGCGGCGGTGCCGCTCAAGGCGACGGATTTCTTGGCTTTCGGCAGGACCTGGGCGTTGTCGGTCATCGTCAATTCCTCTTATTTCTTTTGCGTAAACAATGCGTCGAGCTTGTCTTCATACGCGTGGTAGCCAAGGTAGTCGTACAGCTCAGTCCGCGTCTGCAGCGTGTCGATGATGTTCTTCTGCGTGCCTTCGCGGCGCACGGTTTCGTAGAAATGCAGCGCCGCCTTGTTCATGGCGCGATAGGCGCCGCAGCAATAGAGCGCGATGTCGACATTCGCATCGCGCAGTTCGTCGGTAGTGAAGAACGGCGTCGAACCGAACTCGGTGAGGTTCGCCAGGATCGGCACCTTCACCGCCTGCTTGAAGCGGCGGTAGTCGTCGAGCGTCTTCATCGCTTCGGGGAAGATCATGTCGGCGCCGGCATCCACGTAGGCCACAGCGCGCTCGATTGCCGCATCGATACCTTCCACGGCGGCCGCGTCGGTGCGCGCCATGATCACGAACCCGGCGTCTGTGCGCGCATCGACCGCGGCCTTGACCCGATCGACCATTTCGTCCAACGGCACGACTTCCTTGCCCGGACGATGTCCGCAACGCTTCTGGCCGACCTGGTCTTCCATGTGGACCGCGGCGACGCCGACGTTGATGAAGGATTTGATCGTGCGACCGATGTTGAACGCACCGCCCCAGCCGGTATCGATATCCACGAGCAGCGGCATCTGCGTGGCATCGACGATACGGCGTGCATCGGTGAGCACGTCTTCCATCGTGCTGATGCCGAGATCGGGCACGCCGAGCGAGTTCGCCGCGACACCGCCGCCCGACAGATACAGCGCCTTGTAGCCCACGCGTTTCGCCATCAGTCCGGCATAGGCAGTGATGGCACCCATCACCTGCAGCGGATGTTCTTCGGCGACGGCGGCGCGAAAACGAGCGCCTGCGGAGAATTGCGACATTGGGTACCTCGTAGGGCGGGTCTTGACCCGCCATCACGATCTTCCAAGCGGCGGGTCAAGACCCGCCCTACAAAGGACGAAGGCGACCGAAGCCGCCTGCGTGTTCGTTACAGCAGATGCGCGACGCCGGCGCGCTCTTCCTCAAGCTCAGCTAGGGTCTTGTCCATCGCCGCGCGGCTGAAGTCGTCGATCGGCAGGTCGGTGACGCGGGTGTATTCGCCGTTGGCGGTGGTCACCGGCACGCCGTAGATGATGCCTTCCGGAATGCCGTAGCTGCCGTCTGACGGCACGCCCATCGTCACCCACTTGGTCCCGCCGCCGAGCACCCAGTCGCGGATGTGGTCGATGGCGGCGTTCGCGGCTGAAGCTGCCGACGACAGGCCGCGCGCTTCGATGATCGCCGCGCCACGCTTGCCGACCTGCGGGATGAAGGTATTCGCATTCCACTCGGCGTCGTTGATCTTGTCCTTCAGCGACTTGCCGCCGGCGATGGCGAAGCGGTAGTCCGGATACATCGTCGGCGAATGGTTGCCCCACACCACCAGGCGATCGATGTCGGCGACGGCAACGCCGGCCTTGGCGGCGAGCTGCGACAACGCGCGGTTGTGGTCGAGGCGCAGCATCGCGGTGAAGTTCTTCGCCGGCAGGTCCGGTGCAGATTTCATCGCAATGTACGCGTTGGTGTTGGCCGGGTTACCGACGACGAGCACCTTGACGTTGCGCGAAGCGACGGCGTTCAACGCCTTGCCCTGCTCGGTGAAGATCTTGGCGTTCTCGAGCAGCAGGTCCTTGCGCTCCATGCCCGGGCCGCGCGGACGCGCGCCGACCAGCATGGCGATGTCGGCGTCCTTGAACGCGACGTTCGGATCGTCGGTGCCGACCATGCCGGCGAGCAGCGGGAACGCGCAGTCCTCGAGCTCCATCATCACGCCCTTGAGCGCGGCCTGCGCCTTCTCCAGCGGCAGTTCGAGCATCTGCAGGATGACGGGCTGGTCCTTGCCCAGCATTTCGCCGGAGGCGATGCGGAACAGCAGGGCGTAACCGATCTGGCCGGCGGCGCCGGTGACGGCAACACGGACGGGTTGTTTCATGGCGCGACTCCTGAAAAGACGATGCGGCGCCACGCGGCGCCGCAAAGGTTGGACAAAACCGTTACGCGAGTTCCGCGAAGAATTCCTTGACGCGCTGCATGCCCGGTGCGAGCTGCGGCGTCGGGCAGGTGTAGCTGATGCGCAGCGCGCGCGGCTCGCCAAAGGCCGAACCCGGCACGCAGGCCACGCCCTTGGCTTCCAGCAGCGCGTTGCATAAATCGACGTCGTTGTCGATCTTCAGGCCGGTCGGACCGTGGGTCTTGCCGAACGCGACGCTGATGTCCGGGAACACGTAGAACGCGCCCTGCGGTTTCGGACAGACCACGCCCGGGATCTGCGCGAGCACGGCCATCACCTGGTCGCGCTTGGCCTGGAACTCGGCGTTCTTCGCGGTCGGTACATCCTGCGGACCGGACAGCGCGGCGACGGCAGCGGCGGTGACGACCTCGGGAATGTTGGTGATGTGATTCGAATTCATCGTCACCAACGCCTGCGCGATGGCTTCCGGTCCGGCCACGAAACCGACACGCCAACCCGGCATGCCGTAGGTCTTCGACAACGAATCGATGAAGATCACGCGATCGCGCAAATCGGGACGCGCATGCACGAAGTTGTGGTAGCCGACGCCGTCGAACACCATGCGGTTGTAGATGTCGTCGGTGATGATCCAGGTGTCCGGATACTTGGCGATGACATCGGCCAGCGCGCTGATCTCGTCCTTGCCGTAGACCATGCCGGTCGGGTTGGACGGGTTGTTGAACAGGAATACCTTCGGCTTCTTCGCCAGCGCTGCGTCGAGTTGCGCGGGCGTGAGCTTGTAGTTCTGCTCGGCCGGGCACGGCAGCAGGTCGATCTCGGCGCCGACGATGTCGGCGATGTCGAGATAGCTGGTCCAGTATGGGGTCGGGAACGCGATCGCGTCGCCTTCGTCGAGCAGCGCTTCGGCGAGGTTGTAGATCACGTGCTTGGCGCCGATGCCGGTGGCACAGTTGGCGCGCGTGTAGCCGGTCAGGCCGATCTGTTCGATGTGCTTGAGGAAGGCATCCAACAGCGCGTCGCTGCCGCGGTTGCTGCCGTACTGGCCGGAATCTTTCGCCAACGCTTCACGCGCCGCGGCATAAACATGCTCGCCTGGCAGGAAATTCGGTACGCCTATCGAAAAACTGATGATGTCGCGGCCTTCGGCCTTGAGGCGCTTGGCTTTTTCGGCGACAAGCATGATCGCGCTAGGCTTGGCGCGACCGATGCGCCGGGCGAGTTGGGGCATCGCAGAAACCTCGTCGGGGACGGCCGCGAAACGGCCGGGAGGGAACGAAAATGTTAACACAGCGATGTGTCCGGACTGGCTCCAACGCTCGCGCAGGGCGCTTGTACGCAGTGCTGGCGCTACTGGTGCTGGGCCTGCTCTCCGGTTGTGTATCGACCCAGGTCCGGACCGCCGAAGACCCCGCCGGCAAGCCGTTGCGGATCGACGGCAGCGTGGTCCTGGTCGAGCCGGACATCGAACTGTACGAACTCAGCGCCGGCGGTCTGACCGAGCCGCGCAAGGCCTGGACCGAAACCGCCCGCCGCCTCTATCCGCAGGCCGCCCGGGACCTGCTCCAGGCACAGGGCATCGCGTTGCGCCCGGACTTCATCCTGCCGGCCGACGCGGGCCCCGAAAATCGCCTGCGGCAGCTGCAACTGCTGAACCAGGCGGTGTCCATCAGCATCCTGCAGTACGCCCGACCGTCGAGCCCGCTGCGCAACAAGCACGGCAAGTTCGACTGGACCCTCGGTCCCGGCGTGGCCGAACTGCGCCAGGCCACCGGCGCCGATTACGCCTTGTTCACCTACGTCCGCGACAGCTACACCAGCGGCGGGCGGGCGGCGATGCGGGTCATCGGCTTCCTGCTGCTCGGCGGCGACATCGGCGGCGGCATGCAGGTCGGGTTGGCCTCGCTGGTCGACCTGCGCACGGGCCAGGTGGTCTGGCACAACCTGTTGCTCGACCAGACCGGCGACATGCGCGATCCCGGCGGCGCACGCGAGACCGCTGGCGACTTGCTGAAGGGCATCCGCCGATGAAGCGCTTGTTGATCTTCGCAATCGTCGCCGTGCTCGCCGGTTGCGCCTCACAAGCGCCGTTACGCGAGCACAGGCCCGGTACTACACCGGTCGCCGGCAGCGACGAGGACGAACTCTGGTACGCGATGGAACGCGCCGAGCGCGAACTGCAACGCTCGCCGTTGCGGGTCCGCGACCAGGCGCTGACCGATTACGTGCGCAAGGTCGCGTGCACGGCGGGCGGCGACTACTGCAAGGACCTGCGCGTTTACGTGATGGACGTGCCGCAGTTCAACGCCAGCATGGCGCCGAACGGCATGATGCTGGTGTGGACCGGCGCACTGCTGCGGATGCGCGATGAAGCCGAACTCGCGTTCGTGCTCGGCCACGAGGCCGGCCACTTCCGCGCCCAGCACTCGCTGCGGCAATGGCGGCGGATGAAGGACACCAGCGCACTGCTCAGCGCATTCCAGGTCCTCGCTTACGGCTACGGTGCGCCGAACACGGCCATGCTCGGCACGCTCGCCGGTTACGCGACGATCTTCAAGTTCACCCGCGACATGGAGCGCGAGGCTGATCGCCTCGGCTTCGCTTCAGTCGTCGCACAGGGCTACGACCCGCAAGCCGGCGTCGCCTTGTGGGCGCGCATGCTGCGCGAAGAGGAAACGCGTCGCTACGAGCGCCGCGGCGTGGTGTTCGCCACGCATCCGGCGACACAGGAACGCCTCAACGACATCCGTGCGGCCGCCGCAGCCGCGCCGAATGCACGGCGCGAACGCCACGCCGATGCATACCGCGCCGCGACGCGACCCTACCTCGAGCATTGGCTCGCGTCGGAACTGGCGCAACGCCGCTACGCCGGTTCGCTGCTGATCATCAACGAACTGCTCGCCGAAGCGCCGAGCGAAGATCGCGGCGTGCTGACCTTCTACCTTGGCGAAGCGCACCGTCGCCGCAACGCCGCCGGCGATCGCGCCAAAGCCGCGGAGCTGTATGCGCGCGCGGTGGCCATGCCCGGTGTGCCGGCGCAGGCGTGGCGCGAACATGGCTTCGCCCTGCGCGATGCCAATCGCAACGCTGACGCACGCGCGGCGCTGCAACGCTATCTGACCGACGCACCGCAGGCCGAAGACCGTGCCTTCGTGCAGCGCGAACTGGGCAAGCTGGGAGCCACGCGATGAAGCAGCGTCTGATCTGGATGTGCGTCCTGCTGTTGCTGCTGGCCGGTTGCGCGAGCAGCGGCGGACGACTGGTGCAACCCGGCGCGAATCCTGCCGGTAGTCGCCTGACGATCGACAGCGAAATGGAATGGACGCGAATGTCGACCATGCGCTACCAGCTGTGGACGATCGACGGCGAATTGCTCAACCGCCTGTACCTGGTCCCTGCGGTGCGCGAAGGCGAATACATCTTCCTCGGCCATCGCCAGACCACGCGCCGCCCGGACGGGCCGTTCTACAAGCGCGGTATGCGTGCCGACGAATTGCGCGACCTTGTCGCCGACGGCCTGCGCATGTCGGGTGCGGTCAATGTCGTCTCGACCAACCTGCGTCCCATCGATTTCGGCGGTCGCGAAGGCCTGCGTTTCGATTTTTCGTTGTCGAATGAAGAAGGTCTCGCCTACCAGGGCATGGCCGCCGCGTTCGAACACGAGAAAGGCCTGGCGCTGGCGATCTTCCTGGCACCGCGCGAGTACTACTACCCGCGTGATGCGGAGAAGGTGTCGAAGATGCTCGATACCCTCCGGTGGAAATGACACCGACTGCAGGCCGGCAATGAAAATATCCGCGCACGTCCGCAACACGCGTTCAACGCACGCGGTGAACGTCACAACCGCCGGCACATCGCAAACGATCGACATCCCGGCCAAGGGTTCCGGACCTGGCTCAGCGGTCAATGGCGGGGAATTGCTGATGCTGGCGCTGGCCACTTGCTACTGCAACGATCTCCATCGCGAGGCCGCGAGGCTCGAAATCCCCATCGACGAAATCGATGTCGTGGCACAGGGCGAGTTCGCCGCGATTGGCCTCGGGGCGACGAACATCACCTACCAGGCGCGGGTGTCTTCATCGGCGGAGGCATCGCGCATCGCCGAACTCCTGCGCCAGACCGACGCAGTGGCCGAAGTCCACAACACGCTGCGTGCCGGCGCGCCGGTATTGCTCCAGCCCTGGAGCGAATGACGGCCCGCCGCTGCACCGGGACGGGCCGCCAACCGGTCTGTTTACGCCGCGAGGAACTTGTTCCACTCGGCGACGCGATCCGCCTTCGCAGCCAACACGGCGTCGGCATCGCCTTCGATCTTCACCGAATTGATCTTGTCGCCCTGCTTTACCGCATCGACCACGTCGAGGCCTTCGACGACCTTGCCGAACACGGTGTGCTTGCCGTCCAGCCACGGGGTGGCGACGTGGGTGATGAAGAACTGGCTGCCGTTGGTATTTGGGCCGGCGTTGGCCATCGACAACACGCCACGCTGGTGGCCAAGGCCGTTGTTGGCCTCGTCCTCGAAGCGGTAGCCGGGGCCGCCGCGACCGGAGCCTTCCGGGCAGCCGCCCTGGATCATGAAGTCGGGGATCACGCGGTGGAAATTGAGGCCGTCGTAGAAGCCGCGCTTGGTCAGGTTGACGAAGTTGGCGACGGTCAGCGGCGCCTTGTCGGCAGCCAGTTCGACGCGGATCGTGCCGCGGTCGGTATCGAAAATGGCGGTCAGGCTCATGGGAGGCTCCTTAAATGCGTTCAGGGAGGAAGCTCAGGCCGCCCGCCGGCGACGTGAACGAAGCAACCAAGGATAGCGCAGCCGGCCCGCCGAACCGGCATTGGTCACCGGCACCGGCTATACTTGCCGGCTTCCTTCACTGCCCCCGCGCCCAGCCTCTCGCGAGCACCCGGCGCCCTCCCCGTATGTCCATCGAACGCCTGCGCAATATCGCCATCGTCGCCCACGTCGACCACGGCAAGACCACCCTCGTCGACTGCCTGCTCAAGCAGTCGGGCACGTTCTCCGAGCGCACGGTCTTGGCCGAGCGCGTGATGGACAGCAACGACCAGGAAAAGGAACGTGGCATCACGATCCTCTCTAAGAACACCGCCATCACCTGGCAGGGCAACCGCATCAACATCGTCGACACCCCGGGCCACGCCGACTTCGGTGGCGAGGTCGAGCGCGTGCTGTCGATGGTCGACTCGGTACTGATCCTGGTTGATGCGATGGACGGCCCGATGCCGCAGACCCGCTTCGTGACCCAGAAGGCGTTCGCGATGGGCTTCAAGCCGATCGTCGTGGTCAACAAGATCGACCGCCCGGGCGCGCGTCCGGATTGGGTCATCGACCAGGTGTTCGACCTGTTCGACAAGCTCGGCGCCACCAACGAGCAGCTCGACTTCCCGATCGTCTATGCCTCGGCGCTGCACGGCTACGCCAGCCTGGACGACGCCGCGCGCGACGGCGACATGACCCCGCTGTACGAAGCGATCATGAAGTACGTCCCGGCGCCGACGGTCGATCCGGACGGCCCGTTCCAGATGCGCATCAGCCAGCTGGACTACAACAATTTCGTCGGCCTGATCGGCGTCGGCCGCATCCAGCGCGGCAAGGTCCGCACCAACATGCCGGTCAGCGTCGTCGACCGCCATGGCAAGAAGCGCCAGGGCAAGATCCTGCAGGTGCTCGGCTTCATGGGCCTGGAGCGCGTGGAAGTCGAAGAAGCCGAAGCCGGCGACATCGTCGCCATCTCGGGCGTCGCAGACCTCAGCATCTCCGACACCGTATGCGCACTGGATACCCCGGAAGCGCTGGACGCTCTGACTGTCGACGAACCGACGATCTCGATGACCTTCCAGGTCAACAACTCGCCGTTCGCCGGCAACAAGGACCGCAGCGGCGGCAAGTTCATCACCAGCCGCCAGATCCGCGAGCGCCTGGAGCGTGAAACGCTGCACAACGTCGCGCTGAAGGTTGAGGAAGGCTCGGATCCGGACAAGTTCCTGGTGTCCGGCCGCGGCGAACTGCACCTGTCGGTGCTGATCGAAAACATGCGCCGCGAAGGTTTCGAACTGGCCGTGTCGCGCCCGGAAGTCATCATCAAGGAAATCGACGGCCAGCTGATGGAGCCGGTCGAGCAGCTGGTGGTCGACATCGAAGAAGTGCACCAGGGCGGCGTCATGGAGAAGCTCGGCACCCGCAAGGCCGCGCTGAAGAATATGGAGTCCGACGGCAAGGGTCGCGTGCGTCTGGATTACATGATCCCGGCCCGTGGCCTGATCGGCTTCCAGAACGAATTCCGTACCCTGACCCAGGGTTCCGGGCTGCTGTTCCACGTGTTCGACCATTACGGCCCGAAGGAACAGGGCGCCATTGCCAAGCGCATCAACGGCGTGATGATCGCCAACGCGGCGGGAGTCACTCCGGCCTACTCGCTGGGACCGTTGGAAGAGCGCGGCAGGCTGTTCGCTGCCGAAGGCGACAACGTGTACGAAGGCCAGCTGATCGGCATCCACTCCAAGGACAACGACCTGACGGTCAACGCCATCAAGACCAAGCCGCTGACCAACATGCGCGCCTCGGGCAAGGATGACGCGATCAAGCTGACGCCGGCGATCAAGTACACGCTGGAACAGGCCCTGGATTTCATCGAGGACGATGAGCTGGTCGAAGTCACGCCGAAGGAAATCCGCCTTCGCAAGAAGTTCCTGACCGAAAGCGACCGCAAGCGCGCCTCGCGCGCTGCCTGATCGGATCGGCTGCGGCGTGCGCCCCAGCGATGCCGACCATCCGCACTACAACCCCAACCCGCGGGCCCATCCGGGCCTGCGGGCGATCGCCATCCTTGAGTTGACCAAAGGTCTGCTCGCGCTGCTCGCCGCGAGCGGTTTGGAGCTGATCGGCCCGGTCCCGCTGCGGCGCTGGGTGAATGAGTTGATCGCCACCTTCCAGCTCGACCCCCAACATGGGGCGATGGCATGGCTGGCGCAGGCGATCAGCCCGGGCTCGGTGCACTTTGCTGCAGGCGCGGTGGCTGCATACGCCATCCTGCATCTGATCGAAGCCTGGGGTTTATGGCGCGACAAGGCCTGGGCCTCATGGCTGGGTTGCCTGGCCGCGGCGATCTACCTGCCGGTCGACCTCTATGCGATCTACCACCACCCAGGCTGGATCTCGATCGCTGTGCTCGCGATCAATGTGCTCGTCGTCTGGGTATTGGCACGCGACCTGCTGAAGCGCCGCTGGTAGGACGGTTCGGCGCTTGCCTGCCCCGCGCAGTCGCGCAATGCTGCGCCGTCGCGGAGAGCCGCGGTTTAGGGGACATCACCATGCGTCACGCCTTGCTCGCCGTCGCACTGATCACGCTCTGCGCCTGCGACCGCACTACCGCGCCTGCACCCGGCACGCCGGCCGCTCCGGAATCGACCACCAGCCGCAAGGCCAATGGCTTCGCCTATGCCGAAGCCGATATCACCGGTCTGCAGTCACGGATGGCCCGCGGCGAATTGAGCAGCCATCAACTGACGCAGGCCTACCTCGACCGCATCGCCGCGATCGACAAGGCTGGCCCGATGCTCAATTCGGTGATCGAGTTGAATCCCGATGCGCTCAAGGACGCGGACGCGCGCGACGCCGAACGCAAGGCCGGTCGCGTGCGCAGCCCGTTGCACGGCATTCCGGTGCTGCTCAAGGACAACATCGACGCCACGCCGATGGTGAACTCCGCCGGCTCACTGGCATTGGCCGCAAACAGGCCGAAGCGCGACGCCTTCCTGGTCGCACGCCTGCGCGAAGCCGGTGCGGTGATCCTCGGTAAAACCAATCTCAGCGAATGGGCGAACTTCCGTTCGACGCGTTCGACCTCGGGGTGGAGCGGACGTGGCGGGCAAACGAAGAATCCCTACGTGCTCGACCGCAATCCTTGCGGCTCCAGTTCCGGTACCGGCACCGCCATCGCCGCCGACCTCGCCACCGTCGGCATCGGCACCGAAACCGACGGCAGCATCATCTGCCCTGCTTCCGTCGCTGGCCTGGTCGGGTTGAAACCCACCGTTGGCCTGGTCAGTCGCGACGGAATCATCCCGATCTCGAGCAGCCAGGACACCGCTGGCCCGATGACGCGCAGCGTCGCCGATGCCGCGGTGCTGCTGGCGGCGATCGCCGGTCGCGACGACGCCGATGCGGTCACCAGCAGCAGCGTCGGCCGTGCAGTGTTCGACTATCCGATGCACCTGAAGGCCGATGGCCTCAAGGGCGCGCGCATCGGCGTGTTGCGCAAGAGCATGGGCTTCCATCCCGATGTCGATGCCGCGATGGAGAAAGCGATCGTTGCGATGAAGGCCGCGGGCGCGACCGTGGTCGATGCGGAGATCGCCACTGCCGGGCAATGGGACGCGCCTGAACTCGAAGTGCTGCTGTACGAGTTCAAGGCCGGCCTGGAACGCTACCTCGCGAGCCATGACGCACCCGTCCGCACGCTTGCGCAGTTGATCGCCTGGAACAAGTTGCATGCAAAAGAAGAAATGCCGTACTTCGCGCAGGAGCTGTTCGAAAAAGCGGAAGCCAAGGGCCCGCTCGGCGACCCCGCCTATCTCGACGCACGCAGCCTGTCGCGCAGACTCGCCGGCGAACAGGGCATCGATGCGACGTTGCAAGCGCAGCAGCTCGACGCCCTTATCGCACCGTCGATGTCGCCGGCGTGGCTGACGGATCCGGTGCTGGGCGATCACTTCGTCGGCGCAGGTTATGGCGCTGCTGCAGTTGCGGGTTACCCGAGCCTGAGCGTGCCGATGGGCGACAGCCATGGGACGCCGCTGGGGATCGTGTTCATGGGGCCGGCATGGAGTGAACCGCGCTTGATCGAGCTTGGTTACGCCTTTGAGCAGCTGACCAAGTCGCGCAAGCCGCCGCAGTTCCTGCCGACGCTGGAACTCGCGGTGCCCGTCGCGCAAGCGAAGTAATCAGTCGCTGACCCTATCGGGGGGATCAGCAATCTCGATGCGGGCAATCCGGCCCGCATCGCCGCTGGCCCAGCCGATGTTGCCTACAAGGTCGATGGCGTCGTAGCCGATGTCGGAAACCCGGTTCCAGCTCGCGACATTCCATGCGTCGACCCCGGCTGGTCCGACGGCGATACAAAAGAACGTCTTGTCGCCCATGCATGCAGCACCGGAACGAAAACCGCGTGGATCGATCCTGCGGAACACAGATCCGCGCTTGTTGCCGGCGTTCCATCCAGCTGCGTTGCCCGGGGCTTGTTCTGCCTTGTAATCCCCACCCACGACGAATGCGTCGCTGCCGACCGGCGCCACCGAAAACACACCTGCCTCGGCTTTACGTCGCCCCATGCTGCTATCGAACGATTGCCACTGTGCAGACCCGTCGCGGAGAACGTGCAGGCGCGAGGCACTCCCTCCACTTCCGATGACAACTGCATCACCCGTTCGGGCCAGGCACGTACCACTCGCGGCGAATGCAGCCTCGCCCTCCTCCGCTTTCGGCCCATCCGCCAACAGCTCCCATTCCCGCCCGCCGTTTTTCGTGGCGTAGACCTGGAAACGCGATTCGACCGGATCGCCCAGCATCCACCCACGCTCGCCCTCGAACGCCATGCAGTCGAAGAACGCGCGCGGATCGCGGTTCTGCAGCGTCAGCTGCCAGGTCCCGCCACCATCCTCGGTGCGATAGACACGCGACGCCTCGCCCGGGCCGATGCTCAAAACCACCGCGGTCATCGCATCGAAGCCTTCGACATCGCGGAAATCGAGCCCACCGGCATCGGGCACTTTGATGACCTGCCAATGCGTGCCGCCATCGACGGTGCGCAGCACTGTGCCCTCGCGACCACTCGCCCAGGCGACGTCCGCACTCACCGCCGAAATTCCGCGCAGCCGCACCTTGACCCCGCTGTCCTGCGGCGTGATACGGACTTCAGCAGACGCTGCGCCTGCGATGGCGAGCATCGCGGCAGCGAGAAAGAGACGAGTCATCGACATGGCGCGTTCCGGACTGGACCGCGCCGGAGCCTAGCACGCCTGCAACGCCGATCTATCGCAACGCCGACTCAGGCCGGCGTCGCGATCTGCGATTGCTTGCGCACGATGAGCATCGCGATCTCCAGCGCCTGCTCGTAGTTGAGGCGCGGGTCGACGGTGGAAAGGTAGGCTCGTTCGAGATCGCTCTCGGTCAGTTCGCGCGCGCCGCCGAGGCACTCGGTGACATCCTCGCCCGTCAGCTCCAGGTGCACGCCACCGAGGCGCGTGCCGGCCGCGGCGTGCAGGTCGAACGCCTGCTCGAGTTCGCTGCGGATGTTGCGGAAACGGCGCGTCTTGTAACCGTTGCTGGTGCTTTCGGTGTTGCCGTGCATCGGATCGCAGATCCACAGCACGCGCCGGCCTTCCCGCTTCACCGCGTCGAGCAATGACGGCAACTTGTCGGCGATGCCGGTCGCGCTCATGCGGTGGATCAGGGTGAGGCGACCGGGTTCGTCGTCGGGATTGAGCACGTCGATCACGCGCAACAGCTGGTCCGGCGTCACCGACGGGCCGACCTTCAGCCCGATCGGGTTGCGGATGCCGCGGAAGTATTCGACGTGCGCGCCGTCCAACTGCGCGGTGCGCATGCCGATCCACGGGAAATGCGTGCTGAGGTTGAACCAACCCCACTGCCGCGGAACTTCGCGGGTCTGCCCTTCCTCGTATGGCAGCAGCAGTGCTTCGTGCGAGGTGTAAAAGTCGACGCGGTTGAGGTTGTGCACTTCGCTGCCGGACAAGGTCTCCATGAAGCGCACGGCATCGCCGATGCCTTCGACCATGTGCCGGTATTCGTCGGCCAATGGCGAGTGGCCGACCCAGCTGAGGTTCCAGTATTCGGGATGGTGCAGGTCGGCGAAACCGCCATCGATCAACGAACGCACGAAATTCATCGTCATCGCCGACCGTGCGTGCGCCTTGATCATCCGGCGCGGATCCGGCGTGCGTGCTTCGACCGTGAACTCCGGTCCGTTGACGATGTCGCCGCGATAGCTCGGCAGGGTCACGTCGCCCTTGGTTTCGGTGTCGGCCGAACGCGGCTTGGCGTACTGGCCGGCGAAGCGGCCGATGCGCACCACCGGCAAGCGCAAGCCATGCACCAGCACCAGGCTCATCTGCAGCAGCACCTTGAGCCGGTTCGAGATCACTTCCGACGTGCAACCATCGAACGTCTCCGCGCAATCACCGCCCTGCAGGATGAAACGCTTGCCTTCCTGCGCATCGGCGATCTGCTTCTTCAGCGCGAGGATTTCCCACGAAGTCACCAGCGGCGGCAGCGCATGCAGTTCCTGCAACGTCGACTCGAGTGCGGCCGCGTCCGGATAAGTCGGCAACTGCAGCGCAGTGCGCTGGCGCCAACTGGCGGGAGCCCATTCGGCGGGAAGATTCACGGCGCGGAGGTGGTCGGGACTGGGAGAGCTGGACATGAGACTGCTCGGAACGGACTTGTTGCACTGCGGAAAGCCATCATCCGCCTGAAAAGCCCGCCCCGCAACGGTTGCAGCGGCAACCGTGATTCACGCCATTCAGCGCTGACGGAACGCTGTGTAGCCCGCCCACAACGCCAGCGCGCAGAACCACAACAGACTCCACTCCGGCATCGACAAGCCCAGCAGATACCAGTCGACCTTGGCGCATTCGCCAGAGCCGGTCAGTACTTTGCGGATCACGTCGGTGAATGGATTGGCTTCCATCATGAATTCGAGTGGCGGCCCGCATGACGGCACCTGGTCGGCAGGCAAATACGTCAGCCAGACATGGCGACCAGCGATTCCGATGCCGGCCGCGGCGGCGATCAACGCCAACACGCCATAGGCGCGCCGTCCCCCAACACCGCGCGGCGCATGCAGGCCGCCGATCAAAAACACGACCGCAAGTACTGCAAACGCGATGCGCTGGAAAATGCATAGCGGACACGGGTTCAGCGGATTCACGTCGCGGTACTGCGTGTAGTACGCAAAACCGATCATGGCCGCGCAGAGTGCGAAGCCAAGCAGGAACTGGGCGCGGAATGGCCATCGAAAAGGATTGAGGTTCATGGCCAGAAGATAGATCGCGCGACGCACATTGGGAAGTGCGTACTGGGCGAATGCCGCACAAACAAAAACCCCGACACGTGGCCGGGGTTTCGTTAGCTGCTTGCTCGTTGACTGCTGGCGCTGCCGATTACTCGGCGTCGACTGCCTCGACGTCCGGGCGATCGACCAGCTCGACGTACGCCATCGGTGCGTTGTCGCCGGCGCGGAAGCCGCACTTGAGGATGCGCAGGTAGCCGCCCGGGCGAGCGGCATAACGCGGGCCGAGCTTGGTGAACAGCGTGCCGACGGCTTCCTTGTCGCGCAGGCGCGCGAAGGCGAGGCGGCGATTGGCGACGCCATCAACCTTGGCCAGCGTGATGAGCGGCTCCGCGACGCGGCGCAGCTCTTTCGCCTTCGGCAACGTGGTGCGGATCAGTTCGTGTTTGATCAGCGATGCGGCCATGTTCTCGAACATCGCCTGGCGATGCGAGCTGGTGCGGCTGAATTTGCGTCCGGATTTCTGGTGGCGCATGGCTTGGATTCCTGATGAATGTTTTTACTGTTGGATTTCGCTGTCGCCATCCTGGCGTTGGAACATCGGACTGCGGTTGGCCCTTGCCGACCCTCCCTGGGCGGCGTGCCGCAGGCCTTGGGGCCTGTCGGCATCGTGTTGCCTTGCATCGATCCCGCATTGGCAGGATCGACTTTGTTTCGTCAGCCCATCATCCCGTGCGAGGCGATGCCCGCCGGCGGCCAGTTTTCGAGCTTCATGCCGAGCGACAGGCCGCGCTGTGCCAGCACTTCCTTAATCTCGGTGAGCGACTTCTTGCCGAGGTTCGGCGTCTTCAGCAACTCGACTTCGGTCTTCTGGATCAGATCGCCGATGTAATAGATGCTCTCGGCCTTGAGGCAGTTGGCAGAACGCACGGTCAGCTCGAGGTCGTCGATCGGGCGCAGCAGCACCGGATCCACGCCGCTGGCAGCCGGCTTCGCCGCACCGCGGTCGCGGTGGGTGAAATCGCCGAACACCGACAGCTGGTCGCTGAGGATGTCGGCGGCGGTGCGCACGGCTTCCTCCGCGTCGATCGTGCCATTGGTTTCGATATCGAGCACAAGCTTGTCGAGGTCGGTGCGCTGTTCGACGCGCGCGGCTTCCACGGCGTAGGCAACGCGGCGGACCGGCGAGAACGAGGCATCCAGCATCAGGCGACCGATCGCGCGGGTTTCTTCATCCGGACGACGACGCGCAGCGGCCGGCTGGTAGCCGAAACCACGCTCGATCTTCAGACGCATGTTGAGCGCGGTGTCCTTGGTCAGGTGCGCGATCACGTGCTCCGGATTCAGGATCTCGACGTTGTGGTCGGTCTTGATGTCGCCGGCGGTGACCACGCCCGGGCCCTGCTTGGACAGGCTCAAGGTAGAGGCATCACCGGTGTGCATGCGGATGGCGACGTCCTTGAGGTTCAACAGCACCTCGAGCACGTCTTCCTGCAGGCCTTCGACCGTGGTGTACTCGTGGAGTACACCGTCGATCTCGACTTCCGTGATCGCGAAGCCGGGGATCGAGGACAGCAGCACGCGACGCAGCGCATTGCCGAGGGTGTGGCCGTAGCCACGCTCCAGCGGCTCGATCACGACCTTCGCGCGGTTGTCGGCGAGGCGTTCGATCTGAGGACCGCGCGGGCGCAGTACTTGGTTGGCGGTAACCGTCATTTCGTGGTGTCTCCCTGCGAACCTCCACGGGGGCGGAGGTTCAAGAACAAATGGATTACTTCGAGTACAACTCGACGATCAGGGCTTCGTTGATGTCGGCCGGCAGATCAGCGCGATCCGGCACGGCCTTGAAGACGCCTGCGAACTTCTTCGAGTCGACTTCGACCCACGACGGCGACAGGTCCATCTGCGAGGAGACGTTCAACGACTCCTGCACACGGAGCTGCTTCTGCGCGCGCTCGGACAGCGCGATCGCATCGCCCGCCTTCACGGCGTAGGACGGCAGGTTGACCGGCTTGCCGTTGACGGTGACGCCACGGTGCGAGACCAGCTGGCGCGCCGCCGGACGGGTGACCGCGAAGCCCATGCGGTAGACGACGTTGTCGAGACGCGTCTCCAGGAGCTGCAGTAGGTTCTCGCCGGTGTTGCCCTTCTTGGTCGAAGCCTTCTTGTAGTAATTGCGGAACTGACGCTCCAGCAGGCCGTAGATGCGCTTGACCTTCTGCTTTTCACGCAGCTGGGTGGCGTAGTCGGACAGCTTGCCCTTGCGGGCAGTGGCGCCGTGCTGGCCGGGCTTCTGCTCCAGCTTGCACTTCGAATCGAGCGCGCGCGCCGGCGACTTGAGCGACAGGTCGGCGCCTTCGCGGCGGGCGAGCTTACAGGTGGGACCGATATAACGAGCCATTGTTCGTCAGCTCCCTTAGACGCGACGCTTCTTCGGCGGACGGCATCCGTTGTGCGGGATGGGCGTCACGTCGATGATGTTGATGATCTTGTAGCCGACGTTGTTCAACGAACGCACGGCCGACTCGCGTCCCGGGCCTGGGCCCTTGATGCGCACTTCCAGCGACTTCACGCCGTAATCCAGCGCGGCGCGGCCCGCCTTCTCGGCGGCGACCTGCGCGGCGAACGGGGTCGACTTGCGCGAACCGCGGAAACCCGCTCCGCCCGAAGTCGCCCACGAGAGCGCGTTGCCCTGGCGGTCGGTGATGGTGACGATGGTGTTGTTGAACGAAGCGTGGACGTGGGCGATGCCGTCGGTGACGACTCGCTTGATCTTCTTCTTCGTTTTTGCGGCAGCTGCCGGCTTGGCCATGATGTGGGTTCCTTACTTCTTGATGGCCTTGCGCGGGCCTTTACGGGTGCGCGCATTGGTGCGCGTCCGCTGGCCGCGCAGCGGCAAGCCGCGACGGTGACGCAGGCCGCGATAGCAGGCCAGGTCCATGAGGCGCTTGATGGCGATGCCGACTTCACGGCGGAGGTCGCCCTCAACCACGAACTTGCCGACTTCAGCGCGCAGGCGCTCGACTTCCGGCTCGGACAGGTCACGAATCTTGGTGGACAGCTTGACGCCGGCCGTTTCGCAGACCTTTTTCGAACGGGTACGGCCGATGCCGTAAATACTTTGCAACCCGACCCAGACGTGCTTCTGGGCAGGCAGGTTGACGCCAGCGATACGCGCCATAACGCGATTCTCCAAACTGTTTGGCGGCCGGAGGATCAGTCCGGCGGAGTGAACTCGAAATTCTAGCAGGGTCTCGGGTTACTTAGAAGCCCCGGACGCCGAAACGTCCGAAACCACGGCATGGGGAGTGTGCCCATGCTCCGGCGACGGGACCTGGCTGGCGGAGGCCCGGATCGGACCTGCCGCCGCCCCGCGCTACTCCGGCGCGGGAACTGGCCTGGACCCACTCGCGCGCGAGACCGCCGCGCGAGCCGCCCTTCTTGTCGGCTTAGCGGGAAAGACCCCGCGAACCGCCCTTCAGATTTGCCTTCTTCAACAGGCTTTCGTACTGGTGCGACATCAGGTGCGCCTGGATCTGCGCAATGAAGTCCATCACCACCACGACCACGATCAGCAGCGAGGTGCCGCCGAAATAGAACGAAGTACCCAGCTCGGTCTGCATGAATGTCGGCAGCAGACAGACCAGCACCAAGTAGGCAGCGCCGGCCGCGGTCAATCGCGTCAGCACGCCGTCGATGTAATCGGCGGTGGCCTTGCCCGGACGGATGCCCGGGATCAGCGCGCCCGACTTCTTCAGGTTGTCGGCGGTTTCCTGCGAATTGAACACCAGCGCGGTGTAGAAGAACGCAAAACCAATAATCAACCCGGCGAACAAAATCATGTACAGCGGCTCGCCCGGCGACAGTGCCTGCGCGGCCTTCTGCAGCCAGTTGGCCGAACTCCCCTGGCCGAACCAGGTCGAGGCCGTCGCCGGGAACATGATCAGGCTCGATGCGAAGATCGGCGGGATCACGCCCGACATGTTGAGCTTGAGCGGCAGGAACGAGGTCTGGTTCATGTACGCGCTGCGACCGCCCTGGCGACGCGCGTAGTTGACCGTGACCCGGCGCTGGCCGCGCTCGACAAACACCACGAAGAAGGTGAATGCGATCACGATCAGCAGGATGGCGATCACCGTCAGCGGGCTCATGTCGCCATTGCGCGCCTGTTCCAGCGTGCTCAGGACCGCGCCCGGGAGACCGGCGACGATGCCGGCGAAGATGATCAGCGACACACCGTTGCCGATGCCGCGCTCGGTCACCTGCTCGCCCAGCCACATCAGGAACATGGTGCCGGCGGTCAGCGCAACCACTGCGGTCAGGACGAAGCCCGGACCGGGGTTATAGACGACCGGGATTCCGTTCTGCGCACCCGAACCCTGCAGCGCGATCGCGATGCCGGCGGCCTGGAAGATCGCCAGCCCGACCGCGCCCATGCGCGAGTACTGGGTGATCTTGCGGCGACCGGACTCGCCTTCCTTCGACATCGCTTTCCAGCTCGGCAGGATCTGCGTCATCAACTGGACGATGATCGACGCCGAGATGTAAGGCACAACGTTGAGCGCGAACAGGCTGAAGCGCGAGAGTGCACCACCGGAGAACATGTTGAACATGTCGACGATGGTGCCTTCCTGCGACTGCATCAGCTGCAGCATCGCCTCCGGGTTCACGCCCGGCACCGGGATGAAGCAGCCGATGCGATAGACGATCAGCGCACCGAGCACGAACATCAGGCGCTGACGGAGCTCGGTAAACTTGCCGAGTCCGCCACCCAGATTGCCAGCGTTGCCGCCTCGCGCCATGCGTCGTTACTCCGCTGCTGCGACGAGTTGGCCACCAGCTGCTTCGATCGCAGTCTTGGCACCAGCGGTGGCCAGCAAGCCCTTCAGCACGAACTTCTTGGTCAGCTCGCCCTTCTTCACGATCTTGGCCTGCTTGGTGTTCGGCGGAACGAGCTTGGCGGCCTTCAGGGCGGCCAGATCGATCTCACCGGCTTCCAGCTTGTCCAGTGCGTACAGCAGCACTTCGGCCGTGTCCTTGAGCAGCTTCGAACGGAAGCCGATCTTCGGCAGGCGACGCTGCATCGGCATCTGGCCGCCTTCGAAGCCGGCCTTGATCTTGCCCTTGCCGCTACGCGCGAACGAACCCTTGTGGCCGCGGCCGGCGGTCTTGCCGAGGCCGGAACCGATACCACGACCGACGCGCTTGCGCTCCTGGCGGGCGCCGTCGGCGGGCTTGAGTGTATTGAGCTTCATGGATTACTCCTCGACTTTGACGAGGTAATGCAGCTGGTTGATCAGGCCGCGGACCTGCGGGCTGTCCTTCAGTTCACGCACGGAGTTGAGCTTGTTCAGGCCGAGCGCCTTCACCGACAGGCGGTGACGCGACTGCGTGCCGCGCAGGCCCTTGACCAGGCGCACCTTGACGGTGCCGCCAGTGGTTTCTTTCTTAGCCATGGTGCAGGTCCTCCACCTTCTTGCCGCGCTTGGCCGCGATCTTGGCCGGCGAATGCATCTCGCTCAGGCCCTTCAGCGTGGCGCGGACCAGGTTGATCGGATTGCGTGAACCGGTGGCCTTGGCCAACACGTTCTTGACGCCGACCGCTTCCAGCACGGCGCGCATCGCGCCGCCGGCGATCACGCCGGTACCTTCGGACGCCGGCTGCATGTACACATGCGCCGCGCCGTGGCCGGACTTGACCGCGTGCCACAAGGTGCCGCCGTTCAGATCGACATTGGCCATCTTCTTGCGTGCGTATTCCATCGACTTCTGGATCGCGACCGGCACTTCGCGCGCCTTGCCGTAGCCAAAGCCGACCTTGCCGGCGCCGTCGCCCACCACCGTCAGTGCGGTGAAGGTGAATTGACGACCGCCCTTGACGGTTTTGCTCACGCGGTTGACCGCGATGAGCTTCTCGATCATCCCGTCATCCATTTCTTCGCGGTTGCGATCGCGATCGCGGCCCCGCGGTGCCCGTTGTTCTTCAGCCATTTGTCTATCTCGGTGGTTAAGGAATTTGCGGCTTGGCCGCTTAGAGTTGTGGTGTGTTTCGGATGCTTCACGGGAATGGCAATCCATCCACGCGCCCGATGCAGCCCACATCGGCAGGTAAAACTGCATGAGGCCGAGACCTCCTGCATTCAACTCCCCCGGCGTTATCCCGCCCAACGGGCGGGATCAACGGCGGGAGTTATCCGGCGGCGCAAACCGCACGGATAACGCGTACTTAGAACTGCAGGCCGCCTTCGCGGGCAGCGTCGGCGAGCACCTTGATGCGGCCGTGGTAGCGGTAGCCCGAGCGGTCGAACGCGACCTTCTCGACGCCCGCAGCCTTGGCCTTCTCGGCGATGGCGCGACCGACCTTGGCGGCGGCTTCGCTGTTCTTGCCGTTCTTCAGGCCTTCCTTGACGTCGGCCTGCACGGTGGAAGCCGCAGCCAACACCTTGGAACCGTCGGCGCTGAACAGCTGCGCGTACAGATGCTGGCCGGTGCGGAGCACGGTCAGGCGCGGCACACCGAGGTTGCGGATGTGTGCACGGGTCGACTTGGCGCGACGCAGGCGGGCAATGTTTTTGTCGATGCTCATGTTCTGATCTCCGAAAGCTGAAAGCGCAGTGAGTTCCTTTTCAGGATCACGCCTTCTTGGCTTCCTTGCGGATGATGACTTCGCCGGCGTACTTCACGCCCTTGCCCTTGTAGGGCTCCGGCGGACGGAAACCGCGAATCTTGGCGGCGACTTCACCGACGCGCTGCTTGTCCGAACCGGACACGAGGATCTCGGTCTGGGTCGGGGTCGCGATGGTGATGCCTTCCGGGGTCTTGAACAGCACCGGGTGCGAGAACCCGAGCGACAGGTTCAGGTCCTTGCCCTGCATCGCGGCACGGTAACCGACGCCGACCAGCTCGAGCTTGCGCTCGAAACCTTCGGAGACGCCCTTCACCATGTTGGCGAGGATGGCGCGCAAGGTGCCGGTCAGCGGGACCAGTTCGGCATTCTCGGTCGAGAACACGGCGTGGCCGTCTTCGACCTTCAGCTCGATACCGGCCGGCTTGGCGATCGACAGGGTGCCCTTCGGGCCCTTGGCGCTGATGCTGTCTGCCTGGATGTTCAGTTCGACGCCCTTGGCGAGGGCGACTGGCTTCTTGGCTACGCGGGACATGTCGGGTTCTCCCTTAAGCCACGATGCACAGGACTTCACCGCCGACGCCCTGCTGGCGCGCCTGCGTGTCGGTCATGATGCCCTTCGAGGTGGAAATGATCGCGATGCCGAGGCCGCCGAGGACCTTCGGGATCGCATCCTTGCCGCGGTACTGACGGAGACCCGAGCGCGAGACGCGCTGCAGCTTCTCGATCACCGGCTTGCCTTCGAAATACTTCAGCACGAGCTCGAGCTCGGCCTTGGCGCCGTTCGGGGTCACGCGCGCGTCGGCGATGTAGCCTTCGTCCTGGAGGACCTTGGCGATCGCCACTTTGATCTTCGACGACGGCATCTTCACCGTCGGCTTGCCAACCGCGGCCGCATTCTTGATGCGGACCAGCATGTCGGCGATGGGATCAGTCATGCTCATTGAGTAATACCTTTGAGTGCACCGATATCCGCGGGATTGCGAATTTCGAATTGACCGGCGCAGTCGCCTGCGCCGGATGGAACTTGATTACCAGCTCGCCTTGCGCAGGCCCGGCACGTCGCCGCGCATGGTCGCTTCGCGCAGCTTGTTGCGGCCGAGGCCGAACTTCGCGTACACGCCGCGCGAGCGGCCGGTCAGGACGCAGCGGTTGCGCTGGCGCGCCGGCGACGAGTCGCGCGGCAGCTTCTGCAGCTTGACCACGGCTTCCATCTTTTCTTCGTAGGAAGCGGTCTGGCTGGAGATGATCTTCTTCAGCGCGTCGCGCTTGGCGCCGTGCTGCTTCACCAGCTTGGTCCGCTTAACCTCGCGGTTCACCATTGAGGTCTTGGCCATGTGTCGAGACTCAGTTGCGGAACGGGAAACGGAAGGCTTCAAGCAGGGCCTTGGCCTCTGCGTCGGTCTTCGCGGTGGTGGTGATGGCGATGTCCATGCCGCGCATGGCGTCGACCTGGTCGAAATCGATCTCCGGGAAGATGATCTGTTCCTTCACGCCCATGTTGTAGTTGCCGCGACCGTCGAACGAACGACCCGACACGCCGCGGAAGTCACGCACGCGCGGCAGCGAGATGTTGATCAGGCGATCGAAGAACTCGTACATCTTGGCGCGGCGCAGCGTCACCTTGGCGCCGATCGGCCAACCATCGCGGATCTTGAACGAGGCCACGGACACGCGGCTCTTGGTCACGATCGGCTTCTGGCCGGCGATCTTGGTCATGTCGGCAACGGCATTTTCCAGGATCTTCTTGTTGGTGGCGGCTTCGCCCACGCCCATGTTCAGCGTGATCTTGACGAGGCGCGGCACTTCCATCGGATTCTTGTAGCCGAACTTCGCAGTCAGCGCCGGAACCACTTCTTTCTTGTAGAACTCTTCGAGCCGGGTGGTCATTTCAGCATTCCTCAGGCGTCAATCGCCTCACCGCTGGAGCGGAACACGCGCAGTTTGCGTCCATCCTCCAGCACCTTGATACCGACGCGGTCGCCCTTGCCCGAGGCAGGGTTGAACAGCATCACGTTCGAAACATGGATCGGCGCTTCGCGCTCGATCACGCCGCCCGGCTGTCCGGCCTGCGGATTCGGCTTGGTGTGGCGCTTGATGATGTTGATGTTGGACACGACGACCTTGTCGCCGGCCACACGCACCACATCACCACGCTTGCCCTTGTCCTTGCCGGCGATGACGACGACTTGGTCGCCCTTTTTAATACGATTCATTTCTATGTCCTCCGCTCAGAGCACTTCAGGCGCGAGCGAGACGATCTTCATGAACTTCTCGGAACGCAGCTCGCGGGTCACTGGCCCGAAGATGCGGGTGCCGATCGGCTCATGCTTGTTGTTGAGCAGCACAGCGGCGTTGCCGTCGAAGCGGATCAGCGAACCGTCGGCGCGGCGCACACCCTTGCGGGTGCGGACCACGACGGCGTCGTAGACGTCGCCCTTCTTGACCTTGCCACGCGGGATCGCGTCCTTGACGGTCACCTTGATGATGTCGCCGATGTGCGCGTAACGGCGCTTGGAACCGCCGAGCACCTTGATGCACATCAGTTCCTTGGCGCCCGAGTTGTCGGCGGCGTCGAGATAGCTCTGCATCTGGATCATGGCTGTCTCTCCTTACTCGGCCGCGCGGGTGAGGATTTCCACCACCCGCCAGTTCTTGGTCTTGGACATCGGCGCGCACTCGGCCACGCGCACGACGTCGCCTTCGTTGCAGGCGTTGTCGGCGTCATGGGCGTGGAGCTTGGTCGAGCGACGGATGTACTTGCCGTACAGCGCGTGCTTGACCTGGCGCTCGACGAGCACGGTGACGGTCTTGTCCATCTTGTTGCTGACGACACGGCCTTCGACCGTGTGCAGCTTCTTGGTTGTGTTGTCGGTCATGGCGGCCTTCCTTACTTCTTCGCGCCGAGCAGCATGTTGACGCGAGCGATCTCGCGGCGCACACGGCGGGCCTCGTGGGTCTTGGCGAGCTGGCCGGTCGCTTTCTGCATGCGGAGCGCGAATTGCTCCTTCTGCAGGTCGACCAGGTGATTCTTCAGCTCGTCCGCCGACTTCTGACGTAGTTGCTTGAGTTCCATCAGCGCACCGTCCGGGTCACGAAAGTGGTGGTCACCGACAGCTTGGCCGCGGCCAGGCGGAACGCCTCGCGTGCGACGTCTTCGCTGACGCCCTCGATCTCGTAGATCATCCGGCCGGGCTGGATCTGCGCGACCCAGAACTCGACGTTGCCCTTACCGGAGCCCATGCGGACTTCGATCGGCTTCTTGGTGATCGGCTTGTCGGGGAACACGCGGATCCACATCTTGCCGCCGCGTTTGACGTAGCGGCTGATGGAACGACGCGCGGCCTCGATCTGGCGTGCGGTCAGCTGACCGAACGCGGTCGACTTCAGGCCGAACTCGCCGAAGCTCACAGCGTTGCCGCTCCAAGCCAGGCTGTCGTTACGGCCCTTGTGCATCTTGCGATATTTGGTTCGCTTGGGTTGCAACATGATTAGTCCCTCGCCTCACGTGGGGGACGGGGCGGACGCGGACGGTCGCCGCGATCACCACGATCGCTACGCGGCGTGTCGTCCTGCTTTTCCTGGCCGACCTGGCTGAAATCGAAGATCTCGCCTTTGTAGACCCACACTTTGATGCCGATGATGCCGTAGGTGGTCTTCGCCTCGGCAAAGCCGTAGTCGATGTCGGCGCGCAGCGTATGCAGCGGCACGCGACCTTCGCGGTACCACTCCGAACGCGCGATTTCCGCACCGTTCAAGCGGCCGGCGACGTTGACCTTGATGCCCAGCGCGCCGAGGCGCATCGAGTTGCCGACCGCACGCTTCATCGCGCGGCGGAACATGATGCGGCGCTCGAGCTGCTGCGCGATCGATTCGGCGACCAGCTGCGCGTCGAGTTCCGGCTTGCGGACTTCGGTGACGTTGATGTGCGCCGGGACGCCCATCAGGTCGCTGACTTCCTTACGCAGCTTCTCGATGTCCTCGCCGCGCTTGCCGATCACCACGCCCGGACGGGCGGTGTGGATCGTGACGCGTGCGTTGTTGGCCGGACGCTCGATCAGGATCTTGGAGATACCAGCCTGCGCGAGCTTCTTGCGCAGCATCTCGCGGACCTTGAGGTCGGCGGCCAGGTAGTCGGCGAAGTGCTTCTTGCCGGCGTACCACTTGGAGTTCCAGTCCTTGGAGATACCAAGGCGGATACCGGTCGGATGTACTTTATGACCCATAGTCTGTGCGCCTTACTTGCCGGCACCAACAACCACAGTGATGTGGCTGGTGCGCTTGAGGATGCGGGTGCCGCGGCCTTTCGCCCGCGCCATGAAGCGCTTGAGCGACGGACCTTCGTCGACAGTGATGGTCTTGACCTTGAGTTCGTCGACGTCGGCGCCCTGGTTGTTCTCGGCATTGGCGATCGCCGACTCCACGACCTTGCGGATCATGGCGGCGGCTTTCTTGTCCGAGAACTTCAGCAGGTTGACGGCGCGTTCGGCCGACAGCCCACGCACCTGGTCGGCGACCAGGCGGGCTTTCTGGGCGGAGATGCGCGCGCTGCGCAGGATGGCTTTCGCTTCCATGGTCATCTCCTTACTTCCCGGACTTCTTGTCGCCGCCGTGACCCTTGAACGTACGGGTCAGGGCGAACTCGCCGAGCTTGTGGCCAACCATGTTCTCGTTGACCAACACCGGGATGTGGTTCTTGCCGTTGTGGATGGCCAGCGTGAAGCCGACCATTTCCGGCAGGATCATCGAACGACGCGACCAGGTCTTGATCGGCTTCTTGTTGCTACCCGCGGTCTCCACCTTCTTCATCAGGTGGTGGTCGACGAACGGGCCTTTCTTCAGGGAACGTGCCATGGCCGATTAGCTCCTACGATCGCGCACGATGAACTGCGAGGTGCGCTTGTTCTTGCGGGTCTTGTAACCCTTGGTCGGCACGCCCCATGGGGTGACCGGATGCGGATTACCCTGGCCCGCCTTGGCCTCACCACCGCCGTGCGGGTGGTCGACCGGGTTCATGGCCGCGCCGCGGACGGTCGGCTTGACGCCGCGCCAGCGCTGCGCACCGGCCTTGCCGAGCTTCTCGAGGTTGTGCTCGACGTTACCGACTTCACCGATCGTGGCGCGGCACTCGGCCGGCACGCGACGCATTTCGCCGGAACGCAAACGCAGCGTGGCGTAGACGCCTTCGCGGGCGACCAGCTGCACGCCGGCACCGGCGGCACGCGCGATCTGCGCGCCCTTGCCCGGCTTCATCTCGATGCAGTGCACGGTGGCACCGACCGGGATGTTGCGCAGCGGCAGGGTGTTGCCGGTCTTGATCGGAGCGCTGCTACCAGCGATCACCTGATCACCGGCCTTCAGGCCCTTCGGCGCGATGATGTAGCGGCGTTCGCCATCGACGTAGCACAGCAGCGCGATGTGCGCGGTGCGGTTCGGGTCATATTCGATCCGTTCCACGCGCGCCGGAATGCCTTCCTTGTCGCGCTTGAAATCGATGATGCGGTAATGCTGCTTGTGACCACCACCGATATGACGGGTGGTGATGCGACCGTGGTGGTTACGACCGCCGGTCTTGCTCTGCGACTCGACCAATGCAGCGTGCGGCGCACCCTTGTGCAGGTCCGGCGTCACGACGCGGACCGCCGAACGGCGACCGGGCGAGGTGGGTTTGAAAGTCATCAATGCCATGGGTCTAGTCCTCAGGCCTTGGCCATCATCACGTCGATCGACTGGCCTTCGGCCAGCTTCACGTACGCCTTGCGCCAGTCACCGCGACGGCCTTGGCGGAACTTGAAGGACTTGTTCTTGCCCTTGACGTTCAGCACGTTGACCGACTCGACCTTGACGTCGAAGATCTTCTCGACCGCGATCTTGATGTCCGCCTTGGTGGCGTCCTTCGCGACTTCGAAGACGTATTGGTTGGAAACTTCCTGCAGGCGCGCGGTCTTTTCAGACACGCGCGGCGCACGGATCACTTCATAGAGCTTGGCGGTGTTCATGCCAGCCACTCCTCGATCTTCTTGACCGCATCGGACGTCATCACGACCGTGTCGGCGCCGACCAGGGCGACCGGATCGAGACCCTGCACGTCACGCACTTCGACGTACGGCAGGTTGCGCGCGGACAGGTACAGGGACTCGGACGCCTCTTCGGTGACGATCAGCGGACGCCGACCGACTTCGAGGCCCTTGAGCTTGGCGATCAAACCCTTGGTCTTCGGCGCGTCGATGTCGAACGACTCGACGACCAGGATGCGGCCCTGGCGGTTGAGCTCCGACAGGATCGCGGCCATCGCGGCGCGGTACATCTTGCGATTGACCTTCTGCGCGAAGCTGCGCGGCTTGGCCGCGAAGGTCACGCCGCCGCCGACAAAGATCGGAGCCGTCAGCGCGCCGTGACGCGCACCGCCGCCCTTCTGCTTCTTCGACTTCTTGGTCGTGCCGTTGACTTCCGAACGCGTCTTCTGCGCCTTGGTGCCGGCGCGACCCGCGTTGCGGTAGGCAACGACGACCTGGTGGACCAGGTCTTCACTGAACTCGCGACCGAACACGGCGTCGGAAACCGACACGGTGTTCTTGCTGTTGTTGATGGCAAGTTCCATCGTCAAACTCCCTTGCTCGTCGGACGCACGATCACGTCGCCGCCCGGAGCGCCCGGCACGGCACCGCGCACGGCGATCAGGCCGCGCTCGGCGTCGACCTTGACCACGCGCAGGTTCTGCGTCGTCTGCTGCTCGGAACCCATGTGGCCGGACATCTTCTTGCCCGGGAACACGCGACCCGGCGTCTGGCGCTGGCCGATCGAACCCGGCGAGCGATGCGACAGCGAGTTACCGTGGGTGGCGTCGCCCATGCGGAAGTTCCAGCGCTTGATCGTGCCCTGGAAGCCCTTGCCCTTGGTGATGCCCTGGACGTCGACGATCTGTCCGACTTCGAAGATGTCGGCCTTGATTTCGCCGCCCACCTGGAAGTCGCCGATCTTGTCGTCGGCCACGCGGAGTTCCCACAGGCCGCGGCCGGCTTCGACCTTGGCCTTGGCGAGGTGTCCCGCTTCCGGCTTGGTAACCAGCACGGCGCGCTTGGTGCCGACGGCGACCTGCACGGCGCTGTAGCCATCGGTGGCGACCGTCTTCACCTGGGTGATGCGGTTCGGGGTGGCTTCGATCAGGGTCACTGGGATGGACTTGCCGTCCTCGGTGAACACCCGACTCATGCCGGCCTTGCGGCCGACGATGCCCAACGAATATTTCTTCGCGGTCATGGTGGCGGGCCTCAGGTCAACTTGATTTGCACGTCGACGCCAGCCGCGAGCTCGAGCTTCATCAGCGCGTCCACGGTCTTGTCGTTGGGGTCGACGATGTCGAGCACGCGCTTGTGCGTGCGGGTTTCGTACTGGTCGCGCGCGTCTTTGTCGACGTGCGGCGAGGTCAGAACGGTGTAACGCTCGATCTTGGTCGGCAGCGGGATCGGGCCGCGCACTTGCGCGCCGGTCCGCTTGGCCGTCTCAACGATCTCGCTGGCCGAACGGTCGATCAGGCGATGATCGAACGCTTTGAGCCGAATCCGGATCTTTTGGTCCGCCATGACGGAATTCCTCGTTAAAAAGAGCGACGGGCCGGCCTCTGGGTGTGCCGAACCCCTTGGAACCACTTTCTGGGACTTCTGCCGGGGCTACACCCGCGCCCGGACATCCTTCAAAAATCAAGGCAGACCGGTTGCCCGGCCCGCCCAGACTGAGAAACTGCAAACGCGCCGAAAGGCCCCGCCAAAGGTGCTCCGAAGATTTTCGGAACGGACGAGGCCCTGCCGCGCGACATCTCCCTGTCTGGCGAATACGAGGCGCGTCCTGCACCTCTTTTCGCTGGTTCCCGCGACCCAACCAGAAGGCTTGGCCGCAAGGGTCTTGCATTCTATAGGGTCCGGACTGCCCTTGGCAACCCGGCAACCCCACTTTCTTTTGACCTCTCCGGCGTTATCCGGCCGCTAGGCCGGATGAACGACGGAAGTTAGTGCTGCGCGCGAAGCGCGCGGCAATAACAGCGCTAGCAATTACTTGAGGATCTTGGCGACGACGCCCGCGCCGACGGTCCGGCCGCCTTCGCGGATCGCGAAGCGCAGGCCATCGTCCATCGCCACCGGGTTGATCAGGTCCACCACCATCTTGATGTTGTCGCCC
>NZ_JALDWJ010000010.1 GCF_022758295.1 Lysobacter sp. CFH 32150 | reverse complement strand
CGATCACCTGCTCCCCGAACACCGGGATGCCACGGAAGGTCTGCTGGTAGCGCGTATTGCGCACGCCGTGGTCGGTATGGCGGCTCTTGAGCACCAGGCGCGATTCCGGATCGAGTTGCAGCAGCTGTTCGTGGCGTTCATGCGCCATCGCCGCAACACCGCTTCTCACGACGACGGACTTGTACTGGGCGTTGAGCTGCTGGAGATCCTGGCGATGCAGGTCGATGCGGTCGGCTGCGGAAGCCACGCCGGCGGTCAGTGCCAAGCCGGTGGCGAAGGCGAGCGCATGCAAGCGGAACGAAAGTTCACGATTCACGAGAATTACCCCCGATAGAGAGTGTCGATATTGGCCGCGACGCGGCCTCCCTGACTGCGGTCCTGCATCCGCCCCTGTCACCTGCACATCCTTCCCCGGGTGCCGATGCGCGGCATTGGGGAGCAGGTGTCTTCGGATATCGCACGCGGTGGTTTGCCGTGGCGATCCGCGGACGCTAGGCGCGCTTGTTCGTGGCGTCAATGCGCCCCGGCCAAATGTTTTGATTACGTGAAGACGTGGATGACGCAGCACAAACCGAAGTGGGCATGGCCGTAGCCGCCATGCGTGTTTGCGCCATGTCGCATGCAAATGCAGCAGAGTGCTTACGGAATAGGCCGACATGCTTGTGCTGCGTCGCAACAAGCGATTGCGAAATAGCCGCATCGAGGCAGCGACCGTGTCGACGGTTTCAACCCGGTTTTGCGCGCGTCGCCCCTTCCCCCGATCGGGTCATTGCCAGTCATGGAAAAACGTCGATGTTTGACGACTGTCTACAGACAAACCGCAGGAGGTTGAACATGACGCTCCAGATTGGCGACATCGCACCCGATTTCGAAGCCGACACCACCGAAGGCCGCATCGCCTTCCACGACTGGATCGGCGATGCGTGGTGCGTGCTTTTCTCACATCCCAAGGATTTCACCCCGGTCTGCACGACGGAGTTGGGATACATGGCGCGGATCAAACCGGATTTCGACAAGCGCAACGTCAAGATCATTGGCTTGAGCGTCGACCCGGTCGCCGATCACAAGCGCTGGGCCCAGGACATCCGCGAGAGCCAGGGCACTGCACCCAACTATCCGGTCATCGGCGACCCGGACCTGCAGGTGTCGAAGCTGTACGGCATGCTGCCGGCCGATACCGCGGGGACTTCGGCAGGCCGCACCCCGGCTGACAACCAGACCGTGCGCAATGTCTTCGTCATCGGCCCGGACAAGAAGGTCAAGCTGGTGCTGATCTACCCGATGACCACCGGCCGCAACTTCGACGAAGTGCTGCGCGTGATCGACTCGATGCAGCTCACCGCGAAGTACAAGGTCGCGACACCGGTCAACTGGCACCCCGGCGAGGACGTGATCATCGCCGCCTCGGTGTCCGACGAAGAAGCCAAGCAACTGTTCCCAGCCGGCTGGAAATCGCCGGAACCTTATATCCGCGTCGTGCCGCAACCGCGGATGTGAGCGGGATACGGGCGGGGACCATACCTTGTCCCCGCCCTATTTCGTTGTGGTCTCAGATTGACGCCACCTGCAAGGACACCTGCTTCCTGCTGTCCGGCAACCATTGCGTGCCGACTTCGCGGAAGCCGAACCTTGCGTGGAAACGCTGCGACGCTTCGTTCAGCGGCTTGCTGTAGAACTCGCAGGTGACCGTCGTGATCGCCTGCCCGCGTGCGAACGCGAACAGATCCTCGTACAGCGCCACACCGAGCCGTTGCCCCTGGTGCGAGGCGGCGACAGCGACGCGATCGACGTACAGGAAGCGGTCGTAGCGCTCGGCGAACCAGCCGTAGTTCGGGCTGTCGTAGTCGGCGCCTTCGCGGAAGACCAACAGGAAAGCGACCACGCCGTCGCCATCCTGGACGACACGGTGATAGGCCGCCTGCCCATCGAGATGGACCAGGCGCGCGGCGTCCATCGGGCTGAGTAGGTGCTCCGACTCCAGGTTCAGGCGCAGGATCGCGGCATGGTCTGCCGCGGTTGCGTCGCGAATCACCAGCGACATCGTGTTCGACCAATGAGGTGGGGATTTCAAGCTTGGCGCAATGCTCTGATTGCCGCAACGCATTGCCGATTGCGGGTTAGGCTTCCAGCAACGCCTTGATCGCCGCAAATCCTGCAGTCGCGCGCTCCTGCTTGTGCGCGGCATCGGCGATGGGATCGGCGCCGTCGCGCTGCAGTTCGGCGGTGGGCAACTCGTCGAGGAAGCGGCTGGGCAGGTGGCGCACGCGGTCGCCCCACTTCGTCGCCTCGCGGGCGTACGACAGCCACAGCTGTTCCTTGGCGCGGGTGATGCCGACGTAGAGCAGGCGGCGTTCCTCGTCCAGGCGACCTTCTTCGAGCGAGGCTTCGTGCGGGAGGTTGCCGTCTTCGACGCCGACGATGAAGACGTAGCGGAATTCCAACCCCTTCGCTCCATGCAGGCTCATCAGTCGGACCTGGTTGCCGGCATCGCCCTTGTCGGCGTGCGAGAGCAGCGCGAGCGAAGCGGCGAGTTCGCCGGGGCCGCTGGTCTTTGGGCCGTCGAACCAGTCGGCGAGCTCGTCGAGGTTGCGACGGCGGACCTGGAACTGGGCCTCGTCCTTGCACTGCGCACGCAGCGCGGCGAGCAGGCCGGAACGTTCGTTGAGCTTGCGCACCAGCTCCGCAGGCGGCAAACGCGCAGCGTCGCTGCGCAGGCCGCGGACGATGTCGGCGAAGCCGCCGAGCGCGTTCGCCGCGCGCGCCGGCAACTGCTTGAGCAGGCCGACCGATTCCGCTGCACGCGACAATGGCTGGTGCGCGTGTTGTGACAGCTCCGCGAGTTTGGCCAGCGTGGTGCCGCCGACTTCGCGCTTGGGCGAAGTCACCGCGCGCAGGAACGCCGCGTCATCATCGGGATTGGCGATCAGCCGCAGCCACGCCATCGCATCCTTCACTTCGCCGCGGTCGAGGAAGGCGGTACCGCCGCTGAGGTGGTAAGGCACGCGCAACAGCTGCAGCGCTTTTTCCAGTACACGGCTCTGGTGGTTGCCGCGGAACAGGATGCAGAAGTCGCTCCACGGCGCGCCGCGGGATTGATTCAAGAAATGAATCTGATCGGCGACCTTTTCCGCTTCGTGCGCGGCGTCCTTGCATTCCCAGATGCGGATGCGCTCGCCGTCGGCCTGCTCGCTCCACAGCGTCTTCGGGTGCTCGTGCGGGTTGTGCGCGATCAGCGCATTCGCCGCGCGCAACACGCGGTTGCTGCAGCGGTAGTTCTGCTCGAGCTTGACGATCTGCAGCGTGGGGTAATCGTTGCCCAGTTGCAGCAGGTTGTCGGGATTGGCGCCGCGCCAGGCATAGATCGACTGGTCATCGTCGCCCACGCAGGTGAACAACCCTTTCGGCCCGGCCAATGCCTTCAGCAGGCGGTACTGCGCATCGTTGGTGTCCTGGCACTCGTCGACGAGGAGATAGCCGATGCGCTCGCGCCACGCGGCGACGGCATCCTCGTCGGATTCCAGCAATTGCACCGGCAGCCGGATCAGGTCGTCGAAATCGACGGCGTTGAACGTGGTCAGGCGCTGCTGGTAACGGGCGTACAACGCGGCTGCTTCGCGTTCGCGCACGCTTTGCGCCGCTTCGGCGGCCTGTTCCGGCGACAGGCCTGCGTTCTTGGCGCGCGAGATCAGGTTCTTCGCCGCATCGATGACATCGGGTTTGCTGCCTGGCGGCAACAGGTCTTTCAGCTGCGCCGCGCTGTCCTCGCTGTCGAAGATCGAAAAGCCGCGCTTGAGCCCGAGCTTGGCGTGTTCGATCTGTAGCAGCTTCAGGCCGAGCGCGTGGAAGGTGCAGACGGTCAGGCCTTCGGCCGCGTCTCCCTTGATGCGCTTCGCCACGCGCTCGCGCATTTCGCGTGCGGACTTGTTGGTGAAGGTGATCGCGGCGATGCGCTTCGCGGGCATGCGGCCCGAGGTGATCAGGTGCGCGATCTTCTCGACGATGACGCGGGTCTTGCCGCTGCCGGCGCCGGCGAGTACCAGCAGCGGGCCATCGGTGAGCAGCACGGCTTGTCGTTGGGGAGGATTGAGGCCGTGCATGGGAGGACTGCGGATCAGGACGCGTAGTTTACCCGGCGACGCGCGCGTGCTCGGCTAAACTCGTCACATGGCCAAGCTTTACTTCTACTACTCGGCGATGAACGCCGGAAAGACCACGACGCTGCTGCAGTCCGCGCACAACTACCGCGAGCGCGGCATGCGCGCGGCGATCCTGACCCCGCGCCTGGACGACCGCGCTGGCAGCGGCCGGGTCGCGTCGCGGATCGGGTTGCAGGCGGAGGGCGTGGCCTTCGATCGCGATGATGATCTCAAGGCCTGGGTGGACCTCGATATCGCCGCGCACGGCAAGCTCGATTGCGTCCTGGTCGACGAGGCGCAGTTCCTGACCAAGGCACAGGTGTGGCAGCTGAGCGAGATCGTCGACGCGTTGAAGATCCCGGTGCTGTGCTACGGCCTGCGCACCGATTTCCGCGGTGAACTATTCGAGGGCAGCCAGTACCTGCTGGCCTGGGCCGATGAGCTGGTCGAGATCAAGACGATCTGCCACAGCGGCAAGAAGGCGACGATGAACGTGCGCATCGATGCGCAGGGCCGCGCGCTGCAGGCCGGACCGCAGGTGGAGATCGGCGGCAACGAGCGCTACGTGTCGGTGTCCCGGGCGGAGTTCAAAAAAGTGATGCGCGGCGAAGGGCGGATCGAGCCGTTGCAGCCGCCGCTACTGAAAGAATGAGCGTAGGGCGGGTTTTAACCCGTCGTCTTGGTGGCCGGCATCGCAATGGCGGGTTAAAACCCGCCCTACCGTTTCGCCAGCACCCTGCATGCATCGCGGATCGCCGCGACTTCGCGCGGAAGCCGGCCGCCCTCCGGCAGGGCGACGCGTAGTTCCGCCTCCAGCGCGTCGAGTTCGCTGCGCGCCTGCACGGCCAGGCCGTTGCGGCAGCGCGCTTCGGCCAGGTAGGCGCGGGCTTGCCAACGCAGCCGGTCGGTCTCGTTGCCTTTCCCGGGCAACACTGCGATCGCCTCAATCCGCGCCAGCGCGGCGACGTTTTCGCGCGCCTGTTCGCGCGCGAGCGCGAGTTCGGCGACGTGCGTGCGCACATGCGCGGGGCCGTAACCGTCACGGGTCAGGCGCAGCGCCTGCGTGAGTCGTTCCAGCGCTTCGGCGTGGTGGCCATCTGCGGCCAGTAGTTCACCGTAGATGCGGTCGATGTCGCCGACGCGCTGGTGGTCCTTGCCGACCAGCTGGACACGCAAGTCGCGGGCTTCGGCGATCAGCGTCATCGCCTCGCGTTGGCGTCCCTGCGCATGGAGCAGCTGGGCGTAATCGACCAGCCCGCGCGCGAGCAGCTCGCGGCTGTGCGTCGCGCGCCAGATGGTCACTGCGCGTTTCATGTCGCGTTGCGCTGCCTGCAGTTCGCCGCGCTCCCAGGCGACCATGCCCAGGGTGTGGAAACTCCTGCCGACGTCGGCATGCTTGTCGCCGAGGCGTTCGACGAGCTGCCGGTTGGCGCTCTCCAGTTCGCGCTCGGCTGCGTCGAACCAGCCTTGCTCCATGTACACGCCACCGCGTTGCCGGCGCAGTTCCAGCGTGGTCGGGTGGCGTTCGCCGAGCAGCTCGGCCGACAGCGACAGTGCGGCGTCGAAAGCTTCCCCGGCGGCGGCGATGTTGCTTTGCTCGCGCTGCAGCATGCCGATGCGTTGCTGCAGCTCGATTGCCAGGGGATGGCGTTCGCCCACTTCCTGCCGCAGCTGCGCTAGTGCGCCGCGGTAGCCGCGCATGGCGGCAGCGCTGTCGCCGCTGTCGCCGTGCAGGTTGGCGAGGTCGAACAGGTTCTCGATCACGCCGACGTCGTCGCCGAGCGGGTCCTTGCGCAACGCCAGCGACCGCTCGAACAGCAGACGCGCCGTGTTGCGTTCGCCGTTGGCGCGACGGCAGCGCCCGAGTTGCGAATAGAAATTGGCGACCTGCACCGGCAGCTGTGCCTGTTCGCGTTGCGCGTTGTCGAGCAAGGGCTGCATGCCGTTGACGCAGGCCTGGTGCTGGTTGAGTGCGAGTTGCGTGGCGCCACGCTGGGTCGCCGATTCAAGGCGCAAGCTCGGCGGCAGGTCGGTCAGCGTGGCGACGATGCCGGTCTGGCGCTGCAGCAGGTCCTGCGCTTCGCGGTAATCGCCGAGGCCGTGGCGGATGCGCGCGATCACACCGTAGATTTCGGCGCGCGCACGTGGCTGTCGACCGAGTTCGCGGTCGGCGCGGACGATGCCGGCATCGAGCAGGTCGCGCAAGTCCATCGGCGCGCCGCCGGAGGCGTTGCCGGCGCCTTCGAACAGGCTGGCGACGAAGGCCTGCATCGCCTGCGCGCGGGCGGCTTCCTGCACCGCCTGGCGAGCCTGCCAGGCGACGATCGCCAGCGCGGTGGACAGCACTGCGGTGACCAGCACGGCCATGCCGATGGCCCAGCGGTGCCGCTGCAGATATTTGCGCAAGCGATAGCTGACGCTCTGTGGTCGCGCTTGCACCGGTCGCCCCGCCTGGTAGCGCTGCAGGTCGAGGGCCAGCGCTTCCACCGAGGGGTAACGTTGCTCCGGCCGTTTGGCCAGCGTCTTCAGCACGATGTTGTCGAGATCGCCTGCGATGATGCGCGCGCGTCGCTTCAGTGCAGCGGCCTCGGGTCCGACGGTGTCGTCGGCCGCGCGCTGCAGCGTCTGCGAGGGCTTGAGCGGATCGACCAGCAGGATCGCCTCTTCCCATTCGGCGTCGGTCTGGCGCTTGAGCCGATACGGCTTGGCGTCGGTCAGCAGCTCGTACAACACCACGCCGAGCGCATAGACATCGGTCATGGTGGTGACGACTTCGCCGCGTACCTGTTCCGGCGCGGCGTAGTGCAGAGTGAAGGCGCGCACGCCGGTACGGGTCTGGTCCGGGGCCGCGAGTTCGGTATCGATCAGTTTGGCGATACCGAAGTCGAGCAGGCGCACTTCGCCGGCCGGAGTCACCAGGATGTTCGATGGCTTCAGGTCGCGATGCACGATGAGGTTGGCGTGGGCATGACTGACCGCCGCGCAGACCTGGTGGAACAGCGCGAGCCTCGCTTCCAGCGACACCTTGCGGTTGCGGCAATAGTCGGTGACCGGTTCGCCCTCGACATACTCGAGCGCTAGGTAGGGCTGGTGGTCGGTACTGACGCCGGCGTCGAGCAGGCGCGCGATATGCGGATGCGCCAGCCGTGCCAGGATCTGCCGCTCGCGGGTGAAACGCAGGCGCAGGTTGGGATCGGCGAGGCCCGGGCGCAGCAGTTTGAGCGCGACCCGGCGCTGGTACAGACCGTCGGAACGCGCCGCCAACCAGACCTGGCCCATGCCGCCTTCGCCGAGCATGCGGTCGAGCCGGTACGGTCCGACCTCGATGCCTGGACGGGGCCCTGGCAAGGGTGCGACCAGGGGTTCGGAGAGGAAGTCCTCGCGTTCCAGTTCCAGTTGCAGCAGCGCTTCCAGTTCGGTTGCCAGCTGCGGGTCTTCCTCGCGCATCAGCGCCAGGCTGCGCACGCGCTCGTCCGGCTCCAGCTCGAACAAGGCATCGAGCAGTGGTGACAGCCGTTGCCAGTGCTCGGCGTCCATCGACGGCTTGGAGTCAGCTGTCCTTCAACGAGGCCAGCAGGAACAGTCGCGCCTTCTGCCAGTCGCGACGGATGCTGCGCTCGGAACGTTGCAGCAGCGCGGCGATCTCCAGCTCGTTGAGGCCGGCGAAATACCGCAGTTCGACCACTTGCGCCAGGCGCTGGTCGACCGCGGCGAGGCGGGTCAGGGCGGTGTCGAGGCCGAGGGTTTCCTCGTCCAGGCGCAGGCCACCTTCGACTTCCTCGGGCAATTCGGTGACGCGGTGCAGGTCGCCGCCGCGCTTCTGCGCCAGGCGCTGGCGGGCGTAATCGACCACCACGCTGCGCATCGCCGAGGCGGCGTAGGCGAAAAAGTGCGCGCGATCGTCGAAGCGCGCCGAGTTGCGGCCGATCAGCTTGAGGTAGGCCTCGTGCACCAAAGCGGTGGCGTCGAGGGTGTGGCCATGCTGGCCGGCGAGCTGGCGCCGCGCCATCGAGTGCAGCTCTTGGTAGAGCGTTGCGAGGACGCGATCAAGCGCGCCGCGATCGCCATCCCTGGCCGCGTCGAGCAATTCGGTGATGTCGGCAGTATCGACCATCGTCTCCCCCGAGGGCGCCCGCAATATAGCCCGAAGCGGTGGCCGCCGGGTGATCCGAGTTCCGTTACAGGCCCCGCGTTCAGCGCTGGCAGTGGCCGCACCAGACCGTGGCACGCTGGCCGATCATGGCCTGCTGCAGCGGCCGCCGGCAGCGCGGGCAGGGTTCGCCGCCGCGGCCGTAGGCCAGCAATTCCAGTTCAAAATAGCCGGGCGCGCCATCGGGGCTGATGAAATCGCGCAGGGTGGTGCCACCGCGGGTGATGGCGTAGGCAAGGATGTCCTGCACCGCCGTCGCCAGCCGGACATAGCGTTCGCGCGACACGCGCCCGGCAGCGCGCAGCGGCGAAATGCCGGCGGCGAACAGCGCTTCGGCCGCATAGATGTTGCCGACCCCGACCACGATCTTCTGGTCCATCAGGAAGGTCTTGACCGGTGCTTTGCGGCCGCGGCTGCGTTCGAACAGGTAATCGCCGTTGAAAGTCGCGCCGTTGAAAGTCGCGCCACCAAAAGCCGCGCCATCGAATCCATCGGCCAAGGGCTCTGGCCCCAGTTCGCGCAGCAACTCGTGGGTTTCGCCCGGCGGCTGCCACAGCAGGCAGCCGAAGCGACGCGGGTCGTTGAAGCGCAGCACGCGATTCGAGGAGAGCGCGATGTCGACATGGTCGTGTGCATCCAGCGGCGTCGCCGGCGGCAGCACGCGTAGGCTGCCGGACATGCCCAGGTGCAGCAGCGCGCTGCCGGCTTGCGTATCCAGCAGCAGGTACTTGGCACGACGGCGCACCGCCTCGATACGCTGTCCCGGCAGCAGTGCGGAGATTTCCGGCGGAATCGGCCAGCGCAGGTCCGGCCGGCGCAAGGTCACCGCGCGCACGCGGCGGCCTTCCAGGTGCGGCGCCAGGCCACGGCGCGTGGTTTCGACTTCGGGTAGTTCGGGCATGTGGGCAGCGTACTATCGGTTGCCGTCATGAACGAACTGATCGCCCCGGGCCTGGTTTTGCGGGACCTTGCCGCAGCCGAACTCGACGCTGCGATCGCAGGTCTGGCATGGCGCGGCGGACGCCTCCACGCTGGCGTGCACGGCGCGCGCAAAGGCCTGCGCCGCACGCGCGCGATCCTCGCCCTCGGTGAAGCCGTGCTCGGGCCGGGCGCAACGTTGCTGGATCGCGAACTCCGCCGCGTCAACGACGGCCTGTCGTCATTGCGCGATGCCCAGGCGCTGGTGGAAACGCTGGATCGGTTGATCGCCAAGCATCCCGAGGTGGAGATCGCGCAGCAACTGCGTCGTGCCCGCCGCGTCGCAGCCAGCCGGCGCCCGCTGCGTACACGCGCTGCGTTGCACGCCGACCCGGGACTGGCAGCAACCCGTGCGTTGCTTGCGACCTTGCGCGCTGCCTTGCCCGGGCTGCCGTGGGCGGCCATCACGCCACTGCATTGGGAGGACGCCCTCGCCGCGAGCGCGGAGCGCATCGTGCAGGCGCGGTCGCGCGTGCACGCTTCCGACAGCGACACGGCCTGGCACCGCTGGCGCCGCCGGATGCGGCGGCTGTCGCAGCAGCAGCGCGCCTGCAAACTGGCGCACCTGGACTTCATCACGCCGTCGTTGTTCGACAAGTGCATGGCCGAACAACTCGGCGCGGCGCAGGACCTGAACCTGCTGCTCGAACATTGCCGCCGCGACTCCCCGTTCGCCAAGGACGACCGCAGCGCCCTGAAACGTTACGCCGAGACCGCACTGGCGCGGCAGCGCAAACGCATCCTGACCGCTGACCAAACCGTCTAGCCCACGCAGCCACGCGGCCGTTAGACTGCGCCAACTTCGGGGAGAGAACCGTATGCGACAGTGGATGTTGGCCGCGTGTTTGTTGCTGGGGACGTTGACCGCCATCGCCGGGACACCGGCTTCCGCGCCGACCATCGGCGCTGCCGCGCCCGTGCAGCTGGGCAAGGATGGCAAGAACAACGTCGTCGACCTGTCGGCCTATCGCGGCAAGGTCGTGATCGTCACGTTCTGGGCGTCCTGGTGCGGCTATTGCCTGAAGGAACTGCCGGCGTTGAATGCGCTACAGGAGCAGGTCGGCAACCAGTGGCTGCAGACCATCGCGGTCAATGTCCAGGACGAGAACGCGGACTACCGGGCCATGACCCGCCAGATGCGCGACTACAAGCTGCTGCTGTCGCGCGACCGCAGCGGCGACATCGCCGCCAGCTACGGGGTCGACTCCTATCCCAACCTGTGGATGGTCGATCCGCAGGGCAATGTCGCCAGCCACCACGTGGGCTACGGCGAGGGATCGCTGCAGGCGATCATCGACGAGATCAAGCGCTTGTTGCAGGCTGAATTGGACCGCCAGCAGGCGGCCAAGGCCGGCTGAGCAGGCTTGCGTCAGGGTCCCAGCGACCCCATCACAGAAACAGGACCATTCCCGTGCGACGCATCGCCTGAGGTGCGATCATCGCGCGTGGGACCGGGTGCGCCCCGGCCCTTCTCGTCTCCGGAGTTCGTATGCCCGCTTTCCTCGACTTCCTCGCCGGTGGCCTCATCCAGGCTGGCTGGGGCACGTTGCTGATCTATTTCCTGGTCGCGACGCAGCTGACCATCTTCTCGGTGACGTTGTACCTGCACCGCTCGCAGGCGCACCGCTCGGTCGATTTCCACCCGGCCCTGGCCCACGCCTTCCGCTTCTGGACCTGGCTGAGCACGTCCATGGTGACCAAGGAGTGGGCGGCGATCCACCGCAAGCACCACGCCAAGTGCGAGACCGAGGAAGACCCGCACAGCCCGCAGATCAAGGGCATCAAGACCGTGTTCTGGCGCGGCGTCGAGCTCTACCGCGAAGCGCGCGCCGACCGCGAGTCGATCGAGAAGTACGGCAAGGGCTGCCCGGACGACTGGATCGAGCGTCACCTGTACAGCAAGTACCCGACCCTCGGCCCGACCCTCTACCTGTTCATCAGCTTCGCCCTGTTCGGCTTCGCCGGCGTGGCGCTGTGGGCGATCCAGATGGCGTGGATCCCGTTCTGGGCCGCCGGCGTCGTCAACGGGCTTGGCCACTGGTGGGGTTACCGCAATTTCGAAACCGCCGACACCGCCACCAACCTTACCCCGTGGGGTTTCTGGATCGGTGGCGAAGAGCTGCACAACAACCACCACGCGTTCCCGTCCTCGGCCAAGTTCGCGCTGCGCAAGTTCGAATTCGACATCGGCTGGTCGACGATCAAGCTGTTCGAGAAACTCGGCCTGGCGACCGTGCTGCGCGTGGCGCCGACGCTCGACGTGCGTCCGAACATCGCGATGCCCGACGGTGAAACGTTGAAGGCGTTGCTGGCGATCCGCTTCCAGGCGATGACCGACTACTACCGCAACGTCACCCTGCCCGCGCTGCGCGAGGCCGCTGCCGAGAAGCGCAAGCTTCCGCGCCAGCTGCGCAAGGGCCTGGCCGATGGCGGCCGCTGGCTCAGCGAGGACAAGCGCGCGCGCCTGCAGGCCTGGGTCGCCGAGAGCCCGCGCATGGCGCAGCTCGCCGAATTTCGTGCGCGCCTGGCGCAGGTGCTCGACGACCGCTCGCATGACGCGCAGGCCACGCTGCAGAAACTGCATGCGTGGTGCGCCGAAGCCGAAGCCAGCGGCATCCGTGCGCTGCAGGATTTCTCGGCGCGCATGAAAGGTTATTCGCTGCATACGGCGTGATGCGTTCGCGCTTTGCGTTCTCCAGCAAGCCCGCACTTCATCGTGCGGGCTTTTGCGTTTTCCTGCTGTTGCCGTTGATCGCGGCCGCGCAGGTCACCCAGACCAGCGACTACCTCGCGCGCATGGATGCCGATGGCGACGGCCGTGTCGCGTTGGTCGAATACCAGGACTGGATGAGCTACGCCTTCGATGCGATGGATCGCAATCGCGACAGCATCCTTGCCGCCGAAGAATTGCCAGGTGGTCGCGGCCAACCCGTGACGCGCGAAGCGCATCGCGCCCGGCTGGCGGAGACGTTCAAGCGCCAGGACGGCAATCGCGATGGATTCCTCAGCACGAAGGAACTGGCCGCACCGCCGCAATAGTGGAACCAGCACCAAGCGCAGCCGATGGGATATCCACATTCGACCCGGTGCCGCCACTGTCAAAAAACGGCGGGACTTTCGCCCCGCCGTGTTGCTCATTCAAACGACGTTATTGCTTGGTCGGAACATTGACCTTGTCGATGCCGTGGATGATGCCGTTGCTTGAATCAATATCGGCCGCGGTGATATGTGCGCCGTCGATGATGACCTGATTGTCGGTCAGCTTGATCGGAGCCAGTTGACCGTTCACCGTCTTGGCCGCTTCCCACTTGCCGATGTCGGCTGTGCTCTTGCGACCGCTGACGACGTGGTAGTTCAGCAGCGAAACGAGCTCTTCCTTGTTCTCGGGCTTGAACAGATTCTCGAGCTTGCCGGTGGGCAGCTTCTCGAATGCCGCGTCGGTTGGGGCAAAGACAGTGAACGGACCTGCGCCGCGCAGGGTGTCGCTCATGCCGGCGCGTTCGATTGCCTTGGTGAAGGTCTTGAACGAATCGTTGGCGGCAGCCGTATCAACGAGATTCTTGGTGCTGGGTGTATTGCTCATGGTGCTCATAATCAGAATGCCTTGGGTGCAATCCGCGGTCTTGCGGAATCGAAAGCGGCCGAAGCCGTGGCCCCTGCGTCTGCAGGAGCGCGAGGCTCAGTTGCGGTTTGGGAGTGGAAGTGCAGCGCGGCTGAGTGGCCGTTACGACCTTGCGTCGTAGTGCCCGGACAACATGCGCGTTTGTTCCTTAACGCGATGTTACGACTCGCGACCGCATCGGCCTGGGTCGTCCATGCGATGTGGAACATTCGCGAACGCTAAAAGACAACGCCGGCCAATAGCCGGCGTTGTCGCATCGCGACGTGGGGTTCGCTTTGGCGTTACTTGGTGCGGCTGTTACTTCGTAATGTCCACGTCCTTGGTTTCGCGCAGGAACAGCGAGCCGATCACGAAGGTCATCAGCGCGATTGCGATCGGATACCACAGCCCGTAGTAGATGTTGCCGGTGGCGGCGACCAGGGCGAAGGCGATCGTCGGCAGGAAACCGCCGAACCAGCCGTTGCCGATGTGGTACGGCAACGACATCGAGGTGTAGCGGATGCGAGTCGGGAACAGCTCGACCAGCCATGCCGCAATCGGGCCGTAGACCATGGTCACGTAGATCACCAGCAGCGTCAGGATCAGCAGCACCATCGGCTTGTTGATGCGCGCCGGATCGGCCTTCTCCGGATAGCCGCCGGCGGTCAACGCCGTCTTCAACGATTTGCCGAACGCTTCGCCCTGCGCCTTGCCGTCTTCCTTGCTCAAGCCCTTGCCTTCATACCCCGCGACCTCGGTGGTGCCGACGGTGATCTTGGCGACGCTGCCGGTCGGCGCGGCCTGGATCGTGTACGGAATACCGGCCTTGGCCAATGCAGCGGTGGCGATATCGCAGGAGTTGGTGAAGACTTTCTTGCCGACCGGGTCGAACTGGAACGAGCAGGTTTCCGGATCGGCATGCACCACCGCCGGTGCATTGACGCTGGCTTCGGCAACCGCCGGATTGGCGTAGTGGGTGAGCGCCTTGAACAGCGGGAAGTAGGTCAGCGCGGCGATCAGGCAGCCGGCCATGATGATTCCCTTGCGGCCGATCTTGTCCGACAACCAGCCGAAGAAGATGAAGAACGGCGTGCCGAGCGCAAGCGCGGCGGCGATCAGCAGCCAGGTCGTGGTGGCATCGACCTTGAGCGACTGGGTGAGGAAGTACATCGCATAGAACTGGCCCGCGTACCAGACCACAGCCTGGCCCGCGGTGGCGCCGAGCAACGCGAGCAGCACGATGCGACCGTTCTTGGTGAAGAAGCTCTCGGTGATCGGGGCTTTCGAGCCCTTGCCCTCGGCTTTCATCTGCTGGAACAGCGGTGACTCGTTGAGCTGCAGGCGGATCCACACCGAGACGCCCAACAGCACGACCGACAGCAGGAACGGAATGCGCCAGCCCCAAGCTTCGAACGCTTCGGTGCCCAGCCAGGTGCGGCAGCCCAGGATTACCAGCAACGACAAGAACAGCCCTAGCGTCGCGGTGGTCTGGATGAAGCTGGTGTACAGGCCGCGCTTGCCCTGCGGCGCGTGCTCGGCGACATAGGTCGCCGCGCCGCCGTACTCGCCGCCGAGCGCGAGGCCCTGCAGCAATCGCAACGCGATCAATATCGCCGGGGCCGCGAAGCCGATACTGGCGTAGCTGGGCAGCACGCCGACCAGGAACGTCGAGATGCCCATGATCACGATCGTGACCAGGAACGTGTACTTGCGCCCGATCATGTCGCCGAGGCGGCCGAAGAAGATCGCGCCGAACGGCCGTACCGCGAAACCGGCGGCAAACGCGAGCAGCGCGAAGATGAAGGCGCTGGTGTCGTTGAGGCCGCTGAAGAACTGCTTGGCGATGATCGCGGCGAGCGACCCGTACAGGTAGAAGTCGTACCACTCGAATACGGTGCCGAGACTGGACGCGAAGATGACCTTTTTGTGGCTTTGCGTCAGCGTACCGATAGGAAGTGCATTGACGGTGGTGGTGGACATGATGGGTTTCCTTCCGGTCAGAAGCTGTATTTGACGTGGGTGTGGATGCGGCGCAGATCGCCGTCGGCCTCGCCCTCGAGCGAACGCTGGCCCCAGATCAGTTCGGTACCGATGTCGAGCTTCGGGAACGGCGAATAGATCAGGTTGAAATGCCAGGACTGCGCGCGCTCGGTGACGGCAAAGCCGGTGAGCGCTGCATCGTTGTCGAAGTGGGCCATCGAATAGAACACGTTGCTGCGCCACTTCGGCGAGAACGCATGGCGCCACGCGGCAAATGCGCCGTAGCCGTCGATCGGTTCCAGCGAACCGTCGGCGGCCATCACGGTGTCGGTGGCAAGGCCCAGGCCGAGATAGCGGCCCACGCCACGGCCCGCGGTCGCCATGAAACGCAGGTCGTCGGTCTTGCTGACATTCCACTTGCCGGACACGCTCAACGCAGCGCCGGTTTCGCTGTCGTCGCGATTCGTGGCGACATCCTGGTACTTGAACTGGCGCACCAGGGCCGCGACGGTGAAGTGGCCCCAGCCGCCCTTCTTCAGCCAGCGCGCGGTGAAGTCGGGCACGCTGTTGTCGTCGCTGGAGATACGCGAGCCGAGGTTGAGGTACGGCGTGATCGTGGTTTCGGGATTCTCGACCGAGAACGACCACGGGCCGCTGGTGTAACGCAGCTGCGCCTGCCGCACGAAGGTGGTGCCTTCGGTCGGACCGATGAAGTCGACTGCATCCGGCAACGCCGCCACGTCCTGGAAATTGGACCAGGTCTGGCCGGCCAACCACTTGTTCCAGGTGACATAGGCCTGGCGCAGGGTGACACCGTGGGTGTTGGTGGCGATCTCGTTGCCGAGGAAGGCGTTGTTGCCGCCGCCGAACAGGTCGAACTCGAGGTAACCCTTCAGCTTGTCGCCGGAGTCGAGCGTGGTGTCGGCGGCGAACCAGAAGCGCGAGAACTGTGCGTGGAAATCCAGATCGCCCTCGTCTTCGGCGACGCCGCCGACTGGGATCGTGCTGGGCACGTAGAACATGCGCCCGACGCTGCCGTCGGCGATCTCGCCGTCGGTGGTGTCGGTGTACATCGCGTCGAGCTTGACGAAGCCGCCGTAGGAGAACGTCGTGCCGGGATTGGCCGCGGTCATGATCGGCGTCGACTGGATCTTCGGCTTGCCGTCCGTCGCTGCCGGTTGTGTCTGTGCAGTGCGGACCTGTTCGACCTGCACCTGCGTCTGCTGCTGTTGCGCCATCAGCTGCTGCACCATCTGTTCGAGCTGGGCGACGCGCGCTTCGAGTTCTTTTTCCTTTGCGCTGCTCCCTTGAGAATGCTGGGCGAGCGCCATGCCAGGCGCGATCAGCGCGAACAGCAGGGCGGTGGCCAGGGTTCCACGACGCCTTGAAACATAGCGTTTCGAACCGCGTGGGATTGGATTGCCTGAAGCCCGCGTTGCGATACCTGTCGACATGTCCCCTCCCAGGACGGCGTGCGGATGCACGAGCGGAGCCTGCACGCGTGGTTGCGTCGCGACTATTCGCCTTTGGTCGAAGTTGGGCCGGATTTACGGCCAGTTACGACCAAGGTCTAAGACCCCGCTCACGCGCGCGTGCTCATAGTTGCGGCACACTGTGCGTTCCACGTTCACGGAGCCGCGCATGTCGTCGCCTGATGCCTCTCGCCCGGATGCGTTGCACAGCACCCTGCTGAGCACGTACCCGGTTCCGGATTCCTTCGCCGCCAAGGCACGCGTGGATCGCGCCGAGTACGAGCGGCTGTACGCCGAATCGTTGCGCGATCCGGACGCCTTCTGGGGACGCGTGGCGCAACGCCTGGATTGGGACAAACCGCCGACGCAGGTCAAGGATGTCAGCTACAAACTTGACGATTTCCACATCCGCTGGTTCGCCGACGGCGAGCTCAATGCCAGCGTCAACTGCCTCGACCGCCACCTCGCCGCGCGTGGCGACAAGACCGCGTTGATCTTCGAACACGACGATCCGCAGCTGCCAGCCGAGCGCATCAGCTACCGCGAGCTGTACACGCGCGTGTGCAAGCTCGCCAATGCGCTGCGTGCGCTCGGCGTGCGCAAGGGCGACCGCATCACCATCTACCTGCCGATGATTCCCGAAGCGGTGGTGGCGATGCTGGCGTGTGCGCGCATCGGTGCGATCCACTCGGTGGTGTTCGGCGGCTTCGCGCCGCAGTCGATCGCCGACCGCGTGCACGATTGCGCCAGCAAACTGATCATCACCGCCGATGAGGGCCTGCGTGGCGGCAAGAAGATCCCGCTCAAGGCCAACGTCGATGCCGCGTTGAAGCTGCCCGGCACCAACTCGGTCGAAACCGTCCTGGTGGTGCGCCATACCAAGGCCGCGGTCGACATGCAGATGCCGCGCGACCGCTGGTACGACGCGGTCGTCGATGACCAGCCGGACACCTGCGAACCCGAGCGCATGAACGCGGAGGACCCGCTGTTCATCCTCTATACCTCGGGCAGCACCGGCAAGCCGAAAGGCGTGCTGCACACCACCGGTGGTTATCTTGTCTACGTCAGCTACACGCACGAATGCGTGTTCGACCTGCGCGACGACGACGTCTACTGGTGCACGGCCGACGTCGGCTGGGTCACCGGGCACAGCTACATCGTGTACGGGCCGCTGGCGAACGGCGCGACTGCGCTGGTGTTCGAAGGCGTGCCGAACTATCCCGACGTGTCGCGTTTCTGGCAGGTCATCGACCGGCACCAAGTCACGGTCTTCTACACCGCGCCGACCGCGATCCGCGCGTTGATGCGCGAGGGCGATGCGCCGGTGAAGAAGACGTCGCGCAAGTCGCTGCGCCTGCTCGGCACCGTCGGCGAACCGATCAACCCGGAAGCGTGGCGCTGGTACTACGAAGTCGTCGGCGATGCACGCAGCCCGGTGGTCGATACCTGGTGGCAGACGGAAACCGGCGGCATCCTGATCACGCCGTTGCCCGGCGCGATCGACGCCAAGCCTGGCTCGGCAACCAAACCCTTCTTCGGCGTGCAGCCGGCCATCGTCGATGCCAACGGCCAACTGCTCGACGGCGCAACCGAAGGCAACCTCGTGCTGCTCGATTCGTGGCCGGGCCAGATGCGTACCGTGTACGGCGACCACCAGCGCTTCATCGACACGTACTTCAGGACCTATCCGGGCATGTACTTCACCGGTGACGGCTGCCGCCGCGATGCCGATGGCTATTACTGGATTACCGGCCGCGTCGACGACGTGATCAACGTCAGCGGCCATCGCATCGGCACGGCGGAGGTGGAAAGCGCACTGGTCTCGCATCCGAAAGTCGCCGAGGCCGCGGTGGTCGGGTTCCCGCACGACCTCAAGGGCCAGGGCATTTACGCCTACGTGACGCTGAAAGCCGGTGAGGCCGACAGCGACGAGTTGCGCAAGGAACTGGTGAACTGGGTGCGCAAGGAAATCGGCCCGATCGCCACGCCCGACCACCTGCAATGGGCGCCGGGCCTGCCGAAGACCCGTTCGGGCAAGATCATGCGTCGCATCCTGCGCAAGATCGCCGAGAACGCGCCCGACCAGCTCGGCGATACCTCGACGCTGGCCGATCCGTCGGTGGTCGCATCGCTGGTGCAACACCGCCGCGTGCCGTGATCGCAGCCGGCGCACACTGACGCGATGCCGGGCCAGACTGTCCTCGTCGCCGACGACCATCCCCTGTTCCGCGAAGCGTTACGCGGCGCAGTGGCGCGGGTGCTGCCGACGGCGACGCTGCATGAGGCCGACAGCGTCCACGCGCTGTACGCGCTGGTGGAGCGCGATCCCGATGCCGACCTGTTGCTGCTCGACCTCAACATGCCCGGCGCGCAGGGTTTCAGCGTACTGGTGCACCTGCGCGCGCTGCATCCGCAGCTGCCGATCGTGATCGTGTCGGCACGCGAGGAACCTGCCGTGATGCGGCGCGCACTCGATCACGGCGCGGTCGGATTCATTCCGAAATCGGCGGACGCCGCGACGCTGGGAGAAGCGCTGTCCAGCGTCCTCGCCGGCGATCGCTGGGCACCCCCGGCCGCGTTCGACGCGCCGGCAGCCGCCGCCGACGAACACGATGCCGCGCAACGCCTCCGCGACCTGACGCCGCAGCAGTTCCGCGTGCTGCAGATGCTCGGCGATGGCCTGTTGAACAAGCAGATCGCCTACGAACTTGGTGTCTCCGAAGCGACGATCAAGGCGCACATGACCGCGATCCTGCGCAAGCTCGGCGCCAGCAATCGCACGCAGGCGGTCCTGATCGCGGCGAAACTCGCGCTCGACCCGGGCGCGGTGGTGCCGCCGCCGGAAGAGATCGACTAGCTCTCGATCCGCATGCCTCAGGCCAGCGCGAGCTGTCGTTGCGCGGCGAGGAATGCACGCAACGACGCCGGTTTCACCGGTTTGGTCAGCACCAGGCAACCACGATCGCGCGCGGCAAGTTTCACCGCGTCGCTGCCATCGCCGGTGAGCAGAGCCGCGGGTAACGCGCGGCCATTCTGTTCGCGCAGCGCATCGATCACGCCGAGGCCGTCGAGGCGGTCATGCAGGTGGTAGTCGACGAGCGCGACATCGGGCCGCGACGCCAGCAACGCGAGGGCTTCGTCGGCGGTCGTGGCGGTGAACACGACCGCTTGCCAGCGCTCCAGCAGGGCGCGCATGCCGTCGAGGATCTCGCGGTCGTTGTCGACGCAGAGCACGCGCATGCCCGCCAAATCGCCGAGCCGGTCCGGCGTCGGTTCGACCTTCGCCGCGATGCGCCCCGTCTCGCCGCGCGGCACGGTGATCGTGAACACGCTGCCGTGGTTCACCCGCGAACGCACGGTGAGCGGGTGTGAGAGCGTGCGCGCGATGCGCTGGCAGATCGACAGACCGAGACCGAGCCCGCGCTCGCCGCCGACCCCGGGCTGCTCGAAGCGGCGGAACTCGTCGAAGATCTGTTCCAGATGATGCGCGGGAATGCCGGGGCCGGTATCCCAGATCTGCAGTTCGATCGCATCGCTGCGCTCGCGTGCTGCGAGCAGCACGCCGCCTTCGCGCGTGTAGCGCAAGGCGTTGGCGATGAAGTTCTGCAGCGCGCGCCGCAACAACCGGCGATCGCTACGCACGGTCAACGTCATCGGCACGCGCAACCGCAGCTGCAGGCCGCGCTCGGCCGCGGTCGGTGCGTATTGCGCGGCGAGTTCGCGCAACAGCTCGCCGGTGTCGAAATCGGTGATCTCCGGCTGCAGGGCGCCTGCATCCAGGCGCGAGACATCGAGCAGTCCATCGAGCAGATCCTCGGCCGCGCGCAGCGAAGCATCGACGCGCTCGGCGAGATGCGCCTGTTCGCGGTCGTCGCGGCTTTCGCGCAACGCGGTGGTGAACAGGCGTGCCGCATTCAACGGCTGCAGCACGTCATGGCTGACGGCGGCGAGAAAGCGGGTCTTCGACTGCTGCGCGTCCTCGGCTTCGCGTGTGCGCAGTTCGACGCGTTCCTCCAGCGTTTCGTTGGCGTCGCGCAGGGCCTGTTCGGCGCGCTTGTAATCGGTGACGTCGCTGTAGCTGGTGACGTAGCCGCCACCCGGCAGCGGCTGCCCGCGCATTTCGATGACCTGGCCGCTCGTGCGCACGCGTTCGAACACGTGTGGCGTGCCGGCGCGCAGATGATCAAGGCGACGTTGCACCTGGATTTCGATGTCGCCCGTGCCCAACTCGCCGCGCTCGGCATTCCAGCGGATCAGATCGCTCACCGGGCGCCCGACGTACAGCATGCCGTCGGGATAGCCGAACAGATGTTGATAACGCCGGTTCCAGGCGACCAGTCGCATCTCGGCATCGACCACGCTCACGCCCTGGCTGATGTTTTCCAGCGTCGTCGACAACACCTGGCGATTGAAACGCAATTCCTGGCTGGCTTCGTCGAGCAGCGCCACCACTTCGCCCAGTTCCATGCCCGAACCGCGCAACGCGCTGGTCAGGGTAAGGCGCGCGGAAGCGGCACCGATCGCGGAAGCCAGCAGGCGTTCGGTGAATTGCGCGAGCGCGCGGTCAGCCGGGAAGTCCGGTTGCCAGGGCCGTCCTTGCTGCGCCGCGTAGTCTTCGAACGCACGCCGCGCGCCGCGTTCGCCGAGGATGCGCTCGGCCAAGGCCAGCAACTCGCCGCTGCGCACGCTGCCGGCCCAACCGCCGGGACCGATGGCCGGGCGTTGCGCATAGGGATCCAGGTACGACGACGCCAGCAACTGCTCCTGCAAGCGCGGACGATTGCGCGCCGAGACCAGGAAGAACGCACCGACATTGAGCAGCAGCGACCAGAACACGCCATGGGTGAGCGGATCCCAGCCGGTGAGGCCGAACAGTTGCTCCGGTCGCAGCCAGGCCACGCCGAGCGGGCCGTGTTCGATCCAGCCAGTCCCGAACCAGCCGCCGCGCGCGAGTGCGGGCAACAGGAGCGCATACAGCCAGACCAGCGCGCCGGCCAGCAATCCGGCGAACGCACCCGCGCGACTCGCACCACGCCAGTACAAACCGCCGATCAGCGCCGGTGCGAACTGCCCAACCGCGGCGAACGCGAGCAACCCGTGTTGGGCAAGACTGTCGCTACCGAGCGCACCGCGGTGGTACGCATACGCCATCAACGCCAGCGCGACGATGGTCGCGCGGCGCACCCACAGCACCTGCCGATCGATGCCGCCGGTGTCGTCGAGCGCGCGGCTGCGCAGCAGCAGCGGCATCACCAGGTCGTTGCTGACCATGGTCGCCAGCGCGACGCTGGCAACGATCACCATGCCGGTCGCCGCCGAGAAGCCGCCGACGTACGCGGCGAGTGCGAGCGTGTCGTGATCGAGCGCCAACGGCAGTGCCAGCACGTAGGTGTCGGGCGACGCGCCACTGCCGGCGAGCAGCGATTGTCCGGCCAGCGTGATCGGCACGACCAGCAGGCTGAAGATCAGCAGATAGCTGCCGAACAACCAACGCGCCGGGCGCAGGTCGGACGGGTCCTGACACTCCACCACCGCGACATGGAACTGCCGTGGCAGGCAGACGATCGCGACGAAGGCAAGCAGTGTCTGCGCGACGAAACCGGTCGGCATGCCGTGTGCCGTCACCGTCTGCGCGGCCTGGGCCATGCGCGCGCCGTAACCGCCGACACCGGGCAGGTGCGCCAACGCGAACACGCCGATCGCGATGAAAGCGACCAGCTTCACCAGCGATTCCAGCGCGACCGCCAGCATCATGCCGCGGTGGTGTTCGGTGGCATCGATCTGGCGCGTGCCGAACAGGATCGCGAACACGGCCAGCAGCAGCGCGACATACAGCGCGGGATCGGCAAGCAGGCCGGCTTCGCCGCTACCTGCGAGCACCGTGACGCTCATCGCCACCGCCTTGAACTGCAATGCCACGTACGGCACCGCGGCGATCAGCGCAACCGCGGCAACCAGCGCGGCGAGGCCGGGCGCGCGACCGTAGCGCGAGGAGAGGAAGTCGGCGATCGAGACGATGCGGTGCTCGCCGGAGATCAGCACCAGCCGTTCCAGGATGCGCCACCCGAACAGCAACATCAGCAACGGACCGAGATAGATCGGCAGGAAGCCCAGTCCGGTGCGCGCCGCGGTCCCGACCGCGCCGTAGAACGTCCACGACGAGCAGTACACCGCCAGCGCCAGCGAGTAGACCATCGGCCGCAGCCAGCGCGATCGCGACACGGGGTCGCGCCGGTCGCCGTAGTAGGCAACGGCGAACAGCAGGCCGACATAGCCCAGCGATACCAGCAACAGCACCCAACCCGGAATCACGCGTCACCTGCCTCCGCGATCGATGCGGCGAGTGTACGGCGGCCGGACCAGGCCGCGGCTGCGACCAAAGTCGTAGAGGCGGAAACGACAAAGCCCGCCAGGAGGCGGGCTTCGCATGGAGCTCGGATCGACCGGCGGCGGGATGCCTGATCGTTAGGCTTCACGCGCGAACGCGCGCTCCATCGACCAGTCGCCACAATCCGAGTGGATTGGCTTCGCGCAATGCCTCCGGCAACAACGCGTCCGGCAGGTTCTGGAAACACACACGGCGCGCGAAGCGTTCGATCGCGGCGGTGCCGACCGAGGTGCTGCGGCCGTCGGACGTGGCGGGATACGGGCCGCCGTGCACCATCGCCGGCCCGACTTCGACACCGGTCGGGACGCCGTTCATCAGCACGCGGCCGGCGATGTCGGCGAGCACGTCGAGCAGCGGCGCGACCTGCGCCTGGTCGGTGGCATCGGCGATCACGGTGGCGGTGAGCTGGCCTTCCAGCGACTGCGCCAGTGCGAGCATGTCGGTGTCGTCGTGCGCGCGCACCAGCAGCGTCATTGGGCCGAACACTTCCTCGCGCAGCTGCGGTTCGGCGCGGAATCGCGCCGCATCGGTCTCGAACAGCGCTGCGGCGGCATTGCGCGGTGGCGAGGCGTTGCGATGCAGCGTGTCGACACCGGCGACATCGCCGAGTGCAGCGACGCCTTCGGCATAGCGCGCGGCGATCCCTGCGTTGAGCATCGGCGCCGGCGTGCTGCCGGCGAACAATGCGACGAGCTGGTCGCGCAACGCATCGCCGGCGTCGCCGTCGGGCAACACGATCACGCCGGGGCTGGTGCAGAACTGGCCGGCGCTTTGCAGGACCGACGCATGGAGCTGCGTCGCGATCTCGCCGCCGCGGGCCTGCACTGCCGCCGGCAACACGAACACCGGATTGATGCTACCCATCTCTGCGTACACCGGGATCGGCTCGGCGCGTGCCGCAGCCAGGTCGGCGAGCGCACGGCCTCCGGCGCGTGAGCCGGTGAAGCCGACCGCGCGGATGCCAGGGTGCCGCACCAGCGCGGCGCCGACGGTGATCCCGGCGTCGAACAGCAACGAGAACGTGCCTTCCGGCAAGCCGCAGCGTGCGACCGCGGCGCGGACTGCGAGTGCAACGCGTTCGCCGGTGGCCGGATGCGACGGATGCGCCTTGACGATCACCGGGCAGCCCGCGGCGAGCGCACTGGCGGTGTCGCCGCCGGCGACCGAGAACGCCAGCGGGAAATTGCTGGCGCCAAACACCGCGACCGGTCCGAGCGGGCGCAGCAGCGAACGCACGTCGGGCTTCGGCAACGGCGTGCGCGCGGGATCGGCGTGGTCGATGCGCGCATCGACCCAGCTGCCGTCTTCCGCGAGTGCGGCGAACAGGCGCAACTGGCCGACGGTGCGACCGAGTTCGCCGGCGGCGCGCGCCTGCGGCAATCCGGTTTCGCGCGGGACCAGCGCTTCGAGGTCGGCGCGTGCCTGTTCGAGCTCCTCGGCGATCGCACGCAGCAGCGCGCCACGTTGCGCACCGCTGCTGCGCGCGAGCACCGGCGCTGCGGCCTGCGCGAGTGCGACCGCGCGGTCGAGTTCGTCGGTGCTGGCGCTGTGATAGCGCGGCGTCAACGCTTCACCGGTGGTCGGATCGGTGCCGGTGAAACCGGCGCCGCCCGGTGCGCCGCGTGCAGCGCCGATCAGGGACAGGCCTTGCAGGAGTTCGCTCATCATCGTTCTCGAAAGTGTTGCCTGGATGGGCGGATTGGAATCAGGCCTGCGGCCGCGTCGCGATTGCATGACGGATCACCGCCAGTGCTTCGTCGCGCTCGGCGCCGGCCAGCTCCAGCCGTGGCGCACGCACGCTCGCGCTGCCCATGCCGACTTCCGCCTGCATCAGCTTGATCAGTTGCACGAACTTGATCGTGGTGTCCATGCGCAGCAACGGCAGGTGCCAACGGTACAGGTCGTACGCTTCCTGCCAGCGCCCGGCCAGGGCAAGTTCGAACTGGCGGATCGATTCCTGCGGGAACGCATTGACGGTGCCGGCGACCCAGAACTGCGCGCCGGCGGCGACGCCTTCGCAGACCATGTCGTCGAGGCCGACGCCGATGCGCAGGCGTTCACCGAGTGCGACGCGCAGCGCGCTGACCCGGCGCGAGTCGCCGCTGGATTCCTTCACTGCCTCGAGGTTGGCGTGTTCGGTCGCGAGTTCGGCGACCTGCGGTGCGGTGAAGTCGGTCTTGTACGCGGGCGGGTTGTTGTAAAGCATGCAAGGCAGTTTGGTCGCGCCGATCACCGCGGCGACGTGCGCCTTCATCTCGCGCCAGTCGCTGGCGTAGACATACGGCGGCAGCACCATCAGGCCGCCGCAACCGGCCGCTTCGGCTGCCTGCGCCAGGCACACGGCTTCGTCGGTCGACAGCGCGGCGATGCCCGGGATGACCGGCACCTTGCCATCGACGGCCTGGACGCAGGTGCTGATCAGCGCGACCTTCTCGTCGAAGCTCAGGGTCGCGCCTTCGCCGAGCGAGCCGCAGGGAATGATGCCTTGTGCGCCGTGGCCGACCAGCCAACGCACGTGCTTGCCCACGAAGGCGTGGTCGATGTGCAGCGCAGAATCAAAGGGAGTGGTGATGGCGGGCAGGACGCCGGTCCAGATCGTACTCATGGGTTCAATGTCTCGTTGGTAAGTGCGGGCGTGGCTGAAGGACAGCGTCGTCGGTGGTGCGGGTGGAAAAATCGAGATGGCCGAGTGCGATCGGCGCGAGTGGCAGGCGCACGGATGCAGGCGCGTTCCAATCGAACAGGAAGCCACACGCGGCGCCGCAGACGCGGCCCTGGCAATGGCCCATGCCGAGTCGCGTGTGCAGCTTGGCTTCGCGCTGCGTTGCGCAGGCGCGCGCCGCGCCGTAAGGCACGTCTTCGCAGCGACACAGCACGGTGTCGTCGGCGGCGAGCGTGCGCAGCTGTGGGCGCAAGGCGAAGGTGCGCGCCAGCGCGGCGCCGAAGCGTTGTGCGGCGCGGCGGCGTGCAGGCGCGGCGCCCGCAAGTTCGGAATGACCGGCGGCGGCATAGCCGGCGATCTCACCTTGCGCGAGCGCCTGGTCTACGCCGCCGATCCCGGTGCCTTCGCCGGCGCAATACACATGCGCGACGCTGGTGGTTTGTCGGGCATCGACGCGCACCGCGCCGTCGCGGAGGTCGCAACCGAACGCAGCGGCGACTTCGAGATTGGGCACCAGGCCATAGCCGACGGCGAGGCAATCGACATCGAACACGCGGTGGCGATCGGCGATGTTCACCGTCACGCGATGCACGCGGCCAACGCCATCGGCGCGTTCGACCCAGGCATTCGCGTAGCGCGGAATGCCGCGCAGGCGCATGCCATAACCCAGTGCCTGGCCTAGCTTGCGCGGTGCCTGGAGCAGCGCTGGTGCGAAGCGGGCCTGCGCCAGGTGCGACGCCTGTTCGGCGATGGCCAGCACATGTGCACCGGCGTTGCGCAGGCTGTCCGCCACCGCCAACAGCAGCGGTCCGGAACCGGCGACCAGCACGCGCTTGCCGGCGACCGGCCAACCGTTTTTCACCAGGGCCTGCAGGCCACCAGCGCCGAAAACCCCGGGCAGGCTCCAGCCTGGAAACGGCAGATGCAGTTCGCGCGCGCCGGTGGCGATCACGGCGCGCGCGAAGCGCAGCGTGCGCGCGCCATCGGCGCAGTCGACCAGCACCGCGTGCGGATCGGGCACCGCCACCAGCCGTGCACCGAAACAGCATTCGACCGGTACCTGCTCGAGCATGTCCATCCAGACTTTGGCTGCGTGGTCGCTGCGCGTGCACCACTGTCCGCGCCAGATCTGGCCGCCGGGTTCGGCTTGCATGTCGAGCAGCATCACGCGCGCACCGGCACGCGCGGCGCTGATCGCCGCGGCGATTCCGGCGGGACCGGCGCCAATCACCAGCACGTCGTAGCGCACGTCAGCCATCGCGATGCTCACAGGTGCTGACCTGCAGGCCTTCGCGCACCGGGGTCAGGCATGCCAGTCGCTCGATGCCATCGATGCGCACCCGGCATTCGAAACACACGCCCATGCCGCAGAACGCCATCCGCGTTTCGCCGCTCAACGAACGCCGGGTCGCGATATATCCGGCCCGGGCCAAGGCCGCGGCCACGCTCGTGTCCGCGGGCACGCGCACGACGACACCATCGATCTGCAGCGTCACCTCAGGCGGCATGTGCGAACTCCGCGGCATAGCGCGCCGGATCGAACGGCGCGGCATCGAACGGCAACGCTTCGCCGAGCAACTGCGCGGCGAGTAGATCGGCAGTGCCCAACGCGGTGGTGACGCCGAGGCCTTCGTGGCCCGCCGCGAGCCATAGCCCGGCACGCGCGGGCCAGCGTCCAATCAGCGGGCGATGGTCCGGCGTGGTCGGACGGAATCCAGTCCAAGCGCGCAGGCCGACCAGGCTGTCGAGCTGCGGCAGGAATTCGCGTGCGCGGTCGAGCAGGCGCTGCAGCATGCGCGGCACCAGGACCGCGGTGGTGTCGTCGAACTGGCGCGTGGAGCCGAGCAGCAGCTGCCCGGTCGCGCGCGGCTGGGCGTTGAATGCCACCGACTCGGCGGCGTCGCCATGCGCGCTTTTGATGTAGCCGAGCTCGACCAGTTGATGGCGGATCAACGGCGCGGCGCGGGTGGTGATCAGCAGGTGGCCCTTGCGCGGGCGGATCGGTGTGCCCGGCAGCAGTTCGGGCAAAGCGCAGCCGGTGGCGAGGATGATCGCCGTCGCACGCAATGCACGGCCGTTATCGAGCAGCACGCCATCGTCGGTGAGGGTCCGCACGGCGACGCCGGTGAGCAACTGCGCACCGTGCCGCTGGGCGCGGCGCGCGAAATGTACGGCCGCCACCGGCGGATAGATCACCGCATCGGCCGGCACGCGTAGGCCACCGACGCAGTGCGCTGCCAGCGCGGGTTCGATCGCCCGCAGCACCGAGACGTTGAAGAGATCACTGGTGATGCCATGCGCCGCCAACCGCGCCTGTTTGCGCTCGGCCTCGGCCAGCTCTTCGGCATCGGTGGCGATCCACAGCGTGCCGGTGCCCCGGTATTCCACGCCTGGCGGCAACGTTGCGCGTTCGGCGCGCCAGCGCGCGCAGGAATACGCCGACAGTGCGAGTTCGGCCGGATCGTCGTCGAGCACCACCAGGTGTCCCATCGATGCCGCGGTCGCACCGCCACCGATGCAGTCGCGCTCGACCAGGGCCACGCGCAGCCCGGCGCGCGCCAACCGGTCGGCCAGCGCGCAGCCGACGATGCCGCCGCCAACGATCAGTGCGTCGAAAGCCGGCGCATCGACACTCACGCAATGCCCCACGCGAACGGATCGTCGCGATCGAACAGCAGGTTGGCTTCGGCAACCACGTGCGCGCGGCCGCTGATTACCGGCAGCACCGCGCCATCGGCATCCGAGCTGTAGCGGCCTTCGAACTCACTGCCGATCACGCTCTCCTGCCGCCACGATGCGCCGGGCGCGAGCTTGCCGGCGGCCGCGAGGCAGGCCAGCTTGGCGCTGGTGCCCGTGCCGCATGGCGAACGGTCGTAGGCCAGGCCCGGGCACAGCACGTAGTTGCGCGCGTCGACGCCCGGCGTCGGCGATGGGCCGACCAGTTCGATGTGGTCGATCACCGCCCCGTCGCGGCCATGGATGCCGTCGCGTTCGAGCGCGCGTCGCAGCTGCACGGCGCAATCGGTCAAGCGTTCGAGATTGGCGAGCTCGATCGCCAGGCCATGGTCGTCGACCAGGAAGAACCAGTTGCCGCCCCAGGCGATGTCGCCGTGCAGGCGACCGTAGCCGGCGACGTCGACCGCGACACCGGTCGCATGCCGGTAGCTCGCGACGTTGGCGATCGAGACGCGGCCATCGGCATGTAGTTCAGCTTCGACCCGGCCGACCGGCGTCTCCAGCCCGAACACGCCCGGTTGCACGCGGCCGAGATGGCGCAGCGTCTCGACCAGCCCGATCGCGCCATGGCCGCACATGCCGAGGTAGCCGACGTTGTTGCAGAACACCACGCCGGCGATGCAGTCGCTGCGGGTCGGGGGCAACAGGAAGGCGCCGACCAGCACGTCCGAGCCGCGGGGCTCGCAGACGATCGCGCGGCGGTAATGGTCGAATTCGTCCTGCAGCCGCGCACGGGCAGCGGCGGGATCGAGGCCGGCGAGCGCAGGGCCGCCGGCGATCACGACGCGGGTGGGTTCACCGGCGGTGTGGGAATCGATGATGCGGATCGGTTCGGTCGACATGCGCATGCTTCTCGGTGGTACGCCTCGCTGCAAGCGCACAGCCTAGGCCGCATGCGCGCGGCGGTCTTGCCGTTTCCCTGCGCGCGCACGCTACGATCCGTCAAATGCCCGCCGCCCTCGACCCATTGCCGTTCCGCGATGCCTTCCTCGCCCAGCTTGCCGACCCGCTGGCGATTGCGACGCTGTTCGACCACCTGCCGGACCTGGTGTTCTCGGTGAAGGACCGCGAGGGCCGCTACGTGCTGATGAGCGAAGCCTGCGTGGTGCGCTGCGGCCTCAAGAGCAAGCGCGATGCGATCGGCAAGACCGCCTACGACCTGTTCCCGGCGCCGATGGCGCAGCGTTATGCGCGCCAGGACGAACGCCTGTTCCGCACCGGCAAGCCGATCGTCGACAACCTCGACCTCACCGTCTACCGCGACGGCAGTGCCGGCTGGTGCCTGAGCACCAAGGAACCGCTGCGCGACGCGCGCGGCCGCATCATCGGGCTGGCCTGCATCTCCAAGGACCTGGTCGAACCCAGCCGCGCCGGTTACATCGACGCCGGCTTCGCCGACACCGTCGACTACATGCTCGAGCACTCCGCGCAGCCGCTGCGCCTCGACGATCTCGCCCGCCGCGCGGGGCTGTCGCAGGCGCAGTTCGAGCGGCGCATGAAAAAGATTTTCCAGCTCTCCGCCGGCCAGTACCTGATCAAGACCCGCATCGACCAGGCCGCGCGCCTGCTCGCCGACAGCGAACTGCCGATCGCCGAGGTCGCGCTGCAGGCCGGTTTCGCCGATCAAAGCGTGCTGTCGCGGCAGTTCCGGCAGGTCACCGGGTTCGCGCCGCGGGAATACCGGCAGCTGATGCGGGCGGCGAAGTAAGGCCCGGAAAACACGAAACCCGCCTCGCGGCGGGTTTCGTTTGCTACATCGAACAAGCCGGATTGGAGCCGGCCGGAAGGCTTACTTGATCTTGCCTTCCTTGTAGATCACGTGCTTCCGGACGACGGGGTCGTACTTCTTGACCTCCATCTTGTTCGGCGTGTTCTTCTTGTTCTTGTCGGTCGTGTAGAAGTGGCCGGTTGCGGCCGAGGAGATCAGACGGATCTTGTCGCGCTTGCTTGCCATGATGTCCTCCTCAGACCTTTTCGCCGCGGGCGCGGAGTTCGGCCAGAACGGAGTCGATGCCGTTCTTGTCGATGGTGCGCAGGGCATGCGCGGAAACCTTCAGCTTGACCCAGCGGTTTTCGCTGGCGACCCAGAAGCGACGCTCATGCAGGTTGGGCAGGAAACGACGACGGGTCTTGTTGTTGGCGTGCGAGACGTTGTTGCCGGTCTGCACGCGCTTGCCGGAAATCTGGCATACGCGGGACATAACGCACCTCGAAATGATTGTTGTCGCCCTTAGCCAGGGGGACGGCGGCCTCGGCGTTGTGCGCCACGCGATTCGAGAAGAAAACCTTGCTGTGCGGAGGCGGGCGGAATCGCGTTTCCAGCCCGGTCCGGGCGTGAGCCGGACGCAGCGAGCCGCGCATTATGCCCGGGAAGGCCAGCCCCGGCAAGCACTTATCCACAGGGGTGTGTAGGGCGGGTCTTGACCCGCCATTGCTCTGGGCCGGTGCGACAAGGCGGCCCAAGGCGGGTCAAGACCCGCCCTACTTAATGCGTCGCCCGGTCCCGGTGCCAACCGCGGTGCTTGATGTCCAGCCACAGGCTGTAGGCGGCGGTGAAGGCCGGGAACAGGTTCTGGACCACGCCGACCGAGTCCTGCTTCTGCGAAAAGATGAAGTAGCTCAGCGTCATCACGCTGCCGACCAGGCTCATGTACCAGAACAGCCGCGGGATCACCGGCTTGCCGTGCTTGCGCGAGGCCAGGAACTGCACCAGCCAGCGGCCGCCGAACATCAGCGCGCCGGTCAGGCCGATCAGCTTCCACGGCGACATGTGCAGCCCGGTCCATTCCAGCCAGACGAGCGGGGTATTCATGAAATCGACGGGCATGGTTCAGACCTCTTCGACCGCGGTGCGCTTGCTGCGCTGGATCAGCCACGCCACGCCACGCAGGTCGCGGATGCCGACCAGGGCGCGATTGAGGTTGTTGTACTTGGACACTCCGGCCGAACGCGGACGGTGATTGACCGGCACGCTGACGGTCTGCCAGCCGGCGCGCTGCATCAGTGCCGGCAGGTAGCGATGCATGTGGTCGAAATAAGGCAGGTCGAGGAAGGCCTCACGCTCGAACAGCTTGATGCCGCAGCCGGTATCCGGCGTGTCGTCGCGCAGCATGCGCGAGCGGATCGCATTGGCCCACTTCGACGCCCAGCGCTTGCTGCCGGAGTCCTGGCGATTGACGCGCCAACCGGCGAACAACTTGATCGTTGGCTGTGCGGTGGCGCGCGCATCGAGCAGCTTCGGGATATCGGCCGGATCGTTCTGGCCGTCGCCATCGAGCGTGGCGATCCATGCGCCGCGCGCGGCTTTCACGCCGGTGCGGATCGCGGTGCTCTGGCCGGATTGCTGCACGTGATGCAGAACACGAAGCTCTGGCGCTTCCGCCTTCAGCGCTTGCAATGCCTGCAGCGTGCCGTCGCGCGAATGGTCGTCGACGAAAATCACTTCAAAGGCAGCAACTTCAAAATCAATCCTGCCGCGCAAGGCCGCGAGGATTTCGCGCAGCAGCGGGCCGACGTTGTCCTGCTCGTTGAACACGGGAACGACAACGGAAAGTTGCAGTGCTTCGTTCACGCATTTGCTCCGAAATACTGGCGGCACCATTCGACCACTTGCGGCATGCCGGTTTCGATCGCCGTGGTCGGCTCGAATCCGAACGCCGCTTCCGCACGCGAGGTATCGGCCATCGTCTCAACCATGTCGCCCGGCTGCATCGGCTGGTACACCTTCTGCGCCGGCTTGCCGGCGGCCTGCTCAATGACCGCGATGAAGTGCTCGAGTTCCACGGGCGTGTGGTTGCCGAGATTGAATACACGATGCGGTGGATCGTCGCTTGAAGGATGCGCCAGCGCGCCGAGCACGCCGGCGACGATGTCGTCGATGCAGGTGAAGTCGCGGCGCATCGCGCCGTGGTTGAACACGGTGATTGGCCGTCCCGCCAGCACCGCGCGCGAAAACAGCAGCGGTGCCATGTCCGGCCGGCCCCAGGGGCCGTACACGGTGAAGAATCGCAGCCCGGTCGCGCGCAACCCGTACAGGTGCGCGTAGGTGTGCGCCATCAGTTCGTTCGCAGCCTTGGTCGCGGCGTACAGCGAGCGCGGCTGGTCGATGCGCTGGTCTTCGGAGAACGGCGGGGTCGCCGAATCGCCGTACACCGATGAGGAACTCGCGTACACCAGGTGCTGCACGCCGCGGTGCCGGCACAGCTCCAGGAGATTGACGAACCCGATGAGGTTGCTGTCGACGTAGGCCTGCGGGTTTTCCAGCGAATAGCGCACGCCGGCCTGCGCGGCGAGGTGGACCACTTGCGCTGGCTTGACGTCGTCGAACAGCGCGGCGAGGCCGTCGCGGTCGGTCAGGTCCAGCTCGACGATGCGCGCGTCCGGGCACAGTGCGGCGACGCGATCGTGCTTAAGCTGCGGGTCGTAGTAAGTGTTGTAGTTGTCGAGGCCGACCACGGCCTCGCCATGTGCAGCAAGCGCGCGGCAAACATAGGCGCCGATGAAGCCGGCGGCGCCGGTGACGAGGACGGTCATGCGAGGTCGATGCGTGCGGGCATCGCTCTATTGTCCCGCGGTTTCGAGGACTTAATCCACTTTGCCGCGCAACCGCTCCAGCACGCCTTCGAGCGATTCGAGGTCGGAGTAATGGATCACCAGCCGCCCCTTGCCGCCGCGGCCGTGCAGCACATTGACGCGGGTGCTCAGCGTTTCCGACAGCTCGCGTTCCAGCGAGGCGATATCCGCCTGCGGCTTGGCCTTGGCCGGCTTGTTCTTCTTGTTGTTGCCCGGCACGTGGCCGGCGGTCAGCTGTTGCACGCGGTGTTCGACTTCGCGCACCGACCATTCGTGTTCGGCGGCTTGGCGCGCCAGCGCGATCGCCGCTTGCGGTGTCAGTGTCAGCAGCGCGCGGGCGTGGCCCATTTCCAGTGCGCGGGTTTCGACCAGCACGCGGATCTCGGTCGGTAATTCCAGCAGGCGCAGCAGGTTGGAGACCGCGGCGCGCGAACGGCCGACCGCGTCGGCAGCCTGCGCGTGGGTGAGGTCGAATTCGTCGATCAGGCGCTGCAGCGCGGTGGCTTCTTCGAGCGGGTTGAGGTCTTCGCGCTGGATGTTCTCGATCAGCGCCATCGCGATCACGGCATGGTCGTCGACCACGCGCACGACTGCCGGGATCTCGCTCAGGCCGGCCAGTTGCGAGGCGCGCCAGCGGCGTTCGCCGGCGATGATTTCGTACTGGTTGCGACCAATCTCGCGCGCGACGATCGGCTGGATCACGCCTTGCGCCTTGATCGATTCGGCCAGTTCGCTCAGCTTGCCCTGGTCCATGCCGGTGCGCGGCTGGTACTTGCCCGGTTGCAGCTGCGCGATCGGCAGGCGCCGCAGCGTTTCCCCCGGTTGCGCTTCCAGCGGCACGGTTTCGGCGGCCGCTTTCGGGCCGAGCAGGGCTTCCAGGCCGCGGCCGAGGCCACGCTTCTTCGCAACGGTCATGCCGCCGTCTCCTTCTGTTCTTGTTTCGGCACGCGCGCGGCCTGCTCGCGTTCGCGCTGGCGCCGCAGCACTTCACCGGCGAGGCCGAGGTAGGCGACGCTGCCGCGGCTGGCCTTGTCGTAACCGATGATGCTCTGGCCATGGCTCGGCGCTTCGGCCAGGCGCACGTTGCGCGGCACGATGGTGCGGAACACCTTGTCGCCGAAATGGGTGGTGAGTTCGGCCGACACCGCGTTGGCGAGGTTGTTGCGCACGTCGAACATGGTGCGCAGCACGCCTTCGATTTCCAGTGCCGGGTTCAGGCGCTGCTTCAGCGCGTCAATGGTTTGCAGCAGCGCGCTCAGACCTTCCAGCGCGTAGTACTCGCACTGCATCGGCACCAGGATCGAGTCGGCCGCGGTCAGCGCGTTGAGGGTGAGCAGCGACAGCGCGGGCGGGCAGTCGACGATGATGAAGTCGTAGTCGCCGCGCAGTGGTTCGAGTGCGCGCTTGAGACGTTGTTCGCGGCCTTCCTCGTCCATCAGTTCGATTTCGGCGGCGGTCAGGTCGATATTGCCGGGGAGCAGGTCGAAGTCTTCCGGCGTCTTCACGATCGCGCTGTGCGCGTGCATCTCCTCGAGCAGCACGTCGGTGGACGAAGCGCGCAGTTCGCGCTTGTCGATGCCGCTGCCCATGGTGGCGTTGCCCTGTGGATCGAGGTCGACCAGCAGCACGCGCTTGGGCGTGCGCGCCAACGCCGCGGCCAGGTTGACCGCGGTGGTGGTCTTGCCGACCCCGCCTTTCTGATTGGCGATAGCGATGATGCGGGCCGTCACGGCGCGTGTGTCCCCTGCAGGAGTGTCGGCGCCAAGGAGGTACGGCAGGCCGAAGGGGGATTATGCCCGCAGCGGCTCGCCGTTGCCGGCGTCGCGTCCCACCACGACCAGGTGCCGTTCCGCGTTCAGCCCCGGCACGGCCAGCGGATGCACGCTTTCCAGCCGCCAACCGGCAGGAAGTCCGGCGATCTCTTCGGCGGGATAGGTGCCTTTCATCGCCAGCAGCTTGCCGTCGGGCTTGAGCAGGCTGCCGCCGAGTTCGAGGATCAGCGGCAGCGTGGCCAGGGCCCGTGCGGTGATCGCGTCGAACTGGCCGGGTGCGGCGAAGGCCTCGATCCGCGATTCCACCACACGGGCGTTGCCCAGGCCGAGCTGGCGCACCGCCTCGCGCATGAAGCGTGCCTTCTTGCCGTTCGACTCGACCAGCGTCACCTGCAGCCCGGGTTTGGCGATGGCGAGCGGAATGCCCGGCAGGCCCGCGCCAGTGCCGAGGTCAGCCAGGGAGCCGTTCTCAACGGTGATCTTGTCCAGGAGCGGATGCATCGCCAGCGAATCGAGCAGGTGTTTGGCCACCATCTCGCGCGGATCGCGGATCGCGGTCAGGTTGTAGGTCTGGTTCCAGCGCGCCAGCAGGGCCAGGTAGGCGAGCAACGGTGGCGCCAGCGAGGGCGCGTCGAGGTCGAGCGCGGTGAGGCCAGCGTCGAGTTCGGCGTGGAGGTCGGGGGAAAAGGTGTCAGCCATGCGCACCATTGTAGGAGCGGCTCCTACACGGTGCGCCACGCCAGCGCGGCGCGATAGCCGGGTTGCGGCGCGAATTCGTGCAACTGCCATTGCGCCGGCGTACCGAGCGCCGGATCGCAGGCGCGAAGGCGCAGCACGCCGTCGCGCTCAACGAATTCGAGCTTGTCCAGGCCGAACGCGATGCCGCGCCCGTGCGCCTTCAACACTGATTCCTTCGCGCACCAGAGGCGGACGAAGGCGAGTTCGCGCGCAGCATCGGCCTGGGTCGCCAGCCAGACATTTTCCGCGGCAGTGAAGTAGCGCTGTGCCAGGTCGAGCGCGCGCGGCCGCGGGCGCAGGCGCTCGAGGTCGATGCCGACTTCGACGCCGGTACCGAGCGCGATCAGCAAACCGTCGCCGCTGTGGCTCCAGCTCAGGTCGATGTCGGGTGTCTCCAGCCGCGGCCGGCCGTGCAAGTCGCGGTGCAGCGGCAAGGACTCCGGCGCGATGTCCAGCAATCCTGCGAGCCACCGTCGCACCTCGGTCTCGGCGGGAATGCCGTGCGCATGCGGGCGCCAGGTCCAGCGGATCGGGCCGAGCGAGGCGTGGTCGGCAGTCAGGGACATGAAAGGCGCGTTCGCGGCACGGGACGGTCGCAGCGTAAAGTAATCGCAGGGGAGCGGCTGCGGCCGCGGGAACACACCATGTCGGCAGTCATCGAAACCAGCGCCAATGTCGTGTCGCCGACGCCGATCGCACAGGGCGATGACGCCCGTGCGGTCGCGTTCGACAAAGACGGTCAGATCGCGCTTGCCACTTTCCTCGGCCAGGTCCGTGGTGTCGCCGCGGCGCTGCCGGCCGGGCGCCATGCGATCAATCTGTGCGAGGACCGTTACCGCTTCCTCGTCGCATTCTGCGCGGTGGCGCTGCGCGGGCAGGTCAATCTGTTGCCGCCCTCGCGCGCGCCGGCGGTGGTTGCGGACGTGTTGTCCCGGCATGCCGACAGTTATTGCTTGGGCGACTGCGATCTGGAATCCCCGCCGCCGCATTACTGGCGCCTGCCGGACGTGTTGCCCAATGCGACCGGGTCGGTGCCGATGCTGGCCGACGATGCGCTGGTCGCGATCGGCTTCACCTCCGGCAGTACCGGCCGCCCGCAACCGAATCCTAAAACCTGGGGCAGTTTCCGCACGAGCACGGCGCAGAACCTGGTCGCGCTCGGCGACTTGTGGGGCGACGAGGCGCCGCACCTGGTGGCCACCGTGCCGCCGCAACACATGTATGGCCTGGAACTCTCGGTGTTGTTGCCGTTGCTTGGCGTGGCTGCCGTGCATGCGGCGCGGCCCTTCTTCCCCGAAGACATCGCCCGCGCCTTGCACGACGCGCAGGCACCGCGCGTGCTGGTGACCACGCCCGTGCACCTGCGCGCCCTGGTCGAAGCCGGCGTGGTGTTGCCGCCGCTCGCCGGCATCGTCTCGGCGACGGCGCCGCTGGCGCCCGAACTCGCCGCAGCTGCGGAAACACGCTTCGGTTGCGAAGTGCGCGAGCTGTTCGGCTCCACCGAAACCTGCGTGATCGCCCGTCGCCGCACCGCGCACGAAACCGCATGGACGCCGCTGCCTGGTGTGCGCTTGGCGCCGCAACCGGATGGCACCGCGGTCCATGCGCCGCATCTGGTGGCGTCGGTCACCTTGGCCGACCTCGTCGAGATCATCGGGGGTGACGGCCGCTTCCTTCTTTGCGGACGCAACGCCGACCTGCTCGAGATCGCCGGCAAACGCGCCTCCCTCGGCGACCTGACCCGCAAGCTGCTGGCGATTCCCGGGGTCGAGGACGGGGTGGTGTTCCAGCTCGATCAGGCCGGCTGCGACGGTGTGCGCCGCATCGCTGCACTCGCGGTCGCGCCAGGGCTGGACGAAGCCGCAATCCTCGCTGCATTGCGGCGCGAGATCGACCCGGTGTTCCTGCCGCGCCCGCTCAAACGAGTGGCTGCGCTGCCGCGCAACGACACCGGCAAGCTGCCCCGACAGGCGCTGGCGACCTTGCTGCAAGGCACGGATTCGTAAGGATTTTCTGCCCCGTCATGGGGCTGAATTGGGCTCTGACACAGCCATCACACTCTGCTGGCGAGACTTTGCGCGAGCCCCCAATGCCGGGAGCGACGTGGTAATCCGCAAAGGAGCTGGTGCATGAACATCATCATCTGGTTGATCGTAGGCGGTGTCATCGGCTGGCTGGCCAGCATGATCATGAAGACCGATGCGCAGCAGGGCATCCTGCTGAACGTGGTGGTCGGAATCGTCGGCGCTTTCATCGGCGGCTGGCTGATCGGGCCGCTGGTCGGCGCAGGCTCGATCAACGAAGGCTTCAGCATCATGAGCCTGGTGGTCTCGCTGATCGGCGCGATCATCCTGCTCGCGATCGTCAATCTGTTCCGCCGCGGTCGCGTGCGCTGAGGCGCGGCACTGAGACGTGGCACTGAGACGAAATCATCAAGAACGGGGAATCGGGAATCGCCGACGGCGATTTCCGATTCCACACACGCTGGTGCCGGGCCGTGCCCGGCACTTTTTTATCCAGCGTGCGGTGACCCGGGCAGATCCAACTCCACCCATACCGGCGTGTGATCGCTCGGTCGCTCCCACGTCCGCGGCACCTCATCGATCCCTGCCGCAACGCAACGCGCGCGCAGCGCTTCGCTGACCAACACCAGGTCGATACGCAAGCCCCAGCCGCGCTGGTAGGCGGCCAGCCGGTAATCCCACCAGCTGTAATGGCCGCCGTCTTCGTGGTGCAGGCGGAAGCTGTCGTGCAGGCCAAGGCCGAGCAGATCATTCAGCGCCACACGCTCGGGCGTCGAACACAGGATCTTTTCGCGCCAGCGTTTCGGGTCGTGCACGTCGCGGTCTTCCGGCGCGATGTTGAAATCGCCGAGTACAACCAGGTTCGGATGCTGGCGTAGTTCTTCCGCCAGCCACTCGCGCACCGCGGCAAGCCAGCGCAGCTTGTATTCGAATTTCTCGCTGCCGACCGATTCGCCGTTGACAACGTACAGGTCGACGATGCGTACGTCGCCAACGGTCGCCGCGAGCACGCGCTTCTGCGGATCATCGAAATTCGGGATCGCGGTGATGCATTCGCTGGTGAAAGGCAAACGGCTGAGCAGGGCGACGCCGTTGTAGGTCTTCTGCCCGCAAAAAACGCTGCGATAGCCGAGTTCGGCCAGTGCGGCGTCGGGGAAGCGGGGGTCCTCGAGTTTGGTTTCCTGCAATGCAACCACGTCCGGGGCGAAGTCCTGCAGCCATTGCTGCAGGTGCGGCAGGCGCACATTGAGCGAGTTGACGTTCCAGCTGGCGATTTTCATGGGCGGGAGTGTAGCGGGTGCATTCGATCATTCCAGCGAAGCCGCACGCATCGGGCGCGAGCTCTTGCCCGTCATCCCCACGAAGCGGTGACCTTGCTCCTGCCCTTGCTCGTCATCCCCGCGAAGGCGGGGATCCAGTGACTTTGCTCTGCTTCTGCCCTTGCTCGTCATCCCGGCGAAAGCCGGGATCCATTTTGACTTTGCCGTTTTGCTTTTAAGGGCAAGAGCATTCCACTGCTTCGCAGCGGGTCACTTTTCTTTGCTGGCCCAAAGAAAAGTAACCAAAAGAAATGGCCTCCTCGGCAAGAGCACAGCACGCGGCGTGGAGGTCACGGAGATTTTTCGACTCGGCATCCATGCCTCGGTCGAAAAACGGCGCACGTCCTGTGCGCCGCCCTCCGGGTTGTGCAGGTGATCGTCAATCGATGCTCTTTAGAAGCAGGAAGCAATAGCTTCAGAGCAAAAGATGAGCCCTTTTCCTGGCGACGGCTTGTAAAATCCCGCCATGCATATCCGCCCCTATCTCGGCACCCTGCCTACCCTTGGTGAACGCGTCTATGTCGATCCCGCCGCCAGCGTGATCGGCGACGTGGTCCTGGGAGACGATGTTTCGATCTGGCCTGGCACCATCGTGCGCGGCGATGTGAACTTCATCCGCGTCGGTGCGCGCACCAACATCCAGGACGGCACCGTAGTGCATGTCAGTCACGATGGTCCGCACGCCAAGCTCGGCGGGTTCGCGACGGTGATCGGCAACGACGTCACCATCGGCCACAAGGCCATCATCCACGCGTGCAGGATCGAAGACGCGGTGCTGATCGGGATGGGCGCGATCGTGCTCGATGGTGCGGTGGTGAAGAAGCACGGGTTCGTCGGCGCCGGCGCCTTGGTCGCGCCGGGCAAGGTCGTCGGCGAGGGTGAGTTGTGGCTAGGCAATCCGGCCAAGAAGGTCCGCGTGCTTTCGGATGCCGAAATCGAAGCGCTGTACTACTCGGCGCAGCATTACGTGCGCCTGAAGGACCAGTACTTGGCGCCTTGACGCATGCACAGGCAGCGGTGCCGCAGCACCGCTGCCTGTCCTGGTCGTCAGCGCGTGACGTCAATCAGGCTGTTGGCGTCATGCAGTTGTTTCAGCTTGTCCAGCGACAGTTGCACTGTGCCCGGTGCGTAATAACTTTCGTTCTTGGCATCGCCGCGAAGATCGGCGAATACACCTTTGAGTTTGTCGTAACCAATGTTCGGCACCTGCAACGAAACCGTATCGCCGTTGATCTGGGCGACGCGCATCACGCCATAGGTGCGCTGGTCGAAGGCGTCCGGCACGATTTCATCTACGTAGACGGTATACAGGTCGCCGACCTGCGGATGATCGAGCAGCGCATTTTCTTCTGCGGTTGACTGCTTTGACGCCACTACACCGCCGACAATGGCCAGTGCGATCAAGCCGAGCAGGACGAAGCCGCCATAGCGGCGGAAAGCGGGAATCGGCGACTTGCCGAGCTTTGCTTCGATGGCCTTGGCATCCTGTTCCGGCCCACGCCCGCAAATTTCGCAGGCCTTGAAGTACGCCTTCTTGGTGACCCAGTTGAACAGGTACCAAATGTGCGCATAGCGATAGACCAGCACGTTCTTGAACATGCGGTCCTTCTCGCACGCCGGGCAATGCGCGACTCCGGCATCCCCCAATTGCAGGGTGTTTCCACCCGATCCCCAAATCAACATCGTTGCCTCCCCTGTGAGCGCCTGATGGCGGGGGAATAGTGCCAAATCTTCGCGGCGCGATGCCATCGCCCACGGGGAGATGGCGCATGGCGTGTGCGCTAAGCTGAGACAAAGGGGGCGCCATGGCCGAATGGAAGCGTTGGACCGACGGGATCGCGCAGCAGCATCGGCTTGTCGCCTGGCGACGCGATGGCGTGCTGGATGCCTCCACATTCACACGTGCGCAGCAATTGTTGGGCCCCATCCCCGATGCAGCACAGTGGCGACGGTTCCTTGATGGATTGGCACTGTGGCTGGGCGTGGCCCTGCTCGCTGCCGGCGCGGTCTGCTTCATCGCCGCCAACTGGGAGCATCTGGGCAAGTTCGCGCGCCTGTATGGCATGCAGGTGGTGCTGGTCGGCGCGGTGATCGCCGCGGCCTGGCTGGGCATCGTGCGCGTCGCGGCGCAGGCCGCCCTGTTCCTCGCCACGGTGTTGCTCGGCGGCCTGCTTGCATTGATCGGCCAGACCTACCAGACCGGCGCCGACACCTGGGAATTGTTCGCGCTGTGGACGGCGCTCGCGTTGCCATGGGCGCTCGCCGGGCGCAATGCCGCCCTGTGGTTGCTGTGGGCGGCGGTATTGAACGTCGCCGTGGCGCTGTGGCTGGGCCTGCGGCCGCAATTCTGGTTCGGCGATTGGGACATGGCGGCGCTGGTCGGCGTGCTGAACCTCGCGTTGTTGGCCGGCTGGGAACTCGCCGCGAATCGTTGGTCGGAATTCCACGGTCGTGCCGGACCGCGCTTGCTTGCGGCCGCGGCATTGCTTGGTTTGACCATCAACGGGATCGTCGATGTCGTCGACGATGAACGCTTCCACGTCGGTGCGGCCACCGGCGTATGGCTGCTGGCGGTGCTCGCGCTGGGCTACGTCTACCTGCGCCAGCGTCGCGATCTCGCCATCCTCGCCATGCTGGCGTTGAGCGTGATCGCGATCAGCACCTGCTGGTTCGGTCGGGCGCTGCTTGATGGTTCGGACGAGGCGATCGGCGCCTGGTTGATCCTCGCGCTGCTGGTGATTGGACAGGCGGCCGTGGCGGCGATCGTCTTGCGCCGGCTGGCGCAGCAGGAGGCCGGATGAATCCGCAAACCTCGAATGCGTTGTGGTCGCAATTGCGCGACGCCGGTCTCGTGACCGGCGAAATGCCGGCGTCGTCGTCGGGCACGCCGTGGTATCTCGCCGCCCTGGTCGGCGTGTCGGCCTGGATCGCGGCACTGCTGTTGTTCGGGTTCTTTGCCGCGTTGTTCGACGACCTGTGGCGCCATGGTGGTACCGCACTGGTGATCGGCGCGTTGTGTTGCGCCGGCGCGCTGGCATTGCTGCGCGTCGCGCGCGGTGGCGAATTCCTCGGCCAGGGCGCGATCGCGTTGAGCTTGGCCGGACAGATCCTGATCGGCATGGCGCTGCACGACCTGGTCGGCGACAGTCTCGCCTGGTTTGGCCTGGGCGCGGTCGCGCTGCTGTTGTATGCGCTCGGTGCCACGCCGATGCATCGCTTCCTCTGCGGCGCGGTGTTCGCGGCGTCGCTCGTCGGTTTTTGCACGGAAATCGACGACCGCGGGCTAGCGCTGTCGTTGCCAGTGCTGGCATGGGCGGCGCTCGTACTGTGGTGGTGGAATGAACGACGCGACAGCTCCAGCGCACGCCTGTCGCCGATGGCGTGGGCGTTGAGCCTGGCGGCGTTGCTGCTGGCCTGGTTCGGCAATGCCGGCGAATTCATGCGTGACGCCCTCGATCCTGCATGGCGCGTAGGCGCGCAACTCGCCACGGCCGCATTGCTGCCGGCCACCGTCGCCGCCCTGTTGCCGCCTGGAGACGCAAGCGCAAGTCGTCGGCACGATGTACTGCTACTGCTGGGCGCATTCGCACTGGCCCTGCTGTGGTTGCGGGCGCCAGGGATCGCCGTGGGCCTGGCGCTGGCGTTCGCTGGTTTCGCGACGAGCCGGGTCGCGCTGCTGGTCGTCGGCCTCGGTGGCGTCGGCGTGTATCTGCTGCGTTACTACTACCAACTCGACGTGCCGCTGCTACAGAAAGCCCAGTGGCTGGCGCTCAGTGGCGCCGCGTTGTTGCTGGCGCGCTTCGTATACCTGCGCGTGGTCGGGAGGTCGGCATGAACCGTTGGCGCACTGTGTTGTTGTGGGCCGGGCTGGCGCTGGTGCTGCTTGTCGTCAATCGCGGCATAGCCCAGCGCGAACAGCTGCTGCGCGATGGCACGGTGGTCTTGCTGGAACTCGCCCCGGTCGATCCGCGCTCGCTGATGCAGGGCGATTACATGGCGTTGCGTTTCGCCGCCGGCGACAACATCACCGACGCCCTGCGTGCCGATGGCCGCATGCCACGCGTCGATTCCGATTGGCGTGCGACCCCCGGAGGTGCGAATGATGGCTACGCGATCTTCGCTCGCGATGCCGATGGCGTGGGCCGATTCATCCGTGAACAAAACGCCCCCACCCCGCGCGCCAACACCGAAGTCGCCGTGCGTTACCGCCAGCGCGGCTCCGACGTGCGCATCGCCAGCAATGCATTCTTCTTCGCCGAAGGCCAGGCCGAGCGCTACGCGCCGGCGCGTTATGGCGAGCTGCGCGTGGCAGATGATGGTGCGGCGTTGTTGACCGGGTTGCGCGACGCGGCACGCAAACCGCTCTGACGGATCAGGGGCGCGTCGCAGATTCCAGCGCGTCGAGGATTGCAAATGCGTCTTCGCGCGTCGCCCCGCACATCGATGCCTGCGGCCGCAACGAAGCACAAAACGCGGGGCGCTCCGGCTTGCCGAACAACATGCAGCGCAGATCGGCATCGAGTTGCACGCAGGGCATGCCCGCGGGTTTGCCATAAGGCATGCCGGGAATCTTTGATGTGATCGAAGGCGCGGTGCAACAGGCACCGCAGTGTTCACGGCACTGCATCGACGGAACTCGGTGCGTAGGGTGGGCTTTAGCCCACCGCTCTGGCGGCATGCGGTGGGCTAAAGCCCACCCTACAGTTCTCAATCTGCGGTGACCAGCACCGCGTCGCGCTGGCGCAGCTGCGTGTAGATTCCGTCGGTTTCCGGGCGCGTCCCGTGCCAGCGGGCGAAACTTTCCGCGGCCTGTTCGACCAGCATGCCGAGGCCGTCGACCGTATCGTGGCAGCCGGCCGCGCGCGCCCAGGCCAGGAACGGGATCGCCGCCTCGCCATAGCTGAGGTCGACCGCAGCGCAGCGGCGTCCGACCAGCGAGCGCGGCAATATCGGCAAGGCACCGTCACGTGCGGCAGAAGTCGCATTCACGATCAGGTCGAACTCGCCGAGCGTGGCGAGGTCGGTGAGGTAGCGTGAATGCACGCGACCGGGGGCATCGAGTGCATCGGCCAGCGCATCGGCGCGTTCCGGTGTGCGGTTGACGATGTAGAGATCGCCGATGCCGGCGTCGAGCAAGGCAGGCGCCACGCCGCGTGCGGCGCCGCCGGCACCGATCAGCAGGGTGCGGCGCGCGCGCAGGTCGAGGCCGTGGCGTTCGGTGAGGTCGCGCACCAGGCCGACGCCGTCGGTGTTGTCGCCATGCCAGGTCTCGCCGTTGCGCACCAGCGTGTTGACCGCACCGGCACGGCGCGCACGTTCGGTGACGTCGTCGCACAACGCGAACGCCGCCTGCTTCAACGGCAAGGTGACATTGGCGCCGGCGCCGCCGCGCTCGGCGAAATCGAGCAGCGTCTGGGCGAACTGCCCGGACGCCACATCGATGGCGTGGTAATCGACCGCGATACCGGTCTGTCGACCGAAGGCGAGATGGATCAATGGCGACAGCGAATGCGCGACAGGATGTCCGAACACCGCGTAATGCTTGCTCATCGCCGTTCTCCCTCTACACTCGCGTCGTCCTGACGCCGTGGATAGTGTGATGAAACTTTCTCGGTCAAAACGAGTATCGAACTTGCTCGCGGCCAGTCTACTCCTGGCCGTCGCCGGCCCCGTGGTCGCGTTGTCGGAATTTGGCATTGAAGGCATGCACGTGGTGTCGACGCCGCACAGCGAAGTGCGCGGCGCGGTGAGCCCGGATGGACAGCGCATCGTCTGGGGCAGCACCGATCGCGAGGGTGGCCCGGGCGGTCGCGACCTGTGGCAGGCGGATCGGGTCGATGGACGCTGGCAGGACGCCAGGCCTGTGTCGATCAACAGTCCGTCCAAGGATTACGACCCCATGTTCAGTGCCGACGGCCGCTGGCTGTATTTCTTTTCCGATCGCCCCGGCGGCCAGGGTGGCGACGATCTGTACCGCGCAGCGGTGCTGGCCGATGGCGGTTTCGGCCGCGCAGAGAACCTCGGCCCCGGTGTCAACAGCGGGGGTGCCGAATGGGCGCCGACACCGAGCCGCGACGGCCGCCATCTGCTGTTCGCGAGTAATGGTTTCGGTGGCGCCGGCGGCCAGGATTTGCTGGTCGCCACCTGGAACGGCAAGGCCTTCGTCGACGCCAAGCCGCTTCCCGGCGTGAATACCGCCGGTGACGAATTCGACGCGGCCTGGCTCGGCGATGGCGAGGCGATCGTGTTCACGCGTTCGAAAAACGTGAAGGAGGCGCCGGTCCGCTTGTACGTCGCTCAGTGCGATGGCGCGCGCTACGGCGAGGCGACGCCGCTGGCGCTGTCGTTCAACACCGAGGACGGGTTCACCTACGGACCGACGCTCGACTGGAGCAAGCCTGGCGAACTCCTGGTCAACGGCACGGCCAAGGCGCCGCGAGCCGGGAAAATGGACATCTACCGGATCAAGGCGCCCGCCGTGACGGGCAAACCAGGTTGCATCGGATAGTCGCGTCCGGCGAGGTTCAGCCGGACAGCACCGTTACTTATCCTGCAGCCACTGCGCCGCGTCCAGCGCGAAATACGTCAACACGCCATCGGCGCCGGCGCGCTTGATCGAAGTCAGCGCCTCCAGCACGCAACCGCGCTCATCGATCCAGCCATTGAGCGCGGCGGCCTTCAACATCGCGTACTCGCCACTGACCTGGTACACGAACGTCGGCGCACCGAATTCGTCCTTCACCCGGCGCACGATGTCGAGGTACGGCAGGCCCGGCTTGACCATCACCATGTCGGCGCCTTCGTCGAGGTCGAGCGCGACTTCGCGCAACGCTTCGTCGGCATTCGCCGGGTCCATCTGGTAGGTGTACTTGTTGCCCTTGCCGAGTGCGGCGGCGCTGCCGACGGCGTCGCGGAACGGACCATAGAAGGCGCTGGCGTACTTGGCGCTGTAGGCGAGGATGCGGGTGTGGACGAAACCGTCGAGTTCGAGCGCAGCGCGGATCTCGCCGATGCGGCCATCCATCATGTCGCTGGGGGCGACCACGTCGGCGCCGGCGCGTGCATGCGACAGCGCCTGCTTGACGAGTGCTTCGACGGTGGCGTCGTTCAGCACGTAGCCGCTGTCGTCGATCAGGCCGTCCTGGCCATGCGTGGTGTAGGGATCGAGGGCGACGTCGGTGATCACGCCGAGCTCGGGGAAGCGCTGCTTCAGCGCCTGCACCGCGCGCTGCGCCAGGCCGTCGTCGGCCCAGGCTGCAGCGGCGTCGAGCGACTTCGCTTCCGGTGCGGTGACCGGGAACAGGGCCAGCGCCGGCACGCGCAGTTCGCTGGCGCGCTCGGCGACTTTCAATAGTTCATCGATCGAGAGGCGTTCGACGCCGGGCATCGAGGCGACAGCTTCGCGGCCCTTGGGTTCGTGGACGAACACCGGATAGATCAGGTCGTTCGCGGTGAGCACGGTCTCGCGCATCAGGCGGCGCGAGAAGTCGTCGCGGCGCATGCGCCGGGGGCGGGTATAGGGGTAGCTCATGGGGCGGCATTCTACGCCGCCCTTTGCCCGTCATTCCCGCGGAAGCAGGGATCCAATGACTTTGCTCTTAGAAGCAGAGCATTCCACTGCTTCGCAGCGGGTCACTTTTCTTTGCTGGCCCAAAGAAAAGTAACCAAAAGAAATGGCCTCCTTGGCAAGAGCACACCCCGCGGCGTGGGAGGCTGCGGAGATTTTTCGACTCGGCATCCTGCCTCGGTCGAAAAACGGCGCACATCCTGTGCGCCGCCCTTCGGGTTGTGTGGGTCTCGGCCGTTCGTGTTTCTTTCGGAGCAAAGGCTCGAGCAAGAACTTACGCGGCGTAGATGCGGTATCGCAGTGGCTTCAGGCCAACCGTGCTGCCTGGCGCGGGCAGTTCGGCGTCGGGAGCGGCGGACAGATCGAGTTCGAGCGGTTTGGCTTGCCCGTCGACCTGCAACTCGAGCGTCAGGCGATCGGCCAGGCGATGCGCGGCGATGACCCGTGCCGGCCAGCCTTCGTCGGGCGCGACCAGCGCCAGGTCGTGCGGGCGCACGTACAGGCGTGCGTCGCCGGTGGTCACGTCGGCGTTGCCGTTGCCCAGGCGTAGCGGTTGGTCGTGGGCGATGAAGTGGTCGCCGTCGATGCGGCCTTCGATCGCATTCGCGCGACCGATGAAATCGAACACGTAGGCCGACGCCGGCGCACGATAGATTTCATCGGGGGTGCCGACCTGTTCGATGCGACCGTCGCGGAGCACGACGACGCGATCGGCCAGTTCCAGGGCTTCTTCCTGGTCGTGGGTGACGAACAGCGTGGTCTGCCCGGTCTGTTCGTGCAGGCGGCGCAGCCATCGGCGCAGTTCGACGCGCACCTTGGCATCGAGGGCGCCGAAGGGTTCGTCGAGCAGCAGCACGTGTGGATCGATCGCGAGCGCACGTGCGAGCGCGACGCGCTGCTTCTGGCCGCCGGACAATTGTTCCGGATAACGCCCGCCGAGTTCCGGTAACTGGATCAGCGTCAGCAACTCGTCGACGCGACGCGCGATCGTGGCCTTGTTGGGGCGCTTGCTGCGCGGGCGGCTGCGCAGGCCGAAGGCGATGTTTTCAGCCACGGTCATGTGCTTGAACAGCGCATAGTGCTGGAACACGAAACCGACGTTGCGTTCGCGCAGGCTCAGGCGCGTGGCGTCGTCGTCGCCGAACAGCAGGCGGCCGGAATCCGGGTGCAACAGACCGGCGATCACGCGCAGCAGCGTGGTCTTGCCGGAGCCCGAGGGCCCCAGCAACGCAACCAGCTCGCCCGCGGCGACGTCGAGGTCGATCGCGTCGAGCGCGGCGACGTCGGCGTACTGCTTGCTGATGCCCTGGATGTGCAGGTCCATGCCATGCCTCGGTTTGCTCGCGTCCGCATCATGGACTATCCGCGGTCTTGCGGATGCATGCGCGTCGGCAGGATGGAAGTCCGGGTGGCGGTCGAGTCTTGCGACGTTGCTCATGTCAGTGACGCCTATGTGATTGCGCAAGCGCGTCGCCGTGACGTGCTTCCAGCCAGAACTTGAGGATCAGGGTGATCAGCGCGAGTCCGCTCAGCAATGACGCCGCAGCGAACGCCGCGGTGCTGTCGAACTCGTTGTAGAGGATCTCGATATGCAGCGGCAGCGTGTTGGTCAGGCCGCGGATGTGTCCGGATACCACCGACACCGCACCAAACTCTCCCATCGCACGCGCGCCGCACAGCAGCACGCCGTAGAGCAGGCCCCACTTGATGTTCGGCAACGTCACCCGGCGGAACATCGTCCACGCACTGGCACCGAGCGAACGGGCCGCCAGCTCTTCGTCCGCACCTTGTTGCTGCATCAGCGGGATCAACTCGCGCACCACGAATGGGAACGTGATGAACAACGTCGCCAGCACGATTCCGGGCCGCGCGAACAGGATCTTGATGTCGTAATGCTCGAGCAGCTGCGCGAACCAGCCGTGAGTGGTGCTGAACAGCAGGACCAGGCACAGGCCGGCAACCACGGGCGACACCGCGAATGGCAGGTCGATCAGCGCCAGCAGCACACGCTTGAACCGGAATTCGAAGCGGGTCACCGCCCATGCGGTCATCGTGCCGAAGATCGCGTTGACCGGGATCACGATGGCCGCGGTGAACAGCGTGAGCTTCAGCGCGTCGACGGCGTAAGGTTCGTTCAGCGCAGCTAACCAGGTTTGGAAACCGTCGCCGAAGGCCGCACCCAGCACCATCAGCAGCGGCATCAGCACCAGCAACGCCGTGACGATCACCGCCAGCGCGATCAGCGTCCAGCGCAGCCAGGCCGGCTCTCGCAGCAGGTCACGCTGCAGATCATCGCGCCGGTTCATCGGCCACGCTCCCGGCGCTCATGCGCGAACAGCAACGGGATTGCATTGATCGCCAGCAGGCAGACGAACGAGGCGAACAGCAGCAGCGCGGCGATCGCGATCGCGCCGTTGTAGTCGTATTCCTCGAGGCGGATGGTGATCAGCAGCGGCGCGATCTCGGTCGCGTACGGTTTGTTGCCGGCGATGAAGATCACCGAACCGTATTCGCCCAGTGCGCGCGCGAACGCGAGCGAGAAGCCGGTCAGCAACGCTGGCAACAGTTCGGGCAGGATCACGCGGCGCAGCGTGGTGAGGCGCGAGGCGCCGAGCGACGCGGCCGCTTCTTCCTGTTCGCGGCCCAGTGCCTCCAGCACCGGTTGCACCGTGCGCACCGCGAACGGCAGGCCGATGAACACCAGCGCGATGATGATGCCGATCTGGGTATAGGCGATCTTCAGGCCCAGCGGCTCGGTGAGGCGTCCGACCCAACCATTGGCCGAATAGATCGCGGTCAGCGCGATGCCGGCAACGGCGGTTGGCAACGCGAACGGTAGGTCGACGAGCGCATCGAGCAGGCGCCGGCCGGGGAAGCGATAGCGCGTCACCACCCAGGCGATCAGCGCACCGGCGAACAAGGCGATCACCGCGGCGGCGAGCGATGCGGTGAAGCTGAGTTTCAACGCCGCCTGCACGCGCTCGTCCTGGATCGCACGCAACCAGCCGTCGAAGCCGAGGCCGGCGGCCTTGATCGTCAACGCCAGCAACGGCAGCAGCACGACCAGGCTGAGCCAGGTCAGGCCGAGGCCCAGGCTGAGGCCGAAGCCGGGCAGCGGTCGGCGCCAGCGGGGGATGGGTAAGCTCGGTAGTGGCAGGGTGCGGGTGGTCATTTGCTTTCACTTCCTCCCTTGCGCGCGAAGCGTGCAGGGGAGGGTTGGGGAGGGGTGCTTTTGCCTTGGTTGTTGCTGGTGTTTTCGCATGTGAGTCAGTTGGAGTGGTTTCGCTGAATCCAGAACAGCCGGAGACGCAAGATCAAGAGCACGCCTCCCCAGCCCTCCCCTTCGCCTTTGGCGAAAGGGAGGGAGCGAAGCGACTCACTTCCCCGGCAGATAAATCTGATCGAAGAACCCGCCGTCGGCGAAGTGTTCCGCCTGCACTTTCTTCCAACCACCGAACGCGTTGTCGATGGTGACCAGCTTCACCTGCGGAAAGCGCGCCAAGTCTGCCGCCGGCACCTTGTCCGGCTCGGCCGGACGATAGTGGTGCTTGGCGATCAGGCGCTGGCCATCGGGCGAATACAGGAAGCGCAGGTAGGCTTCCGCCTGCTTACGTGTACCGTGCTTGGCGACGTTCTTGTCGATCCAGGTCACCGGTGGCTCGGCCTTGATGCTCAACGACGGCACCACGATCTCGAACTTCGCGCGCGTGTCGGCATCCGCCAGGGTCAGCAATGCTTCGTTTTCCCACGCGATCAGCACGTCGCCGATGCCGCGTTCGACGAACGTCGTGGTCGCACCGCGCGCGCCGGTGTCGAGCACCGGCACGTTCTTGAACAACCTGGTCAGGAAACCGATCACCTTGTCGCCGTCGCGATACTGCTGCGACGCCCAGGCCCATGCGGCGAGGTAGTTCCAGCGCGCGCCGCCTGACGTTTTTGGATTCGGCGTGATCACGCCGACGCCGGGCTTGGCGAGATCGCCCCAGTCGTGGATGCCTTTCGGATTGCCCTTGCGCACCAGGAACACGATCGTCGAGCTGTAGGGGGCGCTGTTGTGCGGCAACCGCGCCTGCCAATTCGCCGGAAGCAGCTTGCTGTTGCTGGCGATCGCGTCGATGTCGCCGGAGAGCGCGAGCGTGACGATATCGGCCTCGAGGCCATCGATCACCGCGCGCGCCTGCTTGCCGGAGCCGCCGTGCGAGGCGCGGATTTCGATCGTCTCGCCCGTCTGCTGCTTCCATTGCGCGGCAAAGGCCTGGTTGACGTCGGCGTACAACTCGCGGGTCGGATCGTAGGAGACGTTGAGCAGCGTAGGGCCCTTGGCGGCAGCGGCGCCAGTCACCAGTGCCAGACCGAGCAACACATTGTGGAGCGTGGTTTTCATGGTGGGGGACTCGTCTCGATCAGAAGGAGAACTGCGCACGGGTGAAGAAGGCTTTTTCGTCTTCGCGATCGGCGTAGTCGGCCGCACCGCCTTCGAAATCCGTCTGCAGGTAGTTGGCGACGAATTTCAGGTTGCTGTTGAGATACCAGTTCAAGCCCAAACCCCACGTCGTCGCCGCAGCCGCAACGGTGTTTGCATCTGCAAAGCGCGGGAACGCGTCGCGGTCGATCGTCAGTTCGCCATAGCGGGCCACCAATTCGAAGGCGCCCCAGCCTGCCCCATCGAACGTAAACGAATGGTTAGGCTTGACCACGCCCTTGTAGCCGGCGTCTTCGCCGGTGAGGACATAACCCGCAGTGACTTGCCAGGCGCGATGGTCGAGATCGTCGCGTGCGTTGGTCGCGGGCAGCAGCACTTCCTGTTTCGAACTGATGTACTCGGCCTGCAGGCCGAAGGCATTGCGGTAGTAGTACGCCTGCGGCGACCAGCGCACATGGTCGCCATCGGCGACGACCGCGCTGCGATAGTTGAAGAACGTCACCTGTCCCGGCGTGCGATAACGCGGCAGGAAACTGTTGCCGCTGCCGCGCTTCTCGCCGGCGCTGCCGGCGACGCCGAAGCCGAGGCCAGACAACGCACTCGCATCGTTCTTGAACGGTTCCCAGAACACGCGCCCGGCGATTTCGAATTCGTTGTCGGGATTCGAACTGGGACCATCGCGGCCGTCGGGCGTGCCGTTGAACAGGCCGACGGCGTAACTGAGCGTGCTGTCGTTGAATTCGCCCTGCAGCTGCACGCCGTAATCGCGGGCGGGGGTCAGTTCGGTCGGCAGGCCGCGTTCGATCCCGGCGAGGCCGCTGCTGGACTGCAGCTGCTCCAGGCCGACTGGTGCCTTGAACTTGCCGACACGCGCCGTCGCACGCGGATCGAATTTGATATCGGCATACGCGTCATTGAGCGTCGCGTTGTCGCCAGCGAGTTGCGCCTGGATGCGGAAACCGACCAGCGGCCCCCAACTGCCTTCGATCGTGGGTTCGACGCGGCGCAACAGGAAGCCGTCGTTCTGCGGTTGCTGTTCGTCATCGATGAAGACGCGGCCATCGGCCTGCACCAGGCCCTTGAACTTCACTTCGACGCCTTCCGCCGCGGGCGATTTGACCGACAAACCCTTGGCGGCGCTCAACGCGACGACCGGATCCTTCGCCGCCTTGGCCGCGGCTTCCTCCGCCTGCAGTTCGAGCTTGCGTTCGAGCACGCGCAAGCGTTGGTCGATGTCGGCGACGGTGTTGGTATCGGTCGTCGTCGCTTCGCCGCCGAGGCGTTGCTCCAGCGCTTGCAGGCGGCGGGCGAGTTCCTCGATGGTGGGTGGATTGGTTTGCGCAGGATTGCTTTGTGCAGGAGCGGGGGATTGCGCGAACGCCGGTGCGCTCAACAGCGCGAGCGCCAATGTCGACAGGCGCAGGCGGGAGTGATGGACGGCCATGGTGATTCCTCGGGGCGAAAGGAAAAACGCTTCCGGTTGTCCGGTCGGCGCGGGGAGGGGCGGACTCATCGGTGGTTGCCACCATCGACGCGCAGCTTCTGGCTGCGGGTGATCTGGACGATGCGCGCTCCGTGCACGACGACTTCGACGTGTCCGTAGGCGATCTCGCGCAATGCGCGCAGCACCGCGGCTTCGCCATCGCTGAGGCTGGCGGCATAGAAGACCTGGTCCTCGCGCGAGACGGGCTTCGTTCCAATGGCGAGATGATCGATGGGGGCACGATTCATGCGGCTTCTCCGTCGAGGGCGAGCAGCGGCGTGCTGGTGGACCAGGTGAGTGCGAGGTCGCGCAGGCTGCGTCGATCGAGCACCGAGCACAGCGCGTCGCGCGCCTCGCGCATCAACAGGCGCAGGCCGCAGGCGTGGGGGTCGGGGCAGTCGTGGCAGGGCTGGTAGGCGGTGACGCTGGCGCAGCGCACGGGCGCCAACGGGCCGTCGATGGCACGGATCAGGTCGCCGACCATGATCTCCTCGGCCGGGCGTGCCAGGGCGTGGCCGCCGTTGTGGCCGCGCCGGCTGTCGACGAAACCGGCGGTGCGCAGGTCGAGCAGGATCGCTTCGAGGAATTTCCCCGGCGCGCGGCTGTCGGCGGCGATGGCGTGCGCCGGCAGCCTGACTTGGTCGGCTCGCGCAAGTGCGCACATCGCCCGCAACGCGTATTTGGCCCGCATCGTCAGCATGTCCCGGGTGACCATGTCCTAGTCGGTAGATAGGAAATGCTCGCCTGCGTCGACGATGTGAAGGAAAGGACGGCGTGTCATGAGCTTATGCCTGTCGGGCATGTGCCGACGCTGCGTGGCCGCATAAAAAAACCGGCGCCACGGGGCGCCGGTTCGAGTGCTGCAACGATGCGGGTTACTTGGTGATCTTCGCCGCGCAGGCCACCACCTTGCCGCCCTGGTTGCCGGTCAGGACGCCGCTGGCGATCGCGCTGTCCTTGTAGGCTGCCATGCAGGCCTGATAGGCCGCCTTGTCCGGCGTGGTGCTCAGGCACATGTTGCTCCAGGCCTGCACGTTCGCGCCGACGATCAGGCCGCCTTCCTCGACCACGTCGACATTGGTCGTGCAGTTGCCGATGCGCGCATTGCCCGCGTTCAACGCCCAGCCTTCGTCCTGGTACAGCGCCGGCGTGAGGTCGAGCCGCAGGTTGGCGTCGAGATCCGAATTGATCGCCGGCTCCATCACCGCGTTCGGCGTGTGCGAAGTATCGAAGTGCGAGAACGTCGAGCCCGTCGCGACCACGGTCGGTGCATACAACTGCACACGGCCGCTGGGGTCTGTGCCGGCGTAACGGCCGGGGATCGTGGTCATGTTGACGTTGATGCCCGGGGAGGCCGCACGGAACGCATCCGCATCGCTGAGGTTCAGGCTGATCGCCGGAATCGTGGCGGTGTTGGTGACGGCCGCCATGCCCGGGGCAGTGCCCGGGGTGCCGGACGAGGCCACGTTGCCGATGATCACGCCGATCGCGCCGGCGCCCGCCGCGTTGATCGTCTTCGGCTCGAAGCTGCAGGTGCCACGGTTGATGAACGCGATCTTGCCGGTGAGGGTGCCGGCGGCGAGGGGTTCGCAGGCATCGGCGGTGTCGCCGGCGCCGTCGTTCACCACCACCACCTCACCGCTGAAGTTGGCGTCGGTCACCTTCGGCCCGAAAGCTGCGGTGCCGAAAGCGGTATAGGACGCCGTCAGCGTGCCGGTGGCGTTGAGCTGGAGCAATGGGTTCAGCGCGATGGGCGCTTGCGCCAAGACCTCCCCACCCACCCACACCGTGCGCCCCGGCGTCTTCATCGCCGTGGCACGCAACGCATCGGTCATGGCCGGGTCGTCGAAGGTCTTGTTCTCGACGTTGTCGTAGGCGTTATGGGTATAGACGTCGGTGCGTGGCGTACCGTCGAAATTCGCCAGTGCCCCGGTGGTCTTGTTGAGGAAGCCGGAGAAACCCAGGCCGTGGCCGATCTCATGCATCACCACGTCGAGGAAATTGATCTTTCCCGCGGGCGTGTTGCCGTCCAGGCCGTAATACCAGCCGGAGGCCTGCAGGCAGCCGGGCGTGCCCAGGTTGGCGTTGAAGCGGCTGGAAATGTCGATGTCGCCCGGGGCCGGTGCACCTGCGGCCAGGTCTTCGCCGGCGAACGCATCGGCCAGCGCCGAGTGATACCAGGCGCCGGCCAGTGGTGCATTGTCGAAGTCGCGGAACACCCACCAGGGACCGGCAGAACCGAGGACGCCCGACGTGGCCGTGCAGGCCAACGGCTGGAAGCTGGCGGCGACGCGGATCTCGACGTTGCTCTGCAGCACGGCACCCCAGAGGTCGGCGGCGAACTGGTAGGCGATGCGACGCTGTTCGCCGACTGTAGTGCCGGGGTTACCGCCGACCGGTGCGGCGGCGGTCGGATCGTTGAGGCCGCTGCCGGCCGGATCGCGATTGAGCGGGGTGATGACGGCGGCGTGCGCGGTGGCTGCGCCGAGCAGGCCGGCCAGCACGCAGGCAGTCAGGAGGCGGGTTTTCATTGGCTGGCCTCCTCATGGTCGATGGCGACGTCCCCTTCATAAAGGCGCAATGTCCCGTCCGCGTCCTGGACCGCACGCACTTCGGACATCACGGAGGCAGGCACCTGCACTTGCACGGTGCCGTCGGGGTGCACGCGTTTGGTCGCGGCCGCTTCTTTTTCGTCGCGCGGCTGGCCCGGGAAGGGCTTGCCGGATTTGAGCAGGGCGCCCGAAAGCGCTCTTTCTTCGGCGGGCGTCAATGGGCGCAGTCTGCCCGTCGCGGAATCAACCGCCACCTTGATGCCGTTGAAAGTAACGTCCTGCGTTGCGGCTGTCTGTGGTTCGGCGGCAACGGCCATGCAGCCGAAAACCATGCCCGACAGCAGCCACCATGGGCTGACTCGACGCTTCATCGTGTGACCCCTTGATCGGATGGGTTGAACATCCTCCGTCCGGCGGGGGCCGAATGCGGAGGTACAGGGAAGCCCGGGCGCACCCCGCGACCGGGTCGGCCGAGTCTGCGCCCGCCACCCTCGGGGTTCAAACCGCAGTGCAGCAATGCTCCGGGACGACCGCGGGACGCGGTCAGATCACGCCAAAGCCGAGGTTCAAGCGCACGATCGCTACGATGATGACGATGCCGTTGAGCACCAGGCCGGCCTTGGCGCGGCCGCGCTTTTCGCGGGAGGTGATGGCGATGCCGATGGCGGCGATGACCGCGCCCGCTGCGGCGAACGGGATCAGCAGCCAGTTGGTGATGCCGATCACCGGGATCAACGCGACCACCATCCAGATCATTGCGATGATGCCCCAGAGCAAGCTGATCAAACCCATGGTCGTTACTCCGTTGCGGAATCGATTAGGTGCGAGCGTACGTTCAACTATGCACGCCGTCGATCTCGACCTGCAGTTCGCGCCGGCAGATCGCCGCGTGCAGCAGGAGGCGTGGCACGGCCGGGCCAAGCAGGGCATCGAGCGCGGCGGCGATCCGCGGCAGGTGTTCGGCATCGCGCACGTACACCTTCAGGCGCGAGCCGGGACCGAAATGCGCGGGCAACGCCGGGCGTAGTTCGCGTGCGGCGGTGATCAGGCTGTCGAAATTGGCGAAGGTCTCGGCCAATTGCGATTCGACGCAGTCGTGATGGCGCGATTCGTGTCCGACCACGCTGGCCGTGCCGGACAGCAGCAGCGGCATCTGCGCTGACGGCGGCAGCATCGCGCGGGCGAAGCTCGGCGATTGCGGGCCGTACTGGCGCGGATAGCGGTAGGCGCTGACCTGGCGCGGATTCTCGATCGGCGTGCCCGGTGTACGCGCGGCCAACCAGTAGACCTGCAGCGTGCGCACGCCGTCGCGGCGACCGATCGCGCTCGCCGCCGGCAACGCAGTGGGGTCGAAGTGACCGAGCCCGGCGGCCCGACCGAGGCAGAAACGTCGATAGCGCTCCTCGTCGCCATCGCCGGCGGTGATCGCGTCGAGGTGGTTCCAGATGCGCAACTGGTGCGGGTAGCCGTGGCTGCGCACGAAGGCATGCAGGCGGGCGTACGCGGCGGCGCTGGCCGCTTCGATACCGTTGCCGTGCGCGTCAAAGTGGGTCTCGTCGATTTCGATGGCGCCGAATTGCAGCATGCCGTCTGCGGACCAGCGGATGCCATCGTCGATGCCGGAGGTCACCGGACCCTGGCTGCGCCAGACTTCCAGTGTCGCGGCGCCATGCGGTTGCAGCGGCACATGCAGGTAGCGCGGGTCGGTGCTGGCCGCCGCATCGGTGCCGAAGCCCAGCACGGCCAGCGTGTCCGGTTGCGACAACACGGCAGGCAATGCATCCGCGCCGAAGTAATCGACCTGCAGGCGCGGTACGTTGCCGCTGCGCTCGAGGGGCTGCACGGCGCTCACGGGTTACCCGGCTGCAAGGTGTCGCCACTGATCGCCACGCGCACCTGGCGGCGCCGGCGCAGCCAGCCGCGGAATGCCTGCGGCGCGAGCTGCACGGCGGTGAGTGCGTAGATCGCGCGGAACACGCGCAGGCGCCGCAGCACCGCGCGGTTGTCGAACACGTCACCGGCCAGCATCGAGATCACCGCCTGCTCCACCTGCCAGACATTGCGCGGATTGTTGAACAGGTGTCGCATGACCGGCGTGGTGAAGCGGTAGATGAACCACTGGAAGTGCTTCAGCCCGCGTTTGATGCGCTTGGCCATCGCCCGTTGCAACGCCGCTTCACGCGCCGGATCGCGCAGCGTGCCGTCGACGACCTCGGCGGCGTGCTCGGCGCTGTTCATGCCCAGGTAGACGCCGGAGGAGAACACCGGATCGACGAAGGCGTAGGCGTCGCCGACCATCACCCAGCCCGGCCCGGTCATCTGCGTGCAGGTATAGGAGTAGTTGCCGGTGACGTGCACGGGCGCCACGCGCTCGGCGCCCTGCATGCGCGTCCAGGCCGAAGGTTCGGATTCGAGCGTCTTCAACAGGAAGCCTTCGTTGTCGCCGCGGCGCGTCTTCAGGTATTCGGGGAAACACACCGCGCCGACGCTCATCACGTCGTGCTGCAGCGGGATCAGCCACATCCAGCCATGCGCGAAACGTTGCACGGTGATGTTGCCGGCGTCCTCGCCGTCGCGGCGCTGCACGCCCTTGAAGTGGCTGAAGATCGCCGCTGACTGGTGCAGCTGGTTCTTCTGCTTGAGTTTGAGCTGGCTGCCGAACAGAGTGTCGCGGCCGCTGGCATCGACGAAGTAGCGCGCTCGAACTTGCAGCACATTGCCGGCGGCATCGCTCGCATGCGCAAGGGCGGGGCGGCCGTCGGCGCCGAATTCGATCCGTTCGACTTTCACTTCCTCGCGCGCGTCGACGCCGTTGGCCTTGGCGTGTTCGAACAGGAGTTGGTCGAACTCTTCGCGCTTGACCTGGAAGGCGTAACCGAACAACGGATTGAGCGCGCGTTCGAAGCGGAAAGTGTTGTAGTTGTGGTCGTCGACCGGGAATTCCGCCCCCGGCTTGTGGGTGCCGATCGCGCGCACCTGTTCGAGCACGCCGAGGCGTTCGAGGATCGGCAGGTTCATCGGCAACAGCGATTCGCCGATGTGGAAACGCGGATGACGGCCTTTCTCCAGCAGCAGCACCCGCCAGCCCTTGCGCGCCAGCAGGGTCGCGGCGGTGGAGCCGGCCGGACCACCGCCGACGACCAGGACATCTGTATCAATGGTGGTGTTCGGATCGGAGGCGGGTTCAGTCATGCCGCGCATGATATCGCGGCGCCGCATCGGCCCGGCTGGCTTGCGCCCCGGCGCCCGATGCCGGATCGTTGCGCCCTCACCGCAGCAACGGAACCCCTGATGTCCCCGCAAAGCCCTGCCGAACACGATCTCGCCGAACTGCTGGTCGCCAGCCTGAACCTGGAAGGCGTGGCCGCCGCCGAGATCGATCCGGAGGCGCCGCTGTTTGGCGACGGACTGGGCCTCGACTCGATCGACGCGCTCGAGTTGGCGCTGGCGATCTCGAAGCAATACGGCTTCCAGCTGCGCTCGGACAACGACGCCAACCGCCGCATCTTCGCCTCGCTGCGCGCGCTGTCGGCGCACGTCGAACAGCACAAGACCACTTGAACACGGCCGCACTGCGGCTGTTGCTGGCGCTGGCGTATCCGCTGCTGGCGCATCTCGCCAGCAGTCACGGCAGCAGTGCGCTCGCCGCAGTGGCGCTTGCCGATATTGGTGTGATCGTGTTGCTGCAGCCGCTGTTGCTGCGACGGCCATGGGCGTGGGGCGTGGCCGCACTGCTGGGGGTGGGGCTGGTCGCCCTGGCGCAATCGCGCCATGCGCAACTGCCGTTGCTGCTGGTGCCGGTCGCATTCGTCGCCTTTGTGGCGTGGGCGTTCGCACGGACCCTGCGCGCCGGACGCGTGCCGCTGATCAGCAAGATCGTCTCTGCGCTCGAACGCAAGCCGGCTACGGCGCTCGAACCACGCCTGCAGCGTTACACGCGGCGTTTGACCGCAGGCTGGGCGCTGCTGCTGGCGGCGCTGGCGCTGGCGAACCTGGTGCTGGCGTTGCTCGCCGTGCCGGACGGTTTGCTGACCAGCTTCGGCATCGTCCCACCGGTGACGGTGAGCGAAAACCAGTGGTCGTGGTTCGCGAACCTGCTCAACTACGGTTTGATCGGCGGATTTTTCTGCGGCGAGTACGTGCTGCGGCGGCGATTGTTCCCGCAGCGGCCGTACCGCAACTTCACCGAATTTCTGCGGCAGATGGGCGCGTTGGGGCCGGAGTTCTGGCGGCGGTTGTTCGACTGATCGCTTCGCGCTGGGGGAAGTGGCCGAAAATCAAAGTGAGCGCGAGTGCTCTTGCTCGTCATCCCCGCGAAGGCGGGGATCCAGTGCTTTTCTTTGCTGGCCCAAAGAAAAGTAACCAAAAGAAATGGCCTCCTTGGCAAGAGCACAGCTCGCGGCGTGGAGGTCATGGAGATTTTTCGACTCGGCATCCCTGCCTCGGTCGAAAAACGGCGCACGTCCTGTGCGCCGCCCTCCGGGTTGGGAAGGATGTCGGTTCGTCATTGCTTGAAGCAAGGCAAAGCATCTCGGTGGCTTATGCTTGCCGCATGCAATTCGTGATCCCCGCTGACCACCCCAGCCTGCCTGGACATTTCCCCGGGCGGCCGATTGTCCCTGGCGTGGTGGTGCTCGAACGTGTGCTCGAAGCCATCGAAGCCGCGCATGGTCCGCTGGGTGCCTTGCGCCTGCCGCAGGTGAAGTTCGCGCAGCCGCTGTTGCCTGGCGAAACCGCGCGTATCGAACTGGCTGGCGAAACGCCACGCTGGCGGTTCCGCGTGCTGCGTGGCGATACGCTGCTGGCCAGCGGTGAGGTCGTGGCCTGATGAGCCTGCCGGCATGAGCGGTTGGAAGCAGCGTCCCGAGGGTGGCGGCCGGTTCGCGTTGTGGTTGATCCGCACCATCGCCCGGTGTGGCGGTCGCGTCGTCGGGCGGCTGTGCCTGTATCCGATCACGCTGTACTTCCTGCTGATGCGCGGGCCGGAGCGGCGCGCTTCGCGCGATTACCTGCAGCGCGTGTTCGGGCACCGTGTGGGGTGGTTCGCGGTCGCTCGGCACATCCACACCTTCGCCGCCACCATTCTCGATCGCGTGTTCCTGCTCAGCGAGCAGCTGCGCCGCTTCGACGTGGACCTGCGTGGGGTGGACGCGCTGCATACGCAGCTCGACCGCGGCGGCGTGCTGCTGTTCGGCTCGCACCTCGGCAGCTTCGAAGTGCTGCGCGTGCTGGCACGGACACGCCCCGACGTGAAAATCCGGGTGCTGCTCGACAAGGGCCATAACCAGGCGATCACCGAGTTGCTGGATGCGCTCAATCCCGAGATCGCCGCGACCGTGATCGACGCCGGCCAGGACGGGCCATCGATCGTGCTGGCGATCCAGCAGGCCGTGCAGGAAGGCGCACTGGTGGCGCTACTGGTCGACCGCGCCCATCCCGGCGAAGTCGGTGTGCCGGCCACGTTCCTCGGCGAACGCGCCATGTTCCCCGCCGCACCCTGGCTGATCGCCTCGGCGCTGCGGGCGCCGGTGGTACTCGCGTTCGGCCTGTACCGCGGTGGCAAACACTATGAACTGACATTCGAGCCGTTCAGCGACGCGATCAGTATCGCGCGGCAGGATCGGCCGGCGGTGCTGGGCGAACTGGTACAACGCTACGCGGCGCGGTTGGAGCACCACACCCGTTCCGCGCCCTACAACTGGTTCAACTTCTACGACTATTGGCAGACCGACGATGCGAACCACCCAGTACGGACTCCTCGCACTGCTGCTCGGCGCCGCGTCGCTTAGCGCCGCGGCGGTCGAGTCTGGCGTCGACGCCAATTGGATCCTGGCGAAGCTGGCGCGGCCGGCGCCGATGCGCACGTCCTTCGTCGAACTGCGCGGTTCCAAGCTGCTGAAAACACCGCTGCGGATCGAAGGCGAGTACCTGCGTCCACGCGATGACACGCTGGTGCGCGAAGTGCGTGCGCCGTACAGCGAAACCACCACGATCCGTGCCGGCGAAGTGACGATCGCGCGTGTCGGAAAATCGCCGCGCACGTTCTCCCTGTCACGCTCACCGGAACTCGTGGGTTTGCAGGCGAGTTTCGGCGCGCTGCTCGCTGGCGACCGCCTGCTGCTCGAACGCCACTACCGTCTCGCCACGCAAGGCACGCGCCAACAGTGGGCGCTGGCATTGACGCCGAAGGATGGCGCGCTCGCGGCGAAGGTGCGCACGATCACCCTGTATGGCCGCGGCGCCGAACTGCGTTGCATCGAAACCGAGCCTGCGAAATCGGGCGATCTGCAGCGCACGCTGCTTGCCGGCGCCGCGCGCGCTGCAGCAGGCGTAGCCGACACCAATGCGATGACTGCGTTATGCCACGGCTCCTGATCGCATGCCGATGACGCCACGTTCGCGATTGGCGCTGGCGTTGCTGTGGCTGGCAGCACTGCTGCTCACCGGCTGGTGGGTGTCGCGCACGCTGCAGGTCAGCGGCGACCTGCGCCGCTTCATGCCGACGGCCGAGACGCCGGCGCAGAAACTGCTGATCGACGAACTTGGCGAAGGCCCGGGTTCGCGCCTGTTGTTGCTGGCGTTGGCCGGAGACGATGCGGAAATGTTGGCGGCGCAATCGCAGGCCTTGCGCGCGAAGCTCGCCGCCGATCCACAATTCAAACTGGTCGCCAACGGCGACAGCGGCCTCGAAGATTTTCCCGAGCGCCTGCGCCCGTACCGCTACCTGTTGTCGCCGACGCTGGACACAGCGACCGCAGCTTTTGACGAGGAGTTCCTGCGCGAACAACTCGACGCGCGCGTGCAGGACCTCGGTTCGCCCGCGGCGTCCCTGGTCGAACCGCTGATCCCGGCCGACCCCACGCTCGAAACCCTGGTGCTGGCGGAAAGCTGGCAGCCGGCGCAGGCACCGCAACGCCTGCACGGCGTCTGGTTCGATCGCGGCGGCCGCGAGGCGCTGTTGGCCGTACAGACCGCCGCCGCCGGCTTCGACCCGAAAGGACAACAAGCCGCGGTCGCGACGATCACCCAGGCCTTCGCCACCGTGCGTGGCGACAGTAGGAGCACGCTCGATCTCACCGGTCCGGGCGCATTCTCGGTCGAGATCAGCACGCGCACCGAGCGCGAGGCGAGCTGGATCGGCCTCGTCGACACCATCGGTTTGCTGCTGTTGCTGTACATCGCGTATCGCAACTGGAAGACGCCGTTGCTCGGCGCATTGCCGCTGGCCAGCGCCGGTCTCGCCGGGCTCGGTGCGGTCGCACTGCTGTTCGAGGGCGTGCATGGCATCACCGTCGCGTTCGGCTTCACCCTGATTGGCGTCGCGCAGGATTACCCGATCCATCTGTTCAGCCACCAGCGCGCTGGCCAGTCGCCATGGTCGAGCGTGCGTACGCTGTGGCCGACGCTGGCCACCGGCGTGGCCTCGACCTGCATCGCCTACCTCACCTTCTTCGTCTCCGGCGTCGACGGGCTCAAGCAGTTGGCGGTGTTCACCATCGTCGGCCTTGCGACGGCTGCGGCGAGCACGCGCTGGTTGCTGCCGGCGCTGATCGACGCCGACGCGCATCGCGATCCCGCGGCATCGTCGCGCCTGGCGCGATTGTGGGCGCGGATCGAACGTTGGCCACAACCGCGTTGGTCGCTGGTGTTGTTGGCCGCGGCCGCGCTCGCTGTTGCCGTATTCGCGCCGGGCCCGTTCTGGCAGAACGACCTGGCGAAGTTGACCCCGGTGCCGGCCGATGCGCTCGCGCGAGACGCGCAACTGCGCGCAGAACTTGGCGCGCCGGACGTGCGCTATGTGCTGGTGCTGCAAGGCCCCGACACGGAAACGGTCCTTCAGGCTTCCGAACGCCTGCGGCCGCAGCTCGATGTGCTGGTTGGCAAACACGCGCTCGAAGGCTACGACCTGGCAGCGCGTTATCTGCCGAGCGCAAAAAACCAGCGACAACGCCAGGCGCGGTTGCCCGATGCGCCGACATTGCAGGCCGCGCTCGATGCCGCCGTCGCGGCGACGCCATTCCAGCCCGACGCCTTCACCCCATTCGTTGCCGACGTGGCCGTCGCCAGGCGTGCCGCGCCCCTGCGCGTGAGCGACCTCGACGGCACGCCGCTCGCCGCCAGCATTGGTGGCCTGTTGCTCGAGCGCGACGGTCACGCCACCGCGTTGGTATCACTGAGCGGACTGCACGATCCTGCCGCGATCGCGCGTCTGGGACAGCAACACGGCGCGCAACTGCTCGACCTGAAGCAGGCTTCGGAATCGCTGGTCGGCGAATATCGCCAGCGCGTGCTGTGGGCGCTGGCACTCGCGGCATTGCTGCTGGCGTCGACGGTGTGGGCGGCATTGCGCTCGCCGCGGCGGGTGTGGCGGGTGCTGCTGCCGATGGCGCTGACCACGCTGATCGTGATCGCCGTGCTGCGCGGTTGCGGGATCGAATTGACCCTGTTCCACCTGGTCGCGCTGATCCTCGCTGCTGGACTCGGCCTCGACTACGCGCTGTTCTTCGAACATGCCGGCGACGATCGCGCCGAGCAGTTGCGTACCCTGCACGCGATCATCGTCTGCAGCCTGATGACGCTGCTGGTGTTCAGCCTGCTGGCGCTGTCGACGATCCCGGTGCTGCGCGCGATCGGTTCGACGGTCGCGCTCGGCGTCGTGTGCAATTTCGTCCTTGGCCTGCTGATCGCGCGGCACCCACGACGCGAGGTAGCCCATGCTGCTGCGTGAGCAGATCGCCGCCCTGGTCCCGCACGCGGGCAGCATGTGCCTGTGGGATGAAGTCGTCAGCTGGGATGCAGGACGCATCCATTTGCGCGCGCACAACCATCGCGATCCGGCGCATCCGCTGTGCAGCCACGACAGGCTCCGTGCCGTGCACCTGTGCGAATACGGCGCGCAAGCGATGGCGGTCCATGGTGGCCTCCTCGCGCAACAGGGCGGTGGTCGTGCGCCCCCCGGCATGCTGGTGGCACTGCGCGGCGTCGAACTGCACGTCGTCAGCATCGACGACTTGCCGGGTGCGCTCGAATGCGAAGCCGAAGCCCTGGTGGTTGGCGACAGCGGCCAGCAGTATGCATTCCGCATTACCCACGATGGCGTGTTGCTGGCCACAGGTCGCGCCGCGGTGATGCTGCAATCCACGGAGACACTCCATGACTGAAAGCACCCGGCGTCGCGCGATCGTGACCGGCGGCAGTGGCGATCTCGGCGGCGCGATCTGCCGACAGCTTGCCGCCGATGGCCTGCATGCGATCGTGCACGCGAACGGCAACCTGGCGCGCGCCGAGACGGTGGTCGCGCAGATCGTCGCCTCCGGCGGCAGCGCCGAAGCCATCGCGTTCGATGTCGCCGATGGCGACGCCACGCGCGCCGCGATCGAATCCCTGCTGGCCGCCGGCCCGATCCAGGTCGTGGTCAACAACGCCGGCATCCACGACGACGCGCCGCTGGCGGGCATGGGCGATGCGCAATGGAAGCGTGTGATCGACGTGTCGCTGCACGGTTTCTTCCACGTGACCCAGCCGCTGCTGCTGCCGATGGCGCGCACGCGCTGGGGCCGCGTCGTCAGCGTGTCGTCGGTGGCGGCTGTGCTCGGCAATCGCGGCCAGGCCAATTACGCCGCGGCGAAATCCGCATTGCATGGGGCGACGAAATCTCTGGCCCGCGAGATGGCTTCGCGCGGCATCACGGCGAACGTCGTCGCGCCCGGCGTGATCGCGGGGCGCATGACCGACGCGACATTCACGCCGGACACGATCAAACAACTCGTTCCCGCCGCACGAGCCGGCACGCCGGACGAAGTCGCCGCGCTGGTGCGATTCCTGTGCTCCGATGCCGCCGCGTACATCAACGGACAGGTGATCGGTGTCGACGGCGGGATGAGCTAGGGCGCCACCGGTTCTGGCGCGCGTGCGCGGCGTCCCGCGAACAGGTTCAACAGCGGTCCCGTCATGACCGTGGTCAGCAACGCCATCACCAGCAGCATGGTGAACAGTTCCGGTCCAATCAGGCCGGCGTCGAGGCCAACCTTCATCACGATCAGTTCCATCAGGCCGCGCGCGTTCATCAGCGAACCGGCAGCGAGGCTGTCGCGCCATCCGTAACCGGCGAGGCGGGCACCGGCGGCGCCGCCGGCGATCTTGCCGAACACCGCGGCGACGAGGATCAGCGCCAGCGCACCGAGTCCGGTGCTGGTGAAGGCATCCGCGGTGGTGTTGAGGCCCGCCAGTGCGAAGAAGATCGGCATCAGCGCCACGATCGCGAGGTATTCCAGGCGTTCGCTCAGGCACTGCAGCAGGCGGTCGTCGCGCGGCAGGCAGGCGCCGAACAGGAACGCGCCGAACACCGCATGCAACCCCAGCCATTCGGTCAATGCCGCGCAGCCCAGTGCGCCGATCACGATCGCGGCCAGCACCATCACCGAGGGCCGGCTGTCGGGTGCATAGCGACGCAGCAGCCATGCGTACAGCGGCTTCAGTGCACCGAACACCAATGCCACCAGGGCAACCAGGCCGAGCGTGGTCTTGAGGAAGCCGGCGCGGCCATCGCCGGAACCGATCAGCGCGACCACCAGCGCCAGCATGATCCACGCGAACACATCGGCGATCGCCGCGCTGCTGAGCGCGAGCTGGCCGAGCCGCGTCTGGGTCATGCCGCGATCCTTGAGGATGCGCGCCATCACCGGGAACGCGGTGATCGACATCGCCGCCGCCATGAACAATGCGAATGGCCAGAAGCCGACACCGGCCGGCGCCAGCGGATGCAGCCACGGCGAGATCGCGATGCCGAGCGCCATTGGCAACAGCACGCCGAGCGCACCGACCGCACCGGCGGCCTTCATCTGCGCCCGCACGCCATTGGGTGCGCGCAGTTCTGCGCCGACGATGAACATGAAAAGCACCAGGCCCAGCATCGAGAGCGATGACAGTCCGCCGAGCGAGGCCGGCGCGAACAGTTCGGCATGGAATCCGGGAAACAGCGCGCCGAACACGATCGGCCCGAGCACGATGCCAGCCGCTATCTCGCCGATCACCGATGGCTGCCCGACGTAGCGCAGCAACAGGCCGCAGGCACGCGCGGTGACGAGGATGATGACGAGTTGCAGCAGGAGATTGGAATGGGGCATGCGGGTGTCGGTTCGTCAGGCTGCAGTGGCTTCCGCCGCCGTGCGGGCATACCAGCTCGCGTCGAGCGAGGGCGGAGGATTTTCGCTGGCATCAAGCAATGCATCCAGCCCTTGATCCGGAATCGTCGGATGGTTCCGCCGCGCCTCGCCCAGCATCTCGCGCGCCAACCAGTGCATGCGCGCGACGTTGTCGCGGATGCGCTGCGCAAACGCCGCGTCGTCGAGGCGGTCGTTGAGCGCGCGGTTCATCTCGTGGAACCAGTCGAGCTTGAACTGGTCGAGCCAGCGTCCGTCCGGCCGCAGCGGCGCGGTGTTGCGCTGGTACCAGTCGCGCAGCAGGGCCTGCATCGTCAGGTTCAGGGCGCGGCCTTGGGTGAACTCATCACGCAGCCTGCCGAGCATCGCGATATCGGTCTGCCGTTGCGCGAAGAACAACGGCGCCAGCAGCGCCCAGTAGAAGGTGTAGTCCCAGACCACCTTCAGTGGCATCACCTGCGCGTCGCCGAAGATCGGGTACTGGTCCTGGAACAGCGTCAGCGTGTTTTCGTAGAAGGAGAAATACAGCTGCTGGTAGAGCTCCGCATACGGCGCGAACGACTGGCCCGCGCGGTCCTTGCCGATCAGGTCGCAGATGTAGCTGTTGCTGATCGCAATGTAATCGCTGCCTGGCGAATAGAACGGGTCGAGAAATAACCCGGCCTCGCCGGTCAGCGCCCAGCGATCGCCGCTGTACACCTGCTTGCAGCCATAGGAAAAGTGTCGGAAGAACAGGAAGTCCTGCAACGTATGCTCGGGCTTGGCGACCGCGCGTGCGACACCCGGCTGGTGCTCGCGCAGCCACGCCATCGCCTTCTCGTGCGTGTTCATCGTCTCCAGCGGATGCATCTTCGCGTCGCAGACGATGCCCAGCGAATGCGCATTCGAGGCCAGCGGGATCAGCCAGAACCAGTACCCGGGCCCGCACATGTGGTTGGTCGAACGCCAGCGCGCCGGCGGATTGCAGCGTTGCAGCCAGTCGCTGTCGCCCGACCAGTCCTGCGGATCGATGTAGCCGTCCACGCGCCACCACACCGCGTTGGCGTCGTGGTCGTTCGGCTGGCCGAGGTCGAGCTTGCGCTTGAGCAGGCTGGCACGGCCGGCGGCGTCGACGACCCAGCGCGTCGCCAGGGTCAGCGTCGCATGGTCGTGCTGGTAAGTGACCTGGTGCAGATCACCGAGCGCGACGTCGCGCACCACCGCACCATCGATGAACTGCACGCCGAGCGCGCGCGCCTGCTCGCCGAGGAAATTCTCGAAGCGTCCGCGATCGAGTTGCCACGATGGCGTCGGCAGCAGTTCGCTGACGCCCAGTTCGGTGCAGCGATCGAGATCCTCGCGCCCTTCGCTGAAGAAGAAGCGGAAACCAAACTTGCGCAGCTGCCGCGTTTCCAGGTGTTCGCGGAAGCCGAGCACGTCCGCGAAGTAATGCGCACCGATTTCGACCGTGGATTCGCCGACCTTGAACGCGGCTTCGCGCACGGGATGCGTGCGCCGCTCCAGCACCGTCACTGCCATCGCCGGATCGCGTTGTTTGAGCTGGATCGCCAGGGTGAGTCCGGCGAGGCCGCCGCCGAGGATCACGACATCGGCAGCGGCGCTGGCGCTCATGTCGCCTGCTTGGCAGTGACCGGAGGCGGAGCGAACTCGCCGCTGGTGTCGTCGATCAGTGGCGGATTGGCGCGGATGCTGCGATAGACCGCCGGGACCCCGCCGCGGCGCAGGCACCCGCGCACAATGTGCAGGGTGATACGGGTGAAATCGCGTACCGGCTTGAAGTGGCTGGCGCGCATCTGCTCGCCGGTGTGGGTCTGCTTGTAACGCGACTCGATCGGCACCGACACGCAGCGCGTGCCGAGCTGCTGCGCCGCGGAGATCACGATCTGTGCCTCGAACACGAAATCCTCGCCCGGGACGTCGTCGAGCGCGCAGACTTCCGCCGGGTAATAGCGCTGGCCACTCTGGCTGTCGGCGATCTGGTAGCCGGTGCCCCAGGCGATGCCCCAGTCGCCGAATTCATTGGCGAGGCGGCGATAGGTCGGCTGCTGCGAGCGCTTGCGCAGGCGCGCGCCGATCACGATGTGCCCGGGATGACGCGCGGCGGCATCGAGCAGGCGCGGGATGTCAGAGGCATCGTGCTGGCCGTCGCCATCCATGGTCAGCACGCCGGCGACGCCGCGGCGCAGGGCCTCGCGGAAGCCGTCGCGCAGGCTTGCGCCCTTGCCCATGCGTTGCGTGTGCTGCAATACGGTCACAGGCAGGTCGGCGATGCGCTCGGCTGTGCCATCGTCGGACCCATCGTCGATCACGATCACCTGCGGGCATTCGCGCAGGGCTGCCTGGACCACGTCGCGGATGCGCAGCGCCTCGTTCAGCGCGGGAATCACGACCGCAATGTCGTTGCGATCAGGCATGCGGGCTCTCCGTATGCATGCTCTCCATGTGCATGGTCTCCATTTGCATGATTTCCACCTGCAGCGCGCGTCCGGGCCCGGCCTTCAACATGACCCGTGCATCCTGCTGCAAAGCCAGCATCTCGAACACAGGCAGCATCGGCGCGCTGGCGTTGTCGCCGACCATCCGCGCCAACGCGCCGCCGGGCACGGGCGCATCCGCATCGACCAGCGACAGGCGCAGGCGTGGCGCACCCGTGAATTCGCGTTGCGAGAGCACCAGTGCGCCGCCGAGCAGTCCGGCACTCCGCGAGACCATGGCCAGCGGACCGACCGCTTCGCTGTCATAAGCCACCAGCAGCACCGCCTCGCTGCCGGCAGCGAGTTGCACCAGCGCTTCGATCAGGCCCTGGGCGAAACTGGCGTCGAACGCGCTGATCGCGGTCGCGGCCTGCATGCAGCCGGCACCGATGGTCCAGTACCCGGCGGCGGCGTTGTGTACGGAGTTGTGGAACCTGGTCGGCGAGATCGTCGCCGGTTCGACGGCGAGGGTGGCGCACATGTAATCGGTGATGGCGAGGTCGCCATGGGCCGAGGCGAACACCGATGGCAACGTCGCCGGTTCGCGACCGGCGGCGGCACAGGCGGCGAGTGCGACTTCCAGGGCGACGGCGACGGTTTCCGGCGCGCGCCGGCGTTCGTTTGGCGCGAGCAGCTGGGGCGAAGGCCTTGGCGGGGCGGCTTCGGGCAACGTGCCATCGCGCACGTAATCGCGCGCGGCATCCCACGAAGGCAGGCCGCGACTCCAATAACCGATGCCTTCAATCGTCGCGGAGAGGCCGCTCATGCGACACCGAACACGAGAGAGCAGTTGTTGCCGCCGAAGCCGAACGAATTGTTCATCGCATAGCGAATGCCGGCCTCGGCATTGTCGAAGCGGATCTGCGCGCCGCAGGCGGGATCACGCTCATTGCTGTTGAGGGTGCCCGGGAGCAGGCCGTGTTCAAGCGCCAGCATCGCGAATACCGACTCGACGATCCCGGCGGCGCCGAGGGTGTGCCCGGTCCAGCCCTTGGTCGAACTCGCGTGCAGTGCATCGGGAAACAACGCCGACACCGCCAGCGCTTCGACGCTGTCGTTGGCGGGGGTGGCGGTGCCGTGCAGGTTGAGATAGCCCACCTCGGCGGCACCGATGTCGGCGCGCGCCAAGGCATCGCGCATCGACAACTGCGCGCCGAGGCCTTCCGGGTGCGGCGAGGACATGTGGTGGGCGTCGCTGGATTCGCCGTAGCCACGCAGCTGCAGCCCACGATCACGCTCCGTTGCGCGCTCGAGCACCGCGAAGCCACCGGCCTCGCCCAGCGACAGGCCATCCCGCGCCGTATCGAACGGCCGGCACGGTTGCGACGACACCAGTTGCAGCGCGTTGAACCCGAACAGCACGCTGCCGCACAACGTATCGACGCCGCCGACCAGCGCCGCATCGACGATGCCCGCGTTGATCAGGCGCGCCGCCTGCGCGAACACCTTGGCGCTGGAGGAACATGCCGTCGCCACCGTCATGCACGGGCCACGCAGCCCCGTCACCTGCTGCACGAAGTCGCCGAGCGAGTGCGGGTTGTGCACGACGGGTCGGGCGAGATCGTGCGGGAAGGCTCCGTTGTGGAGCCGGGCGTAGGCCTCTTCGCTGGCACCGATGCTGGCGGTGGAAGTGCCGAGCACGACCGCCACGCGTGCGGCGCCGTACTGCTCGCGCAGCGCGGCGACGGCTTCGAGCACGCCATCCTGTTGCAGCGCCAACCAGGCAAGGCGGTTGTTGCGGCAATCCCACTGCGCGAAGGCATCCGGCACGGGCGCAGCCTCGAGTCCGTCGACACGGCCGATCCAGCAATCCAGCCGCTCGTTGCCGAAATCGTTGTGGCGCAAACCGCTACGACGGTCACGCAATGCCGATAACTGCGCGCCGCGGCCGCGACCGAGCGCGGTGGTGGCGGTATATGCGCGGATCGCCAGCGATGGCATTGGGGATGGCGACGCTGGGGGCACACGCAACTCCGATTCAATCATCGCCCGAGTATAACGAGCGCTTCCGGGACATCCGGCAGGGGTGCCTGTCGTCCGAGCCGCGCTAGCATGGCCGGATTCATGTGAGCGAGGGGTGGCTATGGGTTCGATGCTGAACAAGACGCGCCTGCTGGGCGCCGTGGTGGGTCTGCTGTCGCTGAGCGCCGTGGCGCAGACACGGACAGTCGGCATGGAGGATTACGCGCGAGCGGAGCGCTTCCTCGGCCAGAACACATCGCCCCTGGTCGATCACGCCGTGCAGGGCGTCAGGTGGCTGGACGACGGGCATTTCGTCTACGTCGATTCCGACGTCAACGGCGCCCGCATCCTGCGCATGGATGTCGCCAGCGGCAAGGCGGCGCCTGCGTTCGATCATGCCAAGCTCGCCAAGGCGCTGGCCAAGGCGACCGGCAAGCCGGTCGATGCGAAAAAACTCGATAAAGCCGTCACCGGTTTCGAAGTCCAGGCCGATGGCCGCTTCGATATCGTCGCGCGCGGCGAGCATTACCTGTGCGATCTCGGTGGCAAGGGCGTTTGCCAGCCGGCGAAAAAGGCTGCAGTCAAGGAGGGCGATGGCCCGGGCGTGCGGTCGCCGGACAAGGCGCACGAAGCCTTCATCCGCAACTGGAACCTGTGGCTGCGCGAAGTCGCCACCGGCAAGGAAACGCAGCTCACCACCGACGGCGTCAAGGATTACGGCTACGCCACCAACAATGCCGGCTGGGTGCATGACGACAGTGCGATCCTGGTGTGGTCGCCGGATTCGAAACAGATCGCCACCTTCCAGCAGGACCAGCGCAAGACCGGCGAGATGACGCTGGTCGGCACCAACGTCGGGCACCCGAAAGTCGAGACCTGGAAATATCCACTGGTTGGCGACAAGGACATCACGATGATCGAGCGCGTCGTCATCGACGTGCCCGCGCGCAAGGTCGTGCGCTTCAAGATGCCACCGGACCAGCACCGCTCCACCCAGTGCGACGACGTCAGCTGCTTCGGCGGCTGGGAAGACGTGCAGTGGGCGGCGGACGGCAAGACGCTGGCGTTCGCTTCGACCTCGCGCGATCACCAGGAAACGTGGCTGCGCATCGCCGACACCGCGACCGGCGTGGTACGCGATGTGTTCGATGAGAAGGTGAAGACCTGGTTCGAGAGCGGCATCAACGCGATCAACTGGCGCTACCTGCCGGAAAGCAACGAAGTGCTGTGGTGGAGCCAGCGCAGCAACTGGGGGCACCTGTATCTGTACGACCTCACCACCGGCAAGCTCAAGCACGCGGTGACCAAGGGCGACTGGAACGTCGCCGAAGTGCTGCGCCTCGACGAGAAGACGCGCACGCTGTGGTTCATCGGGACCGGCCGCGAAGCGAGGCGCGATCCCTACTACCAGCATCTGTACAAGGTCGGCCTCGACAATGGCGAGGTGACCTTGCTCTCACCGGAAGACGCCGCCCACACGGTGAAGCTGTCGCCTGACGGCCGTTACTTCGTAGATACGTATTCGACGACGACCATGCCGCCGGTCAGCGTGTTGCGCGATGCTGAGGACGGCAAGGTCGCCGCCGAGATCGCGCGCGCCGATATCACCCGATTGAAGGCGGCTGGCTGGGTTGCGCCGGAGTCGATCACGGTGAAGGGCCGCGACGGCAAGACCGACCTGTACGGACTGATGTTCAAGCCGTCGCATTTCGACCCGAACAAGAAGTACCCGATCATCAATTACATCTACCCGGGCCCGCAGGTCGGCTCGGTCGGCCGCCGCGGCTTCGCACCGGCGCGTGGCGACCACCAGGCGCTGGCCGAACTCGGCTTCATCGTCGTCGCGATCGACGGCATGGGCACGCCGTATCGCTCCAAGGCGTTCCACGACGCCTGGTTTGCCGATATTGCCGACAACACGCTGCCGGACCAGGTCGCCGGCATGAAGGAGCTGGCCAAGCGGCACGCGTTCATCGACCTCGATCGTGTTGGCATCTGGGGCCATTCCGGCGGCGGCAACGCCACTGCGACGGCGATGTTCCGTTATCCGGACTTCTTCAAGGTCGGCATCAGCGAAAGCGGCAACCACGAGAACCGCAACTACGAGGACGACTGGGCGGAGAAGTGGCAGGGTTTGCTGGTGACCAACAAGGACGGCACCACCAACTACGACGACCAGGCCAACCAGCGTTTCGCCGACAAACTCCAGGGTCATCTGTTCCTGATCCACGGCATGATGGATGACAACGTGCCACCCTCCATGACGCTGCTTGTGGTCGACGCGCTGATGAAGGCGAACAAGGATTTCGACCTGCTGATGCTGCCGAATGCACGCCATGGCTATGGCGCCGACAGTTACTACGTGATGCGCCGGCGCTGGGATTACTTCGTCCGCCACCTGCTAGGTGCCGAACCGCCGGCGCAATACCGGATCAAGCCGCCGGCGAACTAAGCAATCGTCCGCTAAAGCAAAAAAGGGCCAAGCAATTGGCCCTTTTTTGTTCGCGCCGTGAAAGCCCGGGCGTTGCTATGCTGCGACGTGGACAGACGGAGGCAACCCCCCATGCAGTGGATGATCTATGGCGCCAACGGTTACACCGGCCGCCTGATCGCGAAGGAAGCGCGGCAGCGTGGGTTGCAGCCGATCCTCGCAGGGCGCAACGCGGAGACCGTGCAGGCGCTCGCCACCGAACTCGGCCTGCCGTGGCGCGTCTTCACGCTCGATCGCAGCGAGGACATGCACGCCGGTCTGCGCGGCGTAGGCCTGGTGCTGCATTGCGCCGGCCCGTTCTCCGCCACTGCCGCACCGATGCTGGAAGCTTGCCTGGAGGCCAAGACGCATTACCTCGACATCACCGGCGAGGTCGATGTGTTCGCGCACTGCCACGCGCAGGACGAACGCGCGAAGCAAGCCGGCATCGTGGTGTTGCCCGGCGCCGGTTTCGATGTGGTGCCGACCGATTGCCTCGCGGCGATGCTGAAGCGGCGACTGCCGCAGGCGGAATCGCTGGTGCTCGCGTTCGACGCCGGCGGCGGTTTCAGCCCGGGCACGGCGAAGAGCAGCGTCGAGGGCCTGGGCAAGGGCGGCCGCGTGCGCAAGGACGGCGTGCTGCAGCGCGTGCCACTGGCGTGGAAGTCGCGCACGTTCGAGCGTGACGGGCAAACGCGCACGGCGATGACGATTCCCTGGGGCGACGTCTATACCGCCTTCGTCAGCACCGGCATTCCCGACATCGAGGTGTACACAACGGTGCCGCCGTCCTCGATCGCACGCATCCGCCGTCTGCGCATGCTCGGCCCGCTCCTGGGTTGGGCACCAGTGCAGGCGTTCCTGAAGCGCCGCGTCGAGAAGAACGTGCGCGGCCCGTCGGAGACGACCCGCGCGGCGACGCAGACCTATCTGTGGGGCGAAGCGCGCGGCGGCGGTCGCGAGGAAAAACTGCAATTGCGTACGCCCAACGGCTATGCGCTCACCGTGACCGCGGCGCTGGGCATCGTCGAGCACCTGCTCCAGCACACCGCCGCGCCGGGTTACTACACGCCGTCGCTGCTGATGGGCCCCGAATACGTGCTGTCGCTGCCGGGCGTGTCGATGGATCCGGCCCCGTAGGAGCGGCTTACAGCCGCGAGCTCTTGCTGCGTCGCCCAGGAACGTAAAGCTCGCGGCTGTAAGCCGCTCCTACAGGCGGATTCGTGCTTGGCAGCGTGGGCCATGCCCGCTAACCTGCGCGCTTCGTTTGCCCAAGGTTTTCTGCACCCATGACCGATGCCCGCTCCGCCACTCGACTCCAACCGCTGCCCGCGCTGATCTTCAGCTCGCGCTGGCTGCAGCTGCCGCTGTACCTCGGGCTGATCGTGGCTCAGGGCGTGTATGTGTTCCTGTTCGGCAAGGACCTGTGGCACCTGATCCAGGAGACGGCGCACCTGAGTGAGCAGGAGATCATGCTGATCGTGCTTGGCCTGATCGACGTGGTGATGATCTCCAACCTGCTGATGATGGTGATTGTCGGCGGTTACGAAACCTTCGTCTCGCGGCTGGGATTGCAGGGACACCCGGACCAGCCGGAGTGGCTCAGCCACGTCAACGCCAGCGTGCTGAAGGTGAAACTGGCGATGGCGATCATCGGCATCTCTTCGATCCATCTTCTGAAGAGCTTCATCGAGGTGGGCATGGTCGATGGCCTGCCGCTATGCAGCTCACTGGCAGGCATCGAAGCGGTGAAGGTGATGCAGCCGCTGATCGATGCCGGTGCCAACCTCAAGGCCTGCACTTCCATCACTGCCACCGGCGTGATGTGGCAAACCATCATCCACACCATCTTCATCCTGTCGGCGATCGGCATCGCCTACACCGACAAACTGATGACTTACACCTCGAGCAAGCGCGAGCACGTCACGCACTGATAGTGCGTACGGAAGGCGGAGGGAGCTCCGCCCTAATTGGCGGACCGGCGACCCATGATCGCTTGGCGTAACCGCGATGCGGCCGTTTGTTGCGAGAAGCGCAAACGGCCATCGTCAGTCGTAATGCCCAACTGCCGGTACGCGGCATCCAGCGACGGGAATTCGCGCGCCGCCGCATAGCGCTGGTAAAGGCTGCTGAAGACATCGGCATCGGCGATGCGATCCAGCTCCGCGACAAACGCCTCCGGTGCAACCGTGGCCGTGCCCTGCAGGCAGCAGCGTGCGTACTCCGCCAGGACCGCATCAAGACTGCTGTCGCGCACGCGCAAAGCCAGGTCGGCCTCGAGCCAATAGGCCGCGCCGGCCCAGTAGACCCGCATGGTGCCGCGCCGCCCCAGCTCGTCCAGACGGATGCCGGTCACGGCACCACGGCCACGGCCGAAGCCGGCATCGAGTCGTTGCCACGCCTGCTCCTGGCTGAGCAAGCCGATGCGGGCGCGCAACACGTTCTGGTAGTAGCTCGCGAGCCCTTCCGCCAGCCAGCGGCCACGCATGCCGAGATAGGGATGGAACAGATGCGCAAGTTCGTGCACCGCAGTCCAGTCGCTGCGCAGTTCTTCCAAGGTTGCGTCGTCGCGGACGTAGAGCAGCACGGCGACGTTGCGACGACGTGAGGTCTGGCCCCACGGCACCGGGCTTGGATCGTCGCTGCGGATTTCCTCCACCCGCACCTGTGCGCTGGCGAGGGGGAAACGTCCGGATACCGCCAACTCGGCCTTGGCGACTTCGGCAAGCCAGCGATGGAGCGTATCGGCGCGGGCGTGGTCCGCCGCGTCGACCATGATGCGCAATTCGGTATCTCCAGCGTGCACCGTGCGCTCGTCGATCGGCGCAGCGACGACGCCAGCACTGGCCAGCAGCAGTGAAAGCGATAGTTGCAGGCGCATGGGCGGATTGGACGTCGCACAGCGGGCAAGGTTCCGTGAAGGACGTGCGGATCGGAGCTGCCCGGTACAATGCCGCAATGGATGTATCGCATTTGCTCGACGCGCTGAACCCCGCGCAGCGCGAGGCCGTCACCGCAGCGCCCGGCCACTACCTCGTCCTCGCCGGCGCCGGTTCCGGCAAGACCCGCGTGCTGACGCACCGCATCGCCTGGCTGAACGAAGTGCACGGCGTGCCGCCGCACGCGATCTTCGCCGTGACCTTCACCAACAAGGCCGCCGGCGAGATGCGGCATCGCGCCGAGCACCAGCTGCGCCACGGTAGCCGCGGGCTATGGATCGGCACCTTCCACGGCCTCGCGCACCGCCTGTTGCGGTTGCACTGGCAGGACGCGAAATTGCCGGAAGGTTTCCAGGTGCTCGACAGCGACGACCAGCTGCGCTTGGTCAAACGCGTGGTACAGCAACTGGAACTGGACGAAGCGCGCTTCCCGCCGCGGCAGATCGCCTGGTGGATCAACGCGCAGAAGGACGAAGGCCGCCGCCCCCACCACCTGCAACCTGGCGACGACTGGTTCCTCGACACCATGCGTCGCGCCTATGCCGCGTACCAGGAGCGCTGCGATCGCGCCGGCCTCGTCGATTTCGCCGAGTTGCTGTTGCGCGCGCACGAATTGCTGCGCGATACCCCTGCGTTGCTGGCGCATTACCGCCATCGTTTCACCGAATTGCTGATCGACGAATTCCAGGACACCAACGCGATCCAGTACGGCTTCGTGCGGCTGTTGGCCGGCGACAGCGGCCACGTGTTCGTGGTCGGCGACGACGACCAGGCGATCTACGGCTGGCGGGGTGCGAAAGTCGAGAACGTGCAGCGCTTCCTGCGCGACTATCCGGGCGCGGTCACGCTGAAGCTGGAACAGAACTACCGTTCCAGCGCCAATATCCTCAATGCCGCCAATGCGGTGATCACCCACAACCCGGATCGGCTCGGCAAGAAGCTGTGGACCGACAGCGGCGATGGCGATCCGATCGACCTCTACGCGGCCTACAACGAGATCGACGAAGCGCGCTTCGTGGTCGAACGCATCCGCCAGTGGGTGCGCGATGGCGGTTCGCATGGCGAATGCGCGATCCTCTATCGCAGCAATGCGCAGTCGCGTGCCTTCGAAGAAGCGTTGCTGGCCGAGCAGACCCCGTATCGTGTCTACGGCGGCGTGCGCTTCTTCGAACGCGCCGAAATCAAGGACACACTCGCTTACCTGCGCCTCGTGGCGAACCGCGCCGACGATGCCGCGTTCGAACGCGCGGTCAACACACCCACGCGCGGCATCGGCGAGCGCACGCTGGACGAAGTGCGCAAGCGCGCGCGCATGGACGCGTTGTCGTTATGGGATGCTTCGATCCGCATCGTCGCGGAAACTACACTGACCGGACGCGCCCGCAACGCGCTGGCGGGCTTCCTGGCACTGATCGACGGCCTCGCCGGCGAAACCGCCGAGCTGTCGCTGCAGGAAAAGATCGACCATGTGCTTGCACGCTCGGGCCTGCGCCTGCACTACGAGAACGAATCGAAAGGCCAGCTCGACTCGCGCACCGACAACCTCGACGAACTGGTGTCGGTGGCTTCGCGCTTCGTCCGCGGCGACGACGAAGAGGCTGCGGCCCTGACCGAACTGGTCGCCTTCCTCGCCTACGCGGCGCTCGAAGCGGGCGAAGGTCAAGCCCAGGCCGGCGAAGACGGCGTGCAGCTGATGACGCTGCACAGTGCGAAAGGTCTCGAATTTCCGCTGGTATTCCTGGCTGGGCTGGAAGAAGGCTTGTTCCCCAGCAGCCGCTCCACCGAGGAAGCAGGTCGCCTGGAAGAGGAACGTCGCCTCGCCTACGTCGGCATCACTCGTGCGCGGCAGAAACTGATCCTCAGCTACGCCGAGGCGCGGCGCCTGCACGGCCAGGACATGTACGGCATCCCGTCGCGCTTCCTGCGGGAGATTCCCTCCGGACTGCTCAGCGAAGTGCGGCCGCGCGTGCAGGTGTCGCGGCCGTACTCACCGCAACCACGCCGTCAGTTCGTGAGTGCCGCGATCGAAGTGCCTGCGGTGAAACTCGGTGCCAACGTCCGCCATCCTACCTTCGGCACCGGCATCGTCACCGACTATGAAGGCAGCGGTGCGCACGCACGCGTGCAGGTGAATTTCGACGATGTCGGCAGCAAATGGCTGGTATTGGCGTATGCCAACCTGCAGCCGGCGTGACGTCGAAAAAGGACGCTTACGCGGGCTGCCCGCGGTAATCCGACCAGGCCGGCAAGTCATGCGTCCTGGCGAGGCGTCGGTAGTAGTACGCCATGCCCAGGCCGACGATCAGTCCCAGCGCGAGCGGCAACGCATGGGCCCCGGCGGCTGCGGCTACCTGCTCCTCGATCGGCAAGGGAACAAACGCCTGCAGGAGCGCGAATGCCAGTGCGCCGATGATGCTGAAGAGCAGCGTCAGCGACCAGAAACTGGCGAAGAGCGGCGGTGCGAGCGGCATCCCGAGTTTCCAGAACATGGCGTAAAGCGGTGGCGCAAAAACGCTCTCCGGAATGCCGAGCATGGGTAGATGCTGGTGCATGCGTTGCAGCTTCTGCGCGTGTGTCATTGCGATACCTACCCTCGATCAAGCGCCGCGAAGCGGCGTTGGTTGGAATAGATGCCGGGGGCATGCGTCAGTCGCCACCACCATCGCCGCCGCCGTCGCCATCGCCATCGCCATCGCCATCGCCACCCCAATCGTCGGTGGACCCGCCGTCAGAGCCGCCGAAGTGGAAGGAAAGCCAGACCCCGTGTTGTGCGCCATTGGCGAGCGCTCCCCCGACGACGAGCAATGCAACACCGGGCACCCAGCTGCGCTCAAGCAGCATCGCAACACCGGCAATCGCCACAGTGATGCCGAAGAGAACTTGGATCATTCCCTGCCCCCTGACGCGCAGCATCCGGACTCGGTGCAACGCCGGATGTTCCGGCGCGCACTCGATCACGTCAAGAATGGGTTGCCGCGGATCTAGGGAGCGACAGACGCCTGCAACGCCGCAGCCAACGACGCATCGCCACCGACCAGGGCCGACCACGCCAACTCGATGCCCTTGCGATGGCCTTTCTCCACCAGCTTCAGCCCCTCGGGCGCGATCGTCAGCGTGTAGGCCTTGTCGCCGATGTCCACTTCGCGACGCAGGGGTTTGTCGAGTTTGGTCATGTCGTGCTCCTGTTGGGATCAATTCACCAGCTGTAGAGCTTGTAGTACACCGGCACATCGCGGCCGCCGCCTTTAGTGCGGTCAAGGCGGCCGTCGCCGTCAGTATCCATCAGGTAGTAGGTCGGGCCGCGCGCGGGTGTGATCTTGACCATGGTCAGTTGGCCGCCGACGCGGTATTCGGAAATCACATCGCCGTTGGACTCGGTGCGGGTGCTTTCGACGGCGCCGGCGGGAACCGCGGGTTCGCCGTTGAGGGTGGCACAGGCAGAGAGCAGCAAGATCGCGGGGATCCATGACGCTCGAATACATGACGTTCGCATGACGCACCTCCGGCTGCGGGTTTGGCGCGATTATGCGCCAGCCCCCTGTCGCGATCCGGTGTGCAGGTCGCGGCGTAGAATCGGCGGATGCCACGACTAGTCCTGATCGACGGTTCTTCCTACCTCTACCGCGCTTTCCATGCGCTGCCACCACTGAGCAACGCCGCTGGCGAACCCACTGGCGCACTGTTCGGCGTGGTCAACATGCTGCGCGCGCACCTGAAGGAGCAGCCGGATTGTGCCGCGTTCGTGGTCGACGCGCCCGGGCCGACCTTCCGCGACGCGCTGTATCCCCAATACAAGGCCAACCGCCCGCCGATGCCGGACGACCTGCGTGCACAGGTGCAGCCGATGTGCGAGATCGTGCAAGCGCTCGGGTTCCCGATCCTGCGCATCGACGGCGTCGAGGCCGACGACGTGATCGGCACGCTGGCCCTGCAAGCGGCCAGCGATGGCGCCGAGGTGACCATTTCCACCGGCGACAAGGATTTCGCGCAACTGGTACGCCGGCTCGATAACGGCGCGGGCATTGCCCTGGTCAACACCATGAGCGGCAGCATGCTGGATACCGACGAGGCGGTGTTCGCGAAGTTCGGCGTGCATGCCTCGCAGGTGATCGATCTGCTGGCACTGATGGGCGACGCGGTCGACAACGTCCCCGGGGTGGAGAAGTGCGGACCGAAAACCGCGGCCAAGTGGCTGGCGGAATACGGCAGCCTCGATGGCGTGATCGCCAATGCCGAGCGCATCGGCGGCAAGATCGGCGAGAACCTGCGCGCGGCGCTGCCGCGATTGCCGCTGAATCGCGAATTGGTGACGATCAAGACCGATGTCGCGTTGGAACTTCCGGCGAGCGAACTGAAGCTGCGTGCACGCGATACCGAAGCCTTGCGCGCGCTGTATTCGCGCTACGGCTTCACCCAGGCGCTGCGCGAACTGCAGGGCGGTTCGGAGCAGGGCGGCGCAACGCCGGCGACGCCCATGGGTGACAAGACTCGGGGCGACAAGATCAGCGTACGCGGCACCGAAGCCGGTTACGCGCGCGCAGTGGCGAAACCGGATGCCGACCTCGATCCCGCGTTGTCCCTGCCCGGCGCCTACGAATGCGTGCTCACTGGGATGCAACTGGATGCATGGATAGCGCAGCTGCAAGCCGCCGAGGCCTTCGCGTTCGACACCGAAACCGATGCGCTCGACCCGATGCGCGCCAGCCTGGTGGGTGTCAGCTTCGCTGTCGAACCCGGCAAGGCCGCCTATGTGCCGCTCGGGCACAACTATCCTGGTGCGCCGCCGCAGCTGCAGCGCAGCGACGTGTTGGCCGCGCTGCAACCGCTGTTCGCCGATGCGAACAAGAAGAAGATCGGCCAGCACGGCAAGTACGACCTGCACGTGCTGCGTCGCCATGGCGTCGAGGTCAACGGCTACGCCGACGACACCATGCTCGAGAGCTTCGTCTACAACGCCACCACCACGCGCCACGACATGGATTCGCTGGCGATGCGCTATCTCGGCTACGACACCATCAAGTACGAGCAGGTCGCCGGCAAGGGCGCGAAAGCCATTCCGTTCTCCCAGGTCGCGCTCGACGATGCCACCTGTTACGCCGCCGAAGACGCGGACGTCACCCTGCGCCTGCATCGCGTGCTGTCGGCCAAGCTCGCCACGGAACCGTCACTGCAGAAGGTCTATCGCGAGATCGAGATGCCGCTGGTGCCGGTACTGGAGCGCATCGAGGCCAACGGCGTGCTGATCGACGGCAACGAGTTGCGCCGGCAGTCGGCCGACCTCGGCAAGCGCATGCTCGCCGCGCAGCAACAGGCGACCGAACTCGCCGGGCGCACCTTCAGCCTCGATTCGCCCAAGCAGCTGGGCCAGTTGTTGTTCGACGAGTTGAAACTGCCGGCGATGGTGAAGACACCGAGTGGGCAACCGTCGACCAACGAGGAAGCACTGGAAGCAATCGCCGAGCTGCATGAACTACCGCGCGTGATCCTCGAGTACCGCGGGCTGGCCAAGCTGCGCAGCACCTACACCGACAAGTTGCCGGAGATGATCAATCCCGACACCGGACGCGTGCACACCAGCTACCACCAGGCGGGCGCTGCGACCGGTCGCCTGGCGTCGAACGATCCCAATCTGCAGAACATCCCGATCCGCACCGAAGACGGTCGCCGTATCCGCACGGCGTTCATCGCCCCATCGGGCCGCAAGATCGTCGCCTGCGACTACTCGCAGATCGAACTGCGGATCATGGCGCACCTGTCGGAGGACGCCGGCCTGCTGCGCGCGTTCGAGAGCGGCGCCGACATCCATCGCGCCACCGCGGCGGAAGTGTTCGGCAAGACCATCGACACCGTCTCGGGCAACGAACGTCGCGCGGCGAAAGCGATCAACTTCGGCCTGATGTATGGCATGAGCGCATTCGGCCTGGCCAAGCAGCTCGGCATCGGCCGCGGCGAGGCGCAGGACTACATCGCGTTGTACTTCTCGCGCTATCCCGGCGTGCGCGACTTCATGGAACGCACGCGCCAGCAGGCGCGCGAGCAGGGCTACGTCGAAACCGTGTTCGGCCGTCGCCTATATCTGGAAAACATCAGCGCGCGTAACCAAGGGCTGCGCGCCGGCGCCGAACGCGCCGCGATCAACGCGCCGATGCAGGGCACCGCCGCCGACATCATCAAGCGCGCGATGGTTTCGATCCACGGCTGGCTGGCGCCGCTGCACGCGCAGGCGCTGATGATCCTGCAGGTGCACGACGAACTGGTGTTCGAAGTCGAGACCGGCTTCGTAGACACCCTGTTGGGTGAAGTCGGCCAGCGCATGGCCGCTGCGGCCGAATTGAGAGTCCCGCTGGTGGTGGATTCCGGTGTCGGCGATAACTGGGATGAGGCGCATTAGGAACTTGCGGCGCAAAACAAATTCCGCGCCTGAGGACGCTCTGCAAGAATCCAGTCTGGCCGTAGGAATGAATCATTCCTGAACTCAACAGTTTTTTAACTTCCATCTTCACGAACTATCAATGCACAGGGTGGTCATATAACCCGCGACAGATGCAACGTCTGTCGCACGATCTCTCCCTCCCCTGGAGCGATCCAGGAGCGAGACTCCTCCCCAAGTTCTCGCTCCCCGGCCCCGCTGGTCCCCCCCTGGCCTGCGGGGCTTTTTATTGCCTGCGCTTTTTGCGCAGGCAATAAAAACCCGAGATTTGCTGCGCAAACCTTGGGCCCCGCTGTGCGCTCATCACGGCGCCGGCTGACAATCGTGCAATCGAAGGGAGACGCCAGTGACCGATCTGTTCGCGCTCGCGATGCCGTGGTGGGAATTCGTGCTGCGCGCCGGTGTGGTCTATTTCGTGTTGCTGGCGATGGTGCGTCTGTCCGGCAAGCGCGCAGTAGGCCAGTACACACCGTTCGACCTGATCCTGGTGGTGCTGCTCGGCAACGCGGTGCAGAACTCGTTGCTCGGCAAGGACGTCTCGCTATTCGGTGGCCTGCTGCTGGCGGCGACGCTGATCGGACTGAACTGGCTGGTCGGCCTGTTGAGTTCGCGCAGCCAGCGCATGGACCGGCTCTTCGCCGGCGTGCCCGTGCTGCTGGCGCGCGATGGCGAGGTCTACCGGCAGGTGTTGCAGCGCGAAAACATCAGCGAGGCCGATTTCGAGGAAGCCATGCGCGAAGCGGACTGTGAGCGAGTCGACGAGATCCGCATCGCCCTGCTGGAAACCAACGGCAGGATCAGCATCATCAAACGCTAATGCATGTGTAGGAGCGCTTACAGCCGCGAGCTTTTGCACGCGTGCGAACGACCCGCGGTTGTAAGCCCGCTACCGCCCCCCCAATTCGTTCAACCAATCGCGCGGCCGCAGGTAATAGGCGAGCCGTGCCTCCGCCGAACCCGGTTCCGGCACGTAGCCGTACTCCCACCGCACCAGCGGCGGCAGGCTCATCAGGATCGATTCGGTGCGCCCGCCCGACTGCAGGCCGAACAAGGTGCCGCGGTCGAACACGAGGTTGAACTCGACATAGCGACCGCGCCGGTACAGCTGGAACTGCCGCTCGCGTTCGTCGAACGGCGTGTCGCGACGGCGCTCGACGATCGGCAGGTAAGCGTCGAGGAACCCGTCGCCGACCGCGCGCTGGTAGGCGAAGTCGCGTTCGAAGTTCTCGTGCAGGTCGTCGAAGAACAAGCCGCCGACGCCGCGGGTTTCACCGCGGTGCTTGAGCAGGAAATAGTCGTCGCACCATTGCTTGTGCGCTGCGTAACGCGCGGCGCCCCCGAACGGTTCGCACAGCGCCCGCGCGGTGCGGTGCCAGTGCAGTACGTCCTCGTCGAACGGATAGAACGGGGTCAGGTCGAAGCCGCCACCGAACCACCACGCCACGGTCTCGCCATCCTTCAACGCACGGAAATGGCGCACGTTGGCATGGGTGGTGGGGATGTACGGATTCTTCGGGTGCAGCACCAACGATACGCCGACGGCGCGCCAGGAAGCGCCTGCCAGTTCCGGCCGCGCGGCGGTCGCCGTGGGCGGCAACTTCGTGCCCGAGACGTCGGAGAAACCGACCCCCGCCTGCTCGAACACACCGCCATTGCGCAGGATCCGCGTGCGCCCGCCACCACCTTCCTCACGCGTCCATGCATCCTCGGTGAAGCGGACACCACCATCGGCGGTTTCGATCGCCGCGCAGATACGGTCCTGCAGGCCGGTGAGGTAATCGCGGACGCGGTCGAAGTCGGTCATGCGTCCATTCTAGCTTTGCCCTGCCTCCCTTCCGCCGCGGGGAGAAGAGCCGAAGGCGGGCGACAGGTCCGCCTACCCTTTGTCGTCAGTCTCGCGAAGGCGGGGGCTGGATGACAGCGGAGCCTTCCCTGACTCGCCGTTCGTCTAGTGCGCCGGTCAGTTTGAGGCTGCGCGCCATCGCTCCGCCGAGCCAAAGGCCAATCACGATGGAGCACAACCACCACCAGCTCGTTAGCCAGCGAGATGCGGCAGCGTAGTAGGACAAGTATGCCGGTAGCGCAAGCCCTTTCGCCTCAAACAGTTCATTGATCTGGGGAGCGATGAAGATGTTGTTGATCGCGCCGACAAGTACCGGAGGTGCGACGAGGATGAGCAGCCCGAAGCTCACCACGATGTCGCTCGCTGCGAGTGGGAACAAGTGATGCGCGTTAAGCGATCCCTTCATGTCGTTCCACAGGCTGCCCCATCGGGACCGCTTCAACCATGCGGTCAACACGCATGCGCCCACTAACAATCCAACCGCCCACAACAGGAGATCGACACCCAAGAACAGAATCTGTCCCGGAAGTCGCGGTTGCGACATTCTTTCGACTTCGGAGAGCACGATGGACACGAGCATGGAGACGACAATGGCAGCGAATCCAATGACCGCCGCAGCGCTGCCGGGCCAGGCAGGGCTCCAAACCAGAGGTGGGCGATCGGTTGCGACGATGTCTGTACGCAAGGAGAAGAATGGCAAAGACAACAGATACATCAAGGGGAAAAGCAACCCGGCGTAGCCATCGGTACCCATCGTTCCGTCAAGCCAAACTCCAACGCTCAGACACAAGGACAGGCCGCCACTCCAGATCAGCAGGCAAGGGATGGTGCGCAGACTCCAGGCGGCAGCACGCCTTGAAATCTGTGCGCGATCTAAGGCGCGCACCAGCAGTCCGATTGCTGCAGTCATCGCAACTGCAACCACGAATACAAGCAGGAACGGCGCAATCCATGCATTCATCCATGGCAGGTGCAACACACGCACCAGCCCAATACCGATGATCTGCAGCAGTTCCATGGCCGACGCACGGACCTGTGTGTCCAGCGGCAGATACAGCAGATAGGGTGCCGCGGTCCAAGCCGCTGCCCATAATCCTGCCAGTAACGCGATGACGACGATGCGCCTCAGTTCCATGGCGCCTACCTTCCCGTGAAGCAGCTACGAACGCAATCGTGGCACCCCATGCTCATCGCGTTCTTCGGTCACCGCTTCATCGAAGATCTTCTGTCGCAGGTCGCGCCCGGGCAGTTCGGCGATCGTTTCGCAGCGTGACGCGCGCAGCGCGTTCGCATAACTGAGGCGCGCGCGGGTTTCGTCGCCGGCGTCGGCATAGCCGTGGCCGAGCTCTTCCCAGGCATCACTGCCGGCGCCTTGCGCGAGGGCGCGATGCAGGAAGGCTTCGGCTTGCGGCCATTGGTTCTGCGCACGGGAGAGGCGGGCGAGGGCGAGCAGCAGGGCGGGACTGGCGGGGTGGGATTGCAACCAGCGTTCGGCGGTGATGCGGCGGGCGTCGAGGCGGCCAATGGGGAGTTGGCCATAGAGGTCGGCGAGGGATTCATCCCAGCGTGCATCCAGCGCCTGTTCCAGGCTTTTCGCGGCGGCTTCGTCCCAACGCAGCGCAGCGGCGCGGTCGGCGTAGGCGGCGACCACGGCCGGCTCGCTCTTCAACGCTTTCGGCAGGCTGTCCCAGCGTTCGGCGAGGACGTTGGCATCGCCGGCTTCGCGCAATGCGGCCTCACTCCAGCGTGCTTGCAATTCGTCGAGCTGCGACGCGTGCAGTGCCTGTTGCTGGCGCAATGCGCCCAGCAGCCCGTAAGCGTCGTAGCTGCGACCGACCGCGACCAGCGCTTGCGCGCGTAGTAGCAAGCCACGCGGCGACAACGGTTGTGCAGCGGGCGCGTCGAGTGCGACCAGCGCATCGGTGGGGCGATCCTGTGCCAGAGCGCGTTCGGCATGCGCCAGTGCGTGCGCACCCGGGTGACGAGCGCCGAGGGCGTCGAGTAGGCGCTGCGCGGTGGCGGCATCGCCACGCGCATCCGCTGCTTGCGCGGCGGCGGTGCGTGCCAGTGCTTCGGCGTCGCCGGCCTCGGCCGCTTGCGTCAGCAGTTTCTCCGCGCGCGCCCATTGGCCTTGTTGCAGTGCGAGCAGTCCGTCCGTCAGACGCGCTTGGGTTTGGCGACGGCGGAAACTGCGCCAGCCGCGGAACGGCAACGCCAGCATCGACCAGAGCAACCACAGCACCAGCAGCACGGCGGCAGCGAGCAAGAGCGCCGCGGCCAGCGTGTTCTCGTAGCGGTAGCCGTGGTAGCGGATCAGCACATGACCGGGATCCTGTAACAGCAGCTGTGCGACCAGCGCGCCGACCAGCGCGAGCACGATCCAGAACAGCACATTGCGAAACAATTTCATGCAGGCCTAGCTCCTAACGCGCAGCGCGTTGCTGCCGCAGTTGCTGCAGGGTGCTACCGAGCGTGGCGAGATCAGGTGAAAGCGGCATCGCGGCCAGTGCCTGCAGTTGCGCGCGTTGGCGCTGCAGTCCCGGTGATGGCGGCCACAAGCGTTGCAGCCATGCATCGGCGCGGGTGAGGGAGGCGCGATAGGCGGCCGCGTCGCGGCGTTCGGCAGCGGCGCGGGCGAGCGACAGTTCCAGTTGCAGCGCGGCCTGTGCGGTCGCGCGATCGGCGCCGGCGTCGAGTACGGCTCGCTCCTCGGTGCGCTCGGCGTCCAGGGAGCCAAGCAGGCGTTGCCACCACGGCCTGCGCGCACCGGGCGCGAGCGGTTCATGCGGCGCCGTCTGCAACGTCCGCGCGAACGCATCGAGTTTGAGTTGCGCCTGCACGCGCGGATCGATGCCGAGTGCATCGAGTGCGGCGCGTTCCTGGATGAGTGTCTGTCGCAGGCTCAGGTATGCGGGGTCTTCGATGCCACTGAGCACGCCGGCCGCGAGGGCATAGGCGCGACGGGCGCCGTCGAGGTCGGCCGCGAGCAGCAAGCGCTGCTGGCCCATGACGAGCAGCAATTCGGTTTCGTCCAGTCGCAACGCTTGCGCGCCGTGGCGGTCGGGATCGGCGAGCTTGGACACACTGTCTTCAAGCAACGCGGCGCGTTGGCCGATGCCGAGCAACTCGTCCCGCAGCACGCGATTGGTCGCGTCGGCCTGTTGCAGGCGCTGGCCCTGGCCGCGCTGGTCGCGGCGCAACGAATCCAGGCGTGACTCGAGCGCGGCGATGCGTTGTTCGACATCGCTGAAGGCGGCGTGTGCGGCGGACGCCTTTGCCGACCACCAGACCCAGCCGCGCCAGCCGACGAGGGCCAGCAGCAGTAACGCCAGCAACCACAGCGCGGATCGGTTGCGGGTGGGGGGTGGCGACGGCGATTCTGGGAAGTCGGTTTCGGTCACGGCGGCGGCGTGCGCGAGGGGCACTGCATGCTACCGGATGCGCGGTCGCGACCGGCGCAATACAGCGCGTGATCGTCCTGGGGCGCAGGCGGCGGCCAGCAGGTCGCGCGGTCGCGCACTGGCCGCGATGGCGATGTCGACGAAGTCGTGCGTGGACGCCAGTTCTGCCAGGCGTGCGCTTGCGGCGAGTACGCGGGCACGGCGCAACTTGGCCAGTGCGTCGCCGGGAAGGGTCGCAAGCAACGATTCCAGGGCCTCGCCACTACTCAAGGCCAGCAGCAGCGGCGAATCGAGCGCAAGCAGCGTCGCTACGGCACGTGGCGACGTTGCGATGGCGATGCGGGCATACACCTCCGCGCGCAACACCCGTGCACCGCGGGCGCGCAAGGCCGGCGCGAGGCGATCACGGCCGCCTGGCGCGGTGACCAGACCGATCGTTTGTCCGCGCACGCCCTGCAGTTCGGGCAAGGCGAGCAGGCCATCGCTATCCATGCGTTGCGGTGTCACGACGGTGGCGATGCCGGCATGGCGCAAGGCCACCGCGGTGCCTTCGCCAACGGCCAACCAGGTCTGCCCGCGGCGTGCACGCAGGCGCTGCAGCGCAGACGCCGCGCGCACGGCGTTCGGGCTGGTGAACATCACCAGTTGCGCGGCGAGTGCGGCGCGCAAGGCGGTGCGGGTCGCATCGTCGTCGCGCTGCTCGATCCGCAGCGGCGACAACGCCAGCACCCGCGCGCCGAGCGCGGCAGCGGCACGACGCAGCGTTGCATGCTGGCCGCGCGGACGCAGCGAGACCACGACCGAGCCGGCGAGTGGTGCAGGTGTTGGCATGGACGCGAGCTTGGCATAACAGCGGGTTGGCGGTTCGTGGTGGTTGGAACGAGCGAAAAGCGACGCACGCTGCGACAATTCCTGCACGCGCTACCGACGACGAACGCATGCCCCACACTGACGCCCTCGCCCACCTCGATGCCCATTACCAGTCCATGCCGCCGGTGGCCGCGATGCACGTGGCGATCGTCGGCTACGACGGCGACCGCCTGCGCTTGAGCGCGCCGCTGGCTGCCAACGTCAACGACAAGGGTTGCGCGTTCGGCGGCAGCCTGGGTTCGCTGATGACGCTGGCCGCGTGGGGACTGGTGTCGTTGCGGTTGCAGAAGGCGGGGATCGCCGCAGATGTGTACGTCGCCGATAGCGAGATCCGTTATCGCGCGCCGCTCTACGCGGACCTCGAAGCCGAAGCGGAGCTCGATGTGGATGCGTCCTGGGACGATTTCCTGGCCACGTTGCGCCAGCGCGGTCGCGCTCGCACGTACCTCGTGGCCCGTGTGCCGTTGCCGGACGGCGGGGTGGCCGCGGAGTTCTCGGCGCGTTACGTCGCGTTCGCCAAAGGTTAGGATGCCGGCTGGCCACGCCGGGAATACGCGCGATGCGGACACTGAAGATCGGATTGTTCCTGTTGCTCGCCATGCTGCTTGCCGGTTGTGCCAGCAGCGGGCAGGTGAACGCACTGGACAAGGTGCAGTACGCATATTCGGCGGCGATCCGCTGGGGCGATTTCGAAGGCGCCTGGCTGCTGGTCGACCCCAAGTACCGCGAAGCGCATCCGATGAGCGAGATCGAGTTCGAGCGCTACAAGCAGGTGCAGATCTCCGCCTACCGCGACCTTGGCGCACAAACCACGCCCGACGGCCTGGCGATGCGTGAGATCGAAATCGGGGTGATCAATCGCCATACCCTGGCCGAGCGCAGCACCCGTTACACCGAGCGCTGGCGCTACGACCCGGAAGCCAAGACCTGGTGGCTGACCGTGGGCCTGCCGGATTTCTGGAACGGGCAGTAGGACCTGTTAACGCTATCCAGATAGGTCGCGTTGCTCCTCCGTGGCTGCCAGGTGGTGTTGCGCGGCGCAGCGCCTTGCTGATTGCAAGGTCAAGGCGCGCGGCGGCGCCTGGCAGCCACGGAGGAGCAACCCGAAGGGCCGGGCCTGAGGACGATGCCGCGTCATCGCTCAGTTGCGTATCGACATGCGCGCCCTCGCTCTTCCTTGCCTCGCACGCCCTCAGGCCCGGCGCGACCTATCTGGATAGCGTTAACAGGCCCTAGTTTTGCGCCGCCACAGCCGCTGGGCGACAATCGCCGCCCGCTCGCTGCATTGAATCCCCGTGACCCTTGAAGACCTGCTGGCTTTCGCCAGCCGCCATCCCTACCTGTCGCTGGCCTTCGCCGGCCTGACCCTCGCCATCGTCTACACCGAGGTCGCACGCCTGTTCCGCGGCTACAAGGCATTGCGCCCAGCGGCGCTGACCGCGCTGATCAACCGCGACAACGCGCTGGTGATCGATCTGTCCTCGAGCAGCGAATTCGAGAAAGGCCACATCCCCGGCAGCCGCAACGTCGCGCCCAGCCAGTTCGATCCCGAAAACGCGCAGTTGGTCGCCGCCAAGGCGCTGCCGGTGGTGGCGGTATGCCGGACCGGCCAAGCCTCGGCCGATGCCGCCAAGCGGCTACAGAAAGCCGGCTTCGAACACGTGTACTGGCTCGACGGCGGCATCGCGGCATGGCAGCAGGCCGATTTGCCGCTGGTCAAAGGCCGTTCGTAGGGCGGGTCTTGACCCGCCATCGGGCGGCGTGCGGCGGGTCAAGACCCGCCCTACGACGCGGGCCACGCTTCCAGCCCTTGCTTTGCCCCAGGCCGCCCAAAGGATTGGTGCGATACTTACCCCCTTTCGTTTTTGATCCGGAGTTACGAAATGTCCGAAGAAACCCTTAACGGCGCCGCCGCGCCGCAGGCTGCGACCTTCACGGTCGAGAAGATCTACATCAAGGACGTTTCGTTCGAAGCGCCGAATGCGCCCCAGGTGTTCAACGAGCAGGGCCAGCCCGAGCTGCAGCTGAACCTCAACCAGAAGGTGCAGCGCCTCAACGACAACGCCTTCGAAGTCGTGCTGGGCGTGACCCTGACCTGCAACCTCAACGGCAAGACCGCCTATCTGGCGGAAGTCGAGCAGGCCGGCGTGTTCGCCATGGCGGGTTTCGAGGACGCTGGCATCGACGCCATGCTCGGCACCCAGTGCCCGAACGTGCTGTATCCGTACGCCGCGCAGACCATCAGCGCCCTGATCCAGAGCGGCGGCTTCCCGCCGTTCTTCATGCAGCCGATCAACTTCGATGCGCTGTATGCCGAAAACCTCCGCCAGCGCGCTGCGCAGGCGAACGCCGGCGGCGATCTGGCCGGTGCGGAGACGGCTGGTAACGCCTGATCAAGGCCGCCTGATCCATGACGACAGCGGCCATGACGATGGCGGCAACGCCTCCCGTCGCGGTCCTCGGCGCAGGCTCCTGGGGCACCGCGCTGGCCGCACTGATCGCCCGGCACGGTCACCCGACCGTGCTCTGGGGCCGCGATTCGGCCATGATCGTGGCGCTCAACGAGCGCCACGAAAACCCCCGCTACCTGCCCGGCATTACCTTGCCGGACACGCTGCATGCCACCAGCGACATGGCCGTCGCCATGCGCGATGCCGGATTGGTGCTGGTGGTGGTGCCTTCGCATGCTTTTGCCGAAACCCTGCGCGCAATGGCGCCATATCACCGCGCCGGCACGGGCGTGGCTTGGGCGACCAAGGGCTTTGAGCCCGGCTCGGGTCGCTTCCTGCACGAAGTCGCCATCGAGGTGTTGGGCGCCGACGTGCCGCTGGCGGTGGTCACTGGTCCTTCGTTCGCCAAGGAAGTCGCCGCCGGCCTGCCGACGGCGCTGACCGTGCACGGCTCCGAGCCCGTCTTCGCACAGCATGTAGCCGATGCCCTGCACGGCCCGGCATTCCGTGCCTACACCGGCGAGGACATGCTCGGTGCCGAACTCGGCGGCGCGATGAAGAACGTCCTTGCCGTCGCCACCGGCGTTGCCGATGGCATGCAACTGGGTTTGAACGCCCGCGCCGGCCTGATCACCCGCGGCCTCAACGAAATGCTGCGTCTCAACGCCGCGATCGGTGGCAAGGCCGAAACCCTGATGGGGCTGGCCGGCCTCGGCGACCTGGTGCTGACCTGCACCGGCGACCTCTCCCGTAACCGCCGGCTCGGCCTTGCCCTCGGCCGCGGGCAGTCATTGCAGGACGCGGTGCGCGAAATCGGCCAAGTGGTCGAATCGGTGCAGACCGCCGACGAAGTGATGCGTCAGGCCGAGCGCCATGGCGTCGAATTGCCGATCTCCAGCGCGGTCCGCGCCGTGCTCCACGGTGAAATGACGCCTGCCGATGGCCTGCGTCAGTTGCTGGCGCGCGAGCAGAAACCGGAATATCCAGAAGGCCTGTTCGGCTGAGGGAAGTATTGTTCGGATAAAGAAAAGCCCGGCAATTGCCGGGCTTTTTTATTGCGTTGCAGCGATGATCAGAAGCTGGCGCGGACGCCGACCAGATAGCGATTGGTGTCGCTGCCGAGCTCGGCTTCACCGACAAGACCCCAGGTCTGGTTGAACTTCCACTGCGCACCGAAGCTCGGGGCGAACTCGTCGCTGCCGTCGCCATCGGTGTAGTTGACCTTGATCTGGCCTTCCAGGCTCTCGGCGATTGCGCCGCGGAAGCCGATCGAAGCGCGGTAGGCATCGGCGTCTTCGCTGACGCCCGCGACCTTCGCTTCCACGTTGACGTAGCTGATTTCCGCGAGGAAATCGGCGTTGTCGGACACTTCGTGGTGGTAGCCCAGGCCGATCTGGCCCTCGTTCAGATCGATATCGACGCCGAGGTCATCGTTGGTGCTCGCGGCATAACCGCCGAACGCGTAGACCGCCGACTGGCCGAACTCGACCGAACCGCGCAGGGCGGCGCCGTCGAAATCGAAGTCGACGGTGTCGAGATCGACATTGGTGCGGTTGAAATCCGCTTCGACGTAGGTGTAGCTCAACTCACCAGCAGAGGCAGCGAGCGGTGCAGCAGCCAGCAACAGAGCCAGCGTCAGAGACTTCTTCATGCAATCCTCGTAAAAATTCCGTTAAATACTTAGGTCCAGCCGCAATGGCGGCCCACTAATATTAACAAAATCTTCACGCTTATTGGATCGGTATAAAAAAGCCCGGCCTTGCGGCCGGGCTTCCCATCGCGAAGTCAGGGGGAGGGAACTGTCGCGATGTGGACGCTGTTACAACCGGGCTTACCAGGTGAAGCGCGGACCGACCAAGTACTGGGTGTCGCCGTCGATGAACTTGACGTCGCCGCTGACGCCCCAGTTCTGGTTGAACTTCACCTGCGCGCCGACGCGGCCGTAGAACTCGCTGTCGGCCTGTTCGAAGTCTTCGTAGCCGGCCATCGCGTAGCCCTCGAAGCTCGGGGCGAAGGCGCCACGCACGCCGACTTCGGCGCTGTAGCCGTCGAAGTTCAGGCCGCTGCCGGCATCGAACTTCTCATAGGCGATACGCGTGACCAGGTCCGCCGCCGGGGCGATCTGGTGGTTGTAGCCGACGCCGAAGCGCGACTGGTCGAAATCGATGTCGGTGTCTTCGATTTCCTGGGTGCTGTAGCCGGCAAACAGGTGGAAGTTCGGATGGATCGCCACCGAGCCGGTCACGCCGAAGCCGTCGGCATCGCCGGCGTCGGTGTTGGTGGCGGCGTAACCGCCCTCGATGAAGTTGTAGGAAACGCCGTCGGCGGCCGAAGCAGCGAACGGGAGGGCAGCCATCAGGGTCAGGGCAAGCAAGGAACGCTTCATGAAGAACCTCGTTCTGGTTATGGGCCGGGTGCCATTTGTTAAGGCTTGGCTAACCGGTGGCGCCATTGTCCTCACGCCTTCACAACCGAAACTGAATATAGAACTCGCCGGTACAGGAACTTTTCAGGCGCGAATCAGTCGTGCCCGGCATGAGCTGGAAAAAACATCATCTGGAGCGTCGGCCGCAGGGTGTCCCGCTGACCCGCGTTACGACTTCGGTCGCGGCGGCGCCGTCGAACCACGCACCACCAATTGCGGACTGAAGCCCTCGTTCGGCAACGGCTTGGCAGGCTCGGGTTCGCGGATTTCCTGCAGCAACCGGCGCGCGGCGTGCTGGGCGATTTCTTGGGTCGCCTGCTTGGCCGTGGTCAGTGCCGGCCAGCTCTGCTTGGAGAACGGACTGTCCTCAAAGCCGGCGATCGACAAGTCATGCGGCACGTTGATGCCGCTGGACTTCGCAGCTGCCAGCACGCCGGCGGCGATCTCGTCGTTGCTGCCGAAGATCGCGGTCGGGCGATCGGGCAAGGCCAGCAGCCGCCGCGCGCCACGGAAACCGTCGTCGAAGGAGTAATCGCCCTCGGCGACCAGCGCCGGATCCAGCTCCACTCCGTATTCGCGCAACGCATCTTCGTAACCCTTGTAGCGCTCCCAGCTGGAACCGTGCGACTTGCCGCCCCACAGGAAACCGATGCGGGTGTGGCCGAGCTGGATCAGGTGCTCGGTGATGTCGTAGGCGGCGTCGCGATCGTCAACGTAGACGCACGCGCTGCCGTCCAGCGGATCGGCCGCCGCGGACACGATGCGGACCAAGCGAATGCCATGCGCGATCAGTTCGTTGACCAGCTCGTTGCGTTCGGACATCGGCGGCGCCAGCACCACGCCCGCCAGGCGCGAGCGCTGCACGAAGTCGAGCAGCTCGGCGGTGAGGTTGGGCGAGGACGAATCGCAAGGATGGATCTGCAACTCGTAGCCGGTCTCGCGGCACACCGACAGCACGCCGTTCTGCACGGCGATGACGTAGTGCGCGTTGGGATTGTCGTAGACCAGCCCGAGCGTCCGCGGCTGCGCGCTGCGCAGGCTGCGCGCCGAGGGATCCGGCTGGTAACCCAGCTCGGCGATGGCCTTGTGCACCCGATCGCGCGTACGCGCTTGCACGCTCGGTTCGTCATTGATGACGCGCGAGACCGTTTTGAGCGACACCTCGGCGCGCTCGGCAACATCCTTGATTGTGGGTCTACGCACCGAAGCCTCGTGGAAGCCGACACCTCCGCTGCGCCGATCGGCGCAGCGGTGAAGCAACTAGCCTAACCATCGTGGGGTGTGAAGGAAATGACATGCGCCAGCGCATGGGCCCGTCAGCCGTGCTGCACGGCCGCTGCGCCTGCTGCTGCGGGACTGGTCTGGCCGGCGCGATGCCCACGTTTCGCGAAATACAGGATGTACAGGTAGCACGGCACCATCAGCAGCGCGAACACCAGCTGGAAATCGTAATGCTGCTTCAGTAGCACGAAAGCCTGCGGAATCACCGCGCCGCCAGCGATGCCCATGATCAGCAGCGCTGAACCGTACTCGGTGAGGCGGCCGAGGCCATGGATCGCGAGTGGGAAGATCGCCGGCCACATCATCGCGTTGGCGAATCCCAGTGCCGCGACGAAGCCGACCGAGACGTAGCCATGGGTCAGGAATGCGCCAAGCGCCAGCAGCATGCCGAGGATCGCCGACAAGCCGAGATAACGCTCCTGCGAGATGAAGCGCGGGATCGCGACCAGGCCGACGATGTAGCCGAGCAACATGCCGCCGAGCGTCAGCGAGGTGAAGAACTTGGTCTGGTCGAGCGGTAGGCCGAAGCCCTGGCCGTAGGTGCCGATCGCATCGCCCGCCATGACCTCGACGCCGACGTAGACGAAGATGCACAGCGCACCCAGCCACACGTGCGGGAACTGCAGCAGGCTGGAGCGATGGTCGGTCGAGCCACTGCCCGCGTTGACCTGCTCGGCCCGGATTTCCGGCAGCGGTGAAAACAGGATGCCGATCGCGAGCAGCACCATCAGTGCGGCCATGCCCAGATAGGGGCCGTGGACGCGCGAAGCGAATTCATTGAGCAGTGCATCCTTGGTCGCTGCATCGGCGCTGGCCACCTGCGCGGACAGATCGCCCATGCCATGCAGCACCAGGGCGCCGATCACGAGCGGCGCGAAGATGCCGGCCAGCTTGTTACAGATGCCCATGACTGCGATGCGCTGTGCGGCACCCTCGATCGGGCCGAGGATGCTGATGTAGGGATTCACTGCTGTCTGCAGGATCGCCAGCCCCGCGCCGATCACGAAGATGCCGCCGACCGCGCCTGGGTACCAGCGTTGCGTCGTGTACTCGCCGAACACCGCCGCGCCGATCGCCATGACGAACAGGCCCAGCGCCATGCCTTTCTTCATGCCCGTCTTCTTGAGGATGAAAGACGCCGGCAACGCCAGGCAGAAATAGGAAATGTAGAACGCGCTCGGGATCAGGAACGCATAGCTGTCGCTTACATCGAAAGCGAGCTTGGCGAACGAGATCAATGGCCCGTTGAGCCAGGTGACGAAACCGAAGATGAAGAACAGCGCGCCGATGATGGCGATCGAGCCGAGGTGGCGCGGTTGCGCGCCGGTGGCTGGCATGGACATGCGAACTCCCTTCCCGAGGAATGCGGGAGCGCCCCGCCGGCGTCAACGTCATGGCGTGCGTGAATGACTCACACGACATCCTGTTGGCTCAACGTTGTCACAACTTTGTCCTGTAAGCCAGACATTTGCGCGAAAGCGGCGAATCTCCACCACGCCGGCCTCGCTGGAAAATGCTGCACTGCGACAACACAAATAGGCCTTTTCTAGCGGTTTGGTTGATTGCGGCGCCAATTCATGCCGGCATGTTGACAACGTTGTCATTCTGAGAGCAATCTCGGCCGCGCTGGCGGGGGGCCAGCCGCCAGGTGGAGGGTGCATGCAGTGGGATTCGAAGGACGCGCCAAGCCGATCCAATCGCCATGCGGGCGCGCACACCACGTGCGTTCGTCGATCCCCGTGGTGAACGCCGTGCCGTCCGCCGCGGCGTCCAATGCCTGCTTCATCGCCGCCGATGTCGGCGGCACGCACGCACGCATCGGTCTGGTCCGGGACAGCGGTCGAGGTGAATCCACCATCGCGGTCATCGCGCATCGCAAATACGCCTGCGCTGATTACCCGGGCCTGGCCGCGATCCTGTCCGACTTCATTGCCTCCACCAGCGCGTGCGCAGGCATCGACCGCGTCGCCATCGCCTGCGCTGGCGTGCTGCTCGATGACGCGGTGGTCAACGCCAATCTGCCTTGGCGTATTTCTTTGTCGGCGCTTCGTCGCGAGCTGGGCCTCGGCGAAGTGCAATTGATCAACGATTTCCAGGCGGCCGCGCATGCCGTGCAATGCATGGATCCGGATGCATCGTTGCTGCTCACGCCCGGTATCGCCGCCGCGGCACGGGAACCCGTGCTGGTACTGGGCCCGGGCACCGGGCTCGGTGCCGCGGTGCGCATCCCGCATCGCGATGGCACCGTGGTCCTGCCGACCGAGTCCGGCCACATCGCGTTCGCACCGGGCACCGCACGCGAGATCGAAATCCTGCGCTGGATGCAGCAGCGCGGTGCGCACGTTCCGATCGAGCACCTGGTCTCCGGCCCGGGCCTGGTCAACCTGTACGCAGCCATCTGTGCGATCGACGATGTCGAACCGATCCTGCTCGCGCCGGCTTCGATCACCGATGCAGCGCGTCGCGGCGATGCTGTTGCCTGCGAGGCGGTACTGATTTTCTGCGCGTTGCTCGGCAGCGTGATCGGCGACCTCATCTCGATCAGCGGTGCCAAGGCGGTCTTCATCGCCGGCGGCATCGTCCCGCAACTCAAGGATTTCCTGCCCCGAAGCGACTTCCGTGCGCGGCTGCTCGACAAAGGCGCGATGCGCGCCGTGCTCGAGCGTGTGCCGGTGCGCCTGATCGAAGACGAACAGCTGGGCGTCATCGGCGCCGCCAGCTGGTACCTGGAACACCTGCGCGAGGAACGGGATCGCCCCGCGCAGGCAGCAACACGGCCGGAACGGCTCACGCCGCTTGGCCACAACGAGCAAGTCATCGCGACGTCGATGCAGATCGATACGACGCAGCCCATCACAGCCCTGAGGGAGGGAGAGCAATGAAAGTTCGCAAATCCGTACTATCGGCCAGTATCGTCGTGGCCCTCGGCATGGCCGGGAGCGTGACGGCACAAGAGGCTGCGCAGCAGGCTCCAGAACAGCAAGCCCCGCAACAGCAAGACGCCGCCAGCCTGGACACGATCATCGTCAAGGGCATCCGTGGAGCGATCGAGCAGTCGCTGGAAAGCAAGCGCGATGAAGTCACCCGGGTGGAAGTCATCACCTCGGAAGACATCGGCAAGATGCCGGACAAGAACGTCGCCGACTCGCTGTCGCGCGTGTCCGGCGTCAACATCAGCGCCGCCAGCGCCAACGAAGGCGCGTTCGACGAGAACGACCGCGTCAGCATGCGCGGCACCAGTCCCAGCTTCACCCAGACCCTGATCGACGGCCACAACGTCGCCACTGGCGACTGGTTCGTGCTCAACCAGACCGGCACCGTCGGCCGTAGTGTCAGCTATTCGCTGCTGCCGTCGGAGTTGGTCGACAAGGTCGTTGTGCGCAAATCGTCCGAGGCCAAGCTGGTAGAAGGCGGTGCGGTCGGCAGCATCGACATCATCACCCGCAACCCGCTCAACTTCGACACCGGTTTCAGCATCTTCGGCTCGGTGGGCGCGGTCTACGCGGACAACCCAGGCAAGACCGATCCGCAGATCTCGGTGCTGGGCAACTGGAAGAACACCGATGGCAGCTTCGGCATGACCGTGCAGGTGTTCAGCGAAGAGCGCCACCTGCGCCGCGATGGTCAAGAGCTGCTGGGTTACGAGCAGATCAAGGCGACGAATCCTGATGGCACGCCTACTGCCATCGCTCAAAGCAATCCCGATCTGATTGGCGTCTTCTATCCGGTACTGATGGGTTCGGCTTTGTTCGAGCAGGAGCGCAAGCGCACCGGCGGCATGTTTACCGCGCAGTGGAAACCGACCGATTCCGTCGAGCTCGAGGCGAACTACTTCCGCTCCGACATGGAGGCCGACAACTACAACCGCAACTACATGCTGTGGGGCCGGCGCATCCTCAGCCAGGGCAACGGCCAAGCCCCGCTGCCGGGCTACGTGGTGCGCGACAACACCCTCGTCCAGGCCGAATTTGCCGCCGTTCCCGGCAACCAGTACGGCATCTACGACCAGATCTCGCGCCCGGGCGCCAAGTCCAGCACCGAGTTCTTCAGCGTCGAAGGCAAGTGGGATGTCAGCGACAAGCTGAGGTTCACCGCCCAGGGCGGTACCTCGGAAGGTCACGGCGAAACCCCGACCCAGGACGTGGCCGAATGGGACGTGGGCCTCGGCAGCGGCGCCGGCTGGTCCATGCATGGCGTGGGCGCCGCCGACTGGCACCTCGGCAACGCCGTCACCGGCCAGCCGGGTACGCCCGCTTCCACCACCGGCCCCTGGAACTGGCTGCCAGGCGAGGACTACAACCTCGACTGGATCTTCGGCTACCAGGACATCGACGTGGTCGACAAGGAAGACTGGCTGAAACTGGATGGCCAATACTTCGTCGACAGCGGCGCACTGGCATCGATCGAGTTCGGCGTGCGTGGCGCCAAGCACGAGCGCAGCCTCGACCAGGTCACCAACCAGGCTCCGGGCTGCCTGAATCCCGACGGCTCCGTGACCGGCCTGAACTGGGGCGCGCCACCCTACTTCTGTTCGCCCGGCAGCCTGTCCCCGTTCGATCCGGCCAACTGGCCGCAGGGCTTCCAGAACTATCCGGGCGACTTCGCCGATGGCATCGGCGGCAATTTCCCGCGCGACATCTGGTTCTTCACGCCCGAACAGTTGGCCGCGTTCAATCGCATGGCCTACCGCGACCCGGTGGCCCGCTTCGACTACAACGGCGCCTACGCCCTGGAAGAGCGCAGCAACGCCGCGTACGTCCAGTTCAACCTGGCGGGCGAGCGTTGGAGCGGCAACGTCGGCGTGCGCTTCGTCCAGACCAAGGAAGAAGTGACCAATTACACCCAGGCCACGGATCCGAACGATCCCGGAGCGATCTCCGGTTCGCTCTTCGGCCTGTACCGGAAGGTCGTGACCGAGCACACGTACAACGACTGGCTGCCGAGCGCGAACTTCAAGTACGAGTTGAACGATGACGTGGTGCTGCGCTTGGCCGCCTCGCGCACGCTGACCCGTCCGGACTTCTCCGCACTGGCCGCCGCGGTCACCCTGGCTCCGCCGCCGATCAGCGAGCCCAACGGCATCGGCACCGGCACCGGCGGCAATCCGGACCTGGAACCGATTCTGTCGAACAACATCGATGCGACTGTCGAGTGGTACTTCGGCGAGCGTTCGCTGCTGTCCGCCGGCGTGTTCTACATGGACATCGACAACTACGTCGCGCTCAGCAACGTCCGTCGCACCTACATGACCGAGCGGGTCGATCCCACGACCGGCACCGCCTCGATCGTCCCGATCGACTACGACGTGACCACCCCGATCAACTCCGACGCCAAGGTCAAGGGCTTCGAGCTGGCATGGGAGCAGCCATTCGGCGACTACTTCGGCGCGTTCGCGAACTACACCTACGCCGACGGCGAAACCGGCGACGGCTCGCCCATGCTCGGCACCTCGGACAACACCTACAACGTGGGTGCCTACTTCGAGAACGATCGGTTCAACGCACGCGTGAACTACACCTACCGTTCGGAGTTCTACAGCGGCCTGGACCGCAACTCGGCGTTCTTCCAGGATGAGATCGACAACGTCTCGGCGTCGCTGGGTTACAAGATCAGCGACCACTTCTCGCTGGCCTTGGACTTGATGAACTTGAACAACCCGAAGACCAAGTACTACGCCGAGTCGAAGGAGCGTCCGCGCTCGATCTACGAAAACGGTCGTCAGTACTACCTGAGCTTGCGCTTCAAGTTCTGATGCAATCGTTGCAACTGCCGTGATGCGGTCGCAGCGGGTCCGGCAATTCCGGGCCCGCTGCCGTGCAGGGCGAAGGCAACCAATCAAACGAGCGGGATCGATGCATGGATGGCTTGGCGGTGCCCGCGGTAACCGTAAACGCAACTATGATCCGGACCTCTCGCACGTCATGATTTGCCCCTGCAAGGCCCCATTTACACATTAGATCGATACAAGCCCTTTGTTTGGGCAATAATCGCGATCCAACCAGCGAACCCCCCGTCCAATGTCACCCATCCACGGCAGCGCGATGCTGCGCACGCAGCCCTTCATTGCCGCAGATGTCGGCGGCACCCATGCCCGCGTCGCATTGGTGCAGGCAGGGGATTGCAGCTCGGTCTCGGTCCTGCAGTATCGCAAGTACATCTGTGCCGAGCACCCGAGCCTGGCAGCGATCCTGCGCGACTTTGCCGCAACGTGCGAAGCGACGGAACCGCTGCATGCCGCCGTCGCCATTGCCGGCCTGATCGATGGTGATCGCCTGATCAACACCAATCTCCCGTGGCCGGTCTCACGATTGCAGACCTGGCAGGAAGCAGGGCTGCAACACCTCGCGCTGATCAATGATTTCGAAGCCGTGGCTTGCGCGACGCCGTGCATCGATCCAGCCGAGATCACCCTGCTCTGCGGTCCGACACAGGCGACGTCACCTGGGCCAACGCTGGTGATCGGTCCCGGCACGGGACTCGGCGCGGCGGTGCGGTTGTCGGGAACGTCGACGACGATCCTGTCGACCGAAGCGGGCCATGCGTCGCTTGCACCCGGCACGCCGCGCGAACTCGAACTCCTGCGCCACTTGCTGCAACGCTGGCCGCACGTCGACAACGAACGCGTGTTGTCCGGGCCCGGCCTGCTCAACACCTATACCGCACTGTGCGAAATCGATGGCGTCAGTCCACGCCTGCAAGCACCTGCGGAGATCGCCGCCGCTGCGCAACGCGGCGACGACGTGCAGGCAGTCGAATCCCTGCAATTGTTCTGCAGCCTGCTCGGCAGCCTGACCGGCGACCTCGCCCTGATGTTCGGCGCGAAGGCGGTGTACCTGGCTGGCGGCATCCCGGCGCAGATCAAACCGTTCCTGCTCGCCAGCGATTTCAGCGCGCGTTATCGCAACAAGGGCGCATTGGGCGAGGTGCTGGCGCGCGTGCCGGTGTGGTTGATCGAACATGGCCAGCTCGGCCTGATCGGTGCCGCTGCGTGGTACCTGGAACATTACGGCAGCGACTGATTCCAACTTCCAGCAAGGATCCGTTATGCCCTTACTGCTGCGTTGTTGCGGCTTCCTGCTATTGCTGGTCTGTACTGCAGGCCACGCCACAAACGCGCTGCCGGTGATTCCATTGCCGGCGTCGGTCGTGGCGACGGAAGGCGAATTCGTGGTGCAGGCCGACACGCCGATCCGCGTCACCGCCGGCGATGCCGCTGCACTGCAGGCGGCGCAGTACTTCGCGACGCTGCTGCAACGCACGCGCGGCGCGACCTTGGCGATTGCGAACACGAAGTCGCCGGCACCGGCGATTGAATTCGCCAGTGACGCCACCGCGCCCGCCGGCAACGAGGCCTATGCGCTCACGGTCACGGCGACCGGCATCCGCGTGCGTGCGCGCAGCACGGCCGGCCTGTTCTACGGCGGCATCACGCTGTGGCAGCTGTTGACCGCCGATACCGCACAGGGATTTCCGGTGTCGTTGCAGGGCGTACGCATCGAAGACGCACCGCGGTTTGCCTGGCGCGGCTTCATGCTCGACTCCGCGCGCCATCTGCAGACGGTCGACCAGATCAAGCAAGTGCTCGACCAGATGGCGCAGCACAAGCTCAATGTTTTCCATTGGGGCCTCACCAACGATCAAGGCTGGCGCGTTGAAATCAAGCGCTATCCGAAGCTCACCCAAGTCGGCGCCTGCCGGATTCCCGCGGGTGCGGCCGGCCGCACTGCGCAAGGCCAGCCGCGTCCCTATTGCGGTTTCTATACGCAGGACCAGGTGCGTGACATCGTCGCTTACGCCGCCGTGCGCCACATCACCGTGGTCCCCGAAATCGAGATGCCGGGTCACGCGCAGGCAGCGATCGCGGCCTATCCCGAATTCGGCGTGACGGGCAAGGCACCGCCGGTCTCGCCGGACTGGGGCGTCAATCCGTACCTGTACAACGTCGAGGACGGCACGTTCCAGTTCCTGCAGAACGTGCTGACGGAAGTGATGGCGCTGTTCCCCGGCCAGTACATCCACGTGGGCGGCGATGAGGCGATCAAGGACCAATGGCAAGCCTCGGAGTCGGTGCAGGCGCATCGTCGCAAGCTCGGCCTGAAGGACGACATGGCGCTGCAGAGCTGGTTCACCGCGCGCATCGAACGTTTCCTCAACCAGCATGGCCGCAAGTTGATCGGTTGGGACGAAATCCTCGAAGGCGGCTTGCCGCCACAAGCGACGGTGATGTCGTGGCGCGGCACCAAGGGTGCGGTCGAAGCCGCGCGCGAAGGCCACGACGTGGTGCTGTCGCCCAGCAACCTGACCTATTTCAATCGCATGCAAAGCGATGCAGCCGACGAGCCGTCGAGCCACGACTACCCGACGCCGCTCAAGGCGGTGTACGACTTCGAGCCGGTGCCGCCGGAACTCGATGCCGAGCAGAGCAAGCACGTCCTCGGTGCGCAGGCGAACCTGTGGACCGAACACGTCCGCACGTTCGACAACGTGCAGCACAAGACCTTCCCGCGCCTCGCCGCGTTGGCCGAAGGGGTATGGACGCCGAAGGCAGAGCGCGATTTCGGTGGTTTCCTGCAGCGCCTCGCGCCGCAACTGCATCGATATCGGCAGCTCGGCATCACGCCGGCCGACAGCGCGTTCGCGGTGAAGATCGCAGCCGAGCCGCTAGGCGAAAACCGGGCGCGCGTGACGCTATCCAACCAGACTGCCTTCGGCGACATCCGTTACACGCTCGACGGTAGCGATCCGACACCGGCTTCGCCGCGCTATGAAGCGCCGCTCGAATTGCCGATGCCGACCACGCTGAAAGCCGCGAGTTTTGCCGGCACCCGCCCGCTGGCGATTGCGCGTACACGCGTGCTCGACGCTGCCGGATTGCGTACGCGCGAAGCCGAAGAACTGACGCCGTGCAGCAACAGTCTGGTCCTGCGGCTGGAAGACGATGCGCCGTTCGAAGGCCCGCGCGCGGTGCTGCAGGTCGATATCCTCGATGCCTGCTGGATCTGGAAGAACGCGAGCCTCGATGGCATCACGGCGATTCGCGCCACCGTCGCCAACCTGCCGTACAACTTCCAGCTCGGGGAAGCGATCAACAGCGTGAAGCTGCGCGCACCGGCGACGGCTGAAGGCGAACTGGAAGTGCGACTGGACACCTGCGCGGGTCCGCGCATTGCCTCGCTGCCGCTGGCCGAAGCCAGCAAACGCGACACGACGAGCACGCTCGAGGGTGCGCTGGCGACGAGCGCCGGCGCGCACGACCTGTGCTTCTACTTCACCGGCCGCACGCCCGATCCATTGTGGGCGATCGATGCGGTGCAGCTGCTACCCGCAACTGCGACGCCGTGAGCGGTTGCGGCGCGAGCCGGTAAAGGCCCGCGCCGATTCGCTTCAAGCCCGTTGCATCGCAGGCGCCGCGTTCAGCCCGACCCTGTGACCACGCAACGCGAAGTACAGGACGTACAGGTAGCACGGCACCATCAGCAGCAGGAACACCAGCTGGAAGTCGTGCGTCTGCTTCAGGATCGCGAACAGCTGCGGGATCAATGCGCCACCAGCGATGCCCATGATCAGCAATGCGGAACCACGTTCGATCAGCTTGCCGAGGCCGTGGATCGCCAACGGGAAGATCGCCGGCCACATCATTGCGTTGGCGAAGCCGAGTGCCGCGACGAAACCGACCGAGACATAGCCCTTGGTCAGGAACGCGCCCAGCGTGAACACCACGCCCAGCACCGCCGATAGCGCGAGGAAGCGTTCCTGCGAGATGAAGCGCGGGATGGTGATGAAGCCGACTACGTAGCCGACCAGCATCGCGCCGAGGGTGAACGAGGTGAAGAACTTGGTCTCGTCGAGCGGCAGGCCGAAACCATTGCCATAGGTGCCGATCGCATCGCCCGCCATCACCTCGGCGCCGACGTAGACGAAGATCGCCAATGCGCCCAGCCACACGTGCGGGAACTGGAACAAGGTCTTCGACTCGCCGCTCGCGGTCTTCGCATCCTCGTGCTCGGTGCGCACGTCCGGCAACGGCGAGAACAGGATGCCGAAGCCGAGCAGCGCCAGCACGCCGGCCATCACCAGGTACGGCGCATGGATGTTGGCAGCGAAGGCATCCAGCAACGCGGCCTTGTCCGCTTCCTCGGCGGCCGCGACCTGCGCGGCGATATCGCCCATGCCATGCAGCACCACGGTGCCGAGCAGCAATGGCGCGAGGATGCCCGCGACCTTGTTGCAGATCCCCATCACCGCGATGCGCTGCGCGCCGCTTTCGATCGGGCCGAGGATGCTGATGTACGGATTGGCCGCGGTCTGCAGGATCGCAAGCCCGGCGCCGAGCACGAACAAGCCGCCGAGCGCACCCGGATACCAGCGCTGTACGCAGAACTGGCCGAAGGCGAACGCGCCTGCCGCCATCACCCACAAGCCCAGCGCCATGCCCTTCTTCATGCCGGTGCGATCGAGGAGTTTCGACGCCGGCAGCGCCCATACGAAGTACGACAGGTAGAACACGAACGTCACCAGGAACGCGCCGACGTCGTCGAGCGTAAAGGCGAGTTTCACGAACGAGATCAACGGACCGTTGATCCAGGTGAACCAGCCCATGATGAAGAACAGCGCGCCGATGATGGCGATCGAACCCAGGTTCTGACGATTGATGGTCACGCGTTGGCCCCTCCCAGAGCGTCCAGCGATAAGCATGGCGGGCCGACCTGCGTGGTGCCATGGCCCGGCCACGATGCGTGATGCAAGCCGCAAAAAACTTGCACTGCGTCCGAGTTTAGATCGATTAGACTGGAACAATCCACACGGCTGCGGGCAGCCGTGACAGCCCGGAGTTCACGATGAGCAACCGCAGACAGTTCCTGCAGACCTCGTTGATGGCGGCGACTGCGCTGGCCTTGCCGCGCGGCGCGGCGGCCGGTGGTATCGATGCGAAGACAGCCACGTCGAACGGCGCACGCGTGGTGTCGACCTGGGATTTCGGCGTCGGTGCCAACCAGGCGGCATGGCCGGTGTTGGCGAAGGGTGGCTCGGCACTGGATGCGGTCGAAACCGGCGCGCGCTGGGCCGAGGGCGACCTGTGCAACAGCACCGTTGGCCGCTGCGGTTATCCAGATCGCGACGGCGTGGTGACGCTCGATGCCAGCATCATGGATGGCGATGGCCGTTGCGGCGCGGTCGCGGCCTTGCAGGACATCGTGCATCCGGTATCGGTCGCGCGCCGGGTGATGGAACGCACCCCGCACGTGATGCTGGTCGGCGAGGGTGCGCAGCAGTTCGCGTTGCAGCAGGGATTCGTCAAGGAGCAGCTGCGCACCAAGGAAGCGGAACAAGCCTGGCGCGAGTGGTTGAAAAAGTCCGAGTACAAACCGCAGATCAACGCCGAACGCGCAGCCGTCAAACCGGGCAACAAAGAGAATCACGACACCCTCGGTATCCTCGCGCTCGATGCCAGTGGCAAGCTTGCCGGCGCCTGCACCACCAGCGGCATGGCGTGGAAGCTGCACGGCCGTGTCGGCGACAGCCCGATCATCGGTGCCGGTCTCTATATCGACAACGAAGTCGGCGCCGCGACCGCGTCCGGTGTCGGCGAGGAAATGATCCGCAACGCCGCCAGCTTCCTGGTGGTCGAACTGATGCGCCAGGGCCGCACGCCGATGGACGCCTGCCGCGAGGCGATCGAGCGCGTCGTGCGCAAGCGCCCGGTGGCGAGCAAGACCTTGCAGGTGTGTTTCCTCGCGCTCAACAAGCACGGCGAAGTCGGCGCATTCGCGCTGCACAAGGGCTTCGTCTACGCAGTCTGCGATGCCGGCAAGTGCGATGCGCTGCTCGAGTCGCGCTCGGTTTACACCGGCAAACCGGCATGAGCGCATTGCTGCTGGAGATCGCCGCCAACTCGGTGGGCTCGGCCCTGGCCGCACAGGCCGGTGGCGCCGATCGCATCGAGTTGTGCGAAAACCTGCATGAGGGCGGTACCACGCCGTCGTACGGCACGCTGGCCGTCGTGCGCGAGCGCCTGCGCATTCCCGTGTTCGTACTGGTGCGCCCACGTGGCGGTGACTTCCTGTACGACGCCGGTGAGCTCGAGGTAATGAAGCGCGATATCGAAACCTGCGCGCGGCTCGGTTGCGACGGCGTGGTGATCGGCGCGCTGGACGCCGATGGCAATATCGACCAGGCCAGTTGCCGCGAGCTGATGGTTGCGGCAGGCACGATGAGCGTGACGTTCCACCGCGCCTTCGACGCCGCGCGCGACCAGGTGCAAGCGCTCGAAGCCATCATCGCGCTCGGCTGCAGCCGCGTCCTAACTTCGGGGGCTGCGACCAGCGCGCTGGAAGGCGTGGACACGATCGCCGCCCACGTACGGCAGGCAGGCGAGCGCATCGGCATCCTCGTGGGCGCTGGCGTCACCAAGACGAACCTGCCGGCGCTGGTCGCGCGCAGCGGCGCACGCGAATTCCACGGCTCGGCGCGTGTCCTGCACGCTTCGGCGATGCGCCATCGCAATGAGGCCTTGCAGGGCCTGGAACCGGACTGGATGCAGACCGATGCCGACGCCGTGCGCGCGCTGGTCGCAGCGCTGCAAGCGCCATCGACATAAGGGGAACGTATGAAGCGATGGCTCGTCCTGCTGTTCGGCTGTCTTGCCTGCGTCGCGCAGGCAGCGGAACCGTTGCCGAAAGCGGATGCCGACGCGCGCATGCAATGGTTCAAGGACGCCAAGTTCGGCGTGTTCATCCACTGGGGCATCTACGCGGTCGACGGCATCGATGAGTCATGGTCGTTCTTCAACGGCTACATCTCGCATGACGATTACCTGCGGCAGCTGCAGGGTTTCACCGCGAATCGCTACGAGCCGCAGCAATGGGCCAAACTGATCAAGCAAAGCGGTGCACGTTACGCGGTGCTCACGACCAAGCATCACGACGGCGTGGCGCTGTGGGATGCGAAGCAGGGCATCACCACGAAGAAGGACACGCCGGCGCGGCGTGACCTGGTCGGGCCGTTCGTCGACGCGTTGCGCAAGCAGGACCTGAAAGTCGGTCTGTATTACTCATTGATCGACTGGTCGTATCCGGACTACGACGGTTTCCTGCGCGACAAGAAGCGCTATGAAGTGAAGGACGACCCACGACGCTGGGCGCGCTTCGTCGACTTCTACCAGGGGCAGCTGAAGGAACTCTCGCAACGCTACGACCCGGACCTGTACTGGTTCGACGGCGACTGGGAACACAGCGCCGAGGAATGGCAGGCCGACAAGGTCCGCGCGATGTTGCTGGCGCGCAATCCGGACACGATCCTCAATTCACGCCTGACCGGCCGCGGCGATTACGCCACGCCGGAACAGGGCGTGCCAATCGTCAAACCGGCCGACCAGTATTGGGAGCTGTGTCTGACGATGAACGATTCGTGGGGCTACCAGCCCAACGATCGCGCCTACAAGACGCCGAACCAGTTGATCCGCGTGCTCGCCGACACGATCAGCCTGGGCGGCAACCTGCTGCTCGACATCGGCCCGCGCGCCGACGGCACGATTCCGGAAGAACAGGTCGCGGTCCTCAAGGAAATGGGGCGCTGGACCAGCAAGCATGCCGAGGCGATCTACGGCAGCGAGGCCGGCATCCCGAAAGACCACTACTACGGCCCAAGCGCATTGTCGAAGGACAAGACGCTGCTGTACCTGTTCCTCGACGGCAAACCCAATGGCCCGGTGCTGGTGAAAGGCCTGAAGAACAAGGTGCATCGCAGCTGGGTGGTCGGCAACGGCACCAAGCTCAAGAGCACCGTGCTCGGCAAGGCGTACTGGAGCCAGGTGCCGGGCCTGCTCTACATCGATGTACCGGAGGCGGTGCTCGATCCGCAGGTGACGGTTATCGCGTTGCTGCTGGACGGGCCGGTCGATCTGTATCGCGAAGAAATCAAAGCCATCGAGAGCAATTGAATGCAACCCTCCCGCGTACTGCTGTCCGCAATGCTGTCCCTGGCCTTCGCGCTGCCGGTGGCAGCAGAAGAAAAAAATCCCTACGTGCCGGAAACCGATCCCAAGGTGCTCGCCAGGCTCGAGCAATGGCAGGACTGGAAGTTCGGGTTCCTGATGCATTGGGGTCCGTACAGCCAGTGGGGCATCGTCGAGTCGTGGTCGCTGTGTTCCGAGGACGTGGGCTGGTGCCAGCGGCCGAAGGGTGTCGCCTACGTCGATTACGTCAAGCAGTACGAACAACTGCCGACGACGTTCAATCCGGTGAAGTTCGACCCGGACCAGTGGGCGCGGGCGGCGAAGCAGGCCGGCATGAAGTACGTGGTGTTCACCACCAAGCACCATGACGGCTTCTCGATGTTCGACACACAGCAGACCGACTACCGCATCACCGCGCCGAACGTGCCGTTCCATAGCCATCCGCGCGCCAACATCACCAGGGAAATCTTCAACGCCTTCCGCGCGCAGGCGTTCGGCGTCGGCGCGTATTTCTCCAAACCCGACTGGCATCACGACGACTATTGGGCGCCGGAGTGGGCCACGCCCGATCGCAACACCAACTACGACACGCGCAAACATCCCGACCGCTGGAAGAAGTTCGTCGACTTCACCCACGCGCAGATCAACGAACTGACTTCTCAGTACGGACGCCTCGACATCCTCTGGCTCGACGGTGGCTGGGTGGATTCGACGCCCAACCCGAACGCGAAGCCGATCAGCGGCGAAGTGCCGTGGCCGCAGGACATCGACATGCCGGGACTGGTCAAGCTCGCGCGCAGGAACCAGCCGGGCCTGATCGTGGTCAATCGCGCGGTCGGCGGTCCGTACGAGAACTACCGCACGCCCGAGCAGCACATTCCCGAGACCGAATTGCCGTATCCGTGGGAAACCTGCATGACCATGGGTGACTCGTGGTCGTACGTGCCCAACGACAAATACAAACCATCGCGCGAACTGGTGCACAAGCTGGTCGACGTGGTCGCCAAGGGCGGCAACTTCCTGCTCAACGTCGGCCCCGCGCCCGACGGTACGTTGCCGCCCACGGCGTTGGAACGCATGCGCGACATCGGTGGGTGGATGCAGGTCAACAGCGAAGCGATCTACGCCTCGCGCGCGATCGCGCCGTATCGCGACGGCAAGCTGCGCTTCACCACGTTGCGCGACGGCACGACTTACGCGATCTACCTGGCCGACGAAAAAGAGCAGCAACCGCCGGCGCAGATCGTGCTGAAAGGCCTGGCACCAGCCGATGGCGCCGAACTGCGGCTGCTCGGGGCCGACGCACCGCTTGCCTGGAAGCGCGCAGGCGCAGGTGTCGTGATCGAGATCCCCGCCGCGGTGGGCAAGCAGGTCGCCGGCGCCTATGCGTGGGCGATCAGGATCGCGGCGATCCGCAAGTAATCACGTCGGTCGGTTGGTCACTTGATGGGCGGCAGTGTCCAAGGCGGGAGCAGTAAGCTACTATTGGTCCAACCATTAGACCATAAAGCGGATTCCAAGACGGCCGAAACGCGGCCGTAGGATGCGCCGACCACCTCGCTCCGCAGGAGGGCGTTCATGCGATTGCAGGGCAAACGCGCGCTGGTGACGGCGGCTGGCGCAGGCATCGGGCGGGCCGTCGCGGAAGCGTTCGCGCGCGAAGGTGCCGAGGTGATCGCGGCCGATCTGGATGCTGCGGCTCTCGCTTCGCTGACCGGCATGCAGACGCTGCAGCTGGACGTGACCGATGCCGATGCGATCCACGCGCTGCCGGCACAACTGGGCACGCTCGATGTGCTGTTCAACGGCGCCGGCTACGTGCACGACGGCAGCATCCTCGATTGCGACGAGAACGCGTGGCGTTTCTCGTTCGACCTCAATGTCACCGCGATGTACCGCCTGATCCGCGCCTTCCTGCCGGGCATGCTCGAACGTGGTGGCGGTTCGATCATCAATACCGCGTCGGTCGCCTCCAGCATCAAGGGCGTGCCGAACCGGTTCGCCTACGGCGCGAGCAAGGCCGCGGTCATCGGCATGACCAAGGCGATTGCGGCGGATTTCGTCGCCCGGGGCATCCGCTGCAATGCGATCTGTCCGGGCACCGTGGATTCACCATCGCTGCGCCAGCGCATGGCGACAATGGCTGCAGCTCGCGGCACTACTTTCGACGAAGCCCATGCGAGTTTCATCGCGCGGCAACCGAGCGGCCGCCTGGGCAAACCAGAGGAGATCGCGGCGTTGGCGGTGTATCTCGCGAGTGACGAATCGACGTTCACCACGGGTACCACGCACGTCATCGATGGCGGCTGGATCTGCTGACAAAGGACAGGCATGAAGTTGCTGCGTTACGGCCCCAAAGGCCAGGAAAAACCCGGTTTGCTCGATGCGCAGGGCCGCATTCGCGATCTGTCTGCCGTCGTCGACGACATCGCCGGTGAATCGCTGACACCCGTGGGCCTGCAGGTGTTGCGCTCTCTGGCGCCGGACAGTCTGCCGCTGGTCGAAGGTCCGCAGCGCCTCGGTGCGTGTGTCGGCCGCATCGGCAAGTTCGTCTGCATCGGTTTGAACTACGCTGACCACGCCGCCGAATCGGGCATGACGATTCCGCCGGAGCCGGTGATCTTCAACAAGTGGACCAGCGCGGTGTGCGGGCCGAACGATGATGTCGAGATCCCGCCTGGCGCGCGCAAGACCGACTGGGAAGTGGAGCTCGGCGTTGTGATCGGCAAGCCCGGTCGCTACATCGATGAAGCGCAAGCGATGGATCACGTCGCCGGCTATTGCATCGTCAACGACGTCAGCGAGCGCCACTACCAGCTCGAAGGCACCGGCACCTGGGACAAGGGCAAAGGCTGCGACACGTTCGGCCCGATCGGCCCGTGGTTGGTGACGGCCGACGAGATCGCCGACCCGCACGCGCTCGGCATCTGGCTGGAAGTCGACGGCCATCGCTACCAGAACAGCAACACCAACCAGATGGTGTTCCAGGTGCCGGCCCTGGTGGTGTACCTCAGCCGCTTCATGAGCCTGCAGCCGGGCGACGTGATTTCGACCGGCACGCCGCCGGGCGTCGGGCTCGGCCTGAAACCGGAGCCGGTGTATCTGCGCGCAGGCCAGACGATGCGCCTCGGCATCGATGGTCTCGGCGAGCAACTGCAGCACACGGTGGATGCCGCATGACCCGCATCACCGATCTGCGCGTGCTCGACGTGCGCTTCCCCACCTCGCAATCGCTCGACGGGTCGGATGCGATGAATCCGGATCCGGATTACTCCGCCGCCTACGTCATCCTCGATACCGATCAGCCGACGCTGCAAGGCCACGGCCTCACCTTCACCATCGGTCGCGGCAACGAAATCTGTTGCACCGCGATCGAAGCGATGCGGCATCTGCTCGTTGGACTCGACCTCGACTGGATCGCCGTCGACATGGGCCGCTTCTGGCGCCACGTCACCGCCGACAGCCAGCTGCGCTGGATCGGTCCGGACAAGGGCGCGATGCATCTCGCCACCGGCGCAGTCGTCAATGCAGTCTGGGACCTGTGGGCGAAGGCGGAAGGCAAGCCGCTATGGCGACTGGTCGCCGACATGAGTCCGGAAGCACTGCTGCGCTGCATCGACTTCCGTTACCTCACCGACACGCTGACGCCGGACGAGGCACTGCAGATCCTGCGCAGGCAACACCCCGGCAAGGCCGAACGCATCGCGACGCTCGAGCGCGAAGGCTATCCCTGCTACACCACTTCGGCCGGTTGGCTCGGCTACGACGACGACAAGCTGCGGCGCCTGTGCCAGGAAGCGGTCGACGCCGGCTTCAACCACATCAAGCTCAAGGTCGGTCGCGATCGCGACGACGACATCCGCCGCGTACGCATCGCGCGCGAGGTGCTCGGCCCAGAACGCAAGCTGATGATCGATGCCAACCAGATCTGGGAAGTGGACCAGGCGATCGAGTGGGTGCGCGAGCTGGAATTTGCGCAGCCGTGGTTCATCGAAGAGCCGACCAGCCCTGACGACGTCGAGGGACACCGCAAGATCCGCGAACGCATCGCGCCGGTGCAGGTCGCCACCGGCGAGATGTGCCAGAACCGCGTGCTGTGGAAGCAGTTCATCGCCCGCGGAGCGGTCGACGTGGTGCAGGTCGACGCCTGTCGCCTCGGCGGGGTGAATGAGATCCTCGCAGTCCTGTTGCTGGCGGCGAAGTACGACCTGCCGGTGTGCCCACACGCCGGTGGCGTCGGCCTGTGCGAATACGTGCAGCACCTGGCGATGATCGACTACATCTGCATCGCCGGCACTCGCGACGGCCGCGTGGTCGAGTACGTCGATCACCTGCACGAACATTTCGTCGATCCCTGCGTGGTGCGAGCCGCGGCATATCTGCCGCCGACGGCGCCTGGCTTCTCGATCACGATGAAGCCGGAATCGTTGCGGGAGTACGAGTTCAAACGATGATCCGCATAGACGCCCACCAGCACTTCTGGCGCTATCGAGCTGCCGATTACCCGTGGATGGGCGATGGCATGGAGGTGCTGCGGCGCGACTGGCTGCCGCAGGACGTGCGGCCGTTGCTCGAAGCGCATGGGTTCGACGGGTGCATCGCGGTGCAGGCGCGCGCGGAGGAGATCGAGACCGACTTCCTGCTCGAACTCGCCGGCAAGCACGACTGGATCGCGGCGGTGATCGGTTCGGTCGATCTGCGCGCGGACGATCTTGAACACCGCCTCGCGCGTTGGGAGGGACAAGCCCGGCTGGCCGGCTTCCGCCATCTGCTGCAGGACGAAGTCGAGGTGCCTGCGTTCCTTGCGGACGCGGCGTTCAATCGCGGTGTCGCCACGCTGCAGGCGCGCGGCCAGGTCTTCGAGGTGCTGGTGCGCGCGTCGCAACTTGCCGACGTGCCAGCGTTCTGTGCGCGCCATGACAGGCACGCACTGGTCCTCGATCACCTGGGCAAACCGGCGATCGGTGGCGATGGCGATGCGCAGTGGCGCGAGCACTTGCGGCAGCTCGCCGCATTGCCGCATGTCGCCTGCAAACTGTCCGGCCTGGTGACGGAAGTTGGCGATCGTGCCGTCGATGCCAGCGACCTGCATCGCTATCTTGATATCGCGCTGGAGCTGTTCGGCGCGCAGCGCCTGATGTTCGGTTCCGACTGGCCGATGTGCCTGCTGAAAGCCGAGTACGCCGTAGTGTTTGGCATCGTCCAGCAATGGGCCGCACGCCTCAGTGTCGACGAGCAAGCATCGCTGTGGGGCGGCACCGCCGTACGCTGCTATGGTCTGCGCCTGCCGGCCATGAAGGGAGTGTCGTGATGGACCTGAGCCTATGAATCTGAGCCTGCGCGACAAGGTCGTGATCGTCACCGGCGGTGGCGCTGGCATCGGCGGCGCGATCACGCTGGGATTGGCACGGGAGGGCGCGATCCCGGTCGCCTTCGGGCGCAGCGCGTTGTCGCCGGAGTTCGAACAGGAGCTGCACGCACTGCAACCGCGCGCGCGGTTCTTCCAGCTGCAACTCACCGACGAGGCTGCCTGCAAGGCCTCCATCGACGCCACGCTCCAGGCATTCGGTGCGCTGCACGGGCTGGTCAACAACGCGGGTGTCAACGACAACGTCGGCCTCGACGCCGGCCGTGATGCCTTCGTCGCCTCGCTCGAGAAGAACCTGATCCACTACTACGTGATGGCGCATTACTGCGTGCCCCACCTCAAGGCCAGCGGCGGCGCCATCGTCAACATCTCGTCGAAGACCGCGCTGACGGGCCAGGGCGGCACCAGTGGCTATTGCGCATCGAAGGGCGCGCAGTTGTCGCTGACGCGCGAATGGGCAGCGGCGCTGGCCAGTGACGGCGTGCGCGTCAACGCGGTGATCCCGGCCGAAGTGATGACGCCGCTGTACGAGTCGTGGTTGTCGAGCTTCCCGGACCCGCAGGAAAAACTGGCGGCGATCACGCAGAAGATCCCGCTGGGCAAGCGCATGACCCGCGCCGATGAGATCGCCGACATGACCGTGTTCCTGCTGTCCGCGCGGGCCTCGCACATCACCGGGCAGTGGCTGTTCGTCGACGGCGGTTACACCCACCTCGATCGCGCGCTGACCTGAGGACGGCACGATGCGCCATTGCCTTGCCCTCGACCTGCGTGACGACCCCGAGCTGATCGCACGCTACGAAGCCCACCACCGCGCGGTGTGGCCGGAGGTGCTTGCGCACCTGCGTGCCCACGGCGTGCGCGAGCTGGAGATCTTCCGCCTCGGGACGCGCCTGGTGATGCTGATGGACACCGACGACGCCGTGTTCGACGCACAACGCATGGCTGCCGCCCAGCACGACAATCCACGCATCCGGGAATGGGAAGCGCTGATGTGGCAGTTCCAGGCGCCGACGCCGTGGACGCCGGATGGGGCGAAATGGACTGCGATGCAATCGATCTTCCGCCTGCGCGATGCCGTCCCCGGCGCGCCGTGAATCACCACCTCTCGAGGGAATGCGCATGGCACTGAATGCACCCATCTCTGCCGCCACGGCGACGGCCGAACGGGCGAACGGCAACACGCGGTTTGCCTTCTTCCTGGTCACCAGTCTGTTCTTCATGTGGGGCTTGTCGTACGGACTGCTCGACGTGCTCAACAAACACTTCCAGGAAACCCTGCAGGTCAGTCGCGCCAAATCGGCGCTGCTGCAGGCGGCGTACTTCGGCGCCTATTTCCTGATGGCGATGCCGGCGGCGGCGCTGATGAACCGCAAGGGCTACAAGACCGGCATCCTGCTCGGCCTGTTCCTGTTCGCGGCGGGTGCGCTGCTGTTCATCCCGGCGACGACAGCGGGACAGTTCGAATTCTTCCTGTTCGCGTTGTTCGTCATCGCAAGTGGCCTGGCTTGCCTCGAAACCGCCGCGAACCCCTATGTCACCTTCCTGGGCCCACCGGAACGCTCCGAGCAACGGCTCAACCTGTCGCAATCGTTCAATGGTCTCGGTCAATTCGTCGGGCCACTCATCGGCGGCGCGGTGTTCTTCGGTGGCGGCGGCAACAACCAGGGCGGCGTGCAGGCCATCTATGTGGCGATCGCGGCGGTCGTCGTGGTGATCGCGGTGCTGGTCGCGCGCACACCGATGCCGTACATCCACGAGGAAACGGTGTCGGCGCATGGCGTCAGCGTCAGGCCGCTGCGCGCGCAGCGGCACCTGCTCTATGCGGTCGTCGCGCAGTTCTTCTGCGTGGCCGCGCAGGTGGGTGTCGGCGCGTTCTTCATCAACTACGTCACCGAGCACGCGCACGGCATCAGTTCGCAGAACGCCTCCTACCTGTTGTCGGTGGGGATGCTGTGCTTCCTGGGCGGACGTTTCCTCGGCACCGCACTGATGGGACGGATCGCGCCGGCGACCCTGCTGGCGACGTACGCGCTGATCAACGTTGCGTTGTCCCTGGTCGTGGTAGCCGGGGCAGGCCTGGTGTCGGTCATCGCGCTGATCGCGATCTTCTTCTTCATGTCGATCCAGTTCCCGACCATCTTCGCGCTCGGTGTCAAGAACCTCGGCGTCCACACCAAGCGCGGTGCCTCGTTCATCATCATGGCCATCGTCGGCGGCGCGATCGTGCCGTATTTCATGGGCCTGCTCGCCGACCATTACAGTACCGCGGTGTCGTACCTGATCCCGGCAGCGTGTTTCGCCGTCGTGGCCTGGTATGGCCGCTACGGTTACCAACTCGACGAGCACTAAGGTCCTGCATGCCCCAGGTCATCACCAACAACGAAGACCTGCGCCAGCTCGCGATGCGCCGCGCGCCGCGGGCGATCTTCGACTACGTCGACCGCGGTTCCTACGACGAGACGACGCTGCGCGCCAATCGCGCCGACTTCGATGCGATCCAGCTGCGCCAGCGGGTGATGATCGATGTCGACCAGCGTTCGCTGCGCACCACGCTGGTCGGAACGGATGCAAGCATGCCCGTCGCGTTGGCGCCGACCGGACTGACCGGGATCATGCATGCCGATGGCGAAATCCTCGCCGCACGCGCGGCGCAGGCGTTCGGAGTGCCGTTCACGCTGAGCACGATGTCGATCTGCTCCATCGAAGCGGTGCGCGCGGCGGTGATGCAGCCATTCTGGTTCCAGTTCTACGTGATGCGCGACCGCGGCTACGCCGCATCACTGGTCGAACGCGCCAAGGCCGCGCAATGTTCGGCGCTGATGCTCACCGCCGACCTGCAGGTCCTCGGCCAGCGCCATCGCGATCTCAAGAACGGGCTGACCGTGCCGCCGAGACTGACCCTGCGCAACCTGCTCGACATCGCCAGCAAGCCGCGCTGGGCGCTGGCGATGCTGCGCACGCCGCACAAAAGTTTCGGCAACCTCTCCGATGCGCTGCCCGCCGGCGGCAAAGGCCTGAGCACGTTGTCGGAATGGATCGCCAGCCAGTTCGATCCGACCCTGAGCTGGCGCGACGTCGAATGGGTACGCAGCCTGTGGCCGGGCAAGCTGATCATCAAGGGCATCCTCGATCCGGACGACGCGCGCCATGCGGTCGATGCCGGCGCCGATGCGATCGTGGTGTCGAATCATGGTGGTCGCCAGCTCGACGGTGCGCCGTCGGCGATCAGTGTGTTGCCGCGTGTCGTCGATGCGGTTGGCACCCGCACTGAAGTGCTGCTCGACAGCGGCGTGCGCAGCGGTCAGGACGTCCTGAAGGCGCTCGCGCTGGGTGCGCGCGGCACGATGATCGGCAAGGCGTTCCTGTACGGGCTCGGCGCGATGGGTCAAGCCGGGGTGACCACCGCGCTGGATCTGATCCGCAAGGAGCTCGACGTCAGCATGGCGCTGACGGGTACGCGCGATGTGCAAGCAGTCGGTCCGCAGGTGCTGTGGCGACCGTGATCCCGCTGCTTTCTCACTGTGGGAGCGACGTGAGTCGCGATATGTGCCTGCCTGATCGCGACTCACGTCGCTCCCACAAGAGCCCCGCCGCTCATGGGCGCTATGGGGCTGCGCGCGAAAAAATCCTGATCACCGAGTCCAGATGCGTGCGCATCGCGCGCCGTGCCGCTTGCGGATCGCGCGCACGCAAGGCGTCGACGATGGCCTGGTGCTCGCGTTCGGAGCGATGCGGCATGTCGCGCGTGGTGTAGAGCTCCTGTAGCCGCTGGAACATCGCGCCGTACTGGTGGCCGAGCAGGTGGCGGATCAACAACGCATAAGCGGGATTGCCGCTGGCTTCGGCGATACGGATGTGCAGCAGGCGATCGCCGGGATGGGTGGTCGAACCTTCGCGGTTGTCGGCGATATTGCGCTCGTACGCGGTCACGATCCCGGCGAGTTCGGCTTCGGTGGCGTGTTCGGCGGCCAGTGCCGCCGCTTCCGGCTCGACCAACCGGCGTGCCTGCAACAACGCGAATGGCGGCACTTCGGCGTCGAAGTCCGCGGCCAGCGCGAGTTCCGGATCGAGTGGCCATGGCGTACGTCGCACCGCTTCGTCGAGCACGTGGCGACTATTGTCCGGCGCGGCGGCAGGCTTCTGCACGATCACGCCGTCGCCGACGCGGACCTTGACCAGGCCGAGCACTTCGAGGGCGATCAATGCTTCGCGCACTGAAGTACGACTGACGCCGCACTGTTTCGACAACTCGCGCTCGGTCGGCAGGTAGCTGCCCGGCGGATACTCGCCGCTGTCGATCAGCATGCGCAGCTGGTCCGCGATCTGTTGGTAAAGCCGGCGGTTCTGGACGGTCTGGATGGGCATGCGCTGTGCGATCGGGTGGTGCCCGTGAGTCGATCGCAGTATAGCCAGCCGCCTAGACGCGCAACGCCGCCGCCTCGCGCGCGAGTTGGGTGATGCCGGCCCAGTCGCCCTTGGCAACCCGTTCGCCAGGCGTCAGCCAGGAGCCGCCGACTGCGATCACATTGGCCAAGGCGAGGTAGTCGCGTGCGTTGTGCAGGCCGATGCCACCAGTGGCGCAATAGCGCAGTTCTGGCAGTGGACCTGCCAGCGCGCGCAATGCAGCGACGCCACCGCTGGATTCGGCGGGGAAGAACTTGAGGTAGCGATAACCATGTGCGAGTAGGGTCATCGCCTCGCTTGCGGTGGCGGCACCGGGCAGCCACGGCAAGGCGCTGTCCCGTGCCGCGGCGAGCAAGTCCGCTGACGCTCCGGGCGACACCGCGAAGCGTGCACCCGCGCGTTCGGCTGCGAGCAAGTGTTCTGGCGCCAGCACGGTGCCGACGCCAACCACGGCGCCTTCGACTTCTGCTGCAACCGCACGGACCGCATCCAACGCGGCGGGCGTACGCAACGTGATTTCGATCGCGCAGATGCCACCGGCGACGAGCGCGCGCGCGAGCGGCACTGCATGGGCGGCATTGTCGATCACCACCACCGGCACGACCGGCGCCAGGGTCAGGTACCGGGTGAGCGCCTGTTGCTTGTCTTCCATGCCCGTCATCGTTCGACTCCAAAAATGCCCGCGCCAACGTCCGCTGCGCCCACCGCGTTGCGGAAGACGGCGAACAGTTCGCGGCCGAGGCCGCTGTGATGCGTCGTGAGGTCCACCTGCGCATGTTCGCGCGCCGCCCACTCGTCCGCATCGACGAGTGCATTGAGCGTGCCTTCCACCGCGTCCAGGCGGACGATGTCGCCGTCGCGCAGCTTCGCCAGCGGTCCGCCGCGGGCGGCTTCGGGGCTGGCATGCATCGCGGCCGGCACGCGTCCGGATGCGCCGGACATGCGACCGTCGGTGACGAGCGCCACGCGGTGGCCGTGGTTCTGCAACACGGACAGCAGCGGCGTGAGTTGATGCAACTCGGGCATGCCGTTCGCGTGCGGGCCCTGGAAGCGGACCACCACCACGACGTCGCGTCCGAGCTCGCCATTGTCGAACGCGTGCTTCACTTCCGACTGTTCGGCGAATACGCGGCACGGTGCTTCGATCGTCCAGCGATCCTCCGGGACCGCCGATACCTTGATCGCCGCGCTGCCGAGATTGCCGGCGAGCACGCGCAGGCCGCCATCGGCACGGAACGGTTCCGCGACCGGACGCAACACGTTGGTGTCGGCGCTGGTGGCGGTCGACGGCACGTAGGCGAGTTGGCCATCGCCGTCCACGCGGGCTTCGACGCGATAACGCGCCAGGCCCGGCCCGGCGATGGTTTCGACATCGCCATGGACGAGGCCGGCATCGAGCAGCTCGCCGATCAGGAATGCCAAACCGCCGGCGGCATGGAAATGGTTCACGTCGGCGCTGCCGTTCGGATACACGCGGGCCAGCAACGGCACCGCGCGCGACAAGGCGTCGAAGTCTTCCAGCCGCAGTTCGATCCCGGCGGCAGCGGCGATCGCGATCAGGTGCAACAGATGGTTGGTCGAACCGCCGGTGGCGTGCAGGCCGACCACGCCGTTGACGATCGCGCGTTCGTCGATGATGCGGCCGATGGGACGGTAATCGTCGCCGAGTGCGGTGATCGCGGCGGCGCGATGCGCGGCCGCTTTGGTCAGCACGTCGCGCAGCGGCGTGTTCGGATGGACGAAGCTGCTGCCGGGCAGGTGCAGGCCCATCAGCTCCATCAGCATCTGGTTGGAGTTCGCAGTGCCGTAGAACGTGCAGGTACCGGGACCGTGATAGCTCTGCGCTTCGGCCTCGAGCAGTTCTTCGCGCGTCGCCTTGCCTTCGGCATAGCGCTGGCGGACGTGCGACTTCTCGTCGTTGGTCATGCCCGATGTCATCGGGCCGCCCGGCACGAAGATCGCCGGCAGATGGCCGAAGCTGAGTGCACCGATCAGCAACCCCGGCACGATCTTGTCGCACACGCCGAGGTACAGCGCGGCATCGAACATGTCGTGCGACAGCGCGATCGCCGTCGACAGCGCAATCACGTCGCGCGAGAACAACGACAACTCCATGCCTGCGCGCCCCTGGGTGACGCCGTCGCACATCGCCGGCACGCCGCCGGCGACTTGCGCGGTGGCGCCGACTTCGCGCGCGGCCTGCCGCAGCAGTTCGGGGAAACGCTCGAGCGGCTGGTGCGCCGAGAGCATGTCGTTGTAGGCGTTGACGATGCCGAGGTTGGGCGCGATGCCGCCGCGCAGCGCGGCCTTGTCACCGGCCGCGCAAGCGGCGAAGCCGTGCGCGAGGTTGCCGCAGGACAGGCGCCGCCGATGCGGGTCGCGATCGGCAGCGGCGTCGATGCGGGCGAGATAGGCCGTGCGTCGCGGGCGGCTGCGCTCGACGATGCGTTCGGTGACAGCGGCGATGACGGGATGCAGGGACATGACAGCTTCTCTCAAGGATGCTCCGCTCAAGGGCACCAGTAGGCGATCAGTGGTGATCGCGTCTGCGTCAACACGGCACGAATCGGGTATTGCACGCCGACATCATCGCCGCATAGTGCGCGTTCCAGCACGTCGAGTTTTGATTCGCCTTCGATATGCAGGTACAGCGCGCGCGCATCGATCAGCCGTGACAGGCTCAGGCTGATGCGTGGCTCGCCTGCGCTGGCCGCGCGCATGCTGACCACCGTGGCACAGGCGTGCGGATCGAGCGCGGCTTCAAGCCGATCGCCGTCGGCGAAGAACGAGGCGGTGTGGCCGTCCGTGCCCATGCCAAGGACCACGGCATCGAATGGCGGCAATGCGGAGATCCGCGCCTCGATTTCAGGCACGGCTTCCTCCGGGGTCGCCGCGCCGTTGTACAGCGAGACGATCCGTGCCGCCGCGGCCGGCTGGCCGTGCAGCGCGGCCCGCAACGCGCCTTCGTTCGAGCGCGGATGCGCGAGCGGCACCCAGCGTTCGTCGACCAGGGTGATGGTGACCTGCGTCCATTCCAGCGGCTGCCGCGCCAATTCGCGCAGCAATGCTTTCGGCGTCTTGCCGCCGGAAACCGCGAGCACGGCCTGTTCCCGCAGGTGCAACGCCGACTGCAGTTTGGCCGCGACCGTCCGCGCGAGCGCCGTGGCCAAGGCGTCTGGCGACAGGAATTCGCGCAGCTCGATGCAACGCGATGGCGTAGCGAGGCTCGCGTTCACAGCGTGTCCTCGTGCCAGGTGCGGCCATCGCGTTCGATCAGCGCGACCGCGGCGCTCGGGCCCCAGGAACCTGCGGTGTAGGGCTTGGGCGCTTCGCGAATGTCCTTCCAGGCGGACAGGATGGGGTCGATCCAGCGCCACGCCGCTTCGACTTCATCGCGACGCATGAACAAGGTCGGGTTGCCGCGCACGACGTCCATCAGCAGGCGCTCGTAGGCTTCCGGCTGATGACCGCCGAAGGCCTCGGCGAAGCTCATGTCGAGCGGGACATGGCGCAGGCGCAAACCGCCGGGGCCGGGTTCCTTCAGCATCAGGCCGAGCTTGACGCCCTCGTCGGGCTGCAGTCGCAGGACCAACTGGTTCGGCGTGATCCGGCCGGCGCTTTCGTCGAAGATCGAATGCGGTACTTCGCGGAACGTCACCACGATTTCCGACACGCGTTCGGCCAAACGCTTGCCGGTGCGCAGATAGAACGGCACGCCGGCCCAGCGCCAGTTGTCGACTTCGACCTTGAGCGCCACGAAGGTCTCGGTGCGCGAATCGCGGTTGCCGAGTTCGTCGAGATAACCGGCGACCGCCTTGCCGCTGGCGGCGCCGGCGCGGTACTGGCCGCGCACCGTTGCCACGGCCGCGTTGTCGCCCGTGATCGGACGCAGCGCACGCAGCACTTTCAACTTCTCGTCGCGCACGGCATCGGCGTGCAGTGCCGCCGGCGGTTCCATCGCGACCATGCACAGCAGCTGCAGCAAGTGGTTCTGCACCATGTCGCGCAGCGCACCGGCGCCGTCGTAGTAGGACGCGCGCTGTTCGAGGCCGACGGTTTCGGCCACGGTGATCTGCACGTGGTCGATGCGGCCGGCATTCCACAACGGCTCGAACAGTGCGTTGGCGAAGCGCAGCGCGAGCAGGTTCTGCACCGTCTCTTTGCCGAGGTAGTGGTCGATGCGGAAGATCTGGTTTTCGGTGAACGCGCTGCCGACGGCGTCGTTGATCGCCGCGGCGCTGGTGAGGTCGTGGCCGATGGGCTTTTCCAGCACCACGCGTGCGTTGCCACCGTTCAGACCGGTATCGCGCAGGTGCTTGCAGATGGCGACGAACAGTTGCGGGCTGGTCGACAGGTAGAACACCCGCACGCGCGCCTCGCCGTGCGCGAGCAATTCCGCGGCCAGCTCCGCCCAGCCGGCGTCGCCGGTGGCATCGATGGTCCGATAGGCAACCAACTCGAGGAAGGACGCGATGCGCGCTTGCAGCACCGGGTCGTCGCCGACTGCGCGCGCCAGCGCCGCGCCGACCGTGGCGCGGTAACTCGTATCGGATTCGGCTTGGCGGGCCACGCCGTAGATACGGCTGTCGTGGCTGATCTGGCCGTCGGCATAACGCCGCAGCAGGGCCGGGAGCAGTTTCCGCAGGGCCAGGTCGCCGGTGCCGCCGAAGATGACGAGGTCGAAGGGTGCAACAGGGGCTAGGTGCGCGGTCACGAGGAGGGCCTCAGGGTCACTAATACCAGTGAGATACCATAGGAGTGCATAGGCCGCATACTACGCCCGAGATCGTGATAAATTCAACCATGTGCCCTGCATTCGATTGCATAACTGGTATCTGACTGGTATCTTTTGAAACCATGCTAAGTGCGCTCTCCGCCGAATACCAACGCCTGGCCGCCGAGGCTGGCCTGCGCGTGGTTGCCTACCGCTGCCTCGGCCAGGCATTGCGGTCGCTCATCGACAGCGGCCGGCTGGCGCCGGGGCAGGCGTTGCCCAGCGAACGCGACCTGGCGCAGGAGCTGGGCTTGTCCCGGGTTACGGTGCGGCGGGCGCTGGCCGACCTGGTCGAGGACGGCCTGCTGGTGCAGCGCCACGGCGCCGGCAGCTTCGTGGCCGAACGCATCGTCAAGTCGTTCTCGCGCCTGACCAGCTTCAGCGACGACCTGCGCGAGCGCGGACTCAATCCACGTTCGCTGTTCTTCGAACGCAGCATCGGCGAGGTCACCCCGGACGAGGCGATGGCGCTGAACTTGTCGCCCGGCAGTGGCGTGGTGCGTCTGTATCGGTTGCGTTATGGCGGCGAGCAGCCGCTGGCGATCGAACGCAGCGTCGTGCCGCATGCGTTGTTGCCGGATCCGAATGCCGTCGAGGATTCACTGTACGAAGCGCTCGGTCGCTACGGCCATCGTCCGCGCCGCGCATTGCAGCACCTGCGCGCGGTGGCGTTCGACGCCGACCAGGCGCGCCTGTTGCAACTACCGCCGCACAGCCCGGGATTGCTGATCGAACGCCGCGCCTTCCTCGGCGACGGCCGCGTGGTCGAGTACACCCGTTCCTTCTACCGCGGCGACGCCTACGACTTCGTCGCCGAACTGCAGAGCGAATAAGCACCCATGCCATCACAGCACACCTCATCACTGCCGGCCGCCACCGACACCCTGATGTTCCGCGAAGCGGCCGAAGCCGCCGATGCGATCGCCGCGCAGTTCGCGCATAACGCCGACGTGGTCGCGGCGCTGGGTGAACGTCTGCGCCGCACGCCGCCGCGCTTCGTCGTCACCTGCGCACGCGGCAGTTCCGACCACGCCGCCACTTACGGCAAGTACCTGTTCGAAACCCGGCTCGGTTTCGTCACCGCTTCGGCGTCGCCGTCGGTCGGTTCGGTGTATGCGGCGCAGCAGCATCTCGATGGCGCGTTGTATGTGCTGATCTCGCAATCGGGGAAAAGTCCCGACCTGCTGCGCAATGCGGAAGCCGCGCGTGCCGCCGGTGCCCATGTGGTCGCGCTGGTGAATGCCGAAGACTCGCCGCTGGCGGCGTTGGCCGACACCGTGCTGCCGCTTCGCGCCGGGCCCGAGCGCAGCGTCGCTGCAACCAAAAGTTATCTGTGCTCGTTGGCGGCGCTGCTGCAACTCGCCGCGCATTGGCGCGGGGATGCACAGTTGCTCGAGGCGCTGTCGCGCTTGCCGCAGGCCCTGCGCCAGGCGTGGCAGGCGAATTGGTCGCCGCTGGTAGATGGGCTTGTCGATGCGCGCAACCTGTTCGTGCTCGGCCGCGGCCTCGGCCTGGGTGCCGCGCAGGAGATGGCGCTCAAGCTCAAGGAAACCTGCGGCCTGCATGCCGAGGCGTACAGCTCGGCCGAGGTCAAGCACGGGCCGATGGCGATCATCGGCCCCGGATTCCCGTTGCTGTGCCTGGCGCAACCGGACGAAACCGGTGCCGGCACGCGCGCGGTCGCGGATGAATTCCGCAGCCGTGGCGCCAATGTCTGGCTGGCCGATGCGGCGGGCGAATTGCCGTTGGTGGATGCGCCGGATCCGGCCTGCGCACCGCTGCTGGCGGTGCAGAGCTTCTACCGCGCGGTGAATGCACTGGCGCTGCGCCGCGGCCACAATCCGGACCTGCCGCCGCATCTCAACAAGGTCACGGAAACGGTGTGATGGACGCTCCGAACAACCGCCGTGCCCTGGTCAATGGCCGCGTGCTCACCACGCACGGATTCGAATCCGATGTCGCGGTGCTGATCGAAGGCGACATCATCATCGCGGTGCAACCGGCATCGATGCCTCACGATGGTTTCGAGGCGGTCGACCTGCGCGAACGGGCCCTCGTTCCCGGCTTCATCGACACCCAGGTCAACGGCGGCGGCGACGTACTGTTCAACGACGCGCCGACCGTCGATGGCATCCGCCGCATCGCCGAAGCGCATCGTCGCTACGGCACTACGGGCCTGATGCCGACCTTGATCAGCGACGACGTCGTGGTCATGCAGCAGGCCATCGCCGCGGTACGCGACGCGATCGCGCAGGGCGTGCCGGGCGTGCTCGGCATCCACCTCGAAGGGCCGTACCTGGCACCCGCACGCAAAGGCGTGCACGCGGTGGAGAAATTCCATACGCCCGATGCCGGCGAACTCGACCTGATCGCTTCGCTCGACAACGGCAAGACGCTGCTGACGATCGCGCCCGAACGTTTCAATCCCGACGCGCTGCGAGCCCTCGTCGCACGCGGCGTGATCCTCAGTGCCGGCCACACGGCCGCCAGTTACGAACAATTGCGCGATGCCTTCGCCGCGGGCGTCACCGGCGTCACCCATCTGTTCAACGCCATGCAACCGCTGCAAAGCCGCGAGCCCGGCGGTGTCGGCGCCGCACTCGACGACCCGAACAGCTGGTGCGGCCTGATCGTCGATGGCTTCCACGTACATCCTGCTGCGATCCGCATCGCGGTCGCTGCCAAATCCCGCGGCAAGATGATGCTGGTCACCGATGCGATGCCGCCGGTCGGCGGAGTGCGCACCGAGTTCGAACTCTATGGCCAGCCGATGCAGTGCAGCGACGGTCGCTGCAGCACCCCCGATGGCGTCCTCGCCGGCTCAGCCCTCGACATGGCCAGCGCCGTGCGCAACACCGTCGCCCTTGGCTTGCCGTTGGACGAAGCGTGCCGCATGGCCGCGACCTATCCCGCCGATTTCCTCGGCCTCGGCCACACGCATGGCCGCATCGCCCCCGGTTGTCGCGCCGACCTGGTCGAGCTGGATGCCGCGCTCGAGGTTCGTGCCACGTGGATCGCCGGAGCGCGATTGCCCGCCTAAGAGCGCGCGCCGGGGTCGGCAGTCCGGGGCAAGTGGTTGACCCTTGTTAACTTTTTGTTGCGGTGCGTCATGCAACGCGTCCTGCGGTGTGTTTTATTGGATCGATCCAGTCGGGGAGGAGATCGATCTATTTGGATTGGTCTGCCGGAAATTTGGATCGATCTTTAGCCTGAAATTTAGATCGATCTAATACTGGAGCTGCAGTACGCGTATCCGCCGAAGACCACCAACTCGAGAACGCCGTAATGACCAACTCCCAGTTCCATCGCAATGCGTTAGCCAGCGCACTCGCGCTAGTGCTGTTCGCGCCGATCGCAGCGCAAGCGCAAGCTCAAACCACGCCTGCGAATCAGTCGGAAGAGCAGAGGCTTGATGAGCTGACGCCGGACGAGCAGGCAGCAAAAGACAACACCGCGAAGAAGCCAACCAACACGCTGGATACCGTCGTCGTCACCGGTTCGCGCATCAAGCGCGCCGAGATCGAAGGCCCGGCGCCGGTGACCGTCATCACTGGCGAGCAGATGAAGAAGGAAGGCTTCGCGACGGTCTATGACGCTCTGCAGACGCTCACCGAAGCGATCGGCAACGTGCAGAACGACTACGACTGGGGCCAGACCAGCGTCAATGCCTATCCGTTGAACCTGCGCAACCTCGGCCCCGGCCGCAGCCTGCTACTGATCAACGGCCACCGGGTTGCGGATTACCCGATGCCCTATCAGGGCAAGAGCAACTTCGCCAACTACAACAACATCCCGACCGGCATCGTCGACCGCATTGAAGTGCTGTCGGGCAGCGCGTCGGCCATCTACGGTTCCGACGCGATGGCCGGCGTAGTCAACGTCGTCCTGAAGGAGCATGCCGAAGGCCAGACGGTGCGCGTCAAGTACGGCGAAGCCACCCGTGGTGGCCGCGAGAACCTGGACCTGGTGTTCTCGGGCGGCGTGTCCGGCGAGAAGTGGAACCTGGTCTACAACCTGCAGCACTTCGACCGCGGCGTGCTGCTGGCGAAGGAACGTCCGTTCATGGACGGCGAGGAAGACAAGCACTTCGACACCTGGAATCCGGGTGAGCGCGCGCTCGGCGTCGCGCCCCTGCGCCCGTACCCGGGCAACTACGTGCGCGACCAGGACAACGGCGGCAGGCGCATGACGCCCCCGGCTGGCGCCTGCGACCAGTACGGTGACCTCATGTACCTCGCCGAACGCTGGGCCTACGACCGCAATACCGGCGTCGCCACCTCCACCGGCCAGTACTGCGCCCAGCGTGTGTTCCAGAACTGGGCACTGCGTACGGGTAGCGAAGACAACTCCGGTTACCTCTACGGCACCTACAACTTCACCGACGACCTGCAAGGCTGGGCCAGCCTGGGCGTGTGGAAGTCCACGGGCGACTTCAATACCTTCCTCGACGGATTCGCCAGCGGCACGTTCTTCGATCCGACCGTAAACAACGGCGCCGGCGGTAACCGCTTCATCCTGAAGCACATCACCCCGCAGGAATGGGGCGGTGAGGACAAGCTGCTGACCAAATCGCGCGAGCTGGCGGTGGATTTCAGCACCGGCCTGCGCGGCACGATGATCGACGATCGCTTCGACTGGGAAGCGATGGTCGGCCGTGCCGAGTACGAAGTGAAGGAAAGCTTCCCGACGTACAACCAGGGCGACATGTTCGACTTCTTCATGGGGCCGGACCTCGGTGGCGGCACCTACGCGCCGGACTACAACAAGGTGTGGAATCCGCTTTCGCCTGACGATGTCGCACGATTCACCGACCGTGGCCACAAAAAGGCACGCTCCTGGCTGACCCAGGCCAGTTTCACCGTGAATGGCGACCTCTTCGAAGGCTGGGCCGGACCGATCGGCTTCGCCGGCGTGCTCGAGGCCAGCAAACAGGGCTACCGGTTGACGCCGGATCCCAAGATCCTCAACCAGGACGAGGACGGCTGGTATACCCCGTTCGGCAACATCGAACAGGGTGGCGGCGAGCGCAAGCATTACGCAGCGGGCGTCGAATTCCGGGTGCCGCTGCTCAAGAAGCTGACCATGAGCGCCGCCACGCGTTACGACAAGTACGACGCGGTGCGCGACGGCGCGAAGAATACCTACCAGCTGGGCCTGGAGTGGCGTCCGGCCGACAGCTTGCTGGTGCGCGGCAGCTACGGCACCGCGTTCCGCGCGCCGGACATGCATTACACCTATGCACTACCAAGCTCGGGCATTTCGGATTTCACCGACTACCTCGCCTGCGCCCAGGGTGGCTGGCCGAACCAGCAGTGCCCGCGCGACACCTTCAAGATCGAGGACGCGACCGTCAACCGCGGTGGCACGCCGGACCTGAAGTACGAAGAGGGTGAGTCCTATACCGTCGGCTTTGTCTGGGACGCCTTCACCAACTTCTCGGTCTCGGCGGACTATTGGGACGTCAGCATCGAGAACCTGATCGACGACATTTCGGAGGAGCAGCTGCTGCGCGACGAAGCCTATTGCCAGGCGAACGGCTTCTCCCCGGATGGCTCGGTCCGTGCGGTTCCGCCGACTGCGGAGTGGTGCGCCGAGGTGGCCCGCCGGATCCAGCGGACGCCCGGAGTGCCTGGCAGCGTGGCGGGTTCCGTCTCCATCGGCATCAATCCGATCAATCGTGCCGAAACCCAGGTCAGTGGCGTGGATGTCACCGCACGGTACCGGTTGCCCGCAACGCAGCTGGGCGACTGGAGCTTCGGTCTCAACTACACCAACATGCTGACCTACAAGTCGCGTGGATTCCCGACCGAGGAGCTGAAAAACACGCGCAAGGAGAAGAACCCGCGCACCAAGATCACCGCCAGCGTGAACTGGATCAAGGACGACTGGAACGCGACGCTGATGATGTACCAGAAGTCCGGTGGTCGCGATAACCGCTGGGGCGGGTGCGAACCATTGTCGGACGGCTTCTCGGACCACACGCGCATCAACGATACGACCTGCCAGGACACCGACCCGAACAGTCCCACCTTCGGCGAGACCTCGGCCCGCCACTATGAGCGCCGCGCCCCCCGCCGTTACTTCAACGGCAGCGTGGGCTACCAGTTCAACGAGGCGTGGCGGTTCAACCTGTACGTGAGCAACATCTTCGACAAGATCTACGGCGACAAGTGGTGCGGCGACTTCGCCTACTGCGTCGATGATCCGGTCGGCCGTGAAATTTCAGCGGAGATCGTCTACAAGTTCGACTGATCCTTGGTTCGCATTTTCAGGGAATATTGAGAGGGCCCGGCTTCGGCCGGGCCCTTCTCCATGCAGGCCGGTGATTGGCGACGAGAGGTCGCAGGGTCGCAATGACAGGAGGCGGGCTTTGTTGTATCCCAGGATTGTCGCAGCGCTGTTGGCCGCTCTGCTTTTGCCATGCCTGCAAGGGCCGGCGAATGCGCACTCGCTGATTCCGAAGCCGCAACACATCGAAACACGCGAGGGCACGTTTGCGCTCGACGCACAGGTGTCGCTGCACGCGCCCGCCGATGCGCGCTCGCAAGAGATCGCCAGGTTCCTGCATGAGGCGATCATGCAGCAGACCGGCATTGCGCTTGCCGAAACAGGCAAGGGCCGTCGCATCGAACTGCGCCTCGATCGCGCAGTGGCAGGCGAGGAAGCCTACCGGCTGGAAGTTGCGCCGAAGCGGATCACCGTCGCCGCATCGACGCACAAGGGTCTGTTCTGGGGCGTGCAAACGTTGCGGCAGCTGCTGCCGTTGCAACGCGCAAACACGATGACGATCCCCGCCATCCGCATCGAAGACGCGCCGGAGTTCGGCTATCGAGGCCACATGTTCGATGTCGGCCGACATTTCTTTCCGGTCGACTTCCTGAAGCAGCAGATCGATCTGCTGAGCTATTACAAGTTCAACACGTTCCGCTGGCACCTGACCGAAGACCAGGGTTGGCGCATCGAGATCAAGAAATACCCGAAGCTCACGGAAGTCGGCGCGTGGCGCACCGAAGCCGACGGCTCACGATACGGCGGGTTCTACACGCAGGAACAAATCCGCGACGTGGTCGAATACGCACGGCTGCGCAACATCATGGTGATCCCGGAGATCGAGATGCCGGGGCATTCGAGCGCGGCGATCGCGGCGTATCCGTTCCTGTCCTGCCATAAACAGCAGATCGACGTGCCGCCATTCTGGGGCGTGCACAAGGACATCTACTGCGCCGGTGACGAGACCACGTTCGCGTTCCTGCAGGACGTGCTCGACGAAGTGATCGCGCTGTTCCCTGCGCCGTACTTCCATATCGGCGGCGACGAAGTACCGAAGGACCAATGGCAGGCCTGCGCGTCGTGCCAGCAGCGCATCCGCGACGAAGGCCTGAAGGACGAGCACGAGTTGCAGAGCTGGTTCGTCAAGCGCATCCAGCGTTACCTCGCCGGCAAGGGCAAGACCCTCATGGGCTGGGACGAGATCCTCGAGGGTGGCGCCGACCGGAACGCGATCATCGAGGTCTGGCGCGGCGACGCCGAAGGCGCCAAGGCGCTGGCGAATGGCAACCGTGTCGTCAGTGCGGGGCCGTACTACTTCGATTCATCGCTCAGCAAGCTCAAGCTGGAAGACGTCTATCGCACTGAGATCGTGGGCGGGGACCCAGACAGCGGCGCCGACCCCGCAATCTTCGCCAGGCACCGCGCCCAGGTCCTCGGTGCCGAAGCGCCGCTTTGGACCGAACACATCACCATGCTCAACGCGCAGGCGATGTCGTTCCCGCGATTGCAGGCGTTGGCGGAATCGTTGTGGAACCACGATGGCCGCGACTACGCCGACTTCTGGCAGCGCCTGCAGGCCCATTACCCGCTGATGGATGCGTGGAAGGTCGCGTATGGACCGGAAGACAAAGATGTCGTCGCCTACTCCCTTGCCTGGAGCCCCGAACGCCAGCGTTGGCAGATGCGCGCGGAGCGCGGCTTCGACGACCTCGTCGTGCACTACACGCTCGATGGCAGCGAGCCGGACGATGCATCGGCTTCATTCACCGACCTGCTCGAACTCGAGCAGTCGGGCGTGGTGAAGGTCGTGCCGTTCCGCCGCGGCCGGCAATACGCAGCCACGCGCGCTTATGCGCTGACGTCGCACCTCGCGCTGGGCAGCACCGTGAGCTACACGGTGGCACCGTCGCCGACGTATTCGGGCGCTGGCGCGCTGGCGCAGGTCGATGGGCTGACCGGCAGCGACAACTTCCGGGATGGCGTCTGGCTCGGCTGGGATGACGGCGATCTCGCCGCGACCGTCGACCTGCAACAGGACACCCGGTTCCAGTCGCTGAGCCTGCGCTTCCTGCAGGACAGCCGCTCTTGGATCCTGCTGCCGAAGAGGGTGCGGATGTCCGCTTCATCCGATGGCGTGCACTGGCGGTCGTTGCAGGCGACGCCGATCGAAGCCGATCCGCTCGACCCCGCGCCGGCCATCCGTACTATTGAATTCACCTCGAGGAAGCCGCTGCGCGCACGCTACCTGCGCGTCGAGGCCGATCGCTACGGCCTGTTGCCTGTCGGCCATGCCGCTGCGGGCAAACAAGCCTGGCTCTTCGCCGACGAGATCATCGTCAAGTAACCACGCCCCCTTCGCACCGAGGTTCGCCGTGTCCCAGTCCTTGCCACGCTCGTCCCACATGCTCCGCCGTTGCAGTGTCGTCGCGTTGTCGATGCTGTGCGCACTCCCTGCGCTGGCTGCACGGGACGGCGCTGATCCGGTCACGGCGGTCAACACCTTCATCGGCACGCAGGACGAGGGCAACACATTTCCTGGCGCATCCGCGCCATTCGGCCTGATCCAGGTCAGTCCGATCACCGAGCACTACGCCGGCTATCGCTATACCGATCCGAAGATTCGTGGCTTCGGCCATTCCTTCATCTCCGGCGCGGGTTGCTGGGAGCAGGGCGGGCAGGTTGCGGTGTTGCCGGTGACGGGCACGATCGGACCTGGCGGGACGTTCGACACGGACAACAAGAAGGCCGAGCCCTTCGACTACAAGAAGTACGCATCGGCGTTCACCCACCATGGCGAGATCGGGCAGGCCGGCTACTACAAGGTGCGCCTGACCGCGGCTTCCAACACCAATGACGACGACGTCGATGCGGAAGCGACCGCACTGACCCGCGCCGGCGCCGAGCGTTACACCTTCGCGGCGAACCAGGATACCGGCCATGTGCTGGTCAACGTCGGCCAGGCGAACGAAAAACACGAAGTCGTCGGCAGCGTGATCAACGTCGTCGGCGACCGCGTGGTGGAAGGCAAGCTGGTCACGAAGAGTTTCTGCGGCGGACGGCAATACACCACCTGGTTCCGCCTCGAGTTCGACCGCCCGTTCAAGGCTTTCGGCACGTGGGACAAGGACGGCGCTGCGCCGGGTTCGCGTCACAGCATGGGCGCGCAATGGGAAGTCCCGAATGGCGCGTGGCTCAGCTTCGACCTCGGCAAGTCGCGCAGCGTCACCGCGATCAGCGCGATCTCGCACGTCGACGCTGAAGGCGCGCGCAGGAACCTCGACGCCGAAGGCAAGCGCAACGGCAGGCTGCTCGGCTTCGACGCGATGCGCGCGCAGGCGCAGGCGCAGTGGCGCAAGGAGCTGGGCTTGGTGCGCATCAGCGGCGGCAATGCCGACGATCGCAGCGTGTTCTACACCGCGCTATACCACGCGCTGCTGCAGCCGCTGACCGGCAGTGACGTCGATGGCCGCTATCGTGGTTACGACGAGCAGATCCATGTCGCCAACGGCTGGACCTACTACGAGTACTTCTCGCTGTGGGATACCTACCGCTCGCAGAATCAGTGGCTGGCGATACTGCAACCGCAACGCGCGCGCGACATCGCCAATTCGGTGCTGAAGATCCACGAGCAGATGGGTTGGCTGCCGCGCTGGGGCTACGCCAATTTCGACACCAACATCATGACCGGCGATCCAGTCACGCCGTTTCTGGTCGACCTGTGGCGCTTCGGCGCGCTTGAAGGCCGCGAACAGCAGGCGTGGGACGCGTTGTGGCAGAACGCATCTGGCCGCCCGCCGGCCATGTCACGTGCGCAGGGTCGCGCGGGCAACGACAGCTACCTCGCCAATGGCTACGTCCCGTACGACCGCGCGTATCCATCCAAGGGCATGGACGTCGACCAGCACCACGGCGGTTCGGCTACGTTCGAATATGCGCTGGGCGACTGCGCGCTGTCGCAGATGGCCGGAGCGCTGGGCGAAACCGCGGCTGCCGCAACGCTGCAGGAACGCGGTCGCACCTGGCGCAAGGTCTGGGATGCGGATGTAGCCGACGCCGAACTCGGACTGCGCGGCTTCCCGCGACCGCGCATGGAAGACGGCAACTTCTACACCCCGACGCACGGTGCCTACAGCCCGCGTTCCAACCACGGCTTCCACGAAGGCACCGCGTGGCAGTACCAGTGGCTGACCCAGCAGGACGTGCCGGGACTGCTCGCCGCGGTGGGAGGCCAGGACAACGCGGTCAAGCGCCTCGATGCGTTCTTCGCCTACGACGAACTGGTGAAGGACCTGCAGGGCGGCGCGCGCAAGCACTGGGTGGTCGGCCCGTACAGCTACTACAACCAGTACCGCTACAACCCCAACAACGAACCTGACCTGCACAGCCCGTGGATGTACACGCTGGTCGGCCAGCCGTGGAAGACCGCGACCGTGCTGCGCGCGGCGCAGGCGTTGTTCACCAACGCGCCCAACGGTGTCACCGGCAACGACGATCTCGGCACGATGTCGGCCTGGTACCTGTTCAGTGCGATCGGGATGTATCCGGCGGTCCCGGGCACCGGCCAGCTGCTGCTGCATGCGCCGCGCTTCGAACGGGTGGAACTTGATCTCGGCAACGGCCGCAGCCTGACGATCGAAGCGCCGGGCGCCGATGGCCGCCAGCTGCAATACGTCGACGGCGTCAGCGTGGACGGGATCCCGCGCGAGCAGGTGTGGCTGGATTGGGCGCAATTGCGCCAGGGCGGCACGATCGCTTTCCGGTTGACCGGCACACCGCCTGCCACGGGTTGGGGCACCGGCGCTGCCAGTTTGCCGGTCGCACCTTGCGCCCTGCCACGCTGATTGGTCCAACCATCATTGTTGCGCCGCAGGATGCTTTTATTTCGCCAGACCACGTAAATTAGATCGATCTATTAGACGCAGATCGCTTGCGATCACGAGGACCCGATGACCACACCCAAATCCGGCAGGAAGCCGGTCACCGTCACCGACATCGCCCGCGCCAGCGGCGTGTCGCGTGCGACGGTATCGCTGGTGCTGCGCGGTAGCCCGCTGGTGCATGCCGACACCCGCGCGAAGGTCGAGGCCCAGCTCAAGCGCCTGGGCTATGTCTACAACCGCGCCGCAGCCAACCTGCGCCGGCAGACCTCGTCCAGCGTCGCCCTCGTCATCAACGATCTGTCCAACCCGTTCTTCGCCGAATTCGCCGCCGGCGTCGACGAGGCCCTGGGCGAGGCCGGGTACATCACCCTGCTCGGCAGCACCAACGAATCGCCTGAACGCCAACACGCGGTGCTGGCCTCGCTGATGGAACACAGCCCGGCCGGCATCATCCTGTCGCCGGCCGAACACAGCGATGGCGAACAGGTGCAGCGCCTCGTCGGCGCGCATACCGCGGTCCTGGTGTTCAACCGTGAACTGCCGGGCGCCGACTGGGACTTCCTCGCCCTCGACAACCGGCGCGGCGCGCGCCTGGCGACCGAACACCTGCTCGCGCTCGGCCATCGCCGCATCGCGTTCTTCGGCGGCCACGCCGATTCCAGTTCCTGCCAGGAGCGCCGCCAGGGCTACATCGAGGCGATGATCGCGGCCGGCATCACGCCCGAACCGCGCTGGCTGGTCGAATGCACGCCCAGCCGCGTCGAAGCGGCGCGGACCACGGCCGAACTGGCGGCGAGTTATACCGATGTCACCGCGGCGGTCTGCTACAACGACAACGTTGCGCTAGGCCTCAAGCTCGGCCTGATCGCGCGCGGCCTGCGTCCCGGCCAGAACTTCGCCCTGACCGGGTTCGACGACATCCCCGAAGCAGCACAGACCACCCCCCCGCTGACCACGCTCGCGGTCGAGCCGCGCGCACGGGGGCGTCAAGCCGCGGAACTGCTGCTGGAACGCGTGCGCGACCGCGACGCGCCGGCACGCCACATCGTCGCGCCCGTACAGCTCGTCGTGCGCGGCAGCAGCGGCGCACCGGTGTCCTGATTTCCATTTCATCGTTGCGTGCCACATGGCGCGCCTCCTTCCACGCCACCAGGCTGCCTGCATGAGCACAACCACGATCGACAAGCCCGCCATGAACACGCGCATCGCGCTGATCGCGATGACCGCGATCTTCTTCATGTGGGGGTTCATCACCGAATTGAACGACGTGCTGATCCCGCACCTGAAGTCGGTGTTCGAACTCAAGTACTGGCAGGCGATGCTGATCCAGTTCTGTTTCTTCGGCGCTTACCTGGTGATGGCCGTGCCGGCCGGACGCGTGGTCGCGCATCTCGGCTACAAGCTCGGCATCGTGACCGGCCTGCTGGTGGCCGGCGGCGGCGCGCTGTTGATCCTGCCGGCGGCACAGATCGGTTCCTACAATCTGTTCCTGCCGGCGTTGTTCGTCCTCGCCACCGGCATCGTCCTGCTGCAGGTGTCGGCCAATCCGTATGTCGCCTTGCTCGGCGAACCGGAACGCGCCGCGAGCCGGCTCAACTTCGCACAGGCGATCAATTCCGTCGGGCATACCATCGGCCCCGCCGTGGGCGGTGCGTTGATCTTTGCCACCACCGCGCTCAGTGCCGACCAGCTCGCGGCATTGCCCGCCGCGCAGCGCGCGCAGACGGTGCAGCCTTTGTATCTGGGCGTGGCGCTGGCGTTGATCGTGCTGGCGGTCGCGGTCTATCTGTTCCGGCTGCCTGCGCATGCCGAAGCGACCGAGAAAGCCGATCCGCAGCGCCACACGTTTACCGAGGTGCTGAAATATCCGCATGTGCGCTTCGGCGTGTTGGCGATCTTCCTGTACGTCGGCGCGGAGGTCGCCATCGGCAGCTTCCTCGCCAATTACGCGATGCGCCCGGATATCGGCGCGATCGCCCCGGAAGACGTCGGCAAGTACGTGTCGATGTACTGGGGGTCGGCGATGATCGGCCGCTTCATCGGCGCCGCATTGCTGCTGAAGGCGAATCCACGCCGCCTGCTCGGCCTGTATGCGGTGGTCAACATCGCGCTGCTGCTGACCACGACGCTGAGCCACGGCCAGCTCGCACTGTGGAGCGTGATCGCGATCGGCTTCTTCAACTCGATCATGTTCCCGACCATTTTCACCCTGGTCATCGACCGGCTCGGCCCGCTGGTGCCCAAGGCCTCCAGTTTGCTGGTGATGGCGATCTTCGGCGGCGCGGTGATTCCGTTCGTGCAGGGTCATCTGGTCGACTTCATCCACGCCAGCACTGGCAACGAAACCACCGGCTTGCAGTACGCCTTCATCCTGCCGGCGCTGTGCTACGCCTACATCGTCTGGTACGGCTTGCGCGGCTCACGGCGGGCATGAGCGCGGCGGGCATGAGCGAAGCAGTCAGGAAGGACGCACGGATGCACGGGATCGTTTGCTTTGGTGAAGCGTTGATCGATTTCCTCGCCCGCTCCGGCGAGGACGCGGACGCGCCGCGCACCTTCACCCAGTACGCCGGCGGCGCGCCGGCCAACGTTGCGGTCGCGGTCGCCCGGCTGGGTGGGCGCAGTGAATTCGTCGGCATGTTCGGTGAGGACATGTTCGGCGATTTCCTGATCGACAGCCTTGCCCGCCACGGCGTCGGTACGCATCATGCACGCCGCACCGCGGAGGCCAAGACCGCGCTTGCTTTCGTCGCGCTCGATGGCCAAGGCGAACGCAGCTTCAGCTTCTATCGCCCGCCCGCCGCCGATCTGCTGTTTCGGCCGGAACATTTCGACGCCGCCTGTTTCGCCAATGCCGCGATCTTCCACGCCTGCAGCAACAGTCTGACCGAGGAAGCGATCGCGCAGACCACCCTGCATGGCATGACACAAGCGCGCGAACACGGCGCGCTGGTCAGCATCGACCTCAACCTGCGGCCATCGTTGTGGTCGCCGCAGGTCGATCCGTTGCCGCGGCTATGGAGTGCATTGGAGCAGGCCGACCTGGTCAAGCTGGCGCGTAACGAACTGGATTACCTCGCCGCGGACGTCGGCGCCGAAGAGGCGGTCTACGCACGGTTGTGGGCCGCGAGTGCGCGCCTGATCGTCGTCACCGATGGGAGTGCGCCGCTGCACTGGCGCAGCCGCGACCGTCGCGGCAGCCTGCCTGCATTCGTCGTGCGCGCGATCGACACCACGGCAGCCGGCGATGCGTTCGTCGGCGGCTTGCTGTACCAACTCGCTGCGCGCGAGGTGACACCGGCCAACTTCGACGCGCTGTTGCACGACGAGGCGACGCTTGCCGACGTGCTGCGTTTCGCCGCCGCCTGTGGCGCGCTCACCGTGACCCAACACGGCGCATTCGCGGCGATGCCAACCCTGGCCGAAGTCAAGACCCTGTTCGATGGCGCCCATGCCCTGGGCCGCAGCGCATGATTCCCCGGAGCCTTGTCCCATGAGTGCGAATCCCGTTTCCAGAAGCGCCGATTTCCGCAGCGCCGATTTCCTGCGCACGCACATCGCGCAGACGATGGCGTTCTACCATCCGCGCTGCATCGATCCGACCGGCGGTTTCTTCCATTACTTCAAGGATGACGGCACGGTCTACGACGCCGGCCATCGCCACCTCGTCAGCAGCACGCGCTTCGTCTTCAACTACGCGATGGCGTATCGGGAGTTCGGCAATCTCGAATATCTCGAAGCCGTGCATCACGGCTTGCGCTATCTGCGCGACGTGCATCGCAATCCGGTGAGCGGCGGTTATGCGTGGACGCTGCGTGATGGCGTGGTCGAGGACGCGACCAACCACTGCTACGGCGTGGCGTTCGTGCTGCTGGCGTATTCGACCGCGCTGAAGGCGGGCGTCGAGCGGGCGCGCGAATGGATGGACGACACCTGGGACCTGCTGCAGCTGCGCTTCTGGGAGCCATCGGCTGGCCTGTACAAGGACGAAGCCGATGCCGGCTGGAATTTCAGCAGCTACCGCGGCCAGAACGCCAACATGCACATGTGCGAGGCGATGCTCGCCGCATTCGAAGCCAGCGGCGAGCGCCGCTACCTCGAGCGCGCGCTCACGCTTGCCGACAACATGACCCGGCGCCAGGCGGCGAAAGCCGACGGCCTCGTCTGGGAGCATTACGACGTCGACTGGAACATCGACTGGAATTACAACCGCGACAATCCGAAACACCTGTTCCGTCCGTGGGGCTTCCAGCCCGGCCACCAGACCGAATGGGCGAAGCTGTTGGTGATCCTCGACCGCCACGTCGCGTCTGACTGGCTGGTGCCGACCGCGCGGCACCTGTTCGACACCGCGCTAGCACGTTCGTGGGACCAGCGGCGCGGCGGGATGTATTACGGCTTCGCGCCGGATGGTTCCGTCTGCGACGACGACAAGTATTTCTGGGTGCAGGCCGAATCGCTCGCCGCCGCTGCGCTGCTGGCCGCACGCACCGGCGATGACGTGTATTGGAGCTGGTACGACCAGTTATGGGCCTACAGCTGGAAGCATTTCGTCGACCACACGCATGGCGCGTGGTACCGCATCCTCGATGCCGACAACCGCAAGTACAGCGACGAGAAGAGCCCGGCCGGCAAGACCGATTACCACACCATGGGTGCGTGTTACGAAGTGTTGGACGTGGTGCGCAAGCCAACGGAGTAATCGCGATGATCCAGCGTATGTACCTGCTGCTGTTGTGCCTGGCGACGTCGGCAGCGTTCGCCGCGCAGCCGTCTTCGCGCAAGCTCGATAGCGCGTGGTCTTTCCGCCTGGTGCCGACCGATGCCCTCGCCACCGAGCACGACACTGCCACCCAATGGCGGTCGGCGACGGTGCCTGGCTACGTCCACACCGACCTGCTTGCCCACGGCGCAATCCCGGATACTTACGTCGGCGCACCTGAAGCCGGCTTGCAGTGGATTGGGCTCGGCACCTGGGAATACCGGACGCAGTTCGATGTCGATCGTGCGACATTGAAGCGCGCGCACGCCGATCTGGTGTTCGAAGGACTGGACACGTTCGCGGACGTCTATCTCAACGAGACGAAGCTGCTGTCGGCCGACAACGCGCACCGCACCTGGCGCGTGCCGGTGCAGGGCAAACTACGCGCACGCGGCAATCAGCTGCGCGTGGTGCTGCACTCTCCGATCCGCCGCCTGCTGCCGCAGGTGCAGGCGATGCCGCACAAACTTGCCGGCAACTATCCCTCGCCCTTCGGCGACGAGCCGAAAGACGCGATGACCGTCAACTTCGCGCGCAAGCCCGCCTACCACTCCGGCTGGGATTGGGGCCCGCGCTACGTCACCGCCGGCATCTGGCGGCCGGTGCGGCTGGAGAGCTGGGACGCGTTGCGTATCGGCGACTTCCATGTGCAGCAGAACAAGGTGGACGAACACGCCGCCGAACTCGCTGCCGAGGTCGAGATCGAGTCCGACGATGCAGGTGCGGTCACGCTCGAAGTGGAGCATCGCGATCCCGATGGCAAGTCAGCGGTCGTCAAGCAGCAGGCGACCCTCGTGCGAGGACAGAACAAGATCGCCGTGCCTCTCCGCATCGACCGTCCGCGACGCTGGTATCCAACCGGCTACGGCGAGCAGGCGCTGTACACCTTCACTGCGCGCGTCGTCGATGACAACGGCAAGCAAGCCGAGGCCAGCCGCCGGACCGGCCTGCGCAGCGTCGAGCTGCGGCGTGAGCGCGACCAGTGGGGCCGCGGTTTCGCCTTCGTCATCAATGGCATTCCGGTGTTCGCGAAGGGGGCAAACACGATCCCATTCGACGCCTTCCCTGCGCGCGTCACGCAAGCGCAACTGCTGCGCGTGCTCGAGTCCGCGCGCGATGCCAACATGAACATGGTGCGCAGCTGGGGTGGCGGTCATTACGAGAGCGACGCGTTCTTCGAGTTGACCGACGAACTCGGCCTGCTGGTCTGGCAGGACTTCATGTTCGGCGGCGGCATGCAGCCCGCCTACGACCCGGCGTTCCGCGCCAATGTCGTCGCCGAGGCGCGCGACAACATCCGCCGCCTGCGCGATCACCCCAGCCTGGTCCTGTGGTGCGGCAACAACGAAGAAGAGACCGCGTGGAAGAACTGGGGCCAGGGCAAGGCGCTGACCGCAGCCGATCCGGCGTTCGCGAAGCAAGTGTGGGATGGCTACGTGCAGCTGTTCGGCCACGACCTGCGCGATGTCGTGGTGCGGGAAGGCGGCGGCGTGCCGTACTGGTCGAGTTCGCCGAGCAACGATCTCGACGGCCCCGCCAACGATTCCAACAATGGCGACAAGCACGATTGGGGCGTGTGGGCCGAGTCCAAGCCGATCGAGGCGTACCTCGCCGAGACGCCACGCTTCGTGTCCGAATTCGGCCTGCAGGGTTGGCCGTCGCTGCGCACGATCGACAGCTTCGCGACGAAGGCGGAGCAGGGCATCGAGTCGCCGGTGATCCGCGCGCACCAGAAATTCATGGCCGGCGACGGCAACGCGCGCGTGCTGCAGTACATCCGCGAAGGCTATGGCGAGCCGAAGGATTTCGCCGACTTCGTCTATCTCAGTCAGGTGATGCAGGCCGAAGGCATCGAACTGGCTTCGTTGCATCATCGCGCCTCGCGTCCGCGCACGATGGGTTCGCTGTACTGGCAGCTCAACGACGTGTGGCCCGGCGCGTCGTGGGCGAGCATCGACTACTACGGGCGCTGGAAGCCGCTGCACTTCCACGCGCGACGGTTCTTCGCGCCGCTCGCGGTGGCCGCACTGCGCAAGGACGCGAAAACCGAAGTCACGCTGGTCTCCGACCGGACGGCATCGGTTTCCGGCGAGCTGCGCCTGCGCGTGATCGACTTCGACGGCAAGGTGCTTCGCGACGAACGCAAGCCGGTCACGCTGGCGCCGCTCACCGCGACGGCCGTGGCGAATTACGCCGACGCCGAGTTGTTGCGTGGTGCCGATCGCGTACGCACGGCCGCGGTGTTCGAACTGCTGGTCGACGACACACCCGTCTCGCGTCGGATCGTTTACTTCGACGCTGCAAAAGCACTCGCCTTGCCCGACCCCGGCCTGCACGCCGAACTGCAGCGCGACGTCGACGGCTATCGCCTCGATCTGCACGCCGACAAGCTGGCACGCGCGGTGTGGATCGATTTCGGTGAGCTCGATGTCGGACTCTCGGACAACGCGTTGTCGTTGTTGCCCGGTGAAACTGTGTCGCTACGACTGGTATCGAAGGCCAACCTCGACGACTTGCAACAACAACTCACCCTGCGTTCGCTCACTTCCAGGCAAAACCAATGAAACTATTGACGACATGTTGTCTGCTGCTGGCGCTTGCGCTGCCATCGGCCCACGCCGCCAACCGCGATACCGCCAAGCGCGATGCAATCACCGATGCGCAGGCCACCAAACTCGCTGCCCGCGTCAAGGAAGAAACCCGCCACGCCTGGCGCGGCTACATGCGCTACGCCAAGGGGCACGACGCGCTCAAGCCGCTGAGCAAGGCGCCGCGTGACTGGTACGCACATTCGTTGCTGATGACGCCGGTGGATGCGCTCGACACCCTGATCCTGATGGGCCTGGACGAGGAAGCGAAAGAAGCCCGCGAACTGATCGCCACCGAGTTGTCGTTCAACCACGACATCTACGTGCAGAATTTCGAAGTCACCATCCGCCTGCTCGGTGGCCTGCTCTCGGGCTACCAGCTGACTGGCGATGAGCGCCTGCTCAAGCTCGCAGACGATCTCGGCCAGCGCCTGCTACCGGTGTTCGAATCCAAAACCGGCTTGCCGTACACGCATGTCAACCTGCGCACCGGCGCGGTGCGCGGCGCCGTCAGCAATCCAGCCGAAACCGGCACGCTGCTGCTCGAGTTCGGCATGCTGGGCAAGCTCACCGGCAAGCCGGTCTATTTCGACAAGGCCAAGCGCGCGTTGGTGGAAACCTACAACCGTCGTTCGAAGCTCGGCCTGGTCGGTGCGGGCATCAACGTGGAGACCGGCGAGTGGACCGATCGCGACAGCCACATCGGCGGCGGCATCGACTCCTATTACGAATACCTCTACAAGTGCTGGCGCCTGTTCGGTGACGAAGACTGCAAGTGGATGTGGGAAGACGGCATCGCCGCGGTCAACAAACACCTCGCCGATGAAGTGCGCGAGGGCGAACTCTGGTACGGACACGTCGACATGGATACCGGCAAGCGCACCGCAACCCATTACGGGGCGCTCGATGCGTTCATGCCGGCATTGCTGGCGCTCGGTGGCGATCTGGATCGCGCACGCCGGTTGCAGGCCTCAGGCCTGAAGATGTGGCAGCTGCATGACATCGAGCCGGAAGCGCTCGACTACCAGAAGATGGAAGTCGTGTCGGGCGGTTATCCGTTGCGACCGGAAATCGTCGAATCCGCCTATTACCTCTACCGCTACACCGGCGATGCGCAATACCGCGCGATGGGCCGCGAGTTCTTCGAGGATTTCGTCCGCCATTGCCGCACCCAGGATGGTTACGCGGCGTTGAAGGATGTGCGCAGCAAGGAACAGACGGATTCGATGGAGAGCTTCCTCTTCGCCGAGACCTTCAAGTATTTCTACCTGTTGTTCGCGCCGAAGCAGGTGCTGGACTTCGACCGCGTCACTTTCAACACCGAAGCGCACCCGCTGCGACCGAACTGATCCGACCTGCTATTGGTTTTGTAGGAGCGGATTATCGCCGCGAGCTCTTGATTCTGGGCAACTAAAAGCTCGCGGATATAAGCCGCTCCTACAACGTGAAGCGGAATTCGGGTTGTCTCAACAGGTCGCGCTGCCAACGAACGCCTGCTGCCTCCAGGCCTCGAACACCACCACCGCAACCGCATTGGACAGGTTGAGGCTGCGGTTGTCGGGCCGCATCGGCAGGCGCAGGCGTTGCGCGTGCGGAATCGCGGCCAGCACATCCCCGGGCAGGCCGCGGGTTTCCGGGCCGAACAGGAAAGCATCGCCTGCGGCATAGGCCGGCGTGTCGTAGCGGGTCGTGCCACGCGTGCTGAGCGCGAACAGGCGTTGCGGCGCGATCGCGGTGAGTGCTGCCTCGAGCGACTCATGCACCTGCAGCGTGGCGTACTCGTGGTAGTCGAGCCCGGCGCGCCGCAGTTGCTTGTCGTCGAGCGAAAACCCCAGCGGCGCCACCAGGTGCAGGCGCGCGCCGGTGTTGGCGCACAGGCGGATCACGTTGCCGGTGTTGGGCGGGATTTCGGGTTGGTAGAGGAGGATGTCGAACATGTTGAAGTCGGAAGAGGGAACGGAATCGCAGGGCGGGTCTTGACCCGCCGCTTCACGCCCGCCCGCCTTACGCGCCAAGGCGGGTCAAGACCCGCCCTACCAGGGCATGACTTCGCCTTGCCAATCGAGGAACTGCCCGCTCTGCTCGAGCGGAAAGGCATCGATCACCCGCAACAATCCCGCCACTGCCTGCGCCGGCGATGTCTGCGCGCTCTCGCCGCCCATCTCGGTCTGCACCCAACCGGGATGCAGGGCGATCACGCCGATGCCGCGCGGTGCCAGCGCCTTGGCCAGCATTACGGTGGCCATGTTCTGCGCGGCCTTGCTGATGCAGTAGCTGGGCGAGCGGAACTCGGTACGACTGGCGATCGAACCCATCGTCGAGGACAGGTTGGCAATGCGCGCGCCATCGACCAAGAGCGGCGCCAGCGCCTGGGTCAGCAGGAATGGGCCGCTGGCGTTGGTGCGCAGGCTGTCGTCGAGGTTCGTCGCTGGCACGCTGCCGAAACGCTCCCCGGAATGCAGCACGCCGGCGTTGTTGATCAGCAGATCGAGCTTTTCGTCTGCGATGACCAGCGGCAGTTCGTGCGCGAACGCGGTGCGCGATTTCTCGTCGGCGACGTCCAGCGGCAGCACATGCAGGCGGCCGGGGTGCTCGCCGGCGAGGCTGTTCAAGGCGGTGGCCTTGCCCGGGTGCCGGCAGGCGGCGATCACGCGGTCGCCGCGCGCCAGCAGTTGCCGGACGAACTCCAGGCCGAGACCACGGTTGGCGCCGGTGACGAGGCTGCGACGGCTCATGGGGCGCTCCATACGAGGGCGGATATGCCCTCTGGCCTAGTGTATCGGTCGCGCCGTAAAGCTAGGATCGGGGGTTGGACTGAACCTTCCACCATGGAGTTTTTCGCATGTCTTCGATCCGCCGGCCGCGCGCCGCATTCAAACAGGGCCTGCTCGCCCTTGCCCTGACCACCGCGCTCGGCGGCGGCGCTGCTTTTGCTCCCAGCGACGCCCTCGCGAAGTCCGCGCAGGGCGCCAGCGTTGATATTCCCTACAAGGAGTTCACGCTGGCTAACGGCTTGCGCGTGGTCGTGCACACCGACCGCAAGGCGCCGATCGTCGCGGTCAACCTCTGGTACCACGTCGGTTCGAAGGACGAGCCGGCCGGTCGCAGCGGCTTTGCCCATCTGTTCGAGCACCTGATGTTCAACGGTTCAGAAAACGCCCCCGGCGAATTCTTCGAGCCGTTCGAGCTGGCTGGTGCCACCGACATGAACGGCACCACCAATTCCGACCGCACCAATTACTTCGAGAACGTACCCACCACCGCGCTCGACATGGCGCTGTGGATGGAATCCGACCGCATGGGCCATCTGCTCGGCGCGATCGACCAGAAGACGCTCGACGAGCAGCGCGGCGTGGTCCAGAACGAGAAGCGCCAGGGCGAGAACCAGCCCTATGGCCAGGTCTGGGAGAAGCTCGGCAAGGCGATGTACCCGAAGGGCCATCCCTATCACCACAGCACCATCGGCTCGATGGCCGACCTCAACGCCGCGTCGCTGGAAGACGTGAAGCAGTGGTTCCGCACCTGGTACGGCCCGAACAACGCAGTGCTGGTGCTGGCCGGCGATATCGACGTCGCCACCGCCAAGGAAAAAGTCGCCAAGTACTTTGGCGACATCCCGGCCTCGCCGGACATGGCCCAGCCCAAGGTCGATGTCGCCCAGCGTGACCAGTCGACGCGCGAAACCATGCAGGACAAGGTGCCGCAGACGCGCATCTACCGCCTGTGGAACGTGGCCCAGGTCGGCACCACCGACATCGACCAGTTGCAGGTGTTCGCGCAGGTGCTCGGCGGCAGCCGCAGCTCGCGCCTGGACAAGCGTTTGTTCTTCGACGACAAGCTGGTCGATAGCGTCAGTGCCAGCGCCGAATATTCGCAGCTCGGCTCGAGCTTCTTCATCTCCGCCACCGTCAAGCAGGGCGTGGATGCGGCGAAGGTCGAAGCGATCATCGATGAAGAGCTGAAGAAGCTGATCAAGGACGGCCCAACCGCCGTCGAGCTGACCCAGGCCAAGACGGTGTTGAACGCCGGCTTCATCCGCGGCGTCGAACGCATCGGCGGCTTCGGCGGCAAGGCCGACGCGCTGGCGGAATGCACCATCTACACCGGCAACCCGGGCTGCTTCCGCGACACGCAGAAGAATTGGGCCGCCACCACCGCTGCCGATTTCAAGACACTCGGTGCGAAGTGGCTGAGCAAGGGCGACCACACCCTGGTCGTCAATCCTGGCGAGCGCACCGCACTGGTCGAGGATCCGGCCGAGACGCCGACGCCGCTGACGCTGCCGCCGGTCAACAGCAAGTACCTGACCATGCCCAGCACCGTCGACCGCAAGGCCGGCGTGCCGCAGACCACGCAGTTCCCGCAGCTCAAGTTCCCGTCGCTGCAGCGTGCCACGCTCAGCAATGGCACCAAGGTGATCCTCGCCGAGCGCCACGACGTGCCCGTGGTGCAGATGAGCTATCTGTTCGGCGGCGGCTATGCGGCCGATGCCGGACGCAAGCTCGGCACCTCGAGCTTTGCCCTGGGCATGCTCGACGAAGGCGCGGGCGACCTCGATGCGCTGGCGTTCGGCAACCGCGCTGAAGCATTGGGTGCCAACCTCGGCGCTTCGGCTTCGCTCGACGGTGGCAGCGCCTATCTCTCCGCGCTGAAGGACAAGCTCGACGATTCCGTGGGCCTGTTCGCCGACATGCTGCGCAAGCCGCGTTTCGACGACATGGAAATCGAACGCGTGCGCGCCACCTGGCTGGCCGGTATCCAGCAGGAAAAGGCACGTCCGCAGGGTGCAGCGATGCGCGTGCTGCCGCCGTTGCTGTACGGCGAGGGTCATGCCTACGCGATCCCGTTCAGCGGCACCGGCACGGAAGCTTCGATCGCGTCGCTGACGCGTGATGACCTCGTTGGCTACCACCGCGACTGGGTGCGTCCGGACAACGCGACCCTGGTCATCGTCGGCGACACCACGCTCGCGCAGATCACCCCGGTGCTGGAGAAGCACTTGGGCGACTGGAAGGCCTCGGGCACGGCGGCTACGACGAACGCAATCTCGGCGGTGGCCCTGCCGACCAAGCCACGCGTTTACCTGATCGACCAGCCGGGTGCAGTACAGGCCAATCTCTACGTCGGCCAGTTGGTGCCTTCGACCAAGGACAAAGGTGCGACCAAGCTGGAAATCGCCAATGCGGTGCTCGGCGGCGAGTTCTCCTCGCGCCTGAACATGAACCTGCGCGAGGACAAGCACTGGGCCTACGGTTCCTACAGCATGGTGCAGAACGCGCTCGGCCAGCGGCCGTGGATGGCGTTCGCGGCGGTGCAGATCGACAAGACCGCCGAATCGCTGAAGGAAATGTCGCGCGAGATCAACGAGTACGCGACCGGCAAGTCCCCACCTAAGCCGGAAGAGGTGAGCAAGATCCAGTCGACCGAAATCCGCGGCCTGCCGGGTTCGTACGAAACCGCCGGCGCCGTGATGGGCACCGTCGGCGGCATCGTCCGCTACGGCCGTCCGGACGACTACGTGTTCCAGCGCAAGGCCGAGATCGAAGGCCTGACGCCGGCGCAGGTGGCGAATGCGGCGAAGGCGATCGATCCGAACGCGCTGACCTGGGTCGTGGTCGGCGATCTGTCGAAGATCGAGCAGCCGGTGCGCGCGCTGAATCTCGGTGAGGTGTCGGTGGTCGATGCCGACGGCAAGCCGGTGGCGAAGACCGCGGCGAAGTAAGTCTCTACTCCCTCCCTTTCGCCGAAGGCGAAGGGGGTGAGGAGGGCTGCTTGCGAGCCACTGGCTCGCGGCCCGACGAACGCCCGACGGCTATGCCGGCGGGCCGGACGGGTTGGGGAGGGGTGCTTTTGATGTTGTGGCTTTACGCGAAGAGCACCCCTTCCCAACCTCCCCCTACCCGCTGCGCGGGCAAGGGGAGGAGACCAGCACCGCTTTTGCGAGATTCAGACGCACGGGGCCACAATCCCGTGCGTTTTTTCATTCCGGAGCCTCCATGCGCAAACTGATCATCGCTGCCGCGTTTGTCCTCGTCGCCACGGGCTGTACCTGGGTCCACATGGCACCCGGCGCGAGCGCGGTGCGGGTAGTCACCGGTCCGCCGGCCGGTTGTGAGAAGCGTGGCGAGGTCGTGGTCTCGGTCAAGGACAGCATCGCCTTCTACGAGCGCAACCATCTGAAGGTACGCGAGGAGCTGGAGACCTTGGCGCGCAACGAGGCTCCCGGCCTGAACGCCGACACCGTCCAGCCCCTGGGGCCGCCGACGAACGGTGAACAGCGTTACGCCGCCTGGCGCTGCGGCAGATAAACCCCCGCATCGATCCGTGACCGGCGCGGATGTGCAGGGGCCGTGAAGGCGGTATCCTGTCGCGTTTCCGTGCCACCCGGTACGCCTAGGCAGTACGCATCATGCTGTTCCAACACGTCGCCATCGCTGGCCTCGCCCACATCGACGCGCCGCGTCGGTTGAGCTCCGAGGAGATCAACGCCCGCCTGAAGCCTACCCTGGACCGTCTCGGCATCAAGGCCGACGTGCTCAAGGACATCGCCGGCATCCATGCGCGGCGGCTGTGGGACGAAGGCATGCAGGCGTCCGACGCGGCCACGCTGGCCGGGGTCAAGGCGCTGGCCGACGCCGGCATCGATCCGGACAAGATCGGGCTGCTGGTCAACACCTCGGTCAGCCGCGACTACCTGGAGCCGTCGACCGCCTCGATCGTCAGCGGCAACCTGGGCCTCGGCGACGAATGCCAGAACTTCGACGTCGCCAACGCCTGTCTGGCCTTCCTCAGCGGCATGGACATCGCCAGCCGCATGATCGAGCGTGGCGAGATCGACTACGCGCTCGTGGTCGACGGCGAGACCGCCAACCTGGCCTACGAGAAGACCATCGAGCGCATGCTGCGCAGCGATTCGACCGAGGCCGAATTCAAGAACGAGATGGCGACGCTGACGCTCGGCTCCGGCGCCGCGGCGATGGTGCTGGCCCGCGCCGAACTCGCGCCGGGCGCACCGCGCTACCGCGGCGGCGTTACCCGCGCGGCCACCGAGTGGAACAAGCTGTGCCGCGGCAACCTCGACGGCATGATCACCGACACCCGCATGCTGATGATCGAGGGCATCAAGCTCGCCAGCAAGACCTTCCAGGTCGCCCGGCAGAGCCTCGGCTGGGTGGTGGAGGAACTCGACGAGTTCGTCATCCACCAGGTCAGCAAGGTCCACACCTCGGCCATCATCCAGGCCATCGGCATCGATCCGAAGAAGGTCATGACGATCTTCGGCGAGCATGGCAACATCGGTCCGGCGTCGGTGCCGATCGTGCTCAGCAAGCTGCGCGAGATGGGCCGCCTGAAGAAGGGCAGCCGCGTCGCACTGCTCGGCATCGGTTCGGGCCTGAATTGCTCGATGGCCGAAGTCGTCTGGTGATTTTTTAGCCTCTCTCTGCAAGGAGAGAGGTTGGGGTGAGGGACGGCGAAGCGACACTGTTCCTTGCCGGATCCGTCCAAGCATCATCTCCTTCGCACACCGAACCCTCATCCGCCCTTCGGGCACCTTCTCCCGGCGGGAGAAGGGGAAAAATCCCGGCGATTGATGAATTTCCCTGACTACCCATTCGCTCCGCAGCGACTCGAAATTCGCCCCGGCATCGCGCTGAGCTACCTCGACGAAGGTCCGCGCGACGGTGAAGTGATCGTGATGCTGCATGGCAACCCGTCGTGGAGCTATTACTGGCGGCACCTCGTGCTCGGCTTGCGTGATCGTTATCGCTGCATCGTGCCTGACCATATCGGCATGGGCTTGTCGGACAAGCCGAACGACGACCACTACACCTACACGCTGCAATCGCGCGTAGACGATCTGACCACGTTGCTCGACAAGCTCGGCATCACCGCCCCGGTGGCGCTGGCGGTGCACGACTGGGGCGGGATGATCGGATTTGGTTGGGCATTGCGGCACATGCCGCAGGTGCAGCGACTGGTGATCCTCAACACTGCCGCCTTCCCGCTACCCGCGGCGAAGGCGATGCCGTGGCAGTTGTCCTTCGGCCGCGACTCGCGCATCGGTGGCGCGCTGATCCGCGCCTTCAACCTGTTCTCCGCGGGCGCATCCTGGCTCGGCGTCGAACGGAGGATGCCGCGCGACGTGCGCCGCGCCTACGTTGCGCCCTACGACACCTGGGCCAACCGGATCTCCACCTTGCGCTTCATGCAGGACATCCCGCTGCGCGAGGGCGATCGGGCGTGGGCGCTCGTTGCCGAAGCGGGACGGCGTTTGCCCGAGTTCGCCGGTCGTCCGGTCTTCATTGGCTGGGGACTGCGCGACTTCGTGTTCGATCGGCACTGCCTCGACGCTTTCACCGCCGCGCTGCCGCGGGCGCAGGTACAGGCATTCGACGACGCCAACCATTACGTGCTGGAAGACAAGCACGCGGTACTGGTGCCGGCGATCCGTCAGTTCCTCGATACGCATCCCCTGTGACTCCTCCCCTTGCTCGCGAAGCGAGTAGGGGGAGGTTGGGAGGGGGTAAGCTTTTCGCGATGAGCAGCAACATCAAAAGCACCCCTCCCCACCCCTCCCCTTCGCTGCGCGAAAGGGAGGGAGTAGTTCCCTGCAACATCGCCGCTTCGCTTCCGCGCCTTGCGCGCGAGCGACCCGAGCAGATCGCGATGCGCTGCCCCGGCCGCAACGGCCGTTACGACATCGCGCTCAGCTACGCCCAGCTCGATGCACGCAGCGATGCCATCGCCGCGGGGCTCGCCAGGCACGGCATCGTGCGTGGTACCCGCACCGTAGTGATGGTGCGACCGACGCCGGAGTTTTTCCTGTTGATGTTCGCGCTGTTCAAGGCCGGCGCGGTACCGGTGCTGGTCGATCCCGGCATCGACAAGCGCGCGCTGAAGCAGTGCCTGGACGAAGCGCAACCGGAGGCCTTCATCGGCATCCCGCTCGCGCACCTCGCGCGCGCCGTACTCGGCTGGGCGCGCTCGGCGCGCGTGCGCATCACCACGGGTACGCGGGCGTGGTTAAGCGACGCGACGTTGGCGCAAGTCGAGCGCGATGGTGCGAATGCCAGCGCGCAGCTTGCCGACACGCAGGCGGACGAGGTCGCCGCGATGCTGTTCACCAGCGGCTCCACCGGCGTCCCGAAAGGCGTGGTGTATCGCCATCGTCACTTCGTCGCGCAGATCGACATGCTGCGCAATGCGTTCGGCATCGAAGCAGGGGGCATCGACCTGCCCACGTTCCCGCCGTTCGCGCTGTTCGATCCTGCGCTTGGCCTGACCTCGATCATTCCCGACATGGACCCGACGCGCCCCGCCAAGGCGGACCCGCGCCGCCTGGTGCAGACGATCGAACGCTTCGGCATCACCCAGTTGTTTGGTTCGCCGGCGCTGGTCGCGGTCCTTGCGCGGCATGGCGTGCATCTGCCGACGGTGAAACGGGTCACTTCCGCCGGCGCGCCCGTGCCTGCCGACGTGGTGGCGACGATGCGCACGCTGCTGCCGGACGACGCGCAGCTGTGGACGCCCTATGGCGCCACCGAATGCCTGCCGGTGGCCGTGATCGAAGGGCGCGAGTTGCAGGAAACACGCGAAGCCACCGAACGCGGCGCCGGCACCTGCGTCGGCCGCCCGGTGCCGCCGAACGATGTCCGAATCATCCGCATCGACGATGCCGCGATCACCGAATGGGACGATGCGCTGCAAGTGCAGCCGGGCCAGGTTGGCGAAATCACCGTCGCCGGCCCGACCGCGACCGACACGTATTACAACCGCGATGCCGCGACGCGCCAGGCGAAGATCCGCGAACGCCGGCCCGATGGCAGCGAACGCATCGTGCATCGCATGGGCGACCTCGGCTGGTTCGATGCCGAAGGTCGCCTGTGGTTCTGCGGTCGCAAGACGCAGCGCGTGGTCACGGCGGAAGCGACGCTGTGCACGGAGCAGATCGAACCGATCTTCAACACCCATCCCGACGTGCGCCGCACCGCGCTGGTCGGCATCGGTGCGTTGGGTGCGCAACGTCCGGTGCTGTGCGTCGAATTGCGCGATGGCGTGAAGCAGGACCAGCAGCAACGTATTACCGATGAATTGCGCCATGTCGCCAATGGCCATGTACAGACTGCGAAAGTCGATGCTTTCCTGTTCCATCCGAAGTTCCCGGTCGACATCCGCCACAACGCCAAGATCGGCCGCGAGAAACTGACGGCGTGGGCGGCGCAGCGCTTGTCCCCCTCCCTTTCGCCATAGGCGAAGGGGAGGGTTGGGGAGGGGTGCCTTTGATCTTGTCTCTTGTTTTTGCAGCCTTGAGAAGACCAGTGGACCAATGCCGTTTCCGCGCCCGTGATCTGCGTAGCAACGCCACCGATGCCGAGCGTCATCTGTGGCAGCGGCTACGAATGAGCCAGATTGGCGGTTACAAGTTCCGCAGGCAGGTTCCGATCGGGGGATACATCGCCGACTTTGTTTGCCCGCAAATGAAGTTGATCATTGAGCTTGATGGCGGACAGCATGCGGAGCAAACGGACTACGATCTGCAGCGGTCGAGGGTGTTGCTGGGCGCTGGTTTTCGAGTGGTTCGGTATTGGAACGATGATGTTCTCCTGCGTACAGAAGATGTGTTGGACGATATCTTGCGAGCATTGGAGAGTCTGAAGAGCTACAGCCACGGCAACGTCAAGAGCACCCCTCCCCAACCCTCCCCTTCGCTGCGCGAAAGGGAGGGAGCAAAAGCGACAGCAGAAGAACCATGAAGATCCTCGTCACCGGTGGCGGTGGTTTCCTCGGGCAAGCGCTCTGTCGCGGCCTGGTCGAACGCGGGCATGCCGTCACCAGCTTCAGCCGTGGCCATTACCCGGCTTTGGATGCGCTCGGCGTCGCGCAAGTGCAGGGCGATCTTGCCGAGCGCGATGCCGTGCTCGTCGCCTGTGCGGGGCATGACGCGATCTTCCACAACGCCGCCAAGGCGGGCGCCTGGGGCAGCTACGACAGCTACCACCGCGCCAATGTCGTTGGTACCGAAAACGTGATTGCCGCGTGCCGTGCGCATGGCATCGGCAGGCTGGTCTACACCTCGACGCCGAGCGTGACCCATCGCGCCACGCATCCGGTCGAAGGCGGCACGGCCGACAGCGTGCCTTACGGCGACGACCTCAAGGCGCCTTACGCGGCGACCAAGAAGATCGCCGAACAAAGGGTGCTCGCCGCGAACGATGCTGCGCTGGCGACGGTGGCGCTGCGGCCGCGCCTGATCTGGGGTGTCGGCGACAACCACCTGCTGCCGCGGCTCGTAGCACGTGCGAAGACCGGTCGATTGCGCTTCGTCGGTGATGGCCAGAACGTGATGGACTCGACTTACGTCGACAACGCCGCGCAGGCGCATTTCGACGCTTTCGAACACCTCGCGCCAGGCGCGGCCTGCGCCGGACGCGCCTACTTCATCAGCAACGGCGAGCCGAAGACGCTGCGCGAAACCCTCAATGGCCTGCTCGAAGCAGTCGGTGCGCCAACAGTGACGAAGACGATTCCGTTCGGCGTCGCCTATGCCGCCGGCGCGCTCTGCGAAGGCTTGTGGCACACGCTGCCGCTCCGGGGCGAGCCGCCGATGACCCGCTTCCTCGCCGAGCAGCTCGCGACCACGCACTGGTACGACATGGCGCCGGCGCGCCGCGATTTCGGCTACGTGCCGCGCGTGAGCTTCGCCGAAGGCCTCGCGCGCTTGCGCGCTGCGCAGTTACAGCCCGGCACTACAATGTCCCGATGACTGGACGCAGCAGCCCACTCGATTCGCTCAAGCCCATGGCCGGTCGCGCGCTGGAAGCAGCGCTCAACCGCGCGCTGGCGCTCGATCCGGAAACCCGCGGCAGCCTGCGCACGCTCGATGGCCAGCGCGTCGCGCTGACGCTCGAAGCACCGCCCCTGGCATTGCAGGTCAGCGTCGAAGGCGAACGACTCGTGGTCGGCCCGGTCGCGAGCGAAGGCGAGCCCGATCTCAGCGTGCGTGGCTCGCTTGCCGGGTTGATCGCGCAACTGCCGGGGCCGTTCGGAAGCATGTTCCGCCGCGACGATGCGCCGCCAGTGGGCAAGGTGCGCGTCTCCGGCGATGCCGACCTCGCGCGTCGCCTGCAACGTTTGGCCGAACGTTTCGATCCCGACTGGCAGCAGCCGTTCACCCGCGTATTCGGCGACGTGCTGGGCGTGCAGATCGCCAAGGCTGTGGCGGCCGCGTTGCAGCAAGCGCGCGTGGCCGGGCGCAACTTCGCCGAAAGCGCGGCCGAATACGTCACCGAGGAATCGCGCGACGTGGTCCCGCGCGCTGAACTGAATGCCTTCCACGACGACGTCGACGCGCTGCGCGACGATGTCGAGCGCATCGCCGCGAAGATCGCGCGCCTGCAACGCGGAGGCGTGGCATGAAGTTGAGCGGCATGCAGTTGAACAGCGTGAAGTCGGCCATGCGCGCATTGCGCATCGGCCGGGTGCTGTTGCGGTATCGGCTCGACGACCTGCTCGACGGCACGCCGATCGAACGCTGGTTGAAGCTGGCGCGTCCGTTCGTGCCGAAAGCCTCGCCCGAGATCGCGGCGTTGTCGCGCGGTGTGCGCCTGCGGATGGTGCTGCAAGAGCTCGGACCGATCTTCGTCAAGTTCGGACAGATCCTGTCGACACGCCGCGACCTGGTGCCGCCGGATGTCGCCGAAGAACTGACCCTGCTGCAGGATCGCGTCGCGCCGTTCGACGGTGAGACCGCGCGCACGCTGGTCGAGCAGTCGCTCGGCCGCAGCATCAAGGTGGCGTTCGAACGTTTCGACACCACGCCGCTGGCGTCGGCCTCGGTCGCGCAGGTGCACGCGGCGACCTTGCCGGGCGGTCGCGAAGTCGTGGTCAAGGTGCTGCGGCCGGAGATCGAAAAGCAGATCGCCGCCGACGTCGCGTTGCTGAAGACCATGGCCGGCATCGTCGATCGCACCCATCCGGCCGCAGACAAGATCCGCCCGCGCGAGATCGTCGCCGAAATCGAAAACACCCTCGCCGCCGAACTCGACCTGCAACGCGAAGGTGCCAACGCCTCGGTGCTGCGCCGCTTCTGGGAAAACTCGCCCGACCTGTACGTGCCGGAAGTGGTGTGGAGCCACACCGCCGAACGCACGCTGACGCTGGAACGCGTGCACGGCATCCCCAGCGACGACATCGCCGCGCTCGACGCCGCCGGCATCGACCGCAAGGCGCTCGCGGCGAAAGGCGTGCGCGTGTTCTACACCCAGGTGTTCCGCGACAATTTCTTCCACGCCGACGCCCACGCCGGCAACATCTGGGCCGACAGCGAGCGCAAGGACAACCCGCGCTTCATCGCGCTCGACTTCGGCATCATGGGCCAGCTCTCCAGCGAGGACCAGTACTACCTCGCCGAGAACTTCATGGCGATCTTCAAGCGCGATTACCGCCGCGTCGCCGAATTGCACGTGCAGGCCGGGTGGATGCCCTCGCACATCCGCATCGACGAACTCGAAGCCGCCGCGCGCGCGGTGTGCGAGCCGTATTTCACCCGGCCGCTGGCGGAGATTTCGCTCGCGGAAGTGTTGCTCAAGCTGTTCCGCACCGCGCAACGCTATGAACTGACGATCCAGCCGCAGCTGATCCTGCTGCAGAAGACGTTGTTGAACATCGAGGGTGTCGGTCGCCAGCTCGATCCGAAGATCGACATGTGGGCAGTGGCGCGACCGGTGCTGGAGCAGATCCTGCTCGAACGCTACAGCCCGCAGCGGCTGGCGGAAGAATTCCGCAAGCGCCTGCCGGAAATGATCACGCATGCGCCCGACATGCCGCGCCTGCTGCACGCCTGGCTCACGCAGCAGGTCCAGGGGCAATCCACGGCGCAGATCAACTCGCAGGACCTGCGCGACCTCACCCGCACGATCCGCGGCGCGCAGCGCCGCACCATCGCCGCCATCCTCGGCACCGGCCTGCTGATCGTCGCTGCGGTGTTGTATGCGCTGGAAGCCGGCGGGCCGCGTCTGTTCGGCATCCCGGCCTCGGTGTGGATCGCGGGGCTCGGTGGCGTGTGGGCGTTGCTGGCGGCGTGGCCGCGCCGGAAATGATGGCTGGGCTAGCGGTGCTGTACCGCGACGACTGGCTCGCCGTCGTCGACAAACCCGCGGGACTGATGGTCCACGACAGCGCCCTGGCGCGTGGCGAAACCGACTTCGCCGCCGACCGGCTGCGCGAGCAGTTCGGCAAGCCGATCTTCCTCGTGCACCGGCTCGATCGCGCCACCAGCGGCTGCCTGTTGCTGGCGTTCGATCGCGAGACCGCCTCGCAGCTCGGCAAGGTCTTGATGTCGCGCGAGGTCGAGAAGGACTACCTCGCGGTCTGCCGCGGCTGGCCGGAGGAAGATTTCGTCATCGACCATCCGCTCGATGGCGGCCCGGGCAAACCGGTCAAGAAGACCGCGATCACGGAGTTCGTACGCCTGGGCACGACCGAACTGGACATACCCTCGAGCGGATTCGCGACCTCGCGCTACGCGCTGTTGCGCGCCCGCCCGCACACGGGCCGCTTCCGCCAGATCCGCCGGCACCTGAAGCATGTCTCGCATCATCTGATTGGCGACACCAGTCACGGCGATGGCCGCCACAATCGCGCGTTCCGCATGTTGGGTATCCATCGCATGCTGCTGCATGCGCAGCGCTTGGCGTTCGTGCATCCGGTCAGCGGTGCACGCTTTGCGATCGAAGCGCCTTTGGATGCGGAGTTCGCGCGGACACTGGCGTTGTTCGATCGCGCGCCGGCCCTACAATCCGCGCATGCTGCAGATCACTGACGATTTGACGATTGCCGACGCCGAACTCGACGAGCGCTTCGTACGCGCTTCGGGTCCCGGCGGGCAGAACGTCAACAAGGTGGCGACGGCGGTCGAACTGCGTTTCGACGTGGCCAATTCGCCATCGTTGCCGGAAGCAGTGCGGGAGCGATTGCTGGCCAAGCGCGATCGGCGGCTGACCGACGATGGCGTCTTCGTGATCAACGCGCAGCGCTTCCGCACCCAGGAGCGCAACCGCGAGGACGCGCGCGAGCGCCTGGTGCACTTTGTCGAAAGTGGGCTGCGCGCACCGAAGCCGCGGATTGCGACCAAGCCCAGCCGGGCATCGAAGGAGCGACGGCTGGGCGCGAAGCGCGAACGCAGTACGATCAAGCGGGGACGCGCAACGCGGGATTGGGATTAGGGACCAAGGGGACGGAGATGGCCGATCGGGCCGACGACATCGTGGTGCCGCTGCCGCCGAATGCGCCGCGGGTGAGCCCGAATGCCTTCACCCGCTGGCTTGGGCGCACGGTCCTGCGGGTGGGCGGGTGGCGCATGGCCGGTAGCTGGCCGGATCTGCCCAGGCTGGTCCTGATTGCTGCACCGCATTCGTCCAATTGGGATGGGATCTGGGGGTTCGCCTTCAAGCTGGCGCTGGGCCTGGACGTCAGGATCCTGGGCAAGCACCAGCTGTTCTGGTGGCCGCTCGGCCCGATCCTGCGTCGACTCGGGGTAATCGCGGTCAACCGCAGCGCCGCCCATGGCGTGGTCGAGCAGGCAGCGACGTTGATTGTCACTGCTGACAATCTTTGGTTCGTAGTGGCGCCGGAGGGCACCCGCAAGCCGGTCGACCGCTGGAAACCGGGCTTCTGGCGGATCGCCCGCGCCGCCGACGTGCCAGTGCTGCCGGTGTACTTCCACTATCCCGAGAAAACCATTGGTGTTGGGCCAGTATTCGAACTCACCGACGACATGACCGCAGACATCGCCCGCATTCGCGCCTGGTATCGGCCGTGGCAGGGCAAGCATCACGGCACGAACTGACCTCAAGACGCGTTGTTCGCCGTTGGCGAGGCTTCACGCCGCAGATTCCCGGATTCACGCCGTCGGTCGGTCCCGTGGCCGGTTTGGCATGCTCTATGCGTCAAACCGGGAAACTGATCACACAATGCAAAGGGCAGCCACATCCGGCGGTTCTCGATTTTTCAGGGGCGGGGGCAATGCACATCCTAATTACCGGCGGCGCCGGATTTATCGGCTCGCATCTTGTCGACTTGCATTTGGCGCGTGGGGACAAAGTCCACGTGGTGGATGACCTGTCGACAGGGCAACGATCCAATCTTGCACACCACGACGACAACGCCAACCTGCGTTTCGACGAAGCCGACATCCTCACCTGGCCGCAGCTTGATCGCGCGGTCGCCTGGGCGGACCGCATCTACAACCTGGCTGCCGTGGTGGGTGTGTATCGCGTGCTGGCCGAGCCGACCAAAGTGCTCGCGGTCAACATCGCCGCATGCGAACGCTTGTTGCGTGCCGCGCGCGAAGGCGGCTGGCAGCCGCAGGTGGTGCTGGCCTCCAGTTCAGAGGTCTATGGCCACAACGACGAGGACATCCTGCACGAAGATCAGGACCTGGTCGTCAGCACCCGCGCCGGCACGCGCTGGAACTACTCGGTGAGCAAGATCGCCGACGAAGCGTTGGGCCTGTCCTATGCGCAGCGGTTCGGCATCCCGGCTGTGGTGTCGCGCTTCTTCAATACCGTGGGTCCGCGCCAGGTCGGTCGTTACGGCATGGTGTTGCCGCGCTTCGTGTCGCAGGCGGTACGCAACGAACCGATCACCGTGTTCGGCGGTGGCCTGCAGACGCGTTCGTTCTGCGATGTGCGCGATACCGTCGTCGCGCTCGACGCGCTCGCCACTGCAGTCGGCCGCGGCACCATGGTCGCCAATGTCGGCAACGATCGCGAGATCAGCATTATCGAGCTGGCGCGACTGATCATCGAGCGTTCCGGCAGCCGTTCGGAGATCAAGCACGTGGGCCTGCGAGAAGCCTACGGCGAGGATTTCGAGGACATCCGGCGTCGTCGTCCCAGTTTGAACCGGTTACGCGACAAGACCGGTTTCCAGCACCTTTATCCCCTGGAGCGCACGATCGACGACCTCGTCGCCATCGAGCGCGCCCGCCTTCAGGAAGAACGCGATGGCCACTGCACCCTGGTTCGTACTCAGTCCGAACGCGCTGCTTAGCGCGGTTGGGCTGCTGCGCGGCCCTGACAAGACCGTTCCCACCCCCGCCGAAGATTGGCGGGCGGCGGTGGTCGATGTGGTCATCCCCGCCTACAAGGAAGAGGACAACATCATCCACTGCCTCGCCTCGCTGGCGCGGCAGACGGTCCAACCACGCAACGTGATCCTGGTCGACGACGGCGGCAAGGACGAGACGGTACCCCGCGCGCGCGAGTACGCAGCGGCGGCCGGACTCAACCTGACCGTGTTCGAACGTGCCACCTCGATCGGCAAGACGCCGACCATCAAACGCCAGTCGCGCGAGTTCGACTGCGACGTCGAGTTCATCCTCGATGGCGACACCTTCCTCGAATCGCCGGAATACATCGAACGTTGCGTGCAGGAGCTGTACCAGGGCATCGGCATCGCCAGTGCCTGCGGCACCATCCTGCCGATGCGGCCGAAGAACCGGCACGCGCTCGCGCAGACCGAGGAGTTCCGTCGCTGGCATGGTGCGGAAACCTACGATGACCCGCATGCGCGGCGCGGCATGCTGCACTCGGTCTGGTGGTGGATCACCAACACCTATCGCGAATGCCTGTACCTGTTCCTGCAGCGTTTCGTCTACAAGGGCCAGATGGTGTTCTTCGGCAGCATCACCAACCCGGTGGGCTGCGCGGTGGCGTACCGGCGCAAGTACATCAAGGACCTGTTCGATCTCTACGAACCGATCTTCGGCGACGACCTGACCAACTCCGAAGACATCTTCATCGGCTTCGCCCTCAACAACGAGGGCTACCGCAACATCCAGTTGCAGGACGTGCTGGCGCGCTCGGAAGAACCCGAAGTCCAGCGCCTGCCGAAGCAGATCTACCTGTGGTCGTCGTCGTTCCTGCAGAGTTGCTACTACTTCGACGCATTGCTGCGCACGCCGTTCAAGTCGCTCAAGCTTTGGGGCAAGCGCCGGCGCGACAAGGCCAGCGGCGAGGCGCAACGGGTCGAAGACCTGCGCAAGATCAAGGAGCAGTACCGGCAGCCGTTCGGGGAGAAATACACCCTCGAGTACGGACGCCCGATCGGCTGGGCCATGTTCATGTCCGCGCTAGAGAAGGTCGGCTTCCCGACCGCGCTCATCATTCTGTTGGTCCTGCGCATGTGGGAGCCGCTGGCGGTGACCATTGTCGCCGAGATGATCGTGTCGCTGGCGGTGCTGGTCCTGGTGTCGAAAGGCCAGCGACTGGGGATGTTCTTCAAGGGCATCCTGGTAACACCCCTGCGTTACGCGCTGATCGTCGCCGACAGCTTCACCATGCTGCGTTTCGCCTTCGACCTTTGGATCTCGGGGAACCGCAAATGGCGCAAATGAAGCCACTGGCATGGATCATCGGCGCGCTGCTGGCTATGCCCGGCGTTGTATCGGCACAGGAAACGTCTGGGCCGCCGCTCGACGACCAGGCGCGCGTGCGCATGGGCGAAGGCGATGCCGGCGGTGCACTGCAGCTGATGCAGGATCACGTCGCCGCGCATCCAGATGACCGCGACGCGCGCCTCGACCTGGTGCGCTACCTGACTTGGAACGGCAACTTCGCCGAAGCCGAGCGCGTGCTGCACGCCGACCCTGCCGCCGCGCAAAGTACGGAAGGGCAATCGCTGCACGCCGCAGTGCTGGCATGGGCGGGTCGCATCGACGGTGCGCAGGCGGCCAATGCTCCGGTGCTGGCGGCCGAACCCGACAACTACCTGGCCCACTACACCGAGGCGGTTGCCCTGCGCCAGAGCGCGAGGCCGCGCATGGCGTTGCCGCACGTTGCCGAGGTCGAACGACTGAAACCCGGCAGCAAGGATGCGACCGACCTTGCGCGCAGCACACGCATCCGCACCGGCTCCTTCGTCGCGCTGGAGTACGCGCACAGCGACGATTCCGATGACCTGGTCACGTCGCGACCGACGTTGCGCGCCGACTTGGCCCATGGCGACGCGTTGCACTACACGATCGAGGTTGGCCGCTGGGAGAACAGTTCGCCGGTGACCAGTCCGTTCGTCGCGGTCGATGGCGATGATTCGATAGCACAGACCCGCGGACTGGTCGGACTGCGCTACGCATCGTCGCAACGCACCGAGTGGTCGGCTGCAGTCGGGCATTCCTCGATCGACGGCGACGGCACTCTCCTCTGGCGTGCAGGCGTCGACCATCGCGCCAACGACAGCTGGCGCCTCGGCCTGTCCGCGGACCGTGATCGCCTCGCGATTTCGCCGCGTTCGTTGTCGCTGGGCCTGACCCGCCACGGCGCGCTCGGCCAGGTGCACTGGACTCCGGACATGCACTGGACCGGCGACCTGATGCTGCGCCGTGACGACTACAGCGATGGCAACAACAGCAATGAGTGGACGCTGGCGATGCGTCGTGCCGTCGTGCGCAGGCCGGGCGTGATGCTCGACCTCGGCGGCATGCTGCAGCACATCTCGCACGACCGCAATCTCGGTAATGGCTATTACGCGCCGGACAACTACCGACGCTACGGACTGACCGCAAACAGTTACTTCGGCATCAGCGACGAAGTGGGGCTGTCGGTGCAGGCCGGGCTCGGCCGGCAGCGCGATGAAACCTTCACCTCGTGGCGTCGCGCCAACGACCTCAGCGCGTCGCTGGTGTTCGGCATCTACACGCCGTGGCAGTTCACGGTCTTCGCCGGTTACAGCGAGCGCGTGCAGACCACCGGTGCCTACGAGGGCTACAGCTGGGGCATGACCCTGGCGCGCCGCTTCTGAGCGGCGCTTCCTCACGTCGGTTACCGCCCGTGGCAATGCGCATAGACATCCAGGCCCTGCGCGGCCTGGCGGTGCTGCTGGTGATCCTGCAGCACGCGAAGGCGGGGTTCATCGATGCGGGGTTCCTCGGCGTCGACATCTTCTTCGTCATCTCCGGCTTCCTGATCACCGGGATGCTGGCGAGGGCGATCACCCGGGGCACCTTCCGCTTTTCAGAGTTCTACTTCCGCCGCGCGAAGCGGTTGCTGCCGGCCGCCTATGTCACGTTCGCGGTTACCGGCGTGCTGGCGTACTTCCTGCTCGATGCGGTGGAGTGGCACGACTTCACCTTGCAGCTGGCCGGTGCGGTGACGTTCACCGGCAACCTCGCGCTGTGGCAGCAGACCGGTTACTTCGAAGGCGCCGCCGCGTTGAAGCCACTGCTGCATGTGTGGTCACTCGCGGTCGAGGAGCAGTACTACCTGTTGCTGCCGGCCGCCATGGCGCTGCTGCCGCGTCGTTACTGGTCCGCAGGCAACGTGTTGTTGCTGCTCGGCAGCTTCGCGTTGTGCGTCGCCCTTGCCTTCACCAATCCGGACGCGGCGTTCTACCTGCTGCCAGCCCGGGGTTGGGAGCTCGCGCTCGGATCGGTCGCGGCATTGTGGACGGCACGCAGTGCACGCGCCGAGGTCGTCATCGCACGCCTGTTCCTGCCGGCGCTGGTCGTGCTGCTGGTGATTCCGGTGGTGCCGGTCGCGGCACCGCCGTTCGTGAACATCGCTCTGGTCTGCACCGCGACGCTGCTGGTGATCCTGCGCCGGCACGAAGCATTCGCCGACACGCCGATTCCGCGTGCGCTCGCCAGAGTCGGCGATGCTTCGTACTCGTTGTACTTGGTGCATTGGCCGATCTTTGCCTTCATCAACAACGTCTACGCCGGCGATCCTTCGTTCGGCGAGCCAGGCATGCCGGTGCAGTTGGCGGGAGTGACCCTCTCGCTGCTGCTCGGTTGGGGCCTCTATCGGCACGTCGAACTGCCGGTCCGGCGCACGGAGTTCCGCTTCCGGCGGCGTTGGGTGCTGGCCGCACTGGCAACGTCGGCGATGCTGGCGCTGGTACCGCTGGGTCTCGCGGCGCGCACGACGACGGTGGGGAGCAGCGATGCATCGGCGGTCGACTATGCATGGCTCCGCCGCGACAACGTGGGCTTCGGCGATGCCTGCGAAGGTTACGAGCGATTCGATTCGACACCGGCGTGTCGCAATGCCGACGCGCCGGCGATCATGGTGTGGGGCGATTCGTTTGCGATGCACCTCGTCCCCGGCCTGGCCGCGACCACCGATGTCGGCGTCGTCCAGGCGACCAAGAGTTCCTGTGGTCCGTTGCTCGGCCTGGCGCAGATCACGCCGGAGCATCCGCGCGATTTCGCCGAGCGTTGCCTGACGTTCAACCAGTCGGTCATCGACCACCTCGCGGAGACATCGTCGATCAGGCTGGTGGTGCTGTCGAGCGCGTTCTATCCGTATTTTGATCCTGAGCGTCGACTCCTTCGCAAAATGGAAGGATCGACGATCGAACAAGAGACCGACGAAGCCGTCGCGATCGCCGCGATGCGCGCAACCGTGGGCAAGTTACGTGCACTGGGCAAACGCGTGGTCATCGTCGCGCCGCCGCCGAGCACCGGCTTCGACTTCAGTCGCTGCCTCGAGCGCAGGGCGCGCAACCGGACGTTGTTCGGTAGGTTCATCGACTGCGACATGCCGTTGGCCGAGTACCGCGCCAGCAAGCATGAAGTGCTCGGGTTCCTCGCGCGGGTCCGCAGCGAGGCCGATGTCGAAGTTGTGTCGTTCGACGCCGCGCTGTGCTCGGAGTCGGCGTGCATCACCGAGTTGGACGGCACGTTCCTGTACCGCGACGAAGGCCACCTGTCCTATGCCGGCTCCACCGCCGTAGCCAAGCGGATGCAGCTCGGCGACGCCCTTGAGTGGGCTGCCCGTTAGCGCGCGCGTCAGTGGACGATGGCGTTGTACTGCCGTTGGAGCCAGCTGGCGAACGTGTTGATTTCGCGATCGTAGCGGCCGGTCCAGGCCGCCCAGATCAGTGCGGCGAATACGACGAACACCACCGTGACCACCAGTCGTTGTCCGGTGCTGGCGAAGCTCAAGTTGCGACCGGCTGGATTGTGGTTCTTCATGCGCTCCCCCTGATTCATTGCGCGTCTATTGATACGCGCAAAGACCGCAGTTGCGGCCATCGCTTGCCGCTAGCGCTCCGAATGCCCGGTCTGGTCGTACTCGCGGCGCACGAACAGATCCGGCTGGATCAACTCGACGAAGGCGCGCGCCTGCGGTGACAGATACTTGCCCTTGCGCACCACCACGCCATAGCTGCGCGAGGGGAAGTACTCGGCCAATGAACGTGCGGCCAGGCGCGTGCGATCAGCTTCGGTCAAACAGATCGCGGTCACGATCGAGACGCCCAAGCCCATCGCCACGTATTGCTTGATCACTTCCCAGCCGCCGACTTCCAGCGCCACCGTGTACGGCACGCGGTTCTGCTGGAACACCAGGTCGACCAATCGATAAGTGGTCAACCGCTTCGGCGGCAGGATGAGGCCGTAGGGCGACAGATCCTCCAGCTTCAGGTCAGGTTTGTTCGCCAGCGGATGATCGAGCGGCGTGATCAGCATCGGCTCGAAGCGATACACCGGGGCGTAGCTGAGGTCGGCCGGGACGTCGAGCATCGAGCCGACGGCGAGATCGACCGCATCCGAGCGCAACAGGTCCAGTCCGCCGGCACCGGTCACGTTGTGCAGGGTCAGGCGCACGTCTGGCTGGCGGTCGCGGAAGGCTTCGACGATGCCGGGCAACAGGTAAAGGATCGTGGAACTGCCGGCGGCGACGTTGAGTTCGCCGGCGTCGAGGCCGCGGACCTGTTCGTGGAATGCCGCATCCAGCCCGTCCAGGCCTTCCACCAGCGGTTTGGCCAGGTCGTAGAGCAATTGGCCCTCGCGGCTGGGGACCAAGCGGCGACCGCTGCGTTCGAACAGCTTGACCCCCAGTTCCCGCTCCAGCGCCTGCAACTGCAGGGTGATCGCCGGCTGGCTGACGTACAGGGCTTCGGCCGCGCGCGAGACCGACCCCAACCGGGCGGTCTGGCAGAACGCCCGTAATGGCTTCAGGCGGTCGCCCTTGTAGGCAAAACGGGGCGTCGAAGGTCGGTTTTCGGCCACGGTTGAGGCTATATATAAGTAGAACTAATGATATGCATTGATAAAACTGTTTTGTCAAATACAGTACTTGAGCGGATGTTGACCTTCCACGAACGTGCTGGAGCGGGACATGTCGGCAGTGTTGCAAGCGACCGGAAGCATTGAGGTGATCGGCAACCTGCCGGGGCAGGAACAGCTGTTAACCCCCGCGGCGCAGGCGTTCCTCGCCGACCTGCAGCGTCGCTTCGGCCCGACCCGCCAGGCCCGCCTGGCCGCACGCCGCGAGCGGCAGAAGTTTTTCGACGCCGGCGGCCTGCCGGATTTCCGCGACGACACCCGCGCGATCCGCGAATCCGCCTGGCGCGTCGCCGAACTGCCGGTGGCGTTGCTCGACCGCCGCGTCGAGATTACCGGCCCGACCGACCCGAAGATGGTCATCAACGCGCTCAACTCCGGCGCGAACTGCTACATGGCCGACTTCGAGGATTCGACCGCGCCGACCTGGGACAACCTGCTCACCGGCCAGCGCGCACTGGGCAAGGCCATCGCCGGCACGCTCGACTGGATGGCGCCGGACGGCTCGAAGCACTACACGCTCAAGCCTTACCCCGAACAGGCGGTGCTGATGGTGCGGCCGCGCGGCTGGCACCTCGACGAGAAGCATGTGCTGGTCGATGGCGTGCCGATGTCGGCGAGCCTGTTCGACCTCGGCCTGTTCGCCTTCCTCAACGCCAAGGCGCTCGCGGCCAAGGACCGCGGCCCGTACTTCTATCTGCCGAAGCTGCAGTCCATGGAAGAAGCGGCGCTGTGGGAAGACGTGCTCGCGCACATCGAAGCCACGCTCGGCCTCGCCCACGGACAGATGAAAGTCACCGTGCTGATCGAGACGCTGCCGGCTGTGTTCGAGATGGACGAAATCCTGCACGCGTTGCGCGCGCGCATCGCCGGGCTCAACTGCGGGCGCTGGGACTACATCTTTTCCTACATCAAGGCCTTCCGCACGCAGCGCGACAAGGTGTTGCCCGAGCGCGGTCAGGTGACGATGGCACAGCCGTTCCTGAAGACGTATTCGGAATTGCTGATCCACACCTGCCACCGCCGTGGCGCGCATGCGATGGGCGGCATGGCCGCGCAGATCCCGATCAGCGGCGATCCGGCAGCGAACGAGAAGGCGCTCGAACGCGTGCGTGCCGACAAGCTGCGCGAAGTGACCGCCGGCCACGACGGTACCTGGGTTGCGCATCCGGCGCTGATTCCGCTGGCGCGCGAGATCTTCGACGCGCACATGCTCGGCGCGCACCAGCAGAACGTGCTGCGAGAGGACGTGCGTGCGCGTAGCGACCGCGAGCTGCGCGACACACTGATCAGGCCTTCGCTCGGCACCATCACCCGCGCCGGTTTCGAAGGCAACGTCGAAGTCTGCGTGCGTTACCTCGCCGCCTGGCTCGACGGCAATGGTTGCGTGCCGATCCATTGGCTGATGGAGGATGCCGCCACCGCCGAGATTTCCCGCACCCAGTTGTGGCAATGGCTGCACAACGGCGCACTGCATCTCGACGATGGCACGCCCGTCGATTTCGCGCTGCTCGAGCGCGCCCTGATCGGCCTGCCGAGCAAGCTCGCCGAACGCATGCAGCTGCCGGGCGCGGGCAAGTTGAATGAAGCGATCGCGATGCTCGACGAGCTCACGCACGCCGAGGTGCTCGCCGACTTCCTGACCTTGCCTGCCTACGAACGTATCGACTGACCGACCGGCGGCTTATAGCCGCGATCTGTTCGGCAAAAAAGCTCGCGGCTATAAGCCGCTCCTACAAAACCTCTTCACCACAGGACACCGCCGCGATGACCATGCTCCCCACCGCCCAGCAACTGCAGCAAGAGTGGCAAACCAACCCGCGCTGGGCCGGAATCACCCGCCCGTACTCGGCGGAAGACGTGGTGCGTCTGCGCGGCACGGTGCCGGTCGAACACACCATCGCCAAGCTCGGCGCCGACAAGCTGTGGAAGTCGCTGCACACCGAACCCTTCATCAATGCGCTCGGCGCGCTGACCGGCAACCAGGCGATGCAGCAGGTGAAGGCCGGGTTGAAGGCGATCTATCTGTCCGGCTGGCAGGTTGCCGCCGACGCCAACCTCGGCAGCCAGATGTACCCCGACCAGTCGCTGTACCCGGCCGATTCGGTGCCCGCCGTGGTCAAGCGCATCAACAACACGCTGCTGCGCGCCGACCAGATCCAGTGCGCGGAAGGCACCGGTGACGTCGACTTCCTGCAGCCGATCGTGGCCGACGCCGAAGCCGGTTTCGGTGGCGTGCTCAATGCGTTCGAACTGATGAAAGGCATGATCGAAGCCGGCGCTTCGGGCGTGCACTTCGAAGACCAGCTCGCTTCGGTCAAGAAGTGCGGCCACATGGGCGGCAAGGTGCTGGTGCCGACGCGCGAGGCCGTCGAGAAACTGGTTGCCGCGCGCCTCGCCGCCGACGTGATGGGTGTGCCCACATTGATCGTTGCCCGCACCGACGCCGAGGCCGCCGATCTGCTCACCGCCGACATCGACCCCAACGACCAGCCGTTCACCACCGGCGAGCGCACCGTCGAGGGCTTCTACAAGACCCGCAACGGCCTCGACCAGGCGATCAGCCGCGGCCTCGCCTACGCGCCGTACGCCGACCTGGTGTGGTGCGAAACCGGCAAGCCCGACCTCGAGTTCGCGAAGAAGTTCGCTGAGGCGATCCATGCCAAGTTCCCGGGCAAGATGCTGGCCTACAACTGCTCGCCATCGTTCAACTGGAAGAAGAACCTGGACGACGCGACGATCGCCAGGTTCCAGAAGGAAATCGCGTTGTACGGCTACAAGTTCCAGTTCATCACCCTGGCCGGTTTCCACAGCCTCAACTACGGCATGTTCAACCTGGCCCACGGCTACGCCCGCCGCCAGATGAGCGCGTTCGTGGAACTGCAGGAAGCCGAGTTCGCCGCCGCCGACAAGGGTTTCACCGCGGTCAAGCACCAGCGGGAAGTCGGTACCGGCTACTTCGACGCGGTGACCCAGGTGATCCAGCAGGGCCAGTCCTCGACCACCGCGCTCAAGGGCTCGACCGAGGAAGAGCAGTTCCACGGTGAGGACAAAGCCGCGGCCTGAGGGCCTTACTCCCCTGACAGGTGAGGCCGGCCGGGTTTCCCTCCGGCCTCCGTATCAAAGGGGATGAATGCATTCAGGTGGTATCCTCGTTTTCATGACACGACAGGGGGTCGTGGAATGAATCGAGACATGCCGGCGTCGCCCAAAACCCGCCAGCCAGACCCAGGCAGCAACGAGCCCGCCGCGTCGCTGACTGCGGAGGAATACACGCTGTTTGCGCAGATTGGGCGCGCGCGCCGGATCGAGCCCGGCGAACGCCTGTTCCGCCGCGGCGACCTCGGCACCACCATGTACGTGATCGCGCAGGGCGAGGTCGACCTCGATTTCGGCGACGACCTGATCGCCAAGCGTCTCGGCCCGCGCGAATTCTTCGGCGAGCTTGGTTTGCTGATCGGCGATCACGCCCGCAGCGCCGACGCCGTTGCGGCCAGCCCGGGCATGTTGCTGGAGTTGAGCCAGCAGGAATTCGATCAGCTCGTCGATCGCGATCCGGCCTTGCTCGCGCACTTCCTGCGCCGCGCGATCATGCGCGTGGTGCTCAACGAGCAGAACCTGATCGGCCGCCTGCGCCGCCGCAACCTCGACCTGCAGACTGCACTCGACACGTTGCGCGCGACTACGCACCGGCTCAATCAGACCGAAGAACTCACCCGCACCGACGAACTCACCGGCCTGTGCAACCGCCGCGGCTTCCAGCTGCACCTGCAGCAGCGTCGTCGCAACGATGTGCTTGCCGGCCGCGGCCTGCTGCTGATCGACTGTGATCGCTTCAAGGGCATCAACGACGAGCACGGCCATCTCGTTGGAGATCGCGTGCTGCAGGGTGTCGCCAACATCCTGCGCTCGGCTGCCGGCCCGGACGACGTCGCCTGCCGCCTCGGCGGCGACGAGTTCTGTCTGCTGGTGAAGGCCGAAACACCGGGTGATGTCCTGCGTATGGCCGAATTCGTCATTGCCACCGCGCATGCCCTGCACGAGATGCAGCCCTCGCCGCCGCAGATCGCCACTCTCAGCGTTGGCGCGTGCCTGATCTCGCCCGAGCATCACTGGGACGACTGGTATGCGCTGGCGGATGCCGCGCTGTACCGCGCCAAACGCCTCGGTGGGAACCGCGTCGAATGGCAGGACGCAGCGCTCGCTCCGGCGTAAAGCCGATCCGGCGCAGGATGCAGCCGCCATGAACGACACCGCGCAACCCACCATCACCGCGCCGCAGGTCCGCACGCTGCTGCTGACGGACTTGTGCGATTCGACCAGCCTGGTCGAACGCCTTGGCGATGCGCCCGCGGCCGAGCTGTTCCGCGAACACGACCGGCTCGTGCTGGAATTGCAGCAACGCTGGCGCGGGCGCCTGATCGACCGTTCCGACGGCCTGCTGCTGTTGTTCGAACGCCCGGTCGACGCGCTCGGCTTCGCCCTCGACTACAACCGCGGCCTGCGCGAAATCGGCGAGGCACGCAAGCTCACCCTCCAGGCGCGCGCCGGCCTCCATGTCGGCGAAGTGCTGACCTGGCGCAACAGCGACGCCGCGGTGCAGGCCGGAGCCAAGCCGCTGGAAGTCGAAGGCCTGGCCAAGCCGTTGGCGGGACGCCTGATGACCCTGGCGCGACCCGGGCAGGTCCTGCTTTCGGCCACCGCCGAACCGATGGCGCACCGCTCCGCGCGCGAACTCGGCGAGCGCAGCGAACACCTGATCTGGAAATCGCACGGCCGCTGGCGCTTCAAGGGCGTACCGGACGCGCAGGAAATCTACGAAGTCGGCGAACCCGGCTACGCCCCGCTGCGTGCACCCAAGCAGAACCATGCCAAGGCCTGGCGCGATATTCCGCTGTGGCGCCGCCCGGCCGCACTGGCCGCGGAACTCTTCCTGCTGGTCGGCATGGGGACCGGCGCCTGGTTCATCACCCGCCCGACCCCGGCGATCGCCTTCAACGAGCGCGACTGGGTCGTCGTCGGCGACATGCGCAACCTCACCGGCGACGCGCGCCTGGATGATTCGCTGCAACAGGCGTTCCGCATCAGCCTGGAACAGTCGAGCTACGTCAACCTGCTCAGCGACCTCAAGGTGCGCGAGACGCTGCAACGCATGCAGCACAAGCCCGATGCGACGGTCGACCGCGCCATCGGCGCCGAGATCGCACTGCGCGACGGCGCCCGCGCCTTGCTGCTGGCCACCGTGGCCGAAGTCGGCGGCCGCCTGCGGGTCAGTGCGGAGGTGGTCGATCCGCGCACCCAGGCCACGGTGTACGCGGTGTCCGCGGACGGCAAGGGCATCGAATCCGCGCTGGCCTCGATCGACGACGTCACCGACCAGTTGCGCGAGAAGCTGGGCGAGGCGATGCAGAACGTGCAGCAGACCTCGGTGCCGTTGCCGAACGTGGCCACGCCTAGCCTGGATGCGCTGAAGGCGTTCGCGGTGGCGCGCAACGTGGTTAAGACCACCAGAGACCGCGAGCAGGCCCTGGGCTTGTATCAACGTGCATTGCAGCTTGATCCCCAGTTCGCGCTCGCGCATGCGGACATGGCCGATCTGTATTCGGGGCTGGGCGAGGTTGCCAAGGCCAGCGAGGAGCGGCGCAAGGCGCTGGCCATTCCGCAGCGGTTGTCGCCACAGGAGCGCGCGCGCATCGAACTGCAGCAGCAGCAGAACGCTGCGCCCGGGACTTATTTCCGCAAGGCGCAGGAATATTTGGCGCTGTATCCGGACGATTACCGCTTGATTGCCCGACTGGGCAGCATCCAGTGGCACCACCTCAACGATTTCCGGCTCGTGGAAGCGACCGTGCGGCGCACGCTGAAGCCGCAGGCCGAGAGTGTCGAGGTTCGCCGCACTGGCTTAGGGATTGCTTTGCTCGGTCAGGAGCGGTACGACGAAGCGTTGGCCGAGTTCCGCCGTTCACGCCAAGGCGGTTTCACGGGCTACAGCGAAGCGCATGCGCGGGCCTACGATGCTCGTGGACAACACGCGGAGGCAGACAAGGCTAACTTGGCCGGTACAAGCGGGCGCGGCGGCTGGCAGGGCGAGGCTGGTGTCGTGACCTGGATCGACCGGGACCAATGGGTGCGCGCCGCGGATGTCGCGCAGGCCTGGTTGAAGCAGGCGAGTGAGGCCGGCGATGTGCTCGAGACGCTGCGCGCGCGCGCAGCGATTGCCAGCGTGGCCGTGTTGGCGCAACGAGGCGATGCCCGCCGCCATGTGCAGGAACTCATCTCGGCGACCGAAGCGAGGGCTGTGGAAGTCGATGCGATCTACCCGCCGGCCGCGACCGAACTGCATCTGCTCGCCGGCCTGCTGGCGGCACGCATGGACAATGCGGCGGGCGTTGCCAATGCGCTGCGCCGCACGCAGGACAGCAGGGTGATCACCGACTACCCGACTGTGGCGCAGTTGCAGCAGGTGCTGCTGGCCGAACATGAGCGTCTCGCCGGCACGCCACAAGCGGCCGTGGCCCGCCTGAGTCCCGTCGTCAAGCGCGACGACGCGCTGGTGGCGGCGCACTGGGCGCTGATGCGTGCTGAGCGTGCGGCCGGCAATCGTGATGCCGCCCAGGTCCAGTCGCGCTGGTTGACGACGCATCGCGGACGGGTGTTTACCGAAACCACGACGACCGACGTGTTGCGATTCTTCAATACGGCCGTTTCAGCAGAGGCGCTGCAAGGACAGTCGGAATCGCAGGCGCTGCCCGGGCACCGGTCGGAATAGCGGGCAGGCAGGCTGCACTCCGCGCTGCCCGGGTCCGGGAACCGAGCCGCAGGGCGGAATCGTCCTGCGGAGTCGAGTGTTTCAGTCGGCGCTGAACGCCTTGGTGCACTCGAAATTGACCACGGAATTCAATGCCTGTTCGAGCTTGGCGCGATCCCGCACGATCTTTTCCTTCGGTGCGATCCGATCCGTGGCCTGTAGCTGCATGCATCCACGGGCCGAAGTGGCGTCCGCCGCGACCTTGTAACCGGCCTTCGCCAAGGCCGCTCCCGCGTCCTTCTTGAACAGACGCCGGAATTCATTGTCGGTGGACAGCAAATCGAGCAGCTTCTTCGTGACTTTCGGATCCAGTGGTGCCGGCTTCGGGCCTTTCTTGGTTGCCATGGTGCATTCCCCCTGTGTTGATGGACACAACAGTCGCGACGCTACCCTTGTCCGCTAGCCTCGGCAAGCGCCAAGATCGCGCTTTGTCAGCAGGGGCAGGCAATGCGGGTTCGGCGATGCGCGGTGCTGTGGCTGGAGCCGCGCGAGGTGGCGCACTTCGAACTTGATGCGCTGTTGTCCGGCGGCACCGGTGTGGTGAGCCGGATGCAGTGGTTCGCGCATGCTCCGCAGCTGCCTGCGCCAGTGGAGGTGGACGCTGATGACCTCGCCCTGCTCGGCGAACTGAGCCCGCTGGACTGGATTGCCGCAGCGCAACTGCGCGAACGCCATGGCGCGGCGCGGGTACGGGGTCTGCTTGTAGCCGGCCTGCTGGTCGGCAGTACCAAGCCCTGGGCGGCGCAGCGCGAAGCCGACGAATGCTTCCGCAGTCAGCGCTGGCATGGCTTGGCGTCGGTGTGGCACGCGGCTTCACGCTGGGATGGCATCGATGCCGCTGGCGAGGTGGAGGCAGCGGGGATGCGTACTGCGCAGGGTCTGCGCGAGGCTTATGGCGCGCCACCGCCGATGCTGCACGAACGCGGCGATGCGAAAGCGCGCATTGCGCTGTCGCGGGCGGGACGCACGGCGTTCGACGACGTGCTCGATGCGCGCGCTACCTGCCGCAACTTCGATACCACGCGGCCACTACCGCTGACATTGTTCGCGCAGGTGCTGGAGCGCGTGTTCGGCGCGCGCGGACGGGTGCGTGGCGCCGACGATTTCGATGTGTTGAAAAAGACCAGCCCGTCCGGCGGCGCGCTGCATCCCACCGAGTGTTACCTGATCGTGCGCAAGGTCGAAGGACTGCAACCAGGCCTGTACCACTACCGTGCCGGCGACCATGCGCTGCAACCATTGCCGCTGGACGAGACGCGAATCCTGGCCGATGCGGGCAGGCATGCCTCGATGCAAGACAAGGGTGCGCTGGATTTCCTGGCCTGGATCGCGGTCGGCGGCCAGCAGTGGTTCGCCGATGCGCCGGTGCTGTGCGTGCTGGCGCCGCGCTTCGGGCGCAATTTCTGGAAGTACCGCAACCATCCCAAGGCTTACCGCGTCTGCATCCTCGATGTCGGCCACCTGTCGCAGACGCTGTTGTTGAGCGCGACCGAGCAGGGGCTGGGCAGTTTCGTGACCGCCGCGATCAACGAGTTCGACATCGAACGCGCCTTCGGCCTGACCGGCATTGTCGATGGCCCGCTCGCGGTCTGCGGCTTCGGCATGCGCGCGGAAGCGATGCAGACCTACGAGCTGGATCCGAACCGCAAGGCGTGGTCGCATCGAACGGAATGAAATGTTCGTTCTCCCGCTTGCGGGAGAGAAGGTGCCTGGAGGGCGGAAGAGGGGCGCTTCTGTTCTCACGGCACGCACCTCACCCTGCTTCGTTGCGCGAAGCTGCCCCTCTCCCCGCAAGCGGGCTAGGCAATGGGAATCTACCGCCCGCCGATCAACCGCTCGCCCACACCTGCGAACTTCAATCCCACCTGCGCGACGCGATCGTCCCTCAGGCTGCGCACCACCAGCACGGCGTTGCCGAGCGCGAGGCGGTCGCCGACCTGCGCCTGCTCGTCGAAGCGTTCGTCGAACAGATGCGCGGCCGTCGAAGCGGCGAAGCGCGGCGGCAACTTGAGGCCATAGAACGTGGCGAGTTCGCCCAGCGGCACGTCGCCGGGCAGGATGAAGCTGCCGAAGGTTTCCTGCTCGGCCACGCGTGCGTCGCCGCCTTCGGCAAACAGCCAATCCAGTCGGGGCGCCTGGCCGCTCGGGGCGAGGAAATAGGCATAGTCCTGCGCCTGCAATGCGCCGGCTTCTTCCGGCAGCAGCACATGGCCTTCGCGCACCACCATCGCCAGGCGCACACGACCGGGCAGTGGCACGCCACGCAAGGCGGCGCTGCCGGGAGCGATGCGATAACCGACCATGTCGTATTCGAGCTGGCCGGGCAGATCTAGTTGGATGCGTCGTGTATTGGGATCGGCTCGTGGCACCGCGACGCCGAAGCCGTGTGCGGCGCGCGCCAGCGTCCAGCCCTGCACGACCAGCGATGCGAAGACCACGACGAAGGCAACGTTGAAATACAGCTGCGCGTTCGGCAATCCCGCCAGCAATGGGATCGATGCGAGGAAGATGCCGACCGCACCGCGCAATCCCGTCCAGGCGATGAAGCCGATCTCCTGCATGCGATAGCCGAACGGCAACAGGCAGGCCAGCACCGCCGCCGGCCGTGCCACGAACATCAGGAACGCCGCTACGCCCAGCGCTGGCCACAACACGTCGAGCACCTTGTGCGGCGTCGCCAGCAGGCCGAGCAGCAGGAACATCACCAACTGCGCGAACCAGGTCGCTGCGTCCTGCACCGACAGCACCTCGTTACGCGCCCGTACCGGTCGATTGGCGATGACGATCCCGGCCAGATACACCGCGAGATAACCGCTCCCGCCAAGCAGGTTCGTCAATGCGAACAAGGCCACCGCGCCGGCCAGCGCCAGCCACGGATGTAGACCCGCGGGGAGGGTGTATTTGTTGAGTGCGGCGACGATGACGCGGCCGCCGGCATAACCGAGCGCAAGGCCGGCACCGAATGCCCAGACCAGCTTGACCGCGAGCAGGACGATGCCGCCGTCGTTGTCGCCGGCAAGCCACATCGTCAATGCGATCACCAGGAACACCGCCGCCGGATCGTTGCTGCCCGACTCGATCTCCAGCGTTGCGCCGCTGCGGCGTTCCAGGTGCAAGCCGCCAGCACGCAACAGGAAGAACACCGCGGCGGCGTCGGTCGAAGCGACGATGGTGCCGAGCAGGAGCGCTTCCAGCAGCGGCAGTTCGAGCAACTTCATGGCTGCGAACGCCGTCAGCGCCGCGGTCAGGACCACGCCGACGCTGGCCAGCACCACCGCCGGCACCACGCTGCCGCGGACATGCGCTGCACGCGTGCGCAGGCCGCCGTCGAACAGGATCACCGCCAGCGCCAGCGCACCGACCATGTAGGTGAAACGCGTGTCGGAATACTGGATGCCGCCCGGTCCGTCCTCACCCAGCAACAGGCCCAGGAACAGGAACACCAACAGCAAGGGCGCACCGAACCGCCGCGCCAGCAACGAAGACGCGATCCCGGCGAGGATCAGCAGTGCGCCGCCGAGCAGGCGCAGGTCGATGGCGTGCAGGTGTTCCAACCACTGCCCCCGTCATGGCGACGGAGGCAGTGTAGCGTGCCGCGATTTTCGATCAGAGCCGGACGCTCAGTTCCGCGCTTCGACCTTGTGCGTCTTGAGGGCTTCGGCCAGACCAGGCACGCCGTCGGCGCCGGTCGGTACGCCGATGCTGGAGCCGGCAAAATCGCCGCCGATCGGTTGCACCCGCCCGCCCAGGCACTGGCCAAGGAAACCTTCGGTCACCGCGTTGAAGGCCTTGCTGTTTTCCGGGCGCTGGAACCCATGGCCCTCATCCGGGAACAGCACATAGGTGACCGGAATGTTCTTTGCCTGCATCGCTTTGACGATCTGGTCGGCCTCGGCCTGCTTCACCCGCGGATCATTGGCGCCCTGGGCGATCAACAGCGGCTTCTTGATTGCATCGACGTGCGTCAGCGGCGAGCGTTCGGCGAGCAGCTGCTTGCCTTCAGGCGTGCGCGGATCGCCGACGCGCCTGGCGAATTGTTCGAAGAAGCTCGCCCAGTACGGCGGGATCGTGCTCAGCAAGGTGTTGAGGTTGGATGGACCGACGATATCGACGCCGCATTTGAAGGTGTCCGGCGTGAAGGTCACGCCCACCAGTGTCGCGTAACCGCCGTAACTGCCGCCCATGATCGCGACTTCATCTTTCGTGGTGACTTTCTGTTCGACCGCCCAGTTCACCGCGTCGATCAGGTCGTCATGCATCTTGCCGGCCCATTCCAGGTCGGCCTTGTTGGTGAACGCCTTGCCGAAGCCGGTGGAGCCGCGGAAATTCACCTGCAGCACCGCGTAACCGCGGTTGGCCAGCCATTGCGTAAGCCCGCCGTAACCATAGCCGTCGCGGCCCCAGGGACCGCCATGCACGAGCAGCACCATCGGCACCGGTTTGTCGGCACGGCCGTCGTTGTCGACATCGGCTGATTTCGGCAGGCTGAGGTAGCTGACCAGCGTCAGGCCATCGCGTGATTTGATTTCCTGCGGCCACATCGGCACCAACGGCTTGCCCTCCAGCGCAGGTCGCGCCGCGAACAGCTTGGTCAGCTTGCCGTCGCCGGTGCGATCGTAGTGGTAGTACACCACCGGGCTTTCGGCGGCCGCGTAGCCGGCGATCCAGGTGCGATCGTCCAACGTGCGCGCAGTGACGAACACATCGCCGGGACCAATCGCCTTCAGCTTGGCGAGATCGTCCACGATCGATGGGTCCAGCACCTTCCATTCGTCGCGCAGGTAGTTCACCGACACCGCATCGATTTCGCCGGTCTTCGGATCGGCGATCACCTCGCCGACGTCCGCACGCGCGTCCTCCAGCAGTAGCCGCTTGTTGCCGCTGGCAGCGTCGATCGCGTACAGGGCTGCGGTATCGCGCCCACGCGAATCGGTGAAGTAGAGCGTCTTGCCATCGGTGGTATAGCCGCCCGGCGAAGTGGTCAGCGAATCCGCGAACGGGATCTCGTCGAACTTGCTCCAGCCACCCTTGCCATCCGGTTTGAGCAGATCACTGCCGCCATCCGGGCGCGATTTCTGCGCCATCCGCACCTGATAGTCCGCGTCGGTCAAGTAGCCGGCAATGTCCTGGGTGTTCTTCTCCACCAGCGTGCGCGCGCCACTGGCGAGGTCGACGCGATAGAGGTCATGCCACTTCGCGTCGCGATCGTTCATGCCGACCAGCACCGAGTCCGGATGCAGGTGGCTGACGCCGTTGACCGCGGCGCGTGTTTTTGGAAATGGAGTCAGGTCGCGCTTGCTGTCCGATTTCAAGTCCAGCGCATACAGATGGAAATTCTCGTCGCCGCCGGAGTCGCGCAGGTACAGCAGCGTATCCGGGCGATAGCTCCAGAAATACTGGCGGATGCCGCGGGCCGCATCGTCGGTGACCGCACGTGCTTTCGACAGGTCATCGGCTGGGGCGACCCAGACATTCATCACGCCGTTCACCGGTGCCGTCCAGCTCAGATACTTGCCGTCGGGGCTGATCTGCACGTTGGCGCGCTCGGGGTTGCCGAACAAGGCCTCGCGTGGAATCAGTTCGACTTCTGCCGCGTGGGCGGAAAGCATCGCGCCGACGGCCAATGACAGCGCTGTGAACAAGACAGGGATTCGCTTCGACATGGCGCACGCTCCGGTGGAAGGTGTTTCGATCATGCAGGACCCCGTTGGCAACGGCCCATGCCAGACGTCAGGCCGGTAGTGCGGCGTTGCCACGATCCAGGCGTCGGTAGCCGATCGCTTCGGTCAGGTGTGCGGTGGCGATGTCTGGGCTACCGGCGAGGTCGGCGATGGTGCGGGCGACACGGAGGATGCGGTGCAGCGAACGCGCCGAGAGTTGCAGCGCGTCGATCGCGCGTTCAAGCAACGCCTGGTCGTGTGGGGCGAGCCGGCACGCGGCGACGGTTTCCGCTTGCGTGAGTTGCGCATTCGGCTTTCCGGCGCGATCGTGTTGGGTTGCACGCGCCTGTTCGACGCGGGCGCGGACCTCGTCGCTGGATTCGCTGCGGGGTCCATCTTCGCGCAGTGCCGATGGCGGCAGACGCGGCACATCGACATGCAGGTCGATGCGATCCAGCAACGGCCCGGAGATGCGGGCGCGGTAACGGCGAATCGCTTCGGTGCCACAACGGCAACGTCCAGAGACGTCGCCAGCCCAGCCGCAAGGGCAAGGATTCATCGCGGCAACCAATTGGAAGCGCGCGGGGAATTCGCTTTGCCGCGCAGCGCGCGAAATGGTGACCACACCGGATTCGAGTGGCTCGCGCAGCACTTCCAATGCCTGGCGCGACCATTCCGGTAACTCATCCAAAAACAAGACACCGCGGTGTGCCAGTGAGATTTCACCGGGTCGCGGTTCCGCACCTCCACCGACGAGGGCAACTGCACTCGCCGTGTGATGCGGCGAGCGATACGGACGTTCCAACCAGCGCGCGGGATCGAGTCCACGACCACTTACCGATGCGATCGCCGCGGCTTCCAGCGCTTCGGCTTCGCTCGCCTCCGGCAACAGGCCGGGTAGGCGTGAAGCGAGCAAAGTCTTGCCACAGCCGGGTGGACCGACGAGCAGCAGGTGATGATTGCCCGCCGCCGCGACTTCGAGCGCGCGTCGCGCATGCGCCTGCCCGCGCACATCGGCGAGATCGGGACCACGCTCGCGTCGCGATGGTGGTGCAATGGCTTGCGGCAACACCTTGTTGCCACTCAATGCGCCGCAGACTTCGAGCAGGGTGCGTGCGGTCGTCGCCTCGACATCGCGTGCCAATGCGGCTTCGGCACCGTTGCCGATGGGCACGATCAGTTTGCGCCCGGCCTGCGCCGCGGCGAGTGCCGCCGGCAGCACGCCGTCGACCGCACGCAACTCGCCCGTGAGGCCGAGTTCGCCTAGGAACTCGTAGTCGCCCAGTGCATCGAGCGGGATCTGCCCGCTGGCGGCGAGGATGCCGAGCGCGATCGGCAGGTCGAAGCGGCCGCCATCCTTCGGCAAGTCGGCAGGCGCCAGGTTCACCGTAATGACGCGCGCCGGGAATTCGAACTGCGCGCAGTGGATCGCAGCCCGCACGCGATCCTTCGCTTCGCGCACCGCGGCTTCGGGTAGCCCGACGATCGACATCCGCGGCAGTCCACCGGACAAATGCACTTCGACGCGGACCGCGGGCGCGCGCACGCCCGATCGTGCACGGCTGTGCACGAGTGCCAGGTTCATGGTGGCGACCTCAGTGGCGAGGCGGGGTAGCGGAGCTGCCCAGCTGCGCTTCGAGCTCGGCGACAGCGCGCTGCAGTTCTTCCAGCTTCTCGCGCGTGCGCAGCAGCACCGCGCGTTGCACCTCGAACTCTTCGCGCGTGACCAGGTCCAGCTTGGCCAGGCCGGTCTGCAGTACCGACTTGAAGTTCTGCTGCAGTTCCTCACGGCCCTCGCGCATGGCAGGCGGGACCAGGCCGCTGAGGCGGCGGGCGAGTTCGTCGAGTTTGTCCAGGTCGATCATGGTGTTCATTGTGGCGCACCCTGCGGAGACATCGCCAGCTTGGCCGCCGTGTCACGGCCGCGCCGTCGGCGCGCACCGCGGCCTGTCGTGGGAAAAATCCGAATCAGCTACGGCTGGCCCGGCTGGCTGGCGCGGTATGCTGCCGCCAGCTGGCATGGAGACTGCGTGATGGAGGGCATCGGATGAAAATGATCATGGCGATCATCAAGCCGTTCAAGCTTGATGACGTGCGCGAAGCGCTGTCCGACGCCGGGGTTGCCGGCATCACCGCCACCGAGGTCAAGGGCTTCGGCCGGCAGAAGGGTCACACGGAGCTCTATCGCGGCGCCGAGTACGTGGTCGATTTCCTGCCCAAGATCAAGCTGGAAGTCGCCGTCACCGACGAACAGGTCGATGTGGTGGTCGAAGCGATCATGCAGACCGCTGGCACCGGCAAGATCGGCGACGGGAAAATATTCGTGTGGGATCTGGAGCGAGTGGTCCGGATCCGTACGGGCGAAGTGGATGGGGATGCGTTGTAGGCGGGTGCGTGAACCGCAGCTACAAAAAGCCCCGCGTCGGCGGGGCTTTTTTATGGGTTCACTCGCCCAACGCCGCTGCCACGAACGGTGGCGCCACCAGCGCGCCACGGTGGATGTCGGCAAGGTAATACTTCGTGTCGAATGCCTTCGCGCGCGCATCGGCCTCGCGGAACTCGAACCCGCCGGATTTCTTCGCCAGCGTGCAGCTCCACCACCCGGTCGGATAGCACGGCTGCGGGAACGGCAGCGTCTTGAACGTCTTGAAACCGGCTTTGCCCATCTCGCCGCGCATTTCCTTGATCAGGTCAAGCAGCACCAGCGGCGATTCGGATTGCTGCACCAGGATGCCGTCGTCCTTCAGCGCACGGAAGCAGGACTCGTAGAACGCCTTGTTGAACAGGCCTTCGGCCGGGCCGACCGGGTCGGTCGAATCGACGATGACGATGTCGACGCTGCCGGGTTCGCAGTTCGCCATGTAGGCGATGCCATCGTCGAACAGCAGTTCGGCGCGCGGGTCGCCATTGCGATCGCACAGCTCGGGGAAATACTTCTCCGACATGCGCGTGACCTGCTCGTCGATGTCGCACTGCACGGCTTTCTCGACGTCGGGATGCTTGAGCACTTCGCGCAGTGTCCCGCAGTCGCCGCCGCCGATGATGACGACGCGCTTCGGATCGGCGTGAGTGAACAGCGCCGGGTGCGACATCATCTCGTGGTAGAGGAAGTTGTCGCGCGTGGTCAGCATCACCGCGCCATCGATCAGCATCAGGTTGCCCCAGTCGGTGGTCTCGAAGATCTCGATCTTCTGGAACTCGGACTGCACCTCGTCGAGTTTGCGGGTGATGCGATAGCCGATGGCCGAGCCGGCGGGCTCGAAGTTCTCGTATTTCCAGGTGGTCTCGGTCATCGCGGCGTTCCGGGCAAGCGTGGGGGCGCGAATTGTAGCCAACCTGCATGACGCTGGGCGTTAGAATGCGCGCCCAGCTGCTTAAAGCAGCACCTTGCTGTCAACCAGCACGTCTGCAGAGGATGCACGCCGATGACCGCCTGGTCGCTCGACCACGCCCGCAAGACCTATTCGATCCCGCACTGGGCGGACGGCTATTTCGACATCGATGCGGCCGGCCGCGTCACCGTGCGGCCGAAAGGCGCGAATGGCCCGTCGATCGCGTTGCCGGAGGTCGTCGACGCGGCGCGCGCCAACGGCGCCAAGCTGCCGCTGCTGGTGCGCTTCCCGGACATCCTCGGCGATCGCCTCGGCAAGCTGCAGGCGGCATTCGCGCAGGCGCAGGCCGACTGGGATTACAAGGGCGGCTACACCGCGGTGTACCCGATCAAGGTCAACCAGCACCAGGGCGTCGCCGGCACGCTGGCGTCGCACGCGGGCGAGGGCTTCGGCCTTGAAGCCGGCAGCAAGCCGGAACTGATGGCGGTGCTGGCGCTGTCGCGGCCGGGTGGGCTGATCGTCTGCAACGGTTACAAGGACCGCGAATACATCCGCCTTGCGCTGATCGGCCGCAAGCTCGGGCTCGAGACCTACATCGTGGTCGAGAAGCCGTCCGAGCTGAAGCTGGTGATGGAAGAGGCGAAGGCGCTGGACGTGAAGCCGGGTCTGGGCGTGCGCATGCGGCTGGCGTCGCTTGGCGCCGGCAAATGGCAGAACTCCGGTGGCGACAAGGCCAAGTTCGGCCTCTCGCCGCGACAGGTGCTGGATCTGTGGAAGTCGCTGCGCGACAGCGGCATGAGCGATTGTCTCGGCCTGCTGCATTTCCACATGGGTTCGCAGATCTCCAACGTGCGCGACATCGCCAACGGCATGCGCGAGGCGACGCGTTACTTCATCGAGCTGTCCAAGCTCGGCGCCAACGTGCGCTACATGGACGTCGGTGGCGGCCTCGGCATCGATTACGAAGGCACGCGTTCGCGCAGCTATTGCTCGATCAACTATGGCCTCGCGCAGTATGCGTCGACCATCGTGCAGCCGCTGGCCGAGGCCTGCGAGGAAGAGGGTTTGACCCCGCCGCGCATCGTCACCGAATGCGGGCGTGCGATGACCGCGCACCACGCGATGCTCGTCGCGAACGTGTCCGAAGTCGAGGAAGCGCCGGAAGGCCGCGTGCCGCCCGCGCACGACGACGAGCCGGCGGTGATCCGCCACCTGCGCGAGATCCATGAAGAACTCGACGCGCGGCCGGCAATGGAGCTGTTCCACGAAGCGCAGCACCACCACAGCGAAGGCCTGTCGCTGTACGCGCTCGGCCAGATCGACCTCGCCCATCGCGCGCGCATCGACGACCTGTTCTATGCGATCGCCCACGCGGTGCGCGAGCGCCTCGATGGCCGCGACAAGAGCCACCGCGACCTGCTCGACGAGTTGAACGAACGCCTGGTCGACAAGTACTTCGTCAACTTCAGCGTGTTCGAATCGATGCCGGACGTGTGGGCGATCGACCAGGTGTTCCCGATCATGCCGATCGAACGCCTCGACGAAGCGCCGACCCGGCGCGGCGTGATCGCCGACATGACCTGCGATTCCGACGGCAAGATCGACACTTACGTCGAGAATGAAGGCCTCGACAGTTCGCTGCCGCTGCACGCGCTGAACCACGGCGAAGTGTATCGCCTCGGCTTCTTCCTGGTTGGGGCGTACCAGGAAATCCTTGGCGATATCCACAACCTGTTCGGCGATACCGATGCGGTCGAAGTGCATATCGATGGCAACGGCTATGCGATGAGCCAGCAGCGCCGCGGCGACACCAACGACGTGATGCTCGATTACGTCGGCTACAAGCTCGACGCCTTGCGTGCGGCGTATCGCGACAAGGTGGCGGCGGCGAAGCTGCCGGCTGAAGAGTCGGAACGCATGAATGCCGCGCTGGAAGCGGGGCTGGCCGCTTATACCTATCTCAGCGACGAGCCATTGGGCTGAGCTTTTTGCTCCCTCCCGACGGGGGAGGGAGCAAACCCGGAAGCAGCTGGAAGTATGGGTTGACTGCTAGAACGGCAGCTTCAGGTCCGGCCGCACCGCGAGCAGCTGGGTGCGGAACGCTTCCTGGATCCGTAGTAGCCCGTCGCGCGAATCGGCGTCGAAGCGCAGCACGAGCACAGGTGTCGTGTTGGATGCGCGCACCAAGCCCCAGCCGTCCGGCCAATCCACGCGCAGGCCGTCGATGGTCGATAACCGCGCGCCCTCGAACTTCGCAGTGTTGCGGAAGCGTTCGACGAAGCCGTGCGGGTCGCCTTCGGGCGCTTCGATGTTGATCTCCGGCGTGGAGACGCCATCGGGCAACGCGTTCAGCACCTCGCTTGGCGATTGCGGTTTGCTGGCCAGGATCTCGAGCAGGCGCGCGGCGGCGTAGATGCCGTCGTCGAAGCCGTACCAGCGCTCCTTGAAGAAGAAATGGCCGCTCATCTCGCCGGCCAGTTCGGCGTCCGTCTCGCGCATCTTCGCCTTGATCAGCGAATGCCCGGTCTTCCACATCAGCGGACTGCCGCCGTGACGCAGGATCTGGCCGGGCAGGCGGCCGGTGCATTTCACGTCGTAGACGATGACCGCGCCCGGATTGCGTTCCAGCACGTCGGCGGCGAACAGCATCAGCAGGCGATCGGCGAAGATGTTCTTGCCGTCGCGCGTGACCACGCCGAGACGATCGCCATCGCCGTCGAAGGCGACACCGAGATCGGCATCCAGGCGCTGCACCATCCGCACCAGGTCTTCGAGGTTGCGTGGATCGCTCGGATCCGGGTGGTGATTGGGGAAGGTACCATCGACGTCGCAATGCAGCGGAGTGACTTCGGCGCCGATCGTGCTGAGCACCTGCGGCGCGATCGCGCCGGCGACGCCGTTGCCGGCGTCCACGACGACCTTGAGCGGGCGGTCGATCTGCACGTCCGAGGCGATGCGCTGGATGTAGTCGTCGGACACGTCGCGGTGCTGCCAATTCCCCGGCGTGGACGCTTCGTGCAGGCGATCTTCGGCGATGCGCGCGTACAGGTCGGTGATGGCGTCGCCGGACAGGGTCTCGCCGCCGACCACGATCTTGAAGCCGTTGTAGTCGGGCGGATTGTGGCTGCCGGTGACCGACACGCAGGAGCCGGTGCGCAGGTGGAACCCGGCGAAATACACCACGGGCGTGGGCGCCATGCCGATGTCGATGACGTTGCGACCGGCCTTGCGCAAGCCTTCGATCAGGCCTGCCACCATGTCCGGACCGGACAGGCGGCCATCGCGGCCGACCGCGATGTCGGTCAGGCCCTTGTCCGCCATCAGCGAGCCCACGGATTGGCCGATCAGTTCGGCGACGCCCATGTCCAGCGTCTGCCCGACCACGCCACGGATGTCGTACGCGCGGAAAATGCTGCGGTCGATCAACACCGGCCCCGGTGCTTGCGGCGGCGCGGGAATGTCCTTGACCTTCGGCGCCGGTGGGGCGCTTGGCTCCTGCTCCAGCGCCTGCGCAAGCGTCGGGCTTGCCTCATGCACAGTTGCTTCCGGGCCGACCGGCTGCAGTTTGCGGCTGGTGCGGAATGCAAACAGTGCCAGCAGCGCAAAGACGACTGCGGCGATCGCGCACAACAGTGCGCTCAGTCCAAACGGTGCGCCGGTGATATCCGGCAGCGCCGCGGCAACGCGCCAATCCGTACCCGGCACCGCCGTCGCCAACACTTCGGCACCCGTGCCCAGACTGCTGTCGCCGCGTTCGACCACGCTGTGGCTGCCTTGGCGCAACGCGAGGTAACTGTCGTCGCCGATATTGCTGGCCTCGATCGCTGCCGTCGCGCGCGCCAGAGGCAGGCGCGCATAGGCCACGCCGACCAGCGTCGCGCCGACTTTGGCTGGGGCCGACAGCGCCAGCCGTGCGCCGCCGGCGTCGCGCACGATCCACGCCGCGGGCTTGTCACCTGCAACCGAGGCCTCGGCCACGCCGAGCTTGCCGTAGCCGGTCTTCGGCAGTGCCGCGTAAGCAGCATCGAGATCCACCGGCAGCACTTCCACCTGCTCCACGCCAGTCCAGTTGGCGGCGATCTGCTGTGCCGCGACGGCGAGGTCGCCGGCGACCAGCGCTTCCTGCACTGGTGCCGAAGCGAGTTTGGCGGAGAGGTGATCGCGCTCCCTGGTCACCGCATCGGCAGTGGTCTTGACCACGCCATCGCGCGCATTCAGCAATGCCGCTTCAAGGTTGTCGCTGCGGTACTGCTGCCAGGCGCTCCAACCCAACCATAGCGCCAGCAGCGCACATGCCGCGCCCAGCGCTGGCAGCAGTGGGCGCAGTGATGCGATGGAGCGCGATTTTCGCGGCGACGCGGAGGCGCTGTGTTCGGATTCCGTCATGCTGTATTCCCCTGTCAGCGCACGCCTGTGTGGCCGAACCCGCCACTACCGCGTGCGCTCTCTTCGAAAGTATCCACCACCTGCAAGGTCGCGCGCACGATCGGCACGATCACCAGCTGCGCGATGCGGTCGCCGGGTTCGATCGTGAACGCTTCGCGGCCACGGTTCCAGGTGCTGATCAGCAGTGGTCCCTGGTAGTCGGCGTCGATCAGGCCGGTACCGTTGCCGAGCACGATGCCATGGCGATGGCCGAGCCCGGAGCGCGGCAGCACCAGCGCGCACAGCGCTGGATCGGCAAGATGGATCGCCAGGCCGGACGGGATCAGCGAGGCATCACCGGGCTGCAAGGTCAGCGGCGCATCGAGCGCGGCGCGCAGGTCGAGTCCGGCACTTGCATCGGTGGCGTACGCGGGCATTGGCCAGGTATCGCCGTAGCGCGGATCCAGCAGCTTCACTTCCAGCGTGCGTTTCATGCGTGCAAGCGCTCCGCGATCAGGTCGAGCAAGGCATCGGCCAACTGCGTTTTCGGTGCCGGGCCGAGCGCGCGCTCCCCGTCGCGCCAGTAGACCATGAGCGCGTTGTCGTCGCTCTCGAAGCCGCTGCCGGCGATGCCGACGCGGTTGGCGGCGATCAGGTCGAGCTTCTTCTTCTCCAGCTTGCCGCGCGCGTATTGTTCGACGTGGTCGGTTTCGGCGGCGAAACCCACCACCAGCCGTGGCCGCTGCGCGTGCGCGGCGACGTCGGCGAGGATGTCGGTCGTGCGCACCAACTCGAGCGTCAGCGTGTCTACGCCGGCCTGTTTCTTGATCTTGCTCGGCGCGACCCGCTGTGGGGTGAAGTCGGCGACCGCGGCCGCGCCGACATAAACGTCGGCCGGCAACTCGGCCAGCACCGCGGCGTGCATCTGGGCTGCCGAACGCACGTCGACGCGACGCAGGCCCATCGGCGTCGGCAGCGTGACGGGGCCGGCGACCAGCACCACATCGGCTGCGCGACGCGCAGCGGCGGCGGCGATGGCGAACCCCATCTTCCCGCTGCTGCGGTTGCCGATGAAGCGCACCGGATCGATGTCCTCGAAGGTCGGCCCGGCGCTGATGACGATGCGTTGCCCCGCGAGCCGCGCATCCTCTCGACGCAGACTCATCGCATTGCCTCGGCCAGCGCCGCGACGATGGTCTCGGGCTCACTCAGGCGGCCCGGCCCGGATTCGCCCTCGGCCAAGGGACCATCCTCTGGACCGATCACCTGCACGCCGCGCTCGCGCAACGTGGCGATATTGGCCTGCGTGGCCGGATGCAGCCACATGCGGTGGTTCATCGCCGGCGCGATGGTGATTGGGGCGGTCGTCGCCAGGCAGAGGGTTGTAACGAGATCGTCGGCGAACCCATGCGCGAGCTTGGCGAGCGTGTTGGCGGTGGCCGGTGCAATGATGATGCGGTCGGCCCACCGTGCCAGTTCGATGTGGCCCATCGCCGCTTCGGCGGCCTCGTCCCACAGCGAAGTGCGCACAGGATGACCGGACAGGGCCTGGAAGGTCGGGGTGCCGACGAAGCGCGTGGCGTCCTCGGTCATCGCCACCTGCACCTGCGCCCCGGCGTCGCGCAGCCGCCGCACCAGCTCTGCGGCCTTGTAAGCGGCGATGCCGCCGCAGACGCAGAGCAGGATGCGTTGTCCGTTCAGGGCGGCTTTGGTGTCGGCCATCGTGTCGGGAAAACCCCACGCCGGAAGTGGCGGCTAGCTTACCCGAAGCCCCTATGGAGCCCGATAGCGACGGGGTGCGCCGTCGCGCACGCTGCAGCCATGCATATCCGCGACTGGCCTGAACAGGAACGTCCCCGTGAAAAGCTGCTCGCCCGCGGTGCGGGCGCGTTGTCCGACGCCGAGCTGCTGGCGATCTTCCTGGGTTCTGGCCTACGTGGTCGCGACGCGGTGGCGACCGCGCGCGAGCTGCTGGCCGCGTACGGTCCACTGCGCGCGCTGTTGGAACACCCGCCGAATGCATTGTCGAAACTGCCTGGACTTGGCCCCGCCCGCGCCTGTGCCATCGCTGCTGCGCTGGAGCTGGGCAACCGGCACCTCGCCGCCGACCTCGAACGCGGAGAGGCCCTGAGCGACCCCTGCGCTGCCGGCCGCTACTTCGCCCAAAGGCTGCGCCACCAGCCGCACGAGATTTTCGCCGTCCTGTTCCTCGATACCCGCCACCGGGCCCTGGCGTTCGAGGAACTGTTCCGCGGCAGCGTCGACGGCGCCGAAGTGCATCCGCGCGAAGTCGCGCGCCGCGCGCTGGCGCACAACGCCGCGGCGGTGATCGTCGGCCACAACCATCCCAGCGGAAATCCGGAACCCAGCGCCGCCGACCGCGCCGTCACCGCACGCCTGAAGCAGGCGCTGGCGCTGATCGACGTGCGCCTGCTCGATCATTTCGTTATCGCCGACGGTCCCCCGGTGTCGCTGGCGGCGCGGGGATGGGTGTAGTCGTGACGCGCGGGATGCACGCAGCCCATCGCGTAGAATGTGCGCCCGTTGAACCGCACGCCGAACCCTTCGTGAAAGCCTCCCTCCGCGCCTTGATCGCCCAAGGCATCGATGCCCTGCGCGCTGCCGGCACCCTGCCGGCCGATCTCGCCACGCCCGAGTTCGTAGTGGAGCGCCCCAAGGAGCGCAGCCACGGCGACTTCTCCACCAACGCCGCGATGCTGCTGGCGAAGCATGCTGGTCAGCGCGGGGCGCGCAGCAACCCGCGCGCGATCGCGCAGGCGCTAGTCGCGGCATTGCCGACGGATGCGGACATCGCGAAAGTCGAAATCGCTGGCCCCGGCTTCATCAATTTCCATCTCGCGCCGGAGGCCTATCAGCGCGAAGTCCGCGCGATCGTGACAGCCGGCGCGCAATACGGCCGCAATGCGAACGGTGCCGGCCACACCGTCGGTGTTGAATTCGTCTCCGCCAATCCCACAGGCCCGCTGCACGTCGGTCACGGCCGCGCCGCGGCGATTGGCGACTGCCTGGCACGCGTGCTCGCGGCCAACGGCTGGAAAGTGGTGCGCGAGTTCTACTACAACGACGGCGGCGCGCAGATCGACAACCTCGCCAAGTCGGTGCAGGCGCGAGCGCAGGGCAGGACGCCGGATGACGCCGGCTGGCCGGACGACGGTTACCGTGGCGATTACATCGTCGAGGTCGCGAATGCTTACCTGCGTGGCGACACGGTCGAGTTCGAAGGCCATGTCGAAGTCGGCGCGAAGGATCCCGACGGCCTCGACGCGATCCGCCGCTTTGCGGTTGCCTATTTGCGTCGCGAACAGAACGCCGATCTCGCCGCGTTTGGTGTCGGCTTCGACGTGTATTTCCTCGAATCCTCGCTGTACACCGAGGGCCGGGTTGAGGAAACCGTGCGCGAATTGATCGCCCACGGACACACCTACGAGGAAGGCGGCGCACTTTGGCTGCGGTCGACCGATTACGGCGACGACAAGGACCGCGTGATGCGCAAGTCCGATGGCAGCTACACTTATTTCGTGCCGGATGTCGCCTATCACCGCAGCAAGTGGCAGCGCGGCTACGAACGCGCGATCACCGAACTCGGTGCCGACCACCACGGCTCGCTGGCGCGCGTGCGCGCCGGCCTGCAGGCGCTCGACGTCGGCATCCCGCAGGGCTGGCCGGAATACGTGCTGCACCAGATGGTCACCGTGATGCGTGGCGGCGAAGAAGTAAAGCTGAGCAAGCGCGCCGGCAGCTACCTGACGCTGCGCGACCTGATCGAGGAGGCCGGCCGCGATGCCACGCGCTGGTTCCTGATCGCGCGCAAGCCGGATTCGCAGCTCACCTTCGACATCGACCTCGCGCGATCGCAGAGCAACGACAACCCGGTGTTCTATGTGCAGTACGCGCACGCCCGCGTCTGCAGCCTGCTGCGTCAGGCTGGCGAGAAGGGCTACGCGTTCGATCTGCAGCACGGCCTGGCGCATCTCGACACGCTCACCGACGAGCACGCGCAGGCATTGCTGCTGGAACTGTCGCGCTATCCGGAAGTGGTCGAGACCGCCGCCGAAACGCTGGAGCCGCATGCGATTTCGCAGTACCTGCGCGAACTCGCCAATGCGTTCCACACCTGGTATCACGCCCAGGCCATCCTGGTCGAAGATGCGACGCTGCGCGATGCGCGCCTGGCATTGAGCGTGGCGACCGGGCAGGTATTGAAGAACGGACTGGATTTGTTGGGCGTCAGCGCCCCGGAGACGATGTAAATGGCGGCACGACGCGGCAAGTCGCAAGCGCGACGCAACCCGAGCAATGGCATTCCCGGTTGGGCGTGGCTGATCGCCGGCGTGCTACTGGGCATTGTGGTGCTGCTCGCGGCGCCACGTTTCCTGAAGTCGGATGCCGCCGATGATTTCTTCCGCCCCAAGCCCAATCCCGACGCCCGCCCGGCGGCTAACGCCAACGCCGGGGACGACGACGTGATCGTGCCGGAGTCCGCGGCGACGGCGGACGAAGCCAAGCCGAAGGAAACCCAGTACGACTTCTACACCGTGTTGCCGGGCAAGGAAGTGGCGATGTCGGATGCCGAGCTTGCCGCCAGCGCCCGCGCCGAAGCCGAACGCGAAGCCAGCACCGAGCGCGAAAAACAGGCGGCTGCGGCGACGGCGCCCCCCAACGCCGACAACGCGCAGGCGGCCACCGTCCCCAAACCTGACACACAGGCACCCGCCACGACGACGGCAATCGCTACCACCGCCGACGCCCGCTACATCCTGCAGGCCGGCGCGTTCGGCGCTTCCGGCGACGCCGAGGCGGTTAAGGCCAAGATCGCCCTGCTCGGCTTGTCCGCGCGCGTCGAATCGGCGCAGATCAACGGCAAGACCGTGTACCGCGTGCGCATGGGGCCGTACGGCACCGCCAGCGAGCTCGCCGAAGCCAAGCAGAAGCTGGGCAGCAATGGGTTGCCGGCGATGGCCATCAAGGCGAAGTAGGTGGCCGCGGCGTGGTCGCGACGGGTGAGACGGTCGCGACGCACAATGGGACTCTGAAATGGAGACGCCATGCCGATCGAAGCCGCACTGATCAAACCCGTCGTCGATGCCCTGATGGGCCTGTTCCGCCGCGGCGAAAACCTGCAGCTCAAGCGCAACGCCGAGGCTGCGCTGCGCGAGGCGATCCGCGAGCTGCTGCTCGCCAATCCCGACGAGAACAAGGCTGAGGCGCGTATTGCCATCGCCAAGGCCGCGGGCATCCTGTCCGCGGACGTGGTGCTGGCTGAAGACATGTTGCGCAAGCACCGCGCGACCAAGTCGAAGACCGTAGGCAGGTCGAGCGTTGGCAAATCGCGCAAGCGCGCAGCAAAGTCGACAGCCAAGCCGGCTGAGAAACCCGCCGAGAAGAAGGCATCGAAGCCGGCAACCAAGAAACCCGGCAAATAATGAGTGTTGCCCTTCTATTCGTGGTGCTGTGCCTGGTCTGGGCGGGAAGCCAGCTCTGGATCGGGCGCCGACGCTCCGGTGATCCCGAAAAAACGCGCGATCGCGGCACGCTGAATCTGCTGATCATTGCGATCTTCACCAGCCTCGTTGCGGGCTCGTGGCTGGCGTGGCGTGACGATGGCCAGCTGGCAACCCGCAGCGAACCGCAGCTGTGGTGCGGCATGGCGTTGATGGTCGCCGGCCTGCTGTTGCGGTGGTGGTCGGTGCGCACGCTGGCGCAGTTCTTCACCGTCGACATCGCCATCCACCCTGGCCAGGGACTGATCCGTCGTGGCCCGTATCGCCTGCTGCGGCATCCGTCCTACACCGGCGCGTTGCTGACGGTCGTCGGCTTCACTATCGCGCTCGGGCATCTGCTCGCCGCACTGGTGGTCATCGTGCCGATCACGGCGGCGTTCCTGTGGCGCATCCGCATCGAAGAACGGATGCTTGCCGAAGCCTTTCCGGAGGCGTATCCGGCCTACGCCCGCGAGACCAAGCGGCTGGTTCCGTTCGTTTGGTAACCCATTCGCTGTAGGAGCGGCTTATAGCCGCGAGCTTTTTCAACGCGCCGAGAGCTCGCGGCTATAAGCCGCTCCTACAAAAGCAGTGGTCGTTCTAGAATCGCGCAATGACCAAAACCATCCTGATCACCGGCGCAACCTCGGGCTTCGGAGCAGCCGCCGTAAAACGCTTCGCCGGCGCTGGTTGGCGCGTAATCGCCACTGGCCGACGCGCCGGGCGCTTGCAGGTCCTCGTCAATCAATTCGGCGACGATCGCGTGCACGCGGCGATCTTCGATATCCGTGATGCCGATGCGATGCACGCCGCGCTCGATGCGCTGCCACCGCAATTCCGGGACATCGACCTGCTGGTCAACAACGCCGGCCTCGCCCAGGGCACGCTGCCGGCGCAACGCGCCAGCCTCGACGACTGGCGCACGATGATCGACACCAACGTCACTGCACTGGTGACGCTGACCCACAAGCTATTGCCGACGCTGATCGCGCGCCAGGGTGCGATCATCAACATCAGTTCGACCGCGGCGACGTACCCTTACACGGGTGGCAATGCCTATGGCGGCAGCAAGGCCTTCGTCAGCCAGTTCTCGCTCGGCCTGCGCGCCGACCTGCACGGCACCGGCGTGCGCGTGACCGCGCTGGAGCCAGGCATGGCCGAAACCGAATTCACCCTGGTGCGCACGCACGGCGACCAGGCCGCGTCCGATGCCCTCTACAAAGGCGCGAAGCCGATGACGGCCGAAGATATCGCCGAGACGATCTGGTGGATCGCGAACCTGCCGCCGCATCTCAACATCAATCGACTGGAGCTGATGCCGACTAGCCAGTCGTTCGCGGGATTCCAGATCGCGCGCGATGCCTGATGCTCTTACCTGCAGCGCATCGACAAACCCAACAGGGTTAACGACACGGAAGCATCAACCGCCGGGTGGGGCAGGCGCCGTTGCAACGACACCATTCGGCCGCTTCATCTCCCGGTAGCGTTCAAGCACACGGTTGAGCTCATTGTCGAGATCAGCGCGGTCTTGCCGTTGCTGGACCAGGATGCGTTCGCGACGGCGCAGTTCAGTGTGCTGGATCATGATGTTGTTGGCAGTCGTCGGCGGGACCGGTTTGCCAGCGAGTTCCAGCTCCCCGGCTTGGCGCAGCAGGCCGAGCAGGCTCTGGCGCAGGGCCGTGACGCCGAGATTGGAGGCCTTGAGGGTCGCATCGAGCAAGTCGATGCGTTCCTGGAAAGCGTGGCGCAAGTCGGCTTCGGTGGCGTAGGACTCGGCGATGGCATGTTCGCGCCGCTTGCGCATGGCTTCGGCCTCGGCGTCGACGACCGCCTGCTTGGCGGCAACCTCCGCGGCGGCGCGTTCATCACCCGTCAGGGCGCGTGCGACTTCGCCGACACGGCGGCCACTCTTGACGCTGAATTCGCTGCGCGCGCTGCCCGCGGCTTCAGGCGGCAGCGCATCGCCACAGACCTTGTGGCCGTTTTCCTCCCAGCAGTACAGCTTCTTCTTGCCCTTGTCCTGGGCGCTGGCGGTGGCGGCCAGGATCAGCAGCACTGTGGTGGTCAACAATCGTGTTTTCAGCGGCATGGTTGCAGCCCCTTCTGCAGCGATGCAGGTTCAAAGATCGCTGCCGTAGCGCGCCCGGTAGGCGTGCAGGGCATCGCGATGGCCGACAAGTTCCGCGCTTTCGCTGGCAAACGCAAGCAGGTCGGCGAGGGTGGCGACCGCGATCACCGGGATCCCCTGTTCAGCCGCCACGGTTTGCGCGGCGGAACGGGACTCGGCTTCGGTCGCGCGCTCCTGGCGATCGATGGCAATGACGATCCCGGCGGGCGTGCCGCCGCCGTCGCGGATAATCGTCAAGGCTTCACGGATCGCGGTGCCAGCGGTGATCACGTCATCGACGATCAGCACCCGTTTCCCGGCCAGCGGCGCGCCGATCAGCGTTCCGCCTTCGCCATGGGTCTTGGCTTCCTTGCGGTTGAACGCCAGTGGCAGGTCGCGGCCGCGGCGCGCGAATTCGCAGGCGAGCGCGGTGGCAAGCGGAATACCCTTGTACGCGGGGCCGAAGAGCAGATCGAAGTCGAGGCCAGAAGCAGCGATCGCATCGGCATAGCAAGCGGAGAGTTCCGCCAGCGTCGCGCCGGAATCGAAGCGTCCGGCATTGAAGAAGTACGGGCTGCTGCGGCCGGATTTCAGCGTGAATTCGCCGAAGCGCAAGGCTTGCGCGCGCAGGGCCAGGGCCAGGAAACGGGTGCGGTGGTCGTTCATTCCGCTAGTGTGTCCCATGCCGGCAGTGGTTTGCTACGCTGCGGCGGGCTTCGAAGGGACAACGCGTGCGCATCATCAGCTTCAATGCCAACGGCCTGCGCTCCGCGGCCAACAAGGGCTTCTTCGACTGGTTCCGCGGACAGGACGCTGACGTGCTGTGCCTGCAGGAAACGAAGGCGCAGGAGCACCAGCTGAGCGGCAATAGCTTCAAGCCGGACGGCTACCGCGCCTTCTTCCGCGACGCGATCACCAAGAAGGGCTATAGCGGCGTCGCCATCTACAGCAAGCGCGAGCCGGACGAAGTCCGTACCCAGCTCGGCTGGGCGCCGTTCGACGATGAAGGCCGCTACCTCGAAGCGCGTTTCGGCAATCTCAGCGTGGTGTCGTTCTACATTCCGTCCGGCTCGTCCGGCGAGCTGCGCCAAGGTTTCAAGTTCGAAGTGATGGACTGGCTCAAACCCATCCTCGACGAGTGGCTGCGCAGCGGCCGCGACTACGTGCTGTGCGGCGACTGGAACATCGTCCGCAGCCGGCTCGACATCAAGAACTGGACCTCGAACCAGAAGAACTCCGGCTGCCTGCCGCCGGAGCGCGACTGGCTCAATGGCCTGTGCACCGACGAAAGTGGCTGGATCGACGCCTACCGCGCATTGCACGCCGAAGGCCAGGACTACACCTGGTGGAGCAACCGCGGCGCCGCGCGCGCCAACAACGTCGGGTGGCGCATCGATTACCAGATCGTCACGCCCTCGTTGCGCGACAGGCTGCAGGCCTGTTCGATCCATCCGCAGCCGCGGTTTTCCGATCACGCTCCGTTTGTTGTGGATTACGTGCTGTGACCACCTCAGCAGCCAAGCGCCCCGCTTGGCAGAACGTCCTGCAGAACCTGCGCCAGCCCAAGGTGCTGGTGATGCTGCTGCTCGGCTTCAGTTCCGGTATTCCGCTTTACCTAGTCGGCAACACGCTCGGCTTCTGGATGCGCGAGAACAGCATTGAGTTGTCGACGATCGGCTTCCTGTCCTGGGTCGGGCTCGCGTACTCGCTGAAGTTCCTGTGGGCGCCTCTGATCGACAAGGTCGACGCACCGCTGCTCGGACGCTGGCTCGGTCGTCGTCGCGGTTGGATGCTGCTGTCGCAGTTGGTGGTGGTTGCCGCGTTGATCGGCATGGCGCTGGTGCAGCCGCAGCAGGGGCAGCTGGTGCTCGCGGGCATCGCCCTCGACCAGCTCGTCGTCTTCGGCGTGCTGGCGCTGGTGGTGGCCTTCGCCTCGTCCACGCAGGACATCGTGATCGACGCTTGGCGCATCGAGAGCGCGGACAGCAACGAACAGCAGGGCTTGCTCACCTCGACCTCGACGCTCGGATATCGCGGCGCGTTGCTGGTCACCGATTCGCTGATCCTGATCTTCGCCGCGCAGATCGGCTGGTCGCTGTCGTACGAGGTGATGGCGCTGCTGATGGGCGTCGGCGTCGTCGCCACGCTGTCGGCGCGCGAACCGGCGGCGACCCAGCAGGCCTTGGCCGCGCATCCGGCGCTATTCACCGCGCAGGGGCTGTTCGACGCGGTGGTCGGCCCGTTCGTGGAGTTCTTCCGCCACCATGGCAGGTGGGCGCTGCTGATGCTGGCGGCGATCAGCCTGTACCGGCTGCCGGATTTCGTGATGGGTCCGATGGCCAACCCGTTCTATGCCGACCTCGGCATTGCCAAGGAAACCGTCGGCGCGGTGCGCGGTTCGTTCGGGCTGGTTGCGACCGTGGTCGGCGTCGCCGCGGCTGGGCTGAGCGCGGTGCGCTTCGGCTTCGTTCCCACGCTGCTGGCCGGGGCGGTGCTGGGTCCGGCGTCGAACCTGGGATTCGCTTACCTTGCCCTGCACGGCGCTGATGCCGGCGTGTTCACGACCGTGATGGTGATCGACAACTTCTGCAACGGGTTCGCTGGTGTGGCGCTGGTGGGCTACATGTCGAGCTTGACCAGCGTTGGCTACACCGCGACCCAGTACGCGCTGCTCAGCTCGTTCTATGCCTTGCCCGGCAAGCTGTTGAAGGGACTGTCCGGCGTGGCAGTGGAGCAATTGGAGCTCGGCCGCAGCCTGCTTGAGGCTTATGCCCTGTTCTTCACGGCGACGGCAGTCGTTGGCGTCCCCGCTCTCCTCCTGTGCCTGACTCTTGCGCGGCGCAAATCCGTTCATGCCCCACCCGCCAGTGCGGCCTGAGGTTGCGCCCCCGGGTGCGGCTCGGCGAGGATGCAGCATCCAGGAGGAAATGCGGTATGACCGACATCGTCCTGCGTGACATCGACACGGTCCTGGCCGATCGCATCAAGCATCTGGCCGACGCCCGTGGCTGGAGCATGCACGAGACCTTGCTGACCCTGCTCGAGCAGGGTCTGTTTGCTTGCGAAAGTGGTCTCAACGTGCACTTCAGCGACCGCGAGGCCGATGCCCTGAAGAACGCGATCGCGGCGCTGGAACACGTTCCAGACGACACTGGTTTCGGCCTGATCGGACGCGCGCCGGAGTCACCGGGACCGACGCATATCCTCGATCGCTGGTCGGAAGAGTAGGCGCTGTTTCAGGCTGGATACACCGCGCCCAGCACGCGCGGTCCGCGCGCTCCGGTTACTGCGGGCAGATTGCCGGGACGCCCCGCTAACGTTTCCCGCGCTAGCCAGGCGAATGCCATCGCCTCGACGAAATCCGGGTCCAGCCCGTGCAGTGCCGTCGACTCCACCAGGGCCTCTGGCAACATTGCAGCGATCCGCGCCAGCAGCATCGGGTTGTGCACGCCACCACCGCACACCAGTACGCGCTTCGTAGCCGGCTGCTGTGAGCGCAGGGCAGTGGCAATCGTGGATGCGCTCAGTTCGAGCAACGTTGCCTGCACGTCCTGCGCGCGCTCGTCGCCGCGTAACCGCGATTGCAGCCAGTCGAGATGGAATTGCTCACGGCCGCTGCTCTTCGGTGGCGGCAGCGCGAACCAGGGCTCATCCAGGAGTCGCGCGAGCAGCGCCTGGTCGATCTCGCCGCGCGCTGCAAATGCGCCGCCAGCATCGAATGCCGCACCGGTATGGCGTTCGCACCACGCATCCAGCAACGCATTCGCCGGGCCGGTGTCGAAGCCGCGCACGGCGCCTACGGTCGGCAACAACGTGAAGTTGGCAATGCCGCCGAGATTCAAGACCGCACGGTCTTCGGTGTCTGAGCGCAGCATCGCGGCATGGAATGCAGGCACCAGTGGCGCACCATGGCCACCCGCGGCAACATCGCGGCGACGGAAATCCGCGACCGTGGTGATGCCACTGCGTTCGGCGATCGCGTTGCCGTCGCCAAGTTGCCAGGTGAACGGAAATTCCGCTTGCGGACGATGGCGCACGGTCTGTCCGTGCGAGCCGAGCGCGCGCACCCGCGTCGGCGCGATACCGGCTTCCTCCAGCAATTCACGTGCGGCATCGGCGAAGGCGTGCGCGATCTGCACATCGAGCATGCCGAGTTCATCCAGGGACGTCGCATCGCCGCCCTGACCGAGCGCGACCAGGCGCGCGCGCAATGCCGTCTCCCAACGATAGGTGCGACCGCGCGCGAGTTCGCAGTGGCCATCGGCGGCGAATCGCACCAGTGCGACGTCGATCCCGTCGGCGCTGGTGCCGGAGATGAGGCCGAGATAAAGCTCGGAGTCGGAATGAGGCATCGAGATGGGCAGGCGACCGAGTTGCCGCAGTTTGCCCTGTAGTGGGGGGGGGGGCGGCGCCCCCCCCCCCCCCCACCGCCCGAGACCACCACAACCCACCCGGCCAGCGTGTGGCGCATGTGGCCCGTTTGTGCCCGTGCGTTGCGGGCCACGCTCCCGCATCAGGAGACTGTGCCGAGCAAGGCTCGGCACTAACCGGCCTGGTTCAGGCTTTCTTGACCGGCTTCGCCGGTGCGGCGTCGGCGTAGATCACGCGCTCGACCTTCTGGATCCGCGCCAATGCCGCGCCGGTCTGGGTGCGGAACTGGGCCAGCGCGCCGCCACCCAGCGGCTCCGGCGGCGGCATGGTGATCGACAGCGGGTTGCGATGCACGCCGTTGACGCGGAATTCGTAATGCAGGTGCGGGCCGCTGGCCAGGCCAGTCATGCCGACGCGGCCGATCACCGTGCCCTGCGGGATGCGCTGGCCGACCTTGACCTTGCCGAACGCCGACATATGCCCGTACAGCGTGGTGTAGCCGCGGCCGTGATCCAGGATCACCGCGCGGCCGTAACCACCCTTCCAACCGACGAACGCGACGCGCGCATCGCCGGCGGCCATGATCGGCGTGCCGGTGGACGCGCCGTAATCGACGCCTTTGTGCTGGCGCACGATGCCCAGCACCGGATGGCGACGGCTGCCGAACTTCGAAGTCAGGCGCGCATACGGGATCGGCATGCGGATGAAGCTCTTCTTCAGCGGCCGGCCTTCGGCGGTGAAGTATTCCGCCTTGCCGCCGCGCTCGAAGCGGAAACCAGAATGCAGCTTGCCGCCGACGGTGAACGTCGCGGCCTGCACCGGGCCGGTCTTGATCAGCTCGCCTTCGCGCCAGGTCTGTTCGACCACCACGCTGAAGCGGTCGCTGGACGCGACGTCTTCGTTGAAGTCGATGTCGTACTTGAAGATATCGTCGGTCAGCGTATTGATCGCGTTGCCGCTGAGGCCGAGCTTGCGCGCCGAATGGAACAGCGATTTGCCGACCTTGCCGCTCAGGACGACGGTACGGGTTTCCGTCGGACGTTCGATCACCTTCTCGCGGATGGTGTCACCGTCGATCGTCAGTTCGACGCGATGGGTCTCGTCGCGGTCGTAGCGGAACGTGCGCAGCTTGCCGTCGACCGGCAGATCGAAGGCGAGTTCGGTACCCGGGCGCATCCGGGTCAGCGTGGCCTTGGCGCCGGGCTGTTCGAGGATGCGGTGCATCGTCGACGCGGGAATATCGAAGTCCTCGAACAGCGAACCCAGCGTCTGGCCGCGTTCGAGGTGCACGATCTGCCAGCTGTCGCCGGCTTTGCCGTGCAGCTTGGCCAGCGGCAGCGGCGGCAACGCCAGCGCCAGCGTGGTGCGCGTCGCGGTGATAGGCGTATGCACGGGGCTGGAAAAACCGGGGACAATCGCGGCAACCAGCGCGCCGAGGGTGGCGAACAGGCTGGCATGGGCCCAATGACGGCGGGTCCAGCGACCGTTGAAACCGTTGGGGAGGCGAGCGGCGACCTGCTGGTGCAGAGCGGCTTCGCGAAGCGACTTCAGGCGTGCGCGCTGGCTACGACCGATCCCGGATTGGCTCATCTCTACTACCCCCTGAAAAAAGCATTACGGCCCGGTGATGGGCACGTAACGGCGCTACCATAGTCACCCGAGAAGTTCGCGTCAAACCCTTGAGCCGACTGGATTTTTTGATTTAACCAGCTCTTAACGGTACTTTCACAACCCCGATCACGGATCGGCAAAGTCTCATCATTGCGAGCCCACTAGTGTCCATCCACGAAGCTCTCGAACTGATCGGCCGCGGTGCCGACGAAATCCTCAAGCGTGATGAGCTGGAAGCCCGGCTCAAGCTCGGTCGCCCGCTACGGATCAAGGCCGGATTCGACCCGACCGCGCCCGACCTGCACATCGGCCATACCGTGCTGCTCAACAAGATGCGGCAGTTCCAGGACCTCGGGCATCAGGTGATTTTCCTGATCGGCGACTTCACCGGGATGATCGGTGATCCGACCGGCAAGAACGTCACCCGCAAACCACTGACGCGCGAAGACGTTGCCGCCAACGCCAAGACCTACGCCGACCAGGTGTTCAAGGTGCTGGATCGCGAGCGCACCGAAGTGCGCTTCAACTCCGAGTGGTTCGGGCAGATGAGCGCTGCAGACATGATCAAGCTCGCCGCGCAGCACACCGTGGCGCGCATGCTCGAGCGCGACGATTTCGCCAAGCGCTATGCCGCGCAACAGTCGATCGCGATCCATGAATTCCTGTATCCGCTGGTGCAGGGCTACGACTCGGTTGCGTTGAAAGCGGACGTCGAACTCGGGGGCACCGATCAGAAATTCAATCTGCTGATGGGCCGCGGTTTGCAGGAGCACTACGGCCAGCCCGCGCAGATCGTGCTCACCATGCCGCTGCTCGAGGGCCTGGACGGCGTCAACAAGATGTCAAAGTCGCTCGGCAACTACATTGGGATCAATGAACCGGCGATCGACATCGTCACCAAGACAATGAAGATCGGCGACGACTTGATGTGGCGCTGGATCGAGTTGTTGAGCTTCGAAATCTCGTTAACCGAAGTCGCGTCGTTGAAGCGCGAAATCGAAAGCGGTCAGCTCAATCCACGCGATCTCAAGCTGCGCCTCGCGCGCGAACTCGCAGCGCGTTTCCATGGTGCTGCCGAAGCCGAGCAGGCGATCGCCGGCTGGAATGCCGCTGTACGTGGAGAAGGCGACACTGCGCTGTTGTCGTTGCAGGACGTTGTCGTGCCGGCCGAAGGTTTGCGTATCGGCGCGTTGCTGACTGCGGCCGGACTCACGCCGAGCAATTCCGAAGCTTCACGCAAGCTCAAGGAACGTGCAGTGCGCGTCGATGGTGCCGTGATCGAGGATCCGCTGCAGCTATTCACACCCGGTTTTGAGGGGGTGCTTGCGGTTGGCAAGCGCAATTTCGCCCGTGTCCGGCTGCTTGCTGGCTGAAGCTGCGTCGATGCGGCCCGCGCCGCGCATGGATTTTCGCCGGCAGTCAGAAATTGGGCGTCAGTCGGTGTTGACGTTCTTGGAAAGGGCTGTATGATGTGCGGCTCGGTTCAGCACTTAGGTGCGGGCCACGGGGGTAGGCGCTGAGGCCTCTCTCACGATCTTTGACAGTGTGCGCAGGTGACTTGTGCGGGCGTCTGGCGGGTGGATGGTTGTCCATCTTGCAGACGTTCGTAACAGAGCAACAAGTCAATTCAAATGGCGAACCTGAAAGGGTTCAGCCAGCGAGTGATTTCAAGCCTGGGGCGAAGT
>NZ_JALDWJ010000009.1 GCF_022758295.1 Lysobacter sp. CFH 32150 | reverse complement strand
TTATTTGTCCCAATGTCCAACATCATTTGCATCAACACATTTGGCAGCGTGTACCCACGTGGCGGCGCGGCCTAACAATTCATTCAAGCCGAAGCCGCTTCGCGGCTCGGCTTAATTCAGGCGTTAGACCGCACAGATACCATGTCGCTGCTGAGAGCCAACATTATCGCTCTGACAGGCATTGTCGCCATCGGCCATGCTTTCGCCGCGGGGCGTTCTGTTGTGCCTGTCCCTGGCACTGGACTGGTTGTCACGACGCCGGCCGGCTGGGTCCTAAACTCCCGGATCACTAATGCGGCAGGTACTGTCGTCCATTTCGAGCTACCTCATCCAAAGGAAGGGGCATATCCTGCCCACCCCGGCCTTGAGATTGAAGTATTGGCAGGTGGGCGTCGCCCCGCAGGGCTCGCGGATTACTTCAGCAAACAATTTACGTCACGCTTCGAGCCGTTCGTGCTCAAACCTAGGCGGATCTTTGCCGGCCGTTACGAAGCCGTGGAATATGCATATCGCGAGATAGTAGTTGGCGACCTCGTTGGAGGTGGCGCAGCAATTTCATCGCCGCTAGTCCACGTCGTTGTCGTTAAGCGCTCCAACAGCTTCTTCAGATGCCAGCTGTATGCAGAGCCGAGTCACTACAAAGTTCACCGAGCCGCTCCTCTGCAACTGTGCACGTCAATCGACACAGAGCATCGCGTGCGGTCTAACAATTCATTCAAGCCGAAGCCGCTTCGCGGCTCGGCTTAATTCAGGCGTTAGGCCGCATGGAGTGCTGCTGATTGCCTTATCAATCATTCGATGAGTATTGGCTGGCCTACCTTGCAGCCCACTCCAAGCCATTGACTCGTGCTTGTCACTACATCGGCACGACTCTCGGCCTATTTGTGGGCGTTGCCGCGTCTCTGCTAGTTGTTTGGTGGGCGTTCTTTGTACTGGGCCCCGTTGGCTATGCCATCGCACTCGTCAGTCATCCGCTGGCGCAAGGCAATCGGCCCTTTGCAAAGAAGCCCCACTGGGGACTTTTGTGTGATCTACGCATGCTTTGGCTGGCGCTTTCTGGAAAACTAGAGCCCCATTTACAGCGGGCTGCGCTGTCTGCGGCCTAACAATTCATTCAAGCCGAAGCCGCTTCGCGGCTCGGCTTAATTCAGGCGTTAGGCCCCAACCACCAAGCCTCTGGGTCAAAGAGCAAGACATTCGCAAGTGTTCATTGCTCCGTTCGGTATCGAACGCGCGTCCCCAATGATTTCGGGTTGGCCTCGTATTCCAACGCGGCCGTGTCGCGGCTTGCGGTTTCTCGCGTCAGCAACGGGGGCCTTGCAGATCATTGCGCCGCGCCCGGCTGCCCTAGCCCTTGGCTGCAAAAGCCCGCAGTTGCGGTCGCTCGCCCGGTCGGGCATGGTCGCGCCTAACAATTCGTTCAAGCCGAACCCGCTTCGCGGCTTCGGCTTGAGTACCTCGTAATTTGTTGCCGTTTCGGCTGCCGGTTTCTCCCGCAGCGGGTCGGCTTAACTCAAGCGTTAGGCGGCAAGTGAAGTTCATCGTAAGTGGCAAATAGGAGGTGGTTATGTGCAAGTACCTGTACCTTGTAGCACTTATGTATGCCCTCTCGATCAGTGGGCCCGCACGAGCCCAGGCGCCAGAGGCAGAGCAAGCGCTGACATGGACTTTCCAAAACCCAAGTCTCAAATGGGGGCCCTGCCCTGAGTTCTTGCCCAAGGGCTGCGCAATCGCAGTTCTACACGGCGATCCAGCGAAAGAAAACGCGGACGTATTCTTCAAGGTTCCGGCAGGTTCCGTTATCCCACTCCACTGGCATACGTCTGCGGAGCGCATGGTTCTGGTTTCAGGGGAGCTGGAAGTCAAATATGACGGCCATGAGGCAACTACTCTCAAGCCGGGAACCTATGCTTACGGGCCCGCTAAGCTGCCGCATAAGGCGTCTTGCAAAGGGCAAGATCCGTGTGTCCTTTTCATTGCATTTGAGTCCCCAATAGACGCTGTACCCGTTGACAATACGGCAAAGTAACGTGTTGCCGCCTAACAATTCATTCAAGCCGAAGCCGCTTCGCGGCTCGGCTTAATTCAGGCGTTAGCCGATGAAAACAACCTGCCTCGCTCTCACAGCAATAATTCTCGCCGGCTGTAGCTCCTATGAGCCTGCGGAGCCGGCCGCACTTACAGAGATATCGACCATTCTGGCGAGCCCTTCCGCATATGACGGAGCACTGGTTCGGATCAAGGGAGCTGCCGTCGTTGAGTTCGAGGCCAGCTTCATCTGCCCAAGCTCAGAGGTTATTTCCTCATGGGACAGGTCCAAGGAATGCCTATGGCTTGTCCCAGGGGAGTCGGATGGAAAGGCCTATGACGTAAGGCTGCTCCACCAGAAGACGGTTGAGATCGTTGGCCGCTTTAATGCAAAGCAATTCGGCCACGGCGGGATGTACGGGGGTAGCATCGCGGCCATTTGGGGCAAGGCAACCGGGCTGCACAACGCCGGACAGATTCCTCCGCCGCCGCCCGAGCCGCCCGGTTCATCGGCTAACAATTCATTCAAGCCGAAGCCGCTTCGCGGCTCGGCTTAATTCAGGCGTTAGGTGTCTCCATGCATTCTCGTTATCTTGTCTCAGTTCTGATGCTCCTTGCGCTGACTTCCTGTGCGCAGGCGACATCCCCTATCGAAGATCGGAAGGAAAAGATCAAGGCCATGGAATCTAACGCAACGGAAGCATCGCTCGAACGAAGAACACGCTCAGTCGCCCGACTCAAATCGGAAGGGGTGCCAGTCATCGAGCACCTGCCGGTAATTGAGGATACCCAAGAGGTGAAACGCAGGGCCAAGGAGGAAATTGCGTGGCGGGCAATGGCCCTTTTAGTAGTGGCCGTTAAAGGCGAAGGTTTAGAGCAGCCTATTGTCGAGAAGATCGTCAAAGACTATGGCCTTAAGGGACACTTCACACCCGACGAGGCGGCCTTCATTCAGCAGCAATCTCCTACTGAGCATGACCGCATCCAGTTTGCTTGGCGATACGAGGCTGCATGGACTCTGCTGTGGTCGCTTGGTTACGTCGAGGCCTTGGGAAAACCCACTGAAATCTGTGATGTCCCACGCGCTGTGAAGTTCCTACACGAACGAACTTCTTCGCAGTTCATTTCCGATTCCAAGCTGCGCCCCATAGAACAGATTCTGGATGAGGCGGATCTAATCTATCGCTATCACTGGGCAGTAGTTGATGCCAGGATAAATGGCAAGCCAACCCCAGCATCTCTAGAGCCCGGAGTAACCATGGAGAGGCACCATGCCCTCAATTGGCTCATTGGTTATATGGATCAAGAGTGGGATGACGTCTCGACAGACACCTAACAATTCATTCAAGCCGAAGCCGCTTCGCGGCTCGGCTTAACTCAGGCGTTAGAGCGCTCATGAGCAAACTCGCGGCTTTGACAACAGCCCTACTCCTTGTTGCCATCGGCGCCGGCTATTGGCTGTTCCAACGGGCACCCCAAGAAGAGCCGGTGCAAGTCTGGGTAAAGGGACGTGGTGCTGGGCAAACCATCCGTCTGTACGCATCCGGCAACTTCGATGGTTCCAGTTGGTGTGATATCTGCCCACCCAATGGCCAAGCTGGCACTTGGTCGGAGGCGCCTTCGGCCATCATCTTGCATACCAGTGCCGGTCAATCCGTCACCCTCAATCGGATTAAGTTCCGCGGGTGCAGCGCACTCGCCCGCGCAGATGCGCCCCAGCCCAGGTTCCCAACAGATGTATTCTTTCCCGTGGGCGACGGCTGCGGGGACGCGCTCTAACAATTCATTCAAGCCGAAGCCGCTTCGCGGCTCGGCTTAATTCAGGCGTTAGGCCACACACGATGGATTCTCGCGTTTCAACTATCGTTGAGCACCTTGAAGGCCTAGGCTTCCCGTTCGAGGCTGCGGACAACTGCCCTTGGCTAGAGGCCGTGGAAGCATCCTTCGGGCTTCAACTTCCGGAGCCGTATCGCAGTCTCATACAAGCGTATCGCTTCCCAGAATTTGATGTGCCTGGATTTGAGGCGTTTTCTAATCTTGGCGATGGGTCCGGCTACGATATCTCGCATGCTCCGTTTCAAGATCCCGGCCTTTGTGAGTGGCTACTTCCGAGGAGGTATCTACAAATTGGTCGCCCTGAGTTCGCCAACTACGACCCGATATGCTTTGACATGAAAAGTAGCAAGCAAACACCGCAGATCGTGCGCATCGATCATGAGGACATTTTGCTATGCCGCAAGCACGTCAATGTGCGCGTTGTATCGGAGTCATTTGTGTCCTTGGTGTTCGCAGGTGTGGCCTAACAATTCATTCAAGCCGAAGCCGCTTCGCGGCTCGGCTTAATTCAGGCGTTAGGTGCCTTATGAGCGATCTCAACAAGTTGAGAAGAGATCTTCCGGCGGATGTTTCTGACGAGTTCTCCGAGCTTCTCGCCAAGAAGGGTGCGGAGATACAAGGTTTTCTGTTTGACTTGGACAAGCGCCTAACCAATACCAACTTCCTAACTAATGGTGGTGGCGCGGTTGCAGTCCTTACGTTTATGGGGGACAAGCCTGCGCCCCTTTCGGTGAAGATTGCCCTTGTGCTGTTTTCACTTGGCGTAATTGCCACTGGCATAGAACTTCGGGCAATGCTCAAGTGCTTTGATGCCATCGGCCAGGAAAACCACCGTCGCTTTCGCGCCTTTAACGCAAACGAAATCCCGGCCAGTGAACTTGGCAACCTCCCCCCTGACCTTGCAAAGTGGTCAAAGATCGTCAATCACTATGCGGGGCTCCTTTCCCAAGGGCTGTTCATTGCGGGTGTAACGATGGGTGCTTGCGGGTTCCTGGGCGGCACCTAACAATTCATTCAAGCCGAAGCCGCTTCGCGGCTCGGCTTAATTCAGGCGTTAGAGCACACAGGTGGACTAATGATGCGCGTGTGGCTATTAGGTCTTTTCATCATTGTTGGGTGCACATCCATGCCCAGCAAGACTGACAAAAATCACGCTATAGGCGTGATCCACACTGGATGCGGCGCTTATGACGGACTATCGGAGCATCTCGCGATTGACGCCGGCAGACACTTCGTACTCGTTTACGCTGATGATGTTATAGGCGCGCATCGGGAGGGAGGCTGGACGAGTGGGCCTGGCTCCAAAAAATATCCGGCGCTTCATGTTCTCGTGTGTGATGACGAGACTCGCAATTGTGAAAGCGCCCAAAGAGCAAAACTTACTATTACCTCGCGCTCAAAGTCTTTGACGTACGGGACACTCGAGTTTGAAACCGAAACCACCAAGCAAGAGTTCACATTTCAAGCAACCCGAACGGACACAAAGAAGCCGATGCAGATATGTGGCTAGTGTGCTCTAACAATTCATTCAAGCCGAAGCCGCTTCGCGGCTCGGCTTAATTCAGGCGTTAGGCGGCACTGGAGGATTCTGCGATGGGACGTTTTGTGATTGTCGCGTACAAACCAAAGCCCGGCATGGATCAGCAACTCTTGGCGGCGGTAACGAAGCACCTCGAAGTATTGAGGTCCGAGCATTTGGTCACGGACAAACCGGCTTATGTCATGCGTTCGGCCGATAACACGATTGTGGAGGTATTTGAGTGGCGCTCAGCCGAGGCGATACATCAGGCGCATAGCAATCCAGCCGTTCAAGCGCTTTGGGCTGATTTCGGTGCTGCCTGTGATTACATGCCTCTAGCAAACTTGGCGGAGTCTCAACAAATGTTTGCTGAGTTTGAGCCGGTGGCGCTGTGAGTCGCGTGCCGCCTAACAATTCATTCAAGCCGAAGCCGCTTCGCGGCTCGGCTTAATTCAGGCGTTAGGCGGCAAATGATTCGAATCGAAAATTTGGCACTAACAGCATGCGCCCTTCGTGGCCTTGACCTCGTGCGCGTCAACTCGCCCGATCACTCTTACGCCAGATACCCTCTCTGTCGTCGCTTCCGCTGAGGCATTTGTCCTGCGTCACGGGCTAACTGCTGCCGGGCACCCCAAAGATCTGCCAGTTGAGCGCATCGAACTCCTGGAAGGTTTTGGGTTCGAGTCAGACCAAGACCTGATCAAGAAGCGCCTCAACTGGGTAGAGCCGAAGGCTTTCGCAGTTGATCGAGAGGGGCGTGACTGGTTCGTGCTGTTCCGCACCACCAGCGGCGACAATTGCAACGTAGCAATCGTCGTAACGGGAGGCAAAGCGTGGAAGCAGATGCATGCTTGCTATGAGATTCCGAGCAAGCGCGTCCTCGTATTGCCGCCTAACAATTCATTCAAGCCGAAGCCGCTTCGCGGCTCGGCTTAATTCAGGCGTTATGCGCGGTCGAGAGCACTGCTAGAGATCGCGGTGATTTCGCAATCTAGCTTGCACCGCAAAAGCGCAAAGCCTGCGTCAGCAACAACACGCCGCCGATCCGATGAACTATTCCGCGCTCTACTTGCGGCGCCCTCACCTTCGGCTAGGCGAGCTCCCCCGATCCTTGTCCTAGCTTCCATGGGGTGATTCCCGCACCCCGACCGTTACTGGCTAGAATCGCTTCAGCTGCAGCGTTTCACCGGCACTCCGGGCTGCATAACAATTCACTCAAGCCGAAGCCGCTTCGCGGCTCGGCTTACCTCAGGCGTTAGGGGGCGCCACAAAGATCATGGCTAAGTTTGACTCAGACAAAACAATTCAATTCCTAAAGGAGAAGTGGGCTAGCCGAGCGTGCCCAATGTGCGGAGGCGGACCTTGGAACGTGCAAGATTCAACTTTCCAACTGACCGAGTTCAATGAAGGGAACATGGTCATTGGTGGTCCAGTAGTACCGGTGATACCGGTCACCTGCGGCAACTGTGGCCATGTGGTCCTGGTCAATGCAATTGTTGCCGGTGTTCACAAGCCGGAAGTTAAGCCGGTCTCGGAGGGCCAGTCATGAGCAATGACTCGTCTTTTCAGATGTCACAGGGCTTTGAGGTTCTCCCACCAAAGTCAGGAAAGGCTTACCCAATCCCTTGCGAAGAGTGGGATCTCTTACGCAACAAAATTTCCAAAGCAACAAGTGAGCCGTGGTTGTTCCATACAGTTGGCTCCGCGTTACTTGGCATGGCCTTATCTGCACTGCTCCCTATCGTTTCAAACACCTTTCAACTCCCTGCACAGCAACGAGCACTGGACATAACGTGGCTTGTTTTTGTAATTACAGGAGTTTGTGGGCTTGCCTGCCTGTTCTTCTCGCACAAGGAGAGACAAGTGAATCGTGAGCGTGCAAGTGACGTCGCAGCGCAAATGCAGCTCATAGAGCAGCGTTATGAGCGCGCCCCCTAACAATTCATTCAAGCCGAAGCCGCTTCGCGGCTCGGCTTAATTCAGGCGTTAGGGCTCACAGCTAAGCTCGCCGCCATCGGAACTCCTCTGTGGGCCGCCGGCAGCGGTGTAGAGTTGCGGCATGCATACTTTCTCGGGGTATGCCCGCGATAACCCTCACGACCCGAGCCCAACCAAGGAGGTTGTATGCGTAGGAAGCTGTCCCTGAGCCTGGTTGTTTTTGGCGCGGCGCTGCTCGCCGCGTGCTCGTCCATACCGCCGGAGCAGTCAAAGCTCGCCAACGCTCGTGGCCAAGAGACGGCTGCGCGGGCCGAGTCCGCTCGTGCAGCCGCAGATGCCGAACACGAGAGAACCATGCAACGCGAGCACGCACTGGAAGAGATGACTGAACGGAAGGCTCGGGCCGTCAGCTCGCCTCCTAAGTGAGCCCTAACAATTCATTCAAGCCGAAGCCGCTTCGCGGCTCGGCTTAATTCAGGCGTTAGGCGGCACACCAACCTTCAAGGATGATCCGCATGCAAACCCCCTACTTGGTGGCAGCAATCCTCGCGGCGTTGACCGGCCTGGTGCACTCGGTGCTTGGCGAGATTCTCATCTTTCGGCACCTCCGTGACGGCAGTCTGGTGCCGGCACTTGGCGCACCACCGCTACGTGAGCGCAACGTCAGAATCATTTGGGCCACGTGGCACCTTGCCACGTTGTTTGGCTGGGCATTTGCGGGCGTGCTTCTCCAGCTAGCGCTTGGCCACCCCCTGTCGGCGTCGCTCGTGACCGGCGCGATTGTTTTCGCCTATCTTGGCGGGGCGGTTCTTGTGCTCGTCGGCACCAAGGGTCGGCATCCTGGCTGGGTGGCACTTACGGCGGTGGCGGCGTTGACAGCCGCAAGTGCCCCCTAACAATTCATTCAAGCCGAAGCCGCTTCGCGGCTCGGCTTAATTCAGGCGTTAGCGCTCACAGGAACATTCATGTATCTGATACGCCTCTTTTGTCTCTTCCTCGCATGTTTGCTTGCTGCCTGCTTACCAACTCAGGCTCCTAGCGAACAATCGCGGGAGCGCGTTGCCTCGCAAATCTTTTGCACAAAGGTTGATGGCGTTGATTCGCAGGTCTGTCCAACCTCCATGTACGCCTTAATCGCAAATCCGAGTGCTTACGATGGCCGAGTTGTTGCCATTCAAGGCATCATCTCAAACGATCTCATCTTTCCCGGTCCTGACGCGGCCCTAGATCAAGATGTAGCAAGCGCCATACTTTGCCGCTCAAGTGCAAAGTGGTCCTGCTCTGACTTTCACACCAAGCTGACTCTCATAGGCAAGTTCACCGCTGGCCGTCCTAGTGGCGATTTGTTTAGCCCAGTTGGCAGCATCACTGTCGCGCACATCCCGGGCGTTAGGCCTGTTACCCAACAGTCATCGGGTGAGCGCTAACAATTCATTCAAGCCGAAGCCGCTTCGCGGCTCGGCTTAATTCAGGCGTTAGGCGGTGTGGGTGCGATCAAAGTGTTGCCTACCGGCAACGTGTTGATTCTCGTTTCATCCAGCATCCAGTTCGGCAGGTCATCGCGGCTTGGCGTCATCGACATCATGGAGTTCTGTTGAGCTTCGGCCACACCCGGCTGGCACGCTCCGGTTGCCTTAGTTTGCAAGAGTGTCGTCATCGAGGCGTTCACTCGTGCAACTTCATCGGGGCGTGCCGTGACGGTTCTCGCCTTCGGCTGCTCAAGCTCGTGGTTGCAGCACTTGGGCTACGTTCAAGGTCCCGTCGACTTCAGACCGTGCCCAGGTTCTTGACTGCCCCGCCTTCGGATACTCTACGGCCTAACAGGTCATTCAAGCCGAAGCCACTTCGTGGCTCGGCTTAACTCCAGCGTTAGGTGCCATGGGAAGTATTCGACTAGTCCTAGTTCTACTCTTCGCAGTTGTAGCTAGCGGATGCAATTTGGTCCTTTCACCTAGAGCCTACTTCGAGCATAGATCCTGCCTGACACTTAAGCCCGGCATGAGTGAGGAGGAGGCGCTAAAGATCATGGGAAGGCCCCAAGAGCGAACTGATCGCCCAACCGGCGAGCGTGTTCTTTACTACCGCTGGCGGCATGGAGATTCTGGCCCCATGCAGGTCATCCTGGTAAAGAAAGGTGGCGGATACGTTGTCGATTATCCGGCGTGTGAGGGCCTGGGCTGATGGCACCTAACAATTCATTCAAGCCGAAGCCGCTTCGCGGCTCGGCTTAATTCAGGCGTTAGGTGCCACTTGGAAGATTTTCGCCGCCAACTAAGACGCATCTTGGAGCTAGTCAGAAGCTGTGAGCCCGTGGAGATCGTTGCCCCTATGCAGGCAGCTACAACCGGATCCGAGGAGCTATTGCGCACGTACCTGCAATCCAATGAGCTATGGGGCGGTTCTGGATCTATCGCTGACCAAGCCGGTCTCTCTGCCAAGACTGAGCACACTCGCCGCTCTATCGAGAAACGACTAGTCGAGCTCGGTGACATGCAAATTGCTGCTGGCATACTCAATCCACGCACCAGGATGTGGACGGAGGCATTTCGTGCAAGACCGCGCAGTGGCACCTAACAATTCATGCAAGCCGAAGCCGCTTCGCGGCTCGGCTTAATTCAGGCGTTAGGCGCCATACCGAGATCATCGTCATGCGAACTGCAAACTTGTTCGTTGATGCTGTAGCACCACTAGAGGGTGAGCGCTTTGAGACATTGCTCACTCACAAGAATCTCGTCATCGAGCGCATCGTCAGTTCCTCTGCAATAACCCCGACGGAGTACGTGCAAACCCAGGATGAGTGGGTCGCAATGCTCCAGGGGGAAGCTACTCTTGAGGTAGCCGGTGAGGCCATCGAACTCCGTTCCGGTGACTATCTGTTCCTGCCTGCCGGTACGCCCCACACCGTGAGGCGTGTCTCCGAGGGCGCTCTCTGGTTGGCAGTTCACCTGCGTTGATCGCTGGCGTCACGAGCTAAGATGGCGCCTAACAATTCATTCAAGCCGAAGCCGCTTCGCGGCTCGGCTTAATTCAGGCGTTAGGCCGCACATGCCACCTTTCAAGTTTCTCGAAGGTCTAGACACCCAGTACGCTGCAATAGGACACGTAAATTCAGATGTTCTACCCGATGGCGGACGTTTGTTGGCAAAGCTCGCCATGGCAAGTCAATTTTTGCCGCTACTCATCGGCCTACTTGCAACTGAGAAAACGTGGCAACAGTTCACCATGTCGTTCGTCGCAGCCGTTGCATGCTCGGTTTTATTCAGTCATCTTCGATCGAAACAAATTGAGCTTATTAGGCAGAGCTTTCCCCGCATCCTGCCTATACGCTCCAGGCTCGTATTGGCGCTCTTCTTTATCGGTAGCACCATTTCCTTTATGTTTCTCTCAGATTCATATCCGTCGGCTGCAGTTCCTTTGCTCGCAGTACTCTCATGTCTCCCGCTTCAGTCATGGATGTCAGCGAAAGGTGCGGCCTAACAATTCATTCAAGCCGAAGCCGCTTCGCGGCTCGGCTTAATTCAGGCGTTAGGCGGCTTATCGGGCAATGTCGATGATTGAAGTCCTAGCTCTTGCGGTTGTCGTTCTCACCGGGCTCTACCTCATTGCCTTGGCGGCCGTATCGCTGTTCATGCCGACCCATGCCAACCGCTTTTTGCTCGGCTTCGCTGACTCTGCTTTCAAGCACTATGCAGAGCTGTTCGTTCGCCTCATCGTGGGCACCGCGCTAGTTCTTTATGCGCCGCGCATGCTCCTGCCCAGCGCCTTCACGCTCTTTGGCTGGGTTCTGCTTGTTACGACGGCCTGCCTTTTCCTCGTACCGTGGCGCTGGCATCATCGGTTTGCTCAACAAGCTGTTCCTCGGGCAGCTCGCCACATCACACTGATTGGCTTGGCCTCCTTGGCACTTGGCGGGCTCATCTTGGCGGCCGTAGTACGTGGCAGCGCCGCCTAACAATTCATTCAAGCCGAAGCCGCTTCGCGGCTCGGCTTAATTCAGGCGTTAGGGCGCTGACTTACCAATAAGGCTGGCGAACCATGTCAAACGAAAGCGACGTTCGTTCTGGCGGGTGCCAATGTGGCGCAATCCGCTACAAGCTGTCACACGGCCCTGTGGCGCTCTATGTGTGCCATTGCACGGAGTGTCGCAAACAATCTGCATCGGCTTTCGGCATCTCCTTCATCGTGCCGAAAACCGCCTTGCACGTCATGCAAGGAGAGCCACAGTTCTGGTCCCGCCCCACCGCCACGGGAAACACTCTTGATTGTGCGTTTTGCCCTGAGTGTGGCTCAAGACTTTGGCACCAACGGCGCGGCACCACCGACATCTTAAGTATCAAGGGTGGCTCGCTGGATAAGCCGATTGATCTTGGTCAGGCCACCCACATTTGGACGTCTAGCATGCTTCCGGGCATCATTCTGCCGCAGGGAGCCGTGCAGTTTTCTGGGGAGCCCAATGAGTACTGAGACGCGCCCTAACAATTCATTCAAGCCGAAGCCGCTTCGCGGCTCGGCTTAATTCAGGCGTTAGCCGTCACGGGAAGGATTTCGCAGGTGAAGGCTCGATTCTCGTATCCGTTAGTGTTTCTTCTTCCGAACGCAATGGTTGCAGCCATTGCAGCGTTTGTTGCTGCAGGCCTCGGGGGCGGCATTCTGTGGCTGTTCGTGTACGGGGATGACACTTGGCCGCAAACCGCGGAATATTTGGTTATGGGTGTGGCAATACTGGCCTCTCTTGCCACTTTGACTGCACTCTCTTTTGCCAGTTACTCCTTCGGCAAAAGGCGGGAGGCCTCTGCCGATCTGTCCTGGCTGCACATTGCGCTGGCAGTTGGCATCTCAATGCTCTTGCCCGCGCTGGCATTGCTTCATCAGCTAAGTGTAGGAAACATTGGGCCCCAACCAGATAGTCTGCTCTGCTCCGACTTCTGCACCGCCAAGAAATTTGGCTCCAGCAGATTTCCCCAAGACGGAACATGTCGTTGCAATGGTGCGGATGGCAACGAGGCATTGAACGTCTCGATGGATAGCGTGCGTGCCAAGCAACCGTGATGACGGCTAACAATTCATTCAAGCCGAAGCCGCTTCGCGGCCCGGCTTAGTTCAGCCGTTAGGCTTTGGAGGAACCCGTGTTGCTAAAGACTTATCTGCAAAAGAACTTCGTCGATAAACCCACCTTCGCATCACTTCTAGGCATCACGGTCGAACGTCTGGATGAGCTCATGGCGGCCAAGGCAATCCCAGGGCCCACGTACACTTGCGATGGAAGCTCTGTCCGATCAGCGGCCTTCGGTGCCATTGAGACTGAAGAGTCTCTCTCAGGCGAATACTTTCGTCCCGAATGCACAAGATGGGCCCAGATCGCCGACCGAGCCGCGCCTGGCAAAGAGCGTGACGCCGTACTCTCAGAACTAATCAGTGAGCTGGAGACTGGCTTGCGGACCTACTTCAAGGATCCGGCAATTATTGAAGGGAAGATTCAGGATCTCCTCCCGCACTTTCTAAACGGCACATTTGGGCTCTGTGCTGCCGATCCATCCACCGGAACCGGCATCGCAAGAAAGGAAATTCTCCAAGAGAAGCTGACAGAGCTAACGGAAAACGGGAGCAACCCATCACCTGCAGGCATCCCAAAGAGCGAGCTTCTCCAACTCATTGACGACTACGCAATCTCTACAATGCCTTTCTCACCCGCTGAGTACGCGCGCAGCAGTAGAAAGCGCTTGGTTGACGATTTGCGTCCTCTCGTAGCCAAAGCCTAACAATTCTTCAAGCCGAAACTCGCTTCACCGGCTCGAATTAGGCGTTATGGCCCTACAGAAACTCTATGGAATCCGCTATGACAAAGCCGTTCTCCGTGCAGCGCATCGACCACATTGTCTTTCGTGTCAGCGACTTGAGCAGAAGCATCGATTTCTACCGCACCGTCCTCGGGTGCGACGTGGTTAGACAGCGTGAGCACCTAGGCCTCGTCCATTTGCGGGCTGGCGCCTCGATGATTGATCTTGTAAGCGTGGACGGAAAGCTCGGGTCACGTGGGGGCGCGGCACCGGCAATAACAGCACGAAACGTAGATCATCTGTGCTTGCGTATCGAGCCCTTCAACGAGCCTGATCTAATCGCGCACCTAAGCAAATACGGCCTTGCGCCGCTCGGCAGCGCCGAGGTCAACTTTGGCGCCGAGGGTGACGGTCTATCTCTCTATTTTCCAGATCCAGATGGAAACGTGATTGAACTTAAAGGCCCGTCAGTCACGGCAGCAACAAGTGAGCCTTAATAGTTCATTCAAGCCGAAGTCGCTTCGCGGCTCGGCTTAGTCGAGGCGTTAGACCTCGTCTACGACCGCAATCGCGTCCCCCTCAATCAAGTATTCCGGGTTGGACAAATTCAAGCATTAGGCGTAAATCGAGTGTTGGAGGTGTTTATGTGCAGAAATATCAAGACGCTGTACAACTTCGATCCTCCAGCAACTGGAGATGAGATTCGTGCCTCGGCATTGCAATTCGTTCGCAAATTGAGCGGCTTCAATGCGCCCTCGAAAGCTAATGAAGCAGCGTTCAATGAGGCGGTGAGGCAAGTCACGCTGGCAGCGACAACGCTTATCGACTCGCTCACCACATTCACTCCGCCAAAGAACCGAGAAGTCGAGCGCAACAAGGCTGCAAACCTTTCAGCTAAGCGCTTCGGTGCGAAAGGTTCGCTTAACAACTAAATCAAGGCGAAGCCGCTTCGGCCCGGTTTAACTCAAACGTTGGGCGCTGGAACAAATCCATGGGCTCCGACCACTCAACCAACAACGCTGCATCGATCGCAAAGCGCCCTTGGCTGACGGGCGCTGCTTGTTGGGTTTCTTGTCACGACCGCGACCTATCTGTCAGCCTTAGTCTGCGGCGCTGCGGCGCTGCGCCGCTGCACAGCTTCACGCTGCGGTCGTAGTGTTGGCGTGGCCCACTTTCGTCCTCACTCGGTTGATGCCGGCGGGCGAGCCTGTGACTACCGGTTCGTCTTCAGATCCTTGGCTTCCGCTCGTGGGCGTCGCATTCGGGTAGCTCGTTTACTCCGTTGCTTCATTCAAGCTCAGACGTTAGCGGCACCCACTTTTCATGGATATCTGAAATGCAGACATACATGCTGATCGCAGGGATGCTCCTATTGATCATTGGGGCTGTTCACTCAGTAGGGGGCGGGATCCTGATCTTTCGTCACCTACGCACCAGTGGACTCGCCCCAACGATCGCTCCCCCGCCGCTGAAAGAGCGGAACATCCGAAATTTGTGGGCGACCTGGCATATCGTCACTGTCTTGGGCTGGGCGTTTGGGTTTGTCCTGTTGCGGCTGTCTCGCCCCACTGATGAGCAGACTCTTCGCATGCTTCTAGAGATCATCACTGTCATTGCATTCTTTGCCAGCTCACTGCTTGTGCTCATTGGCACCAAGGGCAGGCACCCTGGATGGATTGGCCTACTCGGAGTCGCGGCACTGGCATGGGTGGCAAGTGCCGCCTGACAATTCATTCAAGCCGAAGCCGCTTCGCGGCTCGGCCTAGTTCAGGCGGTTAGCCGACATGCCAGATCCTCGCTCCCATTTCGCGGCTCGCTATCGTCTTGATGGCAGCGAGCGCTACTTCATCTGGTACACCGACGAGAAAGACGGTGTCCTTCTTGCGCTCGCCGGGCGGCTCGCGACATTTCCTGACCTTCCTGCCGTCGTGCAGTTCCTTTCCCAACGCGGCCTTGTCCTAGAGCCAGAACAGTCTGGTATTTACGACTTCGATCGGCTCACCGATTGGCTTGGCCAACCAAATGCCGAGACACTTGATTGTCTGACCATGCTGAACACCTGGAACATGCTGGCTGACATCGCACGCTCCCTTTCTCTCCCTATGCACGGAGCCAAGGAGTCGCTTGATGTGTATGACAAACTGTTCTGGGGTTCCAATATTCCGGCCGTCACACCCGCGGGGCAGAAGTTCAATCCGGACTGGTCTGCCAGTGAGATTGCAGCCCTTGCCCGCGTACTCTCTTCCGGCCTGGCCAATGTCCGCGAGGCTGCTGGATATGCCGGCTAACAAGCCTGGTGGCCGTCCAAACTTGAGCTTGAGGCCTCGTTTACATTCTTTCAATGTAAAGCGGATGCTTCTCCTGATTTCACATTCATCGGCGCCAAAATGGCGGGGATGCGCCGGCTACACTGACGCGCGTATGCCCGCTGGAAATCCACTCAAGCGGATGCCGCTTCGCGGCTCGGCTCAATTGAGGCGTTAGGCGCCATATCGAGATCATCGTCGTGCGAACCGCAAATCTATTCGCTTATGCAGAAGCACCTTTAGAGGGTGAGCGCTTCGAGACATTGCTCACTCACAAGAACCTCGTCATCGAGCGCATCGTCAGTTCTGCTGCAATAACTCCTACGGAATACGTGCAAGCCCAAGACGAATGGGTTGTGATGCTCCAGGGGGAAGCAACCCTTGAGGTGGCCGGTGAGGCGATCAAGCTCCATTCCGGTGATTCTCTATTCATGCCAGCCGGCACACCACACACTGTGAGGCGTGTCTCTCAGGGCGCTCTCTGGCTGGCAGTTCACCTGCATTGATCGCTGGCGTTACGAGGCTAGGATGACGCCCAACAATTCATTCGAGCCGAAGCCGCTTCGCAGCTCGGCTCATGTCCACACTTGCAGGTTGCTGACCATGAAGAATGCCTTGAAAAAATTGATCGACGATCTGGATGCAGTGGCTGTCGAGCACGAGGAAGTTAGCGATACCGACGTGAGGGAACAGATGTACGACGCCGTACACAAGAGTTTCATCGCACCTCGACCCGGCTTTTCTCTTCCAGAGTCGTTTGGGATGTTTAGCGACGAGGGCGATCGAAAAGTTCTCATTGCTATCCGCGAGTTCCTCGCTGCTCCCGGCCTAGCTGCCGCAGCGGCAGCTCTTAAGACACCGGAAGCTCGTTTGGATGCATTTCAAGACATCGATGTTCAATCGGATGCTGGCAACGCGTATGACTGGTATTTCGGATACTCAGACGCACCGTAGTCCATAGCAGGCCTGTTGGGATGGGCCTAACAATTCATTCAAGCCGAAGCCAATTCGCGGCTTAGTTCAGGTGTAGCACCCAAGATCAACATGACCGCGCTCGTAGTGCTCCCAGGCCTAGATGGCACGGCAACCCTGCATTCCGCTTTTTCGGATGCCGTCGGTACAGCATTTGATTCAGTTGCCGTCATTTCGTACCCACCGGACCGGTCCCTCGACTACACCGCGCTTGAAGAACTTGTCAGAGCTGCATTGCCTTCTGTTGCGCCGTTTGTGCTCCTTGGCGAATCATTCTCGGGCCCCATCGCGCTTTCCATTGCCGCAAACCCGCCGTCCAATCTTGTCGGGATTGTCCTTTCTACAACCTTCGCAGAGTCGCCGGCCCCGCTTTTTTCCCCGTTTGCATCATTCACACGCCTCGCACCGGTTCGGACCCTGCCGTTGCCTTTGCTGTCCTGGTGGCTGCTTGGCCGCTGGGCCACACCACAACTGGAGGCGGCGCTCCAAAGCGCATTGCTCACCGTCACGCCTGCAGTTCTGCGGTTCCGGGCTGCTACCGCTCTTCGGGGCAAGGCATTAGCCAGCTGTCGCTCGGTTACTGTGCCCGTTCTTCACCTCCGGGCCACTGACGACCGACTGCTTTCGCGCCGTGCCGGCAGGCAGATTGCCTTGGCCATCCCGCACTGCACCACCGCAGACATTGCAGGGCCTCATCTGTTGCTACAAGCTGTGCCACAAGCTTGCGCCCGTGCCGTCAGTGAGTTCGCAACTCGGCTAGGTGCCAACAAGTAAAGCAAGCAGAAGCCGTTTCGTGGCTCGGCTAAATTCAGACGTTAGGCATCGCAGTCAAGGACTTTGGCTCTTGAATACTCGAACCCAATTGAGCCTATATGTGCCTGATCCTACGGTCAGTTTGCTTGAGTCAGTCCGCCAGACTCTGGATCCTATCCAGAGCAACCTAATCCCTGCCCACGTGACGCTATGCAGGGAAGATGAGCTTGCTCCATTGGATCATCGCACCCTCACTTCTCGGCTTGCGGATTTCCCCGCCGAATCGGTAACCCTGTGCTTCGGAAAGCCTGAGCGCTTTTATGAGCACGGAGTCCTCTTGCCTTGCATCGCCGGGGAGCATGAGTTCACGTCTCTTCGGGAGCATGTTCTTGGCTCTCGTACCATCAGGCGCCAACCCCCGCACATCACTTTGGCGCATCCACGCAACCCAAAAGCTGCTGGAAACAGCCTCGCCAAAGCGGGTGTACTCCCTGAGGTAATCTCCGTCTCGTTCACCAGCGTCAATCTCATTGAGCAAACGGGCGTCACACCTTGGCGTGTACTTGGCACTTTCGACCTCCATGGTGCGCCGCCTAACAGTTCATTCAAGCCGAATCCGCTCCGCGGCTCGTATTGATTCAGGCAGCAGACCGATGAATGCGCCATGTGGTGAGCACGTCAGACAAAGTTGAAGGCAAGGAGCTATATGTCGCATCCGCTAATCTTCCCTATGACGGCACATGTTGCGCTAGCTGCTTTCCTTTACGTGCTACTTACCATCGCGCGAGCTCCGTCCATTTGGGGTGTTGGCCGGCTTCCTGATGGCAGCAATCCGTGGACAAAGATTGAACCTCGCATCAGCGCCAATCTCTCGAATCAGTTCGAATGGCCTGTATTTTTCTACGCGGCGTGCCTGATTCTTTCTCAGCATGAGACGGGACGCCTCGCGCTAGTGCTCGCATGGATCTTTGTTGGTGGACGTTTGTTGCACAGCTCCGTCCAGATTTTGACAACCAGCGTTCGACTTAGGGGCGCCGTTTTCACAGTGAACTTCATTGCCGTCTTGGGTCTTTGGGCAATGGTTCTATTTGCTGCACTAGAGGGTTCATAGTTCGATGAGCTATCAGAAGCGTCAGCGACAAAACAATCATTCAAGCCGAAGTCCGCTTTGCGGCTCGGCTTAATTCAGGGCGCACCTGCGAGCTAATCGCAGTCACAGTAATCGGAGATCAAATGTCAGGCCCAGCGGATTCTGGTCTTTTCATCTACGCAAAGGACATTTTGCGTGTTGCCGCCTTCTATGAGTCGATCCTTGGTATGGCCAGACGGCACGCCACCTCCGATTTGGTCGTACTCCAAGGTAGCGGGCTGCAGCTCGTCGTTCATGCGCTGGCACCAGAGATTGCGACCGCCGTTGCCATATCCGATCCACCGATCCCACGCGACAACGCAGCGCTCAAGTTCTTCTTTACTGTCCCAAGCCTTGCTTCGGCCAGAAAGATAGCTCCTGCCCTTGGGGGTGTGGTGCTCTCTCAGGAATACTCTGGCCGGGGGTTTCGCGCTAGCAATGCCGTAGATCCCGAGGGCAACATCTTCCACTTGCGTGAGAGTGCGTCCTAAGAATTCATTCAAGTCGAAGCCGCCTAGCGGCTCGGCCCAAGTTCAGACACTAGCTGCCAAGGAGACAACGTCGCGTGCGCATCATTACTATCCTCATACTTGCTTTTGCATTAATGCCTCAAAGCGCAGTCGCGCAGCATGATTCAGGGGCTCGCGCTCCGTTTGTTGTCGAGCACACGTATTGGATCAAACCCGGTAAAGAGCTGCAGTTCATAGGTTTGTTCGAGAAGAGTCGCGTTCCACTTCTGCGCGCCAAGATTAAGGAAGGCCGCGTACTATGGGTGCGCTTGTCCAGGCCGCACTTCAACGCTATCAATGAGCAATGGGATCTTCGGGTTACTGTCGCTTGGCGCGATGCGGACAGCGCCGTGGAGCGAACTCCCCAAGCAAAGGGACAACTGGCCATGGAACAGCAAATCATGGAAGAACTTATTATGGAGCGCACCGACGTACCAATTCAGGAGTGGAGCCTCAACGACGTTGGTGCCTAACAATCCATTCAATCCGAAGCAGCTACTCGGCTCGGCTTAATTAGGCGTTAGTCCCATGAAGCAAAGGATCGCACTCGTTGCAACTCTGCTGGCTCTGGCGAGTCAGCCCACCATCGCGTCGCAGACGGCCTGCACGTTTTCTGGTGGCAAGGAACCTCAGTACTTCGAGATGGAGTTCATCGGCTACAGCGACGCCAATCCGTTGATCGTCTTTAGTTCATCAGAATTCGCGTCCGGCAAACGTGTCACCCTGAATCCCACTCATTACGTTTTGAAGCACTTCAGCCAATCAACGGCGACGATCAATCTGGCATTTCGTAATCCCGGGAACCGCATGCTGCCTCCATCATTCAGCCTCCTCACAGGACATGATGGTCGTGATCAACTCAAGATGGGCTCCACGGTCGTCGACGGGGAGCTCAAATGCGACTATTGAATGTCCGTCGGATGGGCCTCCGAAGCCGCCTCGCGGCTCGGCTTGATTGAGGCCATTGGCATACTTATCGCGGGCTAACAACTCATTCAAGCCGCAGCTGCTTCGCGGCTCGGCTTAAGCCAGACGTCAGGTGGCCATGTCAGGTTCGATCACCCTTGTGGCAGTAGAGAGCCAAGAGCAGGTTGAGTTGGCGCGTAGGCTCTTTCGTGAGTATGCGGATGCGATCGGCGTGGACCTTGAATACCAGGGATTTACCGCCGAGCTAGAGGCCTTGCCGTTGCCTTACGTACCGCCGTACGGAGCATTGCTCTTTGCGCAGATCAACGGCGACACGGCTGGCTGTGTTGCTCTTCGGCGGCTCAACGACGAGACCGGTGAGATGAAGCGACTGTACGTGCGCCCAGCATTCCGTAGCTGGGGGCTGGGCAAGCACCTCATCGAGGCCGCCATTCAAGCGGCTCGCCGTGCTGGTTACATTGCCCTCAGGTTGGATACGCTTCCCAGCATGGCGGCAGCTCAGGGGCTTTACCAAAAGCTCGGCTTCACCGAGATACCCGCGTACAACAGCAATCATTTGCCAGGCACGCGATTCTATGAGCTCAAGCTGGCCTGACAAATATATCCAGGCCGAATCCGCTTCAGCGGCTCGGCCGAGTTCAACCCCACACCAACCATCTCGCGACCTATGCCAAACAAGCTCTTCCTAATGTTGTTGCTCGTTGCCCTTTCATTCCCCTTATGGGCCGATAACGTGGAACTGTCGCAACTGGCCGCGGAAGACCAGGCAGTTCGCACCGGCAGCAATGACCCTCAGTCCGATGACGCGCGTCGAGAACATGTACTTAAAATCATCGCGACTGGCGGTGCGGTTACCGCACAGGACAAGTTCAACGCTGCGCTCGTCCTGCAGCACACCGGGCTAACCTTCTGCGATGGACAGCTCAAGAGCCTCAGCGCCGAGAATTACCTGCTCGCGCATTTCCTGTTCAAAGAGGCCATGGATGGCGGGATCAAAGACGCGACCTATCTAGCTGCAGCCTCGATTGATCGCTACCTTAGCTTTAGCAAGGGCTATCAGCGCTATGGGACCAACCGCGTGATAGACCAGGCAACTGGTCGGGAGATGCTGGTGCCCATCGACCGGAGCGTCACGGACGAGGATCGAGCGCTCTACGGAATCCCGCCCTTGCATGAGTTGTTGAAGCAGCATCCCGAGCAGCGCGAGGTACCAGCGGTAGAGAAACAGCAGGCTGGCGGCTGACAATTCCAAGCCTCCGCAATGTTCACGGAGCTCTTCATGCAGATCAGGCAAGCCAGCGAATCCGATCTTGATGCAATGTGGGATATCTTCCAGTCCGTCATCGCTACCGGCGACACTCTGCCGTTTTCTGGATCGCTCGACCGGGACACATTCCATGCGCACTGGTTCGGCGCACATGCCGCTTACGTTGCGACGGCGGATTCTGTTGTTCTTGGCATGTATAAGGTCGGCCCCAACTACCCTGACCTCGGTTCACACATAGCAAGCGCCACGTACCTTGTCAGTCCGTCCGCTCAGGGGAAAGGCATTGGCCGAGCCTTGGTCAACCACAGCATCGCGCAAGCTCAAAGCAACGGGTTCATCGCCATGCAGTTCAACTACGTGGTGAGCACAAACACCCTGGCCCTGAAACTCTACGAGAAACTGGGCTTTTCCATTGTTGGCACCCTTCCCAAAGCTTTCCGCCACCAACAACTCGGCCTTGTTGATGCGCATGTCATGTATCGAGATCTGCAAGATGCATGAATACCCCAATCAAACCCACCCCATCCCACCATAACGTTGCCATGCCAAACAAAAGCGTTCCGACCCTTTACGAGTGGCTAGGCGGCATTGATGCCCTTGGCCGTTTGACAACGCGGTTCTACGAGCATGTCAAGAACGACTTGTTGCTGAGGCCTGTCTTCGCGCACATGGGCGCAGACCATCCCAGTCATGTTGCCGCATTCCTCGCAGAGGTTCTTGGCGGTCCGCAAGCGTACTCAAAACAACATGGCGGTCACCCGCACATGATCCAGCAACACCTGAACCGCCACCTCACTCAGGACCAAAGGCGGCGCTGGGTGACCTTGCTGCTGGAAACCGCGGATGAACTTTCCATGCCTGATGATCCAGAGTTTCGCTCTGCACTGGTTGGCTATTTGGAGTGGGGCTCACGCCTGGCGGTGATCAATTCACAGCCGGGCGCCACCGTCGACCAACATGCGCCAATGCCCAAGTGGGGTTGGGGCGAGGTCAAAGGTCCATACACCGGCTGACCTGGCGGGAGCCGCATCGTGGTCCCGCATGCGCAGTCCAGCACGAATGGAGGCACCATGCTCGACCATATCTCCATCCCTGTCGCGAACATCGAACGTGCGGCTGCCTTCTACGATGCCGTGCTGGCGACGATCGGCCTGAGCCGGCGTAAACAACGTACCGACGCGATCGGTTACGGGCCGGACAGCAGGCCGGCGCCCATCTTCTGGATCCTTGAGCAGGATGAAGGCAGCGCACGCGCCGGTGTCGGATTGCATATCAGTTTCCAGGCCGCGCAACGCACGGACGTGGATGCCTTTCATGCAACGGCCTTACGCCGCGGTGGCCGCGATGCGGGGGCGCCGGGATTGCGCCCTCAGTACACGATGCCGTTCTACGGGGCTTTCATTTACGATCTGGATGACTTCAAGATCGAGGCGGTGTGCCGTGCATCCGAATAAGGTTTCCTTGATCGTCGCGACCATGCTGTCCACCGTGGCCTTCACGGCCACGGCCGCCAGTTTTCCGTGCGAACGCGCGACCACCAAAGTCGAACGCATGGTCTGTGCGAATCCGGAACTGTCGACCTTGGATGAGCAGCTTGGACGCTATTACGCCGCGGCGAACGTGGAACTCGGCAGTGGCGCGGGTTGCCTGCGCGATGATCAACGACAGTGGCTACGGACGCGCGATGCCTGTCACGACGGGCAATGCCTGCGCAACGCGTACATCAATCGACTGGCCGAACTGGACGCACTGCAGCCCGGCGCGACCGCGATCAAGCAGATCGAGCTGCCTGCGGTGCCTGCGCTGGTCTGGGTCATTCCCGCCGCGCTGGACACGATTGCCGCGCCCCCGGTGTCGAAAGCGTCTTCGTTGCAAGCGCGCGGCCGGGTGATCAATGAACTCGAGACCGGCGGCGGCTACGTGCTGCGTACCGATAACGGCGAGCGGCTGCCATTGGTGCTGGACATGTTCCTGGAGCCAGGCACAGCGACCACGCTTGAGGCTTTGGCGCGCGAGGATGCCTGGTTTCTCGCCCGTGGTCATGAAGCCCTGGATCATGGCAAGCGCTACTTCGAATCCAGTCGCTGCGTATTCCTGTATCGGCTGCCCGCCGTAACGCGATGAGCGACGCATTCCCGGGTTGGGACGGTACCATCGCCGGCGCACGCGTTCTGCAGGAAGAGCTGGCGCAGCGCGTCTTGTTGCGTGACGGCTATACGAAGCCGTTACGTACCATCGCTGGGTTCGACGTCGGTTTCGAGGACGAGGGCAAGACGACTCGCGCTGCGGCCGTGCTGCTGGATGCGACGACGTTGCAACTACTCAGCGCGCAGTTCGTCCGTGTCGCCACATCAATGCCTTACGTGCCAGGCCTGCTCAGTTTCCGCGAGCTGCCAGCGCTGCTGCGCGCGCTCGAGTTGTTGCCGCAGGAGCCGGATCTCGTGTTCGTCGATGGCCACGGCATCGCCCACCCGCGTCGACTCGGCATCGCGGCACATTTCGGCGTCGCCACAGGATTGCCGAGCATCGGCGTCGCAAAAAAGGTCCTGATCGGTGAAAGCGCTGCCCTGCACCAGATTCGCGGCGCCTATACGCCACTGCGCGATGGACGCGAACAGATCGGCTGGATGTTGCGCAGCAAACCCAACTGTCTTCCGTTGGTCGTTTCGCCAGGACATCGCGTGGCGATGGCGTCCGCGGCCGATCTGGTGATGCGATTCGTCACCACGTATCGCTTGCCGGAGCCGACGCGCCTCGCCGACCGGCTTGCTTCACACCGCGATGAAGCGCATTGAGGTGCACTCATAGCGATGGCGGCGTAACCTGCACGCTGTGCACGCGATGGAGGCCTGCGATGAATCGTCTTGCATCCATGTTGTTACTCGCCGTCGCCATGCTGGGCTGCGCCAGCGGCGGCACGGCCCGCAGTGTTGCCCTGGGACAACCGTTCACGTTGCAACCTGGCGAGCGCGTATCGCTGCCCGGTGATGCCTCGCTGCGCTACCTCACTATCGCAAACGATTCGCGCTGTCCGCCCGACGCACAGTGCATCCGCGCCGGCGACGCCGACGTGCTGTTCGAATTCACTCCTGCCGGCGGTACTACCGGGAGAATTACCTTGAACACCGAACGCATGACCTCCGCCTCCATCGGCGCGTGGCAATTGCAACTGGTGACACTGGAACAGGGCGATGCGCCACGCGCAACGGTGCGGGTCGACGAAGCGCGTTAAAGTCGCTTCCCATGACAACAATCATCGCTCCACGCGTACATGACCTCGGCGGATTCCAGGTGCGTCGGGCGGTGCCGTCGATCCAGGCACGCAGTGTCGGCCCGTTCGTATTCGTCGACCACATGGGACCGGCCGTATTCGAACCCGGCCGCGGTATCGACGTACGCCCGCATCCGCATATCGGCCTGGCCACGGTGACGTTCCTGTGGGCCGGCACGATCACCCATCGCGATACGCTGGGCAGCGTGCAGGACATCAATCCCGGCGACGTCAACTGGATGACGGCGGGACGTGGCATCGCCCACTCCGAGCGCACGCCGCAGGACCTCCGTGGGCAGCCGCACCCGGCACACGGCATGCAGACCTGGGTGGCCTTGCCGAAGGCGCATGAAGAAGCGGCACCAGAGTTCTTCCACCATCCAGGTGCGACGCTGCCCCGCATCGAGCGCAACGGTGCCTTGTTGCGCGTGATCGCCGGCCGCGCTTATGGCGAGGAATCGCCAGTGCGCGTCTATGCCGACACCTTGAACGTCGCACTCGATCTCGACGCAGGGGCAGAGGCCGACCTCGATGCGTCGCATGCCGAGCGCGCGTTGTACGTGCTCGCCGGCGACGCACAGCTTGATGGCGTCGACATCCCGCCGCAGCACCTGGTGCTGCTCGATCGCGGCACCACGCCCCGGCTGCGAGCGAAGTCGCCGTTGAAGGCGATGCTGCTGGGCGGCGAACCACTGGATGGACCGCGCCACCTGTGGTGGAACTTCGTGGCCTCGTCGAAGGAACGGATCGAACAGGGCAAGCAGGACTGGCTCGAGGGTCGCTTCGGCCATATCGCCGGCGAGACCGAGTTCATCCCGCTCCCGGATCGTTGACACGAAGCGCGGCTGCGGTCGCGTTTAACGCAATTCGAACAACCCCGCGACACCGATGAACTAGCGTCGCTGCGGGCTGCCTTGCGCGGCCCGTCAATCAACCTTTGGGAGAGGAAGGATGATCAAACGACTTGCGGCCGAGTTCCTCGGCACGTTCTGGCTGGTGTTGGGCGGTTGCGGCAGCGCAGTGCTGGCTGCGAAGTTCGGTGGTGACGGCAATCCGCTCGGCATCGGCCTGCTCGGCGTGTCCCTGGCATTCGGCCTGACCGTGCTGACCGGCGCTTACGCCTTCGGCCATGTCTCGGGCGCGCACTTCAATCCGGCGGTCAGCATCGGTCTGTGGGCCGGCGGGCGTTTTCCGCTGAAGGACCTGTTGCCCTACATCGTGGCGCAGGTGGTCGGGGCGGTCTTCGCCGGCTGGATCCTGTTCCAGATCGCCAGCGGCTCCGGCACGTTCGCGATCGATCCGACTGCACCCGGCACGTTCGCCAGCAACGGTTACGGCGCGTTGTCGCCGGGCGGTTACACCGTGGCTGCGGCCTTCCTGTGCGAAGTGGTGCTGACCGCGTTCTTCCTGATCGTCATTCTCGGCGCCACCCATGCACGGGCTCCGGCCGGATTTGCGCCGATCGCGATCGGCCTGGCGCTGACCTTGATCCACCTGATCAGCATTCCGGTCACCAACACCTCGGTGAATCCGGCGCGTTCGACGGGCGTGGCCCTGTTCGCCGGCAGTGGCGCGATCGGACAGCTGTGGCTGTTCTGGCTGGCGCCGATCCTTGGCGGCTTGCTGGGCGGCGTGATCTACGGGTGGCTGGGCAAGGACAACTAGTAAGTCCACCACAGCGAAACGCAAACGGTCAGGTCGCGAGACCTGGCCGTTTGTTTTCAGGAACGATCGAAGCCTAGTAGCGGCCTTCCCTAGAAGCGGCCTTCCTGATAGTCGACGAACGCTTGCATGATTTCCTGCTTGGTGTTCATCACGAACGGGCCGTAGCGCGCGACCGGCTCGTGGATCGGCCGCCCGGCAACCAGGATCAGCCGTGCGCCGACGTTGCCGCCACGTACGGCGAACACATCGCCGCCACCAAGCACCGCGAGCTCATGGGTCTCCAGCGCTCGTGCATCTTCGCCATCACCGATCGTCGCCGCGCCTTCGAACACATACGCGAACGCGCTATGTCCCGCCGGCAACGTGTATAGCCACTGCGCGTTCGCGTCCAGTGCGATGTCGAGATAGAGCGGATCGGTCGCCGGCTGCACGATCGGGCCGCGCACGCCCTCGCCTTTGTCGGTATGCACGTCGCCAGCAATCACCTTGACGCTGACGCCCTCGCCCACCTGCACTACGGGAATCTTGTCGGGTGCGAATTCCTGGTATTGCGGTGCATCCATCTTGTTGCGCGCAGGCAGGTTCACCCACAGCTGGAATCCGCGCATGCGGCCTTCCTGCTGCTCCGGCATCTCCGAATGCACCACGCCGCGGCCGGCGGTCATCCACTGCACGCTGCCGGGCACCAGCAGGCCTTCGTTGCCGTGGTTGTCCTTGTGGCGCATGCGTCCGTCGAGCATGTAGGTGACGGTCTCGAAGCCCCGATGCGGATGCGACGGAAACCCGGCGAGGTAATCGTCGGGCTGGTCGGTGCCGAATTCGTCCAGCATCAGGAACGGATCGAGCATGTCGAGCTCGGGCGAACCGATGACCCGGGTCAGCTTGACCCCGGCGCCGTCGGACGCGGGGCGGCCGCGCAGCTTGCGGGCGACGCGGGCAAAGTCGGTGGTCGTGGTGGTCATGCGCCCTCCCGGGCAAACATTGCGAAGCCGGAAAGATCGGGCCGGGACGGGCCGCACGCCAGCGCCGTGGATGGAACGCAGGGTTGCGTGCGGGGGGTTACGACGGGGTGGAGGCCTCGCGGCCAGCCTGCATGTACACGTACACCGTCGCCGGCGGCACGTTGCGCAGCACGAACTCGCCGCGCCGCACCTGCAGGTCCAGAGCACGCGTCACTTCTTCGGCTACCGGAGGTTGCGGACCGTACGTGAACTGGATGAATCGTCCGCCCTCGCGCAGACAGGCGAAAGCCGCGGCGAGGATCTCGCCCTGCGTGTCGCGCGGCATCGACAGCAACCCGAGCCCGGACACGATCACGTCGACCGGGCCAGCATCGAGGAAACCGCAGCGCCCAGCGATGTCCTGCAAATCACGGGCATCGCCTTCGACGATCAGGACTTCCGGGAAGCGGGCATGCAGATGCGCGTGCAACTCTTCGTTGAGCTCCAGCACTAACAGATTCCTGGGGACGATGCCCGCACCGAGCAGGGCGACGGTGATCGCTCCCGTACCGCCGCCAAGTTCGATCACCCGTCGGGTGCCGGCAGGTAATTCAGCGATCATCGCCGCCGCCAACTCAGCGCTCGAAGGCACGACGGCGGCCGTGCGTAACGGGTTTTTCAGCCATTGCCGCAGCAGGGTCCAGTGCGGGCGCGACCGTTTGATCGGGTTTGTCATGTGAGCATCATGGACCGGGAATTATTCCAGCTGCGTTAAGTCCGACGGGCGGATCGTATCCGGGTCAGGGTTGCACCTGCGGAGATCCTCCATGAAAACCTCATCCGTATTCCTGTTTGCAACCACCCTCTGCCTGGGCACCGGTATCGCCGGAGCGGCCGGTCCGCACGCTCCGCTGCGACCGGTCGGCGAATGCATGGTGTCCCGTAACGTGATGGACTGGGGCGTGGTGGACAACCGTCGCCTGGTGGTCAAGACACTGGGCAGTCGCTACTACGACATCCAGCTGAGCCATAGCTGCCGCGACCTCAACCGCCGGCCGTTCCTGTCGTTCAGCGATGGCATGCAGCAGCTACCACTGGGGTCTGGACGTGGTTGGCGCCGTGGCATCGGCGCCGATCCGGTCACCACCGATGGCCGCATCTGCGGCGACATTGGCGACTCGGTGGTACCGCACAGCGCGCTGTGGACCGGCACTGAAATCCCCTGCCGTATTTCCAGTGTGCGCCGCATCGACAAGCGCGCCTTTGAAGGCGTGTTCGGCAAGTCCTCGGAAGAGGCGCGCCGCATGCTGGATTCCAGCCCGACGGTGCAGCGGACCACAGCCTCGCGCTGACGCCCTTACTGCGACCGCTTCTGCAAACGCCACGCGCGATGGATGCGCGCATCGCGGGCGAAGTCCGGCGGGATGGTTGCCGGCGTGATGTCCTCGCAGGTCGCGAACTCGGCAATCGCGTCGGCATCGATTCGGAAACGGCGGAAGTTGTTCGAGAAATACAACGTGCCGCCCGGCGCGAGTCGCGCGACGGCGGCGCGCAGCAGCCTGAGGTACTCACGTTGCACGTCGAAATCGGCGGCGCGGGCGGAATTCGAGAAGGTGGGTGGATCACAGAAGATCAGGTCGTACTCGCTGCGATCGCTGTCGAGCCAGGTCATCGCGTCGGCCTGCACCAGCCGGTGCTTGGCGCCGCCGATCCCATTCTCGCGCAGGTTGTCGGAACACCATTGCAGGTAGGTCGCGGACAGATCGACGGTCGTGGTCGAGCGCGCACCCCCGACCGCCGCGTGCACGCTGGCCGCTCCGGTGTAGCCGAAAAGGTTGAGGAAGCGGGTGTCCTCCGCTTCTTCGGCGATGCGCAGCCGCAGCGGGCGGTGGTCGAGGAACAGACCTGTGTCCAGGTAATCGAACAGGTTGACGCGAAGACGGACATCGCCTTCACGCACAACCAGGAATTCGCCGCGCTGGTCGAAGCGTCCCGCTCTTATATGTGCATATTTGCTGCCGCCCTTGCCGATGCTGCGGGTCTTCAAGGCGATGCGCTCCTTCGGCAGCGCAAACACTTCGCGTGCGGCAGCCAGCACTTCGTTGAGGCGACGACGGGTGATGTTCTCCGGAATCTCTGGCGGCGCGGCGTATTCCTGCACGTGCAACCAGACTTCACCATCGGGGTCGGTCGTGTAGACATCAATCGCGGCCGCATACTCGGGTAGATCGGCGTCATAGGCACGGAAACAGGTCACGTCTTCTCGCTCGCGCCAGGACTTGAGCTTCTTCAGGTTCTTGCGCAGTCGGTTGGCGACCATCTGCGCGCCTTCGGACAGGGCCAGCTGCTCGTCCGCGCTGCGTTCGCGCTGCGGCGTCGCGACGGGTTCGCACACGATCAGTGCGCATTCGATCGCGCCATTGAAGAGCTGGTAGGTCTTCTTGGCTCGCAGGCCGGTGGCGTGGGCAAGATCCGCATCGCCACAAAGCAGGCTGGCGCGCCAGGCGGGCACGGTGCGTTTCAGCGCATCGCCGAGCGCACGGTATAGCGCCGGGTCGGCGGCTAGGCGGGCGTCGTAAGGCGGATTGCAAACCACGAGGCCGCGCGGGTTGTCCTGCACCGGGATGGCGGAAACATCATGTGTATCGAAACGGATCGCATCGACGACACCAGCTGCGGCAGCGTTCTCGCGCGCGGTCCGGACCGCGTGCGGATCGAGATCGCTGGCGTAGAACACCGGGCGCAATGCCGCGCGCCCTGCCTGCTCGCGTGATTGTGCTTCGGCGACCAAGGCCTGCCATGCCGCTGCATCGAAGCCGAGCCAGCGCGTCGGTGTCATCCCGCCATGCCGCAACAGGCCAGGCGCCACGTCCGCCGCCATCAATGCGCCTTCGATCACCAGGGTGCCGCTGCCACACATCGGATCGGCCAGCGCGCCTCCTTCGGCATACAGCTGCGGCCAGCCGCCACGCATCACCACGGCAGCTGCAAGGTTCTCTTTCAGTGGCGCCTCGCCCTGCGCGCGCCGCCAACCGCGGCGATGCAGAGGGCCGCCACCGAGGTCGACGGACAGCGTTGCCCGTCCTTTGCGCATCACGAAGTTCAAACGCAGGTCCGGCGCTTCGACATCGACATCTGGGCGCGCACCGGTCTTCGCACGCATCACGTCGACGACGGCGTCCTTGATCCGTTGCGCGGCGTAGCGCGCGTGTGTGATCGCGGTGCCGGAGACATGCGCATCGACTGCGAGCGTGTGTCCTGGGCCCAGATGCTCCGGCCATGGCAACGCGGCGACGCCGGCATACAGGGCGTGCTCATCGGGGCAATCGAATTCGGCCAACGGCCACAACACCCGGCTCGCGAGGCGCGACCAAAGCACCGCGCGTTGCGCATCGGCGAGCGTGCCCTCGACATTGGCGCCGGCCATCGTGGCGGTCGCTTTCGCGCAACCCAATGCGATCAGCTCGTCGGCCAACAGGTATTCGAGGCCTTTGCCGCAGCTGGCGAAAAATTTCATGTTCAAAGCGAGGCCAACAGTGCGGCGAATGTTTCGGCACTGGCATCGACATGCGCCGACAAACGATGGCTGTCGTCGACCAGCAACAGCCGCGCCCGTCGTGTCTGCGCCCACGCGACCACGTCAGCGGCGGGAATCAGCTCGTCGCCCCAGCCGTGGATGATGCTGGTCGGTATGCGCGCGGCATCGATCCGATGGGTCACATCCAGTGTGATCGGCGGTGCCATCAGGAACAGCCCCGCAACCGGAACCTGCAACGAGACCCGTCCGGAGATCCACGCCCCGAGGCTGGAACCGGCCAGCACCAACGGCGCGCGCCCCGCCGCTGCTTGTGCGAGCGATAGGAGTCGTTGCTCGCGCGCAGGCACGTCCCCGAGTTCACTGACTTCACGCTTCGCATCGAGATCGGTGAAGTCGGGGCGTTCATGTGTCCAACCCAGCCGCTCGGCCACGTGCGCGAGTGCTGTGACCTTGGTGGCGTCGGGACCACTTTCAAAACCGTGGGAGAGGATGCAGTGGCCGCGCATGGGGACTCGTATTCCGTTCTTCTTAGTAGCGTGCGTTGCGCGCACGGCCTGGTATCGCGTGCGCCACCCCGTTATGGGTCGGCAAGCGCAACGACTGCGTCACCACGGCGGATCGTGCCGCCTTCGAGGATGCGCGCACACAGCCCACCGTGGCCACGCATCGCGTTGTATCCGCCATCACCAAGCGCAGTTTCCATGCGCGAACAGGGATCGCAGGATTCTGTGCCTTCCAGCAACACCTCGCCGATACGGAACCGACGGCCCTTCAACGCCACCAGCGGCAATCCGGACACGACGATGTTGCGACGAAGGATGGCGGGCTGGACTTCGTCATGCCCCGACAGCGCCGCGATCACCGACAGGTGTTCGGCCTGGATCAGCGTGATGCCCCGCTCGCCGCTCCCGGCGGTGTAGCGATCGCCGACCAGGCCAACGCCGGCGACGGCGACGGCTTCATCGACCTCGTCCATCGGCACGTCGCGCCGCGGCCGCAGACCGATCCACACCACGCGCCCGGCGCGGGGCAGCGTCGCCATCAGTTTGCCGAGCGCGGAGTCGGCGGCAGGCAGGGTCATGGGCGGCTCCGTAACGAGAGCGAATGTTAGCATCGGCCGCATGTTGCCCGACCTGTCGCCATCGCCCGTCATCCACGATCCGCTGCCCTACGAAGCGCGCCTCGAACCCCGCCCGGCGGCGCAGATCGACCTGGTGGTGATCCACTGCACCGAGCTACCGGACCTGGCCACGGCGCGCGAATACGGCGAGCGCATCCTTTACGAAGAACGTGCGGATGGCAGCGGTGGGACCGGCAACAGCGGCCACTACTACGTCGACCGCGACGGCACCGTGCTTCAGTACATCAAGCCCGAACGTATCGCCCACCACACCCGAGGCTACAACCCGCGCTCGATCGGCATCGAACTGGTCAACACCGGCCGCTTCCCGCATTGGCTGGACTCGAACCATCAGGCGATGGACGAGGCGTACACCGAAGCGCAGATCGATGCACTGATCGCATTGCTGCAACGCCTGCAGACCGACTATCCGACCCTGAAACTCATCGCTGGACATGAAGACCTCGATACAAACGAGGTCGAAGCCAGCGACGACCCGACGAAGAAAGTGCGGCGCAAACGCGACCCGGGCCCACTGTTTCCATGGCCGCGCGTGCTCGATGCAGTGAAGTTGCAACGCCTGACGCCATGATCGCTTTGTTTGAAGCCTTAGCGCTTCTAAGAAAGCAACGATAGGTAACGATCCCCATAACCCGTAGGGCGGCGCACAGGACGTGCGCCGTTTTTCGACCGAGGCAGGATGCCGAGTCGAAAAATCTCCGTGACCTCCACGCCGCGCGCTGTGCTCTTCCCGAGGAGGCCATTTCTTTTGGTTACTTTTCTTTGGGCCAGCAAAGAAAAGTGACCCGCTGCGCAGCAGTGGAATGCTCTGCTTGAGCAAAGTCACTGAAACCCCACCTTCGCGGAAATAGCGAGCAAGAGCCAAGGCTCAAACCCCCGCCGGTATACTTGCCACCAGGCCTGAACGACACCCCCGCATGACCTCCCCCGTCTCCGAACTGATCGAACTGCTCTCGCTCGAACGCCTCGAGGACAACCTCTTCCGCGGGCAGAGCCGCGACATCGGCACCAAGTACGTGTTCGGCGGCCAGGTGCTGGGGCAGGCCCTGTCGGCAGCGCAGGCCACATTGAACGAACCGCGCAGCGCGCACTCCCTGCACGCCTACTTCCTGCGCGCCGGCAACATCGACGCGCCGATCGTCTACGACGTCGACCGCTCGCGCGATGGCGGCAGCTTCTCGGTGCGGCGCGTCACCGCGATCCAGCATGGCCAACCGATCTTCGTGTTCGCCGCTTCGTTCCAGAAGGACGAGCCCGGTTCCGAACATCAACTGTCGATGCCGGCAGTGCCACAACCCGAGGATGTCGAACCTGCCTCCGCGGTACCGCCGGAAGTGATGGCAAAACTGCCGACCAAGATCCAGCGCTGGCTGACGCGACAGGGCCCGTTCGAGTTCCGCCACGTCTATCCGCGTGACGAGCTCAGCCCACCCAAGCGGCCGCCCTATCAGCAGGTGTGGTTCCGACTCGCCGAAAAAGTCGACGACGCACCGGAACTGCATCGCGCGCTGCTCGCCTACGCCTCCGATTTCTACCTGCTCGGTACCGCGACCTTCCCGCACGGCATCAGCTACTACCAGCCGGACGTGCAGATGGCTTCGCTCGACCACGCGATGTGGTTCCACCGCACGTTCCGCGCCGACGATTGGTTGCTGTACTCGATCGACAGTCCCAGCGCGACCGGAGCGCGTGGCCTCGCCCGCGGCATGATCTACGACCGTCACGGCCATCTCGTCGCCAGCACCGCGCAGGAAGGCCTGATCCGCATCAACACCGATGGCCGCCGGCATCCGATCAGCGACACCGCCGCTGCTGCGACGCCAGCGCCGGGTAGCGAGTAAGCCATGCGCCAGGTTTTCACCAGCCCCAGGCTCGAGAACGTCGAAGGCATCGCCAAGCTGTTGCGCGACGAAGGCATCGAAGTGCGCATCACCCACGGCCGCTCGTACAAAGGTGCGATCCGCGGCAACTTCAACTATCGCGATTCGCTCCGCAAAGGACCGCAACCGGCGGTGTGGGTGGTGAAGTCCGAAGACCAACCGCGCGCACGGGAAATGCTGCGCAACGCCGGCTTGCTCGAGTCGACCCGCACTCCGGGCACCGACAGCTTCCTCGCCCCGAGTGTCCACGAAGCGAGCGACAAGACGGCCACTCCGCAGCAGCGCGCGTTCCGGATCAAGATCGCGTTGCTGATCGGCATCAGCGTCGCCCTGGTGCTGGCACTCTCCCGCGTCTTCGGTTAAACGAGCGCGGTACCAGAGACCGAAGCAGGCCTGGTTTTACGTATGGGAGGTGGACCCCTCCCTGAGGCCGCTTCGCATGATCCGAACACTCCGACTCCTCATCTTGCTGCTTGCCCTCGGCGCGGCGTTCGCCGCCCTGGCGACAGAACCGCAGGTATTCCGCCTCGAGCCCAGGAAAATGGCAGGCATCGAGCATGGCAAGGCCATCGTCGTGAAAGGCGAAGCCGGCCCGCAGCCGCATCGCTTCCTGATCGACAGCGTGAACAGCCTGATGCCGGTCACTGTGCTGTTGCGTCCCGTGCGCAACGGCGATCAGGTCGGCATCAAGCTGACCAAATACGGTTGGAATCAGCCCCTGCGCACAGGGGAAACCAGCAGCAAGCCCGTCAGTTTCAAGATCCGCACCGAGGGCGAGTTCCAGATCTCGGTCGACGCGAAACAGGACAAGACGCCCTATCGGCTCCTGGTCTGGGTCGGCGACGAGGTCAAGCCCGAGCTCACGCCGGTCGTGGTGAAAGCCAGTGAGTTCAAGGGCGACAAGAAATCCGGATCGATCGTGCTTTGGGTGATCGCGGGAGCACTTGTCCTCGCGGTCGCGTTGCTTACAGCCCTGGTTCTGCGGAGGAAATCGTCATGACCCGTTTCCTGCTAGGCGTGGTGCTGGTACTCGCCGCTACCCCGGCATTCGCCCAGACCATGGGCATGGTCGAAGACTGGTACGACGGCGAAAACGAGCGTCGCGAGCAACGCAACGAAGAACAGGACGCGAGCGACGAGGGCGGTCGTGGCGCTGCCGACCAGGGCTTGGAACTGACCAACTGGGGCGTCGGCGTCGTCCAGACTGGCAGCGAATTCCTTCGCGACTGGGATGCGCTCGATGACGAAACCGCCAACTGCGGCGCCGCCTACACCGACAGTTCCGCGCCTACCGTTCCGTCCACCTGTGCCGAGAAGGCGGACTGCGAGGCGTGCTATTCGGCGGCGACCCGCAAGATCGACTTCAACCGCTTCTACATCGAACGTGCGCACTGCATTACGGTCACCAACATCAAGATGGCCAACTCCGCCATGGCGTTCGGCGACAGCACTTCCGGGATCCATGGCGTGGCCGGGCTGTCGTGGCAGCTGCAAGGCAAACCCCAGATCAAGGAAGCCGTCGAAGGACTGCAGCAGACCTATGTCACCAAGGCAGGCCAGTACCTGGCCAACCTCGACGAGGCGCTGCATGAGCTGGGGCAATGCGAGGCGAAGTACTACTCGGAGGGCGACTGGTTTGAGCGCTACGGCTGGATCTACCTCAACTTCATGAAGTCCAAATACGCTTCAAAGCCGGAATGACGCAGGCCCGCGGGGGCCTCGCCACGACCTGATCCGATCGGGGTGGCGTGGCCCTCGTGCGCGCGGTCTTCGCTAGTGCCCAGCGAGCATCACATCGCGACCGACCAGCCAATCGGCTACCACCGCTCATCAGGTGGCCTCCAAATCTGCCGCCTGGTTCCGAAACGGAAATCACCCCGCCCTGTATACGTCCGCCGGGGAGCGTGCCTAAACTCGGCACACCACAAGGAAAGGGGGATCAGCATGGGCTTTTTCAGCAGGCTGTTCGGCGGCGACAAGCAGGACAGCCGCCAGCACAACAACCACGCACGGGTCGACACTTCGGCCCCTGCACGCGGCATCAGCTACGACGCGAGCCTGATCGAGCGGCTCAAGAACGACCACGAAGACCTGGTGGCGCTGTACCAGAAGATCGGCGGCCTGCTCGAGACCGGCAAATATGGGGATATCCGCAGCGAACTGGTCAATTTCAAGACCCGTTTCGAGGCCCACATCCTCACCGAGAACGTACGCTTCTACGTTTACCTCGAACAGCAACTGCAAGACACGCACAACATTGAACTGATGCGGGACTTCCGCCGCGAGATGAATACGATTGCGCGTGGCGTGGTCGAATTCGTCAAGAAGTACCAGTTCACCGCCTTCGATGCCGGCCTGCGCGAGCAGTTCGCGCAGGACTACCGCACCGTCGGCGGGCTGCTGGCGCAACGCATCGAGCGCGAGGAAAGCAACCTCTACCCGCTGTACCAGCACGGCTGAGCCAGACCGGCCCGACCTGGTGCGGTTACGGTTAGCGCGCCGCCGTTCCCGCGGCGGCGCGCTATGCTGGTGGCATGGGCGCGAATGCTACCCACGATCAGGACGAACTGCGGGTCTTCCATACCGGCGAACACGCCTGCGGCTATTTCCCGGAACGGCTCGCCCGCGACCTGGTGCTGGACCCGCGCGATCCGCGCCTGCCCCAGCTATACCCGCAAGCGCTCGGTTGGGGTTTTCGCCGCTCCGGCGACATCGTCTACCGCCCGCATTGCCATGGCTGCCGCGCCTGCGTCGCGGTGCGCATCCCGATCGATGAGTTCCAGCCCAACCGCAGCCAGCGCCGTTGCCTGGCACGCAACCCGCAGGTCGAAGCGCGGATCGTCGCGCCCGAGCGCACCGACGAGCAACTGGCGCTGTACCAGCGGTATCTCCACGCACGCCATCGCGGTGGCGGCATGGACGAACACGGCGGTATCGAGTTCGACCAGTTCCTGCTCGGCACCTGGGCGCAAGGGCGATTCCTCGAGTTGCGCGAGCACGGGCAACTGCTCGCCGTCGCGATCACCGACCTCGTCGAGAACGCGTTGTCGGCCGTCTACACGTTCTACGACCCGGATGCGCGGGAACGCGGCCTGGGCACGCTGGCGATCCTGCGACAGATCGAATGGGCGCGGCGCGACGGCCGCACGCATCTTTACCTCGGCTACTGGATCGCCGGCCACGGCAAGATGGATTACAAGCGCCGCTTCCGCCCTCTGGAAGGCTTCAACGGCCATGGCTGGCAGCGGCTGCAATTCTGACGTCATCGACTTGTAACCATGGCGGTCTAAACAGGTGGTCTCCGGCGCACAGCCGGCCGTTTCGTGCCCAGCCTACGCAGCGATCGCCACCATGCTCACTACGTCCCGCCTGTTCGCCACCACCGCCCTTCTGTGCCTGCTAAGCGCCTGCAGCGCGGAAGGCAGCAGCAATACCGACGACGGCACCATCGGTGTCCTCCAGTGCGACGAATACCTCACCAAAGTGGCCGCCTGCATCGACAAGCAGGTGCCTGAAGCCAAGCGCGCGGAGTTGCGCGCCAGCATCGAACAATCGCGTCTAGGCTGGAAAGCCGCGGCAACCGCGACCACACGGGATCGCGACGCGCTACCGACCGCATGCAGCATCGCCCACGATCAGGCGAAGGAAGAACTCGCGCCGTTCGGTTGCGCGCTGTGACCTGACCGCCGCGCGTTCGCGCGGCGTTGACTCAATCCTTGCCCCGCGTCTGCGATGCGGTCGTGGCATCGTGCGGCAAGGCTTCCGGGAGTGCCTGCGCTGGCGTCGTGGCGATCCGTGGTGTGAAGCCGAAGACCGCATCGCTGTGCGCGGACACGATCATCCGCACCATCCCCGTCGGCACCATCAGCTGCAGTGCGACCGGCTTGCCCTCCGGCGTCCTGCCTGCCAGCGTCATCTCGATCAGCGCGCCGGCGGTGTCGATCTCCGCGCACAGCACATGCGGCTCGCCCGGCCCTTCCTGCAGGTAGGGCTTGATCGCATCGCCCAGCGCTTCCAGTGCCTGCGGGAAAAAGAACACGGCGTAGCCGTTGGCTTCGTTCATCGCGGGGTTCCCGTTGGTTCGATCCTGCCAATCATCGCAGTTCGACGGTGATCGCAGCGCAGGCATCGCGGGCGATGCTGCGCGCAGCCTCGACATCGTCGGCCCGTGCCAGGGTCACGCCGACACGGCGATGGCCCTCCACGCGCGGCTTGCCGAACAGGCGCAGCGCGGTGTCGGGCACGTGCAAGGCGTCCTGTACGTTGCCGAACACCGGCACGCCATGGCCGTGCGCGAGCACGGCGCATGAAGCCGAGGCGCCGAGCTGGCGGATGGCCGGGATGGGCAGGCCAAGGATGGCTCGCGCGTGCAAGGCGAATTCGCTGAGGTCCTGTGACACCAGCGTCACCAGGCCTGTGTCGTGCGGGCGCGGGGAGACTTCGCTGAACCACACTTCATCGCCCTTCACGAACAGCTCAACGCCGAACACGCCCCAGCCGCCGAGCTCGTCGGTGATGCTGCGGGCGATCCCCTGCGCCTTCGCCAGCGCGCGGGTGCTCATCGCCTGTGGCTGCCAGCTTTCGCGGTAGTCGCCGTCCCGCTGCAGATGGCCGATCGGCTCGCAGAAGTCGGTGCCGCCGGCGTGGCGCACGGTCAGCAGGGTGATCTCGTAATCGAAATCGATGAAGCCCTCGACGATGACGCGCCCCGCGCCGGCGCGGCCACCGGTCTGCGCGTACTCCCAGGCCTTGTCGATGTCCTCTTCGGTGCGCACCAGCGACTGGCCCTTGCCCGAGGACGACATCACCGGCTTGACCACGCACGGCAGGCCGATCTCGGCGACGGCGATGCGGTAAGCGTCGAGCGTGTCGACGAATTCGTACTTCGAAGTCGGTAGTGCCAGCGTCTCCGCGGCGAGCCGGCGGATACCTTCGCGATCCATGGTCAGGCGAGCAGCGCGCGCGGTCGGGATGATGCGAGTAGTCGCGCCATTGTCGGCCAGCGGTTGCGAGGCGAACTCCTTTTCGAGTTCGACCAGGGTCTGGGTATGGATCGCCTCGATCTCGGGCACGATCAGGTGCGGGCGCTCTTCCGCGATCAAGGCACGGATCGCGGCGGGATCGAGCATGTCGAGCACGTGGCAGCGATGCGCGATCTGCATCGCCGGTGCGTCGGCATAACGGTCGGCGGCGATCACTTCCACGCCGAAGCGCTGCAGTTCCAGCGCGACTTCCTTGCCCAGTTCGCCCGAACCGAGCAGCAGTACGCGAGTCGCGTGCGGGGACAGCGGCGTGCCAATCGTGATCATTCTGTTCGACTTCCGGATCGGGTCATGAGACAGCGGGCGCGTAGTTTACCCGGCGTCGCCATGTCATCCTGAGTACATGCCCTTTCGTCGTGCCCTGTTCGTCGTGCTGGCCGCACTCTGCTGCGGACTGGCCGCCTGCAACGATGCCCCCGAGCCGCGTCTGGCGGGTTTGCTGCTCACTGGCGATCTAGACGAGGCCAGTGGTCTGGCGGCATCGCATACGCACCGCAATGTGCTGTGGCTGATCGAGGACGGCGGCAACCCGGCGCAGTTGCATGCAATCAACAAGCGCGGCACCCGACTGGCGAGTTTCGCCATCGAGGGCCTGGTCAATACCGACTGGGAGGACCTCGCCGCGTTCGAGCTCGACGGCAAGCGCTACCTGTTGATCGCCGACACCGGCGACAACGGTGGCCTGCGCCGAACGCTGCTGCTGCATGCGGTTGCCGAACCGGAACAACTCAAAGAAGGCCAAGAGTTGCGACCGGCGTGGTCGATCGCATTCCGTTGGCCCGATGGCCCTCGCGATTGCGAGGCCGTAGCGGTCGATGCTGCGCGTCGGCAGATCCTGCTGATCTCCAAGAAACGCCAGCCGCCCGAGTTGTTCGTGCTGCCGCTGCGGCCTCGCGCCAGCGGTGTGCAGACCGCGCGCCGTATCGGATCACTGGCCGATGTGCCACAAGCCAGCGCCGAAGAGCAACGCGTCGATCCGCGCAGTGCCCGCATACGCAGCCAGGTCACCGCCGCCTCACTCGCACCCGACGGCCGCAGCCTGGCCGTGCTGACCTACCAGAACCTGCTGCTCTACCCGCGTCGCAAGGCCGAAACCTGGGCGCATGCCCTCGCCCGCCCGCCGCAGGTGCATGGCCTGCCCTGGCTGCATCAGCCCGAGGCCCTGAGTTGGTCTGCGAACGGGCGCGGCCTGTACGCCACCGGCGAGTTCAGCCCGGCGCCCCTGCTCTACGTCCCGGTCCAGCCCTGACGTCCACGCCATGCCGTTTGTCGGATTTCGCTTGTCTTTGTAGATATCATTTTGATATCAATATTTCGTGCCCATCCGGGCAATCCGCAGAGAACGCGTCATGAAAGAGAACCCTATCCGCTCCGCCACTGGTATCCCGGTCCTGCTGGGCCTGATCGTCGCGCTGGTGTTCGGCGGCTATCTGGTCTTCACCGGCTTCAACACCCATTCGCTGGCCTGGATCCTGTTCGGTTTCACGATCGAAATCGTTGCCCTCATCTCCTTGTTCGGCCTGTACATGGTTGAACCCAACCAGGCCGCCGTATTGAGCCTGTTCGGCAAGTACGTTGGCACCGTGAAAGAGAACGGCCTGCGCTGGAACAACCCCTTCTTCAGCAAGAAGAAGGTCAGCCAGCGCGTGCGCAACTTCGAGAGCGGCAAACTCAAGGTCAACGAACTCGATGGCAGCCCGATCGAGATCGCCGCGGTGATCGTCTGGCAGGTCGTCGATTCAGCCGAAGCGGTGTTCAACGTCGACGATTACGAAAGCTTCGTCCACATCCAGACCGAATCGGCGCTGCGCGCGATGGCGACCAGCTACCCGTACGACCAGCACGAGGAAGGCCAGGTCGCATTGCGCAGCCATCCGGCAGAAATTTCGCTCCATCTGAAAGAGCAACTGGACGAACGCCTCGCGGATGCCGGCGTCAGCGTCATCGACGCGCGCATCAGCCACCTCGCCTACGCCCCGGAGATCGCCCACGCGATGCTGCAACGGCAGCAGGCCAACGCCGTCGTAGCGGCCCGTACCCGCATCGTCTACGGCGCGGTCAGCATGGTCGAGATGGCGCTCGAACAATTGAAGGAAAAGGGCGTCGTCGACCTCGACGAGGAGCGCAAAGCGCAGATGGTGAGCAACCTGCTCGTGGTTCTGTGCTCCGACCGCAGCACCCAGCCGGTGGTGAATACCGGCACCTTGTACTGATCAATCCAGGAGGAATGCCATGAACGCTACGACCTATGGCGGCGCCGCCGTCCTGATTGCACTGCTGCCGATCCTGCCGCTGGCCATGTACCTGCGTCGCCGCGCCGGAACAGGTCACCGCCGCGCTTCCCTCGCGCTTGCCGCAGCCTCGCTCGCCCTGCTTGGCGTTGGCGTGGCCACCGCCGCCAGCCACGGTCTGTTCTGAGCGGCGGCGCGGCAGGAACTATGAGCGAGAAGAAAGCCTATCCGCTGCGCATCAACGCCGAAGTGCTGGCCGCGGCGCAGCGCTGGGCCGACGACGAGTTGCGCTCGCTCAACGCGCAGATCGAATACCTGTTGCGCGATGCATTGCGCAAGGCCGGGCGGCTGAAGGCGCCCGGCGACAAAAGAACGGAGAAAGACGATGGCGAGTGAACGCTGGACCTACCAGGTCGTGGAAGTGAAGCCGGGATTCCTCGGTTCCAGTCGCGAAGCGGTGCAGGAACGTCTCAACCAGCTCGGCCTGCAGGGCTGGGAACTGGTGAGCGTAGTGCAGTCGAATCGCTTCCATCCCTTTCAACTGTTCCTGAAAAAGCCGCACTGATGGACGCGCAAGCCACCATCCCGGGACCTCCTTGGAACCTGGATGTCAGGACGGCTGCGCTATGGGGATTGCTGGCGGGATTGTCGGCGATGGCGGTCATGCCTTACCTCATGCAATTGACGCCGCAGGCATTCGAGGGACTGCGGATTCCACTTCCGGCGTTAGTCGCCTTGCAAGGATTGCAGGCCTTCGTTTTGCTCGGACTGTTGTCCCTGCTGGGCCTGCGCATGGGGCATCGCGTAGGGCTTGGCAGCCCACTGCTGCAGACCTGGCTCGCGCGCCGCGCGATACCTGGCTGGCGCACGCTGAAGCCAGTACAGTCGATCGCCATCGGCGCCATCTTTGCCGTCATTGTGCTGGGCGCCAGCCTGCTGCTGGACCCATTGCTGCCGAAACCACTGCATGCCATCACCGATACCGGCAAGTCGGCGCTCAACGGCCTGCTTGCCTCGTTCTACGGCGGAATCGCCGAAGAACTGCAACTGCGCCTGTTCCTGATGACATTACTGGTCTGGTCTTTCACCGCCTTCGGCCGCCGTCAGCCGCGCGTCACCACCTACTGGGTGGCGATCGTGATCGCGGCGTTGCTGTTCGGCGTGGGCCACCTTCCTGCCGCAGCCAAGTTGTGGGGATTGAGCGACATCGTCGTGTTTCGCACCATCGCTCTCAATGCGGTCGTCGGTTTGGCTTTCGGTTGGCTGTACTGGCGGCGTGGCATCGAAATGGCGATGCTCGGTCACTTCAGCGCCGACATTGTCCTGCACGTGCTCGCGCCGATGGCCTCCATGGCGCCGACAGGATGAAGCGCGAATTCGCCATCGTCCCGCCCGATGCCCGCCTGGTCTGGCTGCTGCCCGGCCTCTCGGCACTCATCGTAGTGATCGGCATCATCCTGCTGGCGACGACGCGGGAATCGCATGCGTGGTTGGTACTGCCGGTCGCTCTCGCGTCGTTCATCGTGCTGGCACTGTTGCTGCGCCGACGTCGGGTCACGCTGGACGCCAATACGCTCATCATCGCGGCCGGCGTCAATACGCGCCGCGTTGCAGTCACCGGCCTCAATCTGGCCGCAGCACGGATCATCGACTTGCGCGAGCGCAGTGAATGGAAGCCATTGATCAAGATATTCGGCACGCGCCTGCCGGGTTGCAGCATGGGGCATTTCCGCCTGCGCGACCGCAGCCCTGCGTTCGTGCTGCTCACCGATCGGTCGCGCGTGCTGGTGTTGCCGGAGACATCAGGGAAGAAACTGCTGTTGAGCCTGCAGCAGCCACAAGCACTACTGGATGCATTGCGCATCGTCACTGGTTAAGTCCATCGCCTTTCGGTCCCGTACCGGGAGGACCACCGAGGAGCACCACATGAAACCGTTCACCACGCTAACCATCATCTTCCTGAGCCTGCTCTCGGTCCTGCAACTGGTGCGTTTCCTGCAAGGCTGGGACGTGATCATCAACGGCGTAGCGATCCCGACCTGGGTCAGCGGCCTTGCCTGCCTGATCGCCGGTGGGCTGGCCCTGATGCTGTGGCGCGAATCGCGTCGCTGACGGATGGGATGACCCCGGCCGCGGCCGCGGCTAAGCTGCGTGCATGCGCAGCCAAGCCCCGCTACTGATCAAGACGATCCTGATCAATACGCCTGAGATCGAGCTCTGGCCCAGCGCCCTGCTGCTCGCGCGCAGCAACGCGGATGCGCGGATTCTCTCACGCGCGCGGCGCGTGCTGCGGCGCAAACGCGATGGCCGCTTTCTCGCCGCCGACCTGCCCGAAGGCCTGCAGGGCCTGGTTCCGCGGCTGATGCGCGAACCCGGCATCGACGCCGCATTGGACGTGCTCGACGCAATGACAACGAGGCATCTGCGCGGGGATCGCATCGCCGAGCTGCCGCTGGATCGCCTGCAGGATCGCCTGCACCAACTCGGCCTCGATGATGGCTACGGCGAACGCACCGGCCTGCCTCTCGTCGCCGAACCCGAATGGCTGGGTTTCGCCGGCTTCGATCGCTATCGCCGCCCGCTCTGGCTGGTCGATCCCGCCGCGCGCGCCTGGGCACACATGCACGAAGGCGCGCTGCGCGACGACGTCGTCCTTGAAGCGATCTCCGGCTACCGCAGCCACGACTACCAGCTCGGCATCTTCGAACGCAAACTCGCGCGCGGCCAGAGCGTCGACGAAATCCTCACCGTCAATGCGGCGCCTGGCTACAGCGAACACCATTCCGGCCGCGCCCTCGACATCGGCACGCCGGACGAACCACCAGCCGAGGAATCCTTCGAACGCACGCCCGCCTTCGCCTGGCTATGCGACAACGCGGGTGCCTACGGTTTCGTCATGAGCTACCCGCGCGGCAACCCGCACGGCATCGTTTACGAGCCGTGGCATTGGTGCTTCTCGCAGGGATAATTCGCCGGAATGAACCTGACGAGACGTTCCACGCTGGCTGATCACTGGAACACCGGCCGCAACAATTTCAACCTGATGCGATTGATCGCCGCGTGGTTGGTGATCTATGGCCACGCATGGGTGATCACCGCCTCGCCAGGCGGCGACCTGGTCACACACGTCACCCGGTTCAAGTTTGCCGGCGGCGTGGCGGTGGATGTGTTCTTCATCATCAGCGGCTTCCTGATCGCCGCGAGTCTGCAGCGCAACAGCGTGCACAGCTACCTGGCTTCACGTGCGTTGCGCATCCTGCCCGGGCTGATCGTCTGCGCCGCCCTCAGTGCATTCGTGCTCGGGTCGTTGCTGACCACCGCCGCCGATTACTGGCAACGACCGGAGCCATGGCGCTATTTTTGGATCAACGCATCGCTGTGGTCGAACGAGTACTTCCTGCCAGGCGTATTCGACTCGTTGCCGCGCGCCGCAGTGAACGGCTCGCTGTGGACACTCCCGATCGAGGCGCGGTTGTACCTGGCACTGCTCGTCGCCAGCGTAGCCGGCCTGCTCACGCCGCGTCGATATACCCCGTTGTGGGCACTCGCGCTAGCCGGCGCCTACGCTTATGCGGTGTGGCGCCATCCGCTGCCGGAATGGCTCGCCAACATCATCTGGTGCACGGCGTTCTTCATCACCGGCACGGCATTGTGGGTGAACCGCGAGCGCGTGCGGATGTCGTGGTGGCTGATGGCGCTGCTCCTCGCGGTCTGCGCGGCGACGCGCGGTTCGCCGTGGTTCCACCTCGCTTATTTCGCGACGCTGAGCTACGGCACTCTGTTTATGGCATTCATGCCGAAGCTGCCGATGATCCGCCACAACGACCTGTCGTATGGCCTGTACCTGTATGGCTGGCCATCCGCCCAGCTGGTGCAGGCCTTTGCACCCGGCGGAGCCTTGCACAATACGTTCTGGACCACCCTGCTGGCGCTGGCATTGGCCGCGGCGTCGTGGTTCCTGGTGGAACGACCGGCGCTGCGATTGAAGCGTCGCTTCGGCACGCGCACGCCGGCGGCGTCGCCGGCGTCGGCTTAGTCCTGCGAGCGCTTGGTCGGCGTTTTCGTTTTCACTGCCGAATCGGCGATGCGCCACAGATACAGGCTGGCGTAGGTGCGGTACGGGCCCCAGCGCTCGCCGCGTTCGATGAGGTCCTTCGGCTTGAGCATGTCGTCGAGCTTGTCGACGACTTGCGCACCCTTGCGGATGCCGAGGTCGTCCACCGGCAGGACGTCGGGACGGCCGAGGCGGAACATCAGCATCATTTCCACCGTCCAGCGACCGATGCCGCGGACCGGCACCAGCGCGGCGATGATGGCGTCGTTGTCCATCGTGCTCATGCGGCGCAGGTCCGGGATCTCGTTCCGCGACTCACGCAGTGCGAGATCGCGTAGTGCCAACAGCTTGTTGCCGGACACGCCGCAGGCACGGATGGTGGTGTCGTCGCAGCGCGCCAGGGTGTCGCAGTGGAAGCGATCGCTCGCGATCGCGGTTTCCACGCGCGCAACGATCGTCGCGGCCGCCTTGCCGCTGAGTTGCTGGTAGAGGATCGCGCGCGCCAGTGCATCGACCGGATCGAAAGGCTTGCGCCAGCGTGGATCCGCTTCTATCGGACCGAGCTTCTTCATCCATGCGCCAAGTTTCCGATCACGCTTGCCGAGGTGCGCGAAGGCAGCGTCGGTATCGAATCCGCGGGCGTGGCGTGGCATGCAATAGGCTCCTTCAGCGTCGCAACATTTCGATCGCGTACAACAACCAACCGATGATCAGCAGCGTGCCGCCGAACGGCGCCAGCGTCGTCGGCCAGTGCGCCAGTACATTGAACACCAGGCTGCCGGAAAACAGCAGCACGCCCACGTACAGCAGCGACATCGCAAGGCGGCCGAGCCCGCGCGCGGCGGGCGCGAGCACCGCCAGCGCGAGACCGTGCCCGAATGCGAATACCGCTGCCAGCCACAGACGCGATTGTGCTTCACCGCTCGTGCCGTGCGCCGCGAAGGCCGCCAGCGCAACCGCCGCGGCGGCGCACAAGGCGCCATTGGCGGCGAGCCAGGAACGACGGGGCGGAGTTGCATTCATGACGATTGCGCTCGAATCCAGGCTTCAGAAACGACGAACGCCGCGTTTGGGCGCGGCGTTCGTAGCGTGTTGCATCAGGGCAAGCGTCTGGATTACTTCAAGGTCCAGTACACGTCGAACTCGCCGTTCTCGCTGAAACTTTCAGGAATGCCAGCCTTCCAGGACTCGAACGGACGGCCGGTCGTCTCATAACCGCGGGTCATCGCCCATGCGCGCAGCGCATCGCGGATCTTCGGCAAGTTGGCCATGTGGCCGGTGAACGGCACCACGGCGACGCGGCTGGGTTCGGTGCGGATGAATTGGACCGGCCCTTCCAGCTTCGGGCTGACCGGCGACGGAGCACCGGTTTCGCCCTTCTTGCGCACCGGGATGGCGATGTCGAAGGCGTAGCTTTCGGCGCCGAACTCGGTGGTGATCACGCGCACCGGACCCGCGGACTCGAGGCCGTTGGCATCGATGACCTTGCGGATCCACTGCAGGTTGTTGGACATCGCGCTCTGCACTGCGACGTTGTCGCGCTGCACGGCAGCCGGCGCAAACAACAGGTTCTCGGCCGGCAGTTCGATCGCCTTCGGTGCCTTGGTCGGATCGTCCTTGCTCATCTCGGCGTAGTCGTAGTTCGGCACGCTGGCGAGGATGTTGGTGAGCTTGTTGAGGCCGAGCTTGATGTCGTCGCCGACGTGGCGGCTGACGTACATGCCGCGGTAGCGACCGATCAGGTCCCAACCGTAATCGACGTCGTAGCTCTGGGTGATCTCGACGTTGCGGTTGTTGCGACCCGTCGCCTTGAAGGTGAACGCGGTCTTCTTGTTGGTGCCGCTGTCGTTGTTGACGATGTCGTAGGCGATGCGTTCACCGGGTTCGCTGGCGGTGATCTTCCAGCTGCCCTGGCCGAGTTGCGGCACGGCGGAATTGAATTCGGCAGTCGCGCCGACGCCGCTCTCGGGACCGGTGAACTTCCACTGCATGCGCGGATCGTGCAGCGCCAGCGGGTTCCAATCCTTGAGGCGACGTGGCGTGTTGAGCGTATCGAACACGATCGTCAGCTTGCGGTTGGTCTCGATCTTCTCGGACAAGTGGCGCGACGAAGGCAGCACCACGCCGACGACGACGAACAGCACGGCGACGATCGCCAGGGAAATCAGGATCTCGATCAAACGGGTCATTCAGGAATCTCCAGGGCCGGCCCGGCGCCAGCGGCAGGGGCCGGGCGCAGACCGACAATGCTAACAAAGCCGGCGGGGGCGGCCCAGCCCGCCCTGCCGGTTTTCGTCACACAAGCTGCAATTCGAGGGCCGTGCCGCGACTCAACTCGCCTTCCGGGCCCCTCGACGCGCCGGGAGGACGCGACAACGGGCCGTGGCTGCGTGCCTACACCAACTGCAATTCAAATGCCTTCAACACAGCCCGCGTGCGGTCGCGCACGCCGAGTTTCGACAGGGTGAGTGGCCGCTGCTTGCGAGCCAATGGCTCGCGCGGCCACGAACGCCCGGCGCGCTGCGCCGGGCAGGCCATCCTGTCCCATCAGACGAGTTGAAGCTCAAATGCCTTGAGAACGGCCCTGGTGCGATCGCGCACACCGAGCTTCGACAGGATGTTCGATACGTGGTTCTTGATCGTGCCCTCGGCCACGCCCAGCGAATTGGCGATTTCCTTGTTGGAGAAGCCGCTGGCCATCAGCCGCAGGATCTCGGTTTCGCGGTCGGTCAGTGGGTCCGGACGATCGAGACTGACGAAATCGTTGCGCATGTGCTCCAGCCCAGAGAGCAGGCGCTGGGTCACGGCCGGCTGCACCAGCGAGCCGCCGGCGGCGACCGCCTGGATCGCGCCGACCAGCTGTTCCAGCGACACATCTTTCAGGAGATAGCCCTTGGCACCGGCCTTGAGCCCGGCCAGCACGAGCTGGTCGTCGTCGAAGGTGGTGAGGATGATGGTCGGCGGCAGAGCATTGATGCGGGCCAACGCCTGCAGTGCTTCCAGGCCGGACATCACCGGCATGCGCATGTCCATCAGGACGACATCGGGTTGCACCTGCGGGATCAGCTCGACCGCCTGCTTGCCGTCGCCGGCTTCGGCGATCACCTCGATCCCCTCCGCCAACGCCAGCAGCGAACGGATGCCCTGGCGTACCAGGGTTTGGTCGTCGACCAGGCAGACGCGGATCATGCCGGCTTTCATATGACAAGCACTCCTTGGGGTACCACGCCAGCGGTAGCCGGCAACGAAAGACGCAAGCGGAAGCCAGCGCCGGGACGGGCTTCGATCTGCAGATCACCGCCGTGTTGCGACAGGCGCTCGCGCATGCCACGCAGGCCGTGGCCCGGAACCACGGTCTCGACGCCGGCGCCGTCGTCGCGCGCCTCGATGCCGATGCGCCCATCCTCTCGGCGGGCACTGATCCACAAATTGTGCGCCCCAGCGTGGCGAACGGCATTGGTGATGATTTCCTGGGTACAGCGCAGCAGCACGTGGGCGCGCTCGGGGTCATCGAGGGTGAGCGGCTCTTCGATATCCATGTGGATGGCCAATGCCGGCACATTCTCGGCCAGCGGCCGCAGCGCTGCGCCGAGGTCGATCGCCCCGCCCTCGCGCAGCTGGCTCACCGCCTCGCGGACGTCGGTTAGCAAGAGTCGCGCCAGCGTGTGCGCCTGCTGGACGTGGTCCTTCACCCGGCCTTCGGACAGGTGGCCGGCGACTTCAAGGTTCAGGCTGAGCGCCGTCAGGTGATGCCCGAGAAGATCGTGTAATTCCCGTGAAATGCGTGTCCGCTCATTGACGCGTGCGCTTTCGGTAAGCAGGGCCCGGGTCGCGCGGAGTTCGGCGTTCAGCCGGCGTTGTTCTTCGCGCGCCTGCGCCTGCTGCCGCGCCACGAGGCTGGTGACGAACACGAAGCCGGAAAAACCCGCATACAGCACGGATTGCATCAGGGCTTCCAGCATCGGGAAGCTCAGCCCGCGCACGAACACCGGCACCACTGCCAACTGGCTGACCAGCAGCCAGGCCACACCCAGCGGCAACGGCAGCAGCCATGGCAGCACGCAAGCCGCGACCATCAGCAGCACGCTGCCAAGGCCGCTTTCGTTGTAATAGCTGACTCCGATCGCGGCCAGGGTCAGGATCACCAGGAGCGCGAAATCGCCCAACGTACGCCGTCTCACCCCGAGGCCGCGGGTCAGCCAGGCGTAGCTCACCCCGAACGCGGCATACGCCACCCAGCCCTGCCAAGGCATCGGCCGCAGCGCCAGCTGCTCCTCGGCCGCTTCGCCGAGCAATGGCAGCAGCCACGAGTACAGCAGCGGAATGCTGACCACCGCCCAGGTGAACAGGCCGGAGTAACGCAACAGGCGGGTATGGCTGAAACGATCGTGCATGGCGCATCCTAGCCCCTATGCGGCCTGCAGCTGCGAGCCGAAAGTCATGCCCCTCCCACTGCCGCGCGTGCGATAATTCGCGCCACGGCCGCCTGGGTAGGATCAACAGCCGGCCGGACGTGGCGATAAGAAGCAAGTACCAAGTAAAAGCACGGAGTCTCGAATGTCGATTGTTGTCCGCGACGTGCGTGAGCACGAGCTGGATTCCGTCCTTGCCCTGAATAACGCCGCCGGACCTGCGATCCTGCCGCTCGACGCGGCGAAGCTGCGGGTCTTCTTCGACACTGCCGAATATTTCCGCGTCGCCGAGCGCGATGGATCGCTGGCCGGCTTCCTGGTCGGCTTCGGGTCGCAGGCCACGCACGACAGCGACAACTTCAGCTGGTTCCGCGCGCGCTATCCGCAGTTCTTCTATATCGACCGCATCGTGGTCGCCAGTCGCCGCCGCGGCGGTGGCCTTGGCCGCGCGTTCTACGCCGACGTGCAGAGCTATGCCGAGTTGCGCTACCCGCAGCTCGCCTGCGAAGTGTTCCTCGAACACGGCGCCGACCATGCCCTGCTCTTCCACGGCAGCTTCGGCTTCCGCGAAGTCGGTCAGCACGTGATGCAGCCGGCCGGCGTGCGCGCATCGATGCTGATGAAGGAGCTGTGCAGCTATCCGTGGGTACGCGAAACCTACGGCGAACAGCTGCCGAATGCACCGTGGTTGTCCCAGCCGCGCGCACTGGTCGCCCAGCAGCGTCCGACCGGAACCTGCGCGTGAGCACCGCCGTCGATTACGAACAAGCCGGTGAACTCAAGATAGGCCAGGTCGGCATCGCCAACCTGCGCGTACGCACCCTCGACGTCGACCAGCTTGTCGCCGAAATGCGCGAACGCGTGCAACGCGCGCCGAAGCTGTTCAGCCGCGCCGCGGTGATCCTCGACTTCGGCGGCCTCAGTAAGACACCCGACGTCGCCAGCGCGCGTGCCCTGCTCGAAGGACTGCGCAGCGCCGGCGTCCTGCCGGTCGCGCTGGCCTATGGCACCAGCGAGATCGAACGCCTGTCCGAACAGCTTGGCCTGCCGTTGCTGGCCAAGTTCCGCGCGCAATACGAACCGGTTGGACAAACTGTAGGAGCGACTTCAGTCGCGACCAGTGCGCCCACGGTCGCGACTGAAGTCGCTCCTACAAAGAAATCTGCGCCGCCACCCGCAGCCGGCGAACCCGGCCTGATGCAGGCAACGCCCGTGCGGTCCGGCCAGCAGGTCTACGCCGACAATCGGGACCTCACCGTGCTCGCCACGGTCGGCGCCGGCGCCGAAGTGATCGCCGACGGCTCCATCCACATCTACGGCGCGCTGCGTGGTCGCGCGCTCGCCGGCGCGCAGGGCAACGAGAAGGCGCGCATCTTCTGCCGCGAATTCCACGCCGAACTGGTCGCGGTGGCCGGGCACTACAAAGTGCTGGAAGACATTCCCAAGGAGTTGCGCGGCAAGGCCGTGCAGGTCTGGCTCGACGGCGACTCGCTGCGCATCGAGAAACTCGATTGAATCATCAACCGCAAGACACGGAGGACCAACACTTGGCCGAAATCATCGTAGTCACCTCGGGCAAGGGCGGCGTCGGCAAGACCACGACCAGCGCCAGCCTCGCATGCGGTCTCGCGCGTCACGGCAAGAAAGTCGCCGTGATCGACTTCGACGTCGGCCTGCGCAACCTCGACCTGATCATGGGGTGCGAACGTCGCGTCGTTTACGACTTCGTCAACGTGATCCAGGGTGAGGCGACGCTGAGGCAGGCGCTGATCAAGGACAAGCGTTTCGACAACCTCCACGTGCTCGCCGCGTCGCAGACACGCGACAAGGAAGCGCTGACCAAGGAAGGCGTGCAGAAGGTGCTCGACGACCTCGCCGCCGACGGCTTCGAATACATCGTCTGCGATTCCCCGGCCGGCATCGAGAAGGGCGCGTTCCTCGCCATGTACTTCGCCGACCAGGCCGTGGTCGTGGTCAACCCGGAAGTGTCGTCGGTACGCGACTCCGACCGCATCCTCGGCCTGCTGGCCTCCAAGACCCGTCGTGCCGAGAACGGCGAGCGGGTCAAGGAACACCTGCTGCTGACGCGCTACAGCCCGCAACGGGTCGGCGACGGCGAGATGCTGTCGATCGAGGACGTCGAGGAAGTACTCGGCCTCAAGAGTGTCGGCGTGATCCCCGAATCTGGCGACGTGCTCAACGCTTCGAACAAGGGCGAGCCGGTGATCCTCGACCTCGAATCGAACGCCGGCCAGGCCTACGACGATGCGGTCGCACGATTGATGGGCGAAACCCGGCCGATGCGCTTCACGCAACTGGAGAAGAAAGGCTTCTTCAGCAAGATCTTCGGGGGCTGAGCATGTCCATCTTCGACTTCCTCAAGCCCAAGAAGAACACCGCTGCGGTCGCCAAGGATCGCCTGCGCATCATCATCGCGCAGGAACGCCATTCCCACGGCGGCCCCGACTACCTGCCGCTGCTGCGTCGCGAGCTGCTCGAAGTGATCCGCAAGTACGTCAACGTCGACGTCGATGCGGTGAAGGTCGACCTGGTCAAGGACGGCGAGCACGACGTGCTCGATATCTCGGTCGCGTTGCCGGAAGAACGCCAGGCGCACGCCAGCGCCTGACGCTGCTTCGTAGGAGCGGCTTACAGCCGCGAGCTCTTCGCATGAACCAACCAAAGCTCGCCGCGAACGCCGCTCCTACAACCTCCAATGACGTGCTTCGCCTGAAGGACATCGCCTTCATCGACGCCGCAACCCTCCTCGCCCGCTTCGACCTGCACCTCGAATGCGTCGCCGACAACGCATCCATTCCTGGCAGCTACTGGGGCGAACCCGAAGCCGGCATCGTCGGTAACACCGTGTACGCCCGCGACGACACGCCGATCCATTCCTTGTTGCACGAAGCCGCACACCTGATCGTGTTGCCGCCCGAGCGCCGCGTCGCAGTACATACCGACGCCACGGACTCGGTCGAGGAAGAAGACGCAGTCTGCGTGCTGCAAGCCTTGCTCGGCGATGCCCTGCCCGGTGTCGGCTACTTGCGTGTCCTCGCCGACATGGATGCGTGGGGCTATACCTTCCGCCTCGGCTCGGCGCAGGCGTATTTCGAACAAGACGCCGAATCCGCATGGCAATGGCTCGCCACGCACGACCTCATCGATCCAATCACGCGGCGATTGCCGTAGGGCGGGTTTCAACCCGCCGACCGGATTTCGGCTGATCCACGACGGCGGGTCGGGTCAAGACCCGCCCTACAATCCGCACGCAACACACCGGCGCACGGCCGACGAAAATCTGCGCAAGCCATGCTGCGCCGCGACAGCGAATATCGCGAAATAGCTTTCGTTTTCATCCTCCGTGTGACCGGCGCAACGAAATAGGGCACTTCGTTGACCCACCGCGTCGAGCTGTGCACATTCGGTCACACGCCTGCAAGGTAGTCATCGAACACTTGCCGCTCGCCCACGATCAGGAGGATCGCCCATGGTGTCCGAAACCCGTCGTCAGTTCCTGAAACTCGCCGCGGCTACGGCCGGCACCGCTGCCGGCATCGCGATGCTGCCGAAAGTGATCCGCGACGCGCTCGCCGTCGAACCCGCGATCGTCACCGGCACCATCCAGGACGTGCAGCACGTGGTGATCCTGATGCAGGAGAACCGCTCGTTCGACCATTACCTCGGCGCGCTGCGCGGCGTGCGCGGCTTCGACGATCCGCGCCCGATTCCGCTCCCCGGCGGCAAGTCCGTGTGGCAGCAGCCCAACACCATCGGCAGCAGCAAGACCACGTTGCCCTTCCGCCTCAACACCGATACGACGTCCGCGCAATGCCTGTCGGACATCGATCACAGCTGGAAAGGCTCGCACACGCTGTGGAAGAACTACGACGCCTGGGTACAGACCAAGGGCAAGTTCTGCATGGGCCACTTCACCCGCGCCGACCTGCCGTTCTATTACGCGCTGGCCGACGCATTCACCGTGTGCGATGCGTACTACTGCTCGCACCACGGCCCGACCAACCCCAACCGCATGCATCTGTTCACCGGTACCAGCGGCATGACCGTAGGCGACTACGGCCCGCAGGCGGTGAACAATGCGGACGATGGCAACTGGACGGCGGATATGTCGAAGGACAATCCGAACTTCGTCGGCCATCGCTGGGGCACTTACGCCGAGCGTCTGCAAACCGCGGGCGTGAGCTGGAAGGTGTACCAGGAATACGACAACTACGGCGACAACTCGCTGCCGTGGTTCAAGAACTTCCGCAATCTGGACCGCACTTCGCCGCTGTACCTGCGCGGCCGCGATTGGGTCGCCGGTTCGAATGCTGGCAACAAGGACACTTCGCGCGGCGAACATCTCGTCGCCGCATTCGAGAAGGACGTGCGCGAAGGCACGCTGCCCCAGGTGTCGTGGCTGGTCGCGCCGTACATCATGAGCGAGCACCCCGCCGCGACGCCGGCCTACGGCGAATCGCTGACAGCGCGCCTGCTGGAAATCCTCGCCGCCAATCCGGCGGTGTGGTCGAAGACGGTGTTCATCATCAACTACGACGAGAACGGCGGTTTCTTCGATCACGCTGCGCCGCATTTGCCGGCGATCACCACCAGCCTTGGCCTGAGTACGGTCGATACCGCGACCGAAAACTACAACGGCACACCGGTGGGCCTGGGCGTGCGCGTGCCGATGTTCGTGATCTCGCCGTGGAGCAAGGGCGGTTGGGTGAATTCGCAGGTGTTCGACCACACGTCGGTGCTGCGTTTCCTCGAGCAACGCTTTGGTGTGATGGAACCCAACATCAGCGCATGGCGCCGCGCGGTCTGTGGCGACCTCACCTCGACGCTCGAATTCGCCGATCCCGACACTGCCTGGCCGGCACTGCCCGACACCAGCGGCAACATCAGCGACGCCGACGCGGCGTGCAAACTGAACCAGCCGCGCGTGCCGACCAAGCAGGCCATGCCGCGACAGGAACCAGGCCAACGTCCCGCCTGCGCCCTGCCCTATGCGTTGCACGTCAACGGCCATGTGGATGTCGCAGCCGGCAAATACTGGCTCGACTTCATCAACACCGGCGCGGCTGGCGCCGGCTTCAACGTGTATTCGCAGAACCGCAGCGACGGTCCGTGGTTCTACACCGTCGAATCCGGTAAGCAGTTGTCCGACTATTGGAGCGCGGTCTCGGTCACCGCCGGCAAGTACGACCTGTGCGCATTCGGTCCGAACGGTTTCCTGCGCGAATTCAAGGGCGATGTGCTGCTTGCCGGCGCGGGTCGCGCGCAACCGGAAGTGGAGTCGATCTACGACGTTGCCACCGGCCGCGTCATCCTGCGATTGCGCAACACCGGCAGCGCTGCCTGCACGCTCACGGTGAAGCCGAACCGCTACAGCAGCGACGCTGCACGCACGCACACGCTCGCCGCAGGCGCGACCCTCGACGATGCCTGGTCCGTCATCGGCAGCGGCCACTGGTACGACCTCAACGTGACCTCGAGTTCCGACGCCGGCTACCTGCGTCGCCTCGCCGGCCACGTCGAAACCGGCCTGGCCAGCATCAGCGATCCCGCAATCGGCGCCTGAACGATCGCGTGCGCCCCGCGGCGATGCTGCGGGGCGCACAAGGGCCGGATCACTTGCAGGGGGCCCCCACGGCGCACTAGCCTGCGCCTTCCGCGCCCAGTCCCGGCGCCGCCAAGGATTTCGCCGTGATCCATCGCCATGCCCTACTCGCGCTCGCGGTTGCCGCGAGCCTGTTGTCGCTGTCGGCCTGCAAGAAGGAAGAGCCCGCCCCGACAGCGCCGGGCGCAGCCGTCATTCCCGAAGGCGAGACCGCCGACCAGTTCGTCGCCCGCATCAACGAGGAATACCGCGCGCTCGCCACCGAGTTGAACCGGGCGCAGTGGCTGGCGAGCACCTACATCAACGCCGACAGCGAAGCGTTGTCGGCGAAGACCAACGAACGCTTCCTCGGCCAGCTCAACAGCTGGATCGCGCAATCGCGCAAGTTCGAAGGCCAGCAGATGTCGCCGGATTCGGCACGCACGATCATGCTGCTGAAACTCAACACCGCCATGCCACCGCCGAAGGATCCGGCCAAGCTCGCCGAGCTGACCCAGATCGCCAGCAAGATGGAAGGCATGTACGGCAGCGGCAAGTACTGCACCGGCGAAGGCGAAGCGCAGAAGTGCCGCCAACTCGGCGAACTTGAGGACGTGCTGCGCACCAGTCGCGACTACACGACGCAGCTCGACGCCTGGCAGGGCTGGCACACCATCTCGCCGCCGATGCGCCAGGACTACACCCGTTTCGTCGACCTGGTGAACGAAGGCGCACGCGACCTCGGCTTCGCAGATACCGGCGAGATGTGGCGTTCGGGCTACGACATGGCACCCGCCGAGATCGCCGCCGAAACCGACCGCCTGTGGGGACAGGTCAAACCGCTGTACGAGCAACTGCATTGCTACACCCGTACCAAGCTCAAGGCGAAATACGGCAGCGACAAGGGCGTGGTTGGCGACGGGCTCCTGCCCGCGCACCTGCTGGGCAACATGTGGCAACAGGACTGGGGAAACCTGTGGGACATCCTCGAGCCGTACCAGGGCGCCGGGAGCCTGGATATCACGTCTTCGCTAAAGGCGATGTACGAAGAGAATTACCGCGAGCAGCAGCGCAAGTTCTCCGGCGAACCGACGCCGGAGCAACAGGTCGAACTTGAACGTACCGCGCAGCTTGGCACCGCCAAGCAGATGACCGAGCGGGCGCAGGATTTCTATACCTCGCTCGGCATGCAGGCATTGCCCGAGAGCTATTGGGAGAAGACCCAGTTCATCAAGCCGCGCGACCGCGACGTGGTCTGCCACGCCAGCGCGTGGGAAGTGAACATGGCTGAAGACGTCCGCACCAAGATGTGCATCAAGCCGAACGAAGAAGACTTCACCACGATCTATCACGAACTTGGCCACGTCTATTACTACCTCGCCTACACCAAGCAGCCGCCGCTGTTCCACAGTGGCGCGAACGACGGCTTCCATGAAGCGATCGGCGACACCATCGTGCTGGCGATGACGCCGCAGTACCTGCGCTCGATCGGCCTGGTCGGCGAGCAGCAGCAGAGCAACGAATCGCTGATCAACTCGCAGATGCGTATGGCGCTGCAGAAGGTGTCGTTCCTGCCGTTCGGATTGATGATCGATCGCTGGCGCTGGGGCGTGTTCGACGGTTCGATCAAGCCGGACAACTACAACAAGGCGTGGTGGGAACTGAAGGCGAAGTACCAGGGCGTGGCGCCGGTGACACCGCGTGGCGAGGAGAACTTCGACCCGGGCGCGAAGTACCACGTGCCGGGCAACACACCTTACACGCGCTACTTCCTCTCGCACGTGCTGCAGTTCCAGTTCTACAAATCGCTGTGCGACGCGGCCGGCTACAAGGGCCCGCTGTACGAATGCAGCTTCTATGGCAACAAGGAGGCTGGCGCGAAATATCTGGCGATGTTGAGCAAGGGTGCCAGTCAGCCGTGGCAGAAGACGCTGAAGGAACTCACCGGCGGCGAGAAGATGGACGCCTCGGCGATCCTCGAATACTTCGCTCCGTTGCAGACCTGGCTGAAGGAACAAAACGAAGGCCAGACCTGCGGCTGGCAGGCGTCGGGCACGGCCACGGCAGCGGCGAAACCGGCGACGAAACAGGGCTGAATACGCACCCCATGTTCGACAACGAAGGCCGGCGCAAGCCGGCCTTCTGCTTGGTCACCCGATCGCGCGATACTCGCGCCATGAACCAGCCTAGCCCTTGCCGCCTGAGACCCTCCCCGGTGAAATCGCGCACCCTGTTTGCTTCTTTGCTGGGCCTTGCACTGCTGTGCGGCACAGCGATGGCGCAGTCCGTCGCTGCCCGCCACGACCACGCCACCAGTGACCTGGCTGCGATGGGGCTGCGCGACGATCCGTTCGCCCCGGTCCACATCGTCACTTCCCGAAAACTGTTCCAGGGCGGCATCCAGGTCATGGCCCGCGACTCGGTCACCCGTCGCGACAGCATCGGCAACGACCTGGTGATCGCCGAGATCCAGGCCCACCAGCTCGACGACGTCAGCCACCAGATCCACGAACGGGAGCGGCGTTGTGGCGGCTACTTCGCGTTCCGCTCGCGTGCCGAAGCCGATGCGTTCATCCGCGCGGATCGTTCGGCGCAGGCGATGGCCACCCAGTTGCTGGTCGCCCATCCGATCGACAACCAGGCCACGGTCGGCGGCTGGCTGCCGCAGGTGCAGGAAGCCAATATCCGCGCCACCATCCACCACCTGTCGACCGCGTATCCGAACCGCTACTACGCCAGCAGCTACGGCCTGGCCGCGGCGACCTGGATCCGCGACACCTGGCTGGCGCTGGGCAATGGGCGCGCCGACGTCAGTGCCGAGCTCTACACCGGCTGCACCAATTGCAGCACCCAACCCTCGGTGATCCTGACCATCCAGGGATCCGAGCTGCCGGACGAGATCGTGGTGCTCGGCGGTCACCTGGATTCGATCTCCAACAGCGGCACCGGCAACGCGATGAACGCCCCGGGTGCCGACGACGACGCCTCCGGCATCGCCACCCTGACCGAGGTGATCCGCATCGCGCTCGGCAGCGGCTGGAAGCCCAAGCGCACCGTCAAATTCATGGGCTATGCGGCCGAAGAAGTCGGCCTGCGCGGCTCGCATGCGATCGCGCAATCGTTCCGGAACCAAAACAAGAACGTCGTCGGCGTGCTGCAGCTGGACATGACCAATTACGCGGCCGGCAGCACCGTCGCGATGCGGCTGATCACCGACTACTCCAATCCCGGGATGCAGCAGTTCACCACCGACGTGTTCGACGCCTACCTGGCGCCGACCGGATTGACCCGGGGCACCTACACCTGCGGCTATGGCTGTTCCGACCACGCGTCGTGGACCAACGCCGGCTATCCGTCGGCGATGATGTTCGAACCGACGTTCTTCACGTACCTGCACACCACCTTCGACACCTTGCCGCAGATGGGCGGCACCGCCGCCAGCAGTGTCAATTTCGCCAGGCTCGGCCTTGCGTTCCTCGGCGAACTGGCGAAGACCAGCAGCACCGTGCGTTCGGATTTCAACGGGGATGGCAACTCTGACATCCTGTGGCGCCATGCCACGAGCGGTGCCAACACGATCTGGTTGTCGGCGAATGCCAACACGCGGCAACTCATGTCGAAGGTTGGCGACCTGGCCTGGAAGATCGCGGGCACCGGCGACTTCAATGGTGACAACAAAGTCGACATCCTCTGGCGCAACACCAACACCGGCGCCAACATGATCTGGAGATCAGGATCGGCGGCCACCCAGCAAGCGACGTCGGCCGCCAACGTGGCCTGGCAGGTCGCGGCCGTCGACGACTTCGATGGCGACAGTCACGCGGACATCCTGTGGCGGCATGGCAGTACGGGCGCCAACACGATCTGGTGGTCGGCCAACGCATCCACCGTGCAGGCCCTGACCAAGGTCGCCGATCTGGACTGGAAAGTCGCGGGAGCCGGCGACGTGGATGGCGATGGCCGCGCGGACATCGTCTGGCGCAACGGCCGCACCGGCAGCAATGCGATCTGGCGTTCCGGCAATGCCGCGAATTATCAGGCGATGACCAGCGTCACCAACCTGGCATGGCGCATCGTCGGCATCGGCGACATCAATGCGGACGGCCGCGATGACGTGGTGTGGCGCAACAGTGCCACCGGGGCCAACGTGATCTGGCGGTCGGCCAATGCCGCCACTGTCCAGTCCATGACCGGGGTCACCAACCTGGCATGGCACATCGTCGGTATCGGCGACTACGACGGTGACGGCCACAGCGACGTGCTGTGGCGCGACACCACCGTCGCGGGTGGCAACACGATCTGGAAATCGGCCAACCACACGACCCAGCAGGCTGTCGCCTCCGTCGCGGACCTGTCGTGGGAAGTCTCCAGGTAGCCAGACCGATCGATTTGGCCGCGCATATACTCCAGACATGACCCAGCAAACCATCCCCAGCAACGACGCCACCCTCGCCCCTCAGCCGCTCGACCACGCACGCGCCCTGCACGCGCGCTACTACACCGATCCGGCGATGGTCGCGCTCGATCGCCGCGCGGTGTTCGACCGGGGCTGGCAACTGATCGCCCACGTCTGCCAGCTGCAGAATGCGGGCGATCACGCCATCGCGGACTTCGGCGGCCTGCCGGTCATCGCGGTGCGTGGTGCGGATGGCGAAATCCGTGTGTTCCATAACGTGTGCCGGCATCGCGCCGGACCGATCGCGCAGTGCGACGGCCTCGCGGCGAAGTCGCTGCGTTGCCGCTATCACGGCTGGACCTATGGCCTCGACGGCGTGCTCAAGTCGGCACCGGAAATGGGCTCCGCGCCCGACTTCAACGTCGGCGACGTGCGCTTGCCGCAACTCGCGGTGCACGTGTGGCAAGGCATGGTGTTCGCCGCGGTGGATGCGACGCAGGCACCGGACTTCGATGCGTTCGTCGCCGGCATCGACGCGCGCCTGGGCGCCAACCGCGGGCTCGAGCGCTACGGCCACCACCGCCGCGTCGGCTACGACGTGGCCTGCAACTGGAAGGTGTACGTCGACAACTACCTCGAGGGCTATCACGTCCCGCACATCCACCCGGGCTTGAACAAGCTGCTGGACTACCGCAGCTACATCACCGACACCGCCGAGTGGTACTCGTACCAGTTCAGTCCGCTGGAAAGCGGCGACGGCCTCTACGGCGACGGCGACGCGCTCTACTACTGGATGTGGCCGAACACGATGCTCAACATCCTGCCCGGCCGCCTGCAGACCAACCGCGTGATCCCGAAAGGCGTCGACCGTTGCCGCGTCGAGTTCGACTTCTATTACACGCTGGACGAATCCGAGGAAGCCGCGGCACGCCGCCTGGCCGACCTCAACTTCAGCGACGAGGTCCAGTTCGAGGACCTGACCATCTGCGAAGACGTGCAGCGCGGATTGTCGTCGGGTTCGTACGAACCTGGACGCCTGAATCCTCTGCGCGAAAACGCCGTGCACCACTTTCACGAACTGCTGCGCCGCGTGTACCGCGAAGCACAAGCGTAACCCGTAGGAGCGGCTTACAGCCGCGAGCTCTCATGTACGCGGCGAGCAAGGGTTCGCGGCTATAAGCCGCTCCTACGTATAAGCAGCATAAGCACCACCACCGCATTGGCAGGAGCGAGCGTCCCGATGAGCACAAGCCGCCCTCTCGGCCTCTGGTCGGCCACCGCACTGGTGGTCGGCAGCATGATCGGCAGCGGCGTGTTCCTGTTGCCCGCGTCGTTGGCGCCGTACGGGGCCGCGAGCCTGTTCGGTTGGGCGATCACCCTCGGTGGCGCGATCCTGCTGGCGCTGACGTTTTCGAAACTGGCGATGCGTTGGCCACAGACGGGCGGACCGTACGTGTTCGTGCGCAATGCATTCGGCGAACTGCCCGGGTTCGTGATCGCATGGAGCTACTGGACCTCGGTCTGGTGCGCGAACGCCGCGATCGCGGTGGCGTTTGCCGGCAGCATCGGCTCGATCTTCCCCGGCATGACGGCGACGCCACTGCGTTCGGCCGCCTGCGCGCTCGGCGCGTTGTGGATCTGCGCCGCGGTCAACCTCGCCGGCGTGCGCCAGGCTGGCCGCATGCAGTTGCTCACCACCGTGCTGAAGTTGTTCCCGCTGCTGCTGTTCGGCGGCATCGCGCTGTGGTTCGTCGATACCAGCTATTACCGCCCCTTCGATCCGGGCAGCGAGTCGTTGCCGAACGTCATCCAGGCCACGGTCGCGCTGACGTTGTGGGCCTTCCTCGGCCTGGAAGCGGCCACCGTGCCGGCCGGCGCGATCGAGGACGCCGAACGCACCATCCCGCGCGCGACCGTGCTCGGCACGCTGCTGGCAGGCATCGCCACCATCCTCGCGTGCACCGCGGTGATCGGGTTGTTGCCGGCGGACGTGGTCAAGAATTCGCAAGCCCCGATGGCCGATGCCGCGCGCAGCTTATGGGGCCCGGCCGCCGGCATCGGCGTTGCCGCCGTCGCGGCGATCTCGTGCTTTGGCGCGCTCAACGGCTGGGTGCTGGTCTCGGCGCAGGTGCCGCTCGCCGCAGCGCGCGACGGGTTGCTGCCGCAGCGGTTCGCGAAACTCGATGCGCGCGGCACGCCGGTGTTCGGCGTGGTGGTCAGCAGCACGCTGGCGTCGCTGCTGGTGCTGTCGAACTACAGCGACTCGCTGGTGCAGCTGTTCACCTTCTCCATCCTGCTGTCGACCGCGGCGACACTGTTGCCGTACGTCGCGAGCAGCGCCGCCTGGTTGCGGACCGGCGAAACCAGGGGCCGTGTAATCGCCGCGCTCGCCCTGCTCTACAGCCTGTACGCGCTGATCGGCACCGGCAGCGAGTCGTTGTTGTGGGGTGGCGTGCTGGTGTTGGCGGGATTGCCGATCTATTTCTGGCAACGCCGACGCCAGCGCGCCAATCCATAAACCCGCGACCTCGTGACTCCGTAGGAGCGGCTTACAGCCGCGAGCTTTTGGCGTTGTCGAGACGCCTGAAGAGCTCGCGGCTGTAAGCCGCTCCTACACACAGCTGCGGCTACATCCCCTCGGGCGTTTCCACTGCGGCCGATTCCGGCGGGCACGCTGGCAGATTGCGACCCACGTGCATCTGCCAGCGCCAGAACGCCCAGCCCAGTGCGGTGAAACACGCCGCGCCGATCGCCAGGTGCAACGGCTTGTGGCTCAACCACGGCGACAGCACACCCGCGATCACCGCGTTCGACACCAGCGCTGTAAACGCCTGCAGCGACGATGCACTGCCGCGCTGCCGCGGATACATGTCGAGGATCGCAAGCGTGAGGATCGGGAACACCAGCGCGATACCGAAGGCATTGAGCGTCATCGGCAACACCGCCCACGGCACCGTCGGCGTCGTGGCGAACACGTTGTAAAGCACGTTCGCCGCCATCGCGACGCCACAGCAGGCGAAACCGATCGCCGTCTGCCGTGTGCCGCTGATCTTGCCCGCGATGCGGCCTGAGAAAAACGCGCCTAGCATCATGCCGCCGATCATCGGCACGAAGAACCAGCCGAACTGGCGTTCGTTGAGCTTCAGATGATCGATCACGAACGCCGGCGCCGAGGCGATGTACAGGAACAACGCACCGAAATTGAACGTGCCCGCCGCCGCCAGCCGCTGGAAACGCGGATTGAGGAAGATCGCCACGTAGTTGCGCAGCAGCGGCTTCGCCTTGAGCGGCAAACGCACTTCGCGCGGATGCGTTTCCGGCAGCAGCAGCCAAGTCGCCACCAGCAGCGCCAGCGAGAACGCGACCAGGAACCAGAAAATCACCGGCCACGCACTCCAGCCCAGGATCCAGCCGCCGATGATCGGCGCTATCGCCGGCGCGATGCCGAAGATCATCGACACCTGGCTCATCAACCGCTGCGCATCGTCGCCATGCAACACGTCGCGGATCACCGCACGGCCGACGATCAGTCCCACGCCCGCGCTCAACCCCTGCACCGCGCGGAAGAACAGCAGCGTGCCGAGGTCCATCGACAGCGCGCAGCCCACCGAGGCCAACGTGAAGATGACCAGTCCGCCGAGGATGACCTTGCGCCGCCCGATCGCATCCGACAGTGGCCCATGCACCACGCTGGTCAACGCATAGGCCAGCAGGTAGACGCTGATCGTCTGCTGCATCGCCAGCTTGTCGGCCCCGAGCTGCGCCCCCATCGCCGGGAACGCCGGGAAGATGGTGTCGATCGAGAACGGCCCGAACATGGCCAGGCCACCGAGCAGCAGGGCCAGGCGGCGGATGGAGACACCAGTTCGCGCGTTCATGTGGTCCTGCGGGGAGAGCGGGCGCCCATGGTACGGAATTACGCAGCATCGTCAGCCAGACGATGGGTTGCGGATGTAGAACAACCACGCACCCGTAGCCCGGGTGGACCCTGGACTTCATCCGGGGGATACCCGGGACTATCCCGCCGAATCGAAGACTGTCCCTGTTACCGAAGGCGCAACTTGCGAATCACGAGGTATCCGGTTCCAGCCTGAATATCGCAGGTAGTCATTGCAGACATATGCCGGCATGGGTTTGCCTAGCAGGTAGCCCTGCAAAGCATCGCATTCCAATTCCTGCAGATAATCGGCCTGCGATTTCGTTTCCACCCCTTCAGCGATCAACTGCAATCCCAGCTCGTGGCCCAGGACGATGATGGTCCGAATGATTGCCGACTTGGACTCGGCGAGGGGGACACGATCGATCTCGCGAACGAAGGATTGGTCGATCTTGAGCGTGTCGACGGGCAGATGCTGGAGCGAGGTAAGCGACGAGAAACCGGTTCCGAAATCGTCGATGGCAATCCGCACTCCCAGCTTTCGCAGCTTCTCGAGCATGGCGGCAGCCGCCAGGACGTCATGCATCACGACGCTCTCGGTCAACTCCAGTTCAAGCAGGGCAGGTTCCAAGCCACTTTGCGCGAGCGCCTGCCCCACGGTTTCCAGCCAGGTCGCGCGTTCAAATTGAATATTCGAGACGTTCACGGAGATGATCAGATCGTGGGAGCCGGCCCGCTGCCAGGCTGCCATCTGGCGGCAGGCCTCCTGCAGCACCCACTCTCCGATGGGCGCGATCAGTCCCGACTCCTCTGCAATCGAAATGAATTTCCCGGGGGGCACCATGCCCAGCTCGGGATGATTCCAACGCAGCAACGCCTCCAGGCCGCGCAACCTGCCATCGCGCCAGAATTGGGGCTGGTAATGAAGCTCGAACTGCTTGCTTTCGAGCGCCCGGTGCAGGTGGCTCCTCAGGTCGAGACTCTCCAGCGAATGCATCGAGAGATTGGGCGTATAGAAGTGAAACGCGTTCTTCCCGCCCTGCTTGACGACATACATGGCGACGTCGGCCTGGCGTTGCAGCTCATCGACGCTCTGCGCATGCTCGGGAAAAACGCTGATGCCGATACTGGCGCCGACAAAAAGCTCATGGCCTTGCAAATGCATGGGCTTGCGAAGGATATTCAGGCACTGTTGCGCCAACTTCGCCGCATTCGCGGGCGTCTTCAGGGAAGGAAGCACGACCATGAACTCGTCCCCGCCCATCCGGGCAAGGGTGTCGCTACGGCGAAGGCGCCTCTTCAGGCGACGCGCGACCTCCTGCAGAACCTGATCACCCACTTTGTGCCCGAGGGTGTCGTTGATCTGCTTGAATCCATCCAGATCGAGGAACAGCACGCCGACGAAGAGACCATCGCGGGCGGCATGGGCCACGGCCTGCTCAAGCCGGTCGCGGAACAACAGGCGGTTTGGCAGACCGGTCAACGTGTCGTAGTGAGCCTGATGTCTCAGCGTGTCCGCGAGTTGACGGTGCCTGATGGCCATTGCCGCCAGACCACTCAGCATCTGCATCAATTTGATGTCGGAGGCATCGGGGGAGCGCGCCTGCGAATGATGCAGGGAAAAGGTCCCTATCTGCTCCCCATCCCGTGTCACAAGCGGCAAGGCCCAGCAAGATTCAAGTCCCGCCAAGGCGCCTGACGCCTGGTGCGGCTTCCAGTAACGGTCCCGGGTCGTGTCTTCGATGACTTGAACGGAATGCGAAATTGCCGACCAGGGTTGGAGCAGTTCGGTCACGATTCCGGGATCGGCGCAGTCGGAAATCTCTGGCGAGAATTCGCCGTTCTGGGCTTGGAACAGCCGTTTGTCGTGGTCGGTCACAATGAAGCACCGCCCGGAGCTGGCCTGCTGTTCGGCCATGGAGGCCACATCTTCGAGGATCGATTCAAGCGGGGCTTGTTTCACGATCCGTTCCAGAAGCCGCTCGATGCTCTCGGCCTGGAGGCGGCGACTTATCTCCAACTGGAGCTGCGCATTGGCCGCATTGACGATGTCGGCCTGCTCCTGCAGGGCAGCGAACGCTCGCTTCTGTTCCTCACGGGACAGGAAGAGCTCCAGGCTCTTGGCTTCGATGAAGACCTCGGCCTCCTTGCGGGCCCGCCTTTCCCGCTCCAGCTGTCTTCTGAGCAAGCTGGCCTCATCCACGGATCACCCCAGGCGCGTGATGAGAAAGCGGATAGCGGTTCCGGATTCCGCGGCGAGAGGCTCACGCTGAATCTGGATCTGTTCACCGAAGTGTTCGGCGCATCCAGCGATCAACCCTTCGGCCAGATCCCCGAACGGTCGCCGGGAGCGGTACTCGAAAGCCAGTCGATTTTCGTCCATCCGCTGGCTTGTGAACTTCGGCAATTCCGCCTCGGGGTAAAGCTTGAGTACCTCGACGTGGACATACGCGTCCACCTGTTCCAGGAACTGGAAGCTGGAACTCACGCCCTGAAAAAAGCGCGGGTACATTTCAGTGAAGCGCCCGAACAGATGATGACCGAAGGCGCGGACAAGATCTGGGATGGGGATATTTGTTTCCAGGCTGAGCAGCTGGACGAGCGTCATCAACTCGTGATGGTCATAGGTTCCGACCGCGGTATAGCTTCCACCACTGGGAAGGTCGCAAGTAGTCAGGATTCGGTCCGCAAGTTCGAGGCCAAACTTGCTTTCCACCATCTCCATGAACTCGGTAAAGACCATGCCTTTCATGGCAACTCCTTTCCCTAGCCCGCATCCCGCGGCGAGCGGATCACAACTACAGCCAGGCGTCAATAGCATCTTCCATGTCACCACGGGATGATCGGTGGTCGCCTCTGGCGCCGGCATGGGGAAGAACTCAGGCTGACCCGCTTCGCTGTTGGAAGCCCTGCGCACCATCCCGGCTACGTACGGTCTGTTCATTCGACGCACGACGTGCGCGGAAAGCGTCCCCGCCCGCGCTCCCCGTAGGAGCGGCTTATAGCCGCGAGCTTTTTCGCCTGGCGCAAGGACTGTGAAGAGCTCGCGGCTATAAGCCGCTCCTACGGGGGCAGCCGCCCCCGCTTCGGACGGCAACCCGCCCGGGCTATAATTCCCCCGCAGCACACGGTGGGAGAAGCGGCCGATTCCGAAAGGAACCATGCCGCTGCCGAAGGCGCAATCGCCCGGAATCGCTCAGGCCCCACAACCGCCGCGTGCACACACTCTGGAGAGACCGGCCTGCCTGTCATCGGCATGGAACCGGCGCCGAAGGGGCAAGAAGCGCAGCGGGATTCCTCCCCCTCCCCACGCTTCCAAACTCTCAGGCAAAAGGACAGAGGGGCGCCTCGCTCTCAATGAGCACTTCCTGCCGCAACCGCACCCGCGACCTCGGCCCAAGAGACGCCCTGACATGACCAAGTCCGCCTCGCTGCGCACACTCGAACACCACGACGCCTTCCTCGAGCGCCACATCGGTCCCAACGACGCCGAGATCGCCCACATGCTCAAGGCCGTCGGCCACGATTCGCTCGACGCGATGACCGATGCCATCGTTCCCGGCAACATCAAGTCGCCCGCCCCGCTCGCGCTGCCCGCGCCGGTCACCGAGGTCGAAGCGCTCGCGCAGATCCGCGCCATCGCCGACAAGAACCAGGTCTTCCGCAGCTTCATCGGCCAGGGCTACTACGGCACCCACACGCCGAACGTCATCCTCCGCAACATCCTCGAGAACCCCGCGTGGTACACGGCCTACACGCCGTACCAAGCCGAGATCTCGCAGGGCCGCATGGAAGCGCTGATCAACTTCCAGACCATGTGCGCCGACCTCACCGGCATGGAGATCGCTAACGCTTCTTTGCTCGACGAAGCCACCGCCGCCGCCGAAGCGATGACGCTGGCCAAGCGCTCGTGCAAGTCGAAGTCGAACGTGTTCTTCGTCTCCAACGGCGTGCACCCGCAGTCGCTTGAAGTGATTCGCACCCGCGCCGAGCCACTGGGCATCGAGCTGGTGATCGGTAACGACGCCGACGCCGTCGCCCTCGACGCCTTCGGTGTGCTGCTGCAATACCCCAACACCTTCGGCGCGGTGAACGACTACCAGGCGCTCGCCAATGCCGTACACGCGCGCGGCGGCCTCGTCGCCGTCGCCACCGACCTGCTCGCGCTGACGCTGATCAAGGCGCCGGGCGAATGGGGCGCCGACATCGTCGTCGGCAATTCGCAGCGTTTCGGCGTGCCATTCGGTTTCGGTGGCCCGCACGCTGCGTTCATGGCCTGCCGCGATGCTTACAAGCGTTCGATGCCCGGTCGCCTGATCGGCGTGTCGATCGACGCCGAAGGCAAGCCCGCCTACCGCCTCACCCTGCAGACGCGCGAACAGCACATCCGCCGCGAGAAGGCCACGTCCAACATCTGCACCGCGCAGGTGCTGCTGGCGGTCATGGCCAGCATGTACGCGGTCTATCACGGTCCGGAAGGCCTGACCCGCATCGCCCGCCGCACGCATCGCCTCGCCGCGATCCTCGCCGGCGCGCTGCGCAATGCAGGCGCGCATGTCGGCGACCACTACTTCGACACCCTGCATGTCAGCAACGTCGACGCCGCCGCCGTGCATGCCGCCGCGAAGGCCGCGCAGATCAACCTACGCACCATCGACGACCAGAACCTCGGCATCAGCCTCGACGAAACCAGCACGCGCGAAGACATCGTCAAGATCGCTGCGCTATTCGGCGCCAAGATCACCGACATCGACGCCCTCGATGCCACCACCGACGACGCACTGCCGTCCGCTCTGCAGCGCAAATCTGAGTTCCTGCAGCACCCGGTGTTCAACACCCACCACAGCGAGCACGAACTGCTGCGCTACATGCGCGCGCTCGCCGACAAGGACCTGGCGATGGATCGCACCATGATCCCGCTCGGCAGCTGCACCATGAAGCTCAACGCCACCGCCGAGATGATCCCGGTGACGTGGCCGGAGTTCGGCAACCTGCATCCGCTGGCCCCGGCCGACCAGGCACTGGGCTACAAGGAACTGATCGACGGCCTCGAGGCGATGCTGGTCGAATGCACCGGCTACGACGCCGTCAGCCTGCAGCCCAACTCCGGCGCGCAGGGCGAATACGCCGGCCTGCTCGCGATCCGCGCGTACCACCGCTCGCGCGGCGACGACAAGCGCGACATCTGCCTGATCCCGGAATCCGCGCACGGCACCAACCCCGCCTCGGCGCAGATGTGCGGCATGCAGGTCGTCGTCACCAAGTGCGACAGCAACGGCAACGTCGATGTCGACGACATCAAGCGTGCCGCCGAGAAGTACAGCGACCGTCTCGCCGCGCTGATGATCACCTACCCCTCCACGCACGGCGTGTTCGAGGAAGACATCGTCCAGATCTGCGAGATCGTCCACCAGCACGGCGGCCAGGTGTACACCGACGGCGCCAACATGAACGCCCTCGTCGGCGTCGCCAAGCCCGGCAAGTGGGGCTCCGACGTCTCGCACCTCAACCTGCACAAGACCTTCTGCATTCCGCACGGCGGCGGCGGTCCTGGCGTTGGCCCGTGCGCAGTGAAGTCGCACCTCGCGCCGTTCCTGCCGCGCACGTTCGGTGGCGAAGGCGACGTCGGCATGGTCAGTGCTGCCAGCTTCGGCTCCGCTTCGATCCTGCCGATCAGCTGGATGTACATCGTGATGATGGGCGCCGCCGGCCTGCGCAAGGCCACGCAGGTCGCGCTGCTCAACGCCAACTACATCGCCAAGCGCCTCGCTCCGCATTACGAAACGCTCTACACCGGCCGCAACGGTCTGGTCGCGCACGAATGCATCCTCGACCTGCGCCCGCTCAAGGACGCCACCGGCGTCAGTGCCGAGGACGTGGCCAAGCGCCTGATCGATTTCGGCTTCCACGCCCCGACGCTCAGCTTCCCCGTCGCCGGCACGCTGATGGTGGAGCCGACCGAGAGCGAATCGCAGCACGAACTCGACCGCTTCATCGACGCGATGATCCAGATCCGCGACGAAATCCGCGCCATCGAAGACGGCAAGCTCGACCGCGAGGACAACCCGCTCAAGCACGCCCCGCATACCGCCACGGCCGTGTCCGCCAGCGAATGGACCCACGCCTACCCGCGCGAACTCGCCGCCTTCCCGCTGCCGTCGCTCAAGCTGCAGAAGTACTGGCCGCCGGTCGCGCGCGTCGACAACGTCTACGGCGACAAGAACATCATGTGCGCGTGCATTCCGGTCGATGCGTACAAGGAAGAAGTCGAGGCGTAACTTCAGCTGTGTGGATATGAAAAAGGCCCCGCATTGCGGGGCCTTTGCTTTGCGGCGACAGCACTCAGATCGCCTGGATCCCGCCCTTGGCGATGATCGGCCCGGTCGGCACGCCCTGCGGTGCGCCGCCCGGTGGCTCCAGCGAGATCGCCAGAGTGGAGCCCTTCGCCAGCGCGCGCAGCAATGCCTGCGGCACGACGACCAGCTGCGTCTTGTCGACCGACACCAGGCCCAGCGAACGCGGGGCCTCGCCCGGTGGGATCACCCACAGTTCGGGCACGCGCCCCTGGGCGTCGGCCGGCGCGGGTACGGGCACGATCCTCACGATGCCGCGCACGACATCGATCGAGGCCAGCCAACCCGGCGTGCCATCGTCGCGTGCCAGCGTGGTCACCGGTTGCGCCGGCTCACTGGGCTGCATCACCACGGGTGGCGTGACCGGTGCAGGCGCCTGCGGCACGCGGCCGAGGAACACCGCGGCCACCGCAATGGCAGCGGCCAAGGCCGTCGTCGCGCGCCAGAAGGTGACGCTCTGCCACGCGCCGCGCGAGCTACCTTCCACCGGCGACCAGCCCAGGCGGGTGCGGATGCGCGGCCACACATGCGCGGGGGCGGCCATCGGTTCGATGGCGTCGAGCAAGGCGCCGAGGCGTTGCTCCCACGCGTCCACCAGGCGTGCGAACGCCGGAGTCGCCGCGATCCGCGCTTCGACCTGCCGCCGCTGTGTCGCATCGAGCACGCCGAGCACGTACTCCGCCGCCTGCACGTCTGCGCTGGGTGGCTCGTGCCCGGAGTCTTCGTCGAATTGGGGGTCGCGAATGTTCATTGTTCCAGGCACGCCCGTAGTTGCATCAGGCCGCGGCGGATCCAGCTCTTGATCGAACCAAGCGGGGAGCTGCTGCGCACCGCCAGTTCCTCATAGGTGATCCCTTCAAAGAAAGCAGTGTGGATCAGCATGCGACGGCGGTCGTCGAGCTGTTCCATGCAGTCGTCCAGGCGTGCGCGCTGTGTCGTCGTCTCGGTGTACTGCAAGGGCGAAGCCAGCGGATCGGCGACGTCGTCCGCCCATTCGATCGGCGCGTGCCGGTGGGACGCCGGAAGCACGCGCAGGCGATCGATCGCCTTGTATCGCGCAATCATCCCGAGCCAGGTGATCGCACTGGCGCGCGCGGCGTCGAACTGCGCCGCCTTGTGCCAGACGCTGACGTAGACCTCCTGCAGCACGTCTTCAGCTTCGGCGCGATCGGAAAGCAGCCGCATGCAGATGCCGAAGAGCTTGCCCGAGGTTGCGCGGTACAGCGCCTCGAACGCGCTGCGGCTGCCGTTGGCGACTTCCGCCAGCAGCGCCGTCAGGTTCTCGCTGGGATCGGCACTCAGCTGAAGCGATGAATGGGACATCCAAGGCACCTCACAGGGCACAGGCGGCCAGCGGCAGCGCCATCGCCGTTTAGGACAAACGAAGCCCAGCAATCGCCGCGGCCAGCGTCCATGCAAATGGCACGTCTTCGACCGGGATATACGGAGCCAGTCCCCCTCCGGATGCAGCTGGATCACGACTTGCAAGCGCACCGACAAGCGGCTGCATCCGAATGCGGCGTTGCCTCGAAAGCACACACGGACAGCAGGTCACCGCAATGCGCAGGCGCCTGGTTGTTCGACCCGCAAGTGCACTCCGCACCTGCGCCCACTCGAGGAACCCGTCATGAAACAGCTCATCGCCAAACACGCCACGCTCGCCATTGCCATCGCGGGCCTGGTGTCCGCGGCAGGCGTCGCGCTCGGCTCGAGCCATCGCGAAGCTCCGCTGATTACCCAGAGCCCCAAGGTCGACGGCACCGATTTCTACATGTTCCGCAGCTACGAATCCGGCCGCGCCGGTTACGTCACTTTCCTCGCCAACTACCAGCCGTTGCAGGCGCCCTATGGTGGTCCGAACTATTTCCTGATGGACCCGAACGCGCTCTACGCCATCCATATCGACAACGACGGCGATGCCAACGCTGACATTTCCTATTTCTTCAAGTTCTACAACCGCTTCAAGAACCTCACCGTGCCAGTGAACGGTGTCGATGTGGCGGTGCCGTTGAGCAATATCGGCTCGTTCGGCGCCACCGCGGCGCAGGAAGCCAATCGCAACGTTGACGAAGCCTACGCCGTGGTCACCGTCAAGGAAGGCGGCCGGGTCGGCGTGGCCCGCAATCTCGGCACAGGCGGTTACCTGTTCAAGAAGCCGTTCGACAACATCGGCACCAAGTCGATCGCCGACTACGCCACCTATGCAGATCGCCACATCTCGCGCATCGGCGTGAACCAGTGCGCGGGCGAAGGCCGCGTATTCGTGGGGCAGCGCAAGGAAGGCTTTGCGGTCAACCTCGGTGAAGTATTTGACCTGGTCAACACCAACCCGGTCGGTCCACCCGATGGCGAACGCAACCTCCTCGACGATGCCAACATCACCACGCTCGCACTCGAATTGCCGATCGCCTGCCTGACCCAGTCCGGCAACCCGATCGTTGGCGCCTGGACCACGGCCTACACGCGCGTGGGCTTTCACTACCGCCAGGTGTCGCGCCTGTCCGCGCCGCTGGTGAATGAAGTGGTGATCGGATTGCCCGACAAGGACAAGTTCAACGCCTCGCTACCAGGCAACGATGCGAACTTCGCCAAGTACGTCACCAACCCGAGTCTGCCGATCCTGCTGCAGATCCTGTTCCCGGGCGTGCAGGCGCCGACGAAGTATCCACGCACCGATCTGGTCGCCGCCTTCCTCACCGGCGTGCCGGGCCTCAACCAGCCGGCTTCGGTCAAGCCCGCGGAAATGATGCGGCTCAACACCGCGATCGCACCCAAGGCAGCCGCGGTGCAGCAGACCCTCGGCGTACTCGCCGGTGATACCGCCGGTTTCCCCAACGGGCGGCGTCCTGGCGATGACGTGGTCGACATCGAGTTGCGGGTGGCGATGGGCGTGCTGTTGCCCGCCGCCGATGCCCCGTCCGGCCAGTTGCCGTACACCGATGGCGCAGCGCTCAAGGCAAGCGACTTCCGGTCGACGTTCCCATACCTCAACACGCCGATCCCGGGCTCGCCCAGCAACTAACGCGCGTCACGGATGAAACGCACCGCAATCCGGCAGCGAGCTGTACGCGCTGCCGGATTGCACAGGAGTCCTCACGATGTTGCGCACACTGACTCTGATCGCGACCCTGATCATGATGCCCACGGCATGGGCGCAGCGTCCCGCGGCCGTGGTGCCAGGCAATCCGAGTGTCGTGCTCGAACACCTGCCGCGCGGCTACGCGCGACTGATGCCGGCGAACGCCGCGACCCCCGCTGCATCGCCCCTGCGCATCCAGCAATGGCTCACGACGGCTGCGCAGACTGGCGATGCGCGGCTGGCGGCACGCGCCGAGTCGTTGCTGGCGCGTATTCCGGCCCACGCGCAGGATTCAAGCGTGCTGCAGGCGCGTGCGTTCAGCGCCCAGCACCGTCACGACTTCGCTGCGGCAGTGGCCTGGCTCGATCGGGTGATTGCCCAGTCGCCGCGCGACGGCGCCGCACGCCTGGCACGCGCACAGATCCATGTGGTGCGCGGCAGGCTGGATCTGGCGCGCGCGGACTGCACCGCGCTGGTGCTCAGCGTCGATGCCGGGAACGGCCTGCTATGCGTGGGACTGATGTCGTTGCGCAGCGGACATTACGCGGCGGCCGCCGCCGCGCTCGATCGCTGGTTGGAAGCCAGCTCAGTCGCCGATGAAAGCCAGCACTACGCGTTGGTGATGCGTGCCGAAGTCGCCGCACGCGCCGGTGATCGCAATGCCGACGCCTGGTTCCGGCGCGCGCTGGCGCTGGCACCGGACGACGTGCGCACACTCGCGGCGTATGCGCGCTACCTGCGTAGCGTGGGCCGTGATCGCGAAGTAGCGCCGTTACTCGTCGCACAAGCCAATCACGATGGATTGCAGCTGCAACGCACGCTGGCCGCGCATCGCATCGATCCACGCACCGCCGCGCCGATGGTCGCAGCCCAGGCGCGGCGTTTCGCTGCCGCGCACGCGGCGGGCAGCCCGCCGGAGTTGCGCGATGAGGCCGAGTTCCTGCTCGTCGCGCGCGGCGACCCGACCGCCGCGCTGCGCCTGGCGCAACGCAACTTCCACAGCCAGCGCGATTACGAGGATGTCGAGCTGCTGCGTCGTACCGCCATCGCGGCACATCGTCCGGAAGCTTTGCAAGCACTGCACGCCTGGGCGACCGCGCAACACCTGTCGTTGCCACCGACGCCGGAGGGTGCACGCTGATGCCACATCGACTGTTCCCATGGTTGCTGCTGCTCGCATCGTGGCCGCTGCACGCGCATACGCTGTCGGTCGCGCATCTGGACATCACGCGGATGCCCGATGGCGAAGCGCAGATCGAACTGGACCTGGCGATCCGCGACCTCGCCCTCTCCCTACCGCTCGATACCAACCTTGACGAGCGAGTGACCTGGGGCGAACTGCACGCGATGCAGCAGCCGTTGGAGCAATGGGTAGTCTCCGGCCTTTCGCTGTCGACCGATGCCGGCGCCTGTGCGCTGCGCCCGCGCGGGCTTGCCACCCGCCGTTACGACGATGGGACTTACGCCACGCTGCAGATGGTGGCCCAGTGCCCCTCCCGATCGAGCGTGCGGGTTCGCTACGGCCTGCTGTTCGCGGTTGATCCGCAGCATCGCGCGCTGATCACGCTACGCGAGGGCACGACCGTCCGCACGGCGACTGGTCGTGCCGATGCACGCGAGGTCGTCCTCGGCACCGCACCCAGCCGTCCGTTCGCCGACTTCCTGCGCGAGGGCTTCCACCACATCGCGATCGGCTACGACCACCTCGCCTTCCTGCTGTCGTTGCTGTTGCCCGCGGCGCTGCTGCGCCAGCGTGGCGAGTGGTTGCCGGCGGAGGACTTGCGTCGCGTCGTGATGCAAGTGCTGGGTATCGTCACCGCGTTCACGCTGGCGCACTCGCTCACGCTGAGCCTCGCGGCGCTGGGCTGGGTGACGCCGGCCTCACGCTGGGTCGAACCGGCGATCGCGGGCAGCGTGTTGCTGGCCGCCGCCAACAACATCCATCCATTGGTGACGCGTCGTGCGTGGGTCGTGGGGTTCGGCTTCGGCCTGATCCACGGCTTCGGCTTTGCCGGTGCACTCGGGGAACTGGGCCTGCCGCCCGACACCCGATTGCTGACGCTGCTTGGCTTCAATCTGGGTGTCGAGCTGGGCCAGTTGGCAGTGGTGTGCGCGGTGTTGCCGGGGTTGTTCCTGCTGCGGCGCCAGCGCTGGTACGTCGGTATCGCGATGCCGTTGCTCTCGATGGTGATCGGCGCGGCGGCGATGTCCTGGCTGTGGCAGCGCCTGGCCGCGTAACACGCATGCACAGAAGCCGAAGCACGTGACGTATCCACAACGTCCACCCCGCGCCATCTGCCCTAAGTCACCCTGCCGACCGCCAGCTGTCCCCATGCAGCCCGATCGTCAAACTGCGGCCATGACCTCTCCCCCGAAGTCTGCAGCGGAAGCAGTCCTGATCACCGTCTCCCCCACCCAGCATGGCTGGCTGCTGATCGATGGCGAACGCATCGCCGAAGTCCTGTCGAGCCGCTTCTGGGCGCTCAAGGCCGCCGACGCGCTGGCCCATCGGCGTTTCCTCGAAACCGGCCTGCCCACCACCGTGCTCGAACGGACGCGAACCGGGGACAGTTCGGTCGCAAGTCGCTACGAATAACCGTGGCCTACCGCTTTCGCCTACTTCAGCAACGGCTCCAACGCACGCCACACATGATCGCGCAGCAACGGCTGCACACCCGCCACCAGGTGCAGGTTGTCCGCCTGGAACGCATCGCGGTCGCGCGCGATCGGCTCCAGCAGGAACGGCAACAGGGCCGTGTCGAACAACGCGGCGAGATCGGGGTAGGTCTTCTCGAACTCACGCGTGTACTCGGCGCCATAGTTCGGTGGCATGCGCATGCCGACCAGCAACACTTTCGCCCCCACGCCCTGCGCGGCGCCGATCATGCGGGCCAGGTTGCTGCGCGTCTGCCGCAGCGGCAGGCCGCGCAGGCCATCGTTGGCGCCCAGCGCGATGACCACCACCGTTGGGCGATTCCGGGCCACCTCGCGCACCACGCGCGCAGCACCGCCAGCGCTGGTCTCGCCGCTGATGCTGGCGTTGACCACCCGCCAGCCCGGCCGCGTCTGCGCGATGCGTTCGGCGGTCAGTGCGACCCAGCCCTGCGCGGCGTCCAGCCCATACGCGGTCGACAACGAATCTCCGAAGACCAATACCGTCGGCGGCGGCAGCGGTTGCACCTTCGCCGGCAGGGCTGCGTGCGTCGCACCGAACAGCGATACCACCAGCAGTACCAATGGCACGGTCCATTGAAGCCAGCGCCGCGGAGCCTCATTTCGTTGTTTCATGCACGCTCTCTCCAAACCTGTGGCCAGACTGCAAGGCCGCATTCCAACCCCCGATGAAGAGGGCTGCACCCACGATGGATGCACACGATGAATAGGGACGATACCGCGCACATCCAAGCCGAAGCCATGGTGCCGGCACATTCTGCAGCCATGCCCCGGCGCGCCCTTGAGGTCACCGGCCTCGGTAAGCGCGTCCCGCTGCCCGCGGGCGAGCTCACCATCCTCGATGGCGTGAACTTCGCCATTGATCGCGGCGACGCCGTCGCGATCGTCGGCGCCTCCGGCTCTGGCAAGAGCACCCTGCTGGCGCTGATGGCCGGGCTCGATATCCCCAGCAGCGGCAACGTCGTGCTCGAAGGCGAGCCGATGTCCAAGCTCGACGAAGACGGCCGCGCTCGTGTACGCGGCGAGAAAGTCGGTTTCGTGTTCCAGAGCTTCCAGTTGCTGCCGTCGCTCACTGCACTGGAAAACGTAATGCTGCCGCTGGAGTTGCGCGGCGACATCGATGCCGAATCGCCGGCGCGCACGATCCTCAAGCAGGTCGGTCTCGGCGAACGCCTCGGCCACTACCCGCGCCAGCTCTCCGGCGGCGAGCAGCAACGCGTGGCGCTGGCGCGCGCCTTCGTGACGCGGCCAGCGCTGCTGTTCGCCGACGAGCCCACCGGCAATCTCGATACCCGCACCGGCCAATCCATCATCGACCTGCTGTTCGATCTCAACACCGCAGCCGGCACCACGCTGGTGCTGGTCACCCACGACGAACATCTCGCCAGCCGCTGCACCCGCATGCTGCGTCTGGACGGCGGCCGGCTGGTGTCGGCGTGAACCTGCACTTGCCTGCGCTCAGCCTGGCGTGGCGCCAGTTGCGGCGCGACCTCAAGGCGGGCGACATCCGCATCTTGCTCGCCGCGCTGACGCTCGCGGTGGTCGCAGTCACTGCCGTCGGCTTCGTCACCGATCGCGCCGAACGCGCGCTCGCGATCGAAGCGAACCGTTTGATGGGCGGCGATGCCGTCGTGCGCGGCGATGCACCGATCACCGGCGCGATACGTGATGCCGCCAATGCACCCGGCCTGCGCACCGCGGAGACGATCGAACTCAACAGCATGGTTCGCGTTCGTCAAAGCGGCGTCGGCGAAGGCGACGTGTCCAACCTCCGCCTCGGCGACCTGCGCGCACTCGGCCCGCACTTCCCGTTGCGCGGCGCATTCCGCGTCGTCGACCAAAACAAGATCGAACGGGACACCCGCGACGCACCACAGCGCGGCACCGTGTGGATGAGCCGCGCTGGTGCCGACGCGCTCGGCGCCTCCATCGGCGACACCGTGCATCTCGGCGAAGCGAAACTGCGCCTCACCGCGCTGGTGCTGCAGGAACCCGACGCCTCGCTCGACTACTTCAACGTCGCGCCGAAAGTCTTCCTCAACCTCGCCGACCTGCCCGCCACCGGACTGGTGCAGGAAGGCAGCCGCCTGTCGTATCGCCTGGTCGTCGCCGGCGACGCGACCGCCATCGAACGTTTCGTCGCGAAGGCCAAGCCGGCGCTCGCGCGTGGCCAGCGTCTGGAAACCATCGGGCAGGCGCGCCCGGAAGTCCGCTCCGCACTCGATCGCGCCGGCCGCTTCCTCGGCCTCGCCGCGCTGGTGTCGGTGGTGCTCGCCGCCGTCGCCGTGGCGATGGCTGCACGCCGGCATAGCGAACGCCATCTCTCCGGTGCCGCCGTGATGCGCTGCCTCGGCGCCAGCCAGCGCACGCTGGTCGCCATCCACGTCGGCGAACTGCTGATGCTCGGTTTGTTCGCCAGCGCACTCGGCGTGGCGATCGCATTCGCGTTGCAGTGGGCGGTCGCCGGCTGGCTCGCCAGCACGCTGTCGTTGTCGATCCCACCCGCTGGCTGGTTGCCGGCGCTGCAAGGCCTTGGCGTCGGCATGGTGGTGTTGCTCGCGTTCGCCACGCCGCCGGTGCTGGCATTGCGACGCGTCTCCGCGCTGCGCGTCTTGCGCCGCGACCTCGACACCACCGAACCCAGCGCCTGGCTGGTTGCCCTCGCCGGTATCGCCGGCATGGCCGCACTGCTGTGGTGGAAGGCCGGCGATGCCACGCTCGGTGGCGCGATGTTGCTCGGCATCTCCGGCACGCTCGCGGTGCTGGCATTCCTGGCGTGGATCTTGATCGTGGTGGTGCGACGCCTGCGTCCGCGCCTGCGCGGCAGCCTGCGCTACGGCCTGGCCAACGTCAGCCGCCGTGCCGCCACCAGCATCGCGCAGGTCTCCGCACTCGGCCTCGGCTTGATGGCGCTGCTGCTGCTGACGTTCGTACGCACCGATCTGCTCGACCGCTGGCAACTGTCGCTGGCGAAGGACGCGCCCAACCGCTTCATCATCAACGTGCAGCCCGACCAGGTGCAGCCGGTGCGGGATTTCATCGCCGAGCAGGGATTGCCTGCACCCACCCTGTATCCAATGACCCGCGGCAGATATCTCGCACGCAACGGCACGCCGGTCGCAGCGCTACCGGTGCGGCGCGATAACGACGGCAGCACTGAAGGCAATGGCGCGATGGAACGGCGCCGCACCGAACGCGAGTTCAATCTCTCCACTGCCGCCACGCTGCGCGCCGACAACAAGATCACCGCCGGGAAGTTCTGGGGTGCGACTCCGACGGCGGGTCAAGACCCGCCCTACGGCGCAAACGCACCGAGCACACCACAGCTCTCGGTCGAAGAACGCTTCGCCGAATCGCTGGGCTGGAAACTCGGCGACCGCATCGCCTTCGACATCGCCGGCCAGCGTTTTGAAGCACCGATCACCAGCCTGCGCAGTGTCGACTGGGAAAGCTTCCGCCCCAACTTCTTCGTGATCGCCTCGCCCGGTGCACTCGATGCGTACCCCGCCAGCTATGTCACCGCCGTCACCGTCCCGCAATCGGACGCACGTTTTACCGCAGGCCTGGTCGATCGCTTCCCCAACCTGTCGGTGATCGACATCGACGCCGTGCTCAAACAGGTGCGCGCCACCGGCGACCAGGTCTCAACCGTGGTGCAGGTGGTGTTCTGGTTCTCGCTTGCCGCCGGCGTGCTGGTGCTGCTGGCCGCGATCAGTGCCAGCCAGGACGAGCGCCTGCTCGAAGGCGGCGTGATGCGCGTCCTCGGCGGCAGCCGCCGACAACTACGATTGGCGCAAGCGTCGGAGTTCGCCGCCATCGGCCTGATCTCCGGCCTCGTCGCCGCGATCGCCGCATCGATCCTCTCTGGCGTCGTCGCCAACCGCGTCTTCGACCTGCCGTGGGAACCCAACTGGACCCTCGCCATCGTCGGCGGCAGCCTCGGCATGCTCGCCGCGTTGCTGGCAGGTCTGTTCGCAACGCGACGCGTCCTGGATGCCCCGCCCAGCGTGACGCTGCGCGAGTTGCAAGGCTGACGCTCACCGAGAGACCCTGCGGGAGCGACGTAAGTCGCGATCAATTCTCCCCGACAGTGCTGCTGGGTATTGCCTTCCTGGACAAACACAAACGCCACCAGAAGGCGGCGTCTGTGCGAAAGCTCATCGCGATGATCACCTCACCGCTTTAGTCGTCCTGACGATATACGCCGGCCTGAAATTGCCCTTGAGCCGCGTCCCTCGTCCAACATCAGCCTTCAGCACATACCCGACGCCTTTCTCCGGTTGCAGGTGGATGCTGTAGTGGTACGCAACGCCCTTCTCGACGACCGGTTGCGAAAGACGCTTGAACTGGCCGACTTGCTTGCCGCGGGAATCGAACACGCTGACGCGCATGACTTCTTCGCCGGGATTGATGAAGATGTCGATGCCGCACATCGGGCACTTCAACCACCACCAGGGGTCATAGATTCCGAGGCACAGCTCCGGACGCCGGACGCAGATGTTGCAGAAGCCCGGCGACCTGTCGCAGATGCCCGACTTGACTTCAAAGAAGTAGGGGTCAATGGACGGCGTGACCTCCATGGTGTGCGCGGCATCCGCATACAGCTTGTGCGCCACCCAATCCACCTCACGCTGGAATTTGACCCCGTCCAGGAAGTTGGCCTTGTCCGGATAGTTGCTCGTGGAGAACATGCCGACGAAGTTGCTATCGGAGGCGACCAGGGACGCGTAGTCACCGATGTAAGGCCAGTAAGTTGCTGCGGGCGTGCTGGCGCTCTGGCGTGCAAGCAGCGTGCCCGGGGTTGGAAAGTTTGTCGCATCCAGGTCAGTGGAACGGGTGAAACGGGTTTCCCAGTTACCCGACACCACGCTCTGGTACAGGACACCGGTGACCCCGCTGTCGTTGATCGCGATCTGCGGATTCATCGCACTGGTCACCGTCAGCAGGTCATCCGACCAGTCCACGCCGCGGTTGATCGATCGCCGCACATGGATCGTCTCGCTGTTGGCCCCATTCGAATCTCCCCAGGCGACGTAGACGCGGTCGCTATTGCTCGGGTCAACCGCGATCGAAACGTTGCTCGCACCCAGGCGGTTCTGGCCCATGTTGCCGGAAGCCAGGGTCAGTGCGCCGGTGACGAAGCGGCCCGCGACGGAATCGCTGGGATCGGTGAGGTCGGCGAAAGGCGAAGGTCCGATGCCCCAGTTGTCATCGCGCACCACGACCAGTCGCGGTGAACTGCTCCAGTCATGCAGGAACGCCGCGTACACGGTGCCATCACTGTGCGGCGCCGCGACCTGCGCAAACCCGTCCTGGCAGGCGGTGTTGCGCGCTTCGATCACGTCCAGCGCGAAGGTCGGTCCCGCGATTTTCGCGTCCTGCGAAACATCGAGCGTGGACGTGCGACCGGACGGAACCCCGCACCCGTATCCATCGTTGAACCCGACGTAGAGCTTGTCCTGCCCGGCACCAGTTTGCGAGATGGTATGTGGCTGATCGACATTGCCGGTGCGCGTGTCCATGACGGTCATCAACGTCGAAGAGTAAGCATCCTGCGCGCGCAGCACCGTCATCGGCCGGCCGCTGTTGGTGGACCTGAGGATGCCGCCGTACAGCCAACTCGTGGTGTGCGCTGGCGCACCGCTGAGCGTCGAGCTGAAACTGAGCGTGATGTCTCCGGTTGGAAACCCCGATCCCAGCAGGCTGGGCACGATGAATGCCATCGACCAGTTGTTGCCGTTGTCGTTGGACATGTAGATCGGCGCAGTCGCCGTGACCATGGGCGCCCCGGTCAGGTTGTCCCAGGTGAAAGCCGCACCAGCCATCCGCGCCGCATTGTTAGGGTCGGTGGTGATGGTGGGTTCCGCATCCTGGACGGTCTCGCCGCTACGCGAGTTGGGCACCATGTTGACCAGGCGGGTTTTGGCGGCGAATGCAGGCAGCGTGCACGCGGCGAGGGCAAGCGCCAGCGCCGACGTGTGGATGATGGTCCTCATGGATTGTTCTCCTTGGCGCGCGCAAGCAGGTTGCGAACACGCGCTTCATCCTGCGATGGCAGTACATCGGATGGTGCAGTCACCACGTAGGCCCGTTGCCGGCCTATCAGGCGGGCGATATCGCCGTATTCCTCGTGGTTCTCCCGATCCGGTGCATGCGCGATGAAAACGGCATCCTGCCCAGCCCTCAACTTGGGGGCGTTGAACCAGACGATGTCGCGACTGGACGGAAACAGGATGTTCACCGTCCTTCCGGCCTTGCCGTCTTGCAGCGCCGACTCGATGCGAACCGTCGCGACCCGCCATTCCGGATCGTGCTCGCTGGACGGCTCTGACGTGCCTTTGCGCCTGGTCGCGCGGGCATCGAGCGGCTGGATCTTCTCCACATGGCCGCGGAACACCAGGGCCGCAGTGGCGAGACGGTCATGCACGGGTCGATCCCGACGTGCTTGCGCGCCACGTTCCATTTCGGAAGAGAGCGCCTGAGCGCCTGCCCGGGATACGACCTCGCCTTCGTCGGCGATCGTCAACGTTCGCCCAACGAACCGCGGATTGCCAAAAAACAACGCCACTTCCCCGACTTTCAGCCGCTTCGAATCAGCGAGGATGACGGTGGCAGTGCGTCCGGTCTGATCACCGGCGATCTCGCTGCCAGCGTCCATACGCAACACCGAAACCACCACGGTCTGATCGGACGCCGCCAGCAACGGCTCGTCGCTGGCGTGCGTCTTCAGGACCTTGCCCTGGATGACGATGGCCGAACGCTCGCGCAGCGACTCCACACTTTGCTCCTGCGCGCAGGCCGCTTGACCGACAAACGCGGACAACAGGAGTAGCGGAGGAATGAGTGGCGATCGGCCACCACCGACCCGCGCTCGGCGGGTATTGCCGGACGTGAAAGTACTGAATGACATGGAACCTCCCTGGCTTGCGCCGTATGTCCTTATGGGCGGCGACACTGGCGCCGCGACGGGCACAGCACCTCGGTGCGGTGCTCACAGGGGCACAACGCGGAGCTGCGGCTGGGCCGGACAGTGCAGGACAGGGATTTACGAAGGGCGAAGTCGCCTCACGCGGTGACGACAGGTCACACACGAGACGCTCACCGCCAGCGAGCTAGGCTCCGTACGCTCAATGACCGGGACTGCGCACATGCTGCAAGTCGCGACGATTCTGCTGGGGATCACAGCCTTGGGCGGACTGCTCATGGCGGGGATTCGTTTTGCAACCAAGACCAATCCCCCTGCATGGCTAGCCATGCTGCACGGCTTGCTCGCCGCATCCGGCTTGACCTTGCTGATCTATGCGATCTGCATGATGTCCGTGCCGTCGCTGGCGATACTCGCGCTGCTGTTGTTCCTCGCCGCTGCCTCAGGCGGCGCCGTGATGAGCCTCGTCTACAAATGGCACCAGCGCCTGCTGCCTGCCTGGCTCGTCATCGCACACGCCATCACCGCAGCTATCGCCTTTACGTTGCTGGCGGTGGTCGCCTTCGCATCGCCTGCTGTTTAAGGCTCGGCCTTGCAACGATGCTGGACAAAAAAAGCCCCGCGATGCAGGGCCTTTGCTCGTCATTCCCGCGAAGGCGGGGCTTTCAACAACCGAATGGCTGGTCATCTAGTGACCTTGCTCGGTTCTTCCTTCCGCGCAACAGCGGCAGAAGCTGCAACTCCACCGACAGTTCGTAGGATGGGTTGAGCAGTGGGCGATGCGCCCATCACTAGCTAGCTACCGGCCGCCCGCGCCTCCTGCAACGCCGGCGCTCGCGTTCCCTTCCCCGCAATCTTGATCAACGCTTCATAAAATCCACGCGCCTGTGCCTTGTCGCCGAGCGCACTCGCCGCCCGCGCCGCACCCAGCACACTGTTGAAACGGTTCGGATAAAGCGTCATCCCACGCTGGTACGCCGCGAGCGCTTCGCCAGGTTGCTTCTGCTCCATCAGCAAATCGCCCAATTGCTCGTACGCCGGAAGCGTGGGCCCCGGTGTCACCGGGTGCTTCGGCGTTGAAGTCTCGAGTTCGGCGGCCTCGCGCATCAGCGCCACGCTGGATTCGCGTTGCCCTGCGGCGTTGGCGATCCACGCGCTCAATTCGAGGCGGAGCACCTGGATGTTGCGGGCGAACAGATCCTCACCCGCCTTGCGGGTCGCCGCTTCAAGCACCTCCAGCCGCGCGACTACCGCTTTCGCATCATCGGCCTTGCCCACGCGCACCGCACCCAAACCGTGCGCGAATTGCGCGATGGCTTCCGGCCATGCGAAGCGGTCCCAGTCGAGGATCGCCGGCTCGCGCGGAACAATCGCCGCCGCCTCGTTCCATGCCCGCCGCTCCAGTGCGTAGCGCGCCTGCGTGGACGCCAGGTGGAACGCCGTCTTGAAACTCGGTTCCAGGTGCGCCGTCGCGCGCAGCCGTTGCAACTGCGCAGCGGCGGACGCGTCATCGCCCTGCTGCAGATACGCATAGACCAGATATTCGATCGCATGCGGGAATTCGTCCCAGACGAATTGCCCCTTGTCGCCGGCGGGGTGCTGCAGCGCCGCCTCCGCCGCGCGCAGGTTGCCGCGCTCCACCGCATCCCAGTCGCCCAGACGCGTGTAGATATGCGTCGGCATGTGCAATGCGTGCGGATTGTTCGGCGCCACGTGCTCGTACTTGCGCAAGATGTCGAGCGACTCGCGTTCGCGACCGGGCACGTCGTTGGCGTGGACGAGGTAGTGCATCGCACCCGGATGGTCCGGATTCTTTTCGTACACGCGCAACAGGATGGCGGCGGCCTTGTCCGGGTTGGTGCGCGACAGGGCATTGGCAGGCGCGGTGGCCAGCAGCGCCAGCGCCTGGAATGCCGCCACTTCGGAATCGTCAGGCAACGCCGCATACAACTTGGCCGTCGCCTCCTGCCACCGGCGGATGCGCAGCCAATAGTCGGACGATTCCGGTTCGAGGAAGAACGCCTCCGCCGCGGCCACGAACAACCGCTCCCGCTCGGTCGGCGGCTGCAACGCCTTCGCCTTCTGCACTTCCTCCCATCCCCGCTGCAGTTCGGGCGGACGCGGTCGTGTCGGCCATAACGGCTGGAACAGCGTCACCGCCACGCCCCAATGCGCCATCGCGCAGTCGGGATCGGTCGCAACCACCTGCTCGAACGCCGTACGCGCCTGCGGATACGTCATGTGATGCAACAGCGCCATCGCGCGGTTGAATTCCGCCCGCGCCGGCGCGGAGCAGCTAACAGGAAAATCCACCGTCCCCAGCGCGTGCCCGGCATGCTGCTGCCCCTGCCCGTTCGCCGTGCCAACGCCCATCAACAGGGCCAGCATCGCCAAGCCGGTGCCGAAGACCCGCAAGGCAGGACGACGTGCGCGCGCCCCTGATGTCGTATCTGTTCCGGAACCAGTGCGCTTGCCGTTGACCATGGGTATCTCCTCGTTCGCTGCATCGCGATGTGGTCGAGTCCCGAGGCTGCAGCGCTCAGCCACTGCAGATGCAGGCGCAACGTCGGGCTCCGTGGCTACCAACGCCTTGCGCATCGACAATCGGCCAGCCCGTAGGTGGGCTTCAGCCCACCGCTTTTCGGTCGCCGCGATGGCGGGTCAAGACCCGCCCTACGATCTGTGGGAGCCCCTGTGGGAGCGACGTAAGTCGCGATCAAAGCCCCGACTAGCATGACCCCTTCGGATCGTCGTGACCTACTCCTCCGGCGGAGGCTGCAACTTAACCGCCAACTCCTCCAAATCCCCAATCACCTTCTCCAACGCCTCATAGAACTGACCCTGACGCTCCATCAGATCCTCGATCTTCTCGGTCTGCTTCAGCTTGGAAAGCTCACCGTCGAACAGCAGCCACTCCCGCGTCAGCATCTCCACGTTGTTCTTGGAGTAATGCCGCATCTCCTTGAGCTGCGACAGCGTATCGGTGACGTGATCGAGCGGGGTCTTCGGGTTTTCCTCGGACATGACGAGCTCCTTCGCGGGAAAGGTGACCACCGCCCGATGGTACCTAGGGCACGTGAATGCCGATGTCATGAAACCCTGTGGGAGCCCCTGTGGGAGCGACGTAAGTCGCGATCAGAGCCCCAAGCAACGCCGACGGCCCAAGTCGCGTGAAAAACCCCTTACCCTCACGCCTATGCATTGGCCACTGGACACCCCGGCGCCCCAATGAACGCATCCCCGCCCCAGCCAATGGATGCCGAGCATGACCTGCTCGAGCACAACCGCCGCTTCTACGACGGCCTATGGAGCAGCGCGCGCCTAACCGACCCTCAACGTTTCAACACCTGGCCACTAGTCAGCCGCCTAACCTCCAACGCCACACACCGCCTCGAAGTAGCCCCTGGCCTACGACCACGATTTCCCCTTCACGGCACCCACTTCGTAGACATCAGCCCGCCAGCACTGCAGCGCCTGCAAGCCAACGGCGCCAATGCCGTGCAAGGCCGCGTGACCGCACTACCCTTCCCCGATGCCACGTTCGATGCAGTCTGCGCCATGGACATCATCGAACACGTCGTCGACGACGATGGCGTACTCGCCGAACTTGCCCGCGTCGCCAAACCCGGCGCGGCCGTGCTGCTGTCAGCGCCACTGCATCCGGCGAGCTGGACCGCGTTCGACGACTTCGTCGGCCACTACCGCCGTTACGAACCGGAACAGTTACTGACAAAGATCCGCGCACACGGTTTCACCCTCGAACACAGCGCGATCTACGGCATGCAACCGAAGTCGTCGTGGCTGCTGGACCTGGGCATGTGGTTCCTCACCCATCGGCGCGAGCAGGCGATGCGGTGGTACAACCGGACGCTGCCGCTGTTTGCGCGGTTCCAGAAGCCGCTTGCGTTGGTTTCGGGGATGGTTGGTACTGCAGAGGTGGATGAGGTGCTGCTGGTTTGCCGTAAGGACTGATTGCCGCCGGTGTGGAAATGAACCTGCCCTTCGTTCGCCTTGGGCGCGCTACCGTGAAGACTCGATACCACCAACCCCTGCCTTTTGCTTGAAAGCGTCATAGACCAAGTCCAGCACCAGATCCGCGAATTGCTGCTTCTTTCGCTGATCCCCTAGGACTTGCTCGGCCATGGATTGATAGTTGTCCAACCCTTCAATGACCGAATCTTCGAGAGCGGCGTTGAAGTCGCCTAACGCGAACTGCGCCTTGGTGTTGCTCGCCGCCTGCTGCGCCAACGTATCGTTCTCCAACAACTTGCCGGTGATGTGCTGCACATAAGCCACAGTATCGCTGTCGGTCAGATCACCCTCGAATAAATCGTTGAGCTTCTTGACCAGTTCGGACAGCCGCACTTTCTCATCCTGATGCGCCTCCCCGCTGCCGAGTTCTGTGATCGGCTTGAGCTGATATGTGGCCGGGTCATCATCGACTCCGAGGGGAATGCCGCCCTCCTGTCCTTCTCGCAGCTTGTAGTGCGTCAGCTTGACGCCGGACAGGTCGACCGCTTCGCCACGGCCCTGCTCGCGAATCCACGGGATCAAGCATTTGAAGAAGTGGTAGCGCTTCTCCAGATCGGTATCGCCATAGTTGATGATCTGCGAGAGGAAGTCGTACATCCGCACAAAGCTGCCCAGGTCGCGGACGAACTGTTCCAGTGCATCCTCGGCCTCGCTATCGTCAGACTTGCGTGCGTCATCCAGCTGACCGCGAAAACGATCCACAGCGGGTGCGATGAACGGCTGCAATGCCTTCTGCGTGCCCTTTGGGTCGAACCACGCATTGGCAAAGCCATCGACTTCGCTGGGCGTGTAGATCAGCTTGCCGTCTAGCTTGGCTTGCAAGTCATGGATCAGGTTCGGGTCGGACACGCCGGCCAGCTGCGCAGTACGGTAGTACGGCTCGAACGACTTGCGGATCTCATCCGCATCGTTGACGAAGTCGAGCACGAAAGTTTCCTTTTTGCCTGGGTACATGCGGTTCAGGCGCGACAGCGTCTGCACCGCGCTCACACCCGCCAGCCGCTTATCCACGTACATCGCCACAAGCTTGGGTTGGTCGAAGCCGGTCTGGAACTTGTTGGCCACCAACAACAACTGGAACTCTCCAGTTGCAAAGCCCTCGCGGATGTCGCGTTTGCCCAACGCCGGATTCATGTTGTTCTCGGTGAACTTGTCGGGCCCGCTATCCAGGTCATGGACCTCGCCGGAAAACGCCACCAGCGCCTGGATATGCCCGTACTTGTTCTCGGCCAGGTACTTGTCCATCGCCAGCTTGTAGCGCACGGCCTCCTTGCGCGATGCAGTCACCACCATGGCCTTGGCCTGTCCATCCAACCGCCCGCCGATGTGCTGGCGGAAGTGCTCGACGATGATCGCGACCTTCTGGCTGATGTTGTACGGATGCAGGCGCACCCAACGCGCCAGCTGCTTCATTCCCTCGGACTTCAAGACGGCGGTGTCGTCGTAATCCTTGCCGTTGTGCGCCAGCTTGTAGGCCAGCTTGTACGGAGTGAAGTTGAGCAGCACGTCGAGGATGAACTCCTCCTCGATCGCCTGGCGCATCGAATAGACATGGAACGGTTCTGGCTTGTTGTCGTCCGAGGCCGGGCGCGCCGTATCCGGTCGCCGACCGAACAACTCGATGGTCTTGGCCTTGGGTGTGGCGGTGAAGGCGAAGAAGCTGATGTTGCCCGGTAGCGTGCGTGCCGCCATCTCGGCCAGCATCAGGTCTTCGGCACTGACCTCGACGCCCTCCTCTAGTTCTTCCGCTGTCAGCACTTCCTTGAGCTTGCGGGCCGCGGCGCCGGTCTGTGAGGAATGCGCCTCGTCAGCGATCACCGCGAAGCTTCGGCTCTTGAGGTCGGCCTCGCCCTTGATCGCCTCCAGCACGAATGGGAAGGTCTGCAACGTCACCACGATGATTGGCGTGCCATCGATCAAAGCCTGCTTGAGCTGTCCCGACTTGGCACCGTCCTTGGCCTCGATGGTCTTGACGAAACCGGTCTTGTGCTCGATCTGCGCAATCGCTTCCTGCAGCTGCGCATCCAGCACTGCGCGGTCGGTGATAACAATGACGCCGTCGAACACCTTGTCGTCGTGCGTGTCGTGCAACACAGCCAAACGATGTGCCAGCCACGAGATCGAATTCGTCTTGCCCGAGCCGGCCGAGTGCATGACCAGATAGGTGTGGCCCGCACCTTCTGTACGTGCGGTCGACACCAGCTTGTTCACTGCCTCCCACTGGTGGAAACGCGGGAACAGGAGCGTCTCCTTGATCTTCTTGCTGCCCTTGTTGTCGACTTCTTCCTTGCGTTCCAGATGCAGGAAGCTGCCGAGGATCTCCAGCCACGCATCACGTTGCAGCACCCGTTCCCACAGATAGGCAGTGCGATAGCCATCGCTGGGCGGGTTGCCCGCACCCTCGTCATGGCCCTGGTCGAACGGCAGGAAGAACGTGCCCTTGCCGGCCAGCCTAGTGGCCATTGCCACCCGATCGGTGCTGACCGCGAAGTGCACCAGCGCGCGGCGGTTGAACGCCAGCAGCGGCTCGTCCTGCTTGGCCACCGGGTCACGCGGCAGGCGCGCGTCGCGGTACTGGCGCGTGGCATCCGCCAGCGTCTGGGTGAAATCGGTCTTCAGCTCAGCGGTTGCCACCGGAATACCGTTGATGAAAAACACCAGGTCGATCGAGTTGTTGTGGTGCTGCGAGTAGTGCACCTGCTGCACCACTCGCAAGCGATTGGCGGCATAGCGCGCCTGCGAATCAGGGTTATGGCCATGAGCCGGGCGGAACTGACACAGGTCGAAACGTGCGCTGTGGTCCTTGAAACTCTTGCGCAGCGCTTCCAGCGGACCGACCTTGTCGAGCAGTTGCGCGACGCGCTGCTGCAGCTGCCTCTCGGTATCGCCCTTGTGCCAGGCCTCCAGCTTGGCCCACTCGTCCTTCTGGGTGTCCTTGAGCCAGCCGATGAGGTCCTCGGGATACAACGCCAGAGCCTTGTCGTAACCCTTGTCGTTCGTTGAATGCAGCCAGCCGTGCGCGGCGAGGTGCTGGCAGATCTCGCGCTCGAAATTGAGTTCCTTATGCAGGTTCATGTGGGAGCTACCTCAGACGTTTAGTCGCTGGACGGGTTCCCGTAACGCATTCGCCAACCGCACCATCGCGTCGATAAGGATGTCCTGATAGTCAGGCCACTGTTCTTCGGGCAATGTCCAGCCGCCCGGAAACTCGAAACAGAGACGAGAGCCGATTCGGTTGGGAAGGGATTGCCATTCGAGAGGAGCACCAAACTTTTTCTCGATCGCTTCCTTCTGAGCGAATAGCTGCTCAAAAGCCCGATCTGAACGCTCACCGTCGTCGCCGGGCAATCGTACGTAGCACTCCACGCGCCCGAAGTCCTGGGCAAGACTGAGATTTAGGCCGAATCCAGAGCGGCCAATACCGGCACTTAGCCAGTGGTCCGTCGTCGCACTGCGGTTCGTCAAGAGGTTAGTTTTCGGCCTGGATCGATCGATCAGCTGAGCCCAGAACTGCCTGAGAATCTGCTGCCTACCATTGACCACCTTGCGCTTTTCCTGCTCACGCTCACGCACGCGTACGACATAGTCCGCCGCTTCAGGTAGCGGAATGATCTGACTGACATCCAACAGCACTTGCCCATCCAATCGATACGGCTTCAGGCGAATACATGTGATGTCCAGCTCCTGCTTGTTGAGCCACATAACGGAAGTGGTCAACTCGGTCGAAAAATCAGCGGCCACAAGGATCATCCGAACCTTGTCAGACAAGGCACCTTCATCAACCGAGGGAAGATCGAGGAACTCTAGGATCTCGCGCTGTGCCTTGGCCTCGGCATCATCCCCACCGAGGGTGCGCGCATAAGTCGCCACCGCCCGCTCCAGCGTCATGCTGGAGACCATCGCCGCGTAGCGAATAGCTTGGAGCTCCATGTGACCGCCGTCTTCGGTGCGTTTGAGCTCCACCACGACAAGGCTGGCATCCCGGTCCAAACAAAGCAGGTCGATGCGTCGCTGGCTGGCGTCCCACTCCGCGAACTCCTCCGCGATCACCATGATGTCTTCGCCCAATGGGCTGATATCGGCACGCAACAATCGTTGCAAGTCGCGGCGTTCCAGCAGACGTTCGCTGGCAAAGGTTGTTTCGGCAACGGGCTGAAGGGAGCTATCGGTTACTCGGTAAATCGGCATTTACTTCCCCTGATTCTTCTTGCCGTTGATCGTTTATTTAGCCGCCAACCAACTTGCTCATCAAGTTAACCAGCACACCCTCGTCTCACGCGGCTTGCCTCACGTCGATTTTGCCGGTGACAGCGGCCGATATCAGAGCCGCCCGATGCTCCCTCGAAAGAGCGACCATTCTTTGAGTTTGATCGATCAGGTGGTCGATTTTTGTCGTTTCGCTATCGAGGAAGTCGGCGATTTCAACTTGCTCGTCCGTTGGGGGCACAACGACGAGGAGGTTCATCGCCGTTCCTACATTGAAATGCTGTTGGATTGCGCCACCTGACCCTTCTGAGAACTGCCGGACTGCCACATCGGCCGCCAAATACCAACAAAGATATTTTTGGCAGCCTTCGACCGGCTTCCGGATGATGATCAGATCAATGCAGTTGCACCCATCTAGTTCCGCAGGGATGACCGCAGTGGTCCCTGGCTGGCCAGTCCGCACCGCAACCAAGTCTCCAGACCTGAGCCTTGACTTGGACAGCAGGCGGTTGGAATCATCCGAGATGTATACAAGGTTGGATTGATCAATAAATCCTGGCCGTATGTTCAGCGATCTCAGAGTCGGAACACCGGATTCAACGTAATGCTTCGCGGGTTCAACGACGATTCCAACGGTAAGCGCGCTAATGCGTTTGAGTGGGTGCACATGCCAATGTGCCGGCACCTCGCCCAGCCACTCCACGCCGCTGTCCTTCATCGACACAGCCGGGTCGAGGCCCTTGGTGACGGCGCGGGTGATAAGGGCCTGGCGCCTTTCCTGAAGCAGCTCGACTAGCCGCTGCTGCTTGGTGATCAGGGTGTCGATGCGAGAGGTTTCGCGGTCGAGATAGCGAACTATCTCAATTTGTTCATCACCAGTCGGGTAAGGAGTTAGGGCAGACTGAACTTTCTCGGCCGTGAAGTGAGCGATTGTCGACTTGTTGCACAGCGCATCAATGTATCCAGCATCCTTTACTGCCCGGAGCCAGTAGTAGAGGAAGCGCGCGGTGTTGGGCTCATAAGCTCTAACCCGATTGACCGAATTCTGAAAGCCAAGCTCTCCATTAACAGGCCCTGCTATGACTGCCCGACCGACATCACCGCCTTCGCTTACGAGAAGGTCACCTTGCTCGATCTGCAGACGGTGCAGTTCCGTTGAACTGAACCACATCGTTTTCAGGTCATCCAAGTCCAGCCCCGTTGGCTGGATATTCGCGGCTCTGAGATACGGCGCCTCCAGATCAAGAGTGGTTGCTGGCGCCCGCTTGAGCATCTTGCCCAGTACAACTTCGTAGCCGCGCTTAATTGGTCCAGCATCCCAGTGCGTCGGTATCGTGCCGATCTCGGGTAGGCCCGTATCGCGATATTCGGGATAAGTCCTCATGCAGAAGCGACCTCCCCCAGCAACTCCATGATCTCCGCCGACAACGCCTTCAGCTCGGTATCGATCTCCTCCAGCGGCCGCGGCGGCACGTACTGGTAGAAGTGACGGGTAAACGGAATCTCATAACCGATCCGGGTCTTGTCATGGTCGATCCATGCGTCAGCCATATGTGGCAACACCTCGCGCTCGAAGTAAGCCTGGATGTCGTCGGACAGTGGCACGTTCTCGGTGTCGCGCAGGTCGCTGTCCGGCTCGGGGCGACCTTTGCTGTCGGTGCAGGCTTCGGCGTGTTCGTCGCGTTCGCCCAACGTTTCCCACAGGGCCTTGAGTTGCGGCGGCGCCAGCGTCACGCCGGCAGCGGCAATGGTCTTCTTCGCGTCCTTCAGGAACGCCTCACGGCTGCTCCATTGCCTCTTCGCGCCCAGCTTCGCCAAGGCTTGCTTGAGCGCGTCGAGGTCATCGCCGAGTTTCGCCAGCGGCTTGCTCGTATCCAGTCGCGACAGGCGCTCGGCGCTAACGGCGAAGTTGAGCCGCAATGGGCGTTCGACGGTGATGGTGGAGTAGCCGAAATCGCGGGTGTCGAAGATCTTGCTGTGCTCGGTCGGCGCGTAGTCGCCATACAACTTGACGATGCGATCGATGTCGCCTTGTCCCAGTTCCTTTCGCTTGGAACCCAAGCTCTTGCGCATCTTCTGGAAGAAGTCGACGCCGTTGATCAGAATGACCTTGTCCTTGCGCGCCTTCGGCTTGTGGTTGGACAGGATCCACACGTAGGTACTGATGCCGGTGTTGTAGAACATGTCCGTGGGCAGGGCCACGATGGCATCGAGGTAATCGCTCTCCAGCACCCATTGGCGGATGGCGCTCTCGCCCGATCCGGCGTTACCGGTGAACAATGGGCTGCCGTTGAGCACGATGCCGACGCGGCCGCCGCCCTGGCTGACCGGGCGCATTTTGCTGAGCAGGTGCATCAGGAATAGCAGGCTGCCGTCGGACACGCGCGGCAGGCCCGGGCCGAAGCGGCCGTGGAAGCCTTTCTTCTCATGCTCGTCACGAACTGCTTTCTCGACCTTCTTCCACTCCACACCGAACGGTGGATTGGACAGTCCGTAGTCGAAATGCGCGCCGGCGTGGGCGTCGTGCGACAGGGTGTTGCCCAGCGCGATGCTCTCGATCTTCTGACCCTTGATCAGCATGTCCGCCTTGCAAATGGCGTAGGACTCTGGGTTCAACTCTTGGCCGTGCACCACCAGCTTGGCGTCAGGGTTAAGGACGCGCAGGTATTCCTCGGCGACCGACAACATGCCGCCGGTTCCTGCGGTCGGGTCGTACATCGAGCGCACGGTGCCGGGCTTGGTCAGCACCTTGTCGTCAGGGTTGAACAACAGGTCCACCATCAGGCGGATGACCTCGCGCGGGGTGTAGTGCTCGCCCGCGGTCTCGTTGGACAGTTCTGCAAACTTGCGAATCAGCTCCTCGAAGATCATGCCCATCTGCACGTTGCTGACGTGCTTGGGGCTGAGGTTCACCTTGGCGAACTTCTGCACGATCAGGTACAGCAGGTTCTCCTCGTCCAGCTTCTCGATCTGGCGGGAGAAGTCGTAGCGTTCGAAGATGTCGCGCACGTCGTCCGAGAACCCGGCGAGGTAGGACGCCATATTCTTGCGGATGTTGCCGGGGTCGGCCAGCAACGTGACGAAGTCCAGCTTCGATGTGTTGTAGAAGCCGTGCTTGCTCTTCTTCGTCAGGAACGGCTTGAGGTCAATCTTGAGCTTCTTGCGGTCGGCGTATTCGGCCAGCACCGCCGCCTTGGTCGGAGCCAGCACGCAATCCAGGCGACGCAATAGGGTGAACGGCAGGATGACCTTGCCGTAGTCGGATTGCTTGTAATTGCCACGCAGCAGGTCGGCGACAGACCAAATGAAAGCGGATAGCGCGGATTGGTTCATTACATTCCTGCGAATTCGAAGGTTTTTGGCAGATTTGGCCGACAGGCTAGCTCAACTGTAGTTGACGAAGTTGTTCCATGCATCGATGGCCTCTTCTGCGGCCTCGGAAGGTTCCTGGCCTCCTCGTTCTGTTCCCCGGATGCGCCAGTGGGTGGTCAAGAGGGGTGACGCGTCGGAGGCGTTCTGCCGCAAGGCGCTGGACGTGATGGCCGAGAACACCGGGATGCTGTCGCGCGACCTCGACATCGAGGAAATGCGCCGCGACCTGGCCGCGCACGATGCGCTCAACACGCGGCTGGTGCGGTTGCAGCGCGTGATGGAAAAAGCCAACGACACCGAGATGGCGTTGGGCAGCGACGGAAAACAGGGGTCAGAGTACATTTTTATGAAATGGTTCTCTGACCCCTGTTTTCCCTGTTTTCACGCGAGGCGCGTGCCCGCGCCTCGGTTTTTTTGCGCCTGTCCGGATTCATTCGCGCACGTAGTACGCCACCGAATCCGCCTCCGGTATCGACACCGACACTCCGCGCACCTTGCCCCAGGCATCGCGGCGGAAATCGAACACGAACATGTAAAGCCCGGCCTGCACGAATTGCGCCGGCCCCAGCGGCAGCAGCGGCTGCGGCTTGTCCTGACCCGGCAGTACGATTTCTGCTGCATCGCCAGTGATACGCACCTGGAGGGATTCGTAGTCGAAGTTGTCGGCCGACGCGCGGCGCAGATCCATCGGCACGGTGGCGTCGAGCCGGTAGCTGCCGGCATAGTCCGGCGATGGCGGCACGCGCGGCGCCACGCTACGCAGCAACGGACGCGCGCCCAGGCCGATCGCGTCAGCCAGCGCGTTGCGGATCTCGAAGGACAGTTGGGTGCCATTAGTGCCGTTGGTGAGGATCACAAAACCGTCGCCGGTTTCCGGATACCCCTCCAAGTAGGCCCGGTAGCTGTCGTTGGCGCCCATGTGGAAGAAATGCCGTCCCAGGCCGACACCGCCCAGGCGCGGTCCCAGGCCGAACGGGCCCGGTGACACTGGCGTCATCATCGCCGTGGCCAGTGGCTGCAGCAGGAAATCGGTACGCCCCTGGTAGCTCTTGATCAGGCCGCCCACGAGCCGCCCCAGATCGTTCGCACTGGTCCACAGGCCCGACGCCCCGGCCTCGGCGAAACTTTCCCAGCCGCGCGGCAACGCGGCCGGCGCACCGTCGCTGTTGTGCGCTTTGGCGATGTTGCCGCGCGCGGCGGACAGCGGGCTCTCGAACGTGCTGCGACGCATGCGCAGCGGCGCAAACAGTTGTTCCTCGGCGAGACGTTGCAGCGGTTTGCCGGTCGCATCCTCGATGACCGCCTGCTCCACAGTGACGCCGCCGCCGGAATAATCGTTGACTAGGCCCGGCGCCCATTTGAACCGCACCGCCTCGCCCTTGGCTGGCTTTTGTCCGTCGAGCACCTGCACCAGGGTCGGCAACGGTTCATTGGGCTGGTAATCCGCGAACCCGTGCAAGCCCAGCCCGGCGGTGTGCGACATCAGCATACGCAGGCTCACCCGCGGCTGCGGTACTTCGGCGGAGGCCGGCAGTTCCCAGCGCTTGAGGTAATCGTCGACATTGCGATCCAGATCGAGCCGCCCCTGCGCCACCAGTCGCAGCGTCGTCGTCGCCGTTGCGACCTTGCTGATCGAACCGACCGAGAACAGTGTGTCCCCATCGACCCTGTCCTGCGTACCGGCCTCGCGCACGCCGTAACCGGCCACCTGCACCACTTCGCCATCCTTCAGCACCGCGACCGCCACCCCGGGCACCTTGTAGTGGCGCATGCGCTCGTCCAGCGACCAGCGTGGTACCGCCTCGCCCGGCGCGGTCACGCTGGGGCGCAAACCATGGTCGAGGACGGCGAGCGGATTAGGCGTGGCCGATGTCTGCGCTTGCGCGGCGGTGGCGGCGGCGAGCGCGGCCAAGGCCAGCCAACGCAGACGCATTGCAGGGAGGCGGTCCGCGGCGGAACCGAGCCCGCGCTGAGTGAGGGTGGTGGGCACGGGATTCCCTTGCGATGAAGGAAGGCCAGCGTGGCGGGAAGCGGTCGCTTGGGCTATGTGCTTCTAGTAATGGGTCATACCGGCATTCCGTTGATCGCCCGCTTTGCCGATGGCCTCCTTGCGGATTGGGAGGCCCAAAAACAGGGGTCAGAGTGCATTTTCTCATCGACATCGAGGAAATGCGCCGCGACCTGGCCGCGCACGATGCGCTCAACACGCGACTGGTGCGATTGCAGCGCGTGATGGAAAAAGCCAACGACACCGAGATGGCGTTGGGCAGCGACGTGGTGGTGATGGCGCTGGAGCGCTATGCCTTCCTGAAGATCGCCGGCAAGGGCGAAGGCCTGCACGGACTGCGCAGGACGCGGGCAAGCGCTTCGAGAACAACGGGCCGCGCAAGGTGGAAGCGGAGCCGGTGCCGCCGGCGTAAACGCTGGTCTGACTGCAATGAAAAAGCCCCGCACGCCGCGAGGCTTTTTTTGAGGCTGTCTGTCTGGCCGTTTACGGCCGGGAGTCGCCGCTTGGTCAAGGCAACGGGTCAAGGGATCGTCGTCTTCTGTCAATATCTGCCGGACTGCGAAAAAGCTTCGGAAGAAGCTGGCTTGATGACCAACTGCACCATCGGGACGATGTATCTCCAAAACGCGGGATTCAACGTGGCCTTGCTCCAAAGCGACATCAGGGCGGTGGCCAGAAACGGCTACGCGCTGACACGCGGAAATCCCAAAGAATCAAAATAGCCAGAGACGGTGCATGAAGAAGCCCACCAAAAATAGTTGCGCGATTCTGGCGCTGTTGCCTTTGGCGCTGCTGTGCGCATCTTGCACGCAAGGAGACCGCACAGCGCCACGACAGGCGTCTGCGCCGGACACAGATCCAGCACATTCCTCCGTCGCGGCTGAGTCGGACATGGAGGCACTTTCCTCAAGCGCATCTGCCTCCTCGGCAGCACCGCCGGCTGGTGTCCCCTCGCAGTCTCATAGCTCCCCATCCAACGGCCCCGCGACGTTACCTTCGCCAGAAGCAGTGATGGCCGAGTACCTCGACGAGACAGCGGAGAACGGCGCCGGGAGCGCACCCACGATAGGTCGTCAGAACCACGCAGCCTTCCTCGCCGAAGAGCGCGATGTCTCCTGGGCCGACTATGTCGAAGCGCGTTTGCGCGACTATTTTTCCCGTCAGCGCGTCAGCAGCTTCAACATCATCGGTCTGGAATGCCGTTCCACGCTGTGCGAAGTGCTTGCCGTTAACCGGAGGCCGCAAGGGACATCAGTCGATGTCGACAGCTGGCAGGACGTGATTTATGCCATGAAGCGTGAGCCATGGTACCAACCTGCCCAGATACGAGAACCGGAGATCGAGTTCGGGCTTTCCAAGGACGGCCGTGTGGCGATCTTGACGCATCTGGTGCGTAAATGAATCGGAGCTTATCGACGAGTGTGGCTGGGCTGATCATCGTTTCGTCCCTTTCTGCGTGCGCGAAACGGGAGGAGATGGTCGAAGTCGTGACGTCGGAGGCGATGCTCAGGAACAGAGTCGCCAGCCAAAGCGCCCTGCCGAAGTTCGATCAAACCGTGCTCGGAAAACGGGATTGCGGCTTGGCTGTGCTTGAGGTTGCGCTTCGCAAGGACGGCGAACTGCTGCATGCGAGCATCCTGGAGGCACCCACCGCAGCCATCGGCGACCAAGTTCGCCTCGCGGTATCGCATTGGCGATTCAAGCCGATTCAGGACGAGCGGATGTTTATCCTGAAGGGAAAACTTTCCTTCTATCTGATAAAGGAGCAGTCAGCCGTCACGACAGTCAACCCTGAAGAAGTGGGATTCATCGGCACTTGCAGTTCACCATCGACCATCTAGAAGGATATGGATATGATTTCGTTCAAGTCTTGGGCGCTTACCGGTGTGTTGGGGCTGTTCTCCGTCGTCGCCGTCGTCGCAGCGGCTGCGCCAGCAGCCGCCCTTCCCGTTGGCTGTTACAAATGTTTCTACACGAGCGGCGGCGGCGGGACCATGGGGTGCAAGAGCGGATACACAGCGGGTGGCAGTGGTTGCGTAATCAGCGGCAGTAGCTGCGGCATTACCGGGCAATGCGGGGTCTAAACTCGCTTCAGATCCGCACAAGCTCGAGGGCCTGCAGCGGTGCAGGCCCTGTTTTACGCACCAGCGCCGAACCGAACGTATGCAGGCGCATCATTGATCCCAAGTTGAACAACATTGCCCTGGCGACTAATACAGGGTTCGGGAGTCTATTTGGTGCTCTACCGCCCCGCCCCCTATTCGCCGTCGGCTCACCAGGTACTCACCCGGCCAAGGCGCAAGGTCGAAAAAGTACGTGGGCGTCCGCAATGAACGAGCCGGCGTAAAGGGCTGGTTGGAATGCAATAAAAAAAGCCCCGCAGTGCGGGGCTTTTTTTGAGCTTGTCTGGTTGCTTGCGGCCAGTAGCGGAGCGATATCCGTCGTCCTTCGCAATGGCGTTGATGGGTATCGCCAGGTTCGCGTCACTGCCACGGACTATGGCGGAACGTGTAGCGCCCGATCTCGCGACTGCCGTCGTCCTCGACCGCCAGCAGCCGCAACTGCATCTCGTGCGCCGGCAACTCGCGCAACTGGGCAATGCGGATGGCGAGCACGACTTCACCGCTCAACGGATCGAAAGGGACATCCGGCAGGTGTTCGGTGGCGCCATCGGACGGCTCGGCGATGAGGTCGAGACGATGCACGCCCTGCAGCGAAGCCTGCAGGCGGCTGACCAGCACCTCGTCGTCAGGCGCCACGGTGCAATTGACGCTGTCGCCGGGCAGCACGCGGTATTCACGCACGTGCATGTCCCGTTCCGCCAGCCGCGCCACGAAGCCCGCGCTGACCACTGCGCTCACCTCGCCCGCCGCGAACGCTTTGCGCACGCCGTGCCCGAGCGTAGCGATGCGATCGGCCTGTGCGCCGCAGGCGTCGCACTGCATCAGGTGCTCGTCGACGGCCTGCGTTTCGGCTTCGCCGGCATCGCCGAACCAGTAGTCCACCAGCCGGTCGAAGGCGATGTGTTTGCCGCTGTCCATCGTATTCATGGGTTGGCTCCCGTCGACTCGACGCAGTCGCGCAGCCTGGCGATGGCGCGGTGCCGGATCACCCGCACGTTGCCGGCGGAGAGTCCCAGCGCAGCGCCGACATCGCCGGCTTCGCGTTCCTCAATGAAGCTCAGCAGCACCACGGATCGTTCGCGCTCGGGCAGGCGTTGCAGGCAGTCGGCCACGCGCTGGTGGCCGGTCCATGGAGCGTCGTCGGCGACATCCGGCAGCAGCGCTTCGCCGTAGTACTGCAGCAGCTCCTCGCGACGTCGCGCCCCACGGCGAAGTTCCAGCACCGTGAGCCGGCACGCGCCGAGCACGAACGACAGCACGCGCTCCGGTTCCCTCAGCTGGCCGGTGCGCAACTGCTCGAGGGTGAGTGAGATGACGTGCTGCATGAGGTCGTCGGCTGCGTGCGGATCGCGCAGGTGACGCAGGCCGTAGCGGCGCGCGCGCGGCGCGAGCAGGCGGTACAGCTCGGCTTCGGCGTCGCGCGCCTGCCCGGGCGCGGCCGCGACGATGCGTCGGGCGAGCACCGCCTCAAGTCCCTCCACACCTGTTTCCACCACGCTCATGGCGCGCAGCATAGCGTCGGGGCGGGGATGTGGCATCGCTGTAACGCCCGGCCTCCCGGGCACACGTCCTGCTACCAACCCCAAGGAGACGTCGATGCTCACCAACACCCAGTCCGGCACCAACATCCACGAGATCGAGGACGGCATCTACCGCATCAACACGCCCGTTCGGCTCCCGGACGGCCAGTCCTTCAACTTCAACCAGTACCTGGTCGTAGACGATGCGCCGCTGCTGTTCCACACCGGCCCGCGCCGGATGTTCCCGCTGGTCAGCGAGGCGATCGCCCGCGTGATGCCGTTGGAGCGATTGCGCTACATCGGCTTCTCGCACGTCGAGTCGGACGAATGCGGTTCGCTCAACGAGTTCCTGGCCGTGGCGCCGCAGGCGGTACCTGTGTGCGGACAGATCGCGGCGATGGTGTCCGTCGAAGACATCGCCGACCGCGCCCCGCGCGCACTCGCCGACGGCGAGGCGCTGTCGCTCGGCCGCCGCTCGCTGACCTGGTTCGATACCCCGCACCTGCCGCACGGCTGGGAATGCGGGCTGATGATGGATCTCGCCACGCACACGTTCTTCTGCGGCGACCTGTTCACCCAGCCTGGCGACGGTACGAAAGCGCTGATCAGCAGCGACATCCTCGGCCCCAGCGAAGCCTTCCGCGCGCCGATGGACTACTACGCGCACGCACCCAACACCGGCGCACTGCTCGAACGCCTCGCCAGCATGAATCCGCGCACGCTCGCATGCATGCACGGCAGCGCATGGCAGGGCGACGGCGGCACGCTGCTACGCGAGCTGGCGCGCGCGCTTGCGGCGGACGTGGTGCGGGATGGCGTCGAACGACCCACGATCGCGCACGCTGGCCACGTTCCAGTCGCCTGACGACGGCCGCGGAAATGTCACTCCTACCATCAAAGCATCGCAGGGCGGGTTCAACCCGCTCAGCCTGACTGCCAGCACTGGAACTGACCGACGACGATCGACTGCAATGAAAGGGCCCCACATCTGCGGGGCTTTTTTGGGTCGCTCAGTCGCGTGGCGACTACGGCGTCGTCAATGACACATTGACGATCAGAAGATCGCGGCTTGGTGTTCGGACAGCTCAAAAAAGTCCTGGACAACAGCCACTGCACGGTCTTCGTCGAACTCGCCGCAGGTGTAAATGATGGTCGACATGAACCGTGGGTTGACCCATGCGGCAACGTAGATTCCGGAATCGATCAGCGGCACGAACCCATCAAAGCCTTCGTTGAGGGCCTGGCCCTCGCCACTTGTTTTGTGAATGATCGGATCACCGTAAGTGCGGAGACCGAGGTCTTGCGTAATGCGCTGAAAATAATTCAGCAGAGCGTCGTGAGTGACCTCAATCCGAAAAAAACCTTCGATCAGGAGCCGCTTTCGAAAGATGTGCGGGGCGATGGTCGTGAGCGCTGTCCGGTTCATGTCTGGTAGGACCCTTCGTACGTTTAAGCCTCGACGTCGAGGCAAGCATTCAACTATTGGGACCAGCAGTAAAGTCAGCTATCGACTCGGCAGCGATCGCGGTAGCCCGAACCACGGGAGCACGATGTTCTCGAAGCGGGTCATGGCACAGATCCGGTCACCGGAGAGGGTGAGGACGAAGAGGCCGACTCCGTGCGCAATACCGTCAGGGGCGCGCAAGTAGGCTCCGAACGCCGGCTGGCCGTTGGCACGTGTCGGAACAAGATCGAACCTGCGACCCGAGCCGAAGATGCTGGCGAAGAAGCGGGTTACGACGTCTCGGCCCTCGTACTCGAATGGCATCGGTGGCATCGAGACAAAGACGTCATCGGTCAGAAGAGACACGAGCGCGTCGAGATCGGCCGACTCGTAGGCGCGGGCGAACTTCGCCACGATCGCATCCTCGGAGGATGCATCGCGGGCGGGAGGTCGTTCGCGATCGGCAGCCGTCGATTGTCGACGCTGCAGGCTGGCGCGCGCCCGCTTGAGGGCGCTGTCGACCGAATCGAGAGTCGAGTCCAGCATGTCCGCCACCTCGTTCGCACGGAGTCCGAGGACGTCGCGCAGGATGAGGACAGCGAGCTGGCGAGGCGGAAGGGTCTGAAGGGCGGTCACGAATGCCAGGGAGATGGATTCGGTCTGCTCATATCGGGCCTCCGGGCCGAGCGGTGCGCCGATCGCACCTTCGAGAAGGGCGTCGGGATATGGCTCCAGCCAGACGACTTCGCCGAGCCGGGTCGGTTCGGGCGGTTCAACGTGGGGCACGTCCCACTCCTTGGCTGGGCGTCGGCTGGCCGAGCGACGCGCATTGAGGCATCGGTTGGTGGCGATCCGGTAGAGCCAGGTGCGGATCGAGGCGCGTCCTTCGAACCCGGCAAGGCCTTGCCAGGCGGAGAGCACGGTGTCCTGGAGGGCGTCCTCGGCATCCTGGAAGGATCCGAGCATCCGGTAGCAGTGCACCTGCAACTCACGGCGGTACGGCTCGATCAGCGCTCGAAACGCCTCGTCATCTCCGGCCTGCGCCTTTGTCATCAGGTCGGCTGTCACCAGCTCCACTCGTGTCACCTCTCCCGCTCCTTATCGCACTTCCATCCTGCATGGACACCGGCCGAGTGGCGAACTGGGCGGTGGGTGGGCGCCCACTTTCCCGACGTCGCGGTGTCTACCTCATCGACGGCTCGGACGATCCGGACGTCGCCCACCCGGACACAGCAAGGAACCAGCGATGCTATTTCAAGACAAGGTTGCGGTGATCTACGGAGCCGGAGGTGCGATCGGCAGTGCTGTCGCACGCGCCTTCGCGTCTGACGGCGCCAAGGTTTTTCTCACGGGACGCCACCAGGCACCCGTCGACGTTGTCGCCAAGGAGATCGCTTCTGCTGGCGGATTCGCCAAGGTGGCGGAGGTCGACGCTCTCGACGAGGAGGCTGTGGACAGGCATCTGCAGTCCGTGATCGATCAGGCGGGACGCGTCGATATCTCGTTCAACGCGGTCGGGATACCGAATGCAAAGATTCTGGGATTGCCTCTGGCCGAGCTGGATGCCGGACAGTTCTCCCTGCCGATCACGGCTTACACGATGTCGTACTTCCTGACCGCACGTCTGGCCGCAAGGCGCATGGTGCCGAACAAATCGGGAGTGATCATGACCGTCACCGCACTCCCCTCGCGGATGGGCACCCGATTGAACGGAGGCTACGGTCCGGCGATGGCCGCCAAGGAGGCTCTCACTCGCGACCTATCCGCCGAGCTCGCACCTCAAGGCATCCGCGTGGTCGGTCTGCGACCACACGGCATGCCGGAGACAAGCACGATGAAGGAACTCTCCGACATCAAGGCCAAGGCAACGGGTATGACCTGGGAACAGTTCCAGCAGTACCTCGCGAGCATGTCCCACCCGCGACGGGTCATGAGGCTCGAGGAGATGGCCAACATGGCGGTCTTCATGGCGTCCGACAAGGCGAGCGGGATGACGGGAACTACTGTCAACCTGACCATGGGTAGCGTGGATGACTAATCGATTACTGTTTCGTAGCTCACCCGCGGAGCCTGTGCCGGCGTTAAGGCAAGCATCGAGCCGTGGCGATGGCTTTTTTTGGGCTGTTCGTCTGCCGCTTTCGGCCAGAAGCAGTCCTTCAGAACTGCATATCCCCTTCGACAGCAGATTGCGGAATGCGTGATCGCTGCCCGACTTCAAGATGAGTCAGGTAGAGGCGCAAATCGAACTCCAACTGGTGGTAGTCAGGCTGCATGTGCGTGCACAACTGGTAGAACGACTTGTTGTGCTCGGCTTCCTTCAGGTGCGCAAGTTCATGCACCACGATCATCTTCAGGAACTCAGCGGGCGCATCGCGGAACACGGTGGCAATGCGGATCTCGCGGCTCGCCTTGAGCCTACTGCCCTGTACCCGAGAGATGGCAGTGTGGGTACCGAGCGCGTGCTTCATCACCTGCAGCTTGCTGTCGTAGATCACCTTGCCCAACGGTACCGATTTTCGTAGATGCCGGTCTTTGAGTGCTTGGACGTAGTCTTGTAGCTGACCGTCGTTACGCACGGCGTGGGGTTGGCCATACTTATCGGCCAGTATCGCGCCCAGCCGACCCTGCTCGATCAGCTCGTGCACCCGCGCCTGCACGTGTTGCGGGTAGCCGGCGAGGTACTTCAAAGGTTCCATCAGCAGGGACGAAGGTGGGCGGCGGGGACGGCAAGTATGATGGGCCGGAAATTCCCGACAAGAAACTGCGACATGGCGAAAGCGAATCCGCTCCAGGAACAGTTGCTCAAGGCGGGCCTGGTCAAGAAGTCCAAAGTGGCCGAGGTGGCGCGCGAGCAGCACAAGGCCCGGCATGCCAAAGGGCCGTCAGAACTCAACGAATTCCAACTGGAAGCCGAGCGGGCGCGGGCCGAAAAAGCCGAGCGAGACCGCGCGCTTGCCGCCGAGCGCAAAGCCCAGGCACGCATCACTGAACTTCGTGCCCAGGCGCGACAGATCATCGACGACAAGAAAGTGCCGCGCTCGGGGGAGAGCGAGTACCGCTTCACCGCCGACGGCGCCATCCGCACCCTGCTCGTCAACGACGACCTGCGCAAGAAGCTGTCTTCCGGCGCGGTGGTGATCGCCCGCCTGGGCGACCGCTACGAGCTGCTGCCACGTGCGGCCGGCGACAAGGTGCGCGAACGCGACGCCAGCATGATCGTGCTTGATCACGGTCAAGACGCGGGCAACGAGACCACCGCCGCAACCTCCGAAGATGATGCGTATTACGCGCAGTTCCAGGTGCCAGACGACTTGGTTTGGTAGCGGCGGCAAAAGGGGTCAGAGAGCATTTGTGTTTCAAACCAAATGTTCTCTGACCCACAGATTTACATCGGGTGATTTACTTCAGCACCTGCTCCGTATCGACGATCTCAACCCCGGAGAGCTGCCCCAGCCAGCTGTCGAACCACGGCTTGTGCGACGCGCCGACGATGGACAGCACGCGCGCATCGGGGCGCTCGCGGAACGCCGCGCGGATGTTGGCCACCATGCGCAGGTTGCGGGTTTCCCAGCCGGCCACCCATATCTGCGGATAGTGCTGCGGTGACGGGAAACGCATCGCAGTGGAGACGTTGTTCTCGGCCAGCATCTGCAGGTTCTGTGGACTGTTGATGTGCTGGTACAGCGGCAGCAGGCTCTTCTGCTTCGACAACTCCGCGTGTGCCTTCTCGGTGGCGTCGAGTTCCGCCCGTTCCGAATTCCACGCCGCCTGTATCGACTCGCCGAACGCCTTGATGTCGGGGAGGTCGGTGTTGTCGCCGGTGTGGTTGTCCACCGCGTGCACGCGCTGCAGGCCCAGCCGCGCCGCCAGCTTCGCGGCGATCCGGTAGTTCTCGTTGTTGTTCGCCTCAATCTTCTTCAGTACCGCCATCAGTGCGTCGTCGATGCCATCGCCCGTGCGACGCTCGGCGGACGGCAACTGCAGCCATTGCACATAGGCCGACGATCGGTCGTTGGCCGCAAGGAACAGCGAGGTCAGACGACGACGCTGCGCAGGCGTCGGCTGCGCCGGCCAGGCCTTGAGCGTCTTGTTGACCTCGGCGATGGCGCCCGGAATCTCCAATCCGGTCGCCTTCTTCGCCGCTTTGGTGGAGGAACAGTAGTCCTCGCCGTAGACTGCCTGATTGCGCGCGGCCATGTCGCACTCCTCGCCCGGCAGCGCCTCGATGGTGATGATGTCCGGCTTGAACGCCGCCAGCTTGTCCAACACGGGATCCAGCGCTTTCGGATCGAACTCCTTGGGCATTCCGCTCAGATGCACCGTGCCCAGCACCAGCACCTGCGCACGCGGCCCGACCATGTCGCGGTCCAGCACCGTCAGATCCACCTGCGCCTGCGCCGCGAACGGTACCGCCAACGCGAGTCCCCAACCCCACTTCCTGCTCATGCACGACTCCCTGTTAGACATTGCGTCGAAAGCAAGATGCGCTTCCGGGCGGCTGGGTTTAAAGCGACATCGGGAAAAAGACGTCAGGTTCCTTTTTGCTTTATTGGGGCTAGACCTCTGACGCTTCTGTGGGAGCAATCCATAAGACCAATACTTAGGTATTGACCTAAGTGTTGTACGGCGCTAGGCTGCCCTCGTCAGATCGACTCACCCAACCAATCGAGTTTTGAAATGGCTCAAACCGCCGTCATTGACGACATCTTTTATGCCTTGTCCAGCCCGATTCGGCGAAAGGTCCTGGACCAACTAGCTAACGGGCCCGCCACGGTCAGCGAGCTGGCGGCACCGTTCGACATGAAGCTCCCGTCGTTTGTGCAGCACCTTTCGGTGCTGGAACAGGGCCGGCTGGTGAAGTCACACAAGCGAGGGCGGGTGCGGACCTACGAGATCGCTCCGGAGCGGCTCAAGGTCGCTGAAGGCTGGCTCGCCGAGCGACGTCAGGTGTGGGAATCCCGATTTGACCGGTTCGACACGTACGTCAAACAACTCAAGAAAAGCGAGAAGAGATCATGAGCAAGCAGTTCGCGATCAACCCGAAGCTTGATTTCGTTATCGAACGCTTCATCGACGCGCCCACGCGACTCGTCTGGGAAGCGTTGACCAAACCGGAGCATCTCAAGGAGTGGTACATGCCCAAGGCGTGGGGCCGTGTGTCGAAAGCCGAAATGGACTTGCGTCCTGGTGGCATCTTCAGCATCGACATCGCAGGGGAAGACGGTCAGGATTTTCCCAATCTCGGCTGTTTCCTGGACGTCGTTCCGATGGAGCGGCTCGTTTGGACCTCCATGCTGTTTCCTGGCTATCGCCCTGCAGTCTTTGACGACGTTCCGATTACTGCCGTCGTGACGATGGAGGCAGTTGGCACTGGAACTCGCTACGTGTTCACGGCGTTACACCGGAACGAAGCCGACTTTGAGACGAACAAAACGTCCGGCTGGGCGGAGGGGACGGAGATCGCCGTCGGTCAGTTCGTCGCGCTTGTTCAGTCGATGACGTAATCGAGGGAGGACATCGCCATGCCCCACAAGACGACTTCGCTGCTGATTGCCAGCCTGCTCATTGCCACTACGGCGATGGACCCGCCTCACGCCAGCGCCGCTGAGACGCGCTACGAAATCGATCCGCAACATACCTATCCGTCTTTCGAGGCCGACCACATGGGCCTGTCGCACTGGCGCGGCAAGTTCAACCGCACTTCGGGGACGGTGACGATCGACAAGGCGGCAGGCACTGGTTCGCTCGACATCACGATCGACATCGACAGCATCGACTACGGCCTGGACCTGATGAACACCGAAGCGCTCAAGCCAACGCTGTTCGATGTGGAAAATTTTCCGAAGGCCAGCTATCGCGGCACGTTCGCGAAGTTCGAAGACGGCAAGCCCACCGCCGTGCAGGGCATGCTCACGTTGCACGGGGTGACGCGCCCGGTCGAACTGCGCATCACGCGCCTCAAATGCATGCCCCATCCGCTCGACAAGCGCGACTGGTGCGGTGCGGATGCGGAGACGACGATCGACCGTTCGCAGTTTGGAATGGACGCCGGCAAGGATTTCGGCTTCGACATGGCGGTCGCGCTGCGGATCCAGGTGGAAGCGGTGGCGGAAAAGTGACCCAGCTCCGCGCGGGCGTGGCCTGACAATCAAACATATGTCCGCTTTGGATCGAAAGCGTCATTTTAGAATTCGTGCAGTCAACTCTCCCTGATGTCCACACTCGGCCAGAAGCCGTCCTTGGAGAACAGTATGCGCAGTGCCATGCAATCACCACGGAGCCTTCCAATGACCCCCACGATCACCGCGTTTGAACGGTCACCCGATGGCGGCAAGGGACTGGCGCGCGATACGCGCGTTCGCTGGGCGCTTGAAGAAGTGGGCCAACCCTACGAGGTTCGCCTTGTTTCGTTCGGTGCGATGAAGGAACCTGCGCATCTGGCGCTTCATCCTTTCGGCCAGATTCCAACCTATGAGGAAGGCGATCTCGCCCTGTTCGAAACAGGCGCAATCGTCTTCCATATCGCCGAGCGCCATGCGGGTCTGTTGCCGGACGATGCCAATGCCCGGGCGCGTGCGATCACATGGATGTTTGCCGCGCTCAACAGCGTGGAGCCGGTGATCCTTGACCTCTTTACCGTCAAGGTTCTGGAGGGCGATAAGCCCTGGCGTAAGGAGCGCCAGCCTCTGGCCGAGGATCGCGTCCGAAATCGACTGGGCCAGCTGTCTGCTCGTCTGGGCGATGCCGACTGGCTCGATGGCGCATTCAGCGCGGGCGACCTGATGATGGTGTCGGTACTGCTCAGGGTGAAAGCATCGGGCATCCTGGACGAATTTCCGAACCTGGCTGCCTATGTCGCCCGCGGCGAAGCGCGGCCCGCGTACCAGCGGGCTTTCGCCGCTCAATTGGCGATTAACGCCGCACCGGCCAGCTGATATAGGCCTGCTATCGCGTTTCGTGCGTTATCGGAGACTCATGAGCGCACGAGCGCTGAAATTGTCTTCCGGTAACTCCTCGACACTTTCAATTCCTGTCCACAGTCCAGTGTCAGGAAAGCCTCACCATTACTGTGCGGACGGGAGGACACGACCCGCCGCGCGTTGACGATGGTTGACCGGTGGATCCGCAGGAAACCCGTTGTATCCAGTCGACGCCCAAGATCCCCGATGGTCGCCCTCACCACATGCGTGCCCTCATCGGTATGGATGCAGACGTAGTCACCAGCAGCGTCGACCCACCTCACGCCACCGGGTGATACGCGGATCGTACGCGTGCCGTCCTTCAACGAAATTTGCTTGGTTGCCTCAACCAGACGACTGGGGTCTTCCGTCTCCAGAACCTCTTCCAGCGTCAGATCCGGCTTGCCGCTGAGCGCACTCAAGAGCGCCAACAACCTGGCACGATGACCGTCCGCGTGGCTGCGTTCCAGGATCGAGCGCGCCTTGTCCAACGCCTGGCTCAGGCGAGAGCCATCGACAGGCTTCAGCAGGTAGTCGACTGCATTGGCTTCAAATGCATCGATCGCATAGTGATCATATGCGGTGACGAAAACGACCAGTGGCATCAGTTGCGCCGGAATGGCCTTTAGAGTCTCGAAGCCACTCATCCCCGGCATCTGGACATCAAGCAACAGCAGGTCGGGAGCACACTCCCGAACCGCGTGGACGACAGCTTCGCCATCCCCGACCTGCCCTACGATGACGACGTCCGGATCGGAAGCCAACCTCAGTTCCAGCCCGCGCCGGGCCAATGGCTCATCGTCTGCGATGAGCACCCGAATCTTCCCTCCCGAAGGACCAGGTGCAGTCATGTGGGATCGGTACCGCCCTTCTCATAAGGCAGGCTGATTTCGACAACAAATCCACCTGGACTTCGATTGGATGCTTGAAACGAATGGCGATCGCCATAGAGCGCCCGCAATCGATTCCGGGTATTGACCAGCCCAACACCAACGCCGGTCATTTCCCCTTCGCTGGAGCCACCCACGTCAAACTCGTTTGGGCTCCCTGGTCCATCATCGAGCACCGTGAGCAACAACCAAGCGTTGTCCCGTTTGGCATTCAGCACGATGGTGCCGCCCCGGCTGCTTCTGGCCACGGAATACTTCACTGCGTTCTCGACAATGGGCTGGAGCAGGAGGCTTGGGACCATCGCTGGCCAGCACTCAGGGTCAATTTCGACGTTCATTTGCATGCGGTCGCCAAAGCGAACCTTCTCGATCGTCAAATACAGCTCGAGTGCGCGAACTTCCTCTTCCAGGGTCACCCGCTGCACAGGGTCGACATCCAGGGAGTGCCGCAGGAAGGCACTCAGGCTATGGACCATGCGGTTGGCGGTGGCGTTGTCGCGATCGAGCAGCAGTGTCGATATCGCATTCAACGTGTTGAACAGGAAATGCGGGTTCAGTTGATAACGCAGCATCTTGAGCTGCGCCTGGTGTGCCATCGCCGTAGCCGCAAGTGCCGCCTCGGTCTGCTTGCGCAGCTTTCGATTCGTTGTAATCACCAGGTAGAGGCTGCACCAGCCAACCACCACGTACATCTGGAACGTGACATAGCTGAAGTAGCTCGACAAGGAGAATGGCAGGCACCCGCCACACCAGCCCTGTCGAGCGAACACTTCATAAGCCAAACCCATCGATGCACTCACCACCAGGATCGGCACCACCATCAACAGTGCCAGCTTCAGTGGAGGCGTGTCCCTGAACGTGCGGAGCAAATACCGAAGTGAAAGCGTGCCGATGAATCCAGTCGCAGCTACGGCGAACCAGACACGACCAAAGCCCTCCGGTTTGCCGTTCGAAAGTAGAGAGAGATAGCCGACGAGAAAGACGCCCAACCAGCCCCCGACATGCAGCAGCCAGAACAGCGATTCGGTTCGCCACCGCTGTTGGCGGTCATGGTCGGCTTGCGATTTCACGGATCGGTAAGGTGCTCGTATTGGCCCTGCCGATTTCAGAATACGACAAAAGTTCGCCGCCGTTGGCTCGCCCCACTCGCCTTGGCGCGAGATCAGAACGTTTCGTCGCAAACCACTTCCAATTGCCAGTCGGGCCCCTACGCTTCCTTCCGGAACCTCCCAACCCGGCGCGCATGCGTCGCCTTGGAAGGTAGTGCCAACTCAATCTGAAAAGGCTCCCTCATGGCAACAACCGCGTTCAACCCACGACATCTAATCGCCATGGCGGTATCGCTCGCCACGGCCATGACGATCTCCATCGCGTTGCCGACCACGGCACAGGCCCAGGGAACGACGAGCGCCGAAAAACACAAGTTGGTCGATGCCCTCTTTTCCACATGGTCTGGAGAAGCCACGCCGGGCTGCGCGGTCGCAATCGAGAGCGATGGCACGATCGACTACATGCGCGGTTATGGCATCGCGAATCTGGAGCACGCGATCCCGGTTTCACCGGATTCGATCTTCGGCATTGGTTCAATCTCCAAGCAGTTCACGGCGTTCTCGATCGGGCTTCTCGTCAACGAAGGAAAGCTCTCATTCGAGGATGATGTCCGCAAATACGTCCCCGAACTGCCGGACTACGGGAAACCCATCACGATCGCGCATCTCGTTCACCACACGAGTGGCCTGCGGGAGCATGGGTATCTGCTGAACCTGGCGGGCTGGCGTGGCGACGACGTCTATACGGAAGCGGACGTGCTGCAGGTCCTGGCTCGACAAGGCCGCACCAACTTCGAACCGGGAGAGGAGAGCCTTTACGGAAACTCGGCCTATGAACTCTTGAGGTTGGTCGCCCAGCGTGCGTCCGGCAAACCCATGAGCGCATATGCGGAAGAACAGATATTCAAACCGCTTGGCATGGCAGATACGCGCTTCAACGTAGATCACGCGCAGGTTGTTCCCAAGCTCGCCCAAGGCTACCACCAGCGCGATGGAGGCTGGAAACGGGCGCCATCGAACATCGATCACTATGGATCCACCGGGGTACTGACGACCGTGAGGGACTTGTTGAAGTGGCAACAGAACCTCATGGATGGCCGCGTCGGCGGACTGCCTTTGGCGACATGGATGCAGACATCCGGAAGGCTGAACGACGGAACGGAAACCACCTATGGCGGTGGATTGTTCATCAGGAACTACCGCGGGTTGCGAACCGTCAGTCACGACGGATTGGGAGGCGGATACCGGGCGAGCTCCGTTCACTTTCCAGATCAAAGGACCAAGATCGTTGCCCTTTGCAATACGCAGGCAGCTCCGGCGGAAGAGCTGACGTTCAAGATCGCCGACATCTACCTGGGCGACAGGATGAAGGAACCTGCCTTCGCGCCCGCGGTGCGGATGCCTGAACTCGAACAGTCATCCCTGGCAGGGACCTACTGGAGTCCCAAGACCGATGAGATCGTTCGACTTGAATGGCGGGAAGGCGCTCTGCGCCAAGTCGGATCTCCAGTGGCATTCGTTCCCATCGATCGGAATGTGTTTCGTCCTGGTGATGCGCGAGGCCAGTGGAGGTTCATCCTTGCAGAGGCAAACGCCACCCCGGAACTGCACATCTTCGATGCTTGGCCCACTCCCCGAATCTTCAAGCGCCTGGCCGATCCACTTCCCTCGGACTCCGCCTTGAGTCGCTATACCGGCGAGTACCTCAGCGATGAAGTCGAGACGACATTCGTCGTTCGGGTCTCCGACGGCAAGTTGAAGCTCGCCTGGCCACGCGAGTATGAGATCGAGCTGGAGGCAGTCGGCGGGGATCGTTTCAACAGCTCTCGCGGTGCGGTGACGTTCACGCGCAACGAGGCTGGCCTGATCGACGGACTCACCATCAGCAGCCGCAGGACCAGGAGATTCCGAGCGGACCGGGTGAGCACCGTGGAGCGCGCTGAAACACCCTTGGCGAAACAGATCCCCTCGCTCACCGGGCGAACCCATTAACCCGCATGCCCGCGTTCGGCCAGAACCGGGTATCACGGCTTGCGCGAACCAGAGAATTTTTTAAAGGTAGTATCTTTCCCTTCTCGTGGACTCCACGAGCACTGCGAATTATGGCGAGGTGATGAGGGATCCCATGGCCGACGATCTTGCCGCAGCTAATGTCAATCGGTCGTATCAGCTCGCGGCATCGAGCATCGCGATCTTCACGTTCCTGCTGTTCTTCCTCTACCCGAAGTTCGCAAGCGGCCAAGTCGACGCCTTTTCGTATCAAGCCACGTTGATCGTGATGGGTGTGGCGACGTTCTCATTCGCGTTCTCGTCCTTCTATTATTACGGCGCCTCGCTTGGCGGCCGGATCGACGATGTCGTACGTGCTCAGTACTCGCGTCGAGGCGATCGCTTGTGGCTGCTCGGATGCGTCCTGCTGTTCCTGGCCCCGAGTTTGATCCTCTTCACGGTCAGGCTTCTTGCCGTCGCGTCTGTATGGTTCGCACTCTGGCTGGTGTACCTGTTCTTCGTGATGCGCTACTTCCCTCGCGTCCAGACTGCGGGAAAGAGCTGAGCTGGCGCGGGCGCTGGAACCAGTCTGCGCCCGCTTCGGGTCGATGGCAGTCGCTGAGCCATCCATGTCTTCTACTCCTCAAAGCGACTCGTGGCGTCACGATCGCGGTCGTATCGTTTCATGAGTGGAAACGGTGGCAACCAGGACTCGCGACGGACGGTCCAGAGTTCGTAGGTTGGCCTCAGTTGGTCGGGGGCATCGAGGGATCCCAGGTTCACTTCGATTTCGTCTGCGCTGCGTCCGAAAACGGACGAGCCGCAGCGGGGACAGAAAAACCGCCCGGCGTAGTCGCGTGTTTCGCCATCGATCGTCACCGCATCCTGGGGGAACACCGCGGAAGCGTGAAACAGGGCTCCATGATGCTTGCGGCAGTCGAGACAGTGACAAAGGCCGACCCGGTATGGGAGTCCCGACGCCACGATTCGTACGTTGCCGCACAGGCAACTGCCGGTGAATCGGTCCATGCTGCGTCTCCTTTGAAATCAAGCGCAATGCTTATAACGAACAGCACCGTCATTGCAATTGCCCCCTGATGAGCCGCAGTGACGTCGCGTTCACGCATGCGCGCCGAATGTCCGCCTGCGCCGCTTGAATGCGCGTATCCCCCTGGATCGAGGAGAACCAAGATGGTCAGCAAGAATACGATTTGTCTCTGGTATGACGGCACCGCATTGGACGCCGCGAAGTTCTACGCCGAGACGTTCCCGGACAGCGCAGTAGGCGCTGTCCTTCGCGCACCTGGCGACTATCCAGCGGGCAAGCAGGGTGACACCTTGACGGTCGAGTTCACGGTCATGGGCATCCCTTGTCTCGGCTTGAATGGAGGGCCCGAGTTCAAGCACAACGAGGCGTTCTCGTTTCAAGTCGCTACCGACGATCAGGCCGAAACAGACCGCTTGTGGAACGCGATTGTTGGAAACGGCGGCCAGGAAAGCGCATGCGGCTGGTGCAAGGACAAATGGGGGCTGTCGTGGCAGATCACACCACGCGCCCTGACGGCCGCGATCACCGATCCTGATCCAGCGGCGGCCAAGCGCGCGTTCGACGCCATGATGGAGATGACGAAGATCGATATCGCTGCGATCGAGGCCGCTCGGCGAGGCTGACGCTCCCCCAAAAAAGGGGTCAGAGAACATTTTTTGAAACGGAAATGTTCTCCGACCCCTCTAGACCAGATCGCTGCCAGGGTGAACCTGCCCCCTTTATTCGCCGAAGCCATCACGCGGCTTCGGATGCCGGGCCGCACTCGCATCCTCCATGCTTGCCGGCTCGACCCACCTGTTGAACACGGCATCGATCTCCGCCGCATCCACGGGCTTGCCTTCCTCAATGCGCTCGGCCTGTTCGAACAACGGGACGATCATCGCCATCCCATCGACCTTGGCCTTCAGGTGCACGCCAGGCGATTCAGCCAGCTGCGCATTCCAACGTGAGCGCACCTTGGCCCAGTAATCCCGCGTTGCGTCCCAGTAGCGGTAGGCTGGCGAGAAATCGGTTTCCTTGGTCTTGCGGTAGTCGTTGAACCCGAACTCACGCGTCAGTTCGACCTGGGCACTGCCCGGCTCGCGCAGCACCTTGGTGTTGAACTGCTCGTGGGTCCAGCCGTTCGGCGTAATCGTGTGGCGATTGACCGCTGCGATGGCGTTGTAGTCGTCACGCTTGGTGTATTCCCGCCGAGGAAGCGGACGCCAAGTCAGGTCGCTGGTCCACGTGGCGACACCGTTCGCATGGCTCCAATGGCCAGTGCCGCAATAGCGGGGTGCATCACTGACCTCGTGCACGCATTGCGTCCATGCACCCTGGGTCCGTTCGGCCGGAATCGCGCGCACCAGCCAGGTCTGGTTGGCACTGAACTCGAAGCGTCGTGCGGCTTCGTAGGTCCAGTCCTGCCGCCAATGCTTGGTGACGTGTCCACTTTTTGGATCGACCAGGATGTGTTGCAGCACAATCTTGGTCGGTGTGTCCTCGACCACGATCACGACCTCGTTTCCACCGCTGCGCTGCGCCGCACGGCGCTTGTAGTCCGGTTGCAGCAATACGGTCTCGTCGAAGGCGAAGTCGACCAGATACTCACCCTGCATGGCGAGGATCGACGCCCGATCTCGCACTGGATCGACTGAGGGCGTCGGACTTGCCGCTGTGATCGGGCCGGCAGCCACCATGCAGACGGCCAGCGCTGCCGCATGGAGCCATCCACTTGCCCGTGCTTTGTTGGTGCACATCGCGAGTCCTGCCATTAGCTGCTTCATGTTTGTCCTTGGGAGCTGCATTCAAAAAGAGGTGTCGAGTACGTCGAGCTGCCAACTACGGGCAACGCGGTACGCCCACAGCTGCTATCGGCCACAACGAACGATCCATCCGCACATTCGGCTCGCGCGATCCGTCTCGCTGCTGCTTCGCCGCACCGGGATAACGGTGCGAGACTTGCCGCCAGCACTGATTGCTCCACGGGTTTGACCGTCGTCGCAACGGGCAGCACATGCAGTCGCAGCGCACATGCGCGCCAACAGTCGCCATGCACCTGCCCTGCGACCCTCCGCCAAATGCGTTGACACGTGCCAATGCTGGAATCGCAGTCCACGCGGGACGGCAGCGCTCGCGACAATCGATCCCAAGCCCGGAAGTCGCTGTCCGGCAACAGACACAGGCGCCAACAACTGCGGCCATCGCGGTCATAGAAACTCAGGCTCTCGCGCAGCCCGTCGCTGTCGATGCCGGCCCCCATTTCCGCGCATGCCGCCTTCGCCCAACCGGCCAACGCCGCGCCGTGCCGGGCGCGGTACAGGCACAACACCGCACCCAGCGCAGCGAGCTGCCGCGGGTGCGGCAGGACTCCGGGGATACGACGCGGTTCAATGTCCCGATGCATCCGGTTACCAGCTCACTGCGACGCTCATCGCTATCGCGCGTCCGGGGCGGGTGTAACGATCGAGAACGAGGCTGCTTGCTCCGACGCCACCGACATCACTCCAGTCCCAATACTTTCTGTCGGCGAGATTGAATACGCCGAAGTTGATGGCCGCGCCTGGCGCGAAGTCCCAGTGCGCGAGCAGATCGAGTACGCCATAGCCGGGGGGCGCGAACTGAGCAGCGTCAGGAAGACGACGCTTGTGTTCCGCGAAGCGACCTGCCAATTCCACACCCCAGCGCTCCTGGTCGTAGGCGACGCCGAGCGAAGCCCGCGCCGGATCGATGGAAACGAGCGGCCGGTTGGCGGTCTTGTCATCGCCCTCCTGCCAACTGGCGGCTGATCGCAGAGACCAACCCTGCAACACATCAGCCCATTCGCCCAGCTGGACGCCTGCCTTCAACTCCACGCCGCGAATCTCCGCTTCGGCGACGTTGCGGGACTGGAACACGAGCAACGGCGACTGCGGGGGCTGGCTCACCACCACGCCCGACTCGATGAAGTCATCGTACCGATTGAGAAAACCGGCGACGCTGAGGTCCACTGCCGGACTGGCGTAGCGCACGCCGAGTTCGAAGCCATCGCTGGTTTCAGGGCGCAGGTCCGGATTCGGGATCGTGGCGTATCCGAACTGCAGGTTGGTGAAGCCGAGATTGACGTCGTTGTAGGGCGGCGAACGGAAGCCGCGTGCGTAGTTGGTGAACAGCGACCAGTCGCCGTGGAATTTCCAGACTGCGCCGAACTTGGGCGAGACGTTGGTCTCGGTGATGTCGGCGGGCACGATGCCGGGGTTGTCCTCGGCGAAGATCGGATCGTGTTGCGGACGCAGCTCGAAGCGATCCACGCGCACTCCCGGCACCAGGCGCACCGCGTCATCGGCCAGGCTGATTTCGTCCTGCACAAACAGGGCGCTGGCGGTGGTTTCACTGATCGGGAAGTCGCGAACCGGATACACGTCCGGCGCCACCACGTTGGTTACGCGGCCACTGGCGAGATCGATGGCGCGGCCATCGCGCTTCTGCCGCAATTCGGTCCGACTGAAGTCCAGGCCATAAGTCAACGTGTGCTGCATCGCGCCGGTCGCAAACTCCTTGTGCAGCGTGATTTCCGCTCCGACCACGCGCTGGTCGAAGTTGAACTCCCGTTCGCGGCGCTGTGCGGCACCGGTCGCGGTGATGCGCTCTTCGATCGTGTCCTGTGTGGTCTCGCTGTCCTGGCGATAGACCTGCCAATCAAGGCTGTCGGCAAAGGCTGCATCTAGCGCGTCGACTTCGTGCGCAAGCGACAGCCGTGCGCGTGTCTGATGGTCGTCGCCCCACAATGAAAGCGTCGTGGCTCGCGTGGAAGGCTGGAACCCGCGCAGGTGCATTACATCGGTTTCGGTGGTGCCTTCGTTGCCCTCGATGGTCAGCTTGAAGCGCTGGTCCGCGCTCGGCGCATACACCAGCTTGGTCAGCAGGCTGCGGCCATCGTGCGACTGCGGATTGGATGCCGTGCGCAGCGCCCCTGCAGTCGTGTTGTCGCCCTGGTTGTCGGTTTCCTGGCCTTGCCGATGGCTGACTGCCACCAGGCCCGACCAGCGTTCGCCGCCAAATGCCGTCGTGGCCCCAGTGAACAAGCCATCCCAGTCGCTCTCGAAGCCGAACTTCATGCCGAAGTAGGCATCCTTGCCCTCCGTCAGATAATCGACGGGATCCTTGGTGACGAAGGTGACCACACCCCCGAGTGCATCCGAGCCGTACAACGAACTGGCCGGACCGCGCACGATTTCCACGCGCTTGAGCGTGTCCAGGTCGACGAAGTTGCGATTGGCGTTGGAGAAGCTGCCGATCGCGAAACTGTCGGAAACCGCGATGCCGTCGGTTTCGATCCGGACACGATTGCCGCCGAGACCGCGGATGCGGATGTCGCCGATACCGAAGCGGCCAGTGCCGCTGCCCACTGACACGCCGGGCTCATACCGCACCAGGTCTTTGAGGTCGCGTACGAGTTCGCGGTCCAGCTGAGCGCGATCGATCACGTCGACCGTGTTGGGCACGTCCGCGATCGCGCGTTCGGTGCGCGTGGCGGTGACGGTGATGGTCGCGAGATCGTGCACATCGACGGCAGCGTCAGCGGGCGTCTCGGCAGAAGCGTAAGCAGGCACGCCAAGGGCAATCCACAGGGCGGCGTTGAGTAAGGTCGGGCGCATGGCAGTCCTACGGATCTCCGGGAGAACCGAGAGGGCTGGCGGCCGGCAATGCCGGTAGCGGGCTACTCGAGAAGGGGTTTGGGTGACATTGCGGCCGCCAAGGGTTCCCTTCAGGGCAACCTTTGGGGGCTGGATGATTCCTATTTGGTCAGGATCAGCTTGTCGTTCCGCGTGTGGCGCAACCGATAGACCTCGCCGCCATGCCGGATCAACACCTCGCGGGCGCCGCCGAGCAAAGCGTTGCTATCAATCTGTGTGCCACTCCCTGCAGCGGAAACACTCGACATCGGGCGCGGGGCACTTGGCGTGACACGAGACCTGTGGGCATTCGCATCGGGTTCGCGTGGGGACATAGGTTTGGCCGGTCTAAGGACCGCTCCTGGGCGGTGTCGAGCCATCATAAATGCGAATGAGTCTCATATGCAATTATCCCGCACACCTGAAGGAGTGCTGGGTAACGCGCTGTCACGCCTGCGGCGGATTGCTGGGCAACCGCCGCCTCGCCGGCCTCTTCTTTTTCTTCTCGTCGCTGGTCCTGGCTGCAGCACCCGCCAGCAAGCGGCGGAACGTCGGGCATTCGAGGTGGCTTGGCGCGGGGCAGACGGCGGCGTGTCGCAGGCCATCGCGCATGGCGCTCAATTTGCGAATCGTCCCGTCCAGTTCCTCCGCCTTGGCCGCGAGCGCGTGCCGGTCGATCTGCGGACGTCCATCGGACGCGAACATGCGGGCGATTTCATCGAGTGAGAAGCCGGCAGAGCGCGCCAGTGCAATCAGCGCCAACCGTTCCAGCACACCGGCATCGAACACGCGGCGTAGTCCTCGCCTGCCGACCGAGGCGATCAAGCCCTTTTCGTCATAGAAGCGTAGGGTCGAGGCAGGAATCCCGGATCGCTTCGCTACCTCGGCAATGTCCATGTCTCGCGCCCCTTGACCTCAAGTTGACTTGAAGTGGCACTGTGCTGTCTGTGCCACGCAAAGACAAGGCATTGGAGATGGTCATGGACTATTTGATCTGCACCCTTCTCACCGGAGTGGGAGCGACGGCGGCGGTGGACCTTTGGGCGATCGCCCGGAAGTACCTGCTCAACATCCCTCCTCCGAACTATCGCCTGGTGGGCCGCTGGCTGGCGCACATGCCGCGAGGGCGCTTTCGCCATGACGCCATCGCGGCAGCACTACCCGTGAAGGGCGAAGGCCTCATCGGATGGACCGCCCACTATCTGATCGGCATTGCGTTCGCCGCCATCCTGCTTGGCATCTGGGGGCTAGCGTGGGTTCAACACCCCTCGCTCGGACCTGCATTGATCGTCGGGATCGGCACGGTCGCGGCGCCGTTCTTCGTGATGCAACCGGGCATGGGTGCGGGCATTGCCGGAAGCCGCACGCCGCGCCCTGCCGCCACCCGATTCCAGAGCCTCGTCACGCACGCGATTTTCGGCCTCGGTCTGTACGCAGCAGGCTGGATTGCTAAGGCGTTGTGCATGCCGTGATTGCGGGCTTCGCAACAACACACTTATTCAATCAACAACTTCCAACTGGAGAATGTCATGCGTATCCCCGCTCGTTTTGCGCCGATCGTTTTCGGCGCGCTTCTCTCGGCCGTCATGGTCGCCATCGTGTCTGCCTTCGTCCTGGCGACTAGCCAGGGAATCCACCCGGGGTTTCTGGCGAAGTGGGCCAGGAGTTGTGCAACCACCTGGCCCATCGCGTTTGTTGCCGTGACCCTCATTGCGCCGTGGGTACGCAAAGTCGTCGCGCGTGTGACCGCTTGATGCAGCTCGGACCGGCACATGTCGGGAAGGACAGCGTCCGTTGCGGCTTAAGCGACGGCGCTGCGCCACGCCGACAAAGTCAGCGTTGCCATCTGATTTCATGGAAGCTTCACGCTGCATTCCCCGTCGACGTTCCCTAATGTCGTCGCCGGGCCCGAGGCCATCGCCTCGAGGTAGCAGCCGTGCGACATGGCGACCACGATGGACTCCCGGTCGGCAACAAAGAGCTGTTCCTGCGCGCCCACTCCAGACGGGCGATGTCCCGACTACGCCGGCGCCAGGCGTCGTTCCTGTTATTACCAGGAGACATCGCCATGACGCGACCCACACGTCTGCTATCCGCCCTCGCGGTCGCGATACTTGTCCTCGGCCCAACCACTGCGACCTGGGCCGCCAAGCTCGCCATCGCGCGGATCTACATCGAGTTCAACGCCTCGGCCAACGATCTGGGCTTCCATGTCTTCCTTGACGGCGAAGACTGGAAGGACATCGCCATCGTCAACCCGGGCGGCACCCCCATCTTCATGGTGGAAGGCAGTGGACCCTACGCCGAACTGGGCATGACCGAACTGTTCTTCGAGGGCGCCGAACCGTCGCTCGACGACGTCCCCTTGAACCAACTGCTGGGCCAGTTCCCGGAAGGGCGCTACCGCTTCACCGGCAGCACGGTCGACGACGTCCCCTTCGGCCGCAACGCCACACTGTCGCATGCCGTCCCCGCTGCACCGGTTGTCTCGACGCAGGTCGTGGGCAACAGCATCACCATCAGCTGGCTCCCGGTCGCAAGCACACCGAGCGGCTTCCCCGCGCGACCGATCGACATCGTGGGCTACCAGGTCATCGTCGACACCTTCCAGGTCACGCTTCCGGATTCGAGTACCCAGGTGACCCTACCGCTTGAATTCGCTGCCTCGCTCGGTAAGGGCACGCATCTGTTCGAAGTGCTGGCCATCGATGTCAGCGGCAATCAGACCATCACCGAAGGAAGCTTCGTGATTCCATAGGTGTTGGCGGCCAGCATGATCTTGATTGCAATGAAAAGGCCCCGCACTGCGAGGCTTCTTGGGGCTGTTCGTCTGCTCGCTTACGGCCAGAAGCGGTCATGCGGTTTGACGACAGCACGATCAGTCCACATAAGAGGCAACTGTCGTTGCCGTTCCATATGGGTAGCGAGTCATTGCTGACACAACCCACTCTTGCCCCGTGACTCAGTTCCTTCACTGAAAGGCCAGCGAGAGAACGCGCAATGCATTGCGCGTTCGCCGGTCGCTGAGGTTGCTATAGAGCATCACGTCCTGCGAGCGAATCGGCGGCAGCGACAGGAGCCCGCTGACGTCAACTGTGACCGGCGGCGCCGCGCGCCGCGCCAGCACCGCCACCGCGAGGCCGGCGACAGCGGCGGCACCCAGGATCGCGGCGCCCTTGCCGACGAAGACTTCGCACCATTCGATGCCGGCGCGATCAAGCGCGCGTACCGCCTCGATGCGGACGCGGCACGACTCGCCTTGCGTCGCCAGTGGCAACGGCTGGCCGGCGCGCGGCTCCCAGCCGGCCGCCGCGAACCATGAAAAGGTTTCCGCGCACACCGCCTTGCCCCGCTTGCCGCGATCCTCGGGGCGCAGCACCAACACGGCGTCGAGTTCTCCCTGTTCCAGGCCTCGCATGAGTTCGTTGGTGCCGGCGATGCGCATCTCGACCAGTAGATTCGGATCGTGGTCCCGCATCCGCCGCAACAGAAACGGAAGTTCGCTTCCGACCAGTTGTTGGTTGATGCCGATCGCCAACCGGCGCTGCTCGGTCTCAAAGGCGGCGGCCGCGCGGTCGTGGGACGACACCAGTTCGCGCGCCACGCCGAGAAAGGCCAGTCCCTCGACCGACAGGCGAACATGCCGCGGCGTGCGTTCCAGCAGGCGGCGGCCGAGTTGCCCTTCCAGGCGCCGTAGCTTGAGGCTGACTGCGGACTGGGTGGTGCCCAGCACGTCGGCTGCCCGGGTGAAGCTCTGCAAGTCGGCCGCCAGCAGGAAAGCCCTGACCGCGTCCACGTCCATCGCCTTCATATGGATGGATTCGATTTTGAAATGACAGATATCTTTGTAAATGCATTTCTCATATCTATCAAGCGGCCTAGGATGGACCGGTCGATCCCCGATCCATAAGGACTCACTCTGATGAAACTACTGACCGGCGCACTCGTCGCAATGCTGGCGGGAATGGCCGCGAGTGACGCGCAAGTGCCCACACGCGGGTTCCCACTGCAAGGCACCTGGACCCTGGTCGCCGCGGACAAGGTCTTGCCGGATGGCGAGACGACGCGGGACTACGGCGAGAACCCGAAGGGCAGGCTCGTCGTCGATGCCAAGGGGCAGTATTCGCTGCAGATCTTCAAGTCCGAACGCCTGCGTTTCGCCAGCGACAGCAAGGCCGATGGCAGCGTCGACGAACTCAGGTCCGCGGTCATGGGCAGCAGTACCCACTACGGGACGATCACGATCGACGAACGCGCAGGGATGCTGGTGTTCTCGATCGAAGGCTCGTCCTTCCTCAACTGGGAAGGCACGACCCAAAGGCGCCAGTACAAGCTGGACGGCGCCGAGCTGCGTTACAAGGTGCCGCCCCGGGTAGATGGGAGCATCCCGGTTTCCGTGTGGCGCCGGCTTGATTGAACCCTGCCTCGTTTCGCTCGGAAGCGATCGCGCCCCTCGATTCACTCTTCAACCGATGAAGCCATCATGCCGCACTTCGTAGTCGACTGTTCTCAGGGAATACTTCAGATTCATGACGAAGAATCGATCATCACCCGGCTGCGTCGAGTGGTGAGTGCTTCAGGGCTGTTCGAAGAATCGGACATCAAGATCCGTATACGCCCCTTCGGGGTCTACGCTGCTGGCAGCGGGCGGGAAGATTTCATTCACACCTTCGCCTGGATCATGCAGGGGCGCAGTGTCGAGCAACGCGCTGTCTTGTCGAAGGCCATCGTCAGCGAGCTGACTGAGATGTTTCCACTACTTCCCCGCATTGCCGCGAACATCGCTGAGTTCGAGCAGGCGACCTATTTCAATCGCGCCATGATGTGAGCCCCTGGCCAGTCTCTGGCCGAGGATTCCATCGCTCATGATAGTGCGCGGGTTGACCAGGACGAGATCAGCGATGAATGACCGCTATGGGTCGTCAGCGCTCATTCCGTCAAGGTCCGCTTTCGGCCTCGGATGAGCAGGACTGCCCCACAAACAGAAGGGCCGGCATAGCCGGCCCTTCCTCCATGCATCCGCAGCGCGCGATCAGGCTTTCTTCGAAGCGATCCAACGATCGATCTTGCCTTCGAGGATATCCAGCGGCACCGCGCCATCCTTCAGCACTTCGGCGTGGAATTCGCGGACGTCGAACTTGTCGCCGAGTTCGCGTTCGGCGCGGTCGCGCAGTTCCTGGATCTTGAGCTCGCCGATCTTGTACGCCAGCGCCTGGCCCGGCCAGGCGATGTAGCGCTCGGCTTCGGCGGTGGACTGGGTTTCGCTTTCGGCGGAATTGTCGAGCATGTACTTGATCACCTGCTCGCGGGACCAGTCCTTGCTATGCAGGCCGGTGTCGACAACCAGCCGGATTGCTCGCCACAGTTCGTTCTGCAGGTAGCCGAAGTAGTCGTACGGGTCGGTGTAGACGCCCAGGTCCTTGCCGAGCGATTCGGAGTACAAACCCCAGCCCTCGGCGAACGCGGTTTCGCCACCGAAGCGGCGGAACTTGGGCAAGCCGGTCAGTTCTTGCGACAACGCGATCTGGAAATGGTGGCCGGGGATGGCTTCATGCAGGTACAGGTCTTCCGCATCCCAGGTCTTGCGCGTCGGCAGGTCGTAGGTGTTGACGTAGAAGATGCCGGGGCGGCTGCCGTCCTCGCTCGGCGCGTGGTACTCGCCGCCGGCTGCCGATTTGGCGCGGAAGGGTTCGACCGCGCGGATCTCGAACGGCGATTTCGGGATCAGCGAGAACTGCCCCGGGATCTTCTTGTTGATCCTGGCTTCAAGTGCGCGGTAGTGGGCGAGCAGCGCGTCCTCGCTCTTGAAGCCGAAGCGCGGGTCGTCCTGCATGAACTTGAAGAAGTCCTGCAGCGATCCCTTGAAGGCGACCTGGTCCATCACTTTCTGGATCTCGCCGTGGATGCGCGCGACCTCGCTCAGGCCGATCTGATGGATCTCGTCAGGCGTCTTGTTGGTGGTGGTGCTCTGGCGCGCATTGAACGCGTACCACGCTTCACCGTTGGGCAGCTTGTCCAGACCGAAGGTGTCGCGGGTCCTGGGCAGGTATTCGTCATTGATGAAGGCGCGCAGCTTCCTGTAAGCCGGCATGAGCTTGTCGGCGATCATGGCGCGATATGCGTTGGTGAGGCGCTCCTTGTCGGCCGCGGAGAAATCGGCCGGGAAGTTCTTGATGGGGCCCCAGAACAACGTGTCCTCGGGTTTGTCCTTGATCAGCGCATCCAGCTGCGGGACCACCTTGACCATCAGCGCCTTGGGCTGCACCACGCCGGCCTTGATGCCTTCGCGCATGTTGGCGATGGCGGTATCGAACAACACCGGCAGGCGGTCGCCGCGCTTGAGCCAGTTGTCGTAATCCTTGACCGTCTTGAACGGCTGCGCACCGGTGCCGGATCCGAGCTGCACGGCGAAGCTGGGCAGACTGCCCATCTGGTTGACCGGCATCATCCAGTCGGGGAACTGCTCGCCTTCCAGCGAATCCTTCGCGTCAGCGACGAAGATCTGATAGCTGAGCAGGTCCTGGCCTTCGAGTCCGCCCGGGCCGATGTCCTCCATGGTCTTCAACCAGCGCGTGGTGAAGTCGTGCATCTGCTTGCGGTATTGCGCCGAGCCGAAATCAGGCAGCTGGTCGTTGTAGCGCGGGTCGCCCTGGAAGGTCGCTGCGACCGGATTGAGCTTGAGGTTCTCTTCCCAGTACTGCTCGTACAGCGCAGTGAGTTTCGCGGCCTTGCCCGACTGCGATTGCGTGGCTTTGGGCGTCGCATCCTGGGCTAAGGCGGGGGCGGCCGTGGCCGCGAGGGTCAAGGCGAGGGCTAGGGCAAGCGGACGCAAGGTCATGGCGAGTTCCGGGGAGATGAAGCCCGAGCATGGTCGAGTACCGTGACGGCCGCGCCGGTCGGAAGTCACGGTCGAGTGGCTGGCGACTGCGACCACTGCGAAAATCAGTGGCCGGCGACAGGACGCCATTGCTCCTGACTACCATGTCCTGAAGGAATTCAATGCGTGCCATCCATGCCCAGGAGATCCTGGTCGATACCCACCAGGGTCGGATCTTTGCGAAGCGCTGGAACCATGCGACCAGCGCTCCAGATGGCAATGCCCCAATCGTGCTGTTTCACGACTCCCTGGGCTGCGTGGATCTGTGGCGCGATTTTCCCGAGCGCCTTGCCCGTGCGACCGACAGGGATGTGATCGCCTACGATCGCCTTGGGTTCGGCAAGTCCGAACCGCATCCGGGCACGCTGGATGGCAACTTTGTTCGCGAGGAGGCACAAGGTGCTTTTTCCGCGCTGCGCGAACAGTTGGAGATCGAAAGTTTCATCGCATTCGGGCACAGCGTCGGCGGCGGCATGGCCGTTGCGTGTGCGGCAACCTACACGCAGGAGTGCCATGCCCTGATCACGGAATCCGCCCAGGCGTTCGTCGAAGATCGCACGATCGCGGGCATCCTCGATGCCAAGCGGGCCTTCGTTTCGGAAGGCCAACTTGATCGCCTGAAGAAGCATCACGGGGACAAGGCAGCCTGGGTTCTGAGTGCGTGGATCGATACGTGGCTGGCTCCTGACTTCGCCGGTTGGAATCTGGACGAAGACCTGCGTCGCGTGCGTTGCCCCGTGCTTGCCATCCATGGCGACAGCGATGAGTTCGGCTCCATTCGCCACCCCCAGCGTATCGGCGAGCTGACGGCTGGGCATTCGACCATCGAAATCCTTCCGCAGTGCGGGCATGTGCCGCATCGCGAGAAGGGCGACGTCGTGGCTGAGATGGTCACTAGATGGCTTGAAGCGATCGTCGCTTAGCTCGCCAAAAAAAGCCCTGCCCAACCTGCCGCATGGCCCCCTTGCGCCGCGCCTCGGAATTTAATATGATGTTAATCATATGAAACGAGCCGCCCCCAGATCCAAGGAAGCTACGCACGATCGCATCGTCGACGCCGCCGCGCGCGCCATTCGGCGCAGTGGCTACAACGGCACCGGCGTCGCCGACATCATGAAGGCCGCCGGTCTGACGCACGGCGGCTTCTACGCCCATTTTCCGTCGCGCGAGGCGATGCTCGCCGAGGCCGCCGACCGTGCCGGCAGTGAAAGCGTGGAGATGATGGAGCGCATCGCCGCCAGCTCGCCACCGCAGCAGGCGCTCCCGGCCATGATGCGGGCCTATCTCTCGGAAGAGCACCTCGAGGCGATTGAGACTGGTTGTGCAACTGCCGCGCTTGGTTCGGAGATGCCACGCCAGGCGCCTGAGGTAAGGCGCGCCGCCACGCGCCGCATCAAGGAGATGATTGACCTCGTCGCCCGCCAGTCGCCCGACTGGGGGCAGCCGGGCGCACACGAGCGCGCCCTCTTCACCGTCGCGACGATGGTGGGCGCACTGGTGCTGGCGCGTGCCGTCGACGAGCCCAGGCTTTCCGATGCGCTGCGCAAGGCAGCGCTGAAGCACCTCGCTCCGAACCAGAACTGACCCCCACTTGGAACCCCGTCTGCGCGCTCGTCCTTGAATATGACGATCATCATAAAAGCAGCACAACTTCCCCTCTCCGACTGAAGGCATCCCAATGAACATCAAAGGTTCCATCGCGCTCGTCACGGGCGCCTCGTCCGGCATCGGCCAGGCCACCGCGGAGCGGCTCGCGAAGGCTGGCTACAAGGTCTACGGCACCAGTCGACGCGGTGCGCAAGAGGGCAAGCGATCGTTCCACATGCTGCCGCTCGACGTGACCAGCGACGAATCAGTCGAAGCTGCCGTCAGCCAGCTGATCCGGTTGGAAGGCCGCATCGATCTGCTGGTGAACAACGCCGGCTTCGGCGTTGCGCCCGCCGGAGCGGAAGAGAGTTCGATCGAGCAGGCCAAGGCGATCTTTGAAACAAACTTCTTCGGACTGATCCGCATGACCCGTGCCGTCGTGCCGCACATGCGACGTCAGGGAAACGGCCGCATCATCAACATCGGCTCTGTGCTTGGTTTCCTTCCGATGCCTTACGGGGCGCTCTATGCCGCAACCAAGCATGCGGTTGAAGGCTATTCGGAGTCGCTCGATCACGAGCTGCGCACAAGAGGCATCCGGGTCTCGGTGATCGAGCCCGCCTACACGAAGACGCAGTTCGACACGAACTTCCTGGCTCCCGATGCGAAGCTCGATGAGTATCGCGAGGTTCGAGCGCTCCTCGACAAAGTGCTCAAAAAGGTAATGGCAACGGCTGAGGAGCCGACCGTTGTGGCCGACGTCGTGCTGCAAGCGGCCATCGCCGTCCAGCCAAAACTCCGGTACACGGCCGGCGGGCTCGCGAATCGCCTGCGATTGCTTCGCAGATTTGCGCCGGCTCGATTGGTGGACGCTGGCATTCGAAAGGATCTGCGACTCGATGCCCCGACTCGACTCTTCTTCACACACCCAGAGAAGCAGTCATGAAGGCATTCATCGTCGATCGCTACAAAAACAACAGCGCATTGCGCCTCGGCGAAATGCCGGAGCCGGAAGTTCGCGACCATGATGTCCTGGTCGCCATCCACGCAGCCGGTTTGAACGCGCTGGATGCCAAGATCCGGGATGGCGAGTTCAAGCTCATCCTGCCCTATCGCTTGCCGCTGATCCTGGGCAACGACGTGGCTGGGGTCGTGGTCCGTGTCGGGGCCAAGGTCCGAGGGTTCAAGCCTGGCGACGAGGTGTATGCACGGCCGAACCAGGACCGGATCGGGACGTTCGCTGAACTCATCGCCATGAATGAAGCCGACGTTGCGCTGAAGCCCAAGAATCTCACCATGGAAGAGGCCGCCTCCATCCCGCTGGTGGGCCTGACCGCGTGGCAGGTATTGATCGAACGCGCGCAGCTGAAAAAGGGACAGAAAGTTCTGATCCACGCCGGTTCCGGCGGGGTCGGCACGTTTGCCATCCAGTTGGCAAAGCACATCGGCGCAACGGTGGCGACGACGACCAGCACGGCGAATGTCGATCTGGTCAGAAGTCTCGGCGCGGATGTCGTCATCGACTACAAGAAAGAGAATTTTTCGCAGGTCCTGAATGGCTACGACGTGGTCTTGAACAGCCTGGGCACGGACACGCTCGAAAAGTCCCTCAAGGTGCTGAAGCCCGGAGGGAAACTGATTTCCATCTCCGGTCCGCCGGATATGGCATTCGCCAAAGAAAGCGGGTTGAACTGGTTCCTGCAGCAAGTCACGCGCCTGTTGAGCTCCGGCATCCGGAGGAAGGCCAAGCGGCACGGCGTCAGCTACTCGTTTGTGTTCATGCGGGCCAACGGCGAGCAGTTGAGCAAGATCACGTCGCTCATCGAATCTGGCGTCGTCCGGCCGGTCATGGATCGGATCTTCCCGTTCCAAGCGACCAACGAAGCAATGGACTACCTGGCAACGGGGCGTGCAAAAGGCAAGGTTGTCATCAACGTGAGATGACACGGGCCTTGCCCGGACGACAACCGGGGCATCGACGTGGCGGAGGCGACGTCCAGTCGTCAATCCGGTTGTCTTGCGGCATTGTTCGCAACCTGCTCCGCATTTCCTTTCAAGCGCCATGCCCAAAGTCATTTGCATGCTGGTTTATGCAGACGCCCAGTCCCTGGACATCAGCGGTCCGCTGGAGGTGTTTGCCCTCGCCAGCCGCCAGGCGCAGGAAGACGATCCGAAAAGCCCCCCGCTCTACTGCCTTCAGGTGATCGCCAAGCAACCGGGACCAGTCACGTTGGCGTCGGGCATGCGACTGCTGCCCGACATGGCGTGCGCGGACATGCCGGACGGGGTGGACACGCTGCTGGTCAGTGGCGGCATGGGCGATGCGCTGGATCGGGTGCGCGCCGACGCCGAACTGGTTGCCTGGTTGAAGCACGTATCGTCGCGGGTGCGCCGCGTCGCCTCCGTCTGTAGCGGCGCGTTGTTGTTGGCCGAAGCGGGCGTGCTCGACGGGCGCGAAGCCACCACCCATTGGCTGGACGTTGCGGAATTGAAGCAGCGTTATCCGCTGGTCCGCGTCGTGCCGGATGCGATCTACACGCACGACGCATCGGTGTGGACGTCGGCAGGCATCACGGCAGGCATGGACCTGGCACTAGCGATGGTGGCCGCGGACCACGGACTGCCGCTGGCGCTGAAGGTGGCCAAGCGCATGGTGATGGTGTGCAAGCGTTCCGGCGGGCAAAGCCAGTTCAGCCGTCAGCTGGAAGAGCTCGATCTGCCGGATCAGTTCGCGCAACTGGCGGCGTGGATCCGCGAGCACCTGCGCGCGCGGCTGGACGTCGAACAACTGGCGCAGCGGATGCACATGAGCACGCGCCAGTTCGGTCGGCGTTTTCAGGCCGTCTTCGGCACGACACCGCAGAAGTACATCGAACAACTTCGCGTCGAGGCCGCGAAGCCGTTGCTGGAGAGTACGAACAAGGACTTGAAGCGGATCGCTTCCCACTGCGGCTTTTCATCGGACGAGGCGATGCGGCGGGCGTTCGCGCGCCAGCTGGGCGTACGTCCCAGCGACTATCGGGAACGCTTCAGCGCGCCTTGAGTTGCCGCAGCCGCGCGGATGTCCGAAAGCGCGGGTTCGTTGTCCGCTTTTGCGCGCACGCCTTGCGCACGCTTGCGGCATTCCAACTCGGGGGCTTCCCATGCGCGCCTTACTGATCGCTGTGGTGATGTTGTTTTCGCTCGTTGTTCCGCGGCCGGCATCGGCCGCCCATGCGCCGCATTCAAAACCCGAGGTGCGCGTCGGCATCCTCCTCTTCGATGGTGTCCAGATCATCGACTTCTCCGCGCCGTACGAAGTCTTCGGTACCGCCGGCTTCGGCGTGGTGACCGTCTCGCATGACGGCAAACCGGTGAAGACCGCCATGGGATTGACCGTCACCCCGGACCACAGCTTTGCCGACGCGCCGGGCTTCGATGTGTTGCTGGTTCCTGGTGGTGAGGTACATGAGGCGCATCACGACAAAACGGTGTTGGACTTCGTCCGCACGCGCTCGGAGTCGGCACGCTACGTCCTGTCGGTCTGCACCGGCGCGTACATCCTCGGCGGGACCGGGTTGCTGGACGGACTCAAGGCGACCACGTTCCATAGGGCGCTGGACGGCCTGGCGAACATGTACCCCAAGGTTGACGTGGTGCGCGACGTACGCTGGGCGGACAACGGCAAGTACATCACCTCCGCCGGTTTGTCCTCCGGCATCGACGCGGCCTTGCATCTCGTGGCGAAACTGCGCGGCGAAGAGAAGGCGCGCGCTACGGCATTGCACCTCGAGTACGACTGGCACCCAGAAGGTGGTTTCGTCCGCACCCGGATGGCCGATCGCAACATGCCCAATGCGCTGGAGAAAGCCATTGCGTGGCCCAAGGACATTGCCTTCGAACAACTCATCTCCGTCGGCGACGAACGCAACTGGCGTGCGCGCCACCGCGTCACATCGAGCACCACGCCAGCCGAACTTCTGGAACTCATCGCCCGCGGCGCCGAAACGCTTGAAGGCTGGAAGCGCGAAACGGGAAGCTACCGCTGGCAGAACATCGTCGACGGGGAGCGCACGACACTGGCGTTCGCGACCTACCCTTCCGACACGAGCGGCTCGTACGAAATCGAAATCACCATTGCCGTGGATGACATCCAGTAAGCGGATGTCCGCTTTCGGCCGGTAGCGGTCTTTCGATCCACCCAAATCGACTACGGCCAGAGCGGACATACGCAACACTTGGATAAGCGGAACGCGAATTGCCTTCGCTTGACAGCAGACTGCTAATCCTGTGTTTCCCCCGATAGTGGCGTGGCACGCATCGACAGCCGGGCCTCGAACGCATCCAGCCAGGCGGAGAGGCGCGGCCGCTTCTCGCGGAAGTCCGGCAGTTCGCGGAACTCAATCCAGCTTAGTGCGGTGGCAACGGCAATATGGCCGACATGAACCGCGGCATCGACGTCCAGCTCCCGCTCCAGCCAGTCGTAACTGGCGATCATCTTCTCGACGTAGCCGTCGCGCAGCGGTGAGTAGCGCAGTGCCTCTGGCCGACGGACCGTTTCCCAGCGCACCGCTATGCCGGCGTCGGCCAGCCCTTGCGCTACCGCCTGCACGCGTAACACGTGCCATCTGGCCTCGCCGTTGACCGGGATCAGCTTCGGACCATCGTGCAACGTGTCGAAGTAGGCGCAGATCACGTCCGAATCGAAGATGGGCGACAAGCCCGGTCGCAGCAGCACCGGCACTTTGCCAAGCGGATTCTCGGCGAAGACCTGTTCGTTCCGATTGGTCGGACTGGTCTCGTGGTGCATCACTTCGACCTGCGATGCGAGACCGGCTTCGTGAGCAAACACCAGGGCTTTGCGGGCGTAGGGGGAATGGGTTTGATAGAGGAGTTTCATGGTGTGAAAGAGATCCAGTGAGAAAGGAGAAATGACGAGATCAGATCGGGTCGCGCGATGGTTCAGCTCGCCTGCACGTCTTGCAGATCGCTGGTTACAGGCATGGAGGCGATCACGCATGCATCTCGCAGCAGCAGCGCCATCGCGGCGGTGATGCGCTTTGCGTACGGGATATGCAGGAACTCGTTCGGGCCGTGCGCGTTGGACTGCGGACCGAGCACGCCTGTCACCACGAACTGTGCGTCGGGAAAGCGGTCGCCCAGCATGGCCAGGAATGGAATGCCGCCACCACCGCCGATCGGCGCGCTGGGTACGCCGAACACGCAGCTTGAGGCGCTATCAAGGCTGGCCTGCAGCCACGGCTGTGCCACAGGCGCATGCCAGCCCTGGGACACCATGTCGATTCGAAACGAAACCTTGCATTGGTACGGCGGATCCCTTTCGAGCAGTGCCTTGAGGCGCTGCGCAGCAACCTGCGGATCGAGCGTCGGGGGCAGCCGCAGACTGAGCTTGAGCACGGTCACCGGCTGCATGACCGCAGCTGCGTTCGCTACGCTCGGAAAGCCGTCGATGCCGGTGATCGCCACCTGCGGTCGCCACGAGCGATTCAGAACAAGCTCGGTCACGTCATCGTGAACCGGCGCCATATCCTCCGGAAACGGTAACGCCGAATGGAAGCCGGTGCCGAGCGCGGCCGCGGCCCGGGCTGCCTGCGCACGACGCGCATCGGGAATGCTCACATGAAACTCGCGTGCTATTTCGCCGGTGGCAGGATCCTCCAGGCGCGAGAGCAAGTAGTTCGCGATCCGGAAACTGGACGGCACCACACCCGATGCGTCGCCGGAGTGAACGCCTTCATTGAGCACGCGCACGGTCAGGGCGCCCGCCACCTGGCCTCGCAATGACGTCGTCAGCCACAGCTGGTCGTAGTTTCCACACCCCGCGTCGAGCGCAATCACGACGGCCGGAACACCGAGCCGTGGCGCCAGATGGTTCATGTAGTACGGAAGGTCCGCGCTACCCGATTCTTCGCAAGCTTCGATCAGGATCATGCACCGCGGATGTGCCTGCCCCTGCTCGCGCAGTGCCCGTACTGCGGTGATGGCGCTGAAGATCGCGTAGCCATCGTCAGCGCCGCCACGACCGTATAGCCGATCATCTTCGATCGACGGGTGCCAGGCGCTCCGCCCGTTCGTCCATCCCGTCATGGGTGGTTGCTTGTCGAGGTGTCCGTAGATGAGCACGGGCGCGCCGTCATCGCCGGGAATGTCGACGAAGATCACCGGAGTGCGTCCCGGCAGAGTGACCACGTCGACGCTCGCGCCTGGCACGTCAGCAAGTTGTGCGCGCGTCCACTGCGTCATCAATCGCACGGCTCGATCCATGTGGCCGTTGGCCGCCCATTCCGGATCGAATGCGGGCGACTGACAGGGAATCGCCACGTAGTCGAGCAACGCGGGCATAACGTCAGCCTTCCAATGCTGCTCGATGAAGTTCTGCAATCTCGAAAAATCCATTGGCCTTTGTCCCGACGGTGAGGCTAGGATGCTAGAGACGCCGTGTTGTCGAATGGCCGCGATCTGCACCCGGCTTGCGCGTTTTTTCTGCGCAGTGGCCGCCCATCGCCCGGAAACAAAAGTCCATGGAACTCGATAGATTCGATCGCCAACTGCTGAACCTGATGCAGGAGGACGCTGGACAGACGGCAGATCGCCTGGCGGAGCAGGTCGCCCTGTCGCCCTCCGCAATCCAGCGCCGCATACGCCGCCTGCGCGAGCAAGGCGTCATTACACGCGACGCGGCAGTGGTCGATCCGCGCAAGGTGGGGCGACCGACCTTCTTCATCGTTTCGCTGCAGGTCGAACGCGAGCGCCCAGAACTGCTGGCGCAGTTGCGCAAATGGCTGGCGGCACAGGAACACATCCAGCAGGCGTTCTACGTCACGGGCGAAGCCGACTTCGTGCTGATCATCACCGCGCCCGATACCGAAACCTACGACGCCCTGATGTCGCGCATGGTCGGCGAGAATCCCAACGTGAAACGATTCACAACCAATGTGGCGTTGAGCGTGGTCAAGCGTGGGCTGACTATCCCGATTCCCCTGGAGGACACCGAGTGACATCGTCGTAGGCGCGCCACACGGTTTTGGGGCGGTCATAGCGCCGCTTTTCCGCGAACGAGCATGCAATCTTGCGGCCGATCCGCGACCGCCCTCGCCATACTGGCGGCATGAACAATACCTCGACCGAACTGACCTGGGATCCCGCGCAGATTTGGGCGGATTACCAGCCGACACCGCTCCTGGAGCTGCCTGCACTGGCCCGTCGCGCCAACGTGGCTCGCCTCTTCGTGAAAGTGGAAGCTGAGCGTCCGCTTGGCAACTTCAAGGCACTGGGCGGCATGTTCGCCGGCCTGCGGGCGCTCGGCCGCGTTGCAGGCGCAGTATTTCCGCATGATCTCGGCCATGACTTGCGCGCGCCGTTGCCGCGATTGATCTGTGCCAGCGACGGCAACCACGGCCTCGCTGTTGCAGCCGCCGCCGCCCGCGCAGGGACGAGCGCCCGTGTCTATCTGCCGGTAGATGTAAGTTCGGCGCGGGCGCAGCGCATCGAGGCCTTTGGCGCCGAAGTGGTCTGGATTGACGGAACCTACGATGACGCCGTGTGCGCTGCAGCCGAGGCAGCACGAAGCGGTGAAGGTTTGCTTATTCCCGACACGACCTCCGATCCGCATGACACGATCGTCCAGGACGTGATGGATGGGTACGCAGTGATCGCGCGCGAGTTGGTCGCGCAATTTCGTGCAGAAGGAAACACCCGCCCCAGTCACCTGTTGGTGCAAGCCGGTGTTGGCGGCCTCGCCGCGGCGATGGCGGATGGACTGATGGATCTGATGCAAGCACCGCATCGGATTGTGGTCGTCGAACCAAAGTCCGCCGCATGTGTGGCTCACGCATTGGCGGTCGGACATCCGGTGCACATCCCGGGAGAGCTGCGCACATCGGCAACGATGCTGTCGTGCGGGCTAGCCTCGGCGCCAGCGCTGCAAATTCTGCAGCGCCACGACGCCCGTGCCGTAGTCGTCGACGAGGACGAACTCCGCACTGCCCCTCAAGCATTGCGCGAAGCTATGGGACCCGCAACGACCGAGTCCGGCGCGGCCGGCCTCGCCGGCCTACTGCATCTGGCCGCGAATCCTGCGTTGCGTGCGGAGCATCAGCTTGACGCAAATAGCGTTGTTCTGCTGATCGTCACCGAGGGCATTGTCAACGGCTAAGCGAACGCGCAATGGCTGCGAGGCCTGACGAAGGGCGGCTCACGGCCAAAGCGGACACAAGTTAATGGTCAGCTTGAAAACTGCCGGAACCCCGCTCCATGCCGCACCGAGAATGCGGATTGCCGAGCCGAGAAACATGGCCAGCAGAGCGACGGCTACGATTACGTCCGGCCACCCGGCATTGCGTGAGCATTCCCACACTGAGGCCAGGTTCACATCGCCATGCCGATAAGGCGTCAGCAGACGCTGCACACCACATCAAGATTCAGCAATGCCGCCACCTATCCCTTCGAAGATTGGAATGGTGGAGTTACTCAAGACAAGGGATCTACTCCAGGGTTAGCGAAACATTGAAATTTGCATTGCACTGCATCAATCCTGGGCGCGTCCATCCCGCCATCGCACGGAATAAGAGTGCACCGATGTTTGCCTAGGCAGCGCGAAGGCACCTGTATCAGTGGCAGGAAGCGGCTGGCTTGCTTTCTCTGAAGGCGTGTTCCTGACTCCGCGATGACGGTGATCGCGCCAAGCGCAGCGCATTGGTCACGACGGATACCGAACTCAAGCTCATAGCAAGCGCCGCAATCATCGGACTGAGTAACAAGCCGAACACTGGGTACAGCACGCCGGCAGCAATAGGCACGCCGATGGCGTTGTAGAGGAACGCAAAACCCAGGTTCTGTTTCATGTTGGCGACAGTGGCATCCGAGATTTCTCGTGCTCGCAGGATGCGCCGCAGATCACCTTTGACCAACGTTACCTGCGCGCTCGACATCGCCACGTCCGTGCCCGTGCCCATCGCAATGCCGACATCGGCGGCGGCTAACGCCGGAGCATCGTTGATGCCGTCACCGGCCATCGCCACACGGCGGCCTTGCGCCTTGAGCTGCTGCACCAGTTCGGCTTTATCTTTTGGTCGCACTTCGCCACGCACGTCTTCAATCCCGAGCGTGCGACCCACGGCTTCTGCAGTGGCCTGTGCATCGCCTGAGGCCATCACGATGTGCAAGCCCGCGGCCCGCAATTCGTTTAGGGCGGGCAGCGTAGTCGCCTTGATCGGATCGGCGACGGCCACCGCACCTGCCAGACGGCCTTCCACCGCCAGGAACATCACGCTAGCGCCTTCCTTGCGCAACCGTTCGGCACTTTCCAGCACGGGTGTGATGTCAGCGCCGACTTCGGCCATCAACGTTCTGTTGCCGAGTGCCAGTGCCTTTCCGGCGACGCGTCCGCGCACGCCCATGCCGGTCACCGAATCGAAATCCTCGGCGCGCTCCAGTGTCAGATTGCGACGTTTGGCCTCGGCCAGAATCGCTTCTGCGAGCGGATGTTCGCTGCCTTGCTCCAAGCTCGCCGCCAGTTGCAGCACTTGCTCAGCGGTGAAGCCTTCGGCCACGATGCTATCGCGGAACGCCGGTCGCCCCTCGGTCAGGGTGCCCGTTTTATCGACGATCAGCGTGTCGATGATGCGCAACTGTTCGATGGCTTCGGCATCCCGGAACAACACGCCGTTTTGCGCTGCGCGTCCGGTGGCGACCATGATCGACATCGGTGTCGCCAGTCCCAACGCACAGGGACAGGCAATGATCAGCACCGACACCGCGTTCAGGACGGCATAGGTCCAGGATGGTTCCGGGCCCAACAGGCCCCAGCCAAAGAATGTCAGCACGGCGATAGTCAGTACCGCGAGGACGAACCAGAACGCCACCTTGTCCGCCATGCGCTGCATCGATGCCCGAGAACGCTGCGCCTGCGCCACCAATTGCACGATCTGCGACAACACCGTTTCCGAACCGACTTTCTCCGCGCGGATGATCAGGCTGCCGGTGCCGTTGATCGTCGCTCCTATGACGCGTGCGCCGTGCGTCTTTTCGACCGGGATGGGCTCGCCGGTCAGCATCGACTCATCAACACTGGAGCGGCCTTCGAGGACCACGCCGTCCACGGGCACCTTCTCCCCTGGTCGGACGCGTAAGCGATTGCCGACGTGGACATGCTCCAGCGGAATGTCTTCCTCGCTGCCGTCGTCGTTGATACGACGTGCCGTCTTCGGTGCCAGCCCCAGTAATGCTTTGATCGCCGCGGAGGTTTTGGAACGCGCGCGCAACTCAAGTAACTGGCCGAGCAGCGTCAACGACACGATGACGGCTGCAGCCTCGAAATACACACCGACGCGGCCGTGTTCGCGAAACGAAGCCGGGAACAAGTCCGGGGCAATGGTCGCCACGACGCTGTAGCCGAATGCCGCCGCTACACCGATGCCAATCAGCGTCCACATGTTGGGACTGCGGTTACGAATCGACTGGGCGCAACGTTCGAAGAAGGGCCAACCGGCCCACAGGACGACCGGGGCGCCCAGGGCCAGTTCGACCCAGATGCGCGCCTCAGTCGTGAGGAAGGAGATGCGAGGACCCAGCATCGCCAGCGCCAGCACGAGCGCGGTCAGCGGCAACGTCCACCAGAAGCGACGCGAAAAGTCGCTCAGCTCCTGGTTGTCTTCCTCCTCCAGGCTTGGCATTTCCGGTTCAAGCGCCATGCCGCAGATCGGGCATGTGCCCGGTCCGGGCTGGCGAATCTGCGGATGCATCGGGCAGGTGTAGATCGTGCCGGTCGGCAATGGCTCTGCAGGTGCCCCGCTCGATGGTCTGAGGTGCTTCGTCGGTTCCGCTACGAACCGCTCGCGGCAGCGTGCCGAACAGAAGTAATAGTCGGCGCCCGCATGCTTGGCATGATGAGCGGTCTTCGAGGGATCGACCGACATGCCACACACCGGATCGATCACAGTGTGGGCGCTCCGTACTGGAGAATGGTCGTGATCATTGTTCATGCATTTCCTCTGCTAGCGCATTGAGGATTGGACATTGCTTGAGCGCCCCGTGCCCCGGGCAGGCCGCGACCAGGGTTTGCAACCCCGCGCGTATGCGGGAGAGTTCGGCGAGCTTGTGGTCGATGTCGACCAACTTGGCAGTGGCCGCCGCCTTGAGAGTCGCCATGTCGTCGTCGCGATGATCCGACAGTGCGAGCAACTCGCGGATCTCGTTTAAGGTGAATCCCAACGCTTTGGCCCGGCGCACGAAGCGCAATCGCGCGACATCTTCCGGCCGATAGTCGCGATAGCCAGATGCGCGCCGGGCCGGAAGCGGTAGCAGGCCATTGCGCTCGTAATAGCGCACCGTATCGATGGGAACGCCCGCTTCGCGGGCCAATTGACCGATATGCATGGGCGATTGTCCGGGGAACCTGATCGGATTCTGCAGGTTGGACCTTAGTCCAGAGTCAAGCCATCGATATGTCCCTGCCTATATTGATCCCGGATCTCGCCGCCTTCAGGGCTTGTCGTGTTCTTCGGCGCTCGATGTCGTCCAGCGCCGATCAAAATGCCGAGATGGCGCGGCCACTTAGGGAGGAGTAGCGTGGCGCGGCGGCGTTCACAATGTCATTTCATGGAACATCCGTTGAAACAACTGGAGCTCGTGGACACATGAAATTGTCCGTCCGGCTATTGCTTGCTGCCCTCATCGTGGCCGTTCTCGCGATCGCGTTCATCTACTCCGGGATCTATAACATCGGTGCTGATGATCCGCATTACCGCCTAGTCCATTCACTGCTGGAAGTGACACGGGAGCGCTCGATCGAGGCCCGTAGCGATGAGATCAGCGTTCCGGATCTGAATGACAAGACCCGGATACGTTCTGGCGCCGGTAACTACGATGCAATGTGCACGGGCTGCCACCTGGCGCCCGGCATGCCCCCAACGGAGCTGAGCAAGGGGCTGTATCCGCCCCCACCGAATCTTGCGAAACGTGCCGCGCAAAACCCCGCCGAAGACTTCTGGGTGATCAAACACGGCATCAAAGCGACCGCCATGCCAGCTTGGGGCAAGAGCATGGAGGACGAATACATCTGGGGCATGGTGGCGTTCCTCCGCAGTCTGCCGCAGTTGAATGCCGAGCAATACCGCGCGACCGTCGCAACGAGTGGCGGGCATTCGCACGGCGGCGGAGAAACCGGTGAGCCGGAACATCATGACGAGCACGATGAGGAGTCCAGCGAGCCTTCGCATGCTGCCAGGCCGGAGCCGGAGATGCATCCCCATGCCGACGGCAAGCAGCATCTGCATGACACGTCAGCGACGGGATCGCCGGAAGCCGCAGCAAAAGCCTTGCATGCCGCGCTGTCATCCGGCGATGCCGCGCAGGTCCAAGCGCTACTCGACCCCGAAGTGTTGATCCTGGAAAGTGGCGGCGCAGAACGTTCCCGCGCCGAGTACGCCGCGCACCATCTACAAGCCGACGTGGAGTTCCTGAGACACGCCAAGTACGTGGTGCAACGTCAGACTGGCGACAGACTAGGCGACATGGCCTGGGTGGCCACTGAGTCGTCCATCGACGGCGAGTCCAACGGCCAGTCGGTCAAGCTGACCAGCGCAGAGACACTGGTGCTGCGCAAATCCACCGATGGATGGAAGGTCATCCATGTGCATTGGTCATCGCGACCACGGCAAGACAAACACACTCACTGATTATTGGAGCTTCCCGCTTATTAGTGACGCTTCTCTGGCGCCGCCACGTTCGCTGGTGGAGTCTCTGAGTGGTGTTGCATGGCGTCTTCGAGTTTCCAGCGCAGGAACACCATGGTCGATAGCGGATCGCCACCATAAACCTCGTCCAAGCCCGCTGGCAGGACGTGCTGGCTGATGACCACACCGACGCCGAAAGTACCGAAGCGGGTGGCACTGAAATCGCGCACTGCGCCGATGCTGAGCTTGTCGACCTGAAACATCTGCCCGTGCCGTGGCGAATCGTCAGCGAACAGCTCATCTTTCTCGCCGGATTCAAAGCGGCCGAATAGCGTCCAAGCCGGTGCCAGGTGCAAAGCCGATTCCAACAACCAGGCATCGGTGGTGAGACCAGGATTCTTCTTGTTGCGACCCCAGGCCAGCATGGCTTGCCAATCGCCGTCCGCAATTTCGCGGTGATAAGCCACAGAGGCTGTGGTGCGGTCGATATCGACGTCTGGTTCGAGTTGTTCGGGTTCGTTCAAGCGCGCACGACTGATTTGCAGCGCCCAATTCGGCGTCGGGTTGTAGCTCACACGGACGGCAGTGGAATCGAGCGAGTGTAATTCGATGTCATAACGGTCCTGGTCAGGCTCGCGGCCATTGAAGACCGACGCCTCGATCTTCCAATTGCCATGCACGTAGCCACCAGTGAGTACACCGAAAGTGATATGGGAGGAATCAAGCCAGTGATGTCCCAACGGCGCTTCAGGATTATCGACACCGGAAAAGCGATGCATGAACGCCGGGGGGGCCAATGCCGGTTCACCAGGCAGGCCAAAATAGACGAACCAGGCGTTATTCGCGGCCAGCGGCCTGCTGTAACTGACCGCCAACTCCATAAACAGATCGTGTGGATGTTGGTGATCGATCAAAGGCGTCAGGCCATCAGCCGTTTCGCCGGTCTGCAGCAGCAGCGGGTAGCCCTTCTTGCCAATCAAGATCGGGTCCAGCGATACCATCGCGCGCCAGCCGAACGTGCCTGCGCCCACCATCCGATGGCCCATCAACATGCCCATGCTGGCTGCAAACACATCATCATCGCCACGTGGGCCGGGCTGATGGTCGTAGGCGACATTGGCAAAGCCGTGCGTCATCAGGTTCCAATCGCCACGCGTGAAATGCTTCCCACCCATTGGTGTCGCTTCTGGCTGCCAACTGGTGCCGGAGGCCTCGCGTGACATGGGATACGGACCGAGTAAGCCCATCATCTCGCCGCCATGGACGGGCTGCTCCCCATGTCCGGCATGAGCTTGATCAACCACCGGATGTGCCGAGGGGTGGTCCGGGTGTGTTTCAGCAGGTTGCTGCGAGGGTTGCAGATAGCGAGACGTTTCCTCTTCCGAAGATGGCTCTGGCTGAGGAACAGGCGCAGGTTGGGGTTGTAGATACTCCGATGGCTGCGACTGCTGCGTGCCCGATGGCGGCGTCGATGACTGTGGCGTTGGTGGATGTTGCGAATGCTGTGCGCGCGCAGTCGACGTTACGCTCGACGCAAAGCAGATGAACAAGCAGGAAGCGACGGAGTAGGAAAGCTGGCGCATGGTGTGAACCGCTCTTGTCTCCTGTTAGCTCAGCGGAACACATAGCGGGTCGACATGCCGTGACCATCGGCAAGGCCGGCAACTGGGTGCATCAGCCATCCTGCTGCGTGTTTGTAGCTTGAAAATGCCGATCGCCAGGTCCGGTCGCGACTCAAATGCCGGACAACTAGATCGTGGAGGCCCAGAAAGGGAAAGGCGGGCGTAACGCTCCTGCCCGGGCGGCTGGGTCATCAAGCCTGTGGTTGCGTGAGGTCGATTGCATGCCGAGCAGCTTGCGAGCCATCGCTCGCATCGTCTACTCGTATTCGCAATCTGCATCTGATGGCGCGCGCAATCCAACGATGGAGAAGCTGCTGGATGCGACTACTCGCATTCTCGCAGGCACGAGCGTCGTCTCGCTCGGTGCAGGCGACTACTGCAGATATCCGACTACCATGCGCGTGGTCTCGTCGACGAGCTTTCCAACCGCTTCATTCGAGAGCATTTCGGGGTGGTGCAGAACCGCAGTATGGGCCACCGCTTCTATCGAGTTCGCGCACACGAATGCCGCAAGCTCCAGGTCGATCGCGCGAAGTTCGCTGCGGTGGTCCTCAAGATAGGCAATGAAGAGCGCATAGGCCTCGCGATTGAATGCCTCTACATGCTCAAAACGCCCCGTGCGCGGAATCTGCTCTGCCAGGACGCGATGCAGCTTGGGGTCGATGCGATGCGCCTCGATCGCCACGCTTACGAGCCTGCGCACCGCTTTCTCAACCGGCTGCGAGGCCACCTCCGCCAGTGCGCGACGGACCACCTGCATGATGTCCTGATTGTGCCGATCGATGACGGCGGCAACGAGCGCCTCTTTGCCAGGGAAGTACTGGTAAAGCGAACCAATGCTCACGCCCGCCTTTTCAGCGATGCGGTTGGTGCTCGCTTTGTCGAAGCCTTCCCTGACCAGAATGCGAGCTGTCGCTTCAATCAGCGCGTCAACCGTCGCGCGCGACCTCTCTTGAGAGGCGTGCTTTCTAGGTTTGGTAAGTGGCTTGCGCGCCATTCTTCTCCTGCGTGCCGAATGCGAGTGGAAAATGAGAGCTATTGCTCGCATTGTATTTCCAGACGGCGACAAATGGACAAGTGACATTGCTTGCCGAGTCGACGAAGAAATCCGCACTCGCATCCAAGCCGGAGTAGTCATGAGCGTTGGGAAGACCGCAACAGCACCGCAGGTTCGAGAGGATGGAAGGACACAGGGGTTGCTGTCGGACGATGCCGGACCGAGCTGGCAGAGTCGCTGCATCAATGGTCTTCTACGGCTTCTTCCCATCAAGAAGCAAACGGCGTCCGCTGCGGCCGTGCAAGAGCACGTGCGCAGACTGGCACTGCGGCCGGCCCCCTATGGACCGACAGGTCTGGGTCGAGGTGTCGAGGTAACGTTGAAGAACGTCGCGGGATGGCCTGTCTACTACACGGCGCCGTCTGCAAATCCCGATGTGGGCCACTACGTGGTGTTCCTGCATGGCGGCGGCTATATCAACGAGATCGTTCGCGCGCATTGGCGCTTCATCGGTGACCTGACCCGTAATGCTGGCGTCCGTTGCGTCGTTCCCATCTATCCGCTGGCTCCCGGTGCCACCGCGAAGGACGTCGTGCCGGCCATGGGCGACTTGTTGCGCAAGCTTCTGGAAGATGCCGCGCCTGCGAAGGTCACGGTGATCGGCAATTCTGCGGGTGCCGGATTGGGACTGGCGACAGCGCAATGGTTACGGGACGCCGGATCTCGGCAACCGGACCGCCTGGTGCTGATTTCGCCCGCGCTGGATGCTGCGCTCAGCCAGCCAGAGCACATGGCGATCGCCGCTCGTGACCCCATGCAGGCCATTCCCGGCATCCTCGAAGCGGCGCGTCTCTATGCGGGCGACTTGGATGTCGCCCATCCGTATGTCAGTCCATTGAATGGCGATTTCCGCGGACTGGCGCCGATGATCGTGTTCTCCGGCACGCTCGACCTTCTTTATCCGGACAGCATCGAACTGGCCGCGAAGGCGCGGGCGGCGGGCGTGCCGATCGAGCTACATCTACGACAGGGTCAACCACACAACTATGCAGTGCTGCCGACACCAGAAGGCCGACAGGCGCGTGCGACCATTCTGCGTGTCGCTGCCCAGGGACTTTCGTAAACAGCGGCCGATCAGATTCCGCCTTGAGTCACTGCCGGTTTCGATGACCGGCTGCATCCGGCCAAGAGCGGACGTGCGCAAATCTGGAGGGCTTTCCTACTTTGCGCTCAACGGAAGAGGTCGGTCTTCAACGACGCTCTTCATGACGAGCGTGGAGGTGAGTCGCTGGACGCCGGGCAGCGTAGACAAGCGCTCGTCGTAGAGAAGCTGGAAGGCTGGCAGGTCACGAGCGATGACGTGGAGGAGATAATCCGGATCGCCAAAGAGCCGTTGCGCCTGGATCACCTGGGACACTTCCGCGACCGCGGCCTCGAATGCTTCGACGGCCTGGCGATCGCCCTCGCGTAGCGTGACGAAAACGATCGCTGAGAAGTTCAGGCCAAGCGCACCGGGGTCGAGCTGAGCGCGGTAGCGCTTGATGGCGCCGGACTGCTCCAAGGCTCGGAGTCGACGATGACAAGGCGAGACGCTGAGGTTGACGCGTTCGGCCAGCTCCGTGACCGAAAGTCGCCCGTCTGACTGCAGTTCAGCAAGGATTTTTCTATCTGTGGCGTCCATATGGACATATTTTTGCCAATTCTTAGCTTGCATGGCAAATAATTGGAAGCACATCGCTGAGTATCAGGAATATTCTGCCTGCCACAGGGCCGGCGGGCTCTTCTGCCTGACGGGAGAAGGGGTGGATGAAGCCATGATGCTGGGCACTTTGGCCGCCTTCTGGGCGGTGTCGCTTCTGTTCGTGATCACGCCCGGTGCGGACTGGGCCTACGCGATCTCCGCGGGCATGCGTGGACGCGTGGTCACGCCCGCTGTGACCGGACTGCTGTTCGGACATTTGGCGGCGACCATAGTCGTAGCCGCCGGCGTGGGTGCCCTCGTCGCCAGCATCCCGATCGCATTGACGATGCTCACCGTGACCGGAGCAGCCTATCTTCTGTGGCTCGGCATCAGCATGCTCGCCCACCCGCCCGTGCCGAGCGCCGGAACAGACCAGGAATCGGGACCATGGATTCGATGGCTGGCAAAAGGCGCCTGCGTGAGCGGCCTCAATCCCAAAGTCTTCCTGCTGTTCTTGGCATTGCTGCCGCAGTTCACCGATCCGACAGCCGGTTGGTCCATTCCGGCGCAAGTCATGGCCCTGGGACTGGTCCACATCCTGAGTTGCGGTGTGGTCTATCTCCTCGTTGGGTTCGGATCGCAGGCCGTATTGCGCTCACGCCCACGAGCCGCCCAGGCCGTCAGCCGGTTCTCTGGCGGTGCAATGATCGCGATCGCCGTGATCCTGCTCGCTGAGCGACTCGGCAGCTGAAGCACCAACATCTTTACAGGCAAGCGCCATGACGAAATCTTCGAATCAACGGAGCGACTCCGAATCGCAAGCCTTGGAGCGGGTTCGCTCCAGCTTCGCTTTGCAGGGGCTCATGGCGCACCTGGGCGCTGAGCTGGCCGACGTCGCGCCGGGGCGCGTCGTGATCCGGTTGCTGTTCCGCGATGAACTCACGCAGCAGAACGGTTTCTTCCACGCTGGTGCCACGAGCGCCATCGCGGATTCGGCCGGAGGATACGCGGGGCTCACTCTGTTCCCGGCTGGCAGCTCGGTCCTGACGGTCGAATACAAGATCAACCTGCTGGCGCCTGCACAGGGCGACCATCTGGAAGCGATTGGATCCGTAGTGCGATCGGGGCGAACCCTGACCGCTTGCCAGCTCGAAGTGTTCGCCGTGGCAGGGGGCGAGCGAACCCTCGTTGCATTGGGACAGCAGACGCTGATCTGTTTGCAGGCGAAGCCCGACTCGCGCTGACGCCGACGCTCCACATCTACTTGCTCCGCCGCATTCCGAGGACACAGCATGGAATCCGTAAAGCTTCAACGAACCTACCTCGACCTCACGACACCGCATGTTGCCGATGCGTGCATGCGGCTCGGCATCCCGGTTCGCTGCGCGCCTACCGGCATGCGTCCCTTGTGGAATAACACGCACTTGGCCGGTCGTGTCTGCCCCGCACGGCACTACGGCAGCGTCGATGTATTTCTGGAAGCCATCGATCGAGCGGCTCCTGGCGATGTTCTCATCGTCGACAACGAAGGCCGTCAGGATGAGGCCTGCGTCGGAGACCTGGTGACGCTGGAAGCAAGCCGCGCAGGTTTGTCGGGGATCGTCATCTGGGGATTGCACCGCGATACCGCCGAACTGCGGACGATACGCCTGCCAATCTTCAGCCTCGGCGTCCTGCCGGTCGGCCCGCAGCGACTGGACAGACAAGAATCCCATGCGCTTTCCTCCGCCACCTGCGGCCAGCACATGGTCACCGCCGACGACTTCGTGCTCGGTGACGACGATGGCGTCCTGTTTGTTCCGCTAGCCCGTGCTGGCGAGGTCGCCGAAGTGGCCGCCAGCATCCGCGACACCGAACGCCATCAGGCGGCCCGCATGCACTTCGACACAACGCTCAGGAAGCTTTGCCACTTCGACGAGTACCTCGCGGCACGGAACTCGGGTGCGGACATCACGTTCCGACAACATCTGCGTTCCATCGGCGGGGAGATCGAGGAGTAGCGTCGACACGTCAGCGAACCCATCGCTGCATCAGAGGGTCATGATCGTTCGATCACACGGTAACGGAGGTCCCTCAGCACGACTCCGCCACTACCCGCACTGTAGACACCGACCTTCAGGCTCAGGAAACCACCAAAGACGTTGTGGTGCAGGCCGGAGACTTCCATGCGCGTGGGATGCAGTCGCCATGAGCGACCATCGTCGTGGGAGTACTCGTAGGTGACGATGTGCTGGTCGTTGGTGAGCCGCACGCGCACGCGCCGATTCGCGATCGGAACTCGCCCCCAGACCTGTTCTTCCGCGTACTGGAACGTCTTGATCGTGTCGCGCGCGAAGCCCACGCCCACGAAGGCCTTGTGGTTGTAGAACAACAACAGGCCACCTTCAGCGTCGCTATCGAGTTCCAGCGTGACTTCCACCTGGTAGGCGCGGTCCGGCACGATGAAGGCCAACGGCGAGCTGTCCGCTGGCGAAGTTCCCACCGCCGCCAGTTTCAGTGCATTGCCTGTGCGCACGACGCGCTTCATCTCATCGGAACTGGGGTCGTGGAACGCCCACTGGATGCCGAAGCGGTCGGTGGAAAAGTCATCCGACAACGCGAACCCAGCAGAGCTCGTCTTGCCCTTAGCCGGCTTGCGAATGGGCTTGGACAGGTCACCGCCCTTGGCGCGAAACCAGCCGTCTGACGTCCACTCGATGGGCTCCAGCAGGGTCTGGCGGCCCAGCGTCCTGAAGCCATTTTCGTAAGCGTGGTAGACCATCCACCAGTCGCCGGCGGGACCTTCCACCAGCGAAGCGTGTCCTCGCGACCACCAGGGCTCGGATGCCGACAGCGTGCGTACCAAAGGATTGTGCGGACAATGTTCCCAAGGTCCATGCACCGATCTTGATCGGGCTGCAATCACCATGTGACCCGTCGGCGGCCCGGCCGTGCCGCCTACCGCGGTGATCAGATAGAACCAGTCGTTGTGGCGGAGCAACTTCGGACCTTCCGGTGCGAAGTTCTCGACGATCCAGTCGTCGGGATACCGCCATGGACTGTAGGCAGGCTCGAGCGCGCCATCCGTCGCGAGCCCGTCGTCGGTGAGCCGGATCCTGCGGATGCCGTTGACGAAGAGATAGCGCTTGCCGTCTTCGCCGACGACATGGCCCGGATCGATGCAGTCGAAGATCTTGAGATCGACCGGTTCGCTCCAGGGCCCGCGGATGTCGTCGGCCCAGATCGCGTAGATCGACCAGCGTTTGTCGTCGGGATTGGCGGGAAGGTAGATGTAGTAGCGGTCGCCGTGCTTGCACAGGTCGACCGCCCAGATCGTCCCGAGTTGCTTTCGCAATGCCGCGCCGATGGGCGCCCAGTTGACCAGGTCGGTCGAATGCCAGATCACCAGGCCTGGATAGGAATAGAACGACGAGAACGTCATGTAGTAATCGTCGCCATCCTTGAGGATGGTCGGATCCGGATGGTCGCCGGCGACGATGGGGTTGAGGTAAGTGCCGTCCCCCAGATCCGCCTTGCGCTGCCCTTCTATTCCCTTCCCCCATCGTGGGGTGATCGGGCCACATTCCGATGCTGGCGGCCGCGCTTCTGACAGCAAGGGCAATGGCGATACCACCGCTCCTGCCGCCAAGGCCTTGAAGAGAGTTCTGCGGGTGATGTTCGACATGAGGCACTCGGTCCTGTCAGTGCGTCCTCTCACTCCGTCCCGTAGACAACCTGTGCCTTGAGGTTCGACAACACTTTCTTCATGAATGCATCGTACCGGGCGTTGAATTCAGGGGTGCAGATTGGACCAGGCGTGCGGTCATCAAGTACTCGCCTGACCTTGAGCACGTTGTCCTTCAGCTCATAGGTTGCAGCGTAGCTCAACGTATCGTTCGACAGCGACAGATTCGGCGGCACCGCAAGCACTTTGAGGTCCTTGGCGAATTCGTAGGTGTATTCCTCCTCCGAGTATCCACTGCCGCATGCGGTATCGAACTGCCCCTCGACTTCGTCCGATGCCTGCGCCGCAAATGCCATGACACTTCCAATGCTGAAAAACATGGGCTGGATCGGGAACGCGCCCGGTACCGGCAACATGTCTTTGACTTCGAACTGCGCGGCATAGCGATGCCTGTCCAGCAAGGCCTTGGCGTCATCCCATTCGATGCCGCCGCTGGCCTCGTGGCCAATCGCCTGGAAGTAGTTCTTGACCATTTCCTTGCGCTGCTCGTCCGTGACATTACGGAAGCCGGCGCGCGATGCACTCGCGAACATTCCCTCCACCGCGACATCCACTTGCGCCGTGACCGACCCGTCGGCCTGAATCTTGAGCGTCGTCGTCATGCGCTGGCGGTTACTGCCCAACGGCATTGCCGGAGTGCGTGTGCCTTCACGATATCCGTTGACCAGAAGCACCGGCTTGCCCGCGCTGTTGGGCGGCAACATCCCGAACGGTGTCTCCGAGGACGTGGAGTCCAGGTAGAGGTCCAGGCTGGGGATATAGGTGATGACGTGGTTCACCATCGACACCACCGGGACCTTGGGCAGCGTGTAGGAGTTGCCTGCGTTGATGAGGGCTTGCTGGCTGGTGACGCCCTTGGCGGTCAGCAGCGCTTGCAGCAGGGTTGCATGGTCCTTGCAGTCGCCCATGCGGTTGTCGAGTACGAAATCGGTATCGCGCGGCACCACCGCACCCAGGCCGATGCAGTTGCCGGCATAGGTGATGTTGGTGGCAACCCAGTCGTACAGCGCGCGCGCAATGTCACGTGGTTCCTTTTTTCCGGCCGCGACCTCGTCGGCCAGTTTCTGGATGCGCGGCGTCACCGCAGCCTTGGGCTGCGCGCGCAAGCCGTAGGCATCGGCAATGCTGGCGTAGTCGCGGAAGGTGGAAAAGGCAAAGCCTGGCGACTGTTCGATATCGTAGACCGACCAGTCCTTGCGCTTGCTCTTCACCGGGTTGCGATTCTGCCAGGACCATTCGACGACCTTGCGGTCGGCTTTCTGTTCGTTGCGTACTTCCTTCAGCTGCCAGGCGCGGTGTTGCGTCCATAGCGATGCCGGTGCATCGATCTTGATGCGCACATCGCCGTAGTAGGTGGAGGTGCTGAAGCTCTCAACGGTCGAGAAATGCCCGTCGAACATCGGCTTGCTGCCAGTCAGCTTGTAGGACAGCACCACGGTGTCGTTGACCTCTACGTCGGGAAACACCACGGCCATGGTGGTGACGTCGGAGAACGCCGGCCCGCCGTCACCCTTGCCGCCGTTGGTCTGGACCTGGAAGTTCGATTCCGGCACGTCGATGCGGCGACCATCCGCCTTCAGCGTGTAGGCGGCGATCACATCGGCCTTCTGGATGCTGGTGCTGTAGCTGATCGAGGTCCGTTTCAGGTACTCGACCGCCTGCTCCTTCAACACCTTCACTGCCCATTCGCGGCTCTCGATGAAGGACCCGTCGGCATTGACCGTGTAGTCGATGTTGTAGCGCTCGGTCTGTGCGAACAGTTCCGGCGCTTCGTCTTTTTCAGCTGCCAGAACGGTGGCGCAGGCAAGCCACGATACAATCGCCAGCCAGCGGAATATTCCGAGCTTCATGCATGATCCCCATTGAGTGGTTGCGGCGCGACATACCGGCGCAAACGATCCTAGCAGGCTGCCGTCTATCGCGCCGGGCGAGACCCGGGAGCAGATTTCCGACCTGCTGAATCAAGCCGAGCCGCGAACCGGCTTGAATGAATTGTTAGGTGCCGTGTCGACGAAGGCGCTGCCACCCAAAGCGAACACCAGCAAAAGCCGCCACGAGCATCGCCGGACAGACCCACCCAAAAAGGATCGCGATACCAGAAGTGTTGTTGTCATAGCGCCCTTCCGGGAAATGCTGTCCCAAAGCGTGACCAGCCGCTATGCCGGACGGGATATAGACAAGGGTGGTGAACAGGACAGTGCACAGCCAGCCAGCGAATATGGCGATCAGGCACCGAAGCCAGAACCGACGAGGTCTTGGAATGAGCAGCAGCACAAATACCAGCACAGGAATGAGCCAGACCCACAAGACTTTCACATACTCAAACTTTGAGACTGGGTCCATGATTTCAGTGTCCAAAGTCGCCTGATGCCTAGTAGGCCCCAAATAGGGGATATGCGACCGATGTTCAGGCAGCCTCCGGACGCCGTCAAGGCAACTCTGAGCAGGGAAAATCAGGTGAGTTATGGATAGGCCAACGCCCCGACGCTGCGCAGAATGTCCGCACAAGTGGACATCTAGACGCTGCGAAACAACGCGGGCTGATCGATACTCGCCACGTTGACGTACTCGAGCCACGGCTCTCGAGCGATGATCGGGGTGCAAGGTCCGAGGGTGCAAATGCGAATCTCGCGCGTGACAGCCTCCTGCCTCAGCCGGGTCAACACATCCCTCAGCATCGCGCCTGTGAACGGCGTGTACAGATAGAACATGGTCCCCATCGACAGATCGGCTTCTCGCGCGTCCTGCCGAACGAACGTTACATTGGCCAGGTTCAGTGCATTCGCGCAACGCTGTGCGCAATCCACATACGCCGCTTCCCACTCAATGCCTATGCAACGGGCACCCGTGCAGATGGCGGCAAGTAATGGAACATGTCCCAGGCCGGAACCAAGGTCGATCAACACATCACGTTCGGCGATTTTGGCACTGCCAATCAGCTCGAAAATGTGGCGCGCCGGAGTGGGTTGATAGAACACCATCTCCGCGGCCAGCTCAGCAATTCCGGGCGCGGGCTCGTCCAATTGCAGGACGCCACTGAGTAGCGTATCGAGATAGTCGTAACTCTCGCCGTCGACCTGCTGCCCTGCGTGCCCATTCGATCCGACCGCGGGCGCCCACTCAAGCATTCGCTCCGCGCCCATGCCACGTTGTATTTCTTGACGGATCGACTGATAGAGCCGCTGGTTGGCCGCTTCAAGGTCAGCGCACAGGGTTTTCATCCTGTCGTGAAGATCCGCGCCAGGCACGAACGCAAGATAGTTCTCAAGGCGATCCAGCGCTTCTATGCGCTGGCGCAATCGATTCGGTTCGAGCAGCAAATGGTCATGCTCCAATTCGCTGATCAAGGCATGTAATGTTTCAATCACTCTTCCGTAGTCCCCGCATTCCATGGCACTCCTGATTTACCGACACAACACACCTGATCGCGCGGATGACCGACATATACATCCAAAAACTACCCTGGCCGACCTCGACGCGATGTGGAGCATCAATGTCTTGCTCCTCGTAGCATCGATGGTGACGGCGAGCAGGTACGTTACCTGTGCGTCGCTCTTCCTGACACCTCTTTCGGCATAATCCGGAGATGCGTCGACATGTCGTGATATTGCTTTGCTTGCTCATCGCGTTGATGGCAGATGCCGCTCCGTCGGGTGCCGCGGCGGAACGCGTACTGGTGTTCAGCAGGACGGCTGGCTACCGGCATGACTCGATTCCGACCGCGGTGGCGACGCTGCAACGGCTGGCGACCGAAGCGGGCCTCGTCGCCGACCACAGCGAGGACGCCGGCGACTTCAACGCGGCCAACCTTGCGCGTTATCGCGTGGTGGTGTTTGCAAGCACCACTGGCGACGTGCTCGACCCGAAGCAACAGCAGGCGCTGGAAGACTTCATGCGTCGCGGCGGTGGTTTCGTCGGCGTGCATTCGGCGGCCGACACCGAGTACGACTGGCCGTGGTACGGCCGCCTGGTCGGCGCGTACTTCCTGTCGCATCCACCGGGCCTGCAGTCCAGCCGCGTGCAGCCCGAGCGCAACGGCCGGCCCGTCGGCACGGCGTGGCCGATCCGCGATGAGCTCTACAACTACCGCGGCAACCCGCGCAGACAGGTGCAGGTGGTCGCCACCGTGGACGAGCGCCTGTACGAGGGCGGCACCCTGGGCGCGGATCACCCGATCACCTGGTGCCACGCCTTCGCAGGCGGACGCAGCTGGTACACCGGCCTGGGCCACGATGCCGCGCTCTACGACGATCCGAATTTCCTGGCGCAGTTGCGGCGCGGGTTGCGCTACGCGGCTGGCCAGTCCGTCGACTGCTGAGGCACAGCGCGCAGGATCTGCACCCATTCGTCTTTGGAATAGACGGCGATAAATCCTTCATTGGTCGTGACCGGCCTATCGGGTGAAGCTCCACGATCGCGACCATAATGGCTTCCGAATGAAACGATTTGCACTGGCGCTAGCCGCCTGCATCGCCGCGCTGCCGGCATTAGCGGGCGACGTGACGTTCACTGAAGTCCGTTATGCGGGCGATGACGGCGGCCCTGCCGTTGCGCCGACGCAGTACCGCAACCCGATCGTCGCCGGCTTCTATCCGGATCCTTCCGCGATCCGCGTGGGCGACGACTTCTACCTCGTCACTTCCACCTTCGGTTACTTCCCGGGCCTCCCGATCTTCCGCAGCCGCGACCTGGTGTCGTGGCACCAGATCGGCAACGCCATTGATCGTCCCGGCCAGCTCAACTACGCCAACGACGAACTGACGCGCGGCTTGTTCGCCGCGTCGATCAGCCATCACGACGGTACGTTCTACATCGCCAACACGTGCTTCTACTGCGACGGCGGCAACTTTATCGTCACTGCGAAAGATCCGGCGGGCCCGTGGTCCGATCCGGTGTGGCTGGGGTTCGAGGGCATCGATCCTTCGCTGTTCTTCGACGACGACGGCAGCGCGTGGATGGTCAACAATGGCATGCCCGAAGGCAAGCTACGTTACGACGGGCATCGCGCGATCTGGCTGCAGCAGTTCGACGTGGCGACGAAGAAGATGGTCGGCCCGCGCAAAGTACTGGTCGATGGCGGCGTCGACCCGGCCAGCAAGCCGGAGCATGTCGAAGGTCCGCACCTGTTCAAGCGTGACGGCTGGTACTACCTGACCGCGGCCGAAGGCGGCACCGGCGAACAACACGCGCAGATGATCTGGCGCAGCCGGCAGGTCGCCGGTCCGTACGAACCCTGGTCGGGCAATCCCGTACTGACGCAGCGCGATCTCGATCCTGCGCGCGCGAATCCGGTCACCTCCACCGGACACGCGCAATTCATCGAACTGAAGGACGGATCGTGGTGGGCCGTGTTCCTCGCCACGCGTCCCTACCGCGGCAACCAGTACAACCTGGGGCGCGAGACCTTCCTGCTGCCGGTCACGTGGCGCGATGGTTGGCCCGTGATCCTGCCGCGCGGCGAACGTGTCCCGATGGTGCTGGCGCGCCCCGCGTTGCCGCGCGATCCGCAGCTGGTGCCAACCAGTGGTGCCTTCGAGTGGACCGAGCGCTTCACCGCCGGCAAGTTGCCACCGCAGTGGATGACGATCCATCCACCCAAACAGGCCTGGTTCGCGACCGGAGCCGACGGCCTGCAGGTCAAGCCGTCGTCCACGCCGCTGGGCGGACACGGCAGCGGCGGCGGACAACCGGCCTACCTCGCGCATCGCCTGCAACACCATCGCGCGACGCTGACCGCGACGCTCGCGCCTTATCAACCGGTTGCGGGTGAACTGGTCGGGCTGGCGCTGTTCCAGAACGAAACCCACCACTACGTCGTCGGTGTGGAACAGGGCGAGCATGGTGCCGCGGTGGCGCTCTATCGCCGCGCGAACAAGGACGAACCCGCGACTGGGAAACGACAAGCCAGCATGGATCTGCCCTCCTCCGATAAGCCGGTGTCGCTGCGCTTCCAGCTCGATGGCCCACGCCTCGATGTCTTCTACGCGGTGGAACCCGGGCAGTGGAAACCGCTCGCGACCGAACTGGATGCCAGCCTGCTGAGCACCGATGTTGCCGGCGGCTTCATCGGCGCCACGTTCGGGCCGTATGCATTCCGGCCATGACATGAACGTGTCGATCAATCTGGACTGATCGGGTCGGGCTCAATAGCTCATTGAGCCTCCTGTGGTGCGTGTCGTCGCTTGGATCAAGCAGCCACTGATACGAACAGGCCCCGCGATGCCGGGGCCTGTTCTGTTGGCATCAGGCACTACTTGTTTGCGGCTTCTGTCGCGAGGGCGCGTTGCAGCGTTGTGCATCTTCGCTGCATGGCCGCGACATGCATGGCCAGGCGGGGGCCATCACGGCCATGTCATCTCGCCCTTGGCGACCTTGGCGCTCAGCTCCAGCGAAGGCACGCCGCCGACGTCGGGATAGCGCTGCTTCAGCGCCGCGATCAGTTCACCGGAGTTCTTGGCCTTTGCCGTTTCCTCATCGAAGGCGCGGATGTAATCGCCGGTAAAACGCACCGCATCGAGGTTCTGCGGCGAACCCGGCTTGAAGTGGCCCGGGATCACGGTGTCGGGCTTCAGTGCGGCGATGCGATCGAGTGTCGCCAACCAATCGGCGTGCGACTGCGGCGTTTGGGTATCCGCCATCCACACGTGTTCGCCTGCGAAGACACCAATACTTCCCAGCACCGTTTTGATCGACGGAATCCACACGAACGTGCGATCGGGAGTGGGGCCGTCGACACCGACGATCTCAAGCGTGTTTCCTTCCAAGTCGATCTTGTTGCCTTCGATCGGTTCTGGAATCACGACTTTGCCGGGGGCGCCCGCGCCAAGCTTCGGGCCCCAGAACTGCAATTTGCCGGCTGAGGTTTCCTGGATGTGCGCGATGGTCTGCTGTGTGGCGAGCACCTTCGCTTCGGGGAAAGCCGTCGTCAGCGTCACCAGGCCGAAATAGAAGTCCGGATCGCCATGGCTGATGTAGATCGTGGTCAGGCGCTTGCCGGAGGCCTTGATCAGGCCGACCAGCTTCTGCGCATCGATGGTGGAGAATTGCGCGTCGATCAACACCGCGTCGTTCGCGCCGGTGACCAGCGTCGAGGAGACTTCGAAGATGCCGTTTGCACCGGGGTTGTAGGTCTCGGTCTTCAGCGGTTGAGTGACGGGTGCGGTGGCCATGGGCGTCGTCGCCTCGCTATTCGTGGAGGTGGGCGCCTTCTCGGCGCAGGCGGTGAAACCAACGGCAACTGCGATTGCGCAGGCGGCGCTCAGCGCGTGTTTTTTCATGGTCGTGGTCCTGATGGGTATTCGCTGGTTGGGCTGACGTGATTCGGTTGGACACGATCACGATAGGACACTGAAACGCAGCGAAAAACCGCGTATAAGTCGAATAACTGTTGCACAGATCGAGCGAATGGATCGGATCACCGCCATCAACGTGTTCGTCGAGGTAGCTGACCGCGGCAGCCTGACCGCTGCGGCGGACGTGATGTCCATGTCGCGGGCGATGGTGTCGCGCTATCTGGCCGAGCTGGAGGACTGGCTGGGTGCCCGGCTCCTGCACCGGACCACGCGTCGCCTCAGCCTGACCCCCGCCGGCGAAGCGGCACTCGCACGTTGCCGCACGATCCTGGAGTTGGGCGAAGACATGCGCGCAGCGCTGGCAAGTCCGGACGCTGCGCCGCATGGCCAGATCCGCATCACGTGCAGTACCTCGTTTGGCCTCAGCCACATGGCCGCGGCCGTGGCGGACTATGTAGCGCGCTATCCCGGCACCGCGGTCGACATGATGCTGATCGACCGTGCGGTGAACCTGGTCGAGGAGCGCATCGACCTGGCGATCCGGATCAGCGGCGAACTCGATTCGGGCCTCATCGCGCGCAGACTCTCGGTGTGCCGGTCGGTGCTGTGCGCGTCGCCGGCCTATCTCGCGGCGCATGGTGTTCCGCAGCGCCCGGAGGATCTGGCGACGCACAACTGCCTGACGCACCACTACGTCGGCAGGAGCCTGTGGCATCTCCAACGCGATGGCGAAACGGCATCGGTCGCGGTCAGCGGCAACATCAGCGCCAACGAGGCGACGGTGCTGCTGCAGGCGGTGCGTGCGGATGCGGGCATTGCCATGCTGCCGACTTATCTCGTCGCACCGTTGATCGCTGCCGGAACACTTGCCGTCGTGTTGCCGGCCTATGCACTGGACGCGATGGGCATCTACGGCGTCTATGCGTCACGAAGGCAGATGCCGCTGATCGTGCGCAGCTTTCTCGATTTCCTTGCTGCGCGCTTCGGCGAGGATCCGGAGTGGGATCGAGTATTCGGGCCGATCCAGAATCCGGCAATGCAGGAGCCAAAGCGCGGAATCCGACCGGAATCGTGAACGGTTCAGGCATCGGATGGCGTTGGGCAAGACTTGATGCGATTTTCAGCGGGGCACTGACAAAAGAGCGCAAATTCCCAAGTGGCCAACGTCGTCCGCGCGGCGGCCACGCCGGCTAGCACTCGGGGGAGAGGTGGCCGGGACGTATTTTTCTGATGGCCCGGGAGCCGATCGGGCGCGTCGGCGTAGGTGAATTCCCCGATTGAGTCGCAGACGGAAGGGCCTGTAGCTTTTTCCGGACACGGACGTGTGGCGGATGGCGCTGCTCGTTGGGGATATGCGGGGAATTTCCAGCGTCAAGGGACGCGCCAATGGAAATCATCATCTACAAGGCGAAGTCGGGGCAGTTCCTGCTGGTGCCGAACTGCTTCCTGCCATCGCAGGAGGCCGTGCGCATGCATGGTCCAGTGCGACGCCATGGCCGTGCATTCGTATCGGATGCCAATCCCTCGAAACGCTGGCAGGCACTTGTCGTCGAGATCGACCGATGCACGTACGCCGTCGTGACTGCCGCCGAAGCCGAACGCATTTTCACGACGCATCGCCGCGATGCAGCGTTGGAGGCCACTCGCGTTGCCCGGTTGCGACAGTGGTCGAAGCGCAGTCGGCCCCTGGCACGGTTGCGGACAGGAAAAGTGCTTAGCCGGCTACGGCGGCTTTGACGATCAGCGCCTGGGTTCCTGCGCCTGCTTCCATTCCCGGGGCGAGAGGCCGCAGGTCGCCTTGAAGGACCTCGACAACGCCGATTCGCTGCCATAGCCGACCTCATCGGCGATGAGCTTCAGCGAACGTCCTTGCCGCAACGCCTGCTGCACCAGGGCAACACGCCATCGCTGGAGATAGACACCTGGCGTGCAACCCACGGTCTCGCGGAATGCATTCGCGAAAACGCTTCGGGACATGCCGGCAATCGTCGCCAGCCTTTCCAGGCTCCAGTCTTCCGCGGGCCGCTCATGCATGGCGACCATCGCTAACCGCAATCGCGGGTGCGCCAGGCCGGCCAGCATCCCGACCTGCGTCTGCCCGCTATCCATCAGGTGGCGCAGGATCTGGATCAGCACCACTTCGAACAAGCGATCGAGCAGCGCCCTGCGCCCGCATCGTTCCTCGAAGGCCTCTTCGAAGATCAGTGCGAGCACATCGCCCGATCCCTTGAGCTGTTCCAGCGGAAGGCAAACGAACGCAGGCAGCGTGGCCGCAACCGGATTCGCGCTGCCACCTTCGAATCGCAGGTCGGCACAGGTGAGCTCGGCTCCCTCCTTCATGTCCATGACAAAACGATGCGCCAGGGGTCGCGGATACAGCAGCAGGCTGGGTGAGGTGATCCGCAACTCCTCTGCGCCGCGATGGCTCACGCTGACCGCGCCCCGCTTGACCAGGTGCAACTGGCCGGTATCGCCCTCCGGGGCCAGGTCGTTGATCCCGCACAGCGTCCCCGCATGAAACATTTGGGCCCGCACTGAGAAACGCTCGAGCAGCACTTCAAGCCGATCGGCCATATTGATACTCCGGGTCATCTTTTCAGGATTTTAAGCAACATTCCGTACCCCGCGTGCCTGCAAAGTACGTCCTGCCGACAGGCATTGCCTCCCCACCCCACTTCCAAGGAGAACACCATGAACGTTCTGAATCGCGCCCTGGCCTCGGCCGTGCTGGCCCTCGCCGCTTCCGGCCAGGTCGCAGCTGCACAGCCCGTTGGTTCGCAGGGCAACGCACCCGTCGCAGGCATCGAAAAGGCTGCCAGCTACATCACCACCCGTGACGGCGTGCAGCTCTACTACAAGGACTGGGGCCCGCGGAACGGTCCGGTCGTCGCCTTCAGCCACGGCTGGCCGCTGAACTCGGACAGCTGGGAATCGCAGATGATCTTCCTGGCTTCGCAGGGCTATCGCGTCGTCGCCCATGACCGTCGCGGACATGGCCGCTCCAGCCAACCCTGGGAAGGCAACGACATGGATCACTACGCCGACGACCTGGCGGCGGTGATCGACACCCTCGACCTGAAGGACGTCACCCTGGTCGGCTTCTCGACCGGTGGCGGCGAGGTGGCGCGCTACATCGGCCGCCATGGCACGAGTCGAGTCAAGAAGGCCGTGCTGGTCAGCGCCGTGCCGCCGTTGATGCTCAAGACGGAAAGCAATCCGGGCGGCCTGCCGATCGAAGTGTTCGACGGCCTGCGCAAGGCGTCGCTGGATAACCGATCGCAGCTGTACCTGGACATCGCCTCGGGTCCGTTCTTCGGCTTCAACCGTCCCGGTGCAAAACCTTCGCAGGGCCTGATCCAGTCGTTCTGGGTGCAGGGCATGCAGGCGGGCCACAAGAACACGTACGACTCGATCGCGGCATTCTCAGCCACCGATTTCCGCGACGACCTGAAGAAGTTCGACGTGCCCACCCTGGTGGTCCATGGCGACGACGACCAGATCGTGCCGATCGATGCGTCCGGCAAAGCCTCGGCCAAGCTGATCAAGAACGCGCAGCTGATCGTCTATCCAGGTGCGCCGCATGGCTTGGCCGACACGCACAAGGATCGGCTCAACCAGGATCTCCTGGACTTCATCCGGAAGTAATGATCCGCAAACCATCGGCCCCGCAATCGCGGGGCCGATGCAATATCGCTCTAGTCCTGGGATCGCGACAGGAACCGCAAGCCGATGCCGGGCTCGGTCGCGATCCAGCGTGGCGCCGCTGCATCATCGCCAAGTTTCTGTCGCAGCTTGCCGACGAGGATGCGCAGGTAGTGCGTGTCATCCTGGTGCGTCGGCCCCCACAGTTCGCGCAGCAATTGAGGCTGCGTGACTACGCGGCCGGCATGCTGGACGAGGAACGCAAGCAGCGCGTACTCCTTGCGCGACAGCGGCACGGGTTCACCGGCGATGCTCACTTCGCGGCGCGACAGGTCGACGCGCAGGTGGCCATCGTCGAATACCGGCGCTGCCTCACCGGAACTCGCCCGCAGTCGCAGCAGTGCACGAATGCGCGCCATCAATTCCTGTACGCCGAATGGCTTGGTCACATAGTCGTTGGCGCCGGCATCCAGCGCCGCCACCTTCTCCGTCTCGCTTGAGCGGACGGTCACCACGATGACCGGCACCTGCGACCACTGCCGGATGTCCTGCAGCACCTGCAATCCGTCGCGGTCCGGCAGGCCCATGTCGAGCACCACCAGATCCGCGCCTTGGGTCGCCAATGCTTCCAGGCCGGAATCGCCGGTCTCCGCGAGGCCGACCGTGTAGCCCTGGGCGCGCAGGCTGATCTCCAGGAACTTCCGGATCTGCGGTTCGTCATCGATCACCAGCACGCGCGCGGGTGCCGCTGTCGCTTGCGGAAGGTCGGTCATTGCGGCGGCGCCTTGAACGGCAACGTGATGCGAAGGTGGGTGCCGCGGCCATCCGGACCAGGCAGCGCTTCAACTTCGCCACCATGGGCGCCGATCATGCCGCGACAGATCGCCAGGCCGAGCCCCGTGCCGTGGCGGCCGCGATCGCCGCGCTCAACGCTGTAGAACATGTCGAAGATGTGTCGGCGTTCTTCCTCGGGGATGCCAGGTCCGCGGTCGCGCACTTCGATGTGCAGCTTGTCGTTTTCCCGCCATGCGGCAATCGCCACGACTTCGTCCGGCGGCGAGAACTTGGCCGCGTTCTCGATCACGTTGAACAATGCCTGTTCCACCAACGCCGGGTGCACCCAGATCGGGCCGAGGTCGTGGTCCACTGAGACTGCGAATCGCGTACCGGGCTGGTAGCGATGCAAACGTCCGACCGCCGATCCGATCAGTTCATCGACGCCGATCCAGTCGCGGTTGAGCGCGAGTGAGCCATGGCCCAGGCGTGTCATGTCGAGCAGGTTCTGGATGTAGCGGTCCAGACGTTCGCCTTCGCTGCGCACGGTGTCGAGCAGTGCATGACGATCGTCGTCGTTCATCGATTGGCCATAACTATCCAGACTGCCGGCGGCGCCGATGATCGCCGCCAGCGGCGTGCGCAGGTCGTGCGACACCGATGAAAGCAAGGCACTGCGCAGGCGTTCGGTCTCGTTCGCGACACGCTCCGATTGCAGGTCGGCCACCAGCCGCGTACGCAACAGCGCCTGCGCGACGTCGTTGACCATGTCCCTCGCCAGTTGCCGCCGGCGTTCATCCAGCTGGACATGGCCTGGAAGTTTCAAACCGATCACGCCCAGTGCACCCCGCGGCGCCTGCAACGGCAGGAACCACCAGCCATGTTCCTCGATCGTCTCGGCATGACGTTGGGTCAGTCCTTCGATCTGGCGCAGTACCGGTAGCGCAGGCGGCTGGACGTCTGCGGCATGCAGGCCGCGCTCGCCCAGGCGAACCCAGACATGAGCATCCAGGCTCTGCCTGAAGATGTCGTTCGCCACCTTGACGACTTCGTCCTCGTCCGCGGCGACGGCGAGGCGTTGCCCGAGTTGCTGGCGGGCCAGGGCATCGCGGTTTGCGGCACGCAATGCCTGCACCTGCATGGCAAGGCGCGAAGCGAGGCGTCCAGCCAGCAATGCCGCCGCGAGGAACAAGGCGACCGTCGCAACGCCCTGGCTTGCGCTGATGTAGAAGGTGTAACGCGGCTCGATGAAAAAGAAGTTGTAGGCAAGGAAACACAACAACGCGGTGAGCACGGCCGGACCGGTATGCGTGCGCGCGGCCACCACCAGCACCGCCAGCATGAACACCAGCGACAGATCGTCTAGCCCGACCCAACGCTCCGCGGCGGCCGCAACGAACACCGCCAGCAGCGAGCCCACTACCGCCAGCAGGTAGCCGGCGGCGGGGTTGACGGTACCTGTCGATTCGTCATTCGGATGCATCGGCGGTTCCATCGGGGACAAGCCATTGTGCCGGGAGCGCATCGATTTCCCCATCTGCGCGTCGTCCGGCCCGGGAAAATTTACGCGGAATTTACGCGTGAGGCGCCAGAGGCGGCTTCTGCGTTTATGCCCGGCACGGGAACACTGGCATCCACGCCGATACGTATCGAAGCGGCCTTGCAGCGTGCCACGACGCGAGAAGACCAATGAGCACCACGACCGAAAGCCCTGACTCCGCAATCGCACTTTCCACCCAACACGATCGTGGCGGCGCCAGCTTTGGCGCGCTGATGCTCGGGGCTATCGGCGTCGTCTTTGGCGACATCGGCACCAGTCCGCTGTACACCATGAAGGAAGCGTTCTCGCCGCACTACGGCCTGACGCCAGACCATGCCACCGTGCTCGGCATCCTGTCGCTGGTGTTCTGGTCGCTGGTGATTGTGATCACGGTGAAGTACGTCCTCGTGATCATGCGCGCCGACAATGAGGGCGAAGGCGGCATCATGGCGTTGACCGCGCTGGCGCAACGCACGTTGCCGCCTGCATCCAAAGCGGCCTACTTGGTCGGCATTCTCGGCGTATTCGGTGCCGCGCTGTTCTTCGGCGACGGCGTGCTGACGCCCGCGATCTCGGTGCTGTCGGCAGTCGAGGGCCTCGAAGTCGCTACGCCCGCGCTGCACAGCTGGGTGCTACCGGTCACCATCGCGGTGCTGTTCTTCCTGTTTGCGACGCAGCGCTTCGGTACGGACCTGATCGGTCGCGCCTTTGGTCCGATCATCGTCCTGTGGTTCCTGGCGTTGGCCGCGATCGGTGTTCTCAGCATCAGTCGCAATCCGGAAGTCCTGAATGCACTCAACCCCTGGTGGGGTGCCCGCTTCTTCATCGAACACGGCTGGCACGGGATTTTCATCCTGGGTGCGGTGGTGCTCGCCGTCACCGGTGGTGAAACCCTGTACGCCGACATGGGCCATTTCGGCCGCCGCCCGATCACGTTCGCCTGGAACTTCCTCGTGCTGCCCGCTTTGACCATCAACTACCTTGGCCAGGGCGCGCTGCTGCTCGCCAATCCCGAAGCCGTCAAGAACCCCTTCTATCTCGGCGTGCCGGAATGGGCGCTCTATCCGATGGTTGGTCTCGCGACAGCGGCCACGGTGATTGCCTCGCAGGCGGTGATCAGCGGCGCCTACTCCGCTACACGACAAGCGATCCAGCTCGGCTATCTGCCGCGCATGGCGATCAAGCACACATCCCGTCAAACGATGGGCCAGATCTATATCCCGTCCATCAACTGGCTGTTGATGTTCGCAGTGATCGCGACCGTGATCGGCTTCGGCAGTTCCACCGCGCTGGCGACCGCTTATGGTGTCTCCGTGACAGGCACGATGCTGATCACCAGCATCATGCTGATCGTCGCGATGCGCGCACGTGCGGCGATGCCCAGCTATGTGTTCTGGCCGCTCGCGGCACTGTTCGTGCTGGTGGACGTGGCATTCCTGTTCGCCAACCTGGTGAAGTTCATGGATGGTGCGTGGTTCCCGATCGCACTGGGCATCGTCGTGTTCACCATGCTGCGCACCTGGGGACGTGGACGCCAGCTCCTGCAGGCCGAGATTCTCAAGGACGGCATCAAGCTGGATACTTTCCTGCCCGGCCTGATGCTGTCGCCACCGGTTCGCGTGCCGGGCACGGCGGTGTTCCTGACGGCACAGCAGGGCATCGTGCCGAAAGCCCTGCTGCACAACCTCAAGCACAACAAGGTGCTGCACGAGCGGAATGTGCTGCTGACGGTGGAGACCAAGGCCGTGCCCTTCGTGCCGACGAATTCGCGGCTCACCATCGACACCATCGGCGAGGAGTTCTATCGCGCGACGATCCGCTACGGCTTCATGGAAACGCCCGATGTTCCACTGGCCCTGATGCGGTCCAGCGATTGCGCCAGCATCTGTTTCGACCCGATGGACACTACGTACTTCGCGAGCCGGGAAACCATCGTCGCGATCCGACACCGCGGCATGCCCATCTGGCGCGACAGGCTGTTTGGGTTCATGCACCGGAATGCGGCGCCGGCAACGGATTTCTTCCGCATCCCGACTACGCGGTTGGTGGAGCTGGGCGCACCTGTCGAGATCTGAGCCCGCGTCAGAGGAGGCATTCTGCAATCTCCATCGCGCCGTTCTCACCTGCGACCAACGCGAAATTTGTACTCTTGGTCCAGCCTTGACAGGAACAGTGCATGAGCGAGCGCGAAGCCCCTCTACGTGTGTCGTTGGTTGGCTATGGCTTCGCCGGCCGCACGTTCCATGCGCCGCTGATCCAGGCCGTGCCCGGTTTGTCGCTGGACTTCGTGGCTTCGCGCGATGCCGGCAAAGTGCATGCGGACCTGCCGGACGTCGAAGTCATCGATGATCCGATGCGCGCAGCAACCGACCCGCGCGCCGACCTGATCGTCATCGCCTCGCCCAACGACAGCCATGCATCGATCGCTCGCGCCGCGCTGTCGGCAGGCAGGAATGTCGTGGTCGACAAGCCGTTCACGCTGTCGCTGACCGAAGCCCGTGCACTCGGCACGCTGGCGCAGGAGCGCAATTGCCTCCTCTCCGTCTTCCAGAACCGTCGCTGGGACACCGATTACCTGGCGATCAGGCAGGCGATCGACGACGGACTGATCGGCGACGTCATGCATCTCGAATCGCGCATCGATCGCTTCCGTCCCCAGCCGCGTCCGCGATGGAGGGAACAGACGGGGCCTGGAAGCGGCGTGCTGTGGGACCTGGGACCGCATCTGGTCGACCAGGCGTTGCAGTTGCTTGGATGGCCGGACACCGTGCAGGCATGCGTCGCGGCACAGCGTGAGGGGGCGCAAGTGGATGACTGGATGCACATCGTGCTCGGCTTCGGCCAACGACGCGCCATCCTGCATGCCGGCATGCTGGCCGCCGGTGGCAGCCATCGCTTTCTCGTGCACGGCACGCGCGGCAGCGTGGTGAAACGACAACCCGATCGGCAGGAGGCGCAGCTGGTCGCGGGGTTGCGCCCTGGGGATGCGCAGTGGGGTGTCGATGACGACGACCTGTTCGTATACGACGAATCTGGCTCCGCACGACGCATGGCGGTACCGCGCGGCGACCAGTCGCGCTACTACGCTTCGATACGCGATGCGCTGCTCGGGCACGGTGAGAATCCGGTCCCACCCGTGCAGGCGATCGCGGTGATGGCGGTGCTCGAAGCGGCTGTCGTCTCGGCGCGCGAAGGGCGTGTTGTTGTGCCTGATTTGGGTTGAGTTTGGGCGTGGCGAATCGCGACTTACGTCGCTCCCACAGGTGTGGGGTGGGCGTGGGGCGTGGACGCATGGATTCGATGCAAGCACTATTGACGCTCTTTCGAAGCGGGTGGAGAGCATCTTGCGATCGAATCCACGGCGACTGGCGGTATTGGGCGCGGTTCTGTTGCTTGCCGCGTGCATGCATGCACCGCAACGCAACCCGATGGCGCAGTGGGTGCCGTCGCCGAACTACAGCGCGCGCAAGGCCACGCTGATCGTCTTGCATTACACCGAGCAGGAGTCGGTGCAGCAGAGCCTGCACACGCTGCGCACGCGCAACTCGGGCGGGCCGGTCAGCGCGCACTATCTCATCGGAAAGGATGGCGAGCTCTACCAGCTCGTCGCCGACGAGCATCGCGCATGGCATGCCGGTGGCGGCAGCTGGGGCGCGATCAGCGACGTCAACTCGGCTTCGATCGGCATCGAGATCGACAACAACGGCCGCGAGCCGTTCCCGGAACAGCAGATCGCGACCTTGCTGCGCCTGCTCGACGACCTGTGCACGCGCCATGGCATTCCGCGCACCAACGTCATCGGCCATGCCGACATGGCGCCGACGCGCAAGATCGATCCGGGTGCTCTGTTCCCATGGCAGCGCCTCGCCGATGCCGGGTTCGGGCGCTGGCCTGCGGCCGACCGTGGTCCGGCGCCGCTTGGCTTCGATGCGATGGTGGCACTACGCCTGCTCGGCTATCCGCTCGACGATCCCGCGGCCGCCATCCGCGCCTTCCACCTGCATTACCGCGGTATCGATACGACGACGCTCGACGAGGAAGATGCCAGCCTCTTGTACGCGCTGACTGCCGAAAGATAGCGATTTTCATCGCGACTTACGTCGCTCCCACAGGGGAGCGGGCGCCGCTACTTCGCCTCTTCGGACTCCATTTCCTGCAGGACATCGTGCGCGAATCCGTTGCTCCTGTGCCACAACTGCTCGAGTTCATGCACCGGCATGGCGCGTGCGATGTAGTGGCCCTGCACCTGGTCGCAACCGTGCGCACGCAGGAATTCGAGTTGCTCCACCGTTTCCACGCACTCGGCGACCACGCGCATATTGAGTCGATGCGCCATGTCGATGATGGCCAGTGTGATCGAAGCATCTTCGGCATTGGTCGTGAGGTCGCGGATGAAGGCGCCGTCGATCTTGACCGTGTCCACCGGGAAGCGGCGCAGGTAGGCCAGGCTGGAGTAGCCGGTTCCGAAATCGTCCACTGAGATCCGCACGCCCAAAGCTTTCAAGCGCTGCAGCATCTCCACGCTGTATTCGGCATCGCCCATGACGGCGCTTTCGGTGAGCTCCAGCTCCAGATGCCCCGGCATCACCTTGTACTTCTGGAGGCTGGCGGCGGTGACCGACGAGAGGCCGAGCGGATCGTTATCGATGTGCACGCGCCGGCGGGGATCGGCCGGCGCCGGCAGCAGGCTCTTGCGCATGATCTGCTGGGCCGAGACGTTGACCGCGATCGGCAGCGGCCCAAGGCCGGTGCGCTGCCAGTTGCGCAACTGACGACACGCCGTGGTGATCACCCAGGCGCCGACCGGCACGATCAGGCCGGTGTCCTCCAACACCGGAATGAACTGCGCCGGCGACACCAGTCCGTGGCCAGGCCGATGCCAGCGCACCAGGGCCTCTACCCCGGTCCAGCGACCGCTGCGCAGGCAGACCTTGGGCTGGTAGTGCAGCTCGAATTCCTCCCGCTCCAGGGCGCCGCGCAATGCCAACTCCAGCTCGAGCTTCTTGCGGACGCGCAGGTTCATCGCCTCCGTGTAGAAGCGGTAGCAATTGCGGCCGCCCTGCTTGGCCTCGTACATCGCCAGGTCGGCGTAGCGCACCAGGCTGTGCATGTCGTTGGTATCGGACGGATACACGGTGATGCCGATGCTGGCGGTGGTGCTGACCGCGTGATTCTCCACGTCGAATGGCACCGCCAGCGTGTTCTGGATCTTCTTGGCGACCTTGGCGGCGAGCTGCGGATCGCTGGGCGTCAGCAGGACCATGCCGAACTCGTCGCCTCCGAGCCGCGCGACGGTGTCGCGCAGGCGCAGGCAGCCTTGCAGGCGTTGACCGACCTGGCGCAGCAGTTCGTCGCCGACCGCATGCCCGAGGCTGTCGTTGATGTCCTTGAAGCTGTCCAGGTCGAGGAATAGCAGGAACACCTGCCAACCATGGTTGTCGGCCATCGCCATCGCGCTTTCCAGCGATTCGTGGAACAGGCGACGGTTGGGCAGGCCGGTCAGCACGTCGTAATGCGCCAGTTGCTGGAGGCGCTGCTGGGCTTCCTTGCGCTCGGTGATGTCCTGGCCCGTGCCCACCATCCCCGTGACCCGCCCGTGGCCATCGATCAGCATCCGACCCCGCGTCTGGATGACGCGAACCTCGCCGTCCGGGCAAACGACGCGATGCTCGAAATCGAATGGCTGTTTCTGGTGGAAGGCTCGATCGACAGTGCGCAGGACAAGCCTCTGGTCCGCTGGATAGATCAGCCTCAGATAGCCTTTTGGTGTGTGCTCGAAATCCTGCGGATCGCTTCTGTGGATGCGATACAGCTCATCGCTCCACGTGATCCTGTTGCTGGCGAGGCTCCACTCCCAACTGCCGACATGCGCAATCTGCTGGGCCTCGGCGAGATGCTGCTGGTTATCGGCGAGCGCGCTTTCCGCCCGCTTCCGCGCCATGAACTGCCCGAGCAAACTGCCCAGCGTATCCATCATCCCGAGCAATTCCGGATCTGGCTCCTGGATCGCAGGGGCATGGAACTCAGCCACGCCGAACACTTGCGTGCCGCTGAGGATCGGAAAACCGATCCCACCAAGGAATCCCTGTCCGGCGGCAGACCAGGCACGAGGCGAATCCGTGCCGAGCGCGACATTGGGGACCCACAAGGGCTGGCCACTGGCCCAGATACGACCAGGCAGTTCTTCTCCCGGAACGACGGACATCGCCAACGTCATGTCCAGGAAGGCATGGGCCGAGTCACCAGTGTCCGGATGCTGCCAGACCTCGACGCAGCGCATCGTATTGGTGATGTTGTCGACGGCCCACAAGGCGCCGACCGTCCACCCCATTGCCGTACCCACCGCCTCCAGCACTTTCGGCGCGGCGTCAGCGAGCGTGGCCGATTCGATCAGCGTGGCGGCGGCGGCGGTTTGCGCAACGAGCCTCCGGATCGCGCGCTGGCGTTTGATGTCATGCAGGAACGCACTGAATTTGTACGTCCCCCCCAGCTTGGTCGGCCAGATCGTCAATTCGACCGGGAGTTCATGGCCATCGCGATGCAGCGCCGTGATCTCGATGCGTTTGTTCAACACCGGTCCCTCGCCGGTCGCGAGGAAATGCTGGATACCGCGGTAATGGGCTTGCCGGAATGGTTCTGGAATGAGAATCTCGGCCATGTTGCGACCCACCACTTCCTCGCGTGACCAGCCCAGGGCGCTTTCGGCCTGCTTGTTCCAGTCCAGGATCACGCTGTGGGTATCGATGGCGATGTAGGGATCGTACGCCGTGTCGATGATGGCGCGGGCTTCGTCCTGGCTCTCCCGCAACTCCTGTTCGGTGAGTTCGTGTTGTCCGATCTCGGCCTGCAGCGCGTCGTTGGCCTGCGCCAGCTCAGCGGTGCGCTCGTGGACGCGTTGCTCGAGCTCGTCATGCATTTCCCGTAGCGCGTTCATCCGGTCTTGATGAAGGCTGACTTCACGCGCGCGCCGCGCGTCCGCCATCGAGACCATGAGGGTGGTCGCAAGCAACATGAAGGTGAAGCAGGAGATCGTCACCGCCATCCAGAAGTTGGGAATGGTCGGCGCGCCCACCGTCGCCACGCACAACGGCGAGAAAATCGCCGCGGCCATGCCGGTGTAATGCATGCCGCAGATCGCGGCGCCCATCAGCAACGCGCTACCGCCCTTGCGCCAGAAGCCCGACAGCAGCGTCTCGAGGCGAAGCTGGAATGCGATCCACAATGCCGCCCACGACGCCACCATGGCGATGACGATCGACAGCACGAACAGCATGGGGTCGTAGATCACCGGCGGCCGCATCTCCATCGCCGCCATACCGGTGTAGTGCATGGAGGCGATGCCGATCCCCATCAGCACGCCACCGCGTGCCAGGCGCCGCAGCCCCAGGCTGTCCCTGCTGACCGTGTGCAAGGCGAAGCCGGAAACGACCATCGCGATGAGCAGCGACAGGGCCGTGATCGGCCCGTTGTAGGACATCGGGATGGGCAGCCGGAACGCCAGCATGCCGATGAAATGCATCGACCAGATGCCGATCCCCATCGAGACCGCGCCGCCCACCAGCCAATAGCGCGCGGCCGGCCCGGCACTGGCCGTCACCCTCGACGCCAGGTCCAAGGCTACGTACGAGGCCATGACCGCAACGGCCATCGACAGCATTACCAGCCAGTAGTCGTAGGTGCCTTCCATGCGCCACCACTTCGAAGAAGTGTCCGCGTACCACTGCGGTGCAGACCAGCCTAGTACCACAAGCCCGGGTTAGCCGGGTGAAAGCCACCGTATACCCCCAGCGGAGCCGCTTCAACCAGGCCCGGCGGCAGGGCCGCCAAGGCCTGATTCCAGGCACCTGAGGGAAGGCAAAAAACGACGACCACAACGGATCGCTGATGCGATGAACGACGTTACGTCGACATTGACGCCATGCGCGCAGCGAACTAACAGCACAAAGCGCAATGCTTGGTAGCCAGTTACCGAGGAGCCATCGATGCCTACCAAAAACACACGGGATGATTCGAATCAGTCCCGCCCCGAGAACAGGGGCGGCCGGCAGCAAGGTCGTGGATTCGCCGATATGGAGAACAACGAGCAAAGCAAGATCATCAGGACCGGAGGAGAAGCCGTCAGTGGTGACAAACCGAAGGCAGCCGATCAGAGGGTCGGTGCGCGCAGGAATCGTCCAGAGTCACGCAAGCACGACGAGAAACCGGCATGGCTGTCCGCCACCAGCGATCGTGACGAGCAGGATGAGCACAGCGGCGGGCATCAGTAGGACTTCAACCCCATCGCACCGACAACGCAATCGTTGAAACGAATCACCAAGCGCTCAGGCCGCGGTCGCCGATGCCAAAGCACAGTCGTCGGTACTCGAGTGTAGGGAACGTCCTAAAGCTTCGGCGTGTGCCTGGCACGCATCCATCGCGGCTCGCTTGCCCGCAGGTCCGCCCTCGAAGCGCCCGAGGTCGATCTTGTCGGCGGCCGCAAAGTGCGCGCCTTCCGCGCGGCCAGCCGTGGGGAAGCAGGTAATTCGGTAATGGATGCCGTTCGCGACAGCCTCCCATTCGCCCGGGAGGAAACGGCTTGGTGTCCAGCTGAGTTCGTTCGTCATGCCCGCAACGTAAGGCCTGGCCGTCTCAAATCCTGTGAAGGCCGACCGCTCCTGCAAGCCGGATGCCCGCAAACGGCGTCAGGCCTCGGTCTGCGCAACTGGAACGAACAGGGCGTATGGTGCGGGAATGATGCACGAGTTCCTCACCGCGAACCGGGCGGAACTGATCGCACGGTGCAGGACCAAGGTCGCCCAGCGAGCGCCTCCGGGCGTGCTTGAGAAAGAGTTGGAACACGGGGTGACGATCTTCCTCGAACAGCTCATCAAGACGCTCCAGGTGGAACAGACGTCGGACCCGATACGCAGTCGCAAGGTGTCCGGACCGTCCGGGGGAGGCAAGCCGGCGCTATCGGAGATCAGCGAATCGGCGGCGCTGCACGGCAAGGAGTTGTTGCAGCACGGCTTCACGGTCGAGGAAGTCGTTCACGACTATGGCGATTTGTGCCAGTCCATCACCGACCTGGCATTCGAACGGGGCGTACTCATCGACATCGATGAGTTCAGGACGCTCAATCGCTGCCTGGACAACGCCATCGCCAATGCCGTCACCGAGTTCGGCTACCAACGCGATTCCGTCGTGGCCGGCCTGCAGGCCGATGCGTTGAACGAACGGCTGGGCTTCTTCGCCCACGAACTGCGGAACCTGCTGTGCACCGCGACGCTGGCGCTTTCGATCATCAAGGAAGGCAATGTGGGTTTGAGCGGCGCGACGGGTGGCGTGCTCGATCGTGCCCTGGTGGGCCTGGCCAATCTGATCGACCGCTCCTTGGCCGATGTGCGGATGGCGGCTGGAGCGCCCGTACAGAACCAGCTGTTTTCTCTGGCCGACTTCATCGCCGAGATCAAGCTTTCCGCATCGCTCGAGGCGAAGGTCAAGAACTGCATATTGACGGTCTCGCATGTCGATCCGCTGCTGGCGGTCGATGCGGACCGCGACCTGCTGCTATCGGCGGCAGGGAACCTGTTGCAGAACGCCTTCAAGTTCTCGCACCCGCTCAGCGAAGTGAGCCTCAACGCCTATGCCGTGGGCGATCGCATTCTGATCGACGTTGAAGATCGCTGCGGCGGCTTGCCCCCAGGGGCCGAAACGATGTTCCTTCCGTTTACGCAGATGGGCGCGGATACCAGTGGCCTGGGCCTGGGCCTGTCGATCTCTCGCCGCAGCGTTGAAGCGAACGATGGCACTCTCAGCGTTCGCAACGTTCCCGGCTCAGGATGCGTGTTCACCATCGATCTGCCCCGCCACTCGTTGCCGGTAGTTGCTGCCGTCAGTACGGTGTAGTGCCCCGCGACTTTGGCGTTCGTAACATCGCATTGGTTGAGGCAAGCCCCGCACGGCCATTCGTAACGCCTGCTTAGACTTGAATCGTCGCTAAGCAGAATTGCCGGACGGCTCGTCGGACTGGGTGTGCTCCCGCTTCTTTTTGTTCAGGGCAAGAATGCCCTTGCCAAGCCAGAAAATCCCAAACCCGTCAAAGATGAAACTCAAAGGACTGAAGTCGCCCAGGAACACCGATTGATCAGAGAGCACGCCAATCGCAATGATCACGATGCCCCAGTAGATATCCAGCATTCTTCCTCCAGCAGTTGATGTTGCCGCACGCCTGAAGCCAAGTCGTCCCGAGCCTTCGCACCAGAAAAATACCCCGCACCGGCAATGGCGGCCGGTGCGGGAAGTCCGGGGGGTTACTCAATGGCACCATGGATGGCGCTCTATGTGCTGGTGAATCAGAAGTCGTAGCTGACGCTCAGGCGGAACGAGCGCGGTGCCTGCCAGGCGATCGGTTGGTGGAAACGCGATGCGGGGTTTTCGCGTTCGTTCACCGCGGTAACGGCGTCTTCGTTGAACAGGTTGAACACGTCGAGTCCGACACGGAGTCCTTCCAGCCACTTGGGCTGGTATGCGATCTGGACACCCACGTTGCGCTGCCATTCCGTCCGGCCCCACGAGCCACGTGGCGATGGCCTGCCTCCGCAATAGAACGAGACGTTCGAGTACAGGGTTGGGTCCTGCGGCGTAATCGGTCCGGCGTAGCTGCCGAAGCAGTTCTTCGGGCGCCCCGACTGGATCAGGATATTGCTGCCGACGCTCCACTCGTCGGTGACCTTGTAGGCGCCGAACACCTTCAAGGCATGGCGGCGATCGTTGGGCAGGTAACCGTAGGAGTGCTCGGTGAACTCGGCGAAGTCGAAATCGGCGGTGATGCCGGCGTCAGGCTGCGCCAGGTCCGACTTCACGTAGCCCTCGCTGTTGCCGAAGCTCTTGGCCCAGGTGTACGAGCCCTGCACGGTCCACTTGTCGTCCCAGGCGCGTTCGAAGAAGAACTCCAGGGCCTTGTAGGTGCGGTTCGGCTTGGGCAGGCCGAGCACCGAGTTCGGTATGACGAGCTGCGTCAATCCGTTCGGGCCATCGCCGTCGAGGTCGACATTCATGGTCAGGTCGGTGCCGGGGTTCATCAGGAAACACGCACTGGTGGCGTTGGCGATGCGTCCGGCTTCATGCACCGCGATGACATTACCGGCTGCATCGAACTCGTTCGGGGTGTAACCGTTCGCCACCGCCCAGTCGTACGGACGCTGGTAGCCACAGTAATCGTCCATGCCGGCGCTCATCTTGCGATAGATGCCGCGCACGCCTGCACTCCACTTCTCGCTCAGCTGCTGCTGGAAGCCGACGATGTACTCGTCCTGGTACAGCGGCGAGAGGTTCGGATCGACCACGCCGCGCGGGTCGTTGGCCACGCCGTCGGCCTGCACCACGGTGCCGAGATTGGTGCCCAGCTGCGGCAGGTCGAAGCGGCCGCCGGTGAAGGTGCCGTTGGACGCGTAGTAGGTCTGGATATCCGTTTCCGCACCCGCCAACCGTACGTTGGTGTTGGTCATGATCGGGATGTAGTAACGGCCGGCGTTGCCGAACAGCTTGGCGCTGGAATCGCCGTGCACGTCCCAGGCGAAGCCCAGGCGTGGCGCGCGAGTGTTCTTGACCTCGACGAAGGTCACGCCATCGGCGTTGAGGTTCTTGAACGACTCGCTGCGGAAGCCGAGATAGGCGAGGAAGTTGTCGGTGACCTGCCAGCGGTCCTCGAGGTACCAGGCGGTGTTCTCGGTGTCGAATTCGCCGCCGTTGGCGAACTGGCGGACCGTGACGATCGTGGTGGTGCCGACGGGGACATTGGCCTCGATCTGTGCCGGGAGGTCGATGTCGTCGATGTCGTCCACGGTGTACTGCAAACCACCGGAGGACACGGTCTGGGCGATGGAATGGATTTCCTCGCGGTCGAGGCCGAAGCGCAGGGTGTGGTCGCCGATCGCCCACTCGCCATCGATGCGGTAGGCGGTGCGGCTATCGCCGTCTTCATCCGTGCCGAAGCTCTGTTGCACCGCGCAGCCATGCTGGTGACTGTCGCGGTTGTCGAACACGTATGGACAGTCCTGGTTCGGCACGATGGAGGCATTGACGTACTCGCCCTTGCCGTACAGCGCCGACAGGGTGAGGGTGTCGGTCAGGTAGCCGGTCCACCGCGCGCTGTAGTTGTCGCCGCCGGTGAGGAACGTGGTCCGGCCGACCTCGCGGATGCGATCGGTGCCCCATGGCGTGCGCGTGTCGTAGGACGTGCGCAGGGTCTCGTCGCGATCACGGAAGGCGGTGAGTTCGAGCAGGTGGTTGTCGTTGATGTTCCAGTCGAGCTTGACCAGTCCCTGCGAGTTGGAGGCTTCGTCATGGTTGCTGCGCGTGGCGGTCTGCCGGCCAGCGGCGTTCTGCGTGCCGTAGAAGTCATCTTCGTCTTTTTCGCCCTGGTACAGGCCGTACAGGAACAAGCGGTCCTTGATCAGCGGACCACCGGCGGCCACGGTGTAGATCAGGTTGGAGCGTTCGGTGTTCGAGTCCAGCAGCACGAACGGACCGCTGCCGTTGTCGACACGGCCGACGCGCTGGGTGGGCGCGCGCAATGCATCGGGCGACCAGACCGCGCCCACGCTGAACTTCCACTCGTTGGTACCGCGCTTGGTGATGATATTGGTTACGCCACCGAGCGAGCGGCCAAACTCCGCGCCATAGCCGCCGGTCTTGACCTGGGTCTCGGCGATACCTTCGAACGGCACCTCGTTGTATGCCAGGCCACTGCGGATATTGGTGACATTGAAACCGTTGATGTAATACGCGTTCTCCGCCGCCGAAGCGCCGCCAAACGACACGGCATTGCCGCCAAAGATGTCGGTACGCACCGTGCCCGGTGCCAGGAGCGCCACGGCCGCGACGTTACGTGCCACCGGCAGGCGGTCGATGACTTCCTCCGTGAGCACCGTGGCCGACTCGACCGAGGTCACGTCGATCGGGTTGATCGCGCCGGTGCCGACGACGGTGACGGTGTCGAGGGCGGCAGCATCCCCGCTGCCCTGAAAATCGACGTTGGCGGCGGTGCCTACGTTGACGCTGACATTGCGGGCACTGCCCCCATTGCGCGTCACGGTGTACTGGCCGGGAGCCAGCGCCGAGAAACGGTAGTTGCCGTCAGCCCCGACCGTGATGGTGCGGGAGAATCCGGTGGCTGGATTCGACACGGTAATGGTGTCGCCGGCCGTGGCATTGCCGGCGACGGCACCTGCGGTGTTGGATTGGGCGTGGATGCTGCCGGCGAAACACAAGCCGAGAGCGACACAGAGTGTGCTGCGCCGTAGCGCGCGATGACGATGAATCATGATGGATGGATTCCCCGGAGCATGGTGGTGATGGGTCACGCTTAGCGACGCCGATTGCGCCGCGCGTAACGAAAACCAAACTATTTGGGAAGCGAAGACGCAGCTAGAACCAGGCCTGGTGCTTACATCGGATCCAGTTGCGTGTCCGGATCTGCGAAGAACGCTCGGCACGCGCTGGACATGCCGCAGCGGTGGTCAGTCGATTGCTGATTGGCGTTTGTCCCGGAAACGTCGGCCTGCGCAACGTATCCATGCGCAGGCATCGTCAGTGATCGTCATTCGCACGCGCGCTTCTGTTCCGCGGCCATAGGACGATGCGATCCCGCAGGCTAGGTCCAGTTGGACGACTTTCATTGGGACCAGTGGCGCCGATGTGGCCGACGTCGCATTGCATGCAGTCGTATTGCATGCATGCGTATCGGGTACCTATTTCAACATCGCATTGAGTGTCCGCCCGGACACTTTGGAGTGTCCGGGCGGACACTCGTGGACATGCCTGTCCGAGCTACATCAAGGCGTTCGTGGATGGCACGGGTTATGCATCCGCCACTGGTTCAGGCCATTGATGCAAAGACACGCCGTGGAGGGACGCGACATTTCAATCCATGATCGATCCAACCCTGTGACGCACCATGCGCGTCGCCGGCACGTGCCGTTGTTGCGCATGCAACTGCCCAATCGGACTCACGCTGTCTTTCCGGAGTGCCAATCGTTGGGACCCTGCCATGCACCTTGAACTCGACGGTCTTGGTCCATTGCATGCCCAGCTCACCCGCGCACTGCGCGACCGCCTAGTTGCGAGCATCGGCGGAGGATCGCGCCTGCCATCCTCGCGCCAGCTCGCGAATGAGCTCGGCATATCGCGCAACACGGTGATGGCGGCCTATGAGCAGTTGCGTGCCGAAGGATTCATCGAATCACGGGCTGCGTCCGGCAACTTCGTGGCAGCGACCAGGCGCATCGACTCACCTGCTGCCACGCGCGAACGACTCGAGCCGCAGTCACGTTACTCGCGCCGCATGCGCAGGTACCACAACCAATCGAACCTGCCGAGTCACCACATCAGCGGTGTGCGCTACAGCTTCGATTGCAGCACGCCATTGACCAATCCTGCATTGACCAGTGCCTGGGCGCGCGAACTGGCACGTGCCGCTGCCTACACCTCGCCCTTCAATGCCGAAGCCCAGGGGTTACCCGAGTTACGCGAGGCCATCTGTGACTATCTGGTGCGCCGGCGCGGCGTCCAGGCCACTCCCGATGACGTACTGGTGGTCGCGGGAACCCAGCAGGGCATCGCGTTGACCGCACGCGTATTGCTGGACGAAGGCGATGAAGTTGCAATCGAGGAGCCTCAGTACTTTGCGACCCGGCAGGTACTGCAGGCCCACGGCGCCCAGCTGCATGGCGTGCCGGTCGATCAGGAAGGCCTGTGCTGCAGTGCACTTCCGGATGAAGCGCCGCGCCTGGTGTGTGTCACGCCGTCCCACCAGTTCCCGAGCGGCGCGATCATGTCCATGTCACGCCGACTCGCCCTGCTCGAGTACGCCGAACGCCATCGCTGCTGGGTCTTCGAGGATGACTACGACGGAGAGTTCCGCTATGACACCAAGCCGATCCCGGCGCTGCGTTCGCTTGACGGCGGAAACCGGGTCATCTATTCCGGCACGTTCTCGAAGGCGATGTTCCCGGCACTCCGCCTGGGTTACCTGGTGATGCCACCGAGCCTGCGGCAGGACTTCGTCGCCGCGAAGTGGCTCAACGACTTCAGTTCGCCCGCAATCGAACAGGCGGCCCTCGCCAACTTCATTGCCACCGGCGGATTCGAGCGGCACATGCGGCGCAGCGCGAAAGCATTGCAGGAGCGACGGACGGCATTGATCGACGGCCTGCGCCAGCATGCCGGGGACCGACTCGAGATCGCGGACTCGCACGCCGGGATGCATTTGCTGGTGTGGCTACGCGGAAAATCAAGGCAGCAGGGCGAGGCATTCCTCGTTCGCGCCCGCGCGGCGGGCCTCGGCATCCCGCCTATCGCACCCGAATACATGGACCCGCCCGACCGCGCCGGCATGCTGCTGAAGTACGCGGGCCTGTCGACCGCGGAAATACGTGAGGCGGTGCCGTTGTTCGTCCGCTGCCTCGATCAGATGGGGTTCTGAGCAAAACTTGCGGGGCCGTGCTGGAGGAGATGTTGATACCACATCACCTCCGCAACGCAGTCGCGTGGTGCGCGAAGTGCTCGCCGATGAAACTGGCAATGAAATAGTAGCTGTGGTCGTAGCCGGGGTGGCGTCGTAAGCGCAACGGGTGGTTGGCCTGCTTGCAGGCGGCTTCGAGCAATTCCGGCTTGAGTTGCGTGGACAGGAAATCGTCGGCTTCACCCTGGTCGACGAATAGCGGCAGGCGTTCCGACGCGCCGCGCACCAGTTCGCTGGCATCCCATGCCCGCCATGCGGCGCGATCGTCGCCGAGATAAGCGGCAAATGCCTTCTCGCCCCATGGCACCTGTGCAGGTGCCACGATCGGGGCGAACGCCGACACGCTGCGATAGCGTCCCGGGTTGCGCAACGCGATCACCAATGCACCATGGCCACCCATGGAGTGGCCACTGATGGCGCGTGCGTTGCTGGCCGGGAAGTTCGCTTCGATCAGCGCGGGCAACTCGTCGACCACGTAGTCGTACATGCGGTAATGCGCTGACCACGGCGCCTGCGTGGCATTGAGATAGAAGGCGGCACCCAAGCCGATGTCGTACCCCTCGGCGTCGGCCACGCCATCGCCACGCGGGCTGGTATCCGGTGCGACGACAATGATCCCGTGCTCGGCGGCATAACGCTGCGCGCCGGCCTTGGTGATGAAGTTCTGCTCGGTACAGGTCAGCCCCGACAACCAGTACAGCACCGGGCACGAGCCGTGCGCGGCTTGCGGCGGCAGGTAGACGCCCACGCGCATTTCGCAATCGAGCGCGCTCGAACGGTGTTTCCAGACTTGCTGCTCGCCGCCGAAACAGGCGTGCGACTCGATCTTCTCCATGTCCGTCCTTCAGTGCGCTGCTACTAGGCGTCGTAATGGATGACAGTCCGGATCGACTTGCCCTCGTGCATCAGGTCGAAGGCTTCGTTGATGCGTTCCAGCGGCAGGGTGTGGGTGATGAAGGGATCGAGGTCGATCTCGCCCTTCATCGCGTCCTCGACCATCCCCGGCAATTGCGTGCGTCCCTTGACCCCGCCGAAGGCACTGCCGCGCCATACGCGGCCGGTCACGAGCTGGAAGGGCCGCGTGCGGATCTCCTGTCCTGCGCCGGCCACGCCGATGATCACCGACTCGCCCCACCCCTTGTGGCAACACTCCAGTGCGGCGCGCATCACATCGACATTGCCGATGCATTCGAAGGAAAACTCGACGCCGCCGTCGGTCATCTCCACGATCACGTCCTGGATCGGCCGGTCGTGGTCCTTCGGATTCACCACATCGGTGGCGCCCATCTGCCGCGCGAGTTCGAACTTCCCGGGGTTGGTGTCGATGCCGATGATCCGCCCGGCCTTGGCCTGCCTGGCGCCCTGGATCACAGCGAGGCCAATGCCACCCAGTCCGAACACCGCGACGGTGTCGCCCGCTTTCACTTTGGCGGTGTTGTGCACCGCGCCGATGCCGGTGGTGACGCCGCAGCCGAGCAGGCAGACCTTCTCGTGCGGTGCCTCCGGGTTGATCTTCGCCAACGAGATCTCCGCCACCACCGTGTATTCGCTGAAGGTGCTGCAGCCCATGTAGTGGTGGATCGGCTGGCCCTGGTAGGAGAAGCGCGTGGTGCCGTCCGGCATCAGGCCCTTGCCCTGCGTGGCGCGGACCTTCTGGCACAGGTTGGTCTTGCCGGACTTGCAGAATTTGCACTCGCGGCATTCCGCCGTGTACAGCGGGATCACGTGGTCGCCCGCCTTGAGCGAAGTCACACCTTCTCCCACTTCCACCACCACACCCGCGCCTTCATGGCCGAGCACGGACGGGAAGATGCCTTCCGGATCGTCGCCGCTGAGGGTAAAGGCATCGGTGTGGCAGACGCCGGTGTGCGTGATGCGGACCAGCACTTCGCCTGCCCGCGGCGGATCGACGTCGATCTCGACGATCTCCAATGGTTTGCCCGGGGCGAAAGCGACGGCAGCACGTGACTTCATGGCGGATTCCCTTGCGTGGTGGGGTGCACGCTTCGACAGGAACGCAGGGATATAGAACGCGACACGCACAAACACAAGTCGCAGGACTGTTTGATTCGGGTGGAACGACGGATTCAATCCAGGTGGCTGGTGATCCACTCCGCCAGCGCATCGAGCGCTTCATCCAGCACCTGCGCGTCTTTCCGTCCCGAGCGTGCGGGCACATGGAAGGAATGATCGGCATCCTGGAACAGATGCAGCGTCGCGCGCTTGCCGAGGCGCTTCACCAGCGGCTGGAGGAGATCCAGCGTCGCGAGGTCGTCGCGCGTGCCTTGCAGGAACAGCATCGGCACCGTGACATCGAACAGGTGGGCGGCACGTTCGTCCGAAGGTTTGCCGGCCGGATGCAGCGGGAACCCAAGGAACACCAGGCCGCGAATCCCGGGCATCGGCGATTCGGCCTGCGCCTGCGAGGTCATGCGGCCGCCGAAGGATTTGCCGCCAGCGAACAGCGGCAGGCCCGGAAGCAGGCGCGCGGCCTCCGACACGGCCGCGCGCACGGCGGCGTGCGCAACACGCGGCGTATCGGTGCGCTTCGAGCCACGCTCCATGTAGGGAAACTGGTAACGCAGCGTGGCGATGCCGCGTGTCGCGAGTCCTGATGCAGTGACCGCCATGAACGGATGCGCCATGCCCGCCCCCGCACCATGCGCGAGCACATAACAGGCGCGTGCATCCGACGGCGCAAGCAGCAGGCCGGAGACGCGTTGCTCGGCGGCGTCGATGGCGATGGTCACAGGCTTCGGCTTCGACATGTCGTGACCTACAACGCGCCGAACCGCAACAGGGACTGCGCGTAACCCGGCGCAGTTGGCTCATGCATGAAATACACGTGGATGTCCTGCCACGTAGTCGCCAGCAGTCGCTGCCCCCACTGCGCAAGCGCATCGTCGGAATACTCTTCCAGGCGCAGGCGCACATAACCCCACGGTGCGGTTTCGACCAGCGGCGGCGGCGCATCGTTCTCGCGCTCGGACAAGCACAACGCGGCGCCTGCCGCCTTGAGCGCGGCGTAGACGTCGTCGTCGAACCAGCTGTCATGGCGGAACTCGAACGCGGCGCGATGATCGCCAGGCAGCACCTGCAGGAAGTCGGTGAGGCGCGGCAGGTCCTTCTTCAGGAACGGCGGCAACTGGAACAACACCGGGCCGCGCTTGGCACCGAGCGTTTCAAGCGTGCGATAGAGGTAAGCGACCGAATCGGCCGCGGCATCCGCCTTCAGGCGTGCATCGTGGGTGATGCGCCGCGAGGCCTTGATCGCGAAGCGGAAGTGCTCTGGTGTCGCTGCCGCCCAGTGTTCCAGCACCGACGCCTTGGGCATCTGGTAGAAGGTATTGTTGATCTCGACCGTGGGCAGGCGTTCGGCGTACCAGGCGAGCATGGCGTCCGGCTTTATCTTTTCGGGATAGAAGCTGCCCTGCCATTCCTTATAGGAATAGCCGCTCGCACCTGCCAACAGTCGTGCTGTCATTGGTCCGGCCCTGTGTCCAGGTAAATACCGACATGGCGAAGCTCAGCGAATATTCCGCCAAGCGCCGCTTCGAAGCCACCCCCGAACCGGCGCCGTCCGTGCCGGAAGGCGGCAGCGGGCCCTTGCTCTTCGTCGTCCAGCAACATTCGGCGCGGCAGCTGCATTACGACTTCCGGCTCGAATGCGATGGCGTGTTGAAGTCCTGGGCCGTGCCCAAAGGGCCTTCACTCGACCCGAACGACAAACGCCTCGCGGTCTACGTGGAAGATCACCCTTACGACTACGGCTCGTTCGAAGGCGTGATCCCACCCGGCCAATACGGCGCGGGCGAAGTGATCGTGTGGGACTGCGGCGTCTATAGTCCCGACGAAGGCGGCATCTGGTTCCATGACCGAGCCGAAGCCGAGCGCAGGGTTCGCGATGGCATCGCCGCCGGCAAGCTCAGCATCCAGTTGCGCGGCGAAAAGCTGAAGGGCTCGTTCGCGCTGGTGCGCACCAAGGACGCGAAGACCTGGCTGCTGATCAAGCACAAGGACCGCTTCGTGACGTCCACCAATGTCACTGTGCGGAATCGTTCCGTGCTGTCCGGCGTCGCAGTGAAGGACCTCAAGGTCGTGCCCGTGCACCAGATGCCGGCGGCGCAACTCGTCCCTACCGGCGACATCACCGCGATGCCAACGAAGCTCGAGCCCATGCTGGCAGAGGTCGCCGATGCTCCGTTCAACCACGCGGACTGGATGTGGGAGCCGAAGCTCGACGGTTACCGCGTGCTCGCCTTCATCGACGAGGATGGTGTGAAGCTGCGCTCGCGCCGCGGCCTCGAGCTGGCCAAGACATTCCCGAAACTGGCGGCGGAGCTGCGCCAGCAAGCCACCAGCGGCATGATCATCGATGGCGAAATCGTCGCGTTCGACGCGAGCGGAAAGCCGTCGTTCAACGCGCTGCAGAATCGCTTCCAGCTGAAGACGGAACGCGACATCACCGCAGCCGACAAGAACTCGCCCACCCTCTTCTACGCATTCGACCTGCTGCATTTCGAAGGTATCGATCTACGCAAGACGCCGTATCGCGATCGGCGGCGCTACCTCGCGCAATGCCTGCTGCCCTCGCCGCTCGTGCAACTCGTGCATGCGGCGGACGATGGCGTGGCGCTGCACTCGGCGGCACTCGCCAGCGGCTTCGAAGGCGTGATCGGCAAGCGCAAGGACAGCACGTATCAGGCGGGTCGTCGCTCTACGTCGTGGTTGAAGGTCAAGCCGACGCACAGCGCGGATTTCGTCATCGGTGGCTACACCAAGGGCAAGGGCTCGCGCGGGTCGCTCGGTTCGCTGCTGATCGGCTACTGGGACAAGGATGGCCTGCGTTATGCCTCGCACGTTGGTTCCGGCTTTGACGATCGCACGCTGGCGCAGGTGCAGGCGCGCCTCGAGCCGCTGACTGCGCGTACCTGCCCATTCATCGAAAAACCCGTAGTCAACGGGCCCGTCACCTGGGTGAAGCCAGAATTGGTTGTCGAAGTGAATTTCCAGCAATGGACGGAAGACGGATCCCTGCGCGCACCGATCTTCCTGAGGCTGCGCGACGACGTCGATCCGAAGACCGTGCACCGCATCGAGAGCCATAAACCTTCGAGTACGTCATCGTCATCCCTGCGGAAGCAGGGATCCAGTGCCTTGAAAACAAAGCAGGCAGCTCCACTGCCCGCGAATGACGAACAGAAAAAGAGCAAGAAGGCAGCCCCCGGCACGAAGGAAATCGACGAAGTCCTTGCCCAACTCGACAACACGAAGAAGGCCATCGAACTCGCTGTCGGCCAGCACAGCATCCGCCTCAGCAACCTCGATCGCGTCTACTGGCCCGCCGACGAAGCCTTGCAGCAACCCGCGCTGACCAAGCGCGACCTGCTGCGCTATCTCGCGCAGGTGTCGCCGCTGATGCTGCCGCACCTGGCCGACCGCCCGCTCACCATGATCCGCATGCCGGACGGCATCGATGGACAACGTTTCTTCCAGAAACACTGGACGCAGGAACGCCCGGCATTCACCGAGACCGTCACCGTGTTCTCGGAACACAAGGACGAACGCCACGAGTACCTGCTGTGCAACAACCTGCCCTCGCTGCTGTGGCTGGCGCAGTCAGGGACGCTCGAATTCCATGTCTGGCATTCGCGCGCGAAACCCGGCCCCGATGCGAAGTCGAAGTCCACCGACTATTCGAGTTCGATCGAGTCGCTGGAAGCCTCGGTGCTGAACTATCCCGATTACGTCGTGTTCGACATCGATCCCTACATCTACTCCGGCAAGGAAGCGAAAGGTGCGGAACCGGAGCTCAACACGGTCGCGTTCGAAAAGGGCAAGGACATTGCTTTTGCCCTGCGGGAACTGCTGCAAGGCATGAAACTGGAACCCATCGTCAAGACATCGGGCAAGACCGGCCTGCACGTGTTCGTCCCGATCAAGCGCACGCTCGATTTCGACGAGGCGCGCCATGTGTCCGAACTGGTCAGCCGGCACCTGATGCGCCTGCACCCTAAGGACATCACCATGGAGTGGAGCGTGCCCAAGCGCACCGGCAAGATCTTCATGGACCACAACATGAACGTGCGCGGGAAGACCTTGAACGTGGCTTATTCCCCGCGCGGCGCACCCGGGGCGCCGGTGTCGATGCCGCTGGACTGGGATGAGCTGGCCAAGGCCCATCCACTCGACTTCCGCATGACGAATGTGATAAAGCGGCTCTCCCGCACGGGCGATCGCTGGAGCGATGCCCTCAAACACAAGCAGGACCTGGCGCGAGCCCTGAAGGGCGGCAAGGCCTGAACCATCGGAGAAGCAGTCATGGCTGCACGTTCGATCGCATCGCTGACCGTCTCATTCGGCCTGGTGGCCATCCCGGTCAAGCTCTATTCCGCCACCGAGTCCAAGGGCGGCATTGCCTTCAACTTCCTGCACAAGGCCTGCGGGTCGCGGGTGAAGCAGCAGTACTTCTGCGCGCGGGAGAACATCCCGATCTCGCGCGAGGACATGGTCAAGGGCTACGAGTTCGCCAAGGACCAGTACGTGATGTTCACGCCGGAGGAACTGAAGGCGCTCGAAGAAACCGGTACGCACAGCGCCGACATCACCGAGTTCGTGCCGATCAGCGCGATCGATCCGGTGTACTTCGACAAGGCCTACTACCTCGCCCCGGACAAGGGCGGCGCCAAACCCTATGCGCTGCTGGCGAAGGCGTTGCGCGAATCGGGCCGCTGCGCGATCGGCCACTGGGCCGCGCGCGGCAAGTCCTACATCGTGATGATCCGCCCGGTCGAGGACGGCCTGGTCATGCAGCAGCTGCTGTACGACAGCGAAGTGCGCGCGATCAGCGAGATCGACATCCCCAAGACCGACGTCAAGCCGGCGGAATTGAAACTCGCGCAGCAGTTGATCGATGCGCAGAGCAGCAGCACCTTCGATCCGAGCCAGTACAAGGACGACGTCGCCGAGCGCGTCGAAGCCGCGGTGCAGCAGAAAGTGGAAGGCCAGGAAATCACGATGGCCGAGGAGCCCGAAGGCGGCGCCCAGATCATCGACCTCATGGAGGCATTGCGCGCCAGCCTGGAGAAGAAGGGCGCGGTGAAGGGCAAGGCCGCCACCAAGGCCACGCGCAAACCGGCCAAACAGGTACCGGCATTGGAAGTCGAAGAGGCCGAAGCACCCAAGCGCAAGGGCGCGAAGCGGGCGAAATAAGGGCCTGCCGATGCGCATGGAACAGGTCGCGTTGCTTCTCAGTGGCTGTCAGGTAGTGTTGCGTGGCGCCGCGCCTTGCTGCCTGCAAGGCCAAGCCGCGCGGCACCGCAGGGCAGCCACTGAGGAGCAACCCGGAGGGCCGGGCATCTTTATGCCCGGCGTGATCTGTTGCAAGCGCATCGGCAGGCCCTGACATGCATTCTTACGGCGTGCGCGACGTCGAAAAGCTGCTCCGCCTGCCCCGCAGCACGATCCGCGCACTGATCACCGCGGGTTTCGTCACGCCGGCGCGCGGCCCGCGCAACGCGTGGCTGTTCTCGTTCCAGGACCTGATCGTGCTGCGCACGGCACAGTCCCTGGCAACCGCGAACATCCCGCACCGCCGCATCGTCAAATCGCTCAAGGAACTGCGCAGCCGTTTGCCTGAAACGATGCCGCTCTCGGGACTGAGCATCAGCGCGATTGCCGATCACGTCGTGGTGCGCGAAGGCGGCAACCGCTGGCATGCCGAATCCGGGCAATACGTGCTCGCGTTCGAAGGCGATCCCGCCACGGGTTCCCTGCGTGTCATCGAGCAGGCGCAGGTGCCGGTCGAAACAGGCACATGGACCCTGCAAGGCATCGAGCTGGAAAGCTCGGACACCGACGCGGCGCGACGCGCCTATGAGCGCGCCATCGCCGCCGATCCGTCGCGGCTGGATGCGCGCATCAATCTCGGACGACTCCTGCACGAACTGCATCGCTTCGACGAATCCGAACAGGTCTATCGCGACGCGATCGCGATTCGCAACGACGATCCCCTGCTCTTCTTCAACCTCGGCGTGCTGCTCGACGACGCGGACCGCAAGCCGGAGGCCATGCAGGCGTACGAAGCGGCGCTACGCCTCGACCCGCAGCTTGCGGATTGCCACTACAACCTCGCGCTGCTGTACGAAGAACTGGATCAACCGAAGCAGGCCATCCGCCACATGTCGCAGTATCGGCGGCTGATGGGAGCGCGGGAGTAGCGACTGCGCTCGCCGCCGCAATGCCCCGTGATCGGGGCGTTGTTCCAGCGACGCCCCTGCAAGACACTATCCAACACAGTAAAAGGAACGCCGCGGACTCTCGGGGAGATCCGCGGCGGAATAAGGCTGTAGCTGGCCCCCTAATTACCAGCCCATGCCATAGCCGACGCCGCGCGTGCTGTCCTCGCCGCTTGGAGCTCCGGCTAACGCGCTGCCGATACTCTTGGATCTGGGCCGCGCAGCCTCCCCCCCGCCTTGGGGGGGCGGAGTGCTTCGTCCACATCCACCGGTCATCGGGTCCGGTTCCCGGCCACTGACGGACCCGCCGGCGCGGCCTGCGGGCCGTCGATATTGGGCTACGCTATGGGACAACTAGCGGAGGGTTCCCTTGCGCGTCGGTTGAAACGAGAACATGTCCGCGCCAGAGTTCATCCTCAAGACCACGCCGCCACGCATACCCCGCACTGCGCTCGAGCGCGAACCACTGCAGCGGATCTGGGCCAATGTCCGCGAGCGGACAACCATCGTCGTCATCGCACCCGCAGGCTTCGGCAAGACGACCTTGTTGGCACAGTGGCGTCGCAACTGGCTGAAACAGGGCGCGCTGGTCGCGTGGCTCGGTGTCGATGCCCAGGACGATCCAACCCGGTTCACCCTGGCGCTGCTGTCTGCGGTGAGCTCCGCGAGTGGTCGTCCCGCGTTCGACGCGCTGATGGCGCAATACGCGGCGGAGAGCGATCACGATATCGACGCACTGACCGGACTGCTGGCCGAGATCGCTTTTCTCGGCACGGAGACAGTGCTGATGATCGATGACGCCGAGCGATTGCCGGATGCGACCGTACGAACTTCGCTCCAGTACCTGCTGCACAACGCGCCGCCGAACCTGCACGTCGTGGTGAGTTCGCGGGTGCCGCTGCCCCTGCAGACCTGGGAGCTGGCCGCGAAGGGAAATTTCGCGACCATCGGTCCGGATGACCTGCATCTGCAACTCGACGAGTCGACGGCGGTGCTCGGGAAGCACTTCGGGCAACGCCTGAACCTCGATCAATGCACCCGACTGCACGAACTCACGGGGGGCTGGCCACTCGGCCTGCAACTGGTGGCGGCCACGATCGAACGCGAACCGGACCTGGCAGTCGCGATCGATTCACTCTCGGCGCGACGTGGCGATATCGAACGCTATTTCTTCGAATCGTTGCTGACCCGCCTGCCGGCGCCGATGACCGATTTCCTGATCCGCGTTGCCATCCTTGATCATCTGGCTGCCGACTTGTGCGAAGCGGTCACCGGCCATGCATCCGCAGGCCAATACATCGCCAGATTGATGGTGGAAACGCCGATCCTGAGCGTGGCGGGGTTGCAGGATTGGGTGCGCCTGCATCCACTCGTGCGCGACTTCCTGCTGAGCCGCTTCGAACAGCTGCCGATGGCCGAGCAACAGGAACTCCATGCTCGCGCATCGCACTGGTTCGCCGAACGTCAACGTTTCCACGAAGCGGCCTGCCACGCCCTGGCGTCGGGTAATGAATCGCTTGCCCACGCTTACGCCGAGCGGGCGCTATGGACGTTGACCCTCCAGGGCAAGTTGCTGGAAGCGCGCGAATGGCTGGATCGCATCCCGCCCGAAGTCGTGGCGGCGGATGTCGACCTGCGCCTGGTCGGTGCCTGGATCATGGCGATCGGCGAGCGCAACGCCGAGGCCTTGGAAATTTCGCAGGCGATCCTGCTCGATCCGGCGACGAATCCACAACGGCGGTTCGTGGCCGCGCGAGCAGCGTTCAGTGCCGCCGCCTACGGCGATCGACTAGGGCTGATGCCGGCCATCCTCGCGGACTGGCTCGCCTACAGGCCGGAACCGTCGGCATCGATCGAGGATCCGATCCAGGCCTTGGCCTATGCGAACGGCGTTGCGTTCATGGCCTTGCATGCTGGCGAAACGCAACGCGTACGGCAGCTGATCGGCCAAGTGCCTGCGAACGTGGACAATGATTCGTTGCGACTGCCCATCGCACACCGGCTCATGATCGTGGGACTCAGCCATCTCTGGGACGGAGAAGCATCCCGTGCCGAAGCAGCGCTGTGGCCGGCGCTGGTCAGCGCCGAACGGATCGCGGGCCGTCGCAGCATGGTCGCCAGCATGTATGCCGCGATGGTCGCCGCGGCTCTGCTCGAGCGCGACCAGCCAACGGCGGCACAAGCCCTGCTCGCACATCGTCTTGATGTCATCGAGCGGCACGGTGCTCCCGACGTCATCCTGCTTGCCTACCGCACGCTCGCCTATGTCGCTCTCAGCCAGGGCGACGAGCGGCGCGCCTTGAACATCCTCGAAAGCCTCGGCGAACTCGGCGAACGAAGACAGCTGCCGCGATTGATGCTGCATGGTTTCGCCGAACGGATCCGCCTGCATTCACTACGCGGCCGTTCCGAGACCGTGGAGTCCCTGCTCCAGGCGATGGCGGAACTCGAAGACGTGTTTGGCCAGACATCGTTTTCCTCGTTCCAATCGCTCTACAAACTGACGCGCGCGATCGCCACGACCTACGCCGCACTCGCACGGAACGATCTGGACGAATGCGATCGGCAACTGGAAGCGGCGGACGCGCTGGCGAACCAGCTGCACCGGGGTCGCGATGCCCTGACGATCCGGGTTTTGCGCGCGGTGGTTGTGCAGCGGCGCCACGCCGACAACGCGATGCCGCTGCTGGCCGAGGCGGTGGGCCTCGCCGCCATCCGCGGGTGCGACCGCCTGCTCGCCGATACCCATCCGCTGGCCGTGCAGATGGGCGCCGCGTTGCATGCTGCGCCAGCGGATGCGAAGGCACGGCGAACCGAAACCGAGCCAGGCCAGCAACCCTATTCGGCGCTACCCGAAAGAGCGGCCGCTTCCCGCAGTGGCCTGCTGACGACCAAGGAAACCGAAGTCCTCATCCTGCTCGACAAGGGCATGTCGAACAAGCTGATCGCACGCGCGATGGAGATCAGCGACGAAACGGTGAAGTGGCACATCAAGAACCTGTTTCTCAAACTCGCTGCAGGCACCCGGAAACATGCCGTAGATCGCGCCCGGCTCCTGGGATTGCTGGTCCACTAGGAGCACTACAGCGGCGACCACTGCGATTCGTCGGACGTATCGCACTCCTCCTGGCGGCAAACCAGGAACTTGGTGACCGGGTGGATTTCCCATAGCGAGAACCGCTTGGGTTGTCCGTGGAGCGGGTGGTCGGGATCGTTGTTGACGACGTGGGTGTTGTCGTAGAACAAGCCGCCTTCGATCCACACCGCCCATCCTTCCCGTTGCACCTTCCGCAGCTCGGCGGTGGTCCAGGTCGCGGGCCGGCGCTGCGGGATCATCTCGATCACGATCGCATCGAATTCGGAATACGCCGCGTCTTCGGACACCGGGATGTGGAAATCGTTGAACGCCGATCCCTTGAGCTTGCAGTTGACCGATTCGCCGCCACTGTTGGCGTGCGGTCCGCTGGAATCCTGGGTCAGGTAGGCGATCAGCTTGATCTTGTCGCCCTCGGAGACCTTGCCTTCGATCACATCGAGATCCGTCAGCTTGGCGCGTTCGTCCGCGTCGAGATCCTTGCGCTGGCCGACGAGGACATCGGCCTGCTGCTGCAGGAACGCAAAATCGTCGAAGCCGAGTGTTACGACCGGATCACCAGTCGGCACGTGCCGCTTCATCTTGTTGAAGATCGCTGCGGGCGTGTTGTTGACCGCGCAGCCCCGGGTCGGACAGGTCGAGAGATCGGTCGCGCATGCCGCCTCCGATTCGAATCCCGCCAGCACGGGTGGTTGCACGACCTCCAGATCGGAACTGCGCACCCAGCCGGAAGGCCCCTTGTCGAGTTGCACCACCAGGGAGAATGCGTGCGCCGTTTCGCCGCCAACCCATTTCAGGCGTGTCCCGGCAGGCAGGCGCGCAAGCGTCCATGCGCCTGGCGCTGGCCGGAGGCGCAGGGTCGTCTCGCGCTTGGTGACGACAGCGCCATCGGATCGCAGCGTCTGTTCCTCTTCGAGGACGGCGCCTTCGGGTGCGACGCCTTCGGGCGCAACGTCGCGCGTACCGCGGGTGGCGCAGGCCGCAAGGATTGCCAGCAGGACTGCCGCCAAGGTGGTTCGCACAAACTCGGACATGACACCTGCTCCTGTTGGTTTGTTGCAGTGACCACGATCCCTACGCAAGGATCGTGACGCCAAAAGCCGCCAGCACACGGTCGATGGGCGTGGCCAGCGCATGCGACTCCGCACCGGCAAAGAGCAAACCCACAGGTCGCTTTTGCGTTGTCGCCACCACCAGCGCGCCCGAATCCCCGTCGTCCGAAAATGAAGCGCTGCTCGCACGCAGCATGAGCTGATCCTCGAACACGAACTGTCCGCTCCCGAAGTCGACGGCCACATCCACGCTGATGTCGTCGATGCGGCCGTCGGTGCGCCCGGTGGTGCGCCCCAGCTTGGTGATGCGCATCCCGGTGACGGCCGGCAGCGACAGGCCGGACGCCAGGCGCGGGCCGTGGGCAAAGCCGGCGGTCACCGCGATCTGCGGGGCGATGCGTGCGATGGCCGCATCCATTTTGTTTCCGAAGGGTTCCAGCCGAACGAACTCGGTCAACGCGCCGATCCGATCCGTGCCGTTCTGTCCATTGTCGAGCCTGGACGGTTGCAGGATGGGAGTGCCCGGAGGCAAGCTGTTTTCGAAGGCAAGCACGTGGTTGTTGCCGAGGACGAAGCGGTCGGCACCGCGCAGCACGATCGCGGCGATCGTGCCAACCACGAAATCTTCTGCACTGGCGAACCCGATGGACAGGCCGCTGCGAAGCGGGCGAGTCCGCGCCTGGGCCGCCTTGATCCCTTTGCCCAGTGCGCGGAAAGCCCCCGTTTCGATCACATCGGTGCGGATGCCATCGAAATGCTCGGGGATCTTGTGCTTCCCCACCTGCGACTTCGGCAATTTGCGGCGCACGTAGACGCGTACCGCATGTTCGCTGCTGCCCTTGTTATCGCAATACCGGCGGCCAATGCCGACGCCGACGATGTTCGTGTCCTGGCGCGGCGAGGCGACATAGCGCGCACGGACGGCTCCACGCTTCGGCGCTCCGCGCAGCAGCAGGCGCACGGCCTCGCCCTTCCCCGCCCGGTAATCGTCATGCAGTTCGTCAGCGGACCAGCCTTTGAAGCGGCTTCCCATGGCGCGACCTCCCTGTGCACCTGCCGACCGAATGCGGATCGCGAGCCTATGGGCGACCCGATCGGCTGTGACCGGCATGCAACGGGGTAAACGCCGTTTACGGTCGGGGGCGGACATGCCGCTGGCGCACCACGGGTTCCGGGAACCTCATGCGCACTGGCGCATCCGATCAGTGATAGAAGGGAAAACACCATGGCCATGCCGGACAACGCGCTAGCGATCGACTATGCCTCGCTCGAGGACATGGCACTGGTTGCCTTGGCGCAAGGCGGTCACCGCGAGGCGTTCCGCCACATCATGCAGCGCTGCAACCAGCGCCTGTTCCGCGTTGCGCGCGGCGTGGTCAATGACGATGCCGAAGCCGAAGACGTGGTGCAGGAGGCGTACGTGCACGCGTTCGAAAAACTCGCGACGTTCCGCGGCGAGGCGACGTTGCTCACCTGGATGACGCGGATCGTCCTCAACGAGGCCTGCGGGCGGCTGCGGCAACGCCGCCCGAGCGTGGGCATCGAGCAGATCGACGTGGCGCAATCCGATGGCGGCCGGATCGTGCCATTCCCGTCGAAGTTCGGCAGCGAGGATCCGGCCGCGGCGGCTGCGCGGGAGCAGATCCGCAAACTCGTCGAACACGCCATCGACGATCTGCCTGAGCCCTTCCGGATCGTCTTCGTCATGCGCGAGATCGAAGAGTGCACGGTCGAGGAAACCGCATCCGGCCTCGACCTGCGTCCGGAAACGGTCAAGACCCGCCTGCACCGCGCGCGCCGGCTGTTGCGCACGGCGTTGCAGGACACCCTCGCGTCGACGCTGACGGAGGCATTCCCTTTCCTCGGATCGCGCTGCGATCGCATGACCGACGCCGTGCTGAAGCGGCTGGACCCCGTTCTTGCCGCACAGGATATCCACTCGTCGTGAGTGCGATGCCTGGTTCCGCTCCACTCGATGCGCCAACCAAGAGGGATTCGACATGCTGACTTATGCGCTTGTGGTGTTTGCAATTGCCGCCGTCGGCGGAATGCTGCTTGCCTCCCATGTACTCAGGGGTAAATTGGCCCCATGGGCACTCTCGATCGGGCACGCGTTGCTGGGCGCAACCGGCCTGGTCATGCTGGTTTACATCGTGCTGCAGGGCGCAGCCGCCGGCCGCGTCACTGCTGCACTGGGCCTGCTGGTTGTGGCGGCACTGGGTGGGTTTTACCTCGCGTCGCTGCACCTGCGCGGACGCATCGCACCGAAGGCCGTTGTGTTCATCCATGCCGGCGTCGCGGTCACCGGCTTCCTCACCTTGTTGAGTGCCGTGCTGGCCTAGGGCGCATCGCATGAAGCACCCGCTGCATCCAGCGCTGGTCCACTTCCCGATTGCATGCTGGTCGCTGGCCACGATGGCCGACCTGGCCAGCCTGCTGTGGGGCAAAACGGCGTGGATGCTGGCGGGCGTGCTGCTCGCCGTGGGCGTCGTGACCGCGATCGCCGCGATGGCGACCGGCTTCATCGAACTGTTGAAAGTCGATGCCGAACACCCTGCAACTCGCGACCTCAACCGGCACATGATCCTGGTCATGACCGCTTGGAGTTTTTATGCAGCGAGCCTGTTCCTGCGCCTGCAGGGCACCACCCTGACCCGGCCTGATGCAGTCGACATCGGATTGAGTCTTGCCGGTTTCGTGTGCCTGGGCATTGCAGGCTGGTTTGGTGGAAAGCTCGTGTATGCACATGGCATCGGGGTGGCGAAGCATCCGCCGGCGTAGAGTCGCCGTAATGAAAGGCCCCATGAGCTCCCGGCATTACTGGACGATCGATCAAGTCGCACGCCGCAGGCGTTGATAGGTTGGGGTCGAATCTTCAACGAGGACACCAGCATGTCGATCGCGGATAAAGCCGTTTGGGTCATCGAACGCAACTCGGGACGCCCCCTGACGCTCAACGCCATCGCCGAGGCCTGCGGCGTATCGCGGTCGCACCTTGCCAACGCCTTCGGCGCGGCGACCGGCTTATCGGTGATGAAATACCTGCGCGGCCGGCGCTTGAGCGCGGCCGCGCGCGCGCTCGCGGACGGCGCGCCCGACATCCTCGCAGTCGCGCTGGATGCCGGTTACGGCTCGCACGAGGCCTTTACCCGTGCCTTCCGCGAGCAGTTCGTGCTGACACCTGAAAGCGTGCGCGATCGCCGCAGCCTCGATGGCATCGCGCTCGTCGAGCCGCTCGAGTTGAAGGCAACTGCAGAACGCCACCTCGATCCGCCGCATCTCGTCGACGAGGGACTCGTGCGCGTGGTCGGCCTCTCCGAACTCCGTTCCTTCGAGACGACGATCAAGATCCCGGCGCAATGGCAGCGCTTCATGGCGTACTACGACGCCATCCCGGCGAAACTCGATCGCATCCCGGTCGGCGTGAGCCAGCCAGCGGACGACGAAGGCCAGTTCCAGTACATGTGCGCCGTCGAGGTCTCGGCTTTCGGCGAGAGTCCGAAGGAACTGCTGCAGCTCGAGATCGCGCCACGGAAATACGCGGTGTTCGAGCATCGCGGTCACGTGTCGACCTTGTACGAAAGCTATTCCACGATCTGGAACGAGGCGTTGCCGTCACGCGGCTGGACGCTCGCGGAGGCACCTACCATCGAGCGACACAATCCGACCTTTGATACGCGTAGCGGTGAAGGCGGCCTGACGCTATGGATCCCGCTGGAAGGCTAATACACACCGAGTTGCTTGGCTAACCGAACGCCTGTATTGGCACTCCTGACGCCGGGTCCTCCCCCTGGCGGTTTTTGGCTGGATTTCACGCCTTCCAAGCACATGCAGGATTAGGTTGCCCGGGCGGTCCACTGTCCACCCTGGCGTGGGCTGGCCGCCTGCCGTACCGGCCCCGCGTCTTCGCCGGCATACCATTGATTGGGAGGAGTTCATGAAGATTCGAAAGGGTTCGTTTTCAATCGCAGGACTGTGCGCGCTCGTCCTTGCGATCGGCTTCGCCGTACCCGTAGCCGTGGCCAAACAGCCAACTTCCGGCAAAGCCTGCGCTACCGAAGTCGCCGCATGCGGCCGCTGTGGGGATGGTCAGTGCGTCAAGAGTTGCGGCGAAACCCCAGCCACCTGCCCCAAGGATTGCGGAGTGGAATCGGAGCAACTGGTGTGCGGCAAATGCGGCGACGGCCGGTGCACGCCGCAGTGCGGCGAGACGGCACAGTCGTGTCCGAAGGACTGCGGCGTGGAGACGCGGCGCGGGTTGGCCATTCTGGACAACTGAAAGTGGCCGTATCCAACAGGCACGGACGTTTGTTGGAGAACACAAGCGAAGGAATAGCGTCATCCCGCCCAGTAAACAGGGTGCTGGGCGGACCGATCCCGTAGTTCACCTACTTAAATGGGGGAGTTACTCATGGTCTCCAAGCATATCCTGCGCCAATGCGCGCTCGCGGCGACGATCGCCACCGTTTCCATCGCCGCCTATGCCAGCCACAGCTGGAACAACTATCACTGGGCGCGTACGACTTCCTCGTTCACGCTCCAGGTCATCGACAGCGTGTCCTCCGACTGGAACGACGAGTTGAGTCTTTCGCTCTCGCAGTGGTCGCAATCACAGAAACTCGATCTTCAGATCACCGGTTCCGACGATTCCACGCGCGCGCGCAAGCAGTGCCGTGCGGTCGCCGGCAAGATCAAGGTCTGCAACGCGGCCTATGGCTTCAACGGCTGGCTCGGTCTGGCGTCGATCAACATCGACAGCCAGGGTCACATCACCCGCGGCACGGCGAAGATGAACGACAGCTACTCGTCGTACTTCGCCAGCCAGGACGAACGCCGTCACGTGATGTGCCAGGAAGTCGGCCATCTCTTTGGGCTTGGCCATACCAGCGAAGATGGCAGCAGCCAGCAGACCTGCATGGACTATTCCACCGATCCGCAGAGCACCGCACCCAATCAGCACGATTACGCGCAGTTGGAAGCGATCTACAACCATCTCGACAGCTACAACAGCTACGCCATCGGCGCCGCTCTCACGGCCGAGTCGAAAGACGTGCCGCCCATGGGCATCCGCGTCCGCAAGGGCGTATTCGACGAAATGTGGGCGGCACCGGATGGCAAGGGCGGCATCTGGGTACATCACGTCACCCTGGCACCTGGCCACGAACACACAGAACTGCTCGATTAGGCCCGGTCGTTTCCTGGTCCAGAAAACGCCGGGGTTTCCCGGCGTTTTTCGTGGTCGATCATTGTCCTGTCGGCGCAGGAATGACGACACCGTTCATTGCGCAATTTCGCACCGGGGTCGGCGAACCGAATTGATCGACGCGCGAGACAGCAATCTCACTGCCACTCACCGAGCCTGTGACGCGAACGTAGATGGGCGTGTCCTCGTCCAGACCAAAAGCCCTGGCGCGCGCCGGAAGATCCGCAGGCGCCGACACTTGCAGCGGCTGCGACTGCCCACAGAGTTGGAACGTGCCCTGCCCCGCGTGCTGCATGTACCAACCGGCGTATGCCTGACCCGATCCAGCAGGCGCCGTCTCAGACGTCTGCTTATCCGCGGCGACACAGCCGGACAAAGCGACCATTGCCCCGAGACCCATCAACCATCGCACTATCGATCTACGCATGACGCATCTCCCGATTGACGGCTAATCCAGCTTCAACATGAAATCAATCTCGGCCGTGTTTGAATCAGGCCATGCGCAGCGAATTCGGGGGAAACCGACGCCTCAGCCAGCTACTGCCTGCAGATAGCGATCGAACGATGCATCCACCGCCGCACGCCCCCCGCCGATGATATTGCGCCCCCAGGTGTAGCCGAAGACATCATCGAACTCGTAACCCTCAAGCAATGACCGCATGCGTCGGACGTCGCTGGGCTTCATCGGAATGTAGTTGGGATAGCTGTACATGAAGGTGACATGGCGCCGGTCGAACACGACCTGCAACGCATCGCCCGGGAACAAAGCACCGCCGGCACGCGGGCCATCCCGCCAATGCAAGGCCGTGCTACCCGGGAAATGACCGCCGCAGCGCAGGAGCGTCACGGCGTCGGACAACTTGTGTTCGTCGCCGCTCCAGAACTCGATGCGCGACGACGGCCGCTGCACCCATGCCTTGTCCGCTTCGTGCAGCAGGATGGGAACGCCGCCCAACGCCTCGCTCCACTCCACCATCGAGGTATAGAAGTGCGGGTGCGAGATGATGATCTGGTCCACACCGCCGCGTGCCTTCAACGCAGCGACCGCCGCATCGGTGACCAGGCTGACGCACTCCCAGAGGATGTTGCCCGCGTCCGTCGGCAGATACAGCGCGCGTTGCGGGATGGCGAAGTCCGATGGCAGGCCGATGCCTAGCAGGCCGGCATCGTCTTCGATCCGCAACGTGTACTTCGCAGCCAGCGCAGCGTGCGTCGTCCAGGTTTGTCCATTCCATCCGACGTATTGGCGGTCGTCCTCGCATATGGGGCATTGCGCGGGCGGCGTGGTCGTTTCCGAATACTGGGTACCGCAGGTCTCACAGATATAGAGGGGCATGTCAGAACCTCGCCAAGGGTTTCCGTCAGAACGCCGGCACAAGCGTGTCACTGTTCGATTTCAAGCACTATCAAAATGCGAGCTTTATCCACCACGACTGAGCGAGTGAGCAATCGCTGCCAGCGATAACACGCTGGGTAGTTTTGCACTCTGTCCGTTACCCGGGTAGCTGACATACAGCGGCACGCCCACCGCCCCCTGCTCTTTCAGCAGTGCGCCGATCGCCGGGTCGGGTTGCGTGTAGTCGGCAACCAGATACACGGCGCCAGTTTTTGCCAACAACTTGCGGAATTCATCGCGCCCCAGCACCGCCGTCTGGTTGACCTTGCACGTCAGGCACCAGTCGGCGGTCACATTGACGAACACAGGCGTCCCTTGCTGGCGTAGTTCGGCGAGACGCGCGGGCGTAAAACGTTCGGCACCGGCCGGGAGTGCGTGTGCCGTCGTCGACTGTGCTGGCGTGGTTGCGAGCGTCAATACCGGCAGAAAGGACAAGACCACGATCGCCACCGCAACGACGCGGTGCCGGGCGTTGGCGAAACGTTTCTTCTCGAACCACCACAAGCCCAGCACCAATGTCACCGCCGCGAGCAGCAGCAGCGCCATCGCATCGACGCCGCGCTGCTTGCCCAGCACCCACAGCAGCCAGATCACCGTGGCATACATCGGGAAAGCCAGCAGCTGTTTCAGCGTTTCCATCCACGCGCCAGGCCTAGGCAGCCAACGCGCCGTGGCCGGTACGAACGCCATGATGAGGAACGGCGAAGCGAGTCCAAAACCAAGCGCAAGGAACACCGATAGCGCAGCCGCGGGTTGCGTTGATGCAAGCGCGTAAGCCAGCGCGGCCCCCATGAACGGTGCCGTGCACGGACTGGCGACTACACAGGCCAGTACGCCAACCAGGAAGTCGCCGCGCAGTCCGCGATCCGGTATGCGACGACCGCCGATGCCTGTCAGTCCCGCGCCGAAATGCACCACGCCCGATAACCCCAAGCCGATGGCGAGCATCACCAGGGCCAACGCTGCAACCACCCCCGGTTGTTGCATGTGGAAGCCCCACCCCGCCACGGCACCACTGGCGCGCAAGGCGAGCACGATCACGCCCAATGCGGCGAACGACAGCATTACGCCAGCGGTGTACGCGAGTGCCCGTTTCTTCGCACCGATCGTGTCGTCGGTGGCCTGTAGCACCGACAACACCTTCAGCGACAACACTGGCAATACGCAGGGCATCAGGTTCAGCACGACGCCACCAACGAACGCAGTCAGTAGGACCAGAAGCCATTGCCACGGCACACTGGCATCCACGGTGTCGTGCCGAAGCGATGTCGGCAGGGAGAACGACAAGCGTCGCGTGGTGGGCGGATAACACACGCTGTTTTCGAGGCAGCCTTGGAAGGTGACCTTCAGTTCAAGCGGCTCGGACAACGATGCCGCCTTCACTGGCACCCGCAACTGCACGCGGTCGTAAAACACGGTGACGTTACCGAACTGTGGATCCAGATGCCGGCGGCCAGCAGGCCACTGCAACGCACCCAATGCATCGGGCGCGTTGACGGCAATGAGCGAGAAGCGGTCGCGATACAGGTAGTAGTGCGGCGGCATGATCCACTGCAACACGATCATGCCGTCGTCCAGCGTGCCGTCGTCCAGCACACGCGACGACAAGACAAACGCCTCTTCCACTGGAAGTGGTTCGACCTCGGCGGATGGCTTGGGTGCATCCGGCATTGCCGCCGCCGCCAGTGAGCCCATCAGCATCAGTAGTACGAGCCAGATCACTCGCGCCGATGCCGTCCAACGGTTCATCCGATTCATACCGGTGCTCCAGATATCAACGATGGCCACGCGCACGTGTTGCGCGGGCGGACTGCTGCAGGTGGCCGCCCTTGAGTTCGTCCACATCGACCTGCCCCACGATCCTCCCGCCCGCATCCACCACGATCACCGCCGGCACGCGATGGATACCGAAGCGACGGAACAGCGCACCTTCGCGATCCAGCGTCAGCGGCACGGGAATGCCGTGCTCGTTGCGGTAGTTGTGCAGGTCCTGTTCCGACGCCCACAGGCCCGACGCGATGCCCACCCATCGGACGCTGCGGTCACGGCCGAGCGCGACCAGTTGCTCGCGCAATGAGCGGCATCGCTTGGAGGAGCGTGGGCGCGTCTTCTCGAAATAGCCCTCGCACCAGGGCGACAGAAACGCCAGTACGGTCTCGCGCTTTCCAGCAGGATCCTTGAGCGCGATCTCGTAGCCTTCCAGGGTTTTCACTGTCAGCGATGGCACGACATCACCGATGCGTGCAGTAACCGGTGCGGCTTGCTGCCCAGACGAAGGTGGCGACATCGCAGCCGTCCTGGAATCGGACGCGGACGATTGGCGCGCACTGGCCAGCGCCGCGTCCAGCCGGGCATCGGCCAGATGACCTACGTATTGAATTCGACCCTCTTTGCCGATGACCACATGCTGCGGTGTCACGCGCAGGCCGAACAGCTCGCCCAGGCGTCCGTCGTCGTCGCGCACGATCGGCATGGTCAGTCCGTGCTCGCGGCGATATGCCTCGATCTGCGCCAGCGTGTCGTCGAAGCCGATATTGATGGCGACGACTTCCAGATCATCACCCGCGGTGCGCTTCACTTTTTCGAAATGCGGCATCTGGTCGCGGCACGGCACGCACCAGGTCGCCCAGAACTTCAGGTACACGGCCTTGCGTCCGCGCAATGCAGCCAGATCAATCGTCTTGCCATCGATGGTTGCGAGCCTGGGCGTCGGCGCCACGCGGCCAACCAGGCGCGTGCCGGCTTGCTTGGCGTAGTCCTGGCCGGTTTCGGCGCGCGCGGTCGGTGCACCGTGCGACAACAACATCACGGCCGACACGCCGGCGGCCGCCAATCGCCGTGCCCACGCATGGCGGTGTAAAGAAGAAAGAATGGCGGACATCCGAAATTCCTCAATCTACGAGGTCGAGCAGCGGCAGGCCGTGCTGCTGGCAGTAGTCGTGATAAGCCTTGAGTTGCGTCTGCGCAGACGCGCGCGCCTTCACTACCTGGCCGGGGCCGAGGAACTCCACCGTGCCCATCACCACTACCAGCACGGTCATCGGTTCATCGCCGACCACCTTCCACCAATCGATGTTGCCCGGCGGCTCGTACGCGTAATCGCCCGGGCCGAGGACTTCACCCGTGCACAACTGGCGCTGGCCGCTGAGGTTGTACGCATGGATCTCGCCGGTGTGGCGATGCAGCGGCATCACCGCGTCTGGCGCCATGCGCAGCAGTTCGACGAAGCCGCGGCCGTCGGCGAAGAAACGCAGCGGCTTCCACGATTTTTCCGGCGAGTCGGGAATCCACGGCAGGTCGGCGCTGCTGCAGATGCGCGCCGGCAGATATTCGATGAGCGATTTCGGTTGGGGCAGCAATGGGCTGGTCATGGCGCAGGCTCCGCGGGTGGCAGCGGGTCTTGGCGGCCCGTGGTGGATACCGTACGCTTTGACTGGTTCTCAAGATGCGCCAGTTTCTATGATTTCGATGGAACCAGTTTTTGAGTTTTCGATCGACTTTGCGAGTGTTGGTCCTAACGGCCGGATGCATCGGCTGCATGAGCAATTGCGCGCCGCCATCCTCGACCAGCGCCTGCTGCCCGGCGCAGAACTGCCTTCGACCCGCCGCGTCGCTACGGCTTACGGCATCGCCCGCAATACCGTCATCGCCGCCTACGATTTGTTGGTAGCCGAGGGCTACGTCGTAACGCGCGCCGGCGCGAAGGCCGTGGTGGCGGACCTCGGTGCGAGGCCGGCGGCACGTCGCCGCGCACGCCTGGAGGACGATCGACTCAATCCGCAGTGGCGGCTGCCGGCGTGGACGACGACAAGTCATGCGACGGACGCGTGGACGCCCGGATTTCGGCTCGGCACGCCCGAGCATCGTCACTTCCCCTTCGATATCTGGCGTCGACTACTGGCGCGCGCCTTCAACTCCCGCCACCCCGCCTCGTTCGGCTATCAGGATCCACACGGCCGTCCGCGGCTGCGCGCGGCAATCGCCCAGCACGTGTCATTTGCACGCGCCGTCGCCTGCAGCGCCGACGATGTAGTCGTCACGTCCGGCGCGCAGCAGGCCTTCGATCTGTTGGCGCGCGTGCTGGTGACGCCCGGCCGTACCAAGGTCGCGATCGAAGACCCGGGCTATCCGCCACTGCGCACCGCGATGGCTGCGGCGGGTGCGCAGTTGGTGCCCGTTCCGGTGGATGACGAAGGGCTGCGCGTGGATCAGCTGCCTAACGACGTGCGCATTGTCTATGTCACGCCGTCCCACCAGTTTCCGACGGGGGTGGCGATGTCGATGCCGCGACGCACGGCATTGCTGGCGTTCGCACGCAGGCACGGCGCGGTCATCATCGAGGACGACTACGACGGCGAATTCCGCTACGGCAACCGTCCACTCGACGCCCTGCAGACGCTCGATCGCGACGCGAGCGTGCTCTACGTCGGCACCTTTTCCAAGAGCCTGTTCCCCTCGCTGCGCGTAGGCTACGTCGCAGCTCCGGCGTGGGCGCGCGAGGCGCTGGCGGCAGTGAAGGAATGCGCCGATACCACCGGCAACGTGCAGGTGCAGGACGCACTTGCCCACTTCATCCTCGACGGCCACCTCGCGCGCCACGTGCGCAAGATGCGCAAGGTGTATGCGGAACGTCGCCAGGCGATGCTCGACGGTCTTGCGCAGGAGCTGCATCCCTGGTTGCAGCCGATTCCATCCGAAGCTGGCATCCATCTATCCACTAGCTATCGGGACGCAGGAGATGTCGAAGCCACTAGATGGATCATGTCGAAGGTTCGACAGCATGCGTCTGGCGCGCAATCCATCAGCGACTTCGCGATGAATAACACTCACGACATGGGCATCGTCTTCGGCATTGGATGCATCGAAGCGGACGCCGTTCGCGACGCTTTGCGAAGGCTGGCGGTCTCACTCAAGCGTCGGTAGCGAATGTATTGGAACAAGCGGTCGAGGAGCCAGCGCATGGTCAACGAACCTTGCCGGAACATTGATGGATGACTTGGATGCCTACAGGGCATTGGGGATCGATCTGGAGCCGCTATTGCCCAGCGATGTGCTGACCTGGCATCGCGGCTGTGATGCATAACCGATTGATGCGGTAACTACAGCTGGGATTTCAGCGGATAGATGAACTTCTCTGCCATTTTCTGCTGCCAGGGACGCTGCCGCCAGAGTTCGTAGGAATATGGCTTGCTTTGCTTCAGGTCGGTTTCGAATACCTCGGTCATCGCCTGGGCGAAGTCGTGGTCGTAGATGTTGAGGTTGGCTTCGTCGTTGAGTCGGAATGAGCGTGGATCGAAATTGGTCGAGCCTACCGATACGAGCTCGTGATCGACGATCAGCAGCTTGGTGTGCAGCATCGTCGGTTGGTACTCGTGGATCTCCACGCCGGCGAGCAGCAACGGGCCCCACTCGGCCTTCGACGCCAGACGCCCGGTATCGGAATCAGTGTGCGGTCCCGGCAGCAGGATACGGATGCGGACACCACGGTGGCGCGCCGCCACCAGGGCCTTGATCGCCAGCTCGTCGGGTACGAAATACGACATCGCCAGGTCGATCGATTGCGAGGCGGCCGCGATCGTCATCAGGTACATCAGGTGCATGCTCTCGCTTCCGCCCGACGGCGAAGCGATGAACATTTGTGCGTCCGCGTTGCCGACTGCTTCCAGTGGAGGAAAGTAGTCGGCGCCGTTCAGTATTTCGCCTGTCGTCTTGATCCAGTTGTCGTTGAACGCCGACTGCATGTGCGCGACCGCCGGACCTTCCAACCGGAAGTGCGTTTCGCGCCAGTGGTCGGGATCCTGCGCGTGCCCCAGCCACGGATCTGCGATGCCGACGCCCCCGGTGAAGCCGACGCGGCCATCCACTACCAGCAACTTGCGATGAGTGCGGTGATTGAGCCGGCTCAGGTTGTACCAGTGCAATGGACGGTAGCGGTGGATGCGAACGCCGGCTTTCCCCATGCGATCCAGCAGTGCCTCGTCCATCTTGACGCTACCGACCCAGTCGATGATCACGTTGACCGCAACGCCCGTCTGTGCACGTTCGCTCAGCGCCTGCGCGAACGCTTCACCAACCTGGCCAGACCAGTAGACATAGGTTTCGAACGTGATAGTACGGCGCGCCGAGCGGATGGCCCCGAGCATTGCCGGGAAAATCTCGTCGCCGTTCTGGAGCGCCGTCACGCGGTTCCCATGAACGATGGAGGGACCCAGCAGCACACCCATCTCGCGACGGTACTGTGCGTCGGCGATCGCATAACGATGCTCGATCTTGCGCTCGATCTTCTTTTCCGGGCCGACGAAGTTCAAGGCGAGGACCACCGCGAGCGCCGTCAGCAACGCGGTACAGACGATCCAGAGCAGGCGTTTTCGGTTCCAGTTCGGCATGACGGTACTTGCGGGCATCCATCCCTTCTTGGAACAGGAGATGCAAAAGTCACGAAATCTTCATCAGCCGACTGGCTGCCACTTCAGCGGCGGTGCATCGTTATCGCGATTGGCGTGAGAGGAGTATGAAATCGGACTGGCGGGCCCGTGGCGTCCGTCCACCGGTTTCAACCTGCTTGCATGTCGTCGCGAGCAAGCGCTCGGCAAAGTTCCGTGGTCGCATCGTCCACCGGGAAGCAGCATTCGATGTGCAGTTCGTCGATGGTGACGTCGCGCGGCGTGCCGAAGGTGGTGATGGTCGAGAAGAAACGCAGCTCGTGGTGGTCACGGCGCAGCACCGTCGTCAGCAACGGTGAAGGCGCGGTGCCCAGCTCGCGCGTGCGCCAGCGCGTCGGTACGCCTGGATACGCCAGCACTTCGTCCAACAAGGCGCGCGCGGCGGCATCCGTGGGCGCGGCCGCGACTTCGTCGTGCAGGTGGCGGATCAGGTCGCCGGCGACCTCATCCCAGTTCGCGACGGCCGGACGCAGGTCATCGGGATCGAAGATTTGCCGGATCATGTTCTTGTGCGCGCTGGCGCGGCCGCGCATCACGAAGCCGTTGACCCGTAGTGCAGCAGGGTTGGCCATCAGAATGTCCCAGCGCCGGTTGAGGACGAACGCCGGGTACGGTTCCTGCTGCGCGAGGATGAACTCGATCGCGCGGCGGACCTGCGCCATTTCGGGCGTGGCCAGCGCCGTTTCCGGGTACTTGGGAGCGTAGCCCGCGGCCATGAGCAACGCGTTGCGTTCGCGCAGCGGCATCTCGAGCGCGTCGGCGAGCCGCGCGATCGTGTCGCGGCTGGGTTGCGCCTTCCCGGTTTCGACACAGCTGAGATGGCGCGTGGACAAGCCCGCATCGAGCGCAAGATCAAGCTGGCTCAGGCGCCGGGCTGCGCGCCACTCGCGTAACAGCACGCCGACGTGGGCAGGCGTTGATGGCGATGACGAATGCGAGGCGATGGTGTCCATCGTCGTCATTTTACGGTTCCGTCCACAGGCAAAACCATGACCTGACAGGTCATGCATCCATGATCTCCCAGGTCATTGATTGAATGTTGCTGCCAGCGAATCATCGTCACCCATCGAACGGCAGTAATCACTCAGGAGATGACATGAATCGCAGGAGTTTCATTGGAATGGCTGGCGGTGCACTTGCGGCAGGCGTACTCACCGGATGCATGCCTCGCGTGGCCGGCGGCATCACCTCGGCCATGGCGGGTGGAACGATGGATGCCGCGGCTTTCCACGCCGCACGACGTTTCGCCAGGACCTCCTTCGGCAACATCGCATACATCGACCGTGGCGCTGGCGATGTCGCACTGTTCCTGCATGGCTTTCCGCTCAACAGCTTCCAGTGGCGGGGCGCGATCGATCGCCTGTCGCCCTATCGTCGCTGCATCGCGCCCGATTTCCTGGCGATGGGCTACACGGAAGTCGCCGAGGGACAGAGCGTCGCACCCGATGCGCAGGTTGCGATGCTAGTGGCGTTGCTGGACACGCTTTCGATCCCGACCGTCGACCTCATTGCGAACGATAGCGGCGGCCAGGTCGCCCAGCTCTTCGTGGTGCGGCACCCAGAGCGCGTCCGCACGCTGCTGCTGACGAACTGCGACGCCGAGACCGACAGCCCACCGCCGGCGATGCTGCCTGTCATCGCGCTGTCGAAGGAAGGGAAGTTCGTGGACCAATGGCTCGCGCCATGGCGTGCCGACAAGGCCCTCGCGCGTTCCGCGGAAGGCATCGGCGGGATGTGCTTCGCCGATCCGTTGCATCCGACCGACGAGGCCATCGAAACCTATTTCTCACCGCTGCTGAGTTCGCCGCGACGGAAGGCGCTGGCACATGCGTACGCCATCGCGCTCGAGCACAACCCGCTGGCCGGCATCGAGGCGGCACTCAAGCGCTGCCCTGTGCCGACGCGGATCGTGTGGGGCATGGGCGACACGATCTTCTCGCCGGCGAGTCCGGACTACCTCGACCGCAGCTTCGGCAACTCGCGCGGCGTGCGGCGACTGGAAGGCAGCAAGCTGTTCTGGCCGGAAGAACGCCCGGACGTGATCGCCGAAGAGGCACGCCGGTTGTGGGGCGCTGCTTAGAGCCCCGCAATGCGAGACCTTTCCCCTCGCCCCCGCAGCGGGGAGAGGGACAGCTTCGCGCAGCGAAGCAGGGTGAGGGGTACGCGAAAAGCGGTACCCCTCATCCGCCCTTCGGGCACCTTCTCCCCGCTGATGCGGGGAGAAGGAAGATCAACCGCCGTTCTTGTCCAGCCACGCACTGATCGCCGGAAGTCGTTCGTTGCGCACCTTGATGCGGTACTGCACGTTGGCGATGGCCGTTTCAGCCGGACGACGCGATCCTGCGGCGATGTGCGCATCCGCATAGGCCTTGATCTTGCCGACCATCGCCGGTTCAAGCGAGTTGCTGCCCAGGCCCGGGTAATAGCGGCTGAGGGAACTCGTATCGACCTTCTTGTCCACCTGCGCGCGGTGCGCGACGGCGAAATCGAAGGCGAGTTCGGGGTGCTGCCCCGCCACCGTGCTGATCATCGACGCACTGTTGGTCGCACCCGGCTCGTCGGTGAGCGCGAGTTCGAGAGCACGCTGCGCCAGCGCCTTGTCCTTCGCGATCGACAGCAGCGAATACAACATGTCCTTGACCAGTTGCGTCTTCTCCGCGACCGCATCGGCGTGCAGTTGGTCCCACGTTGCCTTGTCGGCATTGAGCGCGACCACACCAAGGATGGTGCGACGCAGGTCGGCCGGCATCGCCGTCGGATCGGTGGCTTGCGCGGCATAGCGGCGGCGCGCTTCCGCGATGACCTCCGCGTCGCCAAGCGAGCCCAGCGTACCGATCAGGTCGCTGCGCAGGATCGCGACCGGATCGGCCTCGCCCGGTTTTGCGGTCCAGCCGATCTTCGCGAACACCGGCGCCAGTCGCGCGATGGCGAATTTGCGGAATTTCGCCCGCCGCGCCGCGTCACCCGCGTAGTACGCATCGAGACTGGAGAACGCGCCGGCGATGTCGCCCCAGATCTGCGGATCGGCGTCGATGGGCGTAGCGGAAGCGAGATCGAGGTAATCCGACGCAGGCTGCTGGCCGGTCATGCCGAGCGCCCACGCATCGTTCAATATGCCGAGCTGGTCGATCGACGACAGCTTCGCAAAACCGTTGCGGACCTCCGCGAACTGCGCCGGCGCATACAGCGTCCGGTAGTAACCGGTCTGCCCGGCATTGACGACGACCGGGCCGCAGCCCGGCACTTCCAGCGTGCCGCTGCCACCGTCCACGAGCGTGCGCGCATCGGTGTTGCTGCCGACCACGGACGCGATCACGGGCACGCGCCACGACAGCGATTTCTTTTCCGGCCGGTCCTTGGTGAACTCGCCTTGCGTCAGTGCCAGTGCGGTCTTGCCGTCGACGCATCCGGACGCTGCGACGCGGATCAGCGGCACGCCCTGCTGCAGCGTAAAGTCGTGGGCGATGTCGAGCACCGGCTTGCCGGCAGCGGCCTGAATCTCGCGCCACAGATCGTCCGACACCGTGTTGCTGTAAGCGTGCTTCTTCATGTAGCTGCGCACGCCATCGCGCCACGCATCCGCGCCGACATAGCCCTCCAGCATGCGGATCACCGCCGAACCTTTCTGGTAGGTGATGGCATCGAAGGCCTGGCTGACCTGTTCCACCGTCTGCACGCGCTGCACCACGGGGTGCGTGGTCGCGACGGCATCCAGGCTCATCGCGAAATCACGGGCCCCCACCGCCGACAGCCCGGTGTTCCACTCCGGGTGCATCTTCTCGGTGGTGCGGCCCGCCATCCACGTGGCGAAGCCTTCGTTGAGCCAGAGATCGTCCCACCACTGCATCGTCACCAGGTTGCCGAACCACTGGTGGGCGATCTCGTGCGCGGCGACGCCGAACACGCGCTGCTTGTCCGACGGCGTGGAGATCGTGGGGTTCATCAGCAGCGTGTGTTCGAAGGTGAGGATCGCGCCCCAGTTCTCCATCGCGCTGAAGAACTGGCTGCCGCCCGGCGAGGCGATGTTGTCCAGCTTGGGCAGCGGGTAATCCACGCCGAAGTAATCGTTGTAATCGCGCAGCACATCCACGGACGAATCCAGCGCGAAGCGGGCCTGGTCGACCAGTCCCTTCTGCGTGGCGACACCGACCTCGATGTCGCCCATCTTCGCCGTGGCGCGATCGAAATCGCCCGCGCTGAAGAACAGCAGGTAGGTCGACATCTTCGGCGACGCCGCGAAGCGGACGCGCTTGCTGCCATTGCCCAGATCCGAGGTGTCCGCCACCGGCATGTTGCTGATCGCCATCTGCGCACTCGGCACGGTGGCTTCGAGGGTGAAGGTGGCCTTGTACGCGGGCTCGTCCCACGAGGGGATGAAGCGACGTGCATCCGGGGCTTCGAACTGCGTGAACAACGCGCGCTGCTTGCCGGCCTTGGTGTCGTAGTCGATCGCGAACAACCCGTTGGCCTGTGTGCTGATCTTGCCGGTGTAGTCCATGGACAGTTTGTAGCTGCCCACCGGCACTGGTTGTGCGAAGGTGAAGGTCGCCGTCTGCGCCGCGGCATCGACGCTGACCTGGGGCGCGGCGGCATACGTCGCGTTGCCGCTGGCAGGCGTCAGTTGCACCGAGGCGAACTTCATGTCGACCGCGTTGAGGACGATGCGTGTCGTGGGCTTCAACACGTCGACCGCAATCGTCACCTTGCCATCGAAACTGAGCGTCTCCGCATGCGGCACGAACGCCACGTCGTAATGCGTCGGCCGCACGTTGCGCGGCAATTGCGTGGTGGCCTGCACGGCGGCGGTTGCGGCCGGCGACTGCGCCACGGCGGTGATGGACAGGCCGGCAAGCGCCAGCGCGATCGCGGAAACCAGGGAACGACGCATGACATTTCCTCGGAAAACATGGCCCACCAGGGCCGACCGTCGGATAGTGGCGGCTCGCGGGCTGGCGACCCACCCCCGGAAGTCATGTAAACCAAAGTGCTCCGTCGACTTTCCATCCAGTACATGAAAGTGAAGAGGCCCCGCGTTGCGGGGCCTCTTGTGTTCATCGCTTGCCAGTGCGCCTAGGCGAAGGGGTCGTGCAACACAATGTTCGCGTCGCGGTCCGGGCCGGTGGAAACGATCGCCAGTGGGCAGCCGACGAGTTCTTCCAGTGCGCGCAGGTAGGCGCGTGCGGCGGCGGGGAGCTTGTCCCATTCGGTGATGCCGGCGGTGGTTTCTTCCCAGCCGGGGAACTCCAGGTACACCGGCTCGCATTCCTCCCAGCCGGCCGCGTCGAGCGGCGCGTATTCGGTGCGCTTGCCACGGTACTGGTAGGCGATGCACATCTTCAGCGTCGGCATGCCGTCGAGGATGTCGAGCTTGGTGATGCACAGGCCGGTGATGCCGTTGATCGCGACAGCGCGCTTCAACGCAACGATGTCGATCCAGCCGCAGCGGCGCGGGCGGCCGGTGGTGGCGCCGAATTCGGAACCACGCTGGCGGATGCCCTCGCCGACTTCGTCATTGAGTTCGGTCGGGAACGGACCGCCGCCGACGCGCGTGGCGTAGGCCTTGGCGATGCCGAGCACGTAGTCGATCGCATCCGCGCCGACACCGGTGCCGGCGAGTGCGCCGCCGACCGTAGTGTTGCTCGAGGTGACATACGGATACGTGCCGTGGTCGATATCGAGCAGCGAACCCTGCGCGCCTTCGAACAGCACGCGCTTACCCTGCTTGCGCAGGTCGTGAAGGATGCCGGCGACATCGCTGACCATCGGCTTGACGTAGGCGCCGAATTCGAGCGCTTCGTCGAGCGTCTGCTGGAAGTCGACGGCGTCGACGCCGAGGTATTTGGTCAGGACGAAGTTGTGGTAATCGAGCACCTCGCGCAGCTTCTCGGCCAACTCGGCCGGGTACTGCAGGTCGGCGACGCGCACGCCGCGGCGCGCGACCTTGTCTTCATACGCCGGGCCGATGCCGCGGCCGGTGGTGCCGATGGCCTTGCCGCCGGCGGCCTTCTCGCGGGCCTGATCCAGGGCGATGTGGTACGGCATGATCAGCGGCGTGGCCGGGCTGATCTTGAGGCGCGAACGCACGTCGACGCCGGTGGCTTCGAGTTCGGCGATCTCTTTCTTCAGTGCGGCGGGCGACAGCACCACGCCATTGCCGATCAGGCACAGCGCGTCGTCGCGCAGGATGCCGGACGGGATCAGGTGCAGCACGGTCTTCTTGCCGCCGATCACCAGCGTATGGCCGGCGTTGTGGCCGCCCTGGAAACGCACGACCGCACCGATTTCCTCGGTCAGCAGATCGACGATCTTGCCCTTGCCTTCATCGCCCCACTGGGCACCGAGAACGACGACTGACTGACCCATGGTGTATCACTCCAACAGCTTCTTGTAGGAGCGGCTTTAGCCGCGACCGTGTCACGCCATGTCGCGGCTAAAGCCGCTCCTACAGGGCAGACACGGAAAAAGCCGGCGGGTTGCTCAAGAGCTGCCCGTCCGGCTTTTATGCATTATCCGGGTTTTGCCCCATCGGGGCCACCCTGACCTACAGGTTGCGCACGAAATGCAGCGACAGCAGGCCCAGGATCACCACCGCACCACCGACCGCGCGTAGATGCCGGTCCGGCAGCCCCTGCAGCTGCTCCGCGGCGCGCTTCCAGCCACCGGGGGCGGCGAACAGGAGCAGCCCCTCCAGCACTGCCACCAGGCAGAGCGCGGCCCACAAATCGCTCATCGGTCGTTACGCAGGTACTGCAGGAACGGGTCGTTGCGCTCGAGGACGATCACCGCGTTGCCGTCGGAGAACGACCTGCGATAGGCCTCCAGGCTGCGGTGGAAGGCATAGAAACTCGGGTCGCGACCATAGGCCTGGGCGTAGATGCGCGCGGCTTCGGCGTCGCCTTCGCCGCGCAGTTTCTGCGCGTCGCGCTCGGCCTCGGCCACGATGACGGCCTGCTCGCGCTCGGCTTGGGCACGGATGGTCTGTGCCTGCTCCACGCCCTCGGCCCGCAATTTGCTCGCGACCTGTTGACGTTGCGAACGCATCTGGTTGTACACCGAGTCCAGAACATTACTGTCTTGTGGCACATCAATCCGCTTGATGCGGACATCCACGATTTTCACACCCAAAGTCGCTGCACCGCGGTTGATCGTTTCCAGCTGATCGCGGACTACCTGAGAACGATCACCAGCGACGACTTGCTGCAAGGTGCGCGAGTTGATCTCGTTGCGCAACGCGCTCTTGATGATCGGTGCCAATCGAGATACGGCCGTGGTCTCGTCACCGCCGGTGGCGCGGTAGTAGGCCCGGATGTTATCGATCCTGCCGACAGCGAAGAAGTCGACGCTGATGTCCTGTTTATCGGTGGTCATCGAGCGCTCAGGCTCGGCATCGAGTACATGCAGGCGACGGTCGAACACGCGTGCGGATTCTATCAATGGCCATTTGAAGTGCAGGCCGGGACCAACATCAGTGCGCACGACCTTACCCAGATTGAGCACGATCGCCGACTGGCCCTCGCCGACTGTATAGATCGAACCCAGAAAGGCGAGCAGGCCAACGGCGACAGCCATCATCCACGGAGAAAATTTCATCGTGTCCCCTCTTCACGACCGCTCGGGCGCGGACTGCGCTCCGGACGGACATCGTTGTTCGTAGCATTGACAGCCGGTGAAATCAGTTCAGGCGACAGCAGTGGTGGCGTGGCCGGTGCAGGCGCGCGACCACCTTGCATCGGCACGTAGATCAGCTGGCGACCATCACCACCAACCACCTTCCGGTTCTCTGACAGTACCTGTTGTAGCGTCTCCAGCCACAGGCGCTTGCGCGTGACTTCCGGGGCTCCCTGGTATTGCTCCAGCAGAAGCGAGAAGCGCTGTGCGTCGCCGGTAGCGCGCGCGATCGACGTTGTCTTATAGCCCTCGGCTGATGTCCTGAGCTGCGCTGCTTCACCTCGTGCTTCGGGAACAATCTTGGCGGCGTAGGCTTCCGCCTGGTTGATTGCGGTTTTCCGATCCGCATCGGCGCGCTGTGCTTCGTCGAACGCGTCCTTGACCTGTTCTGGGACACGGGCATTCTGCAGAGTCAGACCCGACACGATCAGGCCAGTTCTATATACGTTCAACGATTGCTGGAGGCGCTGAGTGACTGCACCAGTCAACTCTCCGCGAGCATTGAGGACCGTGTCCAGTTTGGAGCGGCCGACAAGCTCACGGACAGTACTGAGTGCAGCCTGTTCCAACATTGCCTTGGCGTCACGCGTACCGAACAGATAGAGCTTCGGGTCATCCACGCGATACTGCACGTTGACCTCGACACTGACCATGTTCCCGTCGCTGGTCAGCACCGGCACGGTATCGTTGAAAGCCTGGCTCTGGGTCGCGTTGACCTTGATCACACGCTCGACCGGCCACGGCAACTTGAAGTGCGGGCCAGGCTGCATGACGCGCGCGAACTGGCCGAAGCGCAGCACCACGCCGCGTTGCTGCTCGGTGATCAGCACGAAGCAGTTGAACGCCAGCCACAGCGCCACCACGATGCCGACCCAGCGGCCGATGCCGCCACCGCCGCCGCCGAAGACGCCGCGCAACGGATCGAGCAGCTTGTCGAAGCCACCGCCACCGCCCTTGCGTTGCCAGGGATTGCGGCCATCCTTGCCGGATGAACCGCCGGGTATGTTCCAGGCCATGCCTGCTCCAAAGGTTGGATTGCGCAGGCCGACGGCCCGAAACGCAATGAATGCGCAGTCGATTCTAGGTGGGGGTGCCCATTGCCTCAAGCAAGAGCGGTTTCAACGGCTCACCATACGCATGCGCTACCAACCGCGCGGCGTCGGCTTCGGCCAGGTCCAGGTGCAGGATCCAGCCGTGTTCGTCATGGCGTTCCGAGCGCACTGCACCGAGTTCGTGCAGCCGCGCGCGCAGGCGGCCCGCGCCCGGCGGCAACTGCACTTCGCCGGCGATCCGGCGCAGGCCGAGGCGTGCGCCCAGCGCCTCGCGCAACAGGTCGAGGCCAAGGCGATCGCGCGCGGAGATCCAGACCCGCTCGCGCATGGTGTCAATGAGTTCGCCATCCGGAACATCCCGTCGCGGTGACGCGCCTTCCACGCGGTCGATCTTGTTGTAGACCAGCAATTGCGGGATGTCGCCGGCGCCGATTTCTTCCAGCACCGCATCGACCTGGGCGATGCGTTCGTCGCGCAACGGATCGGAAGCGTCGATCACATGCAACAGCAGATCGGCTTCGCGCGCCTCGGACAAGGTCGAACGGAAAGCGGCCACCAGTTCGTGCGGCAGGTCGCGCACGAAACCGACGGTATCGGCCAGGACCACGCCACCGCCCGACAGTGCGATCCGGCGCACAGTCGGATCGAGCGTCGCGAACAGCAGGTCAGCGGCGTAGGCGTCGGCACCGGTCAGCGCATTGAACAACGTCGACTTGCCGGCATTGGTATAGCCGACCAGCGCCACCCTCGGCAGTTCGCTGCGTACGCGCGCACGGCGCATCTGCGTGCGCTGGACTTCGACTTTTTCCAAGCGCTTCTGCAACTGTTCGACGCGTTTCTGCAGCAGGCGGCGGTCGGTTTCGAGCTGCGTTTCACCAGGGCCACGCAGGCCGATCGAACCACCGCGCTGGCGTTCCAGGTGGGTCCAGCCACGTACCAGACGCGTGGCCATGTGCTTGAGCTGCGCCAGTTCCACCTGCAGCTTGCCTTCGTGGCTGCGGGCGCGTTGCGCGAAGATGTCCAGGATCAGGCCGGTGCGATCGACCACGCGTCGCTGCAGCGCCTTCTCGAGGTTGCGCTCCTGCCCCGGGCTGAGCGGATGGTTGACCAGGATCAGGTCGGCGCCGGTGGCGTCGGCCGCGGCCTTCACTTCCTCGAGCTTGCCGCTGCCGATCAGCGTGGCCGGGTTCGGTCGGTCGATACGGGCGGTCAGCAGCGCCGCGACGCTGGCGCCGGCGGACTTGGCCAGATCAGCGAATTCCTCCACCGCACCTTCATCCGGTGGACCACCGGCGTGGGGTTGGATGAGCAAAGCGTTTTCGCCCTTGCGGGAACGTTCAAACAACGGCGTGGCTCGTGCGGCGGATGCCGGGCATTGTCATCCAGATGGTGCCGGCCCGGGCAAAACCCAAGCCGTCACCCGCGGCCGTCACTCGGTCTCGTCGCTGTCGGGCTGGCCTTCTTCGCCGTCCCCGGCGGACTGCACGTAACCGCCGCCCGGTCCCACGCGCACGTTGCGCGCCGGCACCACGGTCGAAATCGCGTGCTTGTAGACCATCTGGCTGACGGTATTGCGCAACAGGACCACGAACTGGTCGAAGGATTCGATCGTGCCCTGCAGCTTGATGCCGTTGACCAGGTAAATCGAGACCGGTACGCGCTCGCGGCGCAGCGCGTTCAGGAACGGGTCCTGTAAAGATTGCCCCTTGGACATTGGTGTATCCCCAATTTGGATGTTGTTTTGTTATTCCGGCCCAAAGCCGCATTGCCCGACCCGCACTCCCCGCGGCGGCAACCGCTCGATGTTACACAACCCCGGCAAGCTTGGGAGGTAGCTAGTCCCCGTTCACGAAGAGGGCCAATGCCGCCTCCAGCGCCGGCCGGTCGGCGGCAGGATCGAACCAGCGCGCATCGAGTTCTCCGCGCAGCCAGGTCAACTGGCGCTTGGCGAGCTGGCGCGTGGCGAAAATGGCGCGATCGCGGAACTCCCCGGCGGTGGCGGCGTTATCGAGGTGTTCCCAGGCCTGCCGGTAGCCGACGGCGCGCAACGCCGGTAGATCGAGCGGGCGGGCAACTGCGCGCAATTGCGGGAGCGCGCGCAGGCGCTGCATTTCATCGAGGAATCCCGCAGCCAGCATCGCATCGAAACGGCGGGCGATGCGCTCGTGCAACACACCACGGTCGTGCGGGGCCAGCACCAGCTTGAGCACGCGCAGAGGAAGGCGCGACTGCCGGCTTTCGCGTTGCCACTCGCTGATCGGGCGTCCGCTTGCTCGATAGACCTCCAGCGCACGCTGGATCCGCTGTGGATCGGTGACATGGATGCGCGCTGCGGCGACCGGATCGATCGCGGCCAATTCGGCATGCAGTGCGGGCCAGCCACGTTCCTTTGCTTCAGCGGTGATGACTGCACGCAGTTCGGGGTCGGCTTCCGGCATCGGCGACAGGCCATGCAGCAGCGCATGGAAATACAGACTGGTGCCACCGGCGAGGATCGGCAACTTGCCGCGCGCGACGATGGCGTCGACCGCGGCGCGTGCATCGTTGGCGAATTCGGCCGCCGAATACGTCTGCCACGGCTCGCGCAGATCGAGCAGGTGATGCGGCACGCGCGCACGTTCGCCCGCATCCGGCTTGGCTGCACCGATGTCGAGCCCGCGATACACCAGCGCCGAATCGACGCTGACGATCTCGCCACCCAAGCGTTCCGCCCACTCCAGCGCCAGCGCGGACTTGCCCGAGGCGGTCGGCCCCATGACGGCGATGGCAAGTGGGCGTTTGTCGGAGGTCATTGCGTAGGGCGGGTCTTGACCCGCGGTCGGACGTTCAGCGGCGGGTCGAGACCCGCCCTACGTTCAATATCCATTCTCTTGCAGCGCCGCCTGCACCTGCGCGTGCGTCGCCTGCATGTCCGCCGTTGGTACGCGATCGAGCAGGCTGGCGATCACGATCGCGATCGACGCAGCGAAGAAGCCCGGCACCATTTCATACAACGCGCTACCGGTCTGCTTCCACAGGATCACCGTCAACGCACCCACGATCATGCCGGCGAGCGCGCCATTGCGGGTCATGCGTTGCCAGAACAGCGAGATCAGCACCACCGGCCCGAACGCGGCGCCGAAGCCGGCCCATGCATACGACACCAGGCCGAGCACGCGGCTCTCCGGATCACGCGCGATCCAGATCGCCACCAGCGACACCGCCAGCACCATCGCGCGACCGAACCACACCAGTTCGCGCTGGCTCGCGTGCTTGCGCACGAAGCCCTTGTAGAAGTCCTCGGTCAGTGCGCTCGAACACACCAGCAACTGGCACGACAGCGTGCTCATGATCGCGGCGAGGATCGCCGACAGCAGTACGCCCGCTACCCACGGATTAAACAAGAGTGTTGATAGTGCGATGAACACGCGTTCCGGATTCTCGCGCACCATGCCGCCCTGCTCCGGATGCGCGGCGAAATACGCGATGCCGAAGAAACCAACGGCCATCGCGCCGAACAGGCAGAGCACCATCCAGGTCATCCCGATGCGGCGCGCCTTGGGAATCGTCTGCAGGTCATCCGCCGCCATGAACCGCGCGAGGATGTGCGGCTGGCCGAAGTAGCCCAACCCCCACGCCAGCAGCGAAACGATACCGACGAAGCCCAACGAACCGCCCTTGAACCAGTCGAGACGGACCGGATCGACCTGTTCGACCAGGGCCAGGCTCGGGCCAATGCCACCGTTGCTGATGACCACCACGATCGGCGTCAGCACCAGCGCGAAGATCATCAGCGACGCCTGCACGGTGTCGGTCCAGCTCACTGCGAGGAAGCCGCCGATCAACGTGTACAGGATCGTCGCCGCCGCGCCCCACCACAGCGCCTGTTCGTACGGCACGCCAAACACGCTTTCGAACAGGCGCGCGCCAGCGACAATGCCACTGGCGCAATACACGGCGAAGAACACCAGGATCACCAGCGCCGACAGGATGCGCAACAACTTGCTCTCGTCGGCGAAGCGATGGGTGAAGTAATCCGGCAGCGTGAGTGCGTTGCGGGTGCGCTCGGTGTAGACGCGCAGCGGCCCGGCAACGAATTTCCAATTGCACCACGCGCCGGCGATCAGTCCGAGTGCGATCCACGCTTCCGACATCCCACCGACGTACAACGCGCCGGGCAAACCGAGCAGCAACCAGCCGCTCATGTCCGATGCGCCGGCCGACAACGCCGTGACGTAACTGCCGAGCGAGCGTCCGCCGAGAATGTAGTCGTCGAAATTCTTGGTCGAACGCCATGCGGCGAAACCAATCCCCACCATCAAAAGCAGGTAGATGGCAAAGGTGACGATGAGCGGTGTACTGGCGGTCATGCACAGGATCCCAGGATGCTTTGGCCGCAAGCTTACCGTGAGGACACCATCGGCCAGCTTCGGTCACTTCCAAAAAGAAGGGCCGGGACGCGAACGTCCCGGCCCCGACTCACTATGTGATCAGAACTCGCGCGAGAACCGGACACCCAGCGTGCGTGGTGGCGTCGACACGATGTACGGCTGGTTGCCGCAGACCAGCGTGGCGCATTCCGCGAACTTGGTCAGCTCCGTCCGCTTGTCGAACGCATTCTTCAGGAAGAAGTCCAGCGTCCAGCTGCCACGACGCCAACCCGCCGACAGATCGACCAGCGTGTAGGCATCGAGGTCGCCGAGCAGGTTCCGCTGCGCCTCGCGCAAATCGCTCACGCGATCGCCCTGATGGAACACGGCACCCTGGAAGTAAGCCTCGTATTGGCCGATATCCCAGGTGTAGCGACCGGTCAGGTTGGCCTTGATCTTCGGCGTGATCGGCAACCGATCTCCCTCGAAGGCAACGTCGAAGGGCCGGGCAGGGTCATAGCAGCTTGGTACCGGCATGTTGTTCGCATCGGTCTGCTCGCAATAGTCCTTCATGAGCTTCGCGTCGTACCAGGCTATTCCGCCCGAAAGGTTGAAGTTGTAGGTTGCCGCCCAGTTCAGTTCCAGTTCCACACCGTCGATGCGCGCCTGCGCGGCGTTGCGGATTTCCGTAAGTCCGTTCTGGCCCAGGTAGGAGAATTGGAAGTCGTCCCAATCCTGACGGAAGATCGCGCCGTTGAACGTCAGGCGGTTGTTCGCCCATGACGTCTTCCAACCGAGCTCGTAGTTGGTCAGGAAGTCGGACGTATACGGTGCGAGCGTACCTCGGCGGTTGATGCCGCCAGGGCGGAAGCCTTCCGACCACGTCGCGTAGACCAGTTTCGTGTCGCTGATTTCATAGGTGAGGTTGACGCGCGCGATCGAGTCGCTTTCCTTCACCCTCTTGTCGAGGTTGACGCAAGGCGCGCCGTGGAACTGTTCTGGCGAGAAGCATGCGGCCACGCCAGTGGACCCGCTGTATCCATCGCCGAAACCGAAGAAGCCCTTCAGGCTGTTGTTCGCGCGGAAGTAGCGCGCACCGCCGGTAACGGTCAGCTTGTCGGTGATATCGAACGACAATTCGCCAAACACCGCTTCGTCGCGGTCCTGACGCGCTTGTGCGGTCAGCCAGATCGTATCTTCCCAGCCAGGAACGGAAATGGACGACGCCAGGCCATCGACCTTGTAACGCTGCAGGATGTCATGGTCCTGCTCCTGCCAGAACACGCCGCCGACAAAGCGCAGGCGATGCTCCTTGGGTGAGGCGATGCGCAGTTCGTGGCTCGTCTTGGAGTATTCGTCCCTGGCCTGGATGTATTGCGACGGATTGATGAAGTCGCCATTGTCGTCGTAGAAGTAAGTGCCGTACCCGAATAAGGTGTCGTACCAGAAACCGTAATCGCTGTAGTCGGCCTCGGAATCGACATCGCGCTTGAGATGCGCGAACGCGTAGGTGAGATCGAAGTTGCCGATCTTGCCCTCTACGGTCAGCGCCGCCTGCATCCAGCGGTCGTCGGACGACTCCGGATAACCGTGCGACACCTGCAGATCGCCAACGCTCGGGTCGTAACCGGTGCTGCCCGAAGCAGTTTGTTTCTGGCCCATCACCATCGGTGTAATCGACCAGTTGTCGTTGAGATCGATCTTCAAGGCCACGCGCGCACCGACGGCGTCGGCGGTGTTGTAGTCGTTTTCGGCCAATGTGCTGTTGTCGCCCACAATGCCCGAGGTTGGAAACGTGCGCGTGCGATACACGTTGTCGACATAGCCGGCGTCGTGTTTCTGCCAGCCCACCAGCCTGATCGCGGTGTGGTCGTTGATCGGCATGTTGACCATGCCTTCGGTGACATTGCCGATCCCGCCGCCATCCATCACGTTCAGCTCGGCGCTGACGCTGGCCGCGAACCCGGTGGGATCGGGCTTGTTGGTGATGATGCGCAATGTGCCGGCCTGCGAGCTGGCGCCATACAGCGTGCCTTGCGGCCCCGCGAGCGCTTCCACGCGGTTGATGTCGTACATGTGGACATCGAGCGAGCCGGTGATCGAAGTGATCGGCTGTTCGTCGAGATAGACGCCGACGCTCGGCTGCGAACCGGAATGGTTGCCATCGCCACCGCTCGCAACGCCGCGCATGTAGACCTGCAGGAAGCCGGGGCCGGAGAACACGCCGCCGCCCGCGGTACCGTACGACAGGCTCGGGATCAGCTTGGCGTAGTCGTCGAAGTCGGAGACGTTCTGCTGCTCCAGTTGCGCCTGCCCGAGCGCCTGGATGCTGATCGGCACCTTCTGCAGGTTTTCCTCGCGCTTCTGCGCGGTAACCACGATGGTGTCCAGCGTCGGAGCCGTCTGCTCCTGCGCTGGCGCCGTATCGGCGGGTTTGGCGTCCTGCGCGAACGACACTGAGCCGAACGCGAGGTAGATCGCCGCAGCCAGCGGTAGTCTCCGCAAAGCCAGCGGCCGGCAACGCGCCATGTCCTTCTTCAACTTGTGCATCTGTTCCCCTCCCATGGTGGATGTATCAAGTAAGGCTATCGTCGCCCGCAGCGAACTCCGGAACGCCCGGATAGGCATCGAGCACCGGCCCCAGCGCCGCCTTCAGCGGCCCGAGCCATGCATCGAAGTGACGCCAATGGTCGATGCCTTCGCGATAGATCGGTTTGCGCACCTGCTCTGAACTGGCAGTACGTACCGGACGCTCGTTCTCGAAGAAGCGCAGGCACTGCGCCTCGAACGGCAATCCGCAGTAATCCAGCAGCCGTCGCACCTCGGCTTCGGTGTCATCCACCATCGTTTCGTAGATCACGCGATGGATGCGGCCGGGAAGCACCGTATCGAAATGCGCCATCAGCTCGACGTAGTCGCGGTAATAGCGGCCGAGGTCGTCGAGGTTGTAGCTGAAGTTCTGCCCGCGCGCGAAGTGCTGCTTGAAGCCAGAAAAACAGCACGCCAGCGGATGCCGGCGCGCATCGATGATCTTCGCCTTCGGCAGCGCCAGGTGGATCAGGCCGATGTGCGCGAAGTTGTTCGGCATCTTGTCGATGAAGAACGGCGCGCCGGTCTTGCGATGGATGCGCGTGCGCTCGATGTAATGCTCGCCCAGCTCGCGTACGGCTTTCGCATCGAGCGTCGCCAGTACGTCGTGATAAGGCGTCGCATGATCTGACGTTGCCTGATCAGAGCTACCTTGCTGGCGCAGCATCCGCGCGGTCGAAATGATCTCGGGCAATTCCATCGTCCCCTCGACCGCGGAATGGCTCGACAGTATCTGCTCGAGCAGCGTCGACCCGGCGCGTGGCAAACCGACGATGAAGATCGGGTCCGGCGCATCGCTGCCGAAATCCGCGCGCTGGCCGAAGAATTCCCTGGTGTAAACCTGCTTCGAGCGCCTGACGCGCGCCGACGTGTCGTCCGCCTTGTAGGGGACCTTCGCAAGGCGCAGCGCATTGCCCTCGAGGTAGTGCTGGAACGATTCCGCGTAGTCGCTGTTGTCCTCCAGCGCTTTGCCAAGCGCGAATTCCAGGTGATAGCGATGCTCGGTATCGAGGTCGGCCCGCTGCAGCTGGAGGCGCATCGTCTGCACTTCGTCGGCGCTGAACTGGAACGTCTTGAGGTTGGCCAGGCTCCAATAGGCCTCGCCGAAACCTGGATCCAGCGTGATGCTCTTGCGATAGGCATCGATGGCGCGATCCTGGAAACCCGCCGTCTTCAATGCATGGCCGTAACTCAGCCAGATCTTCGGATGTTGCGGATACTCGGCGAGGATGTCGGCATACAGTTCGATGGCTGGACTGTAGTCGCCCGTGCGACAGAGGACGACCGCCTTCAGGTTGCGATAACTCGGATTGGCAGGCTCGAGTTTCAGCAGCGTCTCGATCTGGACCAGGGCCTCGGCCGGCTTGTTGCTCCGGTGCAGTACCAGCGCGTAGTTCTGCCGCGCGGCATGGAAGCTCGGTGCCAGTTCAAGGCAGCGCTCCAGCAGATGCTCGGCGTCTTCATTGCGTCCCAACCGCGCCGCCACCTCCGCCAGCATGCGGATGGCGGGCACGTCGGTCGGCACCTGCTTCAGGTGCTGGCGCAACAGCGTTTCGGCTTCGGGGATACGGTTTTCGTACAGCGCCGTGGCGGCGGCCAGCAGGCGCGGATCGCGAGTCGAGAACTTGATGTGCGCCGCATAGGCCGCATCGGCGCCTGCGACATCGTCGATGGCGCGGAGATGATCCGCCAGCACCAGCCACGCCTGTGGCAGATCTGGCTTGAGCGCGACTGCGCGATGCAGCGCGGCGACCGCCTCGTCGCCGCGCCCGGCGCGACCGAGCGCGAGGCCGAGTTCGTATTGCGCCATGGCCCACTGCGGTTGCGCTTGCGCAAGCGGGGCCAGGATTTCGGTGGCTTGGGAGGCATTGCCGCGAGCGGTATGCGATGCGCCAAGCAACAGCAAGGCCATCGGATGGCTGCCAACGACCCTCAGGATTTCCGTGGCCTGTTCACCCGCAAGCGCGGGATCGGTGGCCAGGAGACGGGAAGCGTGAGCCAATGCGACCTCGAGCGAGGCCGTTGGCTCGGGTGCGTGGCTCATTCGACAACCATCCTCCCGGATCCCCTATCCGGAGGGTACGGCCGCGGATGCGCCGCACGCAAGGGTGGAAAGCGCTTTCAGCCACCGAATCGAGCCTGCAATCAATCCTCGTCTGGCCAGCGGATCGCAGGCGCGGCCGGCTTTCCCTTCGGCACGGTTTGTGTGGCGACCGCCTGCCACACCTTGAGGGCATCGACAGTGGCTGCGACATCGTGCACGCGCAGCAGTCTTGCGCCACGCTGCGCGGCGATCAGATGGGCAGCGACGGAGCCATGCACCCGATCGTGCGGATCGTCGCGGCCGGTGAGTTCGCCGATGCTTTTCTTGCGTGACAGGCCGGCGAGCAGCGGCACGCCGAGTTCGGTGAAACGCTCTAGTTGTGCCAGCAGCGCAAGGTTATGCGCGAGTGTCTTGCCGAAACCGAAGCCGGGATCGACGACGATGTTCTTCTTGCCGATGCCTGCCATCTCGGCGGAGAAAATGCGTTGCGCAAGGAAGCTGTGCACTTCGCCGACCACGTCGTCGTATTGCGGCGTGGCCTGCATCGAGCGCGGCTCGCCTTGCATGTGCATCAGTACGACCGGCACGCCAAGTTCCGCAGCGGCTTCCAGCGCGCCATCTCGACGCAGTGCGTAGACGTCGTTGATCATGCTGGCGCCGGCTTTGACGGCAGCGCGCATGACTTCCGGCTTCGAAGTGTCGATGCTGATCGGCACGCCGACCTGTTTCGCCAAGGCTTCGATCACCGGGATCACGCGACGCAGCTCTTCCTCGACGCTGACATCCTCGGCACCCGGTCGCGTGCTTTCGCCGCCGATGTCGAGCGCATCCGCGCCCTCCTCCACCAGCCGCAACCCGTGTGCGATCGCGGCTTCCAGCGTGGCGTGCTCGCCGCCATCGGAAAACGAATCCGGAGTGACGTTGACGATGCCGAGCACGCGCGGGCGATCGAGTTTCAGCACGCGGCCGGCACAGTCGAGTTGCGGAGTGGTGTCGAACATGGAGGCCCGAAGTCAGCGCTATCGCGCGTAACTTTACCCTGCCCTCGCGGTCGCCGGCTGACCCAGTCTCGCCAGGATGTCCTGGAACCGCGACAGGCTCCGCAGGCTTTCGAGGTCGGAGTCGTGCTCGATCCAGTCGCGGAATCCATGTCCCGTCGCGACCGCGCGATCGAGCAGATCCAGCGCGCGGTCGGTCTCCCCGAGGTGGGCATAGAAGCAGGCGGCGTTGTACAGCGTGCCAAACTCGTCCGGGCGCAAACGCAGCGCCGCCTCGATATTGCTTCGCCCGCCTTCCACATCGCCCAGGCGCTGCTGCAGCAGCGCGGCGTAATAGCGCGCACGACCGTTGCCCGGATCGGCGTCGGCTTCTTCCAGCGCCAATTGCAGCGCGCGGCGGGACATCGCGTCGGCGTGGGCTTTTTCGCCAAGGGTATTGGCAGCCAAGGCCGCCAGGCCCAGTGCCTGGAACTCGTCGGGCCGAGCCGAATGCGCCGCTTCGAATTCATCCCGCGCCCGGGCGTACAACCCGCGCGCGAAGCAGTGCCGCGCCAGGTAGTAATGCGCTTCGTACAAACGCGGATTCAGTGCAATGGCGGATTCGAACGCGGCGACCGCTGCAGTGTTGTCGCCGGTCAGCGACAGGATGTTGGCTTGCGCGACGTGCGCTTCGGCCAGGTCCGGCGCCAGCGCGAGCGCACGGCGGCTGGCTGCGAGCGCCTCGTCCAACGGCACGTCTTCGGGGCGCGCCATCCGCCATAACAGCAAATGCACTATCGCATCAGCCAGGCCGGCGTGCGCCTGTGCGTAGTCCGGGTCCAGTTGGATCGCGCGCCGGAACATCTCGGGCGCGCTCAACCAGGTGTCCGTGGCCTTCTTTGCCTGCAATTGGCGACCGCGCAGGTAGAAATCGTAGGCGTGCATGTCGCGTGGAGCGTTGCGCTCGAAGTCCAGCGCCTCAGGCGTCTTCAACGACAAGCGCAGGGCCTGTACTACGTTGCGCGCGATCTCCTCCTGGATCGCGAAGATGTCCTCCAGCCGGCGATCGAAATTCTCGGACCACAGGTGGTAGCCGTTGCCCGCGTCGATCAGCTGTGCGGTGACGCGCACGCGCTCGCCCGCCTTGCGCACACTGCCTTCCATGATCGCCGCGACGTTGAGCGCCCGCCCGATGTCGCGTGCATCGGTCGCGCCATCGCGGAAGCGGAACGACGAAGTGCGCGAGGCGACGCGCAGCCCGCGCACGGCGGCGAGCGCGTTGAGGATTTCCTCGGCAAGCCCGTCGCAGAAGTAATCCTGGTCCTTGGATTCGCTCATGTCGGCGAATGGCAGGATCGCCACGGAGGCTTCGGGTGCGGGTGCAGGTTGTGCCGCTATCGGCTGCTCCACCGCCGCACTATCGGCGGCGCGACGGCGCGGCAGGGTTTCGCTGTCCGTCGCCGCCGTTCGCTCGAGCCCGCGCGGGCCGAGGTCGTAGATCCATGCCAGCGACAGCGCGAGGACGAAGCCCAGGCCAAGCAGCACGATCAGCAGCTTCATCGTCCATGCCGGAAACCCGAGCGGCGCGAAAGTCGCATCGGCGATCTGGATCAGCAGCCAGCCGACCACCAGGTAGACCGCGATGGCACGGAAAATCCGCCGCCGTCGAAACTCGGCGAACGCGCGCTTGACCGAGACGCTCCAATCGCGCATCTGCGAACTTCCTTCCCTTCCGGGCCCATGCGCATGCTACACGCGGTCCGCGGCGATGACTGCCGTACAACAAAAAACCCCCACACTGGGTGGGGGTCTTGCCGGTTCCGGACAACGCGACCGCAGATTGCGGCCGAACCCGTCAGTCAGGTCTGCGCGGCCGGTCCACCGATGGGCGGCAGCGGCCGCGGTTCGTCCTTGCCGTTGCCGTTCTTGTTCCAGCTCATCGGCGGCGGCGGCTGGCGGCCTTCCATGATCGCGTCGATCTGCGGCACGTCGATGGTTTCGTACTCCAGCAGCAGCTTCGCCATCGAATGCAGTTTGTCGAGGTTCTCGGTCAGGATCGTCTTGGTGCGGCTGTAGGCCTTGTCGAGGATCGAGCGCACGACTTCGTCGATCTTGCGCGCGGTCTCGTTGGATACGCTCTTGTGTTGCGTCACCGAGCGTCCAAGGAATACTTCGTCGTCCTCTTCCGCGTAGGTGATCGGACCCAGCTCGTCGCTCAGGCCCCACTTGGTGACCATGTTGCGCGCCATCTTGGTCGCGCGCTCGATGTCGTTGCTCGCACCGGTGGTGACCTTGTCGGCGCCGAAGATCAATTCTTCGGCGACACGGCCGCCGTACAGCGAGCACAGCTGCGATTCGATCGCGGTGCGGTTGTAGCTGTACTTGTCACCTTCCGGCAGGTACATGGTCACGCCGAGTGCGCGGCCACGCGGAATGATCGTCACCTTGTAGACCGGATCATGTTCGGGCATGAGGCGGCCGACGATGGCGTGGCCGGCTTCGTGATACGCGGTGAGCGTCTTTTCCTGCTCGCTCATCGCCATCGAACGGCGCTCGGTGCCCATCAGGATCTTGTCGCGTGCGCGGTCGAAATGCTCCATGCGCACGTCCTTGGCGTTCTCGCGCGCGGCGAACAGCGCCGCCTCGTTGACGAGATTGGCGAGGTCCGCGCCGCTGAAGCCCGGCGTTCCGCGCGCGACGACCATCGGTTCGACGTCGTCGGCCAACGGGACGCGGCGCATGTGCACGCGCAGGATCTGCTCGCGGCCCTTGACGTCCGGCAGGCCGACCACGACCTGGCGGTCGAAGCGGCCCGGGCGCAGCAGCGCCGGGTCGAGCACGTCGGGGCGGTTGGTCGCGGCGACCACGATCACGCCCTCGCCGCCTTCAAAGCCGTCCATTTCGACCAGCAACTGGTTCAGCGTCTGCTCGCGCTCGTCATGACCGCCGCCGAGACCGGCGCCGCGATGACGGCCAACCGCGTCGATTTCGTCGATAAAGATGATGCACGGCGCATGCTTCTTGGCTTGTTCGAACATGTCGCGCACGCGGCTGGCGCCGACGCCGACGAACATTTCGACGAAGTCGGAACCGGAAATGCTGAAGAACGGCACCTTGGCCTCGCCGGCGATGGCACGCGCGAGCAGGGTCTTGCCGGTGCCTGGCGGGCCCACCATCAGCACGCCGCGCGGGATCTTGCCGCCGAGTTTCTGGAAACGACCGGGATCGCGCAGGAATTCGACCAGCTCGGAGACTTCGTCTTTCGCCTCGTCGCAACCGGCGACGTCGGCGAAGGTGACCTTGGTCTGGTCCTCGTTCAGCAGCTTGGCGCGCGACCGGCCGAAGCTCATCGCGCCCTTGCCGCCGCCCTGCTGCATCTGGCGCATGAAATACACCCAGATGCCGATGAACAGCAGCCACGGCAGCACGTTCATCAGGATCACGCCCAGCGACAAACCACTGGACGGCGGCGTTTGCACAACCGCGACCTTATGGTTGAGCAGGTCGGAGATGAGGTAATCGTCCCTGGGCGCACTGGTAGTGAACTTGGTGCCGTCCTTGCGTTCGCCGGTGATGGTGGTGCGGTCCTCGGCGATCGTGACCTTGGCCACGCGGTCGTCGCGCACCTGCTCCACGAACTGGTCGTAGGCGAGCGCGTCGTTGCCGCCCAGTTTCGGGCTGAAGCTCTGGAACACCACCATCAGCACGATGGCGACGACCACCCACAGCATCAGATTCTTGGCCAAGTCGTTCATCCGGTTAATTGATCCAAATCACTAAGGAGCATGCTACTTAATCTGCGCCCGGCTTCATTTTTGCAAGCCGACCCTGCGCCAGGGCATAGACTTCCGGCGAACGTTTGCGCGACGCCGCCGGCTTGCGGATCGACACCTTCGCATAGCGACGGCGCAGCTCCCGTATGTAATCGTCGGATCCCACGCCCTGGAACAGCTTGATCAGGAACGTACCGTCGGGACGCAGATGGTGGTCGGCGAAATCCATCGCCAGTTCCGCCAGGTGCATCATCCGCGGCTGGTCGACCGCATCCATACCGCTCTTATTGGGGGCCATGTCGGACAGCACAAGGTCCACGGGCAGGCCGTTTAGCGAGGCTTCCAGGCTTGATAAGACGGCATCCTCCCTGAAATCGCCATGAAGGAACTCGACCCCGGCCAGGGTTGGCATCTCCAGGATGTCCAGCGCGATGACGCGGCCACTGTCGCCCAATGCCTGCCGCACCCATTGCGACCAGCCGCCCGGCGCCGCGCCGAGATCGACCACGACCATGCCCGGTTTGAGCAGCCGGTCACGCTCGACCAGTTCCTCCAGCTTGTAAGCCGCACGCGAGCGCAGGCCTTCCGCCTGCGCCTTCTTCACGTAGGGATCGGCGAAATGCTCCTTCAACCAGCGTTGGCTGGATTTGCTGCGGGTCGCCATGTCGGAGCGGGCCTGTGGGAACGCCATGATACCCTGAGCACCCCCATTCACCTGCCGTCGTTCGCCATGCCTATCGCCTTGACCAATGCCCAGACCCGGTTCCTGCGAGGTCAGGCGCACGAACTCAAGGCGATCCTGCAGGTCGGCGGCAAGGGCATCACCGATGCGCTGGTGGCCGAGGTGGGCTTCGCGCTGGAACAGCACGAGCTGATCAAGGTAAAGGTCGCGGCCGAAGATCGCGAAGTCCGCGACGCCATGGTCGACGAACTGGCGCAACGCGCCGACGCCGCGCTGGTGCAGCGCATCGGCCATACCGCGATCCTGTACCGGCCGAGCAAGGACAAGCGGCAGATCGTGCTGCCGCGGGCATAAGGGCTCGTCAATCCGGCGGAAGCCGTGACCTTCGATGCAACTGAACCTCGAGCGCCCCGATTACACCTATTTCCTCCGCGGCGCCGACGGTGCGCAGGCGCTGGTCAACGATCGCACCCTGACGCGCAGCTTCATCATCGCGCCTGACACCCTGATCGAAGACTGGGCAGTGCGCGACGCCAAGGCGATGACGCCCACCGAGCTCGACCCGTTGCTCGCCCTGAACCCCGAGCTGATCGTACTTGGCACCGGCGCGAACCAGGTTTTTCCCGCTGCCGCCGTCATGGCGGCTTGCCTGTCGCGCGGCATCGGCATCGAAGTGATGAACAACGCCGCCGCCGCGCGCACGTTCAGCGTGCTCGCCGGCGAAGGGCGGCGCGTCGTGGCGGGTTTCCTGATCTAGCGATCTAGCGTGCTGGCCGGGACGCCGGCAGCCATTGCAGTCGTGCCCACACGCCGAAATGGTCGGAAGCCCAAACGCCATCCGCTTCGGGCTCGTCGAGGATGCGCCTCGCCTGGATCGGCCGGAACGCATCGGTCTGTGCGAAGAGGTGATCGATGCGGGCCGGCTCGTTGTAGAGGGGATTCAACGTCACGTGCTGCGGGCCTTCGGGATCGACGCCGGGATGGCCGGCGGCGTAGCTGTCGATGTAGCCGGCGCGCAACGGCGCAAGTTCGGCACTGCCCGCGGTGGTGTTGAAGTCGCCACCGATCAACACTGGCGCATCGCCGCGGGTCGCCTCGACGAAGGCCAACAGGTCGCTGATCTGCCGCGCACGCGTCGCGCCGCTGCGATCGGTGACGTTCAGATGGACGACATAGATGTTGAGCGGCCGGCCGTGCACCGACGCACGCACCCAGCCGGCCACGCGGTAGTCGTCCAATGGTTGCAACGATCGATCGCCCCGCGCCTGCGGTGGTTGCCGCGTCAGGATCGCGTTGCCGTAGCGGCGGACGCGATCGGGAGGATCGACCGAAACGAAATGCCAGGAGTAACCGAGTTGTTGCGCCAGGCTTTCGGCCTGATTAGGCAGCGTCGCGTCCTGCAGCACCTCCTGCAGCAGGATCACGTCCGGGTCCAGCCGACGCAGCGCATCGACGATCAGCATCTGCCGCCGCGGCCAGTCGTTGCGGTCGTGCCAGATATTCAGCGTGACGGTATCCAGGGACGTTGCCTCCGCTGCATCAAGCCCGCGCGGACTCGGTGTGGTCGAACGGCAGGCCACGAGCAGCAGCGCCAGCAACAGCACCACGATGCTGCGACAAGACCCCGAGATGGTGGCGCTGTAGGTCATTTCCTCGGCAGATACTGCAGTGGATCCACCGGCTTGCCGTTATAGCGAATCTCGAAATGCAGCATCTCGCGCGCCGCGCCGGTGCGGCCGAGCTCCGCGATCTGCTGGCCGGCTTTGACGAGTTGGCCTTCGTTGACCAGGCGCGCACGGTTGTGGCCGTAAGCGGAGAGCCAGGCGTCGTTGTGCTTGACGATGATCAGTTCGCCGTAGCCGACCAGGCCGGAGCCGGAATACACCACCACCCCATCGGCGGCCGCACGCACGGGGGCGCCGCTGTTGCCGGCGACATCAATGCCCTGCTTCGTCGGCTCGCCGGCGACATAGCGGGCGATCAGCTCGCCATCGGCGGGCCAGCGCCAAGCGATCGGGCTTGCCACCGGCATTGAAACCACGGGTGGCATCGGACGCACTGGCGTAGGTACGGACGGACGAGAACCTGCAGGCACGCTGGTGGATGGTCGCGTCGTCGCAACCGGCCGCGCACCGCCGCGCGGATACAAGCGCAGGCTCTGCCCGGGATAGATCGTGTACGGCGGAGCGATACCGTTCCATGCGGCGAGATCGCGCACGTCGATGCCATTGCGGAAGGCGATGCCGTACAACGTGTCGCCGCGTCGCACGACCGCGGTCGCGCCGTATTTCGGCGTCGACATGCGTGGTGTCGAGCGCGCAGCCCCGCCTTCGCGGATCACACGACTGCTGCCGCAAGCGGCCAGCAGCACGACGGAAAAGATCATCAGGACTTGGCGCATGCGCCGCATCATGCCGCCTGCGCCCGCAACACGAGCCAACCAATGCCGGCCACCACCACCGCTGTCGCGGCCCAGCCGATCGGTTCGATGTAACGGTGCAACGCCGCTTCCGCACGCGCGCCGCCGATGCGGACGGCGGCGGCGATCAGGTAGACACGCTTGCCGCGGCCCACCGCCATGCTGGCGAGGAACGGCAGCATCGGCACCCCCACTATCCCCGCGGCCCAGGTGAAGAACTTCAGCGGGATCGGCAGGAACCCGGCGATCACCAGCGCCCAGAACGCCTTCCATGGCGACTCGGCCGCGATGTCGCGCAGGTACACCACCCACTTGTCGATGTTGTCGATCCAGCCCAGCGATTCGAACAATGGCTTGATCAATTCATACGCGTAGTGGCCCAGCAGGTATCCAACCACCGCGCCGACCAGCGAACCAAACAAGCTCAGCGTCGCGAACCAGAAGCTGCGTTTCGGCTGCGACAGCGACATCGGCGCCAGCATCACTTCCGGAACGATGGGGAAGATCACGGCTTCCGCGAAGCTCAGCACGGTCAGCAATGCCGGCGCGCGCGGATGCCGGGCCCAGGTCAACGCGCGTTCGTATAAGGGGCCGAAGAGTTTCATGGGAACGGGTTCATCGCTAGTCGATCATCCCTGACAGCAGCGGCACGAACACCACCGGCGCGAGATTGGTCTCCTCGATCACGCCGTCGGCATCCTTGCGCAGGCGCAGCAGCGATTGCGAGGCGGCCCCGCCGACCGGCGCGACGAGGGTGCCGCCAGGCGCGAGCTGATCGGTCAACGCCGACACCAGGGCCGGCGCCGCGGCGGTGACGATGATCGCATCGAACGGCCCCAATTCTGGCCAGCCGATGCGGCCGTCGTCGTGCTTGCTGCGGATGTTCATGCCGAGCGTGCGGAATCGCTTGCGCGCGGTGCGCAGCAGTTCGCCGATGCGTTCGACGGTGAACACTTCCAGGCCAAGCGCGGCGAGGATCGCCGCCTGATAGCCGGAACCGGTGCCGACTTCGAGCACGCGCTTGGGCTGCGCGTCCTGCAGTAGGGCTTCGGTCATCTTGGCGACGACCCAAGGCTGCGAAATGGTCTGGCCGTGGCCGATCGGCAGCGCGGTGTCCTCGTAGGCGCGCGTGGCGAAAGCTTCATCGACGAACAAGTGGCGCGGCACGGTGCGGATCGCGTTCAGCACGCGCTCGTCGCGGATACCGGTCTCGCGCAGGCGGTCGATGAGCCGATCGCGGACGCGTTGCGAGGTCATCCCCATCCCAATCGCTTCCGGCTGTAGGCGGATGCGCGCGGTCATGGGTTGCCTTCCATGGCGCTGGCCTCCAGCGAAGCTGCAAGGCCGCCAACCCAACTCGCGACCTGGTCCAGCGCCTGGTAACGCGTCAAATCGACGTGGATCGGGGTGATCGAAATATAGCCAGCGCGCACGGCATGGAAATCCGTGCCGGCACCGGCGTCGGCCTCCGGGCCGGCAGCGCCGATCCACCACCACTGGCGGCCGCGCGGATCCTGCTGCGGAATGCAGGCCTCGGCGCGATGGCGATGGCCCAGGCGCGTGACCTCGAAGCCGGCGACTTCGTCCCACGCCACGTCGGGCACATTGACGTTGAGGATGGTGTCGGCCGGCAGTGGATCGGTCTTCAGGCGGGCGATGATCTCCACCGCCGCGCGCGCCGCGGTTTCGTAATGCCTGCCGACGTGATCGGCCGTCGCCAGCGACATCGCCACCGCCGGCAGGCCGAGGAAGCGGCCTTCCATCGCCGCGGCGACGGTCCCGGAATAGATCACGTCGTCGCCGAGGTTGGCGGTGGTGTTGATGCCGGAGACGACGATATCGGGCTCGACCTCGAACATGCCGGTGATCGCCACGTGCACGCAGTCGGTGGGCGTGCCGTGGATGCGCCAGGTCTGTGCATCGAGCTGCACCACCCGCACCGGGGCATCCAGCGTCAGCGAATTGCTGGCACCGCTGCGGTCGCGATCGGGCGCGACCACCAGCACTTCATGGCCGGCGCTGCGCAGGCCTGCGGCCAGGATCTTGATTCCGGGGGCGTCGACGCCGTCGTCGTTGCTAACGAGTACGCGCATGGTTTCCTTGCGACGCCGCGGACGAATGTGCGCGGCATGGAACGGTTGCCGGGCCATGATAGCCGAAGCCGCACGCGCATCGATGACATTGCATGCCACCGCGCACGCGTTAGGCTGTGACGCATGGCCAAACCGCCGCGCAGCGACAACCGCGTTCACGATGACGGCGTTCATGATGACCGCCGCGACGACGCCGCGCTGTTCCGCGACGCCATTGGGCCGGTGCGGGAACTACCCGCGACCGCACCACCTCCGGCAAAGCCGAAACCACGCCCTACCCCGCGCATGGCCCAGCGTGACGATGCCGAGGCACGCCACGAATTCCGCCGCATGCTGTCTGCCGATGCCCTGGAAGCCGGCGACGCGCTCAGCTATCGCCGCGATTCGGTCCCGCCGCGCACGCTGCAGAAGTTGCGACGCGGCCAATTCTCGGCACAGGACGAACTCGACCTGCACCATGCCGACGCGGCGCTGGCCGAAACCATGCTGCGCGGCTTCCTCACCGATGCGCGGCATGCCGGCCTGGGTTGTGTCCGCATCGTCCATGGCAAGGGCCTGCACGGCGATAGCGGAACGCCGGTGCTGAAGAACCTGGTCGATCGGCTGCTCCGGCATCGCGCCGATGTGCTCGCATTCCATTCGGCACCACCGGCGCAGGGTGGGACCGGGGCAGTGCTGGTGCTGCTAGCCAAGCGGTGAGCTTTTCGTAGGAGCGGCTTATAGCCCCGCGAGCTTGTCCTTCCAACATCAAGAGCTCGCGGCTGTAAGCCGCTCCTACAGCTACAAGCCGCCCCTATAATGCTCGCGTGCTCGCGTCGGCGATGTCGCCCAATTCCTGCAGCACGACCGTCGCATAACTGCCTGCCGGCAAGGCGAAACACAGGCACAGGCCCTCGGGACGCCACTCCCACTCGACTGCGTCGGGGCGCAATCGCAACGCACGGCGTTCCTGTTTCAAACCGGCCGCTTCGAGGCCCGTGCGCAAGGCCAATGCCTGCGCATCGGCGAGCACGGCTTCCTCGAGCGCGCGTGCCGCACCGGTCGTGCGCAGCTCGCCGGAACCCCACAATGGCCCGCTCGGATGGATATCGAACGCGGCCAGGCGCTGCTGCAAGACTTCGTTCCACGGCTCCGGACCGAACACACTGCGGCTGCCATCGAGCACCCAGACCTCGCCTTCGAGCTGCTGATCCCAGCAACCATCGGCCACGCGTGCTGCCAGCACCTGGTTGAAGAGCTCCGAACGCGCAGCGGAAAGGAAAATCGTGCGCTGTTCGCGACGCACGCGTCGGCCAGAAAACATGGCAAGTGCATTGGCCACGTTGTCGCCATCGCGACCAAAACGCTGTTCACCGAAGTAGTTGGGCACGCCGCGTGCGGCGATGGCGCGTAATCGCGCTTCGATCGCGTCGCGCCCGCCTTGCACGTCGCGCAGGAGCAATTCGAACCGATTGCCGGCCAGCGCACCCCGCGGCAGCTTCTTCGCGTGCCACGCGTGTCCGAGGACGCGAAGATCGGCGGATTCGAGCGTGGCGACATCGGGTGCGATTTTCTTCGGCAAATGCACGCTGAAGCGCTGACGGGTGACGGCATGCCGATCCTTCAGCCCGGCGTAACTGACGCCCATCTCCGGGATGCCCGCCCATTGCGCGATGCGCTTGGCGGCGAAGGCGGTATTCATGCCGCGCTTCTCGACCGTCAGCAACAGGTGTTCCCCGCTGCCGCTGGCCTCGAAGCCATCGATTTCCTCGACGATGAAATCTTCCGGAGTCGTGCGGATACGCGCGGACAGCACCGCCGCGCCATGCGCAGGTGGCTGCGTGCTCATGCGCGCACAGTCATGCCCGGAACACCAGACACACCGCCTGCGCGGCGATGCCCTCGCCACGGCCGGTGAAACCGAGTTTTTCGGTCGTGGTCGCCTTTACGCTGACGGCGTCGACGGCGACGCCCAGGTCTGCAGCCAGCACCTCGCGCATCGCCCCAGCATGCGGCCCGACCTTGGGGCGCTCGCAAATCACGGTGACGTCGGCGTTGCCGAGCGTCCAACCCCGTTCGCGGATCAGTGCATTGCAATGACGCAGGAAAGCACGGCTGTCCGCGCCTTTCCATTGCGGATCGTCCGGCGGAAAGTGCTTGCCGATATCGCCCAACGCCAACGCCCCCAGCATGGCATCGCACAGTGCATGGATAACGACGTCGCCGTCGGAATGCGCGAGCACACCCCTGTCATGCGGCACGCGCACGCCGCCGAGCATGACGTGATCGCCATCGCCGAATGCGTGGACGTCGAAGCCTTGACCGATACGGATGTTGAAAGGCGTGATGCTCATCGTTTCGAGAGTATGAACTCGAACAGCGCCAGGTCGGCAGGCGTGGTGACCTTGAAGTTGTCGTCGCTGCCTTCGACCAGCAACGGTCGATGACCCTGTCGTTCCATCGCCATCGACTCGTCGGTGACGGCGACGCCGGCATCGCGCGCAGCTTCGAGCGCACGCGTCAGTTGCAGGCGACGGAACAACTGCGGGGTGAGCGCACGCCACAGGCGTTCGCGCGGCTCGGTGCCATCGATGCCGCCGTCGTCGCCCGCACGCTTGAGCGTGTCGCGCACTGGCGCAGCTAGGATCGCGCCGACAGGATCGATGCGGCCGCGATTCAGGAGCTGGTCCAGATCATCGCGACGCAGGTTGGGGCGCGCGGCGTCGTGCACCAGTACGAAATCGTCCGGGCGGACGCTTTCTGGCAATGCCGCGAGCCCGGCCAGCACCGAGTCGGCGCGTTCGCTGCCGCCGATGCAGGTGACAAGTGGTTTGTCGGACAGGCTCTGCCAACCCGGCCAGCGCGTATCGCCTTCGGCGAGCACGACGACAGCGCCCTGCACGGTCGGGTGTGCGAGCAAGGCCTGCAGCGCGTGTACGATCAGTGGCTGGCCGGCGACGTCGAGGTACTGCTTCGGCACTTCGCTGCCGAAACGCGAGCCGCGGCCGGCGGCCGGCACGATCGCCCAGATCACTGCGTGTCCTTGTCGGCGTCGGCTTGCGGTGCCGGTTCGGTCTCGACCACCCGGTAGAACGTTTCGCCCGGCTTGATCATGCCCAGCTCGCTACGCGCACGTTCTTCGACCGCGGCTTCACCAGACTTGAGGTCTTCGACTTCAGCTGCGAGTGCTTCGTTGCGCTGTTTCAGGCCCGCGTTGTCGCGAGTCTGCTGCTGCACCTGCTGCTGCAGGGCGGCAACTTCGCGGTTGCCGCCACTGCCGAACCAGAGCCGGTACTGCAGCCACGCCAGCAGCGCGATCAGCAGCAATACCAGCATCCGGAGCACGCGCATCGACGGACGTCAGCGCTTCAACGAGACGAACGCATTGCGGCCGGCGTACTTCGCAGCCGCACCGAGTTGCTGCTCGATCCGCAGCAGCTGGTTGTACTTGGCGACACGGTCGCTGCGGCACAGCGAGCCTGTCTTGATCTGCGTTGCCGTGGTCGCGACGGCGATGTCGGCGATGGTGGTGTCCTCGGTTTCGCCGGAACGGTGCGAAACGACGGCGGCATACTTCGCACGATCCGCCATCGCGATCGCTTCCAGGGTCTCGGTCAGCGTTCCGATCTGGTTGACCTTGATCAGGATGGCGTTGCCGACGCCCTGGTCGATGCCTTCCTTGAAGATCTTCGGGTTGGTGACGAACAGGTCGTCGCCGACCAGTTGCACCTTGGTGCCGAGGCGTTCGGTCAGCAGCTTCCAGCCGGCCCAGTCGTGCTCGGCCATGCCGTCCTCGATGGTGACGATCGGGTACTGCGCGGCCCAGCTGGCGAGGAAGTCGACGAATTGTTCCGAAGTCAGGCGCTTGCCTTCGCCGGTGAGGTGGTACTTGCCGTTTTCGAAGAATTCGCTGGAGGCAACGTCGAGGCCGAGCAGCACGTCCTCGCCGGCCTTGTAGCCGGCCTTGCCGATCGCTTCGAGGATGGTTTCCAGCGCTTCTTCATTCGAACGCAGATCCGGTGCGAAACCACCTTCGTCACCGACCGCCGTGCTCAGGCCGCGACCTTTCAACACCGACTTCAGCGCGTGGAAGATTTCCGTGCCGCAGCGCAGCGATTCGGCGAACGAATCGAAGCCGACCGGCAACACCATGAACTCCTGCAGGTCGACGTTGTTATCAGCGTGCGCGCCGCCGTTGATGATATTCATCATCGGCACGGGCAACGAAACGCCTGCGCCATTGGCGAGGTGTTGCCACAGCGGCTGTTTCTTCGACGCGGCAACCGCATGCGCGTTCGCCATCGACACGCCGAGCAGCGCGTTGGCGCCGAGGCGGCCCTTGTTCTCGGTGCCGTCGAGATCGATCAGGCGGCGGTCGAGCGCAGCCTGGTCATTGGCGTCGGAACCTTGCAGCGCCTGCGCGATCGCGCCGTTGACATTGGCGACCGCCTTCTGCACGCCCTTGCCGAGATAGCGCGTCTTGTCGCCGTCGCGCAGCTCGACCGCTTCCTTGGTACCGGTGGAGGCGCCGGACGGCACCATCGCGCGGCCAAAACTGCCGTCGCTCAGGGTGACTTCGGCTTCGAGGGTCGGGTTGCCGCGGCTGTCGAGGATTTCGCGGGCGTGGATTTTAGTGATTTGCACTGTTTGCGGCTCCAATGAACGTCTTCAACTCGCTGCTCGGGTTGCATTTCCCGTCCAGCGCCTGGTCCAGGTAGATGGCATTCACACCGGTGGCCTTGGCCATCGCTTCCAGTTCGAACGTGGTCGCCGAGAGCAGCATCAGGCTGCGCCCGAGATGGACCGGGTTCTGCATCTGCGCCAGCTTGGCGCGATTCTCGGCGTCGATGCCCGGCATGTGCGCCGCGATCTCCAGCACGCGCGCGCGGAATTCGGCGGCGAGCCCCTTCTTTTCGAACAGCGCGGAGGCGGCGTCATCGTCGAGGCCCTGCGCTTCGATCAAGGCGGTCGCGCAACCGTTGACACGATCGGCTTCGCCCAGCAGTGGCGCGATCGCTTCTGCTTGCGCGCGCAGCGTGTCGCCGCCCGGTCGCAGGTGCGGGGGCACTTCGCAGCCGGCGTCCACGGCCTGGTTGACGGCGATGAAGAACCGATCGTAAGCACGCGTCGGCGTCAACGAATCGTCCTCGCCGTCGAGCGTGCGCTGCATCTTCGCCTTGGCCAGTACCAGGGACTTCTCGGCGAGCACTTCGTCCGGATCGGTATGGGCAGGCACGAAGCCCTGCGCATCCAGGATCCCATCCGGACCTTCGTCCAGTTCCGCGGACACCGCCGCGTAAACGTCTTCGGCAAGTCCCTTGGCGGCGATGCGCTTGATCAGGTCGGCGTCAGTCAAACCTTGCTTCTGGACCTGCGCGTCCACGCACTCGCGGAAGTCGGATTCCAGTTGCCCGCGCTCGATGTATGCGGCGATGGCGGGAGGGAGTGCCTTGTCGGATTGGTCATCGCCTGCGATGACCGGTAGCGAAAACCCCGCGACCAAAAGCGCCACGGCCAGCACGCGCACTCCGGCCTGCGCGGGGCCGCCAGTTCGGTTAGGCATTCGTCGACTCCAGGAATCCGTTCTTCTTGGTGATGCGATCGAGCTCGAGCAGCGTTTCCAGCAGGGCCTTCATCTTCGGCAGCGGCCATGCGTTCGGGCCGTCACTCAACGCCTTGTCCGGATCCGGATGCGTTTCCATGAAGATGCCGGCGATGCCGACCGCCATCGCCGCGCGCGACAGCACCGGCACGAATTCGCGCTGGCCGCCGGACTTGCCGTCCATGCCGCCGGGCAACTGCACCGAATGCGTCGCGTCGAACACCACCGGGCAACCGGTGTCGCGCATCACCGACAGCGAGCGCATGTCGGAGACGAGGTTGTTGTAACCGAAGCTGGCGCCGCGTTCGCAGACCATGATCTGCTCGTTGCCGGTCGCCTTGGCCTTGGCGGCGACGTGCTTCATTTCCCATGGCGACAGGAACTGGCCCTTCTTGATGTTCACCGGCTTGCCGGCGCTGGCGACTTTCTGGATGAAGTCGGTCTGCCGGCAGAGGAATGCCGGCGTCTGCAGCACGTCGACGACGGATGCGACTTCGTCCATCGGCGTGTATTCGTGCACGTCGGTCAGTACCGGCACGCCGAGTTGCTTCTTCACTTCGGCCAGCACTTTCAAGCCTTCTTCCAGACCGGGGCCGCGGAAGCTGGTACCCGAGGTGCGGTTGGCCTTGTCGAAGCTGGACTTGAAGATGAAATTGATGCCGAGCCCGGAGGTGATTTCCTTGAGCGCGCCGGCGGTATCGAGCTGCAGCTGCATCGACTCGATCACGCAGGGGCCAGCGATCAGGAAGAAGGGCTTGTCGAGGCCGACCTCGAATCCGGCGAGTTTCATGCGCTCGCCTCCTTCAGCAGGCGCCCGCCCGCCTTGTGCTCGCGCGCGGCGCGCACGAAGCCGACGAACAGCGGGTGGCCGTCGCGAGGGGTCGACAGGAATTCAGGATGTGCCTGGCATGCGAGGAACCACGGATGCTGCGACTGCGGCAGTTCGACCATCTCGACCAGCGTTTCGTCGAGCGACTTGGCGCTGATCACCAGGCCCGCGTTCTCCAGCTGGTTCAGGTAACGGTTGTTGAACTCGTAACGATGGCGATGGCGCTCGCCGACGATGTCCTTGCCGTACACCTTGTGTGCCAGCGTGCCGGGCTTGATGCGTTGTTCCTGCAGGCCCAGGCGCATGGTGCCGCCGAGGTCGCTGTCTTCGCTGCGGCGCTCGACCTCGCCCGAGGCGGTACGCCATTCGGTGATCAGGCCGATCACCGGGTGCGGCGACTGCTTGTCGTTCTCGGTGCTGTTGGCGCCGTCGAGGCCGAGCACGTTGCGGGCGACGTCGACCACCGCCGCCTGCATGCCGTAGCAGATGCCGAAGTATGGAATGCCATGTTCGCGCGCGAATTTTGCGGTCAGCACCTTGCCTTCGAAGCCGCGATCGCCGAAGCCGCCCGGAACGAGGATGCCGTCGACGCCCTCGAGCGCCTTGTCACCCTCGCGCTCGATGTCCTGCGATTCCATCCACTTCAGCTTGACCTTGGTGCGCTGGCGTAGACCGCCGTGCTTGAGCGCTTCGGCCAGCGACTTGTAGGCGTCCTGATGGTCGATGTACTTGCCGACGACGGCGATGGTGACGTCGTCGACCGGATGCTCGGCCGCGTCGACCACCGCGTTCCACTCGGACAGGTCGGCCTCCGGCTTGGCCTTGGCGTCGAGGCGCAGGCGCTCGACCACGATCTGGTCCAGGCCCTGGCCATGCAGCCACATCGGGATCTTGTAGATATTGTCGAGGTCGACGGCGGAAATGACGGCCTTTTCCGGCACGTTGGTGAACAACGCGATCTTGCGACGCTCGCCATCCGGCAGCGGTTGTTCGCTACGGCACAGCAGCACGTCGGGCTGGATACCGATCGAGCGCAGTTCCTTCACGGAGTGCTGCGTCGGCTTGGTCTTCAGCTCACCCGCCGCGGCGATGAACGGCACCAGCGTGAGGTGCATGAACAGCGCCTTCTCCGGACCGCGTTCGGTACGGATCTGGCGGATCGCTTCGAGGAACGGCAGCGATTCGATGTCGCCGACCGTGCCGCCGATCTCGACCAGGGCGACGTCGTAGCCCTCGGTCGCGGCGTCGATGCAGCGCTTGATCTCGTCGGTGATGTGCGGGATCACCTGCACGGTGCCGCCGAGGTAGTCGCCGCGGCGTTCCTTGCGGATCACCGATTCGTAGATCTTGCCGGTGGTGATCGAGTTCTTGCCGGACAGGCGCGTGCGCAGGAAGCGCTCGTAATGGCCGAGGTCGAGGTCCGTTTCGGCGCCGTCGTCGGTGACGTAGACCTCGCCGTGCTGGAACGGGCTCATCGTGCCCGGATCGACGTTGATGTAGGGGTCTAGCTTCATCATCGTCACGCGCAGGCCGCGCGCTTCGAGGATGGCCGCCAGCGAGGCCGCTGCAATGCCCTTGCCAAGGGAGGACACCACGCCGCCGGTGACGAAGACGAGTGGAGTCACAGAACTGGGGGGAGTCATGTGTTTTGCTACCGCTGGAAAGGCATAGTCTACCGGCTAGGCGCGCGGGCCGCGACTATGGCGATGCAAATCCTTGTTCCTGTATGCAAAAAAACGCCCCGGCAAGCCGGGGCGTTTGCTGTCGCGAGCCGCGTTCGCCTGGATCAACGGCGATCGTATGCATCCGGACGCTTACTGCGGGTCTTCGACTTGCGCGGCTTCTCCTGAGCACCGGTTTGCCCTTGGAGTTGGCCCTGCGCGGCGGCATCCACCGTAGCGCCAGTGTTGTCTACCGTGGCCTGCCCGGCCACATCGGCATTCGCTCCCACCGCAGCGCCTGTCGCAGCGGCGGCATCAGCTGCAATCGAGCCGGCCGCGCCAACCTGGGCAGCCGCACCCAAGGCCGAGTTGGCGGCGGCATTGGCGTTGCCGCTGATCGTTTCGGTGGCCTGCGCGGCGGCGTGGGTCGTCGCCTGTGCCCCAGTACGTGCGGCACCGCGCACTGTCGCGCCAACCTGGCTGCCCACTTGCGTACTGGCGTCGACGCCGCCACTCACGGCACCGCCAACCTGTGCCGCCGTGCCCTGCGCCGTGTGCGCGACGCCGCTGACCAGTCCGCCGTGCGTCGTCGCTTGGCCGTTGCCTTCCGCCTCGGCCCGGGCACGGGCGTCCGCCTCGGCCTTGGCTTTCGCCTTCGCGCGTGCACGCGCGTCGAGTCGGGTGTTGGTCTGGAGACCGGTGTCGATGCCGGTATTGGCGTTGATGTCGGTGCGGGCGCCGACGCCGACGCCGACCGGGCCCACTTGAGCGCCGACGCCGGTATTGCCGCCGATCCTGACACCCACCTGGGCGTACGCGACCGGCAACGCAATGGCGCTCGCGATCATGGCGGTTAGAAGAGTCTTGCGCATGTCCTATCTCCTGCAGGTCTTGTTGCGCCGCCTGCACTTCGATATGAAGCGAGTGCGACGCAGTGACCGTAGGCAATCGCGCCCGACTCACGCCTGAATTCACGCATGGGGACTTTCACCCAGCCTTCAGCGCGAGATCAGCGTGCGTTCACGCTATCCTGCCTGTCTTCGCAGGACGTACACATCCATTACGCATGAGCAGTCGCTACAACGCCGCCGATATCGAAGTCCTCTCCGGCCTGGACCCGGTCAAGCGCCGCCCAGGCATGTACACCGACACCACGCGCCCGAACCACCTGGCGCAGGAAGTCGTCGACAACGCCGTGGATGAAGCGTTGGCCGGCCACGCCAGCGAGATCGAAGTCACGCTGCATGCCGATGGTTCATGCGAGGTGTCCGACGATGGCCGCGGCATGCCCGTGGACATCCACCCCGAAGAAAAAATCCCGGGCGTCGAACTGATCCTCACGCGCCTGCACGCGGGCGGCAAGTTCAGCAACAAGAACTACACCTTCTCCGGCGGCCTGCACGGCGTTGGCGTCAGCGTGGTCAATGCGCTGTCGAAGCAGGTCGATGTGTTCATCAAGCGCGACGGCAATGAATACCGGATGCAATTCGCGCACGGCGATCGCACGTCGAAGCTCGAAGTCGTCGGTAGCGTCGGCAAGAAAAACACCGGCACCCGGCTTCGCTTCTGGCCGGATCCGAAATACTTCGATACGCCCAAGTTCAACCTGCGCGCACTGAAGCACCTGCTGCGCGCCAAGGCCGTGCTGTGCCCGGGATTGACCGTGCGCCTGCACGACGTGGCCACCGACGAACGCATCGAATGGCATTACGAAGACGGCCTGCGCGATTACCTGCGCGGCGAACTCGAAGGGCGCGAGCTGCTGCCGCCGGATCTGTTTGTCGGCCAATTGAACAAGGACACCGAGATCGCCGACTGGGCGGTCGCTTGGGTTCCAGATGGCGAACTGGTGCAGGAAAGCTACGTCAACCTGATCCCGACCGCGCAGCACGGCACCCATGTCAACGGCCTGCGCACCGGCTTCACCGATGCGCTGCGTGAATTCTGCGACTTCCGCAACCTGTTGCCGCGCGGCATCAAGCTGGCGCCGGAAGACGTGTGGGACCGGGTCGCCTTCGTGCTGTCGGTGAAGATGACCGACCCGCAATTCAGCGGGCAAACGAAAGAACGATTGTCATCGCGCCAGGCCGCGGGCTTCGTCGAGGGCGCTGCACACGACGCGTTCTCGCTATGGCTGAACCAGCACACCGAGATGGGCGAAAAAATCGCGCAACTCGCGATCGAACGCGCCAGCGCGCGCCTGAAGACTGAAAAGCAGATCACCCGTAAGAAGGTCACCCAGGGTCCCGCCCTGCCCGGCAAGCTCGCCGATTGCATCTCGCAGGATCTCTCGCGCACCGAACTGTTCCTGGTCGAGGGCGATTCGGCCGGCGGCTCGGCTCGGCAGGCGCGCGACAAGGATTTCCAGGCGATCCTGCCGTTGCGCGGCAAGATTCTGAATACGTGGGAAGTCGCCTCCGGCAGCGTGCTGGCTTCGACCGAAGTGCACGATCTTGCCGTGGCCATTGGTTGCGATCCCGGCAAGGACGACATCTCGGGTTTGCGCTACGGCAAGGTCATCATCCTCGCCGACGCCGATTCCGACGGCCTGCACATCGCCACGTTGCTGACCGCCTTGTTCCTCAGGCACTTCCCCGCGCTGGTCGCTGCCGGCAACATCTTCGTGGCGATGCCGCCACTGTTCCGCGTCGACGTGGGCAAGCAGGTGTTCTACGCCCTGGACGAGGAAGAGAAGCGACTGCTGCTGGAGCGGATCGAGCGCGAAAAGCTCCGGGGCGCGGTCCATGTCACCCGCTTCAAGGGCCTGGGCGAGATGAACCCGCAGCAGCTGCGCGAATCCACCATCCTCCCCGACACCCGCCGGCTCGTGCAGCTCACCGTCGACGACGACGGCGAAACCCGCTCGCTGATGGACATGCTGCTGGCGAAGAAGCGCGCGGGTGATCGCAAGTCGTGGCTGGAGGCGAAGGGCGATCTGGCGACGCTGGAAGTCTGACGGCCAGAGGCATGGCCATCGAAAACGCGCCGCTATTCAGCTTTCCCCACTCATGGCCTATTGGTCGCTATGGGCCGAGTCGGTAACCTGTGCCGGCCTCGGGGAGAGGCGAACCAACTCGAAGGGAACCCCATGCAACGCAACTGTATTGCGCACTGGACGTGCGCGCTGTTCGCGATCGCCGCGATTCCGGCAGCCGCCCAGCAAATCCCGGTCACCGATTTCGCGAAGCGCTCCGAGGCGTGGGGTGCAACGCTCTCGCCGACGGGCGAGTACGCCGCGATCGAAGTGCCGACGCCCGACGGCCTGGAAACCCAGCTCCAGATCGTCAAACTGGACGGCAGCGGCAAGACGCAGGTGCTGCGCTTCGGCAGGATGGAACACGTGTCCGACGTGACGTGGACCGCGGACGACCAGGTCGTCGTCGCGCGCGCGCGCCTCGAACCACTCAAGGCCCGGCCGTATTCGACTGGTCAGCTGATGACCTCCGACGTCAATGGCAAGAACCAGGACGTCCTGTTCGGTTACGTGCCCGATAGCGGCACCAAGCGCGGCAGGCGCAAGGACGAAGGCTGGTCGAGTCTGGTGAAGGTGCTCGATGAAGAGCCCGGCATGGCGCTCGTCGACTTCACGTGCGCGACCTGCGGCGAGGAACCGGACACGGTCATCTTCCGCGTCAACACCCGCACGGGCGAGCGCAAGGAACTCGAGCGCGGCGATCAGCTCGCGTGGTACCAGTTCGACCGCACGGGCGAGCCGCGCATCCGCCGCACCCTCGACGACCGCGACGAACCGGTGTTGCACTACCGTCGCACGAAGGGCGGCGCCTGGGAGTCCATGCCTAAATCCATCGCGGGTCGCATGATCTCGGGCTCCCGCTGGGATGCGGACAACAACACCCTCTATGCGTTCGTCTCGGATGCGCTCGAACCCGCGCAGGCCTATCGCATCGACCTCGCGGCGGGCACCCGCACCAAGCTGGCCGGCAGTCCCGACACTGAAGTGGCGGGCTGGCTCAACGAAGGCCGCGGCGGCACGCCGTTCGCTGTGTACTCCAATACCGATAAGCCGTCGATCCAATACATCAAGCCGGAATCGGAATGGGCCAAGCTGCACGCGGGCCTGATGAAGACGTTCCCCGGCAACATGGTTTGGTTCAATGACTTCAGCCGCGACGGCAACCGCGTGTTGTTCTCGGTGTCGTCCGACCGCAGCCCGGGCGATTGGTACCTGTACGACCGTGACGTAAAGAAGGCCCAGAAGCTTATCGAGTTCCGTCCGTGGGTGAATCCCGCGAAGATGGCGCCGACGCGTCCGATCACCATCACCGCCCGCGACGGCACGAAGCTGTTCGCCTTTTACACCGCGAACGGCACCGGCCCGAAACCGACGATCGTCATGCCTCATGGCGGCCCGTTCGGCGTCAACGATACCTGGGGTTTCGAGTCCGACGTGCAGTTCCTGGCCAGCCGCGGCTATGCCGTGCTCCAGGTGAACTACCGTGGTTCCGGCGGCCGCGGGGAGGCGTTCGAACGCTCGGGCTGGAAGGAATGGGGCGGCAAGATCCAGGAAGACATTACCGACGGCCTGAAGTGGGCGATCGACAACAAGCTGGTGGATGCGAACCGCGTATGCATGTACGGCGCGAGTTTCGGCGGCTATTCGGCGCTGGTCCAGCCCATCCTCAATCCGGGGATGTACAAGTGCGCCATCGGCTACGTCGGCGTCTACGACCTGCCGCTCATGCGCAAGACCGACAACAATCACGGCGAGACGGACCGGATTGATCGCTTCTGGCAGCGCACGCTCGGCACCGACATGACGGCCCTGGCGCGTATTTCGCCTGCACTTCGTGCGAAGGAAATCAAGGTGCCCGTGATGCTCGTGCACGGCAAGGACGACAACACCGCCGACTTCAACCAGCACAAGGCGATGTCGGCGGCCCTGCGCGATGCCGGTCAACCGGCGGAGGAGTTCCTTGCAGCCGGCGAAGGCCACGGCTTCGCGAAGCCGGAGAACATCGCTGAGCTCTATCGGCGCATGGAAGTGTTCCTCGCGAAGCACCTCGGGACGCCTGCGCAGTAAAAACGCACCGATGCGAAAAAGGGCGGCCTTCGGGCCGCCCTTTTTTTTCGTCCCGCTTTCAGTCGACCAACGCGTGCCAGTGCCTGCGCCCGATGTCGTTCCTCATGCGAGCACGGCTTCCAACAGTCGGCGGATGATCAATTGCGCGCGCGGCGCATGGGCGTCGTCCCATGCGAAGGTTGTTTCATCCATATAGATGCGCTGGCTGATCTCCAGCTGCACGGCATCGATGCCCTCCGCGGGATTGCCGTAGTGACGGGTGATGTAACCGCCCTTGAAGCGACCGTTCACCACCCAGTCGTAACGCGATTGCGCGGCGACGACGGCTTCAAGCCGGCCCTGCAACGCGGGCGAGCAGCTGGCGCCACCCGCGGTACCGAGGTTGAGGTCGGGCAAGCGGCCATCGAACAGGAATGGCACTTCGCCCCTGATCGAATGCCCTTCCCATAACACGACGCGGCCGTGCAGCGAGCGGATGCGAGCCAGCTCGTCGTGCAAGGCAGCGTGATATGGCTGCCAGTAACGTTCGACCCTCGACGCGATTTCGTCGGGCGTCGGTTCCTCGCCTTCGCGATACACCGGCTCGCCGGAGAACTGCACGATCGGGCACAACCCGGTCGTGTTCTGTCCCGGATACAGCGAAACATCATCCGGCGAACGGTTGAGGTCGACGACGTAGCGCGAATAGCGCGGCACCAGCATCGATGCACCAAGTTCCCGCGCGAAGTCGTACAGACGCGAGACGTGCCAGTCGGTGTCCGGAGCGCGACGCGCGGATTCGGTCATCGGCCCGGCGATAGCGGCAGGGATCTCGCTGCCATCGTGCGGCAGGCTGATCAGCAGCGGCGCGGTGCCGCGGTGCACGGTCACTACATCGTTCATGCGCGAAGTTTAGCCGCTCAGGCGAACCGTTCCGGGCGATACGGCGCCGGATCGATCGCAGCCTCACGCCCCGTGACGAGATCGGCGACCAGCTGTCCGGTGCCAGCGCTCATGCTCACGCCCATCATGCCGTGGCCGGTCGCCAACCACAGGCCATCGCGACCGGGGACACGACCGATGATGGGGATGTCGTCGCAACTCATCGGCCGCCAACCAAACCATTGTTCCCGCAGGTCCGGACCGACTGGAACACGCAGGTATTCGGCGGCGCCGCGTTCGAGCGCCGCCAGGCGGCGCGCGTTGAGCGAATCGTCGTAACCGGAAAATTCCATCGTGCTGCCGAGGCGGAAGCCGCTGCCCCATGCAGTCACGCAGACCGAGCGCTCACGCAGCACGATCGGCCGCCTGGGCACGAGCTGCGGCGCGGAATAGGTGATCGAGTATCCCTTGCCGGGCTGCATCGCGCGTTTCAGCAAGGGGGCGCCGATCACGTCGGCGAGCCGTGGCGACCAGGCACCGAGCGCGAGCACGACATCGCCTGCATGCAGCACGCCAGCGTCGGTACCGATGCGCACGCCGTCGCGTTCCGTCGCCAGCGATTGCAGCCCACGCTGTTCGTCGATGACACCACCGCGCTCGCGCACCACGCGCGCAAGTTCGGCGACGTAGTGATCCGGACGCAGCACCGCGTCGCCGTCGAAACGAATCGCGCCTGCGACGCCGGGCAGCAGCGCCGGTTCCTGCGCCTGGTACGTCGCGCCGTCGATCGCTTCGACCTGCACGCCGAGTTCGCGCAGCGCGGCGTGCTCCTCCTGCCCATGGGCGAATGCGCGTGGATCGCGATAGACGTAATCGAGCCCGGTTTCGCTGAACTCGCAGTCCAGGCCGTAATCGCGCACCCATGCCGCCAGTCGCGTGCGGGAATCGTTGAGGATGGCCGACTTCGCCAACGCACTCGTACGCCAGTCACGGGAGTTGCAGCGCGCGGCGAACGTCAGCAGCCAACGCCACAGCGCCGGATCGATGCGCGGCTGGATATACAACGGCGCATCGGGAGTCAGCATCCAGCGAAGTGCGGTCGCGACCATCCCTGGTGCGGCCAAAGGTGGCGCGTGGCTCGGTGTGATCGTGCCGCAGTTGCCGTGCGAGGCGCCGCCGCCGATGCGGCCGGCATCGATCACCCGCACACCACGTCCGGATTCGAGTAATGCCAGGGCGGAGGACAGGCCGATCACCCCGGCCCCAACCACCACGATGTCGTCATTTATTTTTTGCATCGCAGCATAGATTCGTTTGAAACGATCCCGAGGGGCTCATGAAAACGCTTTTTGCGGCCTTTGCTGCAAAGCAGCATGACATGAACGAATGATGACACCTAAGTTCCGTACGCCCTAACGCCCGCACCGCGCTGCACGGACAGCCGCCGGATGGCCTCAAGGTCACTTCGGCGCCGCGGTTGGGGGCGAACGAAGTGTATGTGCCTAGTGTCTGGCTTTGGCCGGATCTTTCGACAACACTTCTCAGGGGTTACACGAATGCACTTGCAGTCTCGTTTGCTCAGCGCCGCCATTCTCGCCGCGCTCGCCGCTGCCGCACCCGCTTTTGCCGCCAAGGCCGACCATCCGGCCGCCGGCCGCGCCCTCGGCCTGATCGATGGCAACAAGGCGGCGGCGCATCGTGCCGATGCCGACGCCTTCTCGGTCAAGGACGTGATCGTCGACCGTGACGGCACCGAGCACGTCCGCGTCGAACGGACCTACCGTGGCCTGCCGGTGATCGGCGGCGACATGGTCGTGCATTCGCGTAATGGCCAGCTCAAGGGCACCAGCCTGACGCTGAAGTCGAGCGCCCGCCCGGACATCCATGGCGGCAAGCTCAGTGGCGACGACGCCACCCTCGCTGCCGGTGTCGACTTC
>NZ_JALDWJ010000008.1 GCF_022758295.1 Lysobacter sp. CFH 32150 | reverse complement strand
GCGTACAACCCAAGCTCGGCAGCAGCGGATCGGTGATCGTCACCGGCGCCAACGTCACCGTGCCCGTGTTGGTCGCACTGAACGTGTAAGTGATCGTGTCGCCGGCATCGCCGGTGACCAGGTTGCCGTTGGTGTCCGCCACCGCCGCGCTCTTGGCCAGCGTCAGCGACGCTACCGGCGTCGCCACTTCCGGCGTGGACGCCGTGTCGCTATCCGACGGATCCGGGATCGTCCCGGGCGCATCGCCCGTCGCCGTCGCCGTGTTCGTCACCCCGCCCACATCGCCTGCCTGAATGACGTACGTGTTGTTCGTTGCCGCGCAACTGGCCGTCGCGCCCGGCGCCATGGTGGCGATGGTGCAGCTCAAGCTTGGCAGCAGCGGATCCGCCACCGTCACTGGCGCCAACGTCACCGTGCCCGTGTTCTCCACGCTGAACGTGTAGGTGATCGTGTCGCCGGCATCGCCCGTCACCGTGTTGCCGTTGGTGTCCGTCACTGCTGCGCTCTTGGTCAGCGTCAGTGAGGCCGTGGGCGTTGCCACCGTTGGCGTGGTGGCCGTATCGGTCCCCGTCGGATCGACGATCGTGCCCGGCGCATCGCCGGTCGCGGTCGCAGTGTTCACCACGTTGCCCGCGGTCACATCGGCGGCCGTGATCACGTAGGTGTTGTTCGTTGCTGCGCACGACGCGGTCGCACCCGGCGCCAACGACACCAGCGTGCAGCCCAGCGTCGGCAGCAACGGATCGGTCACCGTGACCGGCGCCAACGTCACCGTGCCGGTGTTGGTCGCATTGAACGTGTAGGTGATCGTGTCGCCGGCATCACCTGTCACCAGGTTGCCGTTGGTGTCCGCCACACTCGCGCTCTTCGCCAGCGTCAGCGACGCCGTCGGCGTCGCGGCCGTCGGCGTGGTGGCGGTATCGGTCGCACTCGGATCGACGATCGTGCCCGGCGCATCGCCAGTCGCGGTTGCGGTGTTGACCACGCTGCCCGTCGTCACATCGGCGGCGGTGATCACATACGTGTTGTTCGTCGCGGTGCAACTGGAGGTGGCACCCGGTGCCAAGCTGGCGATCGTGCAGCCCAGACTGGGCAGCAGCGGATCGGTGATCGTCACCGGCGCCAACGTCACCGTGCCCGTGTTGGTCGCACTGAACGTGTAAGTGATCGTGTCCCCGGCATCGCCCGTCACCGTATTGCCGTTCGTGTCCGCCACGGAAGCCGACTTCGCCAGCGTCAGCGACGCCGTCGGCGTTGCTGCCGTCGTCACCGTCGCGCTGTCGGTCGCGGTCGGATCGACAATCGTGCCCGGCGCATCGCCGGTCGCCGTCGCGGTGTTCACCACACTGCCCGCCGTGACATCGGCGGCGGTGATCACGTAGGTGTTGTTGGTCGCCGCGCAGGACGCGGTCGCACCGGGTGCCAGCGACGCCAGCGAGCAGCTCAGCGTCGGCAGCAGCGGATCGCTGACCGTCACCGGCGCCAAGGTCACCGTGCCGGTATTGGTCGCACTGAACGTGTAGGTGATCGTGTCCCCTGCATCGCCGGTGACCAGATCGCCGTTGGTGTCTGCCACGCTCGCGGACTTGTCCAGCGTCAGCGAGGCCGCCGGTGTTGCCGCCGTCGAGGTGGTGGCCGTATCGGTCGCGGTCGGATCGACAATCGTGCCCGGCGCATCGCCGGTCGCGGTCGCGGTGTTCACCACGTCGCCTGCGGTGACATCTGCCGCGGTGATCACATAGGTGTTGTTCGTCGCGGTGCAACTGGAGGTGGCACCCGGTGCCAAGCTGGCGATCGTGCAGCCCAAGCTCGGCAACAGCGGATCCGCCACCGTCACCGGGGCCAACGTCACGGTGCCTGTGTTGGTCGCACTGAACGTATAGGTGATCGTGTCCCCTGCATCTCCGGTGACCAGATCGCCGTTGGTATCGGCCACCGATGCGCTCTTCGCCAGCGTCAGCGACGCGGTCGGCGTCGCCGCCGTCGTCACCGTGGCGGTATCGGTCGCGGTCGGGTCGGTCATCGTGCCCGGGGCATCGCCAGTCGCGGTCGCCGTGTTCACGACATTGCCGGCGGTCACATCGGCCGCAGTGATCACATACGTGTTGTTCGTCGCGGTGCAGCTGGCGCTGGCACCCGGTGCCAAGGTGGCGATCGTGCAGCCCAGACTGGGCAGCAGCGGATCGCTGACCGTCACCGGCGCCAACGTCACCGTGCCGGTGTTGGTCGCGCTGAAGGTGTAGGTGATCGAGTCACCGGCATCGCCCATCACCAGATTGCCATTGGTGTCCGCCACCGACGCGCTCTTATCCAGCGTCAGCGACGCCGCCTGGTCGTCGTTGGTGAACTGGCAACTCACGACTTCGCCTGCCACGAGGGTCAAGCCATCGTTTGGACTGGTGTCCGCAGCGCCGCTACATGCCAGGCCTGTCTGCAGGTAATCACCGGGGCCGGACTCGACTAGCGTGTAGGTTCCAAGATCGACGACCGCGTTGGTCACCGCTGCACTGCCGGTCGTGCCGCTGATCGGGGTTGGGCCGGAAGCACTCAGCGTCCATGCGGTCGCCAGTGTCGTGCCGCCGTTGTCGTTGACGACCGTCTTGGTAAGCGTCAGCGTCGCCGTGTTGCGCGTGTTGGTGAACGTGCAGGTCACGTCGTTGTCAGGCAGCGTGAAGCTGCCCGCAGTGGTTCCGGACACGCCGCCTACGCCGCTGCACGACAAGCTGGAGACGTAATCCGCCAGCACAGTGCCGGTACCTGCGATCTCCGCAACGTTCACGGTGCTGCCGACTGGCACGCCGGCAGTGCTTCCGCTGCCGCCGTTGCCGACATCGATGGCGACCGGGCTGCCGTTGATCTGCAGGGTGAATTTTCCGCTGTCGCCACTCGGACTCAGCGATTTCGCGACCGTTACCGTGCGCGTCGCGCGGGCATTGGTAATCGTGCAGGTGATCGTGGTTCCGGCATCGGCGGCATTGATGGCCAGACTGTTGCCCGTCAGGGTGCCGCCACTGCAACTCCATGCGCTGGCGTTGTATTGGCCGCTGTTGCCTCCGCCGAGGATCTCGGCCAGCGTCGCCGTTTCGCCGGCATACACGGTGACGATTGCGCCGGTATCGGTCTCGGACGCGGCGTTGGCTGTCGAATTCAGACTGGCGTCGTTGATCAACCCCGTGGTGCTGAGCGAGGCGGTGTCGTTGACCGCGGCATTCGACCAGGCCTTCGCCAGGCGCAGGTTGGCGGATTTGCGGCCATTGGTGAGCGTGCAGCTGATGTCGTCGTTGTTCGCCGGCGTCAGGCCGAAGCTGGTGCCGCTGCCGCTGGGCAGTACCGTGCCCGACCCGGCATTCGCGTTGCTGCAACTGATGCTGCTGCCATAGAGGGCGAGATTGGTGGTACCCGCCGCCGCTTCCGATAGGGTGTAAGCCGCACCGCCAGTGCCGGTCAACGTGGCTGCCGCCGAGGTCACCGAGGTACCGGCGCCGGTAGTAGTGACGCTGGCAGGACCACCCGTGCCGGAAATCGTCAGCGCGAACTGGTCGCTGCCGGCAAAACGTCCGGGCGCAGCGATGGCTTTCTGCAAGCTCAGGCGCGGCCGCGCGGTGTTGCTGTAAGTGCAGGTGATGTCGTCGCCAGGCGCCGGGGTGAGGCTGAAGCTCGACACGGACTGGTTATTCGGCAAACCGCCGGTGGCGCCGGAGCCGGTGAACGCATTGGTGCACGTCAGTCGGGTGTCGTACTGCGAGAGCAGCGAACTGCTGCCCACTGCCATCGCATCGGTCAGGGTCAGGGCCTGGCCGGGCGTGGCGAAGAAGGTGTTGGTGGAGGTGACGCCGGTACCGGTGCCAGTGGTGGCGATGCCTGCGGCGGCGGCGGTGACGGCGACATCGGAGGTATCGGTCAGCGTGCTGCTGCCTGCACCGGACACCGATACGGTGAACTGGTCCGCGGCCAGCACCCGTCCACCGACGTTCTTCTGGATCGTGATTCGGCTGCGCTTGGTGTTGGTGACCGTGCAGGCGGCGTTGGGCGACGAATTCTGCAGCGTAGCGACCAGCGTGCCATTGGCCTGGCCGCTGGTGTCGACCGTGCCGCTGCTGCAGCTGATGGTCGAGCGCCAATGCGCCGGCACGTTTTCATCGACGGTCAACTGGCGGGCGCTGCCATTGATCGCCATCGTGACCCGCTGGGTGTTGTTGTCGGTCAGGTTGAAGCTGGTTGGCGCGGTTGTGACGGAACCGCTGGTGGTGAAGCCGAAACTGGTGGTATCGCCATCAGGCAGGGTCTGCTTGGTGACATCGACGTAACCATTGACGACGAACGTGCTGACGCGAGCTGTGCCGGATTGGCATTTGGCGCTCGTACCGGGCACGACGTTGGCCGGTCCTGCGCAAACGGCCGCGCCGTTCTGCGAATACACCAAGGTATAGGGCACCAGCAGTTCGCCGGTGGTGGCATCCCCTTGGCAGATCAGTTTGACGCTCTGGATTCGCGGCGTTGCCGATTGCGAGGGGCCAAGGAAGTCGCCGCAGGTGTCGCCTGCCTGCAGGTCCAGGTCGACCCAGGGAAATGGCGACTCCGGGAAGGTTGCCACCGAGCACTGACCACCAGCGCTGGTCGGGCTGTTGCCGGACTGGCCGACAAAGAAGCCGACGTCGTAGCGGTTGGGGCTGTTCGAAGTCAGGCTGAGATCGACCTCTACCGTGACCGTACTGCCAGCGACGCACGAAGGCGGAGAGCCCGGACCATTGGCGAGAGTCGCGCCGACGGTAAAATCGTTGGCGGTGCAGTTCAATCCGCCAGCACGATCGCGCGCACAGGTTGTGTCCTGCAGCGCGGTCACCGTCTGCGCTTGCGCGAAAGGCGCAGCACCAAGGCAGAGCCCGCCAAGAAGAAGAAAGGCAGCAAGGAGCCGGGCGGGCAATGTCGCAACGGCCTGCCTTCGATCCTGCGCAACATGAGAGTGGCGCCCGACAACGGCACACGGCCTCATACCTCGCGCCATGGCGAGGCAAGCACCCATCAACATGTTGTGTCCCCTGCTTCCCGAAAATACCGCTTTGTTGACCAAATTTATCCTGTTGAACGTATTTCACCTCTACGTTTCAACAGTTTGTCTAGTGCCTCGCCACGATATCGTGACCGACGTTCATTTTCAATTGAGAATTATTGTCAAGTTTTGACCTGAAAACGCTCTCTTCCAGGCATTCGAGGCGCAAACCTTGCGCCTCGTATAATTCGCCTCCCCTACGTTTCGGCCGCCCTATGCCTGCCAGCGCCTTGCGTCAGCCCGCCACCGATCTGGCCACCATCCAGGCCCTGGCCCGCGACGACATGGCGGCGGTCGACGCCCTGATCCGGCGCCGGCTAGCCTCCGATGTGGTGCTGATCAACCAGGTCGCCGAATACATCGTCGGCGCCGGCGGCAAGCGGCTGCGGCCGATGCTGTTGTTGCTCGCGGCGGGTGCGCTTGGGCACCGCGGCCCCGATGCCCACCAGCTGGCCGCGGTGGTCGAGTTCATCCACACCGCCACCCTGCTGCACGACGACGTCGTCGACGAGTCCGACCTGCGCCGTGGCCGCAAGACCGCCAATGCCGTCTGGGGCAATGCGGCGAGCGTGCTGGTCGGCGACTTCCTCTACTCGCGCAGCTTCCAGCTGATGGTCGAACTCGATCGCATGCCCGTCATGCGCATCCTGGCCGACACCACCAACGCCATCGCCGAGGGCGAAGTGCTGCAACTGCTGCACGTGCGCAATCCGGACACCGATGAAGCCGCGTACCTGCGCGTGATCGAGCGCAAGACCGCAGTGCTGTTCGCCGCTGCCACGCGGCTCGGTGCCTTGTTGGCCGGCGCGGATGCCGCCACCTGCAATGCCCTGCACGCCTACGGCCTCAACCTCGGCTACGCATTCCAGATCGCCGATGACGTGCTCGATTACGCATCGGACGCCGACATCCTCGGCAAGAACCTCGGCGACGATCTCGCCGAAGGCAAGGCGACGCTGCCGCTGATCCATGCCATCGCGCACAGCGACACATCGACCCGCGAACGCCTGCGCGCTGCGATCGAACACGGCAACACCGACGCCATGCCGGAAGTGATGTCCGCAATCCACGCCACCGGCGGGCTCGATTACAGCCGCCAACGCGCTGGCGAATATGCCGAAGCCGCCGAACGCGCGCTCGACGGCCTCGAAGACAACGAATACGTGGCGGCGCTACGCGGCCTGGCGCACTACGCGGTCAACCGCGACCACTAATCACTTCGCCGCGAATCGCTCGCGGAAGAAGTCGTGCATCATCTCGAAGGCGCGCTTCGACGCGCGTTCGTTGTAGACGCAGTTCGGCGGATTGTTCGATTCCGGCTGGGTAAAGCAGTGCACGGCGCCACTGAAATCGACGAACTGCCAGTCGGCCTTGGCGGCATCCATTTCCTTCTCGAAGGCCGCGATGTTCTCGTCGGTGACGCTGGCGTCATCGGCGCCATTGAGGACGAGGATCGACGTGCGGACGTTGTTGCCCTCGGCGGGAAGATACGTATCCACGCCGCCATGCAGGCTGACCACGCCAGCGACATCCGCACCGCTGCGGGCGAGCTCCAGCACGGCTGAGCCACCGAAGCAGAAACCGAACGCGCCAATCCTGGCCACGTCGAGCGGCGCTGTATCGGCCTGCGCCTTCAGCACTTTCACCGCCTCGTTGACACGCGCGCGCAACTGGACGCCACCGTCGGAATAGACCTTCCGCACCTGCGCTAGCGCTTCCTCGCCATTCTTCGGCCGCACGCCCTTGCCGTAGACGTCGGCCACCAGCACCACGTAGTCGTCGCCGGCGACCTGCTTCGCCTTCTCGACGGAGTCGTCCGTCGCGCCCATCCAGTTCGGCACCATCACCAGGCCCGGACGTTTGATCGCATTGGTGCCGTCGTAGACGAGCGTGCCGCTGAAAGTCTCTTTTCCGACCTTCCACTCGACGGGCTTGGTCTGCATCGCCGCGAACACGGGCACGGCGCACAGCATGAGGGTGATTGCAGCAACGACTCGACGCATGACGGAATCCTCCTTGGAAGTTCGGGAGCCTACGCAGCCGAAGTTGCGCAGGCGTGAAAACTCAAGCGATGCCGAGACCCGGGATCGCACTGATCATGTCGGGGTCAAATCCTGTCAGTTCGGCGAAGTGACGGCCACGCGCAACATAGTCGCGGTACGGACCAAAGCTCGGCGCCCCCGGCGACAGCAGCACCACGCCGTCGCCCGCTAGCGCATCGCGCGCCTGGGTCAGTGCGTCAGCGAGACCGTCCGCGGCCGTCAGTCGGAAGTCCGACTGCATCGCTATCGGCGCCAGCAATGCGTGGATGCGCGGGCCGTTCTGTCCCATGGTGACGATCGCCGCCGGCGCCTGCCGTTGCATCGCCTCGGCGAACGCGGTCCAGTCGATACCGCGATCGTGCCCGCCGACCAGGATCGCCACGCGTCGGTCGCGGAACACTTCCAACGCCGCGAGGCTCGCATGTGGCGTGGTGCTGATCGAATCGTTGACGTAGGTGATGCCATCCCGCGTGCCGAGTGTTTGCAAGCGGTGTGGCAAGGGTTGGAAGGATGCGGCATGCGGCGCGAATGCGACCGCATCCAGTCCTAAAGCTTCGACCGCCGTCAGCACTGCGCACAGATTGCCGCGGTTGTGCAGGCCAGGCAGCGGCAGGGTCACGGTATTCATGACTAATGTGTCGCCGCGGTACAGGACATCGTCGCGCAGATGCCAGCCATCCTCGCGACCGAACCAGCGCACCTCGCAGTCTGGCAGCGCCAACGACGCGAGCGTCGCATCGTTGGCGTTCAGCACTGCGACCCGCGGCCTGGCTTCGGTCAGCAGACGTAGCTTGTCGTCGACGTAGCGCGTCTGCGAACCGTGCCAGTCAAGATGCTCCGGAAACACATTGAGCGCGACCGCGACCTCGGGTCGCACGCCGCTGTCGGCGACATCGCCGGTTTGGTAGCTCGAGAGTTCGATTGCCCAGAACTCGGGCGATGTGGGCGGATCGAGCAACTCCAACAGCGGCAGGCCGATGTTGCCGGCGAGCGCAGTGACGCGACCGCCAGCGCGCAGCAGATGCGCGAGCAATGCGGTCGTCGTGCTCTTGCCCTTGGTTCCCGTGACGCAAATCGTGCGAGCTTCGGCGTGCTCTGCGAACCACAGCGCGGTGCCGCCGATGAAGCGCGTGCCCTGCCCTGCTGCCGCGACGGCCTCGGCACGATATGGACTGATGCCGGGCGATTTGACCACTACATCGAAAGCAGCCAGCGCTTCGGCGGTAGCAGTGGTTTCGACCAGCAATCGCGTATCGCCCAGAGCGTGGGCGTCGCCAGCTTCATCCGGCGAACAGAACAGCGTGAGAGGCTGTTCCGGCAATCGAGAACGGAGCGCATGGTAGGCGGCGCGGCCTTCGCGGCCCCAACCCCACAGCGCGACGCGCTTGCCTTCAAGCTGCCGGATGTTATGCAGCGAGCAGCGCACGGAGGCGTTCCCACAGCTGCTGCGGGATGCGGTGTTCTTCGTCGAGCACGAGCAACGGCTCAATCCGCAATTCGCCAGCGTCCAACTGCGGCCGGATCTCACGCGCGAACCGTTCGACCAGCGCGTCTTCGCGCCATTCCGGTCGCTCGGCCAACGCTGCCATCGCTGCCCGCGACTCTCGGCCTTCGCCGACACACTCGAACGGCTTGTGGTCCTGGAATTCGAGCAAACCGTCGTAACCGGCGGTCTGTGCCGGATCATCGAGCAGGTTGCGGCCGAAGATGCCGACGAGGCGCGGCTTCGGCATGAACGGCGCCAGCGCGAGGAACACGAAATGGCACTTCGGACACACGCCGCACCAGCGATTGGCCGGACGCTCGCCGAGGATGTGGAAATTGCGATTGCAGCTGCTGAAGTGCGCATCGTAATGGTCGGTCTTTGCGAACTGTCTTGCGACCGCGAGTTCGCTCAGAGGTCGCAGCAGCGAGTAGTACTGCAGGTCGGCAGCGACGTAGCGCTGAACGTAGTCGCCGAAGGCCTGTTCGCAGGCCCAGCCCTTCGACCACTGGTGATTCACCTCACCCGTGATGCTTCCATCAGGCGCGAGGATCAGGCTGCCGTAGCTGGCCGAGCGTTCGTTCGAGAACACGACCTGGTCGACGCCGTGCAGCAACGCGGCCAGCACCATGATCGCCGAGTTCAACACAGTCACCGGGATGTGCCCGTTGTAGGCACCCTGGCGATTGATCTCGAACAATTGCGGCGCCAGCGCGCGGCCGATATTCAGCGTCGGCAAGCCGGTGCGCTGCGCGCAGGCTGCGATCAATTGCGAGCCGCCGATCCAGGTGACGGTCTGATCGACGCCGAGTGTGCGCAAGGCTTCGATGCTGACCAGCGAATCCTTGCCGCCGCCGATGGCGACCAGCGCATGTTCCCTCAAGCCGAGCGTGGGTACAGGCGCGGCTGTGACTGTGGGAGCGACGTGAGTCGCGATCGCCTGACTCCCGCTGGGAAAGTGGATCTTGCCGTGCAGGTTCAACCCATTGCGATAAGCGAACTCGCCCAGGCCGTTCTCGTAGATCAGGGTCAGCAACGCCGCCGTGTCCGCATCGATCGCGTACGATTCGATGCGGATTTCCGGCGGCACCGCGGCCTTGTAATAACTGACGCCGGTGATCAGGTGCAGCAAACGCAACGCGCGTTCGACGGCTTCGGCACGCGCGTCATCCAATGCAAAAGGCGCGCCCGGCACCGTGATCTTCTCGACCAGCTCCGGGCCTTCGTCGAACGCATAGACCAATTGCGCCACGCCGCTCGCCGCATCGAAACTGCAACGTACGAAACGGAACGCGCGGATTGCGTCGCGCTGGAACTGCCACTCACTCATTCTCAAACCACCTTGCGTAGGGCGGGTCTTGACCCGCCGTTACAGAATGCCGAAAAGCGGCGGGTCAAGACCCGCCCTACTCAATCACGTCCTCTGCCGGCAATGCCCGCAGGTTGTAGGTATTGGCCATCGCCATGCCGTAGGCGCCGGCGTCTGCAACCAGCAGTACGTCGCCTTCGCTGGTGGCCAGCGGCAACTGCCGGCCGCGGCCGAGCACGTCGCTGCTTTCGCAAATCGGACCGACGACATCGAACGCGGCGGTCGCGCTGTCATCGAGCCGGCTCAGGTTGTGGATGCCGTGGTAGGCCTCGTACATCGCGGGCCGCATCAACGCGTTCATGCCGGCATCGCAGCCGACGCGGCGCACGCCGTCTTTTTCGACGACCTGGGTCACGCCCAGCAGCAGCACACCACTTTCGGCGACCAGGTAACGCCCCGGCTCGATGACGAGGCCGTAGCGTGGGTAGGCCGCCTTGATTTCATCGAGGCCGCTGCGCCACAGCGCGATATCGAAATCCTGCGCGTCCGGTGCGTAGGCAATCGGCAGGCCGCCACCGATATCGAGACTTTCGACCGTGCCGACGTTGTCGGCGAGACCGGCGAGATTGGCGTACACCTCACGCCAATGCCGCGGATCGTCGATGCCGCTGCCGAGATGCGCATGCAGGCCACTGATGCGGATGCCGAGCTTGCGCGCCTCGTCGACGAACGCATCGAAGCGCGCCACGGGCAGGCCGAATTTTGCAGCGACGCCGCCGGTACGCACCTTCTCATGATGGCCTTCGCCATGGCCTAGGTCGAGCCGCAACCACAGCGTGCGGCCACGGAACACGTCCGGCCAGCGCTGCAGGGCTTCAAGGTTGTCGAGGGTGACCGTGACCCCGCGTGCAAAGGCAGCTTCGTACTCGCGCTTCGGCGCGAAGCTCGGCGTGAACAACACGCGCTGCGGTGCGAGGCTCGGCACCGTCGCAAAGACATGCTCGAGCTCGGCCAGCGAGACGCATTCCAGGCCGAAGCCTTCGGCCACGATCGTGCGCAGGATCGCCGGATGGGAATTGGCCTTGATCGCATAGAAGCAGCGATCGATCGCCTCGCTCTGCGCCAGTTCGCGTGCGCGTTCCCGCACGGTCGCGAGGTTGTACACGTAGCGCGGCGTAACGGCCGACGCGAGCAGCTTCGAGCGTGCACCGACCCACCACGGCGTGCGCCGCTGCGGCTTGCCGTGCGCGATCTCGCGCCAGCTCGGGCCGAATACCGTCGTTTCCTGCACCGGCATCGCGCCGCCACGGATCAGTTCCGCATGCAGCTGCGGCAACAGGCCGTCGGCGTCGGCTTCATCGATGACGAAGGTGAGGTTGAGGTCGTTGGACGACTGCGAGATCAGGTGCACGCGTTCCTTGCCGAACGTGGCCCAGATGTCCGACAGCTTATGCAGCAGCGAACGCATGCCGCGGCCGACCAGCGTGATCGCCGCACACGGCGCGATCACCTTGACCCGGCAGACCTCGGCGAGATCCGCGCTCAGCGCTTCGAGCACGTTGGTGGTGACCAGGTTCTCGCTGGGGTCGAGCGAGACGGTGACGTTGGTTTCCGACGAACCGATCAGGTCGACCGACAGGCCGTGGCGCTTGAAGCGCTCGAACACGTCGGCGAGGAAGCCGACCTGTTGCCACATGCCGATGCTTTCCATCGACACCAACACGATGCCATTGCGGCGGCTGATCGCCTTGACGCCAGGCACGGTCGCGGCGGCGGCGTCGATGCTGGTGCCCGGCAGGTCGGGACGCTCGGTGTCGAGAATGGCCATCGGCACGTTGGCGTCGCGACACGGCGCGATCGAACGCGGATGCAGCACCTTGGCGCCGGTGGTGGCGATTTCCTGTGCTTCGGCGTAGTCGAGGCGCGTCAGCAAACGGGCATCGGGCACGTCACGCGGATTGGCCGTGAACATGCCGGGCACGTCGGTCCAGATTTCGACGCGTTGCGCTTTCAGCAGGGCACCGAAATACGCCGCCGAAGTGTCGGAACCGCCGCGGCCGAGGATCGCGGTGCCGCCGTCTGCATGCCGGGCGATGAAGCCTTGCGAGATCAGCATGCGTGTCTGCTGCTGCGCGAAACGCGTGCCGAATTCGGCGTCGCCTTCGCGCTTGCAATTGACCGACAGGCGCTTGGCCCATTCGCTGACGTTCGGCAGCGTGATCGCATCGAGCCAGTCGCGCGCATCGCACCAGCCGAAGTCGTGGCCCTGCGATCGCAGGTAGGCAGCACCGAGCGTGGAAGACAGCAATTCGCCCTGCGCAAGCACCTCGGCCTGCCAGTCCAGCGTGCGTTCCGCCGCGCGCGGGTCGCTGGCCAGCGCCTGCAATGCGGCGAGACGCTCGCCGAGCACCGCGTCGGCATCGAGGTCGAGCTCGGCGCAGAACGCGCGGTGGCGCTCGACCAACGCTGCGATGCGCGCGGCGATGCCGTCACCGTTCGCTATCGCCTGCAGTTCGTTGGTGACGCCAGACAGCGCCGACACCACCACCAGCACGCGCACGTCGTCGTCGGTCATGCGTTTCGAAGCGAGGCGTCCGATGGTGTCCCAACGGTTGCGGCGGGACACCGAGGTGCCGCCGAACTTGAGTACGACCCAACGCTTTGCTTCCACGCCAGCCCTCATAGTGAATTGAGTTATGTGCCGATGATTACAACTGAAAGTGTCCGAACGCCCTAGAATCGCGCGTCCGCCGCTGCCGCGGGCATGAACCTGCAATTCTAGTCGAACTCCCGCCCCGGACCCGCACCGAATGACGCTGCGCCGCTACCTGCAACTCGATGTCTTCGCCGACCGCCCCGGCGCGGGCAACCCGCTGGCCGTGGTGCTCGATGCCGAAGGCCTGGACGACGCGTCGATGCAGGCCATCGCCAAGTGGACGCGGCTGCCGGAGACGACCTTCGTGTTCCCGCCGACCCAACCCGGCGCCAGTTATCGCATCCGCATGTTCAGCCCGCGCCGCGAGGTGCCATTCGCCGGCCATCCCAGCGTCGGCACCGCGCATGTGGTGCTGGAGGCGGGGTTGGCGACACCGGTCGACGGTCGACTGGTACAGGAAGGCATTGCCGGACTGCTGCCGCTGAGCGTCGACGGCGAAGGCGTGCGCCGCACGATCGCGATCCGCACGCCACGGGCACGGGTGGTCGAAGTCGCCAATCTCAACGACGTGCGCCTGGTCGCCGTGCTGCGCAATGTGCAGTTGGGCGCCCTGCCGCCGGCCCTGATGGATGGCGGCCGCCGCTGGTGGCTGGCCGAGTTCGCCAACGAAGCAGCACTACGCGATGCGACGCCTGACTGGCTCGCGATCGGTGCGCTCGCCGTCACCACCGACAGCATGGGCCTGTGCGCGTTTGCCCGGGCCGACGCGGGCCGCGACTACGACCTGGTGGTCCGTGCCTTCGTCGGCGCGCCAGCGCACTTCGAGGATGCCGCTTCCGGCGCGGCCAACGCCACGCTGGCCGCATGGTTGAAGCACAACGACGCGCTGCCAGGCAGCGATGGCCGCTATGTCGTGAGCCAGGGCCGCGAGGTCGGACACGATGCACGGCTGCAACTGCGCGTCGACGACGAAGGCGAAGTCTGGTCCGGCGGGCATATCTGCAATGTCGTGCGCGGCAACATCGACTGGCCCTGATCGGTTGCCCGGTGGGAGCTACTTGTGGGAGCTATTTGTGGGAGCGACGTGAGTCGCGATACGGGGCCCCACGATCGCGACTCACGTCGCTCCCATAGGATGGTCGGCGGCTTGCCGCAGCTGCAGCAGCAGCTCCTCGCCCGGCCAGTCACGTCGTCCCCCCTGCTCCACCGCATGCACCAATGCCGCCAGGCGCGCATTGACCGGCGCGTCGCGGCGCAGCGTTTTCGCCAACCGCACCACTTCGCCGTTCAACCAATCCACTTCGGTCAGGCGGCCGGCATGCAGGTCGTACCACATCGATCCGCGGGCCAACGGGTCGATCGCGATCATCGCGTTGGCGACGCGGCGAAACAGCGCGTCGGGCAGTCCGAGCACGTACGGCATCCAGTGTGGCGGCACCGCGGTCAGCTTCGCCGGATGGATGCCCGCAGCATCGAGCAGGCCTAGCGCCTCGCGTTGCGCCAGCACCAGGCAACGGCGGTAGCTGCGCTGCGAAAGCTCTTCCTTGATCGGCAGGTCCGACAGCGCGTTGATCGCATTGTTGAGATTGAGCAGCAACTTGGCCCACTGCACGGCGACCATGTCGGCATGCTGATGCAGCGGCAAGCCGGCTTGCGCGAAATCGCCGACGAACGGCTGCAGCGACGCGTGCTGCGTGACCGCGAGCGCACCTTCGGTGGCCTGGTGGAATGCCCCGCCGCCTCGCGCGACGACGTTGAACTGCACCATGCCCGCCAGCACGACCGCATCCGGTAGCACCGCGCGCAAAGTCCCATCGTGGCCGAGGCCATTCTGGAAGCTGATCACAGTCGTACCCGGCTTGAGCACGGCGGCCAGTGCGCGGCCGGCCTCGGCAGTGGCGGCGGACTTGACCGTGACCAGCACCAGGTCGGCATCGGCTGCAGCCTGCGGGTCGGTCTGGAAATCGACTGCGCCAGCCGGCACCCGCATGTCCGCACCGCGGTAATCGGTGAGGTGCAGCCCATGTTCGGCGGCTTCCTGGGACAGTCGCGCGCGACCGATGAAGCGCACCGGTGCACCCGCCGCCTGCAATCGCCCGCCGACGTAGCAGCCGATGCTGCCGGCACCGAAGACGCAGATGCGGGGTTTCGCCCGTTCGTTCGCCGTCATGCTCTCGCCTTCTTCTGCTTTGCAGCCGTGATCGCACCGCTGCCGCTGAGTGCGCCGACATGTTCGCGCAGCCAACGGTTGCCGGCGTCGGCCTCGGCGCCTTCGGGCCAGTACATCATGATCTCGAGCGCCGGCAGCGGGATCGGCGCGTCGGCCAGGTGCAACTTGAGGTCGCGGCTCAGCCATTCGCCATGCGACTGCGGCAAGGTCAGCAGCAGGTCCGAATGGGCGACGATGCGGCATGCGGCGTAGTAGTTCTGGCAGCGCAACGCGACTTCGCGGCCGAGTCCACGGCGACTGAGCGCGACATCCTCCAGCGTCGGCCCGCTGCTGCGGCCGGACACCACCACATGCCGCGCCCCCAGCCATCCGGCCGTGCCCAATGTCGTCTTCGCCAGCGGATGCCCGGGCCGCATCGCCACCACCAGGCGGTCCTTCAGTACGCGTTGCTGGCGGATGCGCGGTCCAAGCGGCTGCGGCACGTCGAGCGCCAGCGACAGATCCCCGGACACCAGCTGTCGCGCCAGCCGCTCACGGTCGATGCGCACGCTGTGCACGCGCAACTGTGGCGCCTGCGCATGCAGGGCCTGGACCAGGCGCGGCAACAAAGTGAATTCCAGCGACTCGGGCATGCCGATCACGAAGCGGCGGGTCGAACCCGCCGGGTCGAAATGGCCTGCGCGTTGCACGCTGTCGCGCAGGGTGCGCAACGCCTGCGCGACCTCGTCTGCGATGCCATGCGCCAGCGGCGTCGGCGCGATCTTGCGGCCCTCGCGCACGAACAGCGGATCGTCGTAATGCGACCGCAGCCGCGCCAGTGCATTGCTGACAGCAGGCTGGGTGAGGTGCAACTCCTCCGCGGCGCGGGTGAGACTGCCGGCACGGTAGATCGCCTCGAACACCCGGAACAGGTTCAGGTCGATCCGCGGAGCGCTGCTTTCATTCATGCCTGTGATGCTAACTGATTCATAGATTAAATTTGAATGATGAAATTGGGCTGCCTAAGCTGGTTGCTTTCTAGCGCGGAAGCAGCCCATGGATTTCAGCCCCTCGCCCCGCTCGCAGGAGATGCTGGAACGCCTGCGCGACTTCATGCGCATCCATGTCGAACCGATCGGCGAGACCTATCTGCAGGAAGTACGCGCGCTCAATCCCGACGGTGACTGGACCCGCTGGCGCGTGCCGCCACAGATGGAAGACCTTAAGGCCAAGGCGCGCGCTGCCGGCCTGTGGAACCTGTTCCTGCCCGACGCCGAACTCGGCGCCGGCCTGAGCACGCTCGACTACGCGCCGCTGGCCGAAGCGATGGGTCGCTACGAATTCGCCGCCGAGATCTTCAATTGCAATGCGCCGGACACGGGCAACATGGAGGTGCTGTACCACTTCGGCAATGCCGCGCAGAAGGAACAGTGGCTCAAACCCCTGCTGGCCGGCGAAATCCGCTCGGTGTTCTGCATGACCGAACCGGAAGTGGCATCCAGCGACGCCACCAACATGCAGGCGACGATCCACGAGGACGGCGATGCGCTGGTGTTGAACGGCCGCAAATGGTGGTCGACCGGCCTCGGCCATCCGAATGCGAAGCTCGCGATCTTCATGGGCCTGTCCAGCCCCGATGCCGAACCGCATGCGCGCCACAGCATGGTGCTGGTGCGACTGGACGCCCCCGGCGTGCGCATCGAACGCATGCTGCCGACCTTCGGCGAATACGATCCGCCGTTCGGTCACGGCGAACTGGTGTTCGACGACGTGCGGGTACCGAAGGGCAACCTGCTCCTGGGCTTGGGCAAGGGCTTCGCGATCGCGCAGGGCCGGCTCGGCCCTGGCCGCATCCATCACTGCATGCGCGCCATCGGCGCCGCCGAACGCGCACTGCAATTGATGATCGAACGCGGCCTCAACCGGACTGCCTTCGGCAAGCCGTTGATCGAACTCGGTGGCAACCGCGAACGCATCGCGGATGCGCGCATGGCCATCGACCAGGCGCGGCTACTCACGCTGTACGCCGCGTGGAAAATCGACACCGTTGGCGTGAAGAACGCGATGACCGAGATTTCCGCGATCAAGGTGATCGCACCCAACGTCTTGCAGACCGTCGTCGACCAGGCCATCCAGATGCATGGCGGCGCCGGCGTCTCGCACGACGTGCCGCTCACCGGCCTGTTCATGCTCGCGCGCGCCCTGCGCATCGCCGATGGTCCAGACGAAGTGCATCGTGCGATGGTGGCGCGGATGGAATTGAACAAATACAAGCAACGGAGCCATGCGGCATGACTTCGAACGGCATGACCTCGAGCCGACGCATCTTCATCACCGGCGGTGCCTCCGGGCTCGGTCGCGCACTCGCCGAGCGTTATGCGCGCGCAGGCTGGCGCGTGTGCATCGGCGATCTCGACGTCCAACGCTGCGCCGAGACCCTGGCGGCGTTGCGACAGCATTCGCCACAAAGTCATGCTCTGGCTTGCAACGTGACCCGCGAAGAAGACCTGCAGGCCGCCGCCGACTGGCTCAAGCAGCAGTGGGGCGGCGTCGACGTGGTGGTCAACAACGCCGGCGTCGCACAGATGGGCGGCATCGGCGATGCCACGCTGGCCGACTGGCAGTGGATCGTCGACATCAACCTGCTTGGCGTGGTGCGCGGCTGCAAGGTGTTCACGCCGCTGCTGCGTGAACAAGGCGGCGGTCAGCTGGTCAACATCGCCTCGATGGCCGGCCTGGTCTACATGCCGCACGCGGGCGCCTACAACGCAACCAAGGCGGCCGTGGTCGCGCTGTCGGAAACCCTGCAGCTGGAACTGGAAGCCGACCGGATCGGTGTGTCCGTCGTCTGCCCGGCGTTCTTCCGTACCGCACTGGCGCAGAACATGCGTGCCAGCAATCCACAACTCGAAAGCATGACGAAGCGATTGGTCGAACGCGCACGCATCGGCCCGGACGAAATCGCGCAACTGATCTTCGACGGCGTCGCGCATGGCGACACCCACATCCTCACCCACCCGGAGGCCCGCCGCGCATGGCGACTCAAGCGCTACCTGCCCTACCGCTGGTACCTGGTGATGATGCGGCGACAGCTGGCGAAGGTGGAGGCGCGCATGCAGCGCAAGGCACCGTCCACGTGAGTGCCGCGCCGGCCAGCGACCAGGCCAGCGTGGTGCGTGCCGGCGAGGAACTGGATGTCGCGCGCCTCGACGCGTGGCTCAAGCAGCACGTGCCTGGTCTGTCCGGAACGCCGAAGATCACCCAGTACACCGGCGGTGCATCCAACTGGACTTACCGCCTCGAGTACGACGCACACGACCTGATCCTGCGGCGCCCGCCCGCCGGCACCAAGGCCAAGTCCGCGCACGACATGGGTCGCGAATACCGCATCCAGAAGGCGTTGATGCCGGTGTTCCCGTTCGTGCCGGCGATGATTGCGTACTGCGACGACGAGGCCGTGATCGGCGCCGAGTTCTACGTGATGCAACGCCTCGACGGCATCATCCCGCGCAAGAACCTGCCACGCGGCCTCGAACTGCCACCGACCCACGTGCGACGGCTATGCCTCAACGTGCTCGACACGATGATCGCGCTGCATCGCATCGACCCGCAGACAGCGGGACTCGACCAGATCGGCAAGGGCAGCGGCTATGCCCGCCGCCAGATCGAGGGCTGGAGCAAGCGCTATCGCGACGCGCGCACCTGGAACGTCCCCCGCGGTGAAAAAATAATGGCGTGGCTGCAGGCCAACCTGCCGGCGCAGGAACGCATCTGCGTCACCCACAACGACTTCCGCTTCGACAACGTGGTCCTCGACCCGCACGATCCGACGCGCGTGGTCGGCGTCCTCGACTGGGAACTCGCCACACTGGGCGACCCCTTGATGGACCTCGGCAACATGCTGGCCTACTGGGTGCAGGCCGACGATGATTTCATGGCGCAGAACACGCGCCGCCAGCCCACGCATTTGCCAGGGATGCTCACGCGCAAGGAAGTGGTGGCGTACTACTGCGACAGAACCGGTTTCCACCCGGAAAACTGGGCCTTCTACGAGGTCTATGGCCTGTTCCGCCTGTCCGCGATCGCGCAACAGATCTACTACCGTTACCACCACAGGCAGACGCGCAATCCCGCGTTCAAGCAGTTCTGGCTGTTCGTCAACTACCTGCATTGGCGCTGCCGGCGCGCAATGCGGAACGCAAACAAGGCTTGAGTCCACGTGAAAGCACTCGTCTGCAATGAATACGGCCCGATCGAGAACCTGAAGGTCGAAGACGTTCCGTCGCCGAGCGCCGGGCCGGGTCAAGTCGTTGTCAGCATCCAGGCGGCTGCGCTCAACTTCCCCGATGCGCTGATGGTGCAAGGGCTGTATCAGGTGAAGCCGGCACTGCCGTTTTCACCCGGGGCCGAGTTCTCCGGCGTGGTCAAGGCGATCGGCGAAGGCGTCGACCACGTCAAGGTCGGCGATCGGGTGATGGCGCTCGTGCCGCATGGCGCGCTGGCGGAGGAATGCGCGGTCGATGCGCGCGCCGTCATACCGTTGCCGGAGGACATGGATTTCGCGACCGGCGCAGCTTTGCTGCTGACCTACTGCACCTCGCTGCACGCACTGAAGGACATCGCCAAGCTCGCGGCAGGGGAGACGCTGCTGGTGCTGGGCGCCTCGGGCGGCGTCGGCATCGCGGCGATCGAAATCGGCAAGCTCATGGGCGCACGCGTGATCGCGGCGGCGTCGAGCGCGGAAAAGCTGGCGCTGTGCCGGGAACACGGCGCCGACGAGACCATCGATTACGTGTCGGAGGACCTACGCGGGCGCCTGGATGCCTTGACCGACAAGCGCGGCGTCGATGTGGTCTACGACCCCGTCGGCGGCACGCACAGCGAAGCCGCGCTGCGTGCCACTGCATGGGGTGGGCGCCTGCTGGTCGTGGGTTTCGCCGCCGGCGATATCCCGCGAATTCCGTTGAACCTCGCCCTGCTCAAGGAACGCGCGATCCTCGGCGTGTACTGGGGTGATTGGGCACGGCGCAATCCGAAGGACCAGCAGGCGCACCTGCTGCAACTGCTGGCGTGGTTCCGCAAGCAGCAGATCGCGCCTCCAGTCACCGAACAAATACCGTTGGCCGGCGCAGCCGCAGCGCTGCAACGCATGGCAGGCCGCCAGCTACGCGGCAAGATTGTCGTGCTGCCTGGGGCGTAAGGAATCATTTCGATGGGTATCACTCCGATGGGGAGCTCAATGCGCAAGAACATCCTGATCACCGGCGCCAGCTCGGGACTGGGCGCCGGCATGGCGCGCGAGTTCGCGGCGCGCGGCCACCACCTTGCGTTGTGCGCGCGACGCATCGATCGGTTGCAGCAGCTCAAGGGCGAACTCGAAGCGGCGAACCCCGGTATCAAAGTCGCGATCCGTACGCTCGATGTCACCGAGCATGCTCAGGTGTTCGAGGTGTTCCGTGCCTTCCGCGAAGACCTCGGCTCGCTGGATCGGGTGATCGTCAACGCCGGCATCGGCCAGGGCGTACCGATCGGCAAGGGCGGCTTCGCACGCAACAAGGACATCATCGAAACCAACTTCATCGCTGCGCTGGCGCAATGCGAGGCGGCGATGGAGATCTTTCGCGCGCAGAAGACCGGCCACCTCGTCATCATCTCCTCGATGAGCGCCATGCGCGGCATGCATGGCGGCCTGACCGCCTACGCCGCGAGCAAGGCCGGCGTGGCCGCGCTGGCCGAAGGCATCCGCGCCGACATGTTGCGCAAGCCGGGGATCGAAGTCAGCACGATTTTCCCGGGGTACATCCGCACGGAGATGAACCAGGATGCGCCCGCTGAGCACACGCCCTTCATGATCGACGCACAGCGCGGCTGCTACCTGCTGGCGAAAGCGATCGAGAAGGAACCCGCCAAGGCCTACGTGCCCTGGTGGCCGTGGGCGCCGATGGGCTTCCTGATGAAGCGGCTGCCGCTGGGCATGGTTCGCAAGCTGTTCTGACATGGCAGCGATCTATTTGATCCGCCACGGCCAGGCGTCATTCGGCGATGGCGACTACGACCGTCTGTCCGGCCTGGGCATCGAGCAGTCGCGCGTCCTGGGCGAATCCCTGCGCATACGCGTGCCGCAAGTCGACCTGGTGGTTTGCGGAGGCATGCAGCGACATCGGCAGACCGCCGAAGCCTGCCTGCGGGCGATGCAGCTCGTGTCGCAATGGGACGAAGACATCGGCTGGAACGAATACGACCACGAGGAACTGATCGTTCGCTTCGAGCCACGCTATGTCGACAGGCAAGTACTGCACGACGAAGTCCTGGCTACGGACGATCCGCACCGCGCCTTCCAGCATCTCTTCTCGCGTGCCGTCTCGCGCTGGGTCGGTGGCGAGCACGATGCCGACTACACCGAATCCTTCCCCGGCTTCTGCACACGCGCGAACGACGCGCTGCAACGACTCGCGCAACGGCTGCAGCCTTCGCAGAATGCACTGGTCTTTACTTCCGGCGGTCCGATCTCGGCGTTGGCGGCCGACCTGCTGCGCATTCCTCGTAGCGAGGGGTTCAAGATCAGCTGGACCCTGGCCAACGCGGCGGTGACCAAGCTCGTCGTCGGCGAACGTGGCGTGCACCTGTCCACGCTCAACGAGCATGCGCATTTCGAAGGCGCACACCGCAGGCTCATCAGTTATCGTTGACGCCAATCGAAACGGGCGCACGACATGACCGATCTGAGCAACAAAGTGGTGTGGATCACCGGCGCCTCCGGCGGCATCGGCGAAGGCCTGGCGCAGCGCGCGGCGGCGCGCGGGGCGAAACTGATCCTGTCGGCACGCCGCGAAGCGGAACTGGAACGCGTACGCCAGAGCCTGCCGCGCCCGCAGGACGCGGCACTGCTGCCGGTCGACCTCACCCGTCTCGACGACTCGCAGGCACTGGCGGCACACGCCGCAGGTTTCTTCGGCCCGATCGATGTCCTCGCCAACAACGCCGGCATTTCGCAGCGCACGTCGGCGCTCGAGACGGGCATGCCCGCTTATCGGCAGATCATGGAAGTCGATTTCTTCGCCCCTGTCGCGCTGACGCAGGCGCTGCTGCCTGGCTGGCTGCAGCGCGGTAGTGGACATGTCGCGGTGGTGAGTTCGGTCTTCGGCCATATCGCGATGGCGCGGCGCACCGGTTACGCGGCCGCGAAGCACGCGCTGCACGGCTGGTACGACAGTGCGCGGATCGAACTGGGCGACAAGGGGATTCGTTTCACCCTGGCCTGCCCCGGCTTCGTCAACACGAATGTTTCGGTCAATGCCCTCGGCCCCGGTGGTCAGCCCTGGGGGAAGGATGATGTCCACCTGCAAGGCGGCATGGACCCGTCGGTCTGCGCCGAGAAGATCTGGCAGGCGGTCGAACGCGACCAGTACGAAGTGCTCATCGCCGGCAAAGAACGCATCGCGGTCTACTTCAAGCGCTTCCTGCCGTTGCGTTGGTACACGGCGTTTGCGCGCAAGCTCAAGGTGAACTGAGCAACTGTGGCAGCCAGTGTGGCAGTCACTGTGGGAGCGACGTAAGTCGCGAATAGCATCGCGACTTACGTCGCTCCCACAAAAAGGCCAACAAAAAGGCCAACAAAAAGGCCAACAAAAAAGCCAGCAAAAAAGCCAACGAAGAGGCCTTGCTGGCTAACCAGCCAAAGCCGTGCCCAGCGCTTCATGCCGCGCCACCGCGCGCCGGCCCAACGCCACGGTCGCCAGTGCCGGCAGATACATCAGCAAGCCGTAGATCGCCCCGGGCAGCGCGATCTGCGGCGACTGCAGCAACGTCAGCGCGATCACCATCGCCAGCGTGGCGTTCTGGACGCCGACTTCCATGCCGACCGTGATCGCGTCGCGCAACACCAGGCCGCTCACGCGACCCAGCAGGTAGCCGAACCCGATCGCTGCGCAGCCCAACGTCAATGCCGCGGGCCCGACCCTCACCATCATGTCGGCGATCATGTCGCGCTCGACATACACCAGCGCCGCGACAATCACCAGCAATACCGCCATCGCGAACTTGCCGACCGCCGGTTCCACCTTCTGTGCGAGTGACGGTGCGATGCTCCGCACCGCCATGCCGATCATCACCGGCAGCAATACCAGCAACGCCAGGTGCTTGATGGTGGGCCCGACGGGCAACTTGATCTCGCGCGCTTCACCGCCGAACACATCCAACGCCAGGTTGACCAGCAGCGGCACGCTCAGGAACGTCACCAGCGCGCTGATCACCGTGAGTGTCACCGCCAACGCGACGTTGCCGCGCGCGAGGAACGTCAATGCATTGGAGGTACTGCCGCTGGGACAAGCGGCGACCAGCACCAATCCGACGGCCAGCTCGGTAGGCAGCGAAAACGCCCAGGCCACTGCGAAGCCCAGCAGTGGCAGCAGCAGGTAATGGCCGACAAGGCCGATCACTACCGGCTTGGGGCGTTCGCGGATGCGGCGGAAATCGGCGAGCGTGAGCGTCAGCCCGATCCCGCACATGATGATCATGATCGCGATCGGCAGACCCACCTTGATCAGCAGACTATCCTGCACGAGCCTCTCCCAAGCAGCGCGATCGCGCTGGCTTACTGATCGTAGCCCGGATTGCGGCGGTCCAGCTTGCGCAGCAGCGATGGCCACGCCAGCGCACCACCGAGGCCGCGCGTGACCTGCATCGCCTGGGCCTTGATACCGTCGACCAAGGGCTTTGGAACTTCGATCAGCTCGCGACTGCCAGCCAACGCGCGCACCTGGATCATGCAGGCTGCTTCGAAGAGGTACATCGCGAGGAACGCATCGGCGACGGTCGGCCCGACCGTGAGCAGGCCATGATTGCGCAGCATGAGGAAGATGTTGGCGCCGAGGTCGCGCACCAGCCGCGGTTTCTCGTCCTCATTCAGGGCCACGCCCTCGTAGTCGTGATAGCCGAGCGACGCCAGCACGAACAGCGACTGCTGCGAGATCGGCAGCACACCCTCCTTCTGCGCCGAGACCGCGACGCCGTTGAGCGAGTGCGTGTGCATCACACACAGGGCGTCTTCGCGTGCGGAATGGACGGCGCTGTGGATGGTGAAACCGGCTGGGTTCACCAGGTGTGGCGTCGCCATGACCGGCTGTCCGTCCAAACCGACCTTGACCAGCGAGGAGGCCGTGATTTCTTCAAAACCGAAGCCGTAAGGATTGATGAGGAAATGGTGCTCCGGCCCAGGCACGCGGACCGTGAGATGCGTGAAGACCAGATCGTCCCAGCCGAACAACGCGACCAGGCGATAGGCGGCGGCGAGGTCGACGCGCAACGCCCACTCCTCGGACGAGACCTTGCTGCGGATGTCCTGGATGTCCATCGCACACCTCGCGTATTGGATGCGACACAACCATAGCAAGGGTGCTGGACGCCGACCGTCGGCTTGCCGACACTTCGTCCGCCACCAAGCCATTGGCCGCCATGGACCTGCCCGAAGACGCCATCGCCGATCCGTGGTTGCGCGACTTCTCGCCCGAGGTGGTGGCGCAACTCACGGCGATGTCATCGCGCAAGCGCCTGCGGGACGGCGAACTGCTGTACGCCCGCGGCGATGCAGCCGAGGGGTTGTACGGCGTGGTCCGCGGCCGTATCCGCATCAGCGTGTCGGAGCCGGACGGACGCGAAGTGCTGTTGGCGTTGTTCGAACCGGGCAGCTGGTTCGGTGAAGTGTCGATGTTCGATGGCCAGCCGCGGCCGCAGGACGCGCATGCCGTCGGCGATACCGAAGTCATGCTGCTGCCGCGAGCCCGCTTCCTCGCGTTGCTCGACCAGCGTCCCGAGTTGTACCGCGCCTTTGCGAAGCTGTTGTGCCGGCGGTTGCGCACCGTGCTCGACTTCGTCGAGGACACGCTGGTGCTGCCACTGGCGGCACGGCTCGGCAAACGATTGCTGGAGCTGTCGCGCACCTACGGCATCGCGCAAGGCGATGGCGTGCTGATCGACCTGCATCTGCCGCAGGACGATCTCGCGCGCATGCTGGGTGCCACGCGGCAGAGCGTGAGCAAGGAACTCAAGGCGTGGGAAGCACAAGGATTGATCCAGGTGAAGTACAGCCGGGTGGTCCTGCTTGCGCCGCAGGCCATGAGCGAACTGGTGCAACGGCTTTCTGGCGGACGCAAATAAAGAAGGGGGCCTTGCGGCCCCCAACTCCACCCCCGATTCTTTTTCGCCGCGGTCACTCGGGCCGCACATCCACTCGCACGCGGATGCGGTCGCCCGGGTGGTAGTTGGTGCGGGAAGTGAACTGGCGGCCGGCGTATTCGTAGGTCACGTCGTACCCCGTGACGCTGCCTTCATTGACCGGATAACTGCCGTAACCGCTGCGCGCGGGCACCGGATCGCAGATGCGCACCGTGCCTGTGCGCGGCTGGCGATTGCGCTGCGAGCTTTCGTAGATCTGTCGGCCAGCCATGCCTCCGACCATCGTGCCGATCGCCGTCGCGGCGTAGGTGCCGGTGCCGCCACCGACCTTGCTGCCGAGCACCGCGCCGGCGATGCCGCCGATCACGGTCGCCATGGTGCGGCCGGTGTTGGTGCCGTAGCCGGACTGCTGCGGGTAGTACGGATCGCGGCCGTAGTTGTCACGGCGGTACGGGTCATTGCCGTAATAATCATCACGGCGGTACGGGTCATTGCCGTAGTAGCCGTCATTGCCTTCGACCGTGGTGCGCTCGTAGCAGTTCTGGCCCTGGTTCGCCGTGTTGCCGTAGCCGTAGCGCGAATCGATGACCGGATCGACGCGAATCACGCGCGCATAGTCGTAGATCGCCGAGTTGGTATTGCCGTAACGGTCCGGGTACACCTGGTTGGTATTGGTATAGCCGCTGTTGCGGTAATAAGGGGCATTGTTCCCATAGGTGCCATACGTCTGCGCCGACGCCATACCGGCGGCGGCCGCGAGGCCAAGGGCAAGCAGGGTGGCGGACAGACGCTTCATTCGTTGACTCCAGTGCCGGGATGGCGCGGGTGCATCGTCGGATCGGATGCGTCAACGGCTGCTGAATCCGGCCGGTCCTCCCGGAACCGTTTAGCGGGCCGACAGCCAGGCGGCTGCCTGCGCCGCTACGGCCGATGCATCGCGCCCCAGCAACGGCCCGACATGGCTGGTCAACGACACCCGCAACAGGCTGGCTCCCAAGGCCCCGGCAAGCGCTGCAGTGGTCTCCGGCGGCACATCGTCATCCTGCGCAGAGGCGATGCACAGCACCGGGCAGGCGGGCCGTTCGACCGCAATGCCGGCATGTGCCGCACGCAGCACGGCCCCGCTTTCATCGCGCCAATGACGGAATGCAAACAGCGCGCTCGCATCATCGCTGTCTGGCATCGCGCGTCGCGTCGATGCCAGGCGAGCATCGCGTTGCCATGGCACTACGGCGGGCCGCTCGAATTGCGACAACGATGCGTGCCAGGGCGACGGCGGGATCGGATTGACCAGCACCAAGGCATCGGCGGCCTCCGCACACGCCATCGCCAGTAGGCCGCCGAGGCTCGCGCCGACGAGTACGCGCGGTCGTGGCAGCGCTTCCATCGCAGCGCGTACCTGCATGAGGTAATCCTCGAACATGGTCGCAGCCAGGCCTTGCGAAGCGGGTTGCAGATCCGGCGCATGCACGTCGAAACCATGTGCGGCGAACACGCCGCGCCACGCATTCCACTCCCAACCGCCGCCGCCCGCGCCATGCACGAGCAAGACGGGCACGCGCTCAGCCAACGAGCTCGGCTTCCATCGTGATCGGCACCGCGCTCAGCGCCTTCGACACCGGGCAGTTCTGCTTGGCATCGTCGGCCACGGAACGAAACTTGGCCGCATCGATGCCCGGTACCTGGGCGGTCACGGTCAGTCGGATCGCACTGATCGTCGGCCCGCCTTCCATCGACAGGTCCACGTCGGCGCGGGTATCGATCGCCTCTGGCGGATGCCCCGCCTCGGTCAGCTTGGCCGACAGCGCCATGGTGAAGCAGCCGGCATGGGCGGCGGCGATCAACTCTTCCGGGTTGGTGCCTTTGACGTCGCCGAACCGGGTGCTGAACCCGTAACGCGTGTCGGCCAACAACCCGCTTTGCGGCGTATTGAGTTTGCCCTGCCCGCTCTTGAGATCGCCTTCCCAGTGCGCGGTGGCGTGTCGCGAAATGCCCATGGCGTGACTCCATTCGGATGGGAGGCACAGCCTACCCGTGCTGGTGTTACGAATGCATCGCCCTTGCCTTTGGCTCCTCCCCTTGCGCAGCAGGGGGAGGCTGGGAGAGGGTGCTTTTGATGTGAAAACCAAAGAGCGCCCCTCCCCAACCCTCCCCTTCGCTGCGCGAAAGGGAGGGAGCAAGGCGCTTGACCGCCCCGGCCCGGTGCGGGAGGCTTGCCCTCCCGGCGGCAAAACGCCGGTACCCGCCATGACCGCCCGCCGAGCGCCTGCTCGGACGGCAGCGCTTCCAATGCGGACAGCCATGACGGCCCTCTTTGCACCCTAACCATGGGAGAGACGGCCTCATGTCCTACACGACCGAACAGATCCGCAACGTGGCCTTGGCAGGCCACCCTGGCGCCGGCAAAACAACGTTGTTCGAAGCCCTGCTGCATGCCGGCGGCGCCATACAGACGGCAGGCACGATCGAGCGCGGCAGCACCGTTTCCGACTTCGATGCGATCGAAAAGGAACGCGGCCATTCCATCGACGCCGCGATCGCCAGTACCGACCACGCAGGCATCCACGTCAACCTGATCGACACGCCCGGCTACCCCGATTTCCGTGGGCCGACATTGTCTGCGCTGGCCGCTGTCGAGACCGTCGCGATCGTCGTCGATGCCGATGCCGGCGTCGAATACGGCACGCGCCGGATGATGGACTACGCCAAGGGCCGCAACCTCTGCCGCGCCATCGTCGTCAACAAGATCGACCACGCCGACGCCGATAGCGCCCGCGTCCTCGATGAATTGCGCGACACCTTCGGCTCGGAAGTATTGCCGCTGAATCTGCCCGCGGATGGCGGCACGAAAGTCATCGACTGCTTCGGCAACAACACGGGCGATAGCGACCTCGGCCCCGTCGCCGATTGGCACCAGAAGATCATCGACCAGGTGGTCGAGGTCAATGAAACGGTGATGGACCACTACCTCGACCTCGGCGAAGGCGGCCTCAGCGGGCAGGAACTGCACGATGCGTTCGAACAGTGCCTGCGCGAAGGCCACCTGATCCCAGTGTGCTTCGTCTCCGCACGCAGCGGTGTCGGCATCAAGGAATTGCTCGACGTCGCCGAAAAGCTCTTCCCGAATCCGACCGAAGCCAACCCGCCACCGTTCGTGAAGGGCGCGAATGGCAGCACCATGCCAATCGCGGCCAAACCCGATCCCAGCGCGCACGTCATCGCCGACGTGTTCAAGATCGTCAACGATCCCTTCGTCGGCAAGCTCGGGATCTTCCGCATCTACCAGGGCACCGTGAAGAAGGACACGCAACTGTTTGTCGACGATGGCAAGAAGCCGTTCAAGGTCGGCCACCTCTTCAAGGTCAAGGGCAAGGACCATCTTGAGATCGGACAGGCGATTCCCGGCGACATCGCGGCGATTGCCAAGATCGACGAACTGCATTTCGACGCGGTGCTGCATGACAGCCACGATGAGGACGAGATCCACCTCGCGCCGCTGGATTTCCCCAGGCCGATGTTCGGGCTCGCGGTCGAAGCCGCGCACAAGGGCCAGGAGCAGAAGCTGTCGGGCGCGCTGCACAAACTCGCCGAGGAAGACCCAGCGTTTGCGGTCGAACACCAGGCCGAGTTGAACGAAACCGTGATCCGCGGCCTCTCCGATCTGCACCTGCGGGTGATGATCGACAGGCTCAAGGACAAGTACGGCGTCGAAGTGAAAACGCGCCCGCCGCGCATCGCCTATCGCGAAACCGTGGCCGCCAAGGCCGAAGGCCACCACCGCCACAAGAAACAGACCGGCGGCGCCGGCCAGTTCGGCGAGGTGTTCCTGCGCATCGAACCGCTGCCTCGTGGCACTGGCTTCGAATTCGTCGATGAAGTGAAGGGCGGCACCATCCCCGGCCAGTTCATCCCCGCGGTCGAGAAAGGCGTGCGCCAGGTGCTGCATGCCGGCGCCATCGCCGGTTATCCGCTGCAGGACGTGCGCGTCATCGTCTACGACGGCAAGCACCACAGCGTCGACAGCAAGGAGGTCGCCTTCGTCGCCGCCGGCAAGAAGGCCTTCCTCGACGCGATCGGCAAGGCACGGCCACAGGTGCTGGAACCGATCGTCGACCTCGAAGTCAGCGCCCCCGAACAGCACATGGGCGACATCAGCGGCGGCCTCTCCTCCAAGCGCGCCCGTATCAACGGCACCGACTCGCTGCGCGGCCACGAGATCGTGGTCAAGGCGCAGGTGCCGCTATCGGAGCTGGAGGGCTATGCCGCGGAGCTGAAGTCAGTGACGGCCGGCCGGGGCCGCTACTCGCTGGATTTCAGCCACTACGAGCCGGTGCCTGCGAACGTGCAGCAGAAGCTCGTTGAAGCATACAAGCCGAAGCAGGAAGAAGATTGAGCTGACGACTGGGGACGAGGCTTGCGATGGCAAACCCAACGACATCGCGGCCTCTGTCACAGCGGATTCTCGATCTGTGGGGGCGACTACCCATCGCCCTGCGCGCAGTGCTGCTCGGCTTTACCGTGCTCGTACTGGGACAGGCGCCGTTTGGCGTGCTGTTGTACGTCAATCTCAAACTGAGCCCGGCGCTACCGTGGTTTCTGCCCGCGACGTGGCTGTGGTTGTGGATGTTCTGGCGGTTCCTGGATGGTCGCGGGTGGCCGCGCATCGGCGCCGAACGCCGACGCGCTTTGTTGCGAAGCACTCCGCTCTCCAGGTCGGCGTGGGGCTGGGCATTGTTGGCGGGTGGGCTCGGACTGGCGGCTGCTTTGGTCTTGGCGTTGCTGACCGGATTACTTGCCCCTTTGCCGGATGAGGCTTATGCAGCACCCCACGACCTGTCTTCATTGCCGTCATGGACCATCCTGGCGTGCTTCCTTGGCCTGGCCAGCGTGGCCGGCGTCGTCGAGGAAGCAGCGTTTCGCGGCTACATGTTGTCGCTGCTGCAGACGCGCTACGGCTGGGTGATCGGCATTCTGGTGGTCGCGGTGCTGTTCTATCTCGTGCATCGGACACACGCTTACGCCACCTGGGCGTTCGTGCCGTTTTTCATGGCTTACAGCAGCGTGCATGGCCTGCTGGTCTACCTGACCCGTTCGATCCGGCCGTCGGTGCTGCTGCATGCCGTTGGAGACTTCTGCATCCTGCCGATCCAGTACGGGGTGATCGCCAGCCCACTGGGTACGTCGGTTGGGTTACACGTTGTTGCAGTCTCGTTCCTTGCGGCAGTGGCAGCCTTTGCGTTTCGCCAACTCACTGCGCAAGCACCACCCTTCCATCATCATGCTGAGTGAGCCCATGAAACAATTCGCCATCACGCTTGCCGCCGCCCTGCTCGGGGTCCTCGCCGCGCTGCTGCTCTACGACCACTTCGTAGTGCAGCCGCGCGCCGCGGCGCAGGCCGATGCGTTGACCAAAGCCACCGAGGTCAACCTGGCGAAGGCACGCACCGAGGCGGACAACATCGCCGGGAACCTCGACGCCTCCATCGAGCGCAGCGTCAGTGGTGCACGGGAAGCGCTGGATGCCCAGGCGGCCGAGCAGGACAAACGCCGGCTGGCGACGGATGCCCTGAGCCGCGCCGCGATGTTCAAGGTTGCGCTGTCGGAGTTCTACGTGAGCACCGGAAAGTGGCCGGCGAACGCACAGGAGGCGGGCCTCGGCCCGGCGGAGAGCTTCGCTGACGGTGCCGTATCGCGGATCGACGTCGGCGCCAATGGCGCGGTCATCGTCACGCTCAACGGTACGCTGGCCGCCGGTGCGAAGATCCGCCTGCATCCAGACGCGAACCTGCAGAGTGGGACGATCAACTGGCGCTGCAGCACCGAAGGCGCGGAAGCGCTGCGCCGCTACCTGCCCGCTTGCAAAGGCTGACTGCGACTCGACGGAGCACGTAGTCGACCATGATTGCACTGTCGCCCGGCATGGCCGCGTACTTGGCCGATGCGATCCTGATGCTGCATGTGGGCATCGTGGCGTTCGTCGTACTGGGGCAGTTCGCCGTGCTGCTCGGCGCCTGGTGCTACTGGGCTTGGGTGCGGAATGTCTGGTTCCGCCTGGTGCATGTGCTGCTGATGGTGTTCGTCGTCGTGCAGGCTTGGCTGGGCGCACTGTGCCCGCTGACCACTTGGGAGCAGCACCTGCGCAGCCTTGCCGGGCAAGCCAGCTATCGCGAATCCTTCATCGAGCACTGGCTGTCGCGGCTGATCTTCTTCGAGGCGCCGTGGTGGGCATTCGTCACCACCTACACCGGCTTCGCCGCGTTGGTGGTCGCCACGTGGTGGTGGGTACCGCCGGGCGCATTCCCGCTGCACCGCAAGGGCTAATCCCCCTGAAACCGAGCGCGAAATGGCCCAACACATGGGCGCGAAGAAGATCATTTCGCTGGATGCCAGCCATGCATCGCTGCCTTCGCAACCGCTTGCGGTGGTCGCGTTGATCGAGGAAGCGGCCGTCAGCAATTGCCTGAAAAACGGACCATTCCGATCCGCGGAATAAAAAAAGCCCTAAAAAACCACTCTTGGGGCTTGGCGGCGGCAAACGGTTGCCCTACATTCCGCTTGCCGAGGGGGAATTCCAGGCACAACCCAATCATCTCGAGTACCACAGGACACATATGGCGAAGAAGAAAGCCGCATCGAAAAAAGCCGCTCCGAAAGCCGCCGCCAAGCCGGCCGCTCCGAAGCCGATCAAGGAAGCCCTGAGCAAGTCCGGCCTGGTCGCACATATCGCTGACGCCACCAGCATCGCTGCCAAGGACGTGCGCGCCGTGCTGTCCGCGCTGGAAGGCGCCGTGCACGCGTCGGTCAGCAAGAAGGGCGCTGGTTCGTTCACCCTGCCTGGCCTGCTGAAGATCAGCGCCGTCAACGTGCCGGCCAAGCCGAAGCGCAAGGGCATCAACCCGTTCACCAAGGAAGAGCAGTGGTTCGCCGCCAAGCCGGCTTCGGTCAAGGTGAAGGTGCGTCCGCTCAAGAAGCTGAAGGACGCCGCCGCGTAATTCGTTTCGCTCCGTCGAGCGGCATGCATGCCGCTCGCAACCAGAAAGGGCCGGAAGCCTCGCGCATTCGGCCCTTTTTGTTTTTCTCGTCTACGATCCGGCCATGACCCACGCTGTCGAGATCCGCAGCTACAACCTCAAGCCCGGCACACGCGATGCCTTCCACGCACTGATGACGCAGCAGGCGCTACCGATGCTGCGACGCTGGAACGTCGACGTGGTGGCCTGCGGCCCATCGCCGCATGACGCGGATTCGTATTACCTGATCCGCGCCTATCGCGACATCGTGGAACGCGACGCCAGCCAAGACGCGTTCTACGGCAGCGACGAATGGCGCCAGGGTCCGCGCGAGGCCATCCTCGCCCTGATCGATACCTACGCTTCGATCGTGCTGATGCTCGACGATGCCGCACTCCAGGCGCTGCGGCGGCCGCTCGACTGAGTAGGGCCAGGACGCTGCCACTTGGCCCTGGCAAAACGATGCGTTCCGCCAGTTGGCGCCGGACCCACTTGCGCACGACCGGCCACCGCGCAGAATCAGAATCAATTTCGTGGAGATCGCCATGCACCTGTTCGATACCGCCACTCTGCTCGCCTACCTCGCCGCCGCCGCGGTGCTGGTGCTGCTGCCCGGCCCGGGGACAGCGTGGATCGTCGCGCAGACGATCGCGGGCGGCACCGCGCGCGGCGTGCGCGCCGGGTTCGGCCTGGAAACGGCGACGCTGATCCACGCCCTGGCCGCGGGCCTTGGTCTGTCGGCGGTACTGGCGACTTCCGCGCTGGCATTCCAGGCGATCAAATACGCCGGCGCGGTCTATCTCATTTGGCTGGGTATCAAGGCATGGCGCGAGCGCAGTGTGGATGCTGCGGCTGAAACGTTGCCTGCTCCGGTACGCAACGTGTACTGGCGTTCGGTGGTGACCGGCGTGCTCAATCCGAAGGTGGCGTTGTTCTTCCTCGCTTTCCTGCCGCAGTTCGTGCATCCCGAGCGCGGGCTGGTGTGGCTGCAATTCCTGGTACTCGGCGTACTGCTGTCGCTGATCGGCATGAGCCACAGCACCATGATCGCTTTTGCGATCGGGCGCTTCGGTCGCCACCTGTCGGTCAGCGCGCGCCTGGCACGGTGGCGGCAACGGGCCATCGGCGGCCTGTTCGTCGGTCTCGGCGTGCGCCTGGCATTGCAGCAACGCGGCTGATTTCCGATCCGGCGATCCCTGGAGTAGCATCGCCGCGTCGCCAGACCCCCACCTGCGACTTCGGTTTTCGAACAGTGTTCCCCTTTCGACTACGGAGTCTGTATGGACAAGCGTTTCTGGATTTCCGGCGTGGTTGTGTCCATCGCCGCGCTGCTGCTGGGATTCGTGGTGCACGAGGTGTTGCTGGGTAGCGACTACAAAGCACTCGCCACGCTGTACCGTTCCGAGGCTGAGTCGCAAAACTACTTCCACTACATGATCGTCGCCCATGTGTTGATCGGTTTCGCGATGACCTGGATCTATCGCCAGGGCATCGATACCAGCAAGAGTCCGATCAGCCAGGGTTTGCGGTTCGGCCTGGCGATGGCGCTGTTCTCCACCATCCCTGGTTACCTCATCTACTACGCAGTGCAGCCGTTGCCTTCGGCCCTGGTGCACAAGCAGATGATTTTCAGCACCATCGCCATGCTGCTGCTTGGCGTCCTGGTCGCTTATCTCAATCCGCGTTCGCGGACATCAGCCTGATCCTGACAGATCGCAGGAACGCCCGACCTCGCGCCGGGCGTTTTTGCCACTAACCCGATGTTCACCGGCGCTGCGTAAGGTGCGCGCAAGCCCATGGAGATTGCCGTGATGCATCGTCGAATCCTCCTGATCACCACTGCGTTCGCGTTGCTGGTCGCCGGTTGCTCGACGCTGAACACCATCGGCGCCTTGCTCGGCAACCAGGTCACCTTCACTGCACCGCAGCTGCAGAGCTACCTCGACCGCCGCTTCCCGCGCGAATACGACAAGCTCGGCGGACTGGTCACCTTGAGTCTGCTGAATCCACGGCTGAGCATTCCGCAGGGCAGCTCACGGCTGCAGCTCGACTTCGATATTGGCCTCGGCGGCATGGGGCGTGACAGTCGCGTTCCCGCCGGTCATTTCGCATTGCAAAGCGGCCTGCGTTTCGATCCGAACACGCGCGGCTTGCATCTCGACAACCCGGCGATCATGCATGTCGACGTACCCGTGCTTGGCGGAGCGATGAACAACAATGCGCGCAACCTGCTCAATCGCTGGCTGGTCGGCTATGCCCGCGACGAACCGATCTACCAGCTTGACGACAACCTGCTTGGTCGCATCGCCGGGCGTCGGATCGGGCAGACCACGATAGATAATGGCTTGGTGACCCTGCATCTGGATCAGTAAGCATGATGGCGCGTACGACCTCGACGGTATTGCTGTGCACGGCGTTGCTGCTGGCCGCATGCGGCGATCGCAATGGCAAAGGCAGCAGCGCCGAACACGCATCGGCCGACGCCCTTCCGGCACCCGAAGGCACGCGCGGCTCGGTCACCGGGATGCCGGACAAGCCCGGCCCGGGTCAAATCGGTCTGCCCGACACACCGATTGCGGACGATGGCAGCATCGGCATGCCGCCAGGCGACATCGTCGATGGCATGTCGCCCCCGTATCCGGGTGATGGCAGCGCGCCAAGCGAAGGTACGGCGGATGAGCCGACACCCGAAGAGGCGGTCGCAGTCGTGCGCGACTACTACGCTGCGATCAACGCCGGCAATTTCGATCACGCCTACGCGCTATGGTCCGACGGTGGCAACGCCAGTGGGCAGACACCGCAGCAATTTGCCGGCGGTTTCGCCGACACCAGTGGCGTCTCAGTGCAGATCGACGCGCCAGGCAACGTCGATGCCGCCGCCGGTTCGCGTTACATCGAAGTGCCGGTGGCGATCACCGCCACCCACCGCGACGACAGCGTCCACCGGTACGTCGGTGCCTATACCCTGCGCCGCGCCGTCGTCGATGGCGCCACCGCCGAGCAACGCGCGTGGCGCATCCAGTCCAGTGATATCCGCGAAGTTCGGCCGTGAATCACAACTCGAAGCGATAGCTCAGCTTGACGATCAGCTGCTCGCTGTCGTGCAGCGAGAAGCTGTCGCCCAGCGCGCCGAACACATCCTGCGAGTATTCGTTGAACAGGTCGCCGCCGCGGCCGTAGACGACATACAGGTCGGACAGGGGTTTGAGCTCGTAGCGGTAACGCACCTGGAAGCCGAGGTTGCGCACGCTGAAATCGTTGATCGGATCGTTGCTGCGCAGCGGTGTGCCGTCCGCGGCCACATCCCAGGCTTGCTTCGCCTTCGCATCCAGCCCCAGCGCCTGCAATTTCACCCGTAGTTCCTGGCGGCTGCTGATGTTCCAGTTGACGCCGACATCGAACTGCAGCAGACGCTCATCGAAACTGCCGACGTTGTCGCCCCCCTGCCACAGCACCCATTGCCGCGAACGCTCGCCATACAGGCGCGTGGAGATGCTGAAGGCATCGTTGAGGAACCATGTCGGCTCAAAATGGCCGGCGTAACCGAGCTTCTGTTCGCCGTCGATGCCGTCGTTGTTCAAGGCAAAGCCCCAGCTGAGGGCCCAATGCCCTTTGCGCGGGCGGTTGCGTTCGAAAAAGGTGTTGAAGTACGCCGGCGAGCGCACCGGCGCGCCGCCGCGGGTGATGCGGTCGTCGTAGCCGGCGGAATTCAGTTGGATCTGTGCGTATTCGTCGCCGCCGTTACGCAGCTGGCTCTGCCGGCTGATGCGCAACTGACGCTGCAGGGTGAGTCCGTGATCGTTGTTGGTGCCGCTGACGCGCCCGCGCCAGTTCTTCGAGCTGTAGGCGGATCCTTCCGGCAGGCCGGTGAAACGCCGCTGCACTTCCCAATGCGCGTAGTTGAGGTTGTTGCGCGAGAGGAAGCCGAAGTCGTTGATCTCCAGGTCGTCGCCGAAGTGCATCGCCATCCACTGCTGGCGCCAGCCGCCCTCCATTTCGTAATCGGCGTAGCTGGTGACGCCGCTGCCGCGCGTCTGCTGACCGCGTTCGTCGATCTGGCTGCCGATCAGGCGGCTCTTTACGCTGAAACGGGGGTTCGGACGCCAGTTGTGGTCGACGCCCATCACCATCGCATCGCGATCCAGCCAGGGCCGTTCGACCTGGGTGAGCATCATGCCGAGATCCTGCGTCGTGAAGTCGCGGCTCAGGCGCAACGCGCGGAACGAACGCCCGGCCTCGTCGGCCTCCTCCGCGACCAGCGCGCCGTACTGGGTGCCGCCGATGCTGCCGTTGACCTTCACCGCCGCGGTGATGTCACCAGGCCCACTGCGGTCATCGGCAGGACCGCCGACGCGGCGCGTATAGACCAGCTGGCTGAAGTCCGATGGCGTGGTGAATTCGAACGGCCCCTGGTTCTCGGTGAAGAACGGGCGCTTGTCGCTGAAGAAGGTTTCGTTGGCGCTGAAGTTGACGACGATGTCGTCGCTTTCGACCTGGCCGAAGTCCGGATTGATCGTCGCGGTCAGCTGGAACTGTCCATTCGGCTTCCAGAAGATGTCCACGCCGCCATCGAACTTGTTGTCGCCACTGATGTTGTCGTACAGCCCCGAGACATAGGGCGTGACCGCCAGCAGCGACTGGTTGTAAAGCGGCACTTCGACGCTGTTGAATTCGGACAGGAAACGCGGGCGCTCCCAGCTGGCCGCGGGCCAGGCCGAACGTTCGCCGGTCGATCCGATCACGCGATCCAGGTAGACCTTCAGCGTCCGCTTGCCATCGGCACCCTTGTCCATCGGCGCGATGTACCAGGGGATCAGCATTTCCACCGACCACCCTTCCGCGTCCTCGCTGGTGGCGTGCTGCCAGTTGCCGTCCCAGTCGGTGTTGAACGCGGTCTCGTTGGTGATCACCGCATCGTTGATGCCGTCGCTCAACGAGACCATGAAGTTGTAGCCGGTGCCGCCGCCTTCGAAGTCGACCATCAGATTCACACGGTCGATCTGCGCCGCCTCATCGCGGCGGATGCGTTGGCGGGTGCGCGGCACGCTGGCTGGCTGGATGTTGCGGAAGGCGACCGCGAGACCTTCCGGCGTGGCGAGGATGAAGGCTTCGGTCGGCTGCGAGCCGGGCGCGCCCGTCATGGGCTGGGTGACGCGGAAATCGGTAACGCGCTGTGCGCCTTCCCATTCGGCCGGATCGATGCGGCCGTCGACTTCGACGGCAAGGGCGGGTGCGGACAAAACCGCAAGAATGGCTAGCGACAACAGACGAGCGCGCATGGATGGGTCCCCGTAATTTGCGGGCAGCCTATCCGTGCGCGCAGTTTTTACCGACTGGCGTAAGTCATGCCAACCTTTTGCACGTCCGCCGCATCCGGTGATGGATGCGGCCTGTAGGAGCGGCTTCAGCCGCGAGCTGTTGCCATTGTGGAGAACTCAGAAACCGCTCGCGGCTGAAGCCGCTCCTACACGGGGCGTCCGCTCAGCGCTTGGGCTTGAGCATCGTCCCGGTGCAGTTTCTGGCGCCGCAGTGGCAGGCCCAGATCTTCTTCAATCGCGCGGTGTGCGGCTCGTCCAGGGTGATGCCGTAGTCGTAGGTCAGCTCCTCGCCGGGCTTGATCGTGCGGATCGCATCGATGAATACGCGCGATTTCTCCGGATCGTCATCGTGCTCGACCAGCACCGCCTCGCAGTTCGGGGCGCAGCTATGGTTGATCCAGCGCGCACTGTTGCCTTCGAAGTTGGCGTCGATCACGAACACTTCGTTGAGCGTGAACAGGAAGGTGTGGCCACTGTCGATGTCGCCGCTGTCGCCGGCATCGACTTCTTCGTGGGTGCGGCGACGGCCCTTGTATTCGATGACACGTTCGCCCTTGGCGATCGGGGCGACGGCGAACACGCCATTGCCGTGGATGGCGGAACGACGGGCGACAATCTTGCGTGGCATGCGGTGATCCGTTACTGGAAAGACATCTATTGTCGCCGGAAGGCGGGGGACGCCGCCATGCGGATGTCCGGTTCCGGACGCTTCGTCCGTATCCGCTCTCGATCCACAACGAGACGAACACATGCACGCAACGCGCTTTGCCATCCCCGCCTTGATGCTGATGACGCTGGCCGCTTGCCAACAGGCGCCGCAGCCAATCCAGCCCGCGGCCGCTACCACCGTTCCTGCCGATGCCGACCTGGTGGCCCAGGGCGAATACCTGGTCAAGATCGGCGGCTGCAACGATTGCCATACCCCCGGCTACATGGACAAGGCCGGCGACATTCCCAAAGACCAATGGATGATCGGCAACCAGCTCGGATTCAGCGGCCCCTGGGGCACGACCTATCCGGCCAACCTGCGCCTCAAGATCGCGGACATGGATGAGGCCACATGGCTGGCGTACACCGCCGACCTGCACACCCGACCGATGATGCCGGACTTCAATGTCCGCGCCATGAAGGAGCAGGACCGCCTCGCCATCTTCCGCTTCATCAAGTCGCTCGGCCCGGCCGGAGAAGCGGCACCGGCCTACATGCCGCCCGGACAGAAGCCAGCGCCGCCTTATATCGAACTGGTCCTGCCGGCAGCACCGCCAGCGGAAGCCCCTGCCGCCGGCTGAACCCGTCCCGTTCCCAAGCTTGGCCGCGAGGCCCGGAAACCGTACAATTTCGGTACGCTTTCCGGGCCTTCGTCATGTTACGCGTCACCAAACTCACCGATTACGCCACCGTCATCCTGACCGCACTCGCGGCCAAGCCTGGCGACGTGCACAGCGCCGCCGAGCTGGCTGAACAGGCCGGCCTCGAGATGCCGACCGTCGCCAAGCTACTGAAGCCGTTGGCGCAGGCGGGGCTCGTCGAAGGCTTTCGCGGCGTCAATGGCGGCTACCGCCTCGCCCGTCCCGCGAGCGAAATCTCGCTGGTCGAGATTGTCGAAGCGATGGAAGGCCCGCTCGGGATGACCGAGTGCAGCGTCCACGCTGGCGCCTGCGGCATCGAACACTCCTGCGGCGTGCGCGCCAACTGGCGTCGGATCAACGACGTCGTCGCGGATGCACTGCGTGGCGTGACGCTGGCGGAAATGCTGGCGCCGCCTCCGCCGCGCTCTTCGCGGAAGGCCAGCTCCAACAAGACGATTCCGGCCACATTGGCCACGGCCTGAGGAACACATCATGGCCATCGAAACCACCGTTACCGAAATCACCCCTGTCGAGAATGCCGAGATCCTCGAACAGCTCGGCCGTCGCTACGACGCCGGCTTCGTCACCGACATCGAATCCGACACCCTGCCGCCCGGCCTGAACGAGGACGTCATCCGCTTCCTCTCCACGAAGAAGGACGAGCCGGAGTGGATGACCGAATGGCGCCTCTCCGCATACCGGCACTGGCTGACCATGCCGATGCCGCATTGGGCCAAGCTCAACATCGCGCCGATCGATTTCCAGTCGATCAGCTACTACTCCGCGCCGAAGGCGAAATACGCCTCGCTGGATGAAGTCCCGCAGGAGTTGCTCGACACCTACGAAAAGCTCGGTGTACCGCTGCACGAGCGCGCCAAGCTCGCGGGTGTCGCCGTCGATGCGGTGTTCGACTCGGTCAGCGTCGGCACCACGTTCCGCAAGGAACTCGCGGAAAAAGGCGTGATCTTCTGCTCGATGTCGGAAGCGATCCGCGAACATCCGGACCTGGTGAAGAAATACCTCGGCTCGGTCGTGCCGACCGGCGACAACTTTTTCGCCGCGCTCAATTCGGCGGTGTTTACCGACGGCAGTTTCGTGTTCATTCCCAAGGGCGTGCGCTGCCCGATGGAGTTGAGCACCTACTTCCGCATCAATGCCCTGAATACCGGCCAGTTCGAACGCACGCTGATCATCGCCGAGGACAAGAGTTACGTGTCCTACCTCGAAGGCTGCACCGCGCCGATGCGCGACGAGAACCAGCTGCATGCGGCCGTCGTCGAACTCGTCGCACTGGAAGACGCTGAAATCAAGTACAGCACCGTCCAGAACTGGTATCCGGGCGACGAGAACGGCGTCGGTGGCATCTACAACTTCGTCACTAAGCGCGGCGAATGCCGCGGCGCGCGCTCCAAGATTTCGTGGACGCAGGTCGAGACCGGCTCGGCGATCACGTGGAAATACCCGAGCTGCGTACTGCTAGGCGACGATTCCACCGGCGAGTTCCATTCGGTCGCGCTGACGCACCACCGCCAGCAGGCCGACACCGGCACCAAGATGATCCACATCGGCAAGCGCACCAAGTCGAAGATCGTCAGCAAGGGCATCAGTGCCGGCCGTGGGCAGAACTCGTACCGCGGCCTGGTCAAGGTCGAACGCAGTGCCGAGGGTGCCCGCAACCACACCCAGTGCGACTCGCTGCTGATCGGCAAGAAGTGCGGTGCGCACACGTTCCCGTACATCGAGGTCAAGCACCCGAGTGCGACCGTCGAGCACGAAGCGACGACTTCCAAGATCTCCGACGACCAGCTGTTCTACTGCCGCAGCCGCGGCATCAGCGAAGCAGATGCGGTATCGCTGATCGTCGACGGTTTCTGCAAATCGGTGTTCCGCGAACTGCCGATGGAGTTTGCGGTCGAGGCGAAGAAGCTGCTTGAAGTGAACCTCGAAGGCGCCGTCGGCTAAACATCGCGCGTAGGGTGGGCTTCAGCCCACCACACGTAATCGCAACACAAGCGGTGGGCTGAAGCCCACCCTACGGAAAAAAGAAATGCTGAAGATCGACAACCTCCACGTCCGCGTCGCTGGCCGTGAAATCCTCAAGGGCCTTTCGCTCGAAGTGCAGCCGGGCCAGGTGCACGCGATCATGGGGCCCAACGGCGCGGGCAAATCCACGCTGGGCAACGTGATCGCAGGGCGCGATGGCTACGAGATCACGTCGGGCTCGGTGCTGTTCGAAGGCCACGACCTGCTCGCACTCGAACCCGAGCAGCGCGCTTCGGAAGGCGTGTTCCTCGCCTTCCAGTATCCGGTCGAGATTCCCGGCGTGAACAACACCTACTTCCTGCGTTCGGCACTCAATGCGCAGCGCAAGGTGCGCGGCCAGGCCGAACTCGACTCGATGCAGTTCCTCAAGCTCGTGCGCGAAAAACTCGCCGTGCTGCATTTGAAGGATGAGCTGCTGCATCGCGGCGTCAACGAAGGCTTCAGCGGCGGCGAGAAGAAGCGCAACGAAATCTTCCAGATGGCTGTGCTCGAGCCGAAGCTGGCGATCCTCGACGAGACCGACTCCGGCCTCGATATCGACGCATTGAAGAACGTCGCCGAGGGCGTCAATGCACTGCGTTCGCCCGACCGCGCCTTCCTCGTCATTACCCACTACCAGCGCCTGCTCGATTACATCAAGCCGGACGTGGTGCACGTGCTGGCCGACGGCCGCATCGTCGAGAGCGGCGGCCCGGAACTGGCGCTGGAGCTGGAAGCACATGGCTACGCCTGGGTGAAGGACCGCATCGCACCGGAGGTCGCGGCCTGATGAGCGTCCTGCTCGACTCGCTTGCGGCCGGCTTCGCTGGCGACACCACGCGTCGCGCCGCGCTCGATGCTGCCTTGCGGGACGGCCTACCGCACGCGCGCAGCGAGGCGTGGAAATACACGTCGCTGCGTGCGCTGGAACGGCGTGCATTCGCGCCTGCGCCAGCTGTAGTCGACATTGATCTCGCTTTGCTGGCGAGTATCCCCGCGCCGCGACTGGTGTTCGTCAATGGCCGCTTCGATGCCGCACATTCCGACGTCACCGGGCTGCCAGGCGGTGTCGAATTGCAGCCGTTGTCGCAAGCGCTCGTCGGCGGCGACTCCCGTGCGACCAATTTTCTCGAACGCCGCTTCGAGCGCGCCGATGAAGTCTTCGCCCGCCTCAATGCAGCGCTCGCCAATGACGGGGTGCTGCTGCGCGTCGAGGCCGGCAAGCAGGTCGAAGCTCCGCTGCACCTCGTGTTCATCGGTGCGCCAGGCGCGACAGATGCCGCCTGGCATGCGCGCCACCTGATCGAATTGCGCGCCGGTGCAAGCCTCACCGTCGTCGAGCATCATCTCGCCGACGGCGAACATGCCCACCTCGGCAACGCGCTGACGCACGTGGACCTCGCCGCGGACGCCTGCCTGGTGCACGCGCGCGTGCAGGATGAATCCGCACGCGCCACGCTGTTCACCCGGACCGACGCCGTGCTCGCGCGCCACGCGCAATACCGGCGTATCGACCTCGAACTCGGCGCTGCGCTGTCGCGGCACGAGTTGAACGTACGGCTGGAAGGCGAAGGCGCCAAGCTCAACGCCAACGGCGTACTGCTGGCCACCGGCCGTCGGCATCTCGACACCCGCCTGGGCATCGAACACATCGCCCGCGATACGTCCTGCGATCTGTTGTGGCGCGGTCTCGGCGCTGGACGCAGTCGTGCGGTGTTCCATGGAGGTATCACCATTCGCACCGGCGCCGACGGCTCCGATGCCAATCTGTCGAACAAGAACCTGCTACTCAGCGACAACGCCGAAATCGACAGCCAGCCGGTGCTGGAAATCCACGCCGACGAGGTCAAGGCGGCGCACGGCGCGACCGTCGGCCAACTCGATCCGACGGCGATGTTCTACCTGCGCTCGCGCGGCCTGCCGGAAGCCGATGCGCGCCAACTGCTGACCGCGGCGTTCTGTCGCGAAGTGGTCGCGACCGTCGATTCATCCACGTTGCGCGAAACGTTGACGCTGGCGTTGGATCGCGCGCTCACGGCACTGGAACTGGCATGAACGCACCGCTTGTTGTCGCTACTTCCATCGATTGGGCCGCTGTCCGCGCCGACTTTCCGCTGCTGACGCGGCTGGTCCATGGCAAGCCACTGGTCTACCTCGACTCGGCCAACACCGGACAGAAGCCGGCATCGGTGATCGAGACGGTCGACGATTTCTACCGCCGCCACAACGCCAATGTCAGCCGAGCCGTGCACGCGCTCGGCAGCGAGGCGACGGAAAGCTACGAGGCTGCGCGCGGCAAGCTGGCGCGTCACCTCAATGTGCGCAGCGACGATCTGGTGCTGTGCAGCGGCACCACGTTCGCGATCAACCTGGTCGCATATTCGTGGGCGCTCCCGCGACTGCAACCGGGCGACGCGATCCTGCTCACACGCATGGAGCACCACGCCAACATCGTGCCGTGGCAGCTCATTGCCGAACGTACCGGCGCTAAGATCAAGGTCGCCGAGATCACACCCGACGGCACGCTCGACCTCGATGCGCTATACGCCGCGATGACCTCGGACGTAAAGGTTTTCGGGGTCGCCCATGTCTCGAACGTGCTCGGCACCATCAATCCCGTCCGCGAGATCTGCCGCGAGGCACGGCGCCGTGGCATCGTCACCGTGGTCGACGGCTCGCAGGCGCTGCCGCACATGGCGGTCGACATCCCGTCCATCGGCTGCGACTTCTATGCCTTCACCGGGCACAAGATGTGCGGTCCGACCGGCACCGGTGCGCTGTGGGCGCGCAAGGAACATCTTGCCGTGATGCCGCCGTTCCTCGGCGGCGGGGAGATGATCAAGGAAGTGCGCTTCGACGGCACCGTGTTCAACGATCCGCCGCACCGCTTCGAAGCCGGTACGCCGAACATCGCTGGCCACATCGGCCTGGGCGCTGCGGTCGACTATCTCGACGCCCTCGGCATGGCGAACGTGGCTGCGCGCGAAGCCGAACTGCTGGCACACCTGCTCGAAGAGATGCGCCAGATCGATGGCCTGCGCATCATCGGCACAGCAAAGGACAAGGCCGCGGTAGTGTCATTCCTGGTCGAGGGCGCGCATGCGCACGACCTCGCCACCCTGCTCGACCTCGAAGGCGTGGCGGTGCGCTCCGGCCATCACTGCGCGCACCCACTGATGCAGTTCTTCGGCGTCGCCGCTACCTGCCGTGCCTCGCTCGCGTTCTACAACACGCATGCCGAGATCGAGGCCTTCGTCGCCGCCCTGCTGAAGGTCCGCCGCCTGCTCGGCTAGACTCCACGTACCACCGGGAGACGAGCATGGCGGACGATTACGAACTGGCCGGATTGCTGCGCGACATTCGCGACAATCAACGCGAAGCCTTGCAGGTGCAGCGCGAGCACATGGCGCTGTACCAGAAGCAACTGGAACGCATCGAGCGCATCAACGACCGCGCCGAAGCGATTCAGGGTCGCGCCGGCAAGGCCGTCAAGTTCATCCTCTGGATCGCCATCCCGCTGGTCGCGTTGCTGCTGGTGTTGATGTCCTGGCCTTACCTCCGATACCTGTTGGCATGACCCCATGAGCGAATTGCATTTCCGTGCCGCCACCGTCGACGATATTCCGGCCCTGGTCGATCTCGTCACCTCCGCGTATCGCGGCGAAGTGAGCAAACAAGGCTGGACCACCGAAGCCGACTTCCTCGATGGCAACCGCATCGATGCCGGCGTCCTGCGCCACGACATCGAGCGCCCGCGCAGCCGCGTGCTGATCGCCGAGCGCGATGGCGGCTTGCTCGCCTGCGCGCACGTGTGCGAGGAGGACGGTGCGGGGTATTTCGGCATGTTTTCGGTCAGGCCCAACCTGCAGGGCGGCGGTGTCGGCAAGGTAGTGATGGCCGAAGCTGAGCGCGTGGTCCGCGAAGACTGGGGGCTGCCGGCGATGCGCATGACCGTGATCGACATCCGCGACGAACTGGTCGCCTGGTACGAACGCCGTGGTTATAGCCGCACGGGCATCAAGAAGCCCTTCCCCTACGGCGATCCGCGCTACGGCATTCCCAAGCGCGACGACCTGCGCTTCGAAGTGTTGGAAAAGACCCTGTAGGCGCGGCTTGTAGGAGGTTCTTCCTCCCTATGGCCCTCTCCCGGGCCTTCTTTTTTTCGTTTTCGCGGCTGTAAGCCGCTCCTACGATGGATGGATGGATGGATGGGATGAGCATGGGCGACTGGATTCGTGTTTGCGCTACCTCGGAATTGCTGCCCGGCGAATCGAAAGTCGCCTGGGACGGCGATACGCCGATCCTGGTGGTCAACTACGACGGCGACTTCTACGCGCTGGAAGACAAGTGCTCGCACGAAGACTTCGAGCTTTCGGCCGGTACGTTCGACGGCGAGGAAGCCACGATCGAATGCGTGCTGCACGGTTCGAAGTTCGACGTGCGCGATGGCCGCGCACTCAACGCGCCTGCCTACACCCCGGTGGTCAAGTTCCCGGTCAAGGTCGAGGACGGTGCGGTCTGGACCAGGGACGATCGCGGCTGAAAACTATTTGCATCTGCGAATCATTCTCATTAGCATACCCGCGCCGCGGCACGAAGCCGCACGACTCATCTGCTCGGGAACCGCATGCAAACCAAGAAGCTCCCGGCCGCCGCCCCCCTGGCCGCCGCCCTCGCACTCGCCCTGTCCGCACCGGCTTTCGCGGCCGATCCCACGCCCGACGCCGAAAAGCGCAAGCGGACCGATCTCGACCAGGTCGAAGTCGTGGGCAAGGTCGACTACAGCTATGTCGAGCGCAACACCACCACCGCGACCAAGACCGACACACCGCTGCGCGATGTGCCGCAGTCGGTCACCGTGATCACCCAGGACCTGATCCAGGACCAGGCCATGCAGAACCTCGCCGACGTGGTGCGCTACGTCCCCGGCGTGGGCATGGCCCAAGGCGAAGGCAACCGCGACACCCCGGTGTTCCGCGGCAACAGCTCGACCGCCGACATGTTCATCGATGGCATGCGCGACGACACCCAGTACTTCCGCGACCTCTACAACATCGAGCGGGTTGAGGCGCTGAAGGGCCCGAACGCGATGATCTTCGGCCGCGGCGGTTCCGGCGGCGTGCTGAACCGCGTCACCAAGGCCGCCGACTGGAACACCTCGCGTGAGGTCAGCCTACAGTTCGGTTCCTGGAACAAGCGCCGCATCGCCGCCGACTTCAACCAGCCGGCTAGCGACGCCTTCGCGTTTCGGGTCATTGGCATGTTCGAGGACTCCGAAAGCTACCGCGACGGCTACGAAGCGCGGCGCTGGGGCATCAACCCTACCTTCGCCTGGAACGCCGGCGAGAACACCACGATCACGCTCGGTTACGAGCACTTCGAGGACGAGCGCGTCGCCGACCGCGGCATCCCGTCGTCGCCGACCTTGTTCAACGGCCGCCGCCTGCCGGTCGACACTGACACCTCGACGTTCTTCGGCGACCCGACACGCAGCCCGGTCACCGCCGACGTCGACGCCTTCACCGCGCTGGTCGAGCATGACTTCAGCGAACGCGCCACGCTGCGCAACCGCACCCGCATCGCCGACTACGACAAGTTCTACCAGAACGTTTACGCCGGTGGACCGGTGCGCAACAACGCGGACGGTACCGTCGACGCCGACATCCGTGCATACAGCAACGCGACCCAGCGCGAGAACATCTTCAACCAGACCGACCTGATCTTCTCGTTCGGCGAGAGCGTCAAACACACGCTCCTGGTTGGTGCCGAATTCGGCCGGCAGGAGACAGACAACCTGCGCAAGACCGGCTACTTCGGCGCGCCGGGTTCCAACACGACGACCGTGTTCGTGCCCTTCGCCAACCCGCGCTACACCGGGCCGATGGAGTTCCGCCAGTCCGCGAGCGACGCCAACAACACCACCGTCGCCAAGATCGCCGCGGTCTACGTGCAGGACCAGATCGAGTTCTCGCCGCAATGGCAGGCGATCCTCGGCCTGCGCTACGACCGTTTCGAGGTCGACTTCCGCGACAACCGCACCGGCACGACCATCGACGCCACCGACAACCTGTTGTCACCGCGCATTGGCCTCATCTACAAGCCCTCCGAGCCAGTGTCGCTGTACGCGAGTTACAGCATGACCCACCTGCCGCGCTCGGGCGAGCAGATGACCTCGCTCACCCCGACCAACAAGGCCTTCGATCCTGAAGAGTCCCGCAACTATGAAGTCGGCGCGAAGTGGGACATCACCCCCGACCTGGCGCTAACCGCCGCGATCTATCGCTTGGACCGCACCAACATGATCGCCCCCGATCCGGCGAACCCGGCGATCTCGATCCTGGTCGATGGCCAGCGCGCCGAAGGCTTCGAGCTGGGCCTGGCAGGCAACATCACCGAGGAATGGAGCGTGATGGGTGGTTACGCCCGGCAAGACGGCGAATTCCTGAGCGGAGGGGACAAGGGCAAGCGCCCGGCCCAGCTGCCGGAGCAGACCGTGTCGCTGTGGAACCGCTACGACTTCAATGATGCCTGGGGTGTGGGTCTGGGCGCGACCTATCGCAGCGAGGTGTTCGCGCAGTCCACCAGCAACGCCGTGGTGTTGAAGAGCTACACCCGCTATGACGCCGCGGTGTTCTACGCCGTGAGCGAGAGCGTGGAGCTGCAGCTCAATGTCGAGAACCTGTTTGACAAGCACTACTTCACCTCGGCGCACAACGACAACAACATCACGCCCGGTTCGCCCCGCGCAGCCTATGCCAGCGTGACCTTCAAGTTCTGAACCTTTCGAAGCACCGCCGTCCCGAAGCGCCCGCCTTGTGCGGGCGCTTCCCGTTGGAGAAAACCGCATGAACACCACGACCGCCGCTACTGCCGACCTAGCCCGCCGCCGCAGCAACACCACCTATCGCTGGATCCGCCAATTGCACCTGTGGATCGGCGCCTGGGGCGCACTGGCCGCGATCATCTACGGCTTCACCGGGTTGGTGATGAACCATCGCTTCGGCGACGGCGCATGGCCTCAGGGCGACAGCGCCGAAAGCGGTCGCATCGTGCTCGAAGTGCCCGCCGATGCGCGCGCCACGCCGGAAGCGTTGAGCGCGTGGTTGCGCACGGCACACGGGCTGGAAACGCAGGTCGTACGCAAAGCCAAGCCGGACAGCGGCAAGCTTGGCGACCGCGAGGTCAAGCAACCGCCCAAATGGAACCTGTCCGGCGGCACTGCCACGGCATCCTGGGCATTGGAATTCTTACCGGGCAACGCAACCGCCGAAGTCAAGCAGAGCCAGCACACGCTGCTCGCGGCATTCAACCGCTTGCACAAGGGCGTAGGCGGTGGCGTGGTCTGGAGCCTGCTCGCCGACAGCTTCGCCATCGGCATGTTGCTGCTCGGCCTGTCCGGCATCTGGATGTGGGCGCGTGGGCGCAACGCGAAGGAGATGCTCATCAGCGTGCTCGGGCTTTCGGTGCTGGTACTGGCTGCAGTGCTAGGTCCCCTGTTGCTGTAACCGGATCACCAAAGCCTCCCCCGCGCCGTCGATCACGTGACGCAGACGCGTATCGCCCGCCACCAACAATGCGGTGTCGGCAGCGGCGAGGTCGGGCAAACCGGAATCGTCTGCGAACCGTGCATGTCCCGCCAGCAGATGCACGACCCAGGTCGTGCCGGGCTCGGCGAAGATCACCATCGGCCCGACCAGCGGCCGATGCCAGAGTTGCGCATCGATCGCGTCGCGACGCCACATCAGGTTGAAATCCTGGGTCGGGCCGTCGAGAAGCTCGCCTGTCACCACGCGCTCGCCGGCGAACCGCAGCTTGTCGTGCGGCGGCATCAGCTCGCGCACTTCGCCATCGTCGAAACGCAGGCGCAGGCCGTTGCCTGAAAGCAGCACGAGTTCGCGTTCGATGCCGGGGAAAGCGGAGAACGGCGCATCGTGCTCGATCTCGGCGATCGACAATCGCCAGTCCCAATCGCCTTGGGCGGGATTTGCCAGGATTTCGCGCGTCCAGCCAGCGCCGTTGCGCCAGCGATCGCGCCGGTATTCGTTGGCGGGGATCACCCGCGACGTCGACAGATGGGTGCTCATGGTGCGCAGCCTACGCGCACGCGCCGCAACGCGCAGCTGTCGGCCGCAAAAAAACCATCGCCCGGCTGCACGTTCGCGCAACCGGGCGATGCGACGTCCTTGTCCGGCGTCCTTGTTGCCTCCGACCTGCCGCCTGCGCGTCCTGCGCAGGCGCAATGCTCAACGACGCGTTAGCGGCCTGGCTGCCGGCTTGGCAACCGGCTTTGCAGCCGGTGCGCTACCGAACACGATGCGGTCGCGGTTTTTCTCGACCGTCTTCAGGCCAATGCCCTTGACCATCGCCAGCTGCTCGGCGCTGCGGAACGCACCGTTGGCCTTGCGATGGGCGACGATGGCCTCGGCCTTGGACGGGCCGATGTTGAGCAGCACCCGATCCAGCGTGGCGGCGTCGGCGGTGTTGATGTTGACCTTGTCGGCAGCGAACGCACTGCCCATGAGCACGAGCGACAGCACCAGCGATTGCAGCATTGCGGTGAACGATTTCATGGCGATTCTCTCTCCCTGTGATGTGGTTGCGGTTCCTTCCGGCGCGGTGCTCGCTGCCGGTGTGAACAGTCTCCGTGTCCGCCCCGGGACGCCGTATCGCCGGAGGCCCCGATGCAGCGCAGGTCTAGTCCGCACCGGCAGGTAAGGGATTGCCTACAAAGCCGCCTGCAACGCGGCCATGGGCGGTTGGGCGGTAGAATCCGCCTTTCCCCGGCAAGGCCCCCCATGGACGCCAGCAAGGTCGATCGTTACGTCAGCACGAAGTGGGACGACGAAATCGTCCCGCAGCTCGTCGAGTACATCCGTATTCCCAACAAATCGCCGATGTTCGACGCTGATTGGCTGGCGCACGGCTACATGGACGCCGCGGTCAAGCTCATGGAAACCTGGGCGAAGGCGCAGCCGATTCCCGGCATGCAGCTCGAAGTGGTGCGCCTGGAAGGCCGTACGCCGTTGATCTGCATCGAGATCCCCGCCTCGAACGGTGGCAGCGACGAGGATTGCGTGCTGCTCTACGGCCACCTCGACAAGCAGCCGGAGATGACCGGCTGGGATGACGACCTCGGCCCGTGGAAGCCCGTGATCAAGGGCGACAAGCTTTACGGCCGTGGTGGCGCCGACGATGGTTATGCGATCTTCGGTTCGCTCGCGGCGATCCTGGCGCTGCAGGAGCAAAAAGTGCCGCACGCACGTTGCGTGGTGTTGATCGAAGCGTGCGAAGAATCCGGCAGCTACGACCTGCCCGCTTACGTCGACCACCTCGCCGACCGCATCGGAAAGCCCTCGCTCGTGGTGTGTCTCGACTCGGGTTGCGGCAATTACGAGCAGTTGTGGTGCACCACATCGCTGCGTGGACTCGCCGGCGGCAATCTCACCGTCAAGGTGCTGAACGAAGGCGTGCACTCGGGTGATGCATCCGGCATCGTGCCGTCGAGCTTCCGCCTGTTGCGTCAATTGCTCTCGCGCATCGAAGACGAGAATAGCGGCCGCATCCTGCTCGAAGGCCTGCATGTGGAAGTGCCGGCCGAACGCCTGGTGCAGGCGAAGAAAAGCGCCGAAGTGCTGGATACGGCGATCTACGACAAATTCCCGTTCCTCCCCGGCATGACGCCGATGGCCGACGACCTCACTGAGCTCGTGCTCAATCGCACTTGGCGGCCAGCACTGTCGGTAACCGGCGCCGATGGCATGCCGGCACTGTCGTCGGCGGGCAACGTACTGCGTCCGCATACTTCGGTGAAGCTGTCGCTGCGATTGCCGCCGACCATGGACGGCAAGCGCGCGGGCGAATTGCTCAAGCAGGCGCTGGAACACGATCCGCCGAATGGCGCGCAGGTCACGCTGGAACTCGAAAAAGCATCGACCGGCTGGAACGCGCCGGCGATGGCGCCGTGGCTCGAAAAAGCCATCGATGCCAGCAGTCGCGAATTCTTTGGCCAGCCCGCGATGTACATGGGCGAAGGCGGCACGATCCCGTTCATGGGCATGCTCGGCGAGAAGTTCCCCGGCGCGCAGTTCATGATCACCGGCGTCCTCGGCCCGCATTCCAATGCACATGGCCCGAACGAATTCCTGCACATCCCGATGGGCAAGCGCGTCACCGCGTGCGTGGCGCGCGTGATCGCCGAACACCACGCCGCCAGCCAGCGCGGCGAAACCACCGGCGTCGCCGTGGTGGCCGGTGGCGAACAGCATGGCGACCACGGATGCTGTTGAGCATTGCCACCTAGACGATCTTGTCCGCAACACCATCGCAGTATTGGGGGAGCAATCCATGCACGACGGCCCAATCGAATTCGTCCAGTTCGTCCGCTTCCTGGAAAGCCTCGGTGATGGCTGGCCAGCGATCGTCGTGCTCGGCGTGTTGGCAGGCATGATCGCGCGGCTGGCTACGACGCGGCAGCGGCAGGTCGGTTTCCTGTCGACCTGCCTGCTCGGCATCGCCGGCGCGGTACTGGGCGTGGAGGCTGCCAAGTTTTTTGCGATCCCTCTGCAGGGCGTGGGGGCGCGCTTCCTGGCTGCGCTTGCCGGCAGCCTGGCATTGGCCCTGCTCGGCACCCTGTTCCGTCGCAAGGCCCCACCACAATGACCTGGTCACCGGCGCAAGGCCGGTGGAGTAGCATGCGCGGGCGGTACCCACACACCACTGACCGAAGGGGAACAGAATGGGTGGCATTCTCTATACGATCTTGATCGGCGCCGTTATCGGCGTGCTGGCGCGCTTCTTCAAACCTGGCGCGGACCCGATGGGCTGGATCCTGACCATCCTGCTTGGCATCGCAGGCTCGTGGATCGGCACCTACGTCTCCGCAGCGCTGAGCATCGGCAACCGGTTTGTGGGGTTCGCCATTTCGATCCTCTGCGCGATCGCGCTGCTGTTCCTCTACGAGGCGGTGCGCAAGAAGACCCCCAAGCCAGTCTGACATTGCATCGCCGTGTACGAAGACGCCCCGCATCGCGGGGCGTTTTTTTGAACCATGCACACGTGCTCGCAAGTCACAACGAGCGCGAAAGCAATCACAAAAGCGCTACCGGCTATTTTCAGTAACGTCCATAGGCAACAGTGCAATGAGCTGAGAGGCTAACGATGGACGCTGAGCGTCCTCGCCCGGTCGAGGGGTCGGGCGACATTGACAAGGAGAATCGGTATGGCAACCGTATTGATTGCACGCACGGATGATGTGACCACCTTGGCTGACCTGCGCCATCAGCTCGAACAACACCCCGTGTTCGAAAGCCTGGCCAGCATCGATGACCTGCGCGAGTTCATGCGCGCGCACGTCTTCGCGGTCTGGGACTTCATGAGTTTGCTCAAACGCCTGCAACGCGATCTCACCTGCGTCGACGTGCCTTGGATGCCGCGTGGCGATCGCCTCGCTGCGCACCTGATCAACGAGATCGTGCTCGGCGAGGAAAGCGACATCGCGCCTGATGGCCAACCGGCCAGCCACCTCGACATCTACCTGGATGCGATGCGCGAGATCGGCGCGGACACGTCGTTGTTCGATCGCTTCATGAATCTCGTCGTCGGCGGCATGGAACCCATCGACGCCCTGCACACGATTGGCGCCCCGGAGCATGTGCGGAACTTCGTCGGCCACACCCTGCGCGTGGCCAGCGAGGAACCGACGCTCAGCGTCATGGCGAACTTCTTCCATGGCCGCGAGAACGTGATTCCGCAGATGTTCAACGCGTTGCTGGCGAACTGGCAGATCGGCGAAGAGCAGGCGCCGATGTTCGTGTTCTACCTCAAGCGCCACATCGAGGTGGACGGCGAATCGCACGGGCCGATGGCACAGCAGATCATCGAAGGCGCGATCGGCCGCAGTAGCGATCGTCGCGCCACGGTGACGCAGGCTGCGATCGAGAGCATCCGCGCGCGGCTGGCGCTATGGGATGGCGTGCATGCGTCGCTGCTGGAGTTGCAGGCAGCCTGACCCGTCAGCAGATGTGGGAGTGCAACGGGGTGCGCGCGCATCCCGTTGCCTTCCACTAGTCGCCCAGCAATCGAGCCACCACCTGTTCGGCCAGCGCTTGAGCCGGCTCATTGGTGGTATCGAGCCGCAATTCAGGCGTCTCGGGCGTTTCATACGGCGAATCGATGCCCGTGAAGTGCGGTAGTTCGCCACGGCGGGCCTTGGCGTAGAGGCCTTTGATGTCGCGTTGTTCAGCGACCGCGAGCGGGGTATCGACGAAGACCTCAATGAATTCGTCTTCCGCGAACAGCGCCCGCGCAGCGCGGCGTTCGGCGCGGAACGGGGAGATGAAGCTGACCAGCACGATCAGGCCGGCATCGGTCATCAATTTGGCAACTTCGGCGACGCGGCGCAGGTTTTCGACGCGGTCTTCGTCGGTGAAGCCAAGGTCCTTGTTGAGGCCGTGGCGGACGTTGTCGCCGTCGAGCAAATAGGTGTGGTGGCCGAGCGCGAGCAGGCGTTTCTCGACGAGGTTGGCGATGGTCGACTTGCCGGAACCGGACAGACCGGTGAACCACACGCAACGCGGCCGCTGCGCCTTGATCCGGGCGCGTGCCGACTTGTCCACGTCGACGTGTTGCCAGTGGATGTTGCCGGCGCGGCGCAGGGCGAAATCGAGCGTACCGGCGGCGACGGTGGCGTTGCTCTGGCGGTCGATCAGGATGAAGCCGCCGAGCTCGCGGTTGTCGGCATAGGCCTCGAACGCGATCGGCTGGTCGAGGCTGAGGTTGCAGTAAGCAACCTCGTTGAGCTCGAGGTGCTTGGCGGCAAGATGCTCCTGCGTGTTCACGTCGATCTTGTGCTTGATCTCGGTGATGCTGGCGCTGACCGTGCGCGTGCCGAGCTTGAGCCAGTACGAGCGCCCGGGCAGCAATGCGTGCTCGCCCATCCACAGCAGGTGCGCTGCGAACTGGTCGGCGACCTGCGGTGGTTTGTCCGCGCTGGCGATCACGTCGCCGCGGCTGATGTCGAGTTCATCGGCGAGCGTGAGCGTGATCGCCTGGTCAGTCGCGGCGATGTCGAGATCACCGTCGGCGGTGACGATGCGCGCCACTTTCGAACGCCGGCCCGAAGGCAGCGCGACGATGTCATCACCGGGCCGTATTTCGCCAGCCGCAATCGTGCCGGCAAAGCCCCGGAAATTCTGGTTCGGGCGATTGACCCACTGCACCGGCAAGCGGAAGCCAATGTCGGCGTCACCACGTTCGACCTCGACGCTCTCCAGGTAGTCGAGCACGGTCGGGCCCGAGTACCACGGCGTCGCCGCCGAGCGCTGCAGCAGGTTGTCGCCCTTGAGTGCCGACAGCGGGACCGCCTGCACATGGGGAATGCCGAGTTTTGCTGCCAGTTCGCGGTAGCCGGCTTCGATCTCGTCGAACACCGATTGGTCGTAGTCGACCAGGTCCAGCTTGTTGACCGCCAGCAGCACATGGCGGATGCCGAGCAGCGAGACGATGTAGCTGTGGCGACGCGTCTGCGGCAGCAGGCCCTTGCGCGCGTCGACCAGCACTACCGCGACATCGGCGGTCGACGCACCCGTCGCCATGTTGCGCGTGTACTGCTCGTGGCCCGGGCAGTCGGCGACGATGAACTTGCGCTTGTCGGTGCTGAAGAAACGGTAAGCGACATCGATGGTGATGCCCTGCTCGCGTTCGGCCGACAGGCCGTCGAGCAGCAACGCGTAGTCGATCTCATCGCCCTGGGTACCATGGCGACGGCTGTCTTTTTCGAGCGCGGCAAGCTGGTCGACGAACAGGCCCTTGGTGTCGTGCAGCAGGCGGCCGATCAGCGTGCTCTTGCCATCGTCGACGCTGCCGCAGGTAATGAAGCGCAGCAGGCCCTTGGTTTCGTGCTGCTGCAGGTATGCAGCGACGGTGTCGGCCACGTTCATGCGACCACCCCCACCGTAGTTGTTGCTTTTGTTTTTGTGGGAGCGACGTAAGTCGCGATAAGCACTTGGGAGAGATTGAAGACGTCGCGATCGCGACTTACGTCGCCCCCACAAGAGTCACTCGCACAAGAGAAGAGGTTGGCGATGTGGTTCATCAGAAATAGCCCTCCTGCTTCTTCTTCTCCATCGACGCCGATGGGTCATGGTCGATCACGCGACCCTGGCGTTCGGACGTGGTCGCCACCAGCATCTCGGCGATGATCTTCTCCAGCGTGTCGGCGTCGGATTCGATCGCGCCGGTCAGTGGGTAGCAGCCGAGCGTGCGGAAGCGCACCTGCTTCACCTGCGGCGTTTCGCCATTGCGCAACGGCAAACGCGCATCGTCGACCAGGATCAGCCCCCCGTCGCGTTCGACCACGGGACGCTCTGCCGCGAAGTACAGCGACGGCACGGGAATCCGTTCGCGATAGATGTAGAGCCAGACGTCGAGCTCGGTCCAGTTCGAGATCGGAAACACGCGCACGCTTTCGCCCTTGTGGGTCCGCGTGTTGTAGAGGTTCCACAGCTCGGGGCGCTGGTTCTTCGGGTCCCAGCGATGCTGCTCGCTGCGGAACGAGAAGATGCGCTCCTTGGCGCGCGACTTCTCTTCGTCGCGGCGCGCACCGCCGATCGCGGCATCGAAGCCGCCGGCATCCAGCGCCTGCTTCAGCGCCTGGGTCTTCATGACGTCGGTATGGACATTGGCGCCATGGCTGATCGGGCCGATGCCCTGCGCGAGGCCGTCGGGATTGATGTGCACCCGCAGGTCGATGCCGGTTTCGGTGGCACGACGGTCGCGGAACGCGATCATCTCGCCGAACTTCCAGCCGGTATCGACATGCAACAACGGGATGGGGGGTTTCGCCGGCGCGAACGCCTTCAGCAGCAAGTGCAGCAGCACCGAGCTGTCCTTGCCGATCGAATACAACATCACTGGATTGCGGAACTCGGCCGCGACCTCGCGCAGGATATGGATGCTTTCCGCTTCCAGGCGGTCGAGGTGGCTCAAATCTGGGCTTGCGGGCATAAGCAGGCTAAATCTCTCTGGCCGGCAGGCGGCCGCCGCGGCTAATTCGGCACATTATAGGGAGCGGGCCGATAGCCCCGCTGAAGGAATCGGCTCGATTTGCGAGGCGGCGCAAGGCCGCTGGGTGCGACGAGTATCAAAACCGCCGCGCTAATGGGGAAATAAGCGCGGGGAATGAACGCATAACGAGCGGTCCTTTCCCCCGCGCGAGGGCCATCACTAGTCTGGCTGCAATTCCCGCGCTCCCGGCCTATCCCATGCCTGCCCCCGCCCTGCTCACGCCGCCGTCGCTGCCGGAAGACACGGCTACCACGCTCGCGCGGCTGGCCGAAGGCCTGGACGCCGACGGTTTGTGGTGGTTGTCCGGTTACGCCGCCGGCATCGCCCGCGGCCGAGCGTTGCCGCTGCGTGTGGCGGCCGAACCGCTGGTCGCGGTCGCACCCGCGCACACTTTGACCATCGTCTACGGCAGCCAGACCGGCAACGCCAGGCGCGCCGCCGAGAAGCTGGCGCAGCAGTCGGAAACCGCCGGCCTCAGCGTCAAGCTGTTGCGCGCCGACGCCTATCCAACCCGCGAACTCAAGAACGAGCGCTACCTGGTCGTTGTGATCAGCACCCAGGGCGACGGCGATCCGCCGGACGACGCCCGTGGCTTCGTCGACTTCATCGCCGGCAAGCGCGCCCCGCAATTGAAGGACCTGCACTACGCAGTCCTCGGTCTCGGCGATTCCAGCTACCCGCAGTTCTGCGCGATCGGCAAGCGCCTCGACGAGCGCCTGGCCGAACTCGGTGCGACGCGCTGGCTCGCGCGCGGCGATGCCGACCTCGACATCGACAGCGTTGCCAATCCGTGGCTGGACAAAGTCCTCGTGACCGCGAAGGAAGCGCTGAAAGCGCCGCCACGCGCCACGGTCACGCCGCTGCGTCCATTGCCGCCGGCGCCGGCATTCCACCGCGACGCGCCGTTCGCCGCCGAGTTGCTCGTCAACCAGCGCATCACTGGCCGCGGCAGTCAGAAAGCGGCTTCAAGCAAGGATGTCCGTCACTTCGAGATTTCCCTCGAAGGCTCGGGCCTGCACTACGAACCCGGCGATGCGCTCGGCCTGTGGCCGCAGAATCCGCCGGCACTGGTCGACGCAGTGCTCGCCGCACTCGAACTCGACGGCGATGCCAGCGTGACCCATGCCGAGCAGAGCCTGCCGCTGCGGCAATGGCTGGGCGAGAAGCGCGAGCTGACCAGGCTCGCGCGCCCGTTCGTCGCCACCCATGCCACGCACGTGCGCAGCGACGAACTCAATCGCCTGCTGGCACCGGACAACGCCGCGCAACTGACGAAGCTGCTCACCAACACCCAGGTCATCGATCTGCTGCAGCAATATCGTGGCGAATGGTCGGCTGAAGAACTGGTCGCAGCGTTACGTCCGCTCACTCCACGGCTGTACTCGATCGCCTCCAGCCAGAAACTGGTCGGCGACGAAGCGCACCTCACCGTCGCCCATGTCGAATACGACAACGGTGGCGGCACGCGCTGGGGCGCGGCGTCGCATCTGCTCGCTGCGAGTGAGGAAGGCGCGAAACTGCCGATCTATATCGAGCACAACGAACGCTTCCGTCTGCCGAAGGATGCCGCGCGCGACGTGATCATGATCGGGCCCGGAACCGGCGTCGCGCCGTTCCGCGGTTTCGTGCAGGAGCGCGTCGCCGTCGGTGCCAGCGGCCGCAACTGGCTGCTGTTCGGCAATCCGCACAGCCGCAGCGATTTCCTTTACCAGCTGGAATGGCAGGACGCGCTGAAGAACGGCGGCCTGCATCGCCTCGACCTCGCCTTCTCGCGCGACCAGGCCCAGAAAATCTACGTGCAGGACCGCCTGCGCGAACACGGCCGCGAACTGTACGCGTGGCTGGAATCCGGCGCGCATCTCTATGTCTGCGGCGCGATCGCGATGGGCAAGGACGTGCATGCCGCGTTGCTCGAAGCGATCACCATGCACGGTGGCAAGTCCGACGACGACGCCAACGATTACTTGAACGACCTTCAGGCGCAGGGCCGTTACGCACGGGACGTGTATTGAGATGAGTGCGCATTCGGTCGAAGACATCAAGCAGGACAGCGGTCGCCTCCGTGGCACGCTGCTGGCATCGCTCGCCAACCCGATCACAGGTGCGCTGGCCGAAGACGACCAGACCCTGATCAAGTACCACGGCAGCTATCAGCAGGACGATCGCGACATCCGCGAGGAACGCCGCCAGCAGAAGCTCGAACCCGCGTTCTCGTTCATGATCCGCACCCGCACTCCGGGCGGCGTGGTCACGCCGGAGCAGTGGCTGAAACTCGATCGCATCGCCACCACGTTCGCCGAACGCGGCCTGCGGATCACCACGCGGCAGGCGTTCCAGTTCCACGGCGTGATCAAGGGCGAGTTGAAGCCGACCATGCAGGCGATCAACGCCGCGCTGATCGACACCCTCGCCGCCTGCGGCGACGTCAATCGCAACGTGGCGGTCGCGGCCAACCCGCTGCAATCGCAGGCGCATGCAGCGGTGTTCGCGCAAGCCGCGGCGTTGTCCGAGCACCTGCTGCCGAACACGCGCGCCTACTACGAGATCTGGCTCGACGAAGAAAAAGTCGCCGGCAGTGGCGAGGAAGTCGAACCGATCTACGGCCAGGCCTACCTGCCGCGCAAGTTCAAGATCGGCTTCGCGATCCCGCCGTACAACGATGTCGACGTGTACGCGCAGGATCTCGGATTCATCGCCATCATCGAAGACGGGAAGCTCGTCGGCTACAACGTGAGCGTTGGCGGCGGCATGGGTGCGAGCCACGGCGATCCGGAAACCTATCCACGCCTCGGCGACGTGATCGGTTTCGTCACGCCCGAGCAGGTGATTGCTGTTGGCGAAGCGGTCGTGACCGCGCAGCGCGACTTCGGCAACCGCGCCGTGCGCAAGCGCGCGCGGCTGAAATACACGATCGACGACCGTGGTCTCGACTGGTTCAAGGCGGAAGTCGAACGCCGCGCCGGCTTCGCGCTTGACGCGGCGCGCGACTTCGCCTTCGCGCACAACAACGATCGTTTCGGGTGGGTGGAAGGCGAGGATGGACGTTGGCACCTGACCCTGCGCATTCCCTCTGGGCGCATCTGGGATCGCGATGGGCTGTCGCATCTCACTGGCCTGCGTGAAATCGCCCGTGTGCTTGTTAAAAGCAGTCACACCGGCGAGTTCCGCATGACGCCGAACCAGAACCTGGTGATCGCCGGCGTACCAGCCTCAGAGCGTTGGCGCATCGATGCGCTGGTGTCTTCGCACGGCCTCGGCGCGCACACGACGGCAACGCCGACGCGCCTCAATGCGCTCGCCTGCGTCGCCCTGCCGACTTGCGGCCTGGCAATGGCCGAAGCCGAACGCTATCTGCCGGAGTTCGTCGGCAAGGTCGAGACTCTGCTCGACACGCACGGCCTGCGCGATATGCCGCTTAACCTGCGCATCAGCGGCTGCCCGAACGGTTGCTCGCGGCCGTACCTCGGCGAGATCGCCCTCGTCGGCAAGGCGCCTGGCCGTTACAACCTGATGCTTGGTGCCGACCATCGCGGCCAGCGCTTGAACACGCTGTATCGCGAAAACATCGACGAAGCGGCGATTCTCGCCGCGCTCGATCCGCTGCTGGCGCGCTACGCCGGCGAACGCGAATCCGAAGAAGGCTTCGGCGATTTCCTCGTCCGCAGCCAGGTCGTTCGCATCCCGAAACACATTCCCGTGCAGGTGCAAGCATGAGCCCGCCCGATCCCGTCAGCGCCGCCGAATCGCCGCGCGCGCTCGCCGACCTCAACCGCTGGCTCGGCCACAAGACCGCCGAGGAACGCGTGGCATGGGGCCTCGAAACCCTGGCCGGCAACCACGCGTTGTCATCGAGCTTCGGCGCGCAGGCAGCGGTGGCGCTGCACATGGTCACGCGGCAGCAAGCCGATCTCCCGGTGATCCTGATCGACACCGGCTACCTGTTCCCGGAGACGCATCGCTTCGCCGACGAGCTGGGTGCACGCCTCGCGCTCAACCTCAAGATCTATCGTCCGCGCACGGAAGCCGCATGGAACGATGCCAACGTGACCCGGCTGCGCGAACTCGGCGTCGATGGCCTCAACCGCTACAACCGCGTGCACAAGGTTGAACCGATGCAACGCGCGCTCGACGAACTCGGCGTGCGCACCTGGATCGCCGGCATCCGCCGCGCGCAATCGCAGAGCCGCGCCGACATCGATTTCATCGAACTACGCGACGGCCGCTGGAAACTGCATCCCCTCGCCGACTGGAACGACCGCGACATCTGGAACTACCTGCAACGCCACGACCTCCCCTACCACCCGCTGTGGCACGAAGGCTACGTCTCCATCGGCGACACGCACACCACACGACCGCTCACGGCCGGCATGAGCGAGGAAGACACCCGTTTCTTCGGCTTGAAGCGCGAATGCGGGTTGCATGAGGACTGGAGCGGAGCTGTGGAACAGGCGGCGTAAGCACTCAACTGATGCTGTTGCTTCGAAGAAAGCTGGAACACCGACTACCTACATAACCCGGAGGGCGGCGCACAGGACGTGCGCCGTTTTTCGACCGAGGCAGGATGCCGAGTCGAAAAATCTCCGCAGCCTCCCACGCCGCGCGGTGTGCTCTTGCCAAGGAGGCCATTTCTTTTGGTTACTTTTCTTTGGGCCAGCAAAGAAAAGTGACCCGCTGCGCAGTAGTGGAATGCTCTTGAAGCAAAAAGGCAAAGTCAAAATGGATCCCGGCTTCCGCCGGGATGACGAGCAAGGGCAGAAGCAGAGAAAGTCACTGGATCCCCGCCTTCGCGGGATGACGAGCAAGATGCGTCAGACCGTGATCGCCTGACTCAATTCCACCCACGTGGGCGGCGTCGGCCAATCCGCCTCGAGATTACCCGCGAGCACCCGGCGCAAATCGTGGCGATCCAATTGCGGCGCCAACGCATGCAGCAGCTCGACCGCATAGTCGCGCAACACCCGACCATGCGGCAGCAATGCCCACGTCATGCATTCAGGCAACTGCGGCGGCGCGGGCAACACCACCAACTCCTCCACATCCCGCGCGGTGACGGCCATCTCGGCCAATAGACCCGCACCGAGACCCGCGCGCACATAGGTCTTGATCAGATCGGCATCGTGCGCGGTCAACGCAATCTGCGGTTCCAGCCCGATCGCAGCGAAAGCGCGACGCAACGACGATTCCGGACGCACCGACGAGTCGTAACTGATCAACGGATGCCTGGCGAGCGTTTCCAGCGTCGGCGCCTGCCCAGCGTCGGCCAGCGGATGCCCGCGCGGCACCAGCAGCACGCGCTTCCACCGGAACAGCGGGATCGCCAGTCCGTCCGCAGGTGGATCGCCGGCAGTGCTGATCACGGCCAGGTCCGCCTGCCCCTTCGCCAGCGATGCCAACACTTCACCCTCGCCCGCTGGCTTGAGGTGGATGCCGACCTGCGGATAGCTGCGCTTGACCTCGGCGATCGCCGGCGGGAGCACGAAGCGCGCCTGGGTGTGGGTGGTGGCGAGGGTCAGCTCGCCATGGCTTTCGCGACGGTGATTGGCGGCATAGCTGCGGACGTTGTTGACCTCGGCAAGGATGCGGCGCGCGTTTTCCAACACCTGCACGCCAGCAGGGGTGATGGCGTCGAGACTGCGACCTTTGCGCACGAACAGCAGGAAGCCCAATTCGTCCTCGAGCTGCTTGAGCTGCTTGGACAACCCCGGCTGGGTGGCATGCACCTTCTCCGCGGCCAACGTGATGTTGAGCCCGGAGTCGGCGATGGCTACGAGGTAGCGGAGTTGGGTCAGTGTCATGAGGCTTCGGGGTGCAGCCGGCGCGCAAGACGCGTCCGGGCATACACAGTTTCAGTTGTAAATATCGCTTTATGCGAATGAAGGGATGAATCTACCGCCGTGCCGGTGAACTTGTCCAGCACTTATGCCTTGCCGGCATATCAAAAGCTTATGCCCATACGGAATAAGCACCAGTCGCGGGGTCATTTCCGCTGATGGGATGCGATTAGTACGGTTTCTGTCCCACATCCCGCCTGACGTCCATGACTGCGCCGCTGTTTCCTCTGTTCGCCGACCTGCGAGGCCGCACCGTGCTGGTGGTCGGCGGCGGTGCGGTGGCGCGGCGGAAGGTGGCGGCCTTGCTTGATGCCGGCGCCCAGGTCCGCGTGGGGGCGCCGGAACTGGAACCCACCCTGTCCGAATGGGCGTCGTCAGGGCGGATCGAATACGTCCCCGGCGTCTTCGAACCGGCATGGTTCGACGGTGCATGGCTGGCCATCGCCGCCACCGATGACGCGGCCAGCAATCGCGCCGTCGCCAGCATTGGCGAAGAACGCCGCGTCTTCGTCAACGTGGTCGACGACGCCGAGCTATCGAGCTTCCAGGTACCGGCGCGCGTCGAGCGCGGGCCATTGCAGATCGCGATCTCCAGCGGAGGCGGCGCCCCGATGCTCGCCCGGCACCTGCGCGAGCAGTTGGAAACGCAATTCGACGAATCGCTAGGCGCACTCGCCGGACTACTCACGCGCGAACGCGCCCGCATCCGAGCGCGTCTGCCCGGCCTGCAGGCGCGACGCCGTTTCTTCGAACGCGTGCTGGCGGGGCCGATCCCGTCGTTGCTGCGTGCCGGCGACCAAGCCGCTGCCGAGCGCGAGTTCGATGCCGTGTTGGGTGGTGGTCGCGGCGAGAACCCTGTGGGTCGCGTGGCTCTGGTCGGCGCCGGGCCCGGCGACCCCGGCCTGCTCACACTGCGTGCGCTGCGACTGCTGAGCGAAGCCGACGTCATCCTCCATGACCGCCTGGTCAGCCCGGAGGTGCTTGCGCTGGCGCGCCGCGACGCGGAACTGGTCGAAGTCGGCAAGCAGGTCGGTGGTGACCATAACGCGACGCAGGAACGCATCCACACGCTGCTGGTCGATTACGCGCGTGCAGGCAAACGCGTGGTGCGGCTCAAGGGCGGCGACTCGTTCGTCTTCGGCCGCGGCGGCGAGGAACTCGAAGCACTGCACGCACGCGGCATCGAGTTCGAAGTCGTGCCCGGCATCACCGCAGCACTCGCCTGCGGTGCGTATGCCGGCATCCCGCTCACCCACCGCGAACACGCGCAGTCGGTGCGCTTCATCACCGCGCACTGCAAGGATTCCGACGACACCCTGGACTGGGCCGCGCTGGCGCAGGAACGGCAGACCCTGGCCTTCTACATGGGCGTGGCCGGACTGGAAAAGATCCGCGACCGGCTCATCGCGCATGGCCGGGCGCCGGGCACGCCGTTTGCGATCGTCGAAAACGGCTCACGCCCCGAACAACGCGTCATCGTCGGCACGTTGGCCGAATTACCGGAGCTTGCACGTTTGCATTCGGTGCGGTCGCCGGCATTGCTGATCCTCGGCGAGGTCGCGGCACTGGCCGGAAAATTGCATTGGTTCGGTGCGGCGCCGCTGGGCGCAGCTTCAACGGCTATTGCCCACGAAGACCTCGCGCAAGCCGCGTAACGAAACGAAAACCTCACGCACCAACCTGGTGCTGGGTGTAGAAACGAAGTCGTCCCCTCCAAACTCCCCCGGATTTCATTACATGGCCCTCTACGAAAGCATCCTCGACACCATCGGCTCCACGCCCATCGTCAAACTGCACCGCATCGCGCCCAAGCACGTCACGCTGTACGCCAAGAACGAGGCGTTCAATCCGGGCGGCTCGGTCAAGGATCGCCTGGCGCTGGCGATCGTGCTCGACGCCGAGCAACGCGGCACGCTCAAGCCGGGCCAGACGATCATCGAAGCCACCTCCGGCAACACCGGCATCGCGCTGGCGATGGTGGCCGCGGCGCGCGGTTATCCGTTCGTCGCGGTGATGACCGAAACCTTCTCGATCGAGCGCCGCAAGCTGATGCGTGCATTCGGCGCCAAGGTCATCCTCACGCCCGCCGCCGAACGCGGCAGCGGCATGGTGCGCAAGGCCAAGGAACTCGCCGACAAGCACGGCTGGTTCCTCGCCCGCCAGTTCGAGAACGAAGCTAATCCCGCCTACCACCGCAGCACCACCGGCCCGGAGATCCTGCGCGACTTCGCCGGCAAACGGCTCGACTATTTCGTCAGCGGCTGGGGCACCGGCGGCACCATCACCGGCGCCGGCGAAGTGCTGAAACTCGCGCGTCCGGGCATTCGCATCATCGCCAGCGAGCCCGCGGGCGCCGCACTGCTTTCCGGCAAGGAATGGCAGCCGCACAAGATCCAGGGCTGGACGCCGGACTTCCTGCCCGCCGTGCTCAGCCGCACCATCGCCGACGAGATCCTGCCAATCGATGATGTGCTCGCGCGCGATACCGCACGACGACTGGCAGCCGAGGAAGGCGTCTTCGTCGGCATTTCCGCCGGCGCCACCGTCGCTGCTGCATTGCGCGTCGCCGAGCAGGCGCCGGAAGGCTCGGTGCTGCTGGCGATGCTGCCCGACACCGGCGAACGCTACCTGTCGACGTTCCTGTTCGAAGGCGTCAGCGAGGGTTCCGACGACGAATGGCTGGCAGCGTTAGAGGGGCAAGCCGTGGCAGCGTGACGGCACCGCTTGCGTTGAATAGGCAAAGGCGTGCGAGCTACTCGCACGCCTTTGTGCTTCCGGGCCATCCTCTCGCCGAATTGATCGCGGTGCGTTTACCCTGTGCCGCATGAGCCCGTCTCCCCATCCCGACGATCCGCGCGCCGAAGCACGCCTCGCCTGGGCGCGCAACGCCATCGGCCATGCCGGCATCGAACTGGTGCGTGCTTCGGTCGATGCCGGCTTCCGCAGTTACTGGCGCACGCTGGGGCACGAGCCCAGCCGCATCGTCATGGATTCGCCGCCGGATCTCGAAGACCCGCGGCCGTGGCTGCGCATTCGCCAGTTGCTCGAGGACGGCGGCGTGCGCGTACCGCAGGTGATCGCCGAGGACCCAATGGTCGGGTTCCTGCTGCTCGAAGATCTTGGCGCCGATACGTACCTGCACCTGATCCACGCCGACAACGCCGATGCGCTGTTCGATGGCGCGATCGACCAGTTGCTCAAACTGCAGGCGATTCCGGTACCGGAGGATGTGCCGCGCTACGACGCGGCCTTCCTGCTGCGCGAGCTGCGCATCTTCGACGAGTGGTTCCTCGGCCATCACCTCGCCATGGTGCTCGACGAGCACGACCAGCAGCGACTCGACCTGGTCTACCAGCGCCTGGTCGACGCCGCGCTGGCACAGCCGCAGCTGCTGGTGCACCGCGACTACATGCCGCGCAACCTCATGCCTGTTCAAGGCGGGCCGGCCAGCGATGGCCCGGCCGTGCTGGATTTCCAGGGCGCGCTGTACGGGCCGATCGCCTACGACCCGATCAGTCTGTTCAAGGATGCATTCCTGAGCTGGCCCGAACACCGCGTCGATGCCTGGCTCGCCCACTACCACGCACGTGCAACCACTGCCGGCCTGCCAGTGCCCGTGCTCGCGCAGTTCCGCCGCGATGCCGACTGGATCGGCGTGCAGCGGCACCTGAAGATCATCGGTATCTTCGCCCGCCTGCACCATCGCGATGGCAAGTCGAAATACCTGCACGACGTGCCGCGTTTCTTCGGCTATCTCGATGCGGTGCTGCCGAAGTATCCGGAGTTCGCCCCCCTCCTCGCACTGATCGAGGAACGCGTGAAGCCATCGATGCGGCTGCACGAGAATTGGGCGACGCACGAATGAGGGCCTCGGCTGTATGAAGGCGCTGATCCTCGCCGCCGGCCTCGGCGAGCGCATGCGGCCGCTGACCAACACCACGCCCAAGCCGCTGCTGCATGCTGGCGGCAAACCTTTGATCGCCTGGCACCTGGAAAAACTCGCCGCGCTCGGCGTGCGCGATGTCGTGGTCAACACCAGCTGGCTCGCCGAGCAATTTCCGCAAGCACTCGGCAATGGCGCACATTGGGGCCTGCACCTGCACTACATCTACGAGGGCGCGGCACCGCTGGAAACAGGCGGCGGCATGTGGAATGCACTGTCGTTGCTCGGCGACAAACCCTTCCTCATGGTCAACGGCGATATCTGGACCGATTACGACTTCGCCCACCTGCCACGTGCGATCGATGGCGAAGCGCACCTGGTGCTGGTCGCCAACCCTCCGCAGCACCCGCATGGCGACTTCGCGCTGCGCGACGATGGCCGCATCGACTCGGATGGCGATGGCAAACTCACCTTCGCCGGCATCGGCGTGTATCGGCCATCGCTATTCGATGGTTGGCGCGACATCATTGGTGCAGCACCCGGCGCCGACGAAACCCCGCCACGTTTCAAGCTCGCGCCGCTGCTGCGTGCGGCCATGAAGGACGGGCGAGTCACCGGCGAGCATCATCCCGGCCGCTGGACCGATGTCGGTACACCGCAACGCCTGCAGCAATTGGATGCGGAACTTTCCGCGCCCATGCCTCGACCAAGTATGTCCTGACCAATGCCGTCCTTCCCCAATCACTCCGGAGTTTTCGTGAAGTCATTGCTGCTCGCGCTTGCCTGCCTGCTGTCTTTCCCCGCTTTCGCCCAGACTGAAGCGAAAGCCGCGGAGACCCCGACCCAGCAAATCGAAGCCGTCGTCGAAGCATTCCGCACCGCGATCATCGACAAAGACAAGGAGCGCTTCGTCAAACTGTTCCTGCACGAGAACATCACCTGGCAGAACGTTGTCGGCGACTCCAATCTGCAGCAGCTCCGCAAGAAGAAACCGGAAGCCGTCAAGGTCCGTTTCAAGCCCGAGAACAACCCCGTATCGTTCATCGACGGCATCGTGTCCAGCAACAAAAAGCTCGAAGAAAAGTTCTGGAACACGAAAATCGATACGGACGGAGATGTGGCGTCGATCCTGTTCGACTACAGCTTCAATGCCGACGGGAAGGAAACCAACCATGGCAAGGAAGCCTGGCATCTGGTCAAAACCGATGATGGCTGGAAGATCGTTTCCGTCATCTGGTCGGTGAACTGGGATCCCGAGCCGAAGAAGTAACCGGCCACGCCGAAGCGCGTTGTCGCAAGCACACGGAAGACAAATGACTTTGCCCATCGAAATGCTCGTCCACTACAAGGCCTGGGCCAATCAGCGAGTCTTTGCCACCGTGGCGGCATTACCGGAAGACGAAGCGACCAAGCCGCGCCAGACGCACTTCGGCAGCATGGTGCACACGCTCAACCACGTGCATGTGATCGACCGGATCTTCCAGGCCCACTTGGAAGGCCGGTCGCATCCCTACAGTTCGCGCAACATGCCGACGCATCCGCCCCTGCAGGAATTGTGGGACTCGGTGACCGCGCTGGACCGGTGGTACATCGACTACGCCGCATCGCTGGACGAGCAGCAGATCGCGCAGGACGTGCATTTCCATTACGTCGACGGCGGCGAAGGCATGATGACGCGCGGCGAGATCATCCTGCACCTGGTCAACCACGCGACCTATCACCGTGGCTTCGTCGGCGACATGCTGAACCAGACCGGCGTAGTGCCACGTGCCACCGATTTAACCGTGTTTATCCGAGACGTCTGGAAGCAACGGTAACGGGCCTGCATTGACTCAACGAGTGGAGACAGCCATGAAAACCCTGTGCGTGGCCCTTCTTATGTCACTGGCTTCTGGTCTCGCCTATGCGGCGGACAACGACGTGCGCAAGCAGGCCTTTCATTTCGCACCCGTCATTGAAGCGGACCTTGGCTTCAGCCGGGCGATCAGGGTCGGCAATACGCTGTATATCTCGGGATCGGTAGGCGCTGGCGAGATGCCTGCCGCGATCAAGCAGGTTTACGGTCGCATCGACAAGACCCTGGCGGCCCACGGCCTGACGTTCCAGAACGTGGTCAAGGAGACGCTCTTCACCACCGACCTGGTCGAGTTCAACAAGCACAAGGAACTGCGCAAGCAGTACTACGCCGGCGACTACCCGACCTCGTCGTGGGTCGAGGTCAGTCGACTCAATTCACCGGAGCTTGTGCTCGAAGTGGAAGCCATCGCGATCTTCCCGGAAGAAGACCGCGCCGCGAAGTAGTGCAGCACGTGCGCACCGCGCACGTTACAGATCGAGCGTCTGCTTCAGGAACGGCACGGTGACCCGCCGCTGTGCCGCCAGCGAAGCGCGATCGAGCTGATCGAGCAACGCAGTCAGGCCCGCCAGATCGCGACCGACACGCTTCAACAACCAGTCGAGTGCCGCGTCGTCGAGGATCAATCCGCGTCGCTGCGCGCGTTCCTGCAACACCTGGCGACGGCCGTCGTCGTCCAGCGGGGACAAGGTGATACGCGCGCACTGGGACAGGCGCGAGCGCAAATCAGGCAGCGACAATGCCAGCGCATCCGGTGCGATCTGCGCGGTGTACAGCAGGGCGCTGCCGGCGCTCCGGGCGCGATTGTGAAAATCGAACAAGGCGATCTCGTCGTCGCGCCGGCCTGCGATCGCATCGAGGCCGTCGAGTGCGATCACGTCGCTGCCGTCGAAGGCGTCGAGGGCATCGCGCAAGCGGCCGGCCGCGGTCTTCAGCGGCAGGTAGGCGGCGCGCCGGCCTGCCGCTTCGCTGGCGGCGCACACGGCCAACGCGAGGTGGGTCTTGCCGACGCCCGCAGGCCCGGCCAGGTACAACCAGTCCGCGCCAGGCGATTGCGCCAGCGCGCGCAGCTGCGCGAGCGCGCCTTCCGGCCCGGCAACGAACGTCTCCAGTCGCTGGTCAGGCGGATAGCGCAACGCCAGCGGCAGCTGCGGCGTCATGTTGGTCGGGGGCGTGGAGCTCACGCTTCGTCGCTGCCCTCGGGCGGCATGCCCCGCAACGGCATGCCCTGCAAGGCGATGTCCTGCGGCGGCTCGCCGCTGACGCTGGGTTCGACGTAGTCGTCGAGCAGGATCGCCGGCCGGTCGCCCGCGTACAGGCGACTCTGGGTGTAACGCTCGTGCGCGAAGCGCAACATCACGTTGAGGACTGCCGCCACCGGCAGCGCCAGCAGCACGCCGAGGAAACCGAACAGCTGGCCACCGGCCATGATCGCGAAGATCACAGCGACCGGATGCAGTCCGATGCGATCGCCGACCAGTCGCGGCGTCAGCCAGTAACTCTCGATCACCTGGCCGATGCCGAACACGCCCAGCACCAACGCCACGTGCTGCCAGTCGCCGAACTGCACCATCGCGGCGATCACGCCGAGCACCACGCCCGTGGCCGGGCCGAGATAGGGCACGAAACTCACCAGGCCGGCAATGAAACCGATCAGCAAGCCGAGGTCCAGGCCAACGCCCCACAGGCCGAGCGCGTACAGCACGCCCAGTGTCAGCATCACCAGGAACTGTCCACGCAGGAAGGCGCCGAGGACGAGGTCGGAATCCTTCGCAAGCCGGGTCACCGTGCCGATATGGTCACGTGGTATCAGCGCGGCGACGCGCTCGACCAGCATGTCCCAGTCGCGCAGGAAATAGAACGTCAGCACCGGCAACAGCACGATGTTGGCGATCCAGGCGATCAGTACGAAGCCCGAGCGCGAGAGATAGCCAAGCATGGTCGCGGCGACGCCGCCGGCGCGTTCCCAATGCTCGCGGATCAGCTGGATCAGATGATCCGGGTCGAACCACGCAATCAGTTCGAAGCCGGTTTTGCGCTCCACCCATGGCAGCACCGTACCGATGAACCAGTCGCGGTAGGTCGGCAATGATTCGACCAGGGTGACGATCTGGCGCTCGATCAACGGCACCAGCAGCAGCAACGCCACGACCAATAGCAGCGCCATCGCACTGAACACCAGGATCACTGCAGTCTGGCGCGACCAGCGGCGGCGTTCGAGCCGATCGACCAGCGGATCGCCGAGCCAGCCCAGCATCGCCGCGAATACGAACGGCGTCAGGATCGGCGCAAGCAACCACAACAGCCAACCGGCGATGACCGCGATCAGCAGCCATTGCCAGCGCCGTGCGAGGACAGTGCTGGACGTGCCTGTCATCTGCATGTCGGCCATCAGCGCAGGAGGAACTGCGGCAGGATGTCGTCGCCGCCGGCGACCAGGACATCGCCGCCGGCGACTGCGCGCCTTAAGCCCGGGATGCCAGTGATCAACTCGAGTTCGAGTTCCAGCGCTGCAGGCGTGGCTCGCACCGGCGTCACCCGACGCACCACCGACAGACCTTGCAGGTACGCGGCCAAGCGCATGTAGTCGTCGCTGCTGTCGACACCGTTGATCAGCACGACATAGCGGCCGGCCTGGCCGACGGCAGTACTGGCCTTGGCGTATTTCCTCGACAACGCATCGGCAGCACCGTCGGCGCCCGCAGCCATCGCGCGGCGCGCGTCCGGGTTGTTCTGCGACCAGGTCGAGAGCACCTTGCCGTTGTCGACGAAGGTCCAGTCGGCGGTCCAGCCACCTTCCTTGGCGCGGTACAGCTTGCCGATCAGCTGCATCGGCGGGCTGTAGCGCGAGGACAGGCGGGCGATGGCGGCGGCATCGCCGCGCCAGATCGCGCCGACCGCAGCCTGCTCTGCAGCGCTGCCCGAAGGCAGGCCGAGCCGGTAGCCGCGCTCGATCGCGCGCGTGGTGATCGGTTTGGCGGCGTTGTTCTGCGGCAGCGCGACCAGCCGCGGGCCACGGCCGTCGTCGATCGCCAGCCACAGCACCGGCTTGGGTCGTGGTTCGGGCCAGATCGGCAGGCCGAGGGTGGCGGCGATGGCGTCGACCTCTTCCGGGTCGAACCGCACGATCAGGGTCGTGGTGAAGGTCGGCGCGCCGGTGGCGGAGCGGCCTTCGTCCTGGCGGTAGTCGTAACCCTTCACGAAATCCTTGGCGCGGCGCAGTTCCTGGCCGACGCCCGGGCGGGTCGCGGCGTTGCGGTCGCCGGTCAGCTTGCCCAGCACCTGGACCAGCGCCCGGGCGAAACCACCGTTGCGCTCGGCCTCGCCCTGGTTGTTGACGGGGACTTCGGCCTCATAGGTGCCCTGCGCACCGGCGCGGTCGCCTTCGACGCGCTGCGCCGCCGCGGCGAAGCTCGCCAGCAGCAGGATTGCGACCATGCACACGCGATTTGACCGAGTCATCGCCTTCCCTGAGTCCTGCGAATGGACCGAAATGGTGCCGCAGTGACGGTGACACGTCCATTCACAGCTGTGCAATCGATTCATTTGCGAAGGAGCAAGGCGCCCCGACTGCTAAAATCGCGCCCTCCCCGCGACCGCGCAGGCCCTCGTGACCACCCCAAAGCCCACGGCTCTTACCCCGATGACCTATCGCGATGCAGGCGTCGACATCGACGCCGGCAACGAAGTCGTCGAACGCATCAAGCCCCTGGTCCAGCGCACGCTGCGGCCCGAAGCGATCGGCGGCATCGGCGGTTTCGGCGGCCTGTTCAACATCAGCGGCAAGTATCGTGAACCGGTTCTGGTCTCGGGCACCGATGGCGTCGGCACCAAGCTGATCCTCGCCAAGCAGTTGAACCGCCACGACACCATCGGCATCGACCTGGTGGCGATGTGCGTCAACGACGTGCTCGTGCAGGGCGCGGAACCGCTGTTCTTCCTCGACTACTTCGCCACCGGCAAGCTCGATGTCGACACTACCGTCGATGTGGTCAGCGGCATCGCCAAGGGTTGCGAGATCGCCGGTTGCGCGCTGATCGGCGGCGAGACCGCCGAGATGCCCGACATGTATCCACCGGGCGAATACGACCTCGCCGGCTTCACCGTCGGCGCGGTGGAGAAATCGGCGCTGATCGACGGCAGCAAGGTCCGCGACGGCGACGTGCTGATCGGTATCGCCTCGAGCGGTCCGCATTCGAACGGTTACTCGTTGGTGCGCAAGATCCTCGCCCGCGCTGGTAATCCATTGGACCTGGACGTCGGCGGCGTGAAGCTGGCCGATGCGTTGATGGAACCCACGCGCATCTACGTCAAGCCCGTGCTCGAACTGCTCGGCAAACACGACATCCATGCGATGGCGCACGTCACCGGTGGCGCGCTGGTGGAAAAAATCATCCGCGTGGTGCCGAAACACCTCGGCCTCGAGATCGAGACCTCTTCCTGGCCGTTGCCACCGGTATTCGACTGGCTACAACGCGAAGGCGCCGTACCGCGCGAAGACATGTGGCGTACCTTCAATTGCGGCATCGGCTTCGTGCTGATGGTGGCGCCGAACGATGCGGTCGCGGTGGCAGCCGACCTTGATCGCCTCGGCCTCGTCCATTGGCAGATCGGTCGGGTCGTGCCTGGGCCGGCAAGCGGCGGTGAACGTCTGCGGATCGGCTGAACCCGTCCGCACCATGCCGCAATCCCCTCTTCCCCGCATCGCGGTCCTGGTCTCCGGCCGCGGCAGCAACCTGCAGGCGCTGGTCGATGCGATCACCGCGGGTACGCTCGCTGCGGAGATCGTCGGCGTGTTCTCCGATCGCCTCGACGCCGCCGCGCTACAGCGCGTTCCGCCGGGATTGGGCTGGAGTCGCGATGCCAAGTCTTATGCCTCGCGCGAGGCCTTCGATGCCGAACTTGCCGACGCGGTCGCGGCCTGCGCGCCGGATTGGGTGGTCTGCGCCGGGTACCTGCGCATCCTCGGCGCAGCTTTCGTCGCCCGGTTCCGCGGACGCCTGCTCAACATCCATCCTTCGCTGCTGCCGAAGTACCGCGGCCTGCGCACGCATGCGCGCGCGCTCGAAGCCGACGATCGCGAACACGGCGCGAGCGTGCATTTCGTCATTCCGGAACTGGACGCCGGCACGGTGATCGCGCAGGCGACAGTGCCGGTGCACGCTGGCGACAGCGCAGACATGCTCTCGGCACGCGTGCTGCAAGTCGAACATCCGTTGTTGGTCGCGGTCGCGCAGCTGGCCGTGGCCGGCCGCATCGCTGAACACGGCGCAACCGTACTGCTCGACGGTCATCCCCTGTTTACGCCGCTGCGCTTAGATTCCGCCGGAACCCTTGTGCCGGGCACCAAGTGAAACGATTCCTTCCGATCGCCTTCTGCATGCTGGCGGCCGCCGCCCAGGCGCAGTCCGTGCCCGCGCCGACAACGCCCGTGCCGGTTCTCGCGCCTGAGCCACGCGCGCTTGAACCGTTCGTTGCCACCTATGCGGTGTATCGCGAAGGCAAGCCTTTCGGCGATGCCACAATGCAGGTAGTAAAGCTCGGTGGCACGCGCTGGCGCGTGGATCTTGGCATCGACGCCAATCGCGGCTTGCTCGGGCTGGCAGGGCTCAACCTGCAGCAGAGCACACTGTTCGATGTCGAAGGCGATGCCTACCGTCCACTCAGCCAGAGCACCGTGCGCCAGGCGTTCCTCGGCAAGCGCAAGAGCACTGGCGTGTACGACTGGCAGAAGTTGCAGGCGCAGTGGCAGGGCGACGTCAAGAAAACCCGTCGCGGCGCGGTGGCGCTGCAGTCCGGCGACATGAGCGGCCTGTTGATCAATCTCGCTGTGTTGCGCGATGCGCGCCCTGGCGCCAGCCTGCACTATCGCTTCGTCGACGATGGCCGCGTGCGCGATCACCGGTACGCGGTCGCCGCCGAACGCGAGCCGCAGTCGGTCGACGAACTCAGCTATAACGCAATGCGCGTCGACCGTATCCATGCCGGTGGCGACGACGAAACCATTTTGTGGGTGGTCGAAGGCGTGCCGACGCCGATCCGCATCCTGCAGCGCGAACACGGCCAGGACGTGACCGACCTGCGCCTGATCGAATACAAGGGAGCCTGAGCACCATGACCAAGTCTTTCCGTACCTTGCTGCTCGGCGCGATGCTGCTGGCGTCCATGGCCGGCGCTTTGGCGGCCAAGCCGGCTCCTATCAAGCCGTTCAATGCCGAATACCTCGCGACCTACATGGGCACACAGGCCAACGCGGTGATGACGTTGGCGCCGGCCGGCGCCAACCGCTGGAAATACAGCCTCAACATCGACAACGGCCTGGCCAGGCTCAGCCAGAGCACCACGTTCGAGGATCGCAACGGGGAGTGGCGTCCACTGTCCGGCAACGACACTTCGCTGGTGCTGTTCAAGAAGGTCAAGAAAGACGCGACCTACGACTGGTCCAAGGGCGAGGCGCGCTGGAGCGGCGATGTCAAACCCGATCGTGCCGGTCCGGTGGCACTGCAACCCGGGGACCTCGACGCAATGCTGATCAATCTCACCATCGCGCGCGATGTCGCCGCCGGCAAACCGCTGAACTACCGCATGGTCGACGATGGCCGGGTCAAGCAGATGAGCTACCAGCCTTCAGGCAAGGAAGCGATCACCGTCGACGGCAAATCGCAGCAGGCCAGCAAGTTCACCCGCACCGACGGCGAGAAGCAGACCCTCGTCTGGGTCGTCGACGGCCTCCCGGTGCCGGCGCGCATCCTGCAGCGGAAGAATGGCAAGGACGAGATGGACCTGCGGATCAAGTCGCTGCGATAAGGGCGACAGCATTCGCGATCAGCAAAGCCCCGCCATGCGGGGCTTTTTTGTGCCTGCCGCATGCCGCCAGCCCCAGTAGCCAGCGGCCACCCGTCCGGCACATACTGGTACGTACGCCGGTGGGGGAGCATCGGTGGATTCGTGGGTCAGTCATGCGGAGGGGCCCGATGGCGAACAACGCCAACGGGGCGCAATGATCCCAGCTCTCGGCTTGGCACGTCCTACCCAACCATGATCGAGGAGAGTTCTGATATGCCCCGTATTTCGCATCTTGCCGGCGCCGTCGTGCTGGCGCTTGGCTGCGCCGCCACCGCGCAGGCCCAGACGTTCAGTGGCGTGATCACGTTTGGCGACAGCCTGAGCGACGCCGGCAACATCGCCGCGGTCAGTGGCTTGCCGCCCGGCAACAGTTTCACAACCAACCCCGATCCGGTTGTTACGCAGGTCGTCGCCAGCCATTTCGGCTTCAACCAGACCAATTCGCTTGCCGGCGGCAGCAACTTCGCCTGGGGCGGCGCCTGCATCCAGTCTGCTGGTCCCTGCGTCAATCCGAATCCGGCCACGCGCATCCCGAACCAGATCACCGATTACCTCACCGCCAACGGTGGCCGCGCCGATGCGAACGCGCTGTACACGTTGTGGGGTGGCGCTAACGACATCAATGCTGCGCTTGGCGGGGGCGTGTGGACCACGCAGGCGCAGATCGAAGCCGGTGCCCAGACCGTGGGCCTTGCCGTCGTGGGGCAGGCTGCCCGCCTGCAAGCCGCTGGCGTGAACTATCTGGTCGTGTTCAACCTCCCCGATATCGGCCGCACACCGGCACTGACCGCAGCTGGCCCCACGGCCGCCGGTGCCGCCACGCTGGCGGTGTTGAATTACAACGGCGCCCTTAACGCCGGTTTGGGCACGCTTCGCGACGGCATCATCCCGATCAACACCTTCGCGCTGGTGAATGAAGTCCTGGCCAATCCGGGCGCATTCGGCTTCACCAATGTCACCGGCACCGCCTGCACACCCGCGAATTCGGTGGCCTGCGGCCCGACTGGCTCCGGCCTGCCGGCGACGTACGCGCCCGGCACCAACCAGACCTGGTTCTTCGCCGACGGCATCCATCCCACCGGCGCGGCGCATGCGCTGCTTGCCGAAGTCGTGCTGAGCACGGTGGCGGCGCCGCAGCAGATGGCGATGCTGGCCGAGACGCCGATCCTGGTCTACGACGCACACGCCAGTGCCGTGCGACGCGAGTTGCTGGCTGCGCGCAGCGGCGAGCGTGCTGACGGCAGCATGGTCAGCTTCGCCAACCTGAATTACGCCGACCAGAGCTTCGAAGCCGGGGCCAATAACCCCGCCCTCGACAGCAAGCTCGCCACGCTGAGCCTCGGCGTCGACTACCGCATCGACGACACCTGGACCCTGGGCGTCGCCGCAAGCTTCGCCACCCAGGATGCAGACCACTCGCGTGGCGGTTTCGATGCGCGCGAAGCGTTGTTCTCCGCCTTCGGCACGCTGAACTTCGGTGGCGGCGGTTACCTGCAGGCGATCCTGTCCGGCGGCAGCACCTCGTACGACACCGAACGCGCGATCGACCTGCGCGCCACGACCCGTATCGAGAAGGCCGACGCCGGCGGTTCGCATTCCGCGGCCGAACTCGGCTTTGGCTGGCTGTTCGGCACCAGCCTGCAGCATGGCCCGTTCGTGAGCGCCACGTGGCAGTCGGTGGACGTCGACGCCTTCCGCGAAACCGGCAACACTTCCACCAGCATGCGTTTCGACGACTTCGAACGCGAATCGCTCGTGACCCAGGCCGGCTACCAGTTGTTTGGCAACATCGGCAGCGGCGAGCGCCAGTGGCAGCCCTACCTGCGCGTGGCTTATGCGCAGGAAGACAAGGACGATCCGACCCGCGTGCGTGCCGGCTCCACCAGCATGAACGGCCAGTTCGTGATGTCCGGCTACACGGCCAGTGACGACTGGATCAGCGCCGATCTCGGCCTGGGCATGCAGTTCAACACCAAGCTGCAGGGCTACATCGGCTATCACGGCCAGTTCGGCGACGACCAGTTCGACAGCAACAGCCTGAATCTCGGCCTGCGTTACGCGTTCTGATTGCCATTTGTCGCAGTAACGAAAAGGCCCTGCACTCGCGGGGCCTTTTCATTTGCATCGCCCGAGCGGTCAGGTGCCGACGATGCCGCCATCCTCGCGCGTGATCACCACCGTCGCCGCACGCGGACGCGCGCTGCCGCCGTCTGGCCAATGGCTGGCGCCGCGCGATGGTTCATCGCCTGGGTGCTGGATGTTGATGAACAGCGTGCGGCCATCCGGCGTGGAGGTGACGCCGGTGATCTCGCAGCCCACCGGTCCGGTGAGGAAGCGCTTGACCTCGTTCGTCCCCGGGTTCGCCACCAGCATCGCGTTGTTGCCGAACGGACCGGCGTAGAGCTGGTTGCCACTCATGTCGGTCTGGATCCACAGCAGGCCGCGTTCGTCGAAGTGCAGGCCATCCGGACTGGCATGGATGCTGTCCGCATCGAGCGGGCCGCTGTTGTCGGGCTTGTTGCTGTCGGTGGTCGGACCCGCGAGCAGGAACAGATCCCAGTCGAAACGGATCGCATCGTTGCGACCACCGTACTCGGCGAAGCGCACGATATGCCCATAGGCATTCGGGCCGCGTGGATTGGCGGCATCGACCGCACCGGCAGCACGGCTGCTGTTGTTGGTCAGGGTGAAATAGATCCAGCCGCTGCGCGGATCGACGGCACCCCATTCCGGGCGATCCATCTTCGTCGCACCGACCACGTCTGCCGCGAGACGCGTGTTGACCAGGACGTCGGCCTGGCTCTCGAACGCCACGCCCTTGGCGAAGGCCGCGGCCTGGAAGCCGGCGTCATCGAAAACCAGCGGCAGCCATTCGCCACTACCGTCAGCCTTGAAGCGCGCGACGTACAACGTGCCATGGTCGAGCATGCTGCCGTCGCTGCGGCCCGGCGTGTACGCATCGCGGGTGACGAACTTGTAGATGTATTCGTTGGCGGTGTCGTCGCCCATGTAGAACGCCAGTGGCTGGCCGGCGCGCGGTTTGGAATGGGCGACGTTTTCGTGTGCGAAGCGGCCGAGCGCGGTGCGCTTGACCGGCGTGGAATTCGGATCGAACGGATCGATCTCCACGACCCAGCCGTAGGTATTCGGTTCGTTGCGATAGTCCTGCGCGCTGCCTGCGCCGACGGTGCTGGCGTTGAAGCGCGGCTCGGCGGTTTCCCAGGCGTAATTGCTGCTCGTCTTCACGCCATAGCGCTTGTGCTCGCGCGGCGGCACGGCATCGCGATTGACGAAGTAGTTCGCCCAGTTTTCCTCGCACGTCAGGTAGGTACCCCACGGCGTGTGGCCGTTGGCGCAGTTGTTGAGCGTGCCGCGGGTGCGGGTGCCGTTCGGACTGTAGGCGGTGCGTACCAGCGCATGGCCACGCACCGGTCCACCGATCTCCATCGGAGTGGCGCCAGTGATGCGGCGGTTGTAACGACCAGGCACGACTTGCCAGGTGCCGCCCTGCTTGCGGATCTCGACCACGCTGACGCCGTGCGCGTTGATTTCCTTGGCGACTTCCTCCGATGGACGCACACCCCCGACGGTCGTCGCGCCGTTGGGATGCAACGTATTGGCATCGATGTATTCCTGGTTGAACACCAGCACGCCGTGCGCACTACCAGCCTGACCGCGGCTCATCGGGAAGTAGTGCATGCCGTCGTGGTTCTGGCCGATCTGCTGGGCCTGCTCGGCGGCGGTATTGCTGCCGTCGCCGGCGTAGCCCGGATAGCTGCCGAGGATCGGCTGGCCCCAGGGCAGGATCACGTCGGCGCGATACCCAGCCGGAACGGTGATCGCATCGGCGCGACTCACCGGAATCGCGTTGAAGCCGAGCAAGGGGCCAGTCGGCGCGGCCGGATTGCCTTGCGCCCATTCCGGCAGCATCGCTTCAGCAAAGCCAGCCTTGCCGAATAGGCCCACGGCAACGGCCATGCCGACGCCGCCCTTCAACAGGTTGCGGCGAGCCTGGAAGACTTCGGAAAAATGCGGGTTGCCGGAAGTGTTCGAATGCTCATCAGCGAAGGCTTCGTCCACGTGCAACGCAGGGGTGCGGTCGTTCTCGGTCATGACGGGTCTCATGCTGGCCGGGGGAAGGCGGCAGCATGGGTCGGCAATCGAGTAGCTACGCTGACAGCCAGATGACGCTTCGACGACAATGTCGTGACCTGGAATAAAAAAGCCCCGCAGTGCGGGGCTTTTGCGTCAACGCGGCTCAACCGATGCGCTTGATCCGCGCGCCGAGTCCCGACAGTTTCTCCTCGATGTTTTCGTAGCCACGGTCGAGGTGGTAGATGCGGTCGATCGTGGTTTCGCCGTCGGCGACCAGGCCGGCGAGGATCAGCGAGGCGGAGGCGCGAAGGTCGGTTGCCATCACTGGTGCGCCGCTGAGTTGCGGCACGCCGCGCACGATCGCGGTGTGGCCTTCGACCCGGATGTCGGCGCCCAGGCGCTGCAGTTCCTGCACGTGCATGAAGCGGTTTTCGAAAATGGTCTCGTTGATCACGCCGACGCCGTCGGCGATGCAATTCATCGCCATGAACTGCGCCTGCATGTCGGTCGGGAACGCGGGGTGTGGTGCGGTAGTGATGTTGACCGCGCGCGGCTTGCGGCCCCGCATATCGAGAGTGATGCGATCGCCGTCGATGTCGAGTTCCGCGCCTGCCTGCCTGAGCTTGTCGAGCACCGCGTCAAGCGTGTCCGGACGCGCGCCGCGCACAGTGACGCGGCCGCCGGTCATGGCCGCGGCGACGAGGAATGTGCCGGTCTCGATGCGATCCGCCACCACCGAATGCTTGCCGCCGTGCAGGCGCGCGACGCCATGCACGGTAATGCGGTTGCTGCCGGCGCCTTCGATCTGCGCGCCCATCACTTTCAGGCATTCGGCCAGGTCGACGATCTCCGGTTCCATCGCCGCGTTCTCGAGCACGCTGGTGCCTTCGGCGAGTGCGGCAGCCATCAACACGTTCTCCGTGGCACCGACGCTGACCATGTCGAACACCACGCGCCCGCCTTTCAGCCGATCGGCACGTGCCTTGATGAAACCATGGTCGACGCTGATTTCGGCGCCCAGCGCCTGCATGCCCTTGATGTGCTGGTCGACCGGGCGCGAACCGATCGCGCAGCCGCCGGGCAGCGACACTTCGGCCGCACCATATTTCGCGAGCAGCGGGCCGAGCACCAGTACCGACGCGCGCATGGTCTTGACCAGCTCGTACGGCGCGACATGGCTGTGCACGCTGCGCGGATCGACCACGATCCCGCTTTCGCTACCCTTGCCGATCGTGCCCTGGTCGATGGTGATCTCGGCACCGAGCCCGGCCAGCAACTTCGCGGTGGTGACCACGTCGTGCAGGTGCGGAACGTTGCTGATCTCGACCGGTTCGTCGGCGAGCAGCGTCGCGCACAGGATCGGCAGCACGGCGTTCTTGGCGCCGGAAATCTGTACTTCGCCGTTGAGCGGCACGCCGCCCTCGATGAGGATCTTCTGCATGTCAGGCGTTCGCTTCTTCTGGCGTCAGCGTTTTCAGCGCCAAGGCGTGGATTTCGCCGCCCATGCGTTCGCCGAGGGTGGCGTAGACCAGGCGATGGCGGGCGAGCGGGAGTTTGCCGCGGAACGCCTCGCAGACCACGGTCGCCTCGAAATGCACGCCGTCGTCCCCCTGTACCTGGGCGCGGGCGCCGGGCAGGCCCTGTTCGATGAGCTGGCGGATCAGTTCTGCGTTCATTAGGGCTTGGTGCGGGCAACCGCGTAAACTTAATGGGTCAGTTTAGCGGAATGACCTCCCCCACGATGGCGTCACGACCCGCAATCTCCGAGCCATTCGACTTCGCCGCCAGCGGCCGCCGCGTCATCGAGATCGAGACGCAGGGGCTGCAGGCGATCGCCGCACGCATCGACGGCGGGCTCCATGACGGCATGTTCAGTGCCGCCTGCCGGCTGATGCTGGACTGCCGCGGCCGCGTGGTCTGCACCGGCATGGGCAAGTCCGGCCACATCGCGCGCAAGATCGCCGCGACCCTGGCCTCGACCGGCACCCCCAGCTTCTATGTGCATCCGGGCGAAGCCGGCCACGGCGACCTCGGCATGGTCACCGATGCTGACGTCGTGCTGGCGCTGTCCAACTCCGGCGAGAGCGACGAGTTGCTGATGCTGCTGCCGGTGCTCAAGCGCCAGGGCAACGCCCTGATCGCGATGACCGGCCGGCCTGGTTCCACCCTGGCGCGCGAAGCCGACGTCCACCTTGATGTCAGCGTGCCCGCCGAGGCTTGCCCGCTCGACCTTGCCCCGACCACCAGCACCACCGCGGCGCTGGCGATGGGCGACGCGCTCGCGGTCGCCCTGCTCGAAGCCCGCGGCTTCACTGCCGAGGATTTCGCCCGTTCGCATCCGGCCGGTTCGCTTGGCCGCCGCCTGCTGCTGCATATCAGCGACGTGATGCACAGCGGCGATGAAGTGCCGAAGGTGCGTGAGACCGCCACGCTCAGCGAAACCCTGGTCGAAATGAGCCGCAAGCGCCTGGGCATGAGCGCAGTGGTCGACGCCGACGGCCGCCTGCTCGGCCTGTACACGGACGGCGACCTGCGCCGCACGCTCGATGATGCGCAGATCGACATGCGCAACACGCCGATCTCCGCCGTGATGACCCGCACGCCGAAAACAATCGATTCCGACGCGCTCGCGGTCGAAGCCGCGCAGTTGATGGAAACGCACAAGATCAACGCCCTGCTGGTGATCGACGGCGAAGGGCGCGTGGTCGGCGCGCTCAACATTCATGACCTGTTGCGCGCACGCGTGGTTTAACGGCGCACCCATGACCTACTCGCATATCAACGATTACCCCGCCGACATCCGCGAACGCGCAGCGCGCGTCAAGCTCGCGTGCTTCGATGTCGACGGCACGCTGACCGACGGACGCTTGTTCTTCGACAGCGACGGGCGCGAGTTGAAAGCCTTCCATGTGCACGACGGCCAAGGCCTGGTGCTGCTGCGCAAGTCGGGTGTCGCCGTCGCGTTCGTCACCGCACGCGCCAGCGCGGTCGCCGAGCAGCGCGCCGCCGAACTGGGGCTCGAATCGCATACCGGCGTGAAGGACAAGCTCGACTGCGTAGTCGGCATTGCATCGCGCCTGGGCATCGGCCTCGACGAAGTCGCCTTCATGGGCGACGACCTGCCGGACCTGCGGGTGATGCTGCAGGTCGGCTTCGCGGTCGCACCGCCGGATGCGCATCCATGGGTGCGCGAACGCGTGCATTGGCGCACCAGCGCGCGCGCAGGCCGCGGCGCGGCACGCGAGTTCTGCGACCTGTTGCTGGCCGCGCAAGGCCATGCCGAGGCACTGCTTTCTGAAGTCACCCGCGTCGAAGGCGAACGCATCGAGGGCAAGGCGTGAGTTGGCGCGGCATCCTGACGCTGGTGCTGCTGGTCGCCGCGGCGATCTCCGGCTGGTCGGTATGGACGCACCGCCCCAGTCGCAATGCCGCCACGACCGCGGATGCACGCTCGGACTACCTGCTGCACGATTTCGAGCTGGTGGTGCTGGACAAGCAAGGACAGGAAGCCTTCACCCTGCACGCACCGCAACTCGAACGTCATCCGGGCGACAAGACCATGTCGCTGGCGACGCCGGTATTCACGATTCCACCGGCACCAGGCTCGAAGAGCGGTACGTGGGAAGTGCGCTCGAAGACGGGTTGGGTCAGCGCCGAAGGCAACGAATTGCGCCTGCGTGGCGACGTGGTGGCCACCAATGCCGCCGGCGGCGATTCCGTGAAACTGGCCACCCAGGAACTGAACGTATTCCCCGACACCAAGCGCGCTACATCGGCGGGGGACGTCACCATCACCCAGCCCGGCTCTATACTGCGCGGCCACGGCATGAATGCGCTGCTGGACAGCAAGCGCATCCAGCTCAAGTCCAACGTCAAAGGTCGCTATGTCCCGTCTGGCGGTTAACTCCTTGCTGATCGCTGCTGCGCTGCTCATCGCTGGCGCCGCGCTGGCACGCACGTCTGATCGCAACCAGCCGTTGGATGTCGAAGCCACGAGCACCGATTGCTCGGCCAACGCCAATGGCCCCTGCACGTTCTCCGGCAACGTCCACATCGTGCAGGGCACGCTTGATATCCGTGCGGGTCATGCCGACGTCAGGCGCGGCGATGGCGACATCCAGCGCGTGTTGTTGACCGGTTCGCCGGCGCAGATGAAGCAGCAGATGGACGACGGCGCGCTCATCAATGCCCGCGCGGCCAAGGTCGACTACGACCTGACCACCGACACCGTGGTGTTTACCGGCAATGCGTTCATCGAGCAGCCGGGGCAGAGCAGCATCAGCAGCGAACGCATCACCTACAACATGAAGACCGGCCAGGTGCAGGGCGGCGGCCAGGGTGCCGGACGCGTCAAGATGACGCTGCTGCCAAAGAGCGGGCAAAAGAAGGCCCCGGCGCCGGCCAAACCGCAAGGCAAGCGCTGATGCTGGTCGCCAACGGGCTGCGCAAGTCTTACCGTACGCGCGCCGTCGTTCGTGATTTCGGCCTCAACCTCGATGCCGGCGAAGTCGTCGGGCTGCTCGGTCCCAACGGTGCCGGCAAAACCACCTGTTTCTACATGATCGTCGGCCTGGTGCCGGCGGACGCCGGCGAGATCGTGCTCGACGGCCGCGACATCACCGCCGAGCCCATGTACACCCGCGCCAAGCTTGGCGTCGGCTACCTGCCGCAGGAACCCTCGGTGTTCCGCAAACTCAGCGTCGCCGACAACCTGCGCCTGGTGCTGGAACTGCGCACCGACCTGAATACGCCCGGTCGCGAACGCGAACTCGACAGTCTGATGGACGAGCTGCAGATCGGCCATGTCGCCGACCAGAGCGGCGCCAGCCTGTCCGGCGGCGAGCGTCGCCGTGTCGAGATCGCCCGCGCGCTGGCGGCGAAACCACGGCTGATGCTGCTCGACGAACCCTTCGCGGGCGTCGATCCGATTTCGGTCGGCGAGATCCAGCGAATCGTGCGCCACCTCAAGAATCGTGGAATTGGCGTACTGATTACCGATCACAACGTCCGTGAGACCTTGGGCATTTGCGATCGCGCGTATATCCTCAATGAAGGCAGCGTGCTCGCGCAGGGGGCTCCGGACGCGCTGCTGGCAAACCCGGATGTCCGGCGCGTCTACCTTGGCGAGGCATTCCGTCTGTAGGTAGGTGTGGCGGCCGCCGGCCCACTCCGGCCACGTTGAGATCGTGATGAAGCCCCGCCTGCAGACATCGCTCGGACAGCATCTGGTGATGACGCCGCAGTTGCGCCAGGCGATCCGCCTGCTGCAGCTGTCGACGGCTGAACTCGAGCTGGAGATTGCGACCGCGGTCGAGAGCAATCCGCTGCTGGACTGGGCCGAACCGGCTCCGCTGGAAGCGCCTGCCGAGCAGGAAACCGCCGCGCACGAACGCGCTCACGGCGAAACCGAACACGACGAACCCCCGGTCTGGGATGCATCCGAGCCCTGGTACGAACGCATCGGACCCAGCGACACCGACGACGACGAACCGCTCGCCGAACAGGTCGCCGAAGTCGACACCCTGCAGGACCACCTGCTGTGGCAACTGCACCTGAGCCCGCTGACGCCACGCGACCGGCTGATCGGCGTGGCCCTGATCGAAGCCATCGACGACGACGGCTACCTGCGCGAACCGCTCGAGGCGATCGCCGAGGTGCTGCCGCCCGAGTTGCACATCGGGCAGGACGAAATCCTCACCGTGCTGCACCAGGTGCAATGCTTCGACCCGGTCGGCGTCGGTGCACGCACGCTCAACGAATGCCTGCACCTGCAGTTGGTACTGTTGCCGGACGCTACCACTGGCAAGGCGTTGGCACTGCAATTGGCCGACGGCCCGCTGGAGCGATTGCCCAAGGTCGGCATTGCCGGCCTTGCGGCAGAAATGAAATTGCCCGTGCAGGACGTCGAATGCGCGGTGCATCTGCTGCGCTCGCTCGATCCACGTCCAGGCGCCCAACTCGGCGGCCTCACTGCCGACACCTACGTCACGCCAGACTGCGTAGTCTGGCGCCAGCATGGCCAGTGGCGGGTGGCGCTGGCGTTCGGCTCGCGGCCGCGGATTGCGATCCACCGCGGATACGAGCGCATGATCCGCTCCGCCAGCGAGGCCGACGCTTCCTACCTGCGTGGCCGTCTGCAGGAAGCACGCTGGTTGCTGAAAAGCCTGGAAGCGCGCGGCGACACGCTGCTCAAGGTGATGCGTTGCCTGCTGCGGCAGCAGTCGGCTTTCCTCGAGTTCGGCGACCAGGCGCTGCGCCCACTGACCCTGCGCGAGGTCGCCGGCGAAGTCGGCCTGCACGAATCGACGATTTCACGCGCGATCGCGCGCAAGTACGTGCGCACCCCACGGGGCACCATCCCACTGCGCGCGTTCTTCGCCTCCGGCATCGATACCGACGGCGGCGGGGAAGCTTCCAGCACCGCGATCCAGGCCATGATCCGGCACCTGATCGAGGCCGAGAATCCACGCAAACCGCTTTCCGACGCGCGCTTGGCGGAGACCCTCAAGGCCACAGGCGTGCCGGTCGCACGCCGCACCGTGGCAAAATACCGCGAAGCGATGAGCATTCCGTCGTCGCAGGAGCGGGTGCGCATTTAGTTCGCACAGGGGAGCGAGGTGACCGCCCCGGCCGCCGTACGCCGTTGTCGGCCGACTGGCGCTTGCGCCCCGCCCCGCACAGCGGGATGCTGTCTGTCCACGAAGTGAAGGAGGCCAGCGATGCGTATCGAAACCCACGGCCAGCAAATCGAAGTCACCGGCGCCCTGCGCGATTATGTGGAAAGCAAACTGGCGCGACTGCAACGACACTTCGAACAACCCTTCGACGTACGCACGCAACTTAGTATCGACAAACCCGATCACCGCGCCGAGGCCAATGTCCTGATCGCCGGGCGCACCCTGCACGCGGACGCCACCGGCGAGAACATGTACGCCGCGATCGACCTGCTCGCCGACAAACTCGACCGCCTGCTGATGAAGCACAAGGAAAAACTCGTCGACCACCACCGCGGCGCCGACCTCGCGCGCAGCGGCGACTTCGGCTGAGCCGGCTCCGACCAAGCCGGCGCTGACCAAGCCGGCTGTGACCAAACACTCAGTCGACCAGACACCCAGCCGACGATGCCCATCAGCCAATTGCTAGCTGCCGACCGCATCGTCCTGCTGGTCGAACCCGGAAACCGCGACGGCGTCCTCGATGCCGCCGCGCGCCTGCTGGCCGATTCCGCGCCGGACACCACCGCAGACATCGGCGAAAGCCTGCGCAGCCGGGAGCGCCTCGGCAGCACTGCGATCGGCCACGGCATCGCCATCCCGCATGGCCGTACCAACGCCTACGACGAGGCGCGTGGTGCCTTCCTGAGGCTGCAGCAGCCGGTCGAGTTCGGCGCCAGCGACGGCGAACCGGTCGACTTGGTGTTCGCGATGGCGGTGCCCCAGCATTTCACGCAGCAACATCTGCAACTGCTGTCGGAGTTGGCCGAGCGCTTTGCCGACCCCGACTTCCGCACCGCGTTGCGCAGCGCGCCGGATGTCGCCGGCTTGCGGCACCTATTGTTGAACGGCCTGACGCAGAACAGTACGCAATGACCGCCCGCATCACCGCCCGCGAGCTGTTCGAACAACAACGCGAACGGCTGGAGCTCAGCTGGGTCGCCGGCCGCGCCGGCGAGGAACGCGTACTCGAAGCCGTGGACACCGTGGCCCGACGCCCTTCGCTGGCCGGCTACCTCAACATCATCTATCCGAACAAGGTACAGATCCTCGGCAGTGAAGAACTGTCCTGGCTCGACGGCCTCGATTCCCGGCAACGCTGGGAAACCATCGAAAAGATCGTCCAGTTCCGCCCATTGGCGCTGGTGATCAGCAAGAACCAACGCTGCCCCGAAGACCTGCGCATCGCCGCTGGCGAATCGGAAACGCCACTATGGGTCTCGCCGAAACGTGGCCATGAGCTCTTCAACCACCTGCAGTACCACCTCGCGCGCACCCTCGCACCGAGAATCACCCTGCATGGCGTGTTCATGGAGATCTACTCGATCGGCGTGCTGATCACCGGCGAGTCCGGTTCGGGCAAGAGCGAACTGGCGCTGGAACTGGTGACGCGCGGCCACCGACTGGTCGCCGACGATGCGCCGGAGTTCACTCAGATCGCGCCCGACGTCCTCGACGGCACCTGCCCGGAACTGCTGCAGGACCTGCTCGAGGTCCGCGGCCTTGGCGTGCTCAACATCCGGCAGATGTTCGGCGACACCGCGGTGAAGAAGAACAAGTACCTGCGCCTGATCGTGCACCTGACCAAGCCCGCGCTGGAACCAAAACCCACCGGCATCGAACGCATTACCGGCGATACCGGCATGCGCCGCGTGCTCGACCTCGACGTGCCGATGATCACCCTGCCCGTCATGCCCGGCCGCAATCTCGCCGTGCTGACCGAGGCCGCCACGCGCACCCACATCCTGCGGGCCAAGGGCGTCGATCCGGCGATGGCGTTCATGGCGCGGCACAGCCATTTCCTCGAACGCTCCGGCAGCAGCACATGAACACCGTCACCGCACCCACCCTGGTGATCGTCAGCGGCATGTCCGGCTCCGGCAAGTCGGTAGCGCTGAATACCTTCGAGGACCTCGGTTTCTATTGCGCCGACAACCTACCGGCCGAACTGCTGCCGGCTTTCGTCAAGAGCGTCACCAGCGGCGACAGTGCGCCTGAAAAACTCGCGGTCGGCATCGATGTGCGCAGCCGCAGCGACCTGGGCAACCTGCCGGAATGGCTGTCCGCAGTCGGCGCCCTCGGACTCGATCCCAAGCTGGTGTTCTTCGACGCCAGCGATGCCGTGCTGCTGCGCCGTTATGCCGACACCCGCCGCCGCCATCCACTCAGCCATCTCGGCCTCGTGCTGGCCGATGCGATCGCACTGGAACGCCAGGCGTTGAAACCGCTGCAGCAGATCGCCGACGTGGTCCTCGACACCAGCGACCTCAACGTCCACCAGTTGCGTCGCCAGGTCATTACCGAATTCGCCCTCGGCCAGGACTCTTCGCCTTCGCTGTTGTTCGAGTCCTTCGCATATCGCCGCGGCGTTCCGGCCGACGCCGATTTCGTGTTCGACGCGCGCGTGCTGCCGAATCCGCACTGGAATCCGGAACTGCGCCCGCTCTCCGGCCGCGACGCCGGCGTGCGCGAATTCCTGGATGCGCAAGCCGACGTCGTCGAATACGCCACCCAGGTCGCGCAATTCCTCGACAGCTGGCTCCCGCGCTTGCAGTCCGATACCCGCAGCTACGTCACCGTTGCGTTCGGTTGCACCGGCGGCCGCCACCGCTCGGTCTACCTCGCCGAACGCCTCGCAGGGCACTGCCGCGAACGCGGCTGGGCCGAGGTGGCGGTACATCATCGCGAACTGGATTGAAGAACGATTGCTGGTGTCAGTCATAAGGTCGTCGGTAACGGCAACAAGCGGCATTCGCGCACCCTATCCCACAACCCACGATCCAGGACCGACAGCCGGTTCCTCCCCGCTTCCTAGCCGCAACCTCGCTCTGCTACCTTGCCTGCATGACCGTCGGCGTCCTCCTCATCACCCACGAAGGCATCGGCTCCGCGTTGCTCGCGGTGGCGACGCGATTGCTGCGGCAATTGCCGCTGCACACGGAGGCGTTCGAGGTGCCCTTCGACGCCGACCCGGATGAATTGCTGCCGCTGGCAAGCGCGGCGCTGCGACGGGTCGACGCTGGCCAGGGCGTGCTGGTCCTGACCGACCTGTACGGCGCCACGCCGAGCAACCTCGCATCGAAACTGGCGCGGATCGGCACGCCGGTGCGGCGCGTATCCGCGGTCAGCTTGCCGATGCTGCTGCGGGTCATGAATTATTCCGAACTCGAACTCGACGAGTTGCCCGCCGTTGCCGCCGCCGGGGCGCGCAATGGTGTCATCCATGACGATGCCTGAGACGACCTGATGCTTGAACGCGAACTGCTCGTCGCCAACAAACTCGGCCTGCACGCGCGCGCCACCGCCAAGCTGGTGCAACTGCTGTCCAGCTTTCGCTGCAACGCCACGCTCAGCGCCAAGGGACGCGAGGTGAATGCCAAGAGCATCATGGGTGTGATGCTGCTCGCCGCCGGCCAGGGCACGCCGGTGATGCTGCGCGTCGACGGCGACGACGAGGCAGTTGCTGCTGCGGCCGCGGCCGATCTGTTCGAGCGCCTGTTCGACGAGGGCAGCTGACGCATGCGCCTCGTACTGCCCGGTCACGGCGCTTCGCGCGGCAGCGCGCTCGGCCGCGCCCGGGTCCGGCTGCCGCATGTCCTCGAGGTCGCTGAAGAACGCATCCCGGCCGACGCGGTCCCTGCCGAGGTGCAGCGACTGCATGCTGCGATCGACATCGTCCGCAGCGAAATGCGCCAGTTGCGCCACCGCCTGCACGGCGCGCTCGCGCAGGAAGTCGGTGAATTCCTCGACCTGCATGCGCTGCTGCTCGACGACCCCGAGCTGCTGCACGGCCTCGACGAGCTGATCCACACCGGCCGCTATAGCGCCGACTACGCCCTGCGCCTGCAACGCGATCGCATCGCCAGCGTCTTCACCGGCATGGACGATGCGTACCTGCGCAGTCGCATCGATGACATCGACCAGGTGATCGGCCGCATCCACGCCGCCCTGCACCGTCGCGCCGCCGACCTGCAGGGTGTTGCCGGCGAAATCCTGGTCACCGACAACGTCGCGCCGGCGGAGCTGGCGCAATTGCAGGCGCAAGGGGTGATGGCGGTCGTCACTGCCGGCGGCAGCGCGCTCTCGCATACCGCGATCCTCGCACGCAGTCTGCACCTGCCGCTGGTGGTCGGCGCGGCGCAGGTGCTGCAGAAGGTCAACGACGGCGACGTGCTGGCCGTCGACGGCACCAGCGGCATGGTGGTGCTGGAACCGGGCGCCGAGGACCTGCGCACGCATCGCTCGCGCATGCGCGAGCAGGTGCGCGAACGCCGCCAGCTCAACCGCCTGCGCCGCGAACCGACGCGCACCATCGACGGCGTCGACATCAAGCTGTACGCGAATGCCGAATCGCGCGCGGACGTGGCGGAAGCGCACGCGCTCGGCGCGGCGGGCGTCGGCCTGTACCGCACCGAGTTCCTGTTCCTGCAGCGCAACGAGTTGCCGGACGAGGAGGAACAGTTCCGCGCGTATCGCGACGTCGTCCTCGGCATGACCGGACGCATGGTGACGATCCGCACGCTCGATCTCGGCGCCGACAAGGCCGATCGCACCGGCCTGGTCATGAGCGACGAGCCCAACCCGGCGCTCGGCGTGCGCGGCGTGCGCCTGTCGCTGGCGCGTGCTGCGCTGTTCGAAACCCAACTGCGCGCCATCGTGCGTGCCTCCGGCTATGGCCCGGTACGCATCCTGGTGCCGATGGTGAGCAGCCGCGAAGAAGTGCTCGCGGTGCGCAAGCTGCTGAAGAAGGTGATCCGCGACCTGCTCAAGCAGGGCCACGAGATCGCCGACACCATCCCGCTCGGCGCGATGATCGAGGTCCCGGCTGCGGCGATCGGCTTGCCGAGCTTCATCGGCGCGGTCGACTTCCTCTCGATCGGCACCAACGACCTGGTGCAATACCTGCTCGCCGCCGACCGCAACAACGACGCCCTGGGCGATCTGTACACACCGCTGCACCCGGCACTGCTGCGCCTGCTGCACAACGTGATCACCATCGCCAACAAACGCCGCAAGCCCGTTGCGGTCTGCGGCGAAATGGCCGGCGATGCCACGTTCGCCCCACTGCTGCTCGCACTGGGCCTCGGCGAATTCAGTCTGCATCCCGCCACCTTGCTGGAACTGCGCCGTGCGATCCGCGGCTGTGACCTCGGCGCCCTGCGCGCGCGCGCGCCCGCGCTGTTGCGTGCACGCGATCGTGCGTCGATCGAGAAGTGGATGCACGCATCCTGAGACCGTAATCCTGAGACCGTAGGAGCGGCTTATAGCCGCGAGCCTTCCGCGAATGACACGTGATACCGAAAGGAGCTCGCGGCTATAAGCCGCTCCTACGGAGGTTTGCAGGCTGGGCATCCTGCGCTGCGCAGGCGATAATGCCCGCATGAACGCCTGACCCCTGTCGCGCCCATCGTGGATGCGACCCGACCATGCTTCTTAGGAAGCTGGGAACTCCGCATGGCCGAAGCCGTCCGCCACGACAAGACCGCGCGCCAGCTGCGTCTGCTCTCAGACGCGCTCGATAGCGGCCGCCTCGGCCCGGTGCGTCGGCTGGTCAACACCCTCTCGCCCGCCGAGATCGGCAACCTGCTCGAATCGCTGCCACCGGGCAAGCGCACCGTGGTCTGGGGCCTGGTCGATGCCGAGGACGACGGCGAAGTACTGGTGCATGTCGGCGACGAAGTGCGCGAAAGCCTACTCGCGGAAATGGACCCGGACGAAATCGTCGCCGCGGTCGAAGACCTCGACATCGACGACCTCGCCGACCTGGTCGAAGACCTGCCCGACACCGTCATCGACGAAGTGCTCAAGTCGATGGATCGCGAGAACCGCGAGCGCCTCGAGCAGGTGCTGTCCTACGACGAGGACACCGCCGGCCGCCTGATGAACCCGGACGTGGTGACGGTGCGCGCCGACACGACCGTCGACGTCGTGCTGCGTTACCTGCGCCTGCGCGGCGAGCTGCCCGACCACACCGACCACCTCTACGTCGTCAGCCGTCGCCACCAGTACCTCGGCCGCATCGCGCTGCAGTCATTGCTGACGCATGAAGCGAATACACCGATCAACCAGCTGATCGACGACGAACAACCGGCGATTGGTGTCGACGAATCGGCGAACGACGTCGCGCGCCAGTTCTCCGACCATGACTGGATTTCGGCGCCGGTCGTCGACGACAACAACATCCTGCTCGGTCGCATCACCATCGATGACGTCGTCGACATCATCCGCGAGCAGGCCGAACACCAGGCGCTGTCCGCCGCGGGCCTCGACGAAGACGACGACATGTTCAGCCCGGTACCGCGCGCGTTCCGCCGCCGGCTGCTGTGGCTGTCGATCAACCTTGGTACCGCATTCCTCGCAGCAAGCGTGGTCGGCCGCTTCGAAGCCTCGATCGAGAAACTCGCGGCACTGGCCGTGCTGATGCCGATCGTCGCCGGCATGGGCGGCAACGCCGGCACCCAGGTGCTGGCGCTGATGGTGCGCGGCCTCGCGCTCGGCCAGGTCGGCGCGTCCAACGTGCGCACGCTGCTGTGGAAGGAAATGCGCGTGGCGCTGATGAACGGACTCAGCCTGGGCCTCGTGCTGGGTCTCGTGGTCTGGCTGTGGTTCGGCGATGGCGTACTGTCGCTGGTGATCGGCTCCGCACTGACCATCAACCTGCTGTTTGCCGCGAGCGCCGGCGTGCTGGTGCCGCTGACGCTCAAGCGGATGGGCTTCGATCCCGCCCTCGCCGGCGGCGTGATCCTGACGACGGTCACCGACACGATGGGGTTCCTCGTCTTCCTCGGGTTGGCGACGCTCATCTTGTTGCAGTGAGCACGGTGGACAGCATCCGGATACCTTCGATGCCGAACGCACGCTTCTGTCATCCATTCGCGAAATTCCTGCTGGCCGTCGCCTGCCTCATGATGCTGTCCTGCCAACACACGCCGATGCGCGGAACCATCGGCGAGTTCGTCGACCGTGAAATCTCGATGGACGGCGCCATCCATCGCTACCAGGTCTTCGTCCCCTCGCAGGCAGCCGCGGGACGACGACCACCCGTGATCCTGTTCCTGCACGGTTCGGGTGAACGCGGCGACGACAACAGGAAACAGACTGCCGTGGGACTGGGTCCCTATCTGAAGAAGCGGATGGCCACGTTCCCGGCGATCGTCGTGTTTCCGCAGTCTCCGGAGAATGCATCGTGGGACGCCGCCACGGCGCGCATGGCATTGGCAACGCTCGACGCCGCGAGCCGCGAATTCAATGGCGACCCGGGTCGCACCTACCTGACCGGGATGTCACGCGGCGGCTATGGCGCCTGGGAGCTGGCATTGATGCAGCCCACGCGATTCGCGGCGCTGGTCCCGGTGTGTGGCGGCATCACTGCACCACGCCCCGCCTCCGACTTGCACGTGATCGCGGTGGAAAGCGACACCGATCCTTTCGATACCGTTGCGCGACGCCTCGCGAAGGTCCCCGTGTGGTTATTCCACGGCGCTCGGGACGACGTGGTCGACCCTCTGCAATCCCGGCGCATGTACGCAGCACTGCAGGCCGCGGACGCGCCCGCCCGCTACACGGAGTTCCCGGACGCCAACCACAATGCCTGGGACCCGGCTTATGCGACGCCGGAATTGTGGGAGTGGCTGTTCGCCCAGCGGCGACGCTGACAGTGCCATCGGGGCCTGCGCGCCGGGCGCAGCATCAGCGGCGCAGCAATGCTTCCAGTACCGCCATGCGCACCGCGACGCCATTGCCGACCTGTTGCAGGATCAGCGACTGCGGGCCATCGGCGACGGCATCATCGATTTCGACGCCACGGTTCATCGGGCCCGGGTGCAGCACCACCGCATCGGGTGCGGCGCGGCGCAGGCGTTCGGTGCCGAGGCCGTAATCGCGGTGGTAGTCGGCCAGCGAAGTGATGAGGCCTTCTTCCATGCGCTCGCGCTGCAGGCGCAGCATCATCACGGCATCGACGCCGGCCAGTGCGGCATCGAAATCCTGCGTGACCGTGCAGCCTGCAAGGGTAGCGTCATCGGGCAACAGCGATTGCGGGCCGCAGACGCGGATTTCGCCGGTGCCGAGCGTACGCAACGCATGCAGGTCGGAACGGGCGACGCGCGAATGCCTGACGTCGCCGACGATCAGCACCTTCAACTTCGAGAAGTCGTCGCCCTTGGCCTGGCGCAGCGTGAGCATGTCGAGCAGGCCCTGAGTCGGGTGCGCGCTGCGACCATCGCCGGCGTTGATCAATGCGGTGTCGGGCTTGGCCGCGGCGGCGAGTGCGGCGACGGCACCATCTTCCTTGTGGCGGACGACAAAGCCCTGCACGCCCATCGCTTCGAGGTTCTTCAATGTGTCGGTCGCGGTCTCGCCCTTGGTGGTGGACGAGGTTGAAGCATCGAAGTTGAGGATGTCGGCACCGAGCCGCTGCGCCGCCAACTGGAAACTCGAACGCGTGCGCGTGGACGGTTCGAAGAACAGCGTGCACACGGTCTGGCCTGCGAGCGTGTCGCGCAGTACGGCGCCACCCAGCGCCGGCTTGCGCAATTGCTCCGCACGCTCCAGCAGCCGCACCAACATGTCGCGCGGCAGGCCTTCGAGGGTGAGGAAGTGACGCAGGCGACCTTCGCCGTCGAGTTGCGCGTCGCTCATGCGTTGGGTTGCTCCCTGCTGTTGATGGCATCGATGTCCATGGCGTCCTGTGGCGCGGCGAGCCAGCGCTCGACGATCACCGCCGCGGCGACCGCGTCCAGCGCGGCGGCGTCGCGGCGCTTCTTGCGGCCTTCGGCCCGATCGCTGGCGAAACGCTGTGCCGCTTCGATCGAGCTGGCGCGTTCGTCGACCAGCACGACGGGAAGTTTGTAACGCGAGTGCAGTTCGCGTGCGAAGGCATGCGCGGTCTTGCGGGCCGGTTGGTCGCCGCCGTCGAGGGTCATGGGATCTCCGACCACCAACCCGTCCGGGCGCCATTCGGCACGCAGGCGGTCGATCGCGGTCCAATCGGGACCCTGCGCGTGGACGTCGATCACTGCCAGTGCGCGCGCGCCATGACCGAAGGCACTGCCGACCGCGACGCCGATGCGACGCGCGCCGACATCGAAGCCGAGCACGGTGCCATCGCGCTTGATCAGGGCATGCTTGGTCGGAGCAGGATTCATGCGTGGCCGCTGTAGTCGGTCATGTTCACCAGGTCGACGCCGATCTTGCCGGCCGCTGCCTGCCAGCGCGCGTCCAAGGGCAGCGTGAACAGCAGGTCCGCATCGGCCGGCACGGTCAGCCAGCTGTCTTCGGTCAGTTCCTGTTCGAGCTGCCCTGCGCCCCAACCGGCACAACCGAGCGCGATGACCGCGTGCAACGGCCCCTCGCCGCGGGCCATCGCTTCGAGGATGTCGCGCGACGTGGTCAGGTACAGGTTGTCGGCGACCGCGAGCGTGGAATCCCAGCCGCGGTCGCCGTCATGCAGGACGAAGCCGCGCTCCGGATGCACCGGGCCACCGGCGAGCACGATTTGAGAACGCAGTTTCTCGTCGTCGCTGGCGATCCCCATCTGCTGCAGTACGTCGCCCAGGGTGTACTCGGAGGCGCGATTGACCACGACGCCCATGGCACCTTCGTCATCGTGCTGGCAGATCAACGCCACGCTGCGGGCGAAGTGCGGGTCGACCAATGCCGGCAGCGCGATCAGCAGCCGGCTGGCGAGCGGAGTGGCGGAGTCCTGCATGGCGCCATTCTAGGGCCTGTTAACGCTCTCCGAACAGGTCGCGCCGGCCTGAGGGCGTGCGAGGCAAGGAAGAACGAGGGCGCGTATGTCGATACGCAACCGAACGATGACGCGGCATCGCGCGTCCTCAGGCCCGGCCCTTCGGGTTGCTCCTCAGTGGCCACCATGCGGCGCCGCGCGCCATGACCTTGCAGGCAGCAAGACGCTGCGTCGCGCAACACCACCCTGCTTTCGCAGGGGCAGGCTCTGGCGGCCACGGAAGAGCAACGCGGCCTGTTCGGAGAGCGTTAACAGGCCCACCGCCCGGGACGTCGTGCAGAAATGACGAAGGGGCGTCGAACGCCCCTTCGCGAACAGCTAGAGCTGGAAAGTCAGCGCGCTTCCGCGACCTCGACCCCGTCCAGCCCCTGCGCCAGCGTGCGAGCGTCGCCGCCCTGCGCCAGCTTGATGCGCAGGCGCACTTCATTGGCGGAGTCGGCGTAGCGCAGCGCGTCCTCGTAGGAGATTTCACCCGCCTGGTACAGCTCGAACAGGCTCTGGTCGAAAGTCTTCATGCCGAGGTTGGTGGATTCCTTCATCACTTCCTTGATCTTGTGGATCTCGCCGTCGCGGATGTAGTCCTGGATCAGCGGGGTGCCGAGCAGGATTTCCATGGCGACGCGACGGCTCTTGCCGTCCGGGGTCGGGATCAGCTGCTGCGCGACCACGCCCTTGAGGTTCAGCGACAAGTCCATCAGCAGCTGGCCACGACGGTCTTCCGGGAAGAAGTTGATGACGCGGTCCATCGCCTGGTTGGCGTTGTTGGCGTGCAGGGTGCACAGCACCAGGTGGCCGGTTTCGGCGAAGGCGATGGCGTGGTCCATGCCTTCGCGGGTACGCACTTCGCCGATCATGATCACGTCCGGCGCCTGGCGCAGGGTGTTCTTCAGCGCGTTTTCCCAGTTGTCGGTATCGATGCCGACTTCACGCTGGGTGATGATGCAGCCTTCGTGCTTGTGCACGAATTCGATCGGGTCTTCGATGGTGATGATGTGGCCGGTCGAATTCTGGTTGCGGTAGCCGATCATCGCCGCCAGCGAGGTCGACTTACCGGTACCGGTCGCGCCGACGAAAATGATGATCCCGCGCTTGGTCATCGCCAGCGTCTTGATGATCGGCGGCAGGTTCAGCTCTTCGACCGTCGGGATCTTGGTCTCGATCCGGCGCAGCACCATGCCGACCTGGTTGCGCTGGTAGAAGCACGACACGCGGAAGCGGCCGACGCCGGACACGCCAATGGCGAAGTTGCACTCGTGGGTCTTTTCGAACTCTTCGCGCTGCTGCGGCGTCATCACGTTGAGGACGAGGTCGCGGCTCTGTTGCGGCGTGAGCGGGTTCTGCGTGATCGGCGAGATCTTGCCGTGGACCTTCATCGACGGCGGCATGCCGGCGGTGATGAACAAGTCCGACGCCTTCTGATGCGCCATCAGCTTGAGGAAGGAGGTGAAGTCGATGCTGCTCATGGCGTTGCTCCGGGAATGCGTGAACCGGAATTCATGACATTGTCATGCCGAACGCAGTGGTGTCGGGATGACTGGAAGTGGATCATTCGAACAAACGCTTGTCCTTGGCGTAGTCCCTGGCGTGCTGGCGCGTGACCATGCCGCGCTTCACCAGGTCCTGCAGGTGCTGGTCGAGGGTCATCATGCCGGCGTTCTGGCCGGTCTGGATGGCCGAATACATCTGCGCGACCTTGTCCTCGCGGATCAGGTTACGGATCGCCGGGATGCCGACCATGATTTCCCACGCTGCCGTACGACCGCCGCCGACCTTCTTCAACAAGGCCTGCGAGATCACCGCGCGCAACGATTCCGACAGCATCGAACGCACCATCGGCTTCTCGCCGGCGGGGAACACGTCGATGATGCGGTCGATGGTCTTGGCCGCCGAGCTGGTGTGCAGGGTGGCAAACACCAGGTGGCCCGTTTCCGCGGCGGTCAGCGCCAGGCGGATCGTCTCGAGGTCGCGCATTTCGCCGACCAGGATGTAGTCGGGGTCTTCACGCAGCGCCGAGCGCAGCGCCTCGTTGAAGCCATGGGTGTCACGGTGCACTTCGCGCTGGTTGATCAGGCACTTCTGCGAGGTGTGCACGAATTCGATCGGATCTTCGACCGAGAGGATGTGGCCGTATTCGGTCTTGTTGACGTGGTCGACCATCGCCGCGAGCGTGGTGGACTTGCCGGAACCGGTCGGGCCGGTGACCAGGATCAGGCCCTGCGGCTGCTCGATCAGTTCCTTGAAGATGCGCGGGCAGCCGAGGTCTTCCAGCGTCCACACTTCCGAGGGCACGGTACGGAACACCGCGCCGGCGCCACGGTTCTGGTTGAACGCGTTGACGCGGAAGCGGGCCAGGCCCGGAATCTCGAAGGAGAAGTCGACCTCGAGGAATTCCTCGTAGTCGCGCCGCTGCTTGTCCGACATGATGTCGTAGACCAGCGCATGCACCTGTTTGTGGTCGAGTGCCGGGATATTGATCCGCCGGACGTCGCCGTCGACCCGGATCATCGGCGGCAAGCCTGCCGACAGATGCAAGTCCGAGGCCTTGTTCTTGACCGAAAACGCCAGTAGTTCGGCGATATCCATCGCGTGCTCCCCTGCACTGCAAACTGAATTCAAACTGGAACGATAGGCACTCCGCGGGCAGTATGGACGCCCCGCTCCGGGTGTCAACCGCAATGTCAGACAGATGCGACGACGTGCTCACACACGCCATGCATGAGGTCCTTCAACGACTTGATAACGTGGCAAAGCGCGTCGGGCGGCCACGTCCGCGGCTGCTTGCGGTCAGCAAAACCCAGCCCGCTGCGGCCATCGCGGAATTGGCCGCACTCGGGCAGCGTGCGTTCGGCGAAAACTACGTCCAGGAAGCTGCAGGCAAGCAAGCGCTGCTGGCACAGCCGGGCCTGGAATGGCATCTGATCGGCCACCTGCAATCGAACAAGGCCCGCGAAGCCGCCACCCTGTTCGACTGGGTACAGACCGTCGACCGGGGCAAGCTGGTCACCGCCCTGGCCCGGTACCGTCCGGCCGGTTCGCCCCCGCTGAATGTGCTCATCCAGGTCAACATCGACGACGAAGCCAGCAAGCACGGCTGCCAGCCCGAGGATGTGCCGGCACTGGCCGCTGCGATCGCTGCCGAACCGCGACTGGTGCTGCGGGGGCTGATGGCGATTCCCGCGCCGCTGCCGGATCCCGAACGACGCCGTGACGCCTTCCACCGGATGAAGACACTCTTCGACACCCTCGCTGCGCAGCACCCGCAAGCCGACACTTTGTCGATGGGCATGAGCGACGACTACGAACTCGCCATTGCCGAAGGTGCGACGATGGTGCGGGTCGGCACGGCGCTGTTCGGCGCAAGGCCACGCAAACCGGAGACCACATGAGCAAGACGGACACCATTGCCTTCATCGGTGGCGGCAACATGGCGCGCAGCCTGATCGGCGGATTGATCGCGGCCGGTTGTCCCGCGGAGAACATCCGCGTCGCCGAACCGGTTGCAGAATTGCGCGCGGCATTGGAGCGCGACTTCAGCATCCACACTTTCGCTGAGAGCACCGAGGCCGTCGCCGGCGCCAGTGCGTGGGTCCTGGCGGTGAAGCCGCAGGTCCTGCACGCGGTATGCGAGACGCTGGCTGGATCCGCACAGTCGAACCTACCACTAGTCGTGTCGATCGCCGCCGGCATCACTTCGGCGCAACTCGATCGTTGGCTCGGCGGCAACGTCCCCGTGGTGCGGACGATGCCAAACACGCCCGCCCTGCTCGGCGCCGGCGTGACTGGGCTGTTCGCCAACACGCGTGTCGATTCCGCCGGTCGCGAACGTGCCGAAGCGCTGCTGTCGTCCGCCGGCAAGACCGTGTGGATTGCCGACGAAGCACAGATGGACGCGGTGACCGCGCTATCCGGTAGCGGCCCGGCTTACGTATTCCTGCTGGCCGAAGCGATGCAGGCCGCCGGCGAGGCCGAAGGGCTGCCCGCCGCCGCTGCGCGCACGCTGGCCTTGCAGACCGTCCTCGGCGCTGCACGCATGCTCACCGAAGGCGACGAACAGCCAGTCGAATTGCGCCGGCGCGTCACTTCACCCGGCGGCACTACCCAGGCCGCGATCGAAACCTTCGAAGCCGGCGGTTTCCGTGAACTGGTCGCGCGCGCGATCCACGCCGCAACCGAGCGCGGCAAGCAACTTTCCGCCGCCAACGACTGATGGAAATTCCCATGCGCCGTCTCCTGCTCGCACCCATGCTTGCCGTCGCCGCCTGCAGTGGCGCACAGACGCCACCAGCCGCTGCGCCCCCCGCAGCGACTGCAAACGAGACCGTCAGCCGCATCGGCGATGTCACCATCCGCGCCAGCGTGGTGCAGACATCAACGCTGAATGAAGCCGTCGCCCGCGGATACGGCATCGTTCGCGACGAAGGGACCGTGTTGCTGCTGGTCGCGGTACGCCAGGGTCCGGAAGCCAACGAATCCGCACTACCGGCGCAGATCATGGCAACCGCGACCGATCTGCGCGGCGGCAAACACGACATCCCGATGCGCGAGTTGCGCAGCGGCGACCTGCTCGACTACGTCGGCACCGTGGCCGTGTCGCTGCCAGACACGCTGCGTTTCGACCTCACCATCGTCCGCGAAGGCGGTGCGAGTTCGACGATGCAGTTCAGTCGCGAGTTTTTCCCGCGCTGATCCCTGCATGTGCGCGCGACCATCGCTGGATGATCGCTGCGATCTCGCGCACGCCCTCCGTCAGCGCTGCGGGACCAGGTTGCAGGATGATTGGCGACTTGATCTCGTGCAGCTCGCCGTCACGCACCGCCGGGATCGCATCCCACCCAGGACGCCCCGCGACTTTTCCCGACTGGAATTTCTTACCGCACCATGAGCCCAGGATGATGTCCGGTGCACGACGGATCACTTCGCCGGGATCTTCGAGGATGCGCTGCTTCGCCAGCGATTCGGCGGCACGTTCCGGGAAGATGTCATCGCCTCCGGCGATCCGGATGAGTTCGGCCACCCATTGGATGCCGCTGATCAACGGTTCGTCCCATTCTTCGAAATACACTTTCGGCCGCCGCGGCAGTTGCGCCACTTCGGCGGCGATCGCCTCGAGGCCACGCTGCAACTCGTCCGCATAGGCGTTGGCTTTGTCGCTGGCGCCCACCAGCGCGCCGAGGCGGCGGATGTAATCGAGGATGCCGGCGACGCTGCGATGGTTGCTGATCCAGACCTCAACACCGCGCTTGATCAACTCGCTGGCAATCTCCGCCTGGATGTCGGAGAAGCCGATGACGAAGTCCGGCTCGAGCTTCAGAATTTCGCCGATCTTGGCGCTGGTGAACGCGCTGACCTTGGGTTTCTCCTTGCGCGCGGTCGCCGGTCGTACGGTGAAGCCGCTGATGCCGACGATGCGGTCTTGCTCGCCGAGCGCGTAAAGCGTCTCGGTGGGTTCTTCGGTGAGGCAGACGATGCGGCGTGGGCCTGTCATGCCGACACCCCGCTTCCACAGGAAGAATGCCTGCTCATGGATACAGCATCCGCTTCGACCACGCATCGTCCGCATCGCGCTCGTACAACCAGCGCTCATGCAGCCGGTATTCCGCGCCGTACCAGAACTCGATCATGTCGGCGACGACGCGGAAGCCACTCCAGCGCGGCGGACGCGGTACGTCCCTGCCGTCGAATTCCTGCGTGAATTGCTCGAGGCGGCGTTCGAACGTCTCGCGCGACTCCAGTGTTTCCGACTGCAGCGACGCCCAGGCGCCGAGCTGGCTGACGCGCGGACGCGAAGCGAAGTAGGCATCGGCTTCAGCATCGCCGACGATCTCGACGGCACCTTCGATTCGCACTTGTACGCCTTGGCGCACACGCGGCCAGTGGAACAGCAGCGCGGCCTGCGGATTGGCCTGCAGCTCGCGGCCCTTGCGGCCGTCCAGGTGCGTGTAGAACACGAAGCCGCGCGCGTCGAAGGCTTTCAGCAGCACCGTGCGTGCCGACGGACGGGCGTCGGGCGTGGCCGTGGCGATGGTCATCGCGGTACGGTCCGGTTCGCCAGCGGCGAGCGCCTCGTCGAACAATTGCGCGAAGGTGGCGAGGGCTTCGCCCGGCAGGTCGGTGGTATGCATTCGGGTATTGTCGCCCGATGACCGCCACCCCGCATCCGCAGGCGAATCCGGGCTATCCCCCAAGCTTCGTCGCGGCCGTGCTCGATGATGCGCTCGCCCGCGATTGCCGCGTGCTCGGCATCGCCGGGCTGCAGGGCACGGGCAAGTCGACGCTGTCGGCGCAGGTCGCTGCGTTGGCGCTCACCCGCGGCCTGCGGGTGGCGGTGCTCTCGATCGACGATGTCTACCTCGACCGCCCCGAGCGGCTGCAGCTGGGCCGCGACGTGCACCCGCTGCTCGCCACGCGCGGCCCGCCGGGGACGCACGAGGTCGCGCTGGCCTGCGAGGTGCTCGATGCCCTGCGCGAAGGTCGCACGACACGCTTGCCGTGCTTCGACAAGGTCGCCGATCGCCGCCTGCCGCCGTCGCGCTGGCCGACGATGCACGATGTCGACCTGGCGATCTTCGAAGGCTGGTTCCTGAAAGTGCCGGCGCAGCAGCCATCCGAGCTGGTCGCACCGCTCAATGCGCTGGAGCGCGACGAAGATGCCGATGGCACCTGGCGTCGTTATTGCAATGCCGCACTCGGAAGGGACTATTCGCTGTTGTGGCAACGGCTCGACCGCGTCCTGTTCCTGCAGGGGCCGGGCTTCGAGATCGTGCCCGCATGGCGCTGGCAGCAGGAACAGACGCTGCAGGCGGCGAATCCCGATTGCACGGCGATGACGCAAGCGCAGGTCAAACGCTTCGTGCAGTTCTTCGAGCGCGTCAGCCGGCAGGCGCTGCGTACGTTGCCCGTGATTGCGGACCGCACGATCCTGCTGGATGCGGATCGCGTTCCGATCGGCTTCTGAAATGCGAACGGCAGGGGAACCCTGCCGTCTGGCGCCACCTGCGCCTTACTGCACCAGGAACGTGATCTTCAGGTTGACCCGCCATTCGGTGACCTTGCCCTTGGCATCGGTCACTACCTTGATCTCGTTGACCCACGCGCCCTGGATCTCCTTGACCGATTCCGCGCATTTCTTCAGGCCGGCCTTGACCGCATCCTCCATGCTGGTCTTGGACGCGGCATTGATTTCGATGATCTTCGCTACCGACATCGGAGTCTCTCCTTGGGCGCCGGCCGCGGATGCCGCCGGGAAACAGCAGACTAGGCCGGCATTCGTTAAGGCCGCGGCTACAATCACCGTATGAATCCCGCTCCCAACCTCGTCCTGGTCGGTCCGATGGGCGCCGGCAAGACCTCGATCGGCAAGCGCCTGGCCGAGCGCTTCGGTTTGGCTTTCGCCGACGCGGATCGTGAGATCGAAGCGCACACCGGCACGACCGTCGCGACGATCTTCGAGTGCGAAGGCGAAGCCGGCTTCCGTGCCCGCGAACGCGCGACGCTGGCCGAATTGCTGGCGGGCCACGGCCAACTGGTCGCCACCGGCGGTGGCGCGGTCCTCGACGCCGACAACCGCCGGCTGCTCCGCACGCGCGGCTACGTCGTGTACCTGCATGTCGATGTCGCCGGCCAGTTACGTCGACTTGAACGCGACCACACCCGCCCGCTGTTGCAACGCGACGATCGCGAGGACGTGTTGCGCCAGATGGCGGCAGCGCGCGAGCCGCTGTACGCCGAAGTCGCCGACCTGTGCTTCGACACCATCGACATGGACCCCGTCGATGCGGCAGCGCGACTGGCGAGCCTGCTCGACGAACGCTGGCAACGTGGAGCAGCTGCATGAACGCCGCAATCCGCACGGTTGAAGTCGGCGGCGCGCAGCCGTATCGCATCGCGATCGGTCCCGGCCTGCTCGACGACGGCGCAATGCTTGCAGCGCATGTGCGTGGCCGGCATGTATTGGTGGTCAGCGACACCCACGTCGCACCGCTGTACGCGCAACGCGTCGCTGTAGCCCTGCAGGAGCAATCGACGCAGGCGCAGGTGATGGTGACCTGCCTCGCCGCCGGCGAAGCGTCGAAGACGCTGGACAGCTTCGCCGAGCTGATGCGCGAACTCGCCGACTTCGGCGCCACCCGCGACGCCTGCGTGTTCGCCCTCGGCGGCGGCGTGATCGGCGACCTCGCCGGTTTCGCCGCGGCGTGCTGGATGCGCGGCATCGACGTCGTGCAGTTGCCGACCACGCTGCTGGCGATGGTCGATTCCTCGGTTGGCGGCAAGACTGCGGTCGACCTGGCGCAAGGGAAGAATCTCGTCGGCGCGTTCCACCCACCACGCGCCGTCTTCGCCGATACGTCGACGCTGCGCACATTGCCGGAACGTGAACTGCGTGCCGGCCTCGCCGAAGTGGTGAAGTACGGCGCGATCCGAGACGTGGATTTCCTTGACTGGCTCGACGTCCATGTCGATGCGTTGCTTGCGAAGGACGACGCGGCGCTGGCTGAAGCCATCGCACGCAGCTGCGCGCACAAGGCTGCGATCGTCGAGCGCGATCCGTTCGAGCACGGCGAACGCGCGCTGTTGAACTTCGGCCACACTTTCGGCCACGCAATCGAGACCGAACAGGGGTACGGCGGCCTCAACCACGGTGAAGCAGTCGCGATCGGCATGGTGCTGGCCGCGCGCCTGTCGACGGCGCTGGGCCTGGCGACCGCGGACGATGCCGATCGCCTGCGAGCCCTGCTCGCCCGCTTCGGCCTGCCGACCGCATTGCCGACCGGCCTCGACGCCGACGCCCTGCTCGCACGCATGCGCCTGGACAAGAAGGCCGCCGCCAGCGGCCTGCGCTTCGTGCTGTGGGACGGCGCGGGTGCAGCGCGGGTCGTGTCCGGCGTGCCTGACGCGGCGGTGCTGGACGTGCTGCGCGCAGGCTGAAGGGCCGTCCCCAGGGCCTGTTAACGCTATCCACGCAGGTCGCGTTGCTCCTCAGTGGCCGCCAGGTGGTGTTGCGCGGCGCAGCGCCTTGCTGATTGCAAGGTCAAGGCGCGCGGCGCCGCATGGTGGCCACTGAGGAGCAACCCGGAGGGCCGGGCCTGAGGACGCGCGATGCCGCGTCATCGCTCAGTTACGTATCGACATACGCGCCCTCGCTCTTCCTTGCTTCGCACGTCCTCAGGCCTGGCGCGACCTGCGTGGATAGCGTTAACAGGCCCTACAATTGCAGGCCATGCGCCTGCTCCTGCAACAACGTCCCGACGGCCGCGAGGCCCCGCGCTTCGTGCAATTGATGCTCGAACCCGACCTGCTGGGCGGGTGGACGCTGGTGCGAGAGACCGGGCAGATCGGCGGACGGAGCACGGTCCGCCGCGAGCAATACCTCGACCAGGCCAGCGCCACCGCGGCCTTCGAGCACGCGCGTGACCTGCAACTCAAGAAAGGCTTCCAGCTGATGTTCGTCCAGGGCGCCGAAGCGCCCCGGAACACGACTTCGCCGAAACCGTAATTCCTACTCACTCAAAGCGAGAACCGATTTGTCCGTTGCCCTGAAGAACGATCGCCTGCTGCGCGCGCTGCGCCGCGAACCCGTCGACTGCACGCCCGTCTGGCTGATGCGCCAGGCCGGTCGCTACCTGCCGGAATATCGTGCGACGAGAGCAAAAGCCGGCAGTTTCCTGGCGATGGCGAAGAACCCGGACCTCGCCTGCGAAGTCACGCTGCAACCGCTGGCGCGCTTCAATCTCGACGCCGCGATCCTGTTCTCCGACATCCTCACCGTGCCCGACGCGATGGGGCTGGGCCTGTATTTTGCCGACGGCGAGGGTCCGAAATTCGAGCGCCCCGTGCGCAGTGCGGCCGATATCGCGAAGCTCGCGGTGCCGGACATGGAAACCGAGTTGCGCTACGTGATGGACGCCGTGCGCGTCATCCGTCGCGAGCTCGACGGCAAGGTGCCGCTGATCGGTTTCTCTGGCAGCCCGTGGACGCTGGCCTGCTACATGGTCGAAGGCGGCGGCAGCGACAACTATTCGAAGATCAAGGCGCTGGCGCTGAACGAGCCCGCCGCGCTGCACAAGTTGCTGTCGATCAACACCGACGCGGTCATCGCCTATCTCGCCGCGCAACGTGCCGCCGGCGCGCAGGCGCTGCAGGTGTTCGACACCTGGGGTGGCGTCTTGTCGCCGGCGATGTATCGCGAATTCTCACTGCCGTACCTGACCCGCATCGCCCGCGAGCTGCAACGTGGCGAAGGTAGCGAGCGCACACCCCTGATCCTGTTCGGCAAAGGCAACGCGCCATATCTCGAAGAACTCGCCGCCAGCGGCACCGAAGGCCTCGGCGTCGACTGGACGGTGACACTGGAGGAGGCCGCACGCCGCACCGCAGGCAAGGTCGCGCTGCAGGGCAACCTCGACCCGGCGATGCTGTACGGTTCACCCGATGCGGTGCGTGCTCAGGTCCGCATCGCACTGGACAGCTACGCTGCCGGCAACGGCGGCTCGCGCGAAGGGCATGTGTTCAACCTCGGCCACGGCCTGTCGCCGGACATGCAACCCGAGCACGTCGCCGCACTGGTCGACGAAGTGCACGCCTACAGCCGGCGCTAAGCGTTGTTACGGCGACGTGGTTTCCACCACGTCGCCACTGTCCACCGGCCCGGTAAACGACGCGGTCCAGCCGTCGCCGGTACGCACGCGGACATGTTCAAAATAGGCGGGCAGTCCTTCCTCGAAGCCCGCACCTGACTGCAGCTGGTAATGCAGGTGCACCAGGAAGGCATCGCCGGACATGCCCATCGCACCGATCGCATCGCCGCGCGCCACGCGCTGTCCCGGCTTCACTTTCACGCTGCCCTGCCGCATGTGCGCGAACAGGCTGTACTCGCCGTTGCCGTGGTCGAGCAGGACGTAGTTGCCGAGGAACAGCTTGAGGTTCTGCATGATCGCGGCTTGGTCGAACGGCGGCGGTGCGCCCTTGCGGTTGTCGGCCATGCCGTCGTGGATTTCGCGCACGGTGCCATCACCGGTGGCGAGGATCGGCGCGCCGTACCCGTACCAGTCCTCCGGCTGCGCGCCATCGCCGCGGAACAATTTCCCTTGCTGATCCGTGACCACGAAATCGTGCGCATAGCGCATGAAGTTGCCGGTGATGCCGAAGTGGGTGGTCATGCCACCGGTGATGTCGAGCCGGCGGTGATGCGCGGTGAGGTCGTGGCCGTCATGGACGAACGCTTCGCCACGCAGCGGCAACGCGAGTTTTGTTTTCGGTTCGAATGCGCGCGGAACGACTTTCACGCTCACGCGTTGCTCTGGCTGGTTCTCGCCCGCGCTGAAGACCGCCTCGAAGCGCAAATCACCCAACCAGGCATCGGCCGGAAACTGCGTGAATGGATTGAACACCACCAATCGTCCTTTCGCCGGCAACGTACGGTTCGGCACGGTGAGGATGCTCATCGTGCTGCTGTCGCCGTTGCGATCAAGGCGACGCTGGGCGAAGAAGTGGCCGTTGCGGTCGAACAGCGTCAGCTCCAGGCGGACCAGTTCCAGTGCCTGTTCGCCATCATTCTGGAACATCAGGTCGAAATTGAGCCGTTGCTCGTCGCGCGCACGTTCGATGAGTAGTTGCTGCGGAATCAAGCTGGTTTGCAACGGAGCGGCTTGCGCCAGTGGCAGGACGACGGCGGACAGGATCAAGGCAAGCAAGCGCATGGGATTCCCCGGGTAATTTGCCCCCAGGGATACGCTGGATGGCGCATCGGTTGCACCTGGGTGCTGCCCCACCAGGGCGATTGCATGAGCGACGAACCGCTACTAGGCTCGCTCGCAAGCCACGCCCGGAGCCGCACCGATGAAACGATTCGCCTTGTTTGCCCTGCTGCTGCTCACCGGGATCGTCGCGGCGGGCGAACCGATAACGTCCATGCCAGACGCCTACTTCGACAACAGCGGCCGCGAGGATGTCCTCAGCGGCGGCGCCCGCATGATTCCGGTCCACACCCCGGTCGGCGACTTCAAGGTCTGGACCAAGCGTGTCGGCAACAACCCGAAGATCAAGGTGTTGCTATTGCACGGTGGCCCCGGTGCGACGCACGAGTATTTCGAGGCCTTCGACAGCTATTTTCCCGGCGCCGGCATCGAGTACTACTACTACGACCAGCTTGGTTCGGCCTACAGCGACCAGCCAGACGATGCGCGGTTGCTGGACACCGCGCGCTTCGTCGAGGAAGTCGAGCAAGTACGGCAGGCGCTGAAACTGGACCGCGACAACTTCTACCTGCTCGGACATTCCTGGGGCGGCATCCTGGCGATGGAATACGCGCTCAAGTACCAGCAACACCTGAAGGGTTTGATCATTTCCAACATGATGTCGAGCATCCCGGCGTACAACCGCTATGCCGAAAAGGTGCTGATGCCGCAGATGGACCCGGCTGCCCTGGCCGAGGCCAAGCGCCTGGAGGCCGCGAAAGCCTTCGACGATCCGCGCTACATGGCGCTGCTCCAGCCGCATTACGAACAACACATCCTGCGCATGCCGATGGCGCAGTGGCCCGACCCGGTCAATCGCGCCTTCGCCAAGATCAACAAGAAGGTTTATGTGCCGATGCAGGGACCGAGCGAACTCGGCGCCAGCGGCATCCTCCTCGACTGGGACCGCACCGCCGACCTGGCGAAGATCAAGGTTCCGACCCTCGTCATCGGCGCGCGCTACGACACCATGGACCCGGCCTTCATGGAGATGATGAGCAAACGCCTGCCCCGTGGGCAGTACCTGTATTGCCCGCAAGGCAGCCACATGGCGATGTACGACGATCAATCCACGTACGTGCCGGGCGTAATCAGCTTCCTGCGCGCGACCGACGCAGCGACCGCCGACGCCCAGTAGGGCGACCCGCCAACTTACGCGGGTAACGCTGCTTCGATGGCTGCGGTCAGCAATGCTCCAGTCACCGGCTTGCGCAGGAATCCCGTCATGCCCGCCACGCGCGCTTTCGGTTCGGCGTCGGTGTCCGCGCGTGCGGTGAGGGCGATCAGGGGCAAGGCATGTCCCTGGCCGCAGATCATGCGTGCGAGATCGAAACCGTCGATGCCGGGCAAGTCGAGGTCAAGGAAGGCAAGATCATGCGCGGCCGACTGCAAGGCCGCGAGTGCCGCCAGCCCGTGTGGCGCATGCGTCACGACGTGGCCTTGCGCCTGGAGCAACTCGCCCAGCACTTGCGCCACTGTGGGGTCGTCTTCAACCAGCAGGATGCGGTGCGCCGCGACCCGATCGCGGGTTTCAGCATCTTGCGCGGCAGGAATCTCAGCCGCAGGCAGCGGCAGGTCGAGGCGGAAGGTCGCGCCCTGCCCCAGCGTGCTTTCGACTTCGACGCGCCCGCCCATGGCTGCAGCTAATTCCTGGCAGATCGCGAGACCCAGGCCGCTGCCGCCGTAGCGCGCGGTGGTTCGCGCACCTTCGGCTTGCTCGAAGCGACGGAATAACCGCGCCTGTTGCTCGGCGCTGAGGCCGGGCCCGGTGTCGATGACTTCAAACCGCACGCCGCGCGCCGTTGCGGTCGCACGCAACACGACATCTCCGCGCTCGGTGAACTTGATCGCGTTGTTGCCGAGGTTGAGCAGCATCTGCCTGAGGCGATGCGCATCGCCGCGAACGCCGCGCGGGAGGTTGGCGGATTCACAGCGGAAACCGAGTCCCTTGGCTTGCGCCAGCGGTTCGAACAGAGCGCAGACCTCCTGCAGCAGGATGTGCAGGTCGAACGGTGCGTCCTCCAGTTCGAGCTTGCCAGATTCGACCCGCGCCAGATCCAGCGCATCGTTGACCAACCGCAGCAGATGCTGGCCGGAGCTGCGAATCGACTCGGCGTAGCCGCGCTGCTTCTGCTGGAGCGGTGTGCCAAGCAGCAATTCGGTCATCCCAAGCACGCCGGTCATCGGGGTGCGGACTTCGTGGCCGAGGGTGGCGAGGAACTGGGTCTTGGCCTGCGAGGCCTGTTCGGCGAGCGATCGCTTCTGCTCGCTCAGCTGCAGCGCATGTTGGCGATCAAGCCTGGCGTCGTACGTACGCGAGATCCACCAGAGCACGAACGCGCAGAGGACGAGGGGCGCAGCAGTCGCCCAGCCGGCTTTCCACCAGGGTGGCAGAACCCGGAAACTCAATGTCTGCTCCCTTGCTGCGTTCCCAGCCGCATCAATGGCCCGCGCACGAAGTGTGTAATCTCCCGAAGGCAGATCCGTGAACACGCGCTCACCGGTAGCGTCCTGCGCCACCCAGTCGCGCTCGAAGCCTTCAAGCCGCGTCCAGTAGCGATTGGCGAGCGGATCGTCGTAAGCCAGCAGGCGCGTGCTGACCCGGAACTCATGCTTCTGCGGCGACAGCTCGATCGCACGACCGTCCGGCCAATCCTGCCAATGTCCTTCGCGGCGCACTGCGAAGGAGTCGATGCGCAGGTCCGGCACCCTCGCATGCGGCTCCGGGGCAGTGGTGTCCACCAGCACGACAGAGCCGTCGGCGGTGGTCGCAGTGAGCATGCCATCGCCCGATATCGCAAGCGCGCGATCGACGAACTCCTGGCTGCTCAACCCGTGCTGGACACCGAACCGCCGCAGCACCTGGGTGTGCGGATCCCAGCGATACAGGCCGCGCGACGTCGACAGCCACACGCGCTTCGCGCGATCGATGCGTAGCGCGCCGGATTCCACTGCGGGCAATCCTGTGTCGGTGGAAGCCGCCGCGGCACGGCGCCAGGCGCCATTCGTCCTTTGGTAACGCTCAAGACCGGTAACGCGATGCAGCCACAATGCATCGGCACCTTCGAAAGCGAAGGCATGCACACGTGCCCCCTGCATCGGTTCCACGGCAACGAAGCGTTTGCGACCTGCGTCCCAACGTGCCAAGCCGTTCTCGCCGGCAATCCATGGGCGACCTTCGTCATCGAACTCCAAGGCTTCGGTATCGCCAGTACCGAGCCCGCTGTCTTGGCCGGGCGTCACCTCGGCCAGCACAGTACCGGTGGATGGATCGCGCTGCTGCACGCCACCACCGTTCGCCGACAACCACAGGGTGCCGTCGGGTGCGACGCGCAAATGATCGATGCGGCCGGCCAGCGCGGCGTCGTTTTGATCGTCTTTGCGCCATTCGTCCACGGTACCGTCGCGGCCGATCCGGATCAGGCCTAACGAATTCCCCAACCACAAACGTCCTGCGTGATCTTCCGCGATGGAGAAAAAGCGCTGGTCCTTGAGGCGTTCGCGCTCTGCGTCACCGAGGCGTTCGATGGCACCGGTGGCGTCCAGGCGCTCGACGGCGCCGTTCAAACCACCGAGCCAGACGCCGCTATCGCGTGCCGGTGCGATCGCACGATAAAGCTCGTCCGACAACCCCTCCGGACTGCGTGTGAACTGTGCAACGCGACGCCAATCCGAGCGCAGATACCCCAGACCAGCACCCGGCACCGGGACCCATAACGCACCGTCGTCTTGCAGCAACAACGCCTGCACGCCCTTGGCAATGCCAGGTCCACCCAAGGGCACGGGTACCGGGACGCCGTTCGCCTGCGCCCGCCACAAGCCACGCTGGCTGCCAAGCCACAACTTGCCGTCGTGATCGCGTGCAATGCTCGTCAATGCATTCGGCCGCTCGAACATCGGTGACCACACCGGCTGCGTCCAGCGTCCATCGGCTTCGCGTCGGAAGACGCCGTCCGCGCTGCCGATCCAAAGCGCATCGTCTTCACGTCTCAACGAATAGACCACCGATGTGTTCGCGCCGGGCAACGGCATTGCCACGATATGTTTGCCATCGAAACGAGCCAGACCCATGTCGGTGCCGATCCACAACGTGCCCGCGGCATCGAACGCCAATGCCAGGACCGTGTTCGAAGGCAGGTTGTCCTCCTCGGCGGTAAAGCGCGTGATCCGACCATCGCGCGCGAGGCGATGCAAACCGCCGTCTGCGGTGCCGAACCAGAGCTCATCGCCCCGACTGGCGAAGGCCCATGTGTCGTCGCTGCCGATCTGCGGATGCGTGCTCCGCCGGTAATGGCGAAAGTCGCCGCGCGCCGCGTCGAGCATGCTGATGCCGCCGAATTCGGTGGCCACCCAAACCCGGTCCTGCGCATCGATATGCAGCGCTTGCACGATGTTCCCCGGCAACGCCGCTGCATCATCCGGCACGTGGCGCCACAGGCGGAAGTCGACACCGTCGTAACGTGCCAAACCATCGACCGTGGCGATCCAGACGTAGCCAGCACGGTCGCGCGCGAGCGCGTTGATGCTGCTCGACGGCATGCCTTCGGCGACACCAAGCACGCGGAAGCGCGGGGTTTCAGGCACCCCCGCCGTGACCCACCCACACGCACACAACAGCCACAGCAGCACGATCCCTATGCGCATACTTACCTCTCCGTTGACGCATGCTCGCAACGGACCGTCGCGCACGCAAGCGTCCACGTTCATGCAGTCCGCCCTAGAATCCGTCCATCGCCGGAATGGGAGCGACCAATGACGCGTCCACCACCCCTCGCCATGTTGGCCCTGCTCGTCTGCCTGCCGGCCATGGCAGCCGAGCCCGCGCGCTACGAGCTCGATCCTGTCCATACCCGCGTCATGTTCTCAGTCAGCCATGCAGGATTCTCGAATCCGATCGGCACCGTTTCCGGCAGCACCGGTGTACTCGAATTCGACCAGGACGACTGGACGACGGCGCGGCTCGAGGCCACGGTACCGCTGACGCGCCTCGAACTCGGCGACGCCAAGTGGAACGCCGCCGCGCTGGCCGACAATCTGCTCGATGCCGACAACCATCCCGAGGCGCGCTTCGTCTCCACGACGGTCGAGCCCCGCGATGCTACGCACGCGAAGGTCTGCGGCGAGCTGACCCTGCACGGCGTCACCAAGCCGCTGTGCATGGACGTTACCCTGAATCAGCTCAAGCGCCATCCCTTGCCGCCATTCCGCCGCACTGCCGGGTTTTCTGCCTGCGCCACGCTCAGCCGCAAGGAGTTCGGCATCGATGCGTGGAAGTCGGTGATCGGCGACGAAGTGAAATTGCGGATCGAAGCCGAAGCGGTGCGTCGCAGCGGCGAGGGCCTCGACGAGGCACCTCCACAGGAAACGCCGGCTGCATCCGAACCCACCCCGACTCCGTAATGATTCCCATGACTTTGAAAAACATGCCTTTGAAGAACACACCCGAACGCTGGGGCCCGATCAGCCAGTTGCTGCACTGGACGATCCTCGTGCTCATCCTGGTGATGGCCTATCTCGGCCTGACCATGACCGAGCTGCCGAACGGGCTGGACAAAATCCGCACCTATGCCCTGCACAAGTCGATCGGCCTGACCATCCTCGGCCTGGTGACGCTGCGCGTGTTGTGGCGGCTGTATGCAGGCACGCCCGAACCGGTGCCCGGCACGCCGACCTGGCAGGAACGCATCGCTTCGCTCACCCACTTCGCGCTGTATGTGTTGCTGTTCGCGATCCCGCTTTCCGGCTGGGTGGTCAATTCGTCCGCAGGCTTCCCGCTGCAATGGTTCGGCCTGTTCAACCTGCCGGCCATCGCCGGCAAGGACCATGACCTGCACGAGCTGTCCGAGGTCGTGCACGAAGTGTTGTTCTGGATCCTCGTAGCGCTCGTGTTCATGCATGCGGCTGCAGCCTTCTACCACCACCTGTTCCAACGCGACGCTACCCTCGCGCGCATGCTGCCACGCGGCTGGTTGAGTTCGGGTCCCAAGGAGAACCATGATGTTGCGTAAGACCTTTGCCCTCGCTTTTGCACTGACACTCACCGCGCCCGCAATTGCCGCCGATTACACGCAGGTGACGGGTTCGAGCCTGGTTTTTGCGAGCAGCTACCAGGGTGAGACGTTCACCGGCCGTTTTCCCGGCTTCGTCACCAAGCTGTCGTTCGATCCGAAGCAGCTGGCGACGTCGAAACTCGACGTGACCATCCCACTGGTCAGTGCCACCACCGGCGTCGAGGACTACGACAGCGAACTGCGCGGCAGCACGTTCTTCAACGCCTCGAAGTTCCCGCAGGCGCGCTACACCGCGACTAAGTTCCGTGCGCTCGGCGGCAACAAGTTCGCTGCCGACGGCACCTTGTCGCTGCGCGGCATCAGCAAACCGGTCACGCTGGCGTTCACCTGGACCCCGGGCGCGAAGCCGGTGCTGGCCGGCAAGGCCACGGTCAAGCGCCTCGACTTCGGCGTCGGCAGCGGCGAATGGGCCGATACCGAATTGCTGCCGAACGAAATCGCGATCAACACCAAGGTCGTTTTGCAAGCGGCAAAATAACCTCCAACGCGTAGGAGCGGCTTATAGCCGCGAGCTTTTTTGTGACGGGAGCAAAGCTCGCGGCTATAAGCCGCTCCTACAAGAGCTGCCAGCGTCGCACGCCATCGGCATCGAAGGGCCAATCCAGCTCGATGCCGCGGTCAAGGTCCCGCAGCACCGGAATCCGCTCCCCATAACACGCCTCCAGCGCTTCATCGCCATCGATGAACACGCTGTCGAATTCCGGCACGCGCGCCGCCGCCAGCACCTCCAGCGCGAGGTCGCAGAGGTGGCAATCGTCGCGCTGGTAGAGGACGAGGAGCATACGGATGCGGATTGAGCAGGAGGCATAGAATAAGCGGTCTCCCGGGATTTCCATCATGGCTGTCAGCACCTTCGACTTGTTCAAGATCGGCGTCGGGCCGAGTTCCTCGCACACGGTCGGGCCGATGCGCGCCGCTGCGCGTTTCGTTTCGAAATGGCTCGATGAAAACGGCAATCTCGCCCGCACCGCGCGCGTGCGCGCCGAAGTGTTCGGTTCGCTCGCGCTGACCGGTCGCGGCCATGGCACCGACAAGGCGGTGCTGATGGGGCTGGAAGGCCACTTGCCCAACCTGATCGATCCCGACGTCATTCCTGCCGCGCTGGAACGCATCCGCGGGGAGAAGAAGATCCGCCTGCTCGGCAAGCACGAGATCGCCTTCGACGAGAAGCAAGACCTGATCATGAACAAGCGGCAGAAGCTGCCGTTCCACACCAACGGCATGCGCTTCACCGCTTACGACGCCGCGGGCAATGAGCTCGCCACGCGCGACTACTACTCGGTCGGCGGCGGCTTCGTCGTCAACCAGGACGAAGCCGCGGAAGATCGCATCGTCGCCGATACCACTGAACTGCCCTACCCGTTCCACAGCGGTGCGGAACTGCTCGCGCAGGCCGAACGCAGCGGTCTCACCATCGCCCAACTGATGTTCGCCAACGAGCAGGCCTGGCGCACGCCCGACGAAATCCGCGAGGGCCTGCGCGAACTCTGGACCGCCTTCCAGGCCTGTGTGCAGCGCGGCATCCGCCAATCCGGCACGCTGCCGGGCGGCCTCCATGTGCAGCGTCGTGCACCGGCCCTGTTCGCCGAATTGTCGACCAAGCCCGAAGCAGCGATGCGCGATCCCCTCACCGTGCTCGACTGGGTGAATCTCTACGCGCTCGCAGTGAACGAAGAGAACGCCGCCGGTGGCCGTGTCGTCACTGCGCCCACCAACGGCGCAGCCGGCATCATTCCCTCGGTGCTGCATTACTACGACCGCTTCTGTCCGGGCGCGAACGAACAAGGTGTGTTCGACTTCCTGCTCACCGCGGCCGCGGTCGGCATCCTGTACAAGGAAAACGCATCGATCTCCGGGGCCGAAGTCGGCTGCCAGGGCGAAGTCGGCGTCGCCTGCTCGATGGCCGCCGCCGGCCTCACCGCCGCACTCGGTGGTACGTCCGGCCAGATCGAGAACGCCGCCGAAATCGGCATGGAACACAACCTCGGCCTCACCTGCGACCCGATCGGCGGCCTGGTCCAGATCCCCTGTATCGAACGCAACGCGATGGGCGCGGTGAAGGCGATCAACGCCAGCCGCATGGCCCTGCGCGGCGACGGCAAACACAAGGTCAGCCTCGACAAGGTCATCAAGACCATGCGCGACACCGGGCGCGACATGCAGGACAAGTACAAGGAAACTTCGCGCGGCGGCCTCGCGGTCAACGTGATCGAGTGCTGACTAGGGCCTGTTAACGCTCTCCGAGCAGGTCGCGCCGGGCCTGAGGGCGCGCGAGGCAAGGAAGAGCGAAGGCGCGTATGTCGATACGCAACCGAGCGATGAGGCAACATCGCGCGTCCTCAGGCCCAGCCCTTGGGGTTGTCAGTGGCCACCACGCGAAGCAGCGGCTGCGCTTCGCGCTTACACTTCCTCAATGCGTGCCAGCTGGGCGACCGTCCGCCGCTTCCTGCTGCTGACCGGCCTGTACTTCGCCGGGGCGGTGCTGGCGAGTCTGTATCTGCGCACACCCGAGGACGTGACCCTGTTCTGGCCCAGTGCCGGCATCGGCTATGCCGTGGTGGTGCGCTACGGCCTGCCCTGGGTAGTGGTGATTCCCGCGGCCATGGCGTTGCTGCACGCCTTCGTGCTTCCGGTGCCGATGGAATTCCTGCCCTATTCGATAGGCAGCAATACCGTAGCAACGCTGGCGGCTGGGTGGTACGTCCAGCGGCACCGCCGCGGCCGTGACCTGCATCTGCAGACGAGCGACGGCCTGCTGTTGCTGCGAGGCGGCATCCTGCTGGGCGCAATCAGTTCGATCGTGGGCACCGCCGGCCTGATCCAGGCCGACATGATCGTTCCTGGCGATGCCGGGCGGGCACTGTTGCTGTGGCTGCTCGGCGACCTGCTCGGCATGACCACGCTGACACCCAGCCTGTCGCTGCTGTTCGCACGCGATGACGACCGCGTAGGGGCACTTTGGAAAGGCGACGATGCGACCCCGCGCGAGCGCATCGCCTGGGTGATCGTTTTGGCGACGTGCCTGGTAGTGATCTATTTCGCCGGCCGCAGTGGCAACCAGTACGCGCTCGGCTTGGTCAGCCTTCCGCTGGCATTGCTGCTCTGGGCCGCAGTGCGCTTCTCGCCGATCTGGACGATGTCGGCGACGGTCGGGGTCGTCGTCTTCCTCAGCCTGCTCACCGGACTCGGGCTCGGCGGCTTCTCCCGTCCGCTCACGCTGCTCGATTCCTCGGTGTTGATGCTGCTGTTGTGCCTGGTCTCGGTGATCCCGGTCATGCTCTCGGTCTCCAATTACGAGAAAAACACCACCGCAGCGGCCCTGTATCGGCGTGCGACCCGGGATCCGCTGACCGGATTGCTCAACCGCAGCACGTTCGAAGAACGCGCGCGTGAGTGCCTCGGCAAGGACGACACGGAGCTGACCCTGCTCTATCTCGACCTCGACCACTTCAAGCTGGTCAACGATTCGACCAGCCATGTGGCGGGCGACGACCTGATTCGCAGCGTGGCCAGCCTGGTCGAGGCCGAGCTGGGCGAATCGGCCTTGGTCGCCCGTACCGGTGGCGACGAGTTTTCCGCCCTGCTTCCCGGCAGTGAAGCAGCAGCGATCGCCAGCGGACGACGGCTGCTGTCCGCCATCGATGCCTTGCGGGTGCCCTGGCAGGAACAGACGCTGACCGCGGCCGCGAGTATCGGCCTGGTACACAGCAGTTCCCCGCACGAGGATTTCGACGTCCTCTTCTCCCACGCCGACGCGGCCTGCTTCGCCGCCAAGGAACTGGGTGGAAACCGCGTGTTGCCGGCATCATCCGACCGCGATGAAATGCAGTTGCGCACCGCGTCGATGCGTCGTGCGCTGCAGGTGCGCGAAGCGTTGGACCAACGCCGTTTCGCGCTCTACTGCCAGCCGATCGTCGATCTCAACCGACCATCGCCGCAACAGCGGCATTTCGAAATCCTGCTGCGCTGGATCGACGCCAACGGCGAGATGCGCCCACCGGCCGAACTGATCGCCGCCGCAGAACGCTATCGCCTCGGGCCGCGCTTGGATCGGTATGTGATCGACACGGTGCTGCAGTGGCTGGAGCAGCACCCCGAGGAAGCACAGGCGATCGAGCTTTGTAGCGTGAACCTCGGCGGCGACACATTGATCGACGACGAATTCAGCGACTATTTCGCGGCGCGCCTGCGGCGCAGCAGTTTTCCGGCGGAACGCCTGTGCCTGGAGATCACCGAGACCAGCGTCGTCCGCGACCGGTCACGGGCGCAGCAGTTCATCAGCCGCATGCGCAATCGCGGCTGCCGCTTCGCGCTCGACGACTTCGGCACCGGCTTCTGCTCTTTCAGCTACCTGCAGCATCTCGATGTCGACTATCTCAAGATCGACGGCAGCTTCGTCCGCGACCTCGAGCAGTCGCCGCTGGCCGAAGCCGTGGTGCGTTCGATCACCGACATCGCCCATGTCCTCGACAAGCGGACCATCGCCGAGCAGGCGGAGACTGCGATGCAGGTGGATCGCCTGCGGATGATGGGCGTGGACTACGCGCAGGGTTACGTGTTCTGCCGACCTCAGCCGATCGATGCTTTCTTTGCGGCAGCGGCCGCAGCCTGAATCGCCAGCACGTCATCCAGCAGCGCCGCCGCGGTCACCTCCGCCCCCGCGCCCGGCCCCTGGATCACGAGCGGTTGCTCGCGATAACGATCACTCCAGATCGCGACGCGATTGTCGGTACCGGCACCCCCGGCGAGCGGGTGGTCGGCAGCGAGTGATTCGAGGCCGACTTCCGCACGGCCATTGCCTTCATGTGCATGCTCGAGGCGTGCGATGAAGCGCAGCTTCTCGCCGTTCTTGTACGCGGCGGCGTAGCGCTCGCGCAGCGGTACGTCGAGTGTAGGCAGCGCGGCGTCGACGTCGCCTTTCGCCAAGGTGGCGAGTTGCGATGGCACCAGCGAACGCACATCGACGTCTCCGGCTTCGAGTTCGACGCCGGCCGCACGCGCCAGGATCAACAGCTTGCGACGCACGTCTTCGCCGGAGAGATCTTCACGCGGATCTGGTTCGGTGTAGCCGGCGGCGCGCGCCTCGCGGACGAAGCCGGAGAACGGACGCAAGCCGTCGTAGTGGTTGCACAGCCACGCCAGCGAGCCCGACAGCACGCCGGCGATGGCGTGGATGCGGTCGCCGCCGGCTTGCAGTTCGCGGATCGAACGGATCAACGGCAATCCGGCGCCGACGGTGGCGCTATCGCCATACTGGCTACCACCGTGCGCGCACGCGGCACGGATCGCGCGCCAGCGTGCAAGCGAGGCGCCCTGCCCCAGTTTGCAGGCAGTGACGACATGGATGCCTTGCGCAAGCCAACCCGCGTGGCGCTCGGCCACCGCCTCGCTCGCGGTGGCGTCGATGACGATGCGCACGCCTTCGCCGTGCAGTTTGTCGCCATGCAGTGATGATGCGATCGCGTCGAGCGTGCTCGCCTGCGGTTCTTGCGCCAGCAGTCGCGCTACGCCTTCGGGCGCGATGCCGAAGCGACTGCCAGTCGACTGGCGCGAATTCGCCGCGTACACCAACGAGAGGCGACCACCGATCGGCGTATCGACCCAGCGGGCCAGCCGCGCCAGCACTGCCGTGCCGACGGTGCCGGTGCCGAGCAGCGCCACCCGTGCAGGCGCCGACGCAGCGACACGCGCTGGTGCATGCGCATCGACGGCGAGCGCAACCGCACTCATTACGCTTCGGCCCGTTCTTGTTTGGGACAGCCGATGTCGAGCGCGGCGATGCGGGCGAAGCCGGCCGCGAGATCAGCTTGCAGGTCATCGAGCGATTCGATGCCCACCGACAGCCGCAGCAATCCGTCGGATATGCCGGCAGCAACGCGCGCTTCCGGCGACATCGCAGCGTGGGTCATGGTCGCCGGATGTGCGATCAGACTTTCGACACCGCCCAGCGATTCGGCCAGGGTGAAGCATTGCAATCCCTCGACGAACGCGCGGACCGATTCCTCACCGCCATCGAGTTCGACCGACAGCATCGCGCCGAAACCGTGTTGCTGGCGCGCGGCGAGCGCATGACCAGGATGTGATACCAGTCCTGGATAATGCACCGCCGTCACGGCCGGTTGCGTTTCCAGCCACTCGGCCAGTGCGGTCGCGTTTTCCTGGTGCACGCGCAAACGCGCATCCAGCGTGCGCAGGCCGCGCAACGTGAGGAAGCTGTCGAATGGCGAACCGGTGACGCCGAGCGCATTCGCCCACCAGGTCAGCAACTCGTGGTGTTCCTGGCGCTTCGATACCACCGCGCCGCCGACGACGTCGCTGTGGCCGTTGATGTACTTGGTCGTCGAATGCAGGACGAAATCGGCGCCGAACGCGATCGGCGTCTGCAATGCCGGCGAAAGGAACGTGTTGTCGACGACGGTCAACGCACCGGCCTTGTGCGCGGCTTCGATCACGAAGCGCAGGTCGGTGACGCGTAGCAACGGGTTCGATGGGGTTTCGATCCACACGAGCTTCGGTGCGCGGCTTTCATCCGTTGCGCAGAGGGCCGCGGCAAGCGCGCGCGGATCGGTGAGATCGACGGTGACCAGTTCGAACGCACCCTTCTTCGCCAGCGCATTGAACAGGCGCCAGCTGCCGCCGTAACCGTCGTGCGGCACCACCAGGCGATCACCTGGTTCCAGCAGCGCGTTCAGCACCAAGGTGATCGCGGACATACCGGTCGAAGTGACGATGCCACCGGCGCCGCCTTCGAGTTCGGCCAACGCGTCGCCGAGCAGGTCGCGGGTCGGGTTGCCGCTGCGGGTGTAGTCGTACTGACGCTTCTGGTTGAAGCCGGCAAAGCTGAAATTGCTCGACAGCACCAGCGGCGGCGTGACCGCGCCGAAGGCGGTATCGCGATCGATGCCGGCGCGGACGGCGGCGGTGGTGGCACTGCGTTCGAAAGTCTTGGCGCTCACTGCTTGTCTCCAGAGATTGATGCGCGCAGCAGCGCGTCGAAGGTGTCGGTTTCTTTCAGGAAGGCGTCGTGGCCGTACAGCGAATTCAGCAGCTGCAACTGGCACGGCGCGGCGATCTGTTCGGACAGTGCGCGCAATTCGGCGAGCGGCACGAGGCGGTCTTCGGCCACCGCGATCACGGTGGTCGGCGTGTTGATCTGCGCCGGATCGACGTTGTGCAGGTCGATCGATTCGGACAGGCGCAGGAAGGCGGTGGCGCTCCAGCGCTGGGTGTAGCGCAGGCCGCAGGCTTCGAGGTAATCGTCGGAAGCGGAACGCACACGCTGGCCTTCCAGCGCTACCGGCGCGTCGAAGCGTTCGGCGAATTCCTCCGGGGTGCGGTAGCTGAGCATCGCCAGTTGCCGCGCCAGCGACAGGCCATGGTCTTCCGCGCACTGCAATTGCCCGAGCGCGACGATCTTGCGCTGCAGGCCACGCCAGGCGCTGGCGAAGGGATGCGGCTTGTGCGCGCCGCTGATCGCGACCAGGCGTTCGAGGCGAAGACCGTGACGCGCGGCGAATGCGAGGCCGACCATCGCACCGTAGGAGCAACCGACGAACGCATGCAGGCGCGCGATGCCGAGGGCGTCGAGCACGGCGGCAACGGCTTCGGCCTGGTCGGCGGTGTCGATCGGTGCATCGAGATCGCCGTCGGCGCCGACCCAGTCGATGCCGATGATGTGCAGCTTGGCGGGATCGAGCGCGAGTCCGGCACCGACCTGGCATTCCCACCAGCCGGCTTCGCTGTCGAGGTGATTGCTGGCGACATGGCGCGTCGCGGAAATGCCGCCGAGCACGACGACCGCCGGCAATCCGGCATCGCCCTGGGTCTCCCAATGCAGGCGCAACCGTTTGCTGCCGGCATGGCGCAGCGCGATGACTGTTTCGATTTCGCCACGTCGCGCAGGCACGGTGGGCGTTGCAAACGGCGCACGACGCAGCGTGCCCGTACACGGCAGCAGTTCGTCGGCGAGGGCAGCGGCAAGGCTCATCGGAAGCTCCTGGGTTCGACACCCCCAGCGAGTTCCGCGGTTTTACCGATGATGCGCGTCGATTCCGCAGAGTGCGGAATACGACCCATCTTCCGGTGGACGACTAGCGCCCCCGCAGGATTTGGCACCTTCGAGAAGCAACGCTTGCGCGCTGCCTCTGTGGTTGCCCCGGCTTCTTCGGGCCTGTCCCTCAGCCGGTCTCGATGGGATTTCGAGGCCTAGGTTGCCGGGGTTATTTCGATATGTCAATCCTTTCATGCGGATGAAGCGATGGTTACACCGGAAACGACCGTTCCGTATCGTCGGCCCGCTTACATCGCCGAAGGCTTCACGCATACTTGCGCCATGCTGAAACGACCCCTTCGTGGCGGCGCGATCCTCGCCCTGACCACCGCACTGCTGGCTGCCTGTAGCACCACCGCCCTGCGCCCGGATGCGCCCAGCGCTGCGTCTGCGCCGCCGGTTGCCACCGTGGCCGAAGCCTATGTCTCCACGGCTTCACCGGAGGAGGAACTGGACTCGCTGGCAACCTGGCCCGGCGACCAGGGCAGCACCTGGTTGATCGCCACCGGCAAATCCAGCCACCGCCTCGTGGTGTTCGACGCGGACAGCGGCGAGCGCCTGCTGGAATCCGGATCCGAGGGTAGTGCGCCGGGCCAGTTCGACCGGCCGAACGGCATCACGGTGTACGGCGATCATCTGTTCGTCGCCGAACGCGACAACCATCGCGTACAGGTGCTCTCGCTGCCCGAGCTCACGCCGCTCGGCTCGTTCGGCGAGGCCCAGTTGCGCAGCCCTTACGGCATCTGGCTGCACGAGACCGAGCCGGGCGAACTCGAGGTCTATATCACCGACAGCTTCCAGTACGGCAAGAAGTTCGATGTCGTGCCGCCATTCAACGAACTCGACCAGCGCGTGCGGCGTTATCGCGTGCAGTTCGACCAGGACGGGCGCCTGCGCACCAGTTACGCCGGCTCCTTCGGCGACACCCGCGAGGAGTCCGCGCTGCGAATGGTGGAATCGCTTGCCGGCGATCCCAGCAACGATCGCCTGTTGATCGCCGACGAAGACCGTCGCCACGAATCGACCTTGCGCGAATACACCTTCTCCGGCCGTTACACCGGACGCAGCCTGCCGCAGGACAGTTTCAAGGCCGAAGCCGAAGGCGTGGCGCTGTGGACCTGCCCGGATGGCGGTGGTTACTGGATCGCAGTCGACCAGCTTTCGCCGCTGACCGTGTTCCACTTGTTCGACCGGATTACGCTGCAGCCGCGTGGCAGCTTCCACGGCAACACCACTGCGTACACCGATGGCGTTGCACTGCACGCGGCGGCGACCGAGCGTTTCCCCGGCGGCGCACTGTTCGCGGTACACGACGACAAATCGGTGACCGCGTTCGACCTTCGTGACGTCGCCCACACCCTTGGCCTGACCCAGGGCTGCGTGGAATGAGGCCACGGCGTGCCATCGCGATCGCGTTGTGCGCGCTGGCCGCATGCGTCGCGATCAAGGCGCATGCGGGCAAGATCTACAAGTGGGTCGACAAGAATGGCGTGACGCACTACGGCGATCGTGCGCCCGATGCGAAAGCCGCGGCGCAGGCGCGCGCGGTGAAGGTGATCCCGTTCCGCGCCGAGCCCGGCGCGATGGCGCGCCTGCAGCTCGAAAGCGAGGGCTCGCGTTATCTCGCCTGGGCCGAGAACACCCTGGCCGGGCCGATCGAGGTGTTGTTGTCGTTGCGCAGCAACAACAACATGGCCGGCGATCCTGCCCTGCCGGCACGTGCCACGATCCCCGCGCGCGGCCGCGTCCTCGTCGCAACGCTGTTCCTTGCCGATCCACGGCTGGGCGGCGGCGAATTCGGCACCCACCTCGACATCATTCCCGGCGATCCCAACGCCAAGCCGCGCGACGTCGAATACCAGCTGCCGTTGCGCAGCCACAAGCTGCGCGTCGACCAGGGCTACGGCGGCAGCTTCAGCCACAGCGATCCGCCGAACCGCTACGCAATCGATTTCGCTGCCGATCCCGGCACGCCGGTGGTCGCCGCACGCGAGGGCGTGGTGATGCAGGTCGAATCGGACTTCGACAAAGCCGGCCTCAACCGCGAGAAATACGGCGGCCGCGCCAACTTCGTCCGCGTCGTCCACGACGACGGCACCATGGCGGTGTACGCGCATCTGCAGCCCGAAGGCGTGCTGGTCCGCGTTGGCCAGCGCATACGCGCCGGCCAGCAGATCGGCCTCTCCGGCAATACCGGCTTCAGTACCGGCCCGCATCTGCACTTCGTGGTGCAGGTGAACCGCGGAATGCGGCTGGATTCGATCCCGATCCGCATGCCGGGCGTGACGATGCTGCCGGCACGGCGCTGATCGCAGCCCGCAGCTATAATTCGCGCCCTTCCCCGTTCTTACCGCGCACTCCATTGCGCGCTGCGCCCATGTCCGACGTTTCCCTCGAAGCCGCGCGCCGGCGCACCTTCGCGATCATTTCGCACCCCGACGCCGGCAAGACCACGCTGACCGAGAAGCTGCTGCTGTTCGGCGGCGCGATCCAGATGGCCGGCTCGGTCAAGGGCCGCAAGGCGGCGCGCCACGCCACGTCCGACTGGATGGCGCTGGAAAAGGAACGTGGCATCTCGGTGACCTCGTCGGTGATGCAATTCCCGTACGAAGGCCGCATCGTCAACCTGCTCGACACGCCCGGTCACGCCGACTTCGGCGAGGACACCTATCGCGTGCTGACCGCGGTCGACTCCGCGTTGATGGTGATCGACGTGGCGAAAGGCGTCGAGGAACGCACGATCAAGCTGATGGAGGTCTGCCGCCTGCGCGACACACCGATCATGAGCTTCATCAACAAGCTCGATCGCGAAGGCAAGCCACCGATCGACCTGCTGGACGAAGTCGAATCGGTGCTCGGCATCCAGTGCGCACCGGTGACCTGGCCGATCGGCATGGGCCAGCGCCTGAAGGGCGTGGTGCACCTGATCAGCGGCGAAGTGCACTTGTACGAACAAGGCCGCAACTTCACCCGCCAGGATTCGACGATCTTCGAATCGCTGGACGACCCTGCGCTGGAAGCGAAGATCGGCAGCGACATGCTGTGCGAACTGCGCGACGAACTGGAACTCGTGCAAGGTGCCTCGCACCCCTTCGATCCGGCCGCCTATCTCGCCGGCAAGCAGACGCCGGTGTTCTTCGGATCCGCGGTCAACAATTTCGGCGTGCAGTTGCTGCTCGATTTCTTCGTCGAACACGCGCCACCGCCGAAGCCGCGTGCGACGACATCGCGCGAGGTAGCACCGTACGAGCCGCACCTGTCCGGCTTCGTGTTCAAGATCCAGGCCAACATGGATCCGCAGCATCGCGATCGCGTCGCGTTCATGCGCATCTGCTCGGGCAAGTTCACCGCCGGCATGAAAGCGATGCAGGCACGTACTGGCAAGGAAGTGAAGCTCGCCAACGCGCTGACCTTCATGGCCAGCGATCGCGAGATCGTCGAAACGGCTTACCCGGGCGACGTGATCGGCATCCACAACCACGGCACGATCTCGATCGGCGACAGCTTCAGCGAAGGCGAGACGTTGTCGTTCACCGGCATCCCCAACTTCGCCCCGGAACTGTTCCGTCGCGCGCGCCTGCGCGATCCGCTCAAGCTCAAGCAACTGCAGAAGGGACTCGCGCAACTTTCAGAGGAAGGCGCGACCCAGTTCTTCCGTCCACTGATGTCGAACGACCTGATCCTCGGTGCAGTCGGCACTCTGCAGTTCGACGTCGTCGCTTATCGGTTGAAGGACGAATACGGCGTCGATGCCAGTTTCGAACCCGTGCAGGTCACGACCGCACGCTGGATCCAATGCGATAACCCGAAGAAGCTCGAGGAATTCCGCGACAAGTATGCGATGAACCTCGGCGTCGACGCCGCTGGTGAGCTGGTCTACCTCGCCCCGACCCGCGTCAACCTGCAACTGGCGCAGGAGCGCGCGCCCGACGTGCAATTCAAGGCCACTCGCGAGCACGCGCACGCCGTAGGCATCGACTGATCACAGGACGTGCGTTGAGACCGCGTGGCATGCCGCGCAAATGGTCTCAACTCACCAGCCCGGGTCCGGTTGTAGCGCTGCGCATGACCGCGAGACTCCTCGATCACGGGATCGTCGTCCCGATCCGAGCATTTGCTCCATCCCCTGCCCGGATGCTGCAATCATGGCCATGCAGACCCCGAACCACGATGTTCACGCCCACGAAGCCCATGCTCGTGACGCCCATGCTCGTGACGCCCATGCTCGTGACGCCCATGCTCGTGACGCCCATGCTCATGAGGCCCATGCTCGAGAGGAGCTGGCCAGCGCCCTGACCCACGGCCTCGGCGCGACCGCGGCCTTGGCCGGCGGCGCGGTGCTGATCACGCTGGCCGCGCTGCATGGCGATAGCTGGCAGCTGACGGCAGCGATCGTGTTCGGGGTCAGCCTGTTGCTGCTCTACATCGCCTCCACCCTCTATCACGCCATCCAGCACCCGCAAGCCAAGGCACGGCTCAAGGTCTTCGACCACTGCGCAATCTACCTGCTGATCGCCGGCACCTACACACCATTCACCTTGATCGGATTGCGCGGCGAAGTGGGCTGGTGGTTGTTCACGGCGATCTGGACGCTGGCGTTCGCGGGCATTGTGTTTAAGCTGTTCTTCACTGGTAGGTTCAAGCTGCTGTCGACGCTGATTTATATCGCGATGGGTTGGTTGGTGCTGGTCGCGATCGTGCCGGTGTTCCGCGCGCTCGATGCCTGGACCTTCGGCTGGCTGCTCGCTGGCGGGATCTTCTATACGCTCGGCACGGTGTTCTACCACCGGCCTTCGCTGCGTTATTCGCATGCGATCTGGCACCTGTTCGTCATCGCCGGCAGCGTGTCCCATTACGTCGCTGTCATGGCACAGGTGATGCCGACAGCCTGAATGAACCGCAACGCATTCACCGTGACTTGACCCTGCAATGACGATGGTGGCGCTACCCACTCCGGGAGTATCGCCATGCCCAGCCGGTTCCCGATCCGCAGCTGTCCACCGATCCTCATCCTCGTCGCGACCTGCGCGCTGATCGGCTGCAAGCGGCCTGACGATGGGGCGGCGAATACGCCGCCGCCAACGGCCACCGATCCCAACCCCGCGACCGCCGACACAACGCCGCCTCCACCCACTGACGACGGCGTGAGCATGCGCTACCTCTGCGATGGCGGCCATGCGGTCGCGCTCGTGCGCGGAGAGCTGGCGCGCGTGACTTTGGCTGATGGCCGCGTCGTCGAAATCCCACGCATCGCCGACAGCGCACCACCTGCCTATCGGGGCGAGGCGTTGTCGTTCGAAGTCGGCAGCGATGGCGGCACGCTGGGCCAGGATGAAGTCGGTGGATTCGATTGTCGCGCCGACGAGTGACCGATTACCGCTACGATGAACGGCCAGCCGGAAACAATGCGAGTAAACACCGCGTTGGCGTCGTTACGGCGTCACCCCTGGTGGAGCGCGCTTGCTGTATTTGCGCTGGCGATCGTGGCACTGATCGCGCTCTGGGACTGGAACTGGTTCAAGGGCCCGATTGAGCGTCAAGTGCAAGCGCGCACCGGACGCACATTCACCATCGGTGGCGATCTCGATGTGGATCTCGACTGGAAGACGCCGACGATCCGCGCCGATGCCGTGCACTTCGGCAATGCCACGTGGTCGAAGGAACCGACGATGGCCTCGGCCGATCGCGTCGAATTCGAAATCGAATGGCGGTCGCTGGTGTTCCGACGCGAGGTGCACGTTCCAGGGCTGCGTCTAAGCCGACCTCAGTTGCATCTGGAAATGGGGCCTGGGCGCGTCGGCAACTGGAAGTTCGGCGAGCCTGGCGAGGCGCAGGCGGAGTTTCGCAGCCTGTGGATCGACGACGGCCAATTGCGCTTCCTCGATGGCGCGCAGAGGACCGACATCACGGTCGATGTCCACAGCGAGCGCACGCACGACGATGCTGCGGCACCACCGGTACTCGTCGTCGGCAGTGGCCGCTGGCAGGGCAACGCGTTCAAGCTCGACGGACGCGCCGAGTCGCCGCTCGAGTTGCGCAATACGGCGCGCCCGTATCGCATCGACGCACGCGCCAGCGCCGGTGCGACCCATGGACACGCACGCGGCACCCTGCTCGACCCGCTTAGATTGCGCGACTTCGATCTGCGCCTTGCACTCAGCGGCAAGGATCTCGCCGATCTCTATCCACTGTTCGGTATCGCCACGCCCACGACGCCGCCGTACCGGCTCGACGGTCGTTTCACCCGTGAAGTCACCGCCCTCGGCAACGTCTGGCATTACGACGGTTTTAGCGGCAAGGTCGGCGACAGCGATCTCGGCGGCAACGCAAGCATCGAGACTGGCCGTAAGCGGCCTTACCTGCGCGCCAGGCTGACATCGAGGCGGCTCGATTTCGACGACCTCGCCGGCTTCGTCGGCAAGGCACCGCAGGCCGGCGGCGGCGAAGCCACGAATCCCGAACTAGCCGCGCAAGCCGCACGCGAAAGCGCACGCACCCGTGTACTGCCGGACCAGCCCTACGAACTCGAAAAACTGCGTTCGATGGACGCCGATGTGCGCTGGACGGCACATCGCATCAATGCACCGAAGTTGCCGCTGGACGACATGGATGCGCACCTGCTGCTCGAGAACGGCCTGTTGCGACTGCAGCCACTCAACTTCGGCGTCGCCGATGGCGACATCCGCTCGACGATCCGCATGGATGCGCGCGAGGCGGTCATCCGAACCAACGCCGATATCGCCGTGCGCGGGCTGAACCTGCCGAAGTTGCTGCCGACACTGCAACTCGCGCGCGATTCGATCGGCAAGGTCGGCGGCGATGTCCAGATCGCCGGTAGCGGAAACTCGATCGCGCAGATGCTGGGCAGTTCCGATGGCGACGTCGCGCTCGGCATGGGCCAAGGCCAGATCAGCAACCTGCTGATGGAATGGGCCGGCATCGACATCGCCGAAGCGCTCAAATTCATGGTGCGCGGCGACCGCAAGATCCCGATCCGCTGCGCCTTCGGCGACTTCAGCGTCGACAACGGTGTGATGACCGCACGTGCGCTCGCCTTTGATACCAGCGACACGATCATCGTCGGCGAAGGCGACATCAACCTGCGCGATGAAACCCTGAACCTGAAACTGCGTCCACGTCCCAAGGATCGCAGCCTGTTGTCGCTCCGTTCGCCGCTGCTGGTCGGCGGCACGTTCAAGGATCCATCGTTCCGACCGGATTACGGACGCCTCGGACTGCGCAGCGCGCTGGCGTTGGCGCTGGGCAATATCGCACCACCGGCGGCACTGCTGGCGACGTTGGAACTCGGCCCGGGAGAGGACAGCAACTGCGGCGGTCGTTATGCGAAATGACGGCGCAGTGCCGTCACCCGTGTGAACGGCCCACGATGTATTCCTGCAACTGGTCGATCTCCACCTGCTGGTCCTCGATCACGGCCTTGACCAGGTCGCCGATGGACACCACGCCCAGCACCGCATCCCCTTCCAGCACCGGCAAATGACGGATTCGACGGTCGGTGACCAGCTGCATGCAATGGTCGGCGGTGTCGTTGAGGCCGACGCTGATGACGTCGCGGGTCATGATGTCGCGCACCGGGGTGGTCGCGGACGAGCGCCCTTGCAGGACGATCTTTCGAGCGTAATCGCGCTCCGACAGGATGCCGACCAGCTTGCCGGTCTGCATCACCAGCACCGCGCCGATGCGCTTGTCGGCCATCAGTTTGATCGCGTCGAGCACCGGTTGGTCCGGGCCGATCGCGAAGACTTCAGGCGCTTTCGATTCGAGCAGGTGGCGTACCGTGCGCATGGCCAACTCCCGAGGCAACTTGCGGAACCTGCGACGAGGATACTCCTGTCGCCGGGCGCCACGCATCGACCAGGTAAAGAGGCCGCTGCTTGGCTTCTTCGTAGAGGCGTCCAAGGTATTCGCCGATCAGGCCGAGCGCGATCAACTGCACGCCGCCGAGGAACAGGATCACTGCCATCATCGTCGGCCAGCCTGCGACGGGATCGCCCCATAGCACCGCCTTGAGCACGATCCACACGCCATAGGTGAATGCCAGTAGCGCGGTGGCAACACCGAGATAGGTCGCCACCCGCAGCGGCGCGGTCGAAAAACTGGTGATGCCTTCGAGGGCGAAATTCCACAGCTTCCAGAAGTTGAACTTGCTGTTGCCGGCGGCGCGCGGGTCGCGATGGTACGGGATCGCGACCTGGTTGAAGCCGACCCAGCCGAACAGGCCTTTCATGAAGCGGTTGCGTTCGCGCAATTGCTTGAGCGCGGCCAGCGCACGCGGCGACAGGAGGCGGAAATCGCCGGTGTCGCGCGGGATCGGGGTTTTCGAAAGTCGTCCGATCACCCGGTAGAACGCGTGCGCGGTCGCCCGTTTCAGCCAACTTTCGCCTTCACGTTCGAGACGGGTGCCGTGGACGTCGTCGAAGCCTTCGCGCCACTTCGTGACGAATTGCGGGATCAGTTCCGGCGGATCCTGGCCATCGGCGTCGAGGATCAGCACGGCGCCCTGATCGACATGGTCGAGGCCGGCGGTCAGCGCGGCTTCCTTGCCAAAATTGCGCGACAGCCGCAGTACGCCAACCCGCGGATCGGCCGTGGCGAAGCCTTGCAGCACCAGCCAAGTCGCGTCGCGGCTGCCGTCGTCGACGTACAGGACGCGGCCGTCGACCTGAGCTTCCTTTGCCAGCCCGTCGAGCACGGCCAGCAAGCGCGGGTGCAGCAGCGGGAGGGCCTCGGCTTCGTTGAAGGCGGCGATGACGACAGTGAGTTGGTCTCTATGCATGCCGCGATGGTAGCCAGTCGTCCCGGGTTGTTGACATATTTCCATAATTTCGGAAATATAGAATCATGGACCACATGAACGCTGTCGACGCCCTGTCCGCCCTCGCCCAGCCCACCCGGTTGGCCGCCTTCCGCGCCTTGGTCGAAGCCGGCCCCGAGGGTCTGGCTGTGGGCGAATTGCGCGAACGCCTCGACGTGCCACCCGCCACGCTCAGCGCCCACCTCAACGTGCTGCGTGCGGCCGATCTGGTCAGCGATGCGCGGGAAGGCCGCGTCATCCGCGTCCGCGCCGATTTCTCACGGATGAACGCTCTGCTCGCCTATCTCACCGAGAACTGTTGTGCCGGCGCCGCCTGTGCGCCGGAACTTGCCACCGACTGCAGGAGTTGCTGATGAACCGCTTCCACGTCCACATCCACGTTGCCGATCTCGACCAGAACATCCGCTTCTACTCGCAGCTGTTCGGCGCGCAACCGATTGTTACCAAAGACGATTACGCGAAGTGGATGCTCGACGATCCGCGCATCAATTTCGCGATCTCCACCGGCAAGTCCGATGAAACCGGCATCGCCCATCTCGGATTGCAGGCGGAAACCCCCGAGGCACTCGCGGCGATTGGGGCACGCCTGCAAGCAGCCGATGCGGTGACGCTGGCCGAAGCCGGCACCACCTGCTGCTACGCGCGCTCGGACAAATTGTGGGCGGAGGATCCACAGGGCGTGCGCTGGGAGAGCTTCCATACCCATGGCGGCGCGACCACCTATTATGCCGATCCCACCGGTGTGGCAGTCGCGCGCGACACGTGCTGCGGACCCGCGTCCGTGACGCCGTCCGACGGAAACAGTTGTGCGCCAAGCTGCAGCGTCGCCCCCGCCGACCAGATTCCTGCAGCGGGCAAAAGCGCCTGCTGCGCCTGACGAACCCACAGTCGATAACCGATACCACCTTATGACCGATCGCATCTACAACGTGCTTTTTCTCTGCACCGGCAACTCTGCCCGGAGCGTGATGGCCGAAGCCTTGCTCAACGTACTCGGCAAGGGCCGCTTCCGCGCCTTCAGCGCCGGCAGCCACCCCAGCGGCAAGGTACAGCCGATGGCCGCGGAACTGGCGGCGAAACTCGGCTACGACACCACGCAACTGCGCAGCAAGAGCTGGGACGAATTCGCCGAACCCGACGCGCCGGTGATGGACATGGTCATCACCGTCTGCGACAACGCCGCCGGCGAAGCATGCCCGGCATGGCTGGGAGGGCCGACGACGGCGCACTGGGGCGTAGAAGACCCCGTAGGTGTCGAGGGTGACGAGGATGCGCGCCGGCATGCTTTCGTCGCCGCGTTCGCCGTGCTGCGCAAGCGCGTTGAACTGCTCTTGGCGTTGCCGCTCGACAAGCTCGACCGACTCGCGCAGCAGCAGGAAATCCGCACTATCGGCCGGACTGCATGAACGCACGCAAGGTGTTGCTTGCCGAGTTTCTCGGCACCTTGCTGCTGCTCGCGATCGTGGTCGGCAGTGGGATCATGGGCGAGCGCCTGGCGAACGGAAACGCCGCGATCGCCCTGCTGGCGAACGCTGCGGCGACCGCCGGTGGCCTGTACGTGCTGATCGTCCTGTTCGGGCCAATCTCCGGAGCGCATTTCAATCCGGCGGTGACGCTGGCGATGAAGCTGCGCGGCGAAGCACTGCCGGCGTCGCTGGCAGCGATGGTATGCGTGCAGGTGGCCGGCGCGGTGCTCGGCGTGCTGCTCGCGCATGCGATGTTCGATATCGCGCTGTGGCAACCTGGCGATCATGTGCGTACCGGAGTCGCGCAGTGGTTGAGCGAAGGCGTCGCCACGTTCGGCCTGCTGCTGACGATCGTGCTCGGCATACGATTCCGCGAACGCGCGGTGCCGGCGCTGGTGGCGAGTTACATCTTCGCCGCTTACTGGTTCACCGCCAGCACCTCGTTCGCAAATCCGGCAGTGACGCTGGCACGTTCGCTCACCCAGACTTTTGCAGGCATTCGTCCCATCGACGCGCCTGCGTTCATCGCCGCGCAACTCGTGGGCGCTGCGCTCGCCGTGCTGGCTGCGCGTGCGTTATTGCCGGCTCATTCGAGCGTGCGCAGGTAACCCGCGCCTCCGATGTGACGCATCTGTCGCTGGATGGCATTGCTGCGGCGCTGCACGTAAGGCCCGGGACGCGCGGCGTTGTAGCGCTTCGGGTTCGGCAGCACCGCCGCCAACCGCGCGCATTCGGCCGCTGACAAGCGCGCGGCATCCTTGTGGAAGAAACTGCGGGCGGCCGCCTGTGCACCGTAGATGCCATCGCCGAATTCAACGACGTTGGCATAGACCTCGATGATGCGACGCTTCGGCCACAGCGTCTCGATCAACAGCGTGTACCAGGCTTCGAGCCCTTTTCGCGCCCAGCGTGTCACGCCCTGGCCCTTCCACAGAAACAGGTTCTTCGCCAGCTGCTGGCTGATCGTGCTGGCACCGCGCAGCCGACGAACCGGTGTATTGCGCTTTTCCGCACGCGCGACCATGCGTTCGTTGTGCGCGCGGGCCTTCTCGATCGCCTTGAAGTCGAAGCCGTGGTGGCTGGCGAAATTCTGGTCCTCGGCAGCGACCAGCGCCACCGGCAGGCTCGGCGCGATCTCATCCAGGTCGCGCCAATCGTAGGCAGCCCGGAACATCCAGTCGCCCTCGCCCACCGCATCCAGCTGGCGCGAAAGCATGAAGGCCGAGAACGGCGGATCGACGAAACGCAGCACCAGCACCTGCAGCGTCGTCGCCAACATGCACAACAACGGCAGCGCCAACCCCCAGCGCAGCCAGCGACGCCGTGGCCGCGACCCACGCCTCGCTCGTGCGCCACCTGCTTGAGCTTCGTTCACCTCATCCCCATCTCTCACGCCATCTTTCCGTCACTGCAGTGCGGCGCGCATTATCCAAGATGCCACGCCGCCGCAGGCAGCTATTCGTCCCGAATCCATGACCGAACCCCATACCGACGACCGCGACACCCTCACCCGCTTCCTGCTGCCCCACGCCGGCGTGCGTGGCGTCCACGTGCATCTGGAGGAAACCTGGCGGCAGATCCGCGCCCGCGCCGACTATCCGGAACGCCTGGCACAGCTGCTAGGTGAAACCTGTGTCGCGGCGGCGCTGTTCACCGGTCACGCCAAGGTCGACGGCCGGCTCTCGATCCAACTGCGCGGCCACGGGGCGCTGCGCACCCTGTTCGCCGAATGCACCGCGGCCGGCACGCTGCGCGGCATCGCCCAGTTCGACGAAGCCGCGCCACCGCCGCAGGACCTGCGTGACCTCGGTGCCGACCCGATCCTCGCCATCACCATCGAGAATCCCTCGCTGAGCGGGCGCGACCCGCAGCGTTACCAGGGGCTGGTATCGCTGGACGCAGACCATCTGGCGGGCGCGTTCGAGGGCTATTTCCGGCAATCGGAGCAACTACCGACCCGACTGCTGCTGGCTGCCGACGGCGAACGCGTCGCCGGCCTGATGCTGCAAAAACTCCCCGGCGACGAAGGCGATGCCGATGGCTGGACCCGCGCTGGCGCCTTGTTCGACACCCTGGCTCCGGCCGAACTGCTGGCCTGGCCAGCGGCCACCCTGCTGCACCGGCTGTTCCATGAGGATGCCCCGGAAGTCCTGGCCCAACGACGCCTGCGCTTCGCCTGCTCCTGCTCGCGTGAGCGGGTCGAGGCCATGCTGCAGTCGCTTGGCGAGGTCGAGGCGAACGCCGCCGTGGCCGACGGCCACGCCGAAATTCGTTGCGAGTTTTGTGGGCAGGGGTACCACTTCAACGCCGACGAAGTCGTCGCCCTGTTCGCTCCCCCAATGCCCCACGCTCCAGCCCCGGAACGGCTGCAATGAGCACTGGTTCGCGCAATTCCTGATTGTTAAGGAAACATAAATCGGATAGGATCAACCCATACGAACCCGAGGAACTTCCCTTAGTCCTCCCGGTCTCAGACACGCCATGCGACTGCTACCACGCCAATTGCTGATCAGCGCTAGCCTCGCCCTGTCGGCGCTGTCGGGCGTGCATGCGCAATCGCGCAACACAGTCGAACTACCGGTCTGGAATCAGGCCAGCGGCAAGGTCGAAGCTGTCCTGCTGCTGGAACCGGCCAGTGAAGCGAAGATCGGCACGAGCCTGCGCTTCAACGCCGGCACCCTCGACGCGACTTTCGGCCTGGGCGCCGGCGATTCGCTGGGCCTGTTGTGCGACCGCAAGACTGGTATCGCCAGCGCCGCGATCGGTAACCTGGCCAATCACTGCATGCTGGCTTCGCTTGGCGACAACAACGACGTCGGCAGTCGCCGCCTCAGCGCTGGCACTGCCTTCAGCCGCTCCGGTAACAAACTCGGTCTGAACCTTGGCACCGGCCAGGACACCCTGCCCGCGTGGCTCAGTCCGACTGGCAAAGGCGGAAAGGTCGAGCAGAACGACCTCACGGTGTACGGCCAGAAGAATTTTGGGCGCGAAGGCTTCGTCACCATCGGTGGCACCGTCGCCAAGGCGCGCCTGGTCTCGACCGACGACCCGGCCCTCTCCGATCGCTGGAACATCAAGAGCCTGAGCGTCGGCGGCGGCTTTGGCCCCTTCAGCGGCAACATCGTCGGCCGCGTGATCGACGTACCGGGGCAATCGAACCAATGGCAAGGCCTCGGCCTCGGCCTCACCTGGCGCACCCCGTGGAGCGGGCAGCTCACAGTCGGCGCAGACAACGTCGTCACTCGTGGCAAGAACCCGTTCGCCCCGGCGGATGCGAATGGTGATGAACAGGGCACCGTGCCTTACGTGCGTTACGAGCAGGACCTGTAAGCCACACAACGCACGCTATGCTTGCGTGCCCCATGCACGGATATTTGCTCAGGCCTGCAGCGCCTGAATCAACGGCTGCAGATACTCCGCGTAGGGCGCCCACTTCGGCTGCTCACGGGCAATCACCTTGTCCCGCACCTGCACCGCGCTCGCCGTCGCGACCCCGCGCGTTCGTTGTTGCAACTCCAGCATCGCTGGCTCGAATTCCATCCCGCAGAACGCGCACACTTCACGCAAGACGGCCTCTGGATCGCGAGTCAGTTCCGCATAGTGCACATCCAGAATCCGGCCAGGATAGGCCTGGTGCCAGTGCGCCATCAGCTGCTTGTACTGCTTGAAAAAATCCGCCAGTTCCAGCTGATCATAGGAATACGGGTTGGCGTCCGAAAACAGCTCCCGGAGATTCGAGAAACAGGTTTCGATGGGATCCCGCACCATGTGCAGTATCTTCGCCTGCGGCAATGCCCTGCAGATGAAACCGATATTGAGGAAGTTCGACGGCAGCTTGTCGGTGAAGAACCTTTCCTTCCCCAACCGCCACTCCATGCCCTTCAGGTAGCCTGCGCCAACGGCATCGAGATCGATCCCCTGCGACCTTTCCACGATCGTCGCATCGATGACGCCGCGGCAATGATGGTCGGTCGCATAACGCATCTGGCTGGTGAAGTCGTAAAGCTCCCCGACTCCGTGCACCTCGCTGTGCCCATCCAGCAATTGCTCGAGCAATGTGGTGCCCGAACGATGCATGCCGACGATGAAGATCGGCGTGCGCGAATCGTTTTCCCGTACCGGCGAAACAGGAATGAGAGGCGCCGGCAAGCCGGTGAGCGCCGCCACCAGTGCACGAGAGTCCTCGGCACGATAGTCCAGCGTCGAACGCTTTGCCTTGCAGGCCTGCTCTAGCGCGGCCCATGCATCGGCATGCTGACCGAGGTCATCCAACTCCTTGTGCAGCGCATCCGCGAGTAATGCGATCTCTGCAGGTTTGCGGCCAGGTCGTTGCAGCTGGGTGCGAATCTGCTCGACATGATTCGATGCCTCGGTCTGCTTGCGCAATCTCGACAGCAGCCACCAGGCTTGCGCAAGCTCGGGCGCGCGACGCATGCAGCGGAGCACATCTGCCTCGGCCTCGTCGAAGCGCCCGAGGTACATCAGGACCTGTCCGCGTGCCAACAGCGTCGCAGGGTAGTCAGGATCGCCGCGTCGAGCCTCGTCGAGCAGGGCAAGCGCCCGCTCCTGTTCATTGAGGTAGCTGTACTGCGCGGCGCACACCAGGATCAAGGGAATCGGGACACGGTCCAACGGCTTCAGCTGCTCGACGCTGTCATGCAGCGCTTCGGCGGCATTGAATGTCCGCAGGCGCGCGACCAGCTCGCGCATCACCGCCGGGTCGCGCGGTTTGGCACGTTGGGCACGCAGGGCGTAGTCGCGTGCCGCGCGGTAGTGGCCGGCAAGCGATTCGATGTAGGACAGCTGGACGAGGACCTTCGGATCCTCCGGAGACTGCACCAACAATGCCTTGAAGCACGCGATCGCCTGCGGCCACTCCTTCCTGCTGGCATGCAGTTCCGCCTGTTGCCACAGGGATTGGCCACGCTGCTGTTGGGACAAGGCCGGCTCTCCGCTGCATCAACCGTGATGCGCCGGAATGCTACCGCAGGGACGGGAGCGATTCCCGGATGCGTGACTCCAGCGGTTCGAGGTGTTTGGCGTACTTGCGCCAGGCCTCGACGCCCTTGGCGTTGATCGGCTGCCTGACCTGTGAGCTGCTCGCGGTCGACACAGGCGCCTCATTCCTGGTGATGTCGATGCAATCCGGCTCGAAAGGCACGCCACAGAACTTCATCACCTGTTCGGTCGTGCCCAGCGGGTCGGCCACAAGGCTTTCATAGTCGACCACATGGAACTGTTCCGGCATGACCTTCTGCCAGTGCTCGCGCAAGCGGTTGAAGCGGATGTAATGATCGGCGAGTTCGGTCAGATCGTAGCTGTAACCGTACACATCGCTGCCGAACAGCTCTTTCAGGTTGGACAGGCACGCATCCATTGGCGACCTGTTCAAGCAGATGATCTTCGCGTTTGGCAACGCTTTGCCTATGAAACCCGCATAGACGAAGTTCAGCGGGTTCTTGTCGATCAGCAATGCACTCCCTTTGGCCTTCTCTTGCGTACGTTGCAGGTAGTTACGTCCGACCTGCGCAAAATCGATGTTGCGAACCTGCTCCACGATGCTTGGCATCATGAACCTACCCAAGAAGCTGTCCGCTTCCCAGCATAGGGCGCTGTTGAAGTCATTCAGCTCTCCGCCCGCCGCTATCTGGCTGTGGCTGCCGAGGATCCGCTCCAGCAGCGTAGTGCCGGTTCGCGGCATGCCGACGATGAAGATCGGGACCCTCGCGGAGGCATCCGCCGGCACGTCGCTGCGGGCGAAGTCGCCGGTCATCAGTTGCTGCAATGCCTCGAAACCTTGTTGCTCAAGTGCGGAGTCATATTGGATGGACCGGCGCTTGATGCGGGCGCCTCCTTGCAGGCTCGCCCAAGCGGACTCGGTTTCACCGGCATCGTCGTACTCCTTGAACAAGGCGTAAGACAGATACGCTTGATCCAGTGTGTTCTCTGCGGTGGCCAACTGGGCCTTCTTGATCCTGTCGATCCTGGACCCCGGGGGGTTGGATTTTTCGTGGTAGGCCAAGGACCAGTGCGCGGTCGCGTAATTCGGTGCCAGTTGCAGGCAACGCTCGTATTCGGCGGTGGCTTCCCGCATCCGCCCGTAATAGCGCAATGCATTGGCCTTGGAATAACTCAGCACATGGCTGGACGGCGCGCGGACACTGCTGACTTCGATCAAGCGCAGCGCATCCTCGACATGGTCGATCAACCACAGGTGCTGCGACAGAATGGCGGAATTTTTAAGGATCTCCGGGTGAGTCCAATCCGTGCCCAGGATCAGGTCGTGTACCAGATCAACTTCGTCAAAGGTCAGCAAGCGGCGTGTCACCGTCGCCAAGTCGTTCCACCGCTCACTCCTGACAGCATCGGCCGCCTTCAAGGCGTGATCGCGGGAGGCGCGATAGTGCCCCATCGCCTGCTCAATTGCAGACAAGCGCTGGCGCACATAGAGCCGATGTGGCTCAAGTTTCAGGATGGACTCGTAGATGGCCTTCGCGGCCACAAGATTTCCCTCGTTCTCATGGCCTCGCGCACGTCGCCATTGGAGTTCGAACTGGTGCTGCATGAGTCCTTCTCTATTGAATCTGTCGCCCGCAAAGAATAGCAGCGCACGATCCAGGCCATCGCACCCGTGCCATGCATGAGGTGCCGCATTTGCAAAAACCGATGACTATCCGATTGCTTAAAAAAACGGCCGCCCAGAGGGCGGCCGTTTAATTTGACGCTTATTACCGTTATCAGAAGTCGTACTGCACCATGAAGCGAACCGAACGCGGTGCCTGGAACGACAGCGGCACCAGGTAGGTCTCCGACGGCTGCCCGTCGATCGCCTCTTCGGCGACTTCATTGACCGACGTCACCTTCTGCGAGTTGAACACGTTGAAGATGTCCACCTTGAACTGCAGACCTTCGGCCCAGGACGGGCGATAGGCCACGTTCACGTCGAAGTTCTGGGTCCACGGCAGCCGCCCACTGGTGCCGCGCGGCTTGCGAACGACATTCGCATCGTCTGCACCACCCAGCGCGGTCGTACCGCAACGCATGAACGATGAACCGTAATTGTGCTGAGCATAATTCAACTCACCCGGCTCACCATCACCGTCGACGTCTACACCCACCGGTTCCGGCGGCAGTGGGTTCTGGTCCAGGTTGCCGAAGCAGTTGATCGGACGCCCCGACTGCACCAGCAAGTTGACACCCACTGCCCATTCCTCGGTGATGTCGTAATTGCCGAACAACTTCAAGGTGTGGCGACGATCGTTCGGCAGGTAGCCGTAGGTGTCGACAGTCAGCTCGAGGTAGTCGAAGTCCTGGGTGACGCTGGTGTCGGCCTGGCCGATATCCGACTTGACGCCGCCCTCGGTGTTGCCCTTGCTCTTGGCGTAGGTGTACGAACCCTGCAGGAAGAACTTGTCCCAGTTGCCGTCGAAGAAGAACTCCATTGCCGAGTAGGTGCGCTTGGCCTGTGGGCTGAGGCGGGAACCGGGAATGGTGTTGGTCGTGATCGTGCCATCGCCCAGCAGGTCGGTTTCAAACACGGCATCCGAACCCGGGTTGAACATGCGGCAGTACGGGAAGCCGGCGCTTGGCAACGCCGCGACATCTCCGTTGGCATTGACGAAGCCGACACCGTCTTCGTACGCAAAGCCGTTGGCATCCAGGATCGCCGTGTAATCGCAGTTGTCGTCGATCGCCTGCTTCAGGTCACGGAAGATGCCGCGCACGCCGAGCGAGAAGTGGTCGGTCAGCTGCATCTGCATGCCGAGGATGTACTCGTCCTGGTACATCGGGTCGAGGTTCTTCGAGGCAATGGAGCCGGCACGCTTCGCCAAGCCATCCTCGCCGTTCAGATAGACCACGCAACCAGGACCCGGGCACGCACGAGGTGTCACGCCACCGGGCGCGCCGGTGACCGGATCAACCGTCTGGTCGAAGTTGAAGGTCTGGCGGCTGAACAGCGAGGCGCTGGCACCACGGACGGCGACGCTCGGGGTCAGCGGGAGCGCATAGCGGCCGGCGTTACCGAACACCTTGAAGGTCGAGTCACCATTGACGTCCCACGAGAAGCCCAGGCGCGGACCGAACTGGTCGTCGATCTTGACGTAGGTCTGGCCCTGGCCATTGATGTTCTCGAAGCTGTCCCAACGCGCGCCCAGGTACGCGATGAAGTTGTCGGTGATGTTCCAGCTGTCCTGGATGTAGAACGCGCGCTGCTGGACCTCGACCGTGGCACCCTGCTGGAAATACTGCTGGCGGACGCGGTCGAAAGAATCCTGGGGTGCGCCGGGCTCGTTGTCAGGGATGCCATCCGGATTGACCGTGGTGTAACGCCACTGGTAACCGCCTTCGAGCGCGACACCGGCCTTGGAGGTGTAATCATCCAGGTCGTAGCCGAAACGCAGCAGATGGTCGCCCAGCTGCCACTCGGCGTCGAGACGGAACTGGTCACGCTCGTCGCCGGAGTCGATGCGATCGATCGTACCGCCGGTGATGTTGCAGGCGCTGCCGTAGACGCCGGTCATGTCGCGGCGCCAGCCCGGGCGCGCGTCGACGACCACCGGGCAACCGGTGGCGGTGCTGTTGATGTCGCCGGTGTACTGGACGTCCCGGCCATCTGCGGTGCGCAGACGCTGGCTACGTGAGAATTCGCCGTGGCCGGCCAGAGCCGACAGGGTGAAACTGTCGGTAAGGTAGCCGGTGTACTTCAGGATGTAGTTGTCGCCGCCCTGCTCGCCGAAGTTCGTGCCGATGAACTGCTTGCGATTGAGCACGCCTGCGTCATTGGCATAGACGTCGGTTTCCGTGTCCTGCTGGTCCGAGAACGCGGTGAACTCGAGGGAATGGTTGTCGGTGATGTTCCAATCCATCTTCAACAGCCAGGTCGGGGTCTCGACCTCGCTACTGGTGTTGGTAAGCGAAGCGATGCTGCCCCAGGTGTCGGACTCGCGGCGGCCATAGGAGATGAGGCCGTAGGCGAACAGGCGATCCTTGATCAGTGCACCGCTGGCCCAAACCGATGCGACGGCATTCCAGGTGGAGTCGCTTGAGTTGTCCTGACGCAGCGTGCCGTTGGTCAGATAGACATCCTTGACGTCTTCACGCAGGTCTTCCGGACTCCAGAAGATGTTGCCGCCGGCGTGGAACTCGTTGGTACCGCGCTTGGTGATCTGGTTGACCACGCCGCCCAGCGAACGACCGAACTCGGCACCGTAGCCGCCGGTCTTGATCTGCTGCTCCGCGATCGCCTCGAACGGTACGTTCGAGAAGTTCAGGTTGCGGAACGAGTTGGTGATGTTGAAGCCGTTGATGTAGTACGCGTTCTCGGCAACCGACGCGCCACCGAACGAGGCCAGATTGCCGAATGCGGCGTCGCCACGCACCGTACCCGGCGCCAGCAGCGCGACGCTGGTGGTGTCGCGCGGGACCGGGATCTTGGCGATCTGTTCGGCCGTCAGGATGGTGGTCGATTCCACCGACGAAACGTCGATCGGGTTGATCGCACCAGTACCGACGACGGTCACGGTGTCGAGGGTGGCCGCACCGGCACCGGTCACGTAGTCGACGTTGGCAGCGGTGCCGACATTGACGGTGACATTGCGCGGATTGGCGCCGTTACGCGTGACGGTGTACTGGCCGATCGGCAACTGCGCGAAGCGGTAGTTGCCGTCGGCACCGACGGTGATGGTGCGCGAGAAGCCGGTGGCCGGATTCGACACGGTGATGGTGTCGCCGGAAGTGGCGTGACCAGTCACCGCACCTACGGTGGTCTGCGCGTGAACGCCGCCGGCGAAGCACAGACCGAGTGCTACGGTCAGCGCGCTTCGCTGCAGGCCTTTGGCAAGGTACTTAGAAGCCATTTTGTAACCCCCTATAGGGACGGTAGGAGCAAGTGAGTACATGTACGTCACAGCCGAAAGGTGGCATGACTGGCCGACTATAGAACAGGCAACAAATCTTTAACAAGTCCCTAAGCCTCAATTCACGTATTCACAGTTAGGGCGATGGAATTGTCACTCGCAGCGGAGAAGGAGCCTCCTGCAACTTACTGTTTTCAAAGGAAGTCGCCTCCGGGAGTTTTTTGCACGTGCTGCAGCGCAACAATTGCCCTTCTCAGAAAATCAAAGGTTGCTGGACGTCTGGGGCCAAGGTCGACTGAATGAGTCTGAGAACTTAAGTGCCGGGGAGTTCACGTCGTTCAAGTAGCTCAGATCGTGCCGTGGGGCAACGCGGGTCCGAAATATTCGGACTACGTGCTAACCGGAAAACAACGGGACGATAAAATGCGGAGTTCGCACTTCTTGGGAGTTCTCCCGGGGCGATTCGATAGGGCCAGTCAACATGACCGATAGAGGCAACAGTGACTGGCAACGCGCCCAACACTACTTTGCACTTGGCAATTTCCCAGAGGCCAGTGCTGCCTGCGAAAGCTTGCTGGCCAGTAATCCGCACGAGCCTTCCGCGCACTGGTTGTTAGCCACCATCGATCTGGAAGTAGGCGATTTCCTCTCGGCACTTGCTCACACGAGAGAGGCTGCCAGGCATACGGAGGGGCTTCCACCACACCAAGTCACCGCGATTACTCGATTGCTAATTTCCGTCGGGGACTTTGAGGAAGCTTTCCACACTCTCATGGGTCTCGATACCAGCTCCGGTGGAGACTTGGCACTACTCCCGATTGGCGAGCAACTGATCATGCTCGAGCAGCATGGCGAGGCCTTACGTTTCCTGGATCTGGCGGCCGAGCGGGGAGTCCGGCATCCGATGCTCAGCTTCCTAAGAAGTAATGCATTGAAGTTCACCGGGAACTTCCCTGCCGCCACGGAAGCCGCCGAAGACACCATCGCCCAACAGCCCAACTTCGCTCATGCTCATTGGTCTCTTGCCCATCTAAGTCCCAAAGACGGTGCTGGCAATCGAATCGACCGCATCCGCAAGGCAATGGCATCGTTCCCGGCACCACTTTCCAGCGCCGATAGAAATGCGGCGTTTCTGAGATCCACCAGGGCTGTTTTGTGCTACGCCCTGTTCAAGGAACTAGACACTCTGGATGACACCGAGGCTGCTTGGCGCGCCCTGTCCGAAGCGATGGAACTCAAGCGCCTGCACATCCCTTACGTTGCTCAAGCCGAGGACGCAATGTTTGATCGGCTTGTCTCGACGTACTCGGAAGAGTTCACCTCGGCAACACCAGCCTATGCAGACGGTCCGACGCCTATCTTCATTGTCGGCATGCCGCGCACAGGGACGACACTGCTGGAGCGGATTGTCGGCAACCATTCCCAAGTGACCACGTGCGGGGAACTCAACGAATTGCAGCTGTTGTTCAAACGAACAATCGGCTACTACTGCCCGGAGTTCATGGACGAGACAAGCGCGGCCCGGCTGGCAAGCGCCGATGCCGAAACGCTAGGCAAAGCGTATCTCCGTGCGACCGCGTGGCGTACCCGTGGAAAACCCTGGTTTATTGATAAGCATCAGAGCAACTTCCTGCTCGCCGGACTGATCATGAAGTCCATCCCGCAGGCAAAAATCATCCATCTGCGACGCGAGCCTATGGACAGCTGCTTCTCCAACTTGAAGGAGTTGTTCTCGCCGCATGCATACACTTACAGCTACGACCTTCCCGATGTCGCAAACCACTATCGCAACTACTCGCGATTGATGCGGCATCTTTCTCGCGTTGCGCCAGGGCGCATCCTCGACGTCAACTATGAGGACTTGGCACGCTCACCCTCTTCCGAGGTGCCGCGCATTCTGCAGTTCTGCGACCTACCTTTCGAGGACGGGATTACGGATATCGCAAGCAACACCAATCCGGTCGCGACTGCCAGCAGCACTCAGGTACGGGAAGCAATTCACGGTAGGAACATCGGCGGCTGGAAACGTTACGCCCGTCAGCTGACATCATTGGAACAAGGGCTCGCTGACAGCGCCTTGTAGCCCATGCCACGCACAAACTTGTGCATGCGCTAGATCAGCTGAGCATTAGGTCGAGACAACCCCTTCGCACTGCCTTCGTCTGCACCACAAAAAAAGCGGCCACCCGAAGGTGGCCGCTGAACAATGCAACAGAGGTTGTGTTCGAATCAGAACTCGTAACGGGCCGTCAAGCGGACCGAACGCGGAGTCTGGAACGAAGTCGGGTTGCCGTAGTTCGGGTTGATCTCCGAAGTGGCACGCGACCTGTCCTTGACCTCGTTGTACTCGGTCACGGTGCGGGTATCGAACAGATTGAAGATATCCGCCTGCAACGTCAGCTTGCCGTCCGCCCAATTGGGCATGTAAGCCAGCGAGGCATCGAACTTGTAGGACCAAGGCGTGCGGCCCAGCGTGCCGCGCGGGGTAAGCACGCTCACGCCAGCTTCGTTCACGCAATAGAAGGACGAAGCGGAACTATATGAACCCGAACCGCCCAGACCTTGGATCGAATTGAAATCCGACACCGTGGACGGGACAAAGCCCTGGCAGCTACGCGGACGGCCGGACTGGATGGCCGCGTTGGCACCCACGCGCCACTCGTCATTCAGGTCATAGGTACCGAACATCTTGATGACGTGACGACGATCGTTCGGCAGGTAGCCAGTGCCACCGTCCATGAACGAGGCGAAGTCGAAGTCCTGGGTCAGGCCCGGATCGTCCTGGTTCAGGGTCGAGTTCACATAGCCCTCGGCGTTGCCGTAGCTCTTAGACCAGGTGTACGAACCCTGGAAGCTCCACTTGTCGCTGACCTTTTCCCAGAAGACTTCGAGCGCCTTGTACCTGCGATCGTACAGCGGGAGGTTCCAGTACGACGCCGGGATGGTGACGCTCTGGTAGTTGCCAGTGTTTTCCAGGTCAACCGCGATGGTGACGTCGCGGCCCGGGTTCACCACCATGCACGGTGCAGCGGAGTGCACGTCGTAGTTGGTGTAACCGTTGTCCTGGGCATAGTTGTAGATCGCATACGGACTGCAGTAGTCGTCCATGCCGTCCTTGACCTTGCGGTGCACGGCGCGCAGGCCCGCAGTCCAACCGTTCCCGAACACCTTCTGGGCACCGACAATGAACTCATCCTGGTACATCGGGTTGAGGTTCTCGTCGGCGATGGTGCGCGAGTCTGGGGTGGTACCGGCGGTGGTCACAACACGCGGACCGAGCTGGGTCATGGGGCCGGTCGGGGCACCCGTGACCGGGTCCCGGCTGCCGAAGGTGAAGAACTCGGTATAGAACTCTTCGGCGGAAGACGCGCGGATGTTGGTGTTCGCAGCCACCGGGATGTAGTAACGGCCAGCGTTGCCGAACACCTTGACGGTCGAATCACCCATCACGTCCCACGAGAAGCCCAGACGCGGGGCAATCAGGTTGTCGGACTCGATGAAGACCTGGTCGATGGCATTCCGGTTCGTGAACGTCTCCGAACGAAGACCCAGGTAGACGAGCCAATTGTCATTGACCTGCCAGCTGTCCTCGATGTAGGCCGCAGTGTTCTCGATCTCGAAGCTGCCGGTGGTGGTTTGCAGGAAGCGCCTGCGCACGTACTCCGTGGTGCCGGCCGGCAAGGTGGCGCCGTTCACGACGCCGCTGGCCGGGGCAGTGAAGTAGCGGAAGTACTCACCACCCGAATAAGTAGTGCCGGCATTGCTCGAGGTGAACTTTTCGGTGTCGTAACCGGCGCGCAGCTTGTGGTCACCCACCTGCCACTCGATGTCCAGACGCCCGGCCTTGCGGGTGTCGTGGTTGTCCGGTGCAAACGGGTCGACCACGGTGAAGTGGTTCGTGTCCCAGCAACCGAGATAGGTCAGGCCCGGGTAGTCATACACGGCCGGGCACAGCGCCGCAGCAGTGTCGCCGCCGGTCGACTTGCCGGTGAGGTTCTCCACCTTGCCGTACTGGGCCGACACGGTGAGGTTGTCGGTGAGGTAGCCGGTGTACTTGCCGATGTAGACCTCGCCGCCACTCTCGAAGCCGCTCACTTTCGCCGGGCCGTCGTGGGTGGTGCTGAACGGAGTGTTGCTGGTATAGGTCAGCGTCTCGGTCTTGACCTTGTTGCGGATCCCGGTCAGTTCGACGATGTGGTTGTCGGTGATGTTCCAGTCCAGCTTCAGCATCCCGTTCGGCTCGCGGTCCGTGGTCTTGCTGCTTTCGTTCTGGCCGTAGGTGTTGTCTTCGTTGCGGACGCCTTCGAGCAAGCCGAACACGAACAGACGATCCTTGATGATCGGACCGCCAGCGTAAATGTTGGCGCTCAAGTTGTCGGTTTCGTTAGCGGAGACAAAGCGCGTATAGATGCCGTTGGAATCCGGATCCGGATCGCGGTCGCGGACGTCGTTACCCGCCGCACGCAGGCCGTCCGGCTCCCAGTACACCGAGACGCCACCCTTCCACTCATTGGTACCGCGCTTGGTGACCAGGCTCACAACGCCACCGAGCGAGCGGCCATATTCCGCGCCGTAGCCGCCGGTCTTGACCTGCTGCTCGCCGATCGCGTCGAACGGCATATCGGCGTAAGAAATCAGCTTGCGCAGATCGGTCACGTCGAAACCGTTGATGTAGTAACCGTTCTCGGCCACCGAAGCGCCGCCGAAGGAAGCCAGGTTGCCCGAACCGATGCCGCTGTCACCGCGGACGGTGCCGGGGGCGAGGAGCGCCACTTCATTGACATTGCGGCCGACCGGCAGTGCGCGGATCTGCTCCTGCGTGAACACGGTGCTGGATTCCACCGAGGAAACGTCGATCGGATTGATTGCGCCCGTACCGACAACCGTCACGGTATCCAGCGCGGCAGCGCCGAAATCGACCGAAGTACCGGTGCCCACTTTGACCTGCACGTCACGCGATCCACCTTCGGACGTTACCTTGTAGCGTCCCGGGGAAAGTTGAGAGAACGAGAAACGACCGGACTCATCAGCAGTCACTGTGCGGGTCGTGCCCGTATCGCTGTTCAAGATCGTGACCGTGGATCCAGCCTTCGAGTTGCCGAAGATCGAACCGACAGAACTCTGCGCTTGGACGCCGCCGACGAAGCAGAGACCGAGTGCTACGGTCAGCGCGCTCCGCTTCAGCCCCTTGCCAAATTGCTTTGAAGCCATTGTGTGAATCCCCCCTAGGGATTGGATCGAAATAAGTTTCAAATGTCAGACCCGTGCAGGCGTGACGTTTGGACTATAGAACACTAAACAATTCCTTAACAACTTATTCGTGCAGCGTTCACAAACGGCCCCCGAATCCGGCCCTCGCTCAATGCATGAAACGCTACCTGGCCTGATAAGTTATTGTTTTTAATTAGTTCTTTAAAAAGCGCGCGCGCACGGCGCAGCATCGATTGCTGCAGCGCAGCAACCGATGCCGTGAAGGCGTGATGTTTAGCGGTCAGTCCAGCTGAGCGGCAATCCGCTGCTGTTCGACTTTCAGCGCGTGTGGGGCACGATCCCCAAACTCACCCAGGAACTCTTCCAGGCTCGCGAATTCCGCACGCCAACCGTTACGGTCGAATCCAAATAGTTTGGTGCGAGCTTCGTCCGACAGGTCGATGCCGTCGAGGTTGATGTGCTCGGCCTTCGGCAAGGCGCCGACCGGGGTGTCGATGGCGTCGACTTCGCCCTTGACGCGTTTGATCATCCACTCGAGCACGCGCAGGTTGTCGCCGAAGCCTGGCCACAGGAACTTGCCGTCGTCGCCTTTGCGGAACCAGTTGACGTGGAAGATCTTCGGCAGCTTCGCGCCCGGCTTGTCGAACGACAACCAGTGGCTGAAGTAGTCGGCGAAGTTGTAGCCACAGAACGGCTTCATGGCCATCGGGTCGCGACGCATCACGCCAACGGCGCCAGTTGCGGCCGCCGTGGTCTCGGAACCCATCGCTGCACCGACGAGCACGCCGTGCGTCCAATCACGCGCCTCGAATACCAGCGGCACCAGCGATGCGCGACGACCGCCGAACACAATCGCGGAAATCGGCACGCCTTGTGCGTCTTCGGCTTTCGGCGAATACGACGGGCACTGCTTCGCGCTGACGGTGAAGCGTGAGTTCGGATGCGCAGCGGGACCATTGCCCGGAGCGTAATCGCGACCCTGCCAGTCCTTGACTGGCGTACCGTGATCGAGACCTTCCCACCACGGTTGGTTGTCGGCGGTGACGCCGACATTGGTGAAGATGGTGTCGTGCTGGATCGAGGCGAGCGCGTTCGGATTCGACTTCTCCGACGTGCCCGGCGCTACGCCGAAGAACCCGGCTTCCGGATTGATCGCATACAAACGGCCATCCGCGCCTGGACGCATCCAGCAGATGTCGTCGCCGATCGTCCACACCTTCCAGCCGTCGCGGCGATAGCCTTCCGGCGGGATCAGCATCGCGAGGTTGGTCTTGCCGCAGGCGCTGGGGAACGCGGCGGCGATGTAATGCGTCTCGCCCTGCGGATTCTCGAGGCCGAGGATCAGCATGTGTTCGGCCAGCCAGCCTTCGTTGCGCGCCTGGTGCGAAGCGATGCGCAGCGCGTGGCACTTCTTGCCGAGCAGCGCGTTGCCGCCGTAGCCGGAACCGTACGACTTGATCGCCAGCTCCTCGGGGAAATGCATGATGTAGCGACGGTTCGGATCGAGTTCGCCAATGGAATGCAGGCCTTTGACGAACGAGCCTTCACGTTCGATCCGCGCCAGTGCCGCCGCGCCCATGCGGGTCATGATGCGCATGTTGGCAACGACGTATGCCGAATCGGTGATCTCCACGCCGCAACGCGCCAGCGGTGAATCGATCGGGCCCATGCAGTACGGGATCACATACATCGTCCGACCACGCATGCAGCCGGCGAACAGTTCATCCATCTGCTTGTGACCGTCGGCCGGCGACATCCAGTGGTTGTTCGGGCCGGCGTCTTCCTTGTCGGTGGTGCAGACGAAGGTCAGGTGCTCGACGCGCGCGACGTCGTCTGGATGCGAGCGGTGCAGCCAGCTGTTCGGATGGGTCTGCTCGTTGAGCTTGATCAGCGTGCCGTCAGCCTGCATCTGGGCAATCAGGGCGGCGTATTCGGCATCGCCGCCGTCGCACCAATGTATGGCGTCGGGCTGGGTCAGCGCAGCGACTTCGGCAACCCAGTCGTTGAGCGCGGCAAGCGAGCTGCGTTTGGTACCGGAGGGGATTACATCTTTGGAAAGTGCGTTCACTGCATCGGCCTCCGGCCGCAATTCAAGGTTCAAATTTTCAGGTCGGATCGGCACCGGGTCTTAAGGGCCGGATTTTTCAGAGCCGAGCTTCGGAATCAGGCTTTCGGAATCAGCGTGGCCATCATGTGCTCGATGTAGGCCTCGTACTCGTCGTGTTGGGGGCGCGTCTGGTGCAGCTGCAGATAAAGCTGCAGGTAGCCGACGTAGGACGTGTAGAGCAGGCGTGCACGGTGACGGGCGTCGGTGGGCGACAGGCCGGTCTGGCGGAAGGCTTCCGTCAGGTAGTTCAGGCGGCGGTCGGACACGCGGCCGATCACCGGCTGCACTGCCGGGTGATCCAGCGCCTTGACCAGTTCGGAATAGATGATCGGCAAGCGGTTCTCATGCGCGACCACGGTGACCAGCGCGCGCAGGCGCTCGCGTGGATCGGCGATCGCTTCAAGCGGGCCGAACACGGTTTCCTGCTCGACCTTCTCCCAGCGTTCGAGCGCTGCGATCAACAAGGCGTCGCGGGAGGGGAAGTGCCAGTAGAAGCTGCCCTTGGTGACGCCAAGGCGCCGGGCCAAGGGTTCGACCGCGACCGCGGCGACGCCCTGCTCGGCGATCAGATCGAGGGCGGCTTGCGCCCAGTCGTCGGCACTGAGGCGGCCGACCCGTTCTTGCTTGTGGGCAGGAAGGTTCATGCTTGGGATTGTAACCGTACGGTGGTGGCTGGGTCAGTACGCAGGTCGGCAACCGGACTGATCGCCAACAGTTGACAGTGACCTCGGCCACTAAACATACTCAGCCGTATGTCATGCGTTTGAATTTAGCGTTTGAACCGCGCATTCGCCGGGCAAACACCTTATTAATAACTACGCTGTCGCCTACCCGAGCCCCCCAATGAACGTCGTCGCCCCCTTCCTCATCCTTCTGCTGGTCGGCGCGATCGCCGCCTACCACCGCCTGCGCCTGCCGGTGTGGGTCGCGCTCAGCGCGGCCGCCATCGTCCTGTGCTCGCTGCTGGGCGCCAATGCGACCGCCAACATCATTGCCGCGCTGATCGTCGCGTTGATCGCAGTGCCGCTGCTGGTGCCGCAGATCCGTATCCCTTACGTCACCAAGCCGTTGCTCGGCTTCTACACCAAGATCCTGCCGCCGCTATCGGAGACCGAGCGCACTGCGCTGGAAGCCGGCACGGTCGGTTTCGAAGGCGAGCTGTTCTCGGGCAAGCCCGACTGGAACGAGTTGCTGTCGCAGCCCAAGCCGGAACTCAGTGCCGAGGAACAGGCTTTCCTCGACGGCCCGTGCGAAGAGTTGTGCCGGATGACCAACGACTGGGAGATCACCCACGTCCTGGCCGACTTGCCTCCTGAGCTGTGGGACTTCATCAAGCGCAACAAATTCTTCGGCCTCAACATCCCGAAGGAATTTGGCGGCCTTGGCTTCACTGCGCTGGCCAACCACAAGGTGATCCAGAAGCTCGCGACGGTGTCGACCGTGGTCAGCTCCACCGTCGGCGTGCCGAACTCACTCGGCCCGGGCGAGCTGCTGATGCACTACGGCACCGACGACCAGAAGAAGTACTACCTGCCGCGCCTGGCCGACGGCCGTGAAGTGCCCTGCTTCGGCCTGACCGGACCCTGGGCCGGCTCCGATGCGACGTCGATCCCCGACTTCGGCATCGTCACCATGGGCGACTGGAACGGCGCGCGCGTGGTCGGCGTCAAGCTGACCTTCGACAAGCGCTACATCACCCTGGCGCCGGTCGCGACGCTGATCGGTTTGGCGTTCCGCATGTACGACCCGGAAGGCCTGATCGGCGACAAGAAGGACATCGGCATTACCCTCGCCTTGTTGCCGCACGACACGCAGGGCGTTGAAGTCGGCCGTCGCCACTTCCCACTCAACTCGCCGTTCCAGAACGGCCCGATCCATGGCAAGGAAGTCTTCATCCCGCTCAGCCAGTTGATCGGCGGCGAAGCCTACGCCGGCAAGGGTTGGCAGATGCTGGTCGAATGCCTGTCGATCGGCCGCTGCATCACGCTACCCTCCACCGGTAGTGGTGGCGCCAAGTTCGCCGCGGTCGTGACGGGTGCGTATGCGCGCATCCGCAAGCAGTTCGGCTTGTCGGTGGGTCGTTTCGAAGGTGTCGAAGAAGCGCTGGCGCGCATCGGCGGCAACGCCTACGCGATCAGTGCGCTGTCGCAGGCAACGGCTGCTGCGGTTGCCCGTGGCGAAAACCCGGCGGTGCCCTCCACCATCGCCAAATACCACTGCACGGAGATGGCGCGTGCCGTCTGCCAGGACGCCATGGATATCCACGGCGGCAAGGGCATCATCCTCGGGCCGAAGAACTATCTCGGTCGCAGTTGGCAGGCCTCGCCGATCATGATCACCGTCGAGGGCGCCAACATCATGACGCGCTCGCTGATGATCTTTGGCCAGGGGGCGATCCTGTGCCATCCCTGGGTGCTCAAGGAAATGAGGGCGGCGACGCTGCCCGATCGCGAGCAGGGCCTGCGCGAGTTCGACGATGCGCTGTTCAACCACATCGGTTTTGCGGTGTCCAATGCGGTGCGCTCGCTGTGGTACGGGCTGACATTCGCGAAGTTCGGCAAGGCGCCCGGCGACGACTACACGCGCCGCTTCTACCGCAAGCTCAACCGCTATTCGGCGGCGCTGGCGTTGGCAGCGGACGTTTCGATGCTGCTGCTTGGCGGCAAGCTCAAGTTCAAGGAATTGCTGTCGGGTCGGCTGGGCGATGTGCTGAGCCAGCTCTACATCACCAGCAGCATGCTCAAGCGCTACGAAGACCAGGGCCGTCCGGTCGCCGACCAGCCGTTGCTGGCCTGGGCCTTCCACGATGCCGTGCACAAGATCGAATTGGCGTTGTCGGGCGCACTGCGCAACTTCCCGATCCGCCCGGTCGGCTGGCTGCTGTGGACGCTGATCTTCCCGCTGGGCCGCCGCGCACAGGCACCGAGCGATCGCCTCGGCCATCGCGTCGCGTCCTTGCTGATGTCGCCGAACGAAGCCCGCGACCGTCTCGGCGAAGGCACCTTCCTCACGCCCTGTGCCAACAATCCGGCTGGCCGCATCAACAGCTACCTGCAGGCCGTGATCCTCGCCGAACCGGTGGAGCGCAAGTTCCTCAAGGCGCTGAAGCAGCACGACATCGAAGCATTGGATTTCAGCTCGCAACTGGACGAAGGCGTGCGCGAAGGCTGGATCACCGCGGACGAGCGCAAGCAGCTGGAAACATTGCGCGAGATGACGATCGATGCGATCAGCGTCGACGATTTCGACAGCGCCGAGTTGCGCGCAGCCCCGTACACGCGCGAGCAGGCTGACGCGCGCGCGGCGGCGTGATCGCGACACGATCCTGACGACACCAATGACGGCGGGCTTCGGCTCGCCGTCCGTTTTTCGGAGACGCAAATGGCCAGTTCCGTGCTCGCCCTGTACCGCCGCATCACCCGCTGGCCTGCTGGCCATTGGCTGTTCTCGCGGGCGGTCTGTTTCAAGGCGCCCTACTTCGGCTCGATCACACCGCGCTTCGAATCGCTGGAACCAGGCCGCTGCAGCGCGACCATCCGCCATCGCCGCCGCGTCACCAACCACCTCGGCACCGTGCACGCGATCGCACTGTGCAATCTGGCCGAACTCACTGCCGGCGTGATGACCGACGCGTCCATCCCCGCGAGCATGCGCTGGATTCCAAGAGGCATGACCGTCGAATACCTCAAGAAAGCCATTGGCACCATGCGCGGCGTGGCCACTCCGGATATCCCCATCGTCGAAGCTGCAACCGGCTACGACCTGCCCGTCACTGTCGTCGTCACCGATCCCGCTGGCGAAGCGGTGTTCCGCGCCCGCATCGCAATGTGGGTATCGCCAAAACCCCCGCGCTAGACCAGCAGCGCCGCAACCGCGAGCAAGGCCGGCAGCGCCTGCACAAAGAAGATGCGGCGGTTGACCGTTGCCGCACCGTAGACGCCGGCGACCACCACGCAACCGAGGAAGAACAGCGCCACGTTGCGCTGCTGCGTCGCCACTGCCCAGACCAGCCCCGCGGCGAGGAAGCCGTTGTAAAGCCCCTGATTCGCGGCCAGCACTTTCGACTGCTCAGCCACTTCGCGCGTCAGACGGAAGATCTTCAAGCCGAGTGGCTTGGTCCACAGGAACATCTCGAGCACCAGGAAATACAGGTGCAGGAGCGCGACCAGCAGGATCAGCACGATTGCGATTGTCGACATCACGATTTCTCCGTAGCAGTTGTGTACAACGAAACCGCATTATCTCTACGCTTTCAAAGTCAGATGCGAATTATCTGGGCAGACGACGCCGACTGCTCGCTGGCGATCCGAACTGAATCAGCACCGGGCGCTCATCCAGGAGCCGATCCTGCAAGTCCCGCCGCGCTTCCATGCGTTGGACAGCGCTCCGGATCGCCTGCGACGTGCGGAGACAACGCCGGTCCGGTTCGAGGGCCGACAACTCCTCCAGCAACCGCACGGCGCCTTCGAGTGCATTCTGCCGGTGCTGTTGCTCGTGCCGGACGATCGTATTGCTGATCTGCTCCCATTTACCCGCCAGCGACCGCGGCATCGGCATTGCTTGATCCCAGCGCGGCAGATCCATGCGCAGCACGAGCTGGATCGTATATCCGCTCATCAGGCAGCCCTGTCGCGTCTGGGTCAGTTCCCCATCGATCCGCAGCTCGCTCCGGGTCAAACCATGCGCCTCGCGTCCGAGTTCACCCGAGTCGGGAACATGCAACTGCGAAACCAGTTCTTCGAGATTGCGCCCGCGGACGCTGTAATAGACCGTGGATTCCTCGACGATGAGCCGTGGCTTGGTGGGGGCGCCGTCGGGCGCATCGACTGCAGTCGCCGCCCCTGCGGCCAGGCACATGGCAAGCATCCATGTGTACCTACGAATCCTCACTCTACTGCGGCGCTCGAGCATGCAATGCGGTTCCACTGTGCAGCGTCAGCCGCGAAATCTCCGGTGGCACGCCGAAGCGCACCGGCAAGATGCTGGTGCCGATGCCGGGCGTGACGAACAGGTGGCTGCCATGCTCGATGTATTCACCGATCGCGTAGCGTCCGCGTATCGGCAACACCGGGCGACCGATCAGCGGCAGGTTCACCTGCCCGCCATGCGTGTGGCCTGCGATCAGCAGCGACGCACGCGCCGGCACTTGCGGGAACAGATCCGGGTTGTGGGTGATCGCCAAGGCGGGCGCATCGCCGGTCACGGCCGAGAACGCGCGCGCGACATCGGGTTTGCCTTCCCAGAGATCGCCGATGCCGACGAGCCATAGCTTGCAGTCATCCAGCACGACCTCGCGTGCCTCGTTCTCCAGCACCACCACGCCGGCGGATTCGAGTGCGGTGCGGACCTTGGCGCCATCCTTCCACCAGTCGTGGTTGCCCAACACCGCGTACACCGGCTTGCGCGCCGTCAGCGGCTTCAAGTGTTCGGCGAAAGTCTCCGCCGGCACGTATTCGCCCATGAACACGCTGAGGATGACGTAGTCGCCGGCCATCAGCACCGCGTCCGAGTCACTGGCGACAAGCGTGCGCACGATGCGGTCGAGGTTGTCGACGCCGTTGTGCGGCGAGCCGGTGTGGATGTCGCTGACGACATCGATGCGCAACCCTTCGCATTGCGTCGACCAGCGCGGCAAGGTCAGCGCGTAATCGCGCTCGACCAGCGTGCGTGGTTCCCAGGCGAAGCCCCAGGCCGCGCAGGCGAAGCCGATCAGCAGTGCGGCAAGCAACGTGCGTCGCAGCCATAGCGGCAGACGGTGCCAGCGGCGTTTCAAGCGCCGGCCGCCTGCTGCGCTGGCGCTTTACTGCCTTCAACTTGTTTCGACAGGCGCCAACCCAGCGCCGCGGCGGTCACCGCCGCCACGGCACTGAGACCGGCAAAGCCCGCGGTCACGACGCCGATGCTGCGCAACGCGTTCATCGCCAGCGAGATCGACAGGTCGCCGAAGCGCCACACCGCGGTGTCGACCGCGTTCTGGCCTTTGTAACGCAAGTTGCGCGGCACCTGTGCGAATAGACTGTGGCGTGCAGGTTCCGCCATGCCGTAGGCAAGGCCGCGACTAACGATCAACGCGATCGCCACCGCCGGCATCGCACCGATCAGCGGCGCGTGCGGATCATCGGCAAGCACCACCATCAGCAACACCGCCGCACCCGCGAGCGCCCACACCAGCAGCACCGCGCCAGGCCCCTTGCGTGGCAGCAACCAGCGCGTGAGCGTGAGCTGGGCAATCACGGTCAGCAGGTTCGCCGCCAGATCGACGTTGGCGGCGAAACGTGTACGCGCAACGGCATCGGTGAACGTTGCATTGGAGTAGTCGGCGACCAGGGCATAACAGACCGTGCCGATGCCGTCGGCAAGCAACAGCAGCATCGCCATGCCGCGCATGAACGGATTGGCAAAAACCTGCCTGAGGCCGTCCCACATGCTCCCGCCCACTGCCGCCTCGTGCGCCACGTCGTGGCGCCGCGTGCTGTGCTTGCGCGCCCAACGCCCCAGCGCCACTACGCACGCCACTGCAATTCCGAGCAGCACCGACGACGCCACCAGCAACGGCGCCACACCGATCACCTCGACCAGGCTCCGCGTCAGCAGTGGCCCGGCTACCGCCCCCGCCGTACCGGCGACGGCAATCACCGGGAACAATCGCCGCGACTGCGCTTCGTCCCAGATGTCGGTCATGAAGATCCAGAACACCGACACCGCGAACAGGTTGAACACGCTGACCCAGACGAAGAAAACGATGCCCAGCGTGCGCACGCCCAGCAGTTCCGGAGCGACGAACAAGGGCACGAATCCGAGCAGGCAGATGATGGCGAACAGATAGATGCTCGGCACCGTGATGCGCCGCGGATAGCGCGCCACCAGCGCGCCGAACACCGGCGCCAGCGCCAGCATGACGACGAAGGTCGCCCCGTAGAACCACGGCAGCTGGGTCGATCCCACGGCAGCGGAGAGCTGCTCGCGCACCGGCCGCAGCATGTAATACGCCGCCAGGACGCAGAAGAAGTACACGAACGACAGGACCACCGCATGCCATTCGCCACTGTGGACGCGCGCCGCGGGTTTGAGGTCTACAGGGTTTGCCGCCATCGGCAGCACTCCGGTACAGGTCGCGGCACGTTAGCCCATGCCCCGCGCTGCCGCTACCATGCGCGGAGTATTTGCTCCAACTCAGCGGCGTAGCGTCGCCGCGAATTGGCCAGACCGCGTTCGACGGGGACAGCAGGTTGTACGACTACATCATCATCGGCGCCGGCTCGGCCGGCTGCGTCCTCGCCAACCGGCTGTCCGAAGACCCCAGCGTCAAGGTGCTGCTGCTGGAAGCCGGTGCGCGTGACTGGCATCCCTTCATCCACATGCCCGCCGGCATCGCCAAGATCGCCAACAACAAGCGTCTGAACTGGGATTACCACACCACGCCCGAGCCGCATTTGAACAACCGCGTGCTGTGGTGGCCGCGCGGCAAGGTGCTGGGTGGCTCCAGTTCGATCAACGCCATGTGCTACGCCCGCGGGGTGCCCGGCGATTACGACGAATGGGCCGCGGAGGGCGCGAGCGGTTGGGACTGGAACACGGTACTGCCCTACTTCAAGCGTTCCGAGCACAACGCCCGCGGCGGCGATGCGCTGCATGGCGACCAGGGTCCGCTGTACGTCTCTGACCATCGCTATACCAACCCGCTGTCGGAGGTCTTCATCGAGGCGGGACAACAGGCGGGCTATCCGCGTAACCGCGACTTCAACGGTCCGCAGCAACAAGGTTTCGGCTACTACCAGGTCACGCAGAAGGACGGCGCTCGTTGTTCGGCGGCAGTGGCTTATCTCAATCCGGTGAAGTCGCGGCCGAACCTCACCATCCACACCCATGCAATGGCCAGCCGCATCACGTTTGAGAAGGGTCGCGCCAATGGCGTGACCTACTCGATGCTCGGCAAGGCCTTCCACCAACAAGCGTCGCGCGAAGTGATCCTCAGCGGTGGTGCGATCAATTCGCCGCAGTTGCTGATGTTGTCCGGCATCGGCCCGGCGGCGCAGTTGCGCCAGCAACGGATCGAAGTCGTCGTCGACGCACCGAATGTCGGCGCCAACCTGCAGGACCACCTCGACATCTGCACCCTGCAGCACTGCCCGCCTGGCGTCAGCTACGACCATCTCAGCGACGTGAAAGTCGCCTTCGACTACTACCTGCGCGACCACAGTGGTCCGGGCTCCAGCAACGTCGCCGAAGCCGGCGCCTTCCTGCGCTCACGTTATGCGCCGGACAATCGCGCCGACATCCAGTTCCACTTCGTTCCGGCGATGCTCGACGACCACGGCCGCAATCGCCTCGAAGGCGACGGCTACACGCTGCACGCCTGTTTCCTGCGCCCGCGCAGCCGCGGCCAGCTCAGCCTGGTCAGCAATCGCGCTGCGGACAAGCCGCGGATCGAAGCGAACTATCTCGGCGACGCCGAAGGTTTCGACCTGAAGATGATGGTCGAGTGCGCGAAGCTGTCGCGCGAGATCTTCGCGCAGAAGGCATTCGACCCGTATCGCGGCGAACCGATCTTCCCAGCCCGCAATGACCTCACCGACGCCGAGCTCGCCGAGTTCGTCCGCGCGAAGGCAGAAACGATCTACCACCCGATCGGCACCTGCCGCATGGGCAGCGATGCGCAATCGGTGGTCGATCCTGAATTGCGTGTACGCGGCGTCGAGGGCCTGCGTGTCGTCGATGCCTCGGTCATGCCGACCTTGCTCGGCGGCAACACCAACGCCCCGACGATCATGATCGCTGAGCGTGCGGCGGATTTGATCCGGGGTGCCGTCTAGTCAGATCCGTAGGGTGGGCTTCAGCCCACCGGCTCTGTCAGGAAAGTGACCGTAGCCACTCATGGTTTGCCAGGGAAGTAACTCATGTCCTGGCGGTAGCTCCAGGTCTCCGACTTCACCGTCGCCACGCAAGCTGCGAGGTCATTCAACACCGTAGTGCGTTCGATCGATCCGGCAAGCAATCGCTCCAGGCTGCCGTCGTAGTGGTCGTAAGCCGTCCAGCCGTCGCGCGCGATCATCAACATGTACCCAGGAGTCTCGCCGCCGATGACGAGCTCGTACCACGTATGGGCCGGCGCATGGTCCACGCCTCGCAGTGCTTGGCGCACCGCCCGCAGCACGTTCTCGAAACGAGCCTGCGTGCCCGCGCGCAAGGTGTAGTGGAACACCTGCACGCTCTTCGAAGGCTGCCACTGCTCGAGCGGAAAACCAGTGCTGAATTCGCGCCGCACCCGGTAACTGGCGCGGAACACGTCTTTGGCAAACGGCACGAATGTCCGCACGGCATCAGCAGCGTCGTTCTTCGGATCGATGCGCTGGTCGAATGCTGCAAATGGCGCGCCAAAGCTGCCGTCGATGAACATACCGACCCGCTCGCCACTTGCGACATACCAGCCGTACCACACTAGCGGGTCGTGCTTGTCGCGATGCCAGTTCAGATGCGCGCGATAGCCTTCATCGAAGCGATCCTCCTGACCGTCTTTAGGGAAATAAGCGAACAGATGCGCAGCATCGCCACTGTCTTTCAGGCGGCCACTGCCTTGCGCTTCTGCGGGCATTGGATTCCATAACACCAACAAGCCGAGCAAGCCCAGAACCAAGAACCGCATGATCGCTTCCTACCGAGGATTAACGACGCATAGTTTCGCCTGATCTCCGCCAAAGCGAGATGACATCAGGAACGCTCCAACATCGGCGGCAGCGGACAATGCAACACGCCGCAGATCGTGCGCAGCAGCTCCGCCTCGGCCACGCTGACGCGACCGTCATGGCTGATCGCGGCAGTGATGCCCTCGATCAACGCTTCCTTGGCGAACGGATTCAGCGCATCCAGCGGCGCCCAGATCGGGTCCAGCGCCAGCACGCCATTCGCACGCGGCAGGTACGGCAGGTGGTCGTTCGACAACACACGCTGGATGCCGACGAGATAGGCGCGCTGCGCACCCTCGGTGTCGTCGTGGCCGGCCTGTGCGACCACGCATAGCAGCGTCGAAACCTCGCTGCGCACGTCGCTGAGCTTGCGGCGACCGAAGCGGGCATGTTTCGACGGGTCCAGGGATTCGCGGACCTGCACCTGCAGCAAACGAGCGAGGCAATATTCAAACAGCGACACTTCGCCGTCGGCATGCACTACAGCGTGCACGCAGTCAAGGAAGGTGTCGAGCTCGGGACGCGGACGCAGCCGCAATACCGGGAACGCCAGTGCCGCCAGCGGCAGCCGCAGCAGCGGATGCAGGTCGTCGACCAGCTGTTGATGGATGCGCTGCGCATAGTCGGCGACCGGCTGACCGAGGCGCACGGCGATTTCGGCACGCTGGCGGCTGCCCAGCGGCTCGGCGTCGTCCAGCAGCAGGCCGAGCAGCAGCGGCATCACCGCATCGCGCTGTGCAGCGAGGTCGCGCAAGGCCTCGGGAATGGTGGCGACGATGGCATCGGCACGCCTGTAGTCGTCGGCGGCCGGATGCGCAACCTGCGCTGCGACCATCGACGGGCTGAGGCTGACCTCGGCTGACGCGGACGGCAAGCGCGCACTGCTGCCCTCGGCGAAGCCGAGTTGGATGTCTTCCTCGAGGCCGTTCGGCGGCGCCAGCATCCAACGCCGCGTCAGTGCGTCGAGCTGGTCGGCACGGAAGCTCGGTTCCAGCGCCTGGATGCGTTGCAGCAGTGGCGGATGCGTGGCGAACAAGCCGCTGAAACCGACCCCGTCGCCGAACAGCATATGGCTGACCTCTTCGGCGTCGCCGCGTTCGTTGAGTTTGGAACCTTCGCCTAGGCCGGCGATCTTCTTCAGCGCCCCGGACAAACCCACGGTCTGACGGGTGAACTGCACCGCCGAAGCGTCGGCCAAAGATTCGCGCGTGCGGCTCACGCCGGCCTTGATCATGCGGCCGAAGAACAGGCCGATGTAGCCGACGACCATCGCGATCAACGCCGCCGCCAGGATCGCACCAGCCCCCTTGCCGCGACCGCGGCCGAGCTCAAGCACCTTGCGACCGATCAGGCCGAGCATGAGGATGCCGAACAGCACGCCGATCAGGCGGATGTTCAGGCGCATGTCGCCGTTGAGGATGTGGCTGAACTCGTGGGCGATCACGCCTTGCAGTTCGTCGCGATTGAGCTTGTCGAGCGCGCCACGGGTGACCGCGACCACCGCGTCGGACGGTGAGTAGCCCGCTGCGAAGGCGTTGATCGCGGCCTCATGCTCGAGCACGTAGATCTTGGGCACTGGCACGCCCGAGGCGATCGCGATTTCCTCGACCACGTTGCGCAGGCGGCGCAGCTGGGTATCCGTGGTGCTTTCCGGCACCGGCACGCCACCCATCTGCAGCGCCACCGGTTCGCCGCCGCCGCGCAGCGAGGCGATGCGGTACAGCGAGCCGAGGCCGATGATGCCGAGGGTGATGAGCGTCGTGAATACGATCAACACCGCGCCCTCTCCCTCATCGCGTCCGCGGCTGCCGAAGGCGATGTAGGCGGCAAGATCGACCGCGATCACGATGCCGATCACGGCGAGCGCGAACAGCACCACCAGCCGTGTCGAGTTGCGCCGGGCCTGCGCCTGGCGTTCGAAGAAATTCATGCTTTCGCTCCCGAACCCTCACCCCAACCCCTCTCCTGGGAGAGGGGCCTCTGTGTCAGTCGATCAGAACGAGACCTTGGGCGCCGCCCGCACCTGCGCCTGCTGATCCGTCGGGATCTCCAACAGGGCTGCTGCGGGGAAGTTGAACATGCCGGCGATGATGGTCGACGGGAACACTTCGCGCCGGTTGTTGTAGCTCATCACCGAGTCGTTGAAGGCCTGGCGGGCGAAAGCGACCTTGTTCTCTGTCGAGGTCAGCTCCTCGGTGAGCTGCATCATGTTCTGGTTGGCCTTGAGGTCCGGATAGGCCTCAGCCACGGCGAGCAGGCGGCCGAGCGCACCGTTGAGGACGCCCTGTGTATTGGCAAGTTCCGCCATTGCCGTCGGGTCGCCCGGGCTGGCCTTGGCCGCTGACAGGCCGGCCATCGCCGCGCCGCGTGCCGCGATCACCGCTTCCAGTGTGCCCCGCTCATGCTGGAGGTAACCCTTGGCGGTTTCGACCAGGTTCGGGATCAGGTCGAACCGGCGTTGCAGCTGGACGTCGATCTGCGCAAAGGCGTTCTTGAATGCGTTGCGGGCGGTGATCAACCCGTTGTAAATCCCCACGCCCCAGAACACCACCGCAACCACAATTGCGAGCAGGATCAAAAAAGTAACCATCAATGTCCCCTTGTTCAGGCAAAGCTGGAAACTGGCGCTTATGATCAGCCAGCAATCGCAGCATACGCAGGGGGCTTGCCCGATGAAAGCAATGGGGAATCGGGTGGACAAGTCAGGCAGCCTGGGTAACGTCAGGGGCCATTCCGCTTGGCGCCTGGGCTTGATCGGTTTGTTACTGCCGCTCGCGCTCGGCTCCGCGGCGCAGACGCCGCTGCGCTGGAACAACACCGGCACTGCCACGCCCCCCGCACCCGCCGCCACCCAACCCGCGCACACCGTCGCGCGTTCGCCGGTAACGGCAGTACACACCATGCCGCTGGCCAGCGGTTTCGATGTACGCCTGTTCGAAGCGATGGCGCAGCGGCTGGTCGCCAATCAACGCGTGCCCGGTCTGGCGATGGCCCTGGTACAGAACGGACGTGTGCTGTCAGCGCGTGGTTACGGCGTCACTGATACACGCGTCGCCGAGCCGGTCGATGGACACACCGTGTTCCGCCTCGCTTCGCTGTCGAAGGGCTTCGCCGGCACCATGACCGGACTGCTGGTGTCCGAAGGCGCATTGCGCTGGGACAGCAAGCTCAGCGACTACCTGCCCGAATTCCAGTTGCAGGATCCGTACGCGGCCAAGCGCGTCACCGTCGCCGATCTGCTCAGCCATCGCGTCGGCCTCACCCACAACACTTACGACCGCGACCTCGAGGGCAACGTCGACTACCGCACCCTCACGCAGCGGCTCGCCTATGCGCCGATGAATTGCCAGCCCGGCGATTGCTACGCGTACCAGAACATCGCCTTCAGCCTGATCGGCGATGTGGTGTTCGCCGCCACCGGCGACTTCTATAGCCAGGCGGTGGAGCGCCGGTTGTTCAAGCCGCTCGGCATGAACGACGCCAGCCTCGGGCTCGAAGGCATCTACGCCAGCCCACGCTGGGCGCGACCGCATGTGCGCGGTCGCGGCGGCTGGGTCGCGTTGACACCGAAGCCGACCTACTACCAGCTGCCACCCGCCGCCGGCGTCAACGCCAGCATCAGCGACATGGCGCAGTGGTTGATCGCGCAGGGCGGTCATCGTCCGGACGTGCTGCCAGCGCCATTGCTGGCGACATTGCACGCCCCGATCGTCGCCACCCCCGGTGAAATGCGCGGCTCGAAATGGCGGCGCGAACGCGTGTTCTCGGCGAGCTATGCACTGGGCTGGCGCGTGTACGACTACGCCGGCCACCAACTCGTTTTCCACGGCGGCGCCGTGCAGGGATATCGCGGACTGGTGGCCATGTTGCCGGAACGCGACCTGGGCATTGCGATCCTCTGGAACAGCGAAAGCTCCCTGCCCTCGGGCCTGTTGCCTACCATCCTCGACCGCGCCATCGGCTTGCCCGACCAGCGCTGGCTCGACATCGAACCAAGTGACGACCTGCTCTACGCCGAACGCCGCATTGAGGACGCCGGCGCCGATGCTTCGCGCGGGAACGCCTCGCCGAAGTGACCACGTGCGCGCTGCAAGCGCGCGTCGATAAAACCCACGGCCAATAAAAAACCCCTCCCCGCCTGGGCACGCGGGAAGGGGCTTGGACTACGGCTATCGGGTTTAATTACATCATTGGCATAACGGGGGCGGGCATCGCCACCGGCGCAGCCTTTCGGGCTGCCTTCTTCTTCTTCGCTGCAGGCTTCTTGGCGGCCTTCTTCGCAGCAGGCTTCTTCTTCGCAGCCTTCTTGGCAGTCTTCTTCGCGGCCTTCTTGGCAGGACGCTTAGCAGTCTTCTTGGCAGCCTTCTTGGCAGTCTTCTTCGCGGCCTTCTTGGCAGGACGCTTAGCAGTCTTCTTGGCAGCCTTCTTGGCGGTCTTCTTGGCAGCCTTCTTAGCCGGCTTGCGCGCGACCTTCTTGGCAGCCTTCTTCACGGTCTTCTTGGCAGCCTTCTTGGCGCCCTTCTTGACGGTCTTCTTGGCCGCCGACTTCTTGGCGGTCTTCTTGGCTGCCTTCTTGGCAGCAGGTTTCTTCTTCGCAGCTTTCTTAACGGCCATGGTATGGCTCCTCGTCAGTGGACTTGCTTGGCTAGAACTGCCCAGTTCGAAGCGACATCGCGGGAGTCGGACCCGCGATCAACCGCCGACGCGCGAGGCGCGCCGGGACGGATTCGGCATGCCCGGCGTAGTCGCGCCGGGCACAAAAAAACCCGCGACGCAGGGCGCTGCGGGTTTCGAGAATTCGATGACGTTGCGTTTTCGTGGAGGAAACGGGGCCTGCGTCCACCGTGAAATTTGTCCGGGCGGAGGTCCGTGTTGTGCTGCTCGTTTTCGCGTTTGTTCGTATCACTCGCTTCTGCAGGCAACGTCTGCTGGGGCGAAACCTAATCACGGTTTTTTCAACTGTCAACAACCTGTCGCAATTTTTTTCGCGGCGGCCGGGGCGCGGGGTCGGCGCGAACGGCGGCGATCACGGGGGCGAGTGCACGCGATGCGCGCGTTGAAATCGCACGCCGCGTAATCGCATTTACGTGAAAGCACTATTTTTTAAGTACTTTCGCAAAACACGAAACAACGCGCGTTGATCGCGCATGCAATCGTCGAGGGTCACGCAGGGTGCCGGTGAACTCCGCTGCACGCCCGAATCGCCCCCTGAAAATAATTTTGCTGACGGGCGGATTTTTCGCGCCGCACCACCCGATTTGCGCGAAATTGCGCGGCCGATATTTCCCCGTCGCGGCATCGCGATCGATCGATCATCGCCCCCCGAGAAGTACAAACCGTTCCGCAAAAACGACTCCGGCCGCGAATGCGGCCGGAGCGGAACAACTGTGTTCGAACGACCTCAGTGGTCTTCGTCTTCCAGCAATTCGGCATAAGCATCGGGATCGAGCAGGTCGTTGAGCTGCTCCGGTTCCTCGGCTTCGAGCACGAAGATCCAACCGTCGCCATAGGCGTCCTCGTTGATCGTCTCCGGCTTGTCCGACAGCGCGGCGTTCACCTCGACGACCTTGCCGGTGATCGGCGCATAGACGTCGGAAGCGGCCTTCACCGACTCGACCACGGCGCAGGCATTGCCGGCTTCGATGCGATCGCCGACGTTCGGCAACTCGACGTAGACCAGGTCGCCGAGCAGGCCCTGGGCGTGATCGGAAATGCCGACGGTGACTTTGCCGTCGCCTTCGACGCGGGCCCACTCGTGGGACTTCAGGAATTTCAGGTCGCCAGGGATCTCGCTCATCGTGGGGCTCCGTGCTGTGGTCGGTGACGCTTGCGGTCGGGTGGAACGGCGGGAAGAGGGTCGTAGTTTAGCGAAGCGTGGGGACGCCTGTTCAAGTGAATTCCGTTCAAATGCCTTCCTGCGCTTTGCCGTCGCGGACAAACGGGAACTTGACCACGCGCACCGGCACTTCCTTGCCGCGGATGTCCACGCGGACGTCGCCAGGCGCGCCCGCCGGGACGCGCGCGAATGCGATCGCCTTGCCGAGCGTCGGGGAGAACGTACCGGAGAGGATTTCGCCCTCACCGTTCGCGGTCAGCACTTTCTGGCCGTGACGTAGCACGCCCTTCTCGTCCATCACCAGGCCGATCATCTGCCTTGGCACGCCCTTCGCCTTCTGTGCTTCGAGCACGTCACGGCCAGTGAAGGCACGGCCTTCGTCGAGCGCAACGGTCCAGGCCAGTCCCGCTTCGTAAGGCGTGATCGTTTCGTCCATGTCCTGGCCGTAAAGGTTCATGCCGGCTTCCAGGCGCAGCGTGTCGCGCGCGCCGAGGCCAGCGGGCTTCACGCCGGCGGCGAGCAATGCATTCCACAGCGCGACGGCATTGCCTTCCGGCACCACGATCTCGAAACCATCCTCGCCGGTGTAACCGGTGCGGGCGACGAACAGCGGCGTACCGTCCTTCGCCTTCACCTCGGCGGCGGCGAACTTGCCGAGCTTGCCAGCGGCTTCGGCGCCCGCGGCATCGAGCAGGCCGAGCACGCGCTCGCGCGCGGTCGGGCCCTGCGCCGCGATCATGGCGAACTCGCTGCGTTCGGTGACGGACACATCGAATGGCTTCGCCTGCGCGGTGATCCACGCCAAGTCCTTGTCGCGGGTAGCTGCGTTCACGACCAGGCGGAAGAAGTCTTCGCCCAGGTAATAGACGATGAGGTCGTCGATCACGCCGCCGTCGGCATTGAGCATGGCGGTGTACAGGGCTTTGCCCGAGACCTTGAGCTTGTCGACAGAATTGGCGACCAGTTGGCGCAGGAAGTCGCGCACACGTGCGCCCTTCAGGTCGACCACGGTCATGTGCGAGACGTCGAACATGCCGGCGTCGCGCCGCACCAGATGGTGTTCCTCGACTTGCGAGCCGTAATGCAGCGGCATGTCCCAGCCGCCGAAGTCGACCATCTTGGCGCCGAGTGCGCGATGGGCGTCGTTGAGGATGGTTTTCTGGGTCATGCCGGCTCCGTGGGGGATGCGCGGCCGCACAGCGCGGCCGGAAGCCGGCAATTATCACATGTGGCGCCGGTGCGGCCGGCGCCACCGTATGGCTGCGATCAGGCGACTTCGACCTTCAAGGTCATGCCGTCCGCGGCGATGATTTTCACCGGTGTGCCCATGGGTAATTCCGGGCCGGTGACAGTCCAGTAGGCATCGGCAATCTGCACGCGGCCCTGGCCGTTGACGATGGCACGATCCAGCGGTACCACGCGCCCGACCAGCGCGGCGGCACGGCGGTTCAACGCCGGCTGGTCGCTCTGGCGCTGGCGGCCGCGGAAATACTTCCGGTAGATCTGGATCGAAACGAAGCTGAGCACGATGAAGGCCGCAACCTGCGCCAGCACCGGAATCCCCGGTACCAGGAACACGACCAGGAACACCACCACCGCGGCGAAGCCCAGCCACAACATGAAAGCGCCCGGCGCCAACGCTTCCGCCGCGAACAGCAGCAGCGCCACCGCCGCCCAGGTGAAGACATCCCAACGCATGGCTCAGCCCCCTTGGCGCGGCGCGACCGCGGTGCGGCTCGGTTGGCGATCCATCGCTTCCTTGGCCAGTTCGGCGATGCCGGCAAGCGAACCGATCACGCCGGCGGACTCCATCGGCATCATCACGAACTTCTGGTTCGGCGCCTCGGCCAGCGCCTTGAACGCCTCGATGTACTTCTGCGCGACGAAGTAGTTGATCGCCTGCACGTTGCCCTGCGCGATCGCGGTCGACACCAGCTCGGTCGCCTTGGCTTCGGCGGCGGCGAGACGCTCGCGCGCTTCAGCAGCGCGGAACGCGGCCTCCTTGTTGCCTTCGGCTTCGAGGATCACCGACTGCTTCTCGCCCTCGGCCTTGAGGATCGCCGCCTGGCGGAAACCCTCGGCTTCGAGGATGTTGGCGCGCTTCTCGCGCTCGGCTTTCATCTGTCGCGCCATCGAATCGACCAGGTCGCGCGGCGGCTGGATGTCCTTCAGCTCGATGCGGTTGACCTTGAGCCCCCACGGATGCGTCGCGGCATCCACCGCCAGCAGCACCTTGGCGTTGATCTCGTCGCGTTTGGACAGCGACTCGTCCAGGTCCAGCGAACCGATCGAGGTACGGATATTGGTCATCACCAGGTTGAGGACCGCCACTTCCAGCTGCGCGACCTCGTATGCGGCCTTGGCGGCATCCAGCACCGAAAAGAACACGATGCCGTCGACCTTCACCACCGCGTTGTCCTTGGTGATCACGTCCTGCGACGGCACTTCGAGCACCTGTTCCATCATGTTGATCTTGCGCCCGACGCCCTGGTAGATCGGCACCAGGAAATGCAGGCCCGGAGTCAGCGTATGGGTGTATTTGCCGAAGGCCTCGACGGTCCATTCGTAGCCCTGCGGCACCATGCGCACGGCCTTGAACAGGACGACGACACCGGCGACTAGCAGGACGATGGCAAGCAGCGATCCAGTCATTGCACGAACTCCCCTATGGATGGGTCGAGTATAGGGGCAGGCTGCGACCGTTTCCGTCCGGCGCGCATCTAGACTCGATACATGGCCAAAGGAGCTGATGACATGGGCGAAGTAGGTCGCGCCGGGCCTGAGGGCGTGCGAGGCAAGGAAGAGCGAGGACGCGTATGTCGATACGCAACCGAGCGATGACGCGGCATCGCGCGTCCTCAGGCCCGGCCCTTCGGGTTGCTCCTCAGTGGCCACCATGCGGCGCCGCGCGCCTTGACCTTGCAGCCAGCAAGGCGCTGCGGCACGCACCACCACCTGGCGGCCACTGAAGAGCAACGCGACCTACTTCGCCCATGTCATCAGCTCCTTCCAGCTTCGCGATCGAGGTGCCCGACGCCCTGCTTGCCCGCGCGCGAGCCGGCGAGCGGGCGGCGTTCGAGCAGCTGTACCGCTGGTTCGAGCGGCCGGTATTCACGCTGGCGCTGCGCATCGCCGGCAACCGCGAGGAAGCGCAGGACGTGTTGCAGGAAACGATGTTGAAGGTGCTTGGGCGGATCCGGGAATTCCGTGGTTCGAATGGCAGCCCGTTCTGGGGCTGGCTGCGGCAGATCGCGGTCAACGAGGCACTGATGCGGCTGCGCAAGGATCGCAAGTTCGCGCACGAAGTCGCGGTCGAGTGCGATGACGATTTCGCCGAGGACCACGGCCCGTTACCGCCGGCAGCAGCGGACGCCGCCGCACTGCAACGCGCGCTCGCCACCCTGCCCGTCGCCACGCGCAGCGTGCTGTGGCTGTACCACGCCGAAGGCTATACCCACGAGGAGATCGCGGTGCTGATGGAACGCACTGCCAGCTTCTCCAAATCGCAGCTCGCGCGCGGCACCCGTCGCCTGCGCGTGCTGCTCGATGTACCGGAGCCGATCCATGTCTGACACACGAACACCCAAGCAATGGAGTGACGCCTTCGCCGCCTTGCCCCTGGAGCAACCGGCGACAGACGGTTGGTCGCGTGTCGCTGCCCGGCTCGACGCGCGCAAGCGCGCACGCTGGCCGATGTGGCTGGCGACCGCGGCCGCGCTGCTGCTCGCCATCGCCCTGCCGTGGCGCATTGGCCAGCGCTCCACAGATCTCGCCCCGCATACCCCTGCCAAGCCTGCAATCGTCGCGACCACCGATTCACTCGAACAGTTGTATGCCGAATCCGCCCAACTCGAGGCCCTGCTGGCGATGGCGCGCGACGAGCGCGTGTCGAGCGGCAGCGCGGCCGCAATGGCGGGCGACCTCGACCGGCAGCTCGCCAGCATCGATGCCGCGCTGATGCAGCCGGACCTGCCACCCGCGCGGCAACTGGCGTTATGGCGCGATCGCGTCGAAGCCCTGCGTGCGGTGGTGGGTTTCGAAGGCACGCGCCGCTGGTTGGCCGCGCAAGGCGAGCGTTACGACGGCGCCTTGGCCTTGGTCGATTGACGGCTGCGACGTTTGCGGCGCTTCGATCATCTCTTGAATCGTGATCCATCCATGCACGAGGTCGATATGAAGTCCTTCGCTCCGAAACCGGCCGCACTCGGCCTTGCTCTGGCCCTGCTCCTCGGCAGCGGCATCGCGTCGGCGCAAACGCCGACGCCGAAACCAACCCCCAAGGCCGATGCCGCGGCGCAGTCCGAACTCGACGCTGCGCGGCGCGACCTGGACCGCGCTGCGCGCCGCGTGGCGGAACTCTCGCACCAGCTTGGCCATGAAGACGAGGACATCCGACGCGTCGAGCGCCGCATGGTCCGCAAGCCGGTGATCGGCGTGCTGCTTGCCCCGGACGAACGCGCTGGCGTCCGCATCGCCGGGGTCACGCCCGACAGTGCCGCAGCGAAAGCGGGACTACGCAGTGGCGAACGCATCGTCAGCATCAATGGCGTGCAGGTGCTCGGTAGCGATGGCGAACTGCGGGTCGAGAACGCACGCAAGTTGCTCGGCAACCTGGATACCAGGACCGAAGTGAAGCTGGTCACCTTGCGCGACGGCAAGACCGTGGTCACCAAGGTCACGCCGACGCTGGACCGACAGGTCGCCGTCATGCGCCGCGGTGCGCCGATCGCATTAAGCCTTCCCCGGCCGCTCGGCATCGATCCGGACATCCGTACCGAAATCATCACGATGGGCCCCGAAGGGCATTGCAGGGGCGACAACTGCAAAGTGCTGGCCGAAGCCTTCCGCTGGAACGGCCTCAACCTCGCCTCGATCGACCCTAAACTCGGTCGCTACTTCGGAACCACCCGCGGCGTGCTGGTGCTGAGCACCGGCCCGGACCTGGCCGGACTGCAAGCCGGCGACGTGATCCACAAAGTCGATGGCAAAACGGTGAACTCACCGCGCGAAACGATGGCCGCATTGCGCGGCAAGCCCGCCGATAGCCTGGTCGCGATCGATTATCTGCGAGATCGCAAATCGGCCAGCACCAAGCTCAAGGTGCCGAAAGCGCTGCCCCGCATACCGCTGCCGCCAACTCCGCCCGCACCGCCAGTGGCGCCGAGAGCGCCAGCGCCACCGCCTCCACCGCCGGGCACGGCGTTCGAGCACGAAATCATCCTCAACGGTGAGGCGCCGGCCATGGCCTTCGCGCCGGAGGCGCCGCTGCCACCCGAGGCGCCGGAGATCATCGAGATCCAAGTCGAAGCACGCTGACCGCCTCTTGTAGGAGCGGCTTGCAGCCGCGAGCTTTTGTTCTTGCCCCTGTGGGAGCGAATGTATTCGCACGCTGTTCGATTAGCGAAAGGGCGTGCGAATACATTCGCCCTCCCCGAACCCAAGCGCAAAGCTCGCGGCTGAAAGCCGCTCCTACAAAAACTAGGACGTCGCGGCCTCAAGCCGCGCCCAGATGCTTTCATCGAAGCGTTCGACGAGGTCGAGCGCCTCCAGGTTCTGCAGCAACTGTTCCTTGCGCGTGGCGCCGAGCAGCACCGTCGACACGTGGGGGTTGCGCAGACACCACGCGATCGCGAGCGGCGCCGGCGGCACGCCCAGTTCCTGCGCGAGTGCAGTGTATTTGCGGGTGCGTTCGATCCGCCGTGATTCGGCATCGCCTAATACCCATCGCTGCAGCCAGCCGTAGCCTTCCTGGCCGAGTCGCGAGTCGTTCGACACACCTTCGTTGTATTTGCCGGTCAGCAGGCCGGAGGCGAGAGGCGACCAGATCGTGGTGCCGAGGCCGTATTCCGAATACAGCGGCGCATATTCGAGTTCGACTCGCTCGCGGTGCAGCAGGTTGTATTGCGGCTGTTCCATCGTCGGCGCATGCAGATGATGTGCGCGCGCGATCTTGTGCGCCTCGCGGATCGCCGCGGCGGGCCATTCCGACGTGCCCCAATACAGCACCTTGCCCTGGCGGATCAGGTTGTCCATCGCCCACACCGTTTCCTCGATCGGCGAGTCGGGATCGGGGCGATGGCAGAAATACAGGTCGAGGTAATCCACGCGCAGGCGCTTGAGCGCGCCGTGGCAGGCGTCGACCACATGCTTGCGGGACAGGCCCTTCTGCGTCGGCCGCGGATCCTTGGCCGCACCGAAGAACACCTTGCTCGACACGCACCACGAATCCCGCGGGAAGCGCAGGTCCGCAAGCACGTCGCCCATCACCCGCTCCGCCTCGCCATCGGCATAACCCTCGGCGTTGTCGAAGAAGTTGATGCCGTGGTCCCAGGCCGCGGCGATCAGCTCGCGTGCTTCGCTGCGCCCGATCCGGGTACCGAAGGTGACCCAGGCGCCGAACGACAGCGCCGACAGCTGCAGGCCGGATGATCCGAGACGGCGGTATTGCATGGCTTTGGCTCTCCTGAAGCGTAGACGCAGTTTAACGCCCGTCCCCGCGCTATCCTCGCCATGGGCATGCTGGGGGAACCGATGGGAGCTTCGGGACAGAAGATTCGCGACATCGCGACCGCACTGCTGTCGCGGCCGGACGAGATCATGCTCGAGGTCGGTGCGGGTGGCGAACTGCTGGTGGCGCGGCTGCGCGTCGTCGTCGCGGCAATGCTGCTGCTGTTGCCGCTGGTGAATGCAATGACCGGTGGCACCGTCGCGGAAACGATGATCGGCCTGGCCGGTGCGGTTTTCGTCAACGTTTTCGCACAGGTATGGCTGGCGCTGGCGCGGCGCAAGCGGCGGTTCCAATGGTTGCCGTTCGCGTCCGGCGCCTACGATGCAACCGCTGCGACGCTGGTGCTGATCCTGCTGGCATTCAACGATCTGCCTTCCGCGCTCAACAGCATGATCGTCTGGTGCGGTTACGTACTGGCCATCGTGCTGACGGCATTGCGTAGCGATGGGCGTGTCACCTTGTTCGTCGGTGCGCTGACGATCGCGCAATATGCGTTGCTGATATTCGTGGTGTTCGCGATCGCGGCCTCGCCCGAGAACCTGATCTCCAGCGAGTACGGCACCGTCACCCTGAGCAACCAGGTCCAGCGGCTGGTGCTGCTGGTGATCTTCACCCTGATCACCACGATCGTGGTGTACCGGATGCAGCGTCTGGTGGAGATGTCCGGCACCGACGGCCTTACCGGACTACCCAACCGGACCTGGCTGCTGCACCGCTTCCCACGCCTGCTCGACGCGGTGCGCGGCGACGGTGTCAGCCTGTGCGTGGCGCTGATCGACCTCGACCATTTCAAGCGGATCAATGACGAAGTCGGCCACCAGGCCGGCGACCGGGCGCTGCTGCACGTGGTGACGACGCTGCAGGAGCAGATGGAAGAGGGCGAGTGGTTGGTGCGGTTGGGTGGCGAGGAGTTCGTGTTGCTACTGCGCAAGCCGCTGGGCACATCGTGGGAACGCGTCGACGGCATGCGCCGCATGGTCGCCGCGCGCCGCTTCATCCCCGATCAGGGCGCAGACGCATTGCCACTGACATTCAGCGCCGGCGTCTGCAGCTATCCGAACGAAGCCACCGATCTCTCCAGCCTGCTGCGTCGCGCCGATTTGCGCTTGAACCTGGCCAAGCGCAGTGGCCGCAATCGGGTGCTAGCGCGGGACGCGTAATCCAGGACTTGCGGACGCGCTCCGAGCAGGTCGCACCGAGCCTTCGGGTGACTCCTCGGTTGCCGCACTCCACTCCCTGCACTAGGCTGCGGCGTCGACGGTGACAGTACTCAGGGGTAGGGGATGGAAGTTTTAGCGCGGATCGGCTTCGGCCTGTTCGGCCTCGCAGTGCTGATCGGCATCGCCTGGCTGTTCTCGAATAACAGGAAAGCCGTCGACTGGCGCCTGGTGTTGACCGGTATCTCGCTGCAGGTCGCCTTCGCCGCGCTGGTGCTGCTGGTACCGGGCGGGCGCGACGTGTTCGACGCGCTCGGCCGCGGTTTCGTGAAGATCCTCGGCTTCGTCGCCGCGGGCTCGAACTTCATCTTCGGCTCGCTGATGGACACCTCCAAGTTCGGCTTCATCTTCGCCTTCCAGGTGCTGCCGACGATCATCTTCTTCGCCGCGCTGATGGGCGTGCTCTACCACCTCGGCGTGATGCAGACGGTCGTGCGCGGCATGGCCTGGGCGATCACCAAGGTGATGCGCGTGTCCGGCGCCGAAACCACCAGCGTCTGCGCCAGCGTCTTCATCGGCCAGACCGAGGCGCCACTGACCGTGCGCCCGTACATTTCGCGCATGACCGAATCGGAACTGATCACGATGATGATCGGCGGCATGGCGCATATCGCCGGTGGCGTGCTCGCCGCGTACGTCGGCATGCTCGGCGCCGGCGATCCGGTGCAGCAGGCGTTCTACGCCAAGCATCTGCTCGCCGCTTCGATCATGGCCGCGCCGGCGACGCTGGTCGTGGCCAAGCTGTTGATCCCGGAAACCGGCAATCCGTTGACACGCGGCACGGTGAAGATGGAAGTGGAGAAAACCGCCAGCAACGTCATCGATGCCGCTGCCTCCGGCGCGGCCGACGGTCTGCGCCTGGCGCTGAATATCGGTGCGATGCTGCTCGCCTTCATCGCGCTCATCGCCCTGATCAACTCCCCGCTGACCTGGCTCGGTGAAGTCACTGGGTTGCAGCAGGTACTCGGCAAGCCGACCGACCTCGCCGCGGTCTTCGGCTACCTGCTCGCCCCGCTCGCCTGGGTGATCGGTGTGCCGTGGCAGGATGCGACGACCGTCGGCTCGCTGATCGGGCAGAAAGTCGTGATCAACGAATTTGTCGCCTATCTGCAACTCGCCGACATCGTCAACGGCAAAGTTGCGGGGGTGACGCTGACCGACCAGGGCAAGCTGATCGCAACATATGCCTTGTGCGGCTTCGCCAACTTCTCGTCGATCGCGATCCAGATCGGCGGCATCGGCGGCCTTGCGCCGGAACGCCGCCACGACCTCGCCCGCTTCGGCCTGCGCGCGGTGCTCGGTGGTTCGATCGCGACCTTCATGACCGCGACGATCGCGGGCGTGCTGACATACCTGGGTTCGTAGGGTGGGTCTTGACCCGCCAGCGAATCTGTATCGACATGCGGCGGGTCAAGACCCGCCCTACGGGAATCATGAACCGCCAACGTCATGACTAACGTCGTCGTCATCGGGTCGTTCAACGTCGACCACGTCTGGACCGCAGCCACGTTGCCGCGACCGGGCGAGACGCTGAGCGGTGGGTATACAACCGGCCCCGGCGGCAAAGGCTTCAACCAGGCCACTGCGGCGGCACGGGCCGGGGCCGACACTTTGTTCGTCTGTGCTCTTGGCGATGACGTCGGCGCGCAACTCGCACGCGCGTTGGCGGCTGCCGATGGCATCGCGCTGCACGACCAGCGCAGCGAAGCGCCAACCGGCACGGCGGGCGTCTTCGTCGATGCATCGGGGCGCAACAGCATCGTGATCGGCCCGGGCGCCAATGCCACGTTGTCGCCGGCGTTCGCCGCACAACAAGCTGCTGCCGTCACCAGCGCACGCGTGCTGCTGGGCCAACTGGAAACGCCATCGGACGCCATCGCCGCGGCCTTCTCGCTCGCGCGCGATGCCGGCGTTACGACCCTGCTGAATCCCGCGCCGGCGAACGCGGCCGTGCCGGCTGCGCTGCTCGCGCTCACCGACGTGCTCACTCCGAACGAAACCGAGTTCTGCGCCCAGCTCGAACGCCACACCGGCGAACGTGCCAACGCCAACACGCTCACGACGCAGGACGACGCGACCCTGCACGCGCTGTGCCGCCGCCTGCTTCCACACGGCAGCGTCGTCATCACCCTCGGTGCTGCCGGCTGCTTCGTTTCGCACGCCGGATCCAATGTCCGCGGCGACGGGAATGCGCATTACCGCCTTCCCGCCGAAGCGGCCAACGTGATCGACACCACCGGTGCCGGCGATGCGTTCAACGGCGCATTGGCGGCATCGCTGGCGAACACGCCGGATGCGTCGTTCGCCGCGCACGTCCGTTTCGCCAATCGCTATGCCGCGCTCTCGACCGAAACCGCGGGCGCGGCCGCATCGATGCCGCGACTGGCGCAGGTCGCGGCTCGTTTCGGCACTATTTGAGCCCCCCATGGAGACAGGGTCATGTTGCGCGCATTCCTGATCACCGCATTGCTGCTGGCAGCCGATGCCACTGCAGCCGAACGCTGCAACTGGAAGGCGATCGCACTGCCGCGACATCAGGCGATGGTCGAAGCCGAAGTGACACCGCTGCTGACGCGCATTCCGACCCAGTCGGACGATCCCGAATACATTTCCGGCGCCGGCCTGGCGCGCACGCTGCTCGCACAGGCGCGCAAACCGCAACCCCTCGGGCGCATCGAGGGCGATTGGCGCGTGTGCTCGATCCAGGTCCATGCCGATTTCGCCTATGCCTACCCGACCTTCAAGGCGCGCATCGACAAGGCCGCCTGCGGTTATCGTTTTGCCAAGATCAGCGGATCGCAGCGGCGCTCCGGGTTCCTTTGGCCCATCGCAGGCGACGTACGCCAGCTGGCGTTCCTCGGTGCGAACACCGTCAACGACGACCCGCCGCTTGACTACGACCCGCGCCGGCCGTCGATCGACGGCTTCGAGCACACCAACAGCGCAGGCCGCCTCCTGCGCACCGGGCCCAACGAACTCCTGCTGATCCTTGATGCCGACGGCAGCAGGTTCGAGCTCTACCAGCTCACGCGGTAGCCGTACGGTCCGGCGATAATGCCCGGATGCAGATCGGCTCCCACAGCATCGTCCCGAAGGTGATCCTCGCCCCGATGGCGGGTGTCACCGACAAACCGTTCCGGGTGCTGTGCAAGCGCCTTGGTGCTGGTTCGTGCGTGTCGGAGATGACGACGTCGGATCCGCGTTTCTGGAATACCAGCAAATCGCGCCACCGCATGGATCACGACGGCGAACCGGCCCCGATCAGCGTGCAGATCGCCGGCACCGTGCCCGCCGTGATGGCGGAGGCCGCACGCTACAACGTCGATCACGGCGCGCAGCTCATCGACATCAACATGGGCTGTCCGGCGAAGAAGGTCTGCAACGCCTGGTCTGGTTCGGCGCTGATGCGCGATGAAACCCTGGTGGCCCAGATTCTCGAAGCCGTAGTCAACGCCGTCGACGTGCCGGTGACGCTGAAGATCCGCACCGGCTGGGCTGCCGATCAGCGCAATGCGCTGACCATCGCGCGCATCGCACAGGACGCCGGCGTGCAGGCACTCGCGGTGCACGGACGCACGCGCGACCAGCAATACACCGGCGTCGCCGAGTACGACACGATCGCGGCGGTGAAGGCCGCGCTGACGATCCCGGTGATCGCCAACGGCGATATCGACTCGCCGCAGAAGGCCGCGTTCGTGCTGCATCACTCCGGTGCCGACGCGGTGATGATCGGCCGTGCCGCGCAAGGTCGGCCATGGATCTTCCGCGAGATCGCGCACTACCTCGCCACCGGCGAATTGCTGCCGGAACCCTCGCTGCAGGAGGTCCGCGATGTGCTGCTCGGCCACCTCGCGCATTTGCACGCGTTCTATGGCGAACCGGCCGGTGTCCGCATCGCGCGCAAGCACCTGGGTTGGTATGCGAAGGATCGTCCCGAGCATTCCGATGAGCAGCGGGCCGCATTCCGTGCCCTCGTGAATCGCGCCGAGTCCGCCGAAGCGCAGTTGCAGCTGACACGCGATTATTTCGACGCGCTGATCGCCGGGGTCGCCCCGGAGTTGCCGGCCGCAGCCTGAGGCCTCGTATGCTCATGCCTACCCGGCCCGCATGCCCGCGGCATCGGTGCATTGACGCAACCCCTCGCCGCGCGTAACTTCCCCCTCGCCAGCGGTCTTTATCGCTCAATCCTTATGGAGCGATAAAGCTAAGAGGGAACCCGGTGCGGCTCATCGAGCCAATTCCGGGGCTGCCCCGCAGCGGTATGTGGAAACGACCTCCGTCATGCACTGGGTGAAAGCCTGGGAAGCGACGGACAGTAGGTGAGGCCCACAACGCCTCGTGTCCACGAGCCCGAAGACCTGCCGCAGGCCGGCGTGCCGCAACACGCGCAAGCGTGCAAGGCGCGTCGTCCGACCTGGGTTTCCGCGGGGAAACGCCGGAGCGTCCGCATGTGCCGCCACGACTGGCGGTGCGGTCGTTCCTGCCTGCCCGCGGTGTCCGGTTCGCCCGTGGGGGCGAAGGTCGAAACCGCGCGGCGCGATTCACAACAACGCGATTCGCTCACGCGGTTGCCTTCGTTCCTCTTGATCACCCATCCGGCAAGAGGAATTTCAACATGTCACTCGTTACACATCTGGGTTTCCCGCGCATCGGCCGCAAACGCGAACTCAAGCGCGCACTGGAAAACTACTGGCGCGGCGACAGCAACGCCGACGCGTTGCAGGCAACCGCGCGCGAACTGCGACAACGGCACTGGGCGCTCGCTCGCAAGGCCGGCACCGACGTGGTGCCGGTCAACGACTTCTCGCTGTACGACCACGTGCTCGATACCGCGGTGCTGTTCGATGCGATCCCGACACGCTATCGGCCGCTGCTCGCCGACGATCCCCTGCGTGGTTATTTCGCGCTCGCACGGGGCCACAAACGCGACGGCCACGATCTGCACGCGCTGGAAATGACCAAGTGGTTCGACACCAATTACCACTACCTGGTGCCGGAACTCGAACGCGGCCAGCGCTTCGCGCTGGTCGGCGACAAGCCGGTCGCCGAGTTCCTCGAAGCGAAGGCGCTCGGCCACGACGCCAGGCCGGTGTTGCTGGGGCCGGTGTCGTTCCTGTTGCTGGCCAAGACGGTCGACGGCAGCGATCGGCTCGATCTGCTCGATGCGCTGTTGCCTGCCTACGCCGAACTGTTGGAAAAACTCCACACCGCCGGCGCCGACTGGCTACAGCTCGACGAGCCCTGCCTAGCACTCGATCTGTGCGATTCCGCGCGCGCCGCATACCGGCGTGCGTATGCGCAACTGAACGTCCTGGCGCGACGTCCGCGACTGCTGTTGGCAACGTATTTCGGTGCACTCGACGACAACCTCGAGCTCGCCGCGACGCTGGGCATCGATGGCCTGCATGTCGACCTCGTGCGCGCACCGCAGCAACTCGATGCCGTGCTCAAGAGCCTGCCCGCGCGCGCCGTGCTCTCGGCGGGCGTTGTCGACGGCCGCAATATCTGGCGCAGCGCGCCGGATCAGACCCTTGCACTGCTGCGTCGCGCGCACCAGCAGCTCGGCGATGAACGGTTGTGGCTGGCACCGTCGTGCTCGCTGCTGCACACGCCGATCGATCTCGAACCCGAAACCGCACTCGACCCGCAGCTGCGCGGCTGGCTGTCGTTCGCCCGCCAGAAACTCGAAGAGCTGCGCTGGTACGCCGACGCGCTCGCCGGCAATGCCGAGGCGCAGGCGAGGCTCGACGCCCAGCAGTCGGTGCTGACGCAGCGCCAGCATGCGCCCGGCGTGGTGCGTCCACGCGTGCGCGAGCGCCTCGCTGCACTGGGTCCGGGTTCCTCCCAACGCCAGAGCGACTACCCCACCCGCCGCACGCTGCAGGCCAAGGCGCTGGCGTTGCCACCGTTGCCGACCACCACGATCGGCTCGTTTCCGCAGACCGACGAACTGCGCCAGGCGCGCGCCGCGCATCGTGCCGGCCGTCTTGGTGATGACGAATACGAAGCGCTGCTACGGCGCGAGGTGGAGATCGCCGTGCGCTTCCAGGAAGAGGCCGGCCTCGACGTACTCGTGCATGGCGAGCCCGAACGCAACGACATGGTCGAATACTTCGGCGAGCAGCTCGAAGGGTTCGCCTTCACCAAGCAAGGCTGGGTGCAGAGCTACGGCTCGCGTTGTGTGAAGCCGCCGATCATCTACGGCGACGTCGCGCGACCGAAGCCGATGACGGTGGCATGGTCGCGCTACGCGCAATCGCTGACCACGCGGCCGATGAAGGGGATGCTGACCGCACCGGTGACGATGCTGCAGTGGTCGTTCGTACGCGACGACCTGCCACGTTCGGAAGTGTGCGGGCAGATCGCACTCGCCCTGCGCGACGAGGTGCGCGACCTAGAAGCCGCCGGCATCCGCGTCATCCAGATCGACGAACCCGCATTGCGCGAAGGCCTGCCACTGCGCCGCGCCGATTGGCCGGCCTACCTGGCCTGGGCGGTGCGCAGCTTCCGCATCACCGCCAGCGGCGTCGACGACGCGACCCAGATCCACACCCACATGTGCTACTCGGAGTTCAACGACATCATCGAGGCCGTCGCGGCGATGGATGCCGATGTGATCTCGATCGAAACCAGCCGCTCGCGGATGGAACTGCTCGACGCGTTTGTTCGGTTCCAGTATCCGAACGAGATCGGCCCCGGCGTGTACGACATCCACTCGCCACGGGTGCCCGATACCGCCGAGATCACGGCCCTGCTGCGCAAGGCACTGGACGTGCTGACGCCGCAGCAGCTGTGGGTGAATCCGGACTGCGGCCTCAAAACCCGCGGCTGGCCGGAGGTCGACGCGGCGCTACGCAAGATGGTGGCGGCGGCGCAGGCGATGCGCGCCACGTTGGCAGCGGCATAACGCACCAAATCTGCATGTAACCGGGCCCCGCGGAACGATGCTTCCGCGGGGCTTCTAATCGGATGACATGTAATCGGCTGACATCGTCTCGGGACGGCAACCGGCACCGCATTCGGCTGGCTCGGGTTGCCGCCAGATGCGAAGCCACATCGCACCAAGGCGCCGTCGCGCCTGCCACGGCCATTGCAGTTGTTCGACCGGTATCGCACGCCAGCCACCACCGTCGCGGGCGGCCACGGCGAAACGGAACGAATAGTCGGGTTCGGCGCCCATGCGCAGGTCCGACAACACCAGTTCGCCATCGCGCGCTTCCGCTTTCACGAAGTGGTGGTTGAACCACAGCAGTCGCGCCACCGCGGGAAAACCGCGCACCGCTTCGAGTGCCGGGACATCGGAGCGATAGGCGCGGAATTGCATCGGGCCGCGGTCGGCCACCAGCGAACGCTCGCCTTCGACGAAGCCGTCCGGCGTAATCGCCACTACTCGCCACAACAACGTGTTGAAGGGCATCGGCACCGAGAAACGTGGCGCGTCCTCCAGCCCGATCATCGCCAGCGACCGTTGCGCTTCCCGCTCGATCATCGTCTTGGCCAGCAGCGACCAGCCGAGATAAGCGACCGCGACCGCCAGCCCGCACGACAGCGCACGTTGTGCCAGCAGCCGTTCACGAGCGAGCCAGGCCACCACGCACGCCAGCAACAGCGGCAAGGTCAACGCCGGATCGATGATGAAGAGGCTCGACCACATCGCCGGCGGCAGCGGCAACGGCCACAGCAGCTGCGTGCCGTAGACCGTGAAGGCATCCAGCAATGGATGCGCGAGCAGCGTGACCATGAATACCCAGAACCAGCGTCGCGGCGCTTCCGCCACGCGGCCGCCCCGCTGCTTGAACCAGGCCCAGAGCGCCCAGGCCATGAACGGCAACACCAGCAGCGAATGCGTCGCGCCTCGATGCCAGGTCATGCGCACGACCGGATCGTCGCTCAGCAGCAGTGGGAGCACGTCCAGATCGGGCAACGAATTCAGCGCCGCGCCGGCGAGCAGGGCCGCACGCCGATGCTGCGGCGGTGCGATGGCGGCAGCGATCGCGCCGCCGACGAAGAGATGGGTCAGGGAATCCATGACCGGCATGCTACCCCGGCCATCGACTCTGCCCGCGGCTTAGATCACGCCGCGCGCGGCCACGATGCTTCCATCACCAATTGCAACCGAGGTGGCAACGATGCGAGCGTCTCGCCGTTGTGCGACAACAACCGTAAGGTGCCATCAGGATCTTCCGCAAGCGCGGTGAGGCTTTCGACCCAGTCGCCGTCGTTGGCGTAGACCAGGCCATCCTGCTGGATCAGTGCCGCGCGATGGATATGGCCGCAGAGGATGCCGTCGAGGCCGCGCTTGCGTGCATCGTCGAGGCCCGCCTGGACGTAGCGGGCGATGTAGCGTTCGGCGGCGCCGCTCTGGCGCTTGAGGAATTCGGACAACGACCAGTAGCGTTTGCCCAGGCGACGCCGCACCAGGTTCAACAGTTTGTTGCCGGTGAGGATGCGGTAGTACAGCCAGTCGCCAAATTTTTCCTGCAGGCTGCCGAAGTGGGTAGCGCTGTCGTAGTCGTCGCCGTGGGTGACCAGCAGGCGGCGGCCGTCGGCGGTGGTGTGGATGGTGCGGCGGCGGATCGACATGCGCGGCAGCATCAGGCCGCAGAAGCGGCGGATCGGGCGGTCGTGGTTGCCGGGCACGTAAATGATCTCGGTGCCGTCGCGACGCAGCCGGTGCAGTGCTTCGACCACGCGGTTGTGCGCTGCGCCCCAGACCGCGCGCCTTTGCGCCATCCACCAGAGATCGACGATGTCACCGACGAGGTACAGGCGCTGGCATTGCAGGTTGCCGAGGAAATCCGCCAGCTCCGCCGCGTGGCAGTGCTTGGAACCCAGATGCACGTCGGAGAGGAAGACCGCGCGCCGATAACTGGGGAGCGCGGTCGCCGGGCTCATGCCGCGGCCTCCACTGGAGCTGCTGCTTCGAGGTAGCGCTTGCGCTTCTTCGGCTGCACGCGTTGCAGGTCGACTTCGATCAGGCCGTCGACCGAATCGCTGAAATCCGGATCGACGCCGAACGCGAGGAATCGTGCCCCGCCCGGCTCGCACAGGTCGGTGTACTGCTTGTAGAGCATCGGGACGGTGGCACCGAGCGCGTCGAGGTTGGCCTTGAGCACGCGGAAACTGGTGTCGGCGTCGAGTTCGCCGAACTGCGGCGGTGCGGCGCGATACACGAACGGCCGCTTCGACACCGCTTCGATTTCCTGCGCACCGAAGAACCGTGCGTAGTAAGCGACGATCTGCTCTCGTGCGGCGATCGGCAATGCGGCGCTGATCGACACCGCGCCGAACAGGTAGCGAACGCGCGGATGCAGGCGCAGATAGGCGCCGATGCCCTGCCACAGGTAATCGATGCTGCGACCACCCCAGTATTCCGGCACGACGAAACTGCGGCCGAGTTCCATGCCCTGCGCGATGCGCGGCAGCGCGTCGTCCGCATAGTGGAAGAGTGTCGCGGTATAGAGCCCCTTGAGGCCGTGCTCGGCCAGCACGGATGCGCCACGCGCAATGCGGTAGGAACCGGCGATCTTCGACTGGGCGTCATCCCACAGCACGATATGTTCGTACCAACTGTCGTAGACATCGAGGTCGAGACTGCGGCCGGTGCCTTCGCCGACCGCGCGGAAGGTCAGTTCGCGCAGACGGCCGATCTCGCGCAGCAATGGCGAATCGGCCTGCAAGCGGCCGACGCAGATGCGTTTGCCGTCACCCGTCATACCGAGTGGCGCCAAGCGTTCGACTTCTGCGCGCATCAATCCGGGTGCCACCGGGGTCGCCAGCGGCTCCGGACCGATCGGTACCTGTTCGCGTGGCGTGCCGAGCGCATACAGCGCACGGCGGACGTCGCGCAGCTGGCTTTCCGTATCGCCGTCTGGGGGGATCGTAATCGGATGCCCCACGCGTAACGCGGCGCGACGCGCATGCCGGGTGAACATCTCGCGCGCCAGCAGCGCCGTCCCAGCCGGCTTGAACATCGCCGAGATGCCGTAGAACAGCGCCGAATTGCGTGCCGCGATCCGCACCGGCAGCACCGGGGCATCGCAGGCGCGGGCGAAGCGCAGGAAGCCCCGGCGCCAGCGCGTATCGCGCACGCCACGCGGGCCGAAGCGCGAGACTTCGCCTGCCGGGAACACGATCACGCATTCTTCGTTGCGCAAAGCCTGCTCGACCGCGCGCAGGTTTTCCGCACTCGGCTTGCCGCCGAGGATGCGCACCGGCAGCAGCAGGCCGTCGAGGTTCTCGATCGCGCCGAGCAGGTCGTTGGCGATGATCTTCACATCGCTGCGTACGCTGCCCACGAGATGCAGCAGCGCGAGTGCATCGAGCGCACCGGAAGGATGGTTGGCGACGATCAGCAACCGCCCACGCGCTGGAATGCGCGCCCGTTCAGCATCATCGACCTCATAGCGTGCCTGCAGGAATTGCAGCGCCGCCTCGACGAAAGCGAAGCCGCGCAACGAGGCATTCGCGGCGAGGAAGGCATCGATCGCGTCCAGCCGCGACCAGCGTTCGATCGTGCGCAGCAAAGGTTTGGCGATCCGGGCGCGACGGCCACGGAACCAGTGCGGATAACGTTCGGCAAGGCGGCGTTCGAGCTGGATCATGGGCGCGGATTGGACGCAGTGCTGCACACTGGCCAGCAGCCTGCACGTGCTCCGCGACATTCAGGTGGCGGTTACGCGACAGCCCGATGACAGCGTCCCATAGCGTCCTATGGCCCTCTCAGGGCAAAAAAGCGCAAGATGCGCATCCGCGCCGGGGCCTGTACAATACCGGCCATCTTTTCATCCGAATTAAGGGATATTCGCCTGATGTCCAGCTACCTCTTCACCTCCGAATCCGTCTCCGAAGGCCATCCGGACAAGATCGCCGACCAGATCTCCGATGCGGTCCTCGACGCGATCCTCGCGCAGGACAAGCGCGCGCGCGTGGCTTGCGAAACGATGGTGAAGACGGGCGCCGCGATCGTCGCCGGCGAAGTCACGACCACCGCATGGGTCGACATCGAAGCGCTGGCACGCAAGGTCATCAACGACATCGGCTACAACAATTCCAATGTCGGCTTCGACGGCCACACCTGCGCCATCATCAACATGCTCGGCAAGCAGTCGCCCGACATCGCCGCCGGCGTTGACCGCAAGAAGCCCGAGGAACAGGGCGCGGGCGACCAGGGCCTGATGTTCGGCTACGCCTGCAACGAGGCACCGGAATTCATGCCGGCGCCGATCTACTACTCGCACCGCCTGGTCGAGCAGCAGGCCAAGATCCGCAAGCAGAAGAATTCCAAGCTGCCGTGGCTGCGCCCGGACGCCAAGTCGCAGGTCACCCTGCGCTACGACAGCGCGCACAAGGTCGTCGGCCTCGATGCGGTGGTGCTGTCGACGCAGCATGACCCGGGCATCAAGCAGAAGGACCTGGTCGAGGGCGTATATGAGCACGTACTCAAGCCGGTGCTGCCGAAGGAATGGCTGAAGTCGCTGCCGAAGAACAAGATCCACATCAACCCGACCGGCATCTTCGTCATCGGCGGCCCGGTCGGCGACTGCGGCCTGACCGGCCGCAAGATCATCGTCGACAGCTACGGCGGCATGGCCCGCCACGGTGGCGGCGCGTTCTCGGGCAAGGATCCGTCCAAGGTCGATCGTTCCGCTGCGTACGCCGCGCGCTACGTCGCCAAGAACATCGTCGCCGCCGGCCTGGCCGACCGCTGCGAAGTGCAGGTGTCCTACGCCATCGGCGTGGCCGAACCGACTTCGATCTCCGTCACCACCTTCGGCACCGGCAAGATCAGCGACGACAAGATCGAGAAGCTGATCCGCAAGCACTTCGACCTGCGCCCGTACGGCATCGTGAAGATGCTCGACCTGATCCACCCGGTCTACCAGGACACCGCCGCCTACGGCCACTTCGGCCGCAAGCCGAAGGAAGTGACCTATGTCGACGGCAACGGCAAGAAGCAGAAGGCCACGGCATTCTCCTGGGAGAAGACCGACAAGGCCGACGAGCTGCGCAAGGATGCCGGCCTGAAGAAGTAACCATCGCCATTCCGGACATTGCGTCCGGAACGGCAAACAAACAGGCACGCGGCGCAATACCGCGTGCCCTGCCCCGCCGAGGGGCGCTGCGACCGTCGCAAGGACGGCCAGGCTCGGCGAGGTTCCACGCAACAACGGCGCCCGTTAATGCGAGTCCGCAGTAGGGACTCCCAACAACGGAGCAACACCATGAACGCACAAGTCAAACCTGCCCACGATTACAAGGTCGCCGACATCTCGCTCGCCGACTGGGGCCGCAAGGAAATCGACATCGCCGAGCACGAGATGCCGGGCCTGATGTCCATCCGCAAGAAGCACGCCGCCGCGAAGCCGCTCAAGGGCGTCCGCGTCACCGGCTCGCTGCACATGACCATCCAGACCGCCGTGCTGATCGAGACGCTGAAGGACATCGGTGCCGACGTGCGCTGGGCGTCGTGCAACATCTTCTCCACGCAGGACCACGCCGCCGCCGCGATCGCCGCGACCGGCACGCCGGTGTTCGCATGGAAAGGCGAAACGCTGGAAGAGTATTGGGACTGCACGCTCGACGCGGTGACCTTCCCGGGCCACGCTCCTAATCAGTATCTCGGGCCGGAGTTGGTCGTCGACGACGGCGGCGATGTCACCCTGCTGATCCACAAGGGTTACGAGCTGGAACAGGGTTCGAAGTGGGTCGATGAACCGGCGTCCTCGCACGAGGAGCAGATCATCAAGAACCTGCTCAAGCGCGTCGCCAAGGAGCGTCCCGGCTTCTGGACCAACGTGGTCAAGGACTGGAAGGGCGTGTCCGAAGAGACCACCACCGGCGTGCACCGCCTCTACCAGATCGCCGAACAGGGCAAGCTGCTGGTACCGGCGATCAACGTCAACGACTCGGTCACCAAGTCGAAGTTCGACAACCTGTACGGCTGCCGCGAGTCGCTGGCCGACGGCCTCAAGCGTGCGATGGACGTGATGCTCGCCGGCAAGGTCGCGGTCGTCTGTGGTTACGGCGACGTCGGCAAGGGCTCGGCGCACTCGTTGCGTGCCTACGGCGCGCGCGTGGTGGTCACCGAGATCGATCCGATCTGCGCGTTGCAGGCAGCGATGGAAGGCTTCGAGGTCAACACCATCGAAAGCACGCTCGGCCGCGGCGACATCTACGTCACCACCACCGGCAACAAGGACGTGCTGACGCTCGATCACATGAAGGCGATGAAGGACCAGGCGATCGTCTGCAACATCGGCCACTTCGACAACGAGATCCAGGTCGATGCGCTGAACGCTTCCGGCGCCAAGCGCATCAACATCAAGCCGCAGGTCGACAAGTACGTGTTCCCGAACGGTAACGCGATCTTCCTGCTCGCCGAAGGCCGCCTCGTCAACCTCGGCTGCGCCACCGGCCACCCGAGCTTCGTGATGTCGAACTCGTTCTCGAACCAGACGCTCGCGCAGATCGACCTGTGGGCGAACAAGGACAAGTACGAGAAGACCGTCTACCGCCTGCCGAAGCAGCTCGACGAGGAAGTCGCGCGCCTGCACCTCGAGAAGATCGGCGTGAAGCTGACCAGGCTCACCAAGGAACAGGCCGACTACCTCGGCGTCGCAATCGAGGGCCCGTACAAGCCCGAGCATTACCGCTACTGAGTACTACAGGCGGGCGGCTCCGGCCGCCCGCCCTGTTTCTGGCAATGCCCCGGCCACCGAGACGGATGTTGCGATGACCCGCTTCCCGATTTCCTTCGAGTTCTACCCGCCCAAAACCGACGAACAACGCGCGCAGCTCGACAAGACTGCGGCGAAGCTCAAGGCGCAGAAGCCCGAGTACGTGTCGTGCACGTTCGGTGCCGGCGGTTCGACGTTGTCGTACACCCCGGAAACGGTCGAGCGCCTGCATCACACCCACGGCCTCGATGCCGCGCCGCATATTTCCTGCGTCGGCGGTACCCGCACCGAACTGGGCGAGTTGCTCGAACGCTACAAGGCGATGGGCTGCAAGCGCATCGTCGCGCTGCGTGGCGACCTGCCCTCGGGCATGGGCCATACCGGCGATTTTCGTTATGCCTCGGATCTCGTCGAGTTCATCCGCAAGGAACATGACGGCTTCTTCCATATCGAAGTCGGCTGCTATCCCGAGATGCATCCGCAGGCCGACGACGCGCTCGCCGATCTGCGCCACTTCAAGGCCAAGGCCGACGCCGGCGCCGACGGTGCGATCACCCAGTATTTCTACAACGCCGACGCCTATTTCCGCTTCGTCGACGATGCACGCAAGCTCGGCGTGCAGATCCCGATCGTGCCGGGAATCATGCCGATTTCCAACTTCACCCAGCTGCGTCGCTTCTCGGACGCGTGCGGCGCCGAGATTCCGCGCTGGATCGCAAAGCGCATGCTCGCCTACGGCGATGATGTCGAAAGCATCCGCGCCTTCGCCGCCGATTTTGTTGCGGATTTGTGCCGACGCCTGATCGACGGCGGCGCACCGGCATTGCATTTCTACACCCTCAATTTGTCGAAACCGACCCTGAACGTCCTCGCCAACCTGCGCTGAATTCTTGTGGAGTTCAGCGCAAGCGCGCATTCAAGTAGTTTTTGCGACGGTGCATTGATCCAGGCAGGGTGACGCTACGCACATCCGATTTGGTGGATGTGCCCTCATGAAAGCCGTCATTGCAGGATTCGTACTCGCCGTATTCATAGCGATCATGGGTTCGCAACCGTTGCAGGCCGCGGACGGCCTCCAGCGCTGTGAATCCCCCGACGGCATCCTCGTCTATACCGACAAGCCCTGCGCATTGTTCGGCGCTAAGGCAGTGCCGATGTCGGGTGAGATGCTGGGGCGCATCGCGCGCGAAGAAGCCCAGTCGCTCGCCGCTGCCATCGAGCAGGGCATCGCCATCGAGATTGATTTGCCGACGACGCGACCTGTCGGGCGGCGCTCGCTCGCCAATGGCTGCGCGCGCACACCGACGCAGCTGGCGATGGACCTGCAGGGTGCGTTCGCGCTGGGCAACGTCAACCGTGTGGCCGAGAGCTATCACTGGGTCGGCTTGGATCATGCCCGCGGCCAACGCATCATGGATCGTCTCGACCACCTTGCACGCCGGCCGGTCGTCGACAGCCACTATTACGCCGCACGGATTTACGGTGCGGATGACGCCGGCGCCTGGCTCGCGACCAGCGCTGCCGACTCCGGCAACGGGGGCGTGTTGCAAGTCGTGTTCGGCGAAGGCGGCTCGGTGACCGATTTCGAGGTCGTGCGTCATGCCGGCTGCTATTTCGTGAAGTTCTGATCGCAATCACGCTCACCACTCGCCTGCGCACTTTCCGCCATTCCCGGCCGGCGTTAGGCTGCGGGGATGCCTTTCCTGTCCCGTTTGCTGCTCCTGCTCGCACTCGTGCTCTGGCTGCCGTGGGGATCTTCCGCGCAGGCGCAGGTACGCCGCTGCACCCGACCGGATGGCACCGCGGTTTTCACCGATCAGAAATGCGCCGAGCTCGGCGCCGCCGATCGGTTGCCGCGGGCGTCATCGGAAGCACGCGGGTTGCGGCTCCGTCAGGTCGGCTGCTCACGCAACCTGCAGGACCTGGTCTACGAAATGACCACCGCGATCGACGCGCAGGATGCGAATCGCCTGGCCAGCGTGTACCACTGGGTGGGCATTTCGAGCAGCGGCGCGGAAAGCGTGATGAGCCGGCTCGATGCGATCGTCCATCGCCCACTGGTGGACATCATTCCGGTCACTGCGCGTCCTCCCGAAGATGTGGACGATCCCGATGGCAGCGGGAATCCTGGCGTCAGCGACGACTACTACCCGCAAACCACCGTGCGCGCGCCGACGGTGGCCTTGCGGGTCGAGCAGACCCTGGCCAACGGCAGCACGCCGTCCCATACGGTGTTCGGCTTGCGCCGCCACTTCGATTGCTGGTGGGTAAGCCTGTAGTGTCCTGCTAAAGCCGCCTGTTAACGCCATACGCGCAGCGTTCCAGCCTTGCGCTAGGGCAAAATAGCGGTTTCCCCGCGCAGGCAGCGAACATGAACTACCCCGAATGGATCTGGCACAACGGCAAGATCAAGCCATGGGCCGAGGCCACCACCCACGTGATGTCGCATGCGCTGCATTACGGCTCGTCGGTGTTCGAGGGCATCCGCTGCTACCAGACGCACAACGGTCCGGCGATCTTCCGCCTCACCGACCATAACCGTCGCCTGTATGCCTCGGCCAAGATCTACGACATGCCGGTGCCGTACACGCTGGAGCAGATCAACGCCGCGTGCCGTGAAGTGATCACCGCCAACAACAACACCACCGACTACCTGCGCCCGGTCGCATATCGCGGCCTCGGCGGTTTCGGGTTGTCCGCGGAAACACCGGTCGACGTCGCCGTCGCCACGTGGAAGATGGGCCAGTACCTCGGCGCCAGCGTGCTCGAGCAAGGCATCGATGCCTGCGTGTCGAGCTGGCAGCGATTCGCGCCCAATACCATTCCCGCGGGCGCCAAGGCCGGCGGCAATTATCTGTCGGGCCAGCTGGTCGCGCGCGAGGCGCGCCGCCTTGGTTTCGGTGAAGGCATCGCACTCGCTTCCACCGGCCTGCTGAGCGAAGGCGCCGGCGAGAATCTGTTCCTGGTGTTCGATGGCGCGTTGCATACCACGCCGGTGAGCGCCGCACTGCTCAACGGCATCACCCGCAACACCATCATCGCCCTCGCCCGCGACAATGGCATCGAAGTGATCGAACGCGACCTGCCGCGTGAATACCTCTATCTGTGCGATGAGTTGTTCATGTGCGGCACCGCGGCCGAGATCACGCCGATCCGTTCCGTTGACGGTCGCCAGGTTGGCGCCGGCAAGCCGGGACCGGTGACCAAGCAGTTGCAAGCACTGTTCTTTGGCCTGTTCGATGGCAGCACGAGGGACAAGTACGGCTGGCTCGAGCCGGTGTAAGTCCCTCCACCTGCTTGCAGGGGGGCTAGGAGGGGTTCGAGGCGCGTAAGCGCCGAGCCTGCTCCTCTCGCGACAAGATTCGGCGCTGCGCGCCTCACACCCCACCCCACCCCTTCCCTGCAAGCAGGGGAGGGAGTCAAAAACTCAACGTCGCCACCACGCCGCGTTCGGCTCCTGGCACGACGCGCACGTCCCAGCCGTACAGCTCGCACAGGCGACGCACGATCGACAGGCCGATGCCGCCACCCTGCGAATGTTCGGCATGGGTGCCGCGATAGCCGCGCTCGAACAGGCGCGCGGCGTCCTCTGGAGTGAGGCCCGGGCCGGAATCGACGACTTCCACGGAACTGGGGTGCAGGCGCACCACCACGTCACCCTGCGGGGTGTACTTCACCGCGTTGCCGATCAGGTTGCCCAGGGCCACGGCAACCGCAGCTTCCGGCGCATCCACGATCAATCCGCTCTCGCCTTCCAGCTGCAAGGTGAGCGGCTTGCCACCGAGCTGCGCGCGATGGGCATCGAGGAGTTGCTCGGCGACCTTGCCGACATCGCAGATGCCATGGCCCCGCTCGTTGCGCGACAGCAACAGCAATGCACTGATGAGATCGGTGCATTGCTGCTCGGCGCGTTGGATGCGGCGCAGCCGGGCCTGCATGCGGTCGTCGAGCTCCGGCCGCGACAGCAGGAGCTCGGTGGCACCGCGGATCACCGCCAGCGGCGTACGCAGCTCGTGGCTGACGTCGGCGTTGAATTCGCGATCGCGCTGCACGACTTCGGTCAGGCGCGCAGCATAATCGTCGAGCGCGGCTGCGAGCTGGCCGACTTCGTCGTCGGGGAAATGCTCGGCCAGTGCTTCTGGTTGCGAGCTGCGACCGGACTGCTTCAGGCGATTCGCAAGCTCCGACACCGGGCTCATCACCCGCGAAGCCGCCCACAACCCGACCAGCAAGGACAACAGGGTGAACACGACCACCGCGGCGTAGATCGCGCGGTTGAACTGTTCCTGCCCGCGCAACGTCGTGGTCATGTCGTAGGCGAGGAAGAACCACACCTGGGGCGTCTTGCGCACCGCCAGCCTGTACGAGAACGGTCGGCCCGCCTCGTCGACGCCGCTGAGGCCGTGGATGCCATCGGACAGCTCGTACCAATCGGGCTGGCTCTGGCGCACGCTTTCGAACTTGTCCGGCGTGAACGCGAATGCGCGCATCTGGTCGACCGGCAGGCTCGGGTTCCGCGGATCGCGCTCGTATTGCTGCGCATACAAGTCGATGTTGCGGTTCATCACATCGACGACCAGCTTGTCCTCGACCTGATCGCGCACTCGATTGACCGACCAGGCGAACAGCGCGGTCAGGCCGAAGCCGAGCAGCACGAACGACAGGATGATGCGGCTGCGGAGCCGCCGTCGGTAGCGACGCGCGCGGCGCGTACTCTCAGCCGCCATCGGGTGCGGCGATGCGATAGCCGATGCCGTGGCGCGTCTGGATCAGCGGCGTCGCGAACGGCTTGTCGACCACCGCGCGCAGGCCGTGGATATGCACGCGCAGCGAATCAGAATCCGGCAGTTCCTCGCCCCACACGCGGGTTTCGAGTTCCTGCCGCGTCACCACCGCCGGGGCGGCTTCCATCAGCGCCTGCAGGATCTTCAGCGCGGTCGGATTGAGTTGCAGCAACTTGCCTTCGCGCCGCACTTCCAGCGTGTCGAGGTTGTATTCGAGCTCGCCGACATTCAGCACCCGGGTCTGCACGCCGCGGCCGCGCCGTGCCAGCGCGTTCAGGCGCACTTCGACTTCCTGCAGCGCGAATGGCTTGATCAGGTAGTCGTCGGCGCCGGAATCGAAGCCGGCCAGTTTGTTGTCGAGTGAATCGCGCGCAGTGAGCATCAGTACCGGCGTCTGCTTGCGGGCCTCGTTGCGCAGTTTGCGGCATACCTCGAGGCCATCGAGGCCGGGCAGGCTGAGGTCGAGCACGATCGCATCGAAGTCATGGACCACCGCGAGGTGCAGGCCGGTGACACCATCAGCGGCGAAGTCGACGGTGTGGCCGCGATCCTCGAGGTAGTCGCCGAGGTTGGCGGCGATGTCCTGGTTGTCTTCAATGACGAGGATGCGCATGGCGGTTCCTGAATGTGTGGGGTTGTTCGACCCGGCGCTCGCGCTGGGGTTCCGCACGTCTTAACAATTCTGCCAGAGCCTGCCGCGATGAACGCATGCAGGACGACCGCAGACGGGCATGCAGACAAAAACAGGCCCAGGCACGGGAGCACCGTACCTGGGCCAAAGTAAAGCCCCGATTACCGTAATCTGCTTCGTCCGTTTCGGTTTGCCGAGCGGCTTACAGGCAGAGCTGCGGTCCGGACAGGCTACGCAGGGGGCGATTAAAGCCGCGTTAAAAACCTGTATGAAATGGCCTTAAAAATTCGTTAATCCGGCCAAGCGCCCATTCAGCCCGTGGCTTTGACCCGTTTGCGCTGGGCACTGCGATGGACGTGGTCGATCACCGCCCCCGCCACGTCCACGCCGCTGGCGGCCTCGATCCCCTCCAGCCCCGGCGAAGCGTTGACCTCCAGGATCAGCGGGCCGCGCCTGGAGCGGATCAGGTCCACGCCGGCCACTCCCAAGCCCAACAGCCTGGCGGCCCGGACCGCGGTTTCCTGCTCAGCCGCCGAAGGGGTCACTGCCTTGGCCGTGCCGCCGCGGTGCAGGTTGGAGCGGAAGTCCCCTTTCGGTGCCTGCCGGCGCATTGCTGCTACCACCTGGCTGCCGACCACGAAGCAGCGCAGGTCAGCGCCCTTGGCTTCGGCGACGAATTCCTGCACCAGGAAATTGGCGTACAGCCCACGCAACGCCTCGATCACGCTGCGCGAGGCCGACAGCTTCTCGGTCAGCATCACACCCGCGCCCTGGGTCCCTTCGTTGAGCTTGATCACGTGCGGCGTCGGGCCAAGCATCGCCAGCAGGTCGTTGGTGTCGTCGGGGTTGTCACCGAACACCGTCGCCGGCAGGCCCAGGCCCTGGGCCGCCAGTAGCTGGTGGCAACGCAGCTTGTCGCGCGCCTTGAGGATGGCGTCGGACGGATTCGGGGTGTAACTACCCATCAGTTCGAACTGGCGCAGCACTGCGCTGCCATAGCGTGTGACCGATGCGCCGATACGCGGAATCACCGCGTGGTAGCCGGCCAGGGCGCGGCCCTGGTGGTGCATGGCGAAGCCGTCGGACGCGATGCGCATGTAGCAGCGCAGTGGATCCAGCACGCGCACGCTATGCCCACGCTCGCGCGCGGCTTCGACCAGGCGCCGGGTGGAATACAACTTGCTGTTGCGCGAGAGGATCGCCAGTTTCATGGGTGCAGGTCGCTCTCGTCAGAAGCCCGCGCGAGTTGGGCCGGCAGGTCGCCGTGGAGGAAGGAGCGTGCCGGGTCGACCGTGAACGTGCGCGCCATCGCGGTGCGGCCAAGCAGCATCGGGAACAGCATGCCGCGGCGATCGGTCAGATTGATTTCAACCTCGCGCTCGATCCCTGCCAGGAGCAGCGGTGTCCGCAGAAAGATGCGCCGGCTGCGGTTGCCACCGGAATCGGTGACTTCACGTTCGTCATGCACCGGCGCGCTCGCTTCGATCACCTGTTCGTCGCGCACGCCGGTGGTGATGCGGAACCCTGCCCACGGCGCACCGCCTTCCACGAAGCGCCAGTACGCATCGACATGCAGCGATGAACTGCGCGCACCGGTGTCGATCTTGGCGCGGATCGCCGCGATCCCGAGCGCCGGCAACGCCAGCCACTCCCGCCAACCAAGCACGATCCGAGGGCGCATCGCGCCTCCTGCAAAGGAAAAACGGCGGCCACCGTAAGCGAGCCGCCGTCGAACGTATGTGGAGCGGGTGATGGGAATCGAACCCACGCTAGCAGCTTGGGAAGCTGCAGTTCTACCATTGAACTACACCCGCGTCCGGGGAAGTCTAGGCCTTGCGCGCACGGATTGGCAACGCGCGACAATACGCACCATGGATATCACCCTTAACGGCGAATCGCGGACGCTCCCGGACGATTACCGCATCCTCGACCTGCTGCGGAACGAAGGCCTGGCCGAACGCCGGGTTGCAGTGGAGATCAATGGCTCGATCGTGCCGCGCAGTGCGCATGCAGCTCATCCGTTGCAGCCGGGCGACCGGGTCGAAATCGTGCACGCCCTTGGTGGCGGATAAGCGCAAAAGAAAACCCCCGGGCCGAAGCCCGGGGGTTTGCTAGGTCTAGCTGCAATCGATTACTTGACCATCAACACCAGCGCTTGTGGCGCTTCGGAGCAGTGGCCAGGACCGGTCGAACCTTCGTTGTAGGACGCAAGCAGACCGGCTGTGGTGATCACCAGGTTCTTGTTGGTCTTCCAGAAGGTGTGGCTTGGCGGATACAGCGAGAACCATGCTTCTGCATCGGCTATCGCAGCGGCCACGTCGGCCGGAACACTCGCACCGGCATAGCCGTTCAACTTCGCCGCCATGTACTGGTGGGCGAGGTTGTAGTAGGCGTTGCCCTTCGGCGGAGTCCAGAACACATTGATCCAGCTGGTGCCACTGAGGAAGAACGTCGTGTTCTCCGCCTGTGCCCCAACCAAATCCCAAGTGTCGTCACGCTTCTTGGTGAATTGCGGCTTCGCTGCAAAGATCGCGTGCGTCTTCCAGTAGCCCTGCGTCAGGGTGCAACCCTGGTTGCAGGCATCCGAGACGAACACACCGATCACTGCCTCGTCGCTCTCGACCAGCCCGTCATCCAGAGCCAGCTTGAGCAGGTTCGGCACATAGAACGTGCATGCCGGAGTGAACTGCTCGAAGCCCGGCGGTGCCCAGTCGGCCAGGATATCCAGGTCGATGCCCGGGATTTCGGTCGCGGTGCGATACAGCGTGGCGCTGTTGCACAGCGGATCGATCACGGTGCCTTCCGGGAACAGCCCAGCACCGAGATTGAGACCCGGGGTGCCGTTGAACAGATCGCTTAGCGCGACACAATCATCCGCAGTCGTAGTCGGAGCACCGAAGCTGAAGGCCTGCGATCCGGTGTAAGTGCTTTCGCCCGGAACAGCGCACACCTTGGTCGTTTCATCCGCGTTGTAGCAAACCCACGGACGCACGATGCTTGCTTCGTTGATACCGCTACGGTCGTCGCCGACGTCGGCCACGTAGTCGCACGTGATCTCGTTGGTGCCGAGCACGCAGTTGCTGACGGTCGCGTTGATCGAGGCCGGCAAACCTGCCGCGTACTGCAACACATCGGTCGGATCGCCAGTGAACACCGGTTCCGGTGCATCGGCCGGCCAACTGACCGTGATCACGCCATAGACCTGCTGCCCGCTATCCGTGCCGGCATCCTTGGTGGCAGTCAGCGAATACACCGTGTCGTACACGCTGCCCGACAACAGTTCGATGGTGATGTCGTCGCACAGGTAGTTGCCCACGTACGGACCGCTGCCCAGCAGCGAGCAATGCACGGTCTTGTCTTCCACCGTCAGATCTTGCGGACGCACCACGATCTTCTTCTCAGGCGTCCAGTCGAAATCGCGATGGAAGCGGGTCAGTGCCGTCTTCGTCACCGTGACGACGTGGCAATCCACGTTCACGTTGGCCTGGTCCACCACCTCGCCGGTCGTGCCGGGGCCTGTGGTGTAGGTACCAGTCGCGGTGTTCGGGTTGTCGCCCTCGTCATCCGGGCAAGCGAAGGTGTGCGGATACTGGAACACGCCGTCGTCCGTGAAGGTGTGGTCCGGCGCGCCGGGCACCATGGTGTCGTCGAGCACCAGCTCATCGCCGAAGCTTTCCGACGGCTCAGCCGGGAACAGGAAGTTCGCGGTGGCCTCCGTGGGATCGGTCAGGACGGGCTGTCCATCCAGGCTGACCTGCGCCACTGCAGTGTTGACGCCGCCCGTACCTCCAGCGAGGAACGAGTAGGTCTTGCTGCTCAGGGTGATGCTGTAGGTGCAGCGATGGAATACGTCGCTACCATCGTCCACGTTCGCGCAGTTCAACGTCGGGTGGAACGGCGTGTTGGCTGCGTCGGCGTCGAAGATGATGGTGTCCGCAACGCTATCGACAGTGAAGCCCTGGTCGAGCGGATCGCTCAGCTCGATGACGCCGGACACCGTGAAGTTGCCCCACGGATCCTTGGCCGCCGTGATGGTGTAATCCACGTCGTGGGTATCGCCGTTGAACATCTCGATCGCTTCCGGATCGACTTCCTTGTTCAAGGTCCAGTCGTGGTAGCGAATCCAGGTGCCATCCGCCGTCTTCGAAATGTTCGGCGGGCGCACGATCGGCTCGCTGTTGAAGAAGCAGAACTCGATATGGCTGATGCCCTGGGTGATGCCGGCAGGCGAATCGAGGTTGTCGTCTTCGATCTGCGGGCCCGGATAACCACCCGGATAGGGATCCGGCCAACCGTAGTCGACTAGGTCATTGTTCGGACCAGGGACCGGAATCGATGCCGGCGGTTGCTCATAGGGATAGACGCTGGACGACTGCGGTGAGCCGCCAGAGCCTGCCTTGATGATGACGCCGCTGACGCCGAGGAAGGTCCCGTCGTTGTAGAAATTGATCGCGTTGTTGTCGCCGACAACGTCGGTGACTACGATCGTGCCCGCAAAGGACAGGCCGCCGCCGGGTGCCGGATCGCCAGATGGCACGGCCGTGCCGCTGCCGGTTTCATCGGAGGGCAAGTAGATATCCCAAGTGCCGGTGCCTTTGCCGTCGAGCTTGACGCCCATGGGGTAGCCGAGCCCGAGGGTCGAGCCGGTGTTTTCCATACAGGTGACCGGATTGCCGGTTGCCGGCTGTAGCGGCAACGCAAAGTAAGTTGGTGTCACATCCGGTCCATCCGCTTCGGCGGCAAGTGCTGCCGCCCCCACCGTGGCCACGGTGAGTGCCGCCCAGAGGGCGGGCTTTCTCCAGTTGAGTTTCATGTCTGCGGTTCCCGTTTGGGAGCAGAAAACGCTCCCCCATTACACTCGGTAGCTCAGCCGTGCCTGGGAGGGCACCCGGATGCTTTGCGGCCCCGGTTTGCACCGGGTGTGCGTTTGACGAGACCTGAGTGTTGAAGACCGCGCGATGCGAACCACCGGCGGTAACGGGAACCCGGCTATCCGCGGCGGGGGGAGTCGCCGGGACCCGTAGCTTTGCGACGCCGGCTTGCGCCGGGTGTGCTCTGTGCGTACCGCGCAATGGTGCACATCGCGCGCGGGTGGAACGCCGCCGCACGTGCAGGTTCAGGGGTGTCCCGACCGCACGGTTTTGATCCACTCGACCACCCACACGGTGCAGCCGACAAAAACCGGCCATGGGGCCGACCAGAGGACCACTTCGACCGACCAACGGCGCGGTAACATGCACATATGTCCGACACTCATTTTCCCGCGCCCGACGACGCCCTCATCGTCGCCGGCCGCCGCTATCGTTCGCGTCTGCTCACCGGAACCGGCAAGTTCAGGGATCTCGACGAAACCCGCCGCGCCACCGAGGCCGCCGGCGCGGAAATCGTGACCGTCGCCATCCGCCGCACCAACATCGGCCAGACGCCGGGCGAGCCGAACCTGCTCGACGTGCTGCCGCCGGATCGCTACACGATCCTGCCCAACACCGCCGGCTGCTACACCGCCGACGACGCTGTCCGTACCTGCCGGCTGGCACGCGAATTGCTCGACGGGCATCAACTGGTGAAGCTCGAAGTGCTGGGCGACCAGAAGACGCTGTATCCGGATGTGGTGCAGACCCTGAAGGCCGCCGAGATCCTGGTCGCCGACGGTTTCGAGGTGATGGTCTACACCTCCGACGATCCGATCCTCGCCAAGCGCCTCGAAGAGATCGGCTGCGTCGCGGTGATGCCGCTGGCGGCGCCGATCGGTTCCGGCCTCGGCGTGCAGAACAAATACAACCTGCTCGAGATCGTCGAGAACGCCAAGGTGCCGATCATCGTCGACGCCGGCGTCGGCACGGCCTCCGATGCCGCCATCGCAATGGAGCTGGGCTGCCACGGCGTGCTGATGAACACCGCCATCGCCGGCGCCAGGGACCCGGTACTGATGGCAAGCGCGATGAGGAAGGCGGTGGAAGCCGGACGCGAGGCCTTCCTCGCCGGGCGCATTCCGCGCAAGCGTTACGCCAGTGCTTCGTCGCCGGTCGATGGCCTGATCGGCTGATGGCGCCTTCCCCCCACATGACCGATCCCTTCAACAGCGACGGCGCCAAAGCCCCGCCCAAGCCCTTCACTGCCGAGCCTGGCCGCCGCCAGGTCCGCAGCTTCGTGCTGCGCCAAGGGCGTTTCACCCCAGCGCAGCAGCGCGCGTTCGATCTGCTGTGGCCACGCTTCGGGCTCGATTTCATGCCACTTGAGAGCCGGGGCATGCCGCGCGATTTCGACGCGGTGTTCGGGCGCAAGGCCAAGCGTGTGCTCGAGATCGGCTTCGGCAACGGCGAAGCGCTGCGCTTCGCCGCACAGCACGACCATGCGCGCGATCTGATCGGCATCGAAGTGCATGCTCCTGGCGTCGGTCGCCTGCTCAACGCGCTGGCCGAAGACGGCAGCGATCACGTCCGCGTCTACCACCACGACGCGGTGGAAGTGCTGCAACACGAGATCGCAGACGGATCGCTCGATGAAGTCCGCATCTACTTCCCCGATCCCTGGCACAAGAAGCGCCACAACAAGCGTCGCCTGGTCCAGCCCGACTTCGCGAAGCTGATCGTCAGCAAACTCGCGGTCGGTGGACGCTTGCACCTCGCTACCGATTGGCACGACTATGCGGAGCAGATGTGGGATGTGCTCGATGCCACGCCCGGCTTGCGCAACCGAGCCGGTCCGCGTGGCTCGGTATCGCGGCCGGAATGGCGGCCGCAGACCCACTTCGAGACCCGTGGCCAGAAGCTCGGCCACGGCGTGTGGGATCTCCTTTACGACCGGAATTAGGGCCAGTTAACACATATGGAGCGGGTCGCGTTGCTTCTCAGTGGCTGCCAGGCGGTGTTGCGCGACGCAGTGCCTTGCTGCTTGCAAGGCCAAGGCGCGCGGCGCCGTCTGACGGCCACTGAGAAGCAACCCGAAGGGCCGGGCCTGAGCGCACGCGATGCCGCGTCATCGCTCAGTTGCGTATCGGCATGCGCGCCCTCGCTCTTCCTTGCCTCGCACGCGCTCAGGCCCGGCGCGACCCGCTCCATATGCGTTAACTGGCCCTAAGACCGCAGCCGAATGGACACCGCGCTGACGCTCACCACCGACATGAAGCTCGTGCTCGGGCTGGTGGGTTTCACGATGGCGATGTTCGTCTTCGAGCGGATCCGCGCCGACGTGGTGGCGCTGGTGGTGCTGGTGTTGCTCGGGCTGACCGGGCTGGTCGCACCGGAAGAATTGTTCGGCGGCTTCTCTGGTAACGCGGTGATGAGCATCATCGCGACGATGATCCTCGGCGCCGGGCTCGATCGCACCGGCGCACTCAATCGCCTCGCCGGCTGGCTGCTGCGGCGCGCGAACGGCATCGAGCAGCGCCTGTTGCTGCTGACATCAGCGGTTGCCGGCCTCAATTCATCGTTCATGCAGAACCCATCGGTGATGGCGCTGTACCTGCCGGTGGCTTCGCGTTTGTCATCGCGCACGGGCCTGCCGTTGTCGCGTTTCCTGTTGCCGCTGGCTGTGGCGATCGTGATGGGCGGCGCGCTCACCATGGTCGGCAACTCGCCGTTGATCCTGCTCAACGACTTGATGGTGTCGGCCAACGCCAACCTGCCGTCGGGCGCGGCGACGCTGGAACCGCTGCACATGTTCACGCCGCTGCCGATCGGCCTGGGCCTGCTCGGCGCCGGCCTGCTGTACTTCTATTTCTTCGGCGACAAGCGACTGGCGCAGGACGATGTCGACGCGGGCGTGACGCCGGCGCGCACGCAGAGTTACTTCGCCCAGGCCTACGGCATCGAAGGCGATGTCTACGAATTGCACGTCAGCGCCGACAGCCCGTTGGTGGGCATGTCATTGGGCGAGGCCGAGGCGCTGCGCAACGCACCACTGTTGCTCGCGCTGAAGACCGGCAACGAAGAGCGCCTGGCGCCTCCGGCGGATGCACGCATCTGGGTTGGCAGCGTGCTCGGCGCGATGGGGCCCAAGCAGCAGGTCGCCGACTTCGCGCAAAACAATTTCCTGCGCCTGAGCACGCGCCTGCGCACCTTCGGCGACCTGTTCAATCCGAGTCGCGCCGGCATCGCCGAAGCAGTGGTGCCGCCGACTTCCAACTACATCGGCAAGACCCAGGCCGAGCTGCAATTGCGCAAGCAGTTCGGCATCAGCCTGCTTGCGGTCAACCGCGACAAGCAGGTACATCGCGAGAACGTTCGCCAGCTGCCGCTGCGTTCCGGCGACATGCTGGTGCTGCATGGCATCTGGCAGGACCTCGCGCAGGCATCCGAGGGCAAGGACTTCGTGGTCGTCACCGACTACCCGAAAGGCGAGCAGCGCCCGCACAAGTTCAAGATCGCGATGGGCATCTTCGCCATCACCATGCTGCTGGCGTTGTCGACGCGCATCCCGGTATCGATCGCCCTGATGACCGGCGTCGCCGGCATGCTCATCGCCGGCGTGCTGCACATCGACGAGGCCTACGCCGCGATCAACTGGAAGACCGTGTTCCTGATGGCCTGCCTGATTCCGCTGGGCTGGGCGATGGATTCCAGCGGTGCGGCTGCGTGGATCGCCGGCCACACCATCGAGCGATTGCCGGAAGATCTACCGGTGTGGGTGATCGAAGTCGCCATCGGCGTGCTTACCACGATCTTTTCCCTGGTGATCAGCCATGTCGGCGCCACCATCGTGATGGTGCCGATGGCGATCAACCTCGCCCTCGCCGCAGGCGGCAATCCGACCGCATTCGCGTTGATCGTCGCGCTGTCGGCCTCCAACAACTTCATGACGGCGTCGAATCCGGTGATGTCGATGATCACCGGACCTGCCGGCTACCAGCCGCGCGACCTATGGCGCATCGGCGGACCGCTGGCGCTGGTCTATCTGCTGATCGTCGTGATCGCAGTCAACCTGATGTTTTGATCGCAGGGTGGGCCTTGGCCCACCGTCGTCACTACGTCGAATTGGGAACGGTGGGCTAAAACCCATCCTACAGCCCACTACGTTTTGAGATAGACCGCGCCATCGCGGACCGCGACATCGACCGCGCGCAGGTATGCGCCACGGCACGGTCCGGCGACGCATTCGCCTGCCCCCAGTTCGAAGGTCGCGCCATGCACCGCGCAGACCAGGTGCCCGTCCTTCGATTTGAGGAACTTGCCCGGCGCCCAGTCGAGTCGGCGGCCGGCATGGGGACAGACGTTGAGCCAGGCGCGCACACCGTCGCCATCGCGAAACAGGATCAGCGATTCGGCGTCGCCGTCGAGCGTGGCTTCGACTTCGGCGAAGCCGCCGTCCTCGATCTGCGCGATCGCGACCAGCGATCCTTGCGCTTGGTCACTATTTAACGAATTTGTCACAACAATTCTCGCGCCTCGCCCGATACTCGCCGCCTCCGGCCGGACAAGGATTGTGTCACGGTCATTACGACATCCCGACGATGCCCGCCACCTCGTTTCGCTTCGACAGCAATACCTTCCGCAACGCCTTCGCGCCGCGCAAACCGCGGCATCCGCTGCTGCGGCTCGCGTTCGGCCTGGTGGGTCTTGGCCTGCTACTGGCATTGGTGTTCATCAGTGTGTTCGTCGGCGTCGCCATGCTGGCCGTCGGGCTGCTGTATCGGCTGTGGAAGCACCGCGGCAAACCCATCGCGCGTGACCAGCGCGTGGTCGACGGCGAGTTCCGCGTAGTCGGCAAGACCGCCCTGCCGTCGGCGTGACCGACGTCATCCCTGCAGCGAGTACGCCGCGTATTCCGGTCCGCGGCGGCGGCCTGCCCTCGGACAGCACGTTCCCGGTACGCCGCATCTACTGCGTCGGCCGCAATTTCGCCGATCACGCCAGGGAGATGGGGGCCAGCATCGATCGTGGCCAGCCGGTGTTCTTCTGCAAGCCGGCCGATGCCATCGTCGTCGATGGCGTGGTGCCCTACCCGCCGGGTACACAGGATCTGCATCACGAAGTCGAGCTGGTGGTCGCGCTCGGCCACGATGCGCCCATCGGCGTGCTCGATCCTGCCGACGCACCCGCGCTGGTCTTCGGTTACGGCATCGGTCTCGACCTGACCCGTCGCGACCTGCAGGCCGCGGCCAAGGCCAAGGGCCTGCCCTGGGATACCGGCAAAGCGTTCGACCATGCCGCACCGGTGAGCGAGATCGTGCCCGCGCATGAAGTCGGCCCGCTCGCTGCGCGCGGCTTGTCGCTCAAGGTCAACGACACGCTGCGCCAGCAGTCCGGACTCGACCAGATGATCTGGAACGTCGCCGACATCCTCCGCGAGCTGTCGAAGTTGTATGCCCTGCGCGCTGGCGACCTAGTCTTCATGGGTACGCCCGCCGGAGTCGGCCCGCTCCAGGCGGGCGATCGTTTTGTCGCCAGCCTGGACGACCTGATCACCCTGCGCGGCGTAGTCGCGCCCCCGCGCGCCCCGGGTTAACCTCGCCCGGCAGCCGGTGCGTGACCGGCGCCGGAGGAGCGCTCATGGGCATGGTCAGCGAGTTCAAGGAATTTATCGCACGTGGCAATGCGATCGATCTGGCCGTAGGCGTGGTCATCGGCGGAGCGTTCGGCAAGATCGTCACGTCACTCGTCGACAAGATCATCATGCCGCCCATCGGACTGCTGCTCGGTGGTATCGATTTTTCGAAATGGGCGATCACGCTGAAAGATGCAACGGTGGATGCGGCCGGCAAGGAAGTGCCGGCGGTGATGCTCGGCATTGGTGATTTCCTCAACACGATCATCCAGTTCCTGATCATCGCGCTCGCCATCTTCATCGTGGTCAAGGCCATCAACCGCATGCGCAAGCCGGTCGAAGCCACGCCCGCCGCCCCGCCGGAAGACGTGCTGTTGCTGCGCGAAATTCGTGATTCGTTGAAGCGGTAGGCGACTCGCTGAACAGCCCCAAGCCACGCTGCGGGCAGCGGCAAAAACTGCTCGGGTCGCGCATGACTTGAGACAGGGCCATACGAAGCCACGGGTTGCTAAGCTCGTGGCTTCGTGTTTCTCCGTTGGAGTCCTGCATGCGTTTCGCTTCGTGTCTGCTCGCACTTGCCCTTTCGCCTGCCGCGCTGGCCGCGGAGAACACGCCAACGGAGAGCACGCCGGCTCCAACCACCATCTCCGATGCCGCCATGCAGTCCGCCGCGCAATTGCGCGAACGCGCGCTGGCCGACAACACGGGCTGGGATGTCGTCGAATCGCTCACCACCGAAGTCGGTCCGCGCCTGGCCGGCAGCGAAGCCGATGCGCGGGCGGTGCAGTGGGCCGAAGCGAAGTTCAAGCAGCTCGGCTACGACAAGGTGTGGCTGGAGCCAGTGACGTTCCCGAAATGGGAGCGCCGCAGCGAACACGCCGAAGTGCTGGGCGCGAGTGCACAGCGATTGGCGATCACCGCGCTCGGCGGCAGTCCGGGCGGCACGGTCGAGGCCGAGGTCGTGCGTTTTGCCGACCTCGCCGCGCTACAGGCCGCGCCCAAGAATTCGCTCAAGGGCAAGATCGCGTTCATCGACTACACGATGGCGCGTGCGCGCGACGGCAGCGGCTACGGCCCGGGTGGGCGCGTGCGTGCGGCGGGACCGTCGGCGGCGATCCGCGCCGGTGCGAGCGGCTACCTGATGCGTTCTGCCGGCACCGATTCGCATCGCAACCCGCACACCGGCATCACCCGTTACGACGATGGGCTGACTCCGATTCCCTCGGCGGCGCTGGCGGCACCCGACGCCGACCAACTCACGCGCCTGCTCAAGCGCGGCCCGGTCCGTGTGCGCCTTGCGCTCGATTGCGGCTGGGACGGCACCGCGACCTCGCACAACGTGATCGGCGAAATCACTGGTTCAGGAGCGGGCGGCCGCGGCAAGCCTGACGAAGTCGTGGTGATCGGTGGCCATCTCGATTCCTGGGACCTCGGCACTGGCGCGATCGACGACGGCGCCGGCGTCGCCATCGGTATGGCCGCGGGGCACCTGATCGGCAAGTTGCCGCAGCGCCCGGCGCGCACGATCCGCGTGATCGCTTTCGCCAACGAGGAACAGGGCCTGCATGGCGGTGGCGCGTACGCGGCCAAGCATGTCGGCGACATCAACAAGCACCAGATCGCCGCCGAAAGCGACTTCGGTGCCGGCCGCATCTATGCCTTCAATACCAGCGCCCCCGATCACGCCAAGGCAGCGGCCGCGCAAATCGCCACCGCGCTGGCGCCGCTCGGCATCGCGTACGTCACCGACAAGGGCGGTCCCGGCCCCGATATCAGCCCCTTCGCGGCGCAGGGCATGGCGTGGGCGTGGTTGGCGCAGGACGGCAGCGACTACTTCGACTACCACCACACGCCGGACGACACCCTCGACAAGATCGACCCGAAGGCGTTGGCGCAGAACGTCGCGGCATACGCGGTGTTCGCATACCTGGCCGCGGATGCGGAAGGTAATTTTGGCAGTGAACTGAAGAAGGTCGAGCCGCCGAAGGAGTGAGCATCTGAAGCTCTTGCTTCGAAAGAAAAATGACTGACTGACTTGGCTCACAACCCGGAGGGCGGCGCACAGGATGTGCGCCGTTTTTCGACCGAGGCATGGATGCCGAGTCGAAAAATCTCCGCAGCCTCCCACGCCGCAGGGTGTGCTCTTGCCAAGGAGGCCATTTCTTTTGGTTACTTTTCTTTGGGCCAGCAAAGAAAAGTGACCCGCTGCGCAGCAGTGGAATGCTCTTACCTTCTAAAAGCGAAAGAGCCAAAGTCACTGGATCCCTGCTTCCGCAGGGATGACGAACAGGGCAAAGTCACTGGATCCCCGCGTGACCAGCCATTCGGCTGTTGAAAGCCGCGGGGATGACGAGCAAGGGCTAGTGTCGCAGTCGTGCCCACTCGGCCAGGAACACCGCAGTCGCTGCGGCGACATTGAGGCTTTCGACCGCGCCGCTGCCGGGAATCGACAGACGAAGATCGCAAACCGCAGCAAGCGCTGGGTCCATGCCCTCGCCTTCGGCACCGAGCACATACACCAACCGTGTCGGCAGCTCGTGTCCGAACAGCGCCGCGCCACCGCGCACCACTGTCGCCGCCAACCCGAACCCTGCCCCGTGCAACTGCGCGATGGCGTTGTCCTCTCGGCCCAGGCGCACGAATGGCACCGCTTCGGCAGCACCCTCGGCGACACGCGCTGCGGCACCCGACAGTGCCAGCGCAGAATGCTTCGGCAACAGGATCGCGCCCACGCCGAAATGCGCGGCCGAACGCAGGATCGCGCCGAGGTTGTGCGGATTGCCGACACCATCCAACCACAGCGCGCATTGCGGACCGGCGGGCAAGTCGCGTAGCCAGGTCGTCAACGGCTGCGGTTCTTCGCGCAGCACTTCCGCGACCACGCCCTCATGGTGCGAGCTCGCCGCGAGTTTCTGCAGGTCGCTGTCCTCGACCACGCGATAGCCGACGCGATTGGCGACGCACCACTTGAGCAAGGGCTGCAATTGGGGGATGCGCTGCTCGGTGAGATACAGCTTGCGGATCGCCTGTGGCCGGCGCGCGAATACGGCGCGGATCGCATTGAGGCCATACAGCCGCAATTCGACTTCACGATGTTCGCGCGCGTGCGAGTGCGCAGGCTCTCCATCGTGATGCACGCCTTCCCTCGGCATGCGCTGCGGAGCGTGTTGCGGCTCCGGGTGCTTGCCGCGAGGCGGCGCCTTCGAGCCACGTCCCGACCACGGCGAGCGCGGTTTTTCGCTCATCCGTGGCCTCCGACGGGCTGCACTTCGGCTTCCAATTGTTTCAACTCCTGCGCCACCGCTTCCGGCGAACGCGTATACGGTGCGAGCAGCGCGTAAAACGCCGGCACCACGAACAACGACAGCAGCGTCGAGAAACCGACGCCAAAGATCACGACCACGCCAATCGTGCCACGACTGGCCGAACCCGGCCCACCGGCCAGCACCAGCGGCAAGGCACCGACCATGGTCGCGATGGAGGTCATCAGGATCGGACGCAAGCGCACGCCGGCGGATTCGACGATCGCCTGATGCACGCTGCGCCCCTGGTCACGCAGCTGGTTGGCGAATTCGACGATCAGGATGCCGTTCTTCGCCGCCAGGCCAACCAGCATCACGATGCCGATCTGGCTGAAGAGATTGAGCGTCCCGCCGGTCAGCCACAACCCGATCAGCGCGCCAAGCACACCCAGTGGCACCGTCAGCATGATCACGAACGGGTGGATGAAGCTCTCGAACTGCGCGGCGAGCACCAGGTACACGATCAGCAGCGCCAGGGTGAAGGTCAGCAGCACCGCACCGCCGGCGCGCTGGTATTCGCGCGACTCGCCCTTCCAGTCGATCTGCGCCTGCTCGGGCAATTCTTCTTCGACCGCCTGCTGCAGCCAGGCGATCGCATCGCCTATCCGGTATCCCGGCGCAAGGCCGGCGTTGATCGTGATCGCGCGCAGGCGGTTGAAGCGATTGAGGCTGCCGGCCTCGGCCGTATCGCCCAGCGTGACCAGGTTCGACAGCGGCACCAGCTCGCCATCGCGTGTACGCACCTGGATCGCAGTCAGGTCGGCAGGGCTCGCGCGACCATCCTTTGTCGACTGGACGACGACGTCGTACTCCTCGCCGCCACGGACGAAGGTGGTGACGCGGCGGGAACCCATCATCGTCTCCAGCGCATGGCCGATGTCGGCCACGCTGACGCCGAGATCGGCGGCACGCTGGCGATCGATCTGGACGCGCATCTGCGGGCGCGTTTCCTTGTAATCGGAATCGGCGCCGACCAAACCCGGATTCTGTTCGATGCGCGCCAGCAGCCGGTCACGCCACTGCGCCAATTCGGCATAATCCGGCCCGCCGATCACGATCTGCACCGGCTGGCCGCGCGTGCGCACCAGGCCACCACCGACCTGGGTCGAAACGCGCACCCCAGGCAACTTGTCCAAGTCGCCTTTCACCTGCTTGGCGACGTCGCCGGTCTCGACATCACGCTCGCGCCAGTCCTTGAGGAACACGCTGACCCGACCGATATGCATGTCTTCGCTGGCGCCGAAGCTGCCCGGTACGCGCGTGTTCGCCCGTCGTACCGGCCCACCGTTGCCGACGTGCCTGGCCATGATCTGCTCGGCTTGCGTGATCTGCTTGACGGTGTAGTCGTAGCCCGCGCCTTCAGGGCCCGTCAGCGTGATATTGAACGAACCGCGATCCTCCGGCGGTGCGAGCTCCGACGGAACCAGCTTGAACAAGCCGAAGCTCAGCACGAGCGCGAGCAGCATCAATGCGCCGAAACGCCAGGGCCGCTCGACGTTGCCCTCGATGAAACGCTTGTAACGCGTAGTGACCGCATCAAGCCGCCCATTGACCCAACGATGCAGTGGGTTGGATTTTTCTTCGCGGTGCGGCCGTACCAGCTTCGAGGACAGCATCGGCGTCAAGGTCAGCGCGACGAAGGCCGACAACGCGACCGCGCTGGCAAGCGCGACCGACAATTCGCGGAACAGCCGCCCGGTGTTGCCCTGCATGAAACCGATCGGCAGGAACACCGCGACCAGCACGGCAGTGGTAGCGATCACCGCGAACGCAACCTGGCGGGTGCCGCGCGCCGCCGCAACCAGCTTGGGTTCGCCAAGATCGGCGCGGCGCTGGATGTTCTCAAGCACCACGATCGCATCGTCCACGACGAGGCCGATGCACAGCACCAGCGCGAGCAGGGTCAGCAGGTTGATCGAGTATCCGAAGGCGTACAGCGGGATGAACGCCGCGATCAGGCAGACCGGAACGGTCAGCGCCGGGATCAGCGCTGCGCGCACGCTGCCGAGGAACAGCCAGATCACGATCAGCACCAGCACGATCGCCTCGGCCAGCGTGTGGTAGACGCGCTCGACCGCGGATTCGATGAACACCGTGGTATCGAACGCGACGAAGATGCGGGTGCCTTCCGGCAGGCTGGGCTGCATGCGTTCGGCTTCGGCCCGCGCTGCGAGCGCCACGTCGAGGCTGTTGGCAGTCGATGTCTTGACGATGCCGAGGCCGATGTTCGGCTCGCCATTGCTGCGGAAATAGGAGCGGCGTTCGGCGGAAGCCAGTTCGACTTTAGCCACGTCGCCGAGACGCACCACGTAACCGTCGGCACCTTTGCCCAGCGGGATTTGCGCGAAGTCCTCGGGCTTTTCGTAATTGCGGGCAACGCGCAGGGTGAAGTCGCGCGCCTCGGATTCGATGCGGCCTGCTGGCAGCTCGACATTCTCCGCACGCAAGGCGTTCTCGACATCGTTGACCGTGATGCCACGCGCGGCGAGCGCATCGCGATCGAGCCAGACCCGCATGGCGTAACGCTGTTGCCCGCCGATGCGCACCTGCGCAACGCCATCGATGCTGGAGAGCCGGTCGACGACGTAGCGCTCGGCATAGTCGCTGAGCTGCAGCGTGTCCATGCCACTGGAACTCATGTTGAGCCAGAGGATCACGTCGGCATCGCTTTCGACTTTCGTCACCTGCGGCGGATCGGCTTCGTCCGGGAGGCGGTTGGCAACGCGGCTGACCGCACCGCGCACGTCGTTGGCTGCACCTTCGATGTCGCGCGAGAGAGTGAACTCGATCGTCACCGACGCGCGGCCGTTGACGCTGTTGGATTCGATCGTCTCGACGCCTTCGATGCCGGACAGCGCATCCTCCAGCACCTGGGTGACGCGGCTCTCGACCACGGCCGCCGAGGCGCCGGGATAGCTCACTTCCACCGAAACCACCGGCGGGTCGATCGCGGGCAATTCGCGCAAGGTCAGCCGCGAAAACGCCATCACGCCGAGCACGATCAGCAGCAGGCTGAGCACGGTGGCGAACACCGGCCGCTCGATCGAGAGGTTGGACAGCCGCATCTGCTCAGCCCCGCTTTGGCGTTGTCGGCGTCGTGCCCTCGGCGACACTCGCACCTGGACGCAACTTGCCAGTGCCGTCGACCACCACGCGATCGCCGGCTTTCAAGCCGGACACGATCTCAGCCTGTCCGTCACGGCGCGCTCCAACCGCGACTTCTGCCTGCTCGACGCTGTGGTCCGCCTTCACCCGGTACACGAAGGTCTTCTGACCGACCTGCACGATCGCAATCTCAGGCAACAGCAGTGCCTGCCGTTCCGATCGGTGCAGTTCGACATTTACCAACATGCCCGGACGCAGTGCGCGATCCGTATTGGGAAAATCCGCGCGCACCGTCACTGCGCGCGTGGCCGGATCGATGCGGGCATCGATGGTGCTGACCAAACCATCGAAAGTGCGCTCCGGATACGCGGCGACACGGCCACTGATGTGCTGGCCTGGAGCGACCTGGGCCAAGGCGGCTTCCGGTACCGGGAAGTCCACGTACATCCGTGACACGTCATCGAGCGTGGCGATCACGGTACCGGGCGTGATCAACGCGCCCGGGCTGATCTGGCGAATGCCGAGCACGCCGGCGAATGGCGCGCGGATGTTGCGGTCGCCGATGGCGGCACGCATCTGCGCAACGCGCGCCTGCGCGGCATCGCGAACGGCGCGTTGCGTATCCAACTGTGCGCGCGCGATCAGTTGCTGCACAGCCAGCTCATTCTGCCGACGGTACAGGCGATCGGCTTCATTCGCCGCAGCCTGCGCCTCGGTCAGCGCGGCCTGCTGTGCCTGTCCGCTCAACGTCACCAGCACCGCGCCGGCACCGACCTCGTCGCCACTGTCGAAGTGCACGCGCTGCACGGTTTCGCTGACTTTTGCCGTCACGGTGATCGATTCTCGCGCACGTGCGGTGCCGATCGCCTGCAGGGTGTCACTGAAAGTGCGCGGCTGCACGCGCGTGGTCGTCACCGGGACCGGACGATCATCGCCGCGGTTGTTCGCCGCCGCTTCATCCTTGCCGCAGGCGGACAGGGACAGCAGGAGCGCCAGGGCGCAGATCGCGGTGGGGATTCGCATGCGTTTCTCTGGCCTGAGTGGAGCCGTGGATCTACGGGCGGCCGGGGCATTCTAGCCGTGGGGCGGTAACGTCCGCGTAGGCCATCGGTTGACCTGCGCCGCCGCCGGGCTTGCAATGAGCACATGCGCATCGAAGTCATCCATGGCGACATCACCACGCTGGCGGTGGACGCCATCGTCAATGCCGCCAACGAGACCTTGCTCGGTGGCGGCGGCGTCGATGGCGCCATTCATCGTGCCGCGGGGCCGGGGTTGCTCGCGGAATGCCGCTCGCTGCCGGAAGCGGGGCCGGGCGTGCGTTGCCCGACTGGCGAGGCGCGCATTACCTGGAGCCATCGCCTGCCCTCGCGCTACGTGATCCACACCGTTGGCCCGATCTGGAACGGCGGCACTTCCGGCGAACCGGTGTTGCTCGCGAGCTGCTATCGGGCATCGCTGCACCTGGCCGCAGAACATGGCCTCGACTCGATCGCGTTTCCCGCGATCAGTTGCGGCGTTTACGGCTATCCCCCGGTACATGCGGCGCCGCTGGCAGTGGCGGAAGTACGGGCCTGGCTCGCGGTGCATCCGTTGCCGCAGCGTGTGGTGTTCTGCTGCTTCGACGCGGCGATGGCCACGCGTTATCGCGCTATCCTCGCCGGGCGATGAGCCCGTCCGCCCGCAACCTGCTCCTGTCCAATGCCGCCACGCTGACGGCCGCGCTGGCGTTCGACTGGAACGTCGGCTGGCTGCTGTGGCCGTACTGGATGCAGAGCGTGATCATCGGCTGGTATGCGCGCAAGCGCATGCTGGCACTGCACAAATTCAGCACCGAAGGCTTCACGTCGAACGACAAACCTGTTCCGGAAGACGACAGCGGCAAGCGCTCAACCGCGAATTTCTTCGCGCTGCACTACGGATTCTTCCACGTCGGCTACCTGGTGTTCCTGCTTACCGGGCACGCCGTCGTCGGCTGGCGCGACGCGCTCGTCCTCGCTGCCTGCGGCGTATCGTTCGTGCTCTCGCAACAGCAGACGTACGCCGCGCAACACGCCGCGGACGTGCGTGGCAAACCCAACCTCGGCACGTTGATGTTCACGCCTTACCTACGGGTCGTGCCGATGCACCTTGCGATCATTTTTGGTGCCGGCAGCACGGGCGCCTGGGCGCTGTGGTTGTTCACGGGCTTAAAGACGATGTCCGACCTGGGCCTCGACGCGATCGACCGGCGGATGGCGGTGCGTGCGGCGGACAAAGTGGCGACGGCGCCGGAGTCTTCGGCGTCTTGAAAACAAAAACGCCGGCGCGAGGCCGGCGTTTTCGATCTGGGCGAAGCGCGTGTTACGCCGCCTTGCTCCACTGGCCGAGTGCCGCCAGGCCATTGTCGCGTGCACGTGCGTACACGGTCTGTTGGGCCTTGGCGACGTTGTTCACCAGGTCCTGCGACCACAGCTTCAGTGCCGCCGACTGCATCGCGCGGCCGTAGGAGAACGACAGCGGCCACGGATTCGGGCCCATGCGGTTCATTGCATCGAGGTGCGCGGTCGCATCCTCGTCGCTCTGGCCGCCGGACAGGAACACGATGCCCGGCAGGATCGCCGGCACGGTCGACTTCAGGCATTGCAACGTGGCCGCAGCTACTTCGTCGACACTGGCCTTCTCGCCGCTGGTCGTGCCCGGAAGCACCATCGACGCCTTGAGGATGGTGCCTTCCAGCAGCACGCTGTTCTGGTACAGCGAGTCGAACAGCGAACGCAGCACGACTTCGGTCACTTCGAAGCAGGTATCGATGTCGTGGCTGCCGTCCATGATCACTTCCGGCTCGACCATCGGCACCAGACCCTGTTCCTGGCACAGCGCGGCGTAGCGCGCCAGCGCATGGCTGTTGGCTTCGATGCAGGTACCGGAGGGAATGTCGTCGCCGATGTTGATCACCGCGCGCCACTTGGCGAAGCGGGCGCCGAGCTTGTAGTACTCCTCGAGGCGAGCACGCAGGCCGTCGAGGCCCTCGGTGACCATTTCGCCCGGGAAACCGGCCAGCGGCTGCGTGCCCTTGTCGACCTTGATGCCCGGGATGATCCCGTTGTCCATCATGACCTTGGTAAACGGTACGCCGGACTTGGTCGCCTGGCGGATGGTTTCGTCGTACAGGATCGCGCCGCTGATGTGTTCGCCCAACTTCGGCGTGGTCAGCAGCAATTCGCGGTACGCGCGACGCTGCTCTTCGCTGTTCTCGATGCCGACGCCGGCGAAGCGCTTGGCGATGGTGGCGTTCGACTCGTCGATCGCAATGATGCCCTTGCCCGCGGCGACCATGGCCTGGGCGGTTTCAGCAAGCTGTTCGATGCTCATGGTTTCTGGTCTGACCCGACTGGAAACCTTCATTATAGCTGGCCTGGAAGGTTTATCTCCGGCCTGAAACAGCCCGGCAAAACATGACTCCACCTGCCCGCAACGGCAGGCGGAGCCAGACCCGGCTGGGAACCTCAATTGCCGTTGCTACCTCACTCCCGCGGCGGCGGCGGCGGCCTTGATCTGCGCTTGCTCTATCTGACGGTTCATGCGGTCCAGTTCGTACTTATCCTTGCCGTTCATGAACTGCCGGGATTTCTGTTCCTGCAAGAACGCGGACAAGTTCTCGATCTTGCAATTGCCCCTCAGGGCGGCAGGATCCGTCGCTTCCTTGCCCATGAAATGCATGGTGGCCACGGTATAGGTCGGTTGCGGGCTGCTCACTTCGGGACGGGGCTTGAACTTCCATTGCGACAAGGCATTGGCTCCCGCTTGCGTGAACGCATCCCAAAATCCAGTGGCTGGTTCCTTTTCACCCGTGCTGCTGCTCCAGCTCTTCAACAGCGCGAAATTAGACGTCGACCCATCGGGCTCGATCGAATAGCCGATCGCCACACAGACATTGTCACCACGTTCGGCAAACGACGCAGGATAACCAGGGGCTGCCAGCTTGACTCCGTCGGCCAGCATCCATGCATCGCGGATGCCGCCTTCGTTGACGACTCGAACCCGGTCCTTTGCCGTGCCTGCCGTGGCATAGAGCGCAACGAGCACTGCAACCGACGCGTAGAGCTTTAGTCGACGACTCATGAAATTCTCCTTGAGGAAAAGGCGCGCTTACCAGACAGGTTCACATGCGTGGTTGCCGCATGGTGTCCTGTTCGCGCAGGTTGGAATCCAGCTCCAGACGGTCGAACAAGGCGGTGTTCATCTTACGTCTGGTGCTGGTGTCTTGGCGAAGCTCCCGCAACCTGGTCGCCAGGTTGGGGATGGCGCAGTGACTGCGCAAATCCGATGACCCTGCGAAGATCATGGTCGCGACCGTGTAGACAGGACGCGGTGCCGTCACCTCCGGCCGCGGCTGGAAGCGCCATTGTGACAAGGCTTGGGCCGCGGCATTGGCAAAGGCCGCCCAGTAGTCCTGGCTCCCCTTGTTCGGGACATCGACACTGGTCCAGCTCTTCAACAATGCGAAATCGGAAGTACTGCCGTCCGGGTTGATCAGGTATCCGAGGGCGACGCAGACCTCGGCGGGCTGTTCGACATAAGCAGCCGGATACACCGGCATCGCCAGCTTGTAGCCCTGCGGCAGGGTCCATTCATCGCGGATCCCGCCTTCGTTGACTACGCGGATGCCTTCCGCGGCCAGGACGGGTGCGCAAAGTGCACCTGCCAGACAGCCTGCCAAGAAGCGGAAGCACGTCATCGCCGGACTCCGGCAACTACCCCAAGCGACGAAATAGCACCACGAATAGCCGCGGTCAATGACCGTCAGTCATGCTCCTGAATGGTGCCAATCGCCGATCTCAGACCAGCGCTACAGCTCGCCCAATCCTTCCGCCCCTCCGCCCGCCCCGACCTGCAGCAGACGCAGCGTATTGGTCGCCCCGTGGTGTTCCATGTGGTCGCCGCTGGTAAAGATCACGCGGTCGCCACCGGTCAGCAGGCCGCACTCGAACAGCTGCTTGACTGCGTCGCGCGCGGCTTCGCGCGGGGCCAGGCCACGAGTGTCGAAATCGACGGGGAACACGTCGCGCATCAGCGCCATGCGCCGGCGCGATCCGGCGTGGCGCGACAGGCCGTAGATCGGCACGCTGGTGCGGAAGCGCGACAAGTAGCGCGCAGTGCCGCCGGATTCGGTCATCGCCACGATCGCACGCACGCCGATGTGTTCGGACAGGAACATCGTCGCCATCGCGATGGCCTGGTCGGCGCGCTCGAGGTCGCGCGGGGCCTTCTCGAAATCGGTGTCCATCTGGAACTGTTTTTCGGCGCCGACGCAGATCCGCGCCATCGCCTCGACCGCCTTGACCGGGTAGCTGCCGGCCGCGGTTTCCTGCGACAGCATGACCGCATCGGTGCCGTCGATGACCGCGTTGGCGACGTCGAGCACTTCGGCGCGGGTCGGGATCGGGCTGTCGACCATCGACTGCAGCATCTGCGTCGCGGTGATGACGACGCGGTTGCGCAGCAGCGACTCGCGGATGATCTTTTTCTGCAGGCCTGGCAGTTCGGCATCGCCGATCTCCACGCCGAGGTCGCCGCGCGCGACCATCACGGCGTCGGAAGCTTCGACGATCTCAGTCAGGTTCTCGATCGCCTCGGTGCGCTCGATCTTGGCGACCAGGGCGGCATCGCTGCCGTGCTTGCGCGCAATCGCCCGGGCTTCTTCCATGTCGGCGGCGTTGCGGCAGAACGACACCGCGATGAACTCGGCGCCGATCTGCGCCGCGACTGCGATCAGTTCGCGATCGCGCTCGGTCAACGCCCCCAGCGACAAGCCGCCGCCGAGCCGGTTCAGGCCCTTGCGGTTCGAAAGCGCGCCGTCATTGAGCACGGTGGTGACGATGCGCTCGCCCTCGATCCGTTCGACGCGCAGCTGCATCAGGCCGTCATCGAGCAGCAACGTGTCGCCGGGATGCACGTCGCTGGGCAGGCCGAGGTAACTGATGCCGACCTCGCGTGCGTTGCCAGGCGGCGCATCGGTCCGCGCGACCAGATCGAAACGATCGCCGGCCTTGAGTTGCACGCGTCCTTCGGCAAAAAGCTCGATGCGCAGCTTCGGCCCCGGCAGGTCGGCGAGGATGCCGACTTCGACGTTGGCGCGTTGCGCGGCCTCACGCACCGCTTGCGCGCGCGCAAGCTGCGCAGCCGGATCGCCGTGCGAGAAATTCAGGCGGACTACATCGACCCCTGCACGCAGCAGGGCATCGAGCACGCCCGGCGCATCGGTGGCCGGGCCCAGGGTGGCGAGGATTTTGGTGCGGCGTCTATGTTCTGGCATGGTGACGAAACTATCACAGCGCCGCGACACGACAACACCATGCGCAGCAGTACCCACGATGCATCGATCAGTACCAGGCTCGCCTCCCTGCCCGCCTTCCCCAGGCTGCAGGGCAAACGGCTGCATCTGCGCGGACCGCGGGCGGAGGATGCCGACGGACTGTTCTCCCTGTTTTCCGATCCGGCGGTGACACGCTACTGGAGTCGGCCACCGATGACCGAACGTGGCGAGGCCGAAGGCCTGATCGCGGAAATCGATGAGGGCTTCGAGCAGCGCGAGAAGCTCAACTGGATCGTGGTCGGTCGTGACGACGATGCGGCGATCGGCACCTGCACCCTGTTCCACTTTGACGCCCGCCATCGCTACGCCGAGGTTGGCTACGCGCTGCGCTCCGACCTGTGGGGCCAAGGGCTCGCGCGCGAAGCGGTCGCGCTGGCGCTGGACTGGGGGTTCCGCACACTCGGACTGCATCGGATCGAGGCCGACATCGATCCACGCAACGATGCCTCGCGCGGACTACTGCAACGCCTGGGCTTTGTCAGTGAAGGCGTGCTGCGGCAGCGCTTTTTCGTCGGCGACGTGGCCACCGATTCGGAAATCTTCGGCCTGCTGGCGGACGACTGGCAACACCATTGACCTGGAAAGGCAAAAGCCCCGGATCAGCCGGGGCTTTTGTTTCATTCGTAACGTCCGGGTCTCAACTCGCTTCGCCGCAACTGGCAACGAACACGGCATCGTCGGTGCGTATGCCCCAACTCCAGTTGGACTGGCACCCGACCGATTCCGCACCGACCTGCTGGCCAGCCGCGTCAAAGTACTGGTAGTGACCGGCCAGGCAACCGCCGCCGCCTGCGAGGCTGGCGCTGGAGGCCATGGTCAGAACGATGCTGATGACGAATACCTTCATCCGGCCCATTGGAGTGCCTCTCCCTGCGATCGCGGCCACGGCGGCCGCGCCGGGCACGTTAGTGTGGCCAGTGCATGCAAGGCATGAAGACGAGGACAGCCATCACACTTTCATGGCTGCTTGCGAACAACCGGCTCGATATAGCGCTGCCGCCTGGCGTAGAGCGCCAACCGGTCGCGATAACCACGCGTGTCGTCTTCGTCGCTGCTTGCCGTTGCGGAGGCATTGGCCTTCTTCAACAGCTCGATCGCCCGTGCCTGCAGTTCCGCGGCGCGCTTGTAATCGCCTGCTGCGGCATGGCAAGCGGCGACGGTATCGAGTGCGGTCGCGCCGAGGCTTTCGACGTTGCCCATTTTCCCGACAGAGGCCAATCCGGCCTTGGCATCGAAGACAGCGGCATCGGCGGACGTACACAGCGCCCACGCCAGGTTATTGGATGCCCCGGCCGCACCTATGGTTTCGCCTGCCCGCCACAGTTCGAGTGCACGGCTCCTGGATTGCGGCGTCTGTTTCTTGTAGTAGAGCCAATAACCATAATCGGCATAGGCTCCTTCTTCCTTCGCCTCGATTGCGCGCTCCATCCAGCGCGTGCCTTCAGCTTCGTCGACGTTGCCAAGCTCGCCTTGCAGGTACGACATCCCGAGCATGTATTCCGAAGCGTGATCGCCTTTTTCGGCATCGGCCAGCAACCACTGCTTCGCCTGCCCGGGATCCTTCTTCATGCCTCGACCAGCGAGCGCCATCACGGCCAGGCGTCGACGCCCTTCGGCGACGTTATCCGCGTCGGCCAGCGCGCGATAAATCTCGACGGCGCGATCGACTTTGCCAGAGACGCCTGGGCGCTCCCATTCGTACAGTTCGGCGAGGAACAGCACCGCCTTGATGTCGCCGCTATCCACCGCGGCCATCAACCAGCCTTCGGCATCGGCCCAGCGGCCTTGCTGCGCGCTGAGGCTGGCCAGATAGCGTTGGCTCCAGGTATCGCCGCCGTGCGCTGCCTCGGCAAGCATGCGCTCGCCAGCTACGCGGTCGGCGGCAAGGCCATCGCCATCGAGCAAAGCCAGGCCATAGTTCGACTGCGCTTCGGCATTGCCCGCCTCGGCGGCACGCTTGCCCCATTCGAGGGTCTCCTGCTTGTGCTTGAGCCGTGCGTGATATCCCGCGAGCATCGCGTAACCGGAGCCGAGTCCGTTGTGCTTCGGCTCTGACAGGAATGCCACTTCAGCGTCATCGAATGCTGCTTTCGGATTGGCGACGAATTTCTCCCGGATCAGCAACAGCCGTGCGTTCGCGTTGCCTCGCGCTTGTGCCTGGACCAGACGTTGCCGCAGCGCATCCGGCAAGGCGCTCTTGTGGTTGATGGCCCAGAGTGCCGCATAGGTCAGCGTCGCACCGTCGTAGCGCCAGCGCTTGTCCGCTGCGTCGAGCAGCTGACGGGCGCTTTCCGCATCCGGTTTGACGCCGACACCCTCGGCATAGGCGTAGGCCAGCAAGGTCATCGGCAGCGCGTACTGCTTTTCCGCTTGCGGCAGTACCGCGTCGACGAAGCCGTCACCGCAACCCGGGAACGGCTTGCTGGCGCAGAGCGACAGCCAATTGAGTGCGGACTGGATGCCGCCACGTTCGGCGGTCACACGCAGCTTGGCGACTTTGTCCTTGGTGGCGGCCACGCCGATGGCGTCACGCACCGCCTGGATGTCGAGGCCGAGGATGTCGTTCGCCTTCACCTGGCTGTCGACGAACGCATCGACGTATTGGTTGCGGTTGAACGGAAAACCGGAAAAACGATCCTTGCGATCGATACGCTGGATCGTGTCGATGTAATCGAATTCCAGGTGGTGCTCGAGCTTGGCCTCGGGATCCCACGCTGCGATTACCAGTGGGAAATAGCGCTTGACCGCCACCTCGGCGTAGTAGTCGTAGCGGTACTCGAGGCCGCTGGCATGCAGCAACGCGTAGGCGTCGTCGGGACGCAGTACGCGGATCGGCTTGGGATTGATGGTGTTCGATGCCTGCGACAACGCCAACTTCGCCAGACCCGCCAGGGCAGTCAGGGCGTGTTCGGCACCGGTATCGTCCCCGACGGCTTCGGCGCAGAGCATGGCGGCGCGACGCAGGACGATACTCACAGGTGCTGCAGCGACCGCGGCATTCAGCGCATCGGCATGCTCGCGACACAACGCTGCATCGACGCCATCGGGACGGTACCCGACCTTGTCGAGCACGTCGTAGGCGGGATAAGCCTGCTCGAATTCGGCCTTGTCCAGGAACAGTTCCCACGCCCGCGCTGGATCGGTGCTGGCGATATCGGCGGACGCCTGCGGCTCGGCCGCCATCACCGGCCACGCCACGAGCGCGGCCAGCAAAAGACACGTGCGCATCATTCCTTGGCTCCGCCGTCGATCACATCCTTGAGCAGTGCCTTCAGCCGCTGGTCGCGCTGCTGCTGGTCCAGCCCGGCCGGCATGTGGAAGCGCAACCGCGCCGACAGGCTCTCGCGCAGTTTGCGCAATTCGCCGAGATGGGCGGCGACGCGTTCCGGCATCACTTCGGTTTCCTTCACGCGCATGTCGTAGACCAGCTTGACCGAACGGTCGGCGACCTTGAGGTCGCGCTTGTAGTCGAAGGCGGTGGAGGCATAGGAGACGTCTTCATTGCCGAAGGTAGCGCTCCAGCGTTCCGGCAATTCGATCTGGACCTCATGCCTGTAGTGCGATGGCTGGGCGAAATCCAGCGGGCCGGTACGCGCCATCGACGGCGGCAGCACGCTCGTGCCCTGCAGGGCTTCGCCATAGACTTCGAGCGCCCTGACCCCGCCTTCGTTTTCGAACGGCGACTTCAGTTCATAGGTCTCGACGGTCTTCAGCGTATTGGCTTCGCGGTCGTCGGCGAGCGTCGGTGACGCCAGCACGTCGAGGTCGCCATAGCGTTTGCGGTAATAGTCGGCGTAACGACGTGACAGATCCTCGCTACGCTCGCTCGCGAGGGAACGGCGCGCGTAATTGGCCGAGCGGCCCTGGTACACGGTTTCGATGCGCAGCTTGATGCTGCGTCCGTCGACGCTGGGCACATACTGTTCGACGGACTGGATACCATCGTTCGCATCCCGGCCCGGTGCGATGGTTTCCAGCGCCGCGACGCCTGCGGTGATCGGCAGGGCAACGCCATACGGGCTCAGGTCGCTGTCGCGTGGATCGCCGCCTTCCTGGGTCATGGTCGGATCGACCCACAGCACCGTGCCGGCCACGGTCGCGCGGACCACGACATGGTTGAACACCGATGCCGTGGGTACGAAATCCTTCAGCGCGCGCCCGCGTTGCGTGGACACCAGCGCTGGCACGCCTTGCAGGCCCACGCGCCCGAGCAGCGTCGAAAGCAGATAAGCCTTGTCCTTGCAGTCGCCGTAGCGGCGGCGCCAGGTTTCGGCCGGTGGCGTCGGACGATGGGTGTTGTCGCCCATTTCCACACCGAAATATCGGATCTCGTCTTGCACCGTGCGCAACAACGCCTTCATCCGTGCATGCGGATCGGCGATCTTCACCCACGCAGCGATCCTCGCCTCCAGGTCATCGGGCAGTGCATCGACCTTGGGATATAGCGGCAAGGCCCAGGTGACCACGTCGGCCCAGCTGCGATCGACGGCGATCTGCACCGTCGGGTACGGTTGGTACCAGAGCGGATAGTTCTCCTCGTTGATGACCGCGGCCGCGCCGTGCTTGTGGGCCAGCGCCTCCACGCCATCGGCGGTGGTGCGGATCACCGGTTCCGGGGCGGCATTCTCGCGATGCGCGCGCAACTTGCTGCCCGGATCGTCGAGGACGCGCAGATAGCTGTCGAGCACCGGGTTGTGCCATCCGAGCTGGGTCCAGTCAGCGGTCTGCCCGGCGAGGATCGGGTTGCTGCCGGCGACGGTGTAACTGACGCGGATGACGTCATCGACGCGGACGTCGTCGAGCACGATCAACGCGGTCACTTCACCATCGGCCAGGTCTTGTTCGAAACCACTTTCGCGCCGCGCCAGCGAGATCTTGTCCGGGAACAGGCGGTCGAGCCAACGACCGTCGCGGCGCAACTCAACGCGATGGATCAACAGCCGCTGGTAGTTCGGATTGAAGGTGATCTGGAAGCGGCCGGCCTCGCCGATGAGCGACTGCGATTTCGGCTCGAACACGTGGTCGGCATAGACCAGGTCGCGACCAGCACGGCGATCGGCCTGGATGTCGTACAGCCAGTAACGCCAGCGCGGTTCGTTCGCGCCCGGTGCCGTCGTATCCCATTGCGCCGGGATTTCGCGCCTGGTGATGAAGGCCGGTTCGGCCCCGACCGAGAAACGGAAGTCGCCGCGTACGTGTTCGGTATCGCCTGCACGCACCCCACCTGCCACCAGCGCCAACAGCAGCGCCCACTGCCCGAATCGCATCCCCGCATCCCCTGTGTACTGCTCGTATCGCAGCCTACTACAGGCAAATTCCGGCGCAACGGCCGCGCTGAGATGAATGCGGCTCAGGCGCGTGCTTTCAGCGCCGTGACCGCGGGCAGCTCCTTGCCTTCGAGGAATTCAAGGAACGCGCCGCCACCGGTGGAGATGTAGGACACGTCATCGGCAATGCCGTACTTGTCGACCGCGGCCAGCGTGTCGCCACCGCCGGCGATCGAGAACGCCTTCGATGTGGCGATCGCGCGCGCCAGTGTTTCGGTGCCATGGCCGAAGGCATCGAACTCGAACACCCCGACCGGACCGTTCCACACCACGGTGCCGGCATTCCTGATCAGCTCGGCGTAACGCCGCGCGGTGTCGGGGCCGATGTCGAGGATCATGTCGTCGGCATCGACCGCATCGACGGCCTTCACTGTCGCCGGTGCATCGGCGGCGAATTTCGGTGCGACGACGACATCGGTCGGCACCGGGATATCCGCGCCGCGTGCCTTCGCGTCGGCCATGATCTGTCTTGCAGTGTCGATCAGATCCATTTCGACCAGCGACTTGCCGACGCCATGCCCCATCGCGGCGATGAACGTATTGGCGATGCCGCCACCGACGATGAGCTGGTCGACCTTGCCGACCAGCGACGACAGCAACTCCAGTTTGGTCGACACCTTGGAACCGGCGACGATCGCCAGCAGCGGCCGTGACGGGTTGTCGAGCGCCTTCGCCAGTGCATCCAGCTCGGCCATCAGCAGCGGACCGCCCGCGGCGACCTTGGCGAACTTGATCGCACCATGCGTGGATGCCTGCGCCCGGTGCGCGGTGCCGAACGCATCCATCACGAACACATCGCACAACGCGGCATATTTCTTCGACAGGGTGTCGTCGTCCTTGCCCTCGCCGACATTCATGCGGCAGTTTTCCAGCAGTACCAGTTGGCCCGGCTGCACGTCGACGCCGTCGACCCAGTCCTTCACCAGTGGCACGTCGATACCGAGCAATTCGGATAAACGCAGAGCCACCGGCGCCAGCGAATCGGCTTCGCTCCACACGCCTTCCTTCGGCCGCCCGAGGTGCGAGGTCACCATCACCGCCGCACCCTGCTGCAACGCCAGCTTCAGCGTCGGCAAAGCGGCCGTGATGCGTTGCTCGGAAGTGATGCGGCCCGCCTCGATCGGCACGTTCAGGTCTTCGCGGATCAGCACGCGCTTGCCGGCGAGGTCGAGGTCGGTCATGCGGAGGATGGACATGGGGATTCAGCGGCGACAAAGGGGCCGCTATTGTCGCGGTCGCGGCCGCCACGTTCAAACCAAGGCCTACCCCTTACAGCGAGATGCGATTGCGCCCGGCGTTCTTGGCACGGTACAGGGCGGCGTCGGCGCGGCCGAGCATGACTTCGGGATCGTCGCCGTCGTCCGGCTCGATGCTGGCGACGCCGATGCTGACCGTGACCACGCCTATCGGAGAGCCGGCGTGGGCGATGTCGGCGTGGATCACGCTGGTGCAGATGCGTTCGGCGACGCCGCGCGCCTGCTCCAGCGTGGTATCGGGCAGGAACACGATGAATTCCTCGCCGCCGGGCCGCACCACCACGTCCTCGCGGTGGTAGAGCGCGCTGCGCACGGCACCGGCGAAGCGCTTGAGCGCGTTGTCGCCGCGCTGGTGGCCGTAGCGATCGTTGTAGGACTTGAAGTGGTCGATATCCAGCGCCAGCGCCGACAACGGTCGATCAGTCGTTCGTGCCTCGTGCCACAACAGCGCCGCCACTTCGCGGAAGCCGCGATAGTTGAGGCAGCCGGTCAGGGCGTCGGTGCGACTGAGGCGATCGAGCTCGGACACCGCCGTGCGCAATTCCTGCGTGCGCTGCGCGATCTCGCGCTCGCGTGCGCCGACCACCTGTTCCAGCGAACGGCGCAGGCGGCGCTGTTCGTCGAGGCTATGACTGGTCTCGCGATAGGCGTGACTGAGGCGGTTGGTGAGCTGATTCATGGCATCGGCCAGCGGCGCCAGTTCGCTGGGCATCGATTCGGACGGGATCCGCGGCGAGTCCTGGTCGAGGGCGAAACGCTGCATGCGTTCGAGCAGTTCGCGCACGCTGCCGGTTAGGCGCCGCATCTGCCACCAGGCGATTGCGAACACGCCGGCCGCCACCAGCAACAACAGGACCAGCAGCGCGAGTACGTTGCGGAACAGTTCCACGTCCAGGCCGTGTTTGGGTTGCAGCAGTAGCAAACGCCAGCCGACAGTGAGCGGTACGGCGACGCCATACGCATCATCACCGTCGCGCAACACGCCATTCACGCGTTGCAGTGTGCGCTCCTGCGGGTGCGTGGCGATGCGCTGGAGTTGCTGTGCGGGCGCGTCGCTGCCGATCCGATCGAGCGGTGCATACGGCAAGCCGGCGCTGGCGTGCACTACGGCTCCCGCGCGATCCAGCAGCAGCGCTTCGTAGCCACGTTCGCGCAGCAATTGCCCACGCAGGCCGGCGACGGTTTCGACCGTGATCGAAGCCTCGACGACACCGGCGAAACGTCCATGTTCGTACAACGGTGCCGACAGCGCGACCAACGCATCGTTGCGAACGCGGCCCAGGATGACATCCGAAACGTAACTGGTGCCCGTGCGCGCCGGTTCGGTGAAATAGGCACGGTCGCCCACTTGCAGATTCGCCTTCGAAGCTGGCGCTGGCGGATCGCGCAGCAGTAGTCCGCCCTTGGCGTCGGTAACCAACAGACTGCGGAACGCCGGGTAATGCCGGCGCAGTCGTTGCAGATCGGCACTCCAGCGCGCGCGGTCGGCGAGATTGCGTTCAGCACTGCGGCGCTCGGCCAAGTCGGCGACCGCAGCACGATGCGCGCGGAGGAAGTCGTCGAGATCGCGTGCGGTGGATTCGGCAACCGATTGCAGACGTTCGCCGGCGCGATCACGACGAGAAATCGCGTCACGCCAGGTAAACAGCGCCGACAGTGTCAGCGCCGGCAGGATGACGGCGAGCACCAGCAGCCGCGCGAACTCGCGACGCAGCGCCCAGTCCGGACCGGTGCGCTGGATGCCAGAGGGCTCGGCTGCGGCCATAAGCGGCCACGCTAACCGTGGCATGGCGACTCCCGCAACCCGTAAGGGGGTGACGGCAGGGGCACTGCGTCGCAGAAACGACGAAGCCCCGGGGTGCCGGGGCTTCGAAGTGACATTTGGGGTCGGTTGCTTACTTCCCCGCGACCACTTTGACCATTTCCAGGCACTTGGTGGAATACCCCCACTCGTTGTCGTACCAGCTGACCAGCTTGACGAAGGTACTGTCCAGGGCGATGCCGGCATCGGCATCGAAAATCGAGGTACGGGTGTCTCCGCGGAAGTCGGTGGCGACGACCTTGTCTTCGGTGTAGCCGAGCACGCCCTTCAATGCGCCTTCGGACTGCGCCTTCATCTCGGCGCAGATCTCGGCATAGGTCGCCGGCTTCTCGAGCTCGCAGGTGAGGTCGACCACGGAAACATCCGAGGTCGGCACGCGGAAGGACATGCCGGTGAGTTTCTTGTTGAGTTCGGGGATCACCACGCCGACGGCCTTCGCGGCGCCGGTCGACGAGGGAATGATGTTCTCGAGGATGCCGCGGCCGCCGCGCCAGTCCTTGTTGCTCGGGCCGTCGACGGTCTTCTGCGTCGCGGTGGTGGCGTGCACGGTGGTCATCAGGCCACGCTTGATGCCCCACTTGTCGTTGATCACCTTGGCGATCGGCGCCAGGCAGTTGGTCGTGCACGAGGCGTTGGAAATGATCGCCTCGCCCTTGTAGGTCTTGTCGTTGACACCGTAAACGAACATCGGCGTGTCGTCCTTCGACGGCGCCGACAGGATCACCTTCTTCGCGCCGGCATCGAGGTGCTTCTGCGCGGTGGTCTTGTCGAGGAAGAGGCCGGTGGATTCGATGACGACTTCGGCGCCGACTTCGTCCCATTTGAGGTTGGCCGGATCGCGTTCCTGGGTCAGGCGGATCTTCTTGCCGTTGACGACCAGCGTATTGCCTTCGACCTTCACGTCGCCCTTGAAGCGGCCGTGCACCGAATCGTACTGGAGCATGTAGGCCAGGTAATCGGGCTCGAGCAGGTCATTGATGGCGACGATCTCGATGTCGTTGCCGAAATTCTGCACGGCCGAGCGCAGCACGTTGCGGCCGATGCGGCCGAAGCCGTTGATACCAACCTTGATCGCCATTGGGGGTTCCTGAAGGGACGGGGGTCACGAAAGCGCAGTATTTTAACGGCTCCGCCGCCCCGACCCCACCCCGCCATGCGCCGATTGGCATTGTCCTCGCTGGTTTTCCTCCTTGTCCTCGCCGCCTCCCCCGCCGCACTGGCCTGGAGCGCCCTCGGCCACCGCCTGGTCGGCGCGTTGGCCGAACGCCACCTCACCCCCGCCGCCAAGGCGGAAGTCGCCCGGTTGCTGGCCGGTGAGCCTGACCCGGACCTCGACGGCGTTGCCTACTGGGCCGACGCGCTGCGCGACAACGACCCGCCGCGCTTCAAGCAGACCTCGCGCTGGCATTACGTCAATTACGCCTCGGGCACCCAGTGCGCGTTCGATCCGGCCAAGGACTGCCCCGATGGCAATTGCGTGATCGCCGCGATCGAGGCGCAGCGGCGCATCCTGGCCGACCGCAGCCAGCCGCGCGAGGCACGCCGCGATGCGTTGAAGTTCCTGGTCCATTTCATCGGCGACATCCACCAGCCGCTGCACGCCAGCAACCGTGCCGACCAAGGTGGCAACAAATTCCAGATCAGCCTGCGCACCGACCTCGAACCCGAGGCGTACGCACGCAAACATTATGTCGACGGCGTGATGGGCACCAACCTGCATTCGGTGTGGGACTACTACGTGCTCGGTAGCCGCGGCCTGAAACTGCAGCAGTACGCCGACCACCTCGACCGCCAGCCTTGGCCGCCATTGCCTGCCGAAGCGGCATCGACGCCCGAAGCCTGGGCTGGCGAATCCTGCCGCCTGATCGATGCGCGCCAGCTGTATCCCGCGCAGCATCGGATGGACTACGCCTATCTCAATGCGATGCGGCCGCTGGCCGAGCAACGCGTGCGGCAGGCGGCGTGGCGACTGGCGTCGCTGCTTAACGAGACGCTTGCGAAATAGCGTTTGGATCAAGCCTACCCGCGATGCGGGTTCGGCTTGTTGCAGGCGTCATTGTCCGAAGCCCAACGACTGTTGAGCTCCAGGGTGCATCAGGTATTCGTTGGGGGTTTTTGCCCGATCCACAACCGATTTCCGTCCGGATCATCGATGCGGAATTCAGTCATGCCGTAGAACGACGCTTCCAACTCGGGGATAGCCAATCCATTCCTACGCACCTGCTCGTGATACTCAGCAATGTCGTCCGGATACAAGTAGAGAACGGAATCACGAGGAATCGCTGGATGGGCGTTGATTGACTGATCCACCATCAGGCGACACTCGCCAAAGCACAGCATCGCCCAGCGCCAATCATCATTTCTCTGCTCGATGCTGAAGCAGAACTCGACACTCGCGGGCATGCTTCTCACTGGCAGCATCGGGATGAGGCGGGTCATCTTCATAGGAACCTTCTAAGGTGGTACGAGGCCCGACAGCGTGTTCGTCTCTTCGCCATTCCCGCGAATGCGGGAATCCAGTGGGACTGGTTTGAATCTTTTGTTTCTTGAGGCCTATGTATATACCGAGAGAGAGCGGCGGCAAAGGCCACAGCTCCTTCGCGGGAATGGCGAAGCAGAACCCCGGCCGACTGGGCGACGAGCGCGGCACGGCGGCTTATGATGGCCGCGACGTCGCCTCTGGAGCCGCGCATGCAGCCGCAGGTGCAAGCCTTCCACCACGCCGACACCGGCACCTGGAGCTACGTGGTGGCCGATCCGGCCACGCGCACGGCGGCGATCGTCGATCCCGTGCTCGATTTCGATGCCAAGTCCGGGCGGACGTCGACGCCATCGGCGCAAGCCCTGCTTGATCATGTCCGTAATCAGGGTCTGCAGGTGCGGTGGCTGCTGGAAACCCACGCCCATGCCGACCACCTGTCCGCCGCGCACTGGCTGAAGTCACAGCACTTCCCGGACGCAACGCTCGCGATCGGCGAAGGTATCCGTGACGTGCAAAAGGCGTTCCGCCCGATCTTCAACCTCGGGGAACACTTCCCGATCGATGGTTCGCAATTCGACCACCTGTTCGCCGACGGCGAGGCCTTCACCATCGGCGAGCTCGATGCGCGCGTGATCGCGGCACCGGGCCATACCAGCGACAGCAACGCCTACCTGATCGGCGATGCACTGTTCACTGGCGATTCGTTGTTCATGCCTGACGGTGGCACCGCGCGCTGCGACTTCCCGGGCGGCGACGCGGCGACGCTTTACCGTTCGATCCAGCGTCTGTTCGAACTGCCCGAGAACACCCGCGTGTTCGTCTGCCACGACTACGGGCCGGGTGGACGCGAAGTGCGTTGCGAGACCACGATCGGCGAGCAGAAGCGCGGCAACATCCATGTCCGCGATGGCGTCGACGAAGCGGGGTTCGTGACCATGCGCAAGGCGCGCGATGCCACGCTCGCCATGCCTGCGCTGATCCTGCCTGCGGTGCAGGTGAACATCCGCGCCGGCGCGCTGCCGGAAGCGGAGGACAACGGCGTGCGTTACCTCAAAGTTCCGCTCGACCGCATCTGAGCTGATACACCATGCCGACCGAATTCACTCCCATCCCCGCATTGATCGGCGGCGCCATGATCGGCTTGGCCGCGGTGCTGTTGCTGGCGCTGGTCGGCCGCGTCGCGGGCATCAGCGGCATCCTCAATGGCGCCATCGAGCAGCACGACGGACGCGCATGGCGCTGGTCGTTCCTGATCGGCCTGGTCGCCGGCGCCGCGCTTTGGTTCGCGCTCGGCAGCGGGGTTTCGCCGCCGCGCACCGGATTCCCGTTGCCGTGGCTGATCGCCGCCGGTCTGCTGGTCGGGTTCGGCACGCGGCTCGGCAGCGGCTGCACCAGTGGCCATGGCATCTGCGGACTGGCGCGCTTGTCGAAGCGTTCGCTTGCGGCGGTGGTCGCGTTCATGGGGGCCGGCATCGCGACGGTGTTCGTGTTGCGGCATGCGTTCGGACTGCTGCCATGACACGGCTGCTGTATGCCCTGCTCGCCGGCGCGGTGTTCGGGTTCGGGCTCGCGGTGTCGGGCATGACCGATCCCGACAAGGTGCTGAATTTCCTCGACGTCGCCGGGCGCTGGGATCCTTCGCTTGCCCTCGTCATGGCCGGCGCGCTGTTCGTCGCCACGCCTGGCTATGCGTGGATCCGTCGACGCCGCAGTACCGCGATCTGCGGTGATCCACTGCAACTTCCCGCCAGCACAAGCATCGATGCGCGGCTCCTCGTCGGCAGCCTGTTGTTCGGCGTCGGCTGGGGCATTGCCGGTTACTGTCCGGGGCCTGCGCTGGCCAATCTCGCACGCGGCACTGTGGAAGCGCTTGTGTTCGTCGCGGCTCTGCTGGCAGGCTCGCTGCTCGCCCGCGCACTCGACCGCCAGCCTTGACCGAATCCGAACTGATCCTCGCCGCGCTGTTCTTCGCAGTCGCGGCGCTCTACTCGTCGGTCGGCCATGCTGGCGCCAGCGGCTATATCGCGTCGATGGCCCTGCTCGGCTTCGCGCCGGAGCAGATGCGGCCGACCGCACTCGCGCTGAACCTGCTGGTCGGCGGTATCGGTCTGGTGCGCTTCTGGCGCGGCGGCCATGTGCGCTGGCGCAACGTCCTGCCGTTCGTGCTGGCCTCGGCGCCGGCGGCGTTCTTCGCCGCACAGGTGAAGTTGCCGAAGGAAAGCTATTCGATCCTGCTCGGCCTGGTGCTGCTGGTCGCCGCGGTCGGCGTATTCCGCCACGCCGCACGCGCCGAAAGCGAGGATGCAGAGGCAATCGGGCGAAAGGTGCCGTGGCCAATCGGTTTGATCGTCGGCGCATCGATCGGTGTGCTCTCCGGCCTCACCGGCACCGGCGGCGCGATCTTCCTCACGCCGTTGCTGCTGTTCGCGCACTGGATGCCGACGCGGGAAGCGAGCGGCACCTCGGTCGCTTTCGTGTGGATCAACTCGCTAACCGGCCTCGCTGGCCTGCTGCATGCAACAGGAACGCTCCCGCAGGCGTTGCCCGCATGGCTTGGTGTCGTGGCGGTGGGTGCGTTGCTGGGCACGCAGTTCGGATTGAAATGGCTGCCGGTGAAGGGCCTCCGTCGTGCACTCGGCGTGGTGCTCCTGATCGCGGCGGCCAAGTTGTTGTTCGCCTAGGACTACCGCGTCGGTTAGGCTGCCGGCATGCAGGTCCGCCCGCCGCCCGCGCTGTTCGACACCCTCGACGCTGCCGTCGATTTCGTGCTGTTGCGCACCGATGGCCCGCTCCACGTCGGCGCACAACTCGGGCTGGGCAAGCCGCACCGACTGTTGAATGCGCTGTACGAGCGCATCGAACACGAACCCGCACGGCGGCTGCACCTCTACACCGCGCTATCGCTCGATCCGCCCCAGGCCAGCGGCCATGGGCTCGAAGCACGCTTCCTCGGCCCGTTCGTCGAGCACCACTTCGGTGCCGATTTCCCGCGCCTGGCCTATGTGCAGGCGATGAAACGCGACGCGCTGCCGAAGCATGTCGAGATCGAGGAGTTCTATTTCCAGTCCGGCGCATTGCTGGATTCCGCCCAGGCGCAACGCCGCTACGCCAGCCTCAATTACACCCAGGTGGCCAAGGCGCTGGTGGATCGCGGCATGAACGTGCTGCTGCAGAAAGTCGCGCGCGAGCCGGGTGGCGCGCGATTGTCGCTGTCGTGCAATACCGACCTGACCTTCGATGCGATCGATGCCATCGTCGCGCGCGGGTTGCCACGGCCGCTGTTGATCGCCGAAGTCGATCCCGAATTACCCTGGCTGGGCGGTACGGCGGCGGTCGATGCGGATTTCTTCGATGCCGTAGTGACGCCGCCTGGGCCGTATCCGAAACTGTTCGGTCTGCCACGGCAGCCGGTGGCGGATGCCGAGTACGCGATCGGTTTCTACGCCAGCACGCTGGTGCGCGACGGGGGGACGCTGCAGATCGGTATCGGCGCGCTGGCGGACGCACTGTGCCATGCGCTGGCGTTGCGGCACATCGACAACAAAGCGTATCGACGCGTACTGGCTTCGCTCGATCCCGCACTGGTCGATCCGTTGCATACCGATCCACGTGATCTCGCCCCGTTCTCGATCGGCCTGTACGGCTGCAGCGAGATGCTCAACGAAGGCTTCAAACGCCTGGTCGAATGCGGCGTGATCCGGCGCAAGGTGGTCGACGACGCGGCGTTGATGCGGCGTATCAACGATGGTTCCGCGAGCGAAGCGGACCATGCGACGCTGGAACGTGACGGCGAATTCCTCCACGGCGCGTTCTACCTCGGCTCGCCGGCGTTCTACGACTGGCTGCGCAACCTGTCGGATGACGAACGCCGCGGCATCGGTATGAAGCGCGTCAGCGAGGTCAATGAGTTGTACGGCGGCAATGAAACCCTGGAACGACTGCAGCGCCGCGATTCGCGTTTCTTCAACACCTGCATGATGGCGACCGCGCTCGGCGCGGCGGTCTCGGACGCGCTGGACGATGGACGCGTCGTGTCGGGCGTCGGCGGCCAGTACAACTTCGTAGCGATGGCGCATGCGCTGCCGGAAGCACGATCGGTGTTGATGCTGCGCGCGGCGCGCGATGCTGGAGGGCGCACCGGTTCCAATATCGTCTGGAACTACGGCCATACAACGATCCCGCGCCACCTGCGCGATGTCTATGTCAGCGAATACGGCATCGCCGACGTGCGCGGCAAGACCGACGAAGATTGCGTGCTTGCGATGACCCGCATCGCCGATGCGCGCTTCCAGAACGACCTGCTGGACACCGCCAAGCGCAACCGCAAGCTGCGCATGGATTTCGCCGCACCTGCGGCGTGGGCGAGCAACCAGCCGGCGCGCCTGCGTACCGTGCTGGCACCGCTGCGTCGCGACGGCACCCTGCCCGACTATCCGCTCGGCAGCGATTTCACCGTGGTCGAACAACGCCTGGTCAAGGCGCTGGGCTGGCTGAAGACGAATACGGCCACACGAGCCGGCAAACTGCGCACGGTGCTGCGGGCGATCGGCAGCAGCGCCAGCGACGATCGCGAGGCGCTGGTGCGCATGGGCTTTGAGTCCACCAGCGGATTGCGTGGGCGACTGGAGATGAAGCTGTTGTCGCTGGGCTTACGCGAAACTCGGGCGTAAATGTAGGGTGGGCTTCAGCCCACCATTCTCAATCCGGCATGGGCAATGGTGGGCCAAGGCCCACCCCACGAAATCAACCTAACGATTTCGCCGCGGCCACCACGCGCTCGACGGTGAAGCCGAAGTGCGGCATCAGCGCCTCGATCGGCGCCGAGGCGCCGAAAGTGTCGATACCCACTACCGTGCCGTCGAGGCCGACGTACTTGCGCCAGAAGTCGGTGACGCCCGCTTCGATCGCGACGCGCTTGCGGCAGGCATTGGGGAGCACGGATTCACGGTACTCGGCGTTCTGGCGGTCGAACACGTCGGTCGACGGCATCGATATCACGCGCACCTTGTCGCCGAGTTGTGCAGCGGCCTTCACTGCGAGATCGACCTCGGAACCGGTGGCGATCAGGATCAGTTCCGGTGCGCCCACGCTGTCGCGCAAGACGTAACCGCCGCGCTTGATGTTGGCGACCTGCGCTTCGTCGCGTGCCTGGTGCACGAGGTTCTGGCGCGAGAAGATCAAGCAACTCGGACCATCGTTGCGCTCGATCGCCGCGCGCCACGCCACCGCCGATTCGACTGCGTCACAAGGACGCCAGACGTCGTTGTTCGGGATGTAGCGCAGCGATGCCAGGTGCTCGATCGGCTGGTGGGTCGGGCCGTCCTCGCCGAGGCCGATGGAATCGTGCGTGTAGACGTGGATCGCGTGCGCGCCCATCAGCGCGCTCATGCGCACGGCGTTGCGCGCGTAGTCGCTGAACACGAGGAAGGTGGCGTCGTACGGGATGAAGCACTCGTGCAGGCCGAGGCCGTTGCTGATCGCGGTCATCGCGAACTCGCGCACGCCGAAGTAGATGTAGTTGGCATCGGCATCGTCGGAGTTCACCGACTTGCTGCCCTTCCACAAGGTCAGGTTGGAATGCGCTAGATCGGCCGAACCGCCGATCAGTTCCGGCAAGTGCGGCGCGAAGGCTTCGATCGCCATCTGCGAGGCCTTGCGCGAGGCGATCGTCGGGGCGTCGACCTGCAACTTGGCGATGTAGGCATCGGCGGCGGCGGTGAAGCCTTGCGGCAGTTCGCCGTGCGAGCGACGCGTGAGTTCGTCGGCGAGTTCCGGATACTGTGCGGCGTAGCGGTCGAACAACGTATTCCACTGGTCCTCGCGCACCAGGCCTGCGTTGCCTGCGCGCCACCCGTCGTAAAGCTCTTGCGGGATTTCGAATGCTGCATGCGGCCAGTTCAACGCCGCGCGCGTGGCAACGACTTCATCCTTGCCCAGCGGCGCGCCGTGGCTCGATTCCTTGCCGGCCTTGCCCGGCGAACCGAACCCGATCGTGGTGCGGCAGCAGATCAGCGTGGGCTTGTCGGTGGCCTTCAGTGCGGTCTCGATCGCACGCTTCACTTCGTCGGGATCGTGGCCATCGACCTTGCGGATCACCTGCCAGCCGTAGGCTTCGAAACGCGCCGGCGTGTCGTCGGTGAACCAACCGTCGACATTGCCGTCGATGGAGATCTTGTTGTCGTCCCAGAACGCGATCAGCTTGCCCAAGCCCCAGGTGCCGGCCAGCGACGCGGCCTCGTGCGAGATGCCTTCCATCAGGCAACCGTCGCCCATGAACACGTAGGTGTGGTGGTCGACGACTTCGTATTCGGGCCGGTTGAAGCGCTGAGCCAGCAGTTTTTCCGCCAACGCCATGCCGACTGCATTGGCGAAGCCCTGGCCGAGCGGACCGGTGGTGGTTTCCACGCCCGGGGTCATGAAGTTTTCGGGATGGCCCGGGGTCTTCGATTCCAGCTGGCGGAAACGCTTCAGGTCGTCGATCGACAACGCATAACCGGACAGGTGCAGCAACGCGTACTGCAGCATCGAACCGTGGCCGTTGGACAACACGAAGCGGTCACGGTTGAACCAGCCCGGGTTGTTCGGGTTGTGCCGCAGATAGTCGTTCCACAGCACTTCGGCGATGTCGGCCATGCCCATCGGCATGCCCGGATGACCGGACTTGGCAGCCTCGACCGCGTCGATGGCAAGGAAACGGATGGCATTGGCGAGGTCGCGGCGGCTGGGCGTCGTCATGGGAATCTGCAGGGATCTCTTGAGCGCGGATGCTCGGGCACCCGCGGGGCGGCGCCCGTCGGCGTGCGGGCCGGCCTATTGTCCCATCCGTGCCGGGCGCTGTCGCGGTTGCGGGGGCGGCGGCGCGGTGTTAGCGCCAATGAGGCTCGCACGTAGGGTGGGCTTCAGCCCACCGCCAATTTCCGGGAAAGCGATGGTGGGCTGAAGCCCACCCTACGGCCTCATTCGGGCCGTTTCACTGCGACCAGCGCGACGCTGTAGACCTCGCCGCTGGGCCGTTTCAGGTCCACGTGCAGGGTCTGCCCCACCTGCCGCTCGGCCAGGGACTCAGCTCCTTGGCTTTTCTACCCGTCATGGGCACGCCCTCGACCCTGTAGATCGTGTCGCCCACTGCGATCGGACTGCGCGCTGCCGGCGACACCGGCACGAGGCTGCCGACGGTGACGCTCTTGACCGTGGGGTTCAGGAAAAACCCCTCACCGCTGAACTTCAGGCCGAAGCCGAACCAGCCGCGTTCGCCGGCCACGGCCAACGCGCTCCACGACAGCAGCAGCGCGGCGACAACGCAGATCCATCCCTCTGGCTGCGGATGCGGGTCATGCCGGAGTCGTCGCAGGCGCGGGGACGTCGGTTTCGCCCCGAGAGACCATCGCGGCGATGCCGAGGTCGCCGGTGACGTTGACCGTGGTGCGGCACATGTCGAGGAAGTGGTTCACGCCCAGGATGAGGCCGAGGCCTTCCGCCGGCACGCCGACCATGGTGCAGATCAGGGCCACCACCGGTAGCGAACCTGCAGGGACGCCAGCGGTGCCAATGCCGCCGAGGATGCAGACGAACATCACCGTGACCTGCTGGGTCAGGCTGAGGTCGATGCCAAAGAACTGTGCCAGGAACAGCACGGTGATGCCTTCGAACAGCGCGGTGCCATTCTGGTTGGCGGTCGCGCCGACCGTCAGCACGAAACGCGACACGCGGCGCGGCAGGCCGAGGTTCTCATCGGCCACGCGCAATGCGGTCGGCAGGGTGGCGTTGCTGGAGGCGGTCGAAAAAGCCATCAGCATGGCTTCGTCCACGCTGCGAAAGAATTTCAGCGGCGACCAGCCGCCGATGAGCTTCAGTGCGATGGAATAGACCACGAACATGTGCAGCGCCAGCGCCAGCACCACGACCAGCACATAGCTCGCGAGCTTGCCTAGCAGCTCCCAGCCGAACAACGCGGCAAGGTTGAACATCAGGCAGAACACCGCGTATGGCGCCAACCTGATGACCAGGCCGATCAGCGTCATCGAGACTTCGAACAGCCCTTCGATGCCGCGCTTGAGCGTCTCCGCCGCGGCGGAACGGGTCAGCACCAGGCCGACACCGAGCATCAGCGCGAAGAACATCACCGCGAGGATGGTGTTGTCGGCCGCAGCCTTGACGACGTTGTCGGGCACGATCGCCAGCAACATGTCGAGACCCTTGGGCTGTGCCGTGCTGTCGCTGACGATGGCCTGGGCGCGTTCGGAGCCTTCGCTGAGCAATTGCTGCGCCTGCGCCGGATCGACGCCAGCGCCTGGCTTGAGCCAGTTCACAAGGAGCAGGCCGATCAGGACGGCGATCGCCGACAGCACTACCGTGTAACCCAGGGTGCGCCAGCCGATCCGGCCAAGCGCGCGCACGTCGCCCATCTCCGTGATGCCGACCACCAGTGCCGAGAACAGCAGCGGGATCACCAGCATGAAGATCAGGCGCAGGAAAATCGTCGCGAACGGCTGGGTGAGGTAAGTCGTCAACGACTTCACCCAACCGGCATCGGCGCCAACGCCGTAATGCACGAACAAGCCGAGCAACAGGCCGGCGACGAAGCCGATCGCCATCTTCCAGTGCAAGGGCAGGCCCGCTTTTTTCGCGGTTTGGTTTGGTGCGGACATGCGTGATCCCGGGTGCAAAGACCCGCGGAGCTTAGCAAACCGGTCGATCAGGTCGGCGGGTACAACGGCGGCAACGGTTCTGGTTTGCTCGGCGCGGATGGCCGCCATTGCGGCCCGCGCTTGAATGCCGCGCGCACCGCCGTGCGTGCAACTGCGGCATCGCCGCCAGCCCAGCGCGCGCGCTGCAACATGTCGATTGCGGCGCGCTGTGGTTCGGAATCGAGGCGTCCGCGGAGTTCATCGAGGCTATCCACCGGCGGGCTTGCCAACGCACACAGGCTGTCGGCGATTTCGCTGAGATCACCGGCATCAAGCACTCGCTTGAAGTGCGCCCGCGTCGTGCCGCCTGTCGCAGGCGGTGCGGCTGCCATTGGCGTCGTGGTTGCATGCGGCTGTCGATGCAGGCCCCACCACAACGTCACGAACCACAGGATCGCGAACAACACCGTCGCCAATGCCCACGGCAGGATGCGACCTTGCACGCCCGGCACGCGGATACGGCCGTCGTCGGCGTTCGCGGCATCGGTGGGTGGTGGTGTGGCGAAGTTGCCGACGCCCGGCGCGACTTGCAGCGACAACGCCGGCAGCGTCGCCGTCCGTGCTGCACCCGCAGTCACGTCCCACCATGCCAGGCGCGGTCCGGTGACACGCAAGGTACCTGCGCGTGCCGGCACGATCGAGAAGCGACGCGTCACAGTGGCTTGCGGACGGCCTGCGGCGAAGGATTCGTCGATGCGTGCCGGTTCGGGGAAGACCTGCGCACCATCGCCCATCGTCAGTTGCAGCTCTGGCAGCTGGGCTGCACTGGCGCCGTCGGCGACGGCTTCGACCGCGACCGTCGTCGCTTCGCCCGCGCGCACCTGTTGCGGCGTCGCCGTGTAGCGCAGGCGCAGGTCGCGTAGCGGCAGCCACGGTTGCGGTGCGTTCGCCGGTACAGCGCGCACATGCATCGTGCGCAACGGGGCGACCGTATCGAGTTCACGTCGGCGGTTGCCGAGGAGTTCGTCAAAAAGGTCGCCAACGCCATGTCCCCGGAAGCGCGCACCGGGAACGGTCAACGTCCCGCTGCGTTCCGCGATCAGCAGGTAGCGGCGTTCGAGCACGAAATAGCGGCGCCCACCGATCTCGCGGGAGTACTGCAAATCATCACCGACACGCTGCAGCGTCGCGCCTTCCGGTGCGGCCTGGTCGAGCTGCCCCGAGATCAGCGGAATCGCGGAATGCAAACGCACCGAGAAACGCACCGGTTGCTGGACGTAAGGGTCGGGATCATCGACTTCGCTTTCGATGAAGGCGTCGCCGCGTGCGCGTGACGCAGCCGCGACGTTGGGTGCCACGGTCAAGGTGAGTGGTTGCGTGAGTTGGTTGCGGACGCGCAGCGCCGGGATACCGAACACGCCATCACGCATCGGCCGCAATGCGACCGCATACAACGTGCGCGTCCGGGTCTGGCCGTTGCTGCTTTCAACCTCGCGGCGGCTGCTGTGGCCGCTGAGATCGAAGTCCTTCAGCAACGGTGTGTAGTCAGGCACGCCGATGAGCTGATCGGTCTCGATATTGAGGGTCGCGGTTTCGCCCATCGCGATGCGATCGCGATCCAGCCATGCACGCGTCTGCGCCTGCGCAACGACAGCGGCGAACAGGAGCACCAGCATCGTGATCATCCGCAGCGCCATGCGCATCAGTCTGCTCCCTGCCGCTGACGGCGTTCGTATTCGAGGCGGAATTTGGCGCGCAGCAAGCCACCCGGATCATCCGGGATGCGTTTGAGCCAGGCTTCTGTGGCGAGACGGCGTTCGCGCTCGGCCGAAGTCTCGGCGCGCGCTTGCGCTTGCGCTTGTGCACGCTCGCCTGCCTTGCCTCCGCGCGCCTGCGCCAGTGCGCGTTGCATGCGCTCGCGTTGTGCGGCGTCCGCAGCACGTTGCGTCTCGGCGTCGACAGGCTTGGCCGGTTGCGGCTGTTGTGCAGATTGCGATGGTGGCGATGGCCGCTGATTGCCGCGGGATTGCGCACCCTGCTGCTGTTGCGACTGTCCGGGCTTCGATGGTTGCGAGGAGGCGCCGGATTGCGGGTTCTGTCCGCCCTGCGATTGTTGTTGCTGGTTCTTCTGGCCGCGATTGTCCCGCTTTTGCCCTTGCGGCGGCTTGCGCTTCATCGCCGCCTCCACCGCCCGCTTGTTGGCAAGCGCGTCGGCCATGCCCGGTTGCACGCGCAAGGCATCGTCGTAGGCCGCGATGGCTTGCGGGTACTGGCCTTGTTTCGCCAAGGCGTTGCCGCGGTTGTAATGCGCATCGGCGCTGTCGAGACCCGTCCATGCCTGCGCGGCCCGGCCAAAATCGTTCTTGCGGTAGGCCTCGGTGCCCTGCGCCATGCGTGCATGCGCGAGCTGATCGGGACGGCGCCACAACGTACTTGACTCCTGTGCATGCGCAGGGAGCATGGGCAACAACGCAAGCGCCAGGAGCGCCGTCATCGTGGCGCCGCCACGGCGGAATGCGAGCAGCGCCAGCAGCAACAACGGCGGCAGCAGCCAGTAACCCTCGTCCTGCCAGTGTTGGCCGGTGGTGCCGCGAGCGCTGGCGGTGTCGGTTTGTTGCGGATCCAGCACGCCGAGCGCACGCAGATCGGCGGCATCCGTCGCCAGCGTCGCGTAGCGGCCGCCGCCGGCTTTCGCCAGCGCACTTAGTGAGCCGGCATCTAGCCGTGTACGTCCGATGCGACCATCGCGGTCGCGATAGGCGGCACCAGCCTCCGTGCCGAGTCCGAGCGCCGACACGCGATAACCACTGCGTGCGGCCGTTGCCGCTGCGCTGCGCGCCTCCGCATCGGCGTGATCGGTGAGCAGCAGGATATCGCCGCGATCGAAACCGGCTTGGTTGAGCAAGCGCATGGACCAGGCAATGGCGCGATCGGTGCGCTGGCCGTCGACCGGCATCACGTCCGGCGCCAGCGCATCGAGGAACAGCGCGACATTGCCGGCGTCATCGGTCAGCGGTGCAACAGTGAATGCATCGCCAGCGTAGGCGACGAGGCCAACCTGGCCGCCCGCACGCTCGCGCAAGAGCGTTGCGAGCTTGGCGCGCGCCTGCAGCAGGCGCGAAGGCGGCAAGTCCGACGCCATCGCGGTGCTGGACAGGTCCAATGCGATCACCAGTGGCGCCTTGCTCTGCCACAGCGGTTGCTCGCTCAGCTGCCACGCCGGTCCCGCCAGCGCGACCACCGCCAGCGCATACGCGAGTGCGCCGATCAGCATTGCGCCGCGCGTGCGCAGATCCGGGGCCGTCTCGAGCAGATGCGGCAGCAGGTGTGGATCGACCACGCCGCGCCACACGCTCTCACGTCGACGCCGCGCCCGCCACCACCATGCGAGCAAGGGCAACGCGAGCAAGGCCCACAACCAATCGGGGCGGACAAAATGCAGCGTCGGTAGGACGTCGATCACGTCAACCTCCGCTTCGCTGCGAAGGCGAGCAGCGCCAACACCAGCGCACCACCCAAGGGCCAGGCGTAACGCTCGATGCGCGGGCGCACACTCTGGCCGGGACGTTGCACGGGCTCGAGTCGGTCGATCTCGGCGTAGATTTCGGCCAGCGATTCGGTATCGCGAGCGCGGAAGAAGCGGCCGCCGGTCTGTTGGGCGATGCGTTGCAACCCGGCTTCGTCGATCTCATCGCCGCCACCCGGCATCGGCAAGCGGAAACCGAATACGGTCAGTCCGCCTTCGCCACCGAAGGCGATCGTGTGCACGCGCACGTGCTCTGATTTCGCCAGCTCCGCAGCCTTGTCCGGAGCGAGCGTGCCAGCGGTATTGACGCCGTCGGTGAGCAGGATCACGACGCGCTGATCCGCAGGCTGCGTGCGCAGGCGCTTGACCGCCAACCCGATCGCATCGCCGATCGCAGTTGCGCGCCCCGCGAGGCCGACCACGCTGTCCGCAAGCTGGTCGCGCACGGAGTCGCGATCGAGCGTCAGCGGCGTCAACACATACGCGCGGTCGCCGAACACCAGCAGGCCGACCCGATCGCCGGCGCGACGATCCAGGAAATCCGCGAGCACGGCTTTCGCCGCAGTCAAACGATCGACGACATTGCCGCCGAGTTCCACGTCCTCTTCGCTCATGCTGCCGGACAGGTCGACTGCCAGCATCAGGTCGCGGCCGACCTGCGGCGGTGCGATCGCAGGCCCGAGCTGCTGCGGCCGCGCCGCTGCGATGCACAGCAGGGCCCACGCCAACCACGCCAGCGCTCCGGGACCGCGTCCACGCACGCTGCGTCCACCTGTTGCGGCTACCGCATCGATGCGCGCGCCATACGGGACCTTCAAGGCTGCAGACGCGCTGCGTCGCGATGGAAGCAACCAGCGTGCCAGCCATGGCAATGGCAACGCGCATAGCAGCCACGGCCAGGCGAAATTGCCGAGCGCCTCCTGCAATGCAACGAGCTGCGGCAGGCTCATCGCTTCGCCGTCATCCACGACAAGTAGCGCATACGCGCCAACGGGCGCAACGCCGCGACGTCCTTGGCACCGACATCGGATCTGAACGCACCTTCCAACAACAAGCGCCCCGCGCCTTGGGCGAACACGGGCTGCTTCAGGCCGGCATCGAGGAACTGCAACCAGACATCGCCGGTATAACGATCGGCCCCGGCGTCATGGCGTCGCGCCGCCCGCCGCAGGAGGTCCGACATCGCCGCGACCTGCCCCGCCGGCGAATCGGCACGTTGCAAGGCGGCATCGAACAATGCAGCGATCGCCTGTTCACGGCGGCGGCGGCGTTCGGAAAACCACCACGCAACTGCAATCAGCATCAGGAGAATGGCCGCCAGCAGCCACCATCCCGGTGCCGGCGGCCACCACGGCGGCGGCAAGGTTTGATGGATGTCGCGCAGCGGCAGGCTGTCAGGTTGCATGTCAGGCCACCTGCGGCTGCACGCGGCCGAGCAGTGGCAGCCATGCCTCGCTGGCCGCATCGGTCGACAAGCCATGTACGCGAACGCCACGCGATGGCAGTACATCGAGCGCGGCATCCAGCGGCACGACGAATTCATTGCGCCAACGTTGCCGTTGCGCGGCTGCCGCCAAGTCGAGTTCGACCCGGTGGTCGCCTGCCATGAACGGCAATGCCGCCTTCGGCGGATCGCGTTCCAGCGGATCGGTGAGCAGCAGCACCACGATCTCGTGATGCGCCGCGAGCCCCGTCCAGCGGCGCGTATCGATGGCGGCGATGCTGGTCGGATCGGCCAGCACGATTAGGCGCGAACCAGGCCGCAGCAGACGCTCGGCGTGCTCCAACGCGAACACGAGGCCTGCATCATCGGTGGGCGGCGCGCTGTACCAGCGCACCAGCGCATCGAGCACGCGCAACGCCCCACGCGGACCGGATGCCGGCGGCACCGGCGCCTCCTTGTTGCTGCCGCGTAACGCCGCGAGCCGATCGCCATCGCGCACCGCGGCCCACGCCGCGATCGCACCGGCACGCGCAGCCTGTACCGATTTGAAACGCACGCGGGTCCCGAAATACAACGCCGGGGTGGTGTCGGCAACGATCAAGGTCAAGCGCTCACGCTCGGCCTGGAACAGTTTGGTGTGGGGGCGGCCGCTGCGCGCGGTGAGTCGCCAGTCGATATGTCGCGCGTCGTCGCCGATCGTGTACTCGCGCGATTCGGCGTATTCCATGCCGCGCCCGCGCATCGGTGATAGCGCATGGCCACTGACCCCATGCCGACCGCGCTTGGCCGCACGCCGTCCTTGCGCGACAGCACGCAGCGCGACAAGTTCTGCCAGCGTCGGCACGATGCCGTCGCCAGAGTGATGCGCAGCAACGTCTGTAAGCATCGCCTCGTCCCTCGCGCTCAGGGCAGCGGCACCTTGTCGAGCAAGGCGTGCACCAGGCGGTCGCCATCCCAGCCTTCGGCGGTGGCTTCGTAACTCGGCAGGACGCGATGCCGCAAGACATCGGGTGCAATCGCGCGCACGTCGTCAGGAGTCACAAAATCCCGGCCGGCCAGCCAAGCGCGCGCTCGCGCGCAACGCTCCAGCGCGATCGAGCCACGCGGGCTCGCGCCCCAGGCGATGCGGCGCGCGAGACCCGCGTCGTAGCGCTTCGCATCACGCGAGGCCAGCACCAATTCGATCAGATAACGTTCGAGCGTCGGCGCCACATGCAAGTCGAGCACCGCGGCGCGCGCAGCAAACACGTCCGCCTGCGATACCTTCGCGAGCGTCGTCGTTGCTGGCTGCAGGTTGTCGCGTGCACGCTCGCGGGCAAGGCGCAGGATCTCGGTCTCGGCCGAGGCTTCCGGATAGCCGATGCGCACATACATCAGGAAGCGGTCGAGCTGCGCTTCCGGCAACGGGAAAGTGCCTTCCTGCTCGATCGGATTCTGTGTCGCCATCACCAGGAACAGCGGCGGCAGCGGATAGGTATGGCGACCGACAGTGACCTGGCGTTCGCCCATCGCCTCAAGCAGTGCCGATTGCACTTTCGCCGGTGCGCGGTTGATCTCATCTGCGAGCAGCAGCGGATGGAAGATCGGTCCTGGCTGGAATTCGAAACGTCCATCCTGCGGTCGCCAGACTTCGGTGCCGGTCAGGTCTGCGGGGAGCAAGTCGGGTGTGAACTGGACGCGCGCGAAGTCGGCGTCGAGGCGCGACGCCAGCGCACGGATCGCACTGGTCTTGGCCAGACCGGGCGCGCCTTCTACCAGCAAATGGCCGTCTGCGAGCAAGGCGATCAGCAGGCGTTCAATCAACGCGGATTGGCCAACGATGGTTTCCGACAATTGCTCGCGTAACGCACCGAATATGTCGTGCAGGCGGGATGTGGGGTCGCTGCGGCTGTCCATCGGAAGTGCGCTCGATACTGCGTCGGAGCGATTTTGACCCATCCACGCCGTGAAGGTTCAGACGGCGCCTGAACGACGACGGGGGCCATGCGGCCCCCGTCGTGGAATTACATGTACTGCTGCGATCAGTTGCGTTGCGAAACCTGCATCACCTTCGGGGTGACGAAGATCAGCAACTCGGCCTTTTCCTTGGTGCGACCCTTTTTCTTGAACAGGTTGCCGAGCACCGGCAAGTCGCCAAGGAAGGGAACCTTGGTCATCTGGCTGCGATCACTGAACTCGTAAACACCGCCGATGACTACGGTCTGGCCGTCGTTAAGGAGCACAGCGGTGTTGACCTCGCGCTTGTTGATCTGTGGCACGGAACCGCCAGCCGCCTGGACGAAGCTATCGATCTCGTCCTTCTTGACCGCCATGTTCAAGAAGACGCGGCCGTCGTTGGTGATGGTCGGGGTGACTTTCAGTTCCAGCACGACATCCTTGAACTGGACGGTCGGGACGTTGTTGCTCTGGCCGCCGGTCACCGTGACGTAACCAACCTCCTTGCCTTGGCGGATCACCGCTTCCTTCTGGTTGCTGGTGACGACGCGTGGATTCGAGATGACTTCACCGCGACCTTCCTGCTGCAACGCCGACAATTCGATATCCAGCATGTAACCCGCGTTAATGAGCGACAGCGCCAGGGAGCCTGCAGCGCCAACGACCGGCAGGTTGACGTTAAGACCCTTGGTGATGGTCGGTATCTGCAAGGGGTTCGGTGGCGGATCCGCGCTGTTTGCCTGCGCCGTTCTGGCCAGCGAGTCGCCAGTCTTGGTGTTGGAGTCGACATTGCCGTTGAAGAGGACATTGTCCTTATAGCCGGCGATACCGAACTTGGCGCCCAATTCGCGTGCGAACGATTCGGTCGCAATCACGATACGCGCTTCGATCAAAACTTGATCAACCGGCTTATCCAGCAAAGACACCAGACGCTTGATTTCAGCGACTTTAGCCGGGATGTCGATCACGAGCATAGTGTTGGTGCGGCGATCAAAACTGATACTGCCTCGGCCCGAGAGGAACCCGCGCTGCGCGCCGCCGGCACCTGCGGAACCGCTGCCAGACTTGCTCTCCTCGGTTAACAGCTTGGCAATGTCTTCCGCGTTGCCGTAGTTGATCGGGATGAACTCCGTCACCATCTCGGCGCGACCTTCAATCGCAATACGCGCGTCTTCCCTGCTCTGCTCGAATTTGGCGAGCTCGTCCTGCGGTGCGATCCAGACCACATTGCCGTCACGCCGCTTGTCGAGGCCCTTGGCGCGCAAGACGATGTCCAGCGCCTGGTCCCACGGAACGTTGATCAGGCGCAAGGTGACATTACCGGTCACGGTGTCGGAGGCAACGATGTTGAGATTCGACTCTTCGGCGATCAGCTGCAGCACCGTGCGCACCGGCACGTCCTGGAAGTTGAACGTCACCGGGCGACCGGTGTAGGCCCGGGCGGAGCCTGTCGAGACAGTTGCGCCCATCGCGCTGGTCGCGCCGACTGCACGCGCTGGTGCGGCGCGCGGCACGATCTCGACTACGTATTCGTTACCACTCTGGTAGGCCAGCGACTCGTACGCGCCCGAGGTGCTCAGCACCAACTTGGTGCCGGCGCCGCTGGCACGGGCATCGATGCGCTGAACGGGAGTAGCGAAATCGGTGACGTTAAGAGGTTTCTGCAGCGACGGCGGCAACTTGGCGTTGCCGACATCGATGATCACCGTCGATCCCTCGTTGCGCAGGTCCGGCGTGGCTCCACTGCCGCTGAAGCGCAGGCTCAACCTGCCTGCGCCGCCGTCTCCACGCTTGAAGTCGATGTTCGACACGCTCACGGTGCCTGGCAGCTGTTTGGCAGGATCCAGGCTGGGGACCGGTGCGGTGGCCGCTTGCGCCATCAGCAAACGTGCGGGCTGCGCGGCATCTACCGCGCTGAACGCGGTTAACAGGCCGATCGCGAGTCCGCACGCACCGGCGCGCAAGGACATGGGGCGCCGTGCCGGCCGCATACGTTTGGCGTTGAATACGGTCATCGTGCTATCCCCCAATCATTGATCTTCGAGTGCGACCGAAGCGGGACGCTCCAGCCAGCCACCCGCGCCATCCGGCACCAGTTCTACTATTTCGATCCGATCTTCGAACACGCCGGTCACGCGACCGTCGCTCTGCCCCATGTACACGCCAGGACGCACCCGATAGGTGACCTTGTCCGGCGCCATTACCAACGCAATCAGCCCTTCACCTCGGCCGATCGTGCCGACCATGTCGAGGCTGTCGAGCGGGAATTGCTCCAGCGTTTGCTTGGGACGGCTCGGATCCGGGCGCGGACCACTACCGCCGCTTTGGTCTGTGAACAACTCACTGAAAGGATCCCGCAGGGCTTGTGCCGCATATTCGAAGGTTTCGAACTGCTGCATGACCGGCAGCGGATCAAGCGGAGGCGCAGGACGCGCTTTGACCTCGGCGATCCACTTCTCGAGATTGGGTGCTTCACCCGGCGTACTGCTAATACCGCGACCGCAGCCAGCAAGGGCGACGACAAGTGCCGCCCACAGCAGCGTGCGTGAACCAGCGGGCGTGGTTTGCATCATGCGCATGCGCATTTTAGGTTCCTCCTCCCTGCGCCGGAGTTGCAGCAGCTTGTTGCTGAGCTGCAGTCTCTTCTTCGTCCAGGTAGCGGTAGGTCTTCACCGTACCGGCCAGCTGGAGGATGCTGTTCGGCCCGATCTTGGCGCCTGGCGTCGCGCCCCTGGGCGTCAGCACGATGTTGTGCATGGTCATGATCACCACGCGCGGCAATGAAGCGACACCGCTGACGAAGGCACCGAACTGGTGATAGGTACCTACCATCCGCAAGTCGATCGGCTTCTCCGCGTAGAACTCCTTGGGTGCCTCGGGGCCAGGCTGGAACAACTCGTTGGTGATGCCAGTAGCCAGCGCCGTCTGCGAGATGTCGATGATCAGGTCCGGCATCTCGGTCTTGCTCGGCAGCTGCCGCAGCATCTGCTGCAACTGCTGCTCCATCTGGGCCAGTTGCTGTTTCAGTGGCTCGAGGTTGGACGCACGGCCCTGCTTGGTTTCGAATTCGGTGCGCAGGTCGGCTTCCTGGCGTTCCAGGGTAGCCAGTTCCGTCCGCTGGTCCTGCACGATGAAGTACCACACCAGTCCGATGATCACGGCACCGATCAGCACGCACAGGCCGACCTTGTATTGCTGTGGCCAGATCGCAGTGTTGTTGAAGCTGAGATCCCTCAGCGCCATCTTCTTCTGGCTCATGGCGCGCCTCCTGCGGCAGCGGGTGCGGTGGTCGTTGCCGGGGCGGCAGGCGCGGCCGGGGTGGTGGCTGGTGCACCCGGAGTGGCGGTCGGCGCCGGGGTGGTGGTCGGCGCAGCTGCAGGTGCGACAGGTGCGGCCGGCGCATCAGGCACGCCATCGCCATCTGTGTCCTTAGGCGCGTTCGGATTGGCCAGCTTGACCTTCAGGTTGAACTCGTAGGGCAGGCCCTTGTTCTCACCCTTTGCCTCGATCACCGACAGATCGGGGTTGGTCATCCAACCCGAGCCTTCCAGGTTGCGCATGTAGGTACTGACTCGCGCGTTCGACTGCGAACGGCCGACCAAGGTCAGCATGTCGCCTTCCTGCTTGATCGTGGTCAGGGTGACGCCGTCGGGAATGGTGCGCACCAGCGAATCGAACAGGTGCACCATCTGCGAACGGTTGGCCTGCAACTGCTCGATGACTTCCTTGCGCGCCAGCAGCTTGGCTTTCTTCTTGTCGAGTTCCTCGATCTCCTTGATCTTCTTGTCGACCTCGGTGATCTGATCCCGCATATAGGCGTTGCGGTCGTTCTGGCCGCTGATCTGCGCCTTGAAATAGCCGACGATCAGGAAGGCGAGCACTGCCGCGGCCAGGGCCGACAGGCCGACCATCACCAGGAACTCCTTCTGCCGAAGCTTGCGGCGTTCGGCGCGCCAGGGAAGTAGGTTGATCCTGGCCATCAGTCGAAGCTCCTCAAGGCGAGGCCGCAGGCAATCATCAGCGCGGGGGCGTCCTGCGCCAGCGCATGCGCCTGCACGCGCGGGCCGAGCGTCATCTGCGCTAGCGGGTTGGCGACCACGGTCGGCACACCGAGCTGCTCCTCGACCATTTCGGCGATGCCGGGGATGGAGGCGCAGCCACCGGCCAGCACGATCTGGTCGACCCGGTTGAACTCGCTGCCGGCGTAGAAGAACTGCAGGAGACGACTGATCTGCTGGACCATCGCTTCCTTGAAGGGTTCGAGCACTTCGATCTCGTAGCTCTCCGGCAGCCCGCCCTGGCGTTTGGCCAAACCGGCTTCTTCATAGCTAAGACCGTAACGGCGCATCACTTCATCAGTGAGCTGCTTGCCGCCGAAGACCTGCTCGCGGCTGTAGATGCTGCGGCCATTGCGCAGGATATTGAGGGTCGTCATCGTCGCGCCGGTGTCGACCATCGCGATGATGCCGCCACGTGGAGCCGACAAACCTTCGGAGAGCAACGCGAACGCGTTCTCGATCGCGAATGCTTCGACGTCCATGACCCGGGCGGTCAAGCCGCCGACTTCCAACGCCGAAACACGCGCTTCGACGTTTTCCGAGCGCGAGGCCGCGAGCAGCACCTGCACCATCTCGGCATTGCCCGGCATCTGACCCAGCAATTCGAAGTCGAGGTTCACTTCCTCGATCGGGTACGGGATGTAATTGACCGCCTCGAGCTCGACTTGGGATTCCAGGTCGTCCTCATCGAGATCGCCCGGCATCGGGATGATCTTGGTGATCACCGCCGAACCTGCGACCGCGGCGGCCGCGTGCTTGACGCGGGTGCCGGAGCGCGCGACGGCACGACGAATGGCTTCGCCCACCGCCTCGACCTCGACAATGTTCTTCTCCACCACCGCGTTCGGCGGCAAGGGCTCGACGGCGTAGTGCTCGACCCGGTAACGGTTACCGGCTCGCGAGAGCTGCAATAGCTTGACCGCAGTCGAGCTGATATCGACGCCGATCAAGGGCGGCTGACTTTTTGTGATCAGTCCCACGGTTTCTCCCCTATTCACGGGCGCTTACGCGCACTTCGTGCCCTAGAGCATTAAATAACGGACTTTTCACGAGTTGGCAACCACCCCCCACCTCGGGTGACGCCTTCCCCCTTTGTTACTTCCCCTTCGCTAACGGCATCGAGAGTCGAATCCGGACGTCGTCCGTACACCACCGGGCCGTTCCCCCTGCCTCCTCTATACTCCGCGGCCACGACACCCGCAATCGGAACCTGCGTTGATGCCTCGTTTTCGTGACCTGCTGCGCTGGACGCTGCTCGCGTTCGCCGGCGTAGCCATCCTGGGTGTGCTTGCTCTGGGCCTGCTCTACTTCCTGATCACCCCCAAGTTGCCCGATGTCGACACCCTGCGCCACGTCGAATTGCAGGAGCCGTTGTACGTCTATGCGAAAGACGGCCGCCTGATGGCGTTGTTCGGCGAAACCCGACGCTATCCGGTCGACATCGCCAAGGTGCCGAAGCAGGTCAAGGATGCTTTCATCGCCATCGAGGACGCGCGCTTCTACAAGCACCATGGCGTCGACTACAAGGGCGTGGCGCGTGCGGTGTGGCTGATCGCCACCACCGACAACAAACGCGTGCCGGGCGGTTCCACCATCACCCAGCAGGTGGCACGACAGTTCTTCCTCAGCTCCGAGTACAGCTACACCCGCAAGCTCGCCGAGATGCTGCTGGCGATGCGGATGGAACAGGAACTCAGCAAGGAAGAAATCTTCCAGCTCTATTTGAACAAGAGCTTCTTCGGCAATCGCGCCTACGGTATCGGCGCGGCGGCGGAGTTCTATTACGGCAAGTCGCTGGACCAACTCACGCTCGACGAAGCAGCGACGCTCGCCTCGATCCCGAAATTCCCCTCCAGCGGCAATCCGATCACCAATCCCGAACGCGCCCGCATCCGCCGCGACTACGTGCTGCAACGCATGCGCGAACTGCGCTACATCAGCAAGGCAGAGGAAGCCGCCGCGCAAGCCGTGCCGATGCACGCCACGCCGCACGAACGCCCGGTCGAGGTGTATGCGCCCTACGTAGCCGAGATGGTGCGACAGGAAATGGTCGCGCGCTTCGGGGGCGACGTGCTGACCAAGGGCTACCACGTCACCACCACCATCGATCCGGCCCTGCAGGCCGCGGCCGACCAGGCGATCCGCACCGGCATGGCCACCTATGACCACCGCCATGGCTGGCATGGCGCGGAGAAGCAGATCGCGCTCGGTGCCAACGACACATCCGAGACTCTGCGCGCGCACCTGCGCAACATCCCCGCCCAGGCCGGATTGCTGCCGGCGCTTGTGACCCGTGCTGGCGAAGGCACCGCCACCGTGTTGCTCGCCGATGGCAGCGAAATCGAACTCGATGCCCGCGCCAGTGAATGGACCGGACGCAATCCAGCGGCGTTGCTCAAGCGCGGCGATCTGGTGCGAGTGCGCAAGCAGGAACCGAAAACCGACGAAAAGGCCCCGGCAAGCGCCAAGCCAACGCCCGTGTCTTATGCGCTCGAGCAGTTGCCGCGCGCGCAATCGGCATTGGTGTCGCTGGAAGTCGAAACCGGCGCGCTGCGTGCGCTGAGCGGAGGTTTCAGCTTTGCCGGCAACAAGTTCAATCGCGCCACCCAGGCGCGGCGCCAGCCTGGTTCGAGCTTCAAGCCATTCCTGTACGCCGCCGCGTTCGAGCGCGGCTTCAACCCGGCGTCGATCGTGCTCGACGCTCCCGTGGTGTTCAAGGATCGTCGCGGCCATATCTGGCGGCCGCAGAACGACACCGGCAACTTCGCAGGGCCGATGCGCCTGCGTGAAGCGCTGGTGCAGTCGCGCAACCTGGTTTCGGTGCGCCTGCTTGATGCGATTGGCGTCGATTACGCACGCAAATACATCAGTCATTTCGGCTTCGACGAAGCCAGCCTTCCGCCGAACCTGTCGATGTCCCTCGGCACCGCTTCGCTGCCACCGCTGCAGATGGCGCGCGGCTACGCGGCCTTCGCCAACGGCGGTTTCAAGGTCACGCCATGGTTCATCGACGAGGTCAAGGATCGCAACGGCCGGGTCATCTTCAAGGAGAAGCCGGCCACGGCCTGCCATAGTTGTGGGCAACGTGCGGGCGCCGAACGCACTTCGAATGTTGTCGACGGCTTCGACTTCGGCCCGGGCACGCCCAGCGCGCAGGCCAAGCCGGCCGCGGACAAGACAACGGCCAACCAGTCGGCCAAACCTGCGGCGGATGCCGTCCTGGCAGAGCGTGCGATCGACGAGCGTGTCGCCTACCAGCTGGTATCGATGATGCGCGACGTGGTCCAGCGCGGCACCGGCACCGCGGCCAAGGTGCTCGAGCGCGAGGACGTCGGCGGCAAGACTGGTTCCACCAACGATCACCGCGATGCCTGGTTCTCCGGTTTCGGCGGCGGCATCGTCACCACGGTGTGGGTTGGCCGCGACGACTTCAAATCGCTCGGCTACCGCGAATACGGTGGCAAGGCCGCCCTGCCGATCTGGATCGACTACATGCGCGTCGCGCTGAAGGACCGACCGTTGATGACGAACGAACCGCCGGAAGGCATGGTCGAAGTCTCGGTCGGCGCCGGCGGACGGCTGTTGCCGCAAGGCAGCGGCGGCATCGTCGAATGGGTCAAGGCCGAAGATCTCGAGCGCATGGAAAGCACCATCGATTACGGTCCGGAAGACGCGGTGCCGAGCGAGGAAGCGTTCGACATCTTCTGATCCGGCCACGGGCGTATCGCCGGCCACGCGCCCGTGACGGCAACTTGCGGTAGAGTCGGCTCAGGTTTCGACCGGGAGGACGCCACATGCACCGCGCCCGTCAGCACGCCGAAACCCGTACCCGCGAACGCCGCCACCGCCTCGCCCACGAGGCCGCGCGGCTGATGGCCGAAGGCGGCATTCGCGACTACCACCTCGCCAAGCTGAAGGCCGCCGAACGGCTCGGCATCCATGACGATGCCTCTTTGCCGCGCAATCGCGAGATCGAGGACGCGTTACGCCAATACCAACGCCTGTTCCGGGGCGAGGCACAGGCCAGCGGGCTGCATCAGCGCCGCGAAGCCGCACTGCGCGCGCTGGATTTCTTTGCAACGTTCGATTCGCGCCTGGTCGGGCCGGTACTGGAAGGCACTGCAGATGAACATACCCCGGTGGCGTTGCATCTCTACAGCGATGACCCCGATGCTGTAGCACGGCATCTAGAGCAGCATGGCATTCCCGCCGAATCGCGCTCGCGCCGCGTGCGGCTGGACCGCGAACGGATGGGCGAATTCCCGGTTTGGTTGTTCAGTGCCGAAGACCTGACCTTCGACCTCACCGTCTTGCCGCATGACGCGTTGCGCCAGGCTCCGTTGTCGGGGATCGACGAGAAGCCGATGCGCCGCGCATCCGCAGCGCAACTGCGGCAACTGCTTGCTGACGAAGAAATCGCCGGTTACGAAAACGGCACCATCCCTTTGTAGCCATGCCAACAAAAAGCCCCGCGTCGCGGGGCTTTTTTTTTGCTGGCCTCGTTGCACCCGATCAGCGCCTGTCGATGCCGACATAGTCGCGAGTCGCCGCACCTGTGTAGATCTGCCGCGGGCGACCGATCTTGTTCTCAGGATCGTTCTGCTGCTCCAGCCAATGCGCGACCCAGCCAGCGGTGCGGGCGATGGCGAACATCACCGTGAACATTTCGACCGGGATGCCGAGCGCCTTGTAGATGATGCCGGAGTAGAAATCCACGTTTGGATAGAGCTTGCGCTGCACGAAGTAATCGTCCTTCAGCGCCGCTTCTTCCAGCTTCATCGCCACGTCCAGCAGCGGATCGTTGACGCCGAGGTCGTTGAGCACCTTGTGGCACATCTCACGGATGATCTTGGCGCGCGGATCGAAGTTCTTGTAGACGCGATGGCCGAAACCCATCAGGCGGAAGCCCGATTCCTTGTCCTTGGCCTTGTCGACCGCCGACTGCACGTTCTCCGGGCGGCCGATCTCGGCAAGCATCTTCAGCACGGCTTCGTTGGCACCGCCATGCGCCGGTCCCCAGAGCGCGGCGACGCCGGCAGCGACGCTCACGTAAGGATTGGCGCCGGTGGAACCGACCAAGCGCACGGTCGAAGTCGACGCGTTCTGCTCGTGGTCGGCGTGCAGAATGAAGAGCAGGTCCATCGCCTTGGCGGCGACCGGGTTCAACTCCAACGGTTCGCTCGGCACTTCCTTCATCATGTGCAGGAAGCGCGTGGTGTACTCGAGGCTGTTCTTCGGGTAGCGCATCGGCCAGCCGATCGAATAGCGGTGGCAGGCCGCGGCGATCGTCGGCACCTTGGCGAGCAGGCGGATCGCCGAGAGACGACGCTGTTCCGGGTCTTCGAGATCCAGGTCGTTGTGATAGAAGCTCGCCATCGAGCCGAGCATGCCGACGAGCATCGCCATCGGGTGCGCATCGTGGCGGAAGCCGTACAGGAAGGTGCGGAAGGCCTCATGCATCATCGTGTGATGCGTGACTTCGTGCTCGAACTTGCTGAATTCACCAGCCGTCGGCAACTCGCCATTCATCAGCAGGTAGGCGACTTCGAGGAAGCTCGACTTCTCCGCCAACTGCTCGATCGGATAACCGCGATACAACAACACACCGGCGTCGCCATCGATGTAGGTGATGGCCGAACGGCAGCTGGCAGTCGCGGTGAAACCGTTGTCGTAGGTGAAGCAGCCAGTTTCCTTCGGCAGCTTGCCGATATCGATGCACGGAGCGCCAAGGGTCGGCTGGTGCACCGGCAGGGTGACGGTCTTGTCGCCGGCGGTCAGCGTGACCTGATCGAGGCGAGACTTGTTATCGGACACGAAACACTCCTCATGTCGGCATGCCGCAGGGAGGGCCGCGGCCGAAGGGATGACAGGGAACCGCGGGCGCGCCGCGTCGCAAAATTATCGCATACGGATTCGCAGCCGCATGGTGATGCGGCCACGATCAATGCTCGTTCCGGCTAGAGCTACTGCTCCAAAATTGCCGCTTCGAAATCGTCGCGACAAAAGACAACGGCCACCTTGCGGCGGCCGTTGTCTTGGAATGCTTGAAGCGTTGGACCTGGAGAACGCACCCGCTATGCGGGCACGGTCAAACCGTCACTTCTGCGCGTAACGCTTGCGGAACTTGTCGACGCGGCCGCTGGTATCCATGATCTTGTTCTGACCCGTGTAGAACGGGTGCGAGGCCGAGGAAATTTCGACCTTGATCAACGGATATTCATTGCCGTCGGTCCACTTCACCGTCTCCTTGCTGGAGAGGGTGGAGCGGGTGAGGATCTTGAATTCGGACGTCACGTCTTGGAACACGACGTCGCGGTATTCGGGATGGATGCCGGCCTTCATGATGGCTGCCACCGGGTCTGTGCAGGGAAAGAGCGGCATTTTAGCCAGTCCCCGGACCTCGGCGCAACCCAAGCGGCTGGCGGGGTGTTCAGCCGGCCGCCAAAGCGGCCTGGAGCAAGGCCTCGAAGCGTGCCTGGTCGTAGTGCACCAGGATCGTGGCGTTGTCCGGCCGCCCACCCTCGCGCCGCCAATCGACCACGGTGGCGCCGCGGCTGTGGCTGCCGGCCAGCTCGATGGCCAGCGGCCGCTCGACGGTCTCCTGCGTGCTCCCGGGCTCCAGCGCATGCGCCATCGCTAGCGCATCGGCCGAATGCCAGTTCTCGCCACGGCGCTCCCCGGCCCATTGCCGGGTCTTCCGCGAGATCACATCGTAGAACCGCGCTCGTTCCCCACCCGACTCCAGCCACCTCTCGAAGACATCGTGGCGAAAGCCATGCCGCATCACCGCTTCCCAATCGACCAGTTCGATCTTGCCGCCCTTATCCGGCGTGAACGCATCGAACACGACATGCGCTGCCTCGGGATCGAAATAAATATTGAACTCGGCCGCGGCGGTCATGTTGCCGTGGCCGGTGACGGCGCCGCCCATCACCACGCAGCGGGCGATGCGCTGCGGCAAGGCCGGATCTAGCTTGAGTGCCAGCGCGAGGTTGGTCAGCGGTCCGAGCGCGACCAGTAGCAACCTGCCGGCGTGCACGTGCGAGAGACGCAGGATCGCGAGCGCGGCATGCTCGGTTTCGGCCCTGCGTGCGGCGGGTTCGTAACCGACGTCACCGAAACCATCGCGGCCATGCACGAAACCTGCATCAAGCGCCGGATGCAGCAGCGGCGTTGCGCAACCGGCGAACACTGGCGCATCGCTACCGGTGACTTCGCACAACTTCAGCGCATTGCGCACGGTGTGCTCAAGGCCGACATTGCCGGCGGCGATGGTCAGGCCGACGACTTCGTGGTGCGGATCGTTGAATGCCATCAGCAGCGCGAGCGCATCGTCGACGCCGGGGTCGGTATCAATCAGTAATGGGATTTTGCTGGTCATGGTTTCAATTATGCGCTGGCATAACGCGCGGCTCCGCCGACCCAGCGCTGGACGATGCGGTCGGCGATGTCGGGGGATTCGGCCAGCAGCTGGTCAGCGAGCTCGCGGACTTGCGGCAGCAAGCCGGCATCGCGCGCGAGATCGGCGACACGGAACGTGGCGAGACCAGTCTGGCGGGTACCGAGCAATTCACCGGGGCCGCGCAGTTCGAGGTCCTTTTCGGCGATGACGAAACCATCGTGGGTCTGGCGCATGGTTTCCAATCGCTGCTTCGCCAGCAGCGACAACGGCGACTGGTACAGCAGCACGCAACTCGAGGCTGCGCTGCCACGACCGACCCGTCCCCGCAGTTGGTGCAACTGTGCCAGACCGAGGCGTTCGGCGTTCTCGATGATCATCAGCGACGCATTCGCGACATCGACGCCGACCTCGATCACCGTGGTCGCCACCAGCAAATCCAGCGTGCCGTCCTTGAACGCGCGCATCGTCGCCTGTTTCTCGATGGCCTTCATGCGGCCGTGGACGAGGCCGACGCGCAGTTCCGGCAGGGCCGCGGACAAGGCCTCGAACGTGCTCTGCGCGGCCTGCGCGACGACTTCGTCGCTGTCGTCGATCAACGTGCACACCCAGTACGCCTGCCGACCTTCAGCGCAGGCGCCGCGGATACGTTCGATCAACTCCGGCCGGCGTTCGGCGCTGAGGGCGACCGTCTGTACCGGGGTGCGCCCCGGCGGCAGTTCGTCGATCGCGGAGACATCGAGATCGGCGTAGGCGGCCATCGCCAGCGTGCGCGGGATCGGCGTCGCCGTCATCACCAGCTGGTGCGGTACGACGGCATCGACGCCGACGCGGCCACCCGCTCCCTTGTCCCGCAAGGCGAGACGCTGGTGTACGCCGAAGCGGTGCTGTTCGTCGACGATGGCCAGCGCGAGGTCATTGAAGGCAACACCTTCCTGCATCAGCGCGTGCGTGCCGACCACCATCTGCGCGTCGCCGGATGCAACTTCGGCCAGCACGGCTGCGCGCGCCTTGCCGGTGACCTTGCCCGCCAGCCACGCCACGCGCACGCCGAGTGGTTCCAGCCAGCCACGCAGGTTGTTGAGATGCTGTTCCGCGAGCAGCTCTGTCGGCGCCATCAGCGCGGCCTGCTTGCCGGCTTCGACCGCGAGCATCGCGGCCATCGCCGCAACCACGGTCTTGCCGCTGCCGACATCGCCCTGCACCAGGCGCAGCATCGGATGGGGCTGCGCGAGATCGTGGCGGATCTGTTCGAACACGCGATGCTGGGCCTGGGTCAGTGCGAAGGGCAGTGCGTCGCGCAAGCGTTCCGCCAACCTGCCCTTCCCCGCCAGTGCCGGCGCGCGATGCTGCTGCAAGGCGATGCGCTGGCGACGCAGGCTGAGGTGGTGCGCGAGCAACTCTTCCAGTACCAGCCGACGCTGCGCCGGATGCGTGCCGGCGAGCAGCGCGGCGACGTCGGCATCGCGCGGCGGCCGATGCACGGTCAGCAGGGCTTCGCGCAGCGATGGCAAGCGCAGGCTGTCACGCATGGCGCGTGGCAACAGTTCCAGCGCCTCGTCGTCCGGCAACTTGTCGAGTGCGAGCCCGATCAGCCGCCGCAGTGACGCCGGGCCGATGCCTTCGATTGCCGGATACACCGGATCGAGTTGTTCGCCGAGCGCGCTCTCGTGTTCGATGACGCGGTAACTCGGATGCACGATTTCCAGCCCATGCCCGCCCGCACGCGGCGTTCCATAGCAGCGCACCCGCGCACCTGGCGAGAACTGTGCGACCTGCGCGGCGCGGAAATGGAAGAAACGCAGCACCAGGGTCGCGTGCGAACCGTCGCCGATCGCCACTTTGAGGGACGGCCGGTAACGGAACCCGCGTTCGACCGCTTCCACCGTGCCTTCCACCTGCGCTGCAACGCCCGGCTGCAGCGCTCGGATCGGCGTAAGTGCGGTGCGGTCCTCGTACTGCCGTGGCAGTTGCAGCCACAAGTCCTGCAGCGTCAGCAGGCCGCGCGCGGCAAGCTTTTCCGCCACGCGCGGACCGACGCCTGGCAGGCTGCTGAGCGATTGGGTGTTGAGGTCGACGGCCCTGCCGTCCTTGCGCGCCATCGACTAGGGCCTGCTAACACATATGGAATGGGTCGCGCCGGGCCTGAGGGCGTGCGAGGCAAGGAAGAGCGAGGGCGCGTATGTCGATACGCAACCGAGCGATGACGCGGCATCGCGCGGCCTCAGGCCTGGCCCTTCGGGTTGCTTCTCAATGGCCGCCATGCGGCGCCGCGCCGCTTGACCTTGCAGGCAGCAAGGCGCTGCGCGGCGCAACACCACCTGGCGGCCATTGAGAAGCAACGCGACCCATTCCATATGTGTTAGCAGGCCCTAAGCATGCCGGGATTGCGCGCAAACAAAAACCCCGGCGCCAGCTTTTCGACGCGGATTTATCGCACCAGCAGCTTCACCACCGCATCGGCCAGGCCCGTGTACGGCGGCTTGAGCTTGTCGCTCAGTGGCATGCCTCGCTGGCGCAGCACCGGCATCGCCTTGCTGAAAGTGAGGAAGCCTTCGTGCCCGTGGTAGTGGCCCATGCCGCTGGCGCCGACACCGCCGAACGGCAGGTCGCTGCAGGCGTAGTGGAGCAATGTTTCGTTGACGCAGACCCCACCGGCGACCACGTTCGACAGCAGCTTGTCGGTTTCGCCCTTGTCCTTGCTGAAGACGTACAGCGCCAGCGGCCGGTCGTGGGCATTGATGTAGGCGATGGCTTCGTCCGGCGTGCGATAGCTCTTGATCGGCAGGATCGGGCCGAAGATCTCGTCGCGCATGATCGCGGCATCGTCGCCTGGCTCGAGCACCAGCGTCGGCGGCAGCAACCGTTCGGCTTCGGCGCGCGCGGCGTCCCTGACAGGCGCCAGTTCGATCACTTCGAGCCCGAGCGCGCGCGCATCGTCGAGATAGCCACGCAGGCGGCGGTATTGGCCTTCGTTGATGACGCGGGTGTAGTCGGTGCTGCCATCGAGCTGCGGGTAACGCTGCGCAATTTCATCGCGCAAGGCCTGCACCAACTCATCGCGGCGCGAATGCGGCACCAGCACGTAGTCGGGTGCGATGCAGGTCTGGCCGGCGTTGTAGAACTTGCCGGTGGTGAGGCGCCCGATCACTTGCGAAAGCGCGACATCAACGCCGATCACCGCCGGCGATTTTCCACCCAGCTCCAGCGTCACCGGCGTCAGGTTCTGCGCCGCAGCGGCCATCACCTTGCGGCCTACCGCAGTGGAACCCGTGAACAGGAGGTGGTCGAACGGCAACGCCGCAAACGCGCCACCCACCTCGGCACCGCCGATGGCCACTGCGACACGGTCAGCCGGGAACACGTCGGCAAGCAACGAACGCAGGAACTCACTGGTGCGCGGCGTGTGCTCCGACGGTTTCAGGTAAACGTGGTTACCGGCGGCGATCGCAGTGGCCAGCGGCACCAAGGCCAGGTTCACCGGGTAATTCCATGGCGCGATCACACCGACCACGCCGAGCGGCACATAGCGCACCTCGGCCTTCGCCGGCCACAGGCGCCAACCGGGCGAACGCCGCTGCGGCCGCATCCAACGGCGCAGGTGCTTGAGCATGTGGTCGATCTCGGCGAACACCGTCATGCCCTCGCCCAGCAAACTCTCGTGGCGCGAGCGATGGCCGAAGTCGGCGCTGACTGCGGCGACCATCTCATCCAGTCGCGCCTTCAGCGCATCCCGCAGGCGTTGCAGGTCGGCGCGACGTTGTGCGTAATCCGGGCGCTTGGCGAACCAAGCATCGCGCAACATCTGCAGCGTGGGGGCAAGTTCACTGACGGGCGTGGTGCTGGCGATGTCCATAGGATCTCTCGGTGCTGCAGCGAGGCTCAGTCGAGCACCATCACCGCTTCGATCTCGAACGCCGAGCCGCGCGGCAATCCCGCGACCTGGACCGTCGAACGCGCCGGGAACGGAGCCTGGAAATATTCGCCCATCACCGCGTTAACGGCGGCAAAATCGCCGAGATCGGTCAGGAACAGGCTGAGCTTGACGATGCGGTCGAGCGAACCGCCCGCGGCTTCGCACACGGCCTTGAGGTTGTCGATGGCACGACGCGCCTGCGCGGAGATATCGCCCTCGACCAGCAGCCCCGTAGCGGGATCGAGCGGAATCTGGCCGGAAAACCAGACGGTGTTGCCGACGCGAACGCCCTGCGAGTACGGGCCGATGGCAGCAGGCGCCTGGTCGGTGTGGATGATATGGCGGGACATGGGGTGACTCCGGGAGAGTGACGATGCAGTTTAACGGAGCGTTGCACAGCGATTGGTCACAAGCGCTGGACCCCGTGCACCACCGCCAGCCGCCGCACGCGCCGGATCACCTCGGCCAGATGCTTGCGGTGGCGCACTTCGATGATGAAACGCATAGTCGACAAGTGCACGTCGCGGTCGACGTATTCCACCGAGTCGATGTTGGAATTGCTCGCTGCCACCGCGGCCGCGACCTGGGCCAGCGTGCCCGGTTTGTTCTCGGTGTCGATGCGCAACCCGGTGCGGTAATCGCCGTGCACTTCGCGATCCCAGCCGATCGGCACCCAGCGCTCCGGCGATTTGCGGTACTCGGCGACATTGGGGCAATCCAGGCGGTGCACGACGATGCCGCGGCCAGCGGTGTGGTAGCCCATGATCTCGTCGCCCGGGATCGGCAGGCAGCAGTTGGCGAAACTGATCACGCCGCGTTCGCTGCCGGTGATCAGGATCTTGTCCTCGACCTGCAGCGCACGCGCGGCATCGAGCAGGTCCGGCGTGTCGGGAACCTGCCGCGCCAGCACCTGCGCGACCTGGTTCGGCATGCGGTTGCCGAGCGCAATATCGGCCAGCAGCGCTTCGAGGCGTGGATAACGGTGCTCGCCAAGGTACGCGTCGAGACGCGCCTGCGGCAAGCGGTCGAGCGAGGTGTCGAGGTTCTCGAGCGCGCGGTCGAGCATGCGGTGGCCGAGCTGCACCGCGTCCTCGTGCTCGAGATGCTTGAGCTGGTGGCGGATCGCGGTGCGTGCCTTGCCGGAGACCACGAACTCCAACCACTGCGGTTTCGGCGACGACGACTTGGCGGTGATGATCTCGACGGTCTGGCCGCTGACCAGCTTGGTCCGCAGCGGCACGAGCTTCTTGTCGACGCGCGCCGAGACCGCGTGGTTGCCGACGTCGGTATGCACCGCATAAGCGAAGTCGAGCACCGTGGCATTGCGCGGCAATGCCAGGATCGCGCCCTTGGGCGTGAACAGGTAGACCTCGTCCGGAAACAGGTCGACCTTCACGTTCTCGAGGAATTCGAGCGACGAGCCGGTGGCCCGCTGCGATTCGACCAGGTTGGCGATCCAGGCATGCGCGCGGTTCTGCGCGCTGTTGGGCAGGTCCCCACCATGCTTGTACGACCAGTGCGCGGCGATGCCGCGTTCGGCGATCAGGTCCATTTCCTCGGTGCGGATCTGCACCTCGATCGGCGAACCGTACGGACCGAACAGCACCGTGTGCAGCGACTGGTAGCCGTTCGCCTTCGGGATCGCGATGAAATCGCGGAAGCGGCCGTCGAGCGGCTTGAACACCGCATGCACGACGCCGAGCGCGTGATAGCACTCCGGGACGGAAGGCACGACCACGCGGAAGCCGAATACATCCATCACCTGGTCGAGGCTTTTCTGCTCGATGCGCATCTTGTTGTAGATGCTCCACGGCGACTTGATCCGCCCGACCAGGCGATACGCGAGCCCTTCCTTGGTCAGCCGCTGCGCCAACTGCGCTTCGATCTTGACCATGGCCTCGCGCCGCACCACCGGCTGGGTGCGGATGCGCTTTTCGATCACAGAGTGCCGCCACGGGTGCAGCGCGCGGAAGCCGAGATCCTGCAGCTCGGCCTTGATCAGGTTCATGCCGAGGCGTTGCGCGATGGGCGCGTAGACATCCAAGGTTTCGCGGGCGATCCGGCGTTGCGCGTCCGAGCTCTGCGCGCCGAGCGTACGCATGTTGTGCAGGCGGTCGGCGAGCTTGATCAGGATCACGCGCAGGTCGCGCGCCATCGCCAACAGCATCTTGCGGAAGCTTTCGGCGGCGGCCTCCTGGCGATCCTGAAACTGCAGTTTGTCCAACTTGGTGACGCCATCGACCAATTCGGCCACGGTCTCGCCGAACTCGCTGGCGATCGTCGCCCGAGTGAGCGGAGTGTCCTCGATGGTGTCGTGCAGGATCGCCGCGATCAGGGTTTCGACATCGAGCCGTTGTTCGGCGAGCACCGTCGCCACCGCCATCGGGTGGGTGATGTAGGGCTCGCCGGATTTACGGGTCTGGCCGACGTGGGCCGCGGCGCCGACGGTCCAGGCATAACGCAGCTGCCGTATCTGGTCCGGTGGCAGGTAGTGGGCGGCCTTCTCCAGCGCGCAGACATAGTCCGGCACCGTCTCGTCGGACGGGATCGTGGCCTGTGCTTGTTCGCTGGGACTCATGACTGGAATCTACGGGCCGCGGCTACGGGGTGCAATGCGCGGGCCAAAAACAAACGGCCCCGCCGAAGCGGGGCCGTTCTGGAAGCTGGTTGTTGCAGCGTCGCGATCAGTCGTCGCCCTTGGACATGTCGTCGTCGGCGACCACTTCGGCGGCGGCCCATTCGAGGGCTTCGCGCTCCTTGCGCTCGCGCTCGGACTTGTCGACCGCGTCGATGTAGTCCTGGGTGATCTGGCGTGCGGCGATTTCGCGCAGGGCAAGCACGGTCGGCTTGTCGGCGTTCTCGCTGTTGTCGATCTTGGGTTCGACGCCATTGGCGAGCTGGCGCGCGCGCTTGGCGGCCATCATCACGAGTTCGAAGCGGTTGTCGACCACTTCCAGGCAATCTTCGACGGTAATGCGGGCCATGGGGCTCCCGGCGGCGCTGGGCCGTCCGATTCAATACAGAGGGGGCGCGGATTGTAGCCGCCCGGCCGGCCGTGAAGCAAGCCCGGCCTTATAAATCAGCCATTTACCCTGTAGGAGCGGGGGTGAGGGCGGGGGGGGGGGCCGGGGCCGGGGGGGGGGTAGGAGCGGCTTACAGCCGCGAGCTTTACCCGTGCGACGAAGAGCTCGCGGCTGTAAGCCGCTCCTACGAAGGCTAATCGTCGGCCAGCAGCGCGGTGATCAGGCGGGAATGCCGGGCCACCTGGTGGTCGCGGCGCAGGCGGCTGGCGGTGAAGATCGCGCACATCTCGTCGACGGCGGTGTCGAAGTGCTCGTTGACGATCACATAGTCGAACTCGCCGTAATGCGACATTTCCTCGCGCGCGGCGGCCAGCCGGCGTCCGATCACCTCTTCGCTGTCCTGCCCACGCGCGCGCATGCGTTGCTCGAGCGCCTGCCGCGACGGCGGCAGGATGAATACGCTGACCGCATCGGGCACCTGCCCCCGCACCTGTCGCGCACCCTGCCAGTCGATCTCCAGCAGTACGTCTTTGCCCTGCGCGAGCTGCGGTTCGACCGACTGGCGCGCGGTGCCCTTCCAGTCGCCGTGCACCAGCGCGTGCTCGAAGAAGTCGCCGGCCGCGACCATGCGCTGGAATTCGTCGGCACTGACGAAGTGGTAGTGCTCGGCGTGGCGCTCACCCGGGCGCGGCGCGCGCGAAGTGAACGAGATCGACAGGCAGATGTTCGGATCGCGCGCCAGACAGGCGTTGACGATGCTTGATTTCCCCGCGCCCGAGGGTGCGGCGACGATGTAGAGCGTGCCCCTCATGCGGCCCCTTGCAAGTCGAGTGCGAGTACGACGTCATCGTACTCGTTGCCGCCGACGCGGAAGCGACGCTCGCCCACGTGGCGATAACCCATCCGCTCGTAGAACGCGATCGCATCGCGATTACCTGCGTACACGCCCAGCAACAGGCGTCGGCAACCGCGCTGCCGCGCATGCGCGATCGCCGCATCCATTAGTCGGCGGCCGATGCCGGCGCCGTGGAAACGGTGCAGCAAGTAGATCCGTTTGACCTCGAGATCGTCGTCGCGCGGATCGGCGATTGGCAGCGCCGGTGGCGTCAGTGCCAGATAACCCACGGGCGCCTGGCGCACGTTCGCGATCCATAAGCGGTAATGCTCATCCACCAGCCATTGGCGATAGATGTCAGGCGCATGCTGCACCAAGCAGTGCGCCAGGATGTCGCCGCCAGCGAGGATGCCGGCGAAGGTTTCCAGGAACGTCGCCTGCCCCAGCAATGCAAGCGCCTGTTCGTCGCCGGGCACGCAGGCGTGGATGTCGATTGGATCGGCCACGTCGTTACTCGATGTGCACACGCTATTCAAATTCTGGTTTATTCGATGTTCTGGATCTGCTCACGCACCTGGTCGATCAGCACCTTCAGCTCGACCGCTGCCTGTGAAGTGCGGGTATCGACCGACTTGGAGCCCAGCGTGTTGGCCTCGCGGTTGAACTCTTGCAGCAGGAAGTCGAGGCGGCGGCCGACCGGTTCCTTCTGCACCAGCACGCGGCGGATTTCGACGATATGGCTGTCGAGCCGGTCGAGTTCCTCGTCGACATCGAGCTTCTGCAGCCACAGCACCAGCTCCTGCTCGACCCGGCCCGGATCGGCCGGCGTGGGCAGATCGGCCAGGCGCGCCTGCAGTTTCTGCCGCTGGCCGGCGCCGATCACCGGCATCAGCGTGCGCACGTCGGCGGCGATGCGGGCGATGCCGTCGACGCGCTCTGAAATCACCGCGGCCAGCTTGCCGCCTTCGCGCTCGCGCGCGGCGACGAACTCGCCCAGGACCTGCTCCAGCAACGCGAGTGCCTCGGCGTGCAACCCCGCCGGGTCGGTCGCCTGCGCATGCAGCACGCCCGGGAACTGCAGCAATTCGGTGAACTCGATCCGCATGGCCGGGAAGCGCGATTGCAGGTCCAGCGCCAGTTCCGACAATTGTCCGACTACGCGCGGGTTCAATTGCAGCGCATCGTCGCCTTCCAAGGGGCGCAGTCGGAAGGTCAGATCGAGTTTGCCGCGCGAAATGCGCGACGACACCCGTTCGCGCAAGGCCGGTTCCAGTGCACGCAGCTCTTCCGGCAGGCGTACGCCGATCTCGAGGAAGCGGTGGTTGACCGCGCGCAGCTCGCAACCGAGCGTGCCCCATTCGGTGGCGCGCTCGCCGGAGGCGAAGGCGGTCATGCTGCGAATCATGCGGTGATCCAGGGTGACGAAGGTGCCGATGGTAAACTCGCGCGCCCTGCTCCGGTGAATTTCCACGCATGAATACCCTGCTATGAACAATATGCCCCGTCCCAGTGGGCGCACACCGGACCAGCTGCGCACGGTGACGATCACCCGCGGTTACACCCGCCATGCCGAAGGCTCGGTGCTGGTCGCGTTCGGCGACACCCGCGTGCTCTGCACTGCCAGCGTCGACAACAAGGTGCCGGGCTTCCTGCGCGGCAAGGGTGAGGGTTGGGTCACCGCCGAGTACGGCATGCTCCCGCGCGCCACGCATTCGCGTTCCGATCGCGAGGCGGCACGCGGCAAACAGGGCGGACGCACGCTGGAAATCCAACGCCTGATCGGCCGTGCACTGCGCGCCTGCGTCGATCGCGGCGCGCTGGGCGAACGCACCATCACCCTCGACTGTGACGTGCTGCAGGCCGATGGTGGCACCCGCACCGCCGCCATCACCGGCGCCTACGTCGCGCTGGTCGATGCGGTGCGCTGGCTGCAGGCGCGCAAGGAAATCAGCAAGGACCCGATCTTCGGCGCCGTCGCCGCGGTTTCGGTCGGCGTCTACAACGGCGTACCGGTGCTCGACCTCGATTACGCCGAGGACAGCAACTGCGACACCGACATGAACGTGGTGATGAACGACGGCGGCGGCTTCATCGAGCTGCAGGGCACGGCCGAGGGCCATGCGTTCCGCCGCGAGGAGTTGAACGATCTGCTCGCGCTGGCGGAAAAAGGCATCGCCGAATTGCTGGCCGCGCAGCGCGAGGCATTGGCGGCGCGATGAAGCTGGCAAGCACGAAACTGGTGCTCGCCAGCAGCAACGCCGGCAAGCTCGTGGAACTGCGCGACCTCCTCGCCGGTGGCGGCTTCGATCTGCACGCGCAATCCGAGTTCGGCGTGGATGATGCCGACGAAACCGCCAGCACCTTCGTCGAAAACGCGCTGCTGAAGGCACGGCATGCCGCGCGTGCAACCGGGTTGCCGGCGCTCGGCGACGACTCCGGCCTGTGCGTCGACGTGCTTGGCGGTGCACCGGGGCTGTACTCGGCGCGTTACGCCGGTACGCAGGGCAATGCCGGCGCCAACATCACCAAACTGCTCGATGCCTTGAAGGATGTGCCGGATCCGCAACGCACCGCGCATTTCTACGCAGTAATCGTGCTGCTGCGCCACGCCGATGATCCAAAGCCCTTGATCGCCGAAGGCAGTTGGTCGGGGCGCATCCTCGATGCACCGCGCGGTCAGGGCGGTTTTGGTTACGACCCGGTGTTCTTCGACCCCGAACACGGCTGCAGCGCCGCGGAGCTCGATCCGGCGGTGAAGAACCTCATCAGCCATCGTGGGCGGGCGCTGGCGGCGCTGAAAGCGCGCTTGCCTGAAGTTCTGTAGGCACCGCGACAGCCGCAGCCGGTTCAGGGTCGCAGCCACGGCCGCTTCTACAATAGCGACGATGCTCACGACCCCGCCCCTGTCGCTCTACGTCCACCTCCCTTGGTGCGTGCGCAAATGCCCGTACTGCGACTTCAATTCGCACGAGGGTCGCGGCGCACTGCCGTTCGCGGCCTATGTCGAAGCGCTCATTGCCGATCTCGACTTCGACCTGCCACTGGTATGGGGCCGCACGGTGCAGACGGTGTTCTTCGGTGGCGGCACGCCTTCGCTGTTTCCGCCGGAGGCGATCGATGCCTTCCTGCAACAGGCCAGCAGCCGCCTGCGCTTCGCGCCGGGGCTGGAAATCACGCTGGAAACCAATCCCGGCACCGCCGAGCACGGCCGCTTCGACGCGTATCGCGCCGCGGGCGTCAATCGCATCAGTTTCGGTATCCAGAGTTTCGACGACGGCTGCCTGCAGCGATTGGGCCGTATCCACGACAGCGCCGAGGCCGAGGCCGCGGTGAAGCTGGCGCAGGACGCCGGCTTCGACAACTTCAACCTCGACCTGATGTACGCATTGCCGCAGCAGACGCTGGCGATGGCCGCGTACGACGTGGAGCGCGCGATCGCGCTGCAACCTACGCATATCTCGCACTACCAGCTGACGCTGGAACCGAACACCGTGTTCGCCGCGAAGCCGCCAACCGGCATTCCCGACCTCGACGCCAGCTGGGACATCCAGGAGCGTTGCCAGGCGCTGCTGGCCGAAGCGGGCTACGCACAGTACGAAGTCTCGGCCTATGCGCGTCCGGGCCGGCAATGCGCACATAACCTCAATTACTGGCGGTTCGGCGATTACCTCGGCATCGGCGCTGGTGCGCACGGCAAGCTCACGTTGGGCAGCGAGCAGTCGATCCTGCGTCGCTGGAAGGTCAAGCATCCGACTGATTACCTGGCCAAGGCCGGCAGTGCTGCGGCGATCGGCGGCGACGAGCGGATCGAAGCATCACGCCGCCCGTTCGACTACATGCTCAACGCGTTGCGCCTGAACGAAGGCTTCTCGCTGGACGCGTTCGAGGCCCGGACCGGGCTGGGACGGGACGCGATCGCCGGTGAACTGGCCGAGGCGGAAACCCGCGGATGGCTCGCGACCGAGGCCGGGCGCGTGGTTCCAACGGAGTTCGGCCGACGTTTCACCAATGACGTGATAGAGCTCTTCCTAACCGACTGATCTGCAAGGCCCCGGGGACCCGGGGCTGGCCCGGGCACCCGGAGCGTGATAAGAATCACCAAACGCATCGCGTGAGCGTCCGAATGCCTGTTTCGTTCGATCTGCCCGGCACCCAGGTGTCGCCTCCAACGCTGGCTACGGCAAACCTGCCGCGCCGCGTCCGGCGTGTGCTTGAACACCTGTTGAGCATGGTGTCGGACGAGATGGCACGACTGCTCGGCACCATGCTCAATGAATTCGAGCAGCAGCAGTTCCGACTGGCCGATCACGCCCGCCACCCGGGTATCCAGGCGAGCCACATGGAAACCCTGCGCACGATGCGCCTGGGACGTGCCGATCTGGTGCCGCGCTATCTGATTGGCCTCGAAGCAGCGCTGGCCGGCATCCGCGATCCACGCGTGCTGGCCGCCATCACCAGCCCCGTATCGGTGCCTTTCCGTCATCTGAGCCTGGTCGAAGACGAGGCGATGGACGAGGAATCGGTGATGCGCGACATCGCCATGCGCCATGAATCGCGCTCCAGCCTGCCGCTGCACTTGCTGGGCCAGCGCTTCGGCGTGCTTGCAGGCGCTCCGGCTTTCGATGCCGAACGCATGCCCACCGGTCCGCACGCGTTGTGCCGCATCCTGCGCGAGGCCAGCCAGAGTCTGCAGATCGGGCTGGAAGCACGGTTGCTGCTGTTCCGCACCTTCGACCGCACCGTGATGCAGCAGTACACCCACCTCGCCGAAACCATGAATGCGATGCTGGATCGCGACGGTGTGCTGCCGGGCCTGGCCTACGTGCCGATCCGCGCGCGACCGACGCAGCAAAACGTGGAAGGGGCGGCCGAACGCCGTAGCACCGACCGCGCCCCCGCACCGGCGGGCGGCGCCCCCCGCGGACGCCGCAAGAACGATGATCCGCGCGGAACGTTGCGCGAAGGCGCGCGTCCGCACACCGCATGGCTTGGCGAATCCGATCCAGACGCCGGCGGCATCGACGAAGACGCCGCGTTCTCGCTGCTGCAGCAACTACTGTCTGGCCGCCGCGACCTGATCGGCAAGCTGCGGCCCGAGCACAAGGGTCGCATCCAGCTCGAACTCTCGAACGCCGAGATCCAGCAGGCGCTGGACAACCTGCAGACACAGCCGGCGGTCGCGCCCACGGGCAGCCCGCGCAGCCTGCTCGACATCAAGCAATCTCTGCTGGCGCAGTCGCGGCAACTGCATGGCAAGGGCGCAACGTTGTCGCGTGAGGACAGCGACACCTTCGAACTGCTGTCCATGCTGTACACGCAGATCGAACGCGAAGTGCGCCGCGACACACCCGCCGTCGGCCTGCTCGCCCGGCTGCAGGTGCCGCTACTGCGCACCGCGCTGCAGGACCGCGCCTTCTTCGTGCGCCAGCAGCATCCGGCGCGGCAGCTGCTGAACGCCGTCGCCGAATCCGGCGCCAACTGGCTCGGCAACGACGAAGTCGAACCACAGCTCGCGCACCACCTGCGGATGGCGGTCGAACACGTGGTCGAGCATTTCGACGACGATCCGGCCGCGTTCGAGACTGCCAATCGCGAGCTGCAGGGACACCTGCAGCAAATGGCGCGCAAGGCCGAAGTCACCGAACGCCGCCACGTCGAGGCCGCGCGCGGCAAGGAAAAACTCGAGCTGGCCAAGCGCCGGTCCATCGAGGTCATCGAAGCCGCGATGCGCGACCAGCGCCTGCCCAAGTTCGTGCGCGCCCTGCTCAACCAGGCCTGGTCCGACGTGCTCACCCTCACCCTGCTGCGGCACGGCGAGGAATCGGACGAGTGGGAGCAGCAACTCGTCGCCACCCGCCACATCGTCGCCGCCACCGGCAAGAGCGGCAGCGCGGAACCGGGCCTCGCCGAGCGCATCGAAACCTCGCTCACCCAGGTCGGCTATCACATTGAAGAAGCCGCGGCGATCGCGCGGCGCCTGACCACCGGCATCGGCGAGGACGAGGACGATCCGGCCACGCGCACCGAGCTGGCGATGAAGCTCAAGGCCCGCGGGCGCCTGGGCGAAGACCCGGAAGCGCCCAAGCCCAAGCTGCCACCACGCACGGCCGACGAACAAGCCGCCTACGAACAGCTGCGGGTGTTGCCGTTCGGCAGCTGGTTCGAATTCGTCAGCAACCAGCAGGGTGATCGCGTGCGCCGGCGCCTGTCCTGGTACAGCCCAATCACCGACAACGCATTGTTCGTCAATCAACGCGGCCAACGTGTCGGTGAGCAGTCGCTGGACAGCCTGGCGCGAATGATGGCGATCGGCCAGGCGCGCGTGGTCACTTCCGACCGCGGCCGGCTGGTCGACCGCGCGTGGCATAGCGCGCTCAATGCGCTACGCAGTTTCGCGGGCAGCGGTAATGGCAACAGTGCCGAGGAGGTCCAGGGATGATCGACGAATTCCGCCGCGCACGCCGGCGCAAGGTTGCCGATACCGTGATGGTCGTCGACACCATGGTCGACAGCGTGGTCGGCCGCATCGGCAACCTGTCGGAAACCGGCATGCTCCTGATGGCCAACGGGCCGATGGTCGAGGACGCGCTGTACCAGTTCCGCTTCAACCTCAACGATGCCCGGGGCCGCGAGACCTCGATCGAAGTCGGCGCGCACTTGTTGTGGCAGGACCGTACCAGTGCGTCGGGTCAGGCCTGGACCGGCTTCCGCTTCATCTCCGTCGCCGAGGACCAGATGCGGCAACTGCGCAGCTGGATCGATGCGCCCGGCGGCAATTACGAGTAACTAAAGTCACGCGCCCACGATCGGCGCTTGCGGCAAAATGGCGGTTCACTTCGCTGCCGATGCCGCCATGAACGCGTCCAACCCCGCCTCGCTCTATGCCGACCACGTCAACGTGCAGCGCAGCCGCGCCGATGAAGCCCTCGCGCGAGGCGGTTTCGATCACCTCGTCGCGCCCAGCGGCACCCTGCACTACCAGCTGTTCGACGATCGCGACTATCCCTACGTGGTCAATCCGCAGTTCAAGGCCTGGCTGCCGCTGACGCGCAATCCCGGCAGCTGGCTGGTGTACACGCCAGGCCAGAAACCTAAAGTGATCTACCTGCAGCCGTTCGACTACTGGCACGTGGTGCCGGAAGCGCCGAGCGGGGATTGGGTCGAACACTTCGACATAACCGTGATCCGCAAAGCCGAAGAAGCCCTGCAACACTTGCCCAAGGACGCAGCACGCTGCGCGATCCTGGGCGAGCCGCAGAGCACGGTCGGTGCGTTTGCCCCGAACAACCCACCGGCGGTCGTCAACTATCTCGAATATCACCGCGCCTACAAGACGCCGTACGAGATCGCGATGATGCGTGCCGCAACGCGGATCGGCGTGCGCGCGCACCGCACGGCGGAACGCCTGTTCCGCGCGGGTTCCAGCGAATTCGGCATCCACCTCGGCTATTGCCAGTCGGCAGGCCAGGACGCCAACGACTTGCCCTACAGCAACATCATCGCACTCAACGAACACAGCGCGGTACTGCATTACACCGACCGCGACCGCGTGCCGCCCAAGCAGGCGCACAGTTTCCTGATCGATGCCGGCGCCAGCTTCCATGGCTACGCATGCGACATCACACGCAGTTATGCGCACGACAGCGGTAGCGAATTCCAGGCGATGATCGAGGCCACCGATGCCGCGCAACTGAAGATGTGCGACCAGGTCCGCGCCGGCACCGACTACAAGCAGATCCATCTCGACGCGCATCTCGCGCTCGCCGGCATCCTCAAGGATTTCGGCCTGATCAACGTGACGCCGGAAATCGCCGTGGAAACCGGCGTCAGCTCCGCCTTCTTCCCGCACGGCATCGGCCACGGCATTGGCCTGCAGGTGCACGACGTCGCAGGCTTCGCCGAATCCGACCATGGCGGCACGATCCCGAAGCCCGATGGCCATCCCTACCTGCGCCTGACCCGCGTGCTCGAACCGGGCATGGCGGTGACGATCGAGCCTGGCATCTATTTCATCGACATGTTGCTCGACGAACTGAAGGACAAGGGCTTCGGCCCGAGCGTCAACTGGGATCGCGTTGCGCAGTTCAAGCCTTACGGTGGGATCCGCATCGAGGACGATGTGGTGTGTACCGAAGGCGCGCCGGCCAACCTGACGCGCGAGGGATTTGCTGAAGCCTCGTGAAGCATGCCCTTGTGAAGCATGCCGTTGTGAAGCACGTCCTGTTCGTCTGCAGCCAGAACCGCTTGCGCAGCCCAACTGCGGAGCAGGTTTTTTCGAGCCTCGACACGATCGAGGTTGCATCTGCCGGATTGAATCAGGATGCCGAGGTCCCGCTTGGCAATGAACTTGTCGAATGGGCGGACGTCATCTTTGTGATGGAGAGCGCCCATCGCAGCAAGCTGCGCCAGAAATTCAAGGCGCAGCTGAAAGACAAACGTGTCGTGTGCCTCGACATCCCGGATGACTATGACTACATGGATGCCGAGCTGATCCGCTTATTGGAAGCGAAAGTACCGCGCCACCTTCCGTAGGCGGCGCTCAACGTTCCGCCATCAACGCTTCGATTTCGTCCGCGCTGCGCGCCAGCTTGTCGGTCAGCACGCGATAGCCGTCTTTGGTGACCAGCACGTCGTCCTCGGTGCGGATGCCGATGCCACGCCATTTCGCGGCCACTGATTTGTCGTCCGGTGCGATGTAGAGGCCGGGTTCGATGGTGAAGACCATGCCGGGCTCGAGTAGGCGCGATTCGCCATCGAGGCGGTATTCGCCGACGTCATGGACGTCGAGTCCGATCCAGTGGCCGGTCTTGTGGCGATAGAAACGCTTGTAGTGGCCTTCACCCAGGTTCTTTTCCAGCGAGCCTTTCAGCAGCCCGAGCTGCAACAGACCTTCGGTCAGTGTCTCCACAGCCGCTGTGTGGCCGGCTTCGTAGGCCACACCGGGCTTCGCTTGCGCCAGTGCGGCCTGCTGGGCGGCGCCGACGAGGTTGTGCAGCGCGCGCTGTTCCTTGTTGAAACGGCCGTTGATCGGGAAGGTGCGTGTGATGTCGGAGGCATAGCCGCGGTATTCGGCGCCGGCGTCGATCAGGACCAGATCGCCATCCTTCGCTTGCGCACTGTTGGCGCGGTAGTGCAGCACGCAGGCGTTGCCGCCGGCGCCGACGATGCTGCCGTAGGCAGGCTCGGCATCATGCATGCGGAAGACGCGTTCGATCTCGGCCTGCAGTTCGTATTCGCGTACACCGGGCCTTGCCGCGCGCATCGCCGCGCGATGCGCTTCGACACTGATGTCGGCGGCACGCTGCATCAGCTTTAGCTCGCCCTTCGACTTGAACAGGCGCAGCTCGTCGAGCAGATGGCCGAGTTCGAGGAATTCGTGCGGCGGCTGTGCACCCTGCCGCACCATGGCGCGCACGCGGTTCAACCAGCCGATCAGCTTGAGGTCGAACTCGGCGTCGCGGCCGAAGTGGTAGTAGACGCGCGAGCGACCTTCGAGCAGGCCGGGCAGGATTTCGTCGAGGTCGGTGATCGGGTACGCATCGTCCATGCCGAACTGTTCGACCGCACCTTCGGGTCCGCTGCGCGGGCCATTCCAGGCTTCGCGATCGGGGTCGCGCTCGCGGCAGAACAGCAAACTCTCGCCGTGCTTGCGTCCGGGCACCAGCACGAGTACGGCTTCGGGTTCGGGGAAGCCGGTGAGGTACCAGAGGTCGGAATCCTGGCGGTATGGGTAATGCGTGTCGCGGCTGCGAATGCGTTCGACCGCGGCCGGCAACACCAGGATGGCGTCGTCGCCGGCCATCCGCATCAGTTGTTTGCGGCGGCGCGCATAGCCCTGCGAGGGAATACCGGTCGCCGTGCTCAGCGGATTTGCAGTCATACGCTCAATTGAATTGCTGGCGATGTCGCGGGCCGAGCACGCAATCGCCATGGATCAACAGCGTCGCGACGCGGACGAATTCCTCGATCTCGGCAAGCGCATCCTCGTCTTCGTCGTCGCCATCGTCCTGCGGGGTGGCGGCGGCGAGCCTGGCGATGTCGGACAAGGCTTCCCCGCCTTCGTCCGACAGCGGTGGGTTGTGGCCGGCGGCGAGGCCGAAACCGCCGAGGAAACCGCGGCACCAATCGAACAGCGCACCGCTGCGCTCGGACAAGCCGACATCGGCATCGGGTAGCAGCAGTTCGAAGCCGAAGCCGCGGTCATCGAGTTGGTCGACGCTGGCTGCGCGCAGATGATCGAGCACGCCCTCGCACGGCGGCTGCGGCAGGGTGGCATCGGCCATCACCTGGCCCAGCCAATCGGGGGTGTCGTCACCGCCGCCAGCCAGCCAGCCGCACAGCGCACCATGCAGTTCCGCCGGGGTCTGCGCCAGCGCGAGTTGGGCGATGGCAGTGCTGACTTCGGACCAACTCGGCAACTCGGCGTCGGGCACGTCGAAAATTCTCGCTTACGGACCCGCGCAGTGTAGCAACCGCCATGCGGGCCGGGCTTGTTGCGCAAGCAGTCGCATCCCGACACACTGCACGTCGACACGCACTGCATGGGGTGTTCGTGCGCGTTTTTCGCACTTTGGGCGGCACTGGTTTGCGTCGGCGCAGCGTCGCCTTGACGCTGGTCGCGGCGTTGCTGGCGATCGCCCCGGCGCTATCGGCCACCCGCGATTACTACTTCCAGCGCATTGGCGGCGAACGCGGCCTGGCGCAGAACACCGTCACCGCGCTGGCACAGGATCCGGACGGGTTCATCTGGGTCGGGACCCAAGGCGGACTGCATCGTTACGATGGCCAGCGCTATCGCCTATTCCGCCACGATCCGCGAGATCCGGCCAGCCTGCCCGACAGCTACATCACCGCGCTTGCGGTCGAAGGCCAGCGGGCGTTATGGATCGGCACGTATTCACAGCACGTCGCCCGGCTCGACCTGGCCGACGGCAGCATCCGCCGCTATCCGGCCGCGCAGGCCGACCAGCAGGCGCCACAGAAACAGGTGCTGGCATTGCTGGCGCAGGGCGGCAAGGTATGGATCGGCACGCCCGCGGGGCTGGAGCGGCTCGATGCCGTCAGCGGCGGCCGCGACGTGGTGCTTCGGCTCGACCCCAAGCACACCCTGACCGCACCCTGGCAAGCCTTGCGCGCCGGACCCGATGGCGTGGTCTGGTACGCCAACGGTACCGGGCTGTACCGGATCGGCGCGCGCGGCGGCATCGAGCGCATCGGCCCGGCGCAGCCGATGCGCAGCCTACTGTTCGATCACAACGGACGACTCTGGGTCGGCAGCGCCGACGGCTTGTTCCGACTGCAGGACGATGGTCGCGACTTACTGCCGGTATTGCCACGCCCGCAGGACAATGAAGGCGGGACCGACATCCGCGCCCTGATCGAAACTCCCGACCAGCATTTGTGGCTGTCCGCATTTGGTAGCGGGCTGCGCCGCTTCGACCCGACTACCGGCGCGGTGGAAACGATCCGCGAGATTCCCTCGATCCCCGCCAGCCTGCCAGAGGATTCGATCGGCAGCCTGCTGCTCGATCGCGGCGGCGCACTCTGGCTTGGTGGCCAGTTCCGCGGCCCGGCGGTCACCGACCCGGGCGGCACCCGTTTTCGCTACCTGCTCGATCTCGATCCGGGCACCGGCGCCAGCGCCGCTGCCAACAGCATCCGCTCCATATTCGAAGACACCGCCGGTGATTGGTGGCTCGGCACGGACGGTGGCCGCCTGCTGCGCTACCGGCAGGGCACGGATCGCTTCGAGGACATCAGCCCCAAGTTGACCGCGCTGTTCCCGGCACCGACGTCGACCGCGCCGTTGCGGACCATGGCGTTCGCACCGATGGGCGACGGCCGGTTCTGGATCGCCACCACCCGCGGCCTGGCCCGGCTGGATCCACGCGATGGCAGCATCGGGGCAGTAGCGCTATCCGGTTTCGAGGGGCTCGGCATCCGCAGCCTGGCCCGCGACCGTGACGGCAGCCTCTGGCTGGGCAGCCAGGGCGACGGCCTGCTGTACTACCAACCCGCGACTGGCGCAGTCCGACGCCGCGGCGAGACCAGCGCGCCGAGCAGTGGTCGCGCGCTGGTGCATGCGGTATGGGTGGATCGCCGCGGCCGGGTCTGGAGCGGCACCGCGGACGGTCTCGACCTGCTCGATCCCGGCAGTGGCAGCATTCGCCATTTCCGCCATCAACCCGACCAACCCGACAGCCTCGCCGGCAACCTGGTGCGCGCGGTGCTGGAAGCGACCGACGGCACCCTCTGGATCGCTACCCATTCCGGACTGAGCCGGGTGGTGGAGACGAAAGATGGCCGCATTCATTTCGAACACCCGCTAGCCACCGCGCTGGGCACGGCGCCGGTACCGGTGGTGTTCTCGCTGGCCGAATCGCCGCGCGGCCTGTTGTGGCTTGGCACCGATTCCGGCCTGTTGCGCTTCGACCCGGCGCGCGGCCATGTCCGCGGCTATGGCCTCAGCGATGGCTTGCAGGACCTGGAATTCAACGGAGGCGCGGCACTGCAGTTGGCCGACGGGCGCTTGATGTTCGGTGGCGTGCGCGGCCTGAACCTGTTCGACCCCCGCCTGATCCATGACAGCCCATACCAGCCGCCGGTGCGGTTGCTATCGGCACGGATCGGCGCCGACGCAGCCGACGGAGGCATCTTGTGGCACTCGCAGGAACTGAGCGTTCCTCCTGATGCCGGCATCGTGCGCCTGCGCATCGGTGCGCTCGACTACGCCGGTGGCACCGACATCCGCTATCGCTATCGCATGGAGGGTTTCGACGCAGGCTGGATCGACAACGGCAGCCAGTCCGAGGTCACCTACACCCGCTTGCCGGCGGGCAATTACATCTTCCGCGTCCAAGCCACCAACCGCGATGGCGTGTGGAACCCGCAAGAGCTGCGCGTCCCGGTGCGGGTCGAGCCACCGCTCTGGCGGCATCCCCTCGCCCTGGCCGCGTATGTCCTGCTGGCGTTGGGCCTGCTCGCCGCACTCGGTTGGCAACTGCACCAGCGCCGCAAGCGCGAACGTGGCTACTTCTCCCAGATCCGCGATCGTGAGGAACGCCTGCAATTAGCGCTGTGGGCCTCCGGCGAATTGTTCTGGGACTACGATCTGAATCGCCGCGAACTGCACAGCATGCGTGCACAGGATGGCAATCCGCACCGGCCCGAAATCGCCGTCAAGAGCGAAGTCGAGCAGCAGCATGAAATCCATCCGGAAGACCTGCCGCGGGTGCAGGACCGCCTGCGCGAACACCTGCGCGGGGGCAGCTCGTTGTTCACTTCCGAACACCGCGTGCGCGGTCCCGGCGGCTGGACCTGGGTACGCGCGCGGGGCCGCATCGTCGAACGCGGCCCTGACGGCCGCGCCCTGCGCATCGCCGGCACCGCCCGCGATATCTCCGCCAGCCGCAATGCCGAGCGCGAACGCCGTATCGCCAGCGAGGTCCTGCGCAGCATGGCCGAAGCGGTGGCGGTGCTCGACCGCGACTTCCAGTTCATCTCGATCAACCCCGCCTTCAGCCGCATGAGCGGCTACAACGATGCCGACGTGATCGGTCGTTCCTCCAGCCTGCTCGACAGCACCCAGCACGATCCGGAGTTCTATCGCCAGGTGCGCCAGGAGCTCGAACGCAACGGTCACTGGTCCGGCGAGATGTGGCAGCAGCGCAAGGACGGCGACGAATTCCTGTGCTGGATCGAGAGCAGCGCGGTGCACGATGCCAGCGGCCAGCGCGGCCATTACGTCGCCGTGCTGTCCGACATCACAGACAAGAAGCGCGCCGAACAGGAACTGCGCTATCTCGCCAATTACGACACCCTGACCAGCCTCCCCAACCGTGCGCTGCTGTCCGAGCGGCTGTCGCGCGCGATCGTGCGTGCGCGCCGTCAGGACAGCCGGATCGCAGTACTTTTCCTCGACCTCGACCGCTTCAAGGACATCAACGACTCGCTCGGCCACGCTGCCGGCGACCGCATCCTGCGCGCCACCGCCGCGCGCCTGCAGCAGACCGTCGGCCCGCAGCACACCGTGGCCCGGCTCGGCGGCGACGAATTCACCGTGGTGCTGGAGAACATCGACGCTCCCGAGGAAGCGGAGAAAATCGCGCGCGAGATCATCACGTCCTTCGAAGTCCCGCTGGACATCGACGACCACCAGGATGTCGCGATCACGCCGTCGATAGGCATCAGCATCTACCCAGACAACGCGCAGGTGCCGACCGACCTGCTCAAGCACGCCGACACCGCGATGTACCAGGCCAAGGCCGCCGGCCGGCGCATCTACATGCGCTACACCGAGTCGATGGACATTGCGATCCGCCGCCGCGCGACGATTTCCGCGGCACTGCGCAAAGTGCTCGATCGCAACGAACTACGCCTGGTGTTCCAGCCGAAGCTGTCGCTGTCGCAGCCACGCATCACCGGCGTCGAAGCATTGCTGCGCTGGACCAGCCCGGAGTACGGCGAGATCCCGCCGATGCAGTTCATCCCGCTAGCCGAGGAGAGCGGTTTGATCCTCGATATCGGCGAATGGGCGCTGCGCGAGGCCTGCTACACGCTCAAGCGCTGGCGCCAGCATGGACTGGAACGTCTGACGATGGCGGTGAACGTGTCCGCGCTGCAACTGTTGCGCGGCGACTTGCCGAACATGGTCGCTCGGGTGCTCGAAGAAACCGACGTGCCGGCCGAATACCTCGAACTGGAACTCACCGAAAGCGTGGTCATGGCCAACGCCGCGCAAACCGCGGCCACGCTGCAGGCGATCCGCGACCTCGGCGTGCAGCTCGCGGTCGATGATTTCGGCACCGGCTATTCCTCGCTCGCCTACCTCAAGCGACTGCCAATCACCACGCTGAAGATCGACAAGGAGTTCATCGGCGACCTCACCCGAGATGCCGACGACGAAGCCATCACCAGCACGGTGATCACGATGGCGCATTCGCTCGGCCTGAACGTGGTCGCCGAAGGCGTGGAGGAAGAAGCGCAGATGCAGTTCCTGCGCGCACATGGCTGCGACGAAATCCAGGGCTACTGGCTGTCGCCGCCGATCGACGCCCACCGCTGCCTGGCGCTGATCCGCAACTGGGCGCCTGCGATCGGCGCGACCCCGGTATTCTCCACCTTGCCTTGACCGGCCCCGACCCGCTCCCTATCGTGCCCGCATGGATACCGCCGACGCCCTTGCCCAACTGCGCTCCCTGGCCGCACGCTTCGACCAGCTCGCCACGCTGGCGCAGCGCCTGACCGACGAAAACCGCAGCCTGCGCCAGCAGCAGGAACAACTCGCCAGCGAACGCGCACAGCTGCTGGCGAAGAACGAACAGGCGCGCTCGCGGGTCGAAGCGATGATCACCAGGCTGAAATCGCTGGAACAACACACATGAAGCCCATGCTCATGAGGATCCGGCACACGTGACAAAATCGACCAGCGAGCCGGTCAGTATCCGCATTCTGGATCGTGAATACACGGTCGGCTGCGAGCCCGACGAACGCGACAGCCTGACCGCCGCGGCAAAACTGCTCGACGCAAAGATGCGAGAGATCCGCGGCAGCAACCGCATGGCCGCACTCGATCGCGTCGCCGTGCTCGCCGCGCTCAATCTCGCGCATGAATTGCAACAACTACGCAATGACAGCGACAGCCGCGATCGCGAGCTCAAGCGTACGCTCGGCGATCTGCACCGCAAACTCGACGGCTTGCTCGAACAACCTGCACGCTGAACGCGTTGTTGCACATGCGCGGCCGACGAACGGAAGTTGGCAATCGCGACGAGCGCGTTATACTTCGTTCGCGTCCTCTGCTGTGTCGACGGCGCGCGCAAACATTCGCCTTGTCCCTTATTGACGACCACGGGGATGCAGCGGGTGCCGGGTGTGCAAGTCCGCCACGAGCGGGAAGCCCGAAGGCAGCCAAGCGTTCCCACTTGAACCCCGGGTTCAAGGTCGTTTCGCGCGCATCTTCACGGCGGAGGATGTTTTTTTCTGCGGCGCATTCATGCGCCAATCCCCGTGCGTTCGCCTGACTTCAGCCCATGACGACTGATCGCAACGCACTGCGTCGAGAACTGCGTGCGCGCCGCCGCGCGATTTCCGCTCCCGAACGCATCGCTGCCGCCGAGGTGCTCGCCGGACGGCTGCTCACGCTGCCGTTCGCACCCGTTTCCGGCTATGTCGCCGGCTATTGGGCGATGGACGGAGAAATCGCGCTGCACGCCTGGCAACTGCGTTTGCCACCCGAATGCATTTATTGCCTGCCGCTGTTGCACGATGACGGCCGCCTGCGTTTCGCCCCATGGCGCCCAGGCGATGCACTGGTCAGCAATCGTCACGGCATTCCAGAACCCGATATCACGCCCTCCTCGCTGCTCGACGCGCAGCAGATGGCATTGGTCGTGCTGCCGCTGGTCGGTTTCGACCACACTGGCCATCGGCTGGGGATGGGCGGCGGCTGGTACGATCGCAGCTTCGCGTTCCGCCACGAGCGTGCAGCCCAAGGACGGAACGCCGCGCCGCCATGGCTGGTCGGTGCCGCGTTCGCCGCGCAACAGACCGATGCGCTCGCACCCGCGGATTGGGACGTCGCGCTGGATGCGGTCTGCCACGAACGCGGCACACTTCTGTTCGGTACCAACCCGCAAGACACGATGCCCGCATGAGCCGAGTCCGCCGCTACTGGTTGATGAAATCCGAGCCTGACGCATTCTCGATCGACGACCTGCAACGCGTCGGTACCGAACCGTGGAACGGCGTCCGCAATTACCAGGCGCGCAACAACATGCGTGCCATGCACGTTGGCGACGGCGTGTTGCTCTATCACTCCAGTTGCGACGTGCCTGGGATCGTCGGCACCGCGAAGATCGTCAGCGACGCATATCCGGACCCCTCCCAATTCGACCCGAAGTCCGATTACTTCGATCCGAAGAGTACCCGCGAAGACCCGCGTTGGTCGCTGGTCGACGTCGCTTTCGAACGCAAGTTCAAACGCACGCTTCCACTGGAAGAGATCAAGCAGCACGCCGATGCACTCGGCGAAGAGTTCGCGCTGATCCGCCGCGGCAGCCGTCTGTCTGTGCTGCCGGTGTCCGCAGCACAATGGAAACTCCTTCTTTCCCTGGAATAAGCCATGTCTGAAGCCAAGCGCCTGGCGGCGGAAAAAGCCATCGATTACGTCGAGGACGGCATGATCGTCGGCGTCGGCACCGGTTCCACCGTCGCCTACTTCATCGACGCGCTCGGCCGCATCAAGCACCGCATCGCCGGCGCGGTATCGAGTTCGGAGCAAAGTACGCAGCGCCTGCGCAGCCACGGCATCGAAGTCCTCGACCTCAACGCTACCGGCCCGCTGCCGCTATACGTCGACGGTGCCGACGAATGCGATCCGTTCAAGCGCCTGATCAAGGGCGGAGGTGCGGCGCTCACACGCGAGAAGATCATCGCCGAGGCAAGTGGAAAGTTCGTCTGCGTCATCGACCCTGCCAAGCGCGTCGACGTACTCGGCAAGTTCCCGTTGCCCGTCGAAGTGATCCCGATGGCACGCAGCCTGGTCGCGCGCGCGATCGTGGCCAAGACCGGCGGCCAGCCGGTGTGGCGCGATGGCGTGGTTACCGACAACGGCAACTGGGTCCTCGATGTGCACGGGCTCGCCATCGTCGATCCGGTCGGCCTCGAACGCGAACTCGCGCAGATCCCAGGCGTGGTCTGCGTCGGGCTGTTCGCGCGACGCCCGGCGGATGTGGTGATCATCGGTGGCGAACCGCCGATCCTGCTCTAAATCAATGAACCCTAAATCGCTGATCCGGAAGCATCTCGGCGACTGAGACGCGGCGGCGCGATACTGGCTGTCCAAGCGATTCGGTTCCGCCATGACCCTGCGTTGCCTGTTCGTCGACTTCAACTCGTACTTCGCTTCAGTTGAGCAGTACGACGAGCCACGCCTGCGCAATCGCCCGGTCGGCGTGGTCCCGGTAATGGCGCCAACCACCTGCTGCATCGCTGCCAGCTACGAAGCCAAGGCGCATGGCGTGAAGACCGGCACCGCGGTGTGGGAAGCCCTCGAACGCTGCCCGGACATCATGCTGGTTGAGGCGCGGCCGGCGCGTTACGTTGAACTACATCACGAGTTGATGGCGGCGATAGGGGACTGCATCCCGCACGGCAAGGCCGAGTCGATCGACGAAGTACCGTGCTGGCTCCTTGGGCGTGAACGCCAACGCGACAACGCCGAGGCGATCGCGTGCAAGATCAAGCAGACCTTGATCGATCGCGAATACAGCCCCGCGATCCGCTGCTCGATCGGGATCGCACCAAACAAGTTCCTCGCCAAGACCGCGTCCGACATGCACAAGCCGGACGGGTTGACCGTACTTGAGCAATCAGATTTACCGCACGCCCTGCACGGGTTGGAGCTGCGCGATTTCTGCGGCATCGGCCCCTCGATGGAACATCGCTTGCGCGCAGCCGGCATCCACACTGCGCAGCAACTCTGCGCCGCTCCACGCGAATACCTGCGCGCAGCCTGGGGCAGCATCGAAGGCGAACGCTACTGGTTGCAACTCCGCGGGTTCGACGTTCCCGAACGCGCCACCAAGCGCGGTTCAATCGGACATTCGCATGTACTCGGTCCGGAGTTGCGCAACTACGATGGCGCCCGCTCAGTGCTGTTCAAGCTACTGGCCAAAGCGGCGATGCGGTTGCGGCACGAGAAGTTTCTCGCCGGCGGGCTGTCGATCCGTATTCGTTTCGTCGGACTGGAAGCGCGATTTGAGCGCGACCTCGCCTTCGCACCGATCGACGACACTCCCACGCTACTGCGTCTCATCGGGGAGCAACTCGCCGCCCTGGAACGCGCCATGCAACAAGGCCGCTGGCATGCCAAGCGGAACCCGCCGCTATCGGTCGCGGTGACGCTGGGGAACCTCGAACCCGTCGGCAGCGTCACCGCCGAGCTGATGGAGGAGCGCCATCGGGCCAAGACCATGAGCTCCGTACTGGATCGCATTAACCAGCGCTACGGCAACAACACCATGTACTTCGGCGCGATGCAGGAAGCCGTGATGCAGGACGCCGCGCCCATGCGGATCCCCTTCTCAAAGATCCCGGAGACCGGCCTCGAAGAAGACGCGGTCACCCGCAAACATGGACGCGAGCGGCAGCAGGAAGTCACCGACGAGCTCTGGCTGCAACGCGAGCGACAGTTCAAAGTGTTGGCCGAAGCCTCGCACCGCGAGGCCAATGAGCGGCGCAAGCCAAATGGCGATGGCATGGCCCCCAAAGCGGGGGCCGGCGGCTGGTCACCTGTACGCCGAACCAGGGATAGCTCGGACAAGCCGTCATTGTTCTAGGCCTATGCCATAACTAAATCAAAGTTAATAAGGATGATTTAGTCATTCTGTTTTCGGTCGTCCAAAGACCCTGCAGCGTGAGCTACGGGGTTTTGGATAAAGGCCCTGGCGATGACCTACTCTCGCAGGCACGCGGGCCGGGGTGGGTGGTGCCGCACGTACAAAGAAGAAGGCCCGTCCTTGCGGACGGGCCT
>NZ_JALDWJ010000007.1 GCF_022758295.1 Lysobacter sp. CFH 32150 | reverse complement strand
CAACCCGGAGGGCCGGGCCTGAGGACGCGCGATGCCGCGTCATCGCTCGGTTGCGTATCGACATACGCGCCCTCGCTCTTCCTTGCCTCGCACACCCTCAGGCCCGGCGCGACCTGCTCGGAGAGCGTTAACAGGCCTTGGTTTCGGCCGTAACCGCTCGCGCCACGGCGGCAACGGTGCGCTACGCTGCGGCCATGAACATCGCAGCCGAGCCCCTGCGCACAGTCGACCTCGCTCCCACCGACGCCTTGCTGCGCGAGGACGTCAACATGCTCGGTGCGCTGGTTGGCGAAATCCTCGCCGAGCAACGCGGGCCGGAATTCCTGGTCGAGGTCGAAAGCCTGCGCCGCGCCGCGATCCGCCGGCGCGAGGCGCAAGCGCCGGTGGCGGAACTTGCTGCCGCCCTCGCCGGCATCGAACTCGACCAGGCAAGCGACCTGGTGCGCGCGTTCGCCACCTATTTCCAGGCGGTGAACCTGGCTGAGCGCGTGCATCGCATCCGCCGCCGCCGCGATTACGAACGCCAGGGTGCGGGTGCGCAGCCCGGCGGCCTGCGCGATGTGATCGGTGCGCTGGTGGAGCAGGGCGTAGGCGCCGACGAACTCGCGGCACTGCTGCCGCGCCTGCGCATCGAGCCGGTATTCACCGCGCATCCGACCGAAGCGGTGCGTCGCGTGCTGTTGAAGAAGGAGCGCGAGATCGTGCGCGGACTGGTCGCCGACATCGACCGCAGCCGCACGCCGGCCGAGCGTCGCGCCGATCGCGAACGCATCCGCCAGACCTTGTCCACGAGCTGGCAGACCGCCGAGGCACCACCGGCCAAGCCGAGCGTGGCCGATGAGTTCAGCCACGTCGGCTACTACCTGTCGGACGTGCTGTATCGCGTGTTGCCGGTGTTCTACGAAGTGTTCGAAGAGGCGCTGCGCGAACACTGCGTCGACGCGCCGGCGTTGCCGGATGTGCTGGGATTCGGCAGTTGGGTGGGCGGTGACATGGACGGCAACCCGAACGTGGGTGCCGACACCATTGCCGCCACGCTCGCCGGTCAACGCAAGCTTGTGCTGGCCGCGTATCAGCGCGATCTGGTGGCGCTCGGTGAAGTGTTGAGCCAGTCCTTGACGCGGGTTGGCGTCTCCGAAGCCTTGCTCGCGCGCATCGATGCCTATCGCAAGCTGTTGCCGGAGGCGGCGGAGAAACTGCGGCCGCGCCACGCCGACATGCCGTATCGCAACCTGCTCAGCCTGATGTGGGGGCGCTTGACGGCGACCACGGACGAGATGCCTGGCGGGTATGCCGATGCCGCTGAGTTCTGCGCTGATCTCACCCTGATCGAGGACAGCCTGCGCGCGCATCGTGGCGCGCGCGCGGGCGGTTTCGCCGTGCAGCGCTTGCGGCGACGCGCGGCGTGTTTTGGTTTTCACCTGGCGAGCCTCGACCTGCGCCAGGATTCGGCTTCCCACGATGCGGCCCTGGCGGCGGTGTTCGATGACGCGCGCTGGTCGCAGCGCAGCGTGGACGAACGCGCAGCGCGACTACATCGGCTGCTCGACGGCAGCGAACCTGCCGCCGTGCCCGATCACGCCGCTGCACGTGCCACGCTGGATGTGTTCCGAACGGTCGCGACTGCGCGACAGCGCTACGGTGCGCGTGCGTTCGGTCCGTACATCATCAGCATGAGTCGCAGCGCTGCCGATGCGTTGGCGGTATTGGCGCTGGCCCGGATTGCCGGGTGCATGGATGCCGACAACCGCGTGCCACTGGATGTCGCGCCGCTGTTCGAGACCGTGGACGATCTCGATGCCGCCGCCGACACCTTGCACGCCTTGTTCGCCGATCCGATTTACCGCGCGCATCTGGCAGCACGCGGCGATCGGCAGGTGGTGATGCTGGGTTATTCCGATAGTGCAAAGGATGGCGGCATCGTCGCTTCGCGCTGGGCGCTGCAACAGACGCAGGTCGCGTTGACTGCCTTGGCGCAGGAGAGCGGGGTGCGCATCGCTTTCTTCCACGGTCGCGGCGGTTCGATCAGCCGCGGCGGCGGCAAGACCGAGCGCGCGGTGATCGCCGCACCACGCGGGTCGGTCGACGGGTTCCTGCGCGTGACCGAGCAGGGCGAGGTGATCCATCGCAAGTACGGCATCCGCGCACTCGCGTTGCGCAACCTGGAACAGACCACGGGCGCGGTGCTGCGCGCGACACTGCGGCCGCGGCCGCCGGAACCTCGCGAGGTGCCGTGGCGCGGCATCGCTACCGAACTGGCCCGCGATGCACGCGCGCACTACCGCGCACTCGTGCACGAGGACCCGGACTTCCCCGCGTATTTCCGCGCGGCGACCCCGATCGACGTGATCGAGCGCCTGCGCATCGGTTCGCGTCCGAGCAAGCGTGCCGGTAGCGGTGATGTCGGGTCGCTGCGTGCCATCCCGTGGGTCTTCGCGTGGTCGCAGAACCGTTCCGGGCTCACCGCCTGGTACGGCGTCGGCACCGCGCTGGAACTCGCATTGCAGCGCCATGGCCGCGAGGCCCTGGCGGAAATGGCGCGCGACTGGCCGTTCTTCGACACGCTGATCGACGACGTCGAGATGGTGCTGGCGAAATCCGACCCGGGCATCTTCGAGCGTTACTCACTGTTGGCCAGCCGGCTGTTGGCCAGCCAGCCGTCACCGGTCGATCTGCACGCGCGCTTCCATCCCGGGATCGCCGCCGAGTTCGAGCGCACGCGCACGGCGGTGCTTGCGATCAAGGGCAGCGACGAATTGCTGGCTGGCGACCTGCGGCTGCGCCAGTCGATCCGCCTGCGCAATCCCTACGTCGATCCGATCAGCCTGCTGCAGGTCGAGTTGCTCGCGCGCTGGCGCGCCGCTGATCGCCCCGACGGTGCCTTGCAGCAGGCGTTGATCGCCACCGTCAACGGCATCGCGGCGGGCATCCAGAACACGGGTTGAGCACGCGGTGGAATGGAGTGCGCCAATTTAGGCGCCTAGCACACGGATACGGTCGATGGTGCAGCGTCGACAGGGGAATTTTCATAGTGCGAACCAGTGCACGTTTCACGGTTGTGAGGGCGCCGTGAACTGAGAGCCAGTCATCGGTTCGGCTCCGGATCGATCCGGATGATGGCCCCCGTCGGATACGCCAGGTCTTTTGGAAGGTGCGCATCCGCTGACGATGCAAGGAGGTGTCGGAACGGATCCCCCCGGATCCAGCCCGGAATGCGCGCAGGCGCACCCGGCGCCGGCCTGGATGGCCGACGGCCCCGTCCCTCCATTACCTGGTAGCCCCGCCAATGCACTACTTGTCCCGCGCGTTCCGCCACGTTGGTCGCTCTACTGCAACCGTGTTGCTTGTTTCCGGCCTGGTCGCCGGCGTCTCGACCGGCGCCAGCGCCGCAGCACCCGCCCATGCCGCCAAAGTCGCGCTGGAAGGCGAACTGGATGTGCTGGTTGAGGACTATGCCGACGGCCACAGCGTCACCCGCCATTTCCTGAAGACCGAACACGGCCGCGTCGAGCTGAAGTTCAGCCGCAAGCCGACCACGCTGCACAGCGGAACCCGCGTGCGCGTGCGTGGCCAGGTGCAGGGTGAGGTGCTCGCATTGGATGGTGCCGAAGCCGGCAGCGTCGAAGCGCTCGTGACCGTGCTGCCCAACACCATGGGCGAACAGAAGGTCGCGGTGATCCTGGTCAACTTCCAGGACGACACCACGCAGCCGAAGGCGGTGGCGGATGTGAACACCCTCGTGTTCACCACCCTCAACAATCACTACAAGGAAAGCTCGTTCGGACAGACCTGGTTCAACGGCCAGGTGTTCGGCTACTACACGATCGCGATGAGCAAGACGGTGTGCGATCCGAGCGGCCTTGCCGCCAAGGCGGATGCGGCCGCGACTGCCGCCGGTGCCAACATCACCAGTTTCAACCGCAGGGTCTACATGTTCCCGCGCAACGCCTGCACGTGGGCCGGTCTTGGCAACGTCGGCGGTAGTTCAACCCGGGCCTGGGCCAACGGCTCGTTCGCGACGCTCACCGTCGGGCACGAAATCGGCCACAACTTCGGCCTGCACCACGCGCACGCCTATGACTGCGACGTGGCCCCGTTGGGCAACACCTGCACCTCGCTGCCGTACGGCGATGGCGCGGACATGATGGGCAACAACAAGGCCGGTCATTTCAGCCCGTTCGCGAAGGAAATGCTGGGCTGGCTCAATGACGGCATTTCGCCGCCGATCCACACCGCCAGCACCAGCGGCCGTTATTCGATCGAACCGTATTCGAGCAGCAGCGTCGGTCCGAAGGCGATCAAGATCCCGCGCGGCACCGATGCCAGCGGCCGGCCGATGTTCTACTACGTCGAATACCGCCAGCCGATCGGCGCGGACGCCACGCTCGGCACCACCGGCAACCTGACCAAAGGCGTGATCATCCGTACCGCCACCGAAGGCGACGGCGAGTCCAGCTACCAGCTCGACATGACGCCGGGTACGTCCACCAGCACCTACACCGAACTCGGCGACGGCGCCCTCGCGGTCGGCCGCAGCTACACGGACGCGACGGCCAAGGTTTCGATCACGCTTGCTTCGGCCGACACCACTGGCGCCACCGTCGACGTCGCCTTGAGCGGCACCACGCCCCCGCCGACCTGCACCCGTGCCGCCCCGACGCTGACGCTGAGCGGCCCGACGGCCGCGGTTGCCGCCGGCAGCCTGGTCACCTACACGCTGAGCCTCACCAACCGGGACAGCAGCGCGTGTGCGGCGACGACGTTCAACCTCGCCCGGAGCGTGCCCACGGGCTGGACCGGCACCTTGACCGCCACCACGCTGAGCCTGAGCCCCGGTACCACCGGCAGCACCACGTTGAAGGTGACGTCGCCGAGCACCGCCACGGCCGCTGGCTATGGCATCGGCGCCGGCAGCAGCAGCACCGTGGGGAGCACCCATACCGCCAATGCCGCGGCCACGTACACCGTCGCTGCAGCGAGCAGCGGCACGCTGACCGGGATCGTCGGCACCAACAAGGCCAGCTACGTGCGGGCCGAGATCGTGTCGTTGATCGCGCTGGTGAAGAACAACGGCGTGCCGGTCAACGGCGCGAGCGTGAAGTTCTCGGTGACCTTGCCGAATGGCAGCATCGCGGTGATCAATGCGACCAGCGGCAGCGATGGTTACGCCCGCAGCAGCTACACCCTGGGCAAGGGCAAGAGCGCGATCGGCAGCTATAAGCTGCGCGCCGACGCCACCAGCGGTAGCAACACCGCGACGGCAAGCACGACATTCAGCGTGCTCTGAAAAAACAGGCAATAAGAACAGGGGCGGTGGAGGCAACTCCATCGCCCTTTTTCTTTGTCGGCGTCAGTGCGCTGCCAGGCTGAAGTCGGTGTAAGCGAAGCGCGCGTCGCGCAACACGCGTTCGCCGGCGGTGAGGGCAAGCGGTTGCGCGAACATCGGCCCGGCATGGACGCAGGTGTGGAATTCGCCGCTCTCGCCGCAAGGATCGACGCCTGTTGGCAAGTCCGCGAGGAGTGCGGCATCGAATTCGCGCCCGCTGAAAGACGCGTCCAGCTGCTGCGTATCGACGCAGCACAGCGTTGCGCGCAGACCGCCAGCAATCATCTCGTGTGCGAGCGCCGTCGTATCGCTGCCGAACAACGGGAACAGCGGCGTCCAGCCGAGCCGCGCGCACAACGCTTCGCGCCATGCGCGCACGTCGGCGAGGAACAGGTCGCCGAACGCGATGCGGTCCAGCGCTGGCCAGCGTTGCCGTGCCGTGCCCAACGCCGCGGCGAATGCAGCTTCATAGGTCGCGTTGTCGCATTGCGGTGGGATCACGGCTTCGATGACCGGAACGCCGGCGGCTTGTGCCTGTGCCTGCAGGATCTCGCGGCGGATGCCGTGCATCGCGATGCGCTCGTATTCAGCCGTGACCGTGGTGAGCAGGCCGACCACGTCGACATCGTCGCGCTGGCGCAGCGCATTCAGCGTCCACGCCGCGTCCTTGCCGCCGCTCCAGGACAGTAGAACCGGTGTACGCATGACGTCCTCAGTGATGGAAATAACCGATTGTGCCGTGTCGGCGTGAACCTGACGGAATGCCAAACGACGCACGGTTTGCAGTTGTGAGGGTGACCCGAACTGGGAACCAGGCCTCGGTCCGGCACCGGGGTGATCGCGATCATGCCCCCGTCGGATGCGCGCGGTTTTTGGGGAGGTGCGCATCCGCTGACGATGCAAGGAGGTATCGGAACGGATCCCCCCGGATCCAGTCCGGAACGCGGTAGCGGTCCGGCACCGGCCTGGATGGCTGGCGTCCTGATCCCTCCACATCGGTAGTGCCGCCAATGCATTTGTCCCGCGCGTTTCGCCACGCAGGTCGTTTTACTGCAAACCTGTTGCTCCTCTCCGGCCTGATGGCCGGTGCCGCCCACGCTGCCAAGCCTGTTGCGCTGGAAGGCGAACTCGACGTACTGGTCGAGGATTACGCCGACGGCCACAGCGTCACCCGCCATTTCCTCAAGACCGAGCACGGTCGCGTCGAACTGAAGTTCAGCCGCAAGCCGACGACGCTGCTCAGCGGCACGCGCGTGCGTGTGCGCGGTGAGGTGCAAGGCGAATATCTCACGCTGGACAGCGCCCAGGCCGGCAGCGTCGAAGCACTCACTACTGTCCTGCCGAACACCTTGGGTGAACAGAAAGTCGCGGTGATCCTGGTCAATTTCCAGGACGACACCACGCAACCGATCACGCCGGCCGCCGCGAACACACTCGTCCTGTCGACCGTCAGTGAACACTATCGTGAAAGCTCGTTCGGCCAGACCTGGTTCAGTGGCCAGACGTTCGGCTACTACACATTGCCGCTGAGTAAGGCCGTGTGCGATCCCGTGAAGTGGTACACCGAAGCCGACAAGGCGGTGGTCGCCGCCGGAGGCGACCTGTCCAGCTACACCCGCCGGATTTATTTCTTCCCGAGAGTCGACACCTGCGGCTGGGATGGGTTGGCCACACAAGGGTTCGGCGGCGTGACCAAGACCTACATCAACGGTGCAGCTGCGGCGACGCTGCGGGTGGTGGGTCATGAGATCGGCCACAACTACGGCCTGAACCACGCACATTCACTGGATTGCGATCTGAGTCCGCTCGGCGACACCTGCCGCGAGTCGTCGTATGGCGACGTCGCCGACATGATGGGCGGCTACCGGTCCGGGCATTTCAGCGCGTTTGCCAAGGAGCAATTGGGCTGGCTCAACGATGGCATTTCGCCGCCGATCCTCACTGCATCCGCCAGCGGCCGCTTTGCCATCGAACCGTATTCTTCTTCCAGCGTCGGGGCGAAGGCGGTCAAGGTGCCGGGTGGTGTCGACAGCCTCGGTAGAACGCGCTGGTATTACCTTGAATACCGCCAGCCGACGGGCTTCGATGTCGTACTCGCGGATGCGGGCAACCTCACCAGTGGTGTGATGGTGCGAGTGGCGAGCGAGGGCGATCGCGATTCGATGTACCAGCTCGACATGCATCCAGGCCTCAGCAATACCACCTCTACCGACATGCTGGATGGCGCGTTGGCCGTCGGTCAGACCTATGTGGATGCGGTGGCCAATGTTTCCTTCACCGTGGTGTCCCTTTCCAGCAGTGCGGCTACCATCGATGTCACCGTTGGCGGTGCGCCGCCTCCGGTCTGCACGCGCGCCGCTCCGTCCCTGTCACTGGCAGGGCCGACCAGTGGCGCGGCGGGCACGACGTTGAACTATTCGATCAGTCTGACCAATCGGGACAGCAGCGGGTGTTCTGCCACGACGTTCAATCTGGCTCGCAGCTTGCCGAGCGGCTGGACTGGCAACCTGTCGGTCAGCAACCTCAGCCTGAGCCCGGGCACCAGCGGCACCGCAACACTGACCGTGACCTCGCCCGCCACGGCCGCGGCTGGCAGTTATGGCCTGGCCGTGGGCACCAGCAGTCCGGCGGGAGCCACGCATACGGCCAGCGCGTCAACCACATACACCGTTGCGGCTCCGGTGATATTGAGCGCGACGATCGGCACCGACAAGACGAGCTATCTGCGCGCGGAGACCGTGTACATGAGTGCACTAGTCCGCAATGGCAGCGGGCCGGTCAGCGGTGCCAGCGTCAAGTTCACCCTAAGTCTGCCGGGCGGCGCTACGACAGTGCTGAATGCCGTTTCCGGTCTCGATGGCTATGCCCGTAGCACCTACAAGCTGGGCAAAGGCAAGGCGGCGATTGGCACCTATCAAGTGCGCGCGGACGCCACCAGCAGCGGGGCTTCCGCCACCGCCAGCACGAGCTTCGGCGTTCGCTGAGCATTCGCCAAAAAAAGCGGGCGATGGGGAGACCCATCGCCCGCGTGATTCCCGGTAAGCGTGCCGGGGTTACATAGCGGTTACGGCTGCGGGCACAGCGGACAATCAGCTTCGTCCGAATCTTGCGCGCTCGTGCCGCTAAGGAAGCCGACGGCTTCAGCCGCTGCCAAGTTGAGGAACGAAGCGGAACCCGGAGTGGTCTGGCCGCCGTTCGTGGTGGTCGGAACGTAGCAATGCGTCACGGTGAAGTCATCGTTAGGCTCCAGGGTCGTTGGCACAGGGTCGTGTGTGATGGAGTCCTCAGTGACCTGCACTGCCGGGTTGGTGCCTTGTGGATCGTCGAACACCTTGAGACTAACCAGCAGTTCGTTGCCGTTGTTCTTCACATTGATCTTGTTGCACACCTTGGGCTGCACGGTCTCGCCATCCACGACCAGTTCCACCGTGTCGCATTCCTTGGTGACGTCGAGCATCGGAGTCGTAGTCAGGCCGCACTCCACGCCGATCACGCTGTCTTCGAGCGGATCGATACCGTTGGATGCACGGGCCGTCGCGCTGTTCAACATCTTGTTACCGGTGTGATCGCACTGGATCGATGCGGTGGCGGTTTGATCCTTGGCCAGGGTTGCGCCAAGGGACACCAGTTGATCCGTGGCCAACCACGTGGCGGAACCAGCCAGCTTGCAGCGCGGGAAGCCACTGCCATTGGCGGAGAGCGTGATGTCCTCCTCGAAGCCCGGGTTACTGACCGTGCCACCCTTCGCCGTCACTCCGATGGTGTACGTGCTGGTGATGAAGGCGCCGCTTGGATGGACAACCGATGCTTCACAGATCTTGGCGATTTCGATATCGCAACCGCCGAATGGCGCGAGCACCAGATCCTTGAGCTGGGCGGTGGTGGACGCGGACGTACGGGTCATGGCCAGCACCGTGGAGAAGCAGGTGTCGACGGGCAGGCCGAGCGCACCCAGGTCGATACCGCCCTCGAGGAAGGTACCGATCGGGAACTTGCCATCCGCCGGGAAGACGTTCGCACCGCCCTGCTTGAAGCGGTAGTCGAGCAGGTTGGCGGGAATCGTCTGGGGCGATGTGTTGGCCGATGCGCAGGCACTGTTGTTTGACGAAGCGACGCCTACATCGCAGAACACCTGTGCTGGATCCCCGGCGCTACTCTTGACCAGTGTCAGTGGGTAGCTCAGGGTCACGCCCGGAATCACCGGATCGGTGGCGTCCGCGACGCCAGTCCATACGAAGATATTGAGGTCCCTGACACCGGCGGTGCCGAAATCGCCGGTGATCAGGATGTCGCCATCCGTATGCTTGCCGGTGAAATTGGGCGCGGAGCCAAAGGCGACGGCTTTTTTCAGGAACCAGAAGCCGATGGCCGAGTCGCCGTTGTTCGCTGCGCGGGTGGCGCCGAAGTAAAGGAGCTTGGTGCCATTGGTCACGTATTCCTTGGCCAGCACATGGACCAGGTCATCCTTGTCGGGGACGGAAGCGTCGCCCCAGCGCCAGTACTGGCTGGTGATGCCGGCCGAGCTGATGTCGCGCTCGTCCTTGGAACCGCCCTGGATGAACGCGGTTTCGGGACCGGCTTCGCCGCTGATGTGGTCTTTCTGAATGATCGGGTTGTTGACGTCCCAGTCTTCACCACCCAGCGGGTCATCGATGGCATTGCCGTCGACTTCGAGCGGGGTGCTGGGACTCAGAGCGATGGCTGACAGTGCGGCCATGACAGCGCCGACCGCGAGGGTCAGGACGAGGAACCGACGCACCGGTCCCGTCGGGGTCTTTGTTGTGGAAGACATGCGAGTACTCCCTAATTCCGCTGCTGTTGAGGGGATGGCGCAGCGCTTCTACAGGCGAGCTGCGGCGCCGGCAGCGTGCGCCGCCGGCCGCCGGTAAAAAATCGCGGTATCGGGTGATGGCAGATGTGGCCGGTTCCCCAGAGCGATGGCGTTCTGGGGGTATCCGGCGAATTAGGGGCGACGGAATCCTCCAATCGCGAGGTCCCGGATATGGCAGCGATGCCGGTACTGGTGATCGGGTTCGACCCGGTCTGGCGCGCGCGAATGCAGCGTTTGCTGGCTACGCGCGGCGAGCTGGACTGGCTGGGCGCGTACGCGCCGAAGCAGCCACGGCGCAGCGGCAACAGCGCGCCGGCGCTGTTGCTGCTGGACGGCGACGACCCGCTGATCGAGCGCGAACGCCGACGCCCGTTGTTGCCGGCGCCGCGACGGCTGTACTTCTATCGCCACCCCAATGTGACGGCGCTGCAGCACTGCATCAGCAGCGAAGCCAATGCCTGCCTGGACAAGCACGCGTCGCCGGATACGGTGATCCGGGCGATCCGCGCCGCCGAGTCAGGCCTGTTCGTGGTCGCGCCGGAGCTGTTGCTGCGGGCCCTGCACGACGGCGGCGACGTACCGATGCCAGCCCCGGCCGATCCGCCGGGCGACTGGTCCGGGCTGACCGAGCGCCAGCGCGAGATCGTGCGCTGGGCCGCGCGCGGGATGAGCAACAAGCAAATCGCGCGCCAACTCGGGATCAGTCCGGAAACGGTGAAAACCCACTTGCACCATGTGTTCGAGCGCGAAGGCATCAGCGGCCGCGTCGCCTTGCTGGCCGCACATCTCGACGACATCGATCTGGTGCCCACTACGTAACGCATTTACCTGTGGGAGCGACGTAAGTCGCGATAAATGGGCGCGCCGATCGCGACTTACGTCGCTCCCACAAAAAGCAAGCGCTATACAAATTCAGGCGGCGGTGACGTCGCGCAGCTCCCACCCGCTGCCGGCGAGCAAGCGCAGCCGGTGCTTGAACACGCTGCCGGGAAGCGACGTGGTGACGATCAGGTCGATGCGCAGGTCGCGCTGGCTGCCGCTGACGCTGGCCTGCGGATCGCTGGCGCCGAGCGCGGCATCAACCTCATCCGGATCCTCCTGCGCCGCGCGCCAGCGCTTGAATAACGCATCGCTCTGCAATGCGGCCTGCAGTTGCGCGGCGAACTCGTCGGCGCCATGCGCGCTGAAGGCGAACGCGGTATCGCTGCCGCGCGCGCGTTGCGGGTCAGGCAGAGTGAGGTAATAGCGAGTGGCCATGCGTTGCTCCTTGCGGGCTCGTGTCCTGTGCCAGCGTAAACGCGACGCGCGTTAGCGTTGCGTCATGGCTGCAGCGGTCAGGTGTCGAACGGCTGAGACTCCGCGGCATAACCTGCCGCCAGGCCACCTTTGCCGATATTGACCGTCGAGGTCAGGCTCATCACGCTTTCGAACAATTCGATGTTGTAGCTCCCGCAAGTCACGCGGAGGTCGTCGTAACCAGGCAGTGCGCGCATCTCCTCAAGTTCGCCGCCGTAGCTCAGGCACACGGTCGGTGTCATCAGGCCATCGCGGACACGCTTGGTCACATGCGCGAACAGTTTCTGCGCCGCCTGATCGAAGCCGCGGACCTTCGCCACCGGGCCTGTGTCGCCGCGATTGCAGTGCAGGATCGGCTTGATGTCGAGTGCGGTACCGAGCGTGGCGCTTAGGAAACTAACGCTGCGGTCGCCGCGCTTGCGGGTGCGTACGCGCAAATAATTCAAGTCGCGCGGAACCAGGAAGCCCTGGGTATGCAGCGCCAGGTGCTCAAGGCGTGCGCGGATCTTTGCCGTGCCTTCGCCGGCATCGCGCAGGCGTACCGCTTCCACCGCGGTGATGCCTTGCGCGGCAAACAGGTTTTGAGTATCGACCACGCGCAATGCGAACGGTGTGTCGTGGCCGGCCTTTGCCCGGATCGCCTTGTATTCGTTGAGGATGGCGAAACTGGCCTGCTGCGTGTTGTCGAAGATGCCACTGCGCGTCTTGGTCGTTGTCATGCAGAACACGTAGTCGTAATCGATCACCAGCCGGCTCAGGAATAGCTCGCGAATTTCCTGCACCGAAAACGGACTGCTCTCGGCATCGGCCAGTGCCTCGTCGTGCGTCCGCAGGAACTGCGCAGTGGCGATGGGATCGCGGAAGTCGGCCATCGAATCGCCGCCCGCGCGGACGGTGGTCGGCAGGATGGTGATGTTGTGCTTGCGCAGATACGACTGCGGCAGATCGCAGGGCGAGTCGACGACGATTCCGATACGCATGGCGGTGTCTCCCTTGCGGCGACCCAGGCGCAGGCGCGCCCGGATGGCATGTGATTACGGTGCGGCTTTCGGCGCCGGCTGGGGCTCGCGCTGGTACAGCAGGTTCATGCGTTCGACCCAGCCGGTTGCGGTCTTTTCGCTGGTGACGACCCGGTAGGCCGTGTCGCCTTCGCGCTGATAACGGGTTTCCATCTCGGTCACGGTGCCATCCTCGCCGACGTGGCGCTCCGGGATCAGCACACCTTTGGCATCGTTGGCGAAATGGCCTTCGGCGACCGCGCCGGTGCTGGTGAAGTAGTGGAAACGCAGGCGCTTGTTCGTCGCGTCCCAGCTGAAGATCGATACGCCCTCGTAGCGCGGCTGCGAACCTTCCACCACATGCGTGGCTTCCACCAGTTTGCCGCCGTACAACGCGCGGTAGCACTGCACGTCCTGCTGCCCGTTCTTGAACTTCGCGCGCCAGCAATGCCCGATCATGTATTCCAGTGGTGCGAAATACGGTTCGAGCGTGATCGCCGGCTGCGCCGCGGCGGCGTTGCTGGCGACCACGGCAACCAGGAGCAGCAGCGATGGAATGCGCATGACAACCTCCTGCTTCAGTGCCACAGACCGAGGATCAACCCGTACAGCACGAACTGTACCGTGTGGTAACCACCGTCGATCAGCCACAACTTGAGACTGCGCTGGGCGAAGGCATAGTTGATGGCGAAACTGGTGGCGACGAACGCTACGCCCACTGCCAAACCCGCATGCAGCGCGACAGGCAACGCCGGCGCCGGCCCGAGATAGACAGCAAACCCGGCGGCGGCGAGCAGGCTGGCGATGAACGCGGTGCCGAACACGCGCGCCGGATGCTTCGGTGCGGCGTTCGGGTCGATGCCGGCTTCGAGGCACCAGGCGTTCTTGAACAACGGGCCATACCAGAGGCCGCCGAGTACGAAGGCGGATACGGCAGCGGCAACGACGGCGAACCAGTTGAGTGCAGGCATCGGTGCCCTCTGTCATGGGCCGCTGTCGCGGCCGGCGATGCGAGCATACGCCTGCCCGCTGGGCTCCCTCCCTTTCGCCAAAGGCGAAGGGGAGGGCTGGGGAGGGGTGCTTTTGACGTTGTAGTTACACCAACATCAAAAGGTTAGTTACACCAACATCAAAAGCACCCCCTCCCAACCTCCCCCTGCGCTGCGCGCAAGGGGAGGGGAAACCAGCGTTCGATCAACGCGCGCCCGATGGATATGCGCGCGGCAGTCCGTTCTCGCCACGCAGGTAACGATCACGCAATTCGCTCTGGCGCGAACGCATCGGCATCGCGTGTCCGTCCATCCAGACCTGTTCGGCGACAGTGCTGACTTCCAACGGATCGCCGCTCCACAGCACCAGGTCGGCGCGCTTGCCCGGCGCGATCGTGCCAATTTCGCCGCCAACGCCGAATGTTTCCGCCGGCACGCGCGTGAGCGCCGCCAGGCCGTCTTCCCACGGCATGCCGTTGGCGACCGCGTTGCCGGCGAGCTGGCGGATCTTGCGCGCGTAGTGCGACGCCTGGTCGAACTGCATGAAGCCGACCTGCACGCCCGCCGCACGCAAGCGCGCCGCGTTCTGCAACGTCGCGCCAAGCTGGTCGAAATCACCCGGCAGGTTGGCGAGCGGATCGACGAACACCGGCACCTTGGCCGCGGCGAGCCGTGACGCGACTTTCCAGGCCTCGGCACCACCGGCAACCACGATGCGCACGTTGTGGCGCTGGCTCCACTTCAGCAACTGGTGGATGTCGGCGGCGCGATGCACGCCGACGACGATCCGGCCCTGTCCATTGAGGTATTTCGCCAGTGCGGCGCGTCCGGCCGGCGTCAGCAGGGCATGCTTCGAATCGCTGGACATGCGACCGCGCGCTTCGGCGACGAGCTGGTCGAGGATCATCCACTGCGCCGCCCGCGACTTGCCGGTCAGGTCGGCCGCACCGGCGCCGATTTGCACGAACAGTGCACGCGGGCCGATCGGATCGATGCTGCCATCGAGCCGCACCACGCCGCCCTGGCCACCGACGATGGAACCGCCCTGCGCGCTACCAGCCGACAGCAACGTGAAACCGATGCCTTCGACCCGCGCGATCGGTACCAGCACCGATTCCGGATTGTAGGCCAGGGTGACATCGAACTCCGGCCGCACCGTCATTTCCTTGCTTTCGGCGCCGAGGGTTTGCGTCCCATCGGTGGTCGCATCTTCCAGCGACACTTCTTCCAGCCCGATATCGGCGATGCCGCCGAACAACGCCGGCGTCAACGCGCGGCCATTGGCTTCGACGACTTGCGCATTGCCCGCCGCCAGGCCACTCCCGACCGCGCTGATGCGGCCGTTGCGCACCAGCACGTCGGCGTTGTGCAGCGTGCCGTGCGCACCTGCGGTGTGGACGGTGGCGTTGCGGATGAGGATGTCTTGTGCGGAGGCGTTTGCGGCCAAGCCGATCAGTAACGCGGCGATGACGCTCTTGCTCGTCATGCCAGCGAAAGCTGGGATCCACTTTGACTTTGATTGTTTGGCGCTCGATGGAGCAAGATCAAAATGGATTCCTGCTTTCGCAGGAATGACGGCGCGGAAGCGGTTCATCGCACACCTCCCTGCAGATCGCCTTGTCCCAGCATGAAATCCGACTTCGGCTGCCGCGACGGATCATTGCGGTCGTACACGCGCGCACCGTCCACGTAGACCTGCTCGGCATGCGCGTACACGCTGAACGGATTGCCGCTCCACAGGACCACGTCGGCCATCTTGCCGGGCTCCAGCGTGCCGGTCTGGTCGAGGATGCCCATCGACTTGGCCGGGTTTGCTGTCACCCAGCGAATCGCGCGTTCCGGCGGGATGTCGATGCCGACCTGGTGCGCATGCGCCATCACCTTCGCAGCTTCCTGATTCAAACGCTGGATGCCTTCGGCCGAATCCGAATGCACGATCGCGCAACTGTTCTGCGGGCGATCGACCAGGGCGATGTTCTCCTGGATACCGTCGAAGGCTTCCATCTTGAAGCCCCACCAGTCGGCCCACAGCGCGCCGCACACGCCTTCGGCGGCCAGCCGGTCGGCGACCTTGTAAGCCTCCACGCCGTGGTGGAACGCGGCGATCTTGAAGCCGAATTCCTTGGCCAGGTCGAGCATGGTCGTCATCTCGTCGGCGCGGTAGCAGTGGATGTGCACCTGGATGTCGCCCTTGATCGCGCCGGCCAGCGTGTCGAGCTTGAGGTCGCGCTTGCCGCCGGTATCGGCGTCGCTGTCGACCGCATCCGACGCGCTTTGCCACCAACGCTTCTTCTTCGGCGCCGCCTTCGCGTCACCATTTTTCTTCATGTACTCGGCGGCATCGATGAACGCGGCGCGATAGCCGGCGATGTTGCCCATGCGCGTCGAAGGGCCGCCTTTCTGGCCGTACACGCGCTTCGGGTTCTCGCCGCAGGCCATCTTCAGGCCCCACGGCGCGCCCGGGAATTTCATCGCCTGGTAGGTCGTCGCCGGTACGTTCTTCAACGTCACGCCGCGGCCGCCGATCAGGTTCGCCGAACCCGGCAGCACCTGCATCGTGGTGATGCCGCCGGCCATCGCGGCGGCGAAACCTGGATCCTGCGGCCACACCGAATGCTCGGCCCACACGTTCGGCGTGGTCGGCGCGGTGGCTTCGTTGCCGTCGCTGTGCGCGCCCATGCCCGGGCTCGGGTACACGCCGAGGTGCGAATGCACGTCGATCAGTCCGGGTGTCACCCACTTGCCGCGGCCATCGACGCGCTGCGCATCGACGGGTGCTTCGAGGGCGCTGCCGATCGCGACGATCCTGCCGTCGCGCAGCAGCACGTCGGCATCGTCGAGGCGCGTGCCGGTGCCGGTCAGCACGGTGGCGTGTTCGATCAGCACCGGCCCGGAGGCCAGCGGCCGATAGGTGCTGGGGTACGGGTCCTGGACGAAGCGGGATTTGGAAGCGGGCGTGCCTGGCGTCGCGGCCTGCGCACTGCCGAACAGCAGCGTCACACCGAGCGCGACGGCGATGGGTCGAAGCATGGAATTCCCCTGGAAACTGGCGGACAACCGCTGCACCGTAGCCCCGTGCCGGGCCGGTGCCAAGCCTGACTTTGGTCATGCCCTATCGTGACAAAATGCGCAAAAGGCGGGACACATGAGGAAAGGCAGCCGATGAAGGACAAGGAACAGATCGTCAACAACTGGCTGCCGCGCTACACCGGCGTGCCGCTGGATGGCTTCGGCGAACACATCCTGCTGACCAACTTCGGTGGCTACCTCGGCCATTTCAGCCGCCTGACCGGCGCTGAGATCGTCGGCCTCGACCGGCCGATGCCCAGCGCCACCTTCGACGGCATCTCCATGATCAACTTCGGCATGGGCAGCCCGAACGCGGCAACACTGATGGACCTGCTCTCCGCGATCATGCCCAAGGCCGTGCTGTTCCTCGGCAAGTGCGGCGGGCTCAAGCGCAAGAATGAACTGGGCGACCTGATCCTGCCGATCGCCGCGATCCGTGGCGAGGGCACCAGCAACGACTACCTGCCGCCGGAGGTCCCGGCGCTGCCTGCGTTCGCGCTGCAGCGCGCCGTCTCGACCATGATCCGCGACCTCGGTCACGACTACTGGACCGGCACCGTCTACACCACCAATCGCCGCGTCTGGGAACACGACGAGAACTTCAAGGAAAAACTGCGGCTGATGCGCTGCATGGCGATCGACATGGAAACCGCCACCGTGTTTTCCGCCGGCTTCGCCAACCACATCCCCTGCGGCGCGCTGCTGCTGGTGTCGGATCAGCCGATGATTCCGGAAGGCATCAAGACCGAGGCGAGCGACGCGAAGGTCAGTGCGGACTTCGTCGAACGGCACATCCAGATCGGGATCGAGGCGCTGCGCTTGATTCGCCGGCATGGGAAGTCGGTAAGGCATCTCAGGTTCGACGAGTAAATTCGAGCAGGAACTGGCTCCAAAAAACCCGCAGAAGCGGAGAGCCATTTGCGTGAAGCCGGAGTCTCGAAATCTGCGATACGCCGGGCGTATCCTCATCGCCTTCCCCCGCACCAGGAGCAGGCATGGCGATCAAGACCTATACCGGCAGCTGCCATTGCGGCAATGTCCGCTTCGAGGCCGACATCGACCTCAGCGCCGGCACCGGCAAGTGCAATTGCTCGATCTGCACCAAGACCCGCAACTGGGGCACCACCGTGAAGCCGGAGGCGTTCCGCCTGCTCAGCGGCGAGAGCGCGACGACGGACTACCAGTTCGGTACCAACAGCATGCATTGGCTGTTCTGCAAGACCTGCGGCGTGCGGCCGTACGGCCAGGGCGACATTCCGGAAGTGGGAGGCGCGTTCTATTCGATCAACGTCGCCTGCCTCGACGACGCCGAACCGCACGAACTGCTCGCAGGGCCGATCCAATACTGCGACGGCCGCAACAACAACTGGGCCGAAGCACCGGCGGAAACCCGCCACCTGTGATGCGCTGAAGCGATGGCCGCCACCACGCTGCTGCAGACCGAGGCGCTGACGGTATACGACTACCGCTGCAGCGCCGGGCCGGACGATGTTCCGTTCGTCGAACGGCACCAGCGGCATTCGGTGTCGTACGTGCGTCGCGGCACGTTCGGCTATCGCTATCGCGGGCAGACGCATGAGCTGGTGGCCGGCGCGGTGCTGGTCGGCCACCGTGGCGACGAGTACATGTGCACGCACGAGCATCACGCCTGCGGCGACGAATGCCTGTCGTTCCAGCTGGCGCCAGCTCTGGTCGAAAGTGAACTGGTCGACAGCATCGACGACCGCGACGAAGCCTGGCGCATCGGCAGCCTGCCGCCGCTGCCGGAGCTGATGGTGCTGGGCGAATTGGCGCAGGCCGTTGCCGATGGCGACAGCGATGTCGGCGTCGACGAGATCGGCCTGTTGTTCGCGGCGCGTTTCCTCGAAGTCGCGTCCGGGCGCAAGCGTGCGCCGCTACGGGCGAGTCCGCGCGATCGCCGGCGAGCGGTCGATGCGGCATTGCGGATCGATGCGAATTCGCACGAGGCGAACGACCTCGACGGCGCCGCGCGTCACGCCGATCTCAGCCCGTTCCATTTCCTGCGCCTGTTCGGCAACGTCGTGGGCGTGACCCCACACCAGTACCTGGTGCGCTCGCGGCTGCGGCATGCCGCGCGGTTGCTCGCCGATCCCGCGCGTCCCATTACCGATATCGCCTTCGAAGTCGGATTCGGCGACCTGTCCAATTTCGTACGCACCTTCCATCGCGCCGCCGGCGTCTCGCCGCGCCGCTTCCGCCAGCTCGCGCAGGGCGACCGCAAGATTCTCCAAGACCGGTTGAACGCGGTGTCCTAACCTCGCTGCGAGCTGGCCGTGATGGCCTGCGCTTCCCATCGAAGGAGACACCATGTACGACCATATCGGTTTGAAAGTGAAAGATCTCGACGCGAGCGTGCGCTTCTACGAAGCCGCGCTCGCGCCGCTTGGCCACGTGCTCGACTCGCGCGACGACAGCGGTGCGGGTTTTGGTCCGCCCGGCGCACCAGCGTTGTGGCTGTATGCGGACAAGAACGCGAAGGGCGCGGCCCACGTCGCTTTCCGTGCCGCCGACCACGCCGCGGTCGATCGTTTCCATACGGCTGGCATCAAGGCCGGCGGAAAGGACAACGGTGCAGCGGGCCCGCGTGCGGATTACAGCCCGACGTATTACGCCGCATTCCTGATCGACCCGGACGGCAACAACGTGGAAGCCGTGCATCTCTGATTTATCGTGCGTGCGTGGCATGCTGCTGTCCTCGCGCGATACGGAGGACAGCAGTCAATGACGATGCGCAAGGAGTTGCTCGATTTCTGGCGCGAAGCCGGTTACGAGAAATGGTTCGGCGGTGGCGCGCCGTTCGATCGCGCGTGCGAATCCCGCTTCCTCGACGCGCACTACCAGGCCGCACGGCGCGAGTTGGAGCACTGGATGGACGGCGCCGACGGTGCGTTGGCGCTGTTGCTGCTGCTCGACCAGATCCCCCGCAACGTGTTCCGCGGCAATGCGCACAGCTACGCGACCGATCCGCTCGCGCGGCATTACGCCGCACGCGCGCTCGATGCGGGTTTCGATCAGCAGGTCGATCCGGTCTTGCGGCTCTTTTTCTATATGCCGCTTGAGCATTCCGAAGACGTCGCAGACCAGGAACGCTCGGTTGCATTGCATCGCTCGTTGCCGGGCGAGGGCGCCGACCAGTGGGCGGTGAAGCACTTCAACGTGATCAAACGCTTCGGCCGGTTTCCGCACCGCAACGCCGCGCTCGGTCGCGCGAATACGCCGGAAGAGCAGGCCTATCTCGACGCCGGCGGCGGCTTCGGCTGACACCCTTCGGGCCCTTCGGCCCTCCGCCCTTCGTAGGAGCGCGCCGGAGCGCACCAAGGGTGGCTCAATATTTCGGGATGGCCGGGTCGGTATCGGACCACGCATCGATGCCGCCGACGATGTTATAGACCTCGCCGAAACCCAGCTGGCGGAAATGCTCCGCCGCCTGCTGGCTGCGGCCACCGTGATGGCAGAGGAACGCCAGGGGCGTTGTTTTCGGCAGCGATTCGAACGGGGCGAGCCCGTCGTCGAAAGTCGCGAACGGGGCATTGACCGATGCCTGCGCGCGTTCTTCGCCCGGACGCACGTCGATCAGCGTCAGCGTGCCCGCCTTCAGGCGCGCGTCGGCTTCGGCCGGCGACAGCGCGCGTACCGGTGCAGGCGCGTTCGGGTTCTCGATCACCAGGCCACGGCCGCGTGCGTCGTCGACCCAGTCGATGGTCAAGCCTTCGGCACGGCGCGCACCGGCGAGGTCGAACTGCACGCGGATGCCTGCGGCTTCGGCGGTGATCGCGCCGCCGTCTTCATGCGCCAGCTGCAGGCGGGTGCGGTACTGCGGATCGATGTCGACCTTGACGAGGACATCGCCGCCCGCGTCTTCGATGGCCTTGCGCAACATCTCGGCCGCGGCCGGCGTGATCGCGATCCGCGGCGGCGTGCGATCCGGTGCCGGCAGGCCGAGGGCGGCATGCAGTTCGCCGGAGTTCGACATCTGTTCGATGATGTCGCTGCCGCCGACCAGTTCGCCAGCGATGTAGAGCTGCGGAATCGTCGGCCAATCGCCGTATTCCTTGATGCCTTCGCGGATTTCCGGATCCGACAGTACGTCGACGTGCGCGTAGTCGACGCCGAGCGCATTCAGCGTGCCCGATGCCTTCGCCGAAAAACCGCATTGCGGTGCGCCTGGTTGCCCCTTCATGAACAGCACGACGTGGTTCGCCGCGAGCAGGGATTCGATGCGGGTGCGTAGGGCGGGGTCGAGCGACATGGGCATATCCGGACAGCGGTAGAGAAGCTGATTTTACGCCCCGTGGCATCATGCAGCGCATGTCGAGCCTGCCCCTGCACCGTCCTCCGCATCGCCCCCATGGCTGGGCCTGGTGGCTGTTGGTCGTGCTACTGGCGGTAGCAGCGGTGTGGTGGCGTTATGGCTGGGAGGTCGGCCTGCCGGTGTTCCTGCTCTCGTTGGCGCCGTTCTGGTGGGCGACGCTGGTGCCGGACTCGCGCCTGTTCAGCCCGGTGCTGCGACGTTTACCGGGCGATGCGCGGCACGTATGGCTGACCATCGACGATGGCCCTTCCACCGACACGCAGGCCATGCTCGACCTGCTCGACGCGCATGCGGCCAAGGCGACGTTCTTCGTCGTCGGTGCCCGCGCACAGGCGCGCCCGGAACTGCTGCGCGAGATCGTGCGACGCGGGCACGGCGTCGGCAACCACAGTGAAACCCACCCGCAGGCCTGGTTCTGGGCGCTGCCGCCGTGGCGCATGCGGACGGAGATCGCGCAGGCACAGGCGATCCTGCGCCAGATCACCGGCGTCACGCCGCGCTGGTTCCGCGCCGTGGTCGGCATGGCCAATCCGTTCGTTGCCGTCGCGTTGAAGGAACATCAGCTCGCGCGCGTGGCTTGGAGTGCGCGTGGGTTCGATGCGATCAGCGCCGATCCGCAGAGCGTGGCCGCGCGCATCGAATCGCAACTCAAGCCCGGGGCGATCGTGTTGCTGCACGAGGGCGCGAAGCACGGGCGCAACGTCGAGGCGTTGGCGTTGCTGTTGCAGCGGCTGGATGCGTTGGGGTATCGCTGCGTGTTGCCGGAAACACTCGAAGGCGACCCTGCCGAGCCTGCCCCTGTAGGAGCGGCTTACAGCCGCGAGCCTCTTGGGGGATGAGCGACAAGCTCGCGGCTGTAAGCCGCTCCTACGAAATCGTGGATTGCGCGGATGCCGTCGGTTTCGTCGCCACGACACGCCAATTGTTGAACGGTGTCCTGCCGTAGAGCGGTGTGAATTCCGATTGCAATCCAGCGGCATCGAACTTCGCCCGTAGCGCGTCGGCGTCCGGATAACGCTTCGGCCCGCTGTTCATCCAGCCGAGCATGCGTGAGAACGCATCGATGCCACGGGTGATCCGCGCGCGCTGGTTGCCGTCGTCGAGGCCGGTGCGGATAACGAGCTTCGCACCGGGTGCGAGCATGGCGATGGCGGCGTCGAGGATCGCGTCCTGCGCCTGCGGTGGTACGAACTGCAGCACGTCGAGGATGGCGACGCTGCCGCGATGCGCGGGCAGGCCGGCGGCTAGGTCGACCACCTCGAACGTGGCATCGCGCAGCCCGGCATTGCGTGCGGCGCGCTGCGCCTGCGCGATCTTGCCGGTGTCGTTGTCGATACCGCGGTAGGGCACGTCCAGGCCGGAGGCGCGCAACGCATGCGCGAGCAGGCCGATGCCGCACCCCAGGTCGAGCAACGGCGCCGCGCTGCCACGCAGTGCATCGACCACGCCCGGATACAGCGGGTCGCTGCGGAGCTTGGCCTTGGCGTAGTAGTAATGCCAGCGGCTGCCGTACCAGCGCAGTGGCAGGAAGGCGTGGGCGATGTGCGCGGCGCTGACGCGATCGAGTGCGCGCGTGGTGCTGTTCATGCCGCGAGCAGCCGCCGTGCGATCGGCAATGCCAATCGTGTCCATTCGGTATACATCGCGGCCGACGGATGCAGGCCATCCGCGGCCAGCATCTCCGGTTCCGCGCCGCGTGTGCGCGAGACCGGGGTGACATCGACGAAAGCAACCGCGTGTTGCGCGCAGATGGCGTGCGCGGCGGCGTTGTGGGCGTCGATCTCGGCGGCGATGTTGGTCCGGTTGCCGGCCTCGAAGCGCGCGAACGGGGTCACGCCCCAATCGGGGATGCTCAGTACCAGCACGCGGTCCGCGCGGCCGTCGGCGAAGCCGATCGCGCGTTCGAGCAGGGTCGCGAATTCGCGCGCATAGTCGTCGACATCGCGGCCGCGGTACTGGTTGTTGACGCCGATCAGCAGCGAAACGAAGCCGTAGGCGCCGAGCGGCTCGGCTCCATCGATCGCCGCGGACAGCTCATCGGTGGTCCAGCCGGTGGTGGCGATGATGCGCGGATCGGAGAGGGGGATGCCTTCCTCGCGCAATGCATGCGCGAGCTGCAGCGGCCAGCGGCCGTCTTCCGCGACGTCTTCGCCGATGGTGTAGCTGTCGCCGAGCGCGAGATACGCGATCTGCGCGCGCGGCAACGGCGACATCTTAGGGCCTGTTAACCCACATGGAGCAGGCCGCGCCGGGCCTGAGGCGGTGCGAGGCAAGGAAGAGCGAGGACGCGTATGTCGATACGCAACCGAGCGATGACGCAGCATCGCGCCGCCTCAGGCCCGGCCCTTCGGGTTGCTCCGCAGTGGCTGCCATGCGGCGCCGCGCGGCTTGACCTTGCAGGCAGCAAGGCGCGGCGCCACGCGACACCACCTGGCAGCCACTGCGGAGCAACGCGACCTGTTCCATGTGGGTTAACAGGCCCTAGGCGACCGCGGAACGGCGGGCGGAATGCGCCTCGGCGCGGCGCGACAGCACGCGATCGATGCGCGTGAACACTTCGCGCAACACCGGCGCTTCCGGCAGCAGGGTGACGCGGAAGTGGTTGCGGTAGGGCACGTTGAAACTGGAGCCGGGCACCAGCAGCACGTCCTCGGTCTCCAGCATCTCCAGCGCGAAGGCGTGGTCGTCGAAGCCGTGTGCGGCATCGCCGACCACAGCCGGGAAGCCGTACAGCGCACCGCTCGGCGCGACCAGCGACAGGTGCTCGCTGGCTTCGCAGCATTCGATCAACGCGCGCCGGGTTTCGTACAGGCGGCCGCCGGGGGTGGTCAACGGGGTGATCGTGTCGGCGCCGTGCAATGCGGCCTCGATCGCGAACTGCCCCGGCACGTTGGCGCACAGGCGCAGCGCTCCGAGCAGGTCCATGGCGTGGTGCAGGTCCCCGCTGGCGAGCGGGTCGCCGCTGAGCACCGCCCAGCCGACGCGCCAGCCGCAGGCGCGGTGCACTTTCGACAAGCCGCCGAAAGTCAGGCAGGGCAGATCACTGGCGAGCGGTGCGATCGGCTGGAACTGCGCGTCGTCGTACAGGACTTCGTCGTAGATCTCGTCGCACATCAGCAGCAGCTTGTGGCGTAGCGCAATCGCGACGATGCGTTCGAGCACGGCGCGCGGATACGTCGCGCCGGTTGGATTGTTCGGATTGATCAGCACGATGGCGCGTGTGCGGCTCGAGACCAGCGCTTCGATTTCGTCCGGATCGGGGACGAAGCCATGGCTCGGCTTGCACTGGTAATACACCGGGCGGCCGTCGTTGAGGATGGTCGCCGCCGACCACAGCGGATAGTCGGGCGAAGGCAGCAGCACTTCGTCGCCGGGATTGAGCAGTGCGCGCAGCGACAGGTCGATCAGTTCGCTGACGCCGTTGCCGACGAACACGCGCTCCGGCGACGCATTCGGCGTACCGCGGGCCTTGTGGAACGCGGCGATGGCTTCGCGCGCGGCCGGCAGGCCCTGCTGGTGGGTATAGGGGTCGGTGCTGGCGATGTGGTCCGCGATCGCGCGCTGCAGGTGTTCGGGCGCGCGGAAACCGAAGGCGCCCGGATTGCCGATGTTGAGCTTGATCTGCCTGCGACCCTGGGCTTCGAGCTCCCGGGCTCGGCGTGCCAGCTCTCCGCGGATTTCGTAGCGGACTTCGGACAGGCGTTCGCGGGTCTTGAGGCTCGGAAAGGACATCGGCGTAGCGCAGGACGTGAATGGCTCGCCAGACTAGCGGAAATCGGCCGGATTTTCCGTGTTTTTGAGCCCGATCCAGACGGGAAAACTGCTCGGGGCGGGGCAACGGAGCGTCATGGCCGGGCTTCCGTCGAAAAAGCAGGGCTAGAATGCGGCCATGACGGCATTCCACCTCGCATGACACCCCTGCGCGCGATCGGCTGGCCCTTTGCGGGCGAGCCGGACGACGAGGCTTGGCGCGAAGCCATTGCAGCGCACCCGCAGGCGCGGTTGGCCCGGGTCACCGAGCAGCACCGCTCCGGCTATATCGTCGCTGAAGGTCCGGATGAGGGTTACGCCGCCGAATCGCCGCCGGAATGGCAGCGCGCCCCCAGTTACAAGAAGGGGATGATCCCGACTGAGCAACGCGCCGCGGTCGGCGACTGGGTGCTGGTGGAAGGCCAACCGCCCAGGAGCGCGCGCATCGTCGCGCTGCTGCCACGCCGCAGTGCGATCAAGCGCGGCGCCGCCGGCGAGCACTACAAGCAGCAGCTGATCGCCGCCAACATCGACAATGTGTTCGTGGTCTGCGGCCTCGATGCCGACTTCAATCCGCGCCGGATCGAGCGTTATCTCCTGCTCGTGCGTGGCGGTGGCGTCGAGCCGGTGGTGGTACTGACCAAAGCCGACAAGGCGAACGATGTCGACGATGCACTCGCGGCGCTGGCCGAGATCGCCACCCAAGGCGTCGCTGTCGTCGCAGTGAACGCCAAGGACCGCGCCAGCGTGGCCGCGCTCGAGCCCTGGCTCGCGCCCGGCCGCAGCATCGTGCTGGTCGGTTCTTCCGGCGCCGGCAAATCGACGCTGACCAACACCCTGCTCGGCACCGAGAAGATGAAGATCGGCGAAGTGCGCGCCAGCGACGAGCGCGGCCGCCACACCACGACCCATCGCGCGCTGATCCCGCTGCCGAGCGGCGCCTGCATGATCGACACGCCGGGCATGCGCGAGCTCAAGCCCACCGGCGAGGAAGACGTCGCCGAGAACTTCAGCGACATCGAAGCCTTGGCCGAGCAGTGCAAGTTCCGTGATTGCAAGCACGAACGCGAACCCGGCTGCGCGGTGCGTGCCGCGATCGCAGCCGGCACACTGGCGCCCGAGCGCTATGCCAACTACCTGAAGCTCCGCGACGAAGTCGCCGGCGCCGCCAACAAGCTCGCGACGCGGCTTGCGCAGAAGGCGGAGGAGAAGGTCGGGGGCAAGGCGCTCAATAAACGGCTGGATGAGAAATATGGGCGGCATTGAACTTGTCTCCTCCCCCTGCTTGCAGGGGGAGGCTGGGGTGAGACGGCATGCTTGCGAACCACTGGTTCGCATGCCGTCGAACGCCCGACGGCTATGCCGGCGGGCCGGGGAAGGGTGTGAGGCGCGTAGCGCCGAGCATTCGTCGATGACGATTCAACCCCTCACCAACCCGTCCGGCCTCGCGCAAAGCGCGAGGCGTTCGTCGCCTCACGACCTGCCAATAAGGCAGGTCGTAAGCGAGGCTCCTCACCCCCTCCGTTCGGAGGGGAGGGAGTAACAGCCATGCCCGACCTCGCGCCCGACATCCTCCATCACGCCGCACTCGACGCGCGCATGGTCAGGGCGGTGCGCGGACTCAGGCTGCTCAACCTGGTGAGCTGGCCGGCCAGCGAGCAGCAGCGGTTCCTCGCCGACTACGCACGTGGCGAACTGGCGCTGCCACAACACGAATACCCCAAGCACGATTTTTCCGCCGCCCGGCGCGAACTCGACGCGATCATCGCCGCCGCCGATGCCGAGCATCCGCTGGGCCGTTACGTCGGCGAAACCGCGCGCAGCTGGTCGATCGCGGCCGAGTTGCTGGAGGCGCTCGGTACGCCGGAGGTCACCACGCATTCGGTGCGCCTGTTCGGTCGCCCCGATGAGCCGCTTCCCGGCAACGGCCCGACCACGCGCGAGGCCGCGCGCCATTTCATCGACATCGCCGGCGAGCTCGATCGCGAACTGCTGGCGCCATCGGAATGCGTGGCGATCTCGGCGACTGCGCTCAAGCTGCAACTGCAATCCGATCTCGACGACTTCTTCGACGCGCGCGTCATAGAAGTCGTGCTCGACCCCGACCTGATCGCGAAAGCCGCGGCCGGCGCCACCCGCATCCGCCTGCGCTCGGGTGCGGCATTCAGCGATTACGACCGCCACCAGCTGGTGCAGCACGAGGCCTTCGTGCATTCGCTGACCGCGCTCAACGGCCGCGAGCAGCCGCAGTTGCAGAGCCTGTCGCTGTCCTCGCCGCGCACCACCGCCACGCAGGAAGGACTGGCGACCTTCGCCGAACAGATCACCGGCAGCATCGACATCGAACGCATGAAGCGCATCAGCCTGCGCATCGAGGCGGTGGCGATGGCGCTAAACGGTGCCGACTTCATCGAGGTGTTCCGTTATTTCATCGATGCCGGACAGAGCGCGACCGACAGCTTCACGTCCGCGCAGCGCGTGTTCCGTGGCGTACCGACGACGGGCGGTTCCGCGTTCACCAAGGATGCGGTGTACCTGCGCGGCCTGATCAGCGTGCACACCTTCTTCCGCTGGGCGCTGCGCCAGCGCAAGTTGCGACTGTGCCGTTTGCTGTTCGCCGGCAAGATGACGCTCGGCGATGTGCAGCGGTTCGAACCGCTCTATGACGCCGGCGTGATCGTGCCGCCGCGCTGGTTGCCGCACTGGGTGCAGCGCGCGAATGGCCTGGCGGGGATGCTGGCGTTCTCGCTGTTCGCCAACCGCATCCGCCTCGACCAGATCGTTTCGTCCGAAGCCGCGTTCGAGCTTTAGCGCAACGCTTGCAGGTGGCCGTCGGCAAGGATCACGTAATCCGCCGGTTCCCCTGCACCGACCAACTGCACCCGATCACCGATCGGTATGCCGCGATAGCTCGGAATCTCATGGGTCAGGCGCTGGAAGATCCATTCCTTGGCTCCCGGGACGGGGCGCAGGCGCACCACGCCGTCGTGGTCGCGCACAGCAGCTGCGAGTGCGGGTGAAAACACGGCCTGCACCTCGCCCACATGGCGCATCAGCCGCATTACGTTGGCCCCGTGCAGCACGCTCAACAGCGCGAAGGCGCCGATGGCGACGCGTCCCCAGCGCGTGGTGCGGGGCCAGGCCGCAGCGATGCACATCGCTCCCACTGCGGCGAAGGCATAGGCGTAGTGGGTCCAGCTACGTCCCATCGGCAGGACCGGCAACAACGCGGCCACGCCGCCGAGCACGAACACGGCGGCATAGCGGCGGCCCGCTTTCCAAAGCGCGGCAAACAAGCCGAGCCACAGCACCGTCGCGATGACGATGTGCGCACCGATGCCATGCAGGAACGTGGTGAAGGCTTCGAGCAGCGGGATGATGGGTGGGAAAAGTTGGTACTCGACCCATCGCAGCGGCGCATTCGCCAGGCTCAGCGTGTATTGCACGCCTTCGCGCGGCGCATGCAGCAACGCATTCCAGCGCAGCGCGAGGTAGGCCGCAGCGATGGCACCCGCTGCCAGCGTCGCTGCCGCCCAGGTCGGCTTGCGGCCATCGAACCACCAGGCCACCGCCAGCAACGGCGGAATCGCGAACGCAGCTTCCTTGCCCAGCAAACCGATGGCCGTCAGCGTCGCAGCCACCAGGGCAGCGATCACGACACTGCGCGTGTGCATCGTCAGCAACCCGATCAGCAGGGCGCAACTCAACCAGGCCAGATCCCCCAGCGTGCCGACCCAGCCGTGCACGTACACCGCGTACGGACTCAGCGCGAAAGCCAGCGCGCCCGCGACCGCCGGCCGAGTGCCGACGCCGAAGCCACGCCCGACCGCGTACAGCAGCGCGACATTGCCGGCGCCCCAGGCCGCCAGAACGGCATGGAAGGCCTGTGGCTGTGCGAACAGGTGCCGCGACAGCCACGCCCACAGGTTGAAGGTGAGCGGGCGGTACTGGAACGCGTCGATACCGAGCCACGGGAACGCCTGACCGCGTTCGGCGAAGACCGCCCATTGCAACTCATCGTGGCTGAAATAACCCGGATTGAGGATCAGCGGCAGCGATGCCAGCAGTGCCATGGCGAAAACCAGCACGGCTTGCACCGGTACAGCGCCGGGCAACGTCGCCAGGCGACGCGAAGATGGTTGCATGCGGAACCTCCGAGTACCCGCCATTCTCTGCGATTTCCCACAATCCAGTGGCGCCTGCGCGCTGTCATGGCCGCGCCGGTACAATCGACGACCCACCCGCACCCGTGCCGACGATGTCCGATAACTCGCCGACCAGCGACGATCTCAAACAGGCCGCGCTCGACTATCACCGCCTGGAACCCAAGGGCAAGATCAGGGTCACCGCGACCAAGCCGATGGTGACTCAGCGCGACCTCGCCCTGGCGTATTCGCCGGGCGTGGCGTATGCCTGCGAAGCGATCGCCCGGGACCCGAACCTGGCCAGCGAGTACACCGCGCGCGGCAACCTGGTCGCGGTGATCAGCAACGGCACCGCGGTGCTGGGACTCGGCGACATCGGCCCGCTCGCCGGCAAGCCGGTCATGGAAGGCAAGGGTGTGCTGTTCCAGAAGTTCGCCGGCATCGACGTGTTCGACATCGAGATCAACGAGCACGATCCGGACAAGCTGGTCGAGATCATCGCCTCGCTCGAACCGACCTTCGGCGGCATCAACCTCGAGGACATCAAGGCGCCTGAGTGCTTCATCGTCGAGCGCAAGCTGCGCGAGCGGATGAAGATCCCGGTGTTCCACGACGACCAGCATGGCACCGCGATCATCGTCGGTGCCGCCGTGCTCAACGCGCTGGAAGTCGCCGGCAAGAAGATCGACGAAGTGAAGCTGGCCACCTCGGGCGCAGGTGCCGCCGGCATCGCCTGCCTCGACATGCTGGTCGCACTCGGCATGAAGGCGGAGAACATCCTCGCGGTCGATCGCGAAGGCGTGTTGTACACCGGTCGCGCGCACCTGGATCCCGACAAGGCACGTTATGCGCGCGATACGAACAAGCGCACGCTGGCCGACATCGTCGACGGCGCCGACATCTTCCTCGGCCTGTCCGCCGGCGGCGTGCTGAAGAAAGAAATGGTCGCCTCGATGGCGCCCAATCCGATCATCCTCGCGCTCGCCAATCCGTATCCCGAGATCCTGCCCGAAGACGCAAAGGCAGTGCGGCCCGACTGCATCATCGCCACCGGCCGTTCGGACTATCCGAACCAGGTCAACAACGCGTTGTGCTTCCCCTACATCTTCCGCGGCGCGCTCGACGTCGGTGCCACCGGCATCAACGAAGCGATGAAACTCGCCTGCGTGCGCGCGATCGCGACGCTGGCCAAGCGCGAAGCCAGCGACCTCGGCAGCGCGTACAGCGGCGACGCGCCGAAGTTCGGCCCCGAGTACCTGATCCCACGCCCGTTCGATCCGCGTTTGCTGGTGATGCTGGCGCCTGCGGTGGCGAAAGCCGCGATGGAATCGGGCATCGCCACGCGCCCGATCGATGACTTCGCCGCGTACGAAGAGAAGCTCGGCCAGTACATCTACCGCACCAGCCTGATCATGAAGCCGGTCTACGACCGCGCCCGCAGCGACCGCAAGCGCGTGGTCTATGCCGAAGGTGAGGAAGAAACTGTGCTGCGCGCGGTGCAGACCGTGGTCGACGAGCAACTGGCGTACCCGATCCTGATCGGTCGCCCGGACGTCATCGAGACGCGCATCCACCGTCTCGGTCTGCGCATGCGTGCCGGTGAAGATTTCGAGTTGACCAACATCAACGACGACCCGCGCTTCAACGATTACTGGCAGCAATACCACGCGCTCACCGAGCGGCGCGGCGTGACGCCTGCGGCCGCCAAGAACCTGCTGCGTTCGCGGCCGACGCTGATCGCCGCGCTGATGGTCGAACGCGGCGAAGCCGACGCGATGATCTGCGGCCTGGTCGGGCGCTTCCACAAGAAGCTCGGCTACCTGCGCAGCGTGTTCGACTTCGATCGCGGCGTGCACGGCACCGCGGCGATGAGCTGCGTGATCAACGACCAGGGTGCATGGTTCTTCCTTGACACCCACGTCCAGGTCGATCCCAGCGCCGAGCAGATCGCCGAGGCGACGATGCAGGCGACCTATCGCCTGAAATTGTTCGGTGTCGAGCCGAAGGTCGCGCTGCTGTCGCATTCCAACTTCGGCAGCCACGACAACGCCTCGGCGGCGAAGATGCGCAAGGTGCGCGAGATCATCCAGGCGCGCGTGCCCAAGCTCGAAATGGATGGCGAGATGCAGGCCGACACTGCCTGGGACGATGAACTGCGCCACCGCATCTTCCCCAACACCACGCTCAAGGGCCGCGCGAATTTGTACGTGCTGCCCAACCTCGATGCCGCCAACATCACCTACAACATGGTGCGGGTGATGACCGACGGCGTCGCCATCGGCCCGATCCTGATGGGCCTGGACCAGCCCGCGCACATCCTCACGCCGGCATCGACGCCGCGCCGCGTGGTCAATATGACCGCGCTCGCTGCGGTGGATGCGCAGATCCGCAAGGCGCAGAAGAAGGCGCGCGAATGATGCGCGCCGGGTCGCGATGAACACCGAAGCACTGCCAACCCGCCTGCCCACCGTGAACCTGATCGTCTGGGACAACGGCGTCGGCCTGTCCCGCGACCTGCGCCTGCTGGCGGCTGCGTTGCGGGCCGCCGGTTTCGACGTGCACCTCAGTCCGATCGGCCGCGGCAAGCTGCGCAAGTGGTTCCGGCCGTTGTGGATGCGCGGCAAGCTGCTGTCGCAGCGCCTGCGCGATGGCGGCGCATTGCGTTTCGACGCCAACATCATGCTCGAGCACGTGCGCCCCGAGGACATGCCGGCGGCCACGCGCAACTTCTTCATCCCGAACCCGGAATGGTGCCTGCCCACGGACGTCGCGTTGCTCGATCGCGTCGATGCGGTGCTGACCAAGACCGCGCACGCCGCGGACATCTTCGCCGCGCGCGGGTGCCGGGTCGCGCCGATCGGGTTCACCAGCGAAGATCGCCACGATCCCGCCACCCCGCGCGAACGCACGTTCTTCCACCTCGCCGGGCGCAGCAAGAACAAGGGCACCAAGCGCCTGATCGATCTCTGGTCGCGGCATCCGGAATGGCCGCTGCTGACGATCGTGCAAAGCCCGCGCGAAGCCGTGCCAATCGATCCGCCGGTGGCGAACATCGTCCATCGCGTCGACTACATCGACGACGCCGAACTGCGCGCGCTTCAGAACCGCAACTGGTTCCATCTGTGCACGTCGGAGACCGAAGGTTTTGGCCACTACCTGGTCGAGGCGATGAGCGTCGGGGCGGTGACGGTGACCACCGACGCACCGCCGATGAACGAGCTCATCACTGCCGAACGCGGCGTGCTGGTCGGTTACGGCAGCTCGGGAACGCAGTTCCTCGCCAACACGTATTACTTCGACGAAGCCGCGATGGAAGCCGCCGTCGAACGCCTGCTGGCGATGCCGGACGACGAACTGCAGCGCCTCGGCAGCAACGCGCGGGCCTGGTTCCTGCGCAACGATCGCGAGTTCAGCGACCGCCTGAGGCAGGCGCTGACGCCGCTGTTCGACTGAGCTCGCGCAAGTCGGCGGGCGGTACCGCGTATTCGGTTGCGTAACGGCTGACACCGGCTTCGCAACGGGTCGACTTCAGGCGCGCGGTTTCCTCGAGGATGCGGTTGTTCGGCATCGACATGTCTTCCGGATCCACCGGCGCGCGCGACGTGTGTTGCAGGTGCACCGCGAGCCCCGCGAACTTCAGCCGGCGACGCCGCAAGCCGGTGTTGCGCAGACGCAGGTCGATCTCCAGGTCCTCGCTGCCATAACCTTCCATGCGTTCGTCGAAACCGTTGACGCGGATCAGGTCGTCGCGCCAGACGCTCATGTTGCAACTCATCACAGTGACGCCGGCATTGCGCGAGCGCGCCTTGCGCCGCGCCAGCCACGGGAGGCGGAACGCATGCCGGCGTTCGTCGCCATGCTGCGCGGTGAAATCCGCGTCCATCCACGGCGAAAACATCGGGCGTTTGCCGGACAACAAGCGTGCGGTGTAGTCCGCCGTCGCCTGCACCCGGCCACCCTGCAGGAAGCTGCCGGCTTCGGCGAGCGCCAGGTGATCGGCGACGAACTCCGGATGTAGCACCATGTCGCCGTCGATCATGATCACGTAATCGCCGCGGCTGGCGGCGATGCCGCGATTGCGGCTGCTGGCCGCGCGGAAGCCGGTGTCTTCCTGCCAGACATGCCGCAGTGCAGTGGGGAAATTCTTCGCCTGCCGTTCCAGCATCTCGCGTGTGTCGGCGCGCGAGCCGTCGTCGGCGATGATCACTTCATCCGGCAGTTGCGACTGCCGGCGCACGCTGTCCAGCACCGCGGCCAGTGCTTCCTTCCAGTTGTAGGTGGTGACGAGCAGGCTGCTGCGCATGCGCTCAGCCGTTTACGGCGCGCGCTGCCGCGTCCGCCTTGGCGCGCGCGACATGGGCATCGAGGCCGCGTTCGCAACGTGTCGCCTTCGTCGCCAGCGTCTGGTTGAAGAAACGATCGTTGGGCAACACTTCCGTCGGCGGCACGCCATCGGGCCAGCGCGTGTTGTGCCACAGATGGATCGCAAGCCCGGCGAAGCGCAGCGGCCGGCGCACGATGCCCGCATGCTTCAGGCGCCAGGCGATGTCGTCGTCCTCGCGGCCCCAGCCTTCGTAGTTGTCGTCGAAGCCATTGACCAGGTCCAGGTCCTTGCGCCACATGCCCATGTTGCAGCCCATCACCTGGCCGCCCTCGGCCGTGCGCGATTTGTGCGCAGCGAGCCAGGGCAAACGCAATGCATGCTTGCGTTTGAACTTGCCGGGCATGAACGGTGAGAACCGCGGCTTGCCACCAGCCAGCAACCGTGTGGATTCCTCCGGCGAAGCATTCAAGCGGCCGCCTTGCAGGTGGATGCCCGGCCGGATCAGCGCGAGGTGGTCGGCGACGAACTCCGGATGCAGGATCACGTCGCCATCGAGGAAGATCACGTAGTCGCCGCTGCTCGCGGCGATGCCGAGGTTGCGTATGCGGGCGAGACGGAAGCCGGTGTCTTCCTGCCACACATGGATCAGCGGCACCGGGAAATCCTTCGCCATCGCGCGGATCATCGCGCCGGTGTCCTCGCGCGAACCGTCATCGGCGACGATCACTTCGAGCGGCAGGACGCGCTGCGCGGCGATGCTGCGCAGGGTCAGGGCCAGCGCTTCCTTCCAGTTATACGTGGAGACGATCAGGCTGACGGTAGTCATGTCGCGGAAAGCATGGGGGATGCCGGATTTTACCCGCGTTGCCGAATGATCAGGCACTACGTGGCGCCATGGCATCATCACCGTTCATACCCCGGTTGGTCACCATGTCCCCGCAAGTCTCCGTCATCGTCCCCAACTACAACCACGCGCAGTACCTGGTGCAGCGTATCGAGTCGGTGCTGGCCCAGACCTGCCAGGACTTCGAGCTGATCCTGCTCGACGACTGCTCGCCGGACAACAGCCGCGAAGTCCTCGAGCGCTACCGCACGCACCCCAGGGTCGCGCACATCGTCTACAACGAGGCCAACAGCGGCAGCACCTTCAAGCAGTGGGACAAGGGCATCGCCCTGGCCCGTGGCGAGTACATCTGGATCGCCGAAAGCGACGACTGGTGCGAGCCGACCTTGCTGGAAACCCTGCTCGACGGCATCCATCGCGACCAGGACTGCGTCCTCAGCTATTGCCAGACCTACTTCATCAACCCGCAGGACGGCATCAACTGGCAGTCGCAGCACCGCGCACTGTCCGAAGTCGTCGACGGCCCCGACTTCATCCGCCAGTACCTGGTCAGCACGTCGATCTACAACGCCAGCATGGCGTTGTGGAAAAAGGACTGTTACCCGCGCGTCTCGCGCGACTTCACCCAATATCGTTTTTGCGGCGACTGGCTGTTCTGGATCGGCCTCGCGCGGCTGGGTAAGGTGCACATCAGCGGCAAGCTGTTGAATTACTACCGCCAGCACAGCAACAACGTCAGCACCGGTGTCTACAAGAGCGGGTTGAGCTTCGTCGAAGAGTTGCGGGTGCTCAACATCATGTACACCGATCGGCTGATCGGCGATCGCGAGTACAGCGCCGCGTTCAAGAAGAAGTACCGCGAGTACTGGCCGGTGCGCGAGCAGCTGGATCCCGCGCTCAACCAGCAGATCCACGCGCTGTTCCAGCACCCGCTGTCGCCGAAGACGAACCTGCTCGCCATCAAGGCCGGCGCATTGTGGAAGCAGATTCGCCCCGGCAAGTCGCGCTGAGGCTGCAAGCCTGTGGGAGCGACGCACATGCCCCTTCAACCCTGTGGGAGCGACGTAAGTCGCGATGCTCTTCCCCCATGTACCTCAAACCCAAACCGCATCCCAAAACGGATAGTCCCCCACATGCCCCGCCAATCCCGCCCGCACCGGATTCATCACCAGGTACCGGGCCGCATCCGCCAGCGACTCCTCAGTCCGCAGCGCATGATCGTGATACCCCTTCTCCCACACACGTCCGATCGCCGGATGCGCCGCGCTCACACACCGCGCAGTGTTCGCCTTCAACCGCTGCACGAGGCCGGACAGATCATCCCTTGCCCCCAGTTCGATCAGCCCATGCCAGTGATCCGGCATCAACACCCACGCAAGTAGGCGCGCGTCGACCCATAGACGCGTGTCCTCCACCACGCGAGCAGCACACATCGCAACGTCCGCGTCGGCGAAATGCGGCGTGCGCCGGGCGGTGGTGAAAGTGACGAGGTAGTGCTGGCCGGCGATCGAGGTCCTGCCGCGTCGCAGGGCTGCAGAACCGGGGGTGGGGGAGGTGGTTGTGTCCATGGCGGTAGCGTTGACCGGTGGAGCAGTCGAGGCCATCAGGGATTGGCGTCGGCGAGGGTAGGGAATTGCTGGTGGGGCAATCGCGACTTACGTCGCTCCCACAAACGCAGGTCCCGGTGCTCTTGTGGGAGCGACGTAAGTCGCGATTGCAACCCCCAATGAAACCTATCCCCACCCAACCCCCCACCCACCCCCATTAGTTACGCAAGAAAACATGCCCCAGTCCCGTCATACCGCCCTGTTAGAATTCCGGCTCTAATCCAACGACACGGGCGCAGCCAGCGGGCTGCGCGGAGCCCCCACGCATGAATTGGCTGAACGATCTGCTGCAGAACGACCCCGACCCCACCGAGACCCGCGAGTGGGTCGAATCCCTCAAGGCGGTCATCGACAACGAAGGCGCCACCCGCGCGCACCAGTTGCTCGAGAACATGGTCGAACTCACCCGCCGCGCCGGCGCGCACCTGCCGTTCGCGCCGACCACCGAATACATCAACACCATTCCCGCGCACCTCGAAGCGAAGTCGCCCGGCGACGCCGCGCTCGAGTGGCGCATCCGTTCGATCATCCGCTGGAACGCGCTCGCGATGGTCGTGCGCGCCAATCGCAAGCCCGGCGACCTCGGCGGCCACATCGCCAGCTTCGCCTCGGCGGCAACCCTCTATGACGTCGGCTTCAACCATTTCTGGCGCGCGCCCAGCGATGACCATCCGGGCGACCTGCTGTACATCCAGGGCCATTCCTCGCCCGGCATCTACGCGCGTTCCTTCCTCGAAGGCCGCCTCAACGAATCGCAGCTCGACAACTTCCGCATGGAAGTCGACGGCCGCGGCATCAGCTCCTATCCGCATCCGTGGCTGATGCCCGACTACTGGCAGACGCCGACCGTGTCGATGGGCCTGGGCCCGATCGCCGCCATCTACCAGGCGCGCAACTGGAAATACCTCGAAGGCCGCGGCCTGATGCCGAAGACCGATCGCAAGGTGTGGTGCTTCCTCGGCGACGGCGAAACCGATGAGCCCGAAAGCCTCGGCGCGATTTCCGTCGCCGGCCGCGAAGGCCTCGACAACCTCGTCTTCGTCATCAACTGCAACCTGCAGCGCCTCGACGGCCCGGTGCGCGGCAACGGCAAGATCATCCAGGAACTGGAAGGCAGCTTCCGCGGCGCCGGCTGGAACGTGCTGAAGGTGGTCTGGGGCAGCTACTGGGATCCGCTCCTCGCGCGCGACACCAGCGGCATGCTGAAGAAGCTGATGATGGAAACCGTCGACGGCGAGTATCAGAACTGCAAGGCCTTCGGCGGCAAGTACACGCGCGACAATTTCTTCGGCAAGTATCCGGAAACCGCCGCGCTCGTCGCCAACATGTCCGACGACGACATCTGGCGCCTCAACCGCGGCGGTCACGATCCGCACAAGGTCTACGCCGCCTACGACGCCGCGATGAAGACCACCGGCCAGCCCACCGTCATCCTCGCCAAGACGGTGAAGGGCTACGGCATGGGCGCCGCGGGCGAAGCGTTGAATCCCACGCACCAGACCAAGAAGCTCGACGACGAAGCCGTCCGCATCTTCCGCGACCGCTTCAACATCCCGGTCACCGATGCGCAGCTCGCCGACGGCGCGGTGCCGTTCTACCACCCGGGCGACAAGTCGCCGGAAATCGAATACCTGCACGAGCGCCGCAAGGCCCTCGGCGGCTTCCTGCCGCAGCGTCGCCGCAAGAGCACCCAGACGCTCGAAGCGCCGAAGCTCGAGGTGTTCGACCGCCTGCTCAAGAGCAGCGGCGACCGCGAGATCAGCACCACCATGGCCTTCGTGCAGAGCCTGAGCATCGTCCTGCGCGACAAGCAGGTCGGCCCGCGCTGCGTGCCCATCGTCGCCGACGAAGCGCGCACCTTCGGCATGGAAGGCATGTTCCGCCAGCTCGGCATCTACGCGCCGCAAGGGCAGAAGTACAAGCCGGTCGACCGCGACCAGCTCATGTACTACCGCGAAGACGCCGCCGGCCAGGTGTTGGAAGAAGGCATCACCGAGTGCGGCGCGTTCTCGTCGTGGATGGCGGCGGCGACCAGCTACAGCACCAACGATCTGCCGATGCTGCCGTTCTACATCTACTACTCGATGTTCGGCTTCCAGCGCATCGGCGACAGCGCCTGGCAGGCCGCCGACATGCGCGCGCGGGGCTTCCTGCTCGGTGCCACCGCCGGCCGCACCACGTTGAATGGTGAAGGCCTGCAGCACGAAGACGGCCATTCGCACCTGCTCGCCGGCGCGATTCCCAACTGCCGCGCCTACGATCCGACCTTCGCTTTCGAAGTCGCCGTCATCCTGCAGCACGGCATGCAGCGCATGCTCGAAGAGCAGCGCGACGAGTACTACTACATCACCCTGATGAACGAGAACTACGCCCACCCGGACATGCCGGAAGGCGCGGCGGACGGCATCATCAAGGGCATGTACCTGTTGCAGGGCAACGGCAAGCCGAAGAAGAGCGAGCTGCGCGTGCAGCTGCTCGGCAGCGGCACCATCCTGCGCGAAGCGATCGCCGCGGCCGAACTGCTCGACAAGGATTTCGGCGTCACCGCCGACATCTGGTCCTGCCCCAGCTTCACCGAGCTGCGTCGCGACGGCTTCGACGCCGAACGCTGGAACCGCCTCAACCCCGAAGCGAAGACCCCGCGCAAGGCCTACGTCACCGAACTGCTCGAAGGCCGCCAGGGCCCGGCCATCGCCGCGACCGATTACGTGCGCGCCTTCGCCGACCAGATCCGCGCCTTCGTCCCGATGCACTACACCGTGCTCGGCACCGACGGCTTCGGCCGCAGCGACACGCGTGCGAACCTGCGTCGCCACTTCGAAGTCGACCGCTTCCACATCGCCCATGCCGCGATTGCGGCACTGGCGGCGGAAGGGAAGATGACCGGCAAGGATGTGGCGCGGGCGATCAAGCAGTACAAGATCGATAGTGAGAAGCCGAATCCCGTGACTGTCTAGGCTTCATTCTCCCTATCCGTCTTGTCTCCTATGGTTGACAAGCCTGCGGCCGTTCGGTACCGTCGTCCGCAATGGAGATTCGTCGCACTTCGGAGTTTGACCGGCGACTGAAACGGCTGACGGACGCAGTCGCGCAAGCGCGCATTGCCCTGGCAGTTCAAAGGATGGAAGACGGCAATCTCGGCGACTCCAAGTCGGTCGGAGGCGGCGTGATCGAAGCGCGCATCCACTATGGGCCTGGTTACCGGGTCTACTACACGCGGCGCGGTGCGGAAATCATCGTGTTGTTGCTGTGCGGCGACAAGAGCAGCCAGCCGACCGACATCAAGCACGCCAGGGAAATGGCAAAGAACATTTGACCGTCGTAGCCCGGGCAGGGGACAAGATCATGGCCATCAAGACATCCAAGTTCGACGCAGCGGATTACCTCACCTCGCAAGCAGCGATCGATGCCTATCTCGAAGCCGCGCTCGAAGAGAACGATCCAGCCTTCTTCCAGAAGGCCCTGGGTACCGTCGCCCGGGCGCAAGGCATGCAAGACATCGCCGGCAAATCGCAAACGACCCGCGCAGGGCTTTACAAGGCGCTGAGCAGCGAAGGGAACCCGGAATTTGCCACGGTCATGCGCGTCGTCAATGCGCTTGGCTATCGATTGGCTATCGTGCAGAAAAAGAAAAAAGCGGGAACCGCCAAGAGCAAGATGGTGACACCGAAGCGAGTGGCCAAAACTGCAGCGAAGCGTGTTACCGCAAGTCGTTGATCAACCGGAGCGGTGATCGCAACGCGCTATGAGCCCGATCACCCAACTCGGACGCGGCCGCTTCTACGGCGACTATCGCGCGCAATGCCAGGTCGGCGATCTGGCGTTGGCCGAATTGCGGCCGACCGTGCCCGAGCACGAGATCGTGACCCACACGCATGAGGATGCGCATTTCCTGTTGCTGCTCGAAGGGGCCTACCTGAGCAGCGCGCGCGGAATGCCCGGGGTGTGCGCGACCCGCGCGCTGGTGCTCAATCCCCCGGGCACCACGCATCGCGATTGCTTTCGCGGGCTCGACGGGCGTTTTTTCACGTTGTCGATTCCCGGCGAAGCCTGGCGCGCCGTCACCGAAGAACGCGACCTGCCGCAGGATGCGTTGAAGCTGTCGCCCTCGGCGCTGATCCGCGCGACCCGGTTGTGGCAGGAACTGCGGCAATGGGACGGCGCATCGCCGCTTGTCGTCGAAGCCGCGTTCGAGGAATTGCTGGACGCCGCCGCGACGGAACACCAGCTTGCGCACAAGGGCGGCCCCGCCTGGCTCGAGCGCGCGCGCGAACAGCTCCACGACGACTGGATGCACACACCGCGGCTCGGCGAACTGGCCCGCACCGTCGATGTCCATCCGGTCTACCTGGCGCGCGCCTTCCGCCGCAGCTATGGCTGTTCCCCCGGCGAATACCTGCGGCGCTGCCGGATGGAACAAGCCGTCGCCATGCTGCACGACCGTCGCATCGCCATCGCCGACATCGCGGCGGCATGCGGCTTCGTCGATCAAAGCCATTTCACCCACGCGTTCCGACGCGCCTACCGCTACACCCCGGCGCAGTACCGCGCGCTGGCCTGACCGTCGTTCGCAACAGGCGCAGCGTCAGCCGCACGCGCCAGGTTCAAAACATACAAGGCAATGTCCGGGTCGGCTGCTAGGGTGTGCGCATCCCACTGGAGCCACGCATGCGACTTCCCAACAGCCTCACCTTCCTGACCGCGCTGGTCTGCGGCATCGCGCCGATCGCAGCAAGCGCGGCAGACGACGCCACGCGATTCGACGAGCTCACGCAAAAGGTCGAGGCCGGCGAGTTTAAGGACATCACCAGCGTCCTGATCGCCAAGGACGGCAAGCTCGTGTACGAACACTATTTCGATGAGGGCGGCGCCGAAGCGCGGCGCAACACCCGGTCCGCGACCAAGACCATCGCCGGCATGCTCACTGGCCTGGCCATCGCCGATGGCAAGCTGCCGAATGCGCAGGCGCCCATGCTGCCGTACCTCCACTACACGCAGCCCATCGAGAACGACGATCCGCGCAAAGCCAGGATCACGTTCGAAGACCTGATGACGATGTCGTCGCTGCTCGAATGCCACGACGAGAACCAGTATTCGCGCGGCAACGAGGAGCGCATGTACCTGGTCGAGGACTGGGTCAAGTTCTACCTCGACCTGCCCATCCAGGGGTTTCCCGCATGGATGCCGAAGCCGGCAGACGCCCCGTACGGACGCAACTTCCGCTACTGCACCGCCGGCGTCACCACCCTCGGCGCCGCACTGCAGGGCGCCACCGGCGAACGCCTCGACGCCTACGCGCAACGCCGCCTGTTCGCGCCGCTCGGCATCGACAAACCCGAATGGCAATTCTCGCCGCTGGGCGTGCCGCAAGCCGGCGGCGGCCTCGGTCTACGCAGCCGCGACCTGCTCGCACTGGGGCAGCTGTACCTGGACGGCGGCAAGCATCAGGGCAAGCAACTGATCCCCGCCGCCTGGGTGCAGGCATCGACGCAGCCGCACGCACGCGTCGACGACGGCATCGAGTACGGCTACCTGTGGTGGCTGATGCAGTTCCCGGTGAAGGACAAGACGTGGAAATCGTTCGCGATGAACGGCTCCGGCGGCAACAGCGTGCAGGTGTTCCCCGCCGAACGGTTGGTGGTCGTCATCACCACCACCAACTACAACGTCCAGCAGCCGCATAAGTTGACGGCGAAGTTGTTGATGGAGCAGGTGCTTCCAAAATTCTGACTCCTAGGGCTCTCAAGCCTGTCAGGGGCGGGTCATCGCAGCGATTGACTAGGGGGCATGACGATAGAGCAATCTGCCCCCTGAGTGAGAAAGCCGAATCCGGTCGGGGTGTAGGCTCTGCCTCCGGGAGACTGGTAGTCTCGTGTAACGAGACTGCTAGAGCGCAAAATAGAGACGTATGCCTAGAGTCAATCCATCCATTTTGGTTTGGGCGCGGGAGACAGCCGGTCTGTCTCCTGAGGAAGCTGCGCGCAAGATCGGTATTGTTACTGCGCGAGGCATAGAAGCTGCTGATCGTCTGAGTGCGTTGGAATCGGGCGAAATAGAACCGACGCGACCACTCCTACTGAAAATGGCGAAGCAGTACCGCCGTCCTTTGCTTTCGTTTTACTTGTCGGAAGTACCCGCAAGAGGGGACAGGGGGCAAGACTTCAGGACTTTGCCTGAAGGTCGTGACGAAAGCTCAGACGCATTGGTTGATGCACTGTTGCGCGATGTTCGTGCACGCCAACAAATGGTTCGCGCAACCCTGGAAGAGGACGCGTCCACTTTGCGTTTCATTGACTCCAGTAACATTGCTGATGGCGTTACTGCAGTGGCTAATAAAATCCAACAAACGCTATCGTTCGACCGAGATGAATTTCGTAGGCAACCAAACCCCGAGACGGCTTTCGCAGTACTGAGAGAGTTGGTTGAGGATCAGGGCATTTTTGTTCTGTTGATAGGAAATTTGGGTAGCCATCACACGGCACTTGAGCCAGAAGTCTTCCGGGGATTTGCACTCGCCGACCAGATCGCTCCTTTCGTTGTCATCAATGACCAAGATGCAAAGGCAGCATGGTCATTTACCTTGCTTCACGAACTTGCACATTTGTGGCTGGGGCAAACGGGAATCAGTGGCGCTAACCCGGCATCAACGATTGAAAGGTTCTGCAACGATGTTGCTAGTGAAATACTTCTGCCAGTTGAGGATTTACAGGTTATCGACCTGCCCCCACTGGCAGGGGCGGATGTAGTAAGTGCAGAGATCGCCAGATTTGCGCGGCCTCGAAACCTGAGCTATTCGATGGTTGCGTATAGGCTCTTTACTGCTAGGCGCATTTCGCGAGAGATGTGGGAACAGTTGCGGGTGCGCTTCCGTGATTTATGGCGAAGAGAACGGTTACGAGCGCGCGCGCAGGCACGCGAAGACGACAGTAGTGGACCCAGTTACTACGTTGTTCGAAGGCATAGGCTTGGAAACGCGCTTATCGGCTTGGTAAGGCAACAACTAGATGATGGAGAGTTGACGCCGTCGAAAGCCGCGAAGATCTTGGGCGTCAAGCCACGCAATGTCGAGCCGCTAGTTAACGACATGCGTTCGTTGCTACAAAGGGGAGCGTAGTGATCTACCTCCTCGATGCGAGCGTGCTGATCACTGCGCACACGACTTATTACCCAATCGACCGAGTTCCAGAGTTCTGGGATTGGCTCCAGCATCAAGCGCGTCTTGGAAAAATCAAAGTTCCGCAAGAAATATTTGAAGAGATCAAAGACGGGCCGGAAGAGGAAGGTCGCGATCTTCTTTTTGATTGGATCACTTCTGAAGAAGTGAAGAATGATTTGTTGCTGGCAGAGGAAGCGGACCCGGTGCTAGTGGCTCAGGTTGTGAATGATGGGTATGCGAATAATCTCAGCGATAGCGAGATCGAACAGATTGGTCGTGATCCGTTTCTTATCTCATACGCGTTGTCGGATCGTCACAATCGTTGTGTTGTCACTACCGAGGTTTCAAAGCCTAGTAAGCAAAGGCAGAACAAGCATATCCCGGATGTCTGCCAGGGTTTTGGCCTTACCTGCATCAATACGTTTTCTCTTTCGCGGGAACTCAATTTTTCAACGGCATGGCGAGCTGCGCCCTGATACTGCTTGATATCCAAGCGGAGATTTCATCTGACACCATGCAGTCTTTGTTCTTGATTCAGGGCAGGATCAATCGAGGTGGATGATGCGGACGGGTCTAGTCTTTATGGTGGGCGCAGCTTTTGGCTTCCTAATTGCTGTATTCCTACGTCTGCCCCTGTTGCGACCCTTGGAGCAAAACGCGGCAGAAGTGGCCGCCGCTCTTGGTTCTACCGTCCTGGCGGTTGCCGGTGCATTCTGGCTGTGGCAGCACCAGACAATTAAGCGCCAACGCGAACTGATTCCGATCACCATGCGAATATTCAGTCCGCTTCATCTTGCGCTGTCACAGATACGGCATCTCATCGACCATTCGTCAGCGACGCGAATGCTCATGATCAAAGACAAGATAGTCGAGTCCCCTCCGGACGAGGAAGTCTGGGCATATCAGGCCGAACGCCTCCCGAGGGCAATTGACGCTGCCGAAGTGGAGGCCCGCACGGCGTTAGAGCACTGGGCGAGCATGAATGAACTCATCCTCGGTGTTGAGGCGAACAAAGTGCCAGATGTTCTAGAGCTTCATCGAATAGCTTTCGCCGCGATCAATCGCCTGCCGGAGTTAAAAAAACAAGCCATTCCCAAGTACATCGATCATCAGCCGCCAGGGATTGATCCGCTCGATCTCTCATTGCTTAGTTATGGGATCGGTCGGATGGCCAGAAGCCTGAATGTGCTTGACGGGGGCTGCCGGGACACGTCGGGTTTCGACAATATCGAATCCCCGCGTGAACAAATGATTGAACACATATCCAAGCCAGTCCACTAAAGACGCTGAAGCGCAGACCTCTTTCTTGGATCACGCAATTTATGCTCACAATCAATCAGTTTCTAAAAGAGAAAGACCGATTGTTGTTCCTCCCATTTGTCATTGTTCTGGGTATTTTTGCTGCATTCGCGATCTCACTATTGGCGGCGATTTGGCCAATAGACTTGGTATCGCTCGCGAATGGAGGGTTGTTCGGCGATAGTTTTGGCGCCCTAAATGCACTGTTTTCTGGGCTGGGATTTGCCGGTGTGCTTGTGACTCTTATGTACCAGCAACGGCAGTTGAAGATTCAGCAAGAGGAACTCAATAGCACGCAGGCTGAACTACGTCGTCAGTCTGCGTTATTCGATCAGCAGAAATTTGACGATTCCTTCTTTCAGCTGTTGGGCTTGGTGCGAGAAAATCTGAACTCGCTGATGCATCGAAATGCGGAAACAAAAGAGGAGATTCGTGGAATTGACCTATTGGCGGCTCGGCTTAAGCGCTTGCGCGATCATCTGAAGCAGCTAAATTTAGGTGAATTCCCCGCCACAGAGCCATATCGCGTCATTTATTTCTGGTCGCTCTCAAAGGGCATTCAAAATGGGCTGGGGAGACAGGCGCGGTATGTTGAAACTGTCTCTTGTCTCGTTCGTTGGATTGCCGAACATTGTCCTCGGGATGCCGATCCTCAGCCATATTGGGACATGGCAGCTGCGCAGTTGACTGTTTATGAAGCCAGCTATCTCTGCTACCAGACGATGGTCTCTTCGGAAGATCACCCTTTGCGACGTTACTTCGACTTGGAGAACTCTTTCTTCCGTCGTCTCGCGAGTTGCGGAATTAACGTCGCACATGTCAAAGCCTTGTTGTGGCTCGTTGGTTCGGATACCAACATGATGCATCCGAAGTTTCCTCCAGTCATTTCAGTTATACGAGTGAAAGATGCAAAGAGGGCGATCAGGACAGAAATGAAGGCTAAAGCCGAAGAGCAAAGAGAATAAAAAGGTCAGTCCGCGTAGGGCGCAATAGCCAAAGGGAATTGCGCCGTATGGGATATCGAAAAAAGGAGTCAGAGAACATTTGTGTTTGAAACGGAAATTTTCTCTGGACCCGTTAACGCCGATCAAGGCCGCCAACGTTTCGCCGCCACTTGGTGGCCTTAATCGGGTACGCCTTCGTGCAGCACTTCGTCGACCTGTATGGCCACGCCCTCATGATCGAGTTTGGCTTTGGCGATGGTGACGCGCGGATGCATGACCTTCTTTAGAAGCAGCACAAAATCATCCCGTGCGCGCAGGCCAACAATCACGCGTCGAATCCTGCCGTCAATCTCGTAGTACTTATCAGGGCCGATGATTCGATACTCCTGCTCATACGCCCAGTGAGTTGTCTTGTATGAAAGAACCTGCTCAGGGGTTGCGCCCGCAAGTATCGTCATACCGAGCTTTGGCAGATCGTCCACGTACTCCACTCGTCGAACACGGTTCTCAGCATCTGTGAAGTCGATCTCGATGGCGACCCCAAAATGACTCTCGGCATAGAGCGACCACATGCGCACGTCTGTGGATGTGGCCGATAGGCTGCAAACTTTCGTCCCACCCGGAACAAGCAATTCGCCCACATTGTGATAATTCACCCGCCCGGGGTGTCGCAATGGATATGGATTGAAGTTGCCATGCGCGAAGTTCGCGATATTCGTGTAGTGCGTGATACTGCGAAACTGCCCCTCAAAAGGATCGTTTAGCAGCGAGTACTCTTGGCAGAAAAGGCGCTCGTGAACGGCAATATCGAGCAAGTGCAGAAGCTCGCTCGCACCCTTGTACTTGTAAAGAAGCATCGACCACCGTCCACGAGGCTGTTAGCTCGCCTTATTCTTGCGGCGCTGCGTGGGTTTTGCCAGCACTCGTTCAGTCGCCCCGCGAGACCCACGCGTCGTGTCGCACCCGCCTACCTCCAACTTGGTGGGAAATAAGGGGACGGAGGTAGTTACGAATAAGGGGTCAGAGAACATTAGCGCTTAGAACGCCTATGTTCTCCGACCCCTTAAACGGTGATTTCTCTTTTTCACCATAAAGGGATCTGAGCTCTTTCTTCTAATTTACCCGGCGCCCTTTAGGCTGACGGAAACAAGGGGACGGAGGTAATTAAGCGGGAGCTACTTCCGAAACAAAGGGGACGGAGGTAATTAAGCAGGCCTAATTACCTCCGTCCCTTTGCTCCTTTGCAGAAGAGCGGACGTGGGCACCAGCCTCAGGCGGTCGGCCCGATCAGATAGGTGGAGTTGAAGGAATCGACGCGAATCAAGTCGATGCGCGCCACCTCCCGGTCGTCAAACAGCAGCACCGAGTCGAACAGCACCAGTTCGAATTTTGGCGAGGGCACGGAAGGCAGGAACGAAAGCTGGAGCCGGTCGTTCGACGTCCACGGGATGTGGTCCTCTGATGATTGCGCCCTGGAGTAATCGCGTTCGAGCTTCAGCGACTTTGACGTGGGGTCCACGATCGTCCTCGCCGCCTGGGTTCCCGGCTCGTTCCCGTGCATGATCGAGAGGCTCACGTCGCAGGCGCCGGTCATCAACAGCGATTTCGAAGTGAAGGTGATCTTGGAAACGCTCCGGGGCATCGGCTGGGGCGCCGCATTGCGCAGCGTCTGGAGCGCTTTCACGTAGGCACCCATCGAATGACCAGTGTTCAGGATTTGCGGAAAGTACGGGTTGTCCGAGTACTTCGGGTGTTGCCCTGAAAGGGATTGGGCGTAGAACAGAGGAACCAGGCCGCAAAATCTCTCGAGCTGTTCATTGGCCCAGTAGATGCCCAGGAATTCGTTGGGCAACTCATATACGGAACCGTCCACCTTGCGCTGCCGTTGGGCCAGGGTCCGTGTGAACAGCGCGAGCGCATCCGAGAAGCCCTGGTCTCCCACGTTGGGCGCCGCGAAGGTACACAGGTAGACCTCGGTGATGAAGCTGAGTGCGCGTGAGTACTTGTCGAACTGTGGATCATCCGGCGCCACGTTCGCCAACTCGCCGATCAAGTCCGCGAAGCACAGCTGCGCCAGCGCGCCGCCCAGGCTGTGGCCGGTGATGTACAACGACCAGGCTCCGGGGTGGATCGTCGAATAGGTTGTGATGGCATCCAGCTCGGTGCGCACGGAAACGCGGCCGGCGGTCCAGCCCAGCAGGAATCCCTGCGCGGCGTGGGCATTCATCGAAGCAAAGGCCGTCCAGTCAATCGGAGTCTTTGCAAGGAGCATGTTGTTGATCAACCAGTCTGTCAGGCCATCTTGTGAAAACGGTCGGTCGGACCCCTTGAAGGCCAGCACGAGTTCGCGGCTGGCGTGATTGATGAACGCGTAGTAGAAGAGGTTTGGAACGCCGGAGAGCTTTGAAGCGAATGCACCGGGAAACGCGTTCCATTCGGGCCCGAAATCGGCCCGGAGGCGATCCAGGACGTCTTGCAGGGGCGCCTCGCTTAGGTAAGCGAGGTCGCTGGCTTTGGCCAGGAAGTAGTCCCTTTCCAAACCCGTTAGTTGGGTGGCTGCCATCTCCGACTCCTTGGTTGCGCCGCGTTATTGGGAACACGCGAATCATCGGAGCGTCCGGACAGCCCACGTAGGGCGTAATAAGCGAAGCGCATTGCGCCGCATTGATCTGCGGAGTCACCTCATTCGGCGCATTACGCCGTCGGCTAATGCGCCCTACGAGCTCTTGGCCTGCCGGCCGTTTCGATCTCCCCACCGTGTGGGAGGAGGAGGGAGGAGGGGCGGGTTCATATGCGCATGCGGCCGCTTCTTCCCGCCACTGGCGTTCGGAAAGAGGGGGTTCCTTTCGGGAGGTGAGCGCATGGCCATCGAACAACGCCGCACGCAACGCCGGGCGGTTTCCGGGGCGGTCATGATCACGCCCAATGGCTCTGGGCATAGGGCGGAAATATTCGATATCTCCGCAGGTGGCGCGCGAGTGGGGCTGCCCGACCATTGGACGCCTGCCGCCGGGGCTTCGCTGAGCGTGTTCTTCCTGGACGACCCCGACTGTCCAATCATGCTGCAGGGGCATGTGACGCGTGTGGCCGCCAATCATCTTGGCCTGGAGTTCGAGCCCGCACAGGAAAGACGCATCTCCGAGTTGCTGCAGATTTTTCGTTGATGACAGCCAGCGTAGCCCGGGTAAGCGCAGCGCACCCGGGTGCTCTTCGGAATAAAGGGGACGGAGGTCATTAAGCGGGGGTCATTTCCCTCCGTTCCTTCGTTCACAAAGCGGCCTAAGATCGCGGACAGGCGAACCCGCCACGTCCAGAAGGACTCCGTCCATGACACCGGAACTCGCCTCGCTCATCGCCGCCGCAGTGGTGTGGGTCTTCGTGCATATCGGGATCGCCGGCACCACGCTGCGCGATCGATTCGTCCGGGTGTTGGGCGAACGCGGTTTCCGCGGCGCGTTCTCGCTGGTCTCCGTCGCCAATATCGTCTGGCTCGGCCTGGCCTGGGGCGCGGCGGGGCCGGTGCGCGTGCTGTGGCAGGCGCCGGGCTGGCTGGTGGTGCTGTGCATCCTACTGTTGATCCCGGCCACAGTGCTGCTGGTCTGTGCGTTGACGGTGCCCAATCCCACGTCGGTCGCAGGTGCCCGCGCGCTGATGTCCGAGACGCCGGCGATCGGCATCCTGCGCGTGACGCGCTATCCGATGCTGTGGTCGTTCGCGCTGTGGGCGGCCGCGCACATGATCGTCATCGGCACGCTGGGTGGCGCGATCTTCACCGGCGCCTTTCTCGCCGTGGCCGTCGCCGGCATGTTCAGCCTCGACGCCAAATACGCCAGGCGCGCGCCCGAGCCATGGGCCGCGTTCGCCCGCGTCACTTCGATCCTGCCGTTCGCGGCGATCCGCCAGGGCCGCAACCACTTCGCCTTCGCCGAGATCGGGCTATGGCGCATGGTCGTCGGCGTGCTGCTCTGGTTCATGCTGATCGCATTGCATCGGCCGGTCTACGACGTGAATCCGTGGCGGTTTCTCGGGGCCGGATGATGAAAGAGGGTCAGAGCACATTTGTGATTTGCACTTGAATACAAAAGTTTCTCTGACGCCTTCTGGGCGCGGCCTGACGTACAACGAGATGCTGGCGCACCGCTTCGCCCAGTATGCTTGCGCGATGACTCCACGCACCGTCACCGCCGCCCGCTACGTCACGCCCCTACGCGAGGGCGGTTCCATGCCCGCCGTGATCGAAGCCGATGACGATGGCCTGTACGTGCTCAAGTTCCGCGGCGCCGGACAGGGCCCAAAGGCGCTGGTGGCGGAATGGATCGCCGGCAGCCTCGCCCGTGTGCTGGGCTTGCCTGTGCCGGAGATCGTGTTCGTCGAACTCGATCCCGACCTCGCCCGCACCGAGCCCGACCCCGAGATCCAGGACCTGATCCGCGCCAGCGCCGGCCTCAATCTCGCATTGGACTACCTGCCCGGCGCCATCAACTTCGATCCGGTCGTCGAGCAACCCGACGCGATGCTGGCTTCGCGCATCGTGTGGTTCGATGCCTACATCAGCAACGTCGATCGCAGTGCGCGCAATCCCAATCTGATGATGTGGCACAACCGGCTCTACCTGATCGACCACGGTGCAGCGCTGTACTTCCATCACGGCTGGAACGGCACCGATGCCGACCCCGGCCGCGGATTTCCGCTGATCCGCGAGCATGTGCTGCTGCCATGGGCCGGTGGCATCGGCGATGTCGATGCGGCGATGGCCGCGACGCTCACGCCGGAGGTGATCTCCGGCATCGTCGCCAGTGTTCCCGACGCGTGGCTGCAAGGCCCCGATGCCTTCGCCGATGCCGCTACTCAGCGCGCGGCCTACACCGACTATCTCGTGCAGCGACTGGCGCAGCCGCGACGCTTTGCGCAGGAGGCCACCGATGCGCGCGCATGACAGCTACGACTATGCGGTGATCCGCGTGGTGCCGCGCGTGGAGCGCGAGGAGTTCGTCAACGTCGGCATCATCCTCTCGTGCGAGGCAACGCGTTACCTCGACGCGCGCGTCGAGCTCGATGAAGCCCGCGTGCGCGCGCTCGACCCGGCCATCGATCTCGATGCCGTGCGCCGCCATCTCGCCAGCTTTCCCGCCATCTGCCGCGGCGGTCCCGACAGCGGCCCCATCGGCCAACTACCGCTGCGCGCGCGCTTCCATTGGCTCACGGCCAAACGCAGCGCGATCATCCAGACCTCCCCGGTGCATACCGGCCGGTGCACGGACATGGCCGCGACGATGGAACATCTGCTCGACCGCATGGTGCGGGTGCCGCGATCGCAGCAAAAGGGGAGCGGTCCGGCAGGCGCGTCGGAGGGGCTACTGCCGGCACGCCCGCTGCGTTAGCCTTGCGGCGTTCCAAAAGCAGGATTGAATGGATGAAAGCCACCGTCGTCGGTCTCGTGACGCCGCATCTGCTGCGCATTGTCGACCTCGCCAACGAAGCAGAGAAGGGCGTGAACGTGGACTGGCATCTGCGCGATGCCGTGGCCAAGACGATGGGCGAGCTGGGCGACCAGCACAACGCGCCGGCGTTGGTGGCGTCGTATATCGAGGGGCTGGAGGCCGCTGCAGGCCAAGCGGCGAGGATCCGCGCGGCATACATCCGCGTCCTGCAGGCCGCGACCGCGGCTGCGCGCAATCTCAGGCGCGATTGAAGGACAAACCGGAAGAATGGTGCCAGAGGCACTTTCGAAAAGCGTCTCTGACACCGCGCGGATTCGCCGGCCTACCTTCTCGAAGGTTCGACGCGGAAGTAGATGCCGCAATGATCCGACCAGAGCGTGGCCGGGTCTTCGCAATTGTCTGATGGCATGTGCTGCATCAGGTTTGCGTATGCAGGACGTTTGGAAGGGAAATCCGCGGCCTTCCCGAACATGACGCCATCGATGCGGAAGAAGTCTCCGATATCGAACCTCGGGAAGTAGGAAGTCAGCAGAGGGAAGGTTTCGCCAGGGGCGGGGAGCCCAACGTTGAAGTCGCCGACAAGGATCGGTGGATACAGAACGTCCCCACGGCGGAACCGACCTTCCATGTCCGTCACCAGCGCATTGATGTTCTGTGATCCGAAGTCCTCCACCTGGGGCGCTGGCGTGTGATGGCGATCTTCCCAGTCCTGGTTCCAGCCACGGTGCACGTTGTAGATGTGCACGAAGTTGCCCGGCTGGTTGACCAGCTCGAAACGAGTGAAAACGGCGTCCGTGGTAGGCCGTTGGCGATTCTCGCCCTGCGTTGCCAACCGGCTCCGTGCAAAGGCGGCGCCCAGCGGCGTGGCGCAGGTTCCAATGGCGCCCTCATATTCGCCGGCCATCGGCGTGCTGAGCGGACCATCGATGACCGAGCAGACGTCGGTGCGATCGGCTGCCGGGTGGCAGCACTGCAGGCTGCGTGCGAGGTACGTCGACTGCAACGGGATCTGGTACGCCGACACAACCGTGTCGCCGGAACCCGGTGAGGTGATGACATTCCTGAGGCGACTGGGCCGGTACAGCAAAGCCCTTTCCCCTTGCGTGGAGCAGCCTCCCACGCTGGCCGTCCCCATCCAGTCACTACCGTGGCTGCCATGCGGTGTTCCGCCGATCAGGTAGGCCACCCGGTATTGCTCGCCGCTGGCCATGCGGATTCCGTCCAGCAGGAAGTCAATCGCCGCGTAATCGGGCAACTGCCGCCCGTTGCCGGCGCATGACCAGTAACCGGGTGCTTCCTGCAGGACGATCACGTCAGGGAAGTTGCCGGTCTGCGTCATCCAGTCGGAGATGCGCGTATACCGCGTTTGCCACGGCACTCCCGTCGAGCTTGCCCTTGGCGTGTTCAGGGCATCCAGCAGGTTCACCGAGAGAACCGAAATTCCAAACTGCTCGCGGTCCAGAGCTGCGGCCGAATCCCGGACAACGGGATCCGGACATCCGGTCAGCGACAGCAGGAGCGAAGCCAGGATGAGTGGCCGACATAGATTGCGCATGCAGAAGTCCTTGTCGTCGAAGTGATGCACCTTGGGAGTAGACCGAGGCGTGGCGCATCGGTCGAAGGAAGGGCGGAGGTGATTGAGTTGCCTCCGCCCCGTCGCGTTGCGAGCGGGCTTGAGCCCCCCGCGTTTACGGTGTGGCGGTCACGGGCACTTCGTGCAGGCGGCTTCCAGTGGGTTGGGCAAACCGGGATGCAACTCAGGCTCGGCACGGTCGATCTGCGGCGGGCCGGATTCGATGCCGACGTAGTCGCTGTACTCGGGATCGATCAGGATGATGTGATCGCCCCGATCGACAATGGTCGAGGGATCTTCGCCGCCGATCGGCTCGCGGTTCACTACGGTGCGTTTGGTGGCGTTCTGGACGCGCTTCCACGCTGCAAACTGTTCCGGCGTTGGTTCGCCGGTGCCGGTGTCTGCGTCCGGATTGACGTACCAGTCGTCGATGATGTTTCCATCTTTGTCCTGGCGTAGGCCGTGGCCGTCGGCGCCGTCGTAGAGAAAGTCGCCGTTGTCGAGCAGGTAGCCGGTGGAGCCGTCGTCGTAGTTGTATATCTCGGTAACGTCATTGAGCACCGGATCTTCACCGTCGTCGGCACTGATCAGGCTGATCACGACGCCACCCATGCGCGCCTCCGGCAAACCGCTCTTCTGATCATGTTGCAGGGTGAGCGTGATTCCGTCGTGCTCGACATCGAAGCCGTGTTCGGCCATCAGCTCCGTCGGCAGGCCGATCAGCGACATTGCGTCCGCGCGCTTGCCCATCGGGAAGGCCGCGAGTGGATCTTTCAGCCCGGCTTCGATCGTGGATTGGAGCTTGTCCGGATAGACGATGACCTTGCCGACGCCGAACTCGTAGGTCGGCAGCAGTCCCTTGCCGAGCAGCGCCACGACGACGCTCAGTGGAGGCTTGCTGTTCGGGTCGTACGGATCGCTGCCGACGGCGATCTCGTCGGCATCGCAGACGCCGTCGCGATCGGAGTCGACGACGTTCCATGCGTAGTAGCAGGCGGACGTGTCGCAGATGCGGATATGGCGCAGTTCGGGGTCCGCAGCGCGAGCGGGCTGCGCGGTGCACGCCAGTGCCGATGCAAGCAAGGTCGTTGCGAGAAAAGCGGGTGTCCTTGAAGTCCCTTTGGGGTTTACAACAATCATCATGGCTCTCCGATGTGAGGTGTCTTCCTTCGCCCCGGGAACGAGGCATTCATGGGATGCGAAATGCAGCGGAGAATCCGGACACGACCGCAGGGCGGACACGCGGCTGTGCCGTCCGGATTAAATCCGGCGCTGCGCGAGTGTCCGGAATCGCACGCGTTTACCGCATATCCCCGCACCAGCGGCACGGACGCCGCATGAGGAGGCGGGTGATCAGGCAGGTGTTCTTCGAGGCCGTGCTACCCGCGCGTGTACCAGCCGCGGCTGTAGCGGCTGCGATGCGCTCAGATGCCCAGCGTGCGGGCCAGCGCCTCGGCTTCGAGGCGCTGGACGTGTTGTCGTTCTACCGAATGCCGCATGGCCGGCAATGCCTCGCTGAGCAGGCTTCGCGCCCCGGTGCTGTCGCCGCGCTCGAAAAGGATGCCCGCCAGTTCCGCGCGTGCAAAAGCGACATCCATCGGAGGCGCCTTGTCGACGAGTTGCCTGGCCAATGCTGCACGTTGCTCGCGTTCGGCAAGCACCAGGTTGCCTTGCATCTTCGCGAAGCTGGCTCTGAGGCGATGCGCCAACGCGAACACGCGGTGGCGCGTCGGAACCAGTGCCGACCACAACGGCATTGATTCCTCCAGCAGCGGCAAGCCCTGATCCGGGTTGCGCATGCGCTGCGCCAGGAGCGCCAGGTACAACGTGGTGAGGGCGTACTCGTAGGAGTCTTTGCCATCGCGTGCGCGAGCCAATGCTCGCAAACGCTCCAGCCGCACCTGCGCCTCGGTGAAACGGCCGGACAATCCGAGGCATTTTGCGTAACTGCGCTCCGTCATCCGGTATCTCACCTGGTCCACCGGCATGCCGGACTGACGCAGCGTGTCCAACGCATCCTCCATGAGCGCCAGTGCTTTCGGGTAGTTGCCTGCGCTCTCCCATACCAGGCCGAGATTGACCAGGTTGATCGCGGTGTTTTCCGGCCCGGTGGCAGCGTCTTCGAGGCTGTCCGAATGTTGTAGCGCCTCGATTGCCTCGCGATAGCGCCCCAGATCGCTGAGGGTCAGGCCCAGGTCGTTGTACAGCACAGACACCAACGTACCGCCTTTGCCCGCGCTCCGTTCCTGCACGGCGATGGCTTGGCGAATCGCTGCTTCGGCACCGGCCAAGTCGCCGCTCCCCCGGAGGGCAATGGATTTGTTCTGGAGCAGACTGGCTCGCAACGGGGATTCGGCCGGCACGGCCTGCTTGTCGGCGAACGCCAACCCGCGTTCGGCTTGCTCCATCGATTGGGCAATGTCGCCGTTGAACGCAAGCAAGTGGCTCAGCATCTGGTAGGCGTTGATCGTCAAGTCCGCCGGCGGCGCCGGCAGCGTTTCCGCTACCTTCAGTGCCTCGCGCCAGGCTTCCGTCGCCCGATCAAGATCGTTGGCGCTGTAATGGGCCGAGCCCAGCGTATTCAATGCGCGCAATCGCTGTTCCGGGTCGTTCGGGGCAAAGCGCGCGCGCAACGCCGCTGCACGCTGGGCCGCCGCCAAGCTCTCCTTGCCACGTTCCAGTGCGCCGAGCGCATCGACAAGGCCGGACAAGTCATCTGCGACTCCCAGCGCCTGTTCGCGATCCTGCGGTTCCAGGCCCCGCAATCCCGCCTCGTAAAGATCGATGGCTATCGTCGGTTCGCCCAACGAGTAGTACAGATGTCCCAACATTCGCTGGATGGGTTGTCGTACCCGCGGTTCGACGACGCTGCGTTTGTCCAGTTCGGCGCGTGCTTTGTCCAGCAGCTGGCGCACGCTGACCTCGGTGTTCATTGCCCGCTCCGGCGCTGCCGCGGCCAGGGTGTCGGTGAGGAAGCCCAACGCGGCACGGGCATTGGCGTTCTCACGTCCGGCGATGCGGGCTTGCTCGCGCGCTTCGTGCGCTTGCCACAGCGCCACGCCGGTGCCGGCCAGCAGTGCCAGCGCGATCGCGGCGGCCGACACCGCCAGCGTGCGGTTGCGGCGCAGCCACAGTCGTGCACGTTCATTGCGCGACAGCTGCGTGGCGGCGATCGGGCGGTCGTCCAGCCACGCGCGTAGATCGTTCGCCAGCGCGTCGGCGGAGGCATAGCGCGCCTCCGGGTCGCGCCGGAGGCAGGCCTGGACGATCTGCGCCAGGTTGCCGCGCAGCGCGCGCGACAACGAAGCCGGTGTATGGCTGCCGCGTTGCGCGGCCTGTTCCGCGTTGGCGTGCGCGGCGGCGCGGGTCAGCGGTTCGGGCTCGCGTTCCAGCTGCTGCAGCTGCTTCGCCACCGGTGTGTCGCGGGTCAATCCGAAGGGGTGCGCGCCCGAGAACAGGCGATGCAGGATCACGCCCAGCTGCCACAGGTCGGTGGCGGTGGTGATCGGCGCGTCGTGCAGCTGCTCGGGCGAGGCGTATTCGAAGGTCAGCGCGCGATCGTGGGTATTGGTGACATCGGTTCCTTCGAGCTGCTTGGCGATGCCGAAGTCGAGCAGCTTGACCCGTCCGTCCGCGTCCACCAGCAGGTTGGATGGCTTCAGGTCGCGATGCACCACCAGGTTGCGGTGGGCGTAACGCACCGCGTCCAGCACTTGCAGGAACAGGATGGCGCGCTCGCGCAGTCCGAGTCGCCGCGCATCGCACCAGCGATCGATCGGTTCACCATCCACCCGCTCCATGACGAAGTACGGCTCGCCCCCGGCGCTGATGCCGCCGTCGAGCAGGATGGCGATATTGGGGTGCTGCAGCTGGGCGAGGATCTGTCGCTCGCGCAGGAAGCGCTCGCGTGCGGCGGGCGAATCGGCGCTGGCGCGGATCAGCTTGAGCGCCGCCTGCTGCGCATACGCACCGTCGCTGCGTTCCGCCGCATACACCGCGCCCATGCCGCCGCGGCCGATCACCTCGACCAGGCGCCAGGCGCCGATCGTGCGACCCAGCATCGGATCGGTCGTATCGACATCGCTCCCCAGCGCGTCGCCCCACGATGCCGCATTGCCGCGGAACGGTTCCGCGTCGCCCGCATCTGCCGCCAGCAGCGCCCGCGCCTGCGCGAGCAGCTGCGCATCGCCTGCGCACAGTTCGGCGAGCCGTTCTTCGCGCTCTGGATCCGCGAGGTCGGCCACCTCGTCGAAGACCGCCAGTGCACGGCGCCGGCGTTCGGTATCGATCATCTGCCCATCTCCGCGAGCAGGAAGGCCCGGGCCCTGCGCCAGTCGCGGCGCAGGGTGCGGTCGCTAATGCCCAACATCTGTGCGATCTCGGTTTCCGAGTAGCCGCCGAAGTAGCGCAGCTCGACGATCTGCGCGGCGCGTTCGTCGGCCCGGTGCAGCGCCTGCAGCAGTTCATCCAGCGCCAGCACTTCGACCACCGCGCGCTCGCCTGCGTCCAGTCGTTCGGTCAGCGTCAACGCTTGCTGCCCGCCGCCGCGTTTGTCCGCCTTACGCACGCGCGCGTCGTCCACCAATACCTGTCGCATGGCGCGAGCGGACAGCGCCAGCAGGTGGTCGCGGTCGAGCGCCGCCAGTTGTGCGCCGCCGGCCAGCTTGAGGTAGGCCTCGTGCACCAGCGCGGTGGTCTCGAAGGCGTCGCGCATGCGCCGCAGCTGCAACCGCGCGGCGCGCTTCAGTTCGTCATAGACCGCCGCGTAGGCGGCATCGAGCGCGCCGGCCTCACCTGCTCGGGCGCGGGCCAGCCATTGAGTGACGGGGACCGCGTGCGGGGCCTCTTCCATGGCGCCTACCCTTCGTGTCCGGATCTGCGGCCGAGTTTCGCATGCGCGGATCGCGACCGGCGTTCCGCCTGCTCGCCCGTAGACCCAAGCGCATAAACAAAGGGCATAAACAAAGGGGACGGAGGTCATTAAGCGGGGGCCATTTCCCTCCGTTCCTTCGTCCACAAAGCGGCCTAAGATCGCGGACAGGTGACCCCGCCACGTCCAGAAGGACTCCGCCCATGACACCGGAACTCGCCTCGCTCATCGCTGCCGCAGTCGTGTGGGTCTTCGTGCATATCGGGATCGCCGGCACCACGCTGCGCGAACGATTCGTCCAGGTGTTGGGCGAACGCGGTTTCCGCGGCGCGTTCTCGCTGGTCTCCGTCGCCAATATCGTCTGGCTCGGGCTGGCCTGGGGCGCGGCCGGGCCGGTGCGCGTCCTGTGGCAGGCGCCGGGTTGGCTGGTGGTGCTGTGCATCCTGCTGTTGATCCCGGCCACCGTGCTGCTGGTCAGTGCGTTGACGGTGCCCAATCCCACGTCGGTCGCAGGTGCCCGCGCGCTGATGTCCGAGACGCCGGCGATCGGCATCCTGCGCGTGACGCGCTATCCGATGCTGTGGTCGTTCGCGCTGTGGGCGGCCGCGCACATGATCGTCATTGGCACGCTGGGTGGCGCGATCTTCACCGGCGCCTTTCTCGCCGTGGCCGTCGCCGGCATGTTCAGCCTCGACGCCAAGTACGCCAGGCGCGCGCCCGGGCAATGGGCCGCGTTCGCCCGCGTCACTTCGATCCTGCCGTTCGCGGCGATCCGCCAGGGCCGCAACCACTTCGCCTTCGCCGAGATCGGGCTATGGCGCATCGCCATCGGCGTGCTGCTCTGGTTCATGCTGATCGCACTGCATCGGCCGGTCTACGATGTGAATCCGTGGCGGTTTCTCGGGGTCGGATAACAGGGCCTTGGTAAACTTGGCGCATCACTGAGCAGTTTGGGGAACTTGCGCGTGGACTCGACGAATATCCGGACTCGGCGTCCAATGCTTTCGATGGCATGCGCGCTCTCGATTGTCGCGCTCGCGTTCCCGGCGCCCGCCGCGCGCATCCAGGACCGCACGCACCTGACGGCGATCGACATTCTTTCGATGCAAGGCAAGACGATGGCGATCACGCTGCATGCGCCAACGCCTTACATCCGAACGGATCGCGGCGCGGTGTGGGCCGGTGTCCTGGTGCACCCCGCCCTGGCGAAAGTGAAGGACGAGGGATTCAAGACGAGCAACGAACTGACGGACCCCAGCGTCGTCGCACGTGATTTGCTGGCCACCGCACTGCGCGACGCCTACGGACTGCAGCCGCGCGCGGTCGATACCACGCAGACGGACGAAACGCGCCCGAAACGTATCGCCGCGCTGCACCCAGACGTCGACTTCATCCTGGACGTCCGCACGCTGGCATGGCAGCACGTTTACGCGATGAGGAAACAGGGACAACCGCACCTTGCCCTGGAATTTCAATTGATCAACGTCGCCACGCGCCATACCGATGCGTGGATGCGCTGCGACACCGTTGTCGACAAGATACTGCCGCCTCGCAAGGAGGCGCCGCTGTTCGCTGCGCTGGAATCCGACGGTGGTCGAACGCTGCGCCACGCCTTTTCGGTCTTGGCCGCACGTTGCGCGCGCAAGTTTGCCAGCCAACGGTTGCTGATTTCGCCCGAAAAGATGGCCGCGACGATGGCATTGGCAGATCTCGATCCATACGCCGTGCCCGGGGCGAATTAGGCGATGTCCGCTTCTGGCTGAAAGCAGCCGGTTGATCGCGATGCAAATAGTTCTGCTTAATTGCCTCCGTCCCGTTTGTTCCCGTTTGTTCCGGCCTGAGGTGGAGGCCAATCTGCTGCGCGGCTGGAGAAGGAACTCGCGTCCAGCGCGTGGGCGCCGGCGATTCGAGCGCGGCTGGCGGAAGCGAAGTAGCCATCATTCGGCATTCGGCGCATTACGCCTTGGCTAATGCGCCTACGAGTCGCTGAAAGCGAAGGCCCCACACCGGGGCCTTCGCATGACACGGGGTTTGGTAGTGGCAGCGACCGGCTTCACCCCGTACGTCGCCCGCGTCGTGCCACGAAATATCCCCGCATCGCGCTGCGCAGGCGGTCGGCGCCAGGGCGGCCCCAGTCGCGCTGCAGTTCGCATGCCAGCGCAAGTACGGTGATCGGTGTCGCGCCCGCCTGGATCATGCGTTGCACTGCGGCCTCGTGCGCCGTCGTGCTGACACCGCCGATGGCATCGACGACGAAGTAGACCTCGAAGCCCTCACGCAGGGCGTCGAGTGTAGGGAAGGCGACGCAGACCTCGGTCCACAGGCCCGCGATGATCAGCTTGCGGCGACCTGTCGCGGTGACCGCGTCGCGGAACTCGGGGTCTTCCCACGAATTCATGGTGGTGCGATCGATTTCTTCCACGCCCGGCAGCGCGGCGCGCAGTTCGGGATTCGTCGCGCCCATGCCATGGCGCACGTACACCGTGCTCAGCACGACCGGCAGCGCGAAGGCGGTGGCCACTTCGCCCAGCAGCGTGACGTTGGCGAGCAGCTCGTCGTGCGGCATCGACGTGACGCCTGCGTACTGTTCCGGCTGGTAGTCGATCAGGGCGAGAACGGCGTTCTGTGGCGTGATCAACGCATCGTTGCGAGGATCGCGGACGGGCGTGACATCGGACATGGCAGCGCTCCTTCGGAGGAAGGTCAATTCTAGGCCTGCATGTTCAAGAGCCGCAGTCCTAACTGAAAAAGGGGTCAGAGTACTAATTCAAGAAAACCTACTCTGACCCCTGTTTTGGAGGCAATTAAGGAGGACTAATTGCCTCTGTCCCCAATTCGGTGTTGGCCGCAATTCGATAGGCAGAGCCTATTCGGTTCATCCAGAAAATCGATTTTACAGATAGCTAACTTCCCTCGATCCTGCGTGTGGGAGAGCGGCAAACCTCTTTCAAGGATTGCCGATGCAGTACAAGAATCCAGCTTTGTTGGTCGCGCTCGCTGTCGTTGTCAGCGGCTCGGCCATGGCACAGACAGCCTTGACCCGCGACAACGGCGCAGTGGTCGGGGACAACCAGAATTCGCAAACCGCGGGTCCTGATGGACCGGTATTGCTCCAGGACGTACAGCTGATTCAAAAGCTGCAGCGATTCGACCGGGAGCGCGTTCCCGAGCGCGTCGTCCACGCTCGTGGTACCGGGGCGCACGGCGAATTCGTCGTGACCGGGGACATCTCCCGGTACACGCGGGCCAAGGTGTTCGTACCGGGCACCATCACGCCGGTCTTCGTTCGCTTCTCGACCGTCATTCACGGGACTCATTCGCCGGAAACGCTGCGCGATCCACGTGGTTTCGCAACCAAGTTCTACACAAGCGAGGGCAACTGGGACCTGGTCGGAAACAACCTGCCGGTGTTCTTCATCCGCGATGCAATCAAGTTCCCGGACATGGTGCACTCGCTCAAGCCCGGGCCGGACACCAATTTGCAGGATCCCAATCGCGTATTCGACTTCTTCTCCCATGTGCCCGAAGCCACGCACATGCTCTCGCGGGTCTATTCGGACTACGGCACACCCAGCAACTATCGGCAGATGGACGGCAATGGGGTGCATGCCTACAAGCTGGTCGATGCAGACGGTAAGTACGTCTACGTCAAGTTCCACTGGAACAGCCTGCAGGGCGAGAAGAACCTGAGTACCGCCGAGGCCCGGCTGGTGCAGGGCACAGACTTCAATCACGCCTCGCGCGACTTGATGGAAGCCGTCGCGCGCGGGGATTTTCCCAAGTGGGATCTCTACGTGCAGATCCTGCAACCGGACGAGCTGGGCAAGTTCGATTTTGATCCGCTCGATCCGACCAAGATCTGGACCGGTGTGCCGGAGGTGAAAGTCGGCACGATGACGCTCAACCGCAATCCGGGCAACGTGTTCCAGGAGACCGAACAGAGCGCGTTCGCCCCTGCGAATCTGGTCCAGGGTATCGAGCCCTCGGAAGACCGTCTGCTGCAGGGGCGGGTGTTTTCCTATGCGGACACCCAGCTGCATCGCATCGGTACCAACGTGATGCAGTTGCCGATCAACGCGCCGAAGGTTGCGGTCAATAACAACAATCAGGACGGACAGCTCAACTACGGCGGCCGAACCGGCACCGTCAACTACGAGCCCTCGCGGCTCGCGCCCAAGCCACAGAACAGTCGGGATCAGTACAGCCGTCTGCCGCTGTCGGGCAGCACGCAGCAGGCTCGCATCGGCCGTACGCTCAACTTCCGTCAGGCCGGCGAGTTCTACCGATCGTTGTCCGCATCCGAGCGCAAGAACCTCATCGGCAACCTGGCTGGCGACCTCGGGCAGGTCAAGGACGAGGACACCCGCTACACGATGCTCGCCTACTTCTTCAAAGCCGACGCCGACTACGGAAGCCGTCTGGTGCAGGTATTGAAGGCCGATCTGGACAAAGTGCGGCAGCAATCCGCGACCTTGAGCGAATAAACCACAGTTCACGCCCGGGGCGGCGCAATGCGCCGCTCTCCCAAGACGGAGCACCGCTCCGGGCATCCTTTTCCCCCGTGCCGTGACAACCACAACGGATGCTTATGAACACCTGGCTACTGAGCAGTCTCCTCTCCATCGCAATGGCGATTCCGTTCGTGGCAGTCGCGGCGGATATCACCGAACCGAGGGATCTGCGTCCGCAGACGCTGAACGCCTATGTCTTCGATGCCGTGCGCGCCGATGATGCCCCCTTGCTGCGTGACCTGATCGCGAAAGGCGTCGATGTCGAGTCGCGGGATGAGCGCGGTTCCACTCCGCTGATACTTGCTGCCTATTACGGTCGACTCGGGATCGTGGACGTGCTGCTCGAGGCAGGCGCCGATCCCAATGCGGCCGACGCACGCGGCAACACGGCGTTGATGGGGGCGTTGTTCAAAGGCGAAACGGCAGTTGCCGAGCGGCTACTGCGCGAGACGCGAACCGATGTCAACGTGCGAAACACAATGCGTCAGACCGCTGCGATGTTCGCGGCATTATTCGGGCGCGAGTCGTTGATCGACCGTTTGGCCGAACGTGGCGCGGATTTCAGCGCGACCGACGCCAGTGGAGTCAATGCGCAGACGTTGGCTCAGCAGCAGGGCAACGCGGCGTTGGCGGAACGTATCGCCATCCTGGCCAAGCCCTAGTTGGCGTTGAGTCCAAAATCTATACACCAAAGGCCAGCGGTGCGGCGCCGGCGGATGCTGAGAGGGCAGCGATGATCGCGGCAACAAAAGGGGACGGAGGCAATTAACCCGAGGGGGCTTCGGCTTGAATGGATTGTTAGCACTCATCACCTACCTTTCGTCGCCTTTCACCGACCGCTAGGCGCCCCGGCACCCACACCGCCGAACCACTGCAGAACTGATCTGTCGCACTGTCCTCTTGGGCCACAACGAGGTGATCATCATGGGTAGCGTATCTAGCCTGCTTGTCGTGTCCGCTTTGGCTGCAGCAGACGGCCAAGCCCTGCCAGTCCAACCACACCAGTCTGCCGAGCCTGCCTCCATCACCTTTGTCTCGGAGGACCAAACGCTCGTCGGCATTGCCTATGGCATTGATGCCATTGATTCACAGCCACGCGCTTTTGGCCAACGTCTCTCCGCCAACGTCACGGCTGGCCTCAAGACCGTGTGGTACTCCTGTCCCAACGATCCGCAGATGAAGGAGGGTTCGCGTATTACCTTCAACTTCGTTGGCGGCCATCATTACGAGCTTGCGTGTCGGCCTGGTAAAGACGCAGTGATTCGTCCATCGGACGAGTGCTAACAATTCATTCAAGCCGAAGCCGTTTCGCGGCTCGGCTTAATTCAGGCGCGAGGCGGCGGCCACAAAGTGTGGTCAGTCATCTACGAATGCCCGAATAAACGCCTGCGCGAACTCAGAGCGCTGGACCTCCGCTTGGTCGAGTGGGTTATCCCACCAGACACCTTCACTGTTGGCCAACACGATGAAGCTGAGGTCCAGGGCTGGGATCTTCAAATACAGCGCGGAGTACGCATCGTCCCACCATCCCGAGTGCCAGACGAGGGCATGTCCCTGGTATTCCTGCACAAACCAACCAAGGCCATACGGGAGCGCGTCGCCGTTGCCCGATCGCGCCGGCGCCATCATCGTTTCTCGTGACTGCGCCGATATCAGTTTCCCCTGGTCCAGTGCGACGTCGAACCTGGCAAGGTCGAGGACCGTCGTGATGACGCCGCCCGCGGCGCCGTCTCCCTGGGCTGACAGCGCTGGAGCGCGTTCGATGGCACCAGATGCCGCGACTCGATGCGGCGGTGCAAGGCGCTTTGCGAGGTCCTCTCGCACGGGCAAATCCCGATGTTTCCGCGCCGATCGCGTCATGCCGGCAGGCACGAAGACATACCGTTCGACCAGAGTCGAGAAGGGTGTGTCAGCGGCCGCCATGATGGGCCGCGACGCCCAGGAGTACAGCACGGGGTTGTAGGAGAAGTGGTTGCCGGGCGTCGATGTGGCCGTGTGAGAGAGTAAGTGCCGGAGCGTGTGGCCCTGGGGCTGGCAGCGGAGCTCTTTAGCAAATATCGACGGTTGCTGACTGAACTCGGTGCAGAACTCTCCCCATTCGCTGTAGTCCGCCATCGGTCGGTCGAGGTCCAGCACTCCTTCCTCGACAAGCCGGAGAGCAACGACAGCCGAGAGCGGTTTGGCGACCGACGCAATGTCGTAGGGCGTCTCGGCAGTAGCAGGAATGCGGTGTTCGGCGTCTGCGTAGCCCAAGCCCAATGCGAGAACGATCGCTTGATCCTTCACGACAGCGACAGACAAACCCGGGATGTTCGAAGCTTTGCGGAGGACGTCCAGGTGTGCGACAAAGGCGGGAATATCTGGTGATGCTGCGCCCGCATGACGTTGATTCTGCTCCGCCGACACGTCGGCGCATGCCATCGATGCAAGAAGGAAGGCCATCACGCCTTTCATGGGCTCACCTGTCAGTGCCGCCTAACGCCTGGGTCAAGCCGAGCGGCGAAGCAGCTTCGGCTTGAACGAGTAGTGATGCGCCACGGTAGTCGGCGAAGCGGGGCAGTGCAACGGATGCCAAGAGAGCTGCAACAAAGGGGTCGGATCCTTTCGCACATGGCTGGTCGCATGCTGGTATCGGGCGTGGCGCTCGCGGGCGACAACGCGGAGCCCGGAACTGGGCTGGCATTCGGATCGTTCGACACCACCGATTCCGATGTCGGCGTGACGCATGTGGTCCTGATGCGGATCAAGCCGGCCAAGATGTACATGGGCAGCAGTGGCGAGAAGAAGACGGTCACGTTCCAGAACGGCGAGTTCTATTCGGCCAATCTGGCGCCGGGCACTTACGCGGTGATGGGCTTCTTCTCGCGCGATGTGTTCTTCGCGCTGGAGAAGAGCCTGCGCATGAACACCTTGCAGATTGAGCCCGGGCGCGTCACGTGCGCGGGCAGTTACCAATCAAAGGGGACGAATCAAAGGGGACGGAGGTAATTAAGCGCGCTTAATTACCTCCGTCCCCTTTGATCACGTTGTTCCGGACAGCACCCTTGCCCAGGCACGCACCGGGAAAGCACCGATGCCGGCAATCCGCATGGGGGTTGCTGAAAACCGGAAGCCCTCGATGGGCAGCGCGTCCAGGCGCGCCAAGTTCTCCACGATGGGGATGCCCGCCTCGAGCAGGATGGAGTGCGCCGGACGGCGCGGATCGCCGGTATCGTCGATGTTGATGGCGTCGATACCCACCAACAGCGCGCCTTCGTCCCGCAGGAATTCCGCCGCATCGCGCGCCAGGAACGGTGGATCCACCACGTACTCCGGCGCGCCCCACTGCAGCGCACGGCTCGTGTCCAGCAACACCGCGCGGCCGCGCACTTCCGTCGCCGCGAGGGCTTCGCGCGTGATCGCGCGGCCCTGCATCCCCGACAGCCGCACCACGACCGCGTCCAGGTCCGCGATGGACGCCAGCGGCAGGTCGGCGATGTCGATGGCCCCCGGGTAACGGTGGTAAGGCGCATCGATGCTGGTGCCGGTGTTGGCAACCATGTCGACGCGTCCGATCTGGAAGCTGACGCCGTCCGCGTAGCGGTCGCGGCTGTCCTCGTGACTCATGTGCTCGGTGACCCGCGGTGCCGGCAGGCCGGGGAACACCACCTCGCCGTCGCGTACGACGTGGCTGAGGTCGATCAGGTCGCCATGCCTGGTTTCTGCGACGGCCTCCGTCGCGACTTTTGCCTTGCGCTTGTGGCGTTCGCTGATGAACTGCTTGTTGAGGATCCGCACCTCGCCGACCATGAGCAGGCGCAGATCGCGGACGATGTAGTCCGCCAGTGCCTGGTCGGAAATCTCCTCGCCGTCGATGTCCAGCCGGAAGCCCTGGCCCTGGATGCCACCGCCATTGGAGAAGTCGACTTCGAAGTCGAAGCACACTCTCCGATCCTCCACCACCTGCACTGCGACCACGTCTGTTCTCCAATCCGGTTGATGGAAAAACTATAGGCGGGCGACAGCATCAAGAAAATCTAATTAAACTTATCGCATCTATAAGATGGAGCAGAGCGATGTCCACGCTCGATCTCGATTTGGTGCGGACCTTCGTGGCGGTGGCCGAGCGCGGCTCGTTCAACGCGGCGGCCGCACGTGTGTGGCGTAGCCAAGCCGCCGTCAGCCAGCAGATCCAGCGGCTGGAAGCGCAGCTGGGCGAAACCCTGCTGGTGCGCAGCAGCCGCGAGGTGAGGCTCAGCCCGGGCGGAGAGCGCTTCCTTGTATACGCCCACCGGCTGTTGAGCCTGAGCGAGGAAGCCGCCGCGGCGGCGCGCGGGCAATCGCGGACACTGGTGCGAATCGGCGCCCCCGACGACATCGCCGCATATGTACTGATGCCCGTGCTTGCGGAGCTGCGCGCGCAGCGACCGGATCTCGCGTTCGAGATCACCACTGGCAGCACACGTGAGCTGCTGCCGCTGCTGGCTACGCGGCATGACGTGGTGCTGGGTATCGCCTTGCCGGGCAATGTTTCCGGTCAGGCGTTGTCTTCGCTGCCGCTGCGCTGGGCGGGGGACTGGAGCGGGCGTGGCGCGGTGCCGCTTGCGCTGTATCCGGAAGGCTGCGTGATGCGCGGGCAGGCACTGGCAGCGCTCGACGCGGCCGGCGTCCCATGGGAGATCGCCATCAGCGCCTCCGCCGTCACCGTGGTCGAAGCCGCGGCGCGTGCTCGGCTGGCGGTCGGTCCGGTGGGCGTCGGGCTGAGCGCGACCGACCTGCCCATCCCGCGCAAGCTGCCCGCACTGCCGCGCGTAGAACTGCGCATGTTCGTCGGCAAGAGCGATCCGGGATTCGCCGATCTACTCGCACCCGCCTTGCGTAAGAGGCTGGGCGGCAGAACCTCGCGCAGGTCCAAAGCTGCAACCTAGTCGCTGACAACGAAGTACACCAGGCGACAGCGGCCGCGATCGCACTCGAATCCGCGATAGTCCATGCGGCAAAATAGGGGTCAGAGTACGAATTCCAAAAAACGTACTCTGACCCGTATTTTTCGGGGCAGTCGTTGCGGACGATGGCGCAATGCCAGCGCCGATGATGTGCCCACCCTTACCAGCTTGAAACGCCGAGCGTGCCGCCGGAATCGACATCGTTCAAAGAGCCGAGCCGATGGGTTTTCCGGGCGCGCTCCAGTGCCTCATCGATCTGGGCACGGTGCGGATTGGCATCCCAGTGCGGTGCCTTGAAGACGTCGGCACGCGGATTCCTCCGGATGGTGTTGGCATCCTGGAGCCATTGCCAGTCGCCCGGCATGAACTCGTGCTGCAGGGCGAAGATGCGGGCAGTGGCATAGCTACGCGAGTAGATGAGGTTCATGGGACACCTCGCTGAATCATTGCAGCGCGCAGGGCCGGAGGCCACGGTGCGCTGGTCTTATTGCGGAGGCTCGAAAGCGCGCTGTCATTCCCCCGTTTGGGGGATAGCCAGAGGCAAGTGTTGTCTAAGCCAAGCTCGCCAACCCCCCCACGAAAGCCCCGCATAGAAAAGCTCTATCTGGCTGAAGCCGCCGAGGTCTTCCTGACTTCCATCCGTCCCTCGGCGTTGCGTCGCGCCGACCACCCTTCGGCCAGCGTCAGCGTCATCTTGTCCGGCAATGGCCACGGCACATGCGCCGCGTTCCATTCCTTCGCGATGCGCAGCGGCGCGCCGTCGACCGCGATCGTGCCCCAATCGCTCGTCAGCGTGATCTTGTCGTAGACCTGCGAGCCGTCGGGCATCGGCGTCACGCGGTTAGGGTCGAAGTCGAGCTGGATCTTCGCGAGCGGGAGGTGGAGACCGTTGGCCTCCGACGTACGCTGCGTGGCGTCGTCGATCATCTGCTTGCGGCGCGTGGCGCGGTCGGCTTCTTCGCGCGCGATCGTTTCGCCGTTGTACTGCGCGGGCGCAGGCTTGCTCGCGGGTCTCAGTGGGATCAGGTCATGGAGGTCGGCATCGACCTGCTGCACGATCGTCGTCTTCCACTTCGGCGCGAGGTCGTCGAGCAGCAAGCCCCATGCAGGGCCACTGATGTAAGCGAAGCTGCGTGCGAACGACGGGCGGTCGTTGCCGTGCTGCAGGCTGTCGATGGCGAGCGGTATCGCCTCGTTCGACAACACCGTGCCCGTGTATTCCGCGAGGCCTTCGTGGCGCATCTGCGCGCGTTCGTCGCTGCGCGCGGTGGCGTCGGCGAGTCGTTGCTGTCGGAAGGCGAGGGCTTGCTCGATGTGGCGCTTGCGTTCGGCCCCGCTAGTTGCGAGCGCGCGTTCGAGCGCCTGCCATTCCAGGCGCAGCAAGACACGCGCCTGTTCGGACTCGAGGTGCGCGGCAACCGCCATGTTGGCGGGTAGGTCGAGCGACGCCTGGTGTACATGGAAGGACTCGTGGTACACGAGCCGCCGCAGCGCGCCGTCTCCGTCCGGCAGCGGCGCGAGCAGCATCACCCACTTGCGGCCGCCCCAGTCGATGGAGGTGTTGGCGCGCGTCGAAGGCAGCGGCGTCGATGGCGGCGTGGTACTCGTCCAGGCGATTGTGCCGTCCTGCGCTACGACGACCACCGGCGCGCACAACGACACGTTCCAGACCTTGCGCCCCGCAGCTTCGCAATGCGCGACGTAATCGCTGAGTGCCGGTGGCGCGGCCATGTCCGCCGCGAGCGGGGCCGCCGGCACGAGCACCAGCAGGGACAGCCATTTCGATATCGCCATGGTGCGTTCCGAGGGACAGTTGGAGGATTGGGCAAAAAAGGGTGGAGCAGACCCGCGGCCCCTACTTCAAGTACTGCTCCGGCAACTTGACCTTCTCGCTCTCCGCTTCCCACATTAGCGACACGATCCACCAACGCTTGCCGTCGTTCATCAGCTGGATGCTGTTGATGCCACGCAGCGTGTGGTTGTCCTTCTCGATGCGGCCTTCGTAGGTGCTGAACACCTGCGCGATGTGGCCGAACTGTTCGACGCGGCGCGCGAGTTCGCGTTCGTGGAAGCCTTTTTCGAGCAGCAGCGGACCTGAGGTGGCGATGTAGTCGTTCGGGGTCATCAGGCGCAGGCCGAACTGTCCATCAGCACGCGGACCAGTCGGGATCACGCGCGCGGTGGGGACGAACAGGGAGCGGAAGCGGGCCCAGTCGCGCGCTTGTCCCGGCGGACCGGAGATCACGTCGTACAGCGCGTCGACGATGGCGTCGATGCTTTCGACATCCGCCGGCGCGGCGGCGGGCACCGACATCTGCACCGGTTGGTCGGTGCTCACCCGCGGAGTCTGGGCAAGCACGATCGAAGGCAAGGCAAGGCACAACAGTAGGGTCAAGCGACGCATCGGAGCTCCGGAAGCAGGGTGTCTGGTCCGAGCATAGAGGGGTGTGTCTTAGGAGGGATGCGCCGATGGTCATGCATGAATCGTGGCGCCAATGAAACGGAGTCAGAGCCACTTTCAAAACGGTCTCTGACGCCGTTCTTCGTGTTTCCGTGGCGTGCTCCAGCCTTACTCGAGATCGTCGAGCCGGTGCTGCAAGCGTTGCTTCCACTCTGGATCGGTTGCGTTCGCGATCACATCCTTCAGTGCCAATACCTCGGCAACGTCGAGTGCCTTCTTTGCCGGCGAAGCGATGTCGGGTTTGACGCCCACGCCTTCCCAGTCGGTGTGCGTCACCGGATTGATCGGACGACCCGACGGGACGAACATCATGAAGTGGTCGTCCAGGCGATGCGGACTGCCCCCATGCGCGCCACCGCCGGTGGTCTCACCAATCACGGTGGCGCGACCGGCGTTCTTCAACGCATACGCAAAGTCCTCGCAGCCGGAAAACGTGTCGCGGCTGGTGAGCAGATAAATCTTTCGCGTGCCGCCGTACTTCTTGCCCGGTACGGCTGCCGTGGTCCACCGCTGTTCGGTCCGGTTTTCGTCGCGCCAATAGATGTCATTGAGATGGGTGGGCTGGTCGAACAGATAGCTTGCGAACAACATCACCGTTTCCGGATCGCCGCCCCCGCAGTCGCGCAGGTCGATGACCAGGGCTCCGGTATCCCTGAGCAGCGTCATCGCGGCCGCGATCCGTTCGGTCGCGCCATTCGGCCGCGAGAACGAATGCAGGTTCAGATAACCGATGTTGCCACGCATGCGTTGGACGCTCTCGTAACCAAAATTGAAGCGCTGCGCATTGGCGAATTCCTCGGCCTGGTCGTCTGCCTCCTGCTTGGGTGAGGGCAGGGGGACTGTCTTTTCGAAGTACTGGATTTCCAGATGCTTGTCGTGGCTGTCGCGCTGCAGGTCGGCGGTCAAGGCCGCGGCCAGCTTCTCGGCGCTGGTCACGGTGTCGTAGTCGCCGTGCTGCATCCTGGCGCGCAATTGTTTGCTGAGCACAGTCGCTTTGTCGGGAAAGACGTAGTGCTGGTCGATATTGGCGATCACGCTCGCGATGACTTCTTCGCGTACCGCCTTATCGATACGCATGTCGTTCTGCGGCGGCCCCGATTGGGCATGACCGGGCAGTCCGAACAGCGCGAACCCCAACAGGCCCAACGCACCGGCGCTGGCGGCGGCCACTGCGCTCACTTTCTTCTTCTTGCTGATGTTCATCACTCGTCCTCACTGGCTGGCGGAATTCGTCGGTAACCGACGAGGCCAGCGTGGCCAAGCAATATGGAGAAAGTGTGTGGGTGGTTTCAGGTCGCGGGGTGCACTGGGGACCGCTACACGTCGACGCGATAACCCAGGCCGTAGATGGAATGGATGACTTCGGTGTCCGACATCACCGTCGAGATTTTCCGGCGCAGGTTCTTGATATGGCTGTCGATCGCCCGGTCGTTGACATCGAGGCTGTCTCGCCGCGCCAGGTCGAGCAGCTGTGCCCGCGAATAAATCGTTCCGGGCCGCCTGGCCATGGCGACGAACAGGTCGTACTCGGTCGGCGTCAGCTCCAGTGGCCGACCGCGCAGGCGCACCGTTCGCGTCGCCTCGTCGATCTCGATCAGTCGTGTGCCATCGTCCGGCTTGCGTTGCCGACGCAGGATGGCTTTGATGCGCGCGACCAGTTCGCGCGGGCTCAAGGGTTTGCAGAGGTAGTCGTCGGCACCGACTTCCAGGCCCAACAGTCGATCGATTTCCTCGACCCGCGCAGTGGTCATGATGATCGGGACATCGGAAAACGCGCGCACGGCCTGGCAAAGCGCAATGCCGTCCAGACCCGGCAGCGTTAGGTCGAGCACGATGAGGTCGGGCACGGTTCGACGCACGCTTGCCAGCGCCTCGCCGCCATCGCGTATGACCGTCGCTATGAAACCCGCTGCGGTGACGTAGTCGGCAACGATGGCGGCTTGGTCGGCTTCGTCTTCGACGATCAGAATGGCTTCGGTCATGGCGGCGCTTCTAGCAGCGTGTCTTCCAGCGTAAGGACGATCCGGGCTCGCAGGCCGCCAAGAGGGGACGCGCCGAACTCCAGGCGCCCGCCATGGGCGTCGAGAATCTGTCGGCAAAGCGCCAGCCCCAACCCGGCACCGCCGAGCGCATCGCTGCGCGGCGAATCGGCGCGAAAGAACCGTTCGCCGAGGCGCCCCATCGCCGACTCGGGAACGCCCGGTGCCGAATCATCGATCGTCACGTGCAGGGTGTCGCCGACGACTTTCCCGTGAAGATCGATGCGACCGCCAGCCGCGGTATAGCGCACGCAGTTCTCGAGCAGGTTCGTCACCACCTGGCGGATGCGTTCGGCATCGCAACGCACTAGCGAACGCAGCGGCGGCGGTCCGACCGACGCGACCAACCCGGCCACGCGAAACTTCTCGGCAAAGCTCGCCGCGGTGTCGACCACCAGTGGCCAGATGGCATTCGGGGTCTGGTCGTAATGCATTTGGCCGGCATCCGCGCGTGCCAGTTCGTAGAGCTCGTCGACGCGTCGGCCCAGCGACAGGACCTGCCGTAGCATCATCGCGACGTTTTCCGGCGTGGCGGTTCTGACGCCGTCTTGCAATGCTTCCAGTTGTCCGCGCAATACGGACAGCGGGGTACGCAATTCGTGCGATGTATCCGCAACCCACTGCCGGCGCGAACGTTCGGTGTTGGCCAGTCGCGCTGCCAGATGATCGAAGGTGTCCGCCAGCTCGCCCAGTTCGTCGCTGCGGTGGATGCCCAGGCGCGTGTCGAAGCGACCCGCTTCGAGCCGTCGTGCACCGGCGACGAGGCGCGCGATGGGTCTGCGGAAATGCGCAGCCAGCACAGCCGCCGCCAAGGCGCTCAACAGCACGCCGATACCCACGACCACCATCAGGTTGTGTTGCTGTTGGAGCAGGAAGGCCACCGCGAGCTCGTCCGCGGGGCTCTGCGTCTTGGCCATGACGAGATATCCCACCGTCCGGCCGTCGACGACGAGTCGCTGTTGGATCGTATCGATCGAAGCGAACGCAATCACCAGCCGGTTCGCCACCGCACCCGCCAGATAGTGCTTGTCGTGATCGAGCAAGCCGATGCGGTCGCCCAGGTTCGACGAAAACCACCGATCGCCCTGTGCAGCTTGTCGCGCGGTTGGTACGCCCAGCAGCGTCTCGCGCAACCACGTCTGGCGGCGCGTGGCATTGGGCGGCAGGAACGACCAATCGTGGTGGGTCCGGAACTGCGCGGACAACGCATCACCCAGATCGTGAAGGCGCTCGCGGTCGACGCTTTCGGTTTTCCCGGAGTCTGCAAATGCGCCACTGCTGTCGAACAATTGCCAGCGCACCACTTCCAGGCCGACGGCCGCCACCGCCATGACAGACAGCAGTACGGCCACGAAAAGGCGATAGGCGATGGAAAACTTCACTGGCACCGTCCATCTGGCAAGGTCGGCCGACGCTAATGGAGAACACGGACCGAGGGCAAGCTAAAGGTCCGTGCTGATGAAAACTTTGCCACGGCCAGGTTGCCTGCCCGACATTCCAAGTTTCCACTGATCAGAGTTGCATTGGCTCGTGAGTCCACAATGCGCCCTGGAGTATGCCGCGCGTGCTCTCTCTGTCGTTGAGACGCGGGAAGGGAGCGTCCGGGACGTCAACGTCCAGGAACCCACAAAGCGGTTCCCAACCATCGGTGACTTTGAACTCCAACAGCTTGTGCGCGGGCACGTCTCGCCTGACGGATTCGTTATGGGCATTGAAAACCCTGATGTTGGAATCCCGCTCGATCTTCCCACCAAAGTGCCGATCGAGGATTGCGTCCATCACCGGCAAAAACTTGTGATACCGAACCACCTTGCGTGGCTCTCGCGCCTCCTCGAACGCTGACCAAAGCGCCTGCCAGGAATCGAACCATTCGTCGGGATCACGCGTGGTCAGGACGACCACCGCCTCGGGGAAAGCCTGCATCAACTCGCGGTAGTGCAGGCAGTTGGGAGTGTCGACCGATGCTTGATAGCCTTTCAGCAGCCACTGCCAGTCCATCTCCCTTCCGCCAACGTAGTAGTCATACCAGGCGTCCAGATGCTCATCGTTGAAGCCAGGGCGCGGAAGAACAGCCTCGGCCATGTGATAGCAGGGCGCAAATCCAAGTCGTTCCAATGCCGATTTTGTGCTGAGCGTACCCGTCCGACTAAAACCAGCGCCTATCACTTTCAGTGCCACGACGACTCCCCCACATTCGATGCGCCAACGACAAGAGGCGCCGACACTTGGCGGGCATTTTAGTCACGAAGGCCCCGCATCGCGGGGCCTTCGGTTCCGGTGTTACACAGCGTGGTGATCAGTAACCCAACGCCTGCGCGATCAAGCCGGTCGCCACTTCCACCAGCAGGTAGCGGTCGTCCATCGGACGCACCCAGCGGTAGCCTGTCGGCGGCGGGCTCAGGTTGTAGACGTGGTAGTCAACGACGTAATAGCGCGGATCGACATCGGCCCACACGATGCGGTCGCCACGCTTCCATTGCTGCTTGTACCAGCCCAGGTGCAGGCCCTGGTCGTGGCGGCCCTCGGTCTTGTGTGCCTTCGACTTCGCGTGCCCCGGCGGCCCGTCTTGCGCGTTGCCGCCCAGCGCTGGCGAGGCGCTGAACACGAACGCGGTCAGGGCGGCGGCGATCAGCGTGTGCTTGTTCATGTCGTCCTCCTCGTGCCATAGGTGCATGCACCATAGGCAGGCACGGGTGAAGCCCGGGGCAGATTGCGATGAACCTGCGGCAACGGTTCAGTTGGCGCGATTGTGCAATTGATCAGCTGCGCCTCAGCTCCGTAGGGTGGGCTTTAGCCCACCGCTTTAGCCAACATGGCAACGGTGGGCTAAAGCCCACCCTACGACGCAGCCGCGATGAAGTAACTTGTGCACCATCTGTTACGGAGTCGTGCATGAGGACCAATACCAAGTTCGCCCCAAGTTCGCCGGATGCCATCGACCACTTGGTTGCCGCGCATCCTTTTGCATTGGTGATCAGCGCAAACGGTGACATGCCACTCGCCACGCCGCTGCCGCTGCTGCTGGAGCGCAGCAGCGATGGCACGGCAACATTGATCGGCCACTTTCCCCGCACCCACCCGCACACGGAGCTATTGCGCCGGGATCCACGCGCGCTTGTCGTCTTCATGGGCTCGCACGGCTACATCTCGCCGTCATGGCTTGCCGATCGCACCCAGGCACCGACCTGGAACTACGAAACCGCGCAACTCGAGATCAACGTCGAGTTCGACGACAGCACCGATGCCACCGAAGCGGCGCTTGCGCGACTGGTCGAGCACATGGAACACGGGCGCCCCAACGCCTGGTCGATCGCGGACATGGGCCCGCGCTACGCCAAGCTGGCTGGGGCCGTTGTGGCGTTCCGCGCCCACGTCACCGCGGTCCATATGAAGTTCAAGCTGGGTCAGGACGAGCGTAGCGACGTGCGCGCGGACATCCTGGCCGGCTTGGCGGACACCGGGCAACAGCCATTGCTGGAGGCTATGACCAGGGAGAATTGCCTGGGTTGAGGTAAAGGGGTCGACGATGTTTCAGCCTGCAGAGCTCGCTGCACTCGTGACCGGCTTGATGTGAGCGAACATGCTCCGGGCATTCCACGTGGGGAAGGCTCGGACGAGCGATGACGGACCGTAGAGCTTGATGCGGCGGTCCCGGATGGCTGTGGCCCAACTGAGCTGGCCGGCGTGCCATTTGACGAAGGCTTCGGCGTCCGCGGTGATGTACAGGTCTTCGTCCAGGCCCGGGTACGTTTTGCAGATTTCGGTGTCGCCGAACTCGATCAGCAGCCAGTACCGCTCGAGGGACTGGCGACCGGTGAAATCGAACCGAATGACGACGCGTCGATCCGGGAGCCGGTCTCGGCGCAGCGCATTGCACATCGACCACAGCGCCACGAATGGATCGAGGTTCTCCGGAGCGATGTCGAGCCAGCGTGCTCCCCACTCGCCGAGCGACACGCAGACCTTGAACAGGTCATGGCCGGCGGGCGTGAGCTCGTAGCAGCGCCCGCGTCCGCCTGGTTTGGATGTGGACGCAACGATGCCGAGCCGTTCCAGCTGCTTGAGGCGATGCGAGAGCAGGGTGCGGGACAGACCCGGCGCACCCGCCAGGATCTCGGTGAAATTTCCGCAGCCCACGGACAGGTTGCGGACGATCACCGGTGTCCAGCGCTCGGCAAAGATCTCCGCACCACGGGCAATGGGACAGTACTGGCCGTAGGTCCGCATGGCGCCATGGTCCCCCTCTTGCGGCCGGTTTTGAAGTCCAGATTTTTGACTTCACAGCCGACGCCCACCGTGGTGCGATGGAAGTCGTCGGTGGGACGACACCGACACCAGTCGGCCACCTGAGAGCGGAGGCGACGACCATGGAGATCAACGAATTCCAGGGCCAGCGGATCACGGCTGGCCACGCCGAATACGACACTGCCCGAGCCGTGTGGAACGGCGCCATCGACCGCCATCCGCGACTGATCGCGCGATGCAGCGGGACCGCCGACGTGGTCGCTGCCGTGCGTTTCGCCCGCGAACACGACCTCGAAATCGCGGTACGCGGCGGCGGCCACGGCGTGGCCGGCTCCGCGGTGTGCGACGACGGGATCGTCATCGACCTCTCGGCGAAGCGGGCCGTCCGCGTCGACCCTGCCCGCCGCACCGCCCAAGTGCAGGGGGGCGCCCTGTGGGGCGACGTCGACCAGCAGACCCAGGCTCACGGCCTCGCCACCACCGGCGGTATCGTGGGCCACACCGGCGTCGCTGGACTCACCCTCGGCGGTGGCATCGGCTGGCTCATGCGCAAGCACGGGCTCACGATCGACAACCTGCTCGCCGCCGAGATGGTCACCGCCGAAGGCAGCGTCGTCCATGCGTCCGCCGACGAGCACCCCGACCTGTTCTGGGCGCTGCGCGGCGGCGGCGGCAACTTCGGCGTCGTTACCTCGTTCAGGTTCGCGCTGCATCCCGTGGGCCCGACCGTCGTCGCCGGACCCGTCTTCTGGGCGGCCGAAGACGCCGCCGAGGTGCTGCGCTTCTACCGGGACTTCGCTGCCGATGCGCCCGACGAGCTCGGCAACATCGTCAAGCTCTGCACCGTCCCTCCGCTGCCGGTGATTCCCGAGGATCTGCACTGGCGGCCGGCCATCGCCGTGGGTTCGTGCTACGCCGGTGGCATCGAGGAGGGCGAGCGGGCGGTCGAAGCACTCCGCGGGTTCGGGTCGCCGCTCATCGACCTGATCGCACCCAAGCCGTACGTCGCCCACCAGTGCGCCCTCGACGACACCGTTCCCCACGGGTGGCACTACTACTGGAAGTCCACGAACCTCGCCGGCCTCTCCGACGACGTGATCAGCGTCATCGCCGATCACGCGTACAGGGCCAACTCGCCGCGAACGTACGCGGCAATGTTCCACTTCGAGGGCGCCGTCGCCCGTGTCCCCAATGACGCCACAGCCTACGCCGGGCGCGACGCCGTCCCCCACAACATCATCATCCACGGCGCGTGGCTCCCCGAGCAGGCCGACGAGATCGGCGCGGCCGAGACAGAGTGGGCGCGGGGCTTCCTTCGTGCGCTCGAACCGCACCGCGCCGAGAGCGTCTACGTCAACTTCCTCAGCGCCGACGAAGGTCCCGGCCGTATCCGCGAGGCCTACGGCCCCGGCGTCTACGACCGGCTGGTGGACATCAAAACCAAGTACGACCCCGACAACGTCTTCCACCACAACCAGAACATCCGCCCGCGTTCCGGGTGAACAGCCGCCACGTCGAGACCAAAAGGGATCGGATCCCACGCCTTTGGCTAATGCTTCCTACGGGTTCTGCCCGCCCCAATTTGATTCGCGATCCCTGGCGGCGTAGAACGAAGGCCCCGAAGGCAAGGGGTCTCCCATGAAACGTCTATTGGCCGTCGCGCTGATCGTCGCCGTCGCTTTGGCGGGTGTGTTCTACGTGCGCAAGCATCGGGAAGAACGTTCCGGACCTTCCACCGCATCTGCGCCCGTGGTGCCAGGCATCGTCGGCGCCACCCTGCTGGAAGGTCTTGGCAATTACCACTTCGCCATCACCACTTCCAAGCCTGAAGTGCAGCGCTGGTTCGACCAGGCCCTGATGCTCACCTACGGTTTCAACCACGATGCCGCCGAGCGTTCGTTCCTGCGCGCGACCGAGCTCGATCCCGACTGCGCCATGTGCTGGTGGGGCGCGGCACTCGTGCTGGGTCCGCACGTCAACGCGGCCATGGACCCGGCCAACAACGCCGCCGCCTGGACGCGGCTGCAGAAGGCGATCGCGCTGGCGCCCAAGGCCACGCCACGCGAGCAGGGCTTCATCCGCGCGTTGTCTGCGCGCTACGCCGAAACTCCACCGGAGGATCGCAAGCCGCTCGACGCCGCTTACGTCGACGCCACCGGCAAACTCACCGCGGAATTCCCGGACGACCTCGACGCCGCCACGTTCCATGCCGAGGCGATGATGGACACGCAGCCGTGGGACTACTACGACGCGGACCTGCAGCCCAAGGGCCATACCGCGGCGATCGTGTCGACACTGGAATCGGTCATGAAGCGCAACCCCGACCACGCCGGTGCGCTGCATCTGTACGTGCATGCAGTGGAAGCCTCGGCCGATCCGGAACGCGGCGCCGCGGCGGCCGATCATCTGCGCACGCTGATTCCCGGTTCCGGCCACCTGGTGCACATGCCGGCGCATATCTATTCGCGCGTCGGTCGCTGGCATGACGCCGTGCTCGCCAACCAGGTGGCGATCAAGGCCGACGACGCCTATCTCGCCATCTGCCGCGGCAATACCAAGGGCATCTATCCGCTCGGTTACGTGCCGCACAACCATCACTTCCTGTGGTTTGCAGCCAGCATGGAAGGCAGCGGCGCGATGGCGAAATCCGCTGCCGAGCAGACCGCGAACCGGACCAACTTGCCCGAGCTGATGCGCCAACCGGGATTCGCTGGCTTGCAGCAGTACTGGCTTACGCCGTGGTTTGAACGCGTGCGCTTCGGCCGTTGGGACGAGATCGTCGGCGCACCGAACCCGGCGCCGGATCTCCCTTACGTCACTGCGATCTGGCACTACGCGCAAGGCATGGCTGCCGTGCGGCAGAAGCGACTGGACGATGCCGATCAACACCTCAAGGAACTCGCGAAACGCGCGGCCGACCCGGTGATGGAAACACTCACCGTCTGGGATCGCTATCCGTTGGCGCACGCGGCCCATATCGCCGAACGCACCCTGGCGGGCGAACTCGCCACCGCGCGCGGCGATCGCGCGGCAGGCATCGCGGCGCTGCGCGAAGCTACGGTGATCGAAGACAAGATTCCCTACGACGAACCGCCCGGCTGGCATGCGCCGACGCGGCAAACGCTGGGTGTGCTGCTACTCGACGACGGCAAGCCCGCCGACGCGGAAGCCGTGTATCGCGACGAACTTCGACGCAATCCCGACAACGGCTGGTCGCTGTTCGGCCTGGCGCAAAGCCTGCGCGCGCAGAAGCGCGATGCCGAGGCAACAGAAGTAGAAGGTCGCTTCGCGAAGGCGTGGCAAAACGCCGACATCAAGCTCACGGCGTCGCGCTTGTGAACATACGCCTTCGCCACATCGCCGCCGCGTTGCTTGCATTGCCCTTGTCGCTTGCCGCAGCGACCCCGGCAGCGAAACCCGATGTCCGACTGTGGCGCCTGGATTGCGGCTCGCTCTGGACTTACAACCTGGACGAGTTATCCGATACGCGCGCCTATGTCGGCCAGAGCAAGAATTTCGTGGGGAGCTGCTACCTGATCCGGCACGGCGACGCTTATCTGCTCTGGGATACGGGCCTGTCCAAGGAATATTTGAACAAGCCGTTCACCCAGGGCGATGCGGATTCCACATCGCTCGCGACGACGGTGGTCGACCAGCTCGCGAAGATCGGCGTCAAGCCGGCACAGGTATCGATGATCGGCATCAGTCATTACCACCTAGACCACATCGGCCAGGCAGCGGATTTTCCGCAGGCGAAGCTGCTGATCGGCAAAGGGGACTTCGCGGTGTTGAGCCAGCCGGGTCACGAAGCGCGCGCGAAGTTCTTTTCGCCTTGGCTGCAGAAAGATGCCAACGTCGAAAAGGTCACCGGCGACTACGACGTGTTCGGAGATGGCAGCGTGGTGATGCTCGATCTGCCCGGGCACACACCGGGCCATCATGGCCTGCTGGTGCAGCTGCCGAAGCGCGGCGCAGTGCTGCTGTCCGGCGATGTGGTGCATTTCCGCGAAAATCTGGAATCGGCGGGCGTGCCATCGTTCAACACCGACCGCGCGCAGTCGTTGTCCTCAATGGACCGTTTCGCCAAGCTTGCGCGGAACCTGGACGCGACGTTGATCATCCAGCACGAGGAAAATGACGTCGCGAGGTTGCCCGTATTTCCAGAAGCGGCCGAATGAGCTTGGCCGCCAAAAAGGCCCGTGGGATGGGTTGAGCGCAGCGATACCCGTCGCCCCGTGGCTACCGATCGTCGCCTCATAGATGCCGACCACTTCACTCGCGCATAGGATCAGCATATGGACACGCTCGTAGAACTGCGCCAACACCCCCGCGAAGAAGTATTCAGCGCGGTCATGTTTGCTTCGGATGAGCACAACGCCATGGCCCTCGATCTGTCGGCGGGCGGCGCGCGCGTTGGGCTGCTTGACGAGTGGCGGCCATCCTGCGGCAGCGTACTGCCGGTGTCCTTTCTGTCCGATACCGACCAGGCGATCCAGCTTATGTGCCGGGTGACGCGGGTTGCCGTCGATCATGTCGGCATGGCGTTCGAGCCTGAGCAGGACGAAGGCATCCGGCGCTTGCTTGCGCTCGCGCTGCACTAGTTCGACCGTATCCCTACACCGGGCGTAGCTGCTCCACCAGCGAACGCGTCCTCTCGTTGACCACGTCGCCGGTATGCAGCGTTGATTTGCGCTCGATGAGCATCACGTGGCATTCGTCCTGCGCGACCGGATTGTGACGCACCCCCTTGGGCACGACGAATAGCTCGCCTTCGGCGAGCTCTACCGCCCCTTGCTCCATTTCGATGCGCAACACGCCCTTCAGGACGAGAAACAGTTCGTCTTCATCTGCATGGGCATGCCAGCCTAAGGTGCCTTGTACCTTGGCCACTTTTACGTAAGCGTCATCCACTTCGGCGATGACGCGGGGCGACCAGAGTTCCGTGAGCGAGGCGGCGATCTGCTTGGGTGAAGCGGAGCGAGTCATTGGAGGCTCCTCGATAAAAGGATTCGGCATCAAGCCAGGCGCTAGAGAAAAGGGGCGGCAACGGGGAGCAAGGGGGCGGAGGCAATTAGGACCGTAGGGTGGGCTTCAGCCCACCGCTTTCGCCAACAAGGCCCACCCTACGAGTTTTCCTTGCAGTTTGCAGCCATCCCATCTGCGGGACATTTCATCCCTCTTTTCCGCTCTTTTGCGCAGCCACATTGCATCCACTTCTTCTGGGCATCGATGGCTGTCCAGGCATTCCGCCGGGGCCCATCGCACGGAAATCGACGCTCCCTCCCCTAGGCGCGATCTCCGTTGCAGGAGTCCAAATGCAATGAGCAAGAACAAGATGTTGTCCCGCACCCTGCTTGCCGTACTGATCGGCGCCGCCGCTTTCGGCGCGCAGGCGGCAGAAGACACAGGGTTGTATGTCGGCGTTGGCGCTGGCCAGTCCTTCGTCGACGAAGGCGTGTATGACGACGAAGACACCGCGTTCTCGGTGTTCGGCGGTTACCAGTTCAACCGCTATTTCGCGATCGAAGCCAGCTACAACGATTTCGGCAAGCTGGAGCCGGAAGGCGCCGGCCAGGCGGTCGAAGCTGATTCGGCCGCGCTAACCGTCGTCGGCACCGTGCCGTTCACCGACAAGTTCTCCGGCTACGCGAAGGCCGGCTTCCACAGCTGGGACCTGGACACGCCGATCGCAGGCGTGATCGGAACGTCCGATGACAGCGGCACCGATCCGACCTACGGCGTCGGCCTGCAGTACCGCTTCACCGACAGCGTCGCCTTGCGCGGCGAGTACAGCCGCTTCGAAGCGGAAGACCTCGATCTCGATCTCGCGCAGTTGCAGGTGCGGTTCGATTTCTGACCGGTTCCCTTTCTGAGATTGCGATCGGGCAGTACAGGCCGCCGGTTTACACCGGCGGTTTCAACCGACGCACGCTCGCCAACACCCCACAGGAAACGTCATGAGCAAGCTCACAGGTAAAGTCGCCCTCGTCACGGGCGCATCCAAAGGCATTGGCGCGGCCATCGCCACGTCGCTGGCCGCCGAAGGCGCGTCCGTCGTCGTCAATTACGCGTCCAGCCAGGCGGGCGCCGATGCGGTCGTCGCCAAGATCAACGCGGCCGGAGGCAAGGCGGTTGCCGTGCGCGGCGACGTCTCGAAGCAGGCCGACGCACAGGCCATCGTCGACGCAGCCATCGAGCAGTTCGGTCGACTGGACATCCTCGTCAACAACTCGGGTGTCTACGAGTTCGCATCCATCGAAGACGTCACCGAAGACCACTTCCACAAACACTTCAACGTCAACGTGCTCGGCCTGCTGCTGACCACGCAGGCGGCGGTCAAACATCTTGGCGAAGGCTCCAGCATCATCAACATCAGCTCTGTCGTCACCCGGATCACGCCTCCGCACAGCGCGGTCTACACCGGCACCAAGGGCGCGGTGGATGCGATTACCGGCGTGCTGTCGCGCGAACTCGGCCCGCGCAAGATCCGCGTCAACACCGTGAATCCCGGCATGATCGAAACCGAAGGCACGCATACGGCCGGTTTCATCGGTTCCGAGTTCGAAACCGGCGTCGTCGCACAAACGCCGCTGGGTCGCATCGGCCAGCCGGACGACATCGCCTCGATCGCCGTGTTCCTGGCCTCGAACGATTCGTACTGGCTGACCGGCGAGCAACTGCTTGCGGGTGGTGGCCTGCGATGACGGCGTAGGAAAAGAGGCCAGGGTGATTGCGCTTGCAACGCGATTCACCCTGGGCACTTTTCCCCGCCCGTGGTCCCTTGCGCAGCCGGTGCTGGGACTGTTCTGATGGCGGCCAGAGCCCTCCTGGGGAAAGCCTGATGCGCCATTTGCTCCTTTTCATCGCTGCCCTCTTTCTGTGCAACGCCACGGCCGGCGCGCAAACGCCAACCGCGTCGGCAAAGACCGCGCCTGCCACGCTCCGCGTCGACATCCAGCACGGTGGCGACGCCAAGTCCGAGCACTACGCGCTCGAGCGCGTCGTGCTCGAGCCGTTGCCGTGGCCCGGCAATCCGGCGCAGCCGCTGGACACCACCAACCGTGGCAGCCAGAAGTTCGAGGTGGTCGACCCGGATAGCGGGCGGGTGCTGTATTCACGCGGCTACGCCACCATTTTCGGCGAGTGGCGCACCACTGAGGAGGCGAAGGCGACGCAGCGCAGCTTCCAGGAGTCGCTGCGCTTCCCGATGCCGGAGAAGCCGGTGCAACTCAAGGTGTATGCGCGTGACGCGGCCAATGCTTTCGTGCCGGTGTGGTCGCAGCGCGTGGATCCGCAGGCACTCGACGTCGAGCGCACCAGCCGACCGGCACCGGGCAAGGTCATTGCGATCCGCAACAACGGCGACCCGTCGCGCAAGCTCGACCTGTTGTTGCTGGGCGACGGGTACGCGGCGGACGAGATGGACAAGTTCGAGGCGCAGGCGCGCGCGCTGGCCGACCATCTCTTCAGCGTGTCGCCGTTCAAGGAGCGCGCCGCCGACTTCAATGTGTGGGCGCTGGCCGTGCCGGTACCGGTGTCCGGGGTCAGTCGTCCGTCCACCGACATCCACCGTGCCAGTTCTGTCGGCATCCGCTACGACATCTTCGGCAGCGAGCGCTACGCGCTGACCCTGGACAACCGTGCCTTCCGCGAGTTGGCCCAGTACGCGCCCTACGACGCGGTCGAGATCGTGTTCAACAGCGAGACTTATGGCGGCGGCGGCATCTTTGGCCAGTTCAGCACCGTGGCGGGCGGCAACGAGTGGGCGAACTATCTGTTCGTGCACGAGTTCGGCCATCACCTTGCCGCCTTGGCTGACGAGTACTACACCTCGCCGGTGGCTTACGCTGCCGCCGACGCGCATCGGGTCGAGCCGTGGGAGCCCAATGTCACCGCGCTGCTGCAGCCTGGAAACTTGAAGTGGAAAGACCAGGTGAGCCCGGTGACGCCGTTGCCGACGCCGTGGCCCAAGGCCGAATTCGAGACCTATGAGCGCGATGTCCAGGCACGCCGCAAACAGTTGCGCGCGGACAAGCGCCCGGAAGCGGAAATGAGCGCGTTGTTCCGCGAGGAGCAAGCGCACGTCGAGGCGCTGTTCGCCGGCCATCCGCATCGCAATGCCGTGGGCGCTTTCGAGGGCGCGAACTACGCCGCCACCGGCTATTACCGCTCGCAGATGCAATGCCTGATGTTCACCCGCGCCGACGCGTTCTGTTCGGTGTGCCAGCACGCGATCGAAGACATCATCGATCTGTACAGCGGGGAGTAGGGCAAGAGCGGTGCCAGAGTCACTTCGGTAACTATCCCTGGCACCGTTTAACTTCTGGCACCGTTTAACTTATTTGTACTTGGCGGCATCAACGCATCACCGGACCAAAGCGTCATCGCCGCAGTACCTGGCATATGTGGCGGCCAGCCTGCTGTCGTAACGATTTTTCGCGTAGCTCGGTCCGTTGTACGCATACGCGAAGCGTTTCCAGTCCTTGGCCCGTAGCGCGCCGAGGAACGGCCGGCGTGCAATGAAGCGCGCAAACGCGGCAAGCTGCTCGTCTGCGCCGGTCTTGTGCGCAGCTACGAAGGCATCGACGTCGTCAAAGCCACAGAGGCGATAGTTGAAACCCATGAGTTGGAACGCGCCCCAACTCGCGGACTGCAGGGCGGCGTCCTGGTCCAACGCACAGGCGGCGTCAAGCCGCTTCCACTCTCCAGCGAGCGTGCCGGAGTACTTCGACCGATCCCAGTGCGGATAGCTCAATCCGGGAGAACCCACATCGAAGTGGCCTTGGGTCAGGCGGTGGAACACATGCCCTTCAAAAAGGACCTTCGGAAGAACTGAAGGTGACGGAAGGAACCCTCTGCCGGAGGACTCGACAATCGCAACTGCGCGCAAGCACGCTTCGTCTACACGCAGTTTACGCGCAAGCGTTGTCCAGGCTTGCGCTGAGATATTGCGGTTCATTTTCAGCCTCCAAGGACGCTGGATCATTCGATCCTGTCGAACGAAACCCCGTTTGACCCGCACGAAGTGCTGACCACGTGCGGCGTCTCTTATGCGGCCCCGTCGCTCGTTATCTTGATCGGGGTACCAATCCTCAGCTGGCTCGCAAGCTTCTTCAGCTCGGCCTCGATTAGCTCGAGTCTTCGAGTCGGAACTGGGTTGCTCTTGGCCAGCCGCCACATGTCCGCCGAGAACTCCGCATCGGGACTCTGCAACTTGAACGCATTGGGCTTGCGCTGGGCAATGGTCTTGACGACGCTCACCATGACGGCCCAGAAATGCGGGAATGTTGTCCTGCCAAGGTCATCGGAAAATTCCGACTTCTTGAGCCAGTTGTTCACCGCCTCCAGGCCGATCTTCTCTTCGGCTTCGGCCAAATGCGGGCTCTTCTTCAGCTGCAGCAGCCCTTTCAGTTGTTTCCCGAGCGCGCTCGAGTTGCTGAACGTGGCAAAGGTTTCGTAGTAGTACATCTGTTTGGTTGGCAGATGCGCTGCTTCGGTGACATGGCCACCGGGCGGGGCGGAGTGCGGGCCATTCGCAATCAGGGCCTTGTACCCGGGGAGGTTTCCGATATAGGCATTGGTCGAAGCAATGTTCCGGGTCGAAAAATCGGACAAGACTTCACCGGCGTTGATCAGGCCCTGCATGAACACGGCATGGTCGTAGGTGACTTTCGCCTCCCGATCGGAGTAGGCCAATCCCCTTTCCCAGGGCCTCATGGTGGTGTCGTTCAACCTCTGATCATAGAGTCGGTAATCCGCCTGAGCCTCCCAGTTGAGCAGCTCGTACACCACCGCCTCGGCACATTCGGAGATGGCCAAGGCGGGCAAGTTGGCGGCGGCCGTTGCGTGACCGATCCCGTAGTGGCGGGGGGGATTGAAGACAATGTCGTTCGCTCCCAGGTAGATCTTTCTGTCACCGATGTCGTAGTGAGCTCCCGTGCCTCCGACCGTATCCCGGATTTCCCCGGTGATATTGGTGGGGGCCGCATTCTCCGCCGCGTTGACGAGCGTATCGACGCCTATGGACGCGTTGCGAAAGACAGTTAGTCGAGCCGTGGTGGCGGTCTCGAGGTTCAGCCAATTCGATCTATTGATGATGCGCATGGGTTCTCCTCCCACTGACGCGGCTGCCGAAGACGACTGGCAGCCGCGGCGTGTTGGGTATGGGGTAGGGGTAAGGGGTAGGGCTTCATTCAAACCCTAGCGTCGACCTTCGTCCTGGGCCGGCCCTGTGTACTGCCCGATCGTCGACCAGACTTTCACGGCAAGTTTGTAGATCGTTCCGATGACGACGTGGGATCTGATGTCGAGTCCAAGTTGATATGCGTGCGGCAGTTCGCCACACACCATGCCAACGATGTGCTGGGCGTTGTCACTGAGTGCTGTCCAACCGCTGACGTAGTCCAGCGCGTGAGGGTTGGTCGCGGGGACGTCTCGATCTTTCCGGGACTTGCTTCCCATGCTTATTGCGAGCTGTTCGGCGGTCGCGTCGTTGGCAGCGTAGGTGTGAGGGTTGGGATGAAGTGGCAGGAGGTGCGTCGTTGCGTTATCGCATGTCGTTCGTAGTTCTGTAGCGTCGTGGACGTTCTTGTTGATGGCCGCTTCAATTTCTCGATCGAATAAGTAAGGCATTTCGTACTCCTCTAATCACGCTCCCGGCCGGGGAGTCAGTGCGGTTAAATTCAGGATGAGAGTCCTGCCGGGCCGCTGATTGCGGCCCGTAGGGGTAAAACGCATAGCGGGCAAGCGCCTACTCCAGGCCCGCCTCGGCATCGACTGCACGCGTCTGGCCCGGCCACACGCCGTACAGGTCGATATGACGCACGCCGTTGACCCACTGCCCGCGCGGGCTGTTCCATTGCAAGGTGTGGGTCTCATCCGTTCTCACGCCACGGAAGATCAACTCGAGCTTGAGGTTGCTCGCATCCAGCGGAATGTCGGCGATCGTCGCGGTCAGGCCGCCGGTCACGTACGTGGTATTCGTCTTGGCACCGCGCGGCGTGTCGTACGTGAGTTTGACGTCAACTTTGTAGGTGCCGCCGTGGGTGTTGCGGATCACCAACTGGTAGGCGCTGATGTGGGTGATCCAGCGCGGCAGCAGCAGGCGACCGTCGAACGAAGCGAAGGTGAATGCCAGCGGCACCGAACCAGTGGGCACCACGCCGGCTTCACTCGGCCACAGGTGCTTGTCGACGCTCTTGCTCTCGCTCGTGGAAGTGAACGAGCCCTTGCCGCTGGCCTCGCCGAGCAGCTTCTGCACGCCCGATGCGGTGCCGGTCAGCGAGAACGTATTGTCGGCCGCCATTGAGCCGACGTTGAGTCCGCTGCGCGCGTACAGCACGCTGGTGACGACACCGAACCCCTGCGCGATGCGGCCGTCCGCACCCATGCCGGACTGGCCCGCGCGCTCGACCAGCCAGTCGATGTTTTTACCGAGCACGGCATCTGGATTGTTGAGCACGGTCTCCGCATCCAGCGCGCACTTCGAGACCATCGAGCCCTCGGTGCCGAACTTCCATTGCACCTGCACTCCGGCCTTGGTGGTGATCCCGGTGTCAGGGTCGGTGACCTCGCCCTTCAGGTCGATGTCGGTTTCGGTGCGCGAGACATCGCTGGTCATCGCGTTCCAATCCGAGCTGACATGGTTGCGCAGGAAGTTGCCCTCGCTGACGCCCGGAATCGTGGACGAGATCAGCTTGAAGAGGCCGGTGGCCGGGTCGACGATGCCGACTGCGCCCGGTGTGATCTCGCTGCTCAACGACCAGTTGCCCCAGTAGGCCTGGTTGGTCTTGCGGATCATCTGGGTGAATTGTGCGTTCCAATTGATCATGGCTTGCTCCTTTGTGGGTGGTGACGTCTTGCGTGTGGGTTGGGTGACGCTCTTGTTCGAACGTCGCAACCGTCGGAGTGTGAAAAGCGTCATGCTCGATTGCGTCGATCAGGCGCGCGCGCAGCAACTGCACACGCTTGCGCGCCAGCGGCTCGTTGATGCCCATGCGTTCGGCGATCGCCGAGTACGGCAGGTCGTCGAGGAAGCGCAGGACGAACAACCGCTGCTGCTCGCGAGGCATCGCCTGCATGGTCGTGGCGACGATCCGTAGCTGCTCGCGGCGCTCGTTCCATTGCACGGTCATGTGGTCGCCACCTGCTTCGGCAACGCCGAGGTCATCGTCGATTTCGACCGAGACGTCGAACAGCCTGTGGTCGCGTACACGTCGACGGACGCTGTCGAGGAAGACATGCCGCAACACCACGAACAGGAAGACCTCGGGATCGGTCACCTTCTCCAGCGAGCGGCGCATGAACTGCAATGCCTTGATGGCGACGCCCGCGAGCAGGTCATCGGCCTGGTCCGGCTGGCCGCCGGCGAGGTGTCGCGCACGACTGCGCAGGGCCGGATACGCTGCGCGCCAAGTGCGTTCGAACAACTGGTCCGCCTGCGCCCTGTCGGCCGCCACGCCGCAACTACCGGCGGGCGGCCCCTCTTGTGCTGGGTACGTGGGAACGTCCAAGGCAACTATCCCTGTCGTGTTGCTCCGCGAAACAACTTCCGTCGGTCAGCGCGCCATGCATGGCCCGACTCGAAGGCGCTTTAACTCCCACTTGCGAGCCGCAGTTACAGCTGCTCGTCGGGGCACGGGGAGTTGGGACCGAACAGGACATCGAGCGATGTCTGTGGCGCATGGCTCAGCACGCCCGCCAGGCAACCGGCCCCTTTGATGACGCGTGCGTCCTCGCGCCAGTCGCAATCCGTGGCATTGAAACGAAAGGCCTGTTTCTGCCAGTTGTTGCGGGCACCACCGCACTGGGTAGCCGCCGGAAACGCGTACCAGCGACCGCCGCTATCGGACTTCTGGTCGAAGCCGGCCACCTTGCAAACGGCGTTGTTGTAGCGACAGATGCGCACGCACTGTTGCAGCGTCTGCAGGGGCGTTCCGTCGTGGCAGCCCTTACCCGCATGCTCGAGATTGCAGTTGCAGTAATCGTTGGGTGGGATCGCGATGCGGGTCACCTGGAAGCGGATCGCCAGCTTGGTGGAGGCTGTTGCACTCAGCAGGCCGCGGAATGCGGTTGCGTCGCTGGCATTGGCCTCCTGCAGCGACACCAGTGGCCGTCCGGCGGCATCCGTGGTGATCGGCGGCTGGGAAACCGGCATCCTCGATTGCAGTCGATAGACATAAATGGTTTCGCAGGGATCGCCGTTGGGGCATTGCGCCTCGACCCGGTCGCTCCAGCCCAAAGCAGTCAAGGCACACGCCCACAGCCCCAGCAACCACAGCGATCGCAGCGCGATCTGGTTCAAACGGATCATGTCGTTCTCCCGTTGCGTTCCCGATGGGCGAGACGAGTAGTCGTCGCGCTCTCCCTTGTTGGAACGTCGCAACCGCGTCGGCGTGAATCGCGCGGTGAAATGGAGATCGTTGGTCTCGTGGAGAACTGGCGTCAGCTGTGGGAACAGGTCCTAGGCGCATCCGCCGAAAGCGGAGTGCGCCGGATGCAGCGGACTCTGGGGGCCATGCGGTCGGAAGTATCAGCAAGCCGTTCGAGCGGACTGCGATCGGTACGAAGGCGTTCGCCCGATCAGTATCTGGCCCCGGCGTCGGTTCTATAGGCCCAAAGGATCAGAATGAAGTTGCGCTTGAAACGCGGGCTCACGCTCCGGGCCTAAACCATTCAGCAGGGCCTCTTCCTGCTCACGCAGATGCGTTCCAAAGGGCGTAGGGCGTGGGGCTCCGGGTGTTCTCTCCGCGAAGGGCTGGGGGTCCATGAAACTTGGCGTGTATTCCCGACCCGACGGGCTCGAGGCCGTTGGTGCTGGTTGCGTTGTGCATGCGACCGCCGATGGAAGCAGAGCACCGCTATGGCCAACTCCACTTCCAAGGTGCCGTAGAAACCGACCATGACGTGGAAGGGATCGACTGGTTCGTGGTGATCGCAGAAATCCTCGACGCCGCCTACGCCACGATCGAACGCAACGTGGTGGGGCATCGGGTTATCTCAGTGATGGATACCGAGGCTCAATCCACTGACGCGCCTTGATCGCCGTCAGTATGGGCAGGCGCTGCGTGCCGCTCGGATGAAACCGCAGGATCACTGTTGGCCGACGTATCGCTCAACAGGCCGCGCGACTTCAGTATCGTGTTGATGCGCTCGGAGACGTACTGGTCATCGTGAGCGCCCGTCATCGACAAGATGGTGTCGGCATACGCGCTGTAGTGGGCCTGCAGGTCGCTAAGGCGATACGACAACTCTTCTTCGAATTTGTCGATCAGCGCATCGAGTTCATCACGACGCTTGTAAGAAAATTTCCACGCGCTTGACTCAGGCATAAACTTCTCCTGTTACGCCCCGCGGATTCTCCAAGGCGCACCGTCTGGCGGGCGTGAAACACGCTCACAAGATGTCCTACGCTTGAATCGTCGGGAGTAGGCCAAGCTGGTCTTCTTTTGCTCACCACGGCTGTCCATGTGCGCTAATGCTCACCGCACCTTGGGCCGCTGGCGCGCCAGGCGGGCTTTGGCTGCGTGAAGGAGGACCCGGGAGTAAAGCTTGTGGAAGCCGAGCAGCGAACGGAATGCAAAACCGAGCGTCTTTTTCCCGGAACCAGCGCTGGTCATCGGAACAACGGCGGAACCGAAGTACAAACGCGTGCGATCACAGGGATCGGCGTCCTCGACCGGCACTGCCATCAGCCAGGACCGGGTGCGGCCCGCAAAATCGCACAGCAGCAATTGATGGGAAGTTTGCCCTTCCACACTCCACGCAGCGAACGAGCTGAGTGCACCGGCCGCGAGTTGCCCGGCTTCGATGTCGGTCGATGGCCTGGAAGCGAACCAGGTGAGTAGCTGCCGTTCCAGTTTGAATACGGTCGTGGTGTAGAAGGCCTCCACATACTCGGCCTGGGAAACGGGCCATGCGACTTCGGTGACGTAGCAGTCCGTGTAAGCGCCACTGTCACGGTACTTGTGGAGCAGTGCGCCCTCTGGAAGTTCGCAGGGCTGGATAGCGGGCATGGTCGACGTCCGTTTCAGGAGAGGGGTTGGCGCTTTCAGGGATCAATGAAAACAGGTTCGGAGGCCGTTTCAGGTTCCGCAACCTCGTCGATCCGCTGCTGCAGGTACCGATACCACTGGCCTTCAATGCGTTCGACCGGGCCAAGCAGTCTTTCGAAGTTTTCCAGCGAGCCGCCACTCGTCATCAGCTTGCGGTAGCTGCCGGCGTAGCGTCCGTTGTCGTAATGGAACAGGAAGTGGGTCAGGCTCCAGTAGCCGATGTAGTACAGGTTGACGTTCCTGCCGATGTCGTCGCGACCGCTGTTGATCAGCGCGCGCAGCGAAATGATCCGGCCCCTGCGGATGTCGTCCTGCCGGTTCCCGCTCAACGCGACAGTGGGTAGCCACCAGATGGGATAGGCGCCGATATCGATGGTCCCTGGCTTGAGCTTTTTGTCCTGGATCCGGCTGGCGCCGAAATAACTCGCAATCCCCTCCTCGATCCAGGTGACGCGCGGGCGCCTGGCCACTTCGTGGTTGAGCTGGTGCGTCGCCTCGTGGAGCATCCAGTGGTACGGGTTTGGGCCGTCGCCGTAATACGCATGGCACAGCGGCGCCAGGTAGAACGCCTCGGCCCACGGGCTGCTGCGGTTATGCGCCTTGAATTCCTGCCGATCCTTGTAGAGGACCAGTTTCAACTTGGGCCGATCGACATCGATTTTCAGTGAGTCGCCAGAACGTGGTGTAGGCGCCATGCAAACTCTCGACAGCGTCCGACACCAGCGCGGTCTGCGATGGCGCTGCGGTGGATGCGATCGCGTAATGCGCGGTTTCGAGCGTGGCTGTGAACCGTGCGGGTTCGGCAGGCCTGGTGGCCACTGGTTGTTCGGCACCAGCCCGATGGCCATGCGCATTCAGCCAGTAGTGGCGGCCGGCAGATGCCGCCAGGGCCATGAGGACCAACACAATGGCCGCCTTGGTCTTCATGGCTCGGTGTATGCGTTATGCCCGTGACTGTTTCGGTGGTGGCGGCGGAGGCGGTGGCATCGGCGGACAGATCCCGCATTCGCCACCATTCGCCTTTGCCTTCCCGGCTTGCGCCAGTACCCGCTGGATATAGCTCTGTCGATTGCGCATCAACGCATCGCGCTCGGCACCGTAGGTGACAGCGAAGTCATAGAGCACGTCGGCCGTTTCGATGGGACCGCCCGCGAGGTTCAGGGTGGCCCAGTCGAGCAGGAGGTTGGCGACGATCGGGTCGGTTGGGCGAACGAATCCGGTGCGCTCGTGCAACTGGTAGGCAAGCGCCGAATTGAGTTCCCATGGCTTGACTGGTCTGCCGTCGTTGCCCGGTGGCATCGCGATTGGAAGGGCGGGCACGAGCGTCCGTTCGAACACGACACCGGTGATGGACCGTCCTTCCAGGTAACGCGGGTCCCTGGCCAGTGCAATCTTGGTTTCGAGTATCCGCGCATGCAGCCATTCGGAGCCGAAATGCTCCTGCCGATTGCGCTGGATGCCGATGCCGATCCATTTGAGGGCGACCGCGTCGTGGCCGGCCAGTTCGAGTGCGGTGCCAAGATTGGCGGCCGTTTCGTGGTGACCAGGGAAGAGGCGTTCGAGCTTGAGGAAGTGACGTACGGCCAGGTCGTACTGCCCTTGATAGACGAGGACGATGCCGAGGTCGGTCAGGTTCTTGAAGTCGGGTTTGTTACGGGCCTGCTTGATCACGTAAGACGCCTGTTTCAGCCAATAGCGCTGGGCGTGGGGCTTGGTGAATCCGTCGACCAGATCTTTTCCGACGTAGTCGTCCGGCGAGAAGCGACGCCCCTGGTGGTCGGTACCCACTGTATTGATGCAGGCGTGCGCCATCGGCATGACGGACAGGAGGACAGCGACGGCCAGCGTCTTGATATGCATTGGATTTCCCGTAACCGCCTTGATTGAGCGCCCAGTGTGCCGTTTCGCCAGAAGAAGTGTGGAACTGGTACGTCGCTCCCACACTACCGATAGGGGTGGTGGGCTCGGCCTTGCGACGTTGACAGCGCGCATCGCTGGGCAGAGTGTGCAGCTGCGGTGCCGTGATCCAGCCCCGCGCCTGCCGATCGCGGAGGACAACTTCCATGCAAGGCAACTTCGGAAACCTGAAGTTCGAGAACATCCTCGGAACGGTCGGACATACGCCGATCGTGCGGCTGACCAAACTGGCGCCGCCACACGTGAACCTGTTCGTGAAGGTCGAGGCGTTCAATCCGATGGGCTCGGTCAAGGACCGGCTCGCGCTCGGCATCATCGAGGACGCGGAGCGCCGCGGCACGTTGTCGCCGGGGCAGACGGTGATCGAGGCGACCAGCGGCAATACCGGTATCGGGCTGGCGATGGTGTGCGCGGTGAAGGGTTATCCGCTGGTGGTCACCATGGCGGAAAACTTCAGCGTCGAGCGGCGCAAGATGATGCGTTTCCTCGGCGCCAAGGTGGTGCTGACGCCGGCCGCGCAGAAAGGTAGCGGCATGTTGGCGAAGGCGGTGGAACTGGCGAAGGCACACGGTTGGTTCCTGTGTCGGCAGTTCGAGAATGAAGCCAATGCCGACATGCACTCGCGCACCACGGCGCCGGAAATCCTCGCCGCCTTCGAAGGCGAGCGACTTGACTACTTCGTTACCGGTTACGGCACCGGCGGCACGCTGAAAGGTGTCGCGCGCGTGCTGAAAGCGCAGCGCCCGGACACACGCATCGTCGTCTGCGAGCCGGACAACTCGCCGATCCTCGGCAGTGGCATCGCGCAGGCACGCGATCCGGACGGCACGCCGAGAGAGAGCCATCCGAGTTTCCGTCCGCACCTGATGCAGGGCTGGTCGCCCGATTTCATTCCCAAGCTGACCGAGGATGCGATCGCGTTGAAACTGATTGATCAGATCCTGCCGATCAACGGCGCCGATGCGGTCCGCCTGTCGCGCGAACTCGCCCAACGCGAAGGCATCTTCGTCGGCATCAGCGCGGGCGCCACGCTGGCAGGGGCATTGCAGGTGTGCGACTCGGCACCGGGCGGCGCGACGGTGCTGTGCATGCTGCCGGACACCGGCGAGCGTTACCTCAGCACGCCATTGTTCGAAGGGGTCAGTGCGGAAATGTCCGCCGAGGAACTGGAGATTTCGCGCTCGACGCCGGGCTGCCGGTTCGACGCGCCGCCGCCGGCGCCACCCACGACCGCCGCACCGAAATCAGAAAGTCCGGTCGCTGCTCCTGTGGTTTCTGACGAAGTGGAAGCCTTCGTCGCGCAGGTGCTCGCCGATCGCGAACAGCCGCTGGTGTTGTTCGCGCTGGAGTGGTGCGAGTTCTGCTGGTCGCTGCGCAAGCTGTTCGCCAGATGCAGCATCCCGTATCGCTCTGTCGACCTGGACTCGACCGCGTACCAGCGCGATGACCGCGGCGGACAGATCCGCGCCGTCCTCACATCACGCACTGGCAGCAAGACCATCCCGCAGGTTTTCGTCGGCGGCGAGTTCATCGGCGGCTGCACGGAAACGCTCGACATGTTCAAGGACGGTCGCTTGCAGACTCTACTCAGTGCGAACGGCGTCACTTACGACGAAAGCGTTCGCATCGATCCCTACACGTTGCTGCCAACGTGGTTGCATCCGCGTTGATCGTTGCGCATCGGATTCCCTGCGTGACCGCAGGGCCTCAACCGTAGTAGGCGAGGAACATGTCCACGGCCGATTCGGCCACCTGCTGCTGCTGTGCGGCGGTCAGCGGCGGCTGGCCCAGCGTGATCTGCGGCCAGAACGCGAAACCCTTCACCAGGCCCTGCAGCTGCATCGAGGCGAACAGCGGATCCTTGGTCTTCAGGCGGCCGTCGGCGGCAGCGGCGCGGATCCACAGCGTGAGGCCTTCTTCGCGGTCGCCCATGCGCGCAACCATGTCCTGCGCGCGTTCGGGCGAGTGGATGGTGGCGGCGATCGCGACACGTGCGAGGTCGACGAAGTTGCCGTCGTGCAGCAGGCGCAGCTTCTGCTTCACCAGCTCGAGCAATTGCGTGCGCAGCGGGCGATCGCTGCGGTAGGCGAGGTCGAGGCCTTCCACGCTGCGCTCCCACAACTGCTTAAGGATCTGCGCGAACAGCGCTTCCTTGCTGGGGAAGTGGTTGTACACGGTGCGCTTGGACACGCCGGCGCTGGCAGCGATGCGATCCATGCTGGTGGCCTCGTAACCGGACTGGCGGAACTCGGCCACGGCCGCGTCGAGGATCGCCGCGCGCTTGCGGTCGGTCAGGCGGGCAGGGGCGGGCTGGCTGGACATGGGGGAAGTTTACACTTGGTAGTTTACTTTTCCAAAAACGGAAACTACACTGTGTCGTGTACTTCTTCCGAAACCCGCTATGAACCGACGCCCCGGCCCGCCACGCCCCCGTTTCCGCCGCCTGTGCCGGGCCGTCCTGCTGCTAGGAGTCCTGATCGTGAGTGCCTGCCTGCTGTCCGCCGCCAAGACCAACCTTCCCGTCGGCGGTTACCCCGAGTCGCCGCAATCCGCCGATGGACGCTTCCGCAATCCCGTCCCCAAGCCCGACGAGGGCGTCGCCAAGACGCTGGGGATCCTGTGGAACTTCTTCTTCAACAAGCCGGCCAACACCATGCCGAAGGCGTCGCTGCCCATTGCCACGCTGACCCGCGCGCAATTGGAGGCCGCGCCGGATCGCAGCCTGTTCCGGCTCGGGCACTCGACGATGCTGATCAAGCTGCGCGGTGGTTTCTGGATCACCGATCCGGTGTTCGCCGAACGCGCCTCGCCGGTGCAATGGATGGGGCCGAAGCGCTTCCACGCCCCTCCTATCGCGCTGGAGGACCTGCCGCCGCTGCGCGGCGTGATCCTCTCGCACGACCACTACGACCATCTCGATCGCGCCACCATCGTGCAGCTGGCGAAGACGACCGGCGTGTTCCTCACGCCGCTCGGTGTCGGTGATCGGCTCATCGACTGGGGCGTGGATGCGGACAAGGTGCGGCAGTTCGACTGGTGGCAGGGCACGAGCGTCGATGGCGTGCAGTTCACCGCCACGCCGGCGCAGCACTTCTCCGGACGCGGTCTATTCGACGGCAACAAGACATTGTGGGCGTCGTGGGTGATCGTCGACGGCGCGAAGGAGGCAGGTACGGATGCAGGCACGCTGCGGCTCTTCTTCAGCGGCGACACCGGCTACTTCGACGGCTTCAAGGAGATCGGCCGCCGCTTCGGCCCGTTCGACGTGACCATGCTGGAAACCGGCGCCTACGATCCGCAATGGCCGTACGTGCACATGCAGCCCGAACAGACCGTGCAGGCACACCAGGACTTGCGCGGGCGCTGGCTGCTGCCGGTGCACAACGGCACCTTCGACCTGGCCCTGCATGGCTGGCAGGAGCCGTTCGAGCGCGTGGTCGCGTTGACCAGCGAGCGCAACATCGCGCTGACCACGCCACGCATGGGCGAACGCCTGGACCTGTCGGCGCCGCATGCGGCGACGCCGTGGTGGCGTGAGGCGGATGCCGAAGTCGGGCTGGCTTCATTGCCGGGCTATGTGCCCGAGCAGAGCGCGCCATAGGACCAGGATCTTTGATGCCCAAGTCCCGGCCAACGGCCTGTCTGAAGGTGAACAGCGCGGTACGCGCGCCCTGGCTCATCAAGGTGGAGAAGCAATGAAACTGCTCGTCAATGGTATTCGTGGCGGAGACTACGTTCGTAGCATCACCAACGCGCTGCTCGAGGTGGATCTTGGCGCCCGCATCAACTTCAACCTCCAGGCACACTTGGTGCGCGTCGAAGGTCGTTTGACGTTGAGCGATGCGACTGCCGCGATCGAGCGGTGCGGATTCCAGGTCGTCTCAATCGTCGACAGCACGGTCGTGGACGCCGTGTTCCGGTCAGAACGTCGCGAAGTTCTCGCGTTCTAGATCGAGAGTCGGGGTACGAACAAGGCAGTAAGGGTGCTGAACCGCGTGCTGCGCCGTTCAGGCCACCTCAAGCAGATCCCGCACCGCTCGACCGAATCCGGCGCCTCCCTCGCGATCGGCGCCGAGATAGAAGTCAGGCTCGATCAGTTCCGCCTCCATCAGCAACCAGCGGCCATCAGCGTCGGGAACCGCATCGATGCGCGCGTAGAGCAGCGGCGCATCGATCGCGGCCAGGGTCTGTTCGGCCAGTGCCAGTGCGCCGGCGGGCGGTGCCGGTAGCAGGGTGTAGACACCGCCGTACTGCACCTGGACGCGGAACTCACCCGGCAGGGGCTGCTTGTTGACCACGTGGCTGAGGCGTCCCCCAAAGAACAACATCGAGGTCTCGCCTTCGGTCTCGATCGTCGGCAGGTAGGGTTGGATCATCGCCGCCCCGGCAGGCGCATCGTCGAGGACATCGCCTCGGCGCAGGCGCTGCGTTTTCCAGGCGCCGCCGGATACGGCCGGTTTGACGATCAGCTGCTCCGCGCCGGTGGCCGCGAAGACTTCATCGAGCTGGCGCTGCGTCACGCGGTCTGTCCAGGTGGTCGGTGGAATCGCCACGCCGCGTTGACCCAACTGTTCCAGGTAGCGCTTGTCCGAATTCCACGCCAGCACCGCGGCGGGATTGGCCAACGGCAACGCAGCCGCGTCCCAGGCCCGGCAAGCCTGCAGCCAGCGTTCGTGGTCGTGGTGGTAGCCCCAGACGAGCAATGGCAACACCAGTGCAAAGTGCTTGAGTTCGTCGCAGTCTTCGACGTGTGCCGTCCAGGGCGTCGGCGTTGCCGTGACGCCGGCACTCGCGAGGGCGATGCGCAGGCGATCGAGCACGCCTGACCAGAGACTCGAATAGGAAGCGTCTGCAGGATCGGGCGTGAGGATGGCGACCTCGGTCATCGGAGCTCCGGCGTTGGAATCGAGGGTAGGGAGTATCGCCTCGTTCAACGCCCGAGCAGGCCATTGCTGAAAGGGCGGCTTCAACGAACCCGCCCTTTTGCTCGCATCCGTGCTTTCCGCAGCGTGCCTTGCTACTTGCTTTTCGCCTCGGCTGCAGGCGCGCGCTTGCGCGGATCGTCCTTGGGGTCGACATAGATGAGTTCGAACGGGCCGGCGCCTTGCACCTGCACCACCACGCCACCCGAGGTCGAACCGGCGTGTTGCATCTTCGCCGGCAGCAGCACGTAGTCGCCCGGGCCGAAGGTGGCCGAGTGCATCTGCGCGCCTTCGCCCATCTCCAGCGTCAGGTCGCCTTCGATCACGGTCACGTGTTCGTCGGTCGGGTGCCAGTGGCGTGCGATGCGGTAGCCGGCCGGGGTCTTGAGCCGGAGCACGAACACCCCGGCCTCTGCGGGATTACCGGACATCACCGCCGCCTGTGCACCGCGTTCGAGCGCGGGTGGGGGATCGCCCCATTTCACCTCGGAAGCCTTGACCATCACGTGTGTCGATACGGGTGCATCCGCCGCGGGCGCGGCGGGGTCCTGCGGTGGCGCCGCGGCCAGCGCGCAGGGCAGCAGGGACAACAGGAAAAAAGTCGGAAGTTTCATCGGCGACGTCTCCACGGGGGGCAGTCGATCGCGGCTGCCGGAGCGGCAGCGGGCCTGTGCCGGAATCGGCTACGACGCGGCACTGCGCATTCTTCTCCCTGCGCTTGTTAAGTCGGTGCGAACATCTGCGAAGGACAAGTGCGCGTTGCAATGCACGTGGACTTGCGCCGCGCTCCTGCGAAGCAGGTTCACGCACGTTTCGCCTTCCATCTGTTTCGCTGCGCGTCGGCCAGTTCCGGTGGCCTGGGAGCATCCGCATGGCATCGATCCGCAGGGAAATCCACGTGGCCGCTACGCCCGGTCTCGTGTGGGACGCGTTGCGTGATGTCGGCCGGATCCATGAGCGACTGGTGCGGGGGTTCGTGACCGACTGTCATCTCGATGGGGATACGCGGGTGGTCACCTTCGGCAACGGCATGACGGTGCGCGAACGGATCGTCGACATCGATGACGCACAACGCCGCGTGGTCTGGTCGGTGGTGGGCGCGCCGTTCACCCACCATAACGCTTCGGTGCAGGCCTTCGACGATGGCACCGATCGCACCCGCCTGGTCTGGATCGCCGATTTGTTGCCTGACGAACTGGAAACGCAGATCGGCGGCATGATCGACCAGGGCATGGCTGCGATGAAGCGGACGCTGGAACAAAGCGCGGCGGCGGCCGCATAGCTGGGTTGATCCCGGGCGAATGGAATCACGCGAATAAAATCACGCGAATGAAATCAGGGGATGCTTTCGGCGGCAGCCAGCGTTGACTCGTCGTCGCGACAGACCCGATTGCGGCCGGTGGCCTTGGCTCGATAGACCGCGCTGTCGGCCGCACTGTAGAGCTCATCGACGTCGCGATGGATCGCCTTGTCGAACTCGGCGATCCCGATGCTCGCCGTGATGGCCAGCACAAGGCCTTCCGGAGCACCGTTGTTGAGTGCGATGGGATGCTGGGCGAGATTCTCGCGGAAGCGTTCTGCACGGCCTGAAGCCGTCGCCAGGTCCTGTCCGCTGAGCACGACACCGAACTCCTCGCCACCGAGCCGTGCGGCCAGGTCGCCCTCGTCACTGAAGACGCTACGCAGTCGTCCTGCGATGGCCACGAGGCATGCGTCGCCGACGGCGTGGCCGTGGGTATCGTTGATCTTCTTGAAATGATCGAGATCGAGCACCAGCAGCGTCAGCGGCTCGCCGGTGCGGGTGGCATGCGTGGTTGCCTCGGCCAGCACATGCGAGAAATACCGGCGGTTGGCGAGTTCGGTCAGCGGATCGATCTTGCTTTGCTGCGCGAACAGGTCGCGCTGATCGCGCAGTTCCTGGTCGAGGTCCAGGCGCTGCTGGTATTCGGCATGGCTGCGCACCAGCGAGATGAGCACATAGACGAGGTAGATCGACATGACCAGCGCGATCGCGCGGTCGGCGGGGTCGGTCCAGAGCACGAACAGGCCCGGCAGGTACAGCACGCTGATGCTGGACAGGGCAAAGCCACGGCGCATGCTGAAGGCATGGGCGGCGGCGGTGGCGAGCCCCAGCGTGCTGAGCAGCGCCGCGGTGCGCGCGCCACCGAACCCGGGGTCGAGCAAGGCCCAGCAGAACACGCCGCCCCACACCGTCGTCGTGAGGACGACGATGCCCCAGTGCCATCGCAACCAGCGCAGGTGGCCGGCGTCATCGACACCGGGGATCAGGCGATGGGCGAAACGCGCGATCGTCAGGCCAACGAAGACCATTACCAGGAGCCAGCTGGTCAGGGGCGCGCGCGTAAAAGCACCGCCATAAAACCCGACCACGAGCCACGCCAGCACGTAGAACACCCCGCCGGTCAACGCGCGTTGATAGGTGTCCCCTGCTTCCTGCGTAAGCCGGCGCGATTGCACATGGTTCATCCGCTCGACCATAGCGCAATTGCGCGCTGCGATCTGCTGTCAAAAAGCGTCATGGCGATGGGCGCTTTCGCCCAAAAGTGCCCAAGCGGGGCATCGATTTTGCGCCGCGCAGCCTAAAGCGGAAACGCCGCCGTCACGGCGGCGATGTCGGCATCCCAACCCGGCAGTTAGTCGCCACCGCCACCACCGCCATCGCAACCACCACCATCCGAGCCGCTGCTGCAGCTGCTGGCGTCGCTGCCGAGGTAGACGAAGGTGGTCGTGCCGGCCTCCCCGGCGACAGCGCCGCGGCGGCTGCGCGACGCGGGCAGGTGCCGACGCGCGGCGATCAGCACTACGAGGATCAGGACGACACCAACAACAAGGGCGAGCATCGCGATGGTCATGGCAGGTCTCCGTTTGGCGCGGACTATGCAGTGCCGTGGTGGTGGCTGTGTTACGCGCGAGTAAAGCGGCCCGCCGTCCGCCCGATGGATAACTCCTTTCGGCGCGCGCACGAAGATCGAAAACCATGAACGCCTGCACCAGCTGCGCTCGATGAGGCCTGCATTCACCCTTGTGCTGGGCATCACCTCGCCTGAACGCTGCGAAGGCTGTTTGGCATATGCTCCGGGCCATGCGATCCCATGTGCGCCCGCAAGCGTCGCAGCCGGAACGTACGCGCGCGAAGCAGGCCTCGACGCGCGCGCATTCTCCGACGAAGGCGTGGCCCAGCGTTGGCTGCACTTTGGGGTGGACGAGTCCGACTAGGATCGTCGTCGACGCGCCTCGCAGAAGCGCTATCCTCCCGCGGACGCCACTCCGGCCAAGCGTTCGATGAAGCAGACCATCCGCTACGTCGCAACCGCCGACCAGATCAACCTGGCGTGGACCGAGATCGGGCACGGCATGCCGCTGGTGAAGGCGGCGACGTGGCTCACGCACCTGCAATACGATCTGGAGAGTCCGATCTGGTCGCACTGGATCCGCTTCTTCGGCGAGCATTTCCGTTACATCCGCCATGACGAACGCGGCTGCGGGATGTCGGACTGGAAGGTGCAGGACCTCGCGTTGCCGCAATGGGTCGACGATCTCGAAAGCGTGGTCGATGCTGCCGGGATCGATCGGCCCTTCGCGTTGCTCGGCATCAGCCAGGGCGCGGCCACGGCAATCAGGTATGCCGTGCGCCATCCGGACCGCGTGTCGCACCTGATCCTCTACGGCGGCTACGCCGTTGGCGGCAACAAGAGCGACAACCCCGAGCGGCGTGAGTTGTACAAGGCGGTGATGGACGTCGTTCGCCTGGGTTGGGGCAGCGACAACCCGGCCTTCCGTCAGCTGTTCACCTCGCGCTTCGTTCCGCAAGGGACTCAGGCTCAGATCGACTGGTTCAACGAACTGTGCCGACGCACCACTTCGGTCACGAATGCGAGCGCGTTGCTCGTGGCGCGCGGTGAGATCGACGTGCGTGAGTACCTGCCTCGCGTGCGCACGCCCACGCTGGTGCTGCATGCCAGCCACGACCAGATCGCGCCGTTGTCGCAGGGCAAGGTGCTGGCGGGGCAGATTCCTGGCGCGACGTTCGTCGAGCTGGATTCGTACAACCATATATTGCTGGAGAACGAACCAGCCTGGCACGCGTTCAAAAAAGCGGTCCTGGAGTTCACCGGACAACACGCCGTGGCTGAAGGTGCGATCGGGGACACGCTGACCCAACGCGAACGCGTGATGCTGGGCCTGCTGTGCGAGGGCCACAGCAACGCACAGATCGCCTGGCAGCTCGGGATCGCCGAGAAGACCGTGCGCAATCACTTCTCGAATCTCTACCGCAAGCTGGGCGTGCGCAGCCGCGCAGAAGCCATCGTGCGGGCCCAGCGGCAGCCACCCCCACATTCAACGGGTTAACCCGGGACATTTGTCCCATACGGGGACTTGCGTGGGGACGCGATCGGGACAAGGTTCCCATGGCGAAGAAGCACCGGCTTCGCAGAATCGCGCTTGCACAATCACCGCTCCGCGAAACGCACCGGTGGTCGTAGCGATTCCCCCGAGATCACCGTCTTTCGAGGTCCACATCATGTTCCGCTTACTTGCCCTGCTTTACGGCGCTGCGTGCTATGCGCTGTTCCTGGCGACGTTCCTGTACGCCATCGCCTTCGTCGCCGGCGTCGGCGTGCCCAAGCACATCGACAATGGCGTTACCGCACCCTTCCTTGTGGCGCTCGGCATCGACTTGGCCTTGCTGAGTCTGTTCGCCGTCCAGCACAGCGGCATGGCACGGCCCGCGTTCAAACGCTGGTGGACGAAATTCGTGCCTGCGCCGATCGAGCGCAGTACGTTCGTGCTGGCCAGCAGTCTCGTGCTGGTCCTGCTGTTCTGGCAATGGCGTCCGCTGCCGCAGCTCATCTGGAGTGTCGACGACGGCATCGCGCGATGGGCGTTGTACGCACTGTCGGCAATGGGTTGGCTGCTGGTGCTGACGGGTACTTTCGTCATCAACCACTTCGACCTGTTCGGCCTGCGCCAGGTCTGGTTCTATGCGCGCAAGCGCCAGGCCGTCGACGAACCCTTCGTCACCCGCGCCTTCTACCGCATCGTGCGGCATCCGCTGATGCTGGGCTTCCTGATCGCGTTCTGGGCCACCCCGACGATGAGTGCAGGCCACCTGCTGTTCGCGCTGGTGACCACGGGCTACATCCTGGTCGCGGTGAAGTTCCTCGAAGAACGCGATCTGGTCGCGCAGTACGGCGACACCTATCGCGCTTACCAGCGCCAGGTGCCGATGTTGTTGCCCTGGTCGAAGCGCCGGCACGCCGAATCAAAGACCGGTGCCGTGGCTTATGGGAGCCATCCTCGGTTATGACGAGGGCTGAAACATGGTGGGTTCATAACCCCTTGCGCGCATCGGTTTTGAGCCCGCCTGTTTCCGCGTCGTCCACGCACTGCATGCGGCAGGTATTGCGGCCGGCTTTCTTGGCAGCGTACAAGGCCGCGTCCGCGCCAGACATCAGTGTCGCAGCTTCCGTCGGTTGACTGGCATACGCGATGCCGATGCTGGTCGTGACCTGCAGCGTCGTACCTTCGACGGTGATGTCGGCACCCATCGTCGCGATCAGTTTGCGTGCGATGACTTCCGCGGCGGCGGGCAGTTCTGCGTCCTCGATCAGCACCACGAACTCATCGCCGCCTTGGCGCGCGACGAGGTCGCTGGCACGCGTGCAGTCGAGCAGGCGCTGGGCGAACGTGCGCAGGACCGCATCGCCGGCGGCGTGACCGAAGTTGTCGTTGATGCGCTTGAAGTGGTCGACGTCCAGGTACATCAGCGCGACCGGCAGGCCGTGTCGGCGTAGGCGGAGCAGCGCGAGTGACAACCGCTCGTCGAACTGGCGCCGGTTGGCAAGACCGGTGAGGGTGTCGACGCGCGCAAGTTTCTCGAGCTCCAGCCGGCTTGCCTCCAGTGCCTGTTCGGCGGCCACGCGCCGACTGATGTCGCGACCGGCATAGATGATGTCCATCGCGCCTTTCACGTCAGCGCTCGGCATCGGTCGCGTGACGACCTCGACCCAGACGTAGTGTCCGGCCTTGTGGCGCATGCGGTAGACCTCGGTATGCGGTTTCCCCGTGGCGATCACGTCGGCCATCGCCTCCACCTGCGCAGCGCGGTCATCGGGATGCACCAGTTCCCAGCGCGAGCCGAGCATTTCCGCCGGCTCCCAGCCGAGGATGTCCCGCGCCGACGGCGAGACGTACAGCCGCTCGCCGTCGGCGCGCATGCGTACCACCACGTCGTTCGAATAGTCGGCGAGCATGCGATAACGCTGCTCGCTGTCGCGCACCCGGGCGGCCAGCCGCTTGCGCTCGGCCATCGTCAGCGCGACCGGAATGGTCATCAGGCAACCGCCGGCGATGTAGATCTGCAACAGCGCGATGCGCCCGGCCGTGCCGATGTCTTCCACCAGCCAGAAAGGCCCCCGGCCCAGTACGGTGGCGACGCTGCCGATGATGGCGAGCAGCGTCACGCCTGCGGCGACCCCCGCGAACCGGTGCTGGAAGGCAGCCATCAGCAGTGGCGGATAGACCAGGAACCCCACCGGATAGGGGAAATAGAAGGCGCCGATGCCGACCAAGGCGATCAGCAGCATGCTGCGGGCAAAACTCCAGCGTCGTCCGGGTGCGATGACCAGACGCAAACCTTCGCGCTGCGCGACCAGGGTAGTGGTCCCGACGAACACCATGCCGACGACGTGCGCGGAATACCAGGTGATGAAGTTGGTGAAGAAACGGCCAGCATGCATGGCTGCAATGACCGTGGCCGCGAGCAGGCCGGACACGGCACAGGCCACGAGTGTGCTCGCCGTCGCGATGCCGCCCAGGGTGAGCCAGTGCCCGGGCTCGCCCACGTCGGGTACCCGACGCCGGATCGCTATCGCGATGATCAGTACCTCGATGAGGTCGCACGCGCTGAGCGCGACGGCCTGCAGCACCGGGTCGCCCGGTACCAGGCGTGCCGTCAATTCGGCGGCGAAGCCCATGGCCAGATAGCCCGGCCAGAGATGCGTCGGCCGTGACAGCAGCCAACCGGCGAAGATGCCGTTGCCGATCCAGACCGCGGAGAGTTCGCCGGGGCCACGGGCGAGCGTGAGGGACAGCCATGCCGAGACGCCGATCAGGATCGCCATGACCATTCGATCAAGCCAGGGTCGTTGCGGCGTTATGAACGATCTGTTCAAAGCGCATCTCCCATCCTGGAAGCCCGCCGATCTTATAGGAGCGGGTGTGATTCGAAGCGCAACCCTTCCCATCCGCCGACCCAGGGCATGAAAAGCAATATCCGGATAGCTGGCAGCCGACAAGGCGCGCAAATTCTCCAACACCACAGGCAAGGAGTTGGACATGCACGCACTCGTCAACAAAGTCGCCATCGTCACCGGCGCGAGTTCCGGGATCGGCTACGCGACGGCACTGCTGTTCGCGCGGGAAGGCGCCAAGATCGTCGTGAGCGCACGACGTCAGCGCGAACTCGATGCGCTCGTCGCGCAGATCGAGGCGATGGGAGGACAAGCTGTCGCGGTGGCCGGCGACGTGAAGGACGAGGGCTTGGCCAAAGCGCTGGTCGACATCGCGGTGACGCGCTTCGGCGGGTTGGACATCGCGTTCAACAATGCCGGTGGCACGGGCGAGATGGCGCCGGTTGCGGACATGTCGCTGGACGGATGGCGCGACACGCTCGACACCAATCTGACGGGTGCGTTCCTCGGCGCGAAGTACCAGGTGCCCGCGATGATCGAGCGTGGCTCGGGATCGCTGATCTTCACGTCCTCTTTCGTCGGCCACACGGTCGGCATGCCGGGCATGGCGGCGTATGCCGCGAGCAAGGCAGGTTTGATCGGTCTGACGCAGGTCCTTGCGACAGAACTGGGTGCGAAGGGCATCCGCGCGAATGCCATCCTTCCCGGCGGCACCGATACGCCAGCGAGCATCACCAATGCGCCGGGAGCGACGGCGGAAGTCCTGGCCTTCGTCGAGGGCCTGCACGCAATGAAGCGGATGGCCAAGCCCGAAGAGATCGCGCAATCAGTGCTGTATCTCGCGTCAGGTGCATCGAGCTTCGTCACCGGTGCGGCATTGTTGGTGGATGGAGGCGTATCCGTGAATCGAACTTGAGTGCGGATGGGCCTCATTGGGCACCGACGAGTCGAGGGCACCCGGGCATTAGGTGACAGAATCACCTTCGTCCCGCCGGCACTTATGTCCACGCCCATGAAAGCGTTGCTGTCCAGGCTGCATGCGACCCAACTTGTCCATCACTGGCGACGCGCGCTGGGCGTGTTGCTGGTCTGCGCGCTGCTGGTCGTGTTGTTGTCGATCGATTCCCTGTACGCGCTGCTGCAGCAATTGCTGGTCGCTGCGGAGCCGGTGATCGCCGCGCACCCGATTTCGGGAAGCCTGCTGTTCGTGGCGCTATCGGGGTTGTCGGCGATGCTCGCGTTCTTTTCCAGCGCCTTGCTGGTGCCGGTCGCGGTGTACAGCTGGGGGCGGCCGGCGACGATGCTGCTCCTCTGGCTGGGTTGGTTGCTGGGCGGCATCTGCGCGTATACGGTGGGGCGGTTCTTTGGCAGGCCACTGGTGCGGAGCCTGGCGTCCGCGCGGACCAGCGACTTCTATCTCAAGCGGTTGCCTGCGCAGATCGATTTCCCGATCGCGCTGTTGATCCAGCTGGCAATGCCTTCGGAGATTCCTGGCTATCTGTTCGGCACCTTGCGCGTGCGATTCGGTCTCTACCTCGCCGTGCTGGCCTTGGTGGAAGCGCCTTTCGCTGTCGGTACGGTGCTGCTGGGCGAAAGCGTCATCCAGCGCGAGGGCGGCTGGCTGCTGACTCTGGCCGTGATCGGCGCCAGCGTCAGCTTGTTGGCCGTCTATCTCCTGCACAGGAAGCTGGCGCCAGGCGCAAAAGGCAACCCGTGAAGGGAGCCCGGTTCAGCCCGCGCCGTCCTCCTCGGCCTGCACCGCAAGCTGGGCGTTCTTTCCAGCCGGCACACCGACCGCAGCGTCAGCATCCACCGACGCGGGTATCGCCTCGTTGTCGGCGGTGTTCTCTACCGGGGTGAACGTGGTCTGGCCAGCGATCGGCGTGACGGTAATGGTCAGCGCCGAATGATCGGACGGCGTACCGGGAAGACTCGTGTCGGGCTGCGCGCCCGTTGCTTGCTTGGTGGCGGCTTCCTGCAGCAGGTGCGTCAGCACCGCCATGACTTGTCCGAACGCGCTCTTCGGCTTTTTTGGCGTGATTGCGCGCTCCGAGGTGGCCTCTGCAGCCTGCGTTTGCACAGGAGTTGCGACTGCAGTGGATGGGCTGTCTGTGGAAATGTCGCGGCTTTGGGCCAAGGCAAGTGGCGAGGCTGCGCAGGTTGCGATGGCGAGCATGAGAAATGCCTTGCGCATCGAACGATTCTCCTACGATTCGCGACACTGGCACCCTATGCTGCAGATCTTCCAGCCGTCGTGAATCCGGACGCCGTACGATGAACACGGACTAACGGGTGTGCGAAATAAGTGATGGGCGTGTGAGCGATAACAAAGCGAAGGAGCCATAAGCACCGCAGGACGGTTGGGCGCAGCCAAACCCATTCGACATGTGGAACATGTCCCCGGATGCGGTCGCTACGGCTCGCAATGTTGCGTTACGCGCCAGATGCGGCGAGTTCGCGCACAAGCCAGCGGTCGATCATGGTCTTTTCGTAGCGCAGCGGATCGCTGTTCCAGACTGTAGTCGAGCCGGTCAGGAAACCCATGTCGCTGAGTTTGCGTTCGCCTTGGGCGATGACCTGGCCATTCGCGCCGATACGCTTGAAGCTCAGGGTGATGCGTGGCGGATAGATGTCGCGGATGACACGGACATCGTTGAATGCGATGCCGCGCCACGGCTCATAGTTGCCGGCGCGCTGCACGTCGAGGATGTCGACGTCCAGCCGCTCGCCTGCCGGCAGTCGCTTCTGCGCCCGATCGCGCAAATAAATCGCCAGTTGTTCGACCCAGTTGCCGCGACGGGCTTCCCATCGGTTGTGGCTGTATTTGATCTCGGTGAATTGCGCCGGATCGTTCCAGCGCACGCTCACCGTGCCCTGCACAGGCACGCTGCGTGGGGCGTCCGGATCGGTGACGTTGCGAATCCTGGCGGAAGCGACACCTGTCGCCGTCGCAAGGATCAACAGTGTGGTGAAAAACGTGAGCCGGCGGTTCATGACAGGCTCCGATGGAGGGGACAGTTAGATTTTCTGCCTGTCCGCGCGCTACCGCAAAGGCCCCCGGGTTCTTGTTCACCAGCCATATGGAAACGGCAAGTTTCCACGAGGCTGGCATCTTCCCGCCGAGCACCCGACCGATTTTGCAGAGTGGACGCGCGATCCATAGGAGTGCTACCCGGATTCACCTCTGTCCGCACGCACCGGCGTCGGCCGTTTCCAGAGCAGGGATTCCTCGGGAGAGTGCCATGATCAGGACACTGGTAGCGGCGGCCTTGCTTGTTACTGGTGCCGTCTGGGCGCAGCAAGCGCCGGAGCCGGCCTCCGAGCGGGAGTTCGCCGACGGGAACGCATGGACGCTGACCGAGCCGATGACCTGGTCAATCGGGTCGTCCGGCGTGCTCATCACGGTTCCGGAAAACTTCGTGCACGACAAGGCGAGCATTCCGCGCGCGCTGTGGAGCTTCCTTCCGAAGAACGGCCAGTACACCCGGGCTGCCGTCATCCACGACTATCTGTATTGGACACAACGCTGCACACGCGAGCAGGCCGACAACCTGCTGGTGATCGCGATGAAGGAAAGCGATGTGGGCTGGTTCACGCGTCGAGCCGTTTTCAGGGGCGTGCGGCTGGGCGGGGAAAGCGCGTGGAACGCGAATCGTACCGATCGCATGAATGGCCTGCCCCGTTTCAACCCGCGCCGGGGAGGCTACGGGAACATGACCTGGCCCCAGCTGCGCCAGGACCTGGTCATCCGCGGTCATCGCGACCCACCGATGGATGCGGTAAGCGACTACTGCGCCTTCGGGGATTCGCAGGAAGTGCCGTGAGGCATCGCGGGGCGAAGATGGCTTTTACTGCAGGCCGCTGCTGATCGCCGCCAACAGCGAACCCTGCGCGTCGTCGCCACTGAAATCCCACAGGAACGCGCCGCCGAGGTTCTGCACCTTGGCGTAGGCCATCTTGTCGGCGATGGCCGCGGGGTCGTCGAAGTTCCAGAAGGTGGTGCCGTTGTAGATCCAGCGCGACTTGGCGTCGTTGTCGACGTATTGCGGCCAGCCGAGCGCCTTCAACACGCGGTAGGACTCGATGCCGGGTTCCAGGCTGCCGCTCGCGGTCGTGCCGCCCTGGTACAGGCCGTGGTTGGTGCTGCCGACCTGGGTCCAGCCACGGCCGTACGAGGCCATGCCGAGGTTGATCTTCGCCGTCGGCACGCCGCGGTCGAGCAACGCCTGGATGCCATCGTGGGTGTTGTAGTAGCGCGCATCGCCGGTGGACGGATCGTTCGGCGAATTGAACAGCGCGGTATGGAAGTTGGTCTTGTTCTCCCATCCACCGTGGAAGTCGTAGCTCATCACGTTGAGGTAATCGACGTACGGGTGGTACAGGTCGGGACGGGTCACGCGGATCTTGTCGATGCCGGCGCCCACCGCGGCGCTGAGCACCAGGCCCGGGCGCTGCGCATCGAGCTGACGACGGAATTCGGCGAGTAGTGCGGTGAAGTTGTCGGTGTCTTCGCTGCCGCCGCAGGTGACGCCGCAAGCTGCGGGATATTCCCAGTCGATGTCGAAACCGTCGAACACGCCCGCCGCTGCGCCGCTGCCGCCCGCGGCGTCGAATGCCGGCAGATTGCCTTTGATGTAGGCATCGATGCAGGAGGCGACGAAGGCCGCGCGGTTTTCCGGACGTGCCGCGCTGGCGAAGCCGCCCGACCAGTTCCAGCCGCCGAGCGAGATCAGCACCTTCAGTCCGGGATATTTCTTCTTCAGCTTCTTCAGCTGGTTCCAGTTGCCGCGCAGCGACTGGCCCCAGACGTCGGCGACGCCGTCGACGCTTTCGGCCGCGGTGAAGGTACGCGAGTAATCGGCATACGCATCGCCGCCTTCGCCGGTGCTGGTGTTGGCTTTCAGCACGCCGACTTCGCAGCGGTTGTTGCGGACGTTGCCGAAGGCGTAGGTCAGGTGCGTGAGTTTGGCGGCCGAACCGTTGGCGTCCAGCGTGCGCACGAAATACTTCTGGTTGTAGATGCCCCACTGCGTGAAATAGCCGACCACGCGCTTGCTGCCGGTGCCGGCCGGCGCGGTGGCGACGACCAGGGCCGCGCTCTGCATGGAAGCGTTGCCAGCGACGTCGCGAGCACGCACCGTGTAGCTGTAACCGGTGGCCGCTTGCAGGCCGCCGTTGGTGTAACTGGTGGCAGTGGTGGAACCGACGAGCGTGCCATTGCGGAACACGTCGTAGCCGGCGATGCCGCTGCCGCCGATGTTGTCGGTCGACGCATTCCAGGCCAGCGCGATGCTGCTGCTGGTTTGCGCGGTCGAGGCGAGCCCGGCGGGCGTGCTCGGCGCGATGCTGTCGCTGCTGGTTCTCACGGTGATGCTGACGAGGCTCGAAGCGGTGCTGGCCTTGCGATTGTCGACCGCGACCGCCTTCAACGCATGCGTGCCGACCGGTGCAACCTGCCATGCGACTGCATAGGGCGCGGTGGTGTCGCGGCCGAGCAACGTGCTGCCGGCGTAGAAGTCGACGCGCGCGATGCTGCCATCGCTGTCGCTTGCATTGGCGGCGATCGTGATCGCAGCGCCACTGGTGAAGCTGGCGCCCGCGGTGGGCGCCGTGATCGCGACGCTGGGCGCGACGTTCGGGGTGCGGACCGCGGCCTGCACGACCCAGGCCAGCAGCAGCACGAGCAGCGCGGCGGAGAGCAGCCATGCACGTCGCGTGCGGCGCGGTGCACGTTGCGCGGGGCAGAAAGTCGTCTGGAAAGCCTGGGCCTGGGAGTGTTCGGACACGGTGTGTTGCCTGCTGCGGGGAGGGCGTGGCGACCGTGGAGTCCCCTCCAAGGCGGCGAAGCGCGCGCAGTGTCCGTGCTGCACATGGGCCGTGTTGGGCCCTGGATCACACATCCGCTCGCCCTAACATGTGGCTTGGTCCGGAGCGTGGTTTTTGCCGCGGAAAAGTCGTGACTAACGGGCAAAAACCCCGCTATTCAGGAAGCGACGACCGGGCCTGCACCGCAAAGGGACTAGGGCGACGAGGCTTTGGTGAAGGCCAATCCCTGGCGATGCGTCACGACAGTGCCTACGACGCATGCCGCAGTGGCGGAAGAGTCGCGACGCTGTTGCAGGGCACGGTGATAGCGGCCCGCATGCTGGTACGCCATCCACCAGCCGTCCGCCACCGGCGCGAACGCGAACGCTTCTGGCTCAGGCGTCGCGGGAATGCTGTCGCCGCTTCGCACCAGCGCCAGCTGGATGCCCGTACCGCTGCCGTGCGGTCGTCCGAGCCATAACCAGGGCTGCGCATCGCCGCACGGCGTGCGCGTGGTATCCACAAGGAAGTGACCAGCACGGCGGCGCCGGTCGCCATAGCCGTCGCGCGCCACTGCGAGCAATGCGTCGCGACTGGACGAGACCTTCCAGCGCAGGCCCGTCCCGGTACGTTCGTAGGCCCACGCAGCCAGGACGACGGCCACGATGGCCGCCAGCGGCAATGCTGGTCGCATCGATGTGCGCGATTCGCGTCGCCATGCCAGGCGCAGGCCTTCGGCCGCGGCCCAGAACAGCAGAACGAAGCGCAGGTAAAACAGCAGGTCGTACAACCACAGTCGCGGTGCCCGGTCTTCCGCCCATGGCGTGAACACCGAACTCGCCCAAAGCCAGAACAACACGGCTGCGAGCAGGGTCCACAAGCGTAATGACGATGGCAGGCGCATCCAGTGCTGGCTTGGCGGGGACCACGCGAGCATAGCGGCGGGCGGAAAACGGCGTCAGGTTTCCCACGCAAGAGCAGGGTCGTATCCTTGGTTCCGTCGAAGACGACGGAATACCTGATGCCCACGCGCAAGCCGACGCCGGACCACGCCAAGCTCGACCGCATCGTGGCCGAGGCCCGGCGCAATGCCGAGCAGCGCGAGAAGGGTTACCGGGAGCGTGCGCTGAAGATGTACCCGTGGGTCTGCGGACGCTGTTCCCGCGAGTTCACCCGGGCGAACCTGCACGAGCTGACGGTGCACCACCGCAACCACGATCACGACGACAACCCGGCCGATGGCAGCAACTGGGAATTGCTGTGCGTGTACTGCCACGACAACGAGCACTCGCGCTACATCGACCATACCGGCGTCAGCGCGACCGCCGCGGAGGATGCACCCGCAGCGGCCACCGGCAATCCGTTCGCCAATCTCAAGACGTTGCTCAAGCGCGACGGGTAAAGCCGGTCAAAGGCAAAGCAGGGCGAGAGTATGGCGGCTCACTCTGCCTTGCACGTGGCGGCCTGCTGTATCAGTTCGGCATTCTGCATCTGCATCCGCAACTGCTTGGTGGAGAAATCCTGCAGCATGCGGTGATGGCGCTGTTCCAGGTAGTGCAACCGCGTGCTCTGCAGCACGGCGACGGCCAGTGGGAGCAGGATCGACACGATGACGAGCGTATGTCGGTAACGGTGGATCAGTCCGTTGAAGCGGGTCATCGTTGAGTCCGGGATGAAATTCGTAGCGAAAGATATATCGCTTGCGTGCGCCACTCCGCTAGTGGTCGTGACGCACTTCGGGAAGCGGGTGGCACTTTGGCCCCGCAGGCGAAGCCAGGGCGCCTTCGAACCCAGCTGGTGGGCAAAGTCGGATCGCCTTGATCGGTACATCACCGGCCGCGAGGCAGGCTGCAGCCACATCCGCATGGGTGCAGACCGGAGCCTTGCCATGAACACCCTCCAAGCCAATGTCTTGGTAGTCGCCGTCGCCGCCCTGGTGGGCACGCAGGCCCACGCCTACGGCGGCCAGGCCGTGTCCCCTGCCGAGGCCAGATTCGCCGCCTTGGACCGTGACAACAACAATGCGCTGTCGCTGGACGAATATGCCGCCGAGGCGCGAGCGGAGTTCGATGCGATGGACACCGACCACAACCGCAGCATCACCGTCGAGGAGATGGACGCAGCGGACCCGCAGGCCGACGGCGAGATGTCGTCGGCGCAGAAGATCGCACTGCGCGACGAAAACGATGACAGTGTGCTGTCCCTCGACGAGTACCAGGCATCGGTCGAGGAGCAATTCGAGGTCATCGACGTCAACGACGACGAGAGCATTACCCTGGACGAACTGAAGTCCGGCGTTCCGGTGCAAGTGCCGACGCCGTAGCGGGGCTACATCGCCTGCTGCTTCGCCGCCTGCATACGTTCCAGTTCCAGCTGGTCGCGCTTTTCCTGTTGCCTGCGCAATTCCTCGCCACGGATGGCTTCGACTTCTTCGGGGCTCGGCTCCTCGTGCAGTGACAGCGCCGTCGCCAACGCGGAAGCCGGTTCGCCACGGCGGCTCTTGAGCTTGATGTTCAGGCGCAGTTCGTTGGCGGAATCGGCGTTGCGGATGGCTTCCTCATAAGAAATCAGGCCGTCGTTGTAGAGCTCGAACAAGGCCCAGTCGAACGTGCGCATGCCCAGCTCGCGCGACTTGGTCATGATGCCCTTCAGCTCGTTGAACTCGCCCTTGAAGATCTTCTCGGCGATGGTCGGTGTGTTGAGCAGGATCTCGATCGCCGCCACGCGGCCCTTGCCGTCCTCGGTGCGCACCAGCCGTTGCGAGACGATCGCGCGCAGGTTGGCCGACAGGTCCATCAGCAGTTGTGTGCGGCGCTCTTCCGGGAAGAAGTTGATGATCCGCTCGATCGTCTGGCTGGCGCTGTTGGCATGCAGCGTGCTCAGGCACAGGTGGCCGGTCTCGGCGAAGGAAATCGCCTGCTCCATCGTCTCGGCATCGCGGATCTCGCCGACCAGGATCACATCCGGCGCCTGCCGCAGCGCATTCTTCAATGCGTGGTGCCAGCTGTGGGTGTCGACGCCGACCTCGCGGTGGGTCACCAGCGACTTGCGCGAGACGTGCGCGTACTCGACCGGATCCTCGACGGTGATGATATGGCCGGCCGAAGTCGTGTTGCGATGGTCGATCATCGCCGCCAGCGACGTTGACTTGCCCGAGCCGGTGCCGCCCACGACCAGCACCAGGCCGCGCTTGTCCATCACCACGTCCTTTAGGATCGGCGGCAGGCGCAGCTTCTCGAAATTGGGGATTTCCGCGGCGATCGTGCGCAGCACCAGGCCGACCTGGCCCTGCTGCACGAACACGTTGACGCGGAAACGGGACACGCCCGGCACCACGATCGCGAAGTTGCACTCCATTTCCTTGGCGAACTCCGCGCGCTGCTTGTCGTTCATCAGCGCGTCGGCCAGCTTCGCCGTGACCGTGCCGTTGAGCTTCTGCTCGGTCATCGGCGTCATCTGGCCGTGCGCCTTCATGCTCGGCGGGAAGTCGTGGGCGACGAACAAGTCGGAGCCTCCCGCCTTCACCATCGAGGCGAGCAGTTTGTACGTGTAGTCACGGGCTTGTTCTGGGGTCAGGGCTGACATGATTGGCTCGCGGGAAGCCTGCGATCCCTCCATGGTGCCTGCGGCGCCGTCAAACGCGGGTCAACACAGCAATGTCCTGGATCGGTGCCGCCAGTCCGTGTTGACCTGGCGTTCGCGCATGCCATGTGAGGATGGCCGTCACCAAGGTGACTGGAGCACGCCCATGCCAACTGCATCGTTGAAGGCAGTGCCCGCAACCGGACACGTCAAGCATTTCATCATCTATCGTGAGCGCGGGGAGTGGCACTGGACCCTGAGCGCCGCCAACTCCCGCAAGGTCGCCCGCAGCGCGCACGGTTACCACGACAAGCACGACTGCATCCGCAGCGCGCGTGCACTCAGCATGGCTGCGTACGACGCGTCCATCTTCAATGCAGAAGAGGATGCCTACGAACTTTGAAGCAGGTCGAAATGTTCTGATTCAGTGCCGGCAACAACGGGCACTACTTCGATTCAATGTGGTCCGTGCCGTCGCTTGCCGTACCACAGCGCCAGATCCTCGCGCGAGCGCAGCACGTGACGGCCACGCCAGGCGAAGCGCAGGGCCAGGCGCAGGTGGTCGGCCATCGCGTGCGTACGCAGCTTGCGGTCGGAGGTCGCGACCGATTCGCGCAGGATGACGAAGCGTCCGTGCCGGGCCAGTGCGCGGCTCATTACGATGTCCTCGGCGGCGAAATACGACTCGTCGTAACCGCCCACTGCCTCGAACGCGCTGCGTGTGCAGAACTGGAAGCAGCCTGGCGCAATGCGGATGATCCGGAACGCGGGGACGACCAGCGCCATCGCCAGGCGTTCGTACCAGCGCAGCGCGCCGAGCATGCGCACCGTGCAGCCGCCACCGGACACGCCAGCGGCCAGCGCCTGCATCGCGGCGTCGAGCACGGTGGCATCGATCAGCGTGTCGGCATCGACGAAGACGAGGCGCTCGCCACGCGCCGTACGGGCGCCGGCATTGCGCGTCGCCGCGATGTGCCGGTACGCAACCGGTACGACACGAGCACCGTGTTGTTCCGCGACTGCCGCGGTGCTGTCGGTGGAAGCATCGTCGACCACGACGATCTCGTAATCCAGCCCCAGGTTGCGCGCCGCCGCATGCAACGCATCGAGCGTCGCGCCGATCAGCGGCGCTTCGTCGTGGGCCGGGACGATGAAGGAAAGCACCTGGAGATGATGGCACGGGCACGATTCATGCATCGCCCGCAGCGTGTCGCCGCGCTTTGTCCGTTCGTCGGAAATCCGGGGCAACAGGCATCGCGGGCACACTGATCGGCGCAGCATCGGCGCATGGACACGACTACCGAAAAGCGTCGTCATCGGCGCCGGGAGATCGTAGGTGCGGTCATGATCGCGCCCAACGGCAACCAGCACGACGCACGGGTGCTGGACCTGTCCGAGGGCGGCGTGCGCGTCGATCTGCCGCACGACGACTGGTCCCCGAGCGACGGCGCGGCAATCAAAGTGTTCTTCGTGTTCGATGGCTACCAGGAAATCATGCTGGAGAGCCACGTCGCACGGGTCGCCATCGACCACATGGGGCTGGAGTTCGATCCCGCACAGGAAGACCGCATCCGGCATCTGCTGGACGTCGCCGCCATTCCGCAATAGCCCGGACGTTGCGGTTCACATGGCTTGCCCGAGGTTGGCGTGTTGGAGCCATGCCGCCAGCGGCTCGCGCTGGTGCGCGGGAGTAGACTCTCGGCAGGCAGGGCGGGGGAAGGATGTCGGATCCGGCTGCGCGCAAGACGGTTCTCCATGCGCCGGGCGTGCCCTGGGGCGACCAGGATGCGGCCGGCCGCGGCGCGATGCTGACCGAAATCCTGGCGCAGGTATCGCGTGAGGCCCTGCAGGGCGAAGGGCTGGAAGCAGTGCTGCGCAGGATCGTGGACTGCCTGGTGCAACGCCTGCCGGTGGCGATCGCCAGCATCATCCTGCTTGAGGAGGACGGCACGCATTTCGTGCAGGAAGTCTGGGCGGGCGAACTGGACCTGCAGGAACCAGCGCTCGCAACCGGCTGGCCGGTGACGATGGGTGCAGCGGGACGTTGTGCGCGTACCGGGCAGGCGCAGCTGATCGTCGATGTCGACAGCGATCCGGATTACGTGGCAGGCAACAGCGCCGTGCGCTCGGAGTATCTGGTGCCGATCCGCCATCGCGAGCGCATGCATGGCGTGCTCAATATCGAAAGCACGCGTGCGGACTTCTTCACCGCGGAGGCACGCGCGGTGTTCGATGCCATCGCCGACCAGATCGCCGGCGCCATCCACCTTGCGCGCGTTGCGGGTGAGCTGGAAGCCGCCAACCGCAAGCTCGAACAGCTGTCGATGCTCGACGGCCTGACCGGCATCGCCAATCGCCGTTGTTTCGACGCACGCATCGCCGCGGACTGGACGCGGCTGGCGTGCGAAGGCCGGCCGCTGGCGTTGCTGCTCGTCGACGCCGACTGCTTCAAGCCGCTCAACGATGCCTGCGGGCATCTCCATGGCGATGAATGCCTGCGCGAGCTGGCGCGCATCTGCGCGCAATTCGCCGACGGCGCGGAGGACCTGGTGGCGCGTTTCGGCGGCGAGGAACTGGTGCTGCTTTTGCCGGGCCGCGGAATGCGGGCGGCATGTGAAATCGCCGAGCGCCTGCGACAATGCGTCGAAGCGCAGGCGATGCCGCATCCGAACTCAGCCGTCGCGCCGCACGTGACGATCAGCGTCGGCGTCAGCGCGATGCAACCGGGTGCGCTGCATGCGCCGGAACGGTTGATCTCGGCCGCCGACCGCGCGCTCTACGCGGCCAAGGCCGGCGGCCGCAATCGCGTGGTCGCCTTGCCGCAGGTGGGCGAAGATTAAGCGCGGCGTACTGCGATGCCACGCAATGGAATCAGGGCGTGGACAAGGTGTAGGCGAAATCGTAATCGTGCTTGCCATCGATGATGGTGATGGTCATTGCGCCGGCAAGCCCGCGTAGCTGATCGGTGCCGGAATCGGGTACGACGGTGACGCTCCAGTGCTGCGGCGTGCCCTGGGTCATCACTGCGCTGTGCAGCAACACGAAGCTGCCCTTGCGTCCCTGTAGCGACCCGGTGACTTTCTCGAGCGCGACGTAGGCGCCGGACCCGGCTCCGTCGCCACTCGCCAGCATCTCGCCGGTGCTGGTGGCCTCGAGCGCGCCGTGGAACTGCTTGTCGATCGACAGGCGGGTGAGTTGCGCGGCTTTGGCTTCGGGATTGTCGGCCTGCTGCGGCTTCACTTTGACGTCGAAACTTCCCTGGGCGTGCATGGTGGGCGATCCTTGGGCTGGGGCTGGCGTGGCGATGACGGCGAGCCACAGGCCGGCGAGGAGGGCGGAGGCGGTGTGCATGCGGGACTTCATGGCGTGGTTCCATGGGACGAGTGCCGCGCATTCGAGCACGCGCCCATCCGTGGGTATTGCAAAAACGCGACAGGCCCGCGCGTGACACGCGACGTCGGCAAGGCGCGCGGGATCCTGCGGCATGCACCGGAACCAGGTGAATTCGGCCATGTCCGGATCGCACCGTCGCCGGCGCTGGCATGGCTGGTGCAGCACTACTGGATCGTGAGGTGGGACCTGCGCGGCCATCCACCGCAAGTGCGCGAGACGCTGCCGCATCCCAATGTGCACCTGACGCTGGAGCCGGGACGCAGCGGCATCCACGGCGTGCATTCCGGGCGCTTCACCTGTGAACTCGATGGGCAGGGTGGCGTGTTCGGCGTGAAGTTCCGGCCGGGTGGCTTTCGTCCCTTCCTGCAGCGATCGGTGTCGACGCTACGCGATCGCTCGCTGTCGTTGCAGGATGTCTTCGGCCCTGCTGCTGATGCGCTCGAAGCGGAGGTGCTGTCGCAATCCGAAGATGGGGCCATGGTGGCGATCGCCGAACGCTTTCTCGTGGCGCGCATGCCACCTTCGGACCCCGTTGTCGCCCAGGTCGGCGACATCGTCGACATCATTGCCGATGATCGCGACCTCATTTCCGTCGATCAGCTCGTGCAACGCTGGCATCTCGACAAACGCCGCCTGCAACGACTGTTCAACGATTACGTCGGTGCCAGTCCGAAATGGGTGATCAACCGCTACCGCCTGCACGAGGCTGTTGAACGACTGGCCGCAGGCGTTACTGTCGACTGGCCGCAGCTCGCACTGGACCTGGGTTACTTCGACCAGGCCCACTTCATCCGCGACTTCAAGGCGTTGGTTGGACGCACCCCGGGGGACTACGCGCGCAACGATCCCGGTGGCGGTTGATGCGAGGCACGACGATCGCAGGAGCGCGGCTTCGAATGAATTATTCAGGCCGCGTCACGGGCTGAAACGAAGAGCCTGTTCGGCTCATGAACGCCCATGAGCAGCAGCCACAGGCAGGTGCCGATCTCTTCCAAGGAGGCAGGCAACGTGACGAAACGCGCGATGGCGGTTTCCGGGTAGCCGGTAACAAGCACGCTTCCGAAAAAGTCGATCAGATAACCGAAGCACCCCGCCATCAGCAGGAGGCCCAGAATCCTGGTCATGAGGCCGATTGTCTGCACTTTGTCGGCGTCGCGGCCCGCGCCGCGGGGTCCGGGTGCCAATTCGTTGCAAGCGGTCGGGACCAATCGCACGCGGGTTTCGCCCGATGCAAGGCTAATCTACGGGCCGCTTCCATCTGGAGACTCGACCATGACGACCGCGTTTCTTCGGTGCTCCCACCACATGCTCCTGGTGATATGCCTGCTTCCGTCGCTGGTGTTCGCGAACGACGTCGCGCGAACTGCGCAAGTTTCAAGCGCGTTCGTGACGGCGCCGGATGAGGCCAGGATCCACTACTTGCATGGCGGAACGATGAACTCGCTGCCCGCCGTCGTCTTCATTCCAGGGTGGACGTGGTCGGCGTCGATCTGGGGGCCACAGATGACGATGCTGGCGTCGGGGCGTCGGGTCGTTGCCATGGATCCGCGTTCGCAAGGGGATTCCGCGAAGACGACGGAGCGCAATACGCCCGAAGGCAGGGCCGAAGACATTGCGGCGCTGTTGCAGCAGTTGGGCGATTCGCCGGTCGTGCTCGTGGGCTGGTCGCAGGGCGTGCAGGACATCGCCGCTTATATCGAGCAGTCCGGCACGGATCGCCTGGCGGGCATCGTGCTCGTGGATTCGGCGCTGGCTGCGGGCTCGGCGAGCATCGATGTCGATCGCGAAGGGACCAGGCAATTGCTCGATCGCATGGGCATCTACGTCCGGTACCCCGCGGAATACCTGGCCGGCATGATGGACGCGAGCCGCACGCATCCGTTTACCGCGGACGAGAAGGCGCAACTCGTCGCACTGGCGCGGAAGACACCTACCAGCACCGGGCTATCGATGCTCGTGTCGGATGTGCTGACCAGGGATCGACGTGGTGTGGTCGCAAAGATCGACAAACCGACGCTGGTGATCGCATCGGCGACGTCGGGCGAGCTCGCGGCGCAGAAGCAGATGGCTGCGGACATTCCAGATGCGACGCTGCATGTGGTGGACGACGCCGGCCATGCAGTCTTCCTCGATCAGCCGAAGGAATTTTCGCGGGTGCTGGCGCGCTTCCTGGACGGACTGAACACGCGTGGCTAGATACCGCGACATGGCCGCCGGTTTGTAGCGGCCCGCCAAGAAGCGCAGCATGTCGTCCACGGTGACGACAGGAGCGGTCGATGGTGCGCATTCTTGGAATCTCGGGCAGCCTGCGCAGCGGCTCCTACAACACGGCGCTGTTGCGGGCAGGTGTCGACCTGATGGGGGATGGGGCCACGCTGGAGACCGCAACCGTGCGTGGCATTCCCTTGTACGACGGCGACGTGGAAGCCGCCGAAGGCCTGCCGCCGTCCGTGCAGATACTGAAGGGGCAAGTGCTCGCCTGCGACGGCCTGCTGCTGGCGACGCCCGAATACAACAATGGCATCCCCGGCGTGTTCAAGAACGCGATCGACTGGCTGTCGCGTCCGGCATCGGAGATCCCACAGGTGTTCGGCAATCGTCCGGTGGCGGTGATGGGGGCCTCGCCCGGTGGGTTCGGCACCATCCTGTCGCAGAACGCGTGGTGGCCGGTGCTGCGCACGCTGCGCGCAAACACATGGTTCGGTGGCCGCCTGATGGTTTCGCGCGCGGGCAATGTGTTCGACGCCGATGGCGCGTTGGTGGACGAGACCGTGCGCACGCAGTTGCGGGATTTCCTCGCCGGATTCGTCCAGTTTGTAGCGCAAGGCAAGGCTGTGCAGGAGCAGCGTGGGCCATGAATACTCCCGACATCGAATTCGATCCGGATGACAACTTCGCCCATAGCTTCGAGGCCGGTGCGGATGCCGACGACGAGGAAACGCCGGAAGCGCTGGTTTGGCAGTTGCTGTTGCTGATCAATCCCGGCGACGAGGAAACGGCGCTGCAGCAGTTCACCGCATACCGCGACGCGTTGGCGGAAACCGGGGCGGATGATACCGAGCCCGTATGGCTGCTCAAGGACGTGATCGACTGGAAGTCGGGCTTCTACGTCGACTGGACGGACGTCGCGACGTTGATCGACAGCATCAACGAGTTGGTCGCGCGCTGGAACCTGCGCATCGACTGGGGCGTGGAAGACCCGACCGACGATGAGTTCCTCAACGACACCGACGTACCCGCATTGATGGCGATCGCGTACGACCGCCTGCGTGAATACGGCTACACGCTGTGGACCTGGAACACCAATGGCGACGCTCATGCCGGCTGGATCACGCTTAGCCGCGATGACGAGGCGATGCGGGTGATTGCGCCCGCGCTGGGGATCGAGTTGCGTGCAGCGAGCGATGCGTATTGAGCATCACTTAACGACACAAGCCTGTCCGCTCATGCGAGGTCATTGTGGCCTTCGTCGCGCGCATCGGATGACGCCATTCAGGACGGTGAATGAAGCATGCGCCGTTTTTTTGACGGACCGCTAACCGCATGGAGCGCACGCTAAGCGATGGGCAATGAGCGTGCCGGATCGCGGGTACGTCTGGCAGGAGTCATCGCAATGAATCACCAGAAGAATCGCGGCATGCTGTTTGCATGTTCGTTGTTGGGCGGCATGACGTTTTCCGTCTGGGCGAACCATGCCAATGACATGTTCAAGACCATGGACACCAACGGCGACAACATGGTGTCCGCGGCGGAACACGCGGCCGGCGTCAAGACTATGTTCGCCAAGATGGACACCGATGTCGACGGCAATGTCACTGCTGTCGAAATGGATGCCAGCCACAAGATGAAGATGAAGGACGACAAGGGCATGCGTCATGCCATGTCCTCGGCCGACAAGATCAAGATTATGGATACCAACGGTGACGGCATGCTGTCCGCGGCGGAGCACGACGCCGGCGCGCAGCAGAAGTTCAGCGAAATGGACACCGACAAGAATGGCAGCCTGTCCCGAGAGGAGATGCAGGCTGGACACCGGATGATGAAAAAGGAGAAGCCGGAAGCCAAGCAAGACAGCGGCACATGAATCCAGACGGGATGCACGCATCCTGCATGTAAGGAGCAAGATGATGAACCAACGTGCCAATGCACCCGAAGGCCTGCGCAGTGGTGAAGCGAGCGGCCGGCATCAGGGCCTGCGTCGGCCCAGCGATGCCGAGCGTATCGAAAGGGCGTTGCATGTGGTGAGCCTCGAAGAGCTGGGCGACGTCGTGGAGGACCAGTTGCGCGATCGACGCAGCAGTGGTCTTCCAGTCGCTGACGATGGCGACAACGCAACAAGTCGGAAGCTGCAAAGGCGGCGGCAGTGAACACGAGGTGCAGATAGCTCGTGCTTGTTGCCGTGCCCAACGACGCACGCCCTCGCGTGCCGTGGGCGCGTTTGGACTGCATGACGCCGATGCCAAGGACCAACGATGCAGACGCCGCCCACACCCACGCCGGTCCAGGAACCGACCGAACCCCAACGCGAGCCGGTCACTCCGCGGCCGGAGCCCACCACGCCGACGCGTGAACCGATCACGCCATCGCCGGATGAACCGAAGCCGGATGCGCCCGCGCCTGCACCGCCGATACCGGAGCAGCCCATACCCGCACCGCCATCGCCAGAAGTGCCACAACGTCCCGAACCCATGCCCGAGCAACCGCAGCCGGAAGTGCCCGAGCCACCGACGCCACAACCACCGCTCCCGGGACCGGAGATTCCGGCACCGGATGTCCCGCAGCCGAGTCAGCCACCGGCGCACGATCCGATGCCGCCGGCACCGAAGTCGAACTCGCACAGCTGACGTACGAGTCGTCGCCGAAACCCTGTGACAAACGCGATTGCCCCGTCGATGGGACGATCCTTCCCTCGATTGCGGGCTTATCGGCGCACCGTGCGATGCCTAGGCTATGCGCTCCGCATTCGAGGCATTCCCCCATGCTCACGCCCCGCCAAGCCCAGCTGGCCTTTGTTCCGCTCATGGTCACGGCCATGTCCGGCATCATCAGCCTTGTCATGACGTTGTTGCATCATGGGTTCGCGCCTGGTTTGACCGCGATATGGCTGTACAACTGGGCGATCGCCTTCGTCGTCGCCCTGCCGACGGCCTGGGTGATCGTGCCGTCCGTGCGCGCGTTGCTGGCGCGGTTGACCCGGGAGACGACTTCGATGGGAAGGCAGCTTGGCGACATGGGCTAAGCGCAATACCTCCACGTCTCGAGTGACGCATGACCGAAGATCTCTCCGTATTGGACCGAGCCGCATCTCCTCCCGATGAAGTCGTGAAGTACGGCGACGCGGTCGATCAGGCCGCTGACGTTCGATTCGGCGATCAACGCGCAAGGTTGCGGCCATTGGTGCTGCTCATCCATGGTGGATTCTGGCGCCCGCAATACGATCGCGCGCAGACCGGACCGATGGCAGCCGAAGTGGCGGCGCTGGGGTGGACAGCGGCGGCGATCGGCTACCGACGGATACCGGGCCTCCCCGATGCGACCGTCGCGGATGTCGCGCTGGCGCTCGAGCGCCTGCCAGCGCAAGTGGCGCAGCACGATGGCCGCGTCATCCTGATCGGTCACTCCGCGGGTGGCCATCTGGCGCTGTTGGCAGCGACGAAGCACGCGACTCCCGCCTTGTCGGGCGTCCTGGCATTGGCGCCGGCTGCCGATCTGCAACTGGCCGATGAACTTGGACTGGGCAACGGTGCCGTCCACGCCTTCCTCGGCACCACGCCGGATGCGCGCGTCGACCTCGATCCGCGCCAACTGGATACGCCATCGGTAGCTACGATCTTCGTGCATGGCGAGGACGATGCCGTCGTGCCACTCGCCATTTCGGAGTCCTACCAGGCGACGCATGCAGCCATCCAGCTGCTGCGTCTCGAGGCGTGTGGGCACTTCGCCCTCATCGATCCGCTCAGCCCGGCATGGCCCACGGTCGTGCGGGAACTGGAGCGCCTATCTGCCGGCGACCGCGTTGCGATCGTTCCGCAAGCGGTCGCCCACCTTTCGTGCGAATGAGGTCAACGTGCAGCCGATCATCTCCGTCACCAATCTCAGCAAGACCTACGCATCGGGGTTCAAGGCGCTCAGCAACGTCGACCTGGACATCCGGCGCGGCGAGATCTTCGCGTTGCTGGGTCCGAACGGTGCCGGCAAGACCACGCTGATCAACATCGTCTGCGGCATCGTCAACGCGAGTGCAGGCACGGTGGTGGCCGATGGCCGCGACATCGTGTCCGAGTTCCGGGCGGCGCGCGCGAAGATCGGCCTGGTGCCGCAGGAGTTGCACACCGATGCGTTCGAGACGGTGTGGGCGACAGTGAACTTCAGTCGCGGCCTGTTCGGCAAGGCGCCGAACCCCGCGCACGTCGAAAAAGTCCTGCGCGACCTGTCGCTGTGGGACAAGAAGGACAACAAGATCATGACGCTGTCCGGCGGCATGAAAAGGCGCGTGCTGATCGCCAAGGCGCTGTCACACGAGCCGAAGATCCTGTTCCTCGACGAACCCACCGCCGGCGTCGACGTCGAACTGCGCCACGACATGTGGCAGATGGTGCGGAACCTGCGCGAGAGCGGCGTGACCATCATCCTCACCACGCATTACATCGAGGAAGCCGAGGACATGGCCGATCGCATCGGCGTGATCAGCAAGGGCGAGCTGATCCTGGTCGAGGACAAGGCCGTGCTGATGCGCAAGCTCGGCAAGAAGCAGCTAACCCTCCACCTGCAGCAGCCATTGCCGGATATTCCAGATGAGCTCGCCGCGTTGCCGCTGGAACTCGCCGAGGACGGCCACGCGCTGGTGTACACCTTCGACACGCAGGGCGACGAGACCGGCATCGCCACACTGCTGAAGCGGCTCGGCGAACACGGCATCGATTTCAAGGACCTGCACTCCAGCGAGAGTTCGCTGGAAGAGATCTTCGTCAGCCTGGTGCACGCCAACGGCGGAGGCCGCGCATGAACCTGCCTGCGATCCGCGCGATCTACCGCTTCGAAATGGCGCGTACTTTCCGCACCATCACCCAGAGCATCGCCTCGCCGGTGCTGTCGACATCGCTGTACTTCGTCGTATTCGGCGCGGCGATCGGTTCGCGCATGGGCGCGATCGACGGCGTCAGCTACGGCGCCTTCATCATTCCCGGCCTGATCATGCTCACGTTGCTCAACGAGAGCATTTCCAACGCCTCGTTCGGCATCTACCTGCCGAAATGGTCGGGCACGATCTACGAGCTGCTGTCGGCGCCGGTGTCGTTCGTCGAGGTGGTGGTCGGCTACGTCGGCGCGGCGGCGACCAAGTCGGTGATGCTCGGCGTACTGATCCTGGTGACGGCGCGCTTCTTCGTGCCCTACGAGATCGCGCATCCGGTGTGGATGGTCTGCTTCCTGCTGCTGACGGCGGTGACCTTCAGCCTGTTCGGCTTCATCATCGGCCTGTGGGCGGACGACTTCCAGAAGCTGCAGGTCATCCCGCTGATGATCGTGACGCCGTTGACCTTCCTTGGCGGCGCGTTCTATTCGATCAACATGCTGCCGCCGGTATGGCAGAAGATCACGCTGTTCAATCCGGTCGTGTACCTGATCAGCGGTTTCCGCTGGAGCTTCTACGGCGTGGCCGACGTCAATGTTGGCATCAGCGTGACCGCGATTCTCGGCTTCCTCGCGTTGTGCCTGGCATCGGTGTGGTGGATCTTCCGCACCGGTTGGAAGCTCAAGGCTTGAGGCTTTGGTCTATCGCTTGCCACGCATCAATGTGCGGCTGCTGCCGCCAGCTGCTCGGGGTTGAAGAGGGATAGCGGTTCGTCGCGCGCGAGCGGTTCCGCCCAGCGCGGGACTTTCGCCAGCCACGCGGCGATGCGCGATGCGACGTCAGGTTTGCGGAGATCGATCGCGTTCTGGATCGCCGCGAGTTCGCGATCGGCTTCGCGCAACCGTTGGCGGTCGTGGGCGAGTGCAGCCGCGGCGTAGCGCTCATTGATCGTGCCGAGCGCCGTGCGTGCGCTTGCCAGCATCAAACGCGCGGTGGCGGGTTCCTTCGCATCGAGTGCGTAGCCCGCGGCTTGCGCGGCAGCGCGCGCATCGGCGATGGCATTCGCGAGTCGTGTCGGTTGCACGGGAGTGGATGGGCACGCGCCAGGCGAGAGCATGCGCACGTACGAGGCCACGCTGTCGAGGGTCAACCGCGATGGTTCCGGACCATCGAATTCTTCGACGATGAGGCCGCGGATGAAGGTTTCCAGCGCGCGATTCGCAGGGTCCCTGGGCACTTTCAGCAACTGTGCCGGCCCACTCAGGTCAGGAATGGGCGTCGGGTTGTGGCGACCATCGCCGCGGTGCGAACTCATCAGCGACGAGGTGACGTCTGCGGTGCCCGGCGCGCCCGAGAATCCGCGGAACTGGAAATCCGGATTGCCGCGCCCGTTGCGATGACAGCTGTTGCACGACAGGCCTGCGCGCGCGGCTTGGCCGCCCAACAGCAACGGCGTACGAAACGCAGCGCGGCCGATGGCGAGGCGATGTGCGGTTTGCGCGTCGGCGGATAGCGACAGGCATTCGGTGGGTTCATGCGTTAGCGCGTGTGCTTGCCGTTCTTGCGGCAACCAGCGTGCGGCACGCAGCGGCAACTCCGCCGCCGCTCCCAATGGCGATGCTGCCGCCAGCGCGAGGCTGGCGGCGAGGGCGAAGCCGATCAGGAAGCGTCGGGCGTTGCGGCGACGATCCATCGACGCAATTCATCCGCCTGCGCGCAACCGTAGCTGCACGTGGCTTCGAGTTTCGCGAGCATGCGACGTGCGCCGGTCAGGTCGCCGCGTTCGACCATCAGCTCGCCGTAATACTCGGTTGCGCCGAGATGATCGGGCGCTGCGGCCAGCGCTTGCCGGTAGTAATCCTCGGCCACCGTGAAGCGGCCGAGCTTGCGATTGGCAAAGCCAAGGTAGGTGAGGATGTCAGGGTGCGGGCCGAACACGCGCGCCGATGCGCTCAAGGCGACGATCGCATCCTCGTAGCGTTTTTCATTGATCAGCGCGACCGCCTCAAGATAGGCGCGGTCACCGTGATCGGCGCTGGCGAACAGGAACTCCGACGCGGTCGGTACGGATGACGTCGGCGGTGGCGTGGTGCCGAGCGCCGCTTCGACGGCGGGAACCGCGGCCTTCAGGTCGGCGGCTTGCGCGCAGGTGTCGGCGCACGTGGTGGCGCGTTGCTTGAGGTCATCGAGCACGGCGCGTGCCTTGTCGGCTTCGCCGAGCTTGGCGAGGGTAATGCCGAGTTCCTGGTGCGCGGGAATCAGGTTCTCGTCGTACTTCACGGCTTTTTCGTAATAACGACGCGCGTCTTTCAGCTTGCCCAGTCCGGTACGAGCCAGGCCCGCCATGAAATTGCTGTTGGCGTCGCGTGGGATGACCTGCAGCACGCGGCCGAAGGCGCGGTCGGCGTCTTTGTAATTTTCAGCCTGTAGTGCTTCGAGGCCTTTCTTGTATTCGACGGTCGGGTCGAAGCGCGGCGCGCTCATGCTCGGCGGTGCACCGCTCGGCATGTTGCCGCCGCCGCCACCATCGGCGCAGACTGCCGTCGCAAGGACCAACAGCGCGCTGCCGCATGCAACGCGGACCAGTCGTGAGTGAGCAGGCATGGCGGCTCTCCGGAATGGCGTCGACGCGCGAACACTACTCCGAAAAGTCTGGGGTTGCAGCACGACTTAAGGCAGGGTTGGAGCGGCCAAAAAACCGAGCGGAAGCGCTTCGGCACCTGTCCGAATGCGGCTAGCGCTTGCGTGCCGGCGGCTTGGGCGGCGGCGTGCCCGTCGCGGCCGTGGAGTCGACCTTCTGCAACACGCGGGTCGTACCGAGCTTCTCGACGCGGCCACCGCTGCGTTCGAAATCGGCGATGTGATCGGAGATGCGGCGGCTCTCCATGCGCTTGTGGTTGGCATCGCCACCGGGCTGCGTGCCACGGGTGTTGTCCCGTTGATTGCCGCGACCCTTGCTACTGGACATGGGGTTCCTTCGCTTTCGGCGCCCGCACGCCCGCCTGGAAGGGGCGGGCACGATTGCGGCGCGTGCCCCCACTATGCGCCCTCTGCGACGGTTCGTGTCACCTGAATGGGATGGGGGCCGTTACGCGCCGACCAGGCGTCGCACCGCTTCGAAATCCCGCACTGGGCGCACCTCGATGCTGCCGTAGCCTGCCCAGGGGAAGTCGGCGGCGATGCGCATCGCTGCGTCGATGTCCGGGGCTTCGATCAGGTTGAAGCCGGCGAGGACTTCCTTGGTTTCGGCAAAAGGACCGTCGATCACCGTGCTGCGTCCGCTGCGCACGCGCAAGGTGCGTGCGGTTGCCGGCGCTTCGAGCTGCTGTGATTCGAGTAGATGGCCGGCGTCACGCAGTTCATCGGCCTTGCCGATGCAGCCACGCATCATGGTGTCATATTCGCCCGCAGGCAGGGCGTCGAGCAGGCTTTGGTCGATATTGATCAGCATCAGGTACTGCATCGGCATCCTCGGTGCGGTGGCAATGCAAGGATGATAGCCGGCTGGCCGGATCTCACGCGTGTTCGCCGCGTCCCTGCGCCTTGGCGTTGCGGATCACGGTGCGCACCAGCTCGCGATCGTGATGGCGCGAGATGGCGACGGCACCAAGGCGGATCGCCTCTTCGCGCACAGGCGCGGGGACATCGTAGTGCGCGCCGCTGGTCTTGTTCTGGAACGCGCGGTGCGGGATGCCGAGCCGTGCCGCCATCTCGTGTAACTCGTCCAGTGTGTCGGCCATCAGATGCGCCCAACGCTGGCCGCGCCAGAGGGTGACTGCATCGTCGACGTAGACGGTCATGCCCGCATCCGCACATCAGCCTGCGGGGTCTGGCTCTGCGTGCTTCGTGTCGAGGAAGTAGGGCACGACTTCGCCCTTGACCTTCATCGTCATCGGCTGGCCGCGGCGATCGAGCGACTTGCCGACCGGCAGGCGCACCCAGCCTTCGCTGACGCAGTATTCCTCGACGTTGGTCTTCTCCACGCCGTTGAAGCGGATGCCGATGCCGCGTTCGAGGATGGCGGCGTCGTAATGCGGGCTGCGGGGATCGGTGGAGAGGCGATCGGGAAGGGTATCGGTCATCGTTCGAGCTCAGTGGCTGTGGTCGCTACGACCACGTTCGCGTGAATTGTAGCCTCGCACCCTATGCGAGCAGGCGCTGCGCCAGGCTGCCGACGGTACGCAGGCCGGCTTCGACAGGCGCGTCCCATTTCAGGCCGCAGCTCAGGCGCAGGTGGTGGCGGTAATCGCCACGATTGGAGAACAGGTGGCCGGGCAGGGTGCCGATGCCGCGCGCGAGGGCGGCCTCGAACAAGGCCTGGCCCTCGAGTGGCGCCGGCAATTCCAGCCACAGCGCCATGCCGCCGGTCGGTTCAGAGACGCGCGTGCCTTCGGGCCAGTGATGGGCGATGGCTTCGCGGTAGCGTTGCGCGTTGGTGGCGAGTTCGCGGCGCAGGCGGCGCAGGGCGCGATCGAAATCGTGGCGCGACAGGTATTCGGCGATCGCCAGTTGCGGCAACGTTGCCGTGGCCACGGTCGAAAAGCATTTCGCGCGTAGCAACTCCGTGGCCCACCGTCCCCCGAGCACCCAGCCGACGCGGAAGCCCGGCGCGAGCATCTTGGAGAACGAGCCGCAGGTGATCACGTGGCCGCGGCCACCATCGAAGCGACGCAACGGGGCAGGACGCTCGCCTGAGTAGGCGAGCTCGCCATAGAGGTCGTCTTCGATCACCACGACGTCATGCGCCGTGCAGGCGGCGACCAGGGCGCGCTTGTCGACATCGCTGGTGAGGCTGCCGCTGGGATTGTTGAAGTTCGGCACCAGGACTGCAGCGCGGACGGAATGGCGATCCAGCAATTCCGCTGCGCATGCGGCGTCGATGCCGGCACCAGCCCGATTCGGTACCTCGATCACGCGCAGGCCGAGGGCTGCGACCGCCTGCAGCAAGCCGTAATACGTCGGCGTCTCCAGCAGCACGATGTCGCCGGGCTTCGTGACGGTACGCAACGCCAGGGTGATCGCCTCCATCGCGCCGGCGGTGATGATGATCTCGTCGGGATCGACGTCGACTGCGCATTGCGCATAGCGCTGTGCAATGCGCTGGCGCAATTCGGCGATGCCCTGCGGCACCGCATAACTCAGCGCGACACCCGGGTCGCGGCGGAGGACGCGTGTCGTGGCGGTGGCTAGTGCAGCACTGGGCAGCAACTCGAGCGAGGGCGTGGCGGCGTGGAACGGCAGGACGTCCTTGCGCCCGAGCACGTCGAGGACACCGAGCAAGGCCGGGTTGCGGATGGGCTGCGGGGCGCGTGTGCGCGCCGGGGTGAGGCCGCGTGGTAGCGATGCATGGGGTGCGCGGACGTAATAGCCCGAGCGCGGCCGCGCCTCGACCAGGCCTTCGCGTTCGAGATGCAGGTACGCCTCGACGGCCGTCGCCAGGCTGACCCGTTGCTCGCGGCCGAGCCGTCGCAGGGAAGGCATGCGTTCGCCCGCGCGCAGCACGCCGCGCTGGATCTGTCCGCGCAGGCGTTCGGCTAGGCGCTCATAGAGCAGGGTTTCGGGCATGGGCATCTGTACTGGTCAAATTATATGATAGCTGCATCTGTACTGGCGTTCAGTCACGGCCTAGCCTGCAGTTCCCCCGCCCGGCCCCCTGCATGAACGCCGCTTCCAGCCGTGAATCGCGTACCGCGCTGATCCAGTTGTTCGTCGCCGAGATCCTGATCGGGTCGGTCGGCGTCTTCGTCCATGAAAGTGGGCAGGATGCGACCACCTCAGTGTTCTTCCGCTGCGTGTTCGGCAGCCTGTTCCTGATCGCGTGGGGCATCGCGCGGGGTCATCTGCGCGGATTGCTCGCAGAGCGCGCGCTGATCAAGGCGGCCGTGGTCAGCGGCGTGGTGCTGGTGCTGAACTGGGTCGCGCTGTTCGCCGGCATGGCGCGCTCGTCGATCGGCGTCGCCACGCTGGTCTATCACTTCTTCCCGTTTGCGATGCTGGCGTTGGCGGCGCTGTTCTACGGCGAACGCACGCGACCCGCAGACCTGGCCTGGACCAGCCTCGCGTTTGCCGGGGTGGTGCTGTCCGCTGATCCGATCAAGCTGTTCGGCAGCGCCGACGCCAGTTACCTGCTTGGCGTCGGCCTGGTGTTCGTCGCGGCGATCCTTTGCGGCGCCTCGATGCTGCTGTCGCGCCAGATCAGTCGCGAGCGTCCGTTTGCGGTGGTGCTGATCCAGTGTCTGGTCGGCGTGGCGATGCTGGCACCGTTCGCGGATTACTCAGCGGTGGCCGGCATGGGTTCGCATTGGGTCTGGCTGGCCGGCCTCGGCCTGATCCACAGCGGCATTTGCTATGTGCTGTTCTATTCCGCTTACCCGCGTCTGCCGGTGGTCACGATTGCGGTGCTGGCCTTCGTCTATCCGGTGATCGCGTTGTTGCTCGATTATCTGTTGTATGGCCAGGCACTGAGCCCGATCCAGACGGTGGGTGTTTCCCTGATCGTCCTTGGCACGCTCGGTGTGAACCTGAAGTGGAGCTGGGCGCGCTCGGTGCCGGTGGAGGCCTGATTGGTTGCATGTGCAAAAAGAACGGGGGCGCCCGCGCGCCCCCGTCGATGCGTGCAATGTCCACGGTCTACGGAATTGCGGTGCACCCCGCCGGCAGCGCGAACGACTCGGTCACGATCACACTCACGCCAAGCGCCGAGGATTTGGCCTTGCCCCTGGCGCCGACGCCGACGCCGTAGTCGGCGAATGCATCCCACACCAGGCATTCGTGGCCGCTACCCGCAGTGGCCGCGAGAATGCCATCACGCATGTTCTCGAAGCTTGGGTACGCCTGCGTGTAGTTCATGCCGTCGACGATGAAGGCGAGCGTATCGTCCTTGCTCACCCCCGCGCCCTGGAAGTTCTTCCACAGCCGCCAGCCGATAGCGCCGTAGACCTCGCCGTCGAAATGCACTTCCGCGCCGACGATGTCGCCGTAGGTGCGCGAATAGTTGGCGTAAGGCGCGGAACGGATGCCGCCCGGGTCAGCGAACGAATACTCGGCCACGACGTCATCATCGTTGATGATGATCGCGAGCACGTCGCTCATGCCTTCGCCGATGGCACCGGACAGCGGGCCGCTCATGTGTCCGATCATCCGCCAGGTCAGGCCATGGCCGTATTCGTGCCAGACGATGTCGGAGTCGAGGGCGCTGTCCTGCATGATCGGCGCCGGATCGAGGAGGCGCAGGGTGGCATTCACGCCTGTCGCTGCTTTCAGGATGCCCCCGTTCGACTGGCCGATCATGACCGCGGGAATGGTGATGGTGGCATCAGTCCCACCCATCACGATCGGGTTGTTACCCTGGTTGTTGACCATGATGACGCCGACCGCGCCGGCGTTCTGCGCGTTCTTCACTTTGATGACGAAAGTACAGGTTCCGCGGTCGATCAGGGCGACCTTGTCCGCGACGTCGGCAGCATTGGCGATCGGCTCGCAGGCATCGGTGGTGGTGCCTGTGCCATCGTTGACCAACACCACGTCGTCAGTGAGGCCAGTGGCGTCGAGCGAGCCGCCGAAAGCGGCACGGCGGGCGGCATACGAAGTGCCGGCAAGCTCCGCCGGTGCATTGATCAGCACTTCATGGTCGGGCAGCGGTGAGGACCACAGGTACATCTGCATGCGCGGATTGTTGCCGTCGCGCGGCGTGGCGAAATTGGCGTTGTCGGTGCCGCCACCGTCCTGCGCTTCGGCGTTGACAGAATCGCTGCCGCGACCGCCGAGTCCGAAGTTGTCTTCCTGGAAGTTGCCCGCGGCCTCGTCGAAACCGGCGAGGTAGAGCCGGTCGTGGATCACGTTGTTGAGATAGAACAGGTTCTGCACCGCGACATTGGGGTTCTCGCCAGCCGAAGGCTGGATGCCGGTATCGAATGCGGTGAGGAAGTTGCCGTCGGCGACACTCGTACCGCCTGCATCCGGCACGCTATCGTTGACCGCATCGAGATAGGCGTGCGCATTGTTGCCGGCGATGTCGATCGAGCGGTGCGTCCCGCCGAACAACCAGCCGCCGGGCCCTGCCACGATCGCCTGTGGGGTTGCGGTGGGATCGACGGTGAATACGTTGTAGGAGTCGGTATTGGTGCGCTTGACTACTTCGATCACGCGACCGTTGCCGTCGACGACAGTCTCATGCAGCAGGTTGCCGGACAGGCGCCACGTCTCGACCAGGAAGCCGGTCGACAATGTGCCGTCGGGCATCGGGAGTGCCACGCGCGTCACCGTGGGTGCTGCATAAAAGCCACGGGCCTTGGCGAAGCTGGTCGTATTGCCGCGACGGGTCACTACCTGCGGTACTGCGCCCGCGATCTTCAGTTCCCTGAACGCCGCGGCCAGTGCTGTCGCTTCACCAACGGCTGCGCGCGTGACGCCGCCGCCGGCGGGCACGGGCGCGAGGTTTTCGATCATGCCCAACAGTTCGCCGCGCCGATTGATCGTGGCCTTGACGTAGGTGTCGTACACCATCAACCCGCCGACTTCCTGCGTCATGCGCAGGTGGCGGCGATCGTCATGCCGGCTGTCCGACCTGAGCTTCAGCGAAGCTACCGTAGTGTCGGAATGGCCGTGTTGGCGCAGGTAGGTGGCGGCAATGGCCGCAGGGGCCGCCTGCGAAGGCAGGGTCAGCGCGCGGCCGCCCGGGGCCAGCGCCGTGCGTGTCGTCAGTACGCCGGGGGTGACCGGATTGCCGGCCGCATGCACGGCCAGCGCGAGGCTGGCCGACAACAGGCCAACCGTCAGGATCTTGTTTCTGTACATGATGGGTTCCCCTTGCTGCAGTGGAAAAGCCGCACCTGTGCGGGTCTATTGATGCAAGGTCGAGCAAGCCAAACGATGATTCGCTTCCCGGCGTTAATAGACCGAGAAAAGCAGCGTCCATCGGCCATCGGCTTGCAACGTCGCCGGCGAGTCACCATGTTGGCGCCATGACCCTGCCCACCGAATCCGCGCCGCTGCCTGTTACCGATGCTGCCGGCAGCGACGACGGCAACGCGCCTGTCGCCCGCGCCACGACCGCGCGCAGCGAATGGCAGGTCGTCCGCGAGCTGGTGCCGTTCCTGCGGCCATTCATCGGCCGCATCGCCCTGGCCCTGGCCCTGGTCGTCGCCGGCAAGCTCGCCAACTTGGCCGTGCCGATGGTGCTGAAGCAACTCGTCGACGGGCTGGATGTGGCGCCGACGTTGCTGGTCCTGCCGGTCGCATTACTGGTCGCCTACGGCGCCTCGCGCTTGTCGGTGACGCTGTTCACCGAGCTGCGGCAAGTGGTGTTCGCGCGGGTCATGGCACGCGTGTCGCGGCGGGTGACGCTGCAGGTGTTCCGCCACCTGCATGCGCTGTCGCTGCGCTTCCACCTGGCGCGCCGCACCGGCGGCGTGGCGCGCGATGTCGAACGCGGTGGCAGCGCGATCTCCGACCTGCTCGACTGGACCCTGTACACCATCGTGCCGACCGTGCTTGAAGTGGTGCTGGTCACCGCGGTGCTGGTGCGGCTTTACGACTGGGGCTTCGCCTTCATCACCCTGGCGACGCTCGCGGCCTACATCGTGTTCACGGTCGCGATCACCGAGTGGCGCACGCGCTACTACCGCGCTTCGGTCGAAGCCGACACGCATGCCAACGAGCGGGCGGTTGACTCGCTGCTCAACTACGAAACGGTCAAGTACTTCGGCAACGAGGAACACGAGGCGCGTCGCTACGACGAAAACCTGGTGCGCCTGGAGAATGCCCAGGTGATGAGCCGCAAGACGCTGGCGGTGCTCAACCTGGGACAGACCGCGATCGTCGCGATCGGCGTGACCGCGATGATGTGGCGCGCTGCCGCCGGCGTGGTCGCTGGCCACATGACCATCGGCGACCTGGTGCTGGTCAACGCCTACCTGCTGCAGCTGTCCGCGCCATTGAACATGCTCGGCATGATGTATCGCGAGGTGAAGCAGGCATTCACCAACCTCGAACGCCTGTTCGGCCTGCTCGACGAGCGCCAGGACGTGCAGGACCGTCCCGACGCGGTGCCGCTGCATGCGCTGCATCCGCGGGTGACGTTCGAAAACGTGCAGTTCGCCTACGACGCGCGCCGGCCGATCCTGCAGGACGTGGGCTTCACGATCCCGCCCGGGGGCACCGTCGCCGTGGTCGGGCATTCGGGTTCCGGGAAATCGACGCTGGCGCGATTGCTGTACCGCTTCTACGACGTCGACGCCGGGCACATCCGCATCACCGATGCCGAAGGTGCGGTACGCGACGTCCGCGACTACACCCAGGCCTCGGTACGCAGCGCCATCGCCATCGTTCCCCAGGACACGGTGCTGTTCAACGACACCATCTTCTACAACATCCAGTACGGCCGCCCGGAAGCGAGCCGTGAGGAAGTCGAACAGGCGGCACGTGCCGCGCACATCCACGACCTGATCGTGTCGCTGCCGGACGGTTATCAGTCCGAAGTCGGCGAGCGCGGGCTCAAGCTCTCCGGCGGCGAAAAACAGCGCGTCGCCATTGCACGCGCGTTGCTGAAGAACCCGGCGATCCTGATCTTCGACGAAGCGACCTCCGCGCTCGATTCCAAGTCCGAGAAGGCGATCCAGGCCGAGCTCGACCGCATCGCGGTTGGCCGCACTACGCTGGTGATCGCGCACCGGCTGTCGACGGTGATGGGCGCCGACGAGATCCTGGTGATGGATGCCGGCCGGATCGTCGAACGCGGCCACCACGCACATCTCCTCGCCGTCGATGGCCACTACGCGCAGATGTGGCGGTTGCAGCAACAGGCGCAACGCGCGGCGGCGGCGGAAGCGGCCGCAGAATCATGACTTCGCCTCTGCTGAATTTGTCAGCTAACCGGTGACCTTCGGCACGGTTGGCACTTCCAGTCGTGCGCCTAGACTGCCAGCACCACGTCCTGATCATTGAAGAGAACTCGCATGTCTTCGCAAAACAACACCTTGAAGCGCCTCATCATGGGGGCGTCCATCACCATGGCGATCGCCTTCGGTGCGAACGCGCAACATTCGAACGGCAATATCGCCGGTACAGCAGTAGCGGGAGATACCGTGGTCATCCAAGGCAGTGACACGGGATGGCATCGTGAACTAACCATCAAGAAAGATGGCAAGTTCCAGGTGCGAGCGGTGCCCTCGGGTGAGTATGTCGTTACCATCACACATGCAGACGGCAAAGCCGAGCCAGCAAAGCCGATAATCGTTAGGGTGGGTTCGACTGCGCGCGTGCAGTAACGCCAGTATTCAAGTTTAAGGAACGCCGCTTCTCAGGGAGCGGCGTTTGTTTTCCAGCCTTGGTTGCTTAAAGGCATGTCAAGGCCATTTGAAGATTGCATTAAAGCGTGAACTGGGACAGCCAGGACATGCTGACGACATTCACCGCCAGTTCGCGCAGCGCGACCAAAACTCAAGGCTCCTGCCAGTAGGAGCTTGTGATGAAGAAGATCGCTGCATTGAGTCTCGCCCTGACCGTGTTCGCTTCCGGCGCCGTCATGGCGCAAGAAGCGTTGACCGAGCACGAGGTGCGCGAAGCGCTCGCCGAGCAGGGCTACACCAAGGTCAACGACGTGAAGTTCAGCGACGGCGTATGGTTGGCCGACGCGCGCAGCGCCGATGGCAACCGCATGGAAGTGCGGATCGACCCGAAGACCGGCAAGGTCTATCCCAACACGGGGGTCGCGCAGTTGAACGAGAAGGACGTGCGTGCGCAACTGGCAGCGGCCGGTTACACCAACGTGCACGATGTCGATTACGAGGACGGCATCTGGAATGCCGAGGCCGATGATCCGGAAGGCAAGGACGTCGAACTGAAGATCGATCCGAATACCGGCAAGGTGATCGGGAAAGAGAAGGATTGAGGATTGCCTTGCTCGCGGCGGCTCAGCCCAGCGCCGCGAGCAAGGCGTCGGTGTCGAGCACCTCGGCGAATTCCGTGCGCAGCGTGGCCAGGTGCGCACGCTGGATGACGTCGGCGGCGATCACGCTGCCGTCGGCGTCCTTCAGGTCGAAGCAAGCGCAGGCATCACCGACGACCAGCGTGCGGTAGCCGAGGTTGCTGGCGACGCGCGCAGTGGTCGACACGCACATGTCGGTGCTGATGCCGAACAGCACCACGCCAGTCACGCCGAGGCGGCGCAAGCGCAGTTCGAGGTCGGTGCCGATGAAGGCCGCGTTGACCGACTTGCTGACGACAGGTTCGTCGTCCTGCGGCTCGAATCCAGATCGGAAGGCGTTGCCCGGATGCTGCGGATGCAGCGACGAGCCGACGTGGATCGAATCATGGCGCACATGGATCAGCGGTAGCCCGCGTGCACGCCAGGCGGCGAGCAGACGCTGGCCGTTGGCTTCCATCACCGGGTTGTTGCGTTGCGGCCACGGCGCGTAATCGAAGCCTTGCTGCACGTCGATCGGAATGAGGACGGTGGTGTGGTCGAAGGTCATGGCGGCGTCCGCTGGGCGAGGCGCGCACTGTGCGTGGTCGCGCACGCCGGTCTCAACCCGGCAGAATGCCGGTCTTGTCGGCCCCGGGTGACCAACGATGAAAGCCCTCGATGCCATCGACCGCAAGTTGATCGCGTTGTTGCAGGACAACGCGCGGTTGTCGACCGTCGCGTTGGCCAAGGCCGTCGGTCTGTCGCGCAGCACCGTGCAGGAACGCCTGCAACGCCTGGAAAGCGCCGGTGTGATCGCGCAGTACACGGTGCGCCTCGGCAGCAACGGTGATCCGCTGCAGGCGTGGTTGTGGCTGCGTTATGCCGACGGCTTCAGTTGCGACGACGTCATGCCGCTGCTCACCGAACTGCCGCAGGTGCAGCAGTGCTACAGCGTTGCAGGCGAGATCGACCTGCTGGTGCTGGTGCAGGCGGAGACGCCCGGTGCACTGGCCGACCTCCGCGAACGGATCGCCGGGTTCAAGGGCGTCGACGACGTCACCACGGTGCCGGTGCTGCGGACCATGCTCGATCGGCGCTAGACCCGCCGGCAGTCTCAGTCCCGGCGATTTCGGGCAGGGTGACTTCCGGCCTATGGCGAAGAGGTGTCTGGTGTTGTAGTCTACCAACACACCAATTCACAAGGACGACCGCCATGACCACTGCCCTCTATATCGAACGCCGCAAGACCCCGCGCACCAGCGCCACGACCACCCGCAACGCCGCCCCGGCCCATATCCACCGCGAGCGCGATTTCGGTGTCGGCTACGGCAACAGCAGCGGCTACGCCTCGAACCGCCGTTACATCGATACCCGCGGCCAGACCTATTTCCGCTGCCGCTGAAAGGTAGCGTGATCGAAACCGCGGGCTGGCGGGGGATCGCACGGCCTGAACACGGCCACGCTAGGCTGGTGCGATGTCGAAATGCGCCCTCGCCCTGGCTGGAATGCTCACCCTCTGCGGCCCGGTCTTCGCAGCCGGGCCGCAACGCAAGCTCGAGGAGCTCGATCGCATCCAGGTGACGGCGACGCGCACGCCGCACGCGGCGCAGGACGTGCCGGCTTCGATCAGCGTGGTGGAAGGCCCGGATTACCGCACCGACACCCTGGGTGCGAGCCTCTCGGAAAAGCTGGCGACGATCCCGGGCCTGTTGGCACGTAACCGGCACAACTACGCACAGGACGAGCAACTGTCGATTCGCGGCTCCGGCACGCGCGCCAGCTTCGGCATTCGCGGCGTGCGCCTGTATGTCGACGGGATCCCGGCGACGATGCCGGATGGACAGGGGCAGGTTTCGCATTTCCCGCTGGCTACCGCCGAGCGCATCGAAGTGCTGCGCGGGCCGTTCTCGGCGTTGTACGGCAATGCCTCTGGTGGCGTGATCCAGTTGTTCACTGCGGACGGAACGGCACCGACGAACATCGGCATTGCATCAGCCGGTGGCAGCGACGACAGCCGGCGGCTGGGCGTCGATCTGCGCGGGGCGCAGGCAGATAGATTCGACTACAGCCTCGGCCTCAATCATTTCGCCACCGATGGTTTTCGCGACCACAGCCGCGCAGAACGCACTGCCTTCAACGGCAAGGCGAATCTGTCGCGGGGCAACACGACGGTGACCCTGCTGGCGAATGCATTGTCGGCGCCCGGCACGCTCGATCCACTCGGCCTGAGCCGCGTGCAGTTCGAAGCCGATCCGCGCCAGGCCACGGAGGGCGCGCACCTGTTCAACACCCGCAAGTCGGTATCGCAGCGACAACTGGGCGCGGTGCTCGCGCACGATTTCACGAGCGATGCGCAGTTGCGGCTGCTGGCCTATGCCGGTGAGCGCGAGGTCACCCAGTTCCTCGCCATCCCGGTCGCGACGCAACGCAATCCGCTCAGCGGCGGCGGCGTGATCGATCTGCGCGCACCGTATGCGGGCCTCGATGCGCGCTGGACGCAGACCGCGACGCTGGCGGGAAAGCCACTGGAAGTCGTCGTCGGTCTCGGCTACGACCAGCTACGCCAGGATCGGCGCGGCTACGAGAATTTCGTCGGCAGCCAGCTCGGCGTGCGCGGCGCGCTGCGCCTGCAACAGGACGATCGCGTCGCCGCCCTCGACCAATACGCGCAGGCGACGTGGCGACCGGACGAAGCCTGGTCGCTGATGGCTGGTGTGCGCCGCAGTGAAATCGCCTTCCGCTCGCGCGATCGCTACATCACCACCGCCAATCCAGACGACAGCGGCCGCGTGACCTATCGCGCGACTTCGCCGGTGTTCGGCCTCGGTTGGCAACCGCGCCCTTCGCTGCATGTGTACGCATCCTATGGGCACGGTTTCGAGACGCCGACGTTCAACGAACTCGGTTATCGCGCCGATGGCGGCAGCGGGCTGAATTTCGGCTTGCGCCCGGCGCGTACGCGCAGCGGCGAGGTCGGCATGAAGCTGCAAGACGATGCCGGCTTGCGCACCGAGGTCGTTCTGTTCCGCGCCGACACCCGCGACGAACTCACGGTCAACACCAGCAGCGGTGGCCGCACGACGTTCCAGAATGCCGGCGATGCGCGCCGCTTCGGCGCGGAATGGTCGGCGAGCCTGCCGCTGGCAGGCGCCTGGCGCGCGCTATTCGCCTACACCCATGTCAACGCGCGTTTTCGCGACGGCTTCCTCACCTGCGTGACCACACCGTGCGCGCAAGCGACCATCGTGGTGGCGCCGGATACGCGAATTCCCGGTGTGCCACGCAACACGCTGTATGCGGCGCTGCATTGGGGTGACGAGATCGGCTGGCACGTGCGCTTCGATGGGCAATACGGGGGGGCGGTGCCGGTGAACAATCTTGATGACGAGCGCGCCGATGCGTACGCGGTATTCGGTGCCAGTGCCGGTTACGGTTTTCGCGACGCGCGCAGCGAAGGCCGGGTGTTCTTCGCCGTCGGTAACGCGTTCGATCGACGTTATGCCGGTTCGGTGATCGTCAACGAAGGCAATCGCCGTTATTACGAACCGGCGCCGGGGCGCAAGGCGACCGTCGGCATCGAGTGGCGATGGCGCGATTGACATGGCGCAGTTGAAAGCTTTGACGCCACGTTCACGGCGTGTCGCCGTCTCACATGGACTTCATAGTCGCGGGTTCACCGTGACGCCTCGACAGGCGTGGCCTGCGGCTCACCTGTCACGCACAGGAGGTCGCTATGAACAGCATCGTCCATCCCCATGCGCGTCACACCTTCGCGTTATTGCTGATCGGCATAGTCGGTTGCGGCGAGACCGCGCGCTTGTCGACGAAGGCCGGCACCGGACCGCATCCGATGCTGCCAGCGCCGACCAAGACACTGATCCCCACGGTCAAGATCGCTACAGCGGTCGGTTGGCCTGCCGGCGCAATGCCGACACCGGCTGCAGGGCTTGCGGTCAACGCCTATGCACGCGACCTCGTGCATCCGCGTTGGGTGTACGTGCTACCCAACGGCGACGTGCTGGTGGCGGAAACCAATCGGCCGCCCACCGAAGATCCGCCACTGGGCGTGTTGCGCAGGTGGTTCGTGAACAGGGCCTTCGCGAAGGCCGGCGCCTCCATGTCCAGCCCCAATCGCATCACGCTGCTGCGCGATACCGATGGCGATGGCGTCGCCGAGACCCGCAGCGTGTTCCTGCAGAACCTGATGTCGCCGTTCGGCATGGCACTGGTCGGCGAGACGTTCTATGTCGCCAATGCCGATGCAGTGGTGCGCTTTCCGTACCGCAGCGGCGACAAGCAGATCACCGCTGCGCCGACCAAGGTCACCGATCTGCCGGGTCTACCGCGCAACCATCACTGGACTAAAAGCCTGGTCGCGAGCAAGGACGGCTCGAAGTTGTACGTCGGTGTCGGCTCCAACAGCAACGTCGCCGAACACGGCATGGAGATCGAAACCGATCGCGCTGCGATCCTCGAAATCGATGCGGCGACCGGCAGCCGGCGTTTGTTCGCCTCCGGTTTGCGTAATCCGGTCGGCATCGCCTGGCAACCGCAGAGCGGGGTGTTGTGGGCGGTGGTCAACGAGCGCGACGAACTCGGCAGCGACCTGGTGCCCGATTACCTGACTTCAGTACGCGAAGGCGCGTTCTATGGTTGGCCTTACAGCTATTACGGCCAACATGTGGATAGCCGCGTGCAGCCACCGCGGCCCGATCTGGTGGCGAAAGCGATCCCGCCCGACTACGCGCTGGGCTCGCATGTCGCGCCGCTGGGCCTGACGTTCTACACCGGCAAGCTGTTGCCCTCGCGTTATGCGAATGGCGCCTTGGTTGGCTTGCATGGTTCGTGGAATCGCGATCCGCCGGCTGGCTACAAGGTAGTGTTCGTGCCGTTCGCGGATGGCCGTCCGGCCGGCGACATCGAAGACGTGCTGACCGATTTTCTCGACACGTCCGGCAACGCACGCGGGCGCCCGGTCGGTGTTGCGGTCGGCAAGGATGGCGCGCTGCTGGTCGCCGACGATGTCGGCGACGTCATCTGGCGCATTGCGCCGAAGTAGGGCCTGATGCCGCGTGATGCCGCGTCATCGCTCGGTTGCGTATCGGCATACGCGCCCTCGCTCTTCCTTGCCTCGCACGGCCTCAGGCCCGGCGCGACCTGCTCGGATAGCGTGAACAGGCCCTAGCTGGTCACGAGCGCGGGGGTGGCGTCAAAACGGCGCGGATAGCCGCGCTCGCTGGCAATGCGCTCGACCTCGTAATCGGCCAGCTCCGGTGCGGCATAGACCACGTAGGCGATCTCGCCATCGCTATTGTGTTCACCGATGTGGTGCAGCCGGTAGCGCGGCCGGCCGGCGCCAGTGTTTTCGGGGTAATGCGCAGGCGGCTGGGCTGCGTCGAGATCCAGTTCGCTGTTGTCCACCATGCCGCCGACGAAGAGTGCTCGCATCGCTTTGCTCCAGGGTGGGTTCGCGAGCATGGTGACGCCAACGATGTTGCGATTTCATAAAGCCGGTGTTAGCGACGCAACGCCGCACCAGGGCCTGTTAACGCTATCCGAGCAGGTCGCGTTGCTCCTCAGTGGCTGCCAGGTGGTGTTGCGTGCCGCAGCGCCTTGCTTGCTGCAAGGACAAGGCGCGCGGCGCCGGCTGGCGGCCACTGAGGAGCAACCCGGAGGGCCGGGCCTGAGGACGCGCGATGCCGCGTCATCACTCGGTTGCGTATCGACATACGCGCCCTCGCTCTTCCTTGCCTCGCACGCCGTCAGGCCCGGCGCGACCTGCTCGGATAGCGTTAACAGGCCCTGGTGCGGCGTTGCGGATGCGAAGCCTCGATAGCGCGATCAGGCGTTCAGACCCATCTTGCGCGACAGCGCATAGAAGGCGAGGTTGCCCAAGCCGGTGGCGCCGGCAAGCACGGCGATCACGCCCGGGGTGATTTCGGTCCAGCCGGCCGCTTCGATCAGACCGAAGCCCAGCGCAACCGCCACCAGGGTGATGCCCCAGCGCAGCGAACCGTGGCGCTGGCGCGCCTCTTCGCCTTGCAGCATGGCGCGGATCAGGTCCTGCGAGCCGTTGGACTGGACCATCTGCCGGCGGAAGCGGGCGTCGACCACGGCCTTGATCGCATAGGTGATGCAGATGAACAGGGTGATGGGAATCAGGATTTCGAAATTCATGGGTGGGCTCCGCAGGGTTTTTGGGGTTACGGGGCTAGAGATACGGGCAGGCAAGAGCCGGTTGCAGCCAGGCCGTAATCGGGTGATTGCAACCGGACGCCTCCTGGGCGTATCCAGACGGGAATGAGTGAAGACCGCGCCCTGGTGGATGCCGTGCTGGCCAATGCGCCGGGCGCGTTCGAGCGCCTGGTGCGCGAGTACCAGGGCCTGTGCTGGCACATCATCCAACGGATGGTCCGGCACCCCGACGATACCCGCGAGCTGTGCCAGGACACATTCCTGCGCGTGCACCAGTGCCTGCACCAGTACCGTTACGAGAGCGCGCTGAAGTCGTGGATCGGGCAGGTGGCCTATTCGGTGGCCAAGCGCCACCTGGAGCGCAAGCGCATTCCACTGCTGGAACCGACTGCGGACGAGGATGGGCTGTCGCTGCTGGAAAGCGTTGGCGACGGGTTCGACCTCGAAGCCGCCTGCGCCGACGAGGAAATCGCCCGCAGCCTGCACGCCGAGATCGAACGCCTGCCACCCTTGCAGCGCACGCTGTTGACGCTGTATCACCTGGATGAAGTGCCGATCAGCGAGATCGCCAGGATCACCGGCCTCGCCGAAGGCACCATCAAGAGTCATCTGTTCCGCACCCGCCTGCGCCTGCGTGAAGCGCTGGAACCGCGGATAGGAGTCGCCGCATGAACATCGACAAAGACAACGAATGGCTGGCACAGGAGCGCGCACTGCAGGACGAGCGCGCGGGCGCGGCCAGCACCAACGACCCGCTGGTCTCCCGCTATCGCGTGATCGCCCGCGCGTTGCGACAGCCATTGCCGGATGCGCTGCCAGCGGACTTCGCGCGAACACTGGCCGCACAGGTGCAGAACGCGCCCCTCGATACGCGGGTCGAGCAAGGCCTGATGCGCGCGCTGGTGACCCTGATGGCCCTGTCCGGGGCGGTGGTTGCGGCGCTGTATGGACAAAGCTGGTGGCCGGCGATCGCGGAGTTGCTGCCGTTGTCCTCGGGCGTCGCGCTCAATTGGGCCATGGCCTTGGCTGCCTGCGTTGGTGCTTCGTGGCTGGTCGAGCAGGTGCGCAACACGTCGAGCCGGCACCACGCCTGAGTCCTGCCGCGTAAAATCGCGGCATGTCCTCCGTTTCCTCGTGCCGTGGCGACTGACCACGGCGATCCCGCGCTCGAAACCCTGATGCTCCCGTTCGTGACGGGCGCATTGGCGTGGCCGCAGGCGGGCGGCGCCTTGTTCCTGCGCGCACGCGACGGCTGGCCGCTGCACCAGCGCGCGTTGCCGGGGCTGGTGTGCGAACAGAGCTTCAAGCCTGAAGCCGATGCCTTGCAGCATTCCGGCGGCACGCTGATGGACGAGGACGACCGCGCGACCTATCCGCTGGTCTTGCTGCTACCGCCGCGCCAGCGCGAGGAAGCGCGCGCCTTGTTCGCGCGTGCGCTCGAACGCACGCAAGCGGGTGGCACCGTGATCGCCTGCATGCCCAACAGCGAAGGCGCCAAATCCGGCGAAGCCGACCTGGTCCGCATCGCCGGACCAGTGCAGACGTTGTCGAAAAACCATTGCCGGGTGTTCTGGACGCAGCCTCCGCGAGGCGCAGTCGATCCGGCGCTGGCGGCGGAATGGCGCGCGCTGGATGCACCGCGCCCGATCCTCGACGGTCGGTACCTCAGCCGTCCCGGCGTGTTCGCCTGGGATCGCATCGATCGTGCCTCGGCCTTGTTGGCCGCGCACCTGCCGCACGATTTCGCCGGCTGCGGCGCGGACCTGGGGGCAGGCTACGGCTATCTCGCAACGGAAGTGCTGGCGCATTGCCCCGCCGTGACCGCGCTCGATCTGTACGAGGCCGAAGCACGGGCGCTGCAACTGGCCCGCGCGAATCTCGCAGTGCATGCGGCACGTGCCACGCTCGGCTTCCATTGGCATGACGTGACCACCGGTTTGCCGCAGCGTTACGACTTCATCGTCAGCAATCCACCGTTCCACGCACAGGGCCGTGCCGACCGGCCCGATATTGGCCGCCGCTTCATTGCCGCAGCAGCCGAAGCGCTCAAGCCGGGCGGACGGTTATGGCTGGTCGCCAACCGGCACCTGCCGTACGAATCCGTGCTGGATGCGAATTTCGGCCGCGTGCGCATCGTCGCGCAGCAGGACGGGTTCAAGGTGATCGAAGCAGTGAAGGCCACGCGATGAAACTGGTGAAGCTGATCGCCAACCTCGGCTACGGCAGCCGCAAGGATGTGGCCCTGATGTTCCGCGAAGGCCGCATCACCGATCCGCAGGGCGAAGTGCTGTACGCCGACGACAAAGTGAGCCACGCCGACATCCGCATCGACGGCGAACCGCTGGATCCGCCCGCCGGGCTGGTGCTGATGCTGCACAAGCCCGTCGGCTACACGTGCTCGACCAAGGATCCCGGCCGCATCGTGTATGACCTGCTGCCGCCGCGCTATCGCCTGCGCTCGCCGCTGCTGTCGACGGTGGGGCGGCTGGATCGCGACACCAGCGGCCTGTTGCTGCTGACCGACGATGGTGCGCTGCTGCACCGGATAGTGTCGCCGAAATCGCAGTTGTCGAAGGTGTACGAAGCGACGTTGGCGCACGATCTGCGTGGCGACGAAGCAGGCCTCTTCGCCAGCGGCACGTTGCTGCTGGAATCGGAACCGACGCCGCTGGCGCCGGCGAGATTGGAAGTCGTCGATCCGCGCCATGCAGCGCTGACGCTCACCGAAGGCCGCTACCACCAGGTGCGACGGATGTTTGCCGCGGTTGGCAACCATGTCACCGCACTACATCGCAGCCGGATCGGCGGGCTGGAACTTGGCGATCTGCCATCCGGTGATTGGCGTGCGTTGGATGCGGGCGACCTGGATCGCCTGTTCACCCCTGTGGGAGCGACGTAAGTCGCGACTGCTTCGACCACCGAAAAGCTCGCCCCTTGTGGGAGCGACGTAAGTCGCGATTGCTTCAGCGACCGAAAGCTCGCGACTTACGTCGCTCCTACAGGAGCAGTTTTTCCCAGCCGTCGCGGCCGAGCCGGCGCAACGTCTCGAGATTGCGCTCCACGATCGCATCCGGGTCAGGAAATGCCTCCACCGCACGCGCCACGCTGTCCTCGCGTAGCAGGTGCAGCATCGGATATGGCGAACGATTGCTGCAGTTCTCGATATCGTCGGGGTCGGTGCCGGCAAACTGATACTGCGGGTGGAAGCTGGCGACCTGGATCTCACCGTCTAGTTCCAGCGCCTCGATCAGCGCATCGGCATCGTCGAGGAAATCGTTGTAGTCGAGGAACTCGCCCAACACTTGCGGGTGAATCAGCAAGGTCGTGTCGATTTCCTCCGCAGGCGTGTCGCGCAACAGCACGAGTTCGTTGCCGAGCTCCTCCAGCAATGCTTCCGGAGTCGTCGCCATGCTGAGCACGAAGCGCACCTGCTGCTTGGCGTACACCGCCTTCGCGAACGGGCACAAGTTCAGCCCGATCACCGCGCGTTCGAGCCAGTGCCGGGTCGCGCCGATGGCGTCTTCGTGAGCCTCATTCATGAACATCACGCGCGATCGAAGGGCGTGCAGAGTAACGCGACACGAAGCTGACGTGCGCTCTGTCACGCATTCGCGGTCAGCTCGAACCTAGACTGAACGCGACGCCTGAAATGCCTTGTCGCAGTGCTCTTCGCCGCGCATCGTTGCGCCAGCCGATGTTCCCAGACGGCTTCCCAGTTCGGTCAAAAAAGGACCTATGCCATGAACGTGAAGACGAAGATCCTGTTGCTGCCGGCCGCGCTGAGCTTTGCGCTGTTCGCGGCCGTACCTGCGTTCGCGCAGGACACCGCGACCGACAACACGGTCGAAACCGATGCCAGCGTGCCGAAGGATCGCCTCGTCGATCGCTATTCCGGTGTCGAAGGTTTCCCGGAAGATGCGACGGACATCGTGACCGACCTGCGCAGCGGCGGTGATTTCACCACCACCACGACGGAAACCAAGCCCGTCCTCAACGCGGACGGCACCCAGGCCACCAACCCGGACGGCAGTCTCAAGTTCGAAACGGTGACGACCACCGCAACCATCGAAAACCCAAATGGCCCGATGGGTTGGGGTGAAGTGAATATCACCCTGGCGATGGCCGAAAAGCTGATCGCCTCCGGCGATGCGGCAAGCCTCGATGAAGCGCTGACGGGTACCTCGGTCACCAACGCTGATGGCACCGTCACGACCACCGACGGCCTCCTGCAGATGCGCGCCGACGGCATGGGTTGGGGCAAGATCGCCAAGGAGTTGGGTTTCAAGCTTGGTTCAGTGGTGGGCAAGGGCAAGACCCCGACCACCAGCGATGAGGAAACCGACGCCACCACCACGGAAACCACCGCCAAGGCCAAGGGCAAGAGCGACACCGCCAAGGGCAAGACCGATCGCACCGCGAAGGCCGAGCGCAGCGCCAAGGCCGACCATGGCAAGCCGGAACGCGTCGCCAAGGTCGATCGTCCGAGTCGCCCGGAGCGCGTCGAGCGTCCGAGCAAGCCCGAGCGCCCGGAACGTCCGAGCAAGCCCGAGCGCGGCGGTCGTCCGTAATCCATAGTTTCGTCATGACGACGGGCGCCCAACGGCGCCCGTCTTGCTGTCAATCCATAGGGGAGTTCCGATGAAGTCCGTTTCAATCAAGAGTGCTGCAATCCTGTGCGCGGGCGTGTTGGCAGCCAGCGCCGCCTACGCCGAGGATGGTCCTTCGTTCGGCATTGGCGTCGATTACAGCAGCGGCGATTACGGCACCGACACCACCACCGAGATCACCTCGGTGCCGCTGACCTTCAAGTACAACAGCGGCAACTGGACCTGGAAGGCGAGCGTGCCGTGGATGCGCATCGATGGCGACGCCAGCGTCGTGCCGGGCCTGGGCAATGTCGGCAACTCGAATCCGCGCGGCCGCGGCCGTGGTGGCAACACTGCACCGACCGGCACCGAAACCGGCACCGCTTCCGGTATCGGCGACCTGCGCCTGGCGGCGACCTATGCGTTCAACACCGAAGGCGCGGTCGGCGTCGATCTCACCGCGAACGCCAAGATCGCCACCGCCGATGAAGACAAGGGCCTGGGCACCGGCGAGAACGATTATGGGATCGCCCTCGACCTCTATGGCGACGTCGGTGGCACCACGGTGTTTGGCGGCGTCTCGCATACGGTGCTCGGCGATTCGGAATTCATCGATGCCGACAGCGTGTGGGGCGCGAATGCCGGCCTGAGTTGGGCCGTCGGCGAAGGCAACAGCTTCGGCGTGATGTACGACTGGCGCGAAGCGGCGACCACCACCAGCGACGATCGCAGCGAGATCACCGGCTTCTACAGCGTCAAGGCCAGCGAGGCGAGCAAGTGGCAGGTGTACGCCACCAAGGGCTTGTCCGATGGCAGCCCGGACTGGGGCGGCGGCGTGTCGTTCTCGCACGCGTTCTGATTCGTCAACATGGCGTGATGCAGACGGCGGCCTTTCGGCCGCCGTTTCTTTTTCACGCCACGATCAACTCATCGACATTGCGCTGAAGAAAACGCGCGCCGTTTCATGAGGTTCAGGCGCAAGGTGGACACTGTGCGCGTGTTCTACAAAGAACACATACAGAGGAGGCAACATGAAAAAGACCATGATCGCAACGCTCGCATCGATCGCGTGCGCGACCGGCTTGGCCTTCTCCACCCAGGCCTACGCTGGCAACGACCTCGACTGCAAGCTGGATTACCAGCTCACCAACTGGTCGCTGGTCTACAAGCACGCCAGTGGCACCGGCACGGTGCGCTGCGAGAACGGCGAGACACTGCCGGTGCGCATCACCGCCAAGGGCCTCGGCCTGACCGCGGGCAAATGGAAGATCGACAACGGCAACGGCCGCTTCACCGATGTGCACAACATCAAGGAAGTGTACGGACGCTACGCCCAGGCTGGCGCGAGTGCTGGCATCGTCAAGTCCGCCGAGACGAACCTGCTCACCAAGGGCACGGTGTCGCTCGCCTTGGCCGGCAGCGGCGAAGGCGTGAACATCGGCGTCGATGTCGGCTCTTTCCATATCAAGCCGGCGCGTTGATCCATAGTCGGTAGCCCTGAGAACGGCGACGGACATCGTCGCCGTTCTTTTGTCGACGCATATAAAAAACGCCGCCCCATCCGGAGCGGCGTGGTTCAACCCTTGATGCACACCACCTGACGCAAGGTGTGCACCACTTCCACCAGGTCGGCCTGCGCGGCCATCACCGCGTCGATCGACTTGTAGGCGGCCGGCGATTCGTCGATCACGCTCGCGTCCTTGCGGCATTCCACATGGGCCGTGGCCTCGCGGTGCTGCTTCAGCGTGATCTGCTGGCGCGCCTGGGTCCGGCTCATCACGCGCCCGGCGCCGTGACTGCAGCTGTGGAAGCTGTCCGCGTTGCCGAGGCCACGCACGATGTAGCTGCACGTGCCCATGCTGCCCGGGATGATGCCGAGTTCGCCTTCGCGTGCGCTGACCGCACCTTTACGCGTCACCAGCAGCGACTCGCCAAAGTGTTGCTCGCGCTGCACGTAGTTGTGATGGCAGTTCACCGCCAGCTTCTCCAGCTGGAACTTCGGCAAACGGTGGCGCATCTCGTGCAGCACCCGCGACATCATCGCTTCACGGTTGTTGCGTGCGTAGTCCTGCGCCCACGACACCGCTTCCACGTAGTCGTCGAACAACGGCTCGCCTTCCAGGAAGAACGCAAGGTCCCTGTCCGGCAGGTGGAAGCCGAGCACGCGCTGTTCCAACTGCTTGCGCGCGAGCTCGATGAAGTAGGTGCCGATCAGGTTGCCGGTGCCACGCGAGCCCGAGTGCAGCATCACCCACACTGCGTCCGCTTCGTCGAGGCAGATTTCGATGAAGTGATTGCCGCCGCCCAGCGTGCCGATCTGCTTGTCGACCTTGTCGGGGCGGATTTTCGGATGCCTGGCGCGGATGGCGTCGAGCCGCACCATCAGGTGCGATTGCTCCAGCCGCGTGTCGATGCTGTCCGGGATGCGACGATGATCGCCACCCGGTCCGTTGCCGACCGGCACGCTGCGCTCGATCGAGTTGCGGAGTTGCGCGAGGTCATCGGGCAGGTCGTTCGCGCGCAGCGTGGTCCGTACCGCGGCCATGCCGCAGCCGATGTCGACGCCGACTGCGGCCGGAATGATCGCGCCGCGCGTGGGCACCACCGAGCCGACGGTTGCGCCGATGCCGAGGTGCACGTCGGGCATCACGGCCACCCACGGCCCGACGAACGGCAGCGAGGCGATGTTCTGCAGTTGCTGGTGCGCCTTTGTTTCCAGCGGCACGCCGCGCACCCAGCCCTTGATCGGCGTGGCGCCTTCGGCGTGCAGGAATTCGTATTGCGTATTCATGGTCGTCCTTCCTTAGATTAAAGATCGACGCAGTCGGTTCCCTCCGACCGCGCCGAGTTACTGCTTCAAGCTGACCAGCTGCTTCAGCACGCCATCCAGGCCGCCGAACACGGTGAGCTTGTCGATCTTCTCGGTGACCTTCTCCAGAGCCTCCAGCTCCTTCAACCGCATCAGCACCGGGCTCTCCTCGATCAGCTTGGCGGTGTTGAGCAACGAACGCGTGGCGTTCGCCTCCTCACGACGACGGATGACGTTGGCCTGGGCCGCCATCGAAGCCTGCACCACGCTGTTGAGGATCTCCTTCATCTCGCCCGGCAGGATCACGTCCTTGACACCCACGCCGAGCACTTCGACACCGAGCTCGTTCACGCGACCGCGCACGTAGCCGAAGATGTCGGCGTCGAGCGAAGCCTTGTCGCCGAGCAGCTCGTCCAGCGTCTTGGCGGAAATCGCCTTGCGCAGGCCGTACTGCAGCTCGCGGTACACGTAGTCGCCGTACTTGGCGACCTTGGTACGCGCGGCGACCGGGTCGGTCACGCGGATGCTGGCGGCGAGGTTGACGCGGAGCGAAACCTTGTCCTTGGTCAGCAACTCCTGGCCCGATACCTCGACCGACTGCACACGCAACTCGATCACCTCGGCGCTCACGTTCTTCTGGAAGTTCCAGAAGGCGTAGGCACCGGCCTCGAGCAACCGCGCGAGCTTGCCGTCGATGAACACCAGGCCCGCCGACTCCGCCGGCACGACCAGCGACACCGCGACCTTCTCGAGCACGCCGAGCTGGCGCAGGCGCTTCACGACGTCGGCCTGCATTTCCAGGCCGTCCGCCAGCGATACCGCCTGCACCTCGACCGGCACCAGGCCCTTCCAATACAGCTTGCGGGTACCTGGTGCGAGCACGTCCTCGAGCTTGCCGTTCTTCAACACCAGGCCGACTTCCTGCATGCCGAAGTTGGCGAGCACGAAGGTCTGGCCGAGCTTGTCGCCGAGCGCGACGATCAGTGCATCGGCATCGCTGCCGTTGTATTCCGGCCTGGCGATGTTGTGCACGACGATGTCGACGCGCTTCAACGGGTCGAAGATGCGGTACACGCCCGCGGTGAGCACACGCTCGAATCGACGGTTGCGATACATCAGGCCGCGCTCGCCGTCGCCGATCACGATCCTCTTGTTCCAGAACATGGCACGTTCTCCTTGTGGTTCTGGGTGGTCCGACCCGATGAATTGATTGCGCGATGGATCGGTTGTCGCGCGTTGCTTTTGCTCCTCCCCTTGCGCGAAGCGCAGGGGGAGGTTGGGAGGGGGTGCTTTTGACTTTGCGGTTGCATAAGCAAGATCAAAAGCACCCTCACCAACCCTCCCCTTCGCCTTTGGCGAAAGGGAGGAGAAGAAAAAGGTGGAAACGCCCCTGACGCCGATGCCGCGGAGCCCGCGTGCTTTCCGCAGGGCGATCGCTGCCTTCCGACGAACGCGACGATCCCGCTGTCGCGTTGCGTGTTCCGCCAACGACCGGCCTGCTTCAAGGGCGCAGGCCCGGCGACATCACCGCTGTGGCGTTCCGTTGCGCGATGCGCCGAAGCGCATCGTTTGGCGAAACGCCGCACGGGGCGTTTCCTGGTGTGGGACTTGCGTCCCTGACAAACGACGTGAAAGGTCGTTGGTTTGGAGCGGGAATCGAACCCGCGACTCTCGGAATCAAGTCCGATGCTCTAACCGACTGAGCTATCCAGTGGTGACGTGCCGGATTCGAACCGGCGACACACGACTCGAAGTCGTTGCTCTAACCTCTGAGCTACCGTCGCTTCGAAACACCGCCTCGCAGCCTCGGCATACGCCACGGCAATGCCGCGCGCACCGGCTGGAACTCACGAGTCCAGGCCGCTGAAAACTGTCCGATCGATGTTTCGCATTGGCGCCTGCTATCAGGCGCCAATTCGTTTGCGATGCCGCATCACCCACCGCCCGTGCCGAAGCATCCAGGCACAGCGCTTGCGCGCCTCAGCGGTCTTCCCTGACTCGGACCAGCACTGTCCGGATGCTTCGGGGCGCGATGCAACATCGCGACAACTGTGACTCTCCGTTTGCGAACGGCAAAAACAAAACGCCCCCGGATATCGAGTCCGAGGGCGTTCGCGTGCCTCGGAGGTCGGGGTGACCGACCTCCGCGAATTGGAGATCAGTCGATGGTCAGCGCGTCTTCCATGCCGCGGCCGCTGATAACCAGCGCGCAGCTCGTCGGCGCGCACGCAGCCGTGCCGTGGCCGGATGGCCGCAGCGTTAGCTTGTTCGCGATGTCGAAGGCGGGTCGCATGGAAGTCGTTCTCTGAAAAAATCTATCGCCACGTGGCGAGGGCGCGCACGTTACGCGCATGCAAATTTACTTGCAAGTGTTTTTCCGACGAACGGTCGATTGCTTGCATGCAAGAAAGAACGGGAAGAAGTTCTTTGCATCGATCGACGAAGCCGCAGTGCGAGCATTCGCACACGGCTTGCTCCATCCTATGGCGATGGACACCGCCACGACTTCCGCCCACACCGCTGCGCGCCGCACGCGCGCGATCTTCCTGATGCTGACCGCGGTCGGCCTGTTTGCACTGATGGATGCAGGCCTCAAGTTGCTGACGGCGCACTACCCGCCATTCCAGGTTGCGACCCTGCGCGGCGCCTCGTCGTTGCCGTTCGTACTGGTGTGGGCGCTGGCGACGACCGGGGTCGGGCCATTGCTCCGCGTGCGTTGGTCGCTGCACCTGCTGCGCGGCGTACTAGGCATCGCGATGATGGCGGGCTTCGTCTATGCGCTGCGTACGTTGCCGCTGACGACTGCGTACTCGATCTTCTTTGTTGCGCCATTGCTGATCACCGCGTTGTCGGTGCCGTTCCTGCGCGAACACGTCGGGCCGCGGCGTTGGATCGCGATCGCGATCGGCTTGCTCGGCGTGCTGGTGGTGCTGCGGCCGACTGGCGAAGGCGTACTGACCATTGCGGGTCTCGCGGTCCTGCTCGCTGCACTGGGGTACGCGGTATCGGCGATCACCGTGCGCATCCTGGCGCGCACCGATTCCACCCAGGCGATGGTGGTGTGGCTGATGGCATTGATGGCGCTCGGTGCTGGCGCGCTGGCGTGGCCCGGCTGGGTGCCGCTGCGGAGCGAGGACCTGTGGATCATCCTCGGCATCGGTCTGGGCGGTGCACTCGGGCAGTACACGATCACCGAAGCGTTCCGCCTCGGCGAGGCATCGCTGATCGCGCCTCTGGAATACACGGCACTGGTCTGGGGCGTCGGTCTCGATCTCGCACTCTGGGGCGTGCTGCCGGATGCGGTGACCTGGCTCGGTGCGGCGATCATCGTGGCCAGTGGCCTGTACCTGCTGCGGCGCGAACGCGTGCATGTCGAGGCCGAGCATCCTTGATCCTGCTGCGATCACCGTAACGAACGAAGCCAACCGCAGACGCTAATAGCAACGGGCCCGATCGGGCCCGTTGCGGTTGCATGGCATTGCGGTCGTCAGAACCGCACGCCAACGCCGACACCGACCGTCCACGGATCGAGCTGCACTTCCTCACCCGTCTCCTGGCCAGCCAGCTTCACCTCCGCGTCGCCCTTCATGTAACGGGCATCGGCGCGGGTGAACCAGCGATCGGTGATGTTGAAATCGACGCCGGCCGTGGCGATCGGGCCGTTCGGGGTGCCAAAACCGACATGGCGATTGCCGGTGAGTGCCGGATCGAACTGCTCATCGTTGATGTTGGACTGGTAGTAACCCAAGCCCACGAACGGACGGACCGTCTTGTCCGGTGCGCCGAAGTGATATTGGCCGCTCAACGCCACCGGCTGCTGCTTGATCGTGCCGCGGGAACCGTTGGCGAGGTTCACGTCGTGCTCGAAGCGGTCGGCCGCGCCCCACAACTCGATTGCGAAGTTGTCGTTGAGGTACCAGCTGCCGCTCAGGGTCGGTGCGCCGCTGCCGTCGAGGTCAGTCTTGGAACCCAACACGGTGCCGTCAGGATTCGACTTCGGCACCATGTGGGCGTAACCGCCGACCACCGAGAAGCGGCGCTGGCTGGTCGTGGTGTCCTGCGCAAAGACTGTCGGCGCGAATGCAATCGCGGCGACGGTGGCGAGGCTCAAGGTTCGCAAATGAAAATGTCGGATATTCAGCATGCAGATCTCCTCTTCTGTTCAAGCTGCCCGGGAGTAGGGCAGTGAACACCGTAGCCAGAGACGCATGAACCTCCACTACGCCGCGCGCATGATCTTCACCACGGCGCGCATTCACTGCGTGGATTTCACCGACAGATCACTTCGCTGACGCGTGCTTCAGGATTGCGCTTGCAATCTCAACCGCGTGCAGGCAGGGCGTCCGTCTGTGCGACGGGCTCGATCTTAATGTCCTCGCGCGCAGCCATCGCATCGCCATCGCAGGCTGGCGTCGCGATGTCCGCCACCGGCGCCTCCTGGAATCCAAAGCCGCTGCCGATGCCCAGCATCAGCAGGCTCAGCGCCATCACGCCGCGCCACATTACGTGCTGAAGGGAACGCATGACCGATACCTCGCTGTGGTTGGGGGATCCACACAGCTAAAGATGCGCCGTTGCAGGCCAGGGTTGCAGTGCCGGACGCCCTATGACGAGAGTCATGCCATCGATCGGCACTGACGTTGCCGGGCCGGCGCGCGCATGCTGCAGGCGTGCGGGCAGATGCCCGAAGGAGTGCACGATGCGTGGCATGGTGTTTGCGAGCGTTCTATTGCTGTTTGCTGGGCATGCGGGGGCAAAGGAAATCAGCTGCGACGTCGACAGCGACTACGACTTCCACATCACCCCGAAAAGCGTGATCTTCACCCGCGAAAGCGATACGCCAAAGGCCATCGTGATGCGGGAAGGCCGCCTGTTCATCGACGACCAATGGGTCACGTTGACTGCGGCCGACAGCAAGCGCATCAGGGACTACGAACGAGATGCGCGCGCGACGATGGTGGTCGCGCAGCAAATCGGCCACGATGCCGCCGAGATCGCATTCGTCACGCTTGGCGAAGTCGCTGCCGGTTTCAGCAGCGACCCCAAGGAGACTCGCGCAAAGCTGGGCAAGGCACGCGCGCAACTCGATGCGCGCCTGTCGCGCTCGGTCACGCCGACCCGTTTCAATGGCCATGATCTCGGCCAGGGTATCGGCAGCGCCGTCAGCGACGTACTGCCCAGCCTGATCGGCGACATCGTCGGCGGCGCCGTGCGGGCGGCCCTCAGTGGCGACACCATGCGCTTGCAGCGCATGGAGAACATGGACAAGGACATCGAAGCCCGCGTCGAACCGCGGGCGAGGGCGCTGGAACGGCGCGCCGAAACGCTGTGCCAGCGCATGGAAGCCCTCGACGCGATCGACGATGCGCTGGAGTATCGACTGCCGAATGGGCAGCGCCTCGAGCTACTCGAAGCCAAGGTCAATCGCCACAAATAGTCCCGCGAACGATCGCGGGTTGGTATCTCCAGAAACTATCCCCACGCCTGCAATGGCGTATTCCCCACTCCCGCGCACCGCGGGAGTTTTTTTGTGCTTGGCGTGCGCACGCGCTGGCGGCGACAATGGCGGTCCTGTTCCAGCACGGTTGAGCCCCATGGCAGAACTCAAGGAAGCGCGCGTCCCCGACATCGGCGGCTACGACGACGTGCCTGTGATCGAACTGCTGGTCGCGGTCGGCGACACGGTGCAGCAGGACCAGGGCCTGGTCACGCTGGAGTCGGACAAGGCGACGATGGAAGTGCCGGCGCCGTTCGCGGGCGTGATCAAGGAATTGAAGGTCAAGGTCGGCGACAAGTTGTCGGAAGGCAGCGTGGTCGCAGTGATCGAATCCAGCGCGGCCGCTGCCGAAGCCAAGCCGGCAGCCCCGCAACGGGCGGAACCAGTGGCGCCGCAGGCGACGACAGCAACTGCGGAAACCGGTGCGAAGGTCGAGCCGGCCATCGTCGCGGCGCAACCCGACAAACTGGCGCAGCGCTCCATCGAGGCGCCCACCACGCTCGACGGCAAGCCCGGTGTCGATCCCGAAGCCGCACCGCCGCGTACGCCGCCCATCGCGTTCACCGCCGACGAACTCTTGCCAGACAAAGTGCCTTACGCCAGTCCCGCCGTGCGCATGTTCGCGCGCGAACTCGGCGTCGATCTCGCCCAGGTCAAGGGCAGCGAGCGCGGCGGTCGCATCGGCAAGGAAGACGTGCAGCGCTTCGTCAAGGATGCACTGGCCAGTGGCGTGGTTGCCGGCGCTGCGCCGGTGGCGGGTGGTGGTGGGTTGAACCTGCTGCCGTGGCCCAAGGTCGACTTCGCCAAGTTCGGCCCGATCGAAACCAAACCGCTCACGCGCATCCAGAAACTCAGCGGCGCCAACCTTGCGCGCAACTGGGCGATGATCCCGCACGTCACCCAGCACGACGATGCCGACATCACCGAACTGGAATCACTGCGGGTCGCCCTCAACAAGGAAAACGAAAAGGCGGGCATCAAGCTCACCATGCTCGCCTTCCTGATGAAGGCGTCCGTCGCCGCGCTGCAGAAATTCCCGAACTTCAACGCATCGCTCGACGCCAGCGGCGAGAACCTCACGCTGAAGAAGTACTTCCATATCGGCTTCGCCGCCGACACGCCGAATGGCCTGGTCGTGCCCGTGGTGCGCGACGTAGACCAGAAGGGTGTGATCGAGATCGCCAGGGAAACCGGCGAGCTCGCCGCCAAGGCGCGCGAAGGCAAGCTGGGCCCGGCGGAGATGAGCGGCGGCTGCTTCTCGATCAGCTCGCTCGGCGGTATCGGCGGCACCAAGTTCACGCCGATCGTCAATGCGCCCGAAGTCGCCATCCTCGGCGTATCGAAGTCGGCCATCCGCCCGGTGTGGGATGGCAAGCAGTTCGCCCCGCGCCTGATCCTGCCGCTGTCGCTGAGCTACGACCACCGTGTGATCGACGGCGCAGCGGCGGCGCGTTTCACCGCGTATCTTGCGCAGCTCCTCGGCGACATGCGCCGGGTGTTGTTGTGAACGAAGCGGTCGCAAGTCCTGGGGGGCTCTCGCGCCGCAGCGGAGCACTGGCGCTGCTGCTGACGTTCTTCCTGCCCGTGGTCGGCTTCGCCTACGTGCGGAGGATGGCGTGGGGCTTTGTGTTCGTGGCGATCGCACCGTTGCTGATGCTGGTGGGTGGTCGGCTCGGCCTGCCGGCATCGCTGTTGGGGTATTACGGGCTTCTGGCGCTCCTGATCTTGGCGGCCATCGCCGCCCTGGTGCTCGCGTTCCGTTTCGCGCGCGCGATGCCCGTTGGCACGCCGCCGCGTTGGTACAACCGCTGGTACCACTATGTCTGGCTGGCGATCGCCAGCGTGGTCCTGGTCAACTGGCTTTTCGCGGACTGGTTTGTCAGGCATCGCGGGGAAGTGTTCGGCTACGAAACGTATCGAATCCCATCGACCAGCATGCAGCCAACGCTGCGACTAGGCGACTTCGTTACCGTCGACGCGCGTTCCGGTGAGCGGACTGCGTTGCGTCGCGGCGAGATCGTGACTTACGTGCCCGCGGAACATCCAGAACAGATGTGGATTGCGCGCATCATCGGCCTGCCCGGCGAGACGATCGTGACGCGCGACAACCGCGCCGCCATCGATGGCAACGTCCTCGATGAGCCCTACATCCAAATTGAAGGCAATCCGATTCCTGTCGAAGCAATTCCGTTTCCCTCCGCGAAACTCGGGTCCGACGAGGTTTACTTGATGGGCGACAACCGCCTCAATGCCGCAGACAGTCGATTCCAGGGACCTGTCCCTGTCTCAGCCTTGCGCGGCAAGGTGAAAGCCATCTGGTTCTCGTATTCCCCTATCACGCACACCATCGAAACTGCGCGGATCGGCTCGCTGTCCGCCGCGCATGCACGTTAAGGACGCCCCATGGCATGCCTGATCCTGCCGCTGTCGCTGAGCTACGACCACCGTGTGATCGACGGCGCAGCGGCGGCGCGATTCACCGCGTATCTTGCGCAGCTCCTCGCGGATATGCGCCGCGTACTGCTCTAAGGTGATGTTGAGATGAGACGGGTTTTGTTGTTGATCGTGGCATTGCTGGCGGCCCCGCTGGCCAGCGCGCAAAAGGGCTCCTGCGCCAACACGCTGGGCCGTGGGTGGCCAGTGGCGGGGCAGAACTGGGGCGCGGCCGTGGAGCAGTTGTTCTCGGCCGGACTCACCGAGCCGCCGGCGCTCTCGCTCACGCGCCTGCCGGAAAAAGACAACGAAAGCGGGCTCATGCTGATTCCGAGCGCCGCGGGCATCGCCAGTGGCGATGACTGGACGCTGCGCTATGTAGAAGCCGACAAGCGCGTGCGCTACTGGAAAGGCGACAACCTGGTGTTGCGGGTCGAGCAGGAACCGGAGATCAACGATGTGCCGATCCCGGCCGCCGTGGCGACGGAATTGCTGGATGTCTGGTATCGCGCGCTGTCGGTCGCCTCGCCGGTAGGCGCGCCCGCGATGTTCGACGACACCGAAGCCTGGACATTCGCGATCGGCAGCCTGCGCGCGAGTGGTCCGCCGCCGCGATGCGGCGCCTTCGCGAAGATGCGCGAGCAGGTCGAGCTGTTGATCGAAGCCAGCGACGAGCGCGCGGGAAAGCGCGAGCGCCGTTGGGAGCAGCTGCAAACGCTCACCGACGAATTGTCGGCAACGCTCGCGGCCGATTTCCCCACTGTTGCCAAGGATCTCGACTGGGGTGACGACTGGACCAATCCGGACGCACCCAAGGACACCGTGTCGTCCCAAACCGCCAACCCGCCCAAGCCCTAATCGGCCCCGACAGGACGTTTCAGCCATGCCCATGATCGAAGTCAAGGTTCCCGATATCGGTGGCTACGACGATGTGCCAGTGATCGAAGTACTGGTCGCGGTCGGCGACACCGTGGCGAAGGACCAGGGCCTGGTCACGCTGGAATCGGACAAGGCGACGATGGAAGTGCCGTCGTCGGTGGCGGGCGTGGTCAAGGAATTGAAGGTCAAGGTCGGCGACAAGCTGTCGGAAGGCAGCGTCGTGGCGATCGTCGAAAGCGTGGATGCGGGCGTGGCGCCTGTGGCAAAGGCCGAACCGAAGCCTGCAGCGCCGACACCCGCTGCGCCGCCTGCCGCACAACCCGCAGCGCCCACGCCCAAGGCTGCGTCAGCCAGCGGCCGCAAGGCCGATATCGAATGCCGCATCGTCGTGATCGGCGCCGGTCCGGGTGGTTACAGCGCCGCGTTCCGTGCGGCCGACCTCGGTCTCGACACGGTACTGGTCGAGCGCTTCCCGCAACTCGGCGGCGTCTGTCTCAACGTCGGCTGCATTCCGTCGAAGGCGTTGCTGCATGCCGCTGCGGTGATCGATGAAGCCGCGCACGCCAGCGACTACGGTGTCGACTTCGGCAAACCGAAGATCACGCTCGACAAGTTGCGCGACTACAAGGGCAAGGTCGTCGGCCAGCTGACCAAGGGCCTGACCGGCATGGCCAAGCAGCGCAAGGTGCGCGTGGCGACGGGTGTGGCGCAGTTCGTGTCGGCGAATGAAATCGAGATCGACGGCGCCGACGGGAAGAAACTGCTGCGTTTCGAGCAATGCATCATCGCCGCCGGCAGCCAGCCGGTGAAGTTGCCGGGCTTCCCCTGGGACGATGCGCGCGTGATGGATTCCACCGACGCGCTTGAGCTCGCCGAGATTCCGAACAAGCTGCTCGTCGTCGGCGGTGGCATCATCGGTTTGGAGATGGCGACGGTGTTCCGCGCACTCGGCAGTGCAGTGACCGTCGTCGAATTGATGGATCAGCTGATGCCCGGCGCCGACCTCGACCTGGTCAAGCCGCTCGCCGATCGCCTGAAGAAGCAGGGCGTCGCGATCCACCTGAAAACCAAGGTCGTCGAAGCCAAGGCGCAGAAGGATGGCATCAGCGTCGCTTTCGACGGTGCCAGCATTCCAGAAACGAAATTGTTCGACCGCGTGCTGGTCGCAGTTGGTCGTGCCGCGAACGGTGGCAAGCTCGCCGCCGATAAGGCTGGCGTCAACGTGACCGAGCGCGGCCTGATCCCGGTGAACCGGCAGATGCGCACCAACGTGCCGCACATCTTCGCGATCGGCGATCTGGTCGGACAGCCGATGCTCGCGCACAAGGCAACGCATGAAGGCCATCTCGCGGCCGAAGTCGCGGCTGGTCAGAAGCGCGAATGGGTTGCGCGGGTAGTTCCGTCGGTCGCATTCACCGATCCGGAGATCGCATGGGTTGGTGTCACCGAAACCGAGGCGAAGGCCAAAGGCCTGCACTACGGCGTAGGCAAGTTCCCGTGGGCGGCGAGTGGCCGCGCGATCGGCATCGGGCGCACCGAGGGTTTCACCAAGTTGATCTTCGACGAAGCCACGCATCGCGTGATCGGTGGTGGCATCGTCGGCCCGCATGCCGGCGACCTGATCAGTGAAATCGGGCTCGCGATCGAGATGGGCGCCGAAGCCGCCGACATCGGCCACACCATCCATCCGCATCCGACGTTGAGCGAATCCGTCGGCATGGCGGCCGAGGTCTACGAAGGCACGATCACCGACCTGTACGTGCCCAGGAAGAAGGGCTGAGGCTGCACCTCTTCCTGTTTTGTGGGGTTTGTGGGAGCGACGTAAGTAGCGATCAAGTGGTCGTTGAGCTCCCCCATCGCGACTTGCGTCGCTCCCACAAATGCCATAGCCCCCCACACAGCTCCTGCAAAAAGCGAAGCCCCGACGCGAACGCCGGGGCTTCCGAAGACCTGCCACGAGGACCGACGAGGAAGTAGAAGCAGGCCTCCGCAGGACTGACCCGGAGGGCGAGCAAAGGTTCCGTGCACGAATGCGTGCAGCGCCGGCGCGCATACGCCTACAGGTGCACCCCGTATGGAAATTCACGCCTTTCGGCGGTTGCCGCTGAAAATGGCCGACTGCTATACTTTTGCGGCTCCGCGGGGAGGTTTTGATTGCAAAGCCTGCCCGCAGCCCCTGCCACTCCCCCGGATCACGCGCGTGCTGAATTCTGCCGCTGCTGGTCGGCGGCTGGCGCAGCGCGCGGTGGCCCTGCAGGCCGCGGCGACGCTAGCGACAGCGCTGGCCTGCCTGCTGTCTGGACGCAGTGCCGCGCTCGGAGCGCTGGCCGGTGGCGCTGCGATGACCCTCGGCAGCCTGTTGGCCGCGTGGGGGGCGTTCGGAGGTGGTGTGGCCGGTGCCGGAGTGGTACTCGGGCGACTGCTGCTTGGGATGGCGGCGAAATGGATCGTAGTGATCGTCGGGCTGTATCTGGCGATCGCGGTATGGCACTTGCCGGCGTTGCCGGTGCTGGCTGGGGCGGCGTTGGCCGCGGCAGCTTTCCTGATTGCAACAAAACTGTGGACCTGAGGATGGTTGCGTGAGTCCGGAAAAGAGCAGCGGCGGTCTGACCGAATACATCGTCCATCACCTCACGCACAACACTGCGCAGGTGTCGGGTCTCACATTCCATGTCGACTCGTGGGTGATCGCGCTGACCGTGGGTCTGCTCGGCTGCTTCCTGCTCTGGAGTCAGGCACGCAAGGCGACCGCCGGCGTGCCGTCCAAAGGCCAGGCCTTCGTCGAGATGGTGGTCGAGTTCGTCGACACCCAGGTCAAGGACACCTTCCACGGCGACCGTCGCTTCATCGCGCCGCTGGCGCTGACCATCTTCGTCTGGGTGTTCTTCATGAACGCCATCGACCTGCTGCCGCTCGACCTGCCGGGCAAGGCCATCGAATTGGCCGCCGGCAAGGAAGCTGCGCACCACACTTACCTGCGCATGGTGCCGACCGCCGACATCAACACCACGTTCGGCATGTCGATCACCGTCTTCCTGCTGATCATCTTCTACTCGATCAAGGCCAAGGGCGGCTGGGGCTTCACCAAGGAGCTGTTCACCGCGCCGTTCCACGCGCACGGCACCTTTGCCAAGATCCTGCTCGCACTCCCGAACCTGTTCCTAAACCTGGTCGAGTACCTGTCCAAGCCGGTCAGCCTCGGCATGCGACTGTTCGGCAACATGTACGCCGGCGAGCTGGTGTTCATGCTGATCGCCGGCTTGTTCGCCTCGTGGATCACCTTCGTTCCGGGCGTGATCTTCAACGCCGGCTGGGCGATCTTCCACATCCTGATCATCCTGCTGCAGGCCTTCATCTTCATGGTGCTGACCGTCGTGTATCTCGCGATGGCGCACGAGCATCACTGATTCGTACTGTTCCAAAGCTTCGCTTCAACCTTTTCAACTTCCACGCACTGTTCTAACCCGGAGATACACCATGGAATTCATCGCCAACGTCCAGGCCTTCACCGCCGTCGCCATCGGCATCATCGTCGGCCTCGGCGCACTCGGCGCCGCGCTCGGCATCGGCATCATGGGCTCGAAGTTCCTCGAGTCGGCCGCCCGCCAGCCGGAACTGGTCCCGATGCTGCAGGGCCGCATGTTCCTCCTCGCCGGCCTGATCGACGCGGCGTTCCTGATCGGCGTCGGCGTGGCGATGATGTTCGCGTTCGCCAACCCGCTGCTGGCCGCGCTGCAGGGCTAAGCCGAAGCGCGGGCATTGCGCCCGCGCTGTTGCAGAAGTGCCGCGGCGTGCTGCCGCGGCGCCACCCGATTTGCAGGTCACGACATGAATCTGAATTACACCCTGCTTGGCCAGATGATCTCGTTCGCGATCCTCATCTGGTTCACCGTCAAGTTCATCTGGCCGCCGTTGATGTCGGCGATCGAGGAGCGTCAGCAGAAGATCGCTGAAGGCCTCGCCGCTGCCGACAACGCGCAGAAGAACCTGGCGCAGGCGCAGGACAAGGTCAACGAGGCGTTGAAGGACGCCCGCGTGAAGGCCAACGAGATCATCGATCAGGCGCATCACCGCGCCAATCAGATCATCGACCAGGCCAAGAACGACGCCATCTCCGAAGCCAACCGGCAGAAGGCGTTGGCCGAGGCCGAGATCACTGCCGCCGCCAACCGTGCCAAGGAAGACCTGCGCAAGCAGGTGTCCGCGCTCGCGGTCAGCGGTGCCGAAAAGCTGCTCAAGCGCGAGATCGACGCCAACGCCCACAAGGCGTTGATCGACGAACTGGCCGCGCAGCTCTAAAACGGGCCTTTTAGGAGCATCACGATGAGCCAGGCCCTGACCCTCGCCCGCCCCTACGCCCGTGCCGGGTTCTCGCTCGCGCGCGACGCCGGCAAGCTCGCCGCATGGTCGGACGCGCTCGGCTTTGCTGCGCGCGTCGCTGTCGATCCGCAGGTGCAGACGCTGCTCGGCAACCCGAAGCTGACCCACGCCGATGCGGTGACCTTGCTGTCGCCGGACGGCGCGGACGAAAACTTCGGTCGCTTCCTCGCGCTGCTCGCCGACAACCGTCGTCTCGCCCTGCTGCCGGAAATCGCCGGTCTGTACGACGAGCTGCGTTTCGAAGCCGAGCGCGTCGTGAAGGCGAGGGTGACCTCGGCGACGGCATTGCCGGCCGGCGAACTCGACACCATCAAGGCTGCGCTGAAGAAGCGCTTCGGCCGCGAGGTCGAGCTCGAGACGGCCGTCGATGAAAGCCTGATCGGCGGCGCGGTGATCGATGCTGGCGACGTCGTCATCGACGGCTCGCTCAAGGGCAAGCTCGGCCGCCTGCAGTCCGCACTAGCTAACTGATTGCATTTTTAAAAACAGAATTCATTTGCACACGCCGGCGGCAACGTCGGCACATAGGGAACCACCCATGGCTACCACCCAGCTCAATCCTTCCGAAATCAGCGAACTGATCAAGAACCGCATCGAGAAGGTCAAGCTCGCTGCCGAAGCACGCAACGAAGGCACCGTGACCTCGGTGTCCGACGGCATCGTGCGCATCCACGGCCTCGCCGATGTGATGCAGGGCGAAATGATCGAGTTGCCGAACGCTACGTTCGCGCTCGCGCTGAACCTGGAGCGCGACTCGGTCGGCGCCGTGGTCCTCGGCGACTACGAGCACCTGCGCGAAGGCGACGTGGCCAAGACCACCGGCCGCATCCTCGAAGTGCCGGTCGGTCCTGAACTCTGCGGCCGCGTCGTCAACGCACTCGGCGAGCCGATCGACGGCAAGGGTCCGATCACCGCTTCGCTGACCGCGCCGGTCGAGCGCGTCGCCCCGGGCGTGATCTGGCGCAAGTCGGTCGACCAGCCGGTGCAGACCGGCTACAAGACCGTCGACGCGATGATCCCGATCGGTCGCGGCCAGCGCGAGCTGATCATCGGCGACCGCCAGACCGGCAAGACCGCCCTGGCGATCGACGCGATCATCAACCAGAAGGGCGCCGGCATTAAGTGCGTGTACGTCGCGATCGGCCAGAAGGCTTCTTCGGTCGCCAACGTCGTGCGCAAGCTGGAAGAGAACGGTGCGATGGCCCACACCATCGTCGTCGCCGCCACCGCTTCCGAGTCGGCTGCGATGCAGTACATCAGCGCCTACTCGGGCTGCACCATGGGCGAGTACTTCCTCGACCGCGGCGAAGACGCGCTGATCGTGTACGACGATCTGTCCAAGCAGGCCGTCGCCTACCGCCAGATCTCGCTGCTGCTCAAGCGCCCCCCGGGCCGCGAAGCCTATCCGGGCGACGTGTTCTACCTGCACAGCCGCCTGCTGGAACGCGCATCGCGCGTGTCCGAGGCGTATGTCGAAAAATTCACCAACGGTGCGGTGAAGGGCAAGACCGGTTCGCTGACCGCGCTGCCGATCATCGAAACCCAGGCCGGCGACGTGTCGGCGTTCGTGCCGACCAACGTGATCTCGATCACCGACGGCCAGATCTTCCTCGAGACCGACCTGTTCAACGCCGGCATCCGCCCGGCCGTGAACGCCGGCATCTCGGTGTCGCGCGTCGGTGGTGCGGCCCAGACCAAGATCATCAAGAAGCTGTCGGGCGGCATCCGTATCGCGCTCGCCCAGTACCGTGAGCTCGCTGCGTTCGCGCAGTTCGCCTCGGACCTGGACGAAGCCACCCGCAAGCAGCTCGAGCGCGGCCAGCGCGTCACCGAGCTGATGAAGCAGAAGCAGTACGCGCCAATGCCGATTTCGCTGCAGGCGCTGTCGATCTACGCGGTCAACGAGGGCTACCTCGACGACGTGCCGGTCAACAAGATCGGCGCCTTCGAAGCCGCCTTGCACGCGCACTTCGCCAATACCACCGGCGACCTGCTCAACACGATCAACAGCACCGGCAACTGGAACGACGACATCGAAGGCGCCTTCAAGAAGGGCATCTCCGAGTTCAAGGCTACGGGTACCTGGTGACCGCAGGGCGGGTCTTGACCCGCCCTGACGACGCGAAGCGGGTCTTGACCCGCCATCGCGAAGAAATACAGATCGAGACGGCGGGTTGAAACCCGCCCTACACGAGAAAAGACATGGCCGGCGGCAGAGAAATCAAAACCAAGATCAAGAGCGTGCAGAACACCCGCAAGGTGACGCGCGCGCTCGAGATGGTCTCGGCCTCCAAGATCCGCAAGGCGCAGGATCGGATGAAGGCGTCGCGCCCATATGCGCGCGCGATGAAGCAGGTGATCGGACACTTGGCGCAGGCCAATTCCGAGTTCAAGCATCCCTACCTGGTCGAACGCGCCGAAACCAAGCGCGTCGGCTACATCATCGTGTCATCCGACCGCGGCCTGGCCGGCGGACTCAACAACAACCTGTTCCGCAAGCTGCTGGGCGAGTTCCGCAGGTGGCAGGAGCAGGGCGTCGAAGTCGACGTCGTCACCATCGGTCAGAAGGCTTCGGTGTTCTTCCGCCGGATCAAGGTCGAGATGCTCGCGTCGGTCACCCATCTGGGCGACGTGCCGCATGTCGAGCAACTGGTCGGTGTGATCAAGGTCATGCTCGATGCGTACAGCGCCGGCAAGGTCGACAAGGTCTTCCTGGCCTACAACGATTTCGTCAACACCATGACCCAGCGCGCGACGTTCGATCAGCTGCTGCCGTTGCCGGCCGCGGAGACGACGATCGCGCACCACGACTGGGATTACCTGTACGAACCCGATGCGCAGGCGGTGCTGGAGCACGTGCTGACCCGCTACGTCGAGTCGCTGGTGTACCAGGCGGTGATGGAAAACGTCGCCTCCGAGCATGCCGCGCGCATGGTCGCGATGAAGTCGGCGTCGGACAACGCCACCAAGCTGATCGGCACGCTGCAACTGGTCTACAACAAGGCTCGCCAGGCGGCGATCACCCAGGAAATTTCCGAAATCGTCGGCGGCGCCGCGGCGGTCTAAACCTAACCACTCCTGTGGGAGCGACGTGAGTCGCGATTGCTTTCGCGACTCACGTCGCTCCCACAAAAAGCAGCATTAAAGAGTCTGAGGAAACAGTGATGAGCAACCAGGGCAAGATCGTTCAGATCATCGGCGCGGTCGTCGACGTCGAGTTCCCGCGCGAGAGCGTGCCGAAGGTGTACGACGCACTGAAGGTCGACAACACCGAGATCACGCTGGAAGTGCAGCAGCAGCTCGGCGACGGTGTCGTGCGCACGATCGCGCTCGGTTCCACCGACGGCCTCAAGCGCAACCTCGTTGCCAACAACACCGGCAAGGGCATCTCGGTGCCGGTCGGCGCCGGCACGCTGGGCCGCATCATGGACGTGCTCGGCAGGCCGATCGACGAAGCCGGCCCGGTCGATGCGAAGGATCATTGGGAAATCCACCGCTCCGCTCCGTCGTACGAGGAACAGTCCTCGGCCAACGACCTGCTCGAGACCGGCATCAAGGTCATCGATCTGATGTGCCCGTTCGCCAAGGGCGGCAAGGTTGGCCTGTTCGGCGGCGCCGGCGTGGGCAAGACCGTCAACATGATGGAACTCATCAACAACATCGCCAAGGCGCACGCGGGTCTGTCCGTGTTCGCCGGCGTGGGCGAGCGTACCCGCGAGGGCAACGACTTCTACCACGAGATGAAGGACTCCAACGTCCTCGACAAGGTGGCGATGGTGTACGGCCAGATGAACGAGCCGCCGGGCAACCGCCTGCGCGTCGCGCTGACCGGCCTGACCATGGCCGAGTACTTCCGCGACGAGAAGGACGCGTCGGGCAAGGGCAAGGACGTGCTGCTGTTCGTCGACAACATCTACCGCTACACGCTGGCCGGTACCGAAGTGTCGGCGCTGCTCGGCCGCATGCCGTCGGCGGTGGGTTACCAGCCGACGCTCGCCGAGGAAATGGGCGTGCTGCAGGAACGCATCACCTCGACCAAGACCGGTTCGATCACCTCGATCCAGGCCGTGTACGTGCCCGCGGACGACCTGACCGACCCGTCGCCGGCGACCACGTTCGCGCACTTGGACGCGACCGTCGTGTTGAGCCGTAACATCGCTTCGCTCGGTATCTATCCGGCGGTCGACCCGCTCGACTCCACCTCGCGCCAGCTCGATCCGAACGTGATCGGCAACGAACACTACGAGACCGCGCGCCGCGTGCAGGCCACGCTGCAGAAGTACAAGGAACTGAAGGACATCATCGCGATCCTCGGCATGGACGAGCTGTCGGAAGAAGACAAGCAGGCCGTGTCGCGCGCGCGCAAGATCGAGCGCTTCTTCTCGCAGCCGTTCCACGTCGCCGAAGTCTTCACCGGTTCGCCGGGCAAGTACGTCGCGCTGAAGGACACCATCCGCGGGTTCAAGGCGATCGTCGACGGCGAATGCGACCACCTGCCGGAACAGGCGTTCTACATGGTCGGCGGCATCGAAGAGGCCATCGAGAAAGCCAAGAAGATCACCGGCTGATCGATCGCCTTACCGAGGAATCACCATGGCATCCACAATCCGTTGCGACATCGTCAGCGCCGAAGCCGAGATCTTCCACGGTGAGGCGGAACTGGTCGTCGCCACTGGCGAGCTCGGCGAACTCGGCATCGCGCCGAAGCACGCACCGCTGATCACCCGGTTGAAGCCGGGCAAGGTCGTGGTCACGCTGCCGGGCGGCGAGAAGCTCGACTTCGCGATCTCCGGCGGCATCCTCGAGGTGCAGCCGCAGGTCGTGACCGTGCTGGCCGACACCGCCGTGCGTGCGCAGGATATCGACGAAGCCGCAGTGCTTGCCGCCAAGGCCGAAGCCGAACGCGTACTGGCGCAGAAGGATCCGAAGATGAGCGCGCAGGAAGCCGAAGCACAGCTGGCCATGAGCCTGGTGCAGCTGCAGGCGCTCGAGCGTTTGCGCAAGAGCATGAAGCACTGAGCCCCCGCTACCGCGGCGATGTACATAAAAACGCCGGCCTCGCGCCGGCGTTTTTATTCGTATCTCAGCGTCGGTAGACCCAGTGCCGCGAGATCACGAATCCGAGGGCGCCCAGCAACACTTCCAATCCCGGCTTCGCGACCCAGGCCCATTTCAGTCCCGCCAGGTCATCGATGACGCCCAGGGCCGAGGTGCTGATCGCGGTCGTGCAGAGCCACATCGCCAGGAAACGCATGAACTGCGTGCGGCCGAGCGTATTGTGCTCGCTGGCGAAGGTGATGCGGCCGTTGAGCCAGTAACCGAGCAGCGCACCGCTGATGCGGCCGGCGATGTTGGCGGGTTCCACCGGCATGCCGGCATGGCTCAATGCCATCATCACGGCACAATCCACCAGCCACTGCAAACCGCCGAGCAGTAGATAGTTCCTGCCCTGTCGGCCCAGGCTCATGGCGTCGTCCATTGTTCGTATGGGGCAATCATGTCCGCGGGAATGCTACCAGTGCACCGCCCGCCAACGGATAACGGATAATGACTCGCACCCAAGCAGGATCCGACATGGCCTCCATTGCTTCGATCGCCGTCGCGATCCCGTGCCACAACGAAGAACAGACCGTGGCCAAGGTGGTCGCTGATTTTCGCGCCGCGCTGCCGGAGGCGACGATCCATGTCTTCGACAACGCGAGCACGGATGCCACGGCTGCGCGCGCGCGCGAAGCCGGTGCACGGGTGCATACCGTCGCCAGCAAGGGTAAGGGGCATGTGGTGCGGTGGATGTTTCGGGAGATCGACGCCGACGTGCTGCTGATGGTCGATGGCGATGACACCTATCCGGCCGACAGCGCCCGGCTGCTGCTGCAGCCCGTCCTTTCCGGCGACGCCGACATGGTGGTGGCCACGCGTCTGGAAGACCATGATGCGCGTGCATTCCGTCGCTTCCATGGCATCGGGAACCGGCTCGTACGCGCGGTGATATCGCGCCTGTTCAATGCCTCGCTGGCCGATGTCCTGTCCGGATACCGCGCCTTCAGCAGGCGCTTCGTGCGGTCGATGCCGGTGCTGTCGCACGGGTTCGAAATCGAGACCGAGATGACCGTCTTCGCCCTGGCGCAGGGATTGCACATGCGGGAAGTGCCGGTCGCATACGGATCGCGGCCGGAAGGCAGTTATTCCAAGCTCAATACCTACCGCGATGGTTTGCGCGTCCTGCGCACGATCCTGTTTTTGTACAAGGACTATCGTCCGTTGTTCTTCTTCGGCGCGATCGCCATGGCCTGCATGGCGGCGGGACTGTCCTTCGGCGCCTTCGTGGTGCGCGAATTCGCCCTGACCGGTTCGGTCACCCATCCGTCGACCGCGGTGCTCGCGGTGGCCCTGGTCCTGGCGGGCATGCTGTCGTTGGCCACGGGCCTGATCCTCGACACGGTCAACCGCCGTAGCCAGGAACTGCTACGCCTGATCACCGACCAGGTGCTGGCGCGGGGACCTGGCATGCAATCGGAGCCGGCCGGTGCTGCAACCGGCACAGTCGCAACTCGCCAAGGCTAGTCGGCACCTGCTGGCAGCCGGCACTCGTCAACCCGTACTGCCGCGCGATCGTTTCGCCCACGTCGTCGGCTTCCGATGGCGTGCGCAACAGCCATAGCGGCCCCTGGTGCGAGGCAATCCGTCGCTCTGCCTGCGCCTGCAGGCCGGTGCAACGCTCCGGGATCATGAAATTGTTGTAGATGGAGACGACGGGAACGTCATCGGCTATGGCGAGCAACGCGTAAGCGAGCGGCTCCTGGCTGCTGACGACCAGCATCGATCCAACCGGCAACGTGGGCATGTCGACCTGGACCATGGGCGTGGTGAAGCGGGTGTGGTTCCAGTCCGGACGGATGGTGACTTTGACAAACGCCAACGCCGCCACGATCAGCGCGATGCGTGCCCATGGTTGCGGAAGCCGCTGCAGCAGCAACACCAACGGCAACGCCGCCAGCATCTCGAGCGGCAGGGCGTAGCGGTAGATGCCGTAGAGGTACAGCCAGACCACGAGCGAGACGAAGAAGAACGCCGCGAGCATGCGCAGCTTCTCCTTGTGCTCTGGCCAGTGCTTGCCCAGCCACAACAGCAGTGGGAAGCAGACGATGCCGGTCAGCAGGCGCGGATCGCGCAATTCAAGTTCGGAGTAACGATTCGACATCTGCAACAACCGGAATGGCGTCAGCAAGGCGTCAATCAGGGTTTGCGGACGGAACCGGGCGTCCGCGTGCGCGGTCGGCAATGCGCCGGGCGAATGGAATATCTGGTTGAAGTAAGGAAACATCGGATTGCCATGCATCTGCTGCACGGTCCATCCCCAATAGCCATAGGTCAGGATGAACCCGGCGATACCGCCCAGCATCAGCATGGCCAATCGTTTGGGCGCGTCCTGCCAACGGCACGCGACCAACGCCGCGCCGGCCAGGCCCAGGCAATAGATCGCCGCAGTCAGTTTGAGACCGGCCATCGCACCGCCCAGCACGCCCGCCCACAGCCAATCGCTGGGCTTCGGCGCGTCGCGACGCAACAGCAGGAACAAGCTCGCCATCGCTACGGCCGCGACGAAGCCATCGTTGAGGGTAGTGCCCAGCGAAGGGTGGGTGGCAGCCCCGGTGATCGCGATCGCGGCAAGCGCAACGGCTCCGATCCGGGTTGCGCCGCCGCCGGTCATGCGCTGCTGGATACGCAGCAGGCAGTACAACGAGACGATGAAGGGCAAAGTCAGCCACAGGCTGACCACCAAGCCGGGCCAGCCGGCTTGCGCCATCAGGTAAAACGGAAGGTCGAGCAACGGGTTGTGCCAGCTCTGCAGCTGCGCCGGGGCGATGTCGATCGCCAGGCGCCCGTGTAACCACGCGTGCGGGTTGTAGAGGTGGTAGTTGCGCAGATCCCAGTTCGCGTCCTGTCCCTGGCGAACGAGCACAAGCAGCGGCAGCGCGATGCTCAACGCCACGATCCAGCTGCGGAGGGAAAATAGCCTGGCCGGCAGCGAAGGGTTCATGCGGGCGACGTGTCGGGGGTTGCTAAGATTGTCGCAGACACCCGCGAGGCATATCGCCGAGGCTCGCATGACTGCTCCTCTCCACGTTGTCATCCTCGCCGCCGGCGAAGGCAAACGCATGAAATCGGCGTTGCCGAAGGTGCTGCAACGGATCGCCGGTCGACCGATGCTGGCACAGGTGATCGACACTGCGCGCGCACTGCACCCGGCTGGCATCCATGTGGTTTTCGGCCACGGCGGCGAACAAGTGCGCGCCGCATTCGAGGAGCAGACCGATCTGCAGTGGGCCGAACAGGCGCAGCAACTCGGCACCGGCCACGCCGTGCAGCAGGCGATGTCGAACGTACCCGACGGCGTCCAGGTGCTGGTCCTGTACGGCGACGTCCCGTTGATCACGCCGGAAACCCTGCAGCGCCTGCTCGCCACACCGGGCCGCCTTGCGGTGCTGGCCGCGGAACCGGCGAGCCCCGACGGCTACGGCCGGATCCTGCGCGATGCCGAAGGCCGCGTCGCCGCGATCGTCGAGCAGAAGGACGCCGACGAAGAACAACGTCGCATCCGCGTGATCAACACCGGCGTGATCGCCGCCGAAGCGACGGCGCTGAAGCGTTGGCTCAATGGCCTTTCCAACGACAACGCGCAGCGCGAGTACTACCTCACCGATATCTTCGCCATGGCCACCGCCGAGTTCAGCGCGGCCGAAATCGTGCAGGTCGCCGACCCGATGGAGACCGAAGGCGCCAACGATCCGTGGCAGCTCGCGCAACTCGAACGTGCGCTCCAGCTGCGCCGCGCGCGCGCGCTATGCCTGCAGGGCGCACGCGTGGTGGATCCGGCCCGGCTGGATATCCGCGGCACGGTCACGGTCGGCCGCGATGTCGAGATCGATGTCGACGTGGTGCTGGAAGGCCGGGTCGAGCTCGGCGATGGCGTCCGCATCGGCCCGTTTTGCCGCTTGAAGGACGTCAGACTCGCTGCGGGCACCGAAGTGCGCGCCCATTGCGATCTCGACGGTGCGCGAAGCGAAGGCGCGGTACTGATCGGCCCGTTTGCGCGCTTGCGTCCCGGTACCGTGCTTGCCGATGGCGTGCACATCGGCAACTTCGTCGAGACCAAGAACGCGCAGCTCGGCGTCGGCAGCAAGGCCAACCATCTCGCTTATCTTGGCGACGCCGTGATCGGCGCAGGCGTCAACGTTGGCGCTGGTACGATCACCTGCAATTACGACGGCGTGAACAAGAGCACGACCACGATCGAGGATGGCGCTTTCATCGGGTCGAACTCGTCATTGGTGGCGCCGGTGACGATCGGCAGGAACGCGACGATCGGCGCCGGTTCCGTGATCAGCAAGCCGGCGCCGGAAGGCAAGCTCACCGTCGCGCGCGGCCGCCAGCAAACCATCGAAGGATGGCAGCGGCCGGTGAAGACGCCGAAATAGCGCTACGGCGCCGGTGCTGTTTAGTACATGGTGTTTGCTTCGGCCTGGTTGGATCTGCACATCTAAGCCGTAGGCAGCGTCAGGCTCACGCACAATCCGCCACCCTCGCGGTTGAGCAGGGCGATGCGGCCGCCGTGTGCTTCGGCGATCTCGCGTGCCAGCGCCAGCCCCAGGCCGGTGCCGTTGCGCTTGGTCGAATAGAAGGGCAGCAGTGCATTGGCGAGCACCGCGGCGTTCATGCCCTGGCCCCGATCGAGTACATCGATCCGCCAGGCATCGGGCAGGCGCCGCAACGCGAGTTGCACGTGCTCCGGTCCGGAGCCGGACTCGTGGGCGTTCTTGAGCAGGTTCAGCAACGCCTGCTCCAACTGCGCGGCATCGACGCGGATGTTGCCTTCTGGAACCGGGCCATCGAACGCGAACGCGACTTGTCCGCGCAACTGCTCGATGAAGCGCGGCCACGCGACGGGTTCATAGCGAGGTGCCGGCAGCTTGGCGAAACGGGCATAACCGCGGATGAAGCCTTCGAGGTGGCGCGCGCGTTCCTCGATCGTGGACAACGCGACCGGCAAGCGCTCGAGCTGGCCACGACGCAACAATTCGGCGCCGGAATGCGCCAGTGAGGCGATCGGCGCGAGCGAATTGTTGAGTTCGTGGCTGATCACCCGGATCACTTTCTTCCAGGTATGCACTTCCTGTCGGCGCAGCTCGGCGGTGAGCTGGCGCAGCAGGATCAGTTCGTGGCGGCGTCCGTTGAGGCGGAATTGCCGGCGCGAGAGATGGTAGATGTCCTCGTCGTCTTCATCGCCGACGCTGAACATGCCGTCGCCACCATTGGCGAACGCTTGCTGCATGGCAGCAGGTGCGGCTTGCAGCAGCGCGTCGAAGGCGTGTCCCTCGAGCTTGTGGCCCTCGCCCAGCAATTTGCGTGCGGCGATGTTGGCATGGACGATGTGGCGTCCCGGATCCACCAGCAGCATCGCCACCGGCGTGTTCTGCACCATGGTGTCGAGCAGCAGTTCGCGTTGCACCAGTGCCAGGCGCTGGTCGCGCAGTGCATCGCCGAGGGCGTTGTGACTGGCAACGAGTGCACCAAGTTCACCGCCGCCGTCCCAGGACAGGCCGAAGCTGTAGTCGCCGTCGCGATAACTGCTGACCGTGCCTGTGAGCGCGCGGAACAGCGAATGCATCGGCGCGAAAGCGCGGCTGACGTGATAGACGAGCAACGGCAGCAAGACCACCACGGCGATGGCCGCGGCGAGCCAGCGGTTGGCGAGCCATTGCGAGAGCAACAGGGTCAAGACCGCGGCCAGCACCATGTAACCCAGCGCGACCGCGCTGAATTGCAGGCTTAACGGCAGCCGTTGACGCCAGCGCATGCTAGGGCCTGTTAACACTTATGGAGCATGCCGCGCCGGGCCTGAAGCCGCGCGGGGCAAGGAAGAGTGAGGGCGCGTATGTCGATACGCAACCGAGCGATGACGCGGCACCGCGCGGCTTCAGGCCCGGCCCTTTGGGTTGTTTCCCAACGGCCGCCATGCGGCGCCGCACCGCTTGACCTTGCAGGCGGCAAGGCGCTGCGCGGTGCAACACCACCTGACGACCGTTGGGAAACAACGCGGCATGCTCCATAAGTGTTAACAGGCCCTAGTCCCGGCCTTCGTCGCGCTTGATGCCCAGGCGCTCCAATCGGCGGTATAGCGCTTGCCGCGACAGGCCGAGGTCGCTCGCGGCTTGTGCCAGTACGCCACCATTACGTTGCAATGCAGCCTCGATCGCAACGCGGTCCGGTTCGTCGAACACGACGTGGTTTCCATTGGTCGGCGTCGATGTCGGCAAACCGAGCGCTTCGGCGGTGATCGTCGCATCGCGTGCAAGCAGTGCAGCGCGCTGCACCACGTTGCGCAACTCACGCACGTTGCCGGACCAGCGATGTGCCAGCAGCGCACGCTCGGCATCTTCCGTCAGGCGTTTGCCCGTGGGCAGGAAATGCCGTGCCAGCGGCAGGATGTCGTCGCGGCGTTCGGCGAGCGGCGGCAACTGCAGTTCGATCGCATTGAGGCGATAGAACAGGTCTTCGCGGAAGTGTCCTGCACGGATCAGCGCGGGCAGGTCGGCATTGGTGGCGCTGAGCACACGCACGCTGACCTGGCGTTCCTTGTTGCTGCCAAGACGCTGGAAGCGGCCGGTTTCGAGCACGCGCAGCAGCTTGACCTGTCCGGCCAGCGGCAACGTGCCGATCTCGTCGAGGAACAGGGTGCCGCCATCGGCCGCTTCGAACTTGCCTTCGCGCGCGCGCTGGGCGCCCGTGTACGCGCCGGCCTCGCTGCCGAACAACTCGGCCTCGATCAACTCCCCCGGCAGTGCACCGCAGTTGAGCGCGACGAACGGGCCATCCTTGACCGTCGAATTGGCGTGCACGATCTCGGCGATCTTCTCCTTGCCCGCGCCGTTCGGGCCGGTGATCAGCACCGGCAGTTCCGAGCGCGCGACCCGGCACGCCAGCGACAGCACGCGTTCGCTCGCGGCGTCGGCAAACACGTAGCCGCGCAGGTCGAAGTCGCGTGCGAGCTCGTCGCGGCGTCGGCGCTCGCCTGCGCGCACCTGTGCGAGTTCGCGCCGCGTCTCCGACAGTTCCAGCAGGTTGTTGACCGTCGCCAGCAGCTTGCGGTCGTCCCACGGTTTGGCGAGGTAATCGGCGGCGCCGGCCTTGACCAGGTCGACCGCGCTTTCCAGGTGCGTCCATGCAGTCAGCAGTACGACGGGCAGGTCCGGAAAGCGCGCGCGGATCTCGCCGAACAGCGCCACGCCTTCCTCGCCCGACGTGGTGTCGGCCTGGAAGTTCATGTCCTGCACGACGAGATCGACCTGTTCGCGTTCGAGCAGGGCCAGCCCACGCTGCGGCGTCGATGCCGCCAGCGTGGTCAATGCCTGCAACGAGAACAGGGTTTCCAGTGCGGTCGCAACCGCGGGGTTGTCATCAATGACCAGGATCGTCGGCATCGTGCAAGGTTACCTGCTTCCTCAAACCGAGCGTGTAGCCACTGCCGGCGGCACCGCCGCGGCACGTCGCGCCGGACCCAGCACCGACAGTTGTCCGAGCAACCACAGGACCACCGCGCCGACCGGTAGGTACAGCAGCGGCAACCGCGGCAATTCGTACTTGCCCATCAACAACTGGTTGATGCCGTAGGCGAGCAGCATGCCGATGACGATTCCGATGGTCGCGAGCAGGAAGTTCTCGGTCTGGAAGTAGCGCAGGACCTGTCCGCGGGTTGCCCCGAGCGCGCGCCGCACACCGATCTGCTTGGTGCGCTGCTGCACCCAGAAGCTGGCGAGGCCGACGATGCCGAGCGCGGTGACGACCAGCAGTGCGATCGACACCGCCACCAGCAACCAGGCCATCGCCCGATCCTGGCGGTAATAGTGTTCCCGAAGGGTAGTGAACGTCTGCTGCTCGAGGATGATGCGATTGGGATTGTTGCGTTGGAGCGTTGCGACCGCCGCCTTCAGTACCTCGCTGCGAAGTGCCGGGTCCTCGACGCGCAGCAGGTAGTTGCCGCCGACGGTGTAGGGCACGCGCACCGGCAGCAGCATCGAGTATTCGTGCGCCGTCGGACCGCCCTGTTCGTTCGGGCGGACCAGGTGCTCGACGATGCCCACGACGGTGGTCGGATCGTCGCCCCAGCTGAAGAACTGCTTGCCGACCGGATTCTGTCCCGGGAACAGCTTCTCGGCCATGCTGCGGGTGATGATCGCGCTCCGCGGTTGGACCTTGCTGTTGGGCGCGGCAAGTGCATCCCATTCGACGAACTCGTCGGGCGTGAAGCGTCGGCCTGCCACCAGGTTAAGACCCATGGTGTCGAGCAGTTGTTCGTCGCCCATGTAGATCGTCGAGCTCAGCGTCTGGTGCGTCTGGTCCTTGGTGAGGTTGACCGAGCTGTTCCAGGAACCGTTGCCGTAGACGATCTGGTTGGCGGCGGAGGCGAACTTCACGCCAGGCAGGCCACGCAGCGCGGCGAGGTCGCTCTTGGTCAGCGCAGTGGCATTGTCGTCGTTGCCGATGCCCGTCATGTACACGCGGACCATTTCATTCTCGGCTATGCCGCTGACGCGCTCCATGCGCTCGAGGCGACCACCGATCAGGAACAGGGCGTTGCAGATGATGGCGCAGCTCAATGCGATCTCAAGCACGATCAGCGCGGAGGCGGTCTTGTGGCGACGCAGGGTCGACAGGATGGGGCGGATATCAAGCATGACAGGCCTCACTGGCTCTTGAGCTGGATGGCGGGCGTGACCTGGCAGGCATGCCAGGCGGGCACGAGCCCGGCCAGCACGCTTGCAGCCACGGCAAGCACGAACGTGGTCAACAGCATCACCGGGTCGAGTTGCGCAAGATCGGCATAGCTGGCGGGTTGCTGACGCACCGCCCATAGGCCGAGCGCTGCGAGTCCGAGCCCGAGGATGCCGCCGACGAGGCCGACGGTGCCCGCTTCGATCAGGCACTGGGCGAAGATCGAGCGCCGGGACGCCCCGAGCGCGCGACGTACGCCGATTTCGCCGCTGCGCCGCATGAATTTCGCCAACAGCAGGCCGACGGTGTTGAGCAGGCAGACCAGCAGGAACCCGAACGCCAGCCACACCTGCAGGCGTACGTCGCTCGGCACGACCTCGTTGAAGTCCAGCCATTCCATCAGGTTGCGCAGGCGCACGTTGGTCGGACGCTGGAAGCGGCCGCTCGCACGCTGCTGGTCGGAATAGTTGGTGAGGTACTTCTTGTAGGCCTCGGCTTTTTCCGGCGTGTCGAGTTGCACCCAGTACTGCATCCAGGTGCAGGGCGCGTTGACGCCGGTTTCGCCTTCGGGATCGTCTTCGGCGTCGTCGCCGGCGTCCCAGCAGTTCATGCTGCCGTTACGCCCCATCTTGAGGTCGCGCGAGGTGGAGAAGGGCAGAAAAACCTGTTCGACCTCGCCGTAGCGATCAGAATTGAGGTCGTAGAACTTCGGCGTCGGCCGCCAGTCGGCGACGACACCGACGATGCGGAAGTCGGTCCCGTCGAGTCGCACGGACTTGCCGACACTGTTGCCGCCGTCGAACAACTTGTCGTTGAGCGGCTTGGTGATGACGGCGACGCGATCGCGACGTTCGTCCTCGGTCTTGCTCCAGCCGTTGCCATGGAGGAACGGTGCATCGAACATCGGGAAGAAATCGGCGGAGGTGTAGCGCGCCTCGATCGCGAACGGCGACAGCCCCTGCTTCTGCGGTTGCACGCCCACGCCACCGCCCGTCATCAACGCCTGGCGATCGCCCCGCGCCTGGCGCAACAAGGTTTCGGCATCGAAGCGGGTGAGTTGGCTGTCGGGTTCTTCGCCCGCAACGTAGCCATCCATGCTCGTCGGGTCCATCTGCGGGTAGAACAGCGTGCTGCTCTTGCCCGGCAATGGATCCCCGGACAGGACATGGAACACCGTGAGCGTGGTCATGCTGGCGCCGATGCCGAGCGCGATCGCCAGCACCATCAGCGCGGTCAGCACCTTGTTGCGGCGGAAGCTGCGCAGGGCGAGATCGAGGTAATAAGCGAACATCCTGGTCTCCGTAGGGCGGGTCTTGACCCGCCGCTTTTTTGATTCATCGATTTGCAGGAAGGCGGGTCAAGACCCGCCCTACGCGATCGATGCGTTGGATTCGGCCGCAGCGAGGTCACGCGCGCGGATCAGGCTCGGTTCGACCGAGAGATCGGTAGCCATGCCGTCGACGATGTGCACGTTGCGTTGTGCGCGTGCGGCCAGTTCCTGGTCGTGGGTGACCATCACGATGGTGGTGCCCTTGGCGTTGATCTCCTCGAGCAGTTCCAGCACGCCACGTGCCATCTGCGAATCGAGGTTGCCGGTGGGTTCGTCGGCGAGCAGCAGGCGCGGACTGCCGGCGAGTGCACGCGCAATCGCGGCGCGTTGCTGCTGTCCGCCGGAGAGTTCCGTCGGGTAGTGCTTCATGCGCGAACCCAGGCCCACCTGCGCCAGCGCTTGCTCGATGCGTTGCTTGCGGTCGGCAGCGGTCATGCCGCGGTAGCGCAGCGGCACGTCGACGTTGTCGAACAGGTTGAGGTCGGGGATCAGGTTGAAGCTCTGGAAGATGAAACCGATCTTGCGATTGCGCAGCTTGCTGCGGGCATCGTCGGACATGCCGCGAACGTCCTCGCCATCGAGTTTGTAAGTGCCGCCGGTGAAGTCTTCGAGCAGGCCGGCGATGTTGAGGAAGGTGGTCTTGCCGGAGCCGGACGGACCGGTGACGGCGACGAATTCGCCCTCACGCACATGCAGGTCGAGCGAGCGCAGCGCGTGGGTTTCGACGAGTTCGGTGCGATAGACCTTGGAGACGGCTTGCATGTCCAGCATGGCTTTGATCCTTGGATGGGATGTGGTTTTGTTTTGCTCGTCATCCCTGCGAAAGCAGGGATCCAGTGCCTTATCGTGTAGAGACAAAGTCGTTGGATTCCTGCTTTCGCAGGAATGACGAGAACAGTGTCATTGGCGGATGCGGATGAATGCCGGCAACTCGGCGGCCTGCAGGTAACTGCGCTGACGCCAGTCACGCCGCATGGGGGCACTCGCGGCTGCATTGGCTGCATCGACGTCGCCAGCATCGAAGGCGACCAGTTCCGACAGGCGCAGCGGCACTGCGTCGGCGAGGTCTTGCGGCGTCCAACTCAGGTCGAAGGGGAAGGAATGGGTGTTCATGTTTACTCTCCAGAGATTCGAATACGTTCGGCATCGCCGAAACCGTCGGCGCCGGAGACCACGACGCGGTCGCCCGCCTGTAGTCCTTCGAGGATTTCCACCGCGTCGAGGCTGCTGACGCCGGTGCGGATCGCGCGCTTCACTGCGCTGTTGCCATCCATCACGTAGGCGCTGTTGCCGCCGCTCTGCTCGAGGAACGGGCCGCGCTCCACCATCAGCACGTTGCGGCGCGTATCGAGCAGGATGCGTGCGCTGAGGCGCTGGTTCTGGCGCAGCGCGGAAGGCTGCTTGCCCTTGAAACGCAGCCGCCCGGTGACTTCGCCGCCGACCACTTCCGGCGAGATCGCCGAGAGCTGCGCGGCAAAGGTGCCACTTGAACCGGTGAGTTGTGCCGGCATGCCGATGGCGAGATCGCGGGCAAAGCTTTCCGGCACTTTGATCTCGACTTCGAACACCTTGAGGTCGACCACGCTCAACACCGGTGCGTTGACTGCAACATTCGCACGCTGTGCTGCCATGACCTGGCCCACCTGGCCATCGAATGGCGCACGCAAGGTCAGCGCATCGACCTGGCGCTGCAATTCGGCGACGACCGCGCGCTGGCGATCGGCGAGCAAGCGCTTGTTGCGGGTATCGAGGCCCGCGCCTTCGCTCTGCAGGCCGAGGTCGCCGCGCGCATGAGCGAGGCCGATATCGGCCTTCTTCAGGTTGTCCTGGGCGCGCGCCACGTCGATCTGCGCTACGGCGCCGCCGTCGAAGGCGCGCTGGTTGCGTTCCAGGTCGCGCAGCGCGGACTGGCGATCGATCTGCGCCTGGTCGAACAACTTGCGTGCGTTCGCCCGCGACAGCTGTGCATCGAGCCCGGCGCGGCTGACTTCGGCTTCCAGGCCGGCCAGCGTCGCCTGCTCCTGCGCGAGCTTGCTGCGCAGTTCCGGGCTGTCGATCTCGGCCAGCGGCTGGTCCTTCTTCACCGCATCGCCGGCGACGACCTTCAGCGTGACCGTGCCGCCGGCGATCGCGTACAGGGTCGGGTTGTTCGCCGCGATCACGCGGCCGTCGGCGGAAATGTCGCGCACCAGATCGCCGCGCTTGACCTCGGCGATGCGAACGCGCGAGGCATCGAGCGAACGCGCGCCGGCGCCCCAACCGATGATCAGCCATGCCGCGAGCAACACCACAGTGCCGCCGCCTGCGGTCACGAGCAGGCGCTGGCGCAGCTTGCGGTTCCGCACTTCGGCGGGTGCCGAGGCGACTACGCGGTCCTGTCCGGAAGTGTCACGAATGCTCATGCGGGTCCTGTTGCGCGAGTACGGTCTTGCTAGAAGTAAAGCAAGGCGCGTGCCAACTTCAACTGATTGATTCTTATGGGTTTGCCGTGGGCGGACAGGGCGTCCGCGCGGACACTGCGGCGTCCGCGGACGGCGTGCCGGCTACACTAGGCGCCGGCCTGGCAAGGAATCTGCAGAACATGTGCGGCATCGTTGGCGCGATCGCGAATCGCGATGTGGTCCCGGTCCTGATCGAAGGACTGAAGCGATTGGAATACCGCGGCTACGATTCGGCCGGCATCGCGGTCGTCGATGGCGGAGTGCGTCGCGTGCGTCGCACTGGTCGCGTCGCTGAAATGGAAGCCGCGGCGCTGGCCGAGCATTTCACCGCCACGCTCGGCATCGGCCACACCCGGTGGGCGACGCACGGCGGCGTCACCGAAGGCAATGCGCACCCGCACATCAGCCACGGCGAGCTCGCACTGGTCCACAACGGCATCATCGAGAACCACGAGGAGCAGCGCGAACGCCTGCGCGCGCTCGGTTACGAATTCGAGTCGCAGACCGACACCGAAGTCATCGCGCACCTGATCCATTACTACCGCACGCAGGGCGATGATCTGCTCGTGGCATTGCAGAAGGCCGTGCGCGAACTCGACGGCGCTTACGCCATCGCCGTCATCGACAAACGCGATCCCGAGCGCATGGTCGCCGCGCGCGTGGGCTGTCCGCTCCTGGTCGGCCTCGGCGAAGGCGAGAACTTCATCGCTTCCGACGTCTCCGCGATCGTGTCGTCCACGCGCCGGGTGATCTTCCTCGAAGAGGGCGACACCGCCGAGCTCACCCGTACGGCGGTGCGCGTGTTCGACGCCGCCGACAACGAGGTGCAGCGCGAGGTGCATGTCTCCGACGTGTCGCTGGCCTCGCTGGAGCTCGGCCCGTATCGCCATTTCATGCAGAAGGAGATCCACGAACAGCCGCGCGCCGTCGCCGACACCATCGAGGCGGTGATCGACAACAACGGCTTCACGCCGGAACTGTTCGGTCGCGACGCCGCGACGGTGTTGCGCGACGTCGAAGCCGTGCAGATCCTCGCCTGTGGCACCAGTTACTACGCCGGCCTGACCGCGCGTTACTGGATCGAAGCGATCGCCGGCGTGCCGTGTTCGGTCGAAGTCGCCAGCGAATACCGCTATCGCAAGGTCGTCGCCAACCCGAAGCAGCTGATCGTGACCATCTCGCAATCGGGCGAAACCCTCGACACGATGGAAGCGCTCAAGTACGCCAAGTCGCTCGGCCACGACAAGACGCTGTCGATCTGCAACGTGCCGGAAAGCGCGATTCCGCGCGCGAGCAAGCTGGTGTACTACACCCGTGCCGGTGCCGAGATCGGCGTGGCTTCGACCAAGGCCTTCACCACGCAGCTGGTCGCGCTGTTCGTGCTCACCGGCACGCTCGCGAAACTGCGTGGGCTGCTCTCGGCGGAACAGGAAACCGGCTATCTCGACGCGCTGCGCCAGCTGCCGGGCAGTGTGCAGCACGCGCTGAACCTGGAGCCGCAGATCATCGTCTGGTCGGACCGCTTCGCGCCGAAGCAGCACGCGCTGTTCCTCGGCCGCGGCATGCACTATCCGATCGCGCTTGAGGGCGCGTTGAAGCTGAAGGAAATTTCGTACATCCATGCCGAGGCCTATCCGGCCGGCGAACTCAAGCACGGACCGTTGGCGCTCGTCGACAGCGCGATGCCGGTGGTGGTGATCGCGCCGAACGACAGCCTGCTGGAGAAGGTCAAGTCCAACATCCAGGAAGTGCGCGCGCGCGGCGGCGAGATGTTCGTGTTCGCCGATGCCGACAGCCGCTTCGGCGAATCGGAAGGCGTGCACGTGATCCGCACCCCGCGCCACGTCGGCGTGTTGTCACCGATCGTGCATGCCATCCCGGTGCAATTGCTCGCGTATCACGCCGCGTTGGCGCGCGGCACCGACGTCGATAAGCCGCGCAATCTCGCAAAATCCGTTACCGTCGAATAAGGGCGCGATCCTGGTTTTTTGGTAGGGTCGCCGTCGCATCATGGACGGGCTGCCAAGGACAGGGCTGTGTGTATCAGGCGACGGCGAGCAACTGTTCTTCGAACTGATCCGCTGGCAGCGGGCGACCCAGCAGATAGCCTTGCAGCGTGTCGCAGCGCAGCAGTCGAAGCAGCTTCGCCTGCTCCTCCTCTTCCACGCCTTCGGCGATCACGGTCAACGACAGCGAATGGGCCAGCGTAATGATGTTGGTGACCAGGCCCATCGTTTCCGGGCTCTGCGTCAGCAGCGCGATGAACGACTTGTCGATCTTGAGATCGTCCACTGGCAGTCGAGCCAGGTAGTTGAGCGACGAGTAGCCAGTGCCGAAGTCGTCGATCGCCACGCGGCAACCGAGGTCGCGGAGGCCTTCGAGCAGGTGCATGCAGTGCTCGACGTCATCCATCAGCTGGCTCTCAGTCAACTCGATGTCGATCGGCTGATCGACGAGGTGCGGTTCCAGCAGCGTGCGGCAGTAATGGAGGAAGTCGGTGTGCCGCAGTTCGCGTGCGGACACGTTGACCGCGATGCGCAAGCTCGGATGGTATTCCTGGCGCCAGCGCAAGGCCGTCTCCAGGGCTTGCCCTATCACCCAGCGCCCCACCGGCACGATCAGGCCGGTTTCCTCTAGAACCGGTATGAATACGTCCGGCGATACCAGGCCGGTGCGCGGATGCCGCCAGCGTAGCAGCGCCTCGGCGCCGACCATGCGCCGGCTGAGGGTTTCGAACTTGGGCTGATAGTGCAACTCGAATTCCTGCTGATCGATCGCCCGGCGCAGGTCGTGCTCCAACTCCAACCGCCGCGCAGAGAGCCCACGCAGGTGCTCGCCGAACGTATGGGTGCGTGCGTGGCGCTTCCCGGCTTCCGCAAGCGCAGCCATCGCGTTGCGTTCCAGGACTTCGCCGTCGTCGCCGTGCAGCGGCCCTATGGTGACGCCGCTGCACACCGTGACATAGACTTCCTCGCCCCGGACGATGTAGGCGCGCTGTTCGGCTTCGTGCACGCGCGCATCGAGTCGCTGGCTTTCGATTTCCAGGTCGGCTTCGGCGGGATAGGCGAGCACGAACGCGTCGGCCTCCAGATGTCCTACGAATGCGTTCTCGGCCAGTTCCTCCAGGCGCAGGCCGAACTCTCGCAGCAGCGCATCGCCGAACGCCCGTCCCCGCGAGTCGTTGATGTAGGCGAACCGTTGAAGATCGATTACCGCCACCACGACTGGGCCCATTCTCAACATCGGCAGCAATCTTTCGCGGAAGGCCGTTCTGTTGGGCAGACCGGTCACCGGATTGTGATAAGCCAGGTATTCGAGCCGTTCGCTCTTGGCGATGAAGTCGACGGCGTAGTCGATTTCGTTGGCCAGCCTGTCGAGCAAGGCGATCTCTTCTTCATCGAATTCCTGCACTTCCCCCGCGAACAGGCTCAGCACGCCCCAGGCCGGATTGCCAATCGGCAGCGCGGCCTTGGCCGCGATTCCCACACGTCGTGCGTCCGCCAGTGCCTGCTCCGACAGGAAGTCGGCGTGAGCGAAGTTCCGCAGAATCACTTTACCGTCTTGCCGCAGGGCACGCGCGCCGGGCGAGGACGTGATGTCGTCGCTGTCGAGGGACGCGCCGCTGTACTGGTCGATCAGCTCGAGCACGCCTGCATCGCCATAGGCGCTGACCACCACCAGCGCGCCGTCCCTGACCTCCGCGATCGAGGCCGCCTTGAAGCCGCCCTTTTCCACGGCCACGGTGCACACTTGGTGCAACAGCACGTCGCGGCTCTTCGCCCGCAGGACGACCTTGCCCAGCGAGCTGAGCACGCCATGGATCCGGACCAGGTGGCGGATGCGGATCTCCTGCTGCAGGCGCTCGGTGACGTCCTGATCGACGCCGCGAAAACCGATGAGCTTGCCGCCTTCGTCGTGCCTCGGCGTGGCGGTGCTTTCCAGGACCCGCACGCTGCCATCGCGATGACGCCAGCGCAGTCGCCAATGGCGCCAGCCGCGGTCCTCGGCAGCCAATGTGGGGACGCGCCGTTGTACCTCCAGCCGGTCATCGGGCACCAACAGTTCGGACGCGCAGCGGCCGATCAGCTCCTGGGGTCGGTACCCCAGGATGTTCGCGATCGCGCCGTTGCTGTAAACGATGCGGGTGTCACGGTCGCACTCCCAGATCCAGTCCTGACTGCTTTCAACGATGGTGCGGAAGCGCTCCTCGCTGTCGCGCAGTGCAAGCTCGATGCGTTCGCGCACGGCGCGCTCGTGGGCGCTGCGCATGGCGCGATCCACCGCCGACGGCAGGCGGCGCAGGTTGTCCTTCAGTACGTAGTCGGCCGCACCGCGCTGCAGCGCATCGATCGCGCATTCTTCGCCGATGGTCCCGGACACGAACAGGAAGGGGATCTCGGGCGCGTGTTGCTGCGAGATCTGCAGCGCGTCGCTACCGCCGAATCCGGGCATGGAGAAATCACTTAGGACGACATCCGGACCGAACTCCGCGAGCGCGGTTTCCAACGCAGCCTTGTTGGCGACGCGTTTGTGCTCGATGGGTCGCGCGAGTTCGCGCAGCGCGCGCAGGATGAGTTCGGCATCGGCCGATGAATCTTCGACCAGCAATACCTTCAGCGGCACTACCGCGTCCACGCTAGTCTGGCGCCTCGTTGGCGATCATCCAGTACATGCCGACCTGGGCTACGGTTTCGGCGAACTCGGTGAAGTCCACCGGCTTCACGACGTAACTGTTCACGCCCAGCTCGTAACTGGTGATCAGATCACCCTCTTCGCGCGACGAGGTCATCATCACCACCGGGATGGCCTTGGTGCGCGGATCGGCCTTCATCTGTTTCAACACCTGCAGACCGTCCATCTTTGGCATCTTCAGGTCCAGCAGCACCAGTTTCGGATAGCCGTTGGGGCGATCCGCATAGCGGCCTTCGCAATGCAGGTAGTCCAGCGCCTCGACGCCGTTGCGCACCCATTCGATGTTGTTGGCAATGCCGCGGCGCTTGAGTGTGCGCAGGGTCATTTCCGCGTCCGCCTTGGAATCCTCGGCGAGGAGGATGTCGACTTGTTGGTAGTTCATGCGGTCGCCTCCGTGGCATTGGCGTCGATATTTGGCAGTTCGATCGTGAAGGTGGCGCCATGGTCCGGCTTGGCCTCGGCCCAGACGCGACCGCCGTGGCGGTTCACGATCCGCTGCACGATGGCCAGACCCACTCCAGTGCCCTCGAACTCGTCCTGCGAATGCAGGCGCTGGAATACGCCGAACAACTTGTCGGCATAGCGCATGTCGAAGCCGACGCCGTTGTCGCGGACGATGTAGCGATTCACCGTATCGTCGGACTCGCCGCTGACTTCGACCCGCGCGTTGGCGCCGCGGGTTGCGCTGTACTTGAGCGCATTCGACAGCAGGTTCACCCACACCTGGTGCAGCAGCATCGGGTCCGCGTACACCGGAGGCAATGGCCCCAGCGATACCTGCGCAGTGCCCGGTTGACTACCACCGGCATCCCGGAGCGCCCGGTCGGCCAGCGCGTTCATGTCGACCGGCACCCGCGTTACCGGATTGCGACCAAGGCGCGAGAATGCCAGCAAGTCGTCGATCAGCATGCCCATCCGCCGTGCACTTTCGCCGATGGTATCGAGGTAGCGGCGCATGTCGTCGTCGAGCTGGTCGCCGGCATCTTCCTTCAGCATGTGGGCGTAGCCGTCGATGTGTCGCAGCGGCGCGCGCAAGTCGTGCGACACCGAGAAAGAAAATGCTTCGAGTTCACGATTGGCAGCTTCGAGTTGTGCGGTGCGGTCGCGTACCCGATCCTCCAGGTCAGCATTGAGCCGAAGAATCTCGGTGTTCGAAACCTCCAATTCGCCGGTGCGGTGCTCGATCTCGGCCAGCATGTCGTTGAAGGAGTCGACCAGAACGCCGACTTCATCTTCGCTCATCTTTTTCGCACGGCGCGAATAGTCCCTCTGCTCCACGACTTCGCGCGCGATCCTGGCGATCGTCAAAATGGGATTCGTTATGATCCGCTGCAGGTGCGTCGACATGAACAGGGCCACCAGCATCGCGATGATCACGACGGCTACGGCAATGCCGACATAGTCGCGGATGCGAGTGAGCATTTCGTATTCGGTTCGGAGATAGACCGTGCCCAGAATCTCCTTGTCGCTGACGATGCGCCTGTATAGGACTAGTGACCGGCCATCGACGCGCATGCCGTCGGCCTCCGGCACCTTGGGGAACTCCGGGCTGGTGCCCGGTTTGACGTAATTGGCAAACAGCGCACCACGCGCGGTATAGATCGCCGCAGCTTGCACCCGAGGGCGAAGGCGCAGCAGTTCGAGATTCTCCTTGGCGACCTGCGGGTCATCGAAGGCGATGGCCGACGCTGAAGTACGGCCGAGCAGCTCGGCTTGCGTGGTCACGTCGGCGATCCAGTTCCGGTGATAGGTGCGAAGGTCGTAAGCGATGATCGCGACGAGAGCGACGATGAGCGCCGCCAGCGTCGTCAGCAGGATGACGCCGATCAATTTGAGACGCAGCGAGCGGGAAAATTCGAGGCTCATGGCGGCGATGCCACGACATTGCGAGCGACAGCAAGTAGTCGCGAGCTGATCTTCAACCGGCTTGCCTCGGCTGAGGCGAGCGCGACGTCGAAGCGGACTTTGTCCGACTCAACGACGAAATTGATCATGCTGCCGAGCCTGATCCCGTCCGCCGATTCCGTTACCGTCAGCGCGGTATGCCCTTTGCTTGCCACAAGTGCGGCGGTGAGTTGTTTGCTGGTCGACTGCCCGAGGAAAATCACATGCAGGCCGGACAGCGGCTCGCCGTACCTCAGTTTCCTTACCGCCACCGGTCGACCGCCGACTGTCCGGCCGCTGGCGATCCGCGCCAATTCGTCGGCCAGCGTGTCGGCACCGACAACGCCGATCACCAGCGGACTGTTCGGATTGGCGAATGCCTCCGAGGGCCATTCGACGTAGTCGCTGAACTTGTAGACGAACGCTGCTTTCACCCGATACTCGGGCGCCTGTGCCTGCGTGCTGGCCGGGACAGCGCCAAGGCACGTGAAGGTGAGGAGCAGCACGAATGCCAACGCGCCGAGCAGGCGTTCGGCCATGTATCGACATTGCAACAGTTTGTTTAGAACGACCACTTGATGCCCACTCGGAACGCGCGTTCGATTTCGCTGAAGGTGCGTTGATTTTCGAACTCGATGTGCGTGGAGTCGAAAATGTTCTGCCCAGTCAGCGATAGCTCAAGCCGGTCGTTCGGTCGCCAGCCGAAGCGCAGGTCAACTGCCGTATAGGCCGGGATGTGTGGGGCCGGCAGCTCACCGACATGGCGAACGCTGGCATCGAGCTCCATCTGTCCCGGCAGCTCCCATGACGAGCGCAGGAGCCATTGCCGCTCGGGGTCGTTGCCGGCCGTGCGACCTCCAGCCGGAGCCGTGCTGTCGGCCTTGAGACGAAGATCCAGGTCGAGCAGCGTGCCCCCCGTGCTCAAGCGCCAGTGCTCCGTAACCTGCACGTTGGCCCATGCCTCCAGGCCGGTGCCGGTGCCTTCCAACTTGTTGCCGATGACGAAATCGCCGGTTGGACGGCGCTCGACGCTGCGCAGGTCGTCATAGTCGTGGTGGAACACGGTGACCGAATACGAGAACTTCGGGGATGGCTGGGAGCGGTAGCCAATCGCAAGTACGTTGGCGACTTCCGAACGGAACTCCGGTCCGCCCGTGAGCTTGATGCCGCCACCGGAAGCGAAGAAATCGCGATCGACGCGCGATGGCGTGCGCACTGCGCGCGTCAGTGCCATCCATGCAAGCTGCGACGGACTCGGTTTCCAGGCCAGTCGCAGCGTCGGCAGAACCTCCGTGCCGGTGTAGGAGTTATGTTCTACCCGAAGGCCGCCGATGAGCTTGAGCTGCTCGCCGCGTAGCGCGATTTCGTCCTGGGCGAATACGCTCGTCCAATACAGATCGCGGTCGGCGGGCAGGAACCCGATTGCGGGCGTGTTGATCACATGATCGATGGCGCCGCGATGGCTGATGCCCCAGGTCAAGGCGTGCCCTTCGACCCCGGCGACGTTGTGTTGGAACTCGACGTCGTAGATTTTGAGCCGCTCACGGATCGATCCGGGAATATCGCGGTCGCTCCGGTCGAAATAGGCCTGCAGCTGGACGCCGCTGCCGGACGCGAGCTGGTGGGTCCAGCGCGCAAGCAGGTTGGTCCCGAAGGTGCGCAAATCGTTGGGGAGGGCGGTATCCAGCGCGCCGCGATACGCAGCGCCCTGCAGGGTGAAGCCGGTCGCCGGCGTGCCCCAGTCGGCGCGAAAACCGACCTCGCCCCGGTCCCAACCATCGTGCTGGGTCGCGCCGTTAGCCCGCGATGTGGGGTCTCGCTCGAAGAATTTGCCGTAAATCCGGTATGAGGCAGCGCCGCCCGATGCGCCGAATCGTAACGCGTAGTTACGCTCGAGATTCCCGGCATTGACACTCGCGAGCCCGCCCTGCGTTTCCGACGAACGTCGAGTGATCACATTGATCACGCCATTGACGGCGTTGGCTCCCCACAGCGTCGCACCAGGGCCGCTGATCACCTCGATGCGTTCGACATCCTCCAGCATCACGTCGGGGACGTCCCAGAACACCCCGGAGAACAGCGGGGTGTACAGAATGCGCCCGTCCATCAGCACCTGCAGCTTGTTGCCCGAGCTATTGAAGCCGCGCGCACTGATCGCATACCCGTGGGAGCTGCTGCGAGCGACTTCGAGGTTGGGCGCCAGCCGCAATACTTCGGGAAGACTGGTCGCTCCCGAACGGCGTATGTCTTCGGCGGTGATCACGAAGATCGAAGCGGGGGCGTCCGAGAGCCGTTGAGCGCGCTTGGATACCGAGGTGATCTCGATGTTGCTGAGTTCTTCCAGGCTCAGATCGGCGAGGGTGTCAGTGGGGGGCTCTTGCGCAATCGCCGACGACATCGCGGCCAGCATGAGCACCATTGCGCAGCATTGCTTCCCTGACTTCCTGATAGGCCCTGTCATGATAGGTACCCCTTCCCCTAGGCCCTATAACCTGACCTTGCGGCCAAGTGTCCTAACCAGTACAGCCACCACTGGCACCGGTCAATCGATGCCAGGCCCCTCGAAATCCCGTCGATACCTACATCAACAACGAACTTGTGCTGGTTGCGCGGCCATGTTGACCCGCACCCTCCAGGGCGTCCGACAGGCGGTAAGTGCGAGCTGCCTCGTCGTGAGCTCATTCGTGATCGCTTGGAAGAGCCGAAAATCTCTCACGCGACCGAATGGGGGATACCAAAAGCGGTCATTCAACATCGGACGTCAGATGTCCGGTATCCATCTCTGCACTCGTTTGTTCGGCTGGCGATTCAATTGCCGCTTGCGATCCCGGCCGGTCGCTCCGTTCCGGTCCAGTACGTCTGCACAGCCGGACGCAAACCCCAACCACGCCCGGTCTTGCACAAGGCGTAACTGTTTGCGGATCAGGCGATCATGACATCCACGCCTTGTGCGCGGAACGCGTCCAGCATCTCCGGTGGCGCAGCGCCGTCGGTGATCAGGCGGTGCAGGCTGCGCGCCGGTGCGATCACCGACAGGCTGCGCCGTCCGAACTTGCTGGCGTCGGCGACGGCGATGACCTCGCGCGAAACCCGGATCATGAGTGCATTCAACTCCGCTTCCAGCGGCTCGGGTGTAGTGACGCCAACTTCGGGATCGAGGCCATCGACGCCGAGGAACAGTTTGTCCGCGGTCAATCCTGCCAGCGCCTGTTCCGCGTGCGGTCCGACCAGCGAATACGACATCGGTCGCAGTAGGCCGCCCAGCATCAATACGCGGATGTGTGCAGGTCCGGAGAGTTCCAGCGCGATGTTCAGTGCGTTGGTGATCACCGTCAGCGACTCCAGCTTGAGTCGCAGGATCTGCCTGGCGATTTCGGCGGTGGTGGTGCCGGAGTCGAGGATGATGGTTTCGCCGCTGCGGATCAGCTGGGCGGCCACCTTGGCGATGCGCACTTTTTGCGGCTGATGCTGCGCCGCCTTGATGCTCAAGGGCGCGTCCTGTACCGGGCCGACAACGTCCACAGGTATCGCACCGCCATGCGAGCGCACCAGGGCGCCGCTGCGCGCGAGGGTTTCCAGATCGCCGCGGATGGTGACCGTGGAAACTCCAAAACGCATGGCCAGTTCCTCGACCGTGGCGCGGCCGTGTTGCGTGACCAATCCGGCGATCTTGCGACGGCGCTCTTCAGTCAGCAGTCGGGGAGCGAGGGTCTTGGGGCGTGGCTTCATGCAGTGTCGCTGAGTGGTGGGAGCCCAAGCAGGTGTGCGGCGTTGTCGTGGTAGAGCTTTTTCAGGAGCGGTCCCTGCAGGCCCAGGCCATAGATCGACCAGCGTCCCTGCGGTGGTACTGGGGCTGGAGCGTAATCGAAGTACTCGTCTTCCGTCTCCAGGAAGCGGTAATAGATCTCGTACAGCGCGTCGCCGAATACCTGTTGCGGCGTTTCATCGCCGACCGGCGAGGGGATCGCATCGGTGCCGAAATGGATACGGTCCTGGTAGCGATCGAAGAACCGCCGCGCGGCGCGCGGCTGGCGGCCGAGTTCGCCGATGCGCGCGGCGATGTCGACTGATGTGTTCGGATAGTGGTCGAGCGTCGCCGACACGCCTTCGAGGTTCTCGGCATTGCTGACGTGCAGCAGCACGAACCGGGTGCGCGGATGGCGCGCGATTACGCGATCGCGCGCGGCCAGCAGTTCGGCGTTGCCGGGAAAGTCGCGGCCGTGGAACGACCAGTCCGGATGCGCACTGAGTTCGTCGAGGCGCTCGTTTTCGCGGTCGACCGGTTCGAAGAAGGCTTCCGGATCCGAAGTGTGGATGAACACCGGCAGGCCATGCGCCGCGCAGGCTTCCCACATCGGATCGAAACGGCGGTCGTCGACCTGGACCAGTACGCCGTCATCGATGCGCTCGCGCAGGTACAGGCCCAGCGTCTTGAGGATCTTCAAACCGGCGGCGCCGGCTTGCTTGGCGTGGCCGATGGCGTCGGCCTGCCGCTGCGGAAAGTCGGCTTCGAGCCAGTCGCCGTAGCTCGGCTCGGTGAGAGTGAGGAAGCGGCCGGGTGCGGCGCGGTCGAAGCGGCGGATCGATTCCTCGAGCCCGGCACCAACGCCGCCGGTGAGGTTGACCATCATCTGCACGCCCTTGCGATCCATCACCGGTAACAGGTCCGCGGCGTCCGCGAAGTACTGCATCTTTTCGCCGGTCGCGACGCCGTTGCGTACCGTGGCCGACCACGACAAGTGCGTGTGCAGGTCGATCACCGGGAAACGCGGGCGCTCGATCGGCGTGCGCGCGACGCGCAGCATGCTGCGTGGCCGGAACTCCTTCAGCAGCACATCGCCGTGTGCACGGCCGCCAGCTGTTGCACCGGTCACCGGATGCGGTGCCTGGGCATGGGTGGCACAGCCGGTGCGGAGCAGCAGGTCGCAGGTGCACATGGCGTGCTGCGCTCGTCAGCGCGGATACTTGGCCATGATCTTATGCACCGCGCGGCTTAGGGCCACCGCCCTGTCGAATTCGCGCAGCCACATGTTGCGACCGAACATCACGCCGGTCGCGCCGGACTGCATGTAGAACTCGACCTTGCGCAGCACGGCCTTGTCGTCGTCGTTCTTGGTGCCGCCGGAGAACAGCACCATGGTGCGACCGGCCGAGCGCACCACGCGTTGCGTGCGCTTGCCGGCGTCTTCCTTCAGCGTGCGATAGGGCGCTGGCGACTCGGTGCCATCGGCCTCGGGTTCATGCAGCTTGACGATGTCGGCGCCGAGTTCCAGTGCAACGCGCGCGGCGTAGTCCTGCGCGAACAGCGAATTCTTCCCACCCTTGGCATCGATGGCGCTGCCGCGCGGATACGACCAGAGCACCAGCGGCATGCCGTAGCGCTCGCAGTCCTGGCGGACCTGGCGGAAGTTGGCGAGCTCGTCATGCTGGCGCGGCGAGCCGACATAGATGGTGTAGCCGACGGCATCGGCGCCGAGACGCACGGCGTCTTCGACCGAAGCGAATGCCGGCGAAGTCGCCTCGCCATCGTTCGGGATGTTGGTCTTGCCGTTGAGCTTGAGGATCAATGGCACGCGGCCGGCGTAGTTGCGCATGTATTTCTCGGCCAGGCCGACGCCGAGCGCGATCGCCGAGTAGTTGCCCTCCAGGGCGAGGCGGAACTGGTAGTCGGGATCGACCGCCGGCGGATTCGGAAAGAAGTCGGTCGGGCCGTGTTCGAGGCCCTGGTCGAGCGGGAGCACCACCAGGCTGCCATTGCGCGGGCCGGAGCCGTAGAGCAATCGATGCAGGCGGGCGCGCTTGCCGTGGGGCAAAGCCAACCGGTCGAGTGTCGATGGAGCGGACAATGCCAGCGCTTGACTCTTACTTTTCATTTCGTTTACCGTTTCTATTACTTTCGAATGGTTTCATTCTTGAACGAGCCGATGAGTGCTGTCAATCCCGTGCCGACGACCGAAATCGAGCGACTGCTCACGCGGCCTTCGGCTGAACAAGAGGCACTCGGCTATGTTCATACGCTGCGCGAGATCGTCCAGCAACCAGCGACCTGGGTCGACACCGCTGCGCAAGTTTCGAAGGCGATCGAAAGTCACCAGCTGGCCTCGGCCTTCGACCCCGCGCTGCGCGGCATCGTACTGACCGGCTCCGGCAGCTCGCACTACATCGGTGAATCGCTGGCGCTCGGGCTGCAGGCGGCGTTGCATACCCCGGTGCAGGCCGTGCCTGCCGGCACCCTGCTCACCCACTGGCACAGTGCGATCCCGAACGATGCGCTGCTGGTGTCGTTCGCACGTTCCGGCGACAGTCCCGAAAGCGCAGGCGTGGTCGATGCCTTGCTGGCGCAGGCGCCCGACTGTCGCCATCTGTTCATTACCTGCAACGCCAACGGCCATCTCGCCACGCACTACAGGAATGAGCCACGCGTCACCGTGTTGCTGCTGGACGAGCGCACCAACGATCGCAGCCTGGTGATGACCAGCAGCTTCACCAACCTGATGCTGGCAGGCCGCGGCCTGGCCGCGCGCTCGGCACCGCACGCCTATCGGCAACGTGCCGGACTCGCAGCGGATCTCGCGACGCGCGTACTAGCCGAATACACCGACCCGCTTGCCGTTATCGCGCGTCGCGACTTCCACAACATCGCCTTCCTCGGCAGTGGCGTGCGCTTCGGCGCCGCCCGCGAGTCGGCGCTGAAGATGCTGGAGATGTCGGGCGGTCAGGTACAGACGCTGGCCGAAACGTTCCTGGGCTTGCGCCATGGTCCGATGTCGGCGCTGGATGCGCGTTCGCTGGTGGTCGCGTTCGTGTCCGCCGATCCTGCCGTGCGCGCCTACGAGTGCGACCTGTTGCGCGAACTCGCGCGCAAAGGCCTGGGCACGCACAAGGTACTGGTCGGCGCGGACCTGCCTGCGGACATGATTAACGACGTAGACGTCGTCGTCGATTTGCCAGGACTAGCCGCACTCGGCGACGAGGATGCACCGCTAATCGACGCCGTCGTCGGACAACTGCTGGCGTTCTTCCGCTGCCTCCAGCTCGGTTTCAAACCCGACGCGCCGTCGCAAGGCGTGCTGACACGCGTGGTCCAGGGTTTCGCGCTCCATGGTGGTGCGGCATGAAGCCAACCATCCTTGTTGTGGGCGAGATCAATGTCGATCTGATCTGCACCGGTTACCGCAGTTTCCCGGAGCCCGGCAAGGAAGTGCTGGTCGACGACTTCACCATGACGCTCGGCAGTTCATCCGCGATCTGCGCGATGGGCCTGGCACGCCTTGGCAACGCGGTGCGTTTCGTCGGCAAAGTGGGCGCCGACCCGTGGGGCGATTACTGCGTCGCAACGATGCGCGACGCCGGCATCGATGTTTCGCGCGTCGTTCGCGATCCAGCTATCAAGACCGGCGTCACCGTGTCGATTACCTCCCGGCGCGATCGCGCGCTGGTGTCCTACCTCGGTTCGATCGGCGCCTTGCGCGCCGAGGATGTCGATGGCCAAGCCCTCGACGGCGCCGATCACCTGCATATCTCCTCGTATTTCCTGCAGCAAGGACTGCGTGACAACTGTGGCGAACTGCTGGCGCGCGCAAGCGACGCCGGGCTGTCCACGTCGCTCGATCCCGGATTCGATCCCGCCGAGCGCTGGGAGCACGACTTGCTCGACGCCCTCGATGCGGTCGATCTGTTTTTCCCGAACGAGGTGGAGCTGCGCGCGATCACTGGCGAAGCCTCCATCCTCGACGGCCTGCGTCGCCTGCAGAACGGCCGCACCCGCACGATCGCAACGCTCGGCGCCGAAGGTTGCGCCACGCTCGACGGCGATGCGCTGCTGCAAGCGGTCTGTTACCCGATCGCCACGGTCGACAGTACCGGTGCCGGCGACTCGTTCAACGCCGGTTTCCTGCACGCCTGGCTGCGCAGGCAACCGATCGCCGATTGCCTGCGCTGGGGCGCTGCTTGCGGCAGCCTCTCTACGCGCGGTCTCGGCGGCACCTCGCGGCAAGCGAGTGTCGCCGAAGTCGAAGCATTGCTGGCTGCATCCGGCGGTTTACGGACATGATCACGGTCGCTGGCTTCAACACGTCGATCGACAAGCTCATCGAGCTCGACGCGTTGCGGCCCGGCCAAGTGCACCGTACCCGTGCCGTGCGGCCGTTCCCCGGTGGCAAGGGCCTGCATGTCGCCCAGACCATCGCGGCGCTGGGCGAACCGGTACGGCTGGTGGGCCTGATCGACGCCGCGCACCGCACGTGGTTCGAACAGGTGCTGCGGGAGCGCGGCGTCGAATTCCACGGTATCGAAGTCGACATGGTCCGCACCTGCCTTGCGCTGCACGAGGCCAACGGTCGCGTGACCGAAGTGCTGGAGCCCGGCCCGCAGCTAGATGCCGACACACGCGCTGAATTGCTCGAGACCTTCCATCGCCATGCCTTGCAATCGCAACTGGTGGTGTTGTCCGGCAGCCTGCCACCGGGCTGCGGCGACAGCACCTACGCCGAGCTTGTCCACGAATTGACGCGCAGTGGACCGCGATGCCTGGTCGATGGCAGTGGTGAGCCGATCCGGCGCGCCTTGGCAGCGCGGCCTTTCCTGATCAAGCCCAATCGCGATGAAGCCAGTGAACTGATCGGCGCATCGATCGACGGCCTGTCCGCCGCCGCGCATGCCACGCGCATGCTGAGCGAGGAAGGCGTGGAGTGGCCGGTGGTGTCGCTGGGCGCACAGGGTGTCGTCGCGGCCGATCACGACCGCGTGCTGCACGGCCATGTCGTTGTTCCCAATCCCATCAACGCGGTGGGTTCCGGCGATTGCCTGGTGGCCGGCATGGCTGTGGCCATCGCGCGTGGCGATCGCCTCGAATCCGCATTGCGGCTCGGCGTCGCCTGCGGCGCGGCCAATGTCATGTCGAACGAAACAGGCTGGGCACGCCGCGGCGATGTCGAGGCCCTGCTGCCGCGCGTCAACGTCACCGTCATGCGGTCATGGTGAGCGCGCTATCCATTTCCAGAATTACACGAGAACCCAAGCATGAACCGACGTGAATTCATTGCTACCGCCGCTGCAGGCGCCGCACTCGCGCTGCCGCTTGCCAGTCTCGGCAAAATCCGGAACAAGGGCGACAAGCTGCGCATCGGCATCATCGGCACCGGCGCGCGCGGGCAGGTGCACCTGGAGGAACTACTCAAGCGCGATGACGTCGTCGTGACCGCGATCTGCGACATCGAGCAGTACATGCTCGACAGAGCTCTGAAGCAGATCGCCGATGCCGGCAAGCCCAAGCCGCGGGTGTTCACCGGCAGCGGTCATGCCTACGAGCAGATGCTGGCGCGGGGCAAGCTCGATGGTGTGCATATCTGCACGCCGTGGGAATGGCATGCGCCCATGGCGATTGCGGCGATGCAGGAGAAGATCGCCGTCGGTTGCGAAGTGGTCGCCGGCATCACCCTCGACGATCACTGGAAAGTGTTGCGCACGCAACAGGAAACCGGCACGCCGTACATGCTGCTGGAGAACGTGTGCTACCGCCGCGACGTGATGGCGGTGATGAACATGGTGCGACGGGGCCTGTTCGGTGAACTGGTCCACCTACAGGGCGGCTACCAGCACGACCTGCGCGCGGTGAAGCTCAACGGCGGTACCCCGGACACGATGTACGGAGGTGGCTGCGAGTTCAACGCGCAGGGCTGGTCGGAATCGCGCTGGCGCACACAGCATGCGGTCGCGCGTAATGGCGAGTTGTACCCGAGCCATGGCATCGGCCCGATCGCGATGAACATCGATATCCATCGTGGCAACCGCTTCACCCGCATCGGCAGCTTTGCGACCAAAAGCCGCGGCCTGCGCAACCATATCGTCGACACCTGCGGCCCGGAGCATCCCAACGCCAAGGTCAGGTTCGCGCTCGGCGATGTCGTCACCACGCAGATCGCCTGCGAGAACGGCGAGACCATCCTGCTGCAGCACGACACCTCGCTGCCGCGGCCGTACTCGCTTGGCTTCCGCGTACAGGGCACCGAGGGACTGTGGATGGATGTCAACGAGTCGATCTACCTCGAGGGCAAGAGTCCCAAGCCGCACCAGTGGGAACCGGCGCAGCCGTGGCTGGACAAGTACGACCATCCGCTGTGGCAGAAGTACGCCAAGGCCGCGGAAGGTGCGGGCCACGGCGGCATGGACTTCTTCGTGGTGCACGCCTTCATCGAAGCGCTCAAGCGCAACGAGCCGATGCCGATCGACATCTATGATGCGGTGGCCTGGAGCGCGATCACCCCGTTGTCGGAACAATCGATCGCAGAAGGCAATAAAACCCTCGATTTTCCCGATTTCACCGATGGCAAGTGGGCCACGCGCAAGCCGATCTTCGCGCTGGATGATCGTTACTGAGTAACCATTTTCAGGGCAAAGAAAAGGCCCGGCATTGCCGGGCCTTTTGCTGTCACGCGGCAGGTGCGATCAGCGCTTCGGTGCGTAACGCAGGCTCAGGCCGTACTCGCGGCCGGGCTGGTTGTAGAACGCCACGGTTTCGTACTCGCGATCGAAGACGTTGCTCGCGCGCGCCTGCAGCGTCCATGCCGGGCTGAACGCGTACTCCAGGCGCAGGTCGACGGTGGCGTAACCGGGGAGGCGACGGGTGTTGGCGAGGTCGTCGTAGCGTTCGCCTTCGGCCATCCAGGTCAGGCCGGCGCGGAAATCGCCGAAGCCGCGATCGAGGTCGATGCGGGCGGTGTTGCGTGCGCGGCGCGGCAGCAGCTTGTCGTCGCTATAGTCCGAAGTGTTGCGTGGATCTACGTGGCTGAGCTGCGTGTTGAGGTTCCAGCCGGCCAGGGTCGCGCCGACCACGAGTTCGGCGCCGCGGATGCGGGCGCGTGCGATGTTCTGCGGCACGAAGTTGTCGTCCAGACCAATCAGGTTGTCGATGTCGGTCTGGTAGGCGTTGAGCTGCCAGTGCCACTGCGCCAGCTTCTGCGCCAAGCCGAGCTCGTAGCTCTCCGACTCTTCCGGAAGCAGCTTCGGATTGCTGGTCGGGAAACCGAAGAACGGGGGAAAATAGAGATCGTTGAACGTCGGTGCCGTGAACGCGGTGCCGGCATTCGCAGTGAGGCGCAGGCCGTGGCCGAAGTCGAAGCCCCAGCCGATGCCGCCGGTGGTGTGGCTGCCGAACTGCTCGTTGTCGTCGTGGCGCGCGCTGAGCTGGATGTCGTGCTGGCCGAAGCCGCCCTGGTACTGGGCGAAGCCGGCGCGGTTGTGGCGGCGGGTGATGTCGAAGTCGGTGTCGCTGTTGACGCGATCGCGCACCCAGTCGAAGCCGAGGGTGACCAACTGCTCTTTGCCGAAACCGAAATCACCTTGCAGCGAGGCGCTATCGCGGTCGCTGCCGAAGAAACCCTGGAAGGCGTCGTCGCTGTAGTTGTCGGAAGCATCGGTATTGCGGCCGGCGTTGAGTTGCAGACTGAAGCGCTCGGCCGCTTGCCAGCGCAGCTTGCCGCCGACGACCTGCTGGGTCGTGCGCGAGCTGTTGTAGAAGCCGTCGTAGTCGTTGTGCGCCACGGCGCGCAGGCCCTGCACTTCGGCGTCCAGCTGCTCGGTCAGGGCATAGCCGCCGCGCAGCGACACGGAGTTGTTCTCGTAGCCATCGAGATCCGGTTCATCAGTGAAACAGCCTGCGAAGATCGGGAAGCCGGCGCCGCGGCAGGCATTGATACCGTCGCTGGACTGGTGCGCGTAGTCGGCGCCGAACCAGCCGCGCTCGCCGCGACCGCCGAAGCCGCCGCTGACTTCGCGCAGGTTGTGGCTGCCGGTGCCAATGCGGAAGTGCGGCGCGTAGCCGGCCTGGTCGCGCTTGGTGAAGATCTGGATCACGCCGCCGATCGCTTCCGAACCGTAGAGGCTGGAGCGCGGGCCGCGCACGATCTCGATGCGATCGATCAGTTCGACCGGCAGGTCCTGGAACGCGACGAGGCCGGAGGTGGCCGAGCCGACGCGCACGCCGTCGATCAGCACCAGCGCATGGTTGGATTCGCTGCCGCGCAGGAACACGCTCGAGAGCTTGCCGAGGCCGCCCTGGTTGGCGATGTTGATCCCGGCGCGGCCGCGCAGCAGTTCCGGCAGCGAATGCGCCTGGCTGCGCTCGATCTCTTCGCGATCGATCACTTCGACGGCGGCCAGCGACTGGTCGACTGTGACTGCGGTACGGGTGCCGGTGACGACGACGGTATCGAGGTCGGTGGCGGTTTCGGGAGTGGTCGCCTGTGCAGCAGCGAGCGACGGCAAGGCCATGGCGATGGCCACGGCCAGGGAAGTACGGAACGACATCGATGTATCTCCAGCGCGCACGCCCGCGCGCATTGCGGTTTCGGATGAAGTCGCGGGAGAAGGCATTGCGCGCGGGTGCCGGCACGCCGGCGTAGCCGCCGCGATGCCCTCCGCATCGCAACCAGTAGATCCGAGGCCGGTCTCCGGGCTTGCGAGTGGATGCGGCTTCCCAATGGAGCCGACTCCGGCCGCGGCGCCTTCCCGTGCGATGCACAGTGGCGGATGCGTTGGCTTGACTCGCTTACCGTTGCGGGGGCAGCGCCGGACTGGAATTCGTCTGCTGGACGAAGGCGTCACCGGCTTCCCGTTTCAACCCGTGGGCGGACGCCGCCGGGTCACCTCGAAGCGCGGGAAGTGTAACAAAGCGGCGCGCGGCAGCAGAAATGCCGGCACGTCATGAGTGCAGGGAGGTCAGTCGTCGCCCGCGGGATCGTCGAACAACTGGAAAGCCGGCGCGGCTTCTTCTTCGTGCATCGTGGTCGTCACTGGCGACGCAGCCGGCCGGTGACGGGGCGGCGGCAGCAACGCGGTAGCGGCCTCGGCGGCATGGACCAACTCAGCCCGTCGTTCGTCCGGGACTTGTTGCCAATGGCAGTCGAGCAAGGCGCCTTCCAGCGCGTACAGCAGGTTGAGGCTGGGTTTGAAGCCGGCCCGCTTGACCCGCATGAAGGCCTCGACCGCGCCCACCGCTTCGATGTCGGCGCGCGAGCGCAAGCCCACCTGGCGCAACCAGGCCGCGCTCTTCGGGCCGATGTTGCGTAGCTTCTCGCCGCTCATGCGAGCGACTCCACGAACGCCTGCGCCAAGGCTTCGAGACCGCGCTGGTCGTCGGCGTCGAATCGATCCGGGATGGGACTGTCGAGATCCAGCACGCCCAGCAAGCCTCCGTCACGCAACAGGGGAACCACCACTTCAGAGCGCGAAGCCACATCGCAGGCGATATGGCCCGGGAATGCATGGACATCGGCCACGCGCTGGGTCTGTCGCGTGGAGGCCGCCGCGCCGCAGACGCCCTTGTCGAGCGGAATGCGTACGCATGCTGGTAATCCCTGAAACGGACCGACGACCAATTCCCGGCCATCGTAGAAATAAAAACCCACCCAGTTGAGCTGCGGCAGTGCGTGGTAGACCAGCGCCGACAGGTTGGCGGCGTTGGCGATGCGGTCGCGTTCGCCAGCGAACAGCGCCCTCGCCTGGGCCAGCAGTTGCGCATATTGCTCCGGCTTGCTGCCGGTGAGGACGGAGGCGGCGAATGTCATCGATCGAGTGTAGCAGCGGTGCATGCGGGCATTACCATGCACCCTCCGGGCGAGGAGTACGCATGGCTATGAATGCGCTGTCGAGCGATGCACCATCGTTCGATTCACTCCCGTCAGAGCACGGATTCCGCCTGCGTGGTCAGCAGGTCACGCGGCTCGAAACCTTCGTCGCGGCGTTCGCCTTGTCGCCGGCATCTGCGCCATGACTTCCAGCGTCTACATCACCGGCACCGATACCGGCGTTGGCAAGACAGTCGCGAGTTGTGCGCTGTTGCATGCGCTACGCGCACGGGGTCTGCGCGCGGCAGGCATGAAACCCGTTGCCAGTGGTTGCGAATACAGCGATGGCGCGTGGCGCAATGCCGATGCGCTGGCGTTGCAGGCTGCGAGTGATCCACAGCCTGCGTATGCCGACCTCAATCCTTATGCGTTGCCGCAGCCACTGGCGCCGGAACTGGCGGCGCAGCAGGCCGGCATCAGCATCGAACTCGAACCGCTGCAGGCGGCCTATCGTCGACTTGCTGCGCAAAGCGATGCAGTGGTGGTGGAAGGCGTCGGTGGTTGGGCCGCGCCGCTGTCGGCGACGCTCGACCAAGCCGACCTGGTGCATGCGCTCGCGTTGCCGGTGGTGATTGTCGTGGGGCTGCGGTTGGGCTGTCTCAATCACGCCTATCTAACAGCGCGTGCGATATCAGCCGATGGCTGCCAACTGGTCGGCTGGATCGCCTCCACGATCGATCCCGACATGGCGCAGGCCGACGCGAACTTCGAGTTGCTCCGCGCGCGCTTGCCGGCACCTTGCTGGGGCCGGCTGCCGCATCGCGCGGGGCCCGATCCTGTGGAGTTGGCCCGTTTCCTGCAAGTTCCGGGCTGAGCAAAGCCCACGACTTCCGGCACGGGTGCCATCAGCGGGCAATGCTAGACTGAGCAGTATAGGAATGAATCCCCCATGAGGTTGCGCATGCGCCGTACTCTGGTTTTGTTGACCCTGTCCGCGGCGATCGCGCTTGCCGCGACCGCCTGTTCGAAGGGAGGCGAGGCCGGCGGCGCGCAAGCCGGTGGACCGCCGGGTGGCGAAATGCCGCCGATGCCGGTCGAAGCCGTCACCTTGAAAGCGGAACCACTGGCTGCCGGCGTGCAGACCGTCGGCAGCCTGCGTGCCGACGAATCCGTGGTGGTGCGTCCTGAAGTCGGCGGCCGCATCGTCCGCATCCATTTCACCGAAGGTGGCCGCGTTGCCGCGGGGCAACCCCTGTTCACGCTCGATGGCAGCGTGGCCCAGGCAGCGCTCAACGAAGCGACGGCGAACCTCGAGAACAGTCGCCGCGCCGTCGCACGTGCCGGCCAACTCGCCGAACAGAAGCTGATCGCGGCATCGGACTACGACAAGGCCAAGGCCGCGTTCGGCGTCGACCAGGCCCGCGCCGCTTCGGCGCGCACAGCCCTGTCGAAGATGACCCTATCGGCACCGTTCTCCGGCCAGATCGGCCTGCGCGAAGTCAGCGTCGGCGATTTCGTCAGCGTCGGCCAGGATCTGGTCACGCTGGTGCGGCTGGATCCGATCGAAGTCGACTTCAGCGTGCCCGAGAACGTGCTGTCGCAGCTGAAGAACGGACAGAAGATCAGCATCACCGTCGATGCTTTCCCCAAGGATGTGTTCGGCGGCGAAGTAGTGGCGATCGATCCGGTGATCGATCCCAACAGCCGCAGCGCCAAGCTGCGCGCGCAGATCGCCAATCACGATTTCCGCTTGCGTCCCGGCCAGTTCGCGCAATTGCAACTCGACACGGGCGGTAACCGCACCGATGCACTGCTGGTGCCGGAACAGGCGTTGATGCAGGACGGCAACACGCGTTACGTCTACACGGTGGTCGACGGCAAGGCGCATCGCGTCGAGATCAAGACCGGCGTGCGCGTGCCGGGCAAGGTGCAGGTCATCGAGGGTTTGAAGGCTGGTGATGTGGTGATCACCGCCGGGCAGACCAAGCCGATCATGCATGAGGGCCTCGGCGTGCAACCGCTGCCATCCGGAGGAGCGCAGGCACCTCCGGGTGCACCGCAGGCAGGTCAACAGCCGGCGAAGAAACCCGCGACGAAGCAGGACAGCTAAGCCATGGTGCTCTCCGATATCTCGATTCGTCGCCCGGTCTTCGCCATGGTGATCAACCTGGTGGTGCTGCTGGTCGGCATCATCAGCTACCAGCGCCTCGCGGTACGGCTGATCCCCAACGTCGACACGCCGACCATCAACGTGTCGACCAGCTACCCAGGCGCCAGCGCGCAGGTGATCGAATCGCAGGTGACGCAGCCGATCGAGGATGCGCTGTCCGGTGTCGAAGGCATCGAGTACATGCAGTCGACCAGCCGCGAGCAATCCAGCCAGGTGACAATCCGCTTCCGCCTCAACCGCGACGCCGACGGCGCTGCATCCGACGTGCGCGACCGCGTGGCGCAGGCGCGGCAATTCCTGCCGGAGGAAGTCGACGAGCCGATCATCCAGAAGCAGGAAGCCGACCAGCAGCCGATCATCTACCTCGCGTTCTCCTCCGACCACCATTCGCAGGTCGAGATCGCCGACTACGCCGAAACGCTGGTCAAGGATCGCGTGCAGACCATCCCCGGCGTCGCGCAGGCACAGGTGTATTCCAGCACCTACGCGATGCGCATCTGGCTGCAGCCGCAACGCCTGGCCGGTTTCGGCCTGACCCCGGCCGATGTCGAGGACGCGCTGCGCAAGCAGAACGTCGAAATTCCGGCTGGTCGTGTCGAAGGCAACCAGCGCGAATTCACCGTGCTGTCGGAAACCGACTTGAAAACGCCGGAGCAATTCGGCGAGATCATCCTTGGTGACGTCAATGGCACCCTGGTGCGCCTGAAGGACGTCGCCAAGGTAGAGCTAGGCCAGGAGGAAGAACGCTTCCGCGCCCGCTACAACGGCAAGAACGCGGTGCCGCTGGGCATCGTCAAGCAAGCCGTGGCCAATCCGCTCGATATCTCCGCGGCGCTCGATGTGATGTTGCCGCAGATCACCGCATCGTTGCCGGAAGGGATGAAGGTGGAGATTGCGTACGACTCGACGATCTTCATCAAGAAGTCGATCGAGGAGGTCTACACCACCGTCGGCATCGCGATCGGACTGGTGATCATCGTGATCTTCCTGTTCCTGCGCAGCTGGCGTGCCACGCTGATCCCGCTGGTGACGATCCCGGTGTCGCTGATCGGTGCGTTCGCGTTGATGTACGCGTTCGATTTCACCATCAATACGCTCACGCTGCTGGCGATGGTGCTGGCGATCGGCCTGGTGGTCGACGACGCGATCGTGATGCTGGAGAACATCGTTCGCCACGTCGAGGAAGGCATGCCGCCGTTCGAGGCGGCATTGAAAGGTAGCAAGGAAATCGGATTCGCGATCATCGCGATGACGCTCACCCTTGCCGCGGTGTACGTGCCGCTGGCGTTCGCCACTGGCCGTACCGGCAAACTGTTCGTCGAGTTCGCGCTGACCTTGGCCGGTGCAGTCCTGGTCTCGGGTTTCACGGCATTGACGTTGTCGCCGATGATGGCGTCCAAGCTGTTGCGCGCCGACAACGGTCAGGGCCGCTTCTATCAGGCCGGCGAGCGCGTGTTGAAGTGGATCGACAGCCGCTACCGCATCGTGCTCACGCACCTGCTGGCATGGCGTGTTGCGGTACTCGCCGGGGCTGCGCTGGTGTTCGCATGCGCCATTGGCTTGTTCCTGTGGTTGCCGCAGGAAACGGCGCCGCAGGAGGATCAGGGTTTCATCCTGGCGATGGGCATCGCGCCGCAGGGCTCGACAGTCGAGTACACCGACAAGTACGCCACACAAATGGAAGGCATGCTGATGGCGCTGCCGGATCAGCAGCGCGTGTTCCAGATTGTCGGTTTCCCCGACGTGACGATGGCGATCGGCTTCACCATGCTCAAGGACTGGGATCAGCGGGAGCAGTCCGCCAAAGAGACCTCAGATGCCCTGGGCCAGCAGATGTTCTTCACGATTCCCGGCGTGATGGCCTTTACCCAGACTCCGCCGCCACTGGGTTCGGATGATTTCCTTGGCCAGCCGGTCAGTTTCGTGGTGCAGAGCACTGGCACTTGGGAGGAGCTTGGCGAGACCGTGCGCAAGCTGACGGCGAAGATGCAAGCCAACCCGAACCTCATCAACCCCGACACAGATCTCAAGCTCGACAAGCCGCAACTCAAGCTCGATGTGGATCGGGACAAGGTTGCGGCGGTCGGCAGCGATGTCACCACGGTCGGCCGCACGCTGGAAACGTTGCTGGGCGGGCGCAATGTCACCCGCTTCAAGAAGGGCGCAGAGCAATACGACGTGGTCGTGCAGGTCGAGGATGTCGACCGCCGCACACCAGGAGACCTGTCCAACATTTTCGTGCGCAGTGGAGACGGCCAGATGGTGCAGCTGTCGAACCTTGTTTCCGCGCGCGAGACGGTGGCTGCGAAGGAACTCAACCACTTCAACAAACTGCGTTCGGCCACGATCAGTGCAGGCCTGGCGCCGGGTTATCCGATCGGCGAAGCGCTCGAATGGATGGAGGGCACATTGAAGGAAGTCGCACCCGGCTCCCCCTATGACCTGTCGGGGCAGAGCCGCGAATTCCGCGAATCCTCCAGCGACTTTGTGATGATTTTCGCGCTGGCGCTGATTTTCATCTTCCTGGTGCTGGCCGCGCAGTTCGAAAGCTGGGTCGATCCGTTCGTGATTCTGCTGGGCTCGGTGCCGCTGGCGTTTTTCGGCGCATTGCTGCTGCTCAAACTGACCGGAGGTAGCTTCAACATCTACACGCAGATCGGCTTGGTGACGCTGGTGGGTCTGATCGCCAAGCACGGCATCCTGATCGTGGAGTTCTCCAATCAATTGCAGGAGCAAGGCAAATCGAAGCTGGACGCGGTGATCGATGCGGCCGCACTGCGCCTGCGCCCGATCCTGATGACCACCGGCGCGATGGTGCTGGGTTCGCTGCCACTGGCGATCGCCACGGGCGCCGGCGCCGAAGCGCGCAACCAGATCGGCTGGGTGATCGTTGGCGGTATGTCGATCGGCACCTTCTTCACCCTCTTCGTGGTGCCGGTGGTGTACTTGCTGATCGGTCGCGACCACCACAAAGCCGAGGCGCGCAAAGCGGCCAAGTTGAGGCAGTCGCCGGTCACCACCTGAAGCTCTGCTCCCTCCCTTTCGCCGAAGGCGAAGGGGAGGGTTGGGGAGGGGTGCTCTTGATCTTGCAGCTCCCCGCGAAAAGCACCCCCTCCAACCTCCCCCTACTCGCTGCGCGCGCAAGGGGAGGAGTAAGGGCAACAAAAAACCCGGCAGCGCGAGCTGCCGGGTTTTTGTTTGCGCGAGTGAAACGTGATTACTTGGCTTTTGCAGCCTTGGTCACCGTCTCGGCGGCATCCTTGGCCTGCTCGGTGGCAGCTTCGAACTGCGCCTTGGCGATCTGGCTGATGGCTTCATTGGCCTTCAGCGTGCGGCCGAACACTTCCTGGCCGGTGCTGAGCGCGCGCTCGGCGTTCTCGCGGGCGACCTGCAGGCCCTTCGGCCACACGGTCTTGAGCTGTTCCGGATCGCGGACGTCGGCGACTTCACCGAAGAAGGCGAAGGTGGCGGTGACGTTCTGCTCGAACGCAGCCAGCTGCAGGCCGAAAGCCTTGGTGGCGTTATCGAGGGCGAGGCGGTTGATCTGCGCCGCGGTGTCCGCGAACTGGCGCGAGGCGGCGGCGAACTGTTCGTTGAACTGCTGGTACATGGGAGGGACTCCACGGTGCGCCCAGCGGGATTGCCGGGTTTGTGCGGTGCAGCATAAGCCCCTTTATGTTGCAATGCAACATAACCTGATTTGTATTTATTAAGCCTTGTGAATCAATCGTTTAGCAACGAAGTGGAGGCTGGCCAGAAGGGTCAGGGCTGCCCGGTCAGTAGCGGCGCCATGGCCTACGTTGTCGCCAGGGGATCAGCAGTTCGGGGTCGCCGAGCGGTGGTTGGCGCAGGGCAGAGCCGTGACCGGACTACGCGCTTTATGCGCCACGGTAACGACAACCCGACGTGCAGGTTTCATGCACGACTACTTCATCGAGTAACGGCAGTTCGGGCTTGAGGCGTTCCCAGATCCAGCGGGCCAGGTTCTCGCTGGTCGGGTTGTCGAGTCCGTCGATGTCGTTCAAGTAATGATGATCGAGCCGGTCGTACAACGGCTGGAATGCGGTCTTGATATCGGCGAAATCCATCACCCAGCCGGCATGCGGGTCGACCTCGCCTGCGATATGCAACTCGATGCGGAAACTATGCCCGTGCAACCGGGCGCACTTGTGCCCTGGGCGCACGTTGGGCAACCGGTGCGCGGCTTCGATGGTGAAGACTTTGAAGATATCCATGCCGTTATTGTGCGCCCGGGCGGCCGTACACGGCTCAAGAAACGGCCATCCGGCATCCGCAAGACAGGCGTCGGCCGCTGCTGCAGTTGCACAGACACAAGGCAGTCACGCCGCGGGACCGGTCACGGCAAGGGCAGGAAACGGGGTGTACGTCACAGAACGCCGTGTTGCCCGCCGCGCGTACTGTGTTGTTGGCACGACGCTCGGTATCTTTCAGCCGACTACCGGTCGACGGAGGGCTTGCAACAGCTCTCTGTGATTGACGGGGCGGGGAAGGATCCAGCGCTGGGGAGCGCCCATACATGTCGATGTCGCGCCACCAGGGGTTCACCCTGATCGAGCTGATGGTCACGGTCATCGTCATGGCGATCATCCTGACGATCGCCATTCCCAGTTTCGAAGCCACGATCAATTCCAATCGCCTCACCGGGGCAGCCAACGAGTTGCTGGCTTCGCTGCAGGTGGCGCGACTGGAGGCCATCCGACGCAACAAGCGCATCGTCCTCTGCTTCAGCAGCGACGCGAACACGCCCAATCCGACGTGCGCTCCCGACAACGCGGGCGACGCGAGTGGCTGGATCACGTTTGTAGACCTCAACAAGAACGGCATGTACGACGACGGCGGCCCAGCGTTGTTGCGCACTACCACCGTCCACGACACCGTCAATGTCCTCGCCAGCAGCAACATCCCCGGAAAAGTGCGGGTGATGTTCCGCTCCGATGGTTTCGCCCGGGATAGCGCCGGTGTCGTCCTGCTCGTGGGTGCGATCGACATGTGCCTGCCGACGCGCAGGCCGACCGAAAACGTGCGTCGCATTTCGATTGGCTCTGGAAGTCGCATTTCGATCGCAAGGCACGATGCCGCCGGCAGTTGTGCCGCACCACCGGATCCCACCTCATGATCAGATACAGCAGAACCACTCCCCGTGGACCGAGGACGGTATCGGGCGTCGGCCTGATCGAGGTCCTCGTCGCCGTCGTCGTGCTCTCCTTCGGCATGCTGGGCCTGGCCGCGATGCAGGCCCTCGCGTTGCGCAGCAGCCAGAGCGCGCTCGAGCGCAGCCAGGCCGTAGTGCTTGCCTACGCGATCTTCGACTCAATGCGGGCGAATCGGGCGGTAGCGCTCATCGGCGGGTACGACATCCCGATGACCTGTGCGCCGCCGGACACCGGTGACCTCGTCGCCAACGACCTGCGTCGTTGGATCACCTCGATGCAACAGAACCAGGCATTGGGCGGTTCGGCCTGCGGCCAGATCACCTGCGGCAGCCTCGAATGCACGGTCACCGTGCAATGGAACGATTCCCGCGGCAATGGTGGCGAGGACCGGCACAAGATGAAGACGACGACACGCCTATGACTGCGATCCGCTTCCATCGCCCCCGGCATGCGCGGGGCGTCACTCTGGTCGAACTGATGATCGCGCTGGTGCTCGGCCTGGTCGTGACTGGCGCTGCGCTCGCGTTGTTCGCCACCAATCGGCGAACGTATCTCGCGACCGAAAGCCTGGGCCGCATCCAGGAAAACGTACGTGCCTCGTTCGAGCTGATGGCGCGTGACCTGCGCGAAGGCGCCGGCAATGCCTGCGGGAACGACGTCACCGAGGTCAACGTCCTTAAAAGTCCTGCAGGCCGTTGGTACACCGATTGGGCGGGCGGCATCCGCGGCTACAGCGATGCCACTGCGTTCCCCGATGCCGCCTTCGGCACCGCGCGGACACAGCGGGTCGCCGGGACCGATGCAATCGAGCTGAAGTCCGCTGTGAACGATGGTGTTCCGATCGTCGAACACGTGGCCACGTCGGCGCAGTTCAAACTCAACACCGTCAATCATGGTTTCCGTGTGGGCGACATCGCGGTCGCCTGTGATCCCGGCCACGCGGCGATCCTGCAGGTCACCGGACCCGCATCCGCACCGGGTACCAACACCGAGATCGTGCATAACACCGGCGCTGCAGTGATTCCCGGCAACTGCACCAAAGGCCTCGGTGGCGAGGGCGTGCAGAGCGCCTGCACCACCGGCGGCATCGAATACACCTTCGGGTGCTTCAACGGCGACAAGACGACCTGCACCGCCGCGGACGAGAAATGGCCGGCGATCCTGGCCAAGCTGCGCGCGTCGCGGTGGTATGTCGGCTACAACGGCCGCGATGGCGGGCAGGGGCGGTCGCTCTACCAGAGCGTGCTCGCCAACAGCGGCGGCGTGTTGAACACGGTTTCCCAGGAGATCGCGGAAGGCGTGCGTGACATGCAGATCAGCTATCTGCTCAACGGCGCAGCGAACTACGTCGAGGCGAATTCGACCTGGACGACGGGCGATATCGCCAACATCGTCGCGGTCAGGATCGTCCTGGTCATCCAGGGGCAGGACCAGGCTGGTACGGACGGAAACGCGTTGCAGCGGTCCCTTGAACACGTCGTCACCATCCGGAATCGGGCGCCATGATCCGCACGACCAATTCTCCAAAAGCGCAGCAGGGCGTTGCCCTCGCAGTCGTGCTGATCCTGCTGCTGGTCATGACGTTGCTCGCCCTCGTCAGCTTGCGCGGCACCCTGATGGAAGAGCGCATGAGCGCCAACCTGATGGATCGCAGCCTCAGTTTCCAAGCGGCGGAGGCGGCGTTGCGCGAAGGCGAGGCGCTTGCAGCCAGCAAACCGGCGTTGCCCGCCAGTGGTTGCAGCAATGGCGTGTGCGCGATCCCTGATCCCAGCGCAGCGCCGCACTGGCTCGACGACACGGTCTGGGCCACGGCGCGCGTCGCCGAAGTCAAGGTGGGCGGCATCACCGCCAAGCCCAAGTACATCGTCGAACTGCTTGCCGACAACGTGCCGGCCAAAGGCAGTTGCACGACAGGCGAGGACGTGTCGCCGGAAGAGGCGTGTTCCGGCAAGGAGCGCCGTTATCGCATCACTGCGCGCAGCGAAGCGGATGGTCGCGCCGAAGTGATGTTGCAGACCAACTATGCGGTGCCTTGAGACAGGACGTGCCATGACCGACCAGATCACCGTCGCTACGCGACCGAGCCCATGCGAGACACCGAAGCGGAAGGTCTTCGCGCGACTCTTGCCGGGCGCTTTCGCGTTCTTCGCGACCTTGTTGTCGCTGCCGATCCAGGCGGTCACCATCCCGGCCGTGCCGCTGCAATCGGGTTCTGCCTATCCGCCGGCGAACGTGATGTTCATCCTCGACGATTCCGGGTCGATGGAATATTTCTCGATGCCGCACGACGTCTCCGACTGGGACGACCTCGACAACGACTTGCAGGACAAATTCCACGGCAACAACACGATCTATTACAACCCTGCGACGACATACCTGCCGTGGATCAAGGCAGACAACACGCGCTATGCCACCGGCATGTCCTACGCCAGTGCCTGGGATCACCCCAGCTTGCTGCAGAACGCAGTCGACTTGTCCGACGAAACACAGACGTATTTCGTGCCGAAGGCAGGCGTCACCGACCTGACCGACTTTGCGAACTTCCATCGCTACCAGATCCGCGAGGTCGGGACGCAGGTGCGCGTTGTCCGCAGCGAATACGTACGGCGGACAAGCGGCAATGAAGGCGTGGCCAACGCAGGCTGCGGAGGCAACGGGACGCGAACCTGGAGGAACTGCGAGTTCGCCACGCCAACTGGTCGCACCGAGGATGAGGAAAAAGGCAACTACGCCACCTGGTATTCCTACCACCGCACGCGCATGAAGGTGGCGAAAGCTGGTGCCAGCGAGGCCTTCAGCCAGCTGGCTTCCAATCTGCGGGTCGGTTACGACTCGATCTGGAATCGCAGTCCTTTTCCGATTCCGGTAGGCACGGACGAGGGCTTGTTCCAGGACGGCAACCGCCAGACCTGGTTCGAACGGCTGCATGCCGCCAATGGTGGCGGCCGCACGCCGCTGAAAGGCGCACTGCAGCGCGCCGGTGAGTACTTCTCTGACAGCAGCGCCAGCGGTCCATGGGGACCAGTCACGGGCAATGCCCAGATCAGTTGCCGCCAGAACTTCGCGATCCTGACCACCGACGGCTACTGGAACGACAGCACCGGATACACGTCGCCGGTCGGCGACGCGGACAACACTGCCGGCCCGACCGTCACCAACACGGCGGGGAGCAGCTATTCCTATAGTCCGCTCAAACCGTACATCGACAACTTCAGCACGTCGCCAAGAACCCAGCCGGACACACTGGCCGACGTTGCCATGTATTACTGGAAGCGCGACCTGGTCAACACGCTGGAGAACAACGTTCCGGCTTCGCTCGCGGACCCCGCGTTCTGGCAACACATGGTCACCTTCGGCGTTTCCATCGGTTTGCAGGGCAAGTTGAACCCGAAGACAGACCTGGTCTCGCTGAAGAACGGCAGCCTGCATTGGGGCGACCCGACCAACGCCGAGGACGCCGATCGCATCGACGATCTCTGGCATGCATCGGTGAACGGCCACGGAAGTTTCGTCACAGCCAGGAATCCGACCGAATTCGTCGAGGGTTTGTTGGAAGTGCTCACTTCGGTCGCCGCGCGCCTGGGTTCGGCTTCGAACGTTTCCACCAACAGCACGTCGTTCACGTCCGACACCCGCATTTTCCAGGCGACGTATATCTCGGGGAAATGGACCGGCGAACTCGCTGCCTTCGGTGCGACCCGGGCCGGCGTTGCAACCACGTCGGACTGGAAGGCCTCGGAACACATTCCCGCGACTGGCCGCAACGTGCTCACCTGGAACGGCAGCCGCGGCGCGGCGTTCCCGACGTCGGCGCAGGAGGCAGCGCTGGTGCGAGCCAGCGGGATCGCCACGGTCACCGGTGCACAGAACGCCGCCTACATCAAGGGTGCGACGACACTCGAGAAGCGCAACGGCGGCAATTTGCGTGACCGCGATAGTCTGCTCGGCGATATCGTCAATTCGTCTCCGATGTACGTGAAGGAGAACGAGACCCTCTTCGTCGGCGCCAACGACGGCATGTTGCATGCGATCGATGCATCGAACGGTGCCGAGCGTTTCACCTATATCCCGGGCGGCGTCAGCACGAGCGATCTCGCCACGCTGAGCGATCCGCAGTACACCAATAACCACAAGTACTTCGTGGACGGCCCGGTCGTTGTTTCGACCCGGAAGCAGACGCCCGACAAGAACTATCTCGTCGGTGCGCTCGGTCGCGGCGGCAAAGGCGTGTTCGGCCTCGATGTCACAAATGCCGCCAGCTTCGGCACCAACGACGTGCTGTGGGAGAGGAATGGTGGCGCCAACATGGGCCAGGTGCTCGGAGAGCCTCTGATCGTCACGCTCAACGATACCGACAGGACCAGTGCCGTCATCGTCAGCAATGGCATCAACAGCAGCAATGGGCACGCGGTGCTGTTCGTGCTCGACCTCGCCACGGGCGCAGTGATCAGTGAAATCGACACTGGTGCCGGCGGCGACAACGGACTATCGGCCCCACGCGGCCGTGATATCGATGCCAACGGCACCGTCGACCAAGTGTATGCCGGCGATCTGAAGGGCAACCTGTGGAAATTCGACTTGACCAGCGCCACGCCTGCAAGTTGGGGCGTCGCCTATGGTGGGCAACCGCTATTCAAAACGCAGGCAAATCAGCCGATCACGGGCGGCATCGTCGTCGCGCGTAACCCGATCGATGGCCAACGCTGGATCTTCTTCGGCACGGGTAGCTTCATGACCAGTGCAGACCTGACCGACACTTCGATCCAATCGATGTACGGGATTATCGACGATGGCGTTGCCACAGTCGCATTATCAGAACTCGCCGAGCGACAGATCCTGGTGACCACCACGCTGGACGGTCGTACGGTTCGCGGTTTCGAATCATCGGCCGTGCTCCCCAGCGGCAAGAAGGGTTGGTATGTCGACCTGGATGATCCAGCTGCAGGCGAGCGCATCATCACCAGGCCGTTGCTGCGCGGCAACGCATTGGAGACAGCGAGCATCATTCCCCCGACCGCTTCCGCGTGCGATGCCGGAGGCCGCGGCTTCATCAACGCGATCGATGCCTTTACCGGGACGAGTTTGCCGGCGCCGTTCTTCGACGCCAATGGCGATGGCAAGTTCGATGATGACGACAAGATCGGCGCTGGCGGCGCGACGGTTCCGGTGGGATCGATCGACTTGGGCGTCGGCATGCCGACGATGCCTACGATGATCGACGTCCTGGTGGTGGCGGGCGGCTCCAAAGGCAACGTCGGCTCGGTGCTCACCAACCCGCCAGGCGGCGCGCCCCGTCGGATCCGCTGGCGTGAAATCCTCAAGGATTGAAATGCATTGCAATGCTTCTGCAACGCCTCGGGTTGTGATGCGCCCTGTATCGGATCGGCGCCGTCGGGCTGGCTTTACCTTGCTCGAATTGATGATCGTGGTTTTGGTGATCGCGGTCCTCGCATCACTGGCGATGGCGGGTTACGACTTCGCGGTCCTCAAAACCCGGCGTAGTGCCGCACAGGGATGCTTGGCCGAGGCGGCGCAGTTCATGGAGCGCTTCTACACGACCAACCTCAACTACCAAACGGACCTGGCAGGAGCGTCTGTGTCCCTGCCCAGGTGTTCCGCGGACGTGACGCCGTACTACGCGGTTGGTTTCGTGGCGGGCCAGCCGACGGCGACGACATTCACGATCACCGCGATCCCGCAAGGCGGTCAGGCCAAGGAAAAGAATTGCGGAACGATGACCGTCAACGAAAAGGGCCTGAGGACTCCGGCCGGCGATTGCTGGTGATTCGCGGAGTACTTGCCGCCAGATGCTCGCGGCGACGCGCTGGACAGAAGCCTGCGAATTGGCGAGGCGACCTTTACTGTTTGGCGCGCAAAGGTGCGTGGTTTGGTGGCTATGGGTGGACTCGAACCACCGACCCCAGCATTATGAGTGCTGTGCTCTAACCGGCTGAGCTACATAGCCACGCGGTGAACCGCGAATTATTCCTGTTCATGGCGGTGCCGTCAACGTGAATTGGGCACGCCGGGCCCGCGCTTGTCGCCCTGTGCCGCGCGTGGCAGAGTCGGAACCAGTGAATTTGATGGAGTCCGCATCGTGATCGATCCGGACGGTTACCGCCCCAACGTGGGCATTGTGCTGATGCATCCCGACGGCCGTGTGTTCTGGGCGCGGCGCGTGCATCGCGATGGGTGGCAATTCCCGCAAGGCGGGATGAACACCGACGAGACGCCGCTGGAGGCGATGTATCGCGAGTTGCGCGAGGAAACCGGGCTACTGCCCGAGCATGTCGCTGTGCTCGGCGTGACCCCTGGTTGGCTGCGCTACCGGCTACCGCCTCGGGCGATTCGTCGCCACGACAGGCTGGTCTGCATCGGCCAAAAGCAGGTGTGGTTCCTGCTGCAGCTCACCGGGCAGGAGTCCGACCTGCACCTGGACCTGACCGAGAAGCCCGAGTTCGATCTTTGGCGCTGGGTCGATTTCTGGTATCCACTCGAACACGTGGTGACCTTCAAGCGCGGTGTCTATGCCAGCGCCTTGCGCCATCTGGCGCCATTCGCCCGGCAAGTCGCGGGGACGCAGGCAATCCCGAATCTGGCCCTGGACCTGCGTCCGTTCCCCGGCGGCCCAGGCGGGCGCAGCCGCCAGCGTCCGCGGACGCGGACGGCAGGGGGTCGTTCAGATAGCGGGCGCTCCGACACCGAGCCCGGACAGAATTGACAATCATTCTCATTTGTGGCGAAAATCATCACAGATTTCCACCCGTGACTTTCCGACCGTGTACGTCTGCATCTGCAATGGTGTCACCGACCGCGATATCCGCCAGGCCGCTGAAGCGGGCTGTCGCAGCCTGCCGGAACTGACCATGCGCACCGGTTGTGGCGCAACCTGTGGCACCTGCCTGGAGACCGCCGCGGCGATCCTTGATGAAGCGCGGCATCCGCGCGAACTGCCAGTCCTGCAGGTCGCGGCCTAAGCCCGCGATCGCGCTTCATCCCCTGGTTGCAAATGCGTCGCGAATGCACTCGATTCGCGTTTCGTCATTGCGCGCGTCGCAGCGCTAGAGTGCCTGCCATCCAGACGCACGGAGCACTGTCATGAAGGGCGACCCCAAGGTCATCGAGCACCTCAACAAGGCGCTCTACAACGAGTTGACCGCGATCAACCAGTATTTTCTCCACGCCAAGATGCTGAAGAACTGGGGGCTGAAGGAACTCGCCGAGTACGAGTACAAGGAATCGATCGACGAGATGAAGCACGCCGACAAGTTGGCGGAGCGCATCCTGTTCCTCGATGGCCTACCCAACTTCCAGGCACTGGGCAAACTGAAGATCGGCGAGAACCCGCGCGAGCTGTTGCAGTGCGACCTGGCGCTGGAGCTGGAAGCGCTGCCGGTCCTGAAGACGGCAATCGCGTATTGCGAGTCGATTGGCGATTTCGTCAGCCGGCACCTGTTCGCAGACATCCTCGATTCCGAGGAAGAACATATCGACTGGATCGAGACGCAACTGGCGTTGATCGAGCGCCTGGGCGAACAGAACTACCTGCTGACCAAGATCGAAGAGTGAACTAAGCCTCGGCGGGGCGTTTCGTCGCTTGCAGCCTCGCCTGCAGCGCATTGCGCGCGCGCGCGAATTCGTCGGCGAGGATGGCGACCGCGACCGCAGGGCGATCAAGCGTCTGCATGCGCGCACCGAGTTCAATGCGCTTGGCTGCAGCCGACAGCGCCATCGCACCCAGATTGGCGCTGGAGGACTTCAGTGAGTGCGCGGCGTCGCGGAGCGCGGCATAGTCAGGCCCGAGCGCAGCCTGTTCCAGTTGCGCCAGCAGTTGAGGCGTGTCTTCGAGGAAGACAGTGACAATGCGTCCGGCGTCTTGGCCGATCACCGCATACAACTCGTCCAGCGCTTCATCATCCAGCACCGGCTCGGATTCGGCGGCGACCAGGGGCACCGTCGTGATGGGCGCCTGCGCGGCGGTTGAGACGGCCGGCGTCATCATGGCCGGAGTGGTGGTGATCGGCTCCGGGGTACCTGGAATCTCGCGACTGAGCGGCGTGGTGCGCGCGTGCATACGCTCGCCTGGTTTCGGCAGCCAGCGGTTGAGGCACTGTTCGAGCTGGCCACGGGTGACCGGCTTGGCCAGATAATCGTCCATGCCGGCATCGAGGCAGCGTTGGCGATCGCCCGCCATGGCGTTGGCCGTCATGGCGACGATCGGCAGGCGTGGGCCTGTCGGGTCGGCCGATTCGTGGTCGCGCCAGCGACGCGTGGCGCTGTAGCCGTCGAGCACCGGCATCTGGCAGTCCATCAACACCAGATCGTAATTGCCATCACGTATGCGCAGCAGCGCGGCCTCGCCGTTGGTAGCAGTGTCGCAATCCAGTCCGAGCACGCCGAGCAGGCGCTGCGCCACCAGCAGGTTGACCGGGTTGTCTTCGACCAGCAGCACCCGCGCCTGCCAATGTGCCGGACTGCTGCCCGTGCCCGTTGCTGGCGAGGGAGTAACGGGTGCGGTGCGGGGCGAAGGCCGGGTCAGTGCGATCCGCAAATCTGCGTCCGGCGGCTGTCGCGGCAGCACAGTCGCGCCGTTGAAAAGCTCCTGCGGAACCTCGTCGTCGCCGCTGAGGTACACCAATCGCACGTCGCCGAAGGCCGCCTGCCGACCGACATTGCGATGCAGTGCCAGCGCCGTGTTGCGCATGCCGGAGAGATCGGCGAGTACCGCGCCGTAACGCCACGGTGGTCCTTGCGTCGCCGCCGCGCGCAGGCGATCGAGTGCTTCCTGCGTGGTTTCGACTGCGGTCACCCGCAGGCCCCAGTTAGGCAACAGCATGCTCAGTCGGCTGCGCAGGCGCGCATCGGCGGTGAGCAGCAGCAAGCGGCTGCCGCTGACATCGGCTTCGCGCGTGGGCATGTCGCCGTGAACTTTCAGGAGCGGCACTTCGAAGTGGAAGATGGCGCCGTGGCCTGGTTCGGATTCCACGCCGATGCGTCCGCCCATCAAGTCCACGATGCGCTTGCAGATCGCCAGACCCAGGCCAGTGCCGCCGTACAGCCGGGTGGTCGATGCGTCGGCTTGAGAAAACGCACGGAACAGCCGTGCCTGCGCATCCGACGAGATGCCGATACCGGTGTCGCGGACTTCGAAGCGCAACTGGTGCTGGGTCGCGGTTTCGCCGATACGCCGCACGTTCAGCGCGATCGAGCCGCGTTCGGTGAATTTGACCGCATTGCTGATCAGGTTGGTCAACACCTGGCGCAAGCGCACCGGGTCGCCGCGTACCGGCAGGCGCACGGCGGGGTCCAGGTGCAGGTGCAGGCGCAAGCCCTTGGCCTCGGCCGGGCGCTCCATCAGTTGCATCACCGCTTCCAGCAACTCGCGCAGGTTGTAGCTGGTGGTTTCCAGTTCGAGTTTGTCGGCTTCGAGCTTGGAGTAGTCGAGGATATCGTCGACGATGCGCAGCAACTGCTGCGATGAAGTAAACGCGGTGCGCACCAGTTCGTGTTGGTCGGGCAGCAGGCGCGCGTGCATCAACAGGTCGAGCATCGGCACGATGCCGTTGAGCGGGGTGCGGATCTCATGGCTCATCGTGGCGAGGAATTCGCCCTTGGCCAGCACCGCCGATTCCGCTGCCTGCTTTGCCTGGGTGAGTTGCTGTTCCAACTCATGGTGGCGGTGGATTTCCTTCTGCAGCGCGTCGACCTCAGCCTGGCCGCGCTGCGCGCGCTCGGCGACAACGTCGAACTGTGCTTCGCGCCGGCGCATCACCACCATCACCACGACCATTGCGAGCAGTGCCATCAGGACCAGCAGCAGCGCGGCGCTCTGCCACGGACCACGCAGGCCGAGGCCCTCCAGCGCCAAGGCCAGCGCGGCACCGCCGGCAGTGCCCAGGGCCAGCCAGCGCACCATCAGCCAACGGCTAGCGCTACGTTCGGTCACTACAGCACCGCGTGATGGAAGTCGAAGTCGAGTTCGCTGACCGCCTGCTGCACCAGGTTGCCCTGGATGAAGTCGATGCCACCCATCCACAAGGTCGCGGCCGCCTGCGGGTCTTCGACGCGATGGCCGATGACCTGCAGGCCGAGGCGATGCGCGCGTTCGATCGCCACCCGCATTTCATCGCGCAGTGGACCGTCGCTCTGACCATTGGCGTAGCGCGCCGACAACCGCACGTAACCCAGCGGCAATTGCGTGAGCAATGCGTCGGCATCAGCGCCATGCTCGTACTGGCTGAGGCAGAACTGCACGCCTACCGGCACCATCTGTTCGCAGAACTGGCGCAGCGTGACCGAATGGATCAATGCGTCGGCGAGGCGCAGATCGATCACAAGCGACGGGCCTTCGAGTTCACGTGCCGTCATCGCCTGCGTCAGCCAGTCCGCATAGCCATCGCGTGCGAGCGTACGCGGCGATTGCGGTACGAACAGCCGTACCGGCCGGCTTTGCGCGCGGCGTTGATGCAACACGCCGAGCGCGTGTTCGAGCACCCAGCGGTCGATGTCGGGAATCAGCCCAGCGGCTTCCGCAGCGGGAACGAAATCGGCAGCGTTGTGCAGTACGCCGTCGCTGTCGCGCAGGCGTAACAGGGTCTGGTATTGCGCCTCATCGCCGCCTGCGACAGCGACGATGGGCTGGAAGATCATTTCGAACCGGTTTTCGGCGAGGGCGCTGTTGAGCTGGTCGGACAGATCGCGATCGGCGGCGCCGTCGCGCTGCGGCGGCATGTAGGCGACCAGCCCGATCGGGGTATTGCGCGCTTGGCGCGCGGCTTGTTCGGCCGCTTCCAGCGCGTCGCCGGCATCGGTGAAACCGTGCCGCAATGCAGTGAACCCAACTGAAGTGCGCAGCCGCAACGCGTCGCCGCCATCGACGGTGAACGGATGATGGCCAAGGCCGTCGCGCAAGGCGCGCGCCTGCGCTTCCAGTTGTGCTTCAGCCGCATCCGGGGCGAATACCAGGAAGGCGTTGTCGTTGAGGCGGGTCGCAGGGTTCGTCCCGGCGAGCGTGCCGATCTGGCGCCCGGCTTCGGTCATCAGCCGCTCCAGCGTGGCATAGCCGTAACGCTCGCGCAGGCTGGCGGTGTGTGCGATTTCCAGGAAGAACACGCCACCGCGGGTGTTCGGCAGATGAGCGCTGAGCTGTTGCAGCAGGATCGGACGAGTCAGCAGTCCGGTTGCCGGGTGCCGGCTGCCGTCGCCACTGCGTTGCTTTCCGAGTGCGCGTGCGCGCTTGACGCGGCTTTCCACCGCCGCGACCAGGTGCCGGGGACGGATGGGCTTTTGCAGGAAATCGTCAGCGCCGCATTCGAGCACTTCAAATTGCTTTTCCGGATCGGGATCACCGGTGAGGAACACGATCGGGGTATGCAGGAAAGCCTCGTGCTGGCGGATCAGCGAGGTCAGCTCGGTACCGCTGAGCCCCGGCATATGCAGGTCCATCAGCACCAGGTCGGGCCGTACGCGCGCCATGGTTTCCAGCACGTCATGCGGCTCGGACGCAACCAGGGCTTCGATACCGGCGCCGTTGAGCACGCCTTCGGCGAACAGCGCTTGGGCGCGGTCGTCTTCGACGATCAATACCCTGTATGGCGGTTCGCCGCCATCGCCGGCAACGGTGTGCGTCGTGGCGGTTGCAATCGTCGTTGTCACAGGCGGTGGTGCGTCGCCGCTCCAACGCTGCCAATACTGCGGCGGTGGGGTTTCGGCGCGGCTGATCGACTCGGGCTGCGTTGCTTCGGACAGTGGCAATTGCAGCAACAGGTTTTCAACAATGGCGATCAGGTTGGCGGTCGCGGCCGCATCGGGCAGGCGCTGTGCCTGGCGGGCGGCCGAGAGCGGTCCGCGCAGCTGCGCCAGCGAACTTGTCCACAGCGGGTCAAGCGTGCCGGCCGTGCTGTAGAGGCGTTCGACTTCATGTGCGACTTGTTCCAGTGCACTGATGTCCCAGCTCTGTCCGCGGCGGCTGCGCAACTGCGCAGCAAGCCCCTCGACGCTGGCGCGGAACTGCGACGAAGGATCGCCCGCTTTCGCTTTCTTGTTGCGACTGTTGGATTTGGTGGCGGACATCGGCCCTCCCGGCGGCTGCCGCCAATATTACGTGGTCATCAATATTTCACGGAATTTCCGCGCTGGACCGGCCAGCACTACGAACGCTGCACTTGGCCGGTTGGCACTTGCGGCGCGCGTCGGAACAGCTTGCGCCACAACCACCACACGCCCAGCGCAAACAGCACGCTGACTGCGATCACCAGCGTCAGCGCGATCCACGGGTGCGCGAACGCCAGCGCCAACCCGCCGACCACGGCGACATCCTCGGTGACCGAAGCGGTCCAATTGCTGACCGGTTCCGGCGAAGTGTTGAGCAGGGCGCGCGAGCCCGACTTCAATAGATGACTGGTCAGCGCCACACCGGCGCCGGTGGCGAGCATGCCGGCGCCGAGTTCGCCGTTAGGCGACAGCGTCGCGGCCGCGAGGAAGGCCCCTGCCGGCACCCGCAGCAAGGTGTGCAGCAGGTCCCAACCAGAATCGACCCCCGGGATCTTATCGGCGAAGAACTCGGCCACGGCCAGCGTACCGGCGGTGCCTATGACCCATGGTGACTGGGTGACCTGCAGTGCTTCCGGCAGGTCCAGCCAGCCGAAGGCACCGGCCACGCCGACGCCGAACACGGTGAGATACACGCGGATCCCGGCCAGCCACGCCAGCAACACACCAATCGCGAACAGATGGGCTTCGGACATGACGACCCCCGGTAGACTAGCGGCGCCGCGAGTATAGGCACAGCAAACTGTCCCCCGAGTGAGCGTCCTGCGCCGATGAGTGTCCCGCCGCCCCCGCGTTTCGAAATCGTCCCCCAAGACCAGTCGCGGTTCCCGCGCTGGTTGCTGGCATTGCTGGTGTTCCTGCTCGGCCTCGCCATCGGCGGCGGAACGCTGTGGTGGTGGCACAAGCCCGAGCCAGGCTCGCCGACCGCGCGCCTGGCCGCCAGCGAACAGCGCGTCCGCGAGCAGGCGGAGGAAATAGCTGAATTGCGGCAGCGCGAGGCAACCCTGTCGCGCTCGGAACAGATCAGTCGCGACGCCAACCGCGATGTGGAGGACACGCTGGCGGAAAAGGACGAGGAAATCGCCAGTCTGCGCGCAGATGTCGCCTTCTACGAACGCTTCGTCGGCAGCAGTGGCCCGCGCAAGGGCCTGAGCGTCCATTCGGCCGAATTCGCTCCGGAGGCCGGCGGCAGCTGGCGCTACGAGGTGGTCCTGACCCAGAGCATCAACCGTGGCGGCCTGACCCAGGGGGAGCTGCGTTTTGCCGTTGAAGGCGTGCGCGACGGCAAGCTGACCACCGTAAATTGGGACGAACTGCAACAAAAACCGGACGCGCCCGCGCAACACTATTCATTCCGCTATTTCCAGCGGCTGGGCGGCAGCGTGATCCTGCCGCCGGGGTTTACCGCGCAGAGGGTGAAACTGTCACTGCGCGGCAGCGGCGCGAACGTCGACCAGGCGCTCGCGTGGACACTGAAGTCATCCGGGGAAAACTGATGCTGAAGAAGAAACCGACGCCGCATGACGGCAACGTCGACACGTTGATCGGGGCGCAAGTCGTGATCCGCGGCGATATCCAGTTCAGCGGGGGGCTGTACGTCGAAGGCCGCATCATCGGCAAGGTCCAGGCCGACGAGGGCGAGCGCGCCGTACTGATCCTGGCCGAGAGTGGCAGCATCGAGGGCGAGGTGCGGGTACCGGTGGTGATACTCAACGGCCAGCTCAACGGCGACGTCCATGCCGCCGAGCGGGTCGAGCTGGCGTCGAAGGCGCGCGTATACGGCAACGTCCACTACAAGGTGGTCGAGATGAATGCCGGCGCGCAGCTCACCGGGCGCCTGGTCCACGCCGACTCAGTGGTGACTGCGCTGCCGCTGGAAGGCCTGCGCGCGGTCGAAGCGGCCTGAATGGTCCGCTTTTGACTTGATCTGGACGCCGCGCGGCCGCACATTGGCAGGATGGATACCGTCACCTACCAACAACTCGACAGCCCGCTGCAGTTCAGCCATGCCGCCGCCGCCAAGGTCAGCGAACTGATCGCAGAGGAAGGCAATGCCGGGCTGAAGCTGCGTGTCTACATCCAGGGCGGTGGCTGTTCCGGCTTCCAGTACGGCTTCGAATTCGACGAACAGCAAGGCGAGGACGACGTCGCGGTGCAGACCGACGGTGTCACACTGCTGGTCGATCCGCTCAGCCTGCAGTACCTGATGGGCGCCGAAGTCGACTACAGCGAGAGCCTGCACGGTGCGCAGTTCGTGATCCGCAATCCGAACGCGAAGACCACCTGCGGTTGCGGCTCGTCGTTCACGGTGTGAATTCACCGAGCGCGCCATTCGCGTTCGTCGAGGGCGCGCTCGACCGCGCCGACCACCTGCGTGATGATCCGGATGCGCTGGCGGCGCTGTGGATGCGGGCGCACATCGTGCTGCTCGACGACGACGGTCGTGCGTTCGCCGATGATTCCAAACGCTTGTTCGCCCCCACTGGCGCCGAACTCGGCGGCGGCCCCGGTGCCGCAATCTTCCTCGGCCTGCATGACGACGTGGCCTGGTTCGCGCAACGCTCCGCCACTGTCGAACTCAACGCGCCACAACGCGTCGACCTGCGCGCAGCCGGGACCCATTGGACGGCATTCGACGCCACTGTGTTCGCGCAGGCGCGCGCGGTGCTGCACTGGCACGCGCGCCATCGCTATTGCGGTGCATGCGGCGGTGAACTCGACTTCGTCCGCGCCGGCTGGCTCGGCCGTTGTCGCCAATGCGGCAGCGAGCACTACCCGCGCACCGACCAGGCCATCATCGTCGCGGTCAGCGATGGTGAACGCCTCCTGCTAGGTCGCCAGACAGGATGGCCGGCGCGGCGTTGGTCGGTGATCGCCGGCTTCGTCGAACCCGGCGAATCGCTGGAGCAGACGGTCGCGCGCGAAGTACTGGAAGAAACCGGCGTCCGCGTGCGCAGCAGCCGCTACGCCGGCTCGCAGCCGTGGCCGTTCCCGGGCTCGCTGATGCTTGGCTTCCTCGCTGACGCTGAACCCGATGCGCCTACCGCCGGCGAAGAGCTCGAAGACGTACGCTGGTTCGACGCCGCCACGATCCGCGCCGGTCTGGCCCGCGACTGGAAGGAAACGCCAGCCGAGGATGAAGACGGAATCGCGCTGTCGCCGCCGATCTCGATTTCGCGCTGGCTGATCGAGCAGTGGTTGCAGGCCGTCGATCGCCGCTGATTCCGTACAATCGAAGGAAGTCGTCCGCTTGAGCCGCCGATGTCCCTGACCCTGATCGCTGTCGTCATCGCCCTGATCGTCGGCCACACCATGCCGACGCTGGCTGCGTTGCGCCGCTACGACTGGTTCATCGGCTGGCTGGACTGGTTGCGCATCCAGGCCGGCGACAACGAGGCGGGGCGTACCCGCTGGGCGCTGGTGCTGGCCCTGCTTCCGCCCCTGCTGCTGGTGCTGCTGCTGCAGCTGGGCCTGCGCGACGGTCTTTACGGCCTGCCTTACTTCGTCTTCGCGCTGGTCACGCTGTTCTACGCCTGGGGCCCACGCGACCTCGACCACGATGTCGAAGCCGTCGTCGACGCGCGCGACTCCGAATCGCGCCGTACTGCGGCCACCCGCCTGTTCCCGGAGCGCGTGCAGCCGTCGCTGGAAGGTCCGGCATTGGTCGAAGCGGTCTTCCGTTGCGCGCTTTGGCGCTGGTTCGGCGTGCTGTTCTGGTTCCTGTTGCTGGGCCCGGTCGGGGCGCTGCTGTACCGTCTGGTCGCGCTGTGCGCGCAGGGCGAGGCTCGCAAGCGATTGCCGGACGATGCCGCGCAAGCCGCAAGCACGCTGCTGACCCTGCTCGACTGGCCGGTGGCGCAGTTGATGACCTTGGCGCTGGCGTTGGTTGGCAACTTCGATTCAGTGCTCAGCGCGTGGAAGGACGCCGGTGGCGCTGCGTTCAAGCGCGACACCAGCTTCCTCGGCGCCGCCGCACGCGCGAGCGTCAAGTCCGAACTCGCCGAGGAGGCGATGGATTACGTCGATACCGAAACCGAGTCGGGCATTCCGAATACGAGCGCCGTAGTGATGCAGCTGGGCGAGCTGCCGGAACTGCGCGACGCGATGAGCCTGGCCTGGCGCATCCTGCTGCTGTGGCTGGCCGTGCTGGCGTTGTTCGTGATCGCGGGCTGGGTGGCCTGACCGCGCCGCATCAAGTCACGCCGCGTCACCGCGCAGCTCGCGCACCTTCGCCTCCAGTAATTCCGCCGTCACCTCGTGGCCGTCGATAGGCGCATCGGCGACGACTTCCACGTGCGCGCGGAAGCGTCGCGGGACGCGCATGCGGCGCATGTGCCCATCGCGATGGCTCCACATGCTGGTCCACATGCCTTTCAATGCCATGGGAACCACCGGTACCGGACGGTTCTCGAGCACCCGTTCGACGCCCGATTTGAACTTGGCGATCTCGCCGTCCTTGGTCAGCGCGCCCTCGGGGAAGATGCCGACGATCTGACCGTCGGCAAGCGCGGCATCGATCTCGGCGAACGCGCGCTGCATCAATTCTGGGTTCTCCTTCGCACCAGCGATCGGGATCGCCTTGGCGGTGCGGAAGATCCAGCTCAGCACCGGGATGTTGAAGATCTTGTAATACATCACGAAGCGAACCGGGCGTGGGATGCTCGCGCTCAGGATCAGCGCATCCATGTAGCTGACGTGGTTGCACACGAGCAGCGCCGGGCCTTCGTCCGGAACGTGCCGTTCGATGCCGTGCAGGCGCAACCGGTACAGGCTGCGCACCAGCAGCCAGCTGAGGAAGCGCATCAGGAATTCGGGCACGATCGTGAAGATCCAGATCGCAACCAGCACGTTGGCGATCGCCAGCGCGAGGAACACCTGCGGGATTGACCAGCCCAGGTAGCGCTGCACCACGATGCCCAGCACCGCGGCCAGCACGATCAACGCCGCGTTCTGGATGTTCATGCCGGCGATCACGCGCGACATTTCGTGCTTCGGCGTACGGCTCTGGATCAGCGCGAACAGCGGCACGACGAAGAAACCGGCGAACAGGCCGATGCCGGTGAGGTCCATCACGATGCGCCAGCTGCCGGGCTGGCGCATGAATCCGCCAACGTCCAGGCCCATGACCGGCGCTGCCCCACTGCGCGCGAAATGCAGGTCGAGCATGAAGGCGCTGATGCCGAACGCGCCCAGCGGCACCAGGCCGATTTCGACCGTGCGCGCCGACAGCTTTTCGCACAGCATCGAGCCGATGCCGGTGCCGATCGAGAACAGCGCCAGTGCGAACACGTACAGCGTCGGCGCACCACCCAGGTTCACTTCGGCATAGGTCGGCAGCTGCGACGTCAGTACCGTGCCGATGAACCAGAACCACGACACGCCGAGCACCGCGTTGCGCACCGCGAGTTGCTTGCGCGCGAGCCGCAGCACGTTGATCGATTCGGGGATCGGATTCCAGTTGATCCTGAGTTCGGGAGCGCCGGCTTCCGCGCGCGGGATCGCGCGGCTGACCAGGTTGCCGGTGACCGCCAGCACCACGATGGCGGTCGCCGCCACCACCGGCCCGTGCGTGCCGGCGAGCGTGAAGATCATGCCGCCGAAGATCATGCCGATCAGGATCGAGATCGAAGTACCCATCTCGACCAGGCCATTGCCGCCGGTGAGTTCTTCCGGTTTCAGCACCGACGGCAGGATCGAATACTTCACCGGCCCGAACAGCGTCGACTGCACGCCGGTGCAAAACAGCGCCACCAGCAGCACGACCATGTTCTGCGTCAGGAATCCGATCGCCGCCAGCGACATGATCGCAATCTCCATCATCGTGGTGATGCGGATCAGTTTCGACTTCTCGAGTTTCTCGGCGATCTGCCCAGCGGTGGCCGAGAACAGGAAGTAGGGCAGGATGAACAACGCCGGCGCGATGTTCGTGTAAAGCGTGCGGTCCGCAGGGCTGACGCCGAGCCAGAACAGCAGCCCGATGATCGCCTGCCGATAGACGTTGTCGTTGAACGCACCCAGCGCCTGGGTCAGGAAGAACGGCAGGAAGCGCCGTTGCTTGAGTAGTTCAAACTGGTTGTGCGCCATGCGGCCCCCGCGAGTTCACGGGAGCCTAGCAGACGAGGCTGCCCCTTTTCCTTTCTGTGGGAGCGACGTCAGTCGCGATCGGAGACCCCAATCGCGACTGACGTCGCTCCCACAAGTGCGATGCGAATTAGCTGCGCTCGCGCTCGATCGCGCGCCAGCCGATGTCGTGGCGATGGAATTCGCCCGGCCAGGAAATCCCGGCGACTTCGGCATACGCGCGCTGTTGCGCCTTCGCCACCGTCTCGCCCAGCGCGCACACGCACAACACGCGGCCGCCGGAGGTGACGACATGCTCGCCTTCGACCTTGGTGCCGGCGTGGAAGACCTTGGTGTCCTCGACATCCGGCGCATCCCAGGTGTTGATGACATCACCGAGGCGCGGCGTGCCGGGATAATTCGCTGCCGCCATCACCACGCCCAACGATGGGCGCGGGTCCCACTGCGCCTGCACTTCATGCAGACGCTGGTCGAGGGCCGCCTCCACGAGCTCCAGCAGGTCCGACTGCAGCCGCAGCATCACCGGCTGCGTTTCCGGATCGCCGAAGCGCACGTTGAATTCGATGACTTTCGGCGCGCCGCTCTTGTCGATCATCAACCCGGCGTAAAGAAAACCGGTAAACGGAACGCCATCGGCGATCATGCCCTGCACGGTCGGGTTCACCACCTCGCGCATGATGCGTGCGTGCACTTCAGGCGTGACTACCGGCGCAGGCGAGTACGCACCCATGCCGCCAGTGTTGGGCCCGGTGTCGCCATCGCCGACGCGTTTGTGATCCTGCGAAGTCGCCATGGGCAGCGCGGTCTTGCCATCGACCATCGAGATGAAGCTGGCTTCCTCGCCTTCCAGGAACTCTTCGATCACCACGCGCGCGCCCGCGGCGCCGAAGGCGTAATCAGCCAACATGTCGGTGATCGCGGCTTCGGCCTCGGCCAGCGTCATCGCCACGATCACGCCCTTGCCCGCGGCGAGGCCGTCGGCCTTGATCACGATCGGCGCACCCTTCTCACGCACGTATTCGAGCGCTTCGTCGACGTGGGTATGCACCGCGTAATACGCGGTCGGGATGCCATGCCGCGCGAGAAAATCCTTGGCGAAGGCCTTGCTGCCTTCCAGCTGTGCCGCAGCGGCAGTCGGCCCGAAGATGCGATGGCCCTTGGCACGGAATGCGTCGACGACGCCCGCAACCAACGGGCCTTCTGGACCGACGACGGTCACCGCGACGCCTTCGCGTTCCACCAGCGCCAGCAGTCCTTCGATGTCGGCCGTGTTGACCGTGGCGTTGCGGCATTTGTCCTCGATCGCAGTGCCGGCATTGCCGGGTGCGACGAGGACTTCGGTGATGCGCGGCGATTGCGCGAGCTTCCACGCCAACGCATGCTCGCGACCGCCGGAACCGATGACAAGAACCTTCATCGCGGACTCTCCTTAGTGCCGGAAGTGACGGATCCCAGTAAACACCATCGCCAATCCGTGTTCATCCGCTGCGGCGATCACTTCCGCATCGCGCATGGAACCGCCCGGCTGGATCACCGCCTGGATGCCTGCAGCCGCTGCGGCATCGATGCCGTCGCGGAACGGGAAAAAGGCATCGGAGGCCATCACCGAACCCGGCACCACCAGCCCGGCTTCCTCAGCCTTGAGCGCGGCGATCTTCGCACTGATGACGCGGCTCATCTGCCCGGCGCCGATGCCGATGCTGCGGTGGTCCCTGGCGTAGACGATCGCGTTGGACTTGACGTACTTGGCGATGCGCCAGGCGAACAACAAGTCGTCGAGTTCGGCCGGTGTCGGCGCGCGCCTGGTCACGACCTTCAATTCGTCGCGCGTGACTTCGCGGATGTCGCTGGTCTGCATCAGCAGGCCGGAACCGACGCGCTTGACGTCGAAATTGTTGCGGCCTTCGCCGTGTGGAATGCGCAGCACGCGCACGTTGGCCTTCTTGGTGCAATAGTCGAGCGCACCTTGCTCGTAATCCGGCGCGATCAGCACTTCGACGAATTGCCGGTCGAGGATCGCCTTCGCAGTAGCCGCATCGAGCGTGCGGTTGAAGGCGATGATGCCGCCGAAGGCCGAAGTCGGATCGGTGGCGTAGGCGAGTTCATAAGTATCGGCGCAGGCCATCCCTTCGGCCACGCCGCAGGGATTGGCGTGCTTGACGATCACGCAGGCAGCGCGTTCGAACTGGCGCACGCATTCCCATGCAGCATCGGCATCGGCGAGGTTGTTGTAGCTCAGCTCCTTGCCCTGCAGCTGGGTGAACGTCGCCAGCGTGCCCGGCACGGGCCACAGGTCGCGATAGAACGCGCCGTGCTGGTGCGGGTTCTCGCCGTAGCGCAAGTCCATGACCTTGACGAAGTTGCTGTTCTGTTGCGCGGGGAACAGCGCACGGTTGCCGTCCTCCTGGACCGACGACAGGTAATCGCTGATGCAGGCGTCGTACTGGGCGACGCGGTTGAACGCGGCGACCGACAATGCGAATCGCGTCTTCGCCGACAACGTGCCGTCATTGGCATTCAATTCCTCGACGATGCCTGCGTACTGCGCGGGGTCGGTCGCCACCGCGACGCGGGCGAAGTTTTTCGCCGCCGAACGCAACATCGCCGGCCCGCCGATGTCGATGTTCTCGACGATGTCCTCCATCGAACTGCCCGGGTCCGCCGACACTTTCTCGAACGGATACAGGTTGAGCACCAGCAGGTCGATGGATGCAATCCCGTGCTGCGCCATCACCGCATCATCGATGCCGGCGCGGCCGAGCAGGCCGCCATGCACGATCGGATGCAGCGTCTTGACGCGGCCATCCATCATCTCGGGAAAACCGGTCACGTCGCTCACGTCTTGCACCGGCAGGCCCGCATCGCGGATCGCCTTGGCGGTGCCGCCGGTGGAAAGCAGTTCGACATCGCGCGCGGCCAGTGCCCGGGCAAGCTCGACCAGCCCGGTCTTGTCGGAAACGGAAAGTAGCGCGCGTTTGATTTTGACTGCCGGGGCGGGCAGGGAGTCAGCGGTCATGCGGGGATGGGGGTTACGGCAGGAGGCGCGAATTATACCGGTCGGCCCAGCTGGTATCCCCGCGCATGCGTGGGCCGCAATCCAGCTTCGAAAACCGGTGGCGCGCGCAGACCAAAGGCAGCGCATGCGGATGGCACAGGCCAGGCTCAGCCTATCCCGTAATCCTTCAGCTTCTTGCGCAACGTCGCCCGGTGGATCCCCAGCATCGTCGCGGCCCGGCTCTGGTTGCCATCGCAATGATTCAACACTTCCGCGAACAACGGAATCTCGAGTTCACGCAGTGCGATGTTGTACAGATCCTGCGTCTCGCAACCATCGAGATCGCGCAGGTAACGACGCACCGAATTGGCAACATGGTCGCGCAATGGGGGGCGGTTACCGGTGCGTGATGCGGCGTCTTGACGGTCGGCTGCGGCGTTCAAACGGGTCCCCTGAAACGTGTGGCGTCCGCCGATGCAGTGCCGACGGGAGGGCGAGTCTAGCGCGCACTTTACCGGCACGCCATCGAAATAAAGTGCGCGTGCTAGCGGAAGTCAAATGTGAAGGCAACGACGTTCGGTGCTGGTTCCACGACCGCCAATGTAACGGCGGCACTCTGGCCGGGGGCGAGTTCTTTTTGCGTTGGCGCGGCACCCAGGTATTCATGGGCGGCGAACGCGCGCGCGCCGACCATGCGGCCGTCGATGTCGGACAGTGTCAACTGCAGGCTTGGCCACGGCTGCGGCCAGCGCGCGTCGTTGCGGAAACTGGCGTTGATCAGCAAGGTCCCAGGCGTACCCGGATGCGGGCGCACATCACGACTGAGCATCGTGAATGCGGCCGGCTCGCGCCATGGCGGCAAACTGCAACGCAACACGCCGCACAGCGCGCCGACGAGCGGACGCCAGCGCGGATTGGCCGCTAATTCGTTGCGCTGCGCCAGCAGCAGTTGCAGCGTCAGTAGCAACACCAGCGCCGACACAGCGGCGATCGCGCGCAGGTTGGTGCGCGTGCCGATGGGTGCGCGTTCGCGACGATGGAAACTGGGCGCGGCACCATCGCTGCGGCGACGCATCGGGGTGGGCGCGGGCGGCAGGATTTCGGCGACCGCTGCGGTGAAGGCGTCCGGTGCATCCGGATCGTCGTCGTCGTCGGCGATGACGCGGGGCTGCGTCTGTGCCTGCGTTTCGTCGATCGTACTCGCGACTTCAACAGTCGCTGCGATCGTCGCGGCTTCCGTCGCGACTTCTGCAGTGGCGTCGCCCGGAGCGACATCGCCGATGGCTTCGACGACGGCTTCCAAGGGTGCTTCGGCCTCGGCGATGCCGATAGCGACGGCGGATTCGGCCACTTCTTCGCTGGCCGCGTCGATCGATGCCTCGATCGGCGCCGCAACGACATCTGCGGCCAGCACCGCGGGCGGCAATGTATCGACCTCGACTTCGACCGGTTCGATGATCGTCGCGGGTTCGACCGGCAAGGGCGGTGGCGCGACAGCTTTCTTCTTCGTCGCCGGCTTCCGCCTCATCAGTGCGGCGATCATCGCGTCGGCGCGGTGCGTGGTCGGCTCGGCGGTTGCCTGGGGCGGCGTCTCGGCGATCGGCGCTGGCGTGGCCTCCTGCGCGTCCTTGCGCTTGAACCAGGTACGCGGCTTCCGTACTGGCTTGGCGGGCTTTGGCGCAGGTACTGGCGTGGCTTCGGGTTCGAGTGCGGCTGGTTCCGGTGCGGCTTCAGGTTCGGATGCGACTTCCGGTTCCGGCAATGGCAACGCAGTCTGCGCGAGCGATGGCAGTTCGATCTGTGCGAACGGGTCGAGCGGCGTCGCGATTGGCGACGCAGCGTCCTCGCTCGGCTCCGGCACCGGTTCGATGACGACTTCGCCGCACTTGGGACAATGCGCCGGCGGCTTGCCGGTGCGCGGGTCGACGCCGACCAGGAAGTGACAGTGCGGGCAGAGGACGAACATGCGTCCTATTCAAACATGTCGCGCAGGACTTTCGCCTGCGGCAAACGTGACCGCTTTCAAAGCGCCGGACCTTCTCCGCACGCCCCGGCCCTAGGCCCGGATGCCATCGATGCGCACCCAGTCGCCTTCCTGCGCGACGGCGAGCGCGTCGAACCAGGCGCCGTAACGTTCCAGCAAGGCGTCTTCCTGCCCGGCGAGGATGCCGGACAGAGCGATGCGGCCACCCGGTGCGACGCGCGCGGCCAACGTCTCGGCCAGTGCGTCGAGCGCGGAGGCGAGGATGTTGGCGACGACGATGGGATAGGTGGCGACCGGTTCGTCCTGGGGTAGGAACACATCGAGCTTGTCGGCGACACCGTTGCGCTCGGCGTTGTCGTGCGTGGCGATAACGGCCTGCGGATCGTTATCGACGCCGACCGCATGCGCAGCGCCGAGCTTGAGCGCGCCCAATGCGAGGATGCCGCTACCGCAGCCGAAGTCGAGCACGGTCACGCCCTGCAATACGCCTTCCGTCGCCAGCGCATCGAGCCATTGCAGGCACAGCGAGGTGGTCGGATGCGTGCCGGAGCCGAAGGCGAGGCCTGGGTCGAGCCTCACCACCGCCGCCTCGGGCGTATCCGCTTCCGCGGGCAAGTCGTGATTCCACGGCACGATCCAGGTGCGTGCGCCGAAGCGCAGCGGTTCGTACTGGTCCATCCACGCGCGTTCCCAGTCCTGGTCCTCGACCTTGCGGAACGCCGCGTTCGACCAGTCCAGGCCCGGGTCGAAACTTTCAAGCGCTGCCAGCAGCACCAGGGCGTCTGCGTCGAACGGGAACAGCGCCGTCAACGCGATCTCGCCCCACAGCGGCGTCTCGCCGACGCCGGGTTCGAGGATGGCGTGTTCGTTCGGGGTGTCGACGTCGGCGTCGAGCAGCGTCACCGCCAGGGCGCCGACGTCTTCGAGCGCGTTTTCGTAACGCGGTTGCTCGGATTCGCGGCAGCGGAGGGTCAGTTCGAGGTAGGGCATCAGGACTCCGCGCGCTCCTGCGCATTGCGTTCCACGATCCAGTCGCGTCGGCGACGCAGGAGGCGCACGCCGTCGTACAGGTAATTCAGGCTCAGCAACAACGAGAGCAGGATCGGCAGGAGGTGCCACTGCCGTTGCAGCATGAGGTCAGGATACGCGTGGATCAGCCACCACACGCCGGCTTGCAGCGCGATGGTCGCGGGCATCAGGACGCGGATGTTCGCCTGCTGGTCACGGAGGATGTCCGCAAACAGCGCCTGCTCGCCTGCAGTGCGGAAGTCATCGGCATGGCGCCGCACCACTTGGAGGTCGTAGGCGTACAACCCCCACACTGCGACGGCATACAGCGCATTCAACGCGAACCACCGTTCCGGATGCGCGACCTGGCTCAGCGCCACCGCCTCGATCAGCGTCGCGCCGAAGTAGATGAAGGTGTGGCCGAATTCCAATGGCCAACCGATGAATGACAACGTGTGGATCAGCGAGCGCGACCAGAAGATCAGGATCGCGACCAGGCCGGTCGCGATGTACGGCCAGACCTGCCATTGCCATTCGACCAGCGGTTGCACCGAACTCGCCGCGAGCACGCCCAGCGCCAGGCCCTGGATGATGCTGATCAGTGTCAGCTCGATCCCAACGACGGTATGGTCGAGCTGCAGCTTGGCTTCGCGGCGGCGGTGCGGGTCGGTCATGTCACGTCGCTGGATCGAGATGATGATCTCAAGCCTGTCAGTCCTGCCGAAGCAAGCATCGTCAAACGATCGACAGCGCCTTTTCCTTCCGCTCCGCCAACCGCTTCTCGAGATAGTGGATGTTCTGCCCGCCCTGCTGGAAGCCGCCGTCGGCGAGGATGCGCTGCTGCAGCGGGATGTTGGTCTTGATGCCGTCGACGACCATCTCGCTCAGGGCCACGCGCATGCGCGCGATCGCGGTGGCGCGGTCGGGACCATGGACGATCAGCTTGCCGATCATCGAGTCGTAGTTGGCCGGGACGCGATAGCCTTCGTAGATGTGCGAATCCACGCGCACGCCGGGGCCGCCGGGGGCGTGGAAGTGCTGGATCAGGCCGGGGCACGGCATGAAGGTGTCCGGATCCTCGGCGTTGATGCGGCACTCGATCGCGTGGCCATCCAGCACGATGTCGCTCTGCTTGAGCGACAGCTTGTGGCCCGCGGCGATCATCAGCTGCTCGCGCACCAGGTCGATGCCGGTGACCATTTCGGTCACGGGATGTTCGACCTGGATGCGGGTGTTCATTTCGATGAAGTAGAAGCGGCCGTCTTCGTACAGGAACTCGAAGGTGCCGGCGCCGCGATAGCCGATGCGGATGCAGGCTTCGACGCAGACCTTGCCGATCTCGGCGCGCTTCTCCGGGGTGATGCCGGGCGCGGGCGCTTCCTCGACGACCTTCTGGTGACGACGCTGCATCGAGCAGTCGCGCTCGCCGAGGTGGATGGCGTTGCCCTGGCCGTCGGCGAGGACCTGGATCTCGACGTGGCGCGGGTTCTCGAGGAACTTCTCCATGTACACCATGTCGTTGCCGAACGCGGCCTTGGCTTCCGACTTGGTGGTGGCGATGGCATTGCCCAGCGCCGCCTCAGTGTGCACCACGCGCATGCCGCGGCCGCCGCCGCCGCCCGCCGCCTTGACGATCACCGGGTAACCGATCTCGCGCGCGATCTTGAGGTTGACCGCATTGTCGTCGCCGAGCGGCCCACCGCTGCCGGGGACGCAGGGCACGCCCGCGGCCTTCATCGCCTTGATCGCTTCGACCTTGTCGCCCATCAGGCGGATGGTGTCGGCCTTGGGTCCGATGAAGATGAAGCCGGATTGCTCGACGCGTTCGGCGAAGTCGGCGTTCTCGCTGAGGAAGCCATAGCCGGGGTGGATCGCCTGTGCGTCGGTGACTTCCGCTGCGGCAATCAGCGACGCCATGTTGAGGTAGCTCTCGCTCGATGGCGCCGGGCCGATGCACACCGACTCGTCGGCCATCGCCACGTGCTTGAGGTTGCGGTCGACGGTGGAGTGCACGGCGACCGTGCGGATGCCGAGTGCATGGCAGGCACGCAATATCCGGAGCGCGATCTCGCCGCGGTTGGCGATGACGACTTTATCCAGCATCACGCCCGCCTCAGCCGATCACGAACAGCGGTTCATCGAACTCGATCGGCTGGCCGCTCTCGACCATCACCTTGAGCACGGTGCCGGAGACGTCGGCTTCGATCGGGTTGAACATCTTCATCGCCTCGATGATGCCGAGGGTGTCGCCGGCCTTGACGGCCTGGCCGATGGTGACGAAGGCCGGTTTGTCAGGCGAGGGCGAGGCGTAGAAGGTGCCGACCATCGGTGCGCGGACGACGTGGCCTTCCGGCAGGTCGGAATGCGGCTTGGCATGGCCACCGGTGGCGGCCTCGGTCGGCGACTGCATCGGCATCGGGGCGGGGGCGCGGTGCTCGACGTGCAGCGGCGCGTGTGCTGGCGCGGCGACAGCGACGCCGCCGCGTGGCATGCGCGCCAAGCGCACGGATTCCTCGCCTTCCTTGATTTCGATTTCAGCCAGGTTCGACTCTTCCAGCAGGTCGATCAGCTTCTTGATTTTGCGCAGGTCCATGGCGGGCCTCTGGGTCGGGCCTTCGGTTAAGAAGGCGGGTCAATTGGAATCAGGTTTTGGCGTCGAGCCGGTGCACCGCCGCGGCCAGGGCGAGGCCGTAGCTGAGCGGGCCGAAGCCCGCGACCACGCCCACGGCGAGGTCGCTGAAATAGCTGTGGTGGCGGAACGGTTCGCGCGCGTGCGGGTTGGACAGGTGCACTTCGATGAAGGGCAATGCCACCGCCGCCAGCGCATCGCGCAGCGCCACCGAGGTATGGGTGAAGGCAGCGGGATTGATCAGGATGAAGGCGGTGCCGTCGCTGCGGGCGGCCTGCACGCGTTCGACCAGCTCATGCTCGGCGTTGCTCTGGAAGCTTTCCAGCGTATGGCCGGCGGTTTCGGCGCGGCGGGCGAGATCGGCGTCGATCTGGACCAGGGTCGCGTGGCCATAGATCTCCGGCTCGCGCGTGCCGAGCAGGTTGAGGTTGGGGCCATGCAGGACCAGCAGCTTCGCCATGCGCGAACAGGACCGGGAGCGGAGGCGCAGTCTGCGCGAACCTGTGGATGGTGTCCAGTTCGCAGAAGTTCGCTGGATTTAAGGAGTTGTTTGAGTGAGCGCTCTAATTCCTTGCCCAGCCTGCGATTTCGCCCGTGGCGAACGGCCCGATCCGTTGCTTGAGCAGCCGACCATCGGCCGAAACCAGGACCGAATAAGGCAGCACGCCCTTTGGGTTGCCAAGACGCACTCCGGCATCGCCTGCACCGGGCGTGTCGAGCAGGATCGGATAGGTGACTGTGGTCTGCCCCAGGAAGGCCCTCACGGCATCGACGTCATCCAAGGCGATGCCGACCACTTGCATGCTGTTCCCGGATTGTTCGGCGAAGTGCTGCAATTCGGGCATTTCCTTCAGGCAGGGCCCACACCAAGTCGCCCAGACGTTGATCAGCAATGGTCGACCAGCGTATGCGCCGGGGATCTGGACGACGTCCCGCGCCAGATTGCGGAGCCCGAAGGCGGGAATCGGCTCGCCGCGCCTGGCGACCGCAAGGCCGGTCGGTGGCTCCGGAGCCGAGCGCGATAGCCACGCGTTGAGAGCACGTTGGCCGAACTCAGTGCGCAACAGTGGCCCGGGGCCGGTCGTGGCGAGGCCCGCGACAGCCCCCAGCGCTCCGGCTGCCAGCGCGACTAGGACGACCTTGGTGATCCCGCGCATCGATCAATCCTGTGCGCGTTGTGTGCGCGCGACGAACTCGTCCGTCTTTTCGAAGCCGATCAGCCGCAGTTCGCGGCGTTCGGCGCCATCGACGAAGAACAAGGTTGCGGGCGGGCCGATGATGCCGAAGCGCTGCATCAACGCCTGGTCGACGGCATCGTTGGCGGTCACATCGGCTTTCAGCAGCACGAAGCCGGCGAGCGCGGCATGCACGCTGGCTTCGGTGAAGGTGTATTTCTCCATTTCCTTGCAGGCCACGCACCAGTCGGCATAGAAGTCGAACAGCAATGGCTTGCCCGCTGCGCGCGCGGCGTCGATCTCGCGGTCGAGGTCGGCGCTGGACTTGATCAGTTTGAACTCGAGTTCGCGCGCGGGTTGCGCGCCGAGCACCCCGGCCAGCGGCTGCAATGGATCGCGTCCGCCGGCAAGCGCGCCGACCAATTGCGCCGCGCCGATGACACCCAGCACCACGGCGGCGAAACGCGCTGCCATCCGCGTACGTGGCGTGGTGGCGGCGGAGTTGGTGCTATTTGAGAGCAGCCACGTCGCCATCGCCAATGCCAGCAGCCCCCATAGCGCCAGCACCCACGACGCTGGCAGGATCCGCGACAACATCCAGATCGCCAGCCCGATGAAGACGAAGCCGAACACGCGCTGCACCGCGATCATCCACGGCCCGCTGGTCGGCAGCCCGCGGCCGGCCGCGACGCCGAACGCCAACAGTGGCGCACCCATGCCCATCGCCAACAGGAACAGCGCCGCGCCGCCGAGGACCGGATCCTGGGTCTTGCTGATGTAGAGGACCGCGGCCGCCAGTGGCGGTGCCACGCATGGGCCGACGATCAATGCCGACAACGCGCCCATGGTGGCCACGCCCGCCCACGAGCCGCCACGCTGATGGTCGCTGAGCTCGCCGAGTCGTGCGCGCCAGCTCGCCGGCAGTTGCAGCTCGTAGAGGCCGAACATCGATAGCGACAGCGCAACGAACAACCCGGCGAAGGCGACCAGCACCCATGGTGTCTGGAAGGCAGCTTGCAGATTCGCGCCCACCAGGCCGGCGACAACACCGGCGACGGTGAACACCAGCGCATTCGCCAGCACGTAGACGAACGACAGCGTGAACGCACGCTGCGCGCCGATGCGTTCGCCGCGGCCGGCGATGAGGCCGGAGAGGATCGGGATCATCGGATACACGCAGGGCGTAAACGAAAGCAGCAAGCCGCCGCCAAAGAAGAGGAGCAGGGCCCATAGCTTGTTTGGGCCAGCCAAGGCAGCAGCAAGGCGGGAGTCTTCCGCTTGGGTCGGCAAGGCATCGCTGCCGCCAGCGACAAACGGCGAGTTGGCAACATCGGCTTCGCCAGCATCGGCCGCGGCGATCTCGGTCACCGTACCGGCAGGCATTTCGCCGGGTTTTGGTTTTGGCGTGACCGTGCCAGCCGGCAGCGACAACGCCAGCGTGCGCGTCATCGGCGGATAGCAGATGCCGTCGGTCTGGCAGCCCTGGAAGCCGACGGTCAGCGTGGCTTCGGCCGCGTCGGCATGTTCGCGGCGCAGCGGCACCGGGACTTCGACCTGGTCGAAATAGACGATGACGTTGCCGAAGTGCTCATCGCGGTGCGACACGCCCTTGGGCCAGCGCGGGCGATCGAGCGAGATCCCGGCAAGCGCGCTTCCGTCATTGGCGTCGAGCTTCAGTCGCGTCTTGTCGCGATACAGGTAATACCCCGGCGCCGGCGTGAAGCGCAGCAGCACGGTGTTGCCGTCGAAGGCGATCGCTTCGACCCCGAACGCCTGTTCCGGTGGTAACGGCAGTGCATCGGTGCCACCCGTTGGCGCGGTGCCGAGCAGCGGTGCGGCGCTGCCGCCAGCAAGGCTGCGTCCGAGCGCGGAGAGGCCGTCATCGCCGCTTGCAACGTTGGCGTCGGCCGGCAATGCGACTGTCAGCGTCCGCGTCTGCGGCGGATAGCACACGCCGGCCTCTGCGCAGCCCTGGTATTTCACTTTCAACGTGATCGCGTCGACGCCGGTCGCGGATGCTCCGGTCAGTACCGCCGTCAACGCGCCGTGATAAGTCTCGACGTCGCCGAAGAATTCGTCGTGCTTCGGCTTGCCGGCAGGCAGCTGCAGTGGATTGAACTTGAAACTCGAATCGGTCGGTTGCGCGCCGATGCGGTGCTTGTACAAGTAATAACCGTCGGCGATCTTCCAGCTGATCTCGATGCGCTCGCGCGACGGCGCGGTCGCGCTGAGCACGAAGGCTTGGTCGACCGGCAGCAAGTCGTCCTCGTCGACCGCATGCGCGGGTACGATGGCGAGCAGCAGGGCAGTGGCCGCCAGGGTGCAGCGCAGTAATCGGGTCATCAATCGCATCAGTCAGGATCGCATCGTTCAGGGCTGGGGGTGATCCGGACGAGTCTGTTCGACGACCCAGTCGAGGTAGGTGGATAGGCCGCCGGCGACTTCGACCGCGACCACCTCCGGCAGTTCATAGGGATGCAGGTCGCGCACCCGCGCGGTGAGCGTCTCGAGGCGATCGCGGCTGGTCTTGATCAGCAGCAGGCTCTCGTCGCTGCGCTCGATCGCGCCCTGCCAGCGATACACCGACCGCAATCCGGGCACGACGCTGACGCAAGCGGCCAGACGCTCCCCGACCAGCGCATCGGCGAGGCGGGCGGCGGAATCGGCGTCGGGACAGGTGCAGAAGCAGACCAGAACAGTCACAGCGTGGCGTCAGACCGCGGAACGAGGCGCATAGCGTAACCGCAGCGGCTTGGGGCACGCTCCGTATGCGCTGACGGACTCAGCTCAAAGAGTCGTATTCCCGTCCGACCCGGGGCGCGCCGGTACGTATGCGGCTGCGTCCGGTGCGTTGTGCCGCCAGCTCTTCCACCACTTCCACCAAGGCCAGCCGCGCCCGGGTCGGCGCCTCGCGGAAGGCCAGTAGCAGGCGTTGCTCGAGCGGGTCGTCGATCAGTAGCGCGTCTACCGCAGCGACCGAGTCCAGCACCGCATCACGCGACGGTGTCATCTCGCCGCGGCCAGTCACCAGCCATTCGAACTGCACGCCGGTGACCAGCGCGACTTCGCGCAGGTGTTTGACGCTGGGGTTCTTGCCCTGCGGCGCTTCCCAATGGCTGACCGCACTGCGCTGCACGCCCACGGCTTGCGCCAACTGAGTCTGGGACATGTTGGCGTGGCGGCGGGCGAGGCGGATCCTGTGTTGAGAGGTCATGGAGGTACCGAGACGGGCAGGTGGTACGACGTTACACAGGGTTTTCACCTAGCAATAGCGAAAAAGTTACCAATAGTCACAGAGTGAATGATAATCGCATGAGGATGTCCGCTTTTGGTGCCTAATTGGAGCCCCCTACAAGGTGCAGGCTTGGCTGTACGCCGTTCGCCTACCAATGCTGGCGTTATTTTCCGTCCAGACCCCCTTCACAGTTTTATAGGACGTGCGCAAGCTGGGGCCGTCGACAAGAAGTCGGCTCTGCAGGGGAGCCGCGGAAGGATCCGCAGCCAGGATGGCCCTCCCCCTTTTTCCCGAGCGCGCACAGCAATGTGCGCGCTTTTTTTATTCCCGGTCGCTTGAAAGCGCGTCCCCAGGCCGCATCTCTGCACAGTCCCGGTTTGCCGGGCTTTTTCTGCGCCGGGGTTTGGCAGTCGTCACGGGCGACTGCTAGAATCGCCGACCGTTTCCCAGACCAATCAACCACTTAAGAGGGTTGCAATGAATATCAAGCCGCTCTACGACCGCGTGGTCATCAAGCGCATGGAAGAAGAAAAGGTGTCCGCCGGCGGCATCGTCATCCCGGATTCCGCTACCGAGAAGCCGATCAAGGGCGAAGTCGTCGCCGTCGGCGAAGGCAAGGCCTTCGACAACGGCACCATCCGCGCACCAAAGGTGAAGGTTGGCGACAAAGTGTTGTTCGGCAAGTACAGCGGCACCGAAGTGAAGCTCGACGGCACCGACTACCTGGTGGTGAAGGAAGACGACATTTTCGCCGTGCTCGGCTGATCGTCGCTTCCACCAAATTTTCTATTTCGAAATTCTCTTGAGGTAATCCGCAATGGCTGCCAAGGAAATCCGTTTCGGTGAGGACGCGCGCGCGAAGATGGTGCGCGGCGTCAACATTCTCGCCAATGCCGTCAAGGCAACGCTCGGCCCGAAGGGCCGCAATGTCGTGCTCGAGAAGAGCTACGGCGCGCCGACGATCACCAAGGACGGCGTGTCCGTCGCCAAGGAAATCGAGCTGGCTGACAAGTTCGAGAACATGGGCGCGCAGATGGTGAAGGAAGTCGCTTCCAAGACTTCCGACAATGCCGGCGACGGCACCACCACCGCGACCGTGCTGGCGCAGGCGCTGATCCGCGAAGGCATGAAGGCGGTCGCCGCCGGCATGAACCCGATGGACCTCAAGCGCGGCATCGACAAGGCGGTGCACGCCGCCGTCGCCGAGCTGAAGAACATCAGCAAGCCGACCGCCGACGACAAGGCGATCGCCCAGGTCGGCACGATCTCGGCGAACAGCGATGAGTCGATCGGCAACATCATCGCCGACGCGATGAAGAAGGTCGGCAAGGAAGGCGTGATCACGGTTGAAGAAGGCTCCGGTCTCGAGAACGAACTCGACGTCGTCGAGGGCATGCAGTTCGACCGCGGCTACCTGTCGCCGTACTTCATCAACAACCAGCAGTCGATGTCGGCCGAACTGGAAGATCCGTTCGTGCTGCTGTACGACAAGAAGATCTCCAACGTGCGCGACCTGCTGCCCGTCCTCGAAGGCGTGGCCAAGGCCGGCAAGCCGCTGCTGATCGTCGCCGAGGAAGTCGAAGGCGAAGCGCTGGCGACCCTCGTCGTCAACACCATCCGCGGCATCGTCAAGGTCTGCGCAGTGAAGGCCCCGGGCTTCGGCGATCGTCGCAAGGCGATGCTGGAAGACATGGCCACCCTCACCGGCGGCACCGTGATCTCCGAGGAAGTCGGCCTGTCGCTGGAGAAGGCCACGATCAAGGACCTCGGCCGTGCCAAGAAGGTGCAGGTCACCAAGGAAAACACCACCATCATCGACGGCGCCGGCGAAACCTCCGCCATCGAAGGCCGCATCAAGCAGATCAAGGCGCAGATCGAGGAGACCTCCTCCGACTACGACCGCGAGAAGCTGCAGGAACGCGTGGCCAAGCTGGCCGGCGGCGTGGCGGTGATCAAGGTCGGTGCTTCGACCGAGATCGAGATGAAGGAAAAGAAGGCGCGCGTCGAAGATGCCCTGCACGCCACCCGCGCGGCAGTGGAAGAGGGCGTGGTCCCGGGCGGCGGCGTCGCCCTGATCCGCGCGCTGGCGACCATCGGCGGCCTGAAGGGCGTCAACGAAGACCAGAACCACGGCATCCAGATCGCGTTGCGTGCGATGGAAGCGCCGCTGCGCGAGATCGTTGCCAACGCCGGCGAAGAGCCGTCGGTCGTGCTCAACAAGGTCAAGGACGGTAGCGGCAACTTCGGCTACAACGCCCAGACCGGCGAGTACGGCGACATGGTTGCGTTCGGCATCCTCGATCCGACCAAGGTCACCCGCACCGCGCTGCAGAACGCCGCGTCGATTGCCGGACTGATGATCACCACCGAAGCGATGGTGGCCGAAGCGCCGAAGAAGGACGAACCGGCGATGCCGGGCGGCGGTGGCATGGGTGGCATGGGCGGCATGGATTTCTAAGTACCCGTTATCCGGGCGCCTACGACGCCGGATAACTCGCCGTGTTCGAACGGCCTTTGGCCGCTCAACACGGCGGACGTCCAAGGCACACGAAAAACCCCGCCGCGAGGCGGGGTTTTTCTTTGGGCAAGCAGCGAACCTTCCAAGCCTCAGTTCGTAATCAGACCCAGGCGTCCGTACAGTCCATGCTCCTCGTGATCCGGCCCCGCGGCAAAGAACAGCGTGTTGACCGGTTGATTCTGGAACCCGTTGCCGAATGCGATCCCCCATAGGCCATCGATCTGGATCGGGCGGAAATGGCGATCGCGCAGCGGACCCATCGGGATATTGAACACAGGCTCGTAGGCGTTGATGCGGCCGTCGCCGAAGTTGCCGATCAGCAACGCATTGCTGAACACACCGAATCCCGCCGGCGCCTGCGCCACGCCCCACGGTGCGTTGAGCCCCACGCGATGATGCGATGCGCCGGGGCATAGGTGACGTAGATGTTGCCGTTGAGGGCCTGGATGCCGAACGGGGCGAAGCCCGCGGGAATCGCCGGATCGGTGAATGCACCTGCCGGCAAGGCGACCGGAGCGGGGGAAGGGCCGCGGCGTCACTGCATGGGAGCTGCGGCACCTTGTGTATGCCCGAGCGGCGGAGCCAGTTCACCCTCACGCTGTCGCAACATTTCGAGATGGATGCACGCCCAGAATTGAACCGCAGCGGCTTGTTCTGGCATTCACCGGTAAACGAGGATCAAGGTGCATGGCGCGACCGTCGGGCCGGGGGGATGGACGCGGTGCAACGGATAACGTTGCGCCGGTGGATGAAGTCGGCCTGATGGGCCGGATTGCTGCCGAAGACATGGGCTCTTTCGAAACGTTGTATCGCTTGTATCACCCGCGACTGATGCGTTTCCTCGCGGGCATGACTCGGCGCCCGGCGCTGGCCGAGGAGATTCTCGACGACACGATGCTGGTGGTGTGGCGCAAAGCGCACACCTACTACCCGAACGCGAAAGTCTCGACCTGGATCTTCGCGATCGCATACCGCCAGGCGCTGCAGGCCTTGCGCAAGGTCGATGATGCCGTCGAAGCGGAGGCCGAACCGCACACCGAATCCATGCAGGCCGGACCCGATATCGAGTTGCAGCAGCACGAAGTGCGTGCACGCCTGGTCCAGGCGCTGATGGCGCTGTCGGCCGAGCAACGGGCCGTGATCGAACTGACCTATTACCTCGGTTACGCCTGTCGTGAGATCGCGCAGATCATGGATTGCCCGGTCGACACGGTGAAGACGCGGATGTTCTACGCACGTCGACGACTCAAGACCCTGCTCGGCACGAATCTCGAGGAGGCGATATGAGCGGGCATGTGCTGCGGTTCGAAGGTTCGGCGCACAGCGAAACGGAGCGGTTGCTGCCGTGGTTCGTCAACGGCACGCTGGAGCAGGACGAACGCGTGTTGGTGGAGGGCCACCTGGCTGAGTGCGCGCACTGTCGCGGCGAAATCGCCGTGCTGCAACAACTGCAGGACCTGCATGCGGATGCCGCGCCTGCGGTCGATGCCAGCGCGTCGTTCCAACGCCTGCGTGGCCGCTTGTCGGTGCATGGCACGACGCCGCGCGCATCGCGTTGGCAGTCGCTGCGCCGCGGCTGGATGCTGACGCCCCAATGGCTGCGCGGCACTGTCGCGGTGCAGGCGTTGGTCGTGCTGGTACTGACGGTGGTGCTGATCGGTCCGGATCGTCCCGGCGCGCGCTATCGCACGCTGGGTGATGCGGCCCCTGCTGCCGCGTCGCAAGAAGACGTGCGCCAGCTGGTCGTTGTGTTCGATCCACACATCAGCCAGGCGCAGATGCGCCAACTGCTCCGCGCGAGCCAGGCGCGCATCATCGACGGTCCGAGCGATGCCGGTGCGTACGTGCTTGCCGTGCCCGCCACGCGTGCGTCGAGCGTCCGCGATGCGTTGCGCGCCGCGCCTGGCGTGACGATGGTCGAACGCCTGGACCCGGTCGAGTGACCATGCGTGCGCTCTTCGCCTTCGTGTTGCTGGTCCTGTTTGCAGCGACAAGCGCCGCGGCAGACCAGCCCATGGAAGATCGCCAACTGCTGCTGATGCTCCGCGTGCCGCCGTCGCATTTCCGTCCCGATGCCTATGCCGCCGGCAACTACGAGTCCGCGCCCGGTCGCGAAGCCCGTCGGCGCATCGCGCGCACACTTGCCAGTACCCATGGCCTGCGCTTGGTCGACGACTGGCCGATGCCGGCGCTGGGGCTGGATTGTTTCGTGCTCGAGGCCGCGACCGGCGATACCAGCAGGCGCGCCGTGGAGTTGCTCGCAGCCGACCCGCGCGTGGAATCCGTGCAGCCTATGCAACGCTTCCACACGCTCGGCGCGGGCGATCCGCTATCCGCGGCGCAGCCTGCCATCGCCAACTGGAATTTGCGCGAACTGCACAGGTTGGCAACCGGCCGCAGTGTCACCGTGGCCGTGCTGGACACCGGGGTGGACACGGCGCATCCGGATCTGCGCGGACAAGTGGCGTTGACGCGCAACTTCGTCGATGCCGGTGCCATGCCGGCGGAAACCCATGGCACCCAAATCGCGGGCATCCTGGTAGCGCGTGCCGACAATGGCATCGGCATCGCCGGCATCGCGCCGAGGGCACGTTTATTGGCGCTGCGCGCGTGCTGGCAGCCTGCGCGCGGAGACAACGCCGCCATCTGCAGCAGTTTCACTCTGGCCAAGGCCCTGCAATTCGCACTGACGCAACGCGCGGACGTGTTCAACCTGAGCTTGACCGGCCCGCCGGATCGCCTGCTTGCACGTTTGCTCGACGCGGCGTTGCGGCAAGGCGTGATCGTGATCGGCGCCGTCGATGCGCACGCGGCGGATGGTGGCTTTCCGGCCGCACACCCCGGCGTGTTCGCCGTCGCCGATGCGCGCGATGGCCACCACCGGACGGATGCGCTGCTGGCGCCCGCGCATGGCATCCCGACCACCACCTCCGGCGGTGGCTGGACATTGGTGTCGGGTGCCTCCTTCGCTGCCGCGCAGGTCAGCGGCCTCGCCGCACTGCTGCGCCAGCTCTCGCCGCGGTTGCACGCCGCCGGCCTGCGCAGCGCCCTCGCAACGGATGCAGTAGGCTCCGCGCCAAGGCGGCCTGCGTTGATCGACGCCTGTGCCGCAGTCGAAAGCGTGGCCCAGCGTTGCGCTTGCGACTGCGCTGCAGGACAGACAGCGAATTCGATGCCGCGCCGATGAGGCGTTCCCGTGTTCTATCGCGCGGTTGTGTTGTGCGCATGGTTGTTCGTATGCGATGCCCGCGCCCAGGTCTCGGGCAGCGTTGCGCTGGTTTCGGACTACCGGCTCCGTGGCGTGTCGCTCAGTGATCGTGGTCCCGCCGTGCAGTTCGGCCTGGCCTACGACCGCAGCAATGGCTGGTATGCCGGTGCGTTCGCTTCGAGCCTGAAGTTCGGACGCGCTCAGCAGCTGCGTGCGCAATTGCTGTCCTACGCCGGATATGCATGGCGTCTGCGCGACGGTCTCGATGCGGAAGCAGGCGTCAGTTATTCGGCCTTCTTCGGTGGTACCTCTGGCTATGACTATCCCGAGCTGTATGTCGGCCTGAGCGCGGAACGACTCAGTGGCAGGCTCTATTACGCGCCGCGTTATTTCCGCGAAGAAACCCCCGTCGTCTATGCCGAACTCAACTTCGCGCAGCCGTTGTCCGAGCATGTCCGCCTGCTGGCGCACCTGGGCCGCCTGCAGCGTGGCAGATCGGAAGAAACCGACTACGGCCTGGAACGCCATCGCCTCGATGCCCGCCTCGGCCTCGGTACGACGCTGCACGACTTCGACCTGCAGCTGGCATGGGTCCACAGCGAAGGCGAGCGTGGGCACTACCCGTCCTACCCCGTCTGTCGCGACTGCGTCCATCGCGGTACTTGGGTCTTGAGCGTGTCGCGCAGCTGGTAGCCGTTGGCCGTGCGGCTGCCGGGATCACGTTTGCTGGAAGACCAACCGTAGGGACACGACATGGCACGCACGCCACTCTTCACCTTGCTGCAACGTGCCGCGCGCATCGCGCGTGCAAGCACGCACACACACGAATCTTTGGACGAATTCTACGAGCGCGGACGCGCATTGCGTGTCGACACAACGCGTCGACGTTTTCTGCAGGGTGCAGGCGCTGGCTTGCTGCTCACGGGTTGCGCACCGGTATCGAAACTCATGCCAGCAGCCGCCGGCGACGAGGTCGTCATCGTCGGTGCCGGCATCGCGGGGCTGACTGCGGCGTGGCGCTTGCGCCAGGGCGGCGTGCCGGTGCGCGTGTTCGAAGCGCAGAACCGCATCGGTGGACGCATGTTGAGCCTGCGCGACCATTTCCCGGACGGACAGGTGATCGAACTCGGCGGTGAACTGATCGACAGTAACCATGTCCGCATCCGCGCGCTCGCGACGGAACTCGGCCTGCAGCTCGATGACCTGCTCGACGGAGAAACCGCAGCCGACGCCTGGTTTTTCGACGGCCGCAACATCGGCGAGCGCGAGATCGTCGAGGCCTTCGTCCCGGTCGCCGCGGCGATCGAACGCGACCTGGCCACGCTCGGCGACGGCGACATCCTCTACAACGACCCACCTGGTGCCTATCGACAGCAGGCCCAAGCACTGGATGCGATGTCGATCGCGCAATGGCTGGATCGCAATGGCGTGTCCGGCTGGCTACGCAAGTTGATCGACGTGGCTTACACCACCGAGATGGGACTGGAAATCGGCGAGCAGTCGGCGCTGAACCTGTTGACCTTCATCGGCACCGAAGACGAAGACACATTCAAGTTATTCGGCGAAAGCGACGAGCGCTTCCATGTGCGCGGCGGCAACGACCTGATCCCGCAGCGGTTAGGCGAAAAGCTCGGCGGTGCTGTCGAAACCGGAAACGTGCTCGAAGCCATCCGCGCGCGCGGCGAGGGCTATGCCCTGTCGTTCCGGCGCGGCGCCGCTTCGCAGGACGTGATCGCGCGCCAAGTGATCTTGGCGTTGCCGTTCACGCTGCTGCGCAAGGTGGCGATCGAGGTCGAACTGCCTGCAGCGAAACGTCGTGCGATCGACACGCTCACCTACGGCACCAACGCGAAGTTGATGATCGGCTACGACCACCGGGTCTGGCGCGAACACAAGGCCAATGGCGCATCGATGAGCGACCTGCCGTACCAGACCACTTGGGAAACCACGCGCAAGCAAGCCGGCGCCGGCGGCGTGCTCACGAATTTCACCGGCGGCCGTCATGGTGTCGAACTCGGACAAGGCACGCCGAAGCACCAAGCCGACGCCGCCACCGTTGCACTCGATCGCGTCTTTCCCGGCCTTGCGGCGGCGCGCACAGGCGCACGCGAAACACGCTTCCACTGGCCGTCACACCCGTGGACGCTGGGCAGCTACGCCTGCTTCCGCCCCGGCGACTGGACCGGCCTGCGCGGCGCGATGGGCGAAACCGTGGGCGGCCTGTACTTTGCCGGCGAGCACTGCGCGCTCGACACCCAGGGCTTCATGGAAGGCGGCTGCGAGTCCGGCGAAACCGCGGCGCGGGCGGTGCTGCAGGAGCGCGGGATCCCTGATCTGGCCCACGCCAGAACTCGGTTGCGGGCCGTGGCTTCCTAAACCGGGCAGTATTATTTTGCAGTGCAGCGTGCAAACCGAATAACGATTCCTTCACGATCGCTCCGCATCCCGACGTGGGGGAGGGAGCAGGCCCGCAACCGGTTCGACCGGGGCGGGCTTTTTTATTGCCCTGTGGTAGCGACGTCAGTCGCGACGATCGAACGATGGGCCTCCAATCGCGACTGACGTCGCTTCCACTAAAGAGTGCGGCGGACACCGCATGCCAGAATCTCGAAATGGATCCAGTCGCCTACACCGATCGCGCACTGGCGCGCTTGCGCGCCGTCAACGCGGACCTGGGGGAGCACGGCAACCTGGAGAAGTTGCGCCGTGTCGCGCTCGCCAGCGATTTCGCCATCGAAACGCTGGTTCGGCAGCCGGAGCTGCTCGCTGCGCTCATCGCAGACGATGGCGCCAGCGCAACGCCTGCGCCGCAACTCACCGTTGAAAATCGCAGCGAATGGCCTGCGCTGTTGCGCCGTTGTCGCACCGCCGAATCGACGCGGCTGATCTGGCGCGACGTATGCGGGTTCGACGACGTCGACGCCACCCTGGCCGGCAGCACCCAGTTGGCCGAAACCTGTCTCCGGGTCGCGCTCGCTGCAGTCGAGGCCGAGTTCGCGCAACGCTTTGGCACCGTACGCGACAGCGACGGGAATGCGCAGCAGCTGGTCGTGTTCGGGCTCGGCAAGCTCGGCGGCGGAGAACTGAATTTTTCTTCCGACATCGATCTGGTCTACGCCTATCCGCAGGACGGCGAGAGCGATGGAGCGCGTGCACTCGCGGCCGAGGACTACTTCGCGCGGCTCGGCCAGCAACTGGCGAAACTGCTCGACGAAGTCACCGCCGACGGCTTCAGCCATCGCGTCGACCTGCGCCTGCGCCCGTTCGGCAACGCCGGCCGCGTCGCGTTGCCGTTCGCGGCGATGGAGTCGTACTTCCAGCGCGATGGCCGCGACTGGGAACGCTATGCATGGCAGAAGGCACGACCGGTTGCCGGCGATGTTGCGGCGGGCGAGCGCTTCCTCGAAACGCTACGGCCGTTCGTGTATCGGCGCTATCTCGATTACGGCGCGCTCGACGGCTTGCGCGAGATGAAGGCGGCGATCGCGGCCGAAGTCGCGCGCAAGGAACTCGCCGACGACATCAAGCGCGGCCCGGGCGGCATCCGCGAAATCGAATTCTTGGTGCAGGCACTGCAGTTGATCCGCGGTGGCCGCGAACCGACCCTGCGCGAACGCCGCCTGTTGCCGGCGCTGCAGGCCCTGGTCGCAGCCGGACATATCGCGGCCGACACCGGTGATGCCCTCGCGCTGGCGTATCGCTTCCTGCGCCGACTCGAAAACCGATTGCAGATGCTTCGCGATGCGCAAACGCATGCGTTGCCGGAGGAGGCGCGGGATCGCACCCGCATTGCCCACGGCCTTGGTTATCCCGACTGGGGGCGGTTGCGCGTCGCGCTGGATGTGCAACGTGAGCGCGTTGCCGCCGAGTTCGCGGCGTTGCTGGCACCGCGCCGCCGTGCACGCGAGACCAGCGAGCTTGCCGCCTATTGGCGCGCGCTGCCGGACGCAGGCGATGTGGATGTGCTCAACGCGGCCGGCTTCGACGACAGCGACAACCTCGATGGCAGCCTCCGTGACTTCGCTCGTGCGCCGGGAGTGCGCGATCTGTCGGATGCGGCCCGTGCGCGCCTGGATCGCGTGCTGCCGGCGCTGCTCGAAGCGGCCGCGCGTTCGTCGCAACCCGATGCCGCGCTGCGTCGCCTGTTGCCGCTGCTGCACACGCTGCTGCGGCGCGCCAGCTATCTCGCCCTGCTCGATGAACAACCGGCGGCCCTGGCGCGGCTGGTCGACGTGGTCTCACGTAGCGCGTTGCTGGCCGAACGCCTCGCTGCGCATCCGCTCCTGCTCGACGAACTGCTCGACCTGCGCATCGCCGGCCCGTTGCCAGACCGTGCCGCGCTCGCCGGCGAATGCGTGCAGGTGTTGCTGGAGGACGACGCCGAAGCCGCATTGATGGCGCTCAACGAGAAACGCCAGGCACTGAGTTTCCGCATCGCCGTGGCGACGCTGGACGCACGCCAGCCGGCGCAGGACAGCGCGCGGCAACTGGCATGGCTGGCCGACGCGGTGATCCATGTCGTGTTGCACCTGGCGCAGCGCGAACTGCGAGCCGCGCATGGCGTCCTGGCGGATGCGCGCTTCGCCGTGCTCGGCTACGGTAGCCTCGGCGGCGAGGAACTCGGTTTCGGTTCCGACCTCGATCTTGTGTTTCTGTATGACGCGCCGATCGAAGCCCACTCCGATGGTGCGCGGCCGCTCGAAGCGTCGCGCTGGATCGCGCGGCTGGCGCAGAAGATCGTTGCCTTGCTCGGTACCGTGACGGGCGCGGGCCGCCTGTACGAAGTCGATGTCCGCCTGCGCCCCGACGGCGCGAAAGGCTTGCTGGTTTCAACCCTCGCCAGCTTTGCCGATTACCAGCGTGAACGCGCCTGGACCTGGGAGCACCAGGCACTGGTGCGCGCACGCGGCATCGCCGGCGATGCAACGTTGCTTGCCGAATTCGAGAACGTTCGCGGCGGGACCCTGGCGAGGGCGCGCGATGACGATGCTCTGCGCAACGACATCGTCGCGATGCGTCGCAAGATGCGCGCCGAACTTGATCGCAGCGATGCCGCGCGCTTCGACCTCAAGCAAGGCGAGGGTGGTCTGGTCGACCTCGAATTCCTGCTGCAATACCTGGTGCTGCGCAATGCCGACGCGCATCCGCACCTGCTGGCGCCACGCGACACTCCGGGCCTGCTGCGCGCGGCCTGCGATGCGACGCTATTCAACACTGGCACTTGCGAGCAACTCACCGCCGCACACGCGGTCCTGCTCGATTCCGGATTGCGCTGCACACTGGATCGGCGTTCGCGCATCACGGCAGAAACCGAAGCGATCGGCACCGCGCGAGCGGCGATTCGCAGCGCAACGCAGACCTGCGGACTCGATTTCGAATCTGCTTCATGAGCCTGGTGGAGCGGCGACAGGTTTCGAGCCGCGGACATTGCAGATAGCGCAACCGCGACGTTTGCGCGGTCGCCGCATCCAGCCCCTGTGTACCGCGCTCCGCCTACGGCTTAAGAAAGCGGGCCGCCAACCCGAGCGACATCCCCCCCATCTTGGGGGGTGGGGGTCTTGGCCCACGCATGGCTACCTTGCGGTTCTGCGAACGGCCCGTGAACGCCACGGACCACACAAGTTCGGCAGCCACGGGAGGGGAGTCCTTGATGTCTTTGAAGCTCACACTGCTATCGCTGGCAACCATGATGGCGCTCGGTGCCGGCGAAGCTGTCGCCGCCAATGCCGGCCACCCGGCCATCGATCGCGCGCTTGATCAGATCCGCAGCCACGGCGGCGCGGCCCACGCCTCGGTTGGCGACCGGTTCCACGCCCGCGACGTGGTCGTCGATGCCGACGGCACCGAGCATGTCCGCTTCGAGCGCACCTACGCCGGACTGCCGGTGATCGGCGGCGATCTGGTCGTGCATTCGCGCGACGGTCGCTACAAGTCCATTTCCGTTTCCCTGGGCTATGACCTAGACCTATCCACCCGTCCCACGCTGAAGGCGGCGGATGCCATCGTCCTTGCCGGTGCGGAGTTCGGCTCCGATTTCGTCGGCATGCCGGCGAGCACGCTGGTGGTCTACGCCCGCGGTCGCGGCGCCGCCCGGCTCGCCTGGCAGGTGCGCGTTCTCAACGAGCGGGCCGACATGACCTACATGGTCGACGCCCGGAACGGCAGGATTCTCGAGCGCTGGAGCAACCTCGAGACGGCCGTCGTCACCGGCACCGCCCGCACCCTGTATTCGGGTGACGTCGCCCTGACCACCAACGCCATCACCGGCGGTTACGAGATGCGTGACCTGACGCGCGGCGGCGGCTACACCATCGACGCCTCCAACAGCCGCACCTCGGGCCAGGTCTACAAGGACAGCGACAACGTCTGGGGCAACTACACCGTCTCCGACAAGGCCACGATGGCTGCCGATGCCCAGTACGGCGCTTCGGTCACCTGGGACTACTACAAGAACGTGCACGGTCGCAGCGGCATCGCCAACAACGGCAAAGCCGCCTACAGCCGCGCGAACTACGGTTTCCGCTACAGCAACGCCTTCTGGTCCAACGCCTGCTTCTGCATGACCTACGGCAACGGCGACGGCGTCAACATCGGTCCGTTGGTCGCGCTCGACATCGCCGGTCACGAGATGAGCCATGGCGTCAACGCCAGCACCGCCAACCTCATCTATTCCGGTGAATCCGGCGGCCTGAACGAAGCCAACTCGGACATTCTCGGCACGATGGTGGAGTTCTATGCCAACAACAGCAACGACACCCCGGACTACATGATTGGCGAGGAGATCTACCTGGCCAACGTGCCCGGCAGCGCCAATCAGTGGGCGCTGCGCAAGATGTACAACCCGGCCGCCGACGGTCGCTCGCCCAATTGCTACGTCAACACCATTGGCAACCTGGATGTGCACTATTCCTCGGGGGTCGCCAACTTCTTCTACTACCTGCTGGCCGAAGGCACCGGCGCCAAGACCTACAGCGGCGTCAACCACACCCCGACGACCTGCAACGGATCGCAGTTCGCGGGCATCGGACGCGCCAAGGCCCAGAAGATCTGGTACCGCGCGCTGACCGTGTACTTCACCTCCAGCACCAACTACGCCGGTGCGCGCGCGGCCACGATCAACGCCGCGAAGGACCTGTACGGCGTCACCTCGGCGGAGGCGATTGCGGTTGCCACCGCTTGGTCCGCGGTCAAGGTCAACTGAATCAGATAGTCGCGATCGGAGCACCCGCATGAGCGGGTGCTTCGCTATTGCAATGCAAACCATCTAGCTCCGATACATACATGTTCCCAGGGGAAGCAATGAACGGATCTGCCCAGAATGTCGGCCCGTGCAAGAAGCGCAACCAAGCGACCCCCGCGGTCGCTCCCATTACCCGGGCCATCCGCGCCGCACTGGCTGTGTCGGCCACGGCACTGGCGCTGTCCTCCCCTGTCGTCAGCCTGGCCGCCGGCACGGGCCGCTACGATGTGACCAATACGTACACCTGCCATGGCGCTTTCAGTCAGGCCCTCCCGGACGCGAGCCTCGTACCTCCAGTCGACTTGACGGTGGTGCCTGGCGACCAGTCGCCTACCAGCGTTAATTCGGCGGCTGCGCTCGCCGGCATCGATGCGGTATGCGCCGGCGACGTTTCGGCCATCGCTTACGTCGGAACCAGCATCGACACTAGCGGTGTTGTCGACGCATTGGATGTCGGCAGCGTCGATGACGTGACGCTCGTGGGCGGTGGTGATGCGTTCGCCGATGTCATCGACGCCAACGCGTTCTCGCTCAGCAGCGACATCAGCATGGGCAACCGGACGGACGGCACGTTCGAGATCGGCTTCGACGGCGTGATCAATGCCGATTCGTTCATCGACGGCTTCAACGGCATCGCCGCGGCAGCCGCCACCAGCCTAGCGGTCGACAACAACGTCGACATCAGCGTCTCCGGTTACGGCAACGTGGTCGGCCTCGATGTCTTCGACGCATACAGCGCCCGCCTCTACAACAACGCAGATATCACCGCCGAGGCCGCCCTCGATGCTTACGGCCTTGCGTTCGCGACGGGGGCGCGGGTCAGCTCCGTTGACGCCGCTGTCTTCAACCATGGCGACATCAGCGCGACGGCCTACGGCGATGGCTACTCTGCCTGGGCCCGAGGGATCGACTCCTTCGGCTACTCGGTCGGTTCGACCGTCCACAACGACGGTGACATCCAGGCCATTGCCCTGGCGAACGACGGGACGGCGCGTGCCTTCGGCGTCTACTCCTTCGGCTATGCCGGTTCGTCGACTGTCGACAACAGCGGCAACATCCAAGCGGTTGCCCAGGCGGCCGGCGGTCGGGCGTATGCCACCGCCATCAATTCGATCGGCTACGGTCTCGATGCCGACGTCACCAATACAGGATCGATCTTCGCCGGCGCCGCCGCGGACTATGCCTACGCGCTCAGCATCGTCAATTTTGCGACCCGGCAATCCGGAAGCGCGCACGTCGCCAACGACGGCACAATCAGCGCCGACGCCCATGGCAATTTCGCCACCGCCACGGGCGTCATCAACGCGGCGTTCCGCTACGGGAGTGCGATCACCACCAATGCTGACAGCATCGACGCGACAGCTTATGGCGCGTCGGGGGCATCGGCGACGGGCATCTACAACTATGCCTATGCGTACGACGCCATCGTGGACAACAGCGGCTCGATCTCCGCAATGGCCACGGCAACCACCGGTGCTGCATTCGCCACCGGCGTCTACAACGAGTCCATCAACTACGCGAATACCCGCAACGCCGGCAGCATCAGCGCAAGCGCTGATGGCGTGACCGGCATGTCCGCCGCTCGCGGCGTGGTGGCCAAGTCCGACCACTTTGCCGATGTCGCCAACGAAGCTGATAGCTACATCGACGTTGTCGCCACTTCACAGGACGGCTATGCGCTTGCCATTGGCGCTTACGCCATCGGCGGCAACACCACCACGCTGACCAACTACGGTTCCATTTCCGCGCGGAGCAGTAGTGTCAACGGGGATGCGACTGCGTACGCGGCCGTGGTCAATGGTGGCTACGCAGGCATCGGTCTGCTGATCAACGGTGGCGATCTCAGCGCCGACGCGTCGGTCGCTGCCGGCGGCGATGCGTATGCCACCGGCGCGTTCGTGTACGCGGACGTGGCCACCATCTTCAACGACGGCAGCACCAGCGCCTCCGCTACCACCGTCGACGGCCAGGCTGTTGCGACGGGCTTGGGGACCTACGGCAACTATTCGGCCATCTCCAACTACGGTGACCTCACCGCCAGCGCCGCCGCCGACGGCGGCACCGCCACGGCCGTTGGTGCCGACTCGTTCGGCTACCTGGGCTCGTCCTTCTACAACGCCGGAACCATCCACGCCACCGCCAGTGCCGTCGACGGTGAGGCGAACGCGATCGGCGCCAGTTCGATCGGCTACATCTTCAGCGCCTACGCCACCAACGTGGCGGGGATCACCGCCGAGGCCACCGGATACGACGCCACTGCGACCGGCCTGCTCAATGCGTCCGCCTACATCGGAGATGCGATCACCACCAACACTGGCGACATCAGCGCGGTCGCCAACGGTGTGATGTCGGCCACGGCGGTCGGTGCCTACAACTTCGCCTACGTGTACGACTCGATCGTGGACAACAGTGGTTCGATCCAGGCCACCGCCGTCACCAGCTATTACCAGGCTACGGCCGTCGGCGCTCACGCCAGGGGCGTGTATGGGTATGGCGACGCGTCGGTCATCAATTCCGGCAGCATCGCTGCTTCTGCCAGCGCCATCGACGTCCCCGGCTTCGCGAGCGCCAGCGCCTGGGGCGCGGTCAGCCAGAACGGCCCGTATGCCCTGTCCGAGGTTCGCAACGAAGCGGGTGGCTCGATCTCGGCCAGCGCCTTCGCCACGGCCGATTTCAGCTTCACCTATGCCACCGGCGCGTATGCCCAGAGCGTCGCGGGCCAGGCTTCGATCGTCAATTACGGCGACATCGGGGCGAGCAGCGTCATCGGCGACGGCCGAGGCTATGCCTATGCGACCGGTGCGCAGGCGCTCGCCGTCTACATGTACAGCGAAGCCGCGATCGCCAACCACGGCGCCATCGAATCGTTCGCGCAGGCGTACAGCGGTTTCGCGGTTGCCACCGGCGTGGCGAACTATGGCTACCACTCGACCACCACCAATGCCGCCGACGCGACCATCACTGCCGTCGCGTACACCGAGTTGTTCGGCAGCGCCGCCGCGACCGGCATCGAGGCCGGCGCCAAGTACGGCGCCTCGGTCGTCAACGACGGCAGCATCGTCGCCTACGCCAAGGCCAGCCACGGCTTCCATGACCCTGCCACCGGCTATAACCACTTCGGTGTCGCCGGGGCGACCGGAATCCAGGTCTACGGCGGCACCTTCTTCACCGCCGGCGACGGGTCGGTGGTGAACAACGGCGACATCACCGCGATCGCGATCGCCGAGGACGGCATCACCTTCTTCAACGCCGGCGCCGGCGCCAGCGGCATCCGCGTCAACACCACGCACGACGCCTTCATCGAGAACGCGGGCAACATCACCGCCATCGCCGACAGCGAGCTCGGCGTCGCCGGTGCCTACGGCGTGGCCGCGAACGGCCGGAGCTACAGCCAGATCATCAACCACGCGGGCGCCACGATCTCCGCGTCGGCCACGGTAGGCACGGTGGTCAGCGATTACTACGCCGGCCGGGCCGCCGCGATGGGTGCCGAGGTCTTCGGCGCGTTTGATGGCTACATCTACAACGCCGGCAGCATCGTCGCCTACGCCGCGGTCACGCCGGACGGCGGCCAGAATCCGAGCCACAGCATCGCCAGCGCCTTCGGCGTCGAAATGCGCACGCACAACACCGGCGAGCTGGTCAATGTCGGCGACATCCACGCCGCAGCCAGTGCCGATTTCGGCTATGCGTCGGCCTACGGCGTCCGCATGCCGGGCAACCAGCTCAGCAGCTACAGCAACAACCTCGCGGTCACCATCGACAACGCCGGCATCATCACGGCCCACGCCGATGCCGACTACGGCAACGCCTTCGCGGTCGGCGCTTACGCGTATGCATCACACCAGGAGTACCTGGGTTGTGGTTCCGGCGGTTGCTATTACGCCGTGACCGGCGGCGATGCGAAGCTCGACAATCACGGCGACATCAGCGCTGTCGCAAGCGCCCACGGCGGCGTGGGCTACAGCTACGGCGCGATCGCGCTTGGCGCGTACGCGGCTGGCATCACCAACGCCGGACACATCACCGCCATTACCGAGGCCGATGACGCCCTTGCTGTTGGCAGTCTTGCCAACAGCTTCTACGGCGATGCACTGCTGCAGAACAGCGGCATCATCAGTGCCGTGGCCACCGGCGACATCGCCAACGCCAGCGGCGCCGTCGTCCTCGGTGCCTACGGCGCCCAGGTCAACAACGACGGCACGATCGCCGCGGCCGCCTACGGTGCGGATGCGACGGCCACCGCGGTCTCGATGGAATCCAACGGCAACAACGTGCTGACCAATACCGGCACCATCGCAGCGTTCGGCGACGGTACGCGGATCGCCATTTCGTCGGGCAGCGGCGCGACCGCCAGCATTGCCAACAGCGGCTCGATCACCGGTGCGATCCTCACCGGCGACTTGGACGACAACCTGGACAATGCCGCTGGTTCCATTTGGCATGCGGTCGGCGAGTCGGACTTCGGCGCCGGCGACGATCACATCGTCAATCACGGCACGATCCTCATGGACGACGCCGTGATCCGTCTGGGCGGCTACGTCACCGGCAACACGTTCGACAATTTCGGCACGCTCGCCGTGTCGGGCGCCGCCAACGTGCTCGATATGGACAACCCGTTCCCGGTCAACAACAACGGCGTGATCACCTTCGTGGACGGTGCAGCCGACGACGTGCTGACCATCGTCGGCGACTTCGCCGGCCAAGGTGACATCCAGGTCGACGTCAGCGGGTTGAACCAGACGAGCGACCAGCTGTACGTCGAAGGCGGCGTGATCGCGCCGACGACGCAGACGCTGAACGTGAACCTGTTGGACATGCCGACCACGGCCAGCATGTATGTGCCGCTGGTCTACGTGAATGGCGAATCGACGGCCGATGACTTCGTGCTGGGCAATGTCGGATACGGCGGCGGCTTCCTTTCCCTGGACTTCAGCCTCAACGCGAACATCGATGCCAGCAACGCGACGGCCGATGTCTTCTCCCTTGGCGTGGCGGTCACCGGCTTGAGCGACATGGGCTCGCTCGCGGCGACCATCGCGCCGGGTGTGCAGAGCCTGGTCAATGCGCAGGTCGGTACATGGCGCCAGCGCATGGGCGTGGTGCCGGAAGCAGGCGATGTCGGGCTGGCGCCGTGGGTGCGCATGTTCACCGACAGCGGCGATGTGAATCCCCAGCACAGCAGCAACTTCGGTCCGGGCGGCAACTTCGGTTTCAAGCAGTCGAACCACGGCTGGGAGCTGGGCCTCGATGCCCGTCCGACCGAAAACTTCGCCGTGGGCGTGCTGTTCGCCGATTTGGAAGGCAGCCAGCATCTACGCACGGGCGCCGGCTCCGACCGCTTCGACGGCAAGACCTTCGGCCTGTACGGCACGTTGCTGGCCAAGGGCTTCTACGTCGACGTGTCCCAGCGCTGGACCGGCCTCGATGCACGCCTGCAATCGGCGGTAGGGACACAGACGACGGAAGTCTCGGCCAATGCGTTCAACGTCGAAGCGGGCTACACCGCCTGGACGGTGGCGGACATCCATGTCGTGCCGCAAGCGCAATACACCCGAACCGAGGTGAGCGACATCTCGACGTTGCAGAGCGGCCAGTCGACCTTCGTCGTCGACGGGGGCGTGTCCTCGCGGGCTCGCCTGGGCGTGGCCCTCGACAAGACGTTCGAGCGTGCGGGCTACACCTGGACGCCGTACGGCTCGCTCAACGCGGTGCGCGAGTTCGACGGCGAGTACGACTATTCGGTCAACGGCGGCCTCGTCGGTGCGACCAGCACCGAAGGCACCAGCGCGATGGTCGAAATGGGCCTGGGCATGCGCAAGGGCAAGTTGTCGATCACCGGCGGCGTGAACTGGATCGATGGTGGTGCGGTACAGAGCTTCATGGGCGGTCAGCTGGCGATGCGCTACAGCTGGTAAGTGCAGTAACGGGTGGTCCGGCGGACACATTCCGCCGGGCCACCGGAATTTGAGGAGTGGCTAGCAAGTGGCAAGAAAGAACACCGCCGGTGGGAATATCCGGGAAGTCAACGACAAGGACGCAACCGAACAATCCCTGCAGACGGTGAGTGTGGATCCATCCGCCACTGCCCCCGGCGCGACCCAGGCACAAGCTGCCAAGCCACCGGTGGATCTGACCAGACTGAAAGTCGAGAAGACCTGCTCGCGCGGCCTTGCCGGCTGGCTTGCCGCCAACCGGATCTCGCTCGCCATTTCGTCGTATCAGACGGGACGCTTGTACCTGGTGGGAAGCGACCCGCAGGGCAGGGTGTCCTTCTTCGAGCGCATCTTCGAGCGCGCGATGGGCATCGTCGGCAACGCCCAACGCATGTACCTCGGCGGTCTGTACCAGTTGTGGCGTTTCGAGAACGTGTTGCGCCCCAACGAGGTGATCCACAAGCAGTTCGACAAGTGCTACGTGCCGCGCAACGCGCAGACCATTGGCGACCTCGACATCCACGAGTTGGGCATTCGCAGGAACGGCAAGGTCGTGTTCGTCAACACCAAGTATTCGTGCCTTGCCGAGCTCAGCCAGACCCACAGCTTCAAGGCGATCTGGAAGCCCGACTTCATCAGCAAGCTGGCGCCCGAGGACCGCTGCCATCTCAATGGCCTGGCCATGGTCGACGGCGAGCCGCGCTACGTGACTGCGGTCTGCAAGAGCGACAGCGTCGACGGCTGGCGCGACCGGCGCCACGACGGTGGCGTGGTGATCGACATCACCACCGACGAGATCGTGTGCGAAGGCTTGTCGATGCCGCATTCGCCGCGTTGGGCGAACGGCAAACTGTGGGTGCTCAATGCGGGAACCGGTCACCTGGGGTACGTGGATTTCGCGAACAGGAAGTTCGTGCCGCTGGCGTTCTTCCCAGGCTTCCTGCGCGGCTTGTCGATCATCGGCAACGTGGCCGCAGTCGGCCTGTCCAAGCCGCGCAACCAGCGCTTCGAGGGCCTGCAGCTCGACGAGGAGCTGCGCAAGCGCGATGCCGAACCGTGGTGCGGCGTACAGATCGTGTCGCTGGCCAACGGCGACGTGATGAACTGGATCCGTTTCGAGGGCGACATCAGCGAGATCTTCGACATCAGTTTCCTGCCCAACGTGCGCAACCCGATGATGGTCGGCCTGCGTACACCGGAAATCCGCGAACTCATCACCTTCGAGTCCGAGTTGGAAGCGGAGGCGATGACCGCATGAACACCGGCACGTTCTACTCAGCAACTGCGTTCTGTCTGCTCCTCGTGGCAGGCGCATTGCCTGCCGCCGCGCAGACCGCTCCAACATCGGGCCAGCAACCCGCCAACGTCCAGGCGCAGATGCCAGCCCGCACCGAGGTGCTCTTCGGCGCGCTGGATACCAACAAGGACAAGGCGCTGTCGCTGCAGGAATTCCAGGCCGGCTACGCCGGGCTGCAGCGCGCGATTGCGCTCGAAGTCCGCCTGCGGGAGCAGTTCCGGACGGTCGATGCCGACCGCAGCGGTGCGATCGAAGCCGGTGAGTACGCCAATCTCGTGCTGGTCAAGCAGGCGGGCGCGGCGGCACCGGGGCTCGCCGCTTTCGACGCCAACAAGAACCAGAAGCTGGAATTTGTCGAATACCTGACTGTCGTGCACCGGCTGGCGGCATCGCAGCCGGCTACCCCGGTGAAGAAGTAAGCATGCAAACCGCATCGCCGCCGTTGCGCGAGGAGTCTCGATTGAACACCGAAATGCCGTTCGAAATCATACCGGTCTGGAAGGACGTCACTCCCGAACTCTCCGCCGAGCTGATCGACCTCTGGAGTCTGACCAACGCCATTCCAGATCCAGACAAGGCGGTGGTACGTGCCCGCCAGGCCGTGTGCATCGCCCGCAACGCCAGCGGCGCGATCTGCGGTGTCGGGACGGCGCTCGTGCGGGTTCTGCCGCGCCTGCGCCAGCCGATGTACTACTACCGCCAGTTCTTCGCTCCGGAATTCCGCGGCCAGAAGCAGGCAATCCCGTTTTTCAACCGCGCCCGGCAGGTGCTGCAGGATTACAACGCCGGACTCGCCGAGCCGGAAAGCCTGGGTGTGCTGTTGGAACTGGAGAGCAAGCTGTTGGCGACGCACTACACCCGTGCCTACGAGCCTGCGGCCGACTCGACCTTCATCGGGTATTCGCCCCGGGGGCTGCAGCTGCGCGTGTCCTACTTCGACGACACCCGGCTGCTCCCACCCGTGTCGCCGAGGCGTCGGAAGCGGATCGAGCCCTGACTACACCGCATCAGTGGTGTCCTGTGAAGTCGTTGGCGCGTTGATCAAAGCCCCAACCGAGCCCGCACTTCCGCCGCCACCCGCGCCGTCTCGCGCAGCGGTTCCACTGCGAACGACGCCAACGTATCGTCGAGCGCCCGCGTGCGCCCAAGTGCGAGCAGGCTGTCGTTGAAACTGCGCAGGCGGCCGCGGGTGCGCGTCGGATCGAGCACATACACCGGTGCGTGCGTGGCGCAGGCTTCGCTGAGCATGTTGACCGAATCCGGGGTGCAGACGATGCGGTCGGCCCAGGCGAGCATGCCGGGGTAGGGGTTGTCGTCGTCGGTCGTGTTTCCGTTTGCGCCGAACCAGCGCACACCCGGCACGGTTGCGAAGCGTTGCCGCACCTGTTCGCGCCAGGCGACGGGCGTGCGACGCGAGGTGGTCAGCATCAGGCTACCGCCTTCGCGCAGCAGCGCGGCCTCGAGTCGCGCCAGCTGCTTGGCGAACGTCGTCGCATCAAGATCGACGTGCTTGCTGGGCCCACCCAGCAGCAGCGCGGTGCGTGGCTGCGGGAGCGGTGAAAGCACTGAGAAATCTTCGCGCGCCTGCGCCAGCCAGGCGTCGTCGACCGGATGCAGGCTGCCGAGCAAAGTGATGACGTTGTCGCCGCGCAGGTCGTCGTGCTCCGGCGCGATGATCAGGTCCCAGTGTTTGGGATCGAGGCGTGGGTCGAGGATCTGCACCGCCCGGCTGCCGCGTTCGCGCAACAGCCGTGTCGCCAGGGCGGCCTGGCGGCCGCAGCCTATCGCCAGTGCAGGAGGCGCGTGCAGGGCGGCTGCGAAGTCGCGGCCGAATGCATAGGTACAGCCCCACAGCTTGCGTGGCGCAGTCCAGCGCCAGGGCGCGCGCGGCCGCAGTGACCAGTCTTGCGCAGCGGTGTAGCCCAGTGCGACGGCCAGCGCCGTGGCCTGGCGGACGTTGCCGGCGTGGCCGTCGCTCAACGTCCAGGCATCAGGGGAAGCGGTGGCCGTGTGCGCGGTTCGTTCCATCGATGCAGTCAATCCGTTCCGGGCCTGTAGCCTGCTTTTGACGCGCCACACTCTACACTGCGCGCCTTCGCCGCAATCCGTTCCTGCGGCCCCATGTGCTGGAACCACGATGACCGACACACTGCCCGCCGCTTCGCTCGACCAATTGGCCCTTGATCAGCTTTTTCGCCAGGCCCGCACCTACAACTGGTTCACGGGCGAGGTTAGCGAGGACACCCTGCACCAGCTTTACGATCTGCTGAAGTGGGGCCCCACCACGGCCAACACCTGTCCGGCGCGCTTCGTGTTCGTGCGTTCGGCGGAAGCCAAGGCCAAGCTCGGTCCGACGCTGGACGAGGGCAACTACAAGAAGACCATGGCCGCGCCGGTGACGGTGATCGTCGCCTACGACATCGCCTTCTACGAGAAGTCGCCGGTGCTGTTCCCCCATACCGATGCGAAATCGTGGTTCGACACCAAGCCCGAGGCGGCGCTGACGACCATCGCGCTGCGCAACGGCAGCCTGCAGGGCGCGTACCTGCTGCTGGCTGCACGCTCGCTGGGCCTCGACTGCGGGCCGATGTCGGGTTTCGACAACGCCAAGCTCGATGCGGCGTTCTTCGCCGGCACCACGTGGCGTTCCAACTTCCTCGTCAACCTCGGCCATGGCGATCGCTCGACCATCTTCCAGCGTTCGCCGCGGCTCTCGTTCGACGAGGCATGCCGGGTCGAGTGAATCCTTGCCGTACTTTGCCCCGTAACTGATCAGTGCCGCGCTGCGGCCCCCACGATAGGACACCCATCATGTTCAAGCGCTTCATCCTCGCCGCCGCGATCGCCGCTGCCACCTTCTCCGTCGCCGCCAAGTCGGTGCCGTACCGGATCGATCCCAACCACACCCAGGTCGAATTCAGCTGGAATCATTTTGGTTTCAGCCACATCACCGGCCGCTTCGACAAGGTCGAAGGCACGTTCCTGTTCGATCCGGCCGATCCGACCCAGTCTTCGGTCGAAGTGACCATTCCGATCTCCAGCATCGATACCGGCGTCGACGATCTCGACGAGCACCTGCGCAGCGCTGATTTCTTCGACGAGGAAAAATTCCCGACCGCGACCTTCAAGAGCACCAAGGTCGAACGCGTCGACGAGGACCAACTCAAGGTCAACGGCGATCTCACCATCCACGGCGTGACCAAGCCGGTCGTGCTGGACGTGACCATCAACCGCGTCGGCGACCACCCGATCGCCAAGCGCGCTGCGGCCGGCTTCGATGCGAAGCTCACGATCAAGCGCAGCGACTTCGGTGTCGCCAAGTTCGTGCCGAACGTCAGCGACGAGATCGCGATCGAAATCACTACCGAGACCATGGTGCCGAAGCCGGAAAGCAAGCAGCCAGAAGGCACGCAGCCGGCGGACAAGAAGTAATTCGTCGGAGCCCGTCCCGTGATCGTCGAACGCCGCTCCGCCACGCGTGGACACGTGGAAGCCGGCTGGCTCGACAGCCGGCACACGTTCTCGTTCGGCCATCACTACGACCCGCAGTGGATGGGCTTCGGCGCGCTGCGGGTGATCAATGAGGACCGGGTTGCGCCGGGTGCAGGCTTCCCGCCGCATCGCCACGCCAACATGGAAATCCTCAGCTACGTGTTGTCCGGCGCACTGGCGCATCGCGACGACGCCGGGGGCGGAGGCGTGCTGCGCCCTGGCGAATTGCAGTGGATGAGCGCCGGCCACGGCATCGAGCACAGCGAGTACAACGCTTCCGACAGTGAGCCGGTGCATTTCCTGCAGATCTGGATCCAGCCAGACCGGCTCAACGCGCAGCCGGCGTATGCACAACGCGCATTCGACCCAGCGCTGCGGCGTGGGCGCTGGGCGACGCTGGTGTCGCCGGATGGCGCCGGGGATTCGTTGGCGATCCGTCAGCAGGCCTCGTTGCGCGGCGTGTTGCTCGCCGATGGGGAGCGGGTCGAAGCGACGCTCGACCCGGCCCGCCGGTACTGGCTGCATGTGGCGCAGGGTGATGTTGGGGTCGACGGCCGGTTGCTGTCAGCCGGTGATGCGCTCGGCTTCGCGGACGAGGGGGCACTGCGCATCGAAGGTCGCGGCAACGGCACGGCCGACGTACTGCTGTTCGACCTGCCGGCCTGAGCGGTCCTGTGTCCGCGGCTGGTAAACTGCGCTTAGCGTCGAACCCAGCCTCGCCCAGGAAACTTCCGCGTCATGGCCGAATCCACCCATCCCACCGCCACCGCGCCCGCCAACGCGCAGAAGCGCTACGAAGTCCGTCGCGCCGACCTGCCACTGAGCTGCCCGCTGCCGTCGATGGCGCTGTGGAATTCGCATCCGCGCGTCTACCTGGCGATCGAGGCCGAGGGCGGCGAAAGCCAGTGCCCGTACTGCGGCGCGCATTACGTCCTGATTGACTGAAGTCAGCGGCCATGCGCGGCGTCAAACCAGCGCTATGAGCCGTCCACTCACCGTCGTGCAACTGCTGCCTGCGCTGGAATCGGGCGGGGTCGAACGTTCGACACTGGAAATTACCGAGGCCTTGGTGCGTGCCGGGCATCGCGCGATCGTGGTATCCGCCGGGGGCCGTCTGGTGCCGCAGCTGGCCGCGACGGGTGCCGAACACGTCACGCTGGAGATCGGCCGCAAGTCGCTGTGGACGTTGCGGCATGTGCGCGCGTTGCGGCGCCTGTTCGCCGAACGACGCGTCGACATCGTGCATGCCCGTTCGCGCCTGCCGGCATGGCTGTCCTGGTGGGCATTGCGCGGGATGTCAGGAGCACAGCGTCCGCGTTTCGCCACCACGGTGCATGGCTTGAACTCGCCATCGCGCTACAGCGCGATCATGACGCGCGGCGAACGCGTGATCTGCGTATCGAATACCGTGCGCGATTACGTGCTGCGGCATTACCCGCAGACAGATGCGAACAAGTTGCGGGTGATTCCGCGCGGGATCGATCCCGCTGCCTTCCCGCAAGCTCCGTCGCCCGATCGCGCAGCGCGGGCACGCGTGGCCGCCTTGCATCCGCAGCTCGGTGGCGATGGGCCGTTGTTGCTGTTGCCCGGCCGTGGCACGCGCCTCAAGGGGCATGCCGATGCGTTGGCCGTGGTGGCGGCCTTGCGCGGCGACGGGCGCGATGCGCGGTTATGGCTGCCTGGCGCGCGTGCGGCCGGTCGCGAGGGATATCTCGCCGAACTCGAAGCCGAGGCGTCGCGTCTCGGCATCGCCGATGCGATTGCATTGACACCGCCCACCGCTGAGATCGCCACCGCCTACGCCGCCGCCGACCTGGTGTTGCAGCTGTCGCGCAAACCCGAGGCTTTCGGACGCACCGTGCTGGAAGCGCTGGCAGTCGGTCGTCCGGTGTTGGGCTGGGCGCATGGTGGTGTCGGCGAACTGCTGCGCGAATTGCAGCCGCAGGGCGCGGTGGTGCCGTTCGATATCGCGGCGCTGGTGCACATCGCGCGCCGGCTGCTCGCGCAGCCGCCTGCGCCACCAGTTACGATGCCGCACACCTTGCGTGCCATGCAGGAGTCGACGCTCGCGGTCTATGCAGAACTCTTCGATGAACATTGATTCCACGCCAGGTTGGCGATGGGCGCCGGCCTGGGTACTGGCCTTCGTCGCGCTGTGGCCAGCACCTGGCTACGCCGAAGCGGTGATGGTGCTGGGCGCTTTCGTGGCGATCATCAAGCTGCTGCTGGCGCGCTTCCGCGGCGGCGCCGCTTTGTTGAGCGCCCCGGCCTGGGCATTGACCAGCGTGTTGTTCTTCGCCTACTGGTTGCCGGAGGCAGTGTCCGCGCTGGATGCGGTCGATCGCGGGCGCGCATTGCGTGAAGCAGCGGTCGACCTGCGTTATCTGCCGTTCCTGTGGCTGGCCGCGATGGCGGTTGCCGACGAACGCGGTCGTCGCATCACGTTCGGTGGGCTCGCGATCATCCTCGCGGTCTGGACCATCGACGCGCTGCTGCAGGCGGTCACCGGCACCAGCCCGCTGTTCTTCGGCATCGATACGATCAAGCACGCGATCAGCGGCCATGGCATGTGCAGTGCGGAAGCGGCCGCCAGTGCCGATCGCCTCAGCGGTGTGCTTGGGCCGTGCAACCTCAAGCTGGGCCAGGTGATCGCGAGCCTGTCACCGTTCGCACTGTATGCGGTCGGCAAGCGTTATGGCGTTCTCGGCTGGTGCGTGGCCGCCGCGGCGATCGGTAGCGTGATCCTGCTCGCCGGGACGCGTGCGTCGTGGATCACCTATGCATTGGTGTTGCTGTGGTCCGGGTGGCGCCTGCTGGGCTGGAAGAAACTGCTGGCGGTATTCGCGTTCGGTGCGATCGCGCTCGCGGTATTGAGCGTGGCTTCACCGCAGGTGCGCGAGCGCATCGAGCGCACGACCCATGTCCTGACGGCCGGACAGGCCGGCGTCGACAATGCGCTATCGGGACGTAGCCGGATCTGGTCGGCGGCGTGGTGCATGTTCCGCGAACATCCGGTCAACGGCGTCGGCGCGCGCGGATTCCGCGAGGCGTTCCCTGCGTGCGATCAGCAGGCGGGCGAGATTGCGGCCTGGGGTACGGGTCCGGCATTGCATGCGCATCAACTGCTGCTGGAAGTGTTGAGCGAAACCGGCGCCTTCGGCCTGTTGCTGTGGTTGGCCGGTGCGGCGCTGGCCTGGCGCGCGTGGCGTTACGCGACGGTGGACGCGCGCGAACGCGCGCGCCCGGCGATGCTGGCGCTGGCGGTGACGGTCTTCCCGTTCAACACCCACCTCGCGTTCTATTCCACGTTCTGGGGCGGGCTGACCTTGCTGCTCGCGGCGCTGTACGCCGGCAGCCTGCTGGCGCGTCAGCCGCAATGAGGCGGCTGCAGAAATGAGCGCGCGCGCGCCGCTGTCGGGCGTGGTGACCACGTTCAACAACGCAGCGACGCTGGAGGCTTGCCTCGCCAGCCTGTCGTTCTGCGACGAGCTGGTGGTCCTGGATTCCGACTCTACAGACACCACGCGCGAGATCGCTGCGCGATACGACGCGCGCGTCGCGGTGCAGCCGTTCCAGGGTTATGGCCCGCAGAAGCAAAGCGCGATCGACCGCGCCAGCCACGACTGGATCCTGTTGCTGGATGCCGACGAGCACCTCACCGAGGCTGGGCGCGCCGCGATCGAACGCGAACTCGCGGCACCACGCGCCGATGGTTATCGCCTGCCACGCCAGGAATGGCTGTTCTGGCGCTGGCCGCATCCAGCGACACGACCGAACTGGCAATTGCGCTTGTTCCGCAAATCGCGCGGACGCATGAACGCAGTACCAGTGCATGCGGCACCGGAAGTGGAGGGCACGGCCATCGACCTGGATGCGCCGTTCCGGCATTACGGCGAACCGCGGCTGGCCGATCGCGTCGACAAGATCAATCGTTATTCCAGCGGGCTGGTCGAGCAAAAACGCAGCAAGCGTCCTGCAATGCTCGGTTTGCGCCTGCTGCTGTACCCGTCGTTCGCCTTCGCCAAGCTCTACTTCGGCAAGCGTTATTTCCTCAACGGCTGGGCTGGATTCTTCGCGGCGAAGACGCAGGCGTTCTATGCCTTCCTCAAGTATGCCAAGTTGCTGGAAGCGCAACGTGGGCGAGAGGATTGAGGCTCTCGTGGGAGCGACGTAAGTCGCGATTCTTGCTGCCGGCATCGCAATTTACGTCGCTCCCACTCCCACTCACTCACACACCCTCGTAAGGCGAGCCGCCGTCAGGCTGGCGCTTGAAGCGGCGGTGGATCCACAGATATTGCGCAGGCGCAGTGCGCGCCATGGTTTCGATCGCGGACATCACTCGCGCGGTGTCGACGGTTGCATCGCGCGATGGAAAATCCTCGAACGCCGGCATCAGCCGCAGGGTGTAGCCGCCGTCGTCGCGGCGCAGGTGCTGGAACGCCACCACGGCCGCGCCTGACAGGCGTGCGAGTTGATGCGTGGAGGTGAGGCTGTGCGCAGGCCGGCCGAAGAACGGCACGTAGACGCTGTCGCCGCGGCTCGGATCCTGGTCGGGCGCGTACCACAGCAGGCCGCCTTGCTTGAGGTGTTTCACCGCCGGGCGCAGCTCCTGCTTGCTGAACATCGCCGCGGCGTAACGCAGGCGGCCGCGCTTCACGGCCCATTCCATCGCCGGCTCGGCGTGCGGGCGATACATGCCGGCCAAGGGCACGTGGTCGCAGAGCAGACGCCCGCACACTTCCAGCGTGGTGAAATGGCCGGACACCACGATCACGCCGCGACCATTCGCGCGCGCGGCCTGCATGTGCTCCAGGCCTTCGATGTTCAACCCATCGCGCAACGGCGCGATCGAACCCCACCACGCGCGTCCGAATTCGAACAGGCCGATGCCGAGTGCGGCGAAATGCTCGTGAAGCAAGGCCGTGCGTGCGCTGGCATCGAGTTCGGGGAAACACAGCTCGAGATTGCGTGCAGCAATTGCGCGGCGTTTGCTCATGGCAAGTCTGAGCAAGGCGCCAAGCCCTCGTCCGAGCATGCGTTGCAGCGACCACGGCAGCCGTGCCAGCAAGGCCATGGTGCCGATGCCCAGCCAGGTCGGCCAATGGCGCGGGCCCAGTGGTGGTCGGGCGAGGGCATCGGGCGTTGTGCTCATGGGTACGATTCTACTGGCGCTGCTTCATCGGCACCGCTCCTATCGGCCCGGATGCGGCTTCCCGTATTCTTCCGCGATGCGGACGGACCCCATCGAACAGATACTGCGCGGCCTCTACTCGGCCGCGCTGTACCTGTTGCTGCCGATCACGGTCTATCACCTGATCTGGCGCGGCTTCCGCCAGCGCGAGTACTTCCAGCGCTGGGACGAGCGCTACGCGGTCTATCGTTCGCCGCCGCAGGCAGCATCGCTGTGGTTGCATGCGGTGTCCGTCGGCGAAGTCAACGCCGCCGCGCCGCTGGTCAACGCCTTGCGTCGCGAACGCCCCGATCTGCGGCTGCTCGTCACCACCATCACGCCAACCGGCTCGGCGCGGGTGCGCGCGTTGTGGGGCGACGCCGTCGAGCACGTCTACCTGCCCTATGACCTGCCCGGCGCAGTGGGGCGTTTCATCGAACACTTCCGCCCGAGTGCGGCCTTGATCCTGGAAACCGAGTTATGGCCGAACCTGTTGTTCGGCTGCCGCGAGCGCGGCATTCCTAGTTACATCATCAACGCACGCTTGTCGGCGCGTTCATTGCGCGGCTATCGCGTGCTGGCGCCGTTGATCGGGCGCGCGTTGCGCACGGTGCGTACCGTGGCGGCGCAGTCGCACGCCGATGCGCGGCGTTTCGTTCGCCTGGGGGCGCGCGCGGAACAAGTGCTGGAAACCGGCAACCTGAAATACGACATGGCCGTGCCGGAAGGCCTGGCGACGTTCGTGGAAAAATTCCACTCGCAATCGGGTGCGCGCCCGGTATGGATTGCTGCCAGTACGCACGAAGGCGAGGAAGCTGCAGTCGTGGCGATCCACCGACGCTTGCGTGGACGCTGGCCCGATCTGCTGCTGTTATGGGCGCCGCGGCATCCGGAACGTTTCCGTGCCGTGGTTGATCATGCCCACGCTGCCGGTTGGCAGGTGGCTACGCGCAAACTGACGCGTTGGGCTGGCGCGAGCGATGCCGTGTTCGTGATCGATACGCTCGGTGAACTGATGAACTTCTATGCTTGCAGCGAAGTCGCCTTCGTCGGCGGCAGCCTGCAGGACATCGGCGGGCACAACTTGCTGGAACCAGCGGCGGTCGGTACCGCGATCGTCACTGGTCCGCATCTGCATAATTTTGCCGAGATCGCGCGCAAGCTCGACGAGGCAGGCGCGTTGCGCATCGGCGCGGATGCCGATGCGGTTGCCGATGCCCTGGAGCAATTGCTTGCCGATGCTTCGCTGCGACAAGACATGGTTGCCGCAGGACAGGCCTTGGTGGAGCAGGGGCGCGGCGCGTTGGCGCAGACGCTGCAACTGATTGCGCCGGTGTTGCCACCGGCGCAATGAGGCTTACTGCTTCAGCTGTGCCTCGGCATCGACCGTCAGCAGGCGATTGACGTCCTGCACGTCGTCGGCGTCGAGCGTGCCGGCGGACTGCTCCAGCGATAGCCGGGTCTGCAGGAAGTTGTACTTGGCGCGCGCGTATTCACGCTGGGCGTTGAACAACGTGTTCTGGTTGTTCAGCACGTCGAGCACGGTGCGGGTACCGACTTCCAGGCCGACTTGCGATGCGTCGTAGGCGGCCTTCGCCGACACCAATGCCAAACGCCGCGCTTCGACTTCGCTGATGCCGGCAAGCAGCGACTGGTAGGCGTTGCGGGTGGTCCGCACGACCGCGCGCTTCTGCTGCTCGAGCTGGTCGGCGCTCACGTCGCGCTGCGCCAACGCCTGGCGCACGCGCGACTGGGTGGCGCCGCCGGAGAAGATCGGCACGCTCAGGGTGACGCCGACCGCCGGGCCGCGGCTTTCGCTACCGGTCGGGAACGTGCTCGAGAAGGCGCCGCTGGTGAAGGTGTTGTCTCCCCAGGTGGCGCCCTTGCTGTAGCTGCCATTGAGGTACAGCGTCGGCAGGTGACCGGCGCGCGCGGTGTTGACGTCGGCCTCGGCCGAAGCGACCTGTTCCTTCAACCCCTGCAGGCTCGGATTGCTGGCCAGCGCAGTATTGACCCACGCTTCGGCGTCCTGCTCGTTCGGCAGCGCCGGCTGGAAGTCGTCCGGCAGGGCTTTGAGGTTGCGGACCGGCTGGCCGGTGATTTCCGCCAACGCCTGATAAGCATCCTCAAGCGCGTTGCGGGTGACGATGGTGTTGGCGCGGGCGCTGTCGTACTGGGCGCGCGCTTCATGCACGTCGGTGATCGGCGCCAGGCCGACTTCCAGGCGCTTGTCGGCGAAGTCGAACTGCTTCTTCAACGCCGCTTCCTGCGCTTCGGCGGCAGCCAGGGTCTCGACCGCGATCAGCACGTTGAAGTAGGCGGCCGAGGTGCGGGTGATCAGGGTGTCGCCGGCGGCCTCGAGGGTGAAGTCGCTGGCGCGGCTGAGCGCGTTCTGGCTGCGGACCCGGGAAAAGGCGCCGAAGTCGAACAGCACCTGGCTGCCGTTGACGCTGTAGTTGCGGCTGTTGGTCTCGCTTTCCGACTCGCCCGTGAAGCGGATAGGCTGGCCGGTCGCCGGATCGAACTGGGTCTGCGACGACGGGCCGGTGCTGCGCGAACGCCGGTAGGTGGCGGTGCCGTCGATCTGCGGCAGCAGTGCCGCGCGCGCCTGCACCGCGCCTTCCTTGGTGGCATCGCGGTTGGACTCGGCAGCGGAGAACTGCGGATCGCCGGCGCGGGCCAGCTCGTAGGTCTGCATCAGGTCTTCGGCGCTGGCGGCGACCGGCAGCAGGGCAGACGTAGTGATGACAGCGGCTAGGGCGAGAACGAGGGGGCGACGGCGCATACAGGATCCTTTGTCTTTACAACTCGAAAGTGGGCGCCGGGGCTGCGCCGACGAGATAGGGCAAATCGGTTTCGAACAACGATTCGATACGTTGTCCGTTGACATCGTTGCGTACAAGCACCGCATCCATCACCGGCGAGCGACCTTGCACCACGAACAGGCGGCCGCCTGGACGCAGCCATTCGAGGAAACGCGATGGAATGCGGTCGACGGCGCCGGTCACGCAGATCGCATCGAAGCGGCGTTCCGTCGTCCACGCCAGTGCGTCGGCGGTCTCGATGCGGATGTTGCCGGCGAGGTTCTGCGCGGTCAGACGGGCGCGGGCGGCATCGGCGAGGTCGGCGTGCAATTCGAGGCTGACCACGTCGCGCGCGAGATGGCCGAGGCAGGCGGAGATGAAACCGCTGCCGGTGCCGATCTCGAGGACCTCATCGCTGGGCGTCAGCGCGAGCGCCTGCAACATGCGGCCTTCGACTACCGGCTTCATCGTGACTTCGCCGTGGGCCAGCGGCAGCGCGACGTCGACATAGGCCAGCGCGCGATGCGCTGCCGGCACGAACGCATCGCGCGGAATGGAGGAAAGCGCGTCGAGCACGCGCGCGTCGAGCACGTCCCACGGTCGAACCTGCTGTTCGACCATCAATTCGCGGGCCTTGGTGTAATCGAGCTGGCTCGGCGTGTTCGTTGGAGTCGTTGCTTGGGTCGGGCTCATGCTCTGTGTCGTCCGCTGCGGTAAACCGCCAATTTTAGCCGGCCGGGACCGCTTCCGTTAGGCACAGGATCGCTGTGCTAGCACACCGATACTGAGTGCCAGAAGTAACCGGGACTGCCGTCATCGCGCGAGCCGCGGCGAATGTGGCGCCAGGTAGGCGCGCAGGAACATGTCGACCGAGGCCTGCAGGTGCGCTTCGACTTCGTCGCTGCTGAAGCCGCCGCAACCGCATAGCAGGCGCGCGTGCAGTTCGCCCTTGAGCAGGCAGAAAAACTGCGAAGCGGCGCGGTGCACGTCGGGCACCGCAAGTTGTCCGGTAGCAATCTCGTCACGCAGGAAGGCCTCGAAGGCTTCCTGCACGCGGCGCGGGCCGGCTTCCCAGAACAGCTGGCCGAGCTTGGCCGGCGGCGGCTGGGTGGTCACCACGCGATGGATCGCCAGCGCTTCCTCGCTGGTGATCAAGGTGAAAAAGGCACGGGCGATGCCCAGCAATTGATCGCGCAGTGGAACGGCTGGATCGATCGCGAACAGGCCGTTCGACAATTGCTCTTCGCACTTGGCGGTGATCGCGGCGGAGAACAGCGTCTCCTTGTCGCCGAAATGGCTGTAGACGGTGAGCTTGGAGACCCCGGCCTCGGCCGCGATCTGGTCCATGCTCACGCCTTCGAATCCGTGCAGGGTGAACATGCGCTTGGCCGCATCGAGGATCGCGGCGCGCTTGCCGAGATCTTTCGGGCGTCCCGGGCCCGCCGGTTTGGCAGCACGGGACTTGGCGATGGCGAAGGGATCGGTCATGGGGCAATACTAGACTATCGGGTTCGCTAAATATACTATACCCACAAGTCCATTAAATGGCCGTATGGCCGGAGTGTTGGCATGGCAGGCGTCGCCAAGGTATTGGCAGTGGTGGTGGCAGCGGTCGCATTGACGGCCTGTGGCGCCGGCGAAAAGCCGGCGGAAACGGCGAAGCCGGTCCTGGTGGTGCATCCGGGCGGTGGCCCGGAAGCGGCGCTGACCGCCTATGCCGGCGAGATCCGCGCGCGCGAGGAAAGCCCGCTGTCGTTCCGTGTCGGCGGCAACCTGGTGCGCCGCGACGTCGATGCCGGCGACCAGGTCAAGCGCGGCGACGTGCTGGCCGAGCTCGATCCCGGCGACCTCCGCCTGCAAGCGCAGGCCGCGCAAGCGCAACTCGCCGCCGCCGAAGCCGAACTGGCTCGCGCCAGCGCCGATCGCGCCCGCTACGCCAAGCTCGCGCAGCAGCAACTGGTCAGTCGTTCGGCGCTGGATGCACAGAACGCCGCCTACACCGCCGCCGGCGGCCAGGCGCGTGCGGCGCGCGCGCAAATGGATGTCGCCCGCAATCAAGCCGCCTACACGCAACTCCGTGCACCGCGCGACGGCGTGATCGCCACCCGCAACGCCGAAGCCGGACAGACCGTCACCGCCGGCCAGACCATCTTCACCCTCGCCGGCGCCGCCGGGCGCGAAGTCGCAATCGCATTGCCGGAGTCGCGCATCCGCGACTTCCGCGTCGGCCAGCCGGTGCTGGTGGAACTGTGGAATGCACCAGGCCAGCACTTTCCCGGCACGATCCGCGAAATCGCACCAGCCGCCGACCCGCAGGCGCGCACGTATGCCACGCGCGTGGACCTCATCGGTGACGCGGCGAACGCAGTCGAGCTCGGCCAGAGCGCGCGCGTCTACGTGCAGGACAACGGCAACCGCGCCGCACTGACGGTGCCCCTGTCGGCCGTGCAACGTAACAACGGTGATCCGCCGTCGCTCTGGGTGGTCGATCCGGCCACGCGCAAGCTGCATCTGACGCCAGTGAAGCTGGGTCCGTATGGCGAAAACGTCGTGCCGGTGCTGGGCGGCGTGGCGGCCGACGCCTGGATCGTAGCCGCGGGTGGCCATCTGCTGCGCCAAGGGCAACTCGTGGCGCCGGTCGATCGCGAAAACCGACCGGCGATGGAGCCGGCGGTCGCACACGCGGCGACGGCGAAGTAAGCCGCCATGCAGGATTCCAACCCGCAACCTTCCGGCACGCACCGCTTCAACCTGTCGGAATGGGCGCTGCGCAACCGTTCCCTGGTGCTCTACGCCATCCTCATGCTGGGCTTGCTCGGTGCCTGGTCGTATCGCCATCTCGGCCAGTCCGAGGATCCGCCGTTCACCTTCAAGGCGATGGTGGTGCGCACCATCTGGCCGGGCGCGACCGCGGAAGAAGTCTCGAAGCAGATCACCGAACGCATCGAGAAGAAGCTGCTGGAAACCGGCCAGTACGAATTCATCCGTGCGTATTCGCGCCCGGGCGAGTCGCAGATCATCTTCATCGCCAAGGACTCGCTGCGGAACCAGGACATCCCGCCGCTGTGGTACCAGGTCCGCAAAAAAGTCGGCGATATCCGTTCGACGTTGCCGCGCGATGCGATCGGGCCATTCTTCAACGACGAATTCGGCGACACCTTCGGCAACATCTACGCGCTGACCGGCACCGGCTTCGATTACGCGACGCTGAAGGACTACGCCGAGCGCGTGGAACTGGAACTGCAGCGCGTGCCCGACGTCGCCAAGGTCGATCTGATCGGCCTGCAGGACGAGAAGATCTTCATCGAACTATCGAACACCAAGCTGGCCTCGCTCGGCATTCCTCTGCCGACTGTGCAGCAGGCGCTGGACGAACAGAACGCGGTCGTGCCCACCGGCTTCTTCGAAACCGACAGCGAGCGCGTGCAACTGCGCGTGACCGGTCGCTTCGATTCGGTCGAGGAAATCCGCGATTTCCCGATCCGTGCCGGCGACCGCACCTTCCGCCTTGGCGAGATCGCGAAAGTCACGCGCGGCTTCTCCGATCCGCCGGCGCCGCGCATGCGTTTCCTCGGCGAGGACGCGATCGGCCTGGCGGTCTCGATGAAGAGCGGCGGCGACATCCTGAAATTGGGCAAGTCGCTGGAAACAGAATTTTCGCGCTTGCAGAAGACGCTGCCCGCGGGCATGCAGTTGCGCAAGGTGTCGGACCAGCCGCTGGCGGTGACGCGCTCGGTCGATGAATTCGTGAAGGTGCTCACCGAGGCTGTCGCGATCGTGCTGCTGGTGAGCTTCCTCTCGCTGGGCCTGCGCACCGGCACCGTGGTGGCGTTGTCTATCCCGCTGGTGCTGGCGATGACGTTCGCGGTGATGCAGTACTTCGGCATCGGCCTGCACAAGATTTCGCTCGGTGCGTTGGTGCTGGCGCTGGGTCTGCTGGTGGACGACGCCATCATCGCTGTCGAGATGATGGTCGTGAAAATGGAACAAGGTTTCGATCGCATCCGGGCCGCAGCGTTCGCATGGGACAGCACAGCGTTCCCAATGCTGACCGGCACCCTGGTCACGGCGGCGGGCTTCCTGCCGATCGCGACCGCAGCGTCGAGCACCGGCGAATACACGCGCTCGATCTTCCAGGTGGTGACGATCGCGCTACTGATCTCGTGGATCGCTGCTGTCGTGTTCATTCCCTATCTCGGCTATCAGTTGCTGACCGAGCAGGGCGCGGAAGAGGCTCCGAAAGGCCCGGTTACGCGCGCATTCCGACGCTTGCGCGATGCATTCGCAGCGCGTGTGCGCACGTTGCCGCGCGTGGGCGAGGCGATGTCCGACCATATCACCGCCAAGCATCACCACGAAGCCGCGCACGATCCGTACCAGACCCGCTTCTACCAACGCTTCCGCAAGCTGGTGGCGTGGTGCGTCGAGTACCGCAAGACGGTGATCGCGATCACCGTGGCCATCTTCGTCGCCTCGATCATGTTATTCCGCTTCGTGCCGCAGCAGTTCTTCCCGGCGTCGACGCGCCTGGAACTGATGGTCGACATGGAACTGGCCGAAGGCGCCTCGCTCAAAGCCACCGGCGCGCAGGCGAAGAAACTCGAAGCGATGCTGAAGCGGCAGGAGGGCGTCGAAAGCTATGTCGCCTACGTCGGCACCGGCTCGCCGCGCTTCTACCTGCCGCTGGACCAGCAATTGCCGGCGGCGAACTTCGCCCAGTTCGTATTGCTGACCAAGGACATCGAATCGCGCGAGGCTGTGCGTTCCTGGCTGATCGAAAAGGCGATACCGGCGTTTCCTGATCTGCAATTGCGCGTGACGCGATTGGAGAATGGCCCGCCGGTCGGCTATCCGGTGCAGTTCCGTATCTCCGGCGAGCACATCGATCGCGTGCAGGCGATCGCCCGCCAGATCGCGGACAAGGTGCGCGCCAATCCGCACGTGGTGAACGTCAACCTCGACTGGAGCGAACCGAGCAAGGTCGTGCGCATGCAGATCGACCAGGACCGTGCACGTGCCTTAGGCGTGAGCTCGGCGCAGCTGGCGAAATTCCTGCAAGGCTCGCTTTCTGGCACATCGGTCAGCACGTATCGCGAAGGCAACGAGCTGATCGAGATCCTGCTGCGCGGCCCAGGCGATGAACGCGAGCGGCTGAGCATGCTCGGCTCGCTCGCTGTCCCTACGGCCAGCGGCAAGTCGGTGTCGCTGAGCCAGATCGCCACGCTCGAATACAGTTTCGAGGACGGCATCATCTGGCACCGCAACCGCCTGCCGACGGTGACGGTGCGTGCCGATATCTACGGCAAGGAGCTGCCAGCGTCGGTGGTCGCGCAGATCGAGCCGACACTGGAGCCGATCCGCACCGCGTTGCCGTCGGGCTACCTGCTCCAGACCGGCGGCACGGTCGAGGATTCTGCGCGCGGGCAGAACTCGGTCAATGCCGGCATCCCGCTGTTCGTGCTCGTCGTCACCACGCTGCTGATGCTGCAGCTGCGCAGCTTTTCGCGCGTGCTGCTGGTATGGCTGACCGCGCCGCTGGGCCTGATCGGCGTGACATTGTTCCTGCTGGTGTTGCGCGTGCCGTTCGGCTTCGTCGCGATGCTCGGCACGATCGCGTTGTTCGGCATGATCATGCGCAACTCGGTGATCCTGGTCGACCAGATCGAACAGGATATCGCCGCCGGCAGCGCGCAGTGGCAGGCGATCATCGACGCCACCGTGCGCCGCTTCCGTCCCATCGTGTTGACTGCGCTTGCGGCGGTCTTGGCGATGATCCCGTTGTCGCGCTCGGTGTTCTTCGGGCCGATGGCGGTGGCGATCATGGGCGGTTTGATCGTGGCGACGGCGCTGACGCTGCTGTTCCTGCCGGCGCTGTACGCGGCCTGGTTCAGGGTCAAACCGGCGGCTAGCGCCTGACGACTTTCGCGGTCGGGTCGCTTCGCTCCCTCCCTCGACGGGGCGGCCCGGTTTGCGAATCTTCTGCGGCTGCGTCAATGCTGAACGCCGGACTCAGCCGGGATAGCCGGAATGGAAGCCACCCCATGACGCACAGCCGCGGACAGGACTAGACTCGGGCTGCAAGCGATGACCGGCGCGTCCGGTTTTGCCAGCAGCGAGGGTCGCAGTGAAGCCGACCGATATTCGCAATCCCGACGTCTTCCACAAAGTCGTCGACTGTCAGTGGGCCTGCCCGGCGCACACCCCGGTACCCGAGTACATCCGCCTGATCGCCGCCGGCCGCTATGCCGACGCGTACATGGTCAACTGGCACAGCAACGTCTTCCCGGGAATCCTCGGCCGCACCTGCGACCGCCCGTGCGAACCGGCGTGTCGACGCGGGCGCGTGGAAGAGAACAACGGTCCGCCTTCCATGAGCGAAAAGCCCGAGCCGGTGGCGATCTGCCGGCTCAAGCGCGTCGCCGCCGACCACAAGGGCGACGTGCGCGCGCGCATGCCGCAGCCGGCGACGCAGAAGAACGGCAAGCGCATCGCCTGCGTCGGTGCCGGGCCGTCGTCGCTGACCGTCGCGCGTGACCTTGCGCCCCTCGGCTATCACGTCACCGTGTTCGAGGCCGATCCCAAGGCAGGTGGCTTCATGCGCACGCAGGTGCCGCGCTTCCGCCTGCCGGAAGAAGTCATCGACGAGGAGACCGGCTACATCCTCGATCTCGGCGTCGAGTTCGTCGGCAACCACCGCATCGACTCCATGCGCGAGATGCTCGCGAAGCAATACGACGCGGTCTTCGTCGGCAGTGGCGCGCCGCGCGGCCGCGACCTCGACCTTCCCGGACGAAAGGAAGCCGCAGGCCAGATCCACGTCGGTCTCGACTGGCTGGCCTCGGTGTACTTCGGCCATGTCACCAAGGTTGGCAAGCGCGTGCTGGTGCTCGGCGGCGGCAACACCGCGATGGATTGCTGCCGCAGTGCGCGCCGGCTCGGCGGCAGCGACGTCAAGGTGCTGGTGCGTTCCGGCTTCGACGAAATGAAGGCGAGTCCGTGGGAGAAAGAGGATGCGCAGCACGAAGGCATCCCGATCCTCGACTACCGCGTGCCCAAGACCTTCGTGCACGCCAGCGGTCGCCTGACCGGCATGACCTTCGAACGCGTGCGCGCCGAGTACGACGACAAGGGACGCCGCAAGCTGGTTCCGACCGGCGAGCCCGACGAATTCCATGCCTGCGACGAAGTGCTGATCGCGGTCGGCCAGGAGAATGCGTTCCCCTGGATCGAGCGCGACCTCGGCATCGACTTCGACGAATGGGGCATGCCGGTGGTCGACAAGGTCACGCACCAGTCGACGTTGCCGCATGTGCTGTTCGGCGGCGATGCCGCGTTCGGACCGAAGAACATCATCTGGGCGGTGGCCCATGGACATGCCGCCGCGATTTCGATCGACAAGCTGCTGCATGGAGAGGACACGCGCCAGCGCCCGGATCCGGTCGTGCACCTCGACTCGCAGAAGATGGGCATCCACGAGTGGAGTTACGACAACGCGGTGTCGCCCGACGAGCGCTACGTGGTGCCGTGGTCGGAGGCGGCGAAGAAGCTCGACAGCATCCAGGTCGAAGTCGAGGTGGGATTCGACGTGCAGACCGCGTGGAAGGAAACCCAGCGCTGCCTCAACTGCGATGTGCAGACCGTATTCACCCGCGACAAGTGCATCGAGTGCGATGCCTGCGTCGATATCTGCCCGACTGACTGCATCACTTTCACCGCCAATGATGAAGAAGACGAACTCCGCACGCGCCTGACCGCGCCGGCGCTCAACAAGGAACAGGATCTCTACGTCTCCGAACCGCTGAAGACGATGCGGGTGATGGTCAAGGACGAGGACGTCTGCCTGCACTGCAGTCTGTGCGCCGAGCGCTGCCCGACTGGCGCCTGGGACATGCAGAAGTTCCTGTTGCTGGAGACGTATGCGGGGTCTGGATGCCGCAACAAGCATGCACGGGAGGCGGCGTGATGACGCCTTGCCCTCGCTCGTCATCCCCGCGGAGGCGGGGATCCGGTGACTTGGCGCATTGCTCGCGCAATCGACGCCACTGGATGCCCGCCTGCGTAATGACTACAGATCGTGTTGCCAAGTGCGATGAAGTGACAACCGGGGAGGAGATCGCATGACGCCCTCCCACGCCCCCATCGCGTCGATCAACGACTTCGTCGTCAAGTTCGCCAACGTCAACGGTTCCGGTTCGGCTTCGGCTAACGAGCTGTTCGCCAAGGCGATCCTGCGCATGGGCGTCCCGGTCAGTCCGCGCAACATCTTCCCGTCCAACATCCAGGGCCTGCCGACCTGGTACGAGGTGCGCGTCAGCGAGCAGGGCTGGCTCGGGCGCCGCGGCGGCGTCGACCTGATGGTGGCGATGAATCCGCAGACCTGGGACGACGATGTCGCCGAAATCGAATCCGGCGGTTATCTGTTCTACGACAGCAGCAAGCCGATGCCGAAGTCGAAGTTCCGCGACGACGTCCAGATCATCGGCGTGCCGCTGACGGAGATCTGCAACGCAACCTACAGCGATCCGCGCCAGCGCCAGCTGTTCAAGAACATCATGTATGTCGGCGCGCTGAGCGCGTTGCTCGACGTCGATCCCGAAGTCATCGAAACCCTGATCGGCGAGCAGTACAAGGGCAAGGAAAAGCTGTTCAAGCCAAATGTGGAAGCGCTGCACCTAGGCCGCAACTGGGTCAAGGAACACCTGCCGCACCCGATTGGGCTGCAGGTACGAAAGGCCGACGCCGTCGGTGACAGGATCTTCGTCGAAGGCAATGCTGCGGCCGCGCTCGGCTGCGTCTACGGCGGTGCGACCGTCTGCGCCTGGTATCCGATCACCCCGTCGTCGTCGCTGGCCGAGGCCTTCACCAAGTATTGCCAGAAGTATCGCGTCGACAGCGATGGCAAGGCCCGCTACGCCATCATCCAGGCCGAGGACGAGATCGCCTCGATCGGCATGATCGTCGGCGCCGGCTGGAACGGCGCGCGCGCGTTCACCACCACGTCCGGACCTGGCGTGTCGCTGATGAACGAATTCATCGGTCTGGCGTACTTCGCCGAAATCCCGGTGACGATCATCGACGTGCAGCGCGGGGGCCCTTCGACGGGCATGCCCACACGTACGCAGCAGTCCGACATCCTCGCCGCCGCCTATGCGTCGCACGGCGACACCAAGCACGTGCTCCTGTTTCCGGAAGATCCGCATGAGTGTTTCGCGTTCGCGGCCGTCGCGCTCGACCTGGCCGACCGCTTGCAGACACCGATCTTCCTGATGACTGACCTCGACATCGGCATGAACCAGCGCCTGTGCGCGCCGTTCGCCTGGGACGACGCGCGTGCCTACGACCGCGGCAAGGTGATGACAGCCGAAGAGCTGGAGGCGGGCAGAGAGTTCGCGCGCTACAAGGATCTCGATGGCGACGGCATCCCGTACCGCACCTACCCGGGCACGCATCCGGAAAAGGGCGCCTATTTCACCCGCGGCACCTCGCGCAATCCGCAAGCGCAGTACTCGGAGCGGGGCAAGGATTACGTCTACAACATGCAGCGCCTGCTGCAGAAGTTCGACAGCGCCAAGGCGCTGGTGCCGCAACCGGTGCTGCGGCATTCCGATGTGCCGGCGCGACACGGCGCGATCTATTTCGGTTCAACCAGTCCTGCGATGCAGGAGGCGATCGAACGGCTGCGCGGCGAGGGCATCGCGCTGGATACGTTGCGGATCCTCGCCTTCCCGTTCCCGGACTCGGTGCGTGCCTTCATCGAGGCGCACGAATCGGTGTTCGTGATCGAGCAGAACCGCGACGCCCAGCTGCGCTCCTTGCTGGTCAACGAGTTCGGCATCGATCCGGCGCGGCTGGTCGCGGTGCTGCACTACGACGGCACGCCGATCACCGCGAGGTTCATCGCAGGTGCGATCTCGGCTCGATTGGAGTCGGCAATGAAACACGAGAAGGTGGCCTGAGACATGACTTACCTGGCCAAACCCAAGCTCCACCATCCCACGCTCGCCTGCAACGCAGCCGGTTTTACCCGCCGCGACTACGAAGGCAAGATCAGCACGCTGTGCGCGGGCTGTGGCCACGATTCAATCTCAGCGGCGATCATCCAGGCCTGCTGGGAGCTCGATATCCAGCCGCATCGCGTCGCGAAGCTGTCGGGCATCGGTTGCAGCAGCAAGACACCGGACTACTTCCTCGGCCAGTCGCATGGTTTCAACACCGTGCACGGGCGCATGCCGTCGGTGCTGACCGGCGCCAACCTCGCCAACCGCGAGTTGATCTACCTCGGCGTATCCGGCGACGGCGATTCCGCCTCGATCGGCATCGGTCAGTTCGTGCACGCGATCCGGCGCGGGGTGAACATGGTCTACATCGTCGAGAACAACGGCGTGTACGGCCTGACCAAGGGCCAGTTTTCGGCGACCGCGGACCAGGGCTCGATGTCGAAGAAGGGCGTGGCCAACACCGACAGCCCGATCGACATGGTGATGATGGCGCTGCAACTGGGCGCCAGCTACGTCGCGCGCAGTTTCTCCGGCGACAAGCAGCAGCTGGTGCCGTTGATCAAAGGGGCGCTGATGCACCGCGGTGCGGCGTTCCTCGATGTGATCAGTCCGTGCGTCGCCTTCAACAACCACGCCGGCAGCACCAAGAGCTACGACTATGTGCGCGAGCACAACGACGCGGTCAATCAGCTCGACGTGATGCTGCCGCGTGCCGAGATCGCGGTGGACTATCCGGCCGGAGATACGGTTACGGTCGAGCAGCACAACGGTTCCGTGTTGCGCCTGCGCAAGCTCGATGACGCCTACGATCCGCGCGATCGTCTCACGGCGATGAACCTGATCCAGCAGCGGCATTCGGAAGGAGAGGTGGTGACTGGTCTGCTGTTCGTCGACGCGGAAGCGAACGATCTGCACGAGCACCTGAATACGGTTGCTGTGCCGTTGAACACATTGGGCGCCGCCGAGTTGAGTCCGGGTGCGGCGACGCTTGCCAAGATCAACGCGTCGTTGCGTTGAGCCGTCATCCCCGCGAAAGCGGGGATCCAGTGACTTTGCTCTGCTTCTGCCCTTGCTCGTCATCCCGGCGGAAGCCGGGTCCATTTTGATTTTGTCTTTCTGTTTTTTAAGGCAAGAGCATTCCACTGCTGCGCAGCGGGTCACTTTTCTTTGCTGGCCCAAAGAAAAGTAACCAAAAGAAATGGCCTCCTTGGCAAGAGCACAGCTCGCGGCATGGAGCTTGCGGAGATTTTTCGACTCGGCATCCATGCCTCGATCGAAAAACGGCGCGCATCCGTGCGCGCCGCCCTTCGGGTTATGGCGTTGATCGCCGCTTCAGGTTTTTCAGGGGCTGAAGAGCGAAGCGCATCAGTCGCGTAGCTCGGCGACGTAACAGTGCGCCTGCAGCTGTTCCAGTACCGCAGCCGTTGCGGCAGCAGTGTTCGCCGCGCGGCCAGCGGAAGCGATGTCAGCGGTGTGCACGCCGGCATCGAGTGCCTTGTCGACGGCCAGCTCGATGCAGGCGGCTTCGACTTCCAGGCCCAGTGAATGGCGTAGCAGCATCGCGGCGCTGAGGATGGTCGCGTAGGGGTTGGCGATGCCTTTGCCGGCGATATCCGGGGCGGAGCCGTGGATCGGTTCGTACAGGCCGACACGGCCTTCGCCGAGCGATGCCGAGGGCAACAAGCCCAATGAACCTGCCAGCATCGAGGCTTCGTCGGTGAGGATGTCGCCGAACATGTTCTCGGTGACGATCACGTCGTACTCGCGCGGCTTGGCCAACAGGTGCATCGCCATCGAATCGACCAGTTGGTGTTCGAGGGTGATGTCCGGGAACTCTTCCGCGACCACGCGGGTAGCGACTTCGCGCCACAGGCGCGAGGTCTCGAGCACGTTGGCCTTGTCGACCGAAGTGACTTTGCCGCGCCGCGTACGCGCGAGTTCGCAGGCACGACGCACGACGCGTTCGATCTCGCCGACGCTGTAGGTGCACAGGTCGCTGGCGCTGTCGGCGCTGCGGGTCTTGTCGCCGAAGTAAATCCCGCCGGTGAGTTCGCGCACGACGATCAGGTCGACGCCCTGTAGCAGGTGCGGCTTGATCGGCGATGCGCCGAGCGCGACCGAATGCGGCTTCACCGGCCGCAGGTTGGCGTACAGACCCAATGCCTTGCGGATCGCCAGCAGGCCTTGTTCTGGCCGCACCTTCGCTTTCGGATCGGACCACTGTGGTCCACCGACGGCACCAAGCAGCACCGCATCGGCTTTCCGCGCGGCGTCCAGCGTGGCTGAGGGCAATGGTTCGCCGGTGGCATCGATCGCGGCGCCACCGATCAGGTGCTCGGTGAAACGAAATTCATGACCATGGCGTTTGCCGACGGCCTTCAGCACAGCAACCGCGGCGGTAGTAACTTCAGGACCGATGCCGTCGCCGGGCAGGACAACGATGTCAGCGCGCATGGGTGACCTCTTCGTAACGTTCGATGGCGGGTTGTTGTTTGAGCAGGTAGCCGAGCTGGTCGACACCTTCGAGCAGGCACGTCTGCGCGAAGGCGTCCAGCGGGAACTGGAACGTGCGGCCGTCGGGCAAGGTCAGCGTGCGCGTGGCGATGTCGATCTGCAGTTCGATGCCGGGTTGCGCCAGCAGTTCGTCGACCACGGAGGCGTCGAGCACGATCGGCAGCAGGCCGTTCTTCAGCGCGTTGCTGCGGAAGATGTCGGCGATCTCGGCGCTGATCACCGCGCGCAGGCCCAGGTCGAGCAAGGCCCACGGTGCGTGTTCCCGCGAGGAGCCGCAGCCGAAGTTGCGGCCGGCGACGAGGATCTGCGCACCCGCGTTTTCGGCCCGATTGAACGGGAAGTCGGGATTGCTCGAACCGTCGGGCAGCGTGCGCCAGTCGTTGAACGCGTGCTTGCCCAGACCCTTGCGCTCGGTGGTGGTGAGGAAACGCGCCGGAATGATCTGGTCGGTATCGATATTGCGCTCGCGCAGGACGATGGTGCGCGCGGTGAGTTGTCTAAAAGGTTGCATCAGCAAATCTCCTGAATGCTGGCGTCGGCAAACTTGTCATTCCTGGGAAAGCAGGAATCCAGCGCCTTGACCGCAGCCGTCCCGCTGAAGAGCAAAGCCGCTGGATCCCTGCTTTCGCAGGGATGACGATCAAGAGCACCCATCACGCGGCCTCCCGGGTCAGGAAGTCGCGCGGATCGGTCACGACGCCAGTGATGGCGCAGACCGCCGCAGTCAGTGGCGAGGCCAGCACGGTGCGTGCGCCCTTGCCCTGCCGGCCTTCGAAATTGCGGTTGCTCGTCGACACTGCGAGTTGCCCAGGGCCGACGAGATCGCCGTTCATGGCGATGCACATTGAGCATCCGGGTTCGCGCCATTCCGCACCGGCGGCACGCACGATCTTGTCGATGCCTTCGGCTTCGGCATCGCGCTTGACCTGTTCAGAACCCGGCACCACCAGCATGCGCACGCGTGGATGCACGTGGCGGCCGCGCAACACTTCGGCTGCCTGGCGCAGATCGCTTAGTCGCGAGTTGGTGCAGCTGCCGATGAAGACCACGTCGACCGGGCGTCCGGCCAAGGCTGCTTGCGCGCTCCAGCCCATGTAGTCGCGCGCCTTGGCGTCGTCGCTGCTGTGATCGGCGGGGATATGCGCGTTGATCGCGGCGACCTGACCGGGGTGCGTGCCCCAGGTGATGGTCGGGGCGATGTCGCGTGCATCGATGTGGACTTCACGATCGAATTTCGCGCCGTCGTCGGTGTGGAACTCGCGCCAGCGCACGATCGAGCGGGCGAAGTCATCGCCTTGAGGTGCGCGTGGCGTGTGCGCCAGGTAATCGAAGGTGACTTCGTCCGGCGCGATCAGGCCCGCGCGCGCGCCGGCCTCGATCGACATGTTGCACACGGTCATGCGCTCGTCCATCGACAACGCGCGGATGGTCGACCCGCGGTATTCGATGACATGGCCGGTGCCGCCGTTGACGCCGATCACCCCGATCACGTGCAGGATCAGGTCCTTGGCGGTGACACCGGGACCGAGCTCGCCGTCGATGGTGATCGCCAATGTCTTAGGTTTGCGTTGCAGCAGGCACTGCGTGGCCAGCACGTGGCCGACTTCGCTGGTGCCGATGCCGAAGGCAAGCGCGCCGAACGCGCCGTGGGTGGCGGTGTGGCTGTCGCCGCAGACGATGGTCATGCCGGGCTGCGTCAGGCCCAGTTCCGGCCCGATCACATGGACGATGCCGCGATACTCGCTGTCGAAGTCGAACAGTTCGACGCCGTGCTTCGCGGCGTTATCGCGCAGGCGTTCGACCTGGGCGCGGGCTTCGGCGTTGTAATAGGGCAGCACGCCGTCGGCGTCGACGGGAAGCGTCGGCGTGGAATGGTCGAGTGTGCCCTTGGTGCGCCCGGGGCGATGCACCTTGAGGCCGCGCGCATCGAGTTCGGCAAAGGCCTGCGGCGTGGTGACTTCATGGATCAGGTGCAGGTCGATGTAGAGCACCGCCGGCGCGATGTCGCTTTCCGGCGTGACCACATGGGCGTCCCACAGTTTGTCGAAGAGGGTTTTGGCTGTCATTGCGATGCTTTGGTGGTTGGTCTTGTGGATTCGTTGTCGGGATCAGCCGTTGACCGCTGCCAGCCGCGGCAACACCTTGCGGTCGCGCAGCAGGCGGTTGGCGATGTCCAGCCAGGCGATGGCGCTCGCTTCCAGCACGTCGCGGCTGGTGCCCTGGCCGGCGAGCACTTCGTCATCGATCCGCGCACTCAGGTTGGCTTCGCCACGCGCATCGCGGCCGACGCCCATGCTGTGCACTTCGTAACTTTCGAGCTCGAAATCCACGCCCGTCGCCTGCGCCAATGCCGCGAACAACGCCGCTACCGGGCCATCGCCTTCGGCGCTTTGGATGACATGGCGACCGTCGGGGTCGGACAGATCGACATGCGCACGCGTGCGATGGCCGTAATCGGTGAGGCTGAGTGCAGCGATGCGCCAGCCGGGACCGAAACTTTCGCCTTCCACCAGCCTTTGCAGGTCGCGATCGCTAACCACGTGCTGCGTCTGCGTCAGTGCCTTCGCCTCGGCGATGACCTGGTCGAGCTGGGCGTCTTCCAACACGTATCCGAGTTGCCGCAGGCGATCGGCTACCGCGGCGCGACCACTGTGGCGGCCCAGTACCAGTTGCGAATCGGACCAGCCCACGTCCTGTGGATGCATGATTTCGTAGGTGTCGCGGTTCTTCAGCATGCCGTGCTGGTGGATGCCGGACTCGTGCGCGAAGGCATTCGCGCCGACGATGGCCTTGTTGCGCTGCACCTGGATGCCGGTGATGCGCGAGAGCAGGCGCGAAGTGGCGAGCAGCTTGGGCGTATCGATGCCGGTGTCGACGTTGTAGTAGGCGCCGCGCACCTTCATCGCCATCACCAGTTCTTCCAGCGCGGCGTTGCCGGCGCGTTCGCCGATGCCGTTGATGGTGCATTCGACCTGGCGCGCACCGCCTTCAATCGCGGCCAGCGAGTTGGCGACGGCCAGGCCCAGGTCGTTGTGGCAGTGCGCGCTGAACACGACATCGTTGCCGCCCCGGACATTCGCACGCAGGTATTCGAACAGCGCGCGGATTTCGGCCGGCGTGGTGTAACCGACGGTGTCCGGGACGTTGAGCGTGCGTGCGCCGGCTTCGACCGCGGCGTTGAAGACTTCGACCAGGAATTCGCGCTCGGTGCGCAGCGCGTCTTCGGCGGAGAACTCCACGTCGTCGACGTGCCTGCGCGCCAGCTCGACGCCCATGATGGTGTGTTCGATCACCTGTGCCTTGCTCATCCCGAGCTTGTGCTCGCGATGCAACGGGCTGGTCGAGATGAAGGTATGGATGCGCGGTGCGGCGGCGTTCTGCAGTGAGCGCGCGCAGGCTTCGATATCAGCGGGATGGCAGCGGGCCAGGGTGGCGATGGTGGTGGTGCGCACTTCGCGCGCAATGGTCTGTACCGCATTGAAATCTGCGGGCGAACTGTTGGGAAAGCCTGCTTCGATCACGTCGACGCCGAGATCCGCCAGCGCATGCGCAAACAGGACTTTCTGTGCGCCGCTCATGGTGAAGCCGGGCGACTGCTCGCCGTCACGCAGGCTGGTGTCGAAGATACGTACTCGTGCGGGGGTTGCGGCGTTGGTAATTGCGTCTGAAGTCACGTCAAACATTCCTCTTTTGGCGTGGTGCTGAAGATTGGAACGACGGGGGTAAGGAGCGCATCGGCTGCCGCGGGGGCGACAGCCTGCGTAAGTCGCGCAGCCATCGCGAAGGTCGGTGGCGATGACGTGAGCGCAGCAACCGGCTCCTGCGTACGCCGCCGCGGTTTGCGCGGCGCACGTGGGCGCACGTCGCACAGCAATTGCGCCAGCACAGAGGCATCGATGTTGCCGCCGGAGACGACTGCGCACTTGCGCTTGCCGGCCACGCGACGACCGGCGGCCAGCGCCAGCGCACCCGCGCCTTCGGCGATCACGTGTTCTTCCAGCGCGAGTCGCACCAGGGTTTCGCGCAGTTCGGCTTCGCGCACGATCACGATGTCGTCCAGCAAGTCGCGCAACAGCGCCCGGGTAAGCTTGCCGGGATCTTTCACCCTGACGCCGTCGGCCAATGTGGCGACGGGTTCGATCAACCGGTGGTCGTCCTTGAGCGCGCGCGCCATCGAGTCGACGCCTTCCACTTGCGCACCGACGATACGCACGCCCTGTGACTTCAATGCCAGTGCGACACCCGAAGCGAGTCCGCCACCGCCGATCGGCACCAGCACCACATCCGGGACTAGCGAAGCGAGTTCGATGCCGACGGTGCCCTGGCCTGCGATCACATCGCGATCGTCGAAGGCCGACAACAGGCGGTAATCGTTCTGCGCGGCAAGTTCGGCGGCGAAGGCCTTGGCTTCGTCGTAGCTGTCGCCATGCAGGCGCACCGTCGCGCCCCAGTGGGCCACGCCGGCGATCTTGGTTTCAGGTGCGCAACGCGGCATCACCGTGATCACCGGCATGCGCAGGCGATAGCCGGCCCACGCCAGTCCTTGTGCATGGTTGCCGGCGGATGCCGCGATTACGGTGCGGGTGTCGCCACGCTCGCGCGCTGCCAGTAGCGCATTCAACGCGCCACGCACCTTGTAGGAACCGGTGCGCTGCAGGTTCTCCAGCTTCAGCCAGCAGCCGAAACGTTCGGCGTAATGCAGCGGGGTGATGCTCAGATATGGACGCAGCCGGGCCTGTGCCGCCAATACGTCGGCGACGCTTACTTCAGGCTCGGCTACGCGCGGTTCCATGTCAGGTCGCCGTCAGCCAGTGCGTGTATTGCGGGACTTCGCCGCGCACCACGCGCGCGTACAGCGCCGCCAGTTCGCGGGTGATCGGGTTGTCGCCGTACTCGCGCTGATCCAGCGCGGCAATCGCGCTGACTTCCGCCGCGGTACCGCAGACGAACACCTCGTCGGCATCGAGCAATTCCGCGCGCGTCGCCGGGCGCGACCGCGCGCCGGTGAGCGCGATCAGGGTGTTGCGGGTGATGCCGGGCAGGGCGTCGCGGTGATCGACCGCGATCAGCTGGCCGTTCTTGGCGAAGAACACGTTCGCGCCCGTGCACTCGACCACGAGGCCGTTCTCATCGACGAACAACGCCTCGTCGAAGCCGCGACCCTTGGCTTCGCGCTTGGCGAGGATCGAATTGACGTACGCGCCGCACAGCTTCAGCGGCGGCAGCGAAGTCGCCGGATTGCGGCGCCATTTCGACACGGTCAGGCGCGCGCGGTTGCCACCGAGATGCACATTGGTCGCGGTGGAGGCGACCATCAGGTGGTGCGGTTGCGCACCGATATCCAGGCCGAACGAACCGCCGCCCACCCAGGCCAGGGGCCGGATGTAAGCGTCGCGATGACCATTGCTGCGCAGCACCTGCAGTGTCGCCGCAGCGGCTTGTTGCACATCGAAGCGGATGCCAAGCACTTCGGCGCCTTTGCGCATGCGCTCGAGATGCTCCGGCAAACGGAACACCGCAGCGCCATCGCGCGTGGCATAACTGCGCATGCCTTCGAATACGCCGCTGCCGTAATGCATCGCGTGCGTGGTCAGTGGCGCGTGCAGGGCTTCGCTGCTGGTGATTTCACCGTCGAACCAGAGCTGCAAAGGACGCTCGCCGGTGGCTGGTTCGGTGCCGGGAGACACCGCCGGTTGCGACGCGGATGTCGTAGTCAAGGACACGATGCCACCTCGACGGCCAGGCAGTCGTACAACTTGGCGAGCTGCGACTGCAACGCTTCGGCGGGACGATCGCCTTCGACGGTCATGCGCAGGTACCAGCGCTCGCCGTCGGCATGGGTTTCGCCATCGACGCTGATCGGGCGGAAGCCACGGCGTTCGGCGGTGCCGATCACGCGCGCCAGCGCGCCTTCAGCGCGACGCAGGGTCAGGTCAAGCTGGTATTGCATGGCGGGTCTCCGTCGGGCTGTGTTCTGGCGTGCTTTCGTGGGGGGCGTACATCATTTGCGCGTTGTTGCGGTTGGGCGGGACCAGCGGCCAGACGTTGGCGGCCTGGTCGATCGCGACGTGCAGCAGTGCCGGGCCGCGGATCGCGAGCAGTTCGGCTAACGCGTCCTCGACATCGGCCTGCGCATCCACGTGCAACGCAGGCACGCCGAACGCCGCGGCGAGCGCGCCGAAGTCGGGGTTGTCGGAGAGGTCGACCTCGGAATAGCGGCGCTCGAAGAACAACTCCTGCCACTGCCGCACCATGCCCAAGGCCTGGTTGTCGAGCAGCACGATCTTGATCGGCAGGCGGTAGCGCGCGACCGTCGCCAGCTCCTGCACGTTCATCAGGAACGACCCGTCACCGCTGACGCAGATCACGTCCGCATCGGGCAACGACAGTTGCGCGCCGATCGCGCCGGGCAGGCCGAAGCCCATGGTGCCGAGACCGCCGCTGGTCAGGTGCGCGCGCGGATCGTTGAAGCGCCAGTGCTGCGCGACCCACATCTGATGCTGGCCGACATCGCAGGAAACGATCGCGTCCGGCGCCAGTTCGGACAGCCGCTTCAACAGCTTCGGTGCGTACACGGTCTCGGTCGGCGCGTCGTAGCGTGCGGCGTACTCGCGGGCGCGTTGCCGGCACAGGTCGCGCCAACCGCGGCGCGCATTGCCGTTGCGGCCGTGCAGGTGCGCGGCACAGGCTGCGGTCAGCTCCGACAGCGCGGTGGCAATGTCGCCTTTGACCGCGGCATCGGCATAGCGCAGCTTGCCGATCTCGGCCGCGTCCAGGTCCATGTGCACGACGCGTGCATGCGGTGCGAACTCCGCCAACTTGCCGGTGGCGCGATCATCGAAGCGCGCGCCGACCACGATCAGCAGATCGCTTTCCTGCACCGCCAGGTTGGCGGCGCGGGTGCCGTGCATGCCAAGCATGCCGAGGTTGAGGGGATGCGCGGCCGGCAACGCGCCCAGGCCTTTCAGCGTGAGCACGGTAGGGATCTGCGCGCCTTCGACGAAGGCACGGAACGCGTCCATCGCTTCGCCGAGCGCGATCCCGCCACCGCCGTAGACCACCGGCTTCTGCGCCTGCGCGATCAGCGCGAGCGCGGCATGCAGCGCAGGCTTGGACGGCGCGGGCGTGGTGTCGACCGGCGCCGGCACGTGCTCCGGCAGATGCGCGGCATCGCCGATCTGCACATCTTTCGGCAGATCGATCAGCACCGGGCCGGGACGGCCGGAACGCGCGATGCGGAACGCTTCGCGCACCATCTCCGGCAACTCATCGACCGTGCGCGGCAGGAAGCTGTGCTTGACGATCGGCATGGTCATGCCGAACACGTCCAGTTCCTGGAACGCATCGGTGCCCATCAATGCCGTCGACACCTGCCCGGTGATGCACACCATCGGCACCGAATCGAGGAACGCATCGGCGATGCCGGTGACGAGATTGGAAGCGCCCGGACCGGACGTGGCTACGCAGACACCGACTCGCCCGCTGGCACGGGCATAGCCGTTCGCTGCCAGGGCCGCGCCCTGCTCGTGACGGACCAGGATGTGCTTCAGGTCCGCCCCATGCAGGGCATCGTAGAAGGGCATGATCGCGCCGCCGGGATAACCGAACAGCGTATCCACGCCCTCCGCGGCCAGCGCTTGCACCAGCCAGCGGGCGCCGTTCATGCAGTGGCCTCTTCCCGTTGTTTCGCCGCGGTGGCGGCGGGCTTGGTGGCCGGCTGCTGCAACCACGGCATCGCCGCCCGCAGCTTTTTGCCGGTGGTTTCGATCGGATGGTCGAGGTCGCCCTGCTTCAGCGCCTTGTAGTTGGCGTTGCCGGCCGCGTATTCGGCGATCCATTGCTTGGCGAACGTGCCGTCCTGGATTTCGGCCAGCACCTTCTTCATCTGCGCCTTGGTGTGCTCGTCGACGATGTAGGTGCCGCGGGTCAGCGCGCCGTACTGCGCGGTCTCGCTGATGAACTCGTGCATGCGGGTGATGCCGCCTTCGTAGAACAGGTCGACGATCAGCTTCAGTTCGTGCAGGCATTCGTAGTACGCGACTTCCGGTTGATAGCCGGCTTCGACCAGTGTTTCCCAGCCGGCCTGCACCAGCTTCGTCGCGCCGCCGCAGAGTACGGCCTGTTCGCCGAACAGATCGGTTTCGGTTTCTTCCTTGAACGTGGTCCTGATCGCGTTCTGGCGCGCGCCGCCGATGCCCGCGCAGTACGTCAGCGCGGTCTGCTCGGCCTTGCCGCTGCAGTCCTGGTGCACGGCATAGATCGCCGGCACGCCACGGCCGATTTCGTATTCGCGGCGCACCAGCGCACCCGGACCCTTCGGTGCGACGAGGACGACGTCGAGATCCGCGCGTGGCGTGATCTGTCCGTAATGCACGTTGAAACCGTGCGCGAACAGCAGCGTCGCGCCCTGCGGGATGTTCGCTTCGATCACGTCGCGGTACAGCTGCGGCTGGACCATGTCTGGCGTCAGGACTGCGACCAGTTCCGCGCCCTTGACCGCATCGGCCGGCGTCTTGACGGTGAAGCCGTCGGCCTTGGCCTTGAGTTCGGTCGGACCGCCCGGACGCAGGCCGATGGTGACGTCGAAGCCGGAGTCGCGCAGGTTGAGCGCATGCGCGCGACCCTGGCTGCCGTAGCCGACGATGGTGATGCGGGGCTTGGTGTTGGTGGTCATGGCGCTAGGTCCTGTGAGTGATCGAAAGGTGTTGTGCTTGTGGGTTTGCGGCTTTGTGGTTTTGTGGCTTTTGTGGGAGCGACGTGAGTCGCGATTCGGGGGCTGCAGATCGCGACTCACGTCGCTCCCACAAGATCAAGATCAAGGTCGGCAGCAGGGTGTTCGTGGAGCAACGTGGCGGCGATCGCGCGCGTGGGCACTGCATCGAGCGGCCCGGGCGCCGTGACCGCGCCGCGCGAAGCGGAACCGACGCTGCGTGCGTACTTCGCGAGCACACCGGTAGTGACGCGTGGTGCGATGCGAACGGGTTCGCGGGCGTCGAAGTTGGCATCGACGTCGAGCCGCCGTGTCGCGACATCGATGCGCACGCGATCGCCGTCGCGCAGCTTGGCGATCGGGCCGCCATGCGCGGCTTCCGGCGCGATGTGGCCGACCATGAAACCGTGCGTCGCGCCGCTGAAGCGGCCATCGGTGATCAGCGCGACATCGTTGCCGAGGCCTTGGCCGACGAGCGCGGCAGTGACCGCAAGCATCTCGCGCATGCCTGGGCCGCCGGCCGGGCCTTCGAAGCGGATGACGACGACGTCGCCGGCCTGGATCCTGCGCGCCTGCACCGCGGCGAAGGCGGATTCCTCGGAATCGAACACGCGCGCAGGGCCTTCGAAATGCTCGCGCCCGTGGCCGGCGAGCTTGACGATGCAGCCTTCCGGTGCGAGATCGCCGTACAGGATCGAATAACCGCCGCGCGGCTTGATCGGATCCGCGATCGGACGCACCACGTCCTGCGCAGCGGCGGCGGGTAACGCGTCGAGTTCGGCGAAGAACGAACGACCGGTGACGGTCGCGATGTCGTCGATCAGTCCCGCCTTGCGCAGTTCGTGTGCGACCAGCGCCGCGCCGCCCATGTCGAACATTTCCGCGGCGGTGTAACGGCCACCGGGTTTGAGGTCGGCGATCACCGGCGTCTTTGCAGCGGCCTCGAATTCCTCGAGCCCGAACTCGATGCCGGCTTCGTGCGCGATCGCCAGCAGGTGCAACGCGGCGTTGGTCGAACCGGCGGTGGCCGAGACGGCCCGCGCGGCATTGCGGAAGGACGCCGGCGACAGGATCGAGCGCGGCAGCGGGCCGTCGTCGTGCAGGCGCTGCATCACCAGTTCGCCACAGCGCTTCGCGGCGGCAGCCTTGTCGGGATGCGTCGCGGGGATGTCGTTGAGCTGCAGCGGCGACAGGCCGAGGAAGGTCAGCACCATCGCCATGGTGTTGGCGGTGAACTGGCCACCGCAGGCGCCTGCGCCGGGGCAGGCATGGGATTCGATGTCGTGCAGTTCGGCGTCGTCGATGCTGCCGGCGGCATGCGCGCCGACCGCTTCAAACACGTCCTGCACGGTCAATGGCTTGTCTTTCTGCTTGTTCTTGCAATGTCCCGGCAGGATCGTGCCGCCATAGAGGATCACGGTCGGGATATCGAGCCGCGCTGCAGCCATCGCTGCAGCGGGGATGGTCTTGTCGCAACCGACCAGCAGCACCATCGCGTCGAGGCAGTGGCCGCTGACCACGAGTTCGATCGAATCGGCGATGGTCTCGCGCGACGCCAGCGAGGCGCGCATGCCGTCGCTGCCCATCGCGATGCCATCGGTCACGGCGATCGTGTTGAACTCGATCGGCGTGCCGCCGCCGGCCTGCACGCCGGTGCGCACGTGCTGGGCCAGGTCGCGCAGGGTCAGGTTGCATGGCGAGACGTCCGTCCACGTATGCACCACTGCGACCAGCGGCTTGGCGATGGCAGCGTCGTCCAGGCCCGTGGCGCGCAGCATGGCGCGGGCGGGAGCGCGGGCGGGACCGGTTTTGATGGCGTCGCTTTTCACAGCTCTTGGTTTCCTCTGAAACCAAGGCCCTTAAAAGAAAACCCCCGCACCTTTTTCGAGGTGCGGGGGTCGTTTTAAGAACCCTGGGTTTGTCTGGTTGCTTTACGCGAACCCGAACCCCGCACCTGGTTGGACGGTAATAAGGACTACGAGTACGAGTACGAGCGCGAGGCCCAGCGCGACCTGCACGCCGGGAGGCGTGGCCTGGAGGGTCTGCGGCAGGGCGGTGCGTTGCGTCATGTGTACGATATAAACACGGTCTTTTCGTGGGCGTCAACAGTTACAGCAGCAACCGAGGGACTAAATGCGGACGGCGGTCACGGGCTGAGTTCCTTATATAGCGCCCGATAATCGTTTGCGAGCGGTTGCGATGCCGCTGGTCGCGCCAATGCAGCCGCCAGGGCCGGCGGCGGTTCGACCGCATGGCCCACCAGCGGCTCGACGATGCCTTCGAACTTGGCCGGGTGCGCGGTGGCGACTACCGCCCATGGCCGTGCGTCGCCACGCTCGTGCAGGCTCTCGAGCACATGCAGGCCAGTCGCGGTGTGCGGGCAGGGCACGACCCCATGTCGCTGGGGGGCCTGGCGGATCGTCTGCTGGATGGTGGCGTCGTCGACGGCATAGGCACGCAATGCCGCACGGAGTTCGGCATCGTCGCGATGCCAATAACGCAGGCGCTCGAAATTGCTCGGCGCACCCACATCCATCGCATTCGCCAGCGTCGCGCGACCGGCTTGCGGCGTGTAATCCGCGCCGTCGAAATAGCGCGGCAAGACGTCGTTGGCATTGGTGGCGAGCACGATCTCGCCAATCGGCAAGCCCATGCGCTTGGCCACCAACGCCGCGCTGGCGTTGCCGAGGTTGCCGGTCGGCACGATGAAGTTCAGTGTGGTGCCGTGTTCGGCATGGAAACGGGCTGACGCCTGCGCGTAGTACGCCGCCTGCGGTAACAACCGACCGAGGCTGATGCTGTTGGCGGTGGTCAGCGCAACTTGCGCGCGCAGTTCCGAGTCGCTGAGTGCCTGTTTCGCCAGCCGCTGGCAATCGTCGAACGTGCCGGCGACGCGATACGTGCGCACGTTGTCGCCCCAGCACTCCAGCCCGTGCGCCTGCCGCGGCGACACGCGGCCGTCGGGATAGAGGATGACGACATTGAAGCCGGGCCGACGATGGAATGCCGCCGCGACCGCAGCACCGGTGTCACCGGATGTGGCGACGAGGATGGTCGTCGGGGGCGAATCCGGTTGGCGCAGGCGCGACAGCACTTCGGCGAGGAAACGCGCGGCGTAATCCTTGAACGCGGCGGTTGGGCCGTGGAACAGCTCGAGCAGCCAGGCGTCGGATGAAGTCAGTGCGCGCAGCGGCGCGGGGAAATTGAAGGCGTGCGTGCAGATGTCGCGGAGCTGATCGCGCAAAGCAGAGTCGACGAAGTACGGCGCAAGTACTGCATGCGCGGTCGCCGCCAAGTCGTCGTATGCAAGTTGCTCCGACGGTGATGGCAAGCGCTCCGGCACGTACAGGCCGCCGTCGGGCGCGAGGCCGGCGACGAGTGCGGTGTCGATGGACGTTGGCGATGTGCCGCCGCGGGTGCTGATGAACTTCATTGGCTGCCCTGTGCTGTTGGCTCCTCCCCCTGCGAATGCAGGGGGAGGTTGGGAGGGGGTGAAGCGGCGTGCGATGAGGTTTCATCGAATCCGACTGCACCCCTCCACAGCCCTCCCCTCCATTCGGAGGGGAGGGAGTTAGATGACTTCCGCTCGCGGTCCAGCCACCGGTGATACATAAGCGCGCGCACCGTAACCAGCGTCGGCGAACGCGGTCTGCATCGCCTCGGCCGCGGCCTGTGCCCGCTCGCGTGAATCGAACCATGCGAACACGCTGGGGCCTGCTCCGGAAATACTGGCACCGAGCGCACCGTGGTCGAGCGCCGCGGCCTTCACTTGTGCGAAGCCCGGAATCAGCGGCGCACGTCGCGGCTCCACCAGCACGTCGTTCAAGCCATCGCGGATCAGTCCGGCGTCGCCGCGTTGCAGGCCGGTAAGGAACTGCGCCAGGTGCGTGCTTTGTTCCACCACCTGCGACAGCGGATACGGTTCGGCGAGCGCGGCGCGAGCGCGGCGCGTTTCCAGCACTTGGTCCGGATGCACCACCGCGCAAAACAGCCACGCCGGCGCGGGCAGCGCGACCATCCGCGTCGCTGTCGCCATCACCACGCCACCGAGCAGCATCGGCGCGACATTGTCGCCGTGCAGGCTGCCGCTGGAGACCGCTTCGCCCTGCAGCGCAAACGGATACAGCGCTTCGCGCGTCAACGGCGCATCGAGCAACGCATTCGCCGCGACCAGTGCCGCCACGCACGAAGCCGCTGAACCTCCCAGACCGGAGCCGAGCGCGATGCCCTTGTGGATTTCGAGTTCGAAACCGTCGGCCATGCCCACGGCGTCGCGCAAAGTCTGCAACGCGCGCCCGGCCGTGTTGCGCTCGGCTTGCAGTGGCAATGTTTCGATGCCGACGATGTCGCCGGTAATCGCCGTGATGCGTACGACCGGTTCGGCGATGCGACGCACGAAGGCCACGTCGCGCGGACCATCGATCGAATGACCAAGCAGATCGAAACCCACGCCGATATTGCCGACGCTGGCGGGCGCGAATGCACGCGCTTCACGAATCGACGTGCTCACAGCCGCGCCCCCAGCGCCTGTGCCACCGCGAGCAAATCGCCGAACACGCCGGCTGCAGTCACGACCGCGCCTGCGCCCGGGCCTTGCACCACCAACGGGTTGTCGGCGTAGCGGCGCGTGCGGAACTGGATCAGGTTGTCGGTGAGTTGCGTATGCAAGCTGGCGTGCTCCTGCGGCAGTGCGACCAGGCCGACACGGGCCTGGCCATTACGGGTCAGCTGCGCAAGGTAGCGCAGGCCGCGGCCTTCGCGGTGCGCAGCTTCGAGCCGCGCCTGCATCGGCGCGTCCATTTCCTGCAGGCGGGCGAAGAATTCGTCCTTCGATACGCCTTGCAAGGCCTCCGGCACCAGGCTTTCGACGACAACATCCGATAGCGACAGCGAACGCCCGGCCTCACGCGCCAGGATCACCAGCTTGCGCGCGACATCGGTGCCCGAGAGGTCATCGCGCGCGTCGGGCTCGGTGTAGCCGAGGCGCTGCGCTTCCAGCACCAGTTGCGAGAACGGCACGCTGCCATCGAACTTGTTGAACAGCCAGGCCAGCGTGCCGGAGAGCACGCCTTCGATTTCGGTCAGCTCGTCTCCGGTGTCGAGCAGCGAGCGCAGCGTCTGGATCACCGGCAATCCGGCACCGACCGTGGCTTCGTAACGGAAGTGACCGCCGCTGCGCGAAGCGGCGCGGATCGCTTCGTAGCGCGCGAGCGGTCCGCTGCCGGCCTGCTTGTTCGGCGTGACCACGTGGATACCGGCGGCGAGCCAGTCCGGGTAATGCGCAGCGACGTCGTTGCTGCCGCTGCAGTCGACGATCACCGCATGCGGCAGGTGTTCGGCGCGCACGTGCGCCGCGAAACGCTCGAGGTCCAGCGGCTGCGTGTACTCGCTGCCGAGGAGGGCAACCGCGGCGTCGGCTTCCATGCGGCGTTCGGCGAAGGCCATTTGCCTGCTGTTGGCGATCGCCCGCAATCGCAGGTCCAGGCGTGATTCCCGTGAGAAACGCGGGATTGCATCGGCCAGCTGCGCCAGCAGCGCACGGCCGACATTGCCCGGGCCGATCACGCCCACCGACAGTGTCGCCGGCGACAACCAGAATGCGGTGTGCGCGGCGCGCAAGCCGCGCGTGGCATCGCCCGCGGCGATGGCAACGGAGATATTGCGCTCGCTTGCGCCTTGCGCGATCGCGCGGATGTTGACGCGCGCCTGCGCCAGGCCCGCGAACAGCCGCGCCGACACGCCCGGCGTGCCGACCATGCCGTCGCCGACTGCGGCGAGCACCGCGATGTCGCTGGTGACATTGACGCCTTCGACCTGGCCATCGGCGATCGCCTCGGCGAACGCGGCTTGCACCGCCTCGCGCCCGCGTTGCGCCTGGTCGGCGCGCAGCACGCAGCAGATCGAATGTTCCGACGAACCCTGCGTGATCATCGTCACCGACACGCCGGCCGCATGCAGGGCGGCGAACAGGCGCTCGGCGGTACCGGGCACGCCGATCAAACCGGCGCCGGTGAGTTCGAGTATGGCGAGGTCCTCGACCAGGCTCAGGCCTTTCACCGGCGATGCGGCCGGCTGCGATTCCTGCGCGATCACCGTGCCCGGCGAGGCGGGGTTGAGCGTGTTGCGGATGCGGATCGGCAGTCCGCGCTGCATCGCCGGCGCCAGCGTCTGCGGGTGCAGCACCTTGGCGCCGAAATAGGCGAGTTCGCAGGCTTCCGCATACGACATCGAGGGCAGGCACACCGCATCCGGCACGCGTCGCGGATCGGCGGAGAGCACGCCGTCAACATCGGTCCAGATGGTCAATGCATCGGCTTCGAACAGGTTGGAGAAGATCGCCGCGGAAAAGTCGCTGCCGTTGCGCCCCAGCGTGGTCGCGCGGCCCTGCGCGTCGCGCGCGACGAAACCGGTGACGACGACGTTGCCGGTGGTGTCCACGCCAAGCCAGGCGGCCAGATGCTGTCGGCTCGCATCCCAGTCCACCGCCATCCCCAGCTCGCCCGGATGCGCGACCAGTACTTCGCGCGCGTCGAGCCGGCGCCAGCCCGCGTGGTCGCCACCGAGCGTGGCGTGCAGCAGGTATGAGGACAGCACTTCGCCAAGCCCGGGTACGCGTTGCGCGATCGCGTCGGCATCGCCGTCGCCACTGGCGAGCGCTGCGAGGTCGTCGCGCAATGCGCTGAATTCGGCATCGATCACGTTTTGCAGCCCGTGGCGATGATCGCCATCGAGCGCCGCCGCTGTGTCGAGATGGCGCGTGCGCAGCGCGGCCCATTGCGGCTGCCAGTCGCCGCCGTCCCACGCTGCGGTGAGCAACGCGATCAGCCCATCGGTCACGCCCTGCATCGCCGAGACCACGACCACGCGCGTGGTGGCACCGTCGTCGATCAACTTGCCGACGGCGCGATAACGCTCGGCGCTGGCCAGGCTGCTGCCGCCGAACTTGTGCACGTGCAAGCGTGCGGCGGCGGGTTGGAAGGGTGGCTCGGACGACATGGGTAGGGCTCCTGGTGGTGCCCCGCGTCCGACTCAGGTGCGCTCGCTCTGCACCCGGGTCGGGTGCGGAGCGGCAAGTTCGATCAGATCGACACGCCCGTCCGCACCCGTGATGGAGTGGTGGTCGTGGTCGTAATGACGGTCATTACCGCCGCAATCGTGCGCGCAACCGCGCCCCGGCCTTGCGGCGCGGTACGGAGGGTGTGCGGCTGGATGCGGCGGTGCGTCATGGCAGCTCGAGAAGACCATGCGGCTCGCGAACCTGTCAACAGTTTCCTTGGAAACAGCTGCCCATTTGTGGGCCTCCTCAGCGGGTGGCGAGCACCTCGAGCAGTGTGCGTTGGAACCGCGCTGGGTCCTCGATATGCGGGATGTGCCCGGCATGATCGATCACATGCACTGACGCCTGCGGCAGGAGAGACTGCAGGTGGCGCGCCTGCGACAACGGCGTGACCGTGTCGCGGGCACCCCAGATCAGTGTCAGCGGTGGGCGCAGGTCGCGGATTCGGTTGGCGTCGGTGCTGTCGCCGCGTTCCGGCAGGCAGGCGAAGTGAAACGCCCATGCGCCCAGCGCCGAGGTCGCGCCCTTGAGTGTGGCCGGGCGCCGGTACTCGCGGAGTCGCGCATCGGTGACAGACTCCTTGCGGGCGACGAAGCTACGCAGCAGGGCCTTGCTCCAGAGCGGATTGGCGGCGCTGGCTGCCAGCAACGGCCAGCGAAGCGACTCCTGCGCGAGCACGCGACACGCCGGCGAATCGACGTCCGGCGCGGTGCTTTCGAGCCCGAGCGCGGCATCGACCAGTACCACCCGCTCCACCCGCTCTGGCATGTGCAGGGCGAGTTCCAACGCCGGCCCGGCACCGAACGAATGACCGACGACAATGGCACGGCGCACGCCGTAGGCATCGAGCACCGTTGCCAATCGTTCGGCTTGTGCACTGCGCGAAAAATCGATGTGCGTCGACTTGCCCGAATAGCCAAACGGCGGCAAGTCGACCGCAATCACGGGATAACCTGCCGAGCGCAAGGCCGGGATCAGCGAAAACCAGGTGCCGCTCCACGCGGCCGTGCCGTGCACGAGCAGGATCGGCGTTGCATCGCTAACCGGTCCATGCGCCTGGGAGAACACTTCGACACCCGCCGCTTTCGTGAATCGCCCGCCAGCGGGCGCGGCCGCGCGCAGCGAGTCGTGCTCGTGCGCATAGACGTAAAGTGCACTGGCAGCGACATACAACGAGACGGCGACGACAAGGCCTACGATCGTCCGCAGGATCAGCCGCAGCGGGCGGAACGCCGGCCTAGTAATCGAAGACATGTTCGACGTGGACAGCGTTGGTCGCGTAGTCATTCAGGACCGCCGCCAGTCTTGCCACCGGCACTTCGAGCACGCGTCGCTCCAGTCCGTTGCGCGTGAGGATGGGTTGCCGGATCAACACGCGCGTGCCCGGAGGCAACGGAGCGGCGGCAGGCGTCACGGCGCTGACCAGGACCATGCCGCGGTTGCCGGCGATCTCGACGAAACGCGCGCCCCCCTGCGAGAGCGCGATCGCGTAGTCGGTGAACGCCTGGTACCGCGGAACGGTGACCAGCGTCTGCGTGCCATCGCGCTGCAGTCGCTGCAACTCCGGCAGGTCAGACTCGATGCCATCCGATAGTCCTTCGACCACAACCGCGGTCGTCGTGCTCGGTACCTCGAAGGTCGAATGGGTCGCCTTCTCCAGCAACGCCGCATAGCCCGCCTTGACCAGCCATTCGCTGGTCAACAGATAGCGACGTTCCCATTTGCGTAGCGGCTGTGGACCCCATAACGGCGTTTCTGTCCACAGTTGCTTGAGCGGGGTAACGAAATCGAATTCGTACCATGGGCGGACGCGGATGAAGTCCACGTAAGCCTGCGCCTGTTGTGTTGCCAGCCGATCTTCCGGCGTCGCATTCGGTTGGGAAACCAGTTCGGTGAGCCGGCCGACCAGGGTTTCGTAGGCGCCCTTGATCGCATACTCGACCGTGGTGCTGACGCCGATCACCACGATCATCGTGTGGTATTCGCCGTTGAACGGATAACGGCCGGACGTGGCGCCGATCACCTGCCGATACGCACCCCAGAACTGGCCGACATGGGCGAAGAACGGGAACGCGCTGGCCGGCTGCGCAGCGCGTAGCAGGTCGGCATATTCGGCTGGGCTGAACACCAGGAACCATTCCGGGAAGGTCAGGTAGGTCTGGTCTTCGGTCCGGCGATGTTCCTGCGGCGTCTGCAACCGCGGTGCGCAGACCGCGACTCCGCCCGCCAGCAGCAGCGCGGCGAATGCCGCCACGATGGTCCGATGCAAGCGCTGCATGGTCATGCGCGTCGGAAGCACAACAACGTGTTGATGGTCGGATCGTGCGCCTGCAGCAGGCGTGGGCCTTCTGCGATGAAGCCGTGCCGCTGCAGGATCTCCACCCATGCATCGATGGTGCGGAAGTGACGGAGTTCGCGCGCATTCGTTTCCCACGGCGTGCCGAGGCCGGCGTTGAACACGATGTGCGCCAGCGCCACCAGCGCGCGCATGTACTCGTCGGTGACGTCGTGGTCGCGTAGGATCAGCAGCCCGCCGGGCTTGACGACCCGATGCAACGAAGCGATGAAGGTGTCGATCCGGTCCAGCGGGATGTGGTGCAGGCCGATGTAGCAGGTCGCGAGTTCGATGCTGGCATCGGCGATGGCGGCAGGCGCGATCGGCGCGTAGTCGTCCATCGGGACGTAGCGGCCGATCTTCCGCAACCCGCCGCGTTCGACGATGTCGACTGGCGAGTTCGTCGGCGCGATGTCATTGAGCAGCACGACATCGCCACGCAGGGTCAGGTGCTTGCGCAGGTCGCTGACGTAGCGGCCCGTGCTGCCGATCTCGAGGTAGCCGTCGAAGGTTCGACGGTCGCCGAGCAACTGCAGCGTCTGCCGCGACATCTCACGCTTCTGCTTGCCTAGCGAGGGCAAGGCATAGGTCAGTTCCGACAGGAACGGTTTGATCCCCGGCACCTTGGCCTGCAGGGCGCGGTAGATCGCCTCGTCGCCGTGGTGCGTGCGCACCGTATCCTGGATCAGCGCATGGAAGCGGTCTTCCGGATAGAGCCGGTAAACGTTCTGCAGGAAGCGGTAGAAGTCGTCGTTGCCGCGGGTGGTCGCGTAAATCGCCTTGAAATCGGCGTCGGGACCGAGCGGTGCGGTGGTTGCGTCTTGGGTCATGGGCTCGAGGGTCGGTGCGTAGTAGGTGTCCCACAGTACGTTGCGCCAGCGGAAGTCCGGATCGAGCTTCCGCTTGAGTTCGAACAGCTCCCGCGCTCGCGGATAGGCGCGGTGGAACTGTTCCGGCGTGGCGTGCGGCTGGTAGGGCAGATAGTAGGTGCCGCCGCAGTCGAGCGCGGCGTCGATGAGTTCGCGCGTCCACACCGCCACGCGGGCTTTTGCGTTGTCGCGGGTGCGCTGCTTGTAATAAAGGACGAAGGCGAAGACTTCCTCGCGTGCCCACGCCAATAGCGAGCCGGGATCGGCGAATGCATGTCGCACCGAGACGTTCACCGCATTGACGCGATGGCGGCTGAGGATTTCCGCCATCTTCGGCACGAACTCGTCGAAACGCGCCACCGGGATGAAGTACTCCTGCAGCACGTAAGTGCGGTGCCGGCGCGTCGCCGGCTCGAGTTCGGCAACGTCGTACCCGGCCTCGTAGTTGCGCCAATGCACCGGTCGCGCGAGGTACAGCAGGCGGTCGATGATGTGTTGCCGCCGCCATTTGCCGCCGGGCGTTTCGGTGAACGCCCAGAAGAAATAGCGTTGCAGCGGGAAATGCCGGCGCACCGGTTGCAAGCGATGCGGCACGGTCACCGCGTTGTTCGTTTCGCGCCAGCTGACGGCCCGCGCTTGTCGGTATTGCGGCGGATACAGGTCGGCGTTGTGGAAGACCGCGGTTGCATCGCTGCGCACGTGCTCGCGGAACCAGCGCGCGTACGCGCGCGTTGGCATGCATGCATGGTCGCGCTGCACACGCAGGTTCGGAGCGAGCTGCAGCTCGGCCTCGACGATGACGCCAAGGCCGCCGTAGCCGCCGACGACACCATGGAACAACTCGCTATTGCGCGTCGGCGTCGCTTCCACCAGCTCACCGTCGGCAAGTACCACGCGGATTGCGTTGACCGACAGGATCAACGGTCCGAGGCCGACGTAGCGGCCGTGCACGTTCACGCTCAGCGAACCGCCTACGGTGAAGTTGGCGTAGGTCTGCATGATCCGCACCGACAGGTCGTGCGGGTCGATGAAGCGCTGGATGTCGCACCAGCGGATCCCCGCCTGCACGCGGATCGTGCGCTGCTGCGGATGAAAGGCGAGCACCTGGTTCAAGCGACGCATGTCCAGGTGCAGGCTGCCCGGACTGGCGGTCTGCCCGCCCATGCTGAAATGGCCGCCACCGATCGAGACCGGCCCTTCGGCGCGACGTACCGCGTCCTGCACGTCCTCGACGCTGGTCGGTACCGCGACCGCCCACACCCGCACCGGGTTGAGGCGGGTGACGTCGTTGACGATGGTCCCGTCGTCAGGCGGGTTCATGGATCGCGACCCGCAGGTAATCGCGTCCGACGCGGCGCGGATCGTCCCCATACTGGTTGCTGCCGTCGGTGCCGCGCTTGAACAGGAACAGGAATGCGAGCAGCAGCGGGCCAAGGATCGGCACGATCACCGCCAGCAGCCACCACGCCGAGCGCGCCTGGTCGTGAAGGCGCCGGACGAACAGCGACAGCAGCACGGCGAAGAACGGCGGATACAACAGCAGCGTGCTGGCATGGCCCAGGGCACGTTCCATGAAGACGAACAGCACCACGAAGGCGAACGCCGCGACGAGAAGCTTCCACAGGAATGTGCGTCGCCGCATGCGTCCCTGCCAGCGAGTCCACGCCAGAATCGTTTGTGCGACCAAGCTTGATCCCCTGCCGAGTAGTGACGCCTCGTATGGCATTCATACTAGCCGAGGCCTCTTTACCGTGGTCAAATGCCGACTTGAAGCGGGGGTACCGGCCCGGCCTTCCCAGGGAAAGCATGCCGGTTGAGACAGACCCTTCGAACCTGATCCGGTTGAGACCGGCGTAGGGAAGCTTCGTGACACCGCCCAGCCTCGGACCAGGCCTGGCGCGGTGCGCGCCGCCGCTTCGTCCCGCCCAGCCCCCGGACGAATGCCATGAATGCCGTGCCCTCTGAACTGATCCGCCAGACCGAACAACTCTCGGAGGCGGTCACCCGCCCGATCCCTGGTTCGAACAAGATCCACGTGCCCGGTTCGCGTGCGGATCTGCGCGTGCCGATGCGCGAGATCATGCAGACGCGCACGCCGACCGCATTCGGCGGCGAGGACAATCCGGCGATCACGGTCTACGACACCTCCGGGCCGTATTCCGATCCCGATGCGCACATCGATCTCGCTGCAGGTTTGGCGCCGCTACGCGCGCGCTGGATCGCCGAGCGCGGCGACAGCGAGCCGCTGGTCGGTTTGACCTCTGCGTTCGGTCGTGCGCGCGAGACCGATGCACGCCTCGACAGCGTGCGTTTCCCGGCCCGCATCCAGCCGCGCCGCGCCATCGCCGGCGCCAATGTCTCGCAGATGCATTACGCCAAGCGTGGCATCGTCACCCCGGAGATGGAGTTCGTCGCGATCCGCGAGAACCAGCGCCTCGACGCGGTGCGCGATGCCGGCCTGTTGATGCAACACGCGGGCGAAAGTTTCGGTGCCAATATCCAGAAGCTGATCACGCCGGAATTCGTGCGTGACGAGATCGCGCGCGGCCGCGCGATCCTGCCCAACAACATCAACCACCCGGAAAGCGAGCCGATGATCATCGGTCGCAACTTCCTGACCAAGATCAACGCCAACATCGGCAACAGCGCGGTGTCGTCGGGGATCGCGGAGGAAGTCGAGAAGCTGGTGTGGGCGATTCGCTGGGGCGCCGACACCGTCATGGACCTGTCGACGGGCAAGCACATCCATGAAACGCGCGAGTGGATCGTGCGCAACTCGCCGGTGCCGATCGGGACCGTGCCGATCTACCAGGCGCTGGAGAAGGTCGACGGTCGCGCCGAGGAACTCACCTGGGAAATCTTCCGCGACACGTTGGTCGAACAGGCCGAGCAGGGCGTGGACTACTTCACCATCCACGCCGGCGTGCTGCTGCGTTACGTGCCGCTGACGGCCAAGCGCGTCACCGGCATCGTCTCGCGCGGCGGTTCGATCCTCGCCAAGTGGTGCCTGTCGCACCACAAGGAAAATTTCCTCTACACACATTTCGAGGACATCTGCGACATCATGAAGGCCTACGACGTGGCCTTCTCGCTGGGTGATGGCCTGCGCCCGGGTTGCATCGCCGATGCCAACGATGCCGCGCAGTTCGGCGAACTCGAGACCCTGGGCGAACTGACCAAGATCGCGTGGAAGCACGACGTCCAGACCATGATCGAAGGCCCCGGCCACGTGCCGATGCAGTTGATCAAGGAAAACATGGACAAGCAGCTGCGCGAGTGCGGCGAAGCGCCGTTCTATACGCTCGGGCCGCTGACCACCGACATCGCGCCGGGCTACGACCACATCACCAGCGCGATCGGCGCGGCGATGATCGGTTGGTACGGCACTGCGATGCTCTGCTACGTCACGCCGAAGGAACACCTTGGCCTGCCCAATCGCGAAGACGTGCGCGACGGCATCATGGCCTACAAGATCGCCGCGCATGCGTCGGATCTGGCCAAGGGCCATCCCGGCGCACAGGTCCGCGACAACGCGTTGTCGAAGGCGCGGTTCGAGTTCCGCTGGCAGGACCAGTTCAATCTCGGCCTCGATCCGGAAAAGGCCAAGGAATTCCACGACGAGACCTTGCCGAAGGATGCGCACAAGCTCGCCCACTTCTGCTCGATGTGCGGGCCACATTTCTGTTCGATGAAGATCACGCAGGACGTGCGTGATTACGCCGCCGAGCACGGTGTCGATGAAGTCGCTGCGATCGATGCGGGCATGGCGGAGAAGTCGGCGGAGTTCCGTGCTGCCGGCGCCGAGGTGTATCGCCCCGAATAGGGGCAACCATGGCGCAGCGGATCGACAGTGGGCCCGACGCGATGCGCCAACTGGCGATTCTCAACCGGATCGCCAGGATCGCCGTCGAGGACATGGCGCTGCGGCCGATGCTGCAGCGCGTGGTCGACACGCTGGCCGAGGAATTCCAGTGGGAATTCATCGCCTGCGCCGGGATCGACGCGGCAAACTGTGAGTTCGTCTGCGAAGCGGTGTACAGCGCGCTGGAAACCGATGTCACGGTGGGCTATCGGCGCGCGCTCGGGTCGGGTGTCGTCGGTGAATGCGCGATCACCGGGCGGACGATCGCCATCGACGATATCGACGACATCCGCGATCACCCCAACTTCGTCGATACGCTGCATGGCACGCGCTCCGAACTGTGCGTGCCTGTCATGCACAAGGGCGAAGTACTCGCGGTGCTGAACGCCGAAAGCCGCCGCGTTGATGCTTTCCGCGGCCAGCGCGCTTTGCTTGAGACGGTTGCCGACCAGATCGCCGGCGTGATCCGTGCAGCGCGGCTGCTCGAAGCGCTGCAGCAAGCGAACGCCCAGCTGCAGGATGCCTACCAGGCAATGGAAAGCCTGTCGCAGCTGGACGGCCTGACAGGGCTGGCGAACCGGCGTTGTTTCGATGGATGGATTGGGCAGGCCCTCGAGCTGGCTTCCGCTTCGCGCCGATCACTCGCGCTGCTGCTGGTGGATGTCGACCACTTCAAGGCTTACAACGATGGATACGGGCACTTGGCCGGCGACAGTTGCCTGAAGCAGGTGGCGTCCCTGCTTGCCTACATGCTGGAGGGGACGACGATGCGACTGGCGCGTTATGGCGGAGAGGAATTCGTCATCCTGGTTCCCGATGCCGATGTGGCGGCCGCCCTCGTCCAGGCCGAGCGGCTTCGCCTGGCCATGGAAACCCGCAGTTTCGTACACCGCTATTGCGATGCCGGGAAGGTGACGATCAGCGTGGGCGCTGCGGCCTGCATTCCGGATCCGGGTGCGCGGGCCGATGCGCTTCTGGTGCCTGCCGATGCGGCGCTCTACGATGCCAAGCGATCCGGGCGGAACTGTGTGCGTGCAGCGACGAGCAGGGCCCGAGTGGAACGCCAAGATGCGGGGGTATGAGATGGGCAGTGGTCGTGCGGTGGTCAAGGCCGGAATCAGCTTCGGCAGCGCGCTTGCGATGGTGATTTCCTGGACGGCGAACAAGTCGCTGCTATGGGTCATCGTGCATGGCTTGTTGTCGTGGCTTTATGTCATCTATTACGCGCTCCGTTACCACTTCCGGCTGATCGGATGAACGTCTCGCCGTCGGCGAATGCGTGGCGAGTATTGCGTCGATTGACCATGCGCAGGGTCGATCGACGGTAGTCATTCAACCAATCGACTGAAAAACGCGGAAGGCCGCCCCGAGGCGGCCTTCTTGTCTGTGCCGACCACTCAGAAGCGCGGCTTGTCCGGCGTTGCGTTGTAGCGGGTGATCGAGTCGACGAGTACCTGCCTGGCGACGTCCACGCCGCCCCAGCCGTCGAGCTTGACCCACTTGCCTTCCTCGAGGTCCTTGTAGTGCTCGAAGAAGTAGCCGATGCGGTCGCGCCAGTGCTTCGGCACGTCATCCAGGTCAGCGATGTGCGCGTAACCCGGATAGACCTTGGTGATCGGCACGGCAAGGATCTTCTCGTCGCTGCCGGCCTCGTCGCTCATCTTCAAAACGCCAACCGGGCGCACGCGGATCACCGAGCCCGGGATCAGCGCCAACGGCATCAGGACCAGCACGTCGGCCGGATCGCCGTCGCCGCACAACGTGTGCGGGACGTAACCGTAGTTGCACGGATAGCGCATCGGCGTCGACAGCACACGGTCGACGAAGATCGCGCCGGAGGCTTTGTCGACCTCGTACTTGACCGGTTCGGCGTCCTTGGGGATTTCGATGATGACGTTGATTTCGTCCGGCGGGTTCTTGCCGGTGGGGACGAGGTCCAGGCCCATGGTGTTGCTCCGACGTTGTGCTCCCTCTCCCCGCTTGCGGGAGAGGGTTGGGGTGAGGGGAGGGCGCGCATTCTACCGGCGATCTTCCCGCTGCGCGGAAAGATCCCCAGGATTTGCCACGCAAATCCTGGGCCCCGGCCGCTGTACCTCCAGAATCCCCGCGGCTGTCGCCGCGCCCCCTTTGACTCAAAGGGGGCTATTCCGCCTCTGAGTCCGGGCAGAAAAAAGCCCCGCCGAAGCGGGGCTTTCGAGCCTGCATGAGGGAACTGCTGTTACAGCAGCGGCACCAGCAACAGCGCGACGATGTTGATGATCTTGATCAGCGGGTTGATCGCCGGGCCGGCCGTGTCCTTGTACGGGTCGCCGACGGTGTCGCCGGTGACCGCGGCCTTGTGCGCCTCGGAACCCTTGCCGCCGTGGTGGCCGTCCTCGATGTACTTCTTGGCGTTGTCCCAGGCGCCGCCACCGGTGGTCATCGAGATCGCGACGAACAGGCCCGTCACGATCGTGCCGATCAGCAAACCGCCCAGCGCCTTCGGGCCGAGCAACAGGCCGACCAGCACCGGCACCGCGACCGGCAGCAGCGACGGGATGATCATTTCCTTGATCGCCGACTTGGTCAGCATGTCGACCGCACGCGAGTAATCCGGCTTGCCCGTGCCTTCCATGATCCCAGGGATATCGCGGAACTGGCGGCGCACTTCTTCCACCACCGCACCCGCAGCGCGGCCGACGGCTTCCATCGCCATCGCACCGAACAGGTAGGGAATCAGGCCGCCGATCAGCAGGCCGATGATCACCATGTGGTCGGACAGGTCGAAGGCGAGCGTGGCGCCGTTGTTGTTGGCCGAGAGGTTGTGCGTGTAGTCGGCAAACAGGACCAGTGCCGCCAGCGCCGCCGAACCGATCGCGTAGCCCTTGGTGACGGCCTTCGTGGTGTTGCCGACGGCGTCGAGCGGATCGGTGATGGCGCGCACTTCCTTCGGCAGCTCCGCCATCTCGGCGATGCCGCCGGCGTTGTCGGTGATCGGGCCGTAGGCGTCGAGCGCGACGATCATGCCGGCCATCGACAACATCGCGGTAGCAGCGATGGCGATGCCGTACAGACCACCGAGCGCGTGCGCGGCCCAGATCGCCACACACACTGCAATCACCGGCAGCGCGGTCGACTTCATCGATACGCCGAGGCCCGCAATGATGTTGGTGCCGTGGCCCGTGGTCGATGCCGCCGCGATGTGCCGCACCGGCTTGAATTGCGTGCCGGTGTAGTACTCGGTGATCCACACGATCGCGCCAGTGAGCACCAGGCCGATCAGCGAGCACCAGTACAGGTTCATCGCGCCGTAGCTCGAATCGTCCATCAGTTGCGTGGTGATCGGATAGAACGCGACCGCCGCCAGCACTGCCGACACGATCACACCTTTGTACAGCGCGCCCATGATCGAGCCGCCTTCCTTCACCTTGACGAAGAAGGCACCGATGATCGAGGCGATGATCGACACGCCGCCCAGCACCAGCGGGTACAGCACCGCATTGGCACCGGCTTCGGCGACCATCAATCCGCCGAGCAGCATGGTGGCGATGATGGTGACCGCGTAGGTTTCGAACAGGTCCGCGGCCATGCCGGCGCAATCGCCGACGTTGTCGCCGACGTTGTCCGCGATCACCGCCGGATTGCGCGGGTCATCTTCCGGGATGCCGGCTTCGACCTTGCCCACGAGGTCCGCGCCGACGTCCGCACCCTTGGTGAAGATGCCACCGCCGAGACGGGCGAAGATCGAGATCAGCGAAGCGCCGAACGCCAGGCCGACCAGCGCGTGCAGTGCGGCTTCACCCGTCACGCCCAGGTGATGGGTAAGCACGATGTAATAACCCGCCACGCCGAGCAGGCCGAGGCCGACGACCAGCATGCCGGTGATCGCACCGCCGCGGAACGCGACGTCCATGGCCGGGCCGATGCCCCTGCGCGCGGCTTCCGCCGTGCGCACGTTGGCGCGCACCGAAACGTTCATGCCGATGTAACCAGCAGCGCCGGACAGGACCGCACCGATCAGGAAACCGATCGCGGAATGCCAGCTGAGGAAGAAGCCGATCACCAGGAACAAGACGGCGCCGGCGATGCCGATCGTCCGGTACTGGCGATTGAGATAGGCGCGGGCGCCTTCCTGGATCGCGCCGGCGATCTGCTGCATGCGTTCGTTGCCGGCGGGTTGCGCGTTGATCCAACGCGCCGAAATGATTCCGTAAAGAATCGCGATGACGGCGCAAGCCAGCGCCAAGGGTAAACCGTACTGCTCCAACATGAACCCTCCCCCGAGTGGACAATAGGACTAACGGGTCGATGCGCTCCGAACCAACACGCATGGATGTTTTTTGCTGCGCCGCGGCACAACCGAAGGCGGACAACAGCCCGACTATGGCACAGCCCCGTGGCCTGTGAAACCTCGATTCCGCCCGTGAAACGAGGGTTCAGCCCGACCGTGCCAGCCTGCGACCCGGATCACGAAACCTGGAGTCATCCGCATGCGCGCGTTAGTCCTGTTCGCCGCCTTGGCCTTGCCGGTCGCGGCGGCCGATACGAAGCCGGAGATCACCCGCGCTGCGGCCAAGCCGCAGGCCGTCGGCGCCGTGCACACATTGCGCACCATTCCCGAGGCCTGCGCCCGCATCGAAGGTTTGTTCACCGGGCAGGCCGCCGAGCCGTACAAGTTCGCGGTGGTCCGCACCAGCCCCAATTGCCAGCCGCGCGCGCGCTTCGTCGATGCGGCGAAAACGAAGCCATCGGAGCAATCAGGTTGGAAATTCAACGATCTGATCCGCGTGCCGAACGCGACCTGTGCTTCACAGCAGGCAGTCGTGCGCGTGTGGCGTAAACCCGCCGATGCCGCGCCGCCGAAGCTGGACGCGCAGGGACGCTCGCGCATCTATCTGAAGGAGGCCACCGACGCGGCGAAGAAGGGCGACCTCGGCGCTGTGCCGATGTACGCCGCGGCGATGAGCATCGAAGGCAAAGCCTGCGGCGGCTCAGGGTCGGTACCGTAAGCCGCCGCAGCGGATCAGTGCTCTGTGGCGCGCTGGAACCTGGTCGCAGTCGAACGCAAGAACTGCGGGCGCCCGGCACGGTTGCGGATGACCTGCACGTAGTAAGTGCTGCCAGCGGCGACATTCATCGACAGCGAACCGGCATCACCCGAAGTGTAGGCGTGCGTGCCAGCCGATGCAGGCACGGCAAAGTACATGCCGGCGGGGAGCTCGCCCAGCGCCTCGCCATCGGCGTCGACTTCCACCGCTGCGCCCGGAGACTTGGATGCGCGGAAGAACACGATCTGGCCCTTGCCTGCGGCCGGCAGACCGACAGCCTTGGACATGGCCACGGCGATGATGCGGTCATTTTCCGCATCGACGGCAGCCTGGCCCTGGGATTCGACCTTCAGGGTTTGCGAAGTGGCAGGCAGCCACATGGTCAACAACGCGCACGACAACACACTGCGGAACAGGACGGTTTTCATGGCGACTCCGGATGACTGACTGGAAGACACAGCGGCGGCAGGGTATGCCCTGGACGCCGCTATGGCGTGTGATGAAGATCAGTCTTTCGTCGACGACTTCCGAACCGTCCCCAATCGGATTACAGGATCGACAGGCGCCTGCCGCCAATCGCGCCAAGGAAAGTCATGGCATCCGCACGTGACAAATACGGACGCTCTCCCTCGGCACGCCTGTTGCTTGCTTTCACAAAGTGGGTCCTGCCGGGCTTGACCTCCACGGTCAACACTTCGCCGGCTTCGGCATCCACGGTAAACGAGTACGTGCCCGGTTGGGCTGCCACGATGAAGTAGCTGCCGCTGGGTAGCGTGGCGAGCTCGGCCCCATTTTCACGCACCTCGAAAGCAGCGCTCGTGGACTTCTGGGATCGGAAAAACACGATCTGCCCTTTGCCGCTCTGTGGCGCACCGAACACATGCCGAACCAGCGCCGTCTCGATCATGGCCTTGTCTTCAGCCGCGATGAAGGCTTCGCCTTGCGATTCGAACCTCGTCCTCTGCGCGATGGCAGGCAAGCAGAACAGCAACAGCGCGAGCAAAGTCGCGCCGCGGAACAGTATGGCGTTCATCATCAGCTCCTCCCTAGTGGCCCGGACGGAAGTAAGCAGATGGCTGGAGGATACGCCTTTGGCAGGACGTTGGAAGGGCCGCGGCGGGCCGTAAATCAGGGGCCAATTTTGCCGCCGAGCGGTGCTTGGGGGCCGTATTCAGCTTCAGGATCGGATGGCTGCGGAGGTGCGCCGGTGTCGTCGAGCGTGGCGTTGAGTAAGCCTGAGCCACTGCGGGGTAGTGGCACCCAAAAATGCGGCATGGGCGCTTTCCGCGCCCATGCCGGTGGTCGGAACACCAGGTTGAATCACGTCGCCTTTCGGCAATCCTTCACCCAGAAAATGTCCGCGATCTGGTCGAACTTGTCGAATGTTCCGACCAGCGTGACCTTTTCACTGCCGCGCAGGCTCAGGGCGTAGGCGGTCTGGTCTGAGGCCATCCTGCAAGTGATGGCAACCCTGCTCAGGGAGTCGTCCAGAAGCTGGAAACCAGCCCGGTATTCCCCATCGAATTCCATCACGCCGGCACTGTTCAACCGGCCGGTGATCCGGAACGTCTTGCCCTTGTAGCGTGCGCCGATTGCAGCCTGGTTGTCGGCGGCCTGATGCTTGATCTGCAATGAAAGCCGGCTGGCATCCATCTGGATTTCACTGCCGCCGCCCGACCCTGCCTTGCGTGCACTCGCGGCGATGGCCGCGCCTTCCTTGCCGGGTTTGATCTCACCCAGCATGTCGCACATGTACTTCTTCATCGCGTCGGCGCCGGCGAACGCAACGCGGCCGAGCTTGACGGTCATGTCGACTTGGCCGGCGCTTGCGGTGAACGTGATCGGGACAGGCTTGTGCGCCATGGTTTCAGGCTCTTCGGCGAGCATGGTGCCGCCGGCATCCTCGGCAAGGATGTCCAGCTTGTTGTTGGCGGCGACCGCACGCAGCTGGCCCATCGCGCTATCCACACTCAGGCCCGGTACGTCGACCGAGACCGTGTACGCAGTGCCAGTGAGGGGATTGCCTTTCTTCTGGAAGCTGTCCTCGCAAGTTCCTGCGAGGACAGTGGCGGCAGGCAGCAATAGCAGGGCGGACAGCAGGTATTTCTGGTTCATGTCGAGACTCCTTCTCGTTGAACGAAATGTTCAATGTTCCTGGCGCATGAACCGTTTACTGCACGCGCTTCAGCTTGCTCGCCATACCGTCGAACGTCGCCTGGTCGGACGGCGACAGGTTCGGTCGACCGACCATGAAGCCCATGCTGATCGTGCCCTGCACGTAATAGGTTTCGCCGGCTTCGACTTCCAGCGTCAAGATGTCCTTGGCTTCGGAGTGCACGGTGTATTCGTGCGTGCCGGGCTCGACAGCGGCGACGAAATAGTTGCCGCTGCGCAGCTTGCCGAGTTCGGTCGTCCCTTCGCGCACCTTGAAGCCAATCGCGGCGCCAGCGAATTTGGACGGGCGGAAGAATACGACCTGCCCTTTGCCCGCCGGCGGCGCGCCGATTGCTCCGTTGCTCGGGGCTTCGGTGGTCGCGGCGGCTTCTGCATTCCCCTCTGCTTTCGTCTCGTCATTGGCTTCGGCCGTAGCTTCAACCTTTGCTTCGACCTGTTTCCCGGCGGCGACGGTCGCTTCGCCTTGCGACTCGACTTTCACTTCCTGTGCGGATACGGACAGGCACAGGCACAACAACACGCACGACATTGCACTGCGGAACAGAACAGAACGCATGAATTACTCCTGGGTGGGTGACGGGGAAAGCGGTTCAGTAGGTGGAACGGGACTTGGCGCCGTCGGTAAGGCGACATCTGCAGCCAGCTTGGCGTTGGCCTTGGTACCGACAGGGATTTCGATTTCCTGGCCGTGAATGAAATGCGCGAAGGGCCCGAGTGCGAACGATGTGCCCAAGGCGAGTGCGGTGTTGTCCTTGCCGGCGGCGCCGAGCTTGAAGCCGCGCAACGGGATTCGTTGTCCAGGCAGCTCCAGGTAACGTGCAGCCAGCAGCAGCTCGCCTGGTTTGCCGCCACCGCGTGAACGCTCGGCGTGCACGATCTCACCGGTTCCGGACGTGCCTGCAGGCAGCACGAGTTGGCCGTTCAAGACGACCGGTGCTGCCAATTTCAGCTGGAACTTGTCGCCGCGCTTGTTCAATCTGGAACTGAGCGGCTCGGCGATTTCGATTTCGACCACTGTGCCGTTCGGCAGCTGCAGTGTGCCGGGAATGGCGGCCGCAGCATCCGCGGATGACGATGCGACCGCGGGCCCCATCGTAGTCGGCGCTACCGGAGCGGGTGTTGTGGAGTCGGTGGTTTGCGCTTGCGCGCCAGCAGCCGTTGCCGCAAGACCTGCGGCCAGTATCCATGCAAACTTCATCGGCTCCCCCTGCCGTCGTGTCGGAAAACTAATGGATACGGCGGCGGTTTGCCAAGGGGGAGGCTTTGATAGCGTGCAACTTCGTCCACTGCGACGGCCTGCAGCGCGACATATTCCGGCAATCCGCCGCTGCTACGCGGCGGTGGTGCAACTGCCGATCAGCAGGGCTCGTCGATGCCGTCGTAGCGCCGCTGCATCTCCTCCGTGGTCACTTCCTCGATGCTGTGGCCGACGTTCCAGCGGTGGCCGAACGGATCGCGGAACACCCCGGAACGCTCGCCATAGAACTGGTCCTTGGCCGGCATCAGCAGGGTGCCGCCGGCGGCGAGCGCGCGTTCGATGATGGCGTCGGCGTTGTCGACATGGACGTGCAGGGTGACGCTGGTGCCTGCCGCAGGGTCGGGCTGGCGGATGTCGTACTCGGGGTATTCGTCGCATAGCATCAGCGTCATCGGGCCGAACTGGAGTTCGGCATGGCCGATGCGGCCGCCAGGTTCGTTGAGGCGGAATTTCTCTGTGGCGCCGAACACGTCGCAATAGAACGCGATCGCCTGCGCGGTGTCGCGCACGCACAGGTAGGGGAATAGCTCATGCACGGTCATGGCAAGCTCCTGGTTGGATGGTGAGTCCACCGTAGCCGGGCACGGCATGCCCGTCTTGCACGAAATTGACCGGTCGCTCAGCGCGGCCCAGCAACAGGTAGGTGCATTGATGCTGCGCCCGCAGTCCGTCGGTAGGCTTGCGGCGTGACGCCGGCGAACTCGCGGAATTCGCGGATGCAATGTGACTGATCGCTATAGCCCGCCGCTAGGGCGAGCTCGATCCACGGCAGCGACGGGTTGGCGGCGAATGACCGGAGCAGTCGGCGGAAGCGCAGCACGCGCGCGTAACGTTTCGGCGGCAGCCCGGTGGCGTCGCGAAACCGGGCGATGAAGTGACGATGGCTGGTGTCGGCGGCCTTGACCAGGCTGCCGATGTCGATGCTGTCGATGACGGTGCCCGCCTCCATATGCGCCAGCGCCTGCGCCACCGCCGGATGCAGGGCGCGGATCACGCGCAGCCGCGCCAGCAGCATCGCTTGTAGTACATCGAGTTGCGCGTGCGCGTCGCATGCTTCGTGCAGGCGCTCGCGCAGTCGATCGGCATCGGTGCCCCAGAGCAAGTCCAGCGGCACATGCCGGCCCTGCAACGCCGCTGCCGATACGCCGAACAGCGCCGTGGCCGCGCCCGGACGCAGCTGCACGCCGACCGATCGCGTCGGCATCGACATGTCCTTGATGTAGTAACTCGCGCGCGCTCCGGCGACCACGGCGTCTCCAACGGTTTCGCCCACGGTGTCATCTTCATCGGCATACAACCGCACGGTAGAACCGTCGAGCCGCAGCGCCAGGTGCATCTGACCCGTTGGCAGCGCGTGCTCGCGACCATCGGGCGCGGCCCCGGCACGATCGCTCACCCATACGCTCTCCACATAGGGGCGCAGCGCAGGCAGCGGCGGCCGGACCAGGGTCATGGCGGCACCATAGCGCGGAGCGCGTTCACACAGCGAATCAGGCTGCGAAATCGGGCAGCTTGCGGCGCACGGCGACATTCTTCAGCGCCACATATTTCGGCAGGCCATCGCTGCCGTACGGCGGTGGTGCCTCGCCGCGGATCAGCGGCTCGAGGTAGCGGCGCGCTGCAGGCGTGATCCCGTAGCCGTCCTTGCGGATGAAGTTCGCCGGCATCTTCTTTTCGTGGTTGGCGACTTTCGTCAGCGGCGCGGCTTCGATCTTCCAGCGATACGGTTGGTCGGACGTGCGGACGATGACCGGCATTACCGCGTTCATGCCCTTCAATGCGAATTCAACCGCCGCCTTGCCGACGGCCTGCGCCTGGGCGACGTCGGCTTTCGAGGCCAGGTGCCGCGCGGAACGCTGCAGGTAGTCGGGCAGGGTCCAGTGCACCTTGTAGCCGAGTGTGTCCTTCACGCGCGCGGCGAGGTGCGAAGCGACGCCGCCCAGTTGCGTGTGCCCGAACGAGTCCTTGCCGCCGCCAGCATCGGCAACGAATTTCCCGTCCGCAGTCTGGATCCCTTCGCTCGCCACGACGACGCAATAGCCGACGCGTTCGACGATTGCTTTCACCTGGGCGAAGAATTTCGCTTCGTCGAAGACGAGTTCTGGGAACAGGATGAGGTGGGGTGCTTCGTCCACACCCTGTCCCGCCAATCCGGCTGCCGCGGCTAGCCAGCCGGCGTGGCGCCCCATCGCTTCGTACACGAAGACCTTGGTCGAGGTTTCCGCCATCGCCGCGACGTCGAGCGCGGCCTCGCGCACCGACACCGCTGTGTATTTCGCCGCCGAGCCGAACCCCGGGCAGCAATCGGTGACGGCGAGGTCGTTGTCGACCGTCTTCGGCACGCCGATGCAGGTCATCGGGTAGTCGAACTGCGCCGCCAGCTGCGAGACCTTGAGTGCGGTGTCGGCCGAATCGTTGCCGCCGTTGTAGAGGAAGTAGCGGACGTCGTGGGCGCGAAACACGTCGATCAGGCGTTCGTAGCGCGCCCGGTCCTGTTCCAGCGACTTCAGCTTGACCCGGCACGAGCCGAACGCCCCGCCCGGGGTGTGCGCCAGCGCACGGATCGCGGCTGCGGACTCCTTGCTGGTGTCGATCAGCTCCTCGCGGAGCGCACCGAGGATGCCGTTGCGGGCCGCCAGCACCTTGATCTTGTGTGCTCGTGCGGTTGCGATTACTGATGCAGCGGTGGCGTTGATGACGGCGGTGACGCCGCCTGATTGCGCGTAGAGCAGGGTACCTGTGGTCATTGAGTCGGAGCTCCAACTGGGATGCGGTAAGCTGGCCGCCTTATTGCGCCCGGACGGGCCGCGGCTGCCCCGAGTGTAGCGCCGCGCCGAGGCGCCAGGATTCTGTCTTAGGAGTGATGTGATGCGATTGGTTCTTCTCGGTGCGCCGGGTTCCGGCAAGGGGACGCAGGCGGCGCGGTTGAAGGAGCACCTGCAGGTGCCGCACATTTCGACCGGCGATCTGCTTCGCGCCGAAGTCGCGGCCGGCAGCAAGCTCGGCCTGGCGGCGAAAGAGGTGATGGCGCGCGGCGAACTGGTGTCGGACGAGATCCTGCTCGGCATGCTCGAGGACCGCTTCTCGCGTCCCGATACCCGCGGCGGCTTCATCCTCGATGGTTACCCGCGCAACCTGGCCCAGGCCGATGCACTGGACAAGCTGCTGACGCGCATCGGCCAACCGTTCGATTTCGCCGTGCAGCTCGACGTGCCGACCGAATTGCTGGTCGAGCGCATCGCGGGCCGCGCTGCCGCCGAGGGCCGCGCCGACGACACCCCGGAATCCGTGCGTACCCGGCTCAAGGTCTATGACGGCCACACCGCGCCGGTGATCGACTATTACCGCCAACACGGCCATCTCACCGTGGTCGACGGCGTCGGTTCGCTGGACGAGGTATTCACGCGGATCATCGAGGCGATTTCGCCGGTCAAGGAAATCGGCTGATCCGTTACTTATGAAACTGCATATCCTCGGCATCGCCGGTACCTTCATGGGCGGCGTTGCCGCGCTGGCCCGCGAACTCGGCCACGACGTCGAAGGCAGCGACCAGGCGATCTATCCGCCGATGTCGACCCAGCTCGAGCAACTCGGGATCGAGTTGAAACAGGGCTATACGCCGGACAACCTGTCCGCCGATTGCGACGAGATCGTGATCGGCAACGCGCTGTCGCGCGGCAATGCGGCGGTCGAACACGTGCTCGATGCCGGGCTGAAGTACACCTCCGGTGCGCAGTGGCTGTGCGAGCAAGTGCTGCCTGGACGCGAGACGCTGGCGGTCGCTGGCACTCACGGCAAGACCACGACGACGACGATCCTCGCTTACCTGCTCGAAGCCGCCGGCCGTACGCCGGGATTCCTGATCGGCGGCGTGGCCGAGGATTTCGGCGTGTCGGCGCGCATCGGGGGTGGCCGCGAATTCGTGGTCGAGGCCGACGAATACGACACCGCGTTCTTCGACAAGCGTTCGAAGTTCGTGCACTACCGGCCGACGGTCGCGATCCTCAACAACCTCGAATACGACCATGCCGACATTTTTCCGGACGTGGCGGCGATCCAGCGCCAGTTCCACCACCTGGTGCGCACGGTACCCGGGCGCGGACGGCTGATCGTCAACGGCGAAGACAAATACCTGGCCGAGGTGCTGGCGATGGGTTGTTGGACGCCGGTCGAGACCTTCGGCCTCGATGCCAGCCTGGTGTCGCAGTCCGCACAACATGAATTGCATGGTGATCGGGCCGACGAACGTGCAGCCGCACGCAACACCTTCGACTGGACCGCGCGCATGCTCGCCGAAGACGGCAGCGCCTTCGTGCTGGTGCACAACGGCGTCGACGTCGGCGAAGTGCGCTGGCCGCTGCTCGGCCGTCACAACGTCATGAACGCGCTGGCCGCGCTGGCTGCCGCGCATGCCGTCGGCGTCGACACCAAGGCGGTGCTGCCGGCGCTGGCGAATTTCCGCAGCGTCAAGCGCCGGTTGGAAGTGGTCGGTCAATCCGATGGCATCACTGTCTACGACGACTTCGCCCACCACCCGACCGCGATCGCGACCACGCTTGCCGGCCTGCGCGCCAGGATCGGCGATGCCCGCATCGTGGTGGCGATGGAGCCGCGCAGCAATTCGATGCGGCTGGGTGCGCATGCCGAGGCGTTGGCACCGTCGCTGGATGGCGCCGACGTGGTGATGTTCCTGCATCGGCCGGAACTGGCGTGGGATGCCGGCAAGGTCGTATCCGCCTTGCGCGGCGAAGGCCACGCGGTGCCGGACGTCGATGCGCTGATCGCGACACTGCGCACACTGGTGCGCAAGGGCGACCACGTCGTGTTCATGTCCAACGGCGGTTTCGACGGTGCACCGCGGCGTTTCCACGCCGTTCTGCAGCAAGGCTGACGCGCTTACACTGGCGCCGATGCCAGTCGAATCGCAGCCGCCAGCGTCCATCAGCCTGTTTCCCTTGCAGACGGTGCTGCTGCCCGGTGCGGCACTGGGCTTGCGCGTGTTCGAGCGGCGCTACCTCGACCTGGTCCGCGATTGCAGCCGCGATGGCAGCGGTTTTGGCGTCTGCCTGATTCTTGAAGGCAGCGAGGCTGGGCCGCCCGCCACGTCAGCGGCGTACGGTACCGAGGCGCGGATCGAGGATTTCGGCGCCGACGATGATGGCTTGCTCACGTTGCGAGTGCGCGGCACGCGTCGCTTCCACGTACGCCGCACGCGCGTGCGCGACAGTGGCCTGGTCGTGGCGGAGATCGACTGGTGCGCACCCGATCCGGACGACGAGCTGCGCCCCGAGCACGCCCTGCTCGGCGTGCTGCTGCAGCGCATCCTCGAACAGGTCGGTGGCGAACATGCCAAGGCGCCACCGGCACGTTTCGATGACGCGGCCTGGATCGGCTGGCGCCTTGCGGAACTGCTGCCGTTGCATGCCTCGCAACGGCAGGCGTTGTTGCAGGAAGACGATCCGCATCAGCGGCTGGATCGGCTGTTGGAGCTGATCGCTTGAATCAGTGCGCCGTGGTTCCGGTTCGCAACCGCAACACCAGCTGTCCCGATTGCGGATGCGGCGCTTCCATCGAGGTGAAACCGCGAAGGTCGGTGCGCAGCTGCGCGTGCGCATGCCCGTCATTGGGCAGCGGACGCCAGATGCCAAGTACCTTCAGCGGTCGCCCGTAACGCAAGCTCTGGCTGCTGCCCAGCCATAACGGCGTGCCATCGGCGAGGCGCGCCGACGCGGGCCACAGCCGTAGCGCATGCACTTCATCGCGACTCTCACCCACGTGCAACAACAGCAGCGCTTCTGGATGGCCGTCGAGGGTGGCCGGCAGGACCGGTTGCAGCGCGGCCGATTTGTCGTCGTCGAGCAAGCCGAGCACGCCGATCCAGTCGGCCTGCGGCTGCACGCGCCAGCCTTGCGCCTGCAGCCGTCGCTGCAACGGTGCCAGCGGTCCGGCGACCTGCAGGTCCAGATGCCAACGCCGGTCCGGATCGGCTTCGTTGCGCTGCGCTGGCAGACTCGCCCATGCACCGCGCCACCAATCCTCCTGCGCCAACATCTGTGTCGGCGGTGGCGGCGCGAAACGCGCAAGGGTCGTATCCACCGAACGCGGTGCGTGCCACAGCGTGGCGACCACGAACACCCCGTAGAACGCAAGGGCCAGAGGCCGCATCGAGAACGAGCGCGCCACGTGGCGGCGATAGGCGATGCCGAGCACCAGCAGCCATACCGTGCCGAACAACACGCCGCCCACCACGTCGCTGAGCCAGTGCGCGCCCAGGTACAGTCGCGCAAAACCGAGCAGGGTCACGGCGACGCCGGCGACAAGATAGGGCCACACGCGTTGTCGTCCCGGCAATTCGCGCGCGATCAGTACAGCGAAGAAGCCGAACGTGATCGTCGCCATCGTCACTGCGATCGACGGGAAGCCAAAACCTTCCGCCGCGGTCGAGGGCCGCGGCATGTCGACTACGGCATCCAGCCCCGCGGTCAACGCCAGGCCGAATGCCAATGCCGCCAGCCAATGCGCGGCAGCGATCCAGCGCCGCCGCCACAACAGCCAGGCCAGCGCGACCGCCGCCGCCGGGCCAAGCACTGCGGCGTCACCGAGCGCCGCCAGTGCCGCCATCATCCGATCGGCGAGTGGGTTGCGCAGCGCCGACATCGTCGCCTGCACGCTGTGATCGAGCAGCAGTGGACCACCGCGTGCCCACACCGTAGCCAGCAAGCCGAACCACGCCCAGCTGATAGCGAGCAGGGAAGCGGCGAGGATCGCCAGTGCCGCCGATTCCGGCCGCTTCGGAACGATCAACGCCGCCGCATAACGCCCCAGGTGCGGATGCGCGTGCGTCCAGCGCAATGCCCGTGCGAGCAGGTTGTTGGCATGTCCGGCGAACCAGCGCCACGTGTACAGCACGGTGGCCCACATCAACGCCACCACCGCCAGCAGCGCGCCGAGCACTAGGGCCAGCCGATCGGCGACCGCCGCCACTGCGTCGTAGGACGCACCGAAAATCCATCCTGGCGCTAGGAAGGCCGCGGCCCACAACACCGCCGCGAACGCGCTGGCGGGGATGTAACGCTTCAATGGCAGGTGCAGCATGCCGGCGATCGCCGGTACGAAAGGCCGCACTGCGCCGACGAAGCGCGCGATCAGGATGCTCTTGCTGCCGTGACGGCGGAACAGGGTTTCGCCGCGGTCCAGCAATTGCGGATAGCGACGGAACGGCCAATGCCCGCGCATCGTCGGGCCCCAGCGATGGCCGATCCAGAAGCTCAGGGCATCGCCGGCGAAGGCGCCCATCGCGGCGCAGCCAACCGCATACGGACCATCGACATGGCCCAGCCCGACCAGCGCACCGACCGCGAACAACAGCGGCAAGGCGGGTACGACGATACCGACCACCGCCAGCGCGTCGCAGAACGCGACCAGGAAAATCAGCGCGCCGGCGCCGTAAGGGTGCGCACTGATCCAGGCGATGGTGCTGTCGAACCAGGCGGTAGGCATCGCCCGATTATAGGCAGCGACGATTGCAGGCTGCTGTTGTGAGGGCGGGCGACGCGGTCGCATTGACGCGCCGCTAGCGTATTCAGTGGACAATAGTGTCAAGGCTGCATCCCGCAGCCATCAGCGACAGGAGTACGCCATGAGTACGCTCGCCGGCAAAACCCTGTTTATCACCGGTGCCTCCCGTGGCATCGGCCTGGCCATCGCCAAGCGCGCCGCGGCCGATGGCGCCAACATCGCGATCGCCGCCAAGACCTCGGCGCCGAATCCGAAACTGCCCGGCACCATCCACACCGCCGCCGCGGAAGTCGAAGCCGCCGGCGGCCACGCGCTGGCGCTGCAATGCGACATCCGCGAAGAGGAGCAGGTGTACGCCGCGGTCGCGGCCACCGTCGATGCCTTCGGCGGGATCGACATCCTGGTCAACAACGCCAGCGCCATCTGGCTCAAGGGCACGATCGACACGCCGATGAAGCGCTTCGACCTGATGCAACAGGTCAACGCGCGCGGCACGTTCCTCTGCTCGCAGGCGTGCCTGCCGCATCTTCTCAAGGCGGCGAATCCGCACATCCTGTCGCTGTCGCCGCCGCTGAACCTGGAACCAAAATGGTGGGGGCCGCACACCGGCTACACCCTGGCGAAGATGGGGATGAGTCTGGTCACGCTGGGCCTGGCCGAGGAATTCGGTTCTCAGGGCGTCGCGATCAATGCACTGTGGCCACGCACCGTCATCGCCACGGACGCGATCAACATGATCCCGGGCGTCACTCCGGAGCAGTGCCGGAAACCCGAGATCGTCGCCGATGCGGCGCACGCGATCCTGGTGCGGCCATCGGACGGCTTCTCCGGTCACTTCCTGATCGACGACGACGTGCTGTTCGCCGCCGGCGTTACCAATTTCGAACAGTACGCGGTGAAACCGGGCGAGCACCTCCTGCCCGACCTGTTCCTCACCGAATCACAGCTGGCCCGGCATCCACGATAAGAGCATCCACGATGAGGTACCTGCACGCGATGGTGCGCGTCCGCGACCTGGACGCTTCGCTGAAGTTCTACTGTGACGGCCTTGGCCTGGTCGAAACCCGGCGCAAGGATTACCCCGATGGCAAGTACACCCTGGTGTTCGTGGCCGCGCCGCAGAATCCGGAAGTCGAGATCGAGCTGACCCACAATTGGCCGCCTGCAGACGGTTCGCCGACCGAGGAATACGGTGGCGCGCGCAATTTCGGCCACCTCGCGTTCCGCGTCGACGACATCTACGCCACCTGCGCGCGCTTGCAGGCGATGGGCGTGACCATCAATCGTCCGCCGCGCGACGGCCACATGGCGTTCGTGCGTTCGCCCGACGCGATCTCGATCGAACTGCTGCAGGAAGGGCGCCTGCCCCCGGCCGAACCGTGGGTGTCGATGCCCAACACCGGTAGTTGGTGAGCGTGGGCGGCCGGCAACAGCGATAATTCGCCGCTTTCCACACCGTTGCCGCCATGACCACCTCCACCGCCGATCTGTACGCCCTGTCCGAACGCTACTACCTGCCGGTGTACCGGCCGCGTCGGATCGTGCTCGACCACGGCCGTGGCGCGCGCATCTGGGATCGCGACGGTCGCGAATACATCGATTTCGGTGCCGGCATTGCGGTCAACGCGCTCGGTCATGCACATCCGGCGCTGATCGCCGCACTCACCGAGCAAGCCGGCAAGCTCTGGCATACCAGCAACGTCTTCGTCAGCGAACCGCCGCTGCGGCTGGCCGAGCAACTCGTCGGTGCCTCGCGGTTCGCGGAGAAAGTGTTCTTCTGCAACTCGGGTGCGGAGGCCAACGAGGCCGCGATCAAGCTGGCGCGCAAATGGGCGACGGCGCAGGGGCGCGAACCGGAACGCCGCGTGATCCTCAGTTTCCGCGGCAGTTTCCACGGCCGCACGCTCGCGGCGGTCACCGCCACCGCGCAGCCGAAGTACCACGAAGGTTTCGAACCGTTGCCGCCAGGCTTCCGCTACAGCGATTTCAACGATCTCGCCGCGGCCGAAAGCGCGATGGCCGCGGGCGATGTCTGCGCCGTGCTGGTCGAACCGGTGCAGGGCGAAGGCGGGGTGACGCCGGCCACCGGCGACTTCCTGCATGGCTTGCGCGCGTTGTGCGATCGCCATGGCGCGCTGCTGATCCTCGACGAGATCCAATGCGGCATGGGCCGAACGGGCCACCTGTTCGCCTGCCACGGCTACGGCGTCACGCCCGACGTGGTGACGCTGGCGAAGGCACTCGGCAGCGGCTTCCCGATCGGCGCGATGCTGGTCGGCGCGAAGGCCGCGGATGCGATGCAATTCGGCGCACACGGCACCACGTTCGGCGGCAACCCGCTCGCGGCTGCAGTGGCCGGCGCCGCATTGCGCGAACTGTCGTCGCCGGCGTTGCTGGCGAATGTCGAACGACAAGCGCAGACGATCCGCACGGAACTGGCCGCACTCGATGCCGAACTCGGTTTGTTCGCCGACATCCGCGGCCGCGGCCTGATGCTCGGCGCGCAACTGCGCGAGGCCCACGCCGGCAAGGCCGGCGAGATACTCGATCGCTGCGTCGAGCACGGCCTGCTGACGCTGCAGGCCGGTCCCGACGTGCTGCGCTTCGTTCCTGCCCTGAACATCAACGATGTCGATGTCGCCGAAGGCCTGGCACGGCTACGTGCCGCGCTGACAGCGTTCGTACGCGGCTGACGCCGGGTCTGTTAACACTCGGTCCCTGCGCAGCGTCCCTGCTTCAGGACAGCAAGCAATGACCCGCAAGCCGAGAGTGATGTGAGCGACACGGAAGCGATCCCGGTGCTGGTGGAGGCCGCGCGCGTCGGCAACGGTGCGGCGATGGATCGGCTGTACCGCCGTTTCGCACCGGTGGTGCACGGCGTACTGCTGGCTTACGTACAGCCAGCCGACGCCGACGACCTGACCCAGGATGTGTTCGAGACCGCGATCCGCCGCCTGCATGAGTTGCGCGAAGCGGCGGCATTCCCGGGCTGGATCGTCAGCATCGCCAGGCATGCCGCGCTGGACGCCAAGCGACGCCCGGTCGCCTTGACTGGAAGCACCGCACTTGACCGCGCGGTCGCGCCGGACACGTCGCAACAACGGCTCGACGCCGAGCACTCCATGCGCGCGATCCTCGCCTTGCCCGAGGCGTATCGCGAAACCTTGTTGTTGCGGCTGGTGGAGGGTTTGACCGGCCCGGAGATCGCCGACTGCACCGGACTCACGCCGGGCAGCGTGCGGGTCAATCTGCATCGTGGCATGGCGATGCTGCGCGCCGCGCTGGCGCCCGCAGAGGCAGGAGTCACGTCATGAGCATCGATACCGAGATGATCCGAGACGACTATCTGTGGGACCGCAGTCCGCCGGTCGACGACGAGGTCGTGCGCCTGGAGCGGCTGCTGTCGCCGTATGCGTACAAGCCCGTGCCGGTTGTTTCGACATCGGCGCCGGTGCCGTCGGTCCGCGTGCCGCATGCGCGCCGTCGTTGGCGGACGGCCTTGGCCGCCGCCGCAGTCCTGGCCACGCTCTCGTTCGGCGTCCGCACCTGGTACCAGCAGCGCCTGCAATGGCCGGAGGCGCAGGCGTGGCAGGTCGCGTCGGTCCGTGGCGACGTGCTGATCGATGGCCACGATGCCACCGGTGCAACTGCGTTGGCACCCGGCAAGGTATTGGAAACGGGCGATGGCGTGGTTCGCCTCCATGCTGCACGCATTGGTGAAGTCGCGATCGGCAAGGGCTCGCGTTTCACGCTGGTCGAAACGCGCAGCGGCCGCCATCGGGTGCAACTGCAGCAAGGTCGCATGTGGGCTCGGGTGTGGGCTCCACCGGGCACGTTCGGCGTCGGCACACCCACTGCCGGCATTTGGGACATGGGTTGCGAGTTCGTGCTGACGGTGAATGCCGAAGGTGACGGCTTGCTCACCGTGCGCAGCGGTTGGGTTCAGGTCGACAATGGCTGGTCGGAAGCCATGGTGCCGCAAGGCGCGAGGGTGGAAATGGACGCGCGCGGCGTGCCCGGAACGCCTTACGACCTGGGTGCGAGCCAGCCCTTCATCGCGGCGTTGCGGGACATCGACGCGCAGGCAGGCACGGTCGACGAGGAGGCCGTTCGCCGCCTGATCGCGGCATCGCGGCCGCGCGATGCGATCAGTCTCCTGTCGTTGCTCACGCGGCGTCCGCAGCTCGCCGAGGGACCGTTGTTCGATCGGGTGGCACAGCTCATGCCTGCCGATGTCGTCGTCACGCGCGAAGCCATCCGTGTCCAGGGGGCGCATGCGCTGAGTCCCTGGTGGAACACGTTGCCCTACCCGCGCGTGAAACGTTGGTGGGTGCAGTGGCCGGATGCGTTCGCCACACGCACCGACGTGGAGAAATTGCTGCGCATCTCCGGGCATTGACGGTTAACACCTTGGCCGCCGCCAACGTCCTTTGATCGCACACACCGTGCTGCGATCCGCGCTCCAGCCCCTGACGGCTTACGCGCCGGTCCCTGTTGCCAATCGGAGAGATCCCATGAACGGCAAGTCCAATAAAACCCTGCTTTGTGGCCTCGCGTTGTCGGCCGCGATGCTGTTCGCCCCGGCGGCCTTCGCCGGCCCACCGTTGCTCTGCCACCCGTTTGATATCGGCAACGCACATACCTTGGCCTGGGGTGGTCCCGGCTGGAACCAGCCAAGCCCGGATTACGATCTGGCACGGCTTTCGAGCGAAACCGAGTCATTGCTGGCGCCGCAGACGCCGGTCATCGTGCGCATGGAAACCTTGCGCCGCGCGGCCATCTACGCCAGCCGCAACGGTGCTGTCGCCCGCAATCTGAACACGCGGCTGCTGGCGCGTGCCGGCAAGGCGACAACACCAACGGCCAGGGCCTTGGCCTTGTTCGACGCTGGTTACTTTGCCGAAACACTGCAGGAAATCGTCCGCCTGCAGGGTTATGACATGCCTGGCGTAGGCAAGGTCGACACCGCGGCATTGCGTGCGATCGTCGCCGCCGGCGATGGCAGTGTTCGCATCGACCAAGCCTTGGCATTGCGCCCGAACGATGCCGCCATGCGCTTCGCCGCCGCCCTGGTTGCGAGCGCCGATCGACGCAACGCCGACGCCGCGACGCACAAGCGCATTGCCCGCCTCGGTGCCGGCAACGATCGCCTGCTCGCGCGCAACCTGGGCCAGATTGCAAACTAACCCACGCTGTTTATCCCTTTCGCTGCACGTCGGCGAAAGGGGAGGTGGTGCTAATTCGTAAGCGTCTGGAACGCCTCGCGCGCCGCGGTGATCGTCGTCGCGATGACAGCGTCGTCGTGCGCACTCGACATGAACCCTGCTTCGAACGCCGACGGCGCCAGGTACACGCCGCGCTCCAGCATCGCGTGGAAGAAGCGGTTGAACGCGGCGGTGTCGCAAGCCACCGCCTGCGCGTAGGTTTCCACTTTCACGTCGGTGAAGAACAGGCCGAACATCGCGCCGACGCGGTTCGTCGTCAGCGGTACGCCGGCATCGCGCGCAGCCGCTTCGAGGCCCTCGCACAAGACCTGCGTACGGCGTTCGAGTTCGGCATGGAAGCCGGGCGCCTGGACCAGATCGAGCATCGCCAGCCCCGCGGCCATCGCCACCGGATTCCCGCTGAGCGTGCCAGCCTGGTAGATCGGACCGCTTGGTGCGATCTGCTGCATCAAGTCGCGACGCCCGCCATAAGCGCCGACCGGCATGCCGCCGCCGATGACCTTGCCGAAGGTGCTGAGATCCGGTGTCACGCCATAGCGCTCCTGCGCGCCACCAAGGGCGACGCGGAAGCCGGTCATTACTTCATCGAAGATCAGCAACGCGCCATGGCGCGTGCACAACTCGCGCAGATGCTGCAGATAGCCGTCGCGTGGTGGCAGGCAGTTGGCGTTGCCGACGACCGGTTCGATGATGAGGCCGGCGATGTCATCACCGGTTTCGTCGAATAGCGCGGTCGCGGCGTCGAAATCGTTGTAGGGCAGGGTGAGCGTCAAGTCGGCCAGCGCTTTCGGCACGCCTGGTGACGTCGGGACGCCGAACGTGAGTGCGCCGCTGCCGGCTTTCACCAGGAACGAATCGCCGTGGCCGTGGTAGCAGCCTTCGAATTTGACGATGCGCGCCCGCCCGGTCGCGCCACGCGCCAGGCGGATCGCCGACAGCGTTGCCTCGGTACCGGAATTGACCATGCGCACCATTTCGCACGAAGGCACCAATCGCGCGATGGTTTCGGCCATCGTCACTTCCAGTGGATTCGGCGTGCCGAAACTGAGGCCGTCGCGCGCGGTGGAGATCACCGCGTCGAGCACACTGGGATGGTTGTGGCCGACGATCATCGGCCCCCATGAACCGACGTAGTCGATATAGCGATTGCCATCGACGTCGATCAAATACGCGCCTTCTGCGCGTTGCACGAAGAATGGCTCGCCCCCCACCGACTTGAACGCGCGTACCGGCGAATTCACGCCGCCTGGCATCAGTTGCTGGGCGCGGGTGAACAGAGCGTGCGAACGGTTGGTTTCCATCGGAATCTCGTGTGTGGGATCAATCAAACAGGGCGCGATAGGCGCGTGCAGCGTGGATCGGATCAGGTGCGTCGAACACACCGCTGATGACTGCGATCAGGTCGGCGCCGGCGGCGATCAACGGACGCGCATTGTCCGGCGTTATCCCGCCGATCGCTACTCGTGGCAGGTTGAAGCGTGCAGAGTCCCGCAACAGGTCGAGCGCGGCGCGGCGCGCATTCGGTTTCGTCGACGAGGGAAAGAACGCGCCGAAGGCGATGTAATCCGCGCCCATGGCGGCCGCATGTTCGGCACGGGCCAGATCGTCGTAACAGGACACGCCGATGATCGCGTCGCCAACCGACGCCCGTGCAGCGGCGATGTCGCCATCGTGTTCGCCCAGATGCACACCGTCGGCGCCGACCGCGGCCGCGAGTGCGGCATCGTCGTTGACGACAAGCGGCACGCCTGCCTCGGCACATAGCGCCCGCAGCACGCCAGCCTGGCGTGCCCGAAGCGCTGCGTCCGCGACCTTGTTGCGATACTGCAGGCAGGCCGCGAAGGGCAGCAGCAGCTCCACGCGCGCCAGTAGGCGTGCGCTGTCGGCTTCGTCGGGTGTGATCAGGTACAAACCTTTGGACAGCAGGCCGCGGCGCATGCTCGACTTCCGATGACGGGCTGAGGGTGGGACAATATGGACCCTCGCAAGCTATGCCTGCTCTTGAATAATACGATTCCGATGAACGAAGCCGTCGCCACTGCCTATCGCACCTGGATGTGCGTCGTCTGCGGGTTCATCTATGACGAGGCCCAGGGGCTGCCGGAAGAAGGCATCGCGCCGGGGACGCGCTGGGAAGACGTGCCGGACACCTGGACGTGCCCGGATTGCGGCGTCACCAAGGACGATTTCGAGATGATGCCGCTGGGCTAAGCCCTAGTTCGGCTTCGCCGGGCCGCTGCTCAGCTCGACCAGGCGTTCGTGCAAGGGCCCGCCATCGGCCGCATCCGGATTCAGCTGCAAATAACGCGCCAGGTCATGGCGGGCGCCGTGGCGGTGCCCCATCTTCAGATAGGCCAGCCCGCGATCGCGCAACGCGTCGCCATTGTCCGGTGTCAGCCGCAGGATGCGGTCGGCGCTGCGCGCAGCACGTTCCCAGTCGTCGCGCTCGGCATAGACGCCGTGCAGGTTGCGCAGCATCCGCATCAGGATTGCGCGATGCGAGGCGGGATTGAGGATCTGGAACAGCGCGTGATCGTCCGGCATTTCGCCGCCGAGGTGCGGGCGCGCGCGTTGGCGCAGTTCGTTCTCGTCCAGTGGTCGACCGCGATTGAACGGATCCATCACCAGCACGCCATCGTCAACCGGCAACCGCACCAGAAAATGCCCTGGGAATGACACTCCGTCCAATGGCACACCCAATCGGCGTGCGACTTCCATCTGCACGAGTGCCAGCGAGATCGGATTGCCGAGCCGGCGTTCGAACACTTCATTGAGATAACTGTTGCGTGGGTCGTAGTACTCCTCGCTGTCGCCGGAGTAGCCGACTTCTTCGAACAGATGGCGGTTGATTGCCGCCATTTTCTGCGGCCAGGCATCGATCGCATCGACCTGGTGGCGCAGGTGCTCGGCATGGCTCTGCAACAGGGTGTCGTAGAGGTCGGCGTCGAGTTGCGGATACTCGTCGCGCGCGATCAGTAGAGCCGTGGCGAGCAGCGGCAAGGTGTCGTCGTCCAGCGCGGCGAGCGTGTTCCAGTCGGGCAATGCGAAATGTTCGCGCATGTCGCAAGCCTGCGACGGCTGCGGCGTGCTTTCAAGTCCTTCAGGGCGCCGGCGCGATATCCGGTCCGAGGCGTAGTTCAGCCCCGTCCTGCAAATGCAGGCGCGCGGCCTCGCCGGCGTTGAGTTCGAGCACGTAGCGCGCCGGTGCATTGCTTGGATACGGTGGGCAGCGATCACCCAGGGAGCATGGTGGTACGTCTCGCTGTTGTGCCACCAGCTTGCGTTCGTTGTCGAAGAACAGGATGTCGAGCGCGATGCGCGTGTTCTTCATCCAGTACGCCTGCGGTTCCTCGCGGTCGTGGATGAACAGCATGCCGTGGTCGATCGCCATCTCGTCGCGGAACATCAAGCCGCTTGCGCGCTCGGCATCGTCGTCGGCGATCTCCACCTTGTAGCGCTCGCCGCCGAGCTCGACCCATGGCGCGCCGGCGCTCGCGCAACCGCTCAACAGCAGGAGAGAGGCGAGCAGGCTTCCGGTGTGATGCATTTGTGATTCTCCAGGTGGGCGATGACCATCGACGACACGCGAGCACGCCGTCAAGTTGTCGCTCCCCCTTCACAAACCGATGGCCGCCCGGCACAATGCGCGCCCTCATCACCGGCAGCGTCCTTGCAGGTGGTGGGGAAGGAAAAAACGCCCGATCAGGGTGTTGACCTTCCCGGAAAGGGCTGTATGATGTGCGGCTCGGTTCAGCACTTAGGTGCGGGCCACGGGGGTAGGCGCTGAGGCCTCTCTCACGATCTTTGACAGTGTGCGCAGGTGACTTGTGCGGGCGTCTGGCGGGTGGATGGTTGTGCATCTTGCAGACGTTCGTAACAGAGCAACAAGTCAATTCAAATGGCGAACCTGAAAGGGTTCAGCCAGCGAGTGATTTCAAGCCTGGGGCGAAGT
>NZ_JALDWJ010000006.1 GCF_022758295.1 Lysobacter sp. CFH 32150 | reverse complement strand
CGATCACCTGCTCCCCGAACACCGGGATGCCACGGAAGGTCTGCTGGTAGCGCGTATTGCGCACGCCGTGGTCGGTATGGCGGCTCTTGAGCACCAGGCGCGATTCCGGATCGAGTTGCAGCAGCTGCGCATGGCGTTCATGCGCCATCGCGGCCGCGCTGTTGGCTTTGTATTGCGCTTTGAGTTGCTGGACGTCCTGACGATGAAGATCGACGCGACCTGCCGCCGAAGCTCCGCCCGCCAACGCCAACGTGGTAGCCGCGGCTAGCACTTGAAGACGTAAATTCCTGTTCACTTTCGAGATACCCCCAAAAACAAAGTTTGATAGGCGACCGCGGACGCGGCCGAATTCATTGCTGGTGGTGCGTCCATCCTTGGACGCGGACTCTGGAAGCGACCGCTGACATCAAAAAGAGCCCCCGAAATCGGATCGCGAAATGTCGTGCAATACCTGCTGTCTGTCTGCGGCACAGGGGGGCCGGCGCCAGATGTAGTCGGTGCGCGCCCGCTGGGGCCTCTAACGAGAGATCACTTTTTTCTCATTTGCCTGGAAAAAGGTGATAGTTGTCACATCCGCGACGCGGGCTGACTCCAGGGAAGCCCCTTCCCTGCAATGTGTATGTGGTACGCAACCGAGGGGGCGTGGCAGGATGGGGATCGGGATATCAACGGCCAGCGTTGACCTGTGAAGCGCTAGAAGTACCGCCCAATGACAGAGATGCGAACCCTGCCCTGGCCAGTTGATTCACGGTACCTGCAGACCGGCGATCTCCTGGTCGACCTCTGCTATCGCCGCACCACGTGCGGAAATGTCGAAGTCGAACTGCCGCAGCGCGTGTTCGACTTGTTGCTGCTGTTGATGGCCGAGCCCCACACCCTGCACACCCGCACCGAATTGTTTGCGCGCCTGTGGCCGGACGTGATCGTCGAGGATGCCAACCTCTCCCAGAGCATGTGGCTGCTGCGCAAGGCGTTGGGGGAAGAGCGCAAGCAGTGGATCCGCACGGTTGCCAAGGGCGGCTATGTGTTCGAACCACCTGGGCCAGTCGAGTGGTTCATGGAGCCACCTGCTCCTTCCAATGCGTTGCCGCGCGCGGAAGGCATGGCGCCCGGTGCAGGCGCGAGCGAAGCATCGGAGTCGAAGGCCGCATTCAGCGATGCGGTCGCGACTGATTCCGGTCTGCCCGCCACGGAATCGAAAAAAACAGGCACCCATAGGCGAGCGGGGCGGACTCGAGCGAGCGCTTGGGCCGCGATCGCTATGGTCACCGCGGGCATCGCCATTTTCTTGGCCATCTGGTATCGCGGCGATAGGGCTGAAATCGCTGTAGCGCCCCCACCGCCGCTGGCGGTGGCATTGATCGAAGTCGAAGATCGCGCGAGTTCGATGCGCTGGCCAGTGAAACTGTTGCGTGAGTGGCTGGGCTGGAAGCTGGGAAGCCTGCCTGAAGTGACGTTGTTGACGGAGGCCGACCTTGCCGCCGATGACGGCGCGCTCTCGCCACGGATGATCCTGCTGACCTCTGGCAGTGCTCCCGACGACCCTTCACAGGTGTGGTTGCGTGCGCGCTTCCAGGACAAAGGACGGGAGCAGCGTATCGAGCTCCAAGGCTCGGTTGCGCAAGTCCCGGCCATGGTCGACAAACTGTCGCGGCAGCTGATGGAACAGCTCGTGCCCCAGCGCGCCAAACCCTGGCCACCGTTGCTCGTGGACGCGCCGGCCGCGCGTCGCTACGCCGATGCGGTGGACGCCATCGATCGGCGCGACTGGATGACCGCTGCCGCCATATGCAACGAGGTCGTCAGGCAGGCGCCGCGATTCGGCCTCGCACGCTTGGAGCTGGCGTATGCGCAATCGCAGTTGGCACAAGCCACATCAGCCGTCGAACAAATGGAGGCTGCGCGCAAACTGATGCAACCAGCACCGGCGGAGGTGACGGAGCTCATGCGCACGCGGGGCCTGGCCATGGATCCGCAGCGCCTGCCGGAAGCCGCCGAAGCATTCGGCAGACTCGCAGCACGCTACCCCAACAAGACCACTTACGCCCTCGAGCATGCCGACCTCCTGACGCAGACGGGCGAGTTGCAACAGGCCTTGAAGATCCTGTCTGCGCCCTCCTGGGGTCGGAAGCGCATGGCGATACGCATTGCGCACCTGCTCTCACTGAGCGATGTCTACAACATGCTGGGTGATCCCGAGCGCATGCGACGGACCGCGCAGGCCGCCGAACGGATGGCACGCGACGCCGGTGCCGGCTGGGAGCTGGAACGCGGCTATGCGCTGTTGCAGATCGCGAAAGCCGACAGTGCGCAGTACCAGGAGCGGGCCGACACCAAACAGTATGAAGCCGCGGCCAAGCTGTTCGAGGCGGCGGGCAATCACACTGCAGCGCTTTACACGCGATTCCTGGCCGAGCACACCAGCCCACCGGACGGCGATTCCAACGCTCGCATGGAAGCGCTGCTGACACAGGCCCGGAAAGGCGGTTACCGGAGAGTCGAGACCGTCATCCTGCAGCAGTCCGCGATGCAGCACTACGCGGCCGGAGACCTGGTGACCTATCGCAGGCGAATGGAGGAAGCCATGGTCGCGGCGCGCGACTCGCGCGACGTCCTGATGATCAAGTACCTCTCCCTGCCCTTGCTGCAAGAGGATATCGAAGGCGCTCGCTTCAGCATTGCGGATGAACGCGTCCAGCAGCTGCGTCGCATGCAGTTGCAAGGTGAAGCGAAAATGAATCTGGACTATCTCGATGCGACGCTCGATGCGATCCGTGGACGCTATCGCCACTCCGTCGCGACGATGGACCGCGCTGAACTCGAACTGGCCAAACTGCAATCAGGCCCGACGGCATCCGAGCAACAAGTCCTCCCCGCCTGCTCGCGTGCGGAACCTCGCCTGCAGCTGGGTGACCTGGCAGGCGCGCGTACCGACTGGAAACGTTGTGCAGCGTCGGGAGCGCCATATCCCCAGTTCGTCGCCATGGTAGGACGCGCCTACACCGAGTTGCTCGCGGGTGATCGCGCAGCGGCCGAGGACCTGCTGCGCCAGGGGCAAGCGGCAGCACCTGCCTTGGGGAGCACGACTTCTGAGTGGTCCGCCTCGATGGTGATCGCAGCGCTATTGACGCGTTTCGGAGACATCAGCGAATCGGACCGGCTGTACAACAAGGTCCTGCCGTCGCTGCGTGCCGTGGAATACGACTGGGCCGCGGCCAACGTCGAAACGGGCCTGGCCGAAAACGCTGCCGCCCGCGGTGACTGGATCGCAAGCCAGCAACACAGTGCCAATGCCAGACGCGATGTGCCTGCCGATGCCTGGTATCTGATCAACCGCCTCGAGATTCTCGACATCGCTACTGCCTTGGCCAGCGGCAATCGACAACGCGCCGTTTCGCTCGCCTCAAAAACCCACGCGACAGCCCAGCGCTTGGGCGATCGCCTCACCCAGATACAACTCCACAGCCTGCTGCCCGGAGAGGCCCTGGCCGACGATTGCAACCAGGCCCATCGCGACAGGATGCTTGCCAGCAGCGGCATGCGCGGCGCCACGCTGGATTGGTTGCACCTCAAGTCGACCCAAGGCATGGCGCCGCAGGTCGCGAACGCCAAGGTGCGTTAGTCGTTTGCTGTCTTGCAGGATCCCGGCAACCGGCCTACCGTCGGGGTACCGCATCCAGCCGCCTCCATGCCGGCCTACTGCGTAGCGCCCATGATGACCGAGCACGAACTGAACGCCGCCATCGCCGAACTGGAATCGGAAATGGCGCGTTTGCAGGCTACATACCAAGGCGTGTTTGAATTCGCCAACGCCTGGGCCGAACGTTACGACGCCATCATCGCCGCGACGCCGGCTCATCTGCGCCCGATTGCCGAACAGCGACTGCATCGCATCGGCATCCGCTGGGGTGTCGCGCATGGGGTGCGGATGACCGGGCAGCGTCCGGCACTGAAGGAGTGACGGGTACTCCCGGGCTCAGCCGCTCGCACCGTCCAGCCGTGCACCTTGGCGCAGATGTCTTTCATAGCGCCAGACTTGCAACGGCAAGACGCCGTCCGGCGTGTCCACCTGGCTGGTGACGATGCCGGTGCGGTGCCATCCGCATTTCTCGTAGAACCGTGCAGTCAGCGACCTGCTGCCGCAGTTGATGGCGAGCCAGCAACGACTCATCTCCGATGCAAAGGCGGCGCTCAAACGCAGGCCCTCGTCGCCAGCATCGAGCGCGCGAGGTAATGGCCTTTCCGTCGCGTTCACGCACGCTGGTGCACAGAACACATCTGTCCTGATGGATGGCGCACATGCCGAGAAAACTTGCCTGCCTGTGCCTACTCGCGCTCCTGGTCACCGGATGTCGCACCAGCCCGGTCCCGGATGAACCGCCACCGGAGGCGGCACCGCCGATCGAAGTGGCCCTCCCGCCCCCCTTCACGCCCGGCGAATTCATGATCGAAGCCGACAAGCTCGACACCTGGAACGCGGTCGGCCAGATCGCCGTGCGCACGCCCGGCGTCGAGTACGAAGGTCGCGCGCAGATGTTGGACCTCTACACCCTGCGCTACCGCGGCATGTCTTTCCTGGTACAGACCAAGTCCGTGCTGCTGTCCGACTCGATCAAGCGCACGACCACGCGGGTCACCGCGACGACGCTGGATGGCAAGCCGATCGACAGCGAACCGGTGACGGAACTGCTCGTGCTGCTTCAGGGCGAACTGGCCGCGGAGATCGAGCGGGTCAGGGCGACGCAGGCCGCGGAGGCGAAAGCGAAGGCGCTGAAGGCGAAGAAAGCAAAGCAAGCGAAGAAGAAACGGAAGAAATAACGGGGTGTGCTTCGATAACCGCGCTGCGGTCGTTAGACTTGATCCGCACCGCGTCGAACGCGCGCCGTTCATGCATTTCACAAGGGGGAGCCTTCATGAAAGTACATATGACCGCGGCGGTAGCCGCGATCCTGTTTGTCGCCGGCATCGGCGTCGGCTATGGCGCAAAACAACGGCCTACGCCCCTGACTTACCAGGACAAGGCACCGCAGGACGCCGCCAAGGCGCTCCTGGAGATCGCGCTCGCGCAGTCCGGCAAGAACGGGAGCTGGGAGCGCATCGGTGCCGGCCGGGTCTATTACCTGGGTGGCCTCAAGGCTGAGGGCCAGGCCATCTTCGATGCAATCCTCGCCGACAAGCACGAGTACAGCGACCTCTACCGCATCGCCCGTGTGTACGCCGAGGCCGGCGAGTGGGACAAGGCGAAGCCGCTGTTCGATCGCTTCGTCGCCGCCAACCCCAGCGACGCCAAGGGCCTCGCGGAAGTGGGCGCGTACTACCTGCTGCACGGCGACCGCGCCACCGCCGAAACCATGTTCCGCCACGCGCTCGCCATCGAAGACCTCGACCCGTGGATGACCGAGCACATGGCCGGCGCTTACCTGGGCGTGAAGCCGCAGGAGTAGTGATTGCGTGCGGAACAAAAAAGGCCGGCTTGGTGCCGGCTTTTTTGTTGCTTGTTGTTGCTTGCTCACTGCATCACACAGAACAAAGTCGGTAACTAGTAGCTCCCTAGTTACCTCCGTCCCCTGATCTGGCCGTCGTCGGGTTCCAGGTCCCGGCGCTCGGCTCACCGATCCGGAAGCGCGAAGCACTTGACAGCCATAACAATGCAATACATCATACTTTGTATTGCAAAGTACGCTGTATGGCAAGATGATTACATGAACAATGAAGATCTCCAGGAAAAGTGGCAAGTCCAGCTGCGGAAAGGTGCGCTCGAGCTGGTGATTCTGGCTGCCTTGCGCGACCGCCCTGTCTATGGCTTGGCCCTGCTGCGTCATTTGCAGCGCTTTCCCACGACCGCGATTACGGAAGGCACGCTGTATCCGTTGTTGGACCGCCTCAAGCGCGACGAGCTGGTGGACGCCCACTGGGTACAGGAGGGCGAGAGCCGGCCCCGCAAGTACTACCAACTCACCGCCAAGGGCAAACGCAAGCTCGCCACCCTCGCCCTGTCCTGGCAGCAGTCGGTCACCGACATCAACGCCTTGCTGGCCATGACGGCCGAGTCCGAACTGACCACCGAAGGAAGCTGACATGATTTCGCGTCATCCAATCCGCGCGTACATGCGCACGCTGGCCTCGCACCTGGGCAAGCTGGAAAGAGCCAACGCCGAAGAAGTGGTTCGGGAAATCGAAAGCCATCTCCACGAAGTCGTGGACCAGGCCGAAGCGCGTGGCGAAGACCTCGACGTCGCCGCGTTGCTGCAAGGCTTCGGGCCGCCGGAGGCGCTGGCGGCGCAGTACGTGGCCCACATCCAGGCCGGCGCGCCGCCGCCTGCGGGCTTCCGCGTCATCCATCGCGTCAAACAGACGGTGACCCGCGGGTTGTATTACTCGATGGGGGCGTTCGGCTACTCCGTCGCCATCGCCTTCCTGTTGTTAGCGCTGGCGAAACTGATTGAGCCGGCGTCGGTCGGCATGTGGTCGGTGGCCGGCGGCACTTCCATCACGATCAGCTGGTCAGGTTCACCCCATCCGGATGCCCGGGAACTGCTGGGCTACGGGCTGATCCCGCTGGCTTTGGCCGCCGCCGCGTGGTGCGCCGAAGTGACGCGACGAGTATTGCGAGTTCTGCGGCGCGGTCTTCCCTAAGAAGCCCACTTCTGAGGGAGGCGCGCCCCTTCCCTCCAAAAACTACGAGCACTGTGAGGCGGCCACCACGGCTGTCGGGCCTTGCTCGTCCTCAAAAACTGCTCGCCCTCAAAAACGAGTGTCCATCATGAAAACCGTATTCACGTACTTCTGGCATTTCCTGGTTGTGCTGCTGGCGTTTGCGGTCGTCGCCGTGGGCGTCGGAGTGTGGCAAGGCGCCGATTTCTACTACGGCGACAGCGTGACCGCCTACTCGGTGGGCGACGAAGGCCCGCATGTGTTCCAACGCGGCGACCAATGGGTGGTGCAAACGTTGCGCGGCCATCGCGATGGCGGCTTCTGGGTCGAAGAGCGTCGCCACGCGCTGACGGAAACCTTCCCGCTCGAAGTCACTTTTCCACTGGACAACAGCCGTTTCGCCGTACGGGCAAGCGCAGAGTTTGCCGCACCGCCCACGCGCACTCAGGATGGTCAGCCGATCGTTGCCATCTCGGACATCGAAGGCAACTACAAGGCCTTCCGCGATTTCCTGATCAACGCCAAGGTGATCGACACCAATCTCAACTGGATCTTTGGCAAAGGCCACCTGGTGCTGGTCGGCGATTTTGTCGACCGCGGCCCCTCCGTCACCCAAGTGCTGTGGTTCATCTACCGATTGGAGCAAAGCGCCAAGCAACAGGGCGGCCAGGTGCACTACATCCTGGGCAACCACGAGATTAAGAACCTGCAAGGCAACTTCGAGGCGGCACATGGGATCTATACCAATGTCGCGGCCATTCTCGGCAGGCACCAGGCCGAACTCTTCGGTCACGTCGCCTTCCTGGGGCGCTGGCTGTCGAGCAAGAACACCGTCGAAGTGATCAACGGCATCCTGTTCGTCCATGGCGGTTTGCACCCGAAGCTCGCCGAACTGCCCTACACCCTGGACGACCTCAATCAGATCGTGCGCGCCCAGTATCGACAGCGGTGGTATCCAAGGCGCAACGCGGGTGACGAAGACCTACTGCTCAGCCCCCGGACGGGACCCTCCTGGTATCGCGGCTACTTCAAGGAGGACCTGACGCAAAGGCAAGTGGTAAACACGCTGGCCAAATTCGATGCCACTGCCGTCGTCGTCGGTCACACGCTGAATTCACGCGTGAAGGCATTGTTTGACAACAAGGTCTTTGCCATCGACGTCAAACACCCGTGGGACTATCGCGTCGGCCTTCTACCACGCCGTTCGGAAGGCATGTGGCTGCATGGCGACAACGCGTGGCGTGTTCTGCAGGATGGGAGTCGCGTCAAGTTGTGAGTGGTGCTCGCAAGAGCTGCTTCGAACCTCAAAGCTTGCGATTTCCAGATTGGGGGACGGGGTAGTTAACAGCCTCAACTAGATTGGAGGACGGAAGCAATTATGTAGCTCCTAATTACCTCCGTCCCCTTTGTTGGTCTCTTTGTTGCTGGTCTCCGCTAGGATGATTTGTGCCAGGTCATCAGGCCGGACAGACGATGGCATCATCGACAAAATTGCGATCGGAAAGGAGCGCGAGACCATGCCGTTCGACCTCAGCCTCTCCTACCCACAATGGCAAGGATCGGGCCGGCACCAGAACCTCCCACGCGGTGCTTCAGCGGCGGCTGCGGTCTGCGGACAGTACGCGCCGCTGGTCCGGGTGCCACTGGGCGACAACAATGCGGATGACGCTCACGGCGTCCGCCGCTGGGAAGCGATCTTTGCGCAGTTCCGCAGTGCCCAGGACATGCTCGCGCGCTCCGGTGCCAGACGCATCCTGACCGCCGGTGGCGATTGCGCCGTGGATGTCGCGGTGATCGATTATCTAAACGACATGCATCCAGACCTCCGCGTGATCTGGATCGATGCCCATCTCGACGCCAACACGACCCAGACTTCCCCCAGTGGCAACTTCCATGGCATGCCGGTAAGCGCGATCCTGGGGCGTGCACCCGAGCCGATGCGCCCCTTCCTTGGTACGCCGTTTGATCCGGCCCGCTTCCACTATTTTGGCATCCGTGTTGGCGATGACGGCGACTGGGCACTGCAGCGCGAGCTGGATTTGAAACTGCTGGATCCGCAGGCAATCATCGGTGGGCCTGTGCACATCCATTTCGACCTGGACGTGCTCGATCCGCGCGAATTTCCTTACGTCGCATATCCCGATGGCGATCTCGGGGTCGAAGATGCGATCGCGTTGGTCGGCCGTATCGCGCGCGAAGCCGACCTAGTCGGCCTTACTGTGACCGAATTTGCTCCGTCCGATGACAATGAGGCCCACGAAGGCAGCCAAGTGATTGCGAGGCTCTGCGAGGCAGCCATCGATCCATGAAGCGCGGACCAGCTCTTGTACAGATGGGCGCTTCGTAGCCGCAAGGAAGTTGCGGTGCGGTGAGTGCAGTGGCCAGTTTCGCTCGCGTCTGGGCCTCAGTTTGTATTGATGTCTGCTTCGGGTCGGAAGCGGTCGCTCAGTCGAGTAGCAGACTGGCACTCCCTGAAGTCGGGGCAGGTCGGCGTTCGACCGTCTCTGTCACTGTCTGGCTTTGAGTTCTGCCGCCCGGCCCCTTGGTCTCCACTTTGGTCACTTTGGTTCGCCTTCGTATATTCCCGGCGAGGTCCGTGTCGATAGTGACCGAAATGGTCCCAGATACATCTTCCTTCGCCCGCTCGCGAAGTGCCCCGTCCAGCGTCACTGGCTCCTGCATCATCTCCCCGACGGCGACATCGGATTCGGCGCGAGCGCGACGGACTGCGTCAGGGTCGATCTCCAATGCGACAGCAAACGTCGCACCGTCTGGTCCGGTCGATTTTCTCGTCAACATTCCGGGGCCTCTTGCCTCAGCTTCCTGGTAAGAGGCTCCCTCCCGGATGCCAGTGGATCTCAGATCGAACGGTTCAACCGCCTTGATCACCGACTCCGGGTCGCATTCGATGCGAAACGCATTCCACGTGAAAATCCATCGCCCACAAGCGGCACGAGTCCATCCGGCGGCCTTGAGCCAACCCTCGATTCGCGCTTCGAGTTCGGGGCGGTTGAGCAACTGCATCGATCCGTTGGTCGGCCTGAAAACACGCACCGGAAACTGCCAGCTGCGCGCTCTGTCTTCTGCTGTGGCTTCTTTCGGGAGATCGAATTCCAGCTCCAAACCGCCTTCGCGCACTCCGATCACGCGCTCGATAATGGTATCTCGACCACTAGAGCTTCCCGATGAGCCATCACTGGTCTGCTCGGAGGTCTCGTATCTCTTGCTGATTTCGTATTCCTCGCCGACTTTCGGCGCGGCGTGCAGTGACTCGCTGCGTGCAGCGTTGGCCAGCAAGAGCAGCGCCGCAATCGTGGCCATGAACAGCATCACCTGCGAAATGATGTGCACCTGGCGCTCGTTGGATTTGTCCATTTATCCAGATTACTCAAACAAGGGGTTGAATGTCCGCAATGGGTCGTTAGCGGCCACTCGCCAACTCACCGTGCTGGCTTTCTGAGCTATGCGGCCAAATAAAAGGGCCCCGAGGGGCCCTTTTAGACTTCTAAGCAAACCAACCTCATGGTCAGAAATCCAAGCTTTTGCCTGCCCGGACACAACTGACTGAGTGACGGCAGCATCAATCGCGGACCGCATTTATCCGCACTTCGAATACCCACAATTCAAACAAGTCGCACACCCATCCATGATCACCACGGCCTTGGTGCTGCACTTGTGGCACATGGTCGCGGACGGCGGGAAGCTCGCGCCGTCGCCGGTGACTTCGATGTCTTCAGGGCGTGCTTCGGCGGCGGGCCGGGCCATCGCGCCGCCGAGGTCGGGGCTTATGTCAGAGTTTTTTTTTGAGCGCTCCTCAAAGGCGCGGCGCTTCTCGGCGATCAGCGCGCGACGCTCGGCACTCATTTCCGGATCGTGGATCATGCCGATCGACTTGAGGTGGTCCTCGACGATGCTGCCGAGTTCGGCGACCAGCGACGGCATGTACACGCCACCGGCCTTGAAGTAGCCGCCCTTGGGATCGAACACCGCCTTCATCTCCTCCACCAGGAAGGTGACGTCGCCGCCCTTGCGGAACACTGCGGACATGATGCGGGTCAGCGCGACGATCCACTGGAAGTGGTCCATCGACTTGGAGTTGATGAAGATCTCGAACGGGCGGCGCTGCTCGTGCTCGCTGCCGGCGTTGAGGACGATGTCGTTGATGGTCACGTACATCGCGTGCTCGACCAGCGGCGACTTGATCTTGTAGGTGGAACCGATCAGCACTTCCGGGCGCTCGATGCGCTCGTGCATCTGGATCACGTCGGCCACGGGCAGGACAGCCTCGGCGACAGCGCGCGACACGGATTCGGCTTTCGCCGCGTCCTTGGCCTTGTCTTCCGGGGTGACGACGGCGTAGCCCTTGATTTTCTTGTCGATCTTGACGGCCATGACGAATCCTAAAAAAAGCGTGATCTGAAGTAGTGCGGGTGATGCAGATTGCGGTAATCGGGCTCTAACAAAGCTGTTCTATCAAAAGCCGCCGCGCCGGATGCGACGCGGCGGCGGTCTTGCTTACTTGCGGCGTGCGGCCTTCTTGACGGCCTTCTTCGCCGGACGGCGCTTGGCGACTTTCTTGGTCGCTTTTTTCGCTGCCTTCTTCGTCGCTTTCTTCGCCGGTGCCTTCTTGGCGATCTTCTTCACTGCTTTCTTCACCGCCTTCTTGGCCGAAGCCTTCTTCGCGGCGACTTTCTTGCCGGCTTTCTTCACCGCTTTCTTGGCTGCGGTCTTCTTGCCGGTGACCTTGCGCTTCAGCGCGGTGGCTTCCTTCTTGGCAGCGGCGCTGGCGGTGGCGAGTTTCTTCTTCGCCTTGCCGACCGCTTTCTTCGCCGCTTTCTTGGCGCTGCTCGCGGCCTTCTTGGCACCACTGACAGCCTTGCCGGCGCGCTTCTTGACCGCGCTACCGACTTCCTGTGCCTTCTCGACCACTGCTTCTGCGGCGTTGGAAAGGGTCGCCGTCACCCCGTTACCGTTGCTCATTGAAGCCCTCCTCGTATGGGCATGCTGATTCGAACAGCCTGCTGGCAGACAACCCGCTTTCAAACGAAAAACGATATGTGGTGGAACAACGCGATCCTATACCCGCACGCTGCGTGATGGCAGTGTGCGGGCCGCCATCAGAACTTGCCGTAGTAGCCTTCCTTCAACGCATCGAACAGATTGGCGGCGGTGTGCATCTCGCCGTCGTACTCGATCTGTTCGTTGCCCTTGACCTCGACCACGCTGCCGTCTTCCAGCTCGAAGCGGTACAGGGTGTTTTCCAGATCCGCTTCCTTGACCAGCACGCCCTGGAAGGCGGCCGGATTGAAGCGGAACGTGGTGCAGCCCTTCAGGCCCTGCTGGTGGGCGTAGCGGTAGATGTCCTTGAAGTCCTCGTACGGGTAATCCGTCGGGACGTTGGCGGTCTTGGAGATCGACGAGTCGACCCACTTCTGCGCCGCGGCCTGCACGTCGACGTGCTCCTTCGGCGTGATGTCGTCGGCCGAGATGAAGTAGTCGGGCAGCCTGGCGTCGGCGTCTTCGGCGAACGGCACCGCCTTCGGGTTGACCAGTTCGCGGTAGGCGAGCAGCTCGTACGACCAGACGTCGACCTTTTCCTTCGACTTCTTGCCTTCGCGGATCACGTTGCGGCTGTAGTGGTGCGCGAACGAGGGCTCGATGCCGTTGGAGGCGTTGTTGGCCAGCGACAGCGAGATGGTGCCGGTCGGGGCGATCGAGCTGTGGTGGGTGAAGCGCGCGCCGACTTCGGCGAGTTCCTCGACCAGCTCCGGCGCGACTTCCGCCACGCGCTGCATGTAGCGCGAGTACTTGGCGTGCAGGACCTTGCCTTCGATCTCCTGGCCGATCTTCCAGCCGTCCTTCACCATTTCCGGACGCTTGCGCAGCATCTCGGCAGTGACCGCGAAGCGCTCTTCCATGATCGGCGCGGCGCCTTTTTCCTTGGCCAGCGACAGGCCCATTTCCCAGCCGGCCACGGCCATGTCGCGGGCGATGCGCTCGGTGAATTCGCACGATTCCTTGGAGCCGTACTTCATCTGCAGCATGGTCACGGTCGAACCCAGGCCGAGGAAGCCCATGCCGTGGCGGCGCTTGCGCGCGATCTCGTCGCGCTGCTGCTGCAACGGCAGGCCATTCACTTCGACCACGTTGTCGAGCATGCGGGTGAACACGCGCACGACTTCCTTGTATTCCTCCCAGTCGAAGCTCGCCTCATCGGTAAAAGGTTTACGCACGAACTTGGTGAGGTTGACCGAGCCGAGCAGGCACGCGCCGTACGGCGGCAGTGGCTGCTCGCCGCAGGGATTGGTCGCGCGGATGGTTTCGCACCACCAGTTGTTGTTCATCTCGTTGACGCGGTCGATCAGGATGAAACCCGGCTCGGCGTAGTCGTACGTCGAGACCATGATCATGTCCCACAGGTGCCGCGCGCGGATGTGACCGTAGATGCGGCAGGCGACGAGGCCGTCGTCGCGGGTGACGTAGTTCTTGTGGGTGGGCCACTCCCGCCAGATGATCTGCTCGGCGTCGGCGAGGTTGATGTCGCCCGACTCCTTGATGTTGACCGGGAACACCAGCGGCCAATCGGCGTCATTGGCGACCGCTTCCATGAAACCGTCGGTGATCAGCAGCGACAGGTTGAACTGGCGCAGGCGGCCGTCTTCGCGCTTGGCGCGGATGAAATCCTTCACGTCCGGATGCGAGACGTCGAACGTGCCCATCTGCGCACCGCGACGGCCACCGGCCGACGACACGGTGAAACACATCTTGTCGTAGATATCCATGAACGACATCGGGCCCGACGTGTACGCGCCGGCGCCGGCGACGAACGCACCGCGCGGACGCAGCGTCGAGAATTCGTAGCCGATGCCGCAGCCGGCCTTCAGCGTGAGGCCGGCCTCATGGACCTTGTCGAGGATGCCGTCCATCGAATCCTCGATGGTGCCGGACACGGTGCAGTTGATCGTCGAGGTCGCCGGCTTGTGCTCGAGTGCGCCGGCGTTGCTGGTGATGCGGCCGGCGGGAATGGCACCGCGGCGCAGCGCCCAGACGAAGCGTTCGTTCCAGTACTTCTGCTTCTCGGGAGTCGGCTCGGCTTCGGCGAGGGCTTTGGCGACACGTTGGTAGGTGCCGTCGATGTCGGCGTCGATCGCCTCGCCGGACTTGGTCTTCAGCCGGTATTTCTTGTCCCAGATGTCGGCCGAGGCCGGCTGCATGGGGATCTCTTGCTCGTTCACTGTCTTGACCGCCTCGAGGCGCACCGTGCTCATGCTGCTCTCATCTCCGTTTGTTCGTGGCTCGGGTCGGTGCCCGCGCCTTAGTTGTTCTGGTTTTCATGCTGCGGCCCGGCCAATGACGATGGCGGCAAGCCCCGCGACCGCGGGATCGAGTCCGCGTCGCGTTCACTGCTGGTTTTCGTGGCCTCTGGCGGTGCCTGCCCCCGTTATGCGCCGCTCCCCAGAGGCGCCGAACTGATCAGGTGAAACCCCTACGTCTGGGCTCCTCCCGACTCATCACCACAAGATGTAGTGGTGAACCGGGGAGTTCAACGTACGCCCGGGCCGCAATGAAGTCAACGCCTTTGTTGATGACGATCACAAGTCGGCGACAAGCGGCGCGATGACGAACTTCACTATCGATTTAGCGGTCAGTGCCGACACTGCAAGTGTCTCCCGCGGCTTGATTCCGTCACCCTGTGCCGCGATCTCACGTTTAAGTCACTTATCGACCCGGATAACCAAACGCGATGCGTCCCAAGCCCACTACCACCCTGATCGCCCTGACTGCCGCCGCCGCATTCGGCGGCTTCGCCGCGACCGCCCTGCGCGACAGTTTCGACAACCCCGTCCAGGCCGAACCGCCGCCCTCGGCCGCGGTCACCGTGCCCAGCGTCGCAGCGCTGCCGACCACGGTCGATGGCCAGGCGTTGCCGTCGCTGGCGCCGATGCTGCAGCGGGTGACGCCGGCGGTGCTGAGCGTGCATACCAAGCAGCGGGTGCGGATCAACAATCCCTTCGCCAACGATCCCCTGTTCCGCCGCATGTTCCCGAATGTCCCGCAGGAGCGGATCAACCAGTCGCTGGGCTCGGGCGTGATCGTCGATGCCGCGAAAGGCCTGGTGCTGACCAACCACCACGTGATCGAAGGCGCGGATGAAGTCTCGGTGACGCTGGCCGATGGCCGCACGCTGAAGGCGGAGTTCGTCGGCTCCGATGCCGATACCGATGTCGCGCTGATCCGGATCCCGGCCGAGAACCTCACCGCGCTGCCGCTCGCGAATTCCGACCAGTTGCGGGTCGGCGATTTCGTGGTCGCGGTCGGCAATCCGTTCGGCTTCGGGCAGACGGTGACGTCGGGCATCGTCTCCGCGGTCGGCCGCAGCGGCCTGCCCGGGCTGGGGTTCCAGAACTTCATCCAGACCGACGCATCGATCAATCCCGGCAATTCCGGCGGCGCGCTGGTCAACCTGCGTGGCGAGCTGGTCGGCATCAACACCGCGACGTTCAATCCGCAAGGCAGCCGCGCCGGCGATATCGGGCTCGGCTTCGCGATTCCGGCCAATCTCGCCGGCAACGTGATGCAGCAGCTCGCGAGCACCGGCGAAGTGCGCCGCGGCGCGCTCGGCATCGACACGCAGACCCTGGACGAGCGCATCGCGCGCGGCCTTGGCCTCGAAGGCACGCGTGGTGCGGTCGTCACACGCGTCTATCCGAATTCCGCCGCCGCCGCGGCCGGATTGAAGACCGGCGACGTGATCGTCGCCGCGAACGGGCAGCGCATCGACGATCGCGCCGCATTGCACAACTTCGAAGGCCTGCAGGCGTTGGGCGCCAAGGTCGCGCTGGACGTGCGCCGCGACGGCAAGCCGCTGCAACTCACCGCGAGCCTGCGCGAACAGCCGCGATCGGTCGACGGCGGCCTGCTCGATCCGCGCCTGGCCGGGGCGACCTTTGCCGAATTGCCTGAACAGCTGCGCCAGGCCGGCCTCAGCGGGGTGCGCGTCAGCGCGGTCGCACGCGGCAGTCGCGCGGAGCAGAATGCGCTGCGCAAGGATGACGTGATCCTCGCGGCCAGTAGCGGAGAATTCAGCGACCTCGGCGGCTTCCGCGCCAGCTTTTCCGAGCCGCCACGGCAATTGGTGCTACAGGTGTTACGCGGTAACGCACGTGGCAACCTGCAGATGCAATGAGTGTCCCCTTCCAGAGGAGATCGCAATGACCACTCCCGACAACAACGGCCGCGCCACCGATACGGTGAAAGCCAACCTCGGCGAAGCCGGTACCCACTTCAAGCAAGCCGCCGTCGCGGCCAGCGACGCCATCAAGGGTGCCGCCAGCGCCGCCACCGACGAGATGCGGTTGGGCAAAGCCCAGATGAAGGCCGAACTCGCCGACGGCGCGATCGCCAGCCTGACCGCAGGTGAGAACCTCGGCGCCGCCACCGGAGAGCAGGTCGACAAGCTGATGGACAAGGGCCGCGACCTGATCGACAGCGCCGCCGATCTGATCCGCGAACGGCCGCTGGCATCGTTCGGCGTTGCCTTCGCCGCCGGCTGGATCATCGCCAAGCTCGCGCGCAGCGGCGACAAGTAAGCAGGCTGCGGTCGCTGACGGTAGCGGCCGCAAACACGCATGGACGAACCAGGCGAGCAAGAAGCGCAGTCCCGCAGTGCCGGCCCGAAGCCGGACCTGAGCGAGGCGCTGCGCGAACTCGGCGCCACCGGCCGTGCCGGACTCGGCGCTGCGTCCGACGCCGCCAAGGCGTTGCGCATCCTGGTGTCGGCCGACATCTCGCTCGCGCGCAGCGCGTTCGGACGCACGCTGGCATTCACCGGCATCGCCATCGCCTTCGGCACCGCGGCCTGGCTGCTGGTGGTCGCGACGCTGACCACGCTGATGCAGCGCTGGTTCGCCTGGTCGTGGGCGCTGTCGATCGGATTGAGCGCGCTGGTGAGCATCGCGATCACCGTCTACGCCGGCTGGCAGGCAATGCAGTATTTCGAGCACACGCGCCTGCAGGCCACGCGTCGGCAACTGGCGCGATTGGGGATCGGCGAACTGGAAGACCTGATGCCGAAGCCGGACTCGCCTGTTTCCGCGCGGGAAGCGAGCGAAAAACTTCCCAATGGCGGAGAACCGATCAAGAAAGGCCTTGGCGTCGACGTCACACCGCCATGAGCATGCCGCCATGAACAGGTCTTCCATGGGCATGCCGTCATGAGCTTCAAGAAACTCATCGCCAAGGTGGAGCAGGCCGAGCACGCGCTTGAAGCACAGGAGCGCGCGGTGGCTGCAGACTGGCGCCAGCTCAAGGGCTCGTGGAAGGACATGTGGACGCCGGGACGCATCATCGTGGCCGGACTGGTTGGCGGTTTCCTGATCGCCCGTACCGACCCGATCCGCGGTCTCGCCCGCAGCGGCGGACTGATGCAGCTGGCGACGACGCTGACCAGCCTGCTGACCAGCGGCATCGCCAAGTCCGCTGCGAGCGAAGCCGAACATGCTGCGGCCAGCGCCGAGGACATCGCAGCGGAGGTTGCACCGGACAGCGCGGCCGCGATGCGACATGCTGCGCAAACCGAATCCGTCGAGCCTTAGTCGCCTCTTGAACGCCACCGTTCCACCAGTCGACGACGGCATGCCGAAGGATGGTGCCGAATCCCCGCCGCCACCGCGCCCGCGCGCATCGGCGTCACTGCTGGTGCTGGCCGTGCTCGCCGTCGTCTACACGCTGTGGGCGGCGCAGGAACTGATCCTGCCGATCCTGCTGGCGATCTTCTTCGCCCTGGTCGGTAATCCGATCATCCGCCTGTTGAACAAGCTGTACCTGCCGCGTTTCCTTGGCGCCCTGCTGGTGTTGACGCTCGGCATCGTCGCCGCTTTCGCACTCGGCCGCGAACTGGTGCAGCCGGCCAGCGAATGGCTGAGCGAAGCCCCGCGCGAATTGCGCGAGATCACGCCAAAGCTGCGCAGCCTGGTCAAGCCGGTGCGCGACGCCAGCAGGGCCGCCGAGAACATCGCGCGCAGCGCCGGCGGCGAGAGCAGCAAGCCGGTGCAGGTGGTCAAGACTACAGTCGACGATCCTTACAAGATGCTCACCGCCACACCGAAAGCTGTGGCTGCGGTATTGGCGGTCGTGCTGTTGACGTTCTTCTTCATGGTCTATGGCGGCCGCCTGCAGCAACGCGCGATCGCGTTGCTGCCCAGCAGGCACCAGCAGAAGCTCACCACCGAAATCCTGCAGGTGCTGGAGCACGAGATTTCGCGTTATGTGCTTACCATCAGCGTGATCAATGCGCTGTTCGGCGTGGCATTCGCTGCCGGCCTGTATTTCTTCATGCATGTGCCGCTCGAAGAAGCATTGCTGTGGGGCTCGATGGCGGCGTTGCTCAACTTCGCGCCGTATATCGGCCCGTTGCTCGGCATGGTCGTGATGCTGCTGATGGGATTCGTCAGTTACGACGGACTCTGGCCAGCGCTGCTGCCGGCCGTGTTCTACCTCGGCCTGCACACGCTGGAAGGCCAACTCATCACCCCGGTCGTGCTCGGTAAGCGCATGGCGTTGTCGCCGCTGGTGCTGGTTCTCGGGCTGATCCTGTTCGGCGGCCTGTGGGGCATCATCGGCCTGCTGCTGGCGGTGCCGCTGCTGGCCTGCGTGAAGATCGTGCTGGCGCGGATCGGGATGGAAGGCTGGGCGCGGCTGCTGGAGTGACTTTCGGTCCAGCTGTCGCAGGCGGTACCGGCAGTAGAATGGCGTCGTGAATTTCCCGATCCGTGCCATCACCCTCGACCTCGACGACACCCTCTGGCCGTTCGGCCCGATCGGCGCGCGCGTCGAGCATGTGCTGCACGACTGGCTCGAAGCGCACTGCCCGCGTACCGCCGAACTCTTCCCGATCACTGAAATGCGGGTCCTGCGCGAAAGCGTGAATGACGAGCATCCGCACCTCATGCACGACTTCACCGCGCTGCGCCGCATCACGCTGGCGCGGGCGATGGCGCTGAGCGGTGAGGATCCGGCGCGCGCCGATGAGGCCTTCGAGGTGTTCTACGCCGAACGCAATCGCGTCGAATGCTATCCGGACAGCATCGCCGCACTGCAGCGCCTCGCGGCGCGGGTGCCGCTGGCGGCGGTGAGCAACGGCAACGCCGACCTGCGGCGCATCGGCCTTGCCGCACATTTCCGCTTCCAGCTCGGTGCCGGCCAACACGGCGCGGCCAAGCCGGACGCGAGCATCTTCCATGCCGCCTGCACGCAGCTTGGCGTCGAACCGCAGCATGTGCTGCATGTCGGCGACGACATCGAACAGGACATCGTCGGCGCGCATCGCGCCGGCTTGCGGACTTGCTGGATCAACCGGGCTGATCACGCTGGTCTGACGCGGCGCTGGCCGCACGACGACGTCCGTCCCGACCTCGCCTTCACCACTCTCGCTGCACTGGCCGACTGGCTCGATGCGGCGCACGACCAAGGCACCATTGCCGCATGAACCTGCCGCACGGATTTGCCGACGCTTCTGACAAGAGCGCCGCCGACAAGAGCCTGCCGCTCTACTGCATCGAACGCGCCGGTTTCGATGAGTGGCGCAAGCTGCAATTGCCCGCGCATGGAAGCTGGGTCGATGCACACACCTTCACGGCGGCATCGGGCAGCCTGTTGTTGCTGCCGGGCGAACATGGCATTGCCGGCGCCGTGCTCGGCATCGGCGACAAGCTCGATCCGATGTCCTATGCGCATGCACCGTTCGCGCTGCCGCCGGGCGACTGGCACCTCGCCACCGAACTCGATGCCGGCGCACGCGCCGCCCTGCAACTCGGCTGGGGCCTCGGTGCCTACCGGTTCAACCGCTACAAGCAGCCCTCGCGCGCGCCCGCGCGGCTGGCCGTCGACAACGCCGACGCCGAGGTGTTCGACCAGCTCGCCGCCTGCCTTCGCGTGCGCGACCTGGTCAACACGCCGGCCGAGCACATGGGGCCGGACCAGCTCGAACAGATCGCGTGCGAAATCGCCGAACGCCACGGTGCGCAGATCGAAGTGACCAGCGGCGACGACCTGCTGGCGAAGAACTTCCCCGCGATCCACGCCGTCGGCCGTGCTTCGCATCGCGCGCCGCGGCTGATCGTGCTGCGTTGGGGCAGCGAAGCGCACCCGCACGTGGCGCTCGTCGGCAAGGGCGTGTGCTTCGACACCGGCGGCCTCGACATCAAGCCCGCCGACGGCATGCGCAACATGAAGAAGGACATGGGCGGTGCGGCGCACGCGATCGCCCTGGCCGAACTGATCATGACGCGCAGGCTGCCATTGCGGATCACGTTGCTGGTGCCGGCGGTGGAGAACGCGATCGGTCCGAACAGCTATCGCCCCGGCGAAGTCGTCGCCACGCGTGCGGGCGTCAGCGTCGAGATCGACAACACCGATGCCGAAGGCCGCGTGGTGCTGTGCGATGCCCTCACCCATGCCGCCGAACTCAAACCGGAACTGCTGCTCGACTTCGCTACGTTGACCGGTGCCGCCCGCGTTGCGCTCGGTCCCGACCTGCCCGCGCTGTACAGCAACGACGACGCGCTGGCGCAGGAATGGCTCGACGCCGGCGCACAACAGCGCGATCCGTTGTGGCGCATGCCTTTGTGGCGCCCGTACCTGCGCTACCTCACCAGCGGCATCGCCGACATCGCCAACGGCGGCCCATCAAGGATGGCCGGCAGCATCACCGCCGCGCTGTACCTCGAGCGCTTCGTCCCCGCGGCGCAGAAGTGGGCGCACCTCGACGTCTATAGCTGGAACGACAGCGACCGCCCGGGCAAACCCGCTGGTGGCGAGGCACAGGGATTACGCGCGGCGTATGCCATGTTGAAGGCCCGCGCAATCATTTGACGTGGGACGGGGCCTCGACCCGTGTTGTCATCTGCCGATGTTCTCGATGGGTCGGAACCTGTCGTGTTCATTCCGATACCCTCGATGGCGGGTCGAGACCCGCCCTACAGCCAGCCCTTCTGCCTTGCCAACCGATGGGCCTCGATGCGGTTGCCGACGCCGAGCTTGCCGATCGCTTCCGACAGATAGTTGCGCACGGTGCCATGCGAGAGGTTCAACAGCGTTGCGATCTCGCTCGCGGACAAACCATCGCCGGCTAGGCGCAGCACCTGGCGCTCGCGATCGTTGAGCGGGTCGGCTTCGCTCCACGCATCCATCGCCAACTGCGGGTCGATCGCACGGCCGCCACGCTGCACTTTGCGGATCGCGTCGGCGAGATCCTCCGCGGGTGCGTCCTTGAGCAGGTAGCCAGACACGCCAGCATCCAACGCGCGGCGCAGGAAACCGGCGCGCCCGAAGGTAGTGACGATGACCACCTTGATCGGCAACGCGTGGCGCTGGATGCGTTGCGCGAGCTCCAGTCCGGACAGGCCGGGCATCTCGATGTCGGTCACCAGCACATCGGGCTTCAGCCGCTGCAGTTCGCGCCAGGCGGCCTCGCCGTCGGCGGCGGCGCCGAGTACTTCGATATCGCCTTCCAGGCCGAGCAGTGCCGACAGCGCGCCGCGCACCATCGCCTGGTCTTCCGCGAGCAGGATGCGGATCATGCGCGCGCTTGCGGCATCGCAGCGACGTCGGTCGGATCCGCCATCGCAACAGGCGCGAACACGGTCCGCGTTGATCCAGCCGGCACCCGCACCAGCAACCGCGAACCGCCGCCGCGCGGCGACTCGATGCTCAAGGTGCCACCCAGCGCGCGCACGCGATCGCGCATGCCGCCGATGCCGTTCCCATCCGCGCCGACGCCGCCGCGGCCGTCATCGACGATGGATAGCTGCAGGACCTTGCCGTCGCAGGCGAATTCGATGCGCGCTCGGCTCGCACGCGCATGGCGTGCGATGTTCGTCACCGCTTCACGCAGGACGAGCGCCAGGCCGCGTTCGACTTCGGGCGGCACATCGCCTGGTGGCAGGTCGTACTCCAGGTGCACCTGCGAGGATTCCAGCATCAGCCGCGCCGACGCCAGCTCGGCGGCGAGATCGGTGGAACGGATGCCGGTGACCGCACTGCGCACTTCGGCGAGCGCATGGCGTGCTACGCGTTCGGCCTCCTCGAGTTCGCGCCGCGACGCGGGTGGATCACGTTCGGACAGCTTGCGCGCGAGTTCCAGCTTGAGCGTGATCAGTGACAGCGTGTGGCCGAGCAGGTCGTGCAGGTCGCGGCCGATACGTTCGCGTTCGGCGGTCGCGGCGAGCCGGCGCACTTCCTCATGCGACAGCTTGAGTGCGGCGTCCTTCTCCTGGCTGGCGCGTTCGACGTTGACGATGATGCCGATCACCAGCGTCACTGCCGGCAACCACGCCAGCGCTTGCCATGGATAACCGGCCCACCAGGCCAACGCCAGGAAGACAGCGTTCAGCGCCAGCACCTGGACCAGATAGACGGGCAGCGATCGTCGGCTGCTGGTGCGCAACATCACGCAACCGAACACGAAGTAGCTCATGCCTTCGAGATAGAACGGCACCAGCGCGATGCTCAATGCGATCATGCCCAGCGCATAGCGGTAAGCGACACGCCGCGAAGCCACCAGCACCTTCGCGTACAGCCAGAGGAAGACCGGATACGACGCCAGGGTCAACCACAACCACTTACTGGTGTAACCACCGCCGAACATCGGGGTGATGAACACCCAGACCGACCACAACAAGTGCACCGCTTCGGACCAGGGCGATTTGCCCTGGCGCAAGGCTTCGGACACGGTCGAATCGGGCGCCGGCGCGAGCCGCAGTTTGGCGAGTGCGGCTTTCATGGAATTCCAGGACGAAGGCGTGCCATGCGCGGATGCTACTGCAAGGTCTCAACCATTGCGGCGCAGCCTTCGTGTGGACAGCCACAGGAAACCGGCCGTGAACGCGCACAGCACCAGCACGTGCGGCAAGCCGGAGGCGTGGTTCAAGCCCACCGCCGATAGGGCCAGCTGGTTGAGGTGATAGCTCGGCCAGGCCGGCGCGATCTGCTGCAGGAACTTCGGCAGACCTGCAAGCGGGAACCACAACCCCGACGCGAACGCCATCGGCAGGTAAACCATGTTGATCAGCCCCGGCGCGCCCTGACCCTTGATCAGCGTGCCAAGCAGCAAGCCCAGCGCGCAGAACGGCAGCACGCCGAGCAGTTCGATGACGAACAGGTGCAGCACCTGTTGCACCGACAGCGGCACATGGGCGACCAACACCGCCAATGCCAGCAGCAGCACGGCGACGATCGCCGCGACCAGCATCGCCATCGCCATCTTGCCGATGAGATAGGCAGCCGGCGGCATTGGCAGCGCACGCTTCAGCGTCAGCAGGCCGGTGTCGCGTTCCAGCGCCAGCGACACGCCGAAACCGAACAGCCCGGGCGCCATCACACCGAACGTGCTGTACGCGGCAAGCAGGTAGCGGGCTGCATCGGCCCCGCTGTTGCGCGCCAGCAGTACGCCGAACATCAGGTAGAACACCGTGGGGAACAGCAGCGTCGGCAGCAGGAAGCCGGGGTTGCGCAGATAGCGCAGGCATTCGCTGCGGACCTCCTGCAGGTAGGCAGCGAACACGCGTGCCCGAGGCATCATGACGGGTGTCGTCGATACGGTGCGGAGCGATGGGGTGGCGTTCATCAGGCGGCCTCGCGCAGGGCAGCGACGGCGGCATGCGCGTCGCGGGTGAGTTCGGTGAAGGCTTCGGCCAGGCCGGCGGCCCGGACTTCGAGCCCTGACAGGTCGCCGTCGTGCGCGAGCAGACGGCGTACCACTGCTTCGACGTGTTCGGTAGACAGGCACAAGCGATCGCCATCGATGCACGCTTCGGACACGTCCGGCCACGCCGTCACGTCCGCCAGCGTCAGCCGCGTCGTGCACCACACGCGCTTGCGTGCGACGCGGGCGCGCAGGGCAGCGACGCTGCCCTCGCTGATCACTTTGCCGCGGGCCATCACGCACACGCGATCCGCCAGCGCTTCCGCTTCTTCCAGATAGTGCGTGGTGAGCACGACCGCATTGCCTTCCGCGACCAGATGCCGGATCGCAGCCCACAGTTTGTGGCGCGCCTCGATGTCCATGCCCACGGTCGGTTCATCGAGAAAGAGCAGGCGCGGCCGGCCGCACAGGGCGATCGCGAATTGCACGCGGCGCTGCTGGCCACCGGACAATTTTCCGTACGGGCGCTGCAACAGATCGGCAACACCGGCGAGCTCGGCGCTCTCAGCGACCGTGCGCGGGGTCGGGTAATAGCTGGCGGCCAGGCGGATCAGTTCGCCGACGCGCAATGTCGGCGGCAGCGCGGCATCCTGAAGCATCACGCCGATGCCGCGGCGCGCCTCGATGCGCTGCGGAGCCTCGCCGAACAAGGTCGCGCTCCCCGCGTCGGCGCGGATCAGGCCGAGCAACAGGCCGATCGCGGTGGTCTTGCCCGCGCCATTCGGACCCAGCAGCGCGAGCAGTTCACCGCCGCGCAGGCTCAGATCGAAGCCATCCAGCGCACGCACCTTGCCATAGGCCTTGCTTGCGTTGCGCAAGCACGCCAACACGCCGTCGCCGCCACTCATGTTCACTACTCCATCGGAAGGTGGCGATGACGATAGACAGCGTCCGGAACCAGCGACAGTCGCGGCGATCATGCAATCGACATGACAAGCGTCAGGTGACCCCGCCATGCGATATCGCTAGGCTTCGCCCCGTCAGTCGCGCTGTCATGCCGTCAGAAGTCGGCATGGCATATAAAGTGACTTCTGGCCACTTCACTGGGAAGGCCGTCGTCGTCACACTTCGCCCTTTCCGCCGCCTGGGTTCTTGATGAACAACTCCGCCGATCTGCTGAAGGAACTGCGCATCGACCGGAGCGCGCCGCCTCCGCCCACCTCGCGGCGTGGTTTGTGGATCACATTGGCGATCGCTGCCGGCGTCGTGGTGCTGGCCCTGCTCGGCTGGGCCTTGTTCGGACGCGACAAGGCGATCGAAGTGCAGACCGTGGCAGTCGTCGCGATCGGCAACGGCGGCGGTAGCGCGTCGGTGCTCGATGCCACTGGTTACGTGGTCGCGCGGCGGATGGCGACCGTGTCTTCGAAGATCACCGGCAAGGTCCGCGAAGTGCTGATCGAGGAAGGGCAGAAAGTCGTCGCCGGCCAGGTGATGGCCACGCTCGATCCGATCGACGCCGACGCGCAGCGCGATCTCGCCGCTTCCCAGGTCGCCGCCGCGCGCAGCCAGATCGGCAGCGTGCAGGCGCAACTGCGCGAAGCCGAAGCCAATGCCGCGCGCCTCGGCGGCCTGGTCAAGCAACAACTGGTGTCGAAGGCGCAATACGACCAGGCCATCGCGCAGCGTGATGCGTTGCGCGCGCAACTCGCCACCGCGCAACGCAACACGCAGGTTGCAGGCGGACAGCTGCGCATCGCCGAACAAGGCGTCGACAACACCGTGGTGCGCGCACCGTTCGCCGGCGTGGTGATCGCGAAGGCGGCGCAGCCTGGCGAGATCGTGTCGCCGCTGTCGGCTGGTGGTGGCTTCACCCGCACCGGCATCGGCACCATCGTCGACATGGATTCGCTGGAAGTCGAAGTCGATGTCGGCGAGGCCTTCATCGGCCGCGTGCAGCCGAAGATGCCGGTCGAAGCCACGCTCAATGCATACCAGGACTGGAAGATCCCGGCCGAGGTGATCGCGATCATTCCCGCCGCCGACCGCGGCAAGGCGACGGTCAAGGTGCGCATCGCGCTGAAGCAGAAGGACCCGCGCATCGTGCCCGACATGGGTGTGCGCGTGAGCTTCCTCGAACGTGAGCAGACGAAGCCGGTGACAAATGCGAAACCGCGCGTGCTGGCGCCGGCGGCGGCGATCGTGGACCGCGATGGCCAGGATGTCGCGTTCGTGGTCGTCGATGAAAAAGTGCAGCGCCATGCCGTGAAACTGGGCCGTACGCTGGGCGACGACCGTGAAGTGCTCGACGGCCTTGCGGGCGGCGATACGGTGGTGCTGGATCCGCCGGCAGGCCTGGAGGATGGCGGCAAGATTCGGATTGCGGAAGACGCGGTGTCGAAAGACTGACCCCTCGTTCGTCGTAGACAGGAAGGGGAACGCCCCGACCAAAGACCGGATTCCCGCAGCGCGGGACGACGGCTCATACCCACATTCAAGAGGAGTGCACGATGTCTTCCCTGGTTTCGCTCCGCAACCTGCACAAAACCTATCAACGCGGCCCGGAAAAGATCGATGTGCTGCACGGCATCGACCTGGACATCGACAAGGACGACTTCATCGCGCTGATGGGTCCTTCCGGCTCGGGCAAGACCACGCTGCTGAACCTGATCGGCGGGCTCGATTCGCCCACGACCGGCGAGATCGAGGTCGCCGGCCAGCGCATCGACCGCATGAGCTCGGGCCAGCTCTCGCATTGGCGCAGCCAGAACGTCGGCTTCGTGTTCCAGTTCTACAACCTGATGCCGACGCTGACCGCGCAGAAGAACGTCGAACTGCCGCTGCTGCTGACCAAGCTCTCCGCGGCGCAGCGCAAGCGCAACGCCGAGATCGCGCTCGAACTGGTCGGCCTGAAGGATCGCGGCAAGCATCGCCCGTCCGAATTGTCCGGCGGCCAGCAGCAGCGCGTCGCGATCGCGCGCGCGATCGTGTCCGACCCGACCCTGCTGATCTGCGACGAACCGACCGGCGACCTCGACCGCCACTCCGCCGAGGAAATCCTGACCCTGTTGCAGCAGCTCAACCGCGAGCACGGCAAGACCATCGTCATGGTGACCCATGACCCGAAGGCCGCCGAATACGCGACGCATACGCTGCACCTCGACAAGGGCACCCTGGTCGAACAAGTGCAGCACGCGGCCTGAGCCGGAGGATGCGATGAAATACCTGCACCTGATCTGGGCTGCGCTGATGCGCAGCAAGACCCGCACGTTGCTGACCATGCTGTCGGTGGTCACCGCCTTCCTGCTCTTCGGCATGCTCGACGCGGTGCGCGTGGCATTCAACTCGAGCGCGAACGTGTCCGGCTACGACCGGATGATCGTGACCTCGCGGCTGTCGATCACCCAGGACCTGCCGGTGAGCCTGCAGTCGCAGATCGAAACGGTTCCGGGCGTGGCCAAGGCCTCGTACGCGTCCTGGTTCGGCGGCATCTACCGCGACCCCAAGAACTTCTTCCCGAACTTCGCGGTCGGTCCCGGCTACATGTCGCTGTATCCCGAGTATTCGCTGCCGCCGGAGCAGCTCAAGGCCTTCGAGGCCGAGCGCACGGGCGCTGTGGTCGGCGAGGCGCTGGCGAAGCAGCATGGCTGGAAGATCGGCGACACGATCCCGCTGCAGGCCACGATCTTCCCGACCAAAGGCAGCAATGACTGGACCTTCAAGCTGGTCGGCATCTTCAAGATCAAGGACAACAAGCGCAGCGGCGAAGAGCGCGTACTGATGTTCAACTGGAAGTACTTCGACGAAGCCAACGACTTCAGCAAGGACGCCGTGCACTGGTATGTCGTCGACGTCGCCGATGCCTCGCAATCCGACCGCATCGCCAAGGCCATCGACGCGCTGTCCGAGAACTCCGACCACGAAACCAAGACGCAAACCGAGCAGGCCTTCAACCAGGCGTTCTTCAAGCAGATCGGCGACATCGGCCTGATCGTCACCGGGATCATGGCGGCGGTGTTCTTCACCCTCGTGCTGCTCACCGGCAACACGATGGCGCAGGCGGTGCGCGAGCGCATCCCCGAACTCGCCGTGCTCAAGACGATCGGCTTCAGCAACCGCAGCGTGCTGTGGCTGGTGCTGGCGGAGGCGATTTTGCTGATGGTGCTCGGCGGGCTGATCGGACTCGGCGTCGCAGCGCTGCTGATGCCGCTGATCAGCCAAGCGAGCATGGGTCTCATCCAGTTGCCGCGCGTGCCGACCGAAACCTGGCTGCTGGGCGTGGGCCTGATGGTCGCGATCGGCGTGGTGATCGGCCTGCTGCCCGCATTGCGCGCGATGCGGCTGAACATCGTCGATGCACTGGCTGGCCGCTAAGGGTGAACCGAGGCCGTTTGCGCGGCACTGCCGCGCGGTCTCGGTGAACGCCCGGCGCGCTGCGCCGGGCCGGGCCGTCGGTTCCAGCATCGGAACAATTTGAGGGAACAGGATCATGAATCGACTCAAGAAATGGCTCTCGAACTTCGGCGTCGTGCTGGCATTGGCCGTCGGCCTGGCGGCCTGGATCTGGCTGCCCTGGTGGGGCGTGCTCGGCGCCGCCGTCCTGCTCGGCGCATGGCTGCTGGCGACGCGCACTGGCCATCTCGCACTCGCCGCGGCGCGCATCGGCATCGCGAGCCTGCCGCAACGCTGGGGCGCATCGGCGGTGATCGTGGTCGGTATCGCGGGCGTGGTCGGTGTGCTGGTGGCGATGCTGGCGATGGGCGAAGGCTTCGCCGCCACGCTCAAGCAGACCGGCAGCGACGACACCGCGATCATCCTGCGCGGTGGCTCGCAGGCCGAAACCAACTCCGTGATCATCCGCGACCAGGTACCGCTGATCGGCAACCTCGCCGGCATCGCCAAGGGCAGCGACGGCCGAGCGCTGGTATCGCCGGAGCTGTCGCAGGTGGTGAACATGGTCACCAAGGAAGACGGCACCGACGCCAACGCGCAATTGCGCGGCGTCGGTCCGCAGGCTTGGGCGCTGCGGCCGCAGCTGAAAGTCGTCGAAGGGCGCAGGTTCAATCCAGGCATGCGCGAACTCATCGTCGGCCAAGGTGCGCGTCGCCAGTACGTCGGGCTCGAGGTGGGCGAGCAGATCGAGCTCGCCAACCAGATGTGGACGGTGGTCGGCGCCTTCGCTTCCGGCGACTCGCACGATTCCGAACTCTGGGCCGACGCCGAAACACTGGGTTCGACCTACCGCCGCACGTCCTACCAGTCGGTGACGGCAAAGCTCGATGGCAAGGACGGGCTCAAGCAACTCAAGGCAGCGCTCGCCGCCGACCCGCGGCTCAAGCTCGATGTCGACACCACGCGCCACTACTACGCCAAGCAGTCGGAGCAGCTCAACGGCTTCCTGCGCATCCTCGGCATCGTCATCGGCGCGATCATGGCCGTGGGCGCGGTGTTCGGCGCGCTCAACACGATGTACGCCGCCGTCGCGGGGCGCGCGCGCGAGATCGCCACGATGCGTGCACTCGGTTTCCGCGGCCTGCCGGTCGTGGTCGCGGTGATGCTGGAGACCATGCTGCTGGCCCTGCTCGGCGGCATCCTCGGCGGCGCGATCGCGTGGCTGGTGTTCAACGGCTACAGCGTGTCGACGCTGGGCTCGAACTTCAGCCAGGTGATGTTCCAGTTCAAGGTCTCGCCGGAATTGCTGTGGACCGGGCTGAAGTGGGCCCTCGGCATCGGCCTGGTCGGCGGCTTGTTCCCGGCATTGCGGGCGGCGCGGTTGCCGGTGACCGAGGCTTTGCGCGCGGCCTGAACGATGCGGGATCGAGAGGAAGAAACTACAGCGCGGCGTCGAGCACGCCGCGCTCCACCGCCAGCTCGACATCGGCGGGCGTGTCGACATCCAGCTGCAGTTCGGGTGCGAACAGGCACCAGATCGCGCTTTCCGGCAAGCCGCTGAGGCGGTAGCCGAAGCCGGTGTCGCCTTCCAGCGACGGCGCGGACTGCAGCATCGCGTTGGGAATCACGGCGGGCTGACCGAGATGCGTACCGTGCACGGTGGCCGCGCAACCGAAAGCGACGCTGGCAGCGCCATCTAGCAATTGCGACAAATGCGCGGGTTCGAGTGCGGGCTGGTCGCAGCCGAGCAAGAGGATGCGGCCGCCGAACCCCTGCAGCGCGCGCGCAGCGCAGCGCAGGCTGCTGGACAAGCCCTGCTCCCATTCGAGGTTGAACAGCACTTCGCCTTCCACACCGACCGCCGCCGTCGTGAACGCATCGCGTTCGGCGCCCAATACCACCACCAGGCGTTGCGGGTGCGTCATCGCAGCCAGTCGCACGGCGCGATGCAACAACGTCTCGCCATCGCGTGTCAGCAATTGCTTGGGCATACCCAAGCGGCGGCTGCCGCCGGCGGCCAACACGACTGCTGCGTGCGGCATCTCGCTCATGGCACCTGCCGATACGGTTGCTGCTGCAGGGTTTGCAGCTGCGCTGCGATGCTCAGCGCGATCGCTTCCGGCCCGTGTCCACCGAGCTTCAGGCCGATCGGCGAATGCAGGCGCGGTTGCAAGGCGACGCGTTCGTCCGCGGACAACATGCGGAACAGATCCTCGCGTCGCCGGACCGGACCGAGCAGGCCGATGAAGGCGATATCGCTGGCGGCCAACGCGGCCAGCGCTTCGCGGTCGAGTTCGAAGTTGTGGTGCATCACCAGTGCGGCATCGAAAGCGCGTTGCGCAAAGCTTCGCAGCGCCGATTCGGGCATTTGCTCCACTGCGACATCGGCCGCCGCGGCGAGCAGGCGCCAGCGGGGCCGGCGCTCGACCAGCGTCGTCATCCAGCCGAGGCTGCGCAGCAGCGGCAGCAGCATCGGGGTTTCCGGACCAGCACCGAGTACCAGGACCGTCGGTGGCGCTGCGATCTCGACATGATGTGTCGTCGCGCCCGCTGCGGAAGCCGTCACCGCGACTTGCCAGCGCCGCATCGATCCGCCGATTTCGCTTTCGACGCTGCCATCGGCACTCACCGTGAGCCGTAACCTGCCTTCACCATTGCGCCAGGCGGCGATGAACGCGTCCCAGCCCATCAGCGACGGCAGTGGCAGCAAGGCAATGTGCAGGCGGCCACGGCAACCGAGTGCGGAACCGGCGAGCAGGTCTTCATCGTCGCGGGTGTCGACGTCCATCCATTCGATCCGGCCGTCGCGGGCGACGACCTCGGCCCGCGCGGCGATCTCCGGTTCGAGGCACCCCCCACTGAGCCAACCGACCTGCGCCCCGCCGCCGAACAGCGCGAGCGCGCCGGGCCGTACATAGGTCGAGCCTTCGGTCTCCATCACCACCGCCAGCGTCGCCGCAGCGCCATGTTGCATCGCGGCGAACGCGGCTTCGAGCACGCCGCGGCTCCCGCCCGCGGGCGGGCGCGATGACGACGACACAGTGACGGACCTGCTGTCCATGCCGAACCGGTTCCCCCGAGATGGCCTGCAGCTGCAGTCTACTCAGACCCGGTTTCGGTGTGCTTGGCCGGCAGTCGGATTTCATGGCCGCGCAACAAAATCGGGAGTAGGCTGCGCTTCTCCCGCTGCGATGAGGGGCGCCATGAAACTGCACGTCAATGGCACCGAGCATGAGGTGGCCGCGCCACCGGACATGCCGCTGCTCTGGGTCCTGCGCGACCTGATGCACCTGACCGGCACCAAGTTCGGCTGCGGCATCGCCCAATGCGGCGCTTGCACCGTGCATGTGGACGGATCGCCACTGCGCTCCTGCATCACGCCAGTCGAAGCCGTCGCCGGCAAGAAGATCACCACCATCGAAGGCCTGTCGCAGGATGGCAGCCATCCGGTGCAGCGCGCCTGGGCCGAACTCGACGTGGTCCAGTGCGGCTACTGCCAGTCCGGCCAGATCATGTCGGCCGTCGCGTTGCTGGCGAAGGTGCCGACGCCCAGCGATACCGATATCGACCAGGCCTTGTCCGGCAACATCTGCCGCTGCGGCACGTATCCGCGCATCCGTGCCGCGGTGCACCGGGCGGCAGAGCTCGGCAAGGCTTAAGTGCTCGACTTCCTGCAGGGGTGAGGGTGCGGCGGAGCGACAGTTCAAATCTCGCCAAGCAAGCGCAGACACGAAACGACGATTTCGAACGTCACCACTGCGCCGGACCCTCATCCACTCTCCGGCACCTTCCGGAGGGAAAAACAAAAAACAACGGAGGTTCCCGTGAACGCCGTGACGCAATTGTCCCGCCGCGATTTCCTCAAGGCCAGCGCCGTGGTCGGTGGTGGCCTGGTGATCGCGTTCGTGATCCCCGGCGCCAAGCGCTTCGCTTTCGCCAACCCTGCTGCTGAAGCCGCGTCGACCACGTTCGCACCGAACGCGTTCCTGCGCATCGGCAGCGATGACACCGTCACCGTGCTGATCGCGCACTCGGAAATGGGCCAGGGCATCTGGACCGCATTGCCGATGCTGATCGCCGAGGAACTCGACGCCGACTGGTCGAAGATCAAGGTCGAGCATGCACCCGCGGCAGCGAGTTATGCCCACACCGCATATGGCATGCAGATGACCGGCGGTTCGAGCAGCACCTGGTCGGAAATGGATCGCTATCGCCAGGCCGGCGCGGCCGCGCGCTCGCTGCTGATGCAAGCGGCGGCGACGCGGTTCAACGTACCGCTCGACCAGGTTCGCACCGAGAACGGTGAAGTCATCGCCGGCACCAACCGCGTCCGCTACGGCGCGCTCGCCGACGATGCCGCGAAGCTGACGGCGCCCGATCCGGCCTCGCTGACGCTGAAGGATCCGAAGGACTGGAAGTTCATCGGCAAGCCGACCAAACGCCTCGATACACCGGAAAAAATCACCGGCCGCGCGCAATTCGGCATGGACGTGCACTTCGATGGCCTGCTGACAGCAGTGGTCGCGCGCTCGCCGGTGTTCGGCGGCAAGGTCAAGTCCTTCGACGCCACTGCGGCGAAAGCGATCCCCGGCGTGCGCAACGTGGTGCAGGTGCCCTCGGGCGTAGCCGTGGTGGCCGATCACTTCTGGGCCGCCAAACTCGGCCGCGATGCCTTGAAGGTCGACTGGGACCTGGGCCCGAACGCAGCCACCCATGACACCGCGAAGTTGCGCGCGGAGTTCGCCAAGCTCGCCGACACGCCCGGCTCCGTCGCCGCACAGGCTGGCGACGCCAAAGCAACCTTGGCGAAGGCAGCCAAGACCATCGACGCCGAATACCACACGCCGTATCTCGCGCATGCCCCGATGGAACCGTTGAACTGCACGGTGAAGATCGGCAAGGACCAGTGCGAGCTCTGGACCGGCACCCAGTTCCAGACGTTGGACCAGCAAGTGGCCGCGCAGATCACCGGACTCAAGCCCGAGCAGGTGCTGGTCCATACGCAGTTCCTCGGCGGTGGTTTCGGCCGGCGCGCGACGCCAACGTCGGATTTCGTCACCGAAGCGGTGCACGTGGCCAAAGCCGCGGGCGCACCCGTCAAGACGGTGTGGACGCGCGAGGATGATGTGCGCGGCGGCTATTACCGGCCGATGTACCTGCAGCGCGCGAAGATCGGCCTCGATGCGCAGGGCATGCCGATCGCATGGCAACACACGATGGTTGGGCAATCGATCATCGCTGGCACGCCATTCGAACCCATGATGGTGAAAAACGGCATCGACGGTACTTCGGTGGAAGGCGTGGCCGATTCGCCGTATCTCAAGAGCGTTCCCAATCACCGCGTCGAACTGCATTCGCCCAAGGTCGGCATCCCGGTGCTGTGGTGGCGTTCGGTCGGACATAGCTACAACGCCTTCGTAATGGAGAGCCTGATCGACGAACTCGCGCATGCGGCGGGCAAGGATCCGGTCGAATACCGGCGTTCATTGTTCAAGGAACATCCACGCCATCTCGGCGTGCTCAATCTAGCCGCCGAGAAAAGCGGATGGAGCACACCACCCCCCAAAGGCCATGCACGGGGCGTCGCGGTGCATGAATCGTTCGGCAGTTACGTGGCGCAGATCGCGGAAGTCTCGGTCGAGAACGGTGCGATCCGCGTGCATCGCGTGGTCTGTGCGGTCGATTGCGGCATCGCGGTGAACCCGGAGACGATCCGGGCGCAGCTGGAATCCGCCGTCGCCTGGGGCTTGAGCGCGACGCTGCACAGCGCGCTGTCGTTCAAGGACGGGCGCGTGCAGGAGTCGAACTTCCACGACTTCGAGGTGCTGCGCATGAGCGAGATGCCGCAGGTCGAAGTGCACATCGCGCCGAGCACCGAGAAACCCGGCGGCATCGGCGAGACCGGCGTGCCGCCGACCGCGCCGGCGGTGGCGAATGCAGTGTTCGCGTTGAACGGCCAGCGGCTGCGCGAATTGCCGCTCAAGCTGACGAGCTGAGGAGACGACCATGCGCGCATCGCTATTGCCGTTCGTGATCGTACTTGCGCTCGCCGGCTGCGGCCCACGTCCCAGTGCCGAACAGAAGCAGGCCGCCATCCAGGCCTTTGCCACCGTGCAGACCGTGTTCCAGCATCCGCGTTGCGCGAACTGCCATATCCCCGGCGACCAACCGCTGCAATTCGACACGATGACGCCGCACGCGATGGGCGTGGTGCGCGGGCCGGAAGGTCATGGCGCGCCCGGCTTGCCGTGCTCGGCCTGCCATGGCGAAAAAAATCCGCCCGCGAGCTATGGTCCGCATGCGCCACCCGGTGCACCGCATTGGAGCCTGCCACCGCCGGACCAGAAGATGGCGTGGATCGGGTTATCGGCGTCGGAAGTGTGCGCAATGATCAAGGACAAGAAGCGCAACGGCGATCGTGATTTCGCGGCGTTGCTCAAGCACGTGAGCGAAGACAAGCTGGTGCTGTGGGGTTGGGCCCCGGGCGGCGAACGCAAGCCGGTGTCGGTGCCGCACGCTGAGTTCGTCGCTGCCTTCAAGACCTGGAGCGATGCCGGCGGGCCCTGCCCTGGTTGAGCCGATAGCTCAGGCCGCAGTTTGCGCGCGGACGGCCTCGATCTTCCCCAGCAGCCACTGCAGGCCGGCCAGGTGCTGCTGGTCATGGCTGCACAGATAATGCGCCAGGCTGCGCAATGACGAAGGACCGTAATCCTCGAACTCGGCCATGCGCTTGAACTGTTCCGCGCTCAAGCCCGATAGGAGCTGCACAGTCTGCGCGCGCGCCGCGCGGAAAGCCGTCAGCACCTCGACGGCATCCGCCGTGGCATACGAACGTGCCTTGGCCAACGCCTCGCTGCCGAGGTCGGGAAGCGAGGGATTGGATTCGTTCAAGGTGCGCTGGAAACGCACGTGATAGCCGTCGACCTCGACATCGCGCACATGGCAGACCTGTTCGATCGCGGTGAAGTGTTCGCTGGGAATGCCGTCCCAACTCGGCGGCGCCCAGTGCTTGTATGCAGCGGGGATGGCGGCGTAATGCGCCTCCAGCTGCAGCGGGAACAGCATCAACGCATCCAGGGTGGCCTTGTTCATCGCGACTCCACGGCAATCCGATCAGTCACTACCGGCGCGGACTGCCGGCGCGAGCGCCACAAGCTGTCCAGCACGAAAATCGCCAGCGCCACCCAGATGAAGACGAAGCCGATCGCACGATCGCGGTCGAAGGCTTCATGGAAGACCAGCGCACCGATCAGGAACTGCAGCGTCGGCGCGATGTACTGCATCAATCCGACTACCGACAGCGGGACGCGACGCACCGCGTAGGCGAAGCCGATCAGCGGCAGCGCGGTGAGGGCACCGGCAATAATCAGCAGCACATCCAGCCCGACGCCCCAGCCAGGGTTGCCATTCAAGGGCAGGAATCCGCCACTGCCGTTGGCTTCGCCCCAGAACATCAGCGCCAGGGCTGGCAGGAACAGGTACACGCTCTCGACGCCGAGTCCGCTCACCGCATCGATGGACAGCAGCTTGCGCAGCACGCCGTACAAGCCGAACGACAAGGCCAGCGCCAGCGCGATCCACGGGAAGCTGCCGTAGTTGAAGGTCAGCCACAACACGCCGGCCGCGGCGATCCCAACCGACAGCCATTGCCACCGCGTCAGGCGCTCGCGCAGGAACAACACCCCGATGACGACGTTGAGCAACGGATTGATGAAGTAACCCAGGCTGGTCTCGATGACATGGCCTGCGTTCACTGCCCAGATGTACAGGCTCCAGTTGAGCGCGATCAGCAGGCCGCTCAAGCCCAGCATCCACGCGGCGCGCGGACGTGCCAACGCCGCGCGCAGCCAGCCGCGGCCCTGTTTCCACACCAGCCACGCCACGACGAGCACCGCACTCCAGACAATGCGGTGGGCGACGATCTGCAACGACGGCACGGCCTTGAGCAGGTGCCAGTACAGCGGCATCAACCCCCACAGCACGAAGGTGCCGGCGGCGACCCACAGGCCGCTGCGATGGCTGTCGGCGGATGTAGTCATGACGACGGATGCGTTCATGCCGCCGGCTCGTTCGTGGTCGGTTCGACGGCCGGCTTCGACGAACGCGTCTTCGCCAACGTGATCGCGACCACGCCGAGCAGGATCACGCCGGTCGCGCCGAGATCGGCCATGCCGAAGTGCTCCTTGGCCAACCACGCTCCAAGCGCCATCGCGATCACCGGGTTGACGTAGGCGTAACTGCCGGCGAGCGCCGGCCGCACGTGGTGCAGCAGCCAGATATAGGCGCTGAACCCGATGATCGAGCCGAACGTCAGCAGGTATCCAACCGACAGCAAGCCCTTCGCGCTCGGCCAGGCGTGCATGCGTTCGCCCAGCGCGAAGCCGGCGACCAGCATCAGCACGCCGCCGAGCAGCATCTGTCCCGCTGCGCCCATGAAGGGCGACGGCAAGTCGCGGCCGCGGCTCCAGATCGAGCCGAACGACCACGCCAGCGGCGCGATCAGCAATGCGACCAGGCCCTGCGGGCTCGCGCTCAGCGCACCACCGGCATTGAGCCAGAGCACGCCGGCAAAGCCGACCGCAAGTCCCAACCACTCCAACCGGCCGGGATGTTGTCCGCGCAACGCCGAGAACAACCCCATCCACAGCGGTGCGGAGGCGACCGCGACTGCGGCCAGTCCCGACGACACCGATTGCTGGGCGATGCACACCATGCCATTGCCCAGTCCCAGCAACAGCGCAGCCATCACCGCGAGGTTGCGCCATTGCGCGCGCGTCGGCGCCGGTACGCCGCGCAGGCGCAGCACGCCATACATCAGTCCGCCGGCGAGCAGGAAGCGTCCGCCCGCCATCAGCAGCGGCGGGAAGCCGCCTTCCAGTGCGAAGCGAATGGCGAGGTAGGTCGAACCCCAGATCAGGTAGACCGCCGCCAATGCCAGCGCGACGGCGAGGCCGCTGGTTTTGGCGAAGGACGTGCCAGTCTGGGCGGTCGGTGCGGCGGTGCTCATGCACGATTCCGATAAGAAGATGACGCCGCCGGCGATGGCTCGGCCAGACGGCGTCCGGGGGAGGAGTGATCGGCTGTTGCAGCCGCATCACCGACAGCGTAGCCGCGACCACGACAACGCGCTTGAAAATTCATGCGTCTAAACGCAAAAATCTTGCATGGCCGGCAAACCCGTAACGCTCGACGAATTCGACCACCGCCTGCTCGACCTGCTGCAGCGCGATGCCTCCGCCACCCTGACCACGCTCGGCGAGCGCATCGGCCTGTCGGCGAGCGCGGTGCAACGCCGCATCACCCGTTACCGCAAGAGCGGATTGATGCGCCAAGTCGCGGTGCTCGACCCCGCGTTGCTGGGCAACATCACGCTGGCCACCGTCCTGGTCGCCCTCGAACGCGAATCGGCCAAGCAGCACGCCGCGCTGTACGCGCGCATCCGCGCCATGCCCGAAGTGCAACAGTGCTACGTGCTTGCCGGCGATTGGGATTACCTCTTGATCCTGGCGACAACCGGGGTCGCGCATTGCCGCGAAGTGGCCGATCGCCTGTTCATGGACGATGACAACATCAAGCGCTACGAAACCCGGATGGTGTTCGACAACGTCAAGCTCGGCTTGAACCTGCCGACGCGGCCGGTGACGCGGCGAAAGAAGTGAGTTTCGAGCCCTGTCTTGTCGTTGCTTAAAAGAAAAAATCACTGACCGATCAGCACGATACCCGGAGGGCGGCGCACAGGACGTGCGCCGTTTTTCGACCGAGGCATGGATGCCGAGTCGAAAAATCTCCGTGACCTCCACGCCGCGAGCTGTGCTCTTGCCGAGGAGGCCATTTCTTTTGGTTACTTTTCTTTGGGCCAGCAAAGAAAAGTGACCCGCTGCGCAGCAGTGGAATGCTCTTGCTTCTAAGAGCCAAAGTCGCCGGATCCCTGCTTCCGCAGGGATGACGAGCAAGGGCAGAAGCAGGGCAAAGTCACTGGATCCCCGCCTTCGCGGGGATGACGGCAAACACTATGCGGCGCGTTCGCGTTGCAACACCTGCTGCTTCAACGGCAGCCCCCAGCGATACCCTCCAAGTGAACCATCGCCGCGAATCACGCGATGGCAAGGCACCACGATCGCGACGCGGTTATGCGCGCAGGCGCTGGCAACCGCGCGCGCCGCCTGCGGTGCACCGAGCTGTACGGCGATCTCCGCGTAACTACGCGTTTCGCCCGCGGGAATCTTCATCAGCGCATCCCACACCTTCTTCTGGAACGCGGTGCCGATCAGATCGACATCGACCCGCACCTGCTTGCCCGCGAGCGCATCCGCGACCGCGCGCAGGCGCGGAGCGAGGAATTCGTCGCGACCGGCATCGACACGTTCGAGTTGTGCCTTGGGAAATTCCGCCCGCAACTTCGCCTCGAGCGCGTCGGCATCGTCGCCCAGCTCGATCATGCACACGCCCCGCTGCGTGGTGGCGACCAGCGCCGTGCCGAGCGTGGTGGCGACCAGGCTCCAGCGGATGTGCTCGCCCGTGCCGCCAGCGCGGTAACGCGCCGGCGTCATCCCGAGTTTCGCGGCGCCCAGCTCGTAGACGCGCGAAGGGGAACCGTAACCGGCGTCGTACAGGGCCGTGGTCACATTGCTGCCGTCGCGCAACTGCGACTTCAGCGTGCCGAGTTTGCGCTGTGCCAGGTATTCGGCGGGGCTCAAGCCGTAGCGGGCACTGAACCGGCGCTGCAAGTGCGAGGCACTGAGGCCGACCGCTTGCGCAAGTTCGCCCAGCGACAGCTCATCGCCATCGAGCAGCTGCCGTGCGCGTTCGAGTTTGTCGTCTGCGTTGTTCATGGCTGAAGCGTAGCGGGCGCCCGAAGGCGCCCGCTATCCGATTCTTGCTTCGTAGGAGCGGCTTACAGCCGCGAGCCCTTCACGATTCGCCAGCAGGGCTCGCGGCTGTAAGCCGCTCCTACGT
>NZ_JALDWJ010000005.1 GCF_022758295.1 Lysobacter sp. CFH 32150 | reverse complement strand
TCGTCGGCGGGTATCCCCCCCGCCCCCCTACCCCTTTGCGCCCGCGGGGCTCGCGGCTGTAAGCCGCTCCTACGTGTCTTATGTCAATCCGCCCAATGCCCCGCCACTTTCGCGGCCGGCAGTACCTGTGCCGCCAGCGTGCGGTCGGCCGTCAGCAGCGTGACCGCGTCGGCGAGGATGGCGGCCGACTCCCGCAGAAGCGGGTCGGGACGCTTCTCCGCGGCTTTCTCGCGGGCGGCGTCCGCGGCGACGTTGCGCTCGTTGGATTGCAGACCGTCGTCGAGTGCGTCTTCATCCGCGATCGGATCGAGTTCGAGGTTGAGCTGGACCCGCTCGGCCTGGCGGCGCTTGCGCAGCGCGTCGAACTTGTCGCGCTCGGCGCGGCGTTCGGCCTCGTTGAGCGAGAGGAACTTCTTCGCCTTCTCGGCGCGGAACTGCGCCACGTCCTCGGTCCACCACTGGAATTCCTTGTCGCCGGCAATGCGTGCGGCATGCAGCGCGTCCAGGCGTGGCAGCAGCGACGCGAAGTTGCCGTACTGGACATGGCCGACCGCGGCAATCCGCGACCACGGCAGTGCATTGTCGTAGGTGCTCTCGCCGAACTCACTGGCATCCACCGTCACCGGGTAGCGGATGTCCGGCACCACGCCCTTGTGCTGGGTGCTGCCGCCGTTGACGCGGAAGAACTGGGCGACGGTGTGCTTGAGCTTGCCCAACGGCATGGTCGCGTCGCGCGAGAAACGGTTGAGGTCCAGCAGGTTCTGTACCGTGCCCTTGCCGAAGGTGGTTTCGCCGATGACCAGGCCGCGACCGTAATCCTGGATCGCACCGGCGAAGATCTCCGATGCAGAGGCCGAGCCGCGGTTGATCAACACCGCGAGCGGACCGTCCCAGGCCACGCCGGCGACGACGTCGGCCTTGGTATCGACCTGGCCGCCGACCTCGCGCACCTGCACCACCGGTCCCTTGTCGATGAACAGACCCGTCAGTTCGATCGCTTCATCCAGTGAGCCGCCACCGTTGTTGCGCAGGTCGAGCACGACGCCATCGACCTTCTGCGCGCGCAATTGCAGCAACAGCTTGGCGACATCGCGCGTAGCCGAGGCGTACTCGCCGTCGCTGCCGCGACGACGATCGAAGTCCAGGTAGAAGCCAGGCAGCTTGATCACGCCGATGCGCTTGGCTGGCGCGCCGGCGTCTCCCGGGACCGTGATGGTCTCGGCCTTGGCGCGCCCATCCTCGATGCGGATGGTGTTGCGGACCAGGACGATGCGGGTCGGCTTGCTGTCGGCACCCGCTTCCGCCGGCACGATGTCGAGGCGGACGATGGTTCTTTCCTTGCCGCGGATCTTCGCCACGACATCGTCGATGCGGCGATCGACCACGTCTTCCATCGCCCCGCTCTCGCCCTGCCCGACCGCGACCACGCGGTCGCCGGACTTGAGCTTGCCACTGAGCGCAGCCGGCCCGCCGGGAATGAGCTCACGGATGACGACGAATTCGTCCTGCTTCTGCAGCACCGCGCCGATGCCGATCAGGGTGTTGGACACCTGGATGTCGAAGTTGGCGGCTGCGCGCGGATTCATGTAGTCCGTGTGCGGATCGATCGAGGCGGTGTAGGCATTGATGAACATCGAGAACGCATCCTCGTCGTTCCATTCCGCTACGCCCTTGACGATTTCCGCATAACGCTTGTCGAGAGTCTTGCGGATCTCGTCCGGCTTCTTGCCGGCGAGTTTCAGCCGCAACCAGTCGTTCTTCACCGACTGCTTCCACAACGCGTCCAGCGCGGCGCTATCGGCGGCCCAGGGTGCGTCTTCGCGATCGTATTCATAGCGGTCGTTGCCGCTGAAATCGAACTGTCCCTTGAGCAAGCCGCGGGCATAAGCGACGCGTTCGTTCACACGCTGCTTGAACAATGTGAACATCGCCCGCGACGGTTCCAGCTCGCCACCCTTGATGGCGTCATCGAGTGTGGTCTGGTACTTCGCGAACTTCGCCACGTCCTGCGCGGTGAAGAACAGCTTGCTCGCATCCAGCGTTTCCAGGTAACGCTTGAACACTTCCTGCGACAAGGCATCGTTCAGCGGTTTCTGGCGATAGGCGAAGTCGCTGTCGGAAAGCAGTCCGTACACCAGGTCAGTGGTGATGGCCTGCGCGGCGGCGCCGCCGGAAGGTGCATCGCCCTCGGCGCGGGCAAGCAATGCCAGCGGTGCCGTCAGGGCGAGGGCCAGCGCGAGCGCCGGCAGGATCTTCTTCACTTTCATTGAAACCAGTTTCATCGGAACTTCCGCGGCCGCAGGATGGGCCGTTGCAGAGTGTGGGTGGAATCGACCCATCAACAGTGCCGAAAGTTGCGTCGCGTGTCACGCGCTGCAACGGCGACAGAACAACCTGAATCGGCCGTCTGGCGGAAATTGCGTCGCGAACGCGGCTGGCGTTCAGCTTGGTGATGCAGCAATCAACTCCAAGCCAGGCTGTGGTCAGGCCGCCGCGATACCCGCTTCGATCGCCTGCCGGTCGGCGTGGTACGAGGAACGCACCAGCGGACCAGAGGCGACGTGGGAGAAGCCCAGCGCCATGCCGTAGTCCTCGAGCGCCTTGAATTCGTCGGGCGTCCAGTAGCGCAACACCGGATGGTGGTGCGCGCTCGGCTGCAGGTACTGGCCGATGGTGATCATGTCGACGTCGTGCGCACGCAGGTCGCGCAGCGTGGCCTGCACCTGTTCCATGGTCTCGCCGAGGCCGAGCATGATCCCCGACTTGGTCGGCACGTCCGGGTGCTGCGCCTTGAACTTCTGCAGCAGGGTCAGCGACCACTGGTAGTCGGCGCCGGGACGGACGTTGGTGTACAGGTCCGGCACGGTCTCGACGTTGTGGTTGAACACATCCGGCGGGCTGGTCGCAAGGATCTCCAGCGCGCGCTCCATGCGGCCCTTGCCGCGGAAGTCGGGCGTGAGGATCTCGATCTTGGTCTTCGGGCTCTCGCTGCGGATCGCGGCGATGCAGTCGACGAAATGCTGGGCGCCGCCATCGCGCAGGTCGTCGCGGTCGACCGAAGTCACCACCACGTACTTCAGCCCCATGTCCGCGACGGTGCGGGCGAGGCTCGCCGGTTCTTCCGCATCCGGCGGCTTCGGCCGGCCGTGGGCGACGTCGCAGAACGAGCAGCGGCGCGTACAGACCGCGCCGAGGATCATGAAAGTGGCGGTGCCGTGGCCGAAGCACTCGTGGATGTTCGGGCAGCTGGCTTCTTCACAGACCGTGACCAGGTGGTTTTCGCGCAGCTTGGCCTTGAGGTTGGCGACCGAATTACCGGACGGAATCCGCACGCGGATCCACGACGGCTTGCGCAATACCGGCGCCTCGACGAACTGCACCGGCGAACGCGCGATCTTGTCGCCGGCAAGTTGCTTCTCGCCGGGAACCAGCACGCCCGGTTCGGGCGCACCGCCGACGACGGTCAACGGAATGGTCTTGGCGGCGGAGTCATTCATGGGAGCAGGTCATTCGATCAGGCGGCGCTTGCAGCGGCGGGAGTGAATTCTGGTGGCGCGGTTTGCAGCCGCAGACCGAACTGTTCGGCGAGGTGGCCCAGCAGGGCTGGCTTGACCGCATCCAGGCTGGAAGGGCCGCCCAAGTCTAGCATCGAGGTCACTGCAAGCCCTTGATAACCGCAGGGATTGATGCGCTGGAACGGCTCCAGGTCCATCGCGATGTTGAAGGCCAGCCCATGGAACGTGCAGCCACGGCGCACGCGGATGCCGAGCGCGGCGACCTTGGCCCCGTTCACGTACACGCCGGGCGCGCCTTCGCGGCGGGCGGCGGCGATATTCCAGTCGGCCAGGGTATCGATCACCGCCTGTTCGATGCGCTCGACGTATTCGCGCACGCCGACCTTCAACCGTTTCAGGTCGAGCAACGGATACGCGACGATCTGGCCGGGGCCGTGATACGTCACCTGACCGCCGCGGTCGACATGGATCACCGGGATGTCGCCCGGCATCAGCACGTGTTCGGGTTTGCCGGCCTGGCCGAGGGTGAACACCGGATCGTGTTCGACCAGCCAGAGCTCGTCGGGCGTCGCCTCGTTGCGCGCATCGGTGAAGCGCTGCATCGCCCGCCACACCGGTTCGTAGGGCTGGCGGCCGAGGTCGCGGACCAGGCACTCATGGAGGCTCACGCTTCTGCTCCTCCCCTTGCGCAGCAGGGGGAGGTTGGGAGGGGGTGCTTTTGATCTTGGTGTCTGCGCGAAAAGCACCCCTCCCCAACCCTCCCCTGCGCTGCGCGCAAGGGAGGGAGCAGAAATAGCGGCGCCGCTAGATCGTCCACTTCACTTCCGGATGTTCGCGCAGCGCGGCATGTGCAATCTCGTATTGCGCACGCGATTCGGCGCGGAAGCTGATCTTCACCGACACGAACTTGCCGCCGGAGGATTCGCGGGCGGCCACGGTCTCGTGCATCACGGCGATGCCCGCGGCTTCCAGCAGGCGCGGGAGTTCGGCTTCGAGGCCGCTGCCAGCCGGGCCCATCGCGGTGACCTCAAAGGTGCCGGGGAACTGGAAGCCGTGGTCGGGGTTGTCGGATTTGAGGTCCATGGCGCGAATTATGGGGCCGGGTGGGCCGCGACCCAACCCGCCGCAGCCCCGGATTCGCTACGCTCCGGACCGACGACTACACAGGCCCGGAGAGGGCGCATGCGCAACAGGATCTTCGGCGGCATCGGCATGGTCTGGGGTGGCGCAATTTTGCTGAATTGGCTCAAGGCCGATGCGCCCGCGGGTTCGGCGGCTTATCAAGGCGGCCACACCGCCGCTGTCGTGTTCGGCGCCGTCATGTTTGCCGCGGGGTTGTATTACTTCTTCAAAAAGCCAGCCGCTTGATGCGCATGGCCCTGGAACAACAAGGCCGGCATTCGCCGGCCTTGTGCTTTTCGCGATTGTCCTGACATGCGGTTCGATCAGGGCGCTTCCCACCACATCCAGAATTCGTCCCACAGGCGTTTGAAGAAGCCGCCTTCCTCGACCGCGTTGAGCGCGATCAGGGGGCGCTGGGCGATGACCTTGCCATCGAGGCTCACCTTCACCGTGCCGATCTTCTGGCCCTGCTTGATCGGCGCGATCAGCGTCTTCGGCACGTCCATGCTCGGCTTCAGTCGCGCGTATTTGCCGCGCGGCGTGCTCACAAGCATCGGCTCGGCGACGCCGAGTTGCACTTCCTCGGCCTGGCCTTTCCACACCTTCTGCTTGGCGATCGCTTTGCTTGCTTCGTACAGACGATGGGTTTCGTAGAAACGGAAGCCCCAGTTGAGCAGCGCCTGCGAATCGACGGCACGCTGGCTCTCGCTGGTCGAGCCCATCACCACGCTGATCAGGCGCTGGTCGCCACGCTTCCCGGAAGCCATCAGGCAGTAGCCGGCGCCGGAATGGTGGCCGGTCTTGATCCCGTCGACGGACGGGTCGCGCCACAGCAGCAGGTTGCGGTTGCGTTGGGTGATCGGGCCGACGGTGTATTCCTTGATCTTGTTGTACGAATACGCCTCGGGGAAATCACGCACCAGCGCGCGGCCGAGCAGCGCCAGGTCGCGTGCGGTGGTGTAGTGGTTTTCTTCCGAGAGGCCGTGCGGATTGACGAAGTGCGAAGCCTTCATGCCGATGCGCGCGGCGTAGGCATTCATCAGCGAGGCGAAAGCGTCCTCGCTGCCGGCGACGTGCTCGGCCAGCGCGATCGCGGCGTCGTTGCCGGATTGCACCACCATGCCTTTTTCCATCTCGACCAGCGGCGCGGTTTGGTTGACTTCGAAACCGCTGTAGCTGCCCTCGGTGCCGGCGCCGCCTTCGCGCCAGGCGTGTTCGCTCATCATCACCGGGTCGGTCGGCTTGATCTTGCCGGCCTTCATCTCCGCGGCGATGACGTAGCTGGTCATCACCTTGGTGATGCTGGCGGGTTCGACACGGGCATCGATGTTCTCGCCGGCCAGGACCTGGCCGGTGGCGTAGTCCATCAGCACCCAGGCGGTGCCGGTAATCTTCGGCGGCGGCGGGACCGGCAGCGCATCGCTGAGCGCGGTCGCGGGTTGCGGCGCGGGCGTCTGGGCGATGGCGAACCCGACCGCGGCGGTGGCGAGGGCGGCGAGAGCGAGAGCGGCAAGGCGCGGGCGGACTTTCATCAAAATGAGGTACTCCAGGGATCGGGCCGCAGCCCGACAAAAAATGCGAATGCGGCAGTGTAAAAACCGTGTCGAAGCTGGGAAGCAGTTTAGTCGCGAATGACGTTGGGCGGACCGAAGCCCAGACCGGCGACGCGGGCGCGGAGTTCCGCGACCGCATCGGGCGTCACCGGGCCGACGCGCAAGCGCCATACCTTCTGCCCGGCGGCATCGGCATCGAGCAGGCGCGCGTCGCGGATGCCGGCGTCTTCCAGCATCGCCAGGGCACGTTCGGCGTTGCCGCGCGCGGCAAAGCTGGCGATTTGCAGCGTCACCGCGCCGCCCTGCGATTTGGCCGGCGCACTGGCGGGCGCCGGCTTCTGTTCGGGCGCCACCGGCGACGGTGCGGGTTGCGCCTCGCGCACTTCCGGCGCTGCACCGGCTTTACCCGTCGCCACGCGCACCTGGCGTGATTTCATCCACGCTTCGAACTCATCGGCGGTCATGGTCTTGCCGTCCTGGCGCATGTCGAAACGCCAGGGACCGGCTGGCGCCGGTTTCACTTCCGTGGTGTCCGGCACGCGCTCGCTGGCATTGGCGGTGGCGACCGGCAACGCCGCGACGACGCGGTCGAGGGCGCTTTCGCCAGTCGGTGCAGGTGTGGCGCTGGCGACGCGAGTGTCGGCGTCGCGCTCGTCAACGCCGAGTGCGCGCACTTCGACCTTGGCGACGCCGGATCGATGCACGCCGAGCTTCACTGCCGCGGCGTAACTCAAATCGATGATGCGGCCGGCGTGGAATGGACCGCGATCGTTGATGCGCACCACCACCGATTTGCCGTTCGCGAGGTTGGTGACACGCGCGTAGCACGGCAGCGGCAAGGTCTTGTGCGCGGCGCTGAAGGCGTACATGTCGTACACCTCGAGGATGGAGGTGCGTCGGCCGTGGAATTTCTTGCCGTAGTACGAGGCCATGCCTTGTTCAACGTAACCCTCGGCGCGATCCAGCACCTGGTAATGCTTGCCGAGCACGCTGTACGCGCGGTTGCCATAACGCGAACGCGGCTCGGCCTTGACCTGCGGCTCCGGGATCGCATCGACATCGGGCAAATCATCCGGCGCGCCGTCGGCGATATGCGGCGCGTACAGGCCGCCGGCGGTGTAGTCGCCGCGTTTGTTCGGATCTTCCTGCGCGGGCGCATACGGCGAACGCGGACTGCGATCGGTGGTGTTTGCCGAAGGTGGGTTTGCGGAGGCTGGTGGAGGTGGAGTCTTCGTCGGCGCACCGGCGCAGGCGGCGAGCAGGACGGCGAGCGCCGCGGGCGCCAGCCGCTTCATGCGCCCGATTGCCCGGCAGGCGCCGCGACCGGCGGCGGCGGGATCGGCCCTGGGCTCACGGCCGGACCGCGACCTGCGATCTCTTCGGCGAGCTGGTACACCGCGGTCGCGTAGCGGATCGAGTTGTTGTACATCCAGATCGCGCGGAAGTTCTGGAAGGTCAGCCAGTACTCGTCGCCGCCTTCGCCTTCAAGCCGGATCGCGGCGGCAGTGATGCCGGCGGGCAACGGCTCCCGCGCCTTGAAGCCGGCTTGCGCCAGCGCATCGAGAGTGTGGATGGGCGGACCTTCGAGTTCGATGGGCGTGTTGCCGCCGGGCGTGCTGCTGACAGGCATGAAATCCGCATTCGCCATTACCGGCGCACCACGCACCCAGCCGCCCTTCTGCACGAAATAATTGGCGACCGAAGCGAAGACGTCATCAAGGCTGTTGAACAGATCGCGCTTGCCGTCGCTGTTGCCATCGACCGCATAGGCGCGATAGCTCGACGGCATGAACTGGCCCCAGCCCATCGCACCGGCGTAACTGCCGGTCAGCGTGCCGATGTCGAAGCCGGTTTCCTTGCCCAACGCGAACAACTGGCCGAGCTCGTCGCGGAAGAACGCCTCGCGTGCGTTCTCGCGAGCAAGCTTCGCCGGATCGCCGGTGCGCGGATAGTTGAACGCGAGCGTGTAGAGCGCGTCGATCACCGGATACTTGCCGGTGTTGCCGCCGAGGTTGGTCTCGACCGCGAGGATCGCGACGATGATTTCGGCCGGCACGCCGTACTGCGCTTCGACCTTCGCCAGCGCATCGCGATGCGTGGCGAGGAAGGCCTGGCCGCCGGTGATGCGCTGTTCGGTGAGGAAGATCGGGCGGTAATTGCGCCAAGGCTTGGCTTCCGCCGGCTTCGACATCGCCGCGATGATGCTGTCGCGGATCTGCGCACGCGCGAGCATCGCTTCGATCTGCAACGGTGCGATGCCGTACTTCGCCGCGGTCTCGCTGACGAATGCGGCGCGCGCAACGCTGATGTCGCGCAACTGTGGCGGCACCGGCAGCACGGACGGCGCCGGCGCGGTTGATTGCGACGCAGGAACAGGCTCGGGTGTCGGCGCTGGCGTAGGTGGCGGCTTCGTCGCGCATGCAGCCAGCGCGACGGCGAATGAGGTGGCCAGCAACAGCCGGGCGTATGCGCGTCGGATCATCGGCGCGAGGGTAGCACGCGTCATTGCAGGCCCTGCAATAGATTCCACAACGGCTCGTTCAGGAATCCGCGGGAATTACGTGCATGCCCTGCTAGGTGCCATAGGTGGGGCGATGCGCGTTCACTGCCATCACCACGCCGAGCCCTGCGAGCAGCGAGACCGCCGAAGTGCCACCGTAACTCAGCAACGGCATCGGCACGCCGACCACCGGCAACAAGCCGGAAATCATGCCGCCGTTGACGATCACGTAGACGAAGAATGCAAGGCCGAGCGCGCCGGCAAGTAGACGTGAATATGTGTCGCGTGCTTCCGCCGCGATCCACAAACAACGTCCGATCACGAACAGATACAGCGCCAGCACCGTGGCCACGCCGACCCAGCCCCACTCTTCGCTCAGCACCGCGAAGATGAAATCGGTGGTGTGCTCCGGGATGTAGTTCAGATGCGATTGCGTGCCCTCGCCCCAGCCCTTGCCGGTGAAGCCGCCGGCGCCGATCGCGATCTTCGACTGGATGATGTTCCAGCCGGTGCCGAGCGGATCGGATTCCGGATTGAGGAAGGTGAGGATGCGGTCCTTCTGGTACTGCTTCAGCAACCAGAACCACGCTACCGGTGCGATTGCGGCCGCACCGGCGAGCGCGGCGCCGAACCACCACCACGACAAGCCGGCGAGGAACAGCGCGAACACGCCGCTGGCCGCGACCAGCATGCCGGTGCCGAAATCCGGTTGCATCAGGATCAGGCCGAACGGCAACGCGATCAGCACGCCGGCGAGGATCACGGTCTGGAAGCGCGGTGGCAGCGGCTCGCGCTGCAGGTACCAGGCCAGCATCATCGGCAGGCTCAGCTTGATCACTTCCGAGGGTTGGAAATAAAACACGCCCAGGTCGAGCCAATGGCGGCCATGCTTGCCGGTGCCGAACAGCAGCACGATCAGCAACGGCACGATCGACAACGCATACACCGCCGGCGTCCAGTGCCGAAGCCGCGTTGGCGGTATGCGCGACAGCGCCCACATCGCACCGAGGCCGACGGCGAAACGTGCGCCTTGCGCATACACCAGGCCCAGCTTTTCGCCGCCGGCGCTGTACAGCACCGCCAGGCCGATCGCCATCAGCGCGAGCAGTGCACCGAGCAGCGGCAGGTCGAGCGTGCGCAGGAAACGCAGCAGCAGATCGAACAGCCAGCGCAGGATGATGCTCATCGCGTTGGTTCCTGCGTTTGCTGTTGCGGTTCCCTTCTCCCTCCGGGAGAAGGTGCCCGCAGGGCGGATGAGGGTTCGGCGGAGCGAGGCTGCTGCGGTTGGCTTGAAACACCAATCGTCGTGGACTGATCACCATCAACCTGCGTGCCAGCTGCGTCGCTCCGCCGACCCCTCACCCCAGCCCCTCTCCCGATGGGAGAGGGGCTAGGCATCGCGCCCGTCGCAGGTGTACTCGCCGCGGTCGGCAGTGGCGGTCGCGGATGCGTCGATGGCACCGGCTCCGGCATCTTCCCCAGCAACCACGCATCGAAGATCTTGCGCGCGATCGGCGACGCAGTGCTGCCGCCGAAGCCGCCATGTTCGACTGAGACCGCGACCGCGATCGTCGGGTTGTCCGCGGGCGCATAGCCGACGAACAACGCCTGGTGGCGCAGGTGATACGGCAAGGAGTGCGGGTCGACGCTGATGTTGCCCTTGCGGCTGATCTTCTGCGCAGTGCCGGTCTTGCCCGCCATCATGTACGGCGCGCCAATCGCCATCGCCCTGCCGGTGCTGCCGGGTCCGCCATGAATGGTCTCGATCATGCCTTCCTGCACCGCGCGCAGATGTTCCGCGTTGTCGGTGATACGTACGGGCGCCGGTTGCGGCAGAGGCACCCACGGCGCCTGGTAGTCGTCACGGCGCGCCGTGGCGATATGCAGGCGGCGCAGATTGCCGTTATCGGCGATCGCCGCGGTACCGCGGACGAGCTGCAGTGCGGTCGCGACCCAATAGCCCTGGCCGATGCCGGCGTTCACGGTTTCGCCCGGGTACCACGGTTCCTTGCTGTGCTTGGCCTTCCACTCGGGTGAAGGCACCACGCCGACACTCTCGCCGGCGAGATCGATGCCGGTACGCTCGCCGAATCCGTACTTGTGCATGTACTGGTCGAAACGGGTGATGCCCATCTCGTAGGCGAGTTTGTAGTAGTAGAAATTCACCGAATGCGCGATCGACTTGCGCAGGTCGGTCCAGCCCGAGCCGCCGTGCGCATCGCGCCAGCCGCGGCGCACGCCGGGGATGTAGAACGTGCCGGTGGAGAACACCTTGCTCTCCGGCGTGCGCAATCCACTGTCGACGCCCGCAAGGCCGATCAACGGCTTCACCGTCGACCCCGGCGGGCCGCCGCCGAGCACGTTGCGGTTGAACTGCGGTCGCGACGGGTTATCGCTCAGCGCCTTGTAATCGGCGTACGAGATGCCGTTGACGAACAGGTTGGGGTCGTAACTGGGCAGGCTGACCATGGCGAGGATCTCGCCGGTGCGCGGATCGATTGCGACCGCGGAGCCATCCATGTCGCCGAACGCGGTGACCATCGCGCGCTGCAGGTCGAGATCGATCGACAGGCGCAGATCGGCGCCCGGGATCGCCGGCTCACGTCCGAGCGTGCGCAGCGCGCGGCCTTCGACGTTGGTCTCGATCTTCTCGTAACCGACCTTGCCGCGCAGTGCGTCTTCATAGAAGCGCTCGATGCCGGTCTTGCCGGTATGGGTGAGCGCGGCATCGACCTCGCCCATCTTCGCCAGGTCCTGCTCGTCGATGCGACCGACGTAGCCGATGACATGCGCGAACAGATCACCGTGCGGATAGCGGCGATTGAGGTACGGCACCAGCTCGACGCCCGGATAACGCCAGCGGTCGACCGCGAAACGCGCCGCTTCCTCTTCGCTGACGCGCAGCTTCAGGGTGATCGCGCGGAAGCTGCGCGTGGCCTTGCGCGTCTTTTCGAAGCGCTCGATGTCCTCGGGCGTCAACGCGACGATCTTCGCCAGGTTCGCGAGCAACGGCTTGAGCTCGCCGGCGTCGTCCGGCACCACGTCGAGCCGGTACGCCGGCACGTTGTCGGCGAGTACCCGGCCCTTGCGGTCGAGGATCAGGCCACGTCCCGGCACCACGGGCCTGGGCTTGATCCGGTTGGCTTCCGAACGCGTGGCGTATTCGCTGTGCTGCCACACCTGCAGGCGGAAGTACCACAGAGCCAAGCCGACCAGGGCGACCAGCACGCTGAGGAAAGCGATGGCCGCGCGACGGCGGAACTGCATGGCTTCAGCGGCAGCGTTCTTGAGTTGGCGGCGGCGCGGACGCATCAGCGGTTACGCATGGGTCATCGGTTGCGCCAGGTACGCAGGCGCAAGGCATCGAACAGCAGGAACACCGGCGGCCACAGCAGCATGCCCAGCAACGGCGCCAGCCAGAACATCGCCGGCAACGTCGGCATGCCCAGGGTGAAATGTACTGCGGCGGTGACGATGCGGTCGTTGAGCAACAAGCCACCGATCGCCAGCGCCTGTTGCGACAACGGGAAAAAACGCAGCCGCGCACGGAAGCGTTGCAGGATGAAGGCCATGATCGTCAGCCGCAGCGCCTGTTCGCCGAGCAGGCTTCCGAAGGCGAGATCGGCGATGACGCCGACAAAGAATGCGAAACCGAGGCCGACGCGGTCGGGTTCTTCCAGCACCCAGTACGCCACTACCAGCGCCAGCCAGTACGGCCGCAGTGGCGCCAGCGACGGCGGCAGCGGCAACAGGCCGAGCAGCAGCGCCGCGACGACGCTGACCGGCAACACCCACAGGGCGCGATCGCGGCTCATCGTGTCGGCTCCGGAGGACGGGATTCTGGGGTTGCAGCTTGCGGCTGCGGTGCCGGTCGCTGCACCGGTGGTGCAGGCTGCGTAGCGGACGCGGCATTCGACGGCGTTGTCGATGTGTTTCCTGTTTGGCCAGCGGCTGGCGCGGCGTTTTCGCCAAGTCGCGGTGCTTCCGCCACCGGCCCGATCACCGCACGCGCCGGCGCACTCCGCAGCAACAGCACATCGCGCCCGCGATCGAGTTGCGCCGCCGGTTTGACATCGCCGATCAGGAATGCGCGGCTCTCATCCGGACGCAGCGCAGCGATGGTGCCGACCGGGAAGCCGGCCGGAAAGCGCTCACCCAGGCCGGACGTCACCACCACGTCACCGACCTTCACGTCGCTCGATAGCGGAATGCTTGCCAGCGTCAGCCGGTCACTGCGGCCGGTGCCGTAGGCGACCAGGCGTACGCCGCTGCGCAGCACCGCCACCGGGAGGGCGTGGTCGGGGTCGGTGAGCAGCAGCGCGGTCGAGTGCATCGGCGTGGTTTCGATGATCTGGCCAACCACGCCGCCTGCGTCGATCAGCACCTGGCCCACGCGCGCACCATCGCTGCTGCCGGCGTCGAGCACCAGGCGCTGGCGGGTCGGGTCGAGGTCGATATCGAGGATCGAAGCCAGCTGCACATCGAGGCCGCCGCGTTCGACCGCACCCAGCAGGCCGCGCAGGCGGGCGTTGTCGGCGGTGGCCGCCTGCAATCGCGCCACGCGCGCGTTGCTCATCAGCAGCGCATTGCGCAGGCGGCGGTTTTCCGCGATCAGCGAGGTGCGCGTGCCGGCATCGTTGCTGAGCGCCTGCACCACCTGCCCCGGCCAGCCCGCTACCGCCCATAACGGCTGCACCAGCAGTTCGGCGCGATCGCGGACACGCGACAACCAGCCGCCGCGATGGTCGAGCACGATCAGCGCCACCGCCAGCGCCAGGTAAGCCAACAGCCGCAGCGTGCCGGCGATATCGCCGGAGCGGGCAGCGGAAGGACCGGCGTAGGAGGGCACGTCAGCGAGTCAGGTCAGCGGATGGCGAAGAGAAAGGAACAGTTGCGGGATGGTGTGCGTTTTCGTTCGACACAACCGAGAACACCATCTCCATCCCGGCCTTCCCCCTCAGCGAACAAGGGGAAGGAGATTGCACTCATTCCGGCGCGAAGAACTCGTTGCCGTGCATGTCGACCAGCTCCAGCGCCCGGCCACCTCCGCGCGCCACGCAGGTCAGCGGATCGTCCGCCACCTGCACGTGCAGCCCGGTTTCCTCGGTCAGCAAACGGTCGAGGTCGCGCAGCAGCGCGCCGCCGCCGGTGAGGACGATGCCGCGCTCGGCGACGTCGGCGCACAGTTCCGGCGGGGTCTGTTCCAGCGCCTGCTTGACCGCCGCGACGATCCCCGACAGCGGCTCGCGCAGCGCTTCCAGCACTTCATTGGCACTGATCGTGATCATCTTCGGCACGCCCTCGGCGAGGTGGCGGCCGGAGATCTCCATGTGCCGGACTTCCTTCTGCGGATAGGCGCAGCCGATTTCGAGCTTGATCCGCTCTGCGGTCGCATCGCCGATCAGCATGCCCTGGGTCCGGCGCACGTAGGCGATGATCGCCTCGTCGAAGCGGTCACCGCCGATGCGCACCGACTGCGAATAGACGATGCCGTTGAGCGCGATCACCGCGACCTCGGTGGTACCGCCGCCGATGTCGACGACCATCGAGCCACGCGCCTCAGTCACCGGCATGCCGGCGCCGATCGCCGCGGCCATGGGTTCCTCGATCAGGAACACCTCACGCGCACCGGCCTCCTCGGCCGATTCCTTGATCGCGCGGCGCTCGACCTGGGTCGAACCGCAGGGCACGCACACCAGCACGCGCGGGCTCGGCCGCATCAGCCGCGACTTGTGCACCTTGCGGATGAAATGCTTGAGCATTTCCTCGGTGTAGGTGAAGTCGGCGATGACGCCGTCCTTCAGGGGCCGGATCGTGGTGATGTGGCCGGGGGTGCGGCCGAGCATCTGCTTGGCTTCCGCGCCGACCGCCGCGACCGAGCGGGTGCCGCCGACCAGGCGGTCCTGACGCACGGCGACCACGGAAGGCTCGTTCAGGACGATACCCTGGCCGCGGACGTAGATGAGGGTGTTGGCCGTGCCCAGATCAATGGACAGGTCGCTGGAAAAATAGCGGCCGAGAAACTTGAACATGCGGGGAGGATTGCCTTGTAAAAGCGGGCCTGAAAGGCGGAACGAGGGGTTCGCTAGCCTAGCAGAAGCCAATGGCCCGGACGGGGCTTTCGAAGGCGGAAATGTCGGGTTTTTCGCCATTCCGCGATGGGCGACCGATTGCCTCCGTCGCCTCGTCATCTCCAACACAGGCGGGTCCGCCACTGGCTTTGCCCGATGTCCGACTCCCCATTCCCCGCCTGGGCAGCTACCCTAGCGGCCGTTTTCCGACTCGGTGCCCCCAATGTCTGCCTTGATCTGCGGCTCGCTGGCCTACGACACCATCATGGTGTTCCCCGACCAGTTCAAGAATCACATCCTGCCGGACAAGGTGCACATCCTGAACGTGTCCTTCCTGGTCCCGCGCATGCGCCGCGAGTTCGGTGGCTGCGCCGGCAACATCGCCTACAACCTCAAGCTGCTCGGCGGCGACCCGATCCCAATGGCCACGGTCGGCCAGGACTTCGGTCCCTACCGCCAGCACTTCGAGGAACAGGGCATCCGCCTCGACCAGGTCAAGGTGATCGAAGAGCTCTTCACGCCACAGGCGTTCATCACTACCGACCACGACAACAACCAGATCACCGCATTCCATCCGGGCGCGATGATGCGTTCGTACGAGAACCATGTGCGCGACGTCAAGGGCGTCACCTTCGGCATCGTCAGCCCCGACGGCCGCGAAGGCATGCTGCAGAACGCAGACGAATTCGCCGCCGGCGGCATTCCCTTCATCTTCGATCCGGGCCAGGCGATGCCGCTGTTCAACGGCGAGGAACTGCGCCACTTCATCGAGCAGGCCAACTACGTCACCGTCAACGATTACGAGTCGAACCTGCTCCAGGAACGCACCGGCTGGAGCGAACAGGAAATCGCCGGCAAGGTGCAGGCCTACATCGTCACCCGCGGCCCCAGCGGCTCGCTGATCTATGCCGACGGCAAGACCATCGACATCCCGCCCGCACACGAACGCCGCATCAACGACCCCACCGGCTGCGGCGACGCTTACCGTGCCGGCCTGATCTTCGGCATCACCAAGAATTACGACTGGGCGACCACCGGTCGCATGGCCTCGTTGATGGGCGCGCTCAAGGTCGAGCACCCGGGCACGCAGAACCAGCGCTTCGATTACGCGGATTTCGCCGAGCAGTTCCGGCAGCAGTTCGGTTACGCGCTTTAACCTCTTCCCTCCCCCGTAGCGGGAGAGAGCTGCCATGAGTGTCCTTTGTAGCGTGCGCTGTGCGCACGCTACAGACGACCCCTCACATCACATGCGCCAGCCACAGCAGTTCCGGCTGCGCCAGCCGCTCGAATTCGGCATACGACATGCGCACCGCATCCGTATGCGACCCTGCGTTGAATGCGATCTCCGGTTGCGCCGCGAGGCGTGAATCCACGTAGACCGGGATGCCGTAAAGGTGCCCGAACGGCGGCATCGCGCCGAGTTCGCAATCCGGAAACGCGTCCTTGAATTCCGTTTCCTGCGCGAGTTCGACGTTGCGGCCGCCCAGCGCACGCGACAGGCGCAGCAGGTCGACGCGATATGCGGCCGGCATCACCATCATCGCCAGGTCGCCGTCGATCTTGAGCATCACGGTCTTGGCGAACAGCTGGTTGCCGACATGCGCCGCCGCCGCGGTTTCATGCGCGGTCAGCGTGCGGTCGTGGATGAGCGTCGTGTAGGGGACGTGGCGCTCGTCGAGGAAATTGTGCAGGCGTGGGGAGAGCATGATCGCCTCCGTTGAGCGTCCGCCTGTCGGTCCGGTGCGGCGGCGCCGCTGGTGTGCCCGGCGCGCGCATCCGAGCGTCGCGTCACCCCGGCGTTCGCCCATTGCGGGCGTTGCTTAACGCCGTCGACGACAGCTTACTCCTGTCGGTGACGGCCGGCGTAAACACGCCGTTTTGCAGTGTCGGGCCTTGTTCGCGTAGCGAGGATCAATTCCATCCTGGCAACTTGGCGGGATCCAGCCCCCCCACTTCAAACACCGCCGTGCGCTTGCCACCCGCTTTCACCGGGAACTCGATGGCGACCCGCTTCGCGCCTTTCACCAGCCGCCACAGCGCTTTTTCGTCCTCGATGAACATCGCGATCGCCTCATCGGTGTCCGGTCGTGACGCGGCCATCGGCTTCGCCGCGGCGTCATCGACTTTCACCTGCACCCTGCAGCCGCCATAGCAGTCGAAGTCGCCGGACTCGAGCACGAGGTAGCTGCTGCGGCCCCAATCGGGATGGTTGCGGAACACCAACTGCACCGGCTTCGCACCGCCGCCATCGGCGTCGACCGGCTGCTGCGAAAAAATCGACGCCGACAACTGCATGCCCTTCTTCACCGGTTCGCTGGCGTAGGCCCACAGCGCGGCGAGGCGGCGCTGTTCGGCCGCGGCTTCGACCTTGGCCCGCGCATCGTCCAGGCGCTCCTTGATCCGTCCTGCCGCGGCGGATTCGGGATGCTCCATCAGCAGCATGTCGCCGTAGCCGCGGGCGAGTTGCCAGTTCTGCTGCGCGTAAGCGTCCTCGAACTGCCTGGCCGCGACTTCGGCGGCTTGTTCCCTGGCCGCGGCCTGCGCGGCGGCGGCCGCTTGCGAGTCCTCGCGTTTGCATGCCGGCATCGCAACCAGCAGGCAGAGCAGCAGCAGTGTCTTCTTCATCTTGGTCGACCTTGTTCGATCAATGCGATCACCGCCGCGGCGACCGCATCGGGTTGTTCCATCAGCGCCATGTGGCCGGCATCGTCGACCAGCATCTTGCGCGCCTGCGGCATCCTCGCAGCGTAAAGATCGAGGGCACTGGGATCGATGACCGCATCCTGGCGTCCCCACAGCAGCAATGTCGGCTGGCGGATGCCGGCGGCCGCTTCGCCAGGCAAGAAGCGTTCCGGTCCGCGGCCGATGTGCTCGAGCACGGCTTGTTCGAACGCGGCATCGTTGCGACGTTTGGAAATCAGGCCGCTCGACGCCGGCCAGGGAATCCACGGCTTGGATTCGGCGCGATGGAAGACAGTGTCGATGTAGCGCTGCAGGGAGGCGCGATCGCCCACCGCAAACGGATTCGCGCCAGCGAGCACATCGGCGCCGAACTGGTTGTCCTTGAAACGCACGCCGGCCGCGTCGAGCAGGCCAAGGCGATCGACCAGCTGCGGATGGCGTGCCGCGACCAGCGCAGCGATGCCGCCGCCCATCGAATGGCCGAGCAGCACCACGGGCTGGTCCGGCGACAACGCCTGGATGAACGCGGCGACGCGTGCACCTTGCGCGACGAAGCCGTAGTCCGCGTCCGGCTGGCGTTCGCTTTCGCCCCAACCCGGCAGATCCGGGACCAGCAACCGGTATTTGCCGCGCAGGCGCTCAGCGACCGGGTACCAGTTTTCCTTGCTGCCGGTGAAGCCGTGCAGCATCACCACGATGGGCGCGCCGGGTGGCGCGTCATCCGAGTACGCATAGACCCAGCGATGACCAGCAACGACGACTTCGGCATCGGCCAATCCGGCGATGACGCGTTGCCGTTCGAACTGCGCACGCACCAGCAGGTACGGGTTGTACGCGACCACCGCGCCCACCCCGAGGACGGCGGTCACCAGGGTGACCGCCGCGATGCGTTTGCGTTTTTCCATCCGCTTACTGCGGCTTGGTCGCGACGGGCTTCTGCGCCTCGGCGATCGTCGCTTCGACCGAGCCGGTCGTGATCGGGTGATAGCCCGGCTTGGCCTTGGCGAACACGTCCTGCGCGAACTGCAAGCCTTCCGGCGTCTTCACCAGTTCCTTGTAGATCGGGATGATCAGCTTGCGGCGGCCGACGCGTTGCAGGAACGCGGCGATCGCCTCGTTCGCTTCGGCATAGCCGCTACGCACCGCCAGCGGGTACCAGCGCTGGGCGATCTCACCATTGGAAGTGCCGGTGAAGTGATACGCGGCGTCGAGTTGCGCCAGCTGTTCGTGCGTCAGCGTCTCCGGCATGCCTTCGATGAAGTGCACCCATTCCTGCGTGCCCCATTTGCTGGTGATCGCCGGTGCCGGCAGTTGCGCGCTGCCGACCCATGCGATGCGCGCCGCGTTGACGATGCTGAAGCGCTGCGACAGCGTCTGCGGCGCGGTCGCGGGGACGCCCGGCTCGTAGATCCACGCGTCGAACTCGGCGTCGCTGACCTTGCCGGGGTGCTTGGCGAGCAGGTTGGCCTTGGCGTATTCGACGAAAGTCGCCGTCGGAATGCTCTGGAACGCGAAGTGGTCGAAGTATTCCTTCAGGAACGGATCGAACACGTCCCGGCCGAAGCGCTGTTCGAGGAACTGCAGGAACCATGCGCCCTTGGTGTAGACGGTCGAACTGAGGTTCTCGTCCGGATCCTTCAGCACGCCGGGCTTGACCGCCAGCGCCTGCAGCGCCTTGTTGTCTTCGGTGAACTCGGACTTCAACTCGTCGCGCTCGATCACGTTCTCCATGTCGGCGAGTTCCTTGCCGTACACCGCTTCGACGATCCGGTTCTCGACGTAGCTGGTGAAGCCTTCGTTGAGCCAGGCGTCCTTGGCACTGGAGAACGTCACCAGGTTGCCGGACCAGCTGTGCGCCAGTTCATGCGCGATCAGCGATACCAGCGACTTGTCGCCGACGATCACAGTCGGCGTCGCGAACGTCAGGCGCGGATTCTCCATGCCGCCGTAGGGGAACGACGGCGGCAACACCAGGATGTCGTAACGGTCCCAGCGATACGGGCCGTAGAGCTGCTCGGTGGTCTGGATCATCTTTTCGGTGTCGGCGAATTCGGCCGCCGCTTTCTTCGCCATCGTCGGCTCGGCCCAGACGCCGGCACGTTCGGAAATCGGCTCGAACACCAGGTCGCCGGCTGCGATCGCGAGCAGGTACGACGGGATCTTCTGCGGCATCTTGAAGCTGTAATCGCCGTCGCGCGCGGCTTTCGGATCGTTGTCGGCACTCATCAGCACCATCGCGTCCTTCGGTGCAGTCACGTGCGCGCTGTAGGTGAAGCGCACGCGCGGCGTGTCCTGCAGCGGCACCCACGAGCGTGCGTGGATCTGCTGCGACTGGCTGAACATGAAGGGGCCCTGCTTGCCCTCGGTCATCTCCGGCGTCAGCCATTGCAGGCCCGACGCATCCGGCGAGGTCTTGTACGTCACGCGCACGGTGGTGCTGCGCTCGGGCACGTCGATCGTCAGCTTGCTGCCGAGGATCTTGTCGTTCTCGGCCAGCGTGTACTTCAGCGGCGACCACTGCCCGTCCTTGCCGGCGCCTTCGATTTTCTCGATGGTCAGGTCACGGGTGTCGAGGACCAGTTGCGTCGCGCCCGGATCCAGCCATTCCAGCGTGTAGGTCGCGGTGCCGGCGAGTTGCTTGTTGGCGAAGTCGATGGCGAGGTCGAGCGCCAGGTCGCTGGTCTTGACCTTGTCCGGTTCGGAATACGAATGCTCGTCGGCATTGGCATCAACCGCCTGCGTGGCGGCGGCGGCGGGCGGCGCCGTGGTGTCAGCCGCCGGCGTGGCCTCGCGCTGGCAACCGGCAGCGAGCGCGACGGCAAGGGACAACATCAGGATCGAATGGCGCATGGGGTTCTGTGCTGTGCGGAACAGGGACGGCGAGTGTACCGCCCGTCGCGTGCGCATCCAGTGCCGCTGGCTGGCATCCCCACTTCCGGCACGGGCTGGCGCATTGCCGCCTTGGGCATGATCGCGCCTGCCTCGGCCCCGATGCAGGCGCGACCTCCCGTTTCAAACCTTCTGCCGCCGTTGCGCATCGCTGGTGGCATCGCTTCCCTTTACTTTCCTGATTTCCATGCCTCCATTCCATCCGCGTCTTCTCTCCCTCGCCTGCCTGCTCGCATTTTGCGCACCTGCCTACGCCCAGACGACCCCCGCGCCTGCGACCGACGCGACCTACGTCCCGGGCGGCCGTATCCCGCAGTTGCAAGGCGAAATTGCCATCGACGGCAAGCTGGACGACGCTGCGTGGGCCGGCGCGCTGGTGCAGGAAATCGCCTATGACATCCAGCCCGGCGACAACACACCGGCGCCGGTGAAGACCGTCGTGCGCGTCGGCTATAGCACCGATGCGCTGTACTTAGCCTTCCATGCGCTGGACCCGGAGCCGGCGGCCATCCGTGCCCACCTGCGCGACCGCGACGCGGCGTTCAACGACGACTGGGTCGGCGTGTTCCTGGATACGTTCAACGACAACCGTCGCGGCTACGAGCTCATCGTCAATCCGCTGGGCGTGCAGGCCGACCTGATCCGCGACGAGACCAACACCAACAACCAGGAAGACGCCAGTTGGGACGGCCTGTGGAGCAGCGCTGGCCAACTCACCGCGGAAGGCTACGACGTCGAAATCCGCATCCCGTTCTCCACCCTGCGCTTCCCGCGCGGAAGCGGCGACCAGCGCTGGGGCATCTCGCTGTTCCGCAACTGGCCGCGCGACAAGCGCCACCAGCTCACCAGCCACAAGGTGCCGCGCGAATCCAACTGCTTCCAATGCGAATGGGGCAAGTACGACGGCATGGCCGGCGCGCAGCAGGGCCGCAACCTGGAGATCGTGCCGACCCTGACCATGGGCAAGCCGCAGTACCGCGACGCCGCCGGCGAAGCCTGGGAAAGCGGCGACACCTCGATCGAACCCGGCGTGGACGTGAGCTGGACGCCCTCGCCCGCCATGACCCTCAACGCGACGCTGAATCCGGATTTCTCGCAGGTCGAAACCGACCAGCTGCAGCTCGACATCAACAACAGCTTCGCCCTGTTCTACCAGGAGAAGCGGCCGTTCTTCCTCGAGGGCGCGGATTACTTCACCAGCCAGTTCGACGTGCTGTACACGCGCCAGATCGCCGATCCCGATTTCGGTGCGCGCGTCACCGGCCGTACCGGCAGCGGCGCCTACGGCGCGCTCGTGGCGCGCGATGCCGGCACCCTCGTGCTGGTGCCGGGCGTCCTCGGTTCCGGCTTCGAGCAGCTCGACCAGAAGGCGAACATCGCGGTTGGCCGTTACCGATACGACTTCAACACGCATTTCAGCGTCGGCGCGATCGGCACCTTCCGCGAAGGCGACGACTACGCCAACAACGTCGCCGGCGTCGATGCCCGCTGGCAACAGGGCGCGCATACCGCCACCGCGCAGTTCCTGCACAGCCAGTCCGAATATCCGGCCGACATCGTCGACATCTATGCCGACGACCTCGGCGACGATCCGACGCCGTCGGGCAATGCGTGGCGCGTGGAATACGCCTTCAGCAACCGCAACTGGAACTTCAGCGCCTGGCACATGGACATCGATCCAGGCTTCCGCGCCGACTTGGGCTTCATGGGCCAGGTCGGCTACGACAAGTCGCTGCTCAGCGGCGGCCATAGCTGGTACCGCGACGACAAGGCGTTCAACCGCATCAACGTCTACACCGACTTCGACATCACCCACCGTTACGACGGCCAGTTGCTGGAGCGCGAATTCGAAGGCCAGGTCAGCGTGCAGGGACCGAAGCAGAGCAACCTCAGCCTGCATGGCATGACCCGCGTGCGTTACTGGGAGGGCACGTTGTTCGACGAACACTACATCGACATCAACGGCAACTTCCGCCCGACCGCCAACCTGCGCCTGGGCGCCTATGTGCAGGTGGGCACGATGATCGACCTGACCGCGGAAAAGACCGGCCGGCGCGAGATGGTCGAAGTGTGGGGCGACACCAACGTCGGCCGCGGGCTGACCATGGACTGGGACATCACCCGCCAACGCATGCGCCGCGACGGCGGCACCGCGTTCGAGGCCACGTTGGTGAACGCCGGCGGCAGTTGGCAGTTCGATCCGCACCAGCGCGTGCGCCTGACCCTGCAGGGCAGCGAGGTGATGCGCAATCAGGCGCTGTACGTGGACACCATCAACGAAACCGCGCGCGACTGGGCCGCGCAACTGGTCTATTCGTACAAGATCAACCCTCGCACTGCGCTGTACGTAGGCGGGTCTTACGGCGCGTTCATGGACGACGACAACCCGGATCTGTTCGGCAACACGCGCAGCGTGTTCCTGAAGCTGAGCTACGGCTGGCAGCCCCAGTTCTGAACATTCGCCAGCTTCACTGGTGTACGAGTTCGCGTTCGCTCGGGTGACCGTGGCAGACCAGCTTGCCGCCGCCGGCCGCCTTGGCCACGTACATCGCCGCATCGGCTTCGCGATACAGCGCCATCGCAGTGAGCCCCGGTTGATAGTGGGCACAGCCCGCACTGATCCGGATCACGATGCCGTCCTCGCCTGGCGCTGCCAGATCGTCCAGCCAGCGCTGGACCTTGGCGTTGGCGACGGGCAAGGCTTCATGCATGCAAAGCAGGAACTCATCGCCACCCCAGCGCCCGATCCAGTCGTGGCCAACCAACCAGTCGCGCGTCCGGTCCACCAGGTCGAACAGCATTTGATCGCCGGCGGCATGTCCATACACATCGTTGACCGGCTTGAGGTTGTCGACGTCGATGACGTACAGAACCAGCGGCACCATTCCGAGCTCGGCGAGCTCGATGCTGTGCGCGAGCGCCTGCTCGCTGCCACGCCGGTTCATCGCATGCGTGAGCGGGTCTTCCACCGCATAGCGCTCCAGTTCCGCCACGCCTTCATGGATGCGTTGCAGCCCGCAATGGGTGGCGCGCATCAGCACGCCGATTTCATCCTCGCCGCCCTCCGGGAGGACCGGCAACTTGCGTTCGCTGAAGTACATCCCGATGGCGTCGGCCACCAAGCGCAAGGGCGCCAACAGCTGGAAGATCAGCAATAGCGACACCGCGGTGCCGAGCAGCGTGATCAGTACCGCCACCACCGTACCCGTCAGCAGCCTCCGCGGATCCGCGCCATTGTTGGCGAGCAGCCAAACGGTGAACACGGCGATCGGCAGCATCGTGCACACCAACACTACGGCCATGAGCTTGGCCCGGAACGAATGCGGGAACACTTTCGATAGGGCGCGATAAACCTGCATCTCCCGCATGGGAGTTACTCCACAAAAACCCGCGCCGCCGCAACGCCACCCTAGTCCAACCGCCGTCGCGACGGTTTACACAAGCGTGAATGGGGGTAGCCCTGAGAGCAGAGCTACTCACAAATCGTGAATATTGGTATCTGAGATACCTGAGCTAACGGGCGGTCAGGCTTTGTAGCCGGTATGGATCGCCACGATGCCGGCGTTGAGGTTCCGGTAATCGCAACGCACGAACCCCGCGGTTTCCATCATCGCCTTCAACGCATCCTGCGGCGGATGCTTGCGGATCGATTCCGCCAGGTACTGGTAGCTGTCGGCATCGTGCGCGAACAGCTTGCCCAGCCGCGGCAGGATGTTGAACGAATGGAAATCGTAGATCGGCTTGAACCAGTCGGCCTTCACTTCCGAGAACTCCAGCACCCGCGCCTGCCCGCCGACCTTCAGCACGCGCAGCATCTCGCGCAGCGCCGCATCCTTGTCGGTGACGTTGCGCAAACCGAACGCAATCGTGACCAGGTCGAAGCTGGCATCGGGGAACGGCAGCTTCTCGGCATTGCACTGCACATACTCGAAACCGCGCACGTTGCCGCGATCGGTCATGCGGTCACGGCCGACGGTGAGCATGCCAGCGTTGATATCGCCGAGGACGATCTCGCCCGCGTCGCCGACGCGCTCGCGCAACAACGCCGCGATGTCGCCGGTGCCGCCCGCCAGGTCGAGCACGCGATCGCCCCGCTTCACCTGCGCCGTCGCCACGAAGTAACGCTTCCACACCCGATGGATGCCGAGGCTCATCAGGTCGTTCATCAGGTCGTAGTTGCCCGCGACCGATGAGAACACCTGCCCGACGAGTTTCTGCTTCTCGGCGGTGGGGACTTCGCGGAAGCCGAAGTGGGTGGTGTCGGGTTTGGAGGTTGGGTCGCTCATGCGGCGATTATCGCATCGCGGCCAACCCGGGTAGGAAGGACACGATGTGTCCTTTCCGTGGGGTTACAGGATGTAGCGGCTCAGGTCCGGATCCTGCACGAGCTCGCCCAAGTGCGCCTCGACGTAGGCACGGTCGATGGTGATCGACGTGCCGCCACGATCCGGCGCTTCATAACTCAGGGTGTCGAGCAGGCGTTCGAGCACCGTGTGCAGGCGGCGGGCGCCGATGTTTTCCTGGCGGTCGTTGACCTGCGCGGCGATGTCGGCGAGGCGCTCGACGGCATCCGACGCAAACGACAACGTCACGCCCTCGGTCTTCAGCAACTCGATGTACTGGGTGACGAGTGCGGCCCTGGGTTCGGTGAGGATGCGGACGAAGTCGTCCTTCGACAGCGCCGCGAGTTCGACGCGGATCGGGAAGCGGCCCTGCATTTCCGGGATCAGGTCGGATGGCTTCGCCAGGTGGAACGCGCCCGAGGCGATGAACAGGATGTGGTCGGTCTTCACCGGGCCGTACTTGGTGCTGACGGTCGAGCCTTCGACCAGCGGCAGCAGGTCGCGCTGCACGCCTTCGCGCGAGACATCGGCGCCGTAGCCTTCGCTGCGCTTGGCGACTTTGTCGATCTCGTCGATGAAGACGATGCCGTGCTGTTCGCAGGCGGTGATCGCCGCTTCGCGGACGTCGTCCTCGTTGACCAGCTTGCCGGCTTCGTCCTCGATCAGCAGCGGGCGGGCGGCCTTGATCGTCATGGTCTTCTTGTGGGTCTTGCCGCCGGCCACCTGCGAGAACATCTGCCGCAGCTGCTGGCCCATTTCCTCCATGCCCGGCGGCGCCATGATGTCGACGCCGACGTTCATCGCGACTTCGAGCTCGATCTCGCGTTCGTCGAGCGCACCGCTGCGCAGCTGCTTGCGCAACTTGTTGCGCGTCTCGTTCACTTCCGCTGAATTGTGCTGCGCGGACGGCTCGTCGTTGGCGTCGTCGTGGGTGAACCCGAACACGGTGGTCACCGTGCGCCTGGGCAGCAGCGCGTCGAGGATGCGGTCTTCGGCGCGCTCCTCGGCCTGCGTACGCACGCGCTGCTTGGCCTGTTCGCGATACAGCTTGACCGCGGTGTCGGCAAGGTCGCGCACGATCTGCTCGACGTCCTTGCCGACGTAGCCGACCTCGGTGAAGCGCGTGGCTTCGACCTTCACGAACGGCGCGTTGGCCAGCGTCGCCAGCCGCCGCGCGATCTCGGTCTTGCCGACACCGGTCGGGCCGATCATCAGGATGTTCTTCGGCATCACTTCGTCGCGCAGCTCGGGTTCGAGCTGCATGCGCCGCCAGCGGTTGCGCAACGCGATCGCCACCGCGCGCTTGGCGGCGTGCTGGCCAATGATGTGCTTGTCCAGCTCCTGCACGATTTCGCGCGGGGTCATGGTGGCGGAGGTGTTTTCGATCTTGCGCATAGGTTCACAGCCTTCTTTCGTAGGAGCGGCTTACAGCCGCGAGCTTTTTTTGCTGCCGTCGAAAATGGACGAAGAGCTCGCGGCTGTAAGCCGCTCCTACAGGGGATGTTGGCGGTCAGAGTTCTTCCACCACGATATTGCGGTTGGTGTAGATGCAGATGTCGCCGGCGATGTTGAGCGCCTCGACGGCGACCGACTTGGCATCGAGTTCGGTATGCGCGAGCAGCGCGCGCGCCGCAGACAGCGCGAACGGGCCGCCGGAGCCGATCGCGACCAGGCCGTCCTCGGGCTCGATCACATCGCCGGTGCCGGAGACGATCAGCGAGGTGTCCTTGTCCGCCACCGCAAGCAGCGCTTCGAGCTTGCCGAAGCGGCGTTCGGTACGCCAATCCTTCGCCAGTTCGACCGCGGCGCGTGTGAGTTGGCCGTGTTTTTCGAGCTTGGCTTCGAACAGTTCGAACAGGGTGAAGGCATCGGCTGCGGCGCCGGCGAAACCGGCCAGGACCTGGCCGTCGCGACCAAGCCGGCGCACTTTGCGTGCGTTGCCTTTCATCACCGTGTTGCCGAGCGTGACCTGGCCATCGCCGGCGACCACGACGCGGCCGTTGCGGCGCACCGAGACGATGGTGGTGGCGTGGAAAACATGGGGGTTGTGGCTGGGGTCCATGTGACCTCCGGGGAGTGTTCTTCGGAGGTGGGGTCGATCCGGGCCGGCGCAAGGCTAGACGAGAGCGACTGGGTTCCCTTCTGTGGGAGCGACGCGGCTTCCCCCTGTGGGTGGGGGGGGGGGGGGGGGGGGGGGGGGGGGGGGGGGGGCGGGCCGCCCGACGGCGGCCCCCC
>NZ_JALDWJ010000004.1 GCF_022758295.1 Lysobacter sp. CFH 32150 | reverse complement strand
GGGGGTGCGCGCGGGGCGCGGCGTGGCCTGTGCGCCACCCCCTCGCCACCCCCCGCCGCTCCCACAACAGGAGAGAGAGATCAGCGCTTGCGCTTGGCGCGCGGGTGCGCGGCGTCGTAGACCTTGGCCAAGTGCTGGAAGTCGAGATGGGTGTAGATCTGGGTGGTGGCGATGTCGGCGTGGCCGAGCAGTTCCTGCACGCCGCGGAGGTCGCCAGAGGATTCGAGGACGTGGCTGGCGAAGCTGTGGCGCAGCAGATGCGGATGCACGTGCTTGAACATGCCCTGCCTGATCGCCAGCTGCTTCAGGCGCAGTTGCACCGCGCGCGGGGTGATCGGGCCGTTGCGCCCCGGGAAGACCGGCGCGTCGCTCGCGGGTTTCTGCTCGTCGCGCCAAGCCGTGAGTGCAGCGCGCGCGTGTGAGCCGACCGGCACGCGGCGTTGCTTGTTGCCCTTGCCGAGTACGGTCACGAGCCCGTTGGCGAGATCGAGGTCGTGCCAGCGCAGCGCGCACAGCTCGCTCAGACGCAGGCCCGACGAATAGAACAATTCCAGCAGCGCGCGATCGCGCAGGCCGAGCGGCACGTCGGTCGGCACTTCGACCAGGCGCGAGGCTTCATCGGCATCGAGCACCTGCGGCAGTTTGCGCGGAGCTTTCGGGGCGCGGATCGCATCGGCGGGACTTGCGGCGATGCGGCCGTGTTTGAGCAGCCAGCGATAGAAGCTGCGGCACGCGGACAGGCGTCGTTGCAGGCTTTTTGGCGACAGGCCGCGGCGGTGTTCCGCGGCGACGAAGGCGCGCAGCTGTTCGGTCTGCAACGCGGCGATGTCAGCGCCTTGTGCGTCCGACCACTCGGCGAGTGCGGCCAGATCGCGTTGATAGGCGTCGAGCGTATGCGCGGACATGCGCCGCTCGACCTGCAGGTGGGCGAGGAAGTCTTCGACCGGCGACGTCTTAGCCATCGAACCTGCGCAACGCCACCGCCAGCGCCTCGCCCATCATGCGCAGGAACAGCGTGCCCATGCCCGGGAAGAAGCGGTTGGGGTCGCGACTGCCGACCGTGACCAGGCCGACGCCAGACATCGGTAGCAACGCGCTCGATTGCACATCCTCTGCGCGCATGCCGTAGAGCAGCGCGTGCTTATCGGGGTGCAGGCGGCCGCAGATCGGTTCACCGTCCTTGAGCGCATCGTGGAATGCCGCCAGGCGCCGGTCGTCTTCGTCGATCACCTGCAACCAATCATCGTCGAGGCCGGCCACTGGCTCGAACAACACGACGCGGACCAGGTCGCCCTGGAAATCCTCGGCCAGGCTCGCGACCATCGCCCGCAGCGTGTCGGCAGCCGTGGTCTGGCGCATCAGCGCCAGCGTGAGCTGGTGCGTACGCACGGCGAGGCGTTCGTTTTCCTGCGCATTGGCGAACAGCTCCTGCAGGCGGCGCGAGAGTTCGCGGTTCTTGTCGCGCAGCACTTCCAGCTGGTAACTCGCGAGCGATGCGGCCGGGCCGTTGTCGCGCGGCACCACCATGCTGATCGCAAGATCGGGGAACTGCTGCAGGAACTTCGGATGCCGGCGCAACCAGGCGGCGACTTCATGGGCGCTCAGTTTTTCCGTGGTATCGCTCATGCAATGAATTCCCCTTCAAAAACGAATGCGGCCGGCCCGGCCATCACGATCGATGCGCCATCCTCCGGCCATGCAATCTGCAAATCGCCGCCGGGCAACGACACGGTGATCTCGCGATCGACGCGGCCACGCCGCATCAGGATGGCGGCGGCGGCGCAGGCACCGCTGCCGCAGGCGAGCGTTTCGCCGGCGCCGCGTTCGTACACGCGCAGGCGGATGCGATCGCGCGCATCGATTTCGGCAAACCCGACATTGACCGACTGTGGAAATGCCGCATCCGCCTGCAACGCCGGGCCGAGCACTTCGACCGGCGCCGTGGCGATGTCGTTCACTTCGACCAGCGCATGCGGATTGCCCATCGATGCGGCGCCGAAGTGCACGGCGCCGCCATCGATATCGAGTGCGTACTCGTCCTGCGCATCGTGATAGCCGAGCAGCGGCACCGCCTGCGGCGCGAACTGCGGCACACCCATGGCGATGGCGTAACGATCGCCGGGCAGACGCGTCACCACGTGCGTTCCGGTGGGGCTGTCGAGTGTGAAGCTGTCGCCGTGGATGGCACCATCGCGCACCAGCCACGCGGCGATGCAGCGTGCACCGTTGCCGCATTGCTGCGCGTTGGACCCATCGGCGTTCCAGATGCGATACGACGCGATCGCCTGTTCGGAACGCGGCGGTTCGATGGTGAGGATCTGATCGCAGCCGACACCGAAGTGGCGGTCTGCGAGCGTGCGGCTCAGCTCCGGCGAGGGCGGTGCGATACCGTCGCGCAGGTCGAGCACGACGAAATCGTTGCCCGCGCCCTGCATCTTGCTGAAGCGAAGGCCGGTGGTGCGCTCAGCCATTCCCGTCGTCGCTGGGTGGCGTGGCCGGCTCTGCTTCGGGCTGTCCCTCTTCCACCGGCGTCGGTGCCTCTGGCGCGGTCGCGTCCGTTGTGGGCTCGGCGGCAGGCGCTGCCTCGGCTGGCGTTGCCTCTGGCGGCGGCACTTCAACCGGCGCGGTCGGCAATACCAGCGGGCCCTTGTTGCCGCAGCCGGACAGCAGCAGCGACGACGCGATCAGTGCGGCGATGAGTGTGCCGGCTTTGAAATTGGTGTTCATATGCCCAGTGTAGCGCGGCACGCCGTGAGCTCAATGCGGCTCCGGCCGCCGCCACAGCCATGCGGCGACGACGGCCATGATCGCGGTGCCGGTGGCGGCCATCCACGTCTTCGGCGCAGTCAGGAACATGATCACCGCGCAGGCCGACATCATGATCGTCGCCAGCCACTTGGCACGGCGGCTGACTGCACCCTGCGTCTCCCAATCGCGGATGACCGGACCAAACTGGCGGTGCGCGAGCAGCCACCGATGCAGTCGCTGCGACCCGCGTGCGGCGGCGAAGGCCGCCAGCAACACGAACGGCACCGTCGGCAAACCGGGAACGACGATGCCGATCAGTCCCAGACCCAAACTGAGGTAAGCCAGCAGCCACCAGGCCCAACGGAAACGACTGCGCGCCATGGGGGTGTCATCCATGCCGCGCAGTATGCCGTCACCGTCGTGACGCGGAGCAAGCCCCGCGCACTCGGTTACTTCGTCGCCACGCCCAACTGGTCGAGCAGGAACGCGTACATCTCCGCGCGTTCGCGATAGCTGCGGAAACGCCCGGACTTGCCGCCGTGGCCGGCATCCATGTTGGTGCGGAACAGCAGCGGCAGCTTGGACGTGTTCACGTCGCGCAGGCGCGCTACGTACTTGGCCGGTTCGTAGTACTGCACCTGCGAATCCCACAGGCCGGTGCCGACGAAGGTCGCCGGATAGGCCTGCGCCTTCAGGTTGTCGTAGGGCGAATACGACAGCATGTAGTCGTAGTAATCCTTCTTTTCCGGATTGCCCCACTCGTCGTACTCGTTGGTGGTCAACGGGATGCTGGCGTCGAGCATGGTGGTGACTACGTCCACGAACGGCACCTGCGACAGGATCACCCGGTACCTGTCGGGGGCCATGTTGGCGACGGCGCCCATCAACAGGCCGCCGGCGCTGCCGCCCTGGGCCGCGACGCGACCCTTCGCCGCGTAACCTTCCTGCACCAGGAAGTCGGTGACGTCGACGAAATCGGTGAAGGTGTTCTTCTTCTTGAACAGCTTGCCGTCGTCGTACCAGTGCCGGCCCATCTCCTGGCCGCCGCGGATGTGCGCGATCGCGAAGACCATGCCGCGATCGAGCAAGCTCACCACGGACAGGCTGAAACCCGGGTCCATCGACGCACCGTAGCTGCCGTAGGCGTACTGCAGCAGCGCGGCCTTGCCATTCTTCTCGAAGCCTTTCTTGTACACCAGCGACACCGGCACCTTGGTGCCGTCGCGCGCCGTGGCCCACAGGCGCTCGGTGACGTACTGCGCCGGGTCGTAGCCGATCACCGGTTCGCGCTTCATCAGCTTGCGCTCGCCGGTCCTGGTGTTCAGCTCGTACACCGTGGCCGGCGTGGTCATCGAGGTGTAGGTGTAGCGCAGCCACTCGGTGCCCGGTTCGGCATTGACCGACAGGCCCATCGAATACGCGGGCTCGTCCGCTTTTACATATTCCTCGGTGCCATCGGGCTTGAGCACGCGCAGGCGCTCGAGGCCATCGGAACGCTCGGCGATGGTGGTGAAGCCGTCGAAGAGTTCAAGGCCATCGATGAACACGTCGTCGCGATGCGCCACCCATTCCTTCCACTCGCTGCGCGACTTCGAACCATCGGCCGCGGTCACGAGCTTGAAGTTCTTCGCTCCGCCATCATTGGTGCGGATCACCCAGCGTCCGCCGTGGTGGTCGGCGTCGTACTCGACGTCGCGCGCGCGTGGCGCCAGCACCGTGAACTGTTGCGGATCGCTCGCCGGCGCATAGCGCAACTCGTCGGACACCGTGCTGCTCACGCCGATGACGATGAACTTGTCGTCGCGCGTGCGCGAGATGTCCATGTAGAAGCTGTCGTCCTGCTCCTCGTACACGAGCACGTCCGCGCTGGCCGGGGTGCCGAGCACGTGTTTCTTCACCCGCTTGGTCAGCAGCGTTTCCGGGTCGTTCTCGATGTAGAACAGCGTCTTGTTGTCGTCAGCCCACACCAGGTCCGGCTTCACGCCCTTGATCTCGTCGGCGTAGACCTCGCCGGTGGCCAGGTTCTTGATCCGGATCGTGTACTGGCGCCGGCCGACGGCGTCCTCGGCCCAGGCCAGCAGCGTGTTGTCCTGGCTGACTTCCCAATCACCGACGCTGAAGTAGTCCTTGCCCTTCGCCATGACGTTGACGTCGAGCAGCACTTCCTCGGCAGCCTCCATCTCGCCCTTGCGTCGTGCGTAGATCGGATAGTCTTGCCCGGTCTCGAAGCGGCTGTAGTACCAGTGGCCGCGCAGTCGGTACGGCACGCTGCTGTCGTCCTGTTTGATGCGGCCGATGATTTCCTCGTAGACCTTGTCTTCGAGCGGCTTCAACGGTGCCATGAACGCGTCGACGTAGGCGTTCTCCGCATTGAGGTAAGCCAGCATCTCGGGATTCTTGCGATCGTCGTCGCGCAGCCAGTAGTACTCGTCGTTGCGCTCGGCGCCGTGCGGGGCCTTCACCACGTGCGGCTTCTTGGTGACATCGGGTGGCGCCAGAGCCTGCCCCGGACTTGATCCGGAGTCGGCGGCAGAAATCGGATTGGACGTAGTCATCAGGAAAGTGGCAGCTAGCAGGAAAAGGGACGGTTTCATTTAGATGGGTCCGGTTGGTCAGGACGCAACGACAAGTACTGGATGCCCGCCTGCGCGGGCAGGACGGACAGGATCCTCATTTGCTCAATTGATCCCACAGGAACGTGTAGGCCAACGCATTCATATGCGCGGCTTGCGCGTTGTTCGCCGCGCCGCCGTGTCCGCCCTCGATATTCTCGTAATAGCGCACGTCGTGCCCCATCTCGAGCATCTTCGCCATCATCTTGCGCGCGTGTCCGGGATGGACGCGATCGTCGCGGGTCGAGGTCATGAACAACGTCGGCGGATAGTCCTTGTTCGCGCCGACCAGGTGGTAAGGCGAGAAGGTCTGGATGAATTTCCAGTCGTCGGTGTCGGGGTCGCCGTATTCGGCCATCCACGACGCGCCGGCCAGGAGCTTGTGATAGCGCTGCATGTCGAGTAGCGGCACCTGCACCACGACCGCACCGAACAACTCCGGATACTGCGTCAGCATGTTGCCGGTGAGCAGGCCACCATTGCTGCCGCCCTGGATGCCGAGGTGTTGCGACGAAGTAATCTTGCGCGCGACCAGATCCTGCGCGACCGCGGCGAAGTCTTCATACGCTTTGTGGCGATTGGCCTTCAACGCAGCTTGATGCCAACGCGGCCCGTACTCACCGCCGCCGCGGATATTCGCCACCGCGTACACGCCGCCCTTCTCCAGCCAGCCCTTGCCGACGCCGCCGGAGTAGCCCGGGGTCAGCGAGATCTCGAAACCGCCGTAGCCGTACAGCAGCGTCGGGGCCTTGCCGTCGAGCTTGAGGTCCTTCGGCCGGACCAGGAAATACGGCACCTTGGTGCCATCCTTGCTGGTGGCGAAGTGCTGCTCGATCACGTGCTTCGAGGCATCGAAGAACGTCGGCATCGTCTTCAGCACTTCCGGCGCTTTACCAATGTCCGCCAGCGCCAGCGTGGTCGGCGTGAGGTAATCGGTCGCCGTCAGCCACACCGCATCGCTCTCGTCGGCGTCGACCGCACCGACACCGAGGGTGCCGAACGTCGGCGCGCCGACAAACGCGGATGTCTTCCAGCCTTCCGCGCCCGGCGTCAACACCGACAACTTGTTCTTGACGTCGTCGAGGACGTTGAGGACGAGGTGGTTCTTCGTCCAGGAGAAGCTTGCCAGCGAGGTGGTTTCGCTCGGCGTGAACAGCACGTCGAACTCGCGCTTGCCGGCCATGAAGTCGTCGAACCGCGCGGCAAGCAATGAGCCGGCCGCGTAGGTCTTGCCAGCAACCGCCCACGGCTCACGCAATTCCAGCGTCAACCAGGCGTTGTGCACCGACTTGTTGGCCGAATTCGGCACATCGATCTTGGTCAGCGCGCCGTCCTTTCCGGGCGCTCCTGCGCATCCTGCGCCCGTGCCACTCGCACATCCATGTGCTTCGCGCAGATACAGCTCGTCGTTGTAGAACGCGATGGTGCGGCTGACGAAATCGCGCTCGTAACCGGGCGAATGATCACGCGACGCGGCGATGTACATGTCATCGACCTTGCCTTCGTACACCACCTTCGCCGACTCGATCGGTGTACCGCGCTGCCATTCCTTGACGATGCGCGGATAGCCGGATTCGGTCATCGAACCGGCGCCGAAGTCGGTATACACATAGACGCTGTCGCGATCGATCCAGCCAAGGCCGCCCTTGGCCTCGGGGCGGAAGAAACCGTCCTTGATCCAGCTTTTCGTCGTGAGGTCGAACTCGCGGGTTACATCGGCATCGGCACCGCCACGTGAGAGCGCGATCAGGCACCGTTCGTAGGCCGGCTTTAGGCAATCGGCACCATGCCAGACCCAGTTCTCCTTCTCTGCACTGTTCAACGCATCGAGGTCGATCACCGTTTCCCACTGCGGCTTGGCCTTGCGGTACTCGGCGAGCGTCGTGCGTCGCCACAGGCCGCGTTCGTGCTGCTTGTCCTTCCAGAAGTTGTAGTAGTACGCGCCGATTTTTTCGACCGCGGGAATCTTCGCGTCGGAATCCAGGATCGCGCGGATGTCGGCTTCGAGCTGCTTGAACTCAGCGGTCTTGGCGAGTTCGCCTTCGGCCTTCGCGTTCTGCACGCGCACCCAGTCGAGTTGTTTCTGACCGGTGACGTCTTCGAGCCATTGATACGGGTCGGTCGCGCCTGTGGCAGGCATGGCGTCCTCCGCATTGGCGTCGAGGGCGATGGCGCCGGCAGCGAGGCCGGCGGCGATACCGAGGGCATGGCAGGCGTTGGAAAGCTTGGGCATGGGCGAGTTCCGGCCGGTGGGCGAGCCGGAAACGCTAGCACGCCCGGTCCGGATCGCGCCCTGTCGAAGGTCAGGGCGTTACTCAGGCCGCACGCAAGCGTGCCGCTGCTGCGACGACCGGCAGCGCGCGCCGGCGGGCCTGCGCCTGGGTGCGGCGGCGGCGCCGGGCTGGTTCGCTGGCCGCGGACGGCCATGACGGCAAGCGGAAACGATGCAAGGCCCACCAGGCGCTGGCCGGCATCGCGAGCAGCCACAGCGGCAGTGCGCCAATCCAGAAATTGGCGCCGCGCGCGGCCGGCAGCAGCAGGACCGCCAACACGCCGCACAGGACGATGCGGCGCAAGGCGCGCTCCAGGCGCGAATCGACGGGCGATGGCGTGTTCGTACGGGAAACGAAGTTCGGCATGGCAGTGCTCCACGTGAGAACCAGGAAGCACAGCCTCCCGCGGGGCCTTCTCAAAAGCTGCGACGCCAGTCGACTCGTTCAGTACCCGGCTGCGTCCAGCGCCTTGTCGGCCTCGGTGCGGCCGATCGCGACCAGCTCCCGGACGCGCCAGAACTCGTAGAACTGGCAGGCATCGCGCGGGATCCGGATCACCAGTTCCGGCGGGTCGAGGGCCAGGTGCACGCGCGCGATCTGCGCCTGCATGGTGTCGAGCGAGCGCGCCATCACCTCGGTGAACCCGAGACGGTTGCTCGTCTTGCTGGCAGGCGCGACCTCGGTCCCTTCGTGGTTCCGCCACCAACCGCTCAGCCAGGATAACCCGCCGCCTGGTGCCGGCTCTTCTTCAGCCGGCTCGCCAGGCGGCCGCTGCGGCCAGCCATGCATATCGACCGCGATCAGCCGGTGCGCGTCGGACAGGCGCGTCGCTGCGATCGGCAACGGTGCGAGCAAACCACCGTCGACCAGTTCGCGGCCGTGCAATTCGTAAGGCGTGAACAGCCCGGGGATCGCGATCGAGGCGCGGATCGCGTCCCACAGGTCGCCTTCGCGCAGCCACACTTCGCGCTGGCGCAGCAGGTCAACCGCGACCGCGGTGAAATCGATCGGCAGGTCTTCGATGCGCGGCGAGCCGGCGAGTTCGCGCAGTGCGGCGATGAGGCGGTGTCCACTGAACAGCGCCGGCTGGCCAAACCCCGGATCGAGCAGGCGCAGCATTGCGCGCCGATCAAGACCGAGCAGCCAATCGCGATACACGCCCAGCTTCCCGGCGGCATGCAGGCCCCCGACCAACGCGCCGCTGGAGGAACCGGCGATGGCGACGATGTTCAGATTGCGCGCCTGCAGCGCTTCGATCACGCCGATCTGTGCCAGCCCGCGCGCACCGCCCGCGCCCAGCACCAGCGCGACTTTCTCGCCGCTTCCGATCTTCGGTGCGTCAGCGGGTGCCATCACCGGTCGTAATGGCTCATCGCCAGTTGCAGCAACGCGCGCGCCTGTTCGCGCAGCACCGGCGGCTCGACGATCTCAGCGTCGCTGCCGTAGTGCAGGACGTCCATGAGCAGTTCGCGAGTACCGCTGTAAGGCAGCTTCAACTCGTAGCGGCCGTCCGACAGGAAGCGGCCCTGCTGCTGCGAATGCCAGCGCTCGTCGGCGACCCAGCGCGCGGCCTTGGCGCTGAACACGATCGTCGCCCACCCCTTCGGCGGGCCCGAGAAGATGCCGTAGCTGGACGCGAGGTGCTCGTCGAGTTCGGCTTCGCCGATATCGCGCGCCGCATCGTCGTGCATCTTCGCCGTAGCGATGCGATCGACGGCGAAACTGCGTAGCGCTTCGCGATCGTGGTCCCAGGCATCGAGGTACCAGTTGTCACGATAGTGGGTGATGCGTTGCGGCGAGACGGTGCGCCGTGTTTTCTCATCGGTGGAACGTGCGCGGTATTCGAAGCTGAGCCGCTTGCGGCCGAGCACCGCCGAGGCGACCGCGCGGAACGCATGCTCGTCGAGCTTGCGCGGACGGCTGGCAATCACCCGCACCCGTTCCACAGGCCAGCGCTTGCCGCCGGCCTGTTCCTCCAGCAGCTTCTCGACGCGCTGCTGCAGCGGCGCCAGCGCGCTCGACAGCAAACCGCCACCGCTGCGCGACAGCAACTGCTGCGCTGCCAGCAAGGCGTGCAATTCTTCCGAATTCAGCCACAGCCCCGGCAGTTCGAAGCGACCGCCTTCGCTGGCGTCGTAGCGGAAGCCGGCTTCGCCGTCACCGGTCACCGGCGCCATCAAGCCATCCCGCAGGAAGGCGAGGTCGCGGTAGACGGTGGCGCGTGAGCAACCGAGCTCGTCCTGCAACCGCGGCACCGTCACCGGGTAGCGCGCCGACTTGAGGATGCGATGCAGGGCGTTGATGCGTTCGTAGCGGTCCATGCATCCAATTATGCGCAAGTTGGGGCGCGCTAACGCATGGATAGCGTTAGCAGGCCCAGCGACTGACCGATCCGGTCGCCATCATGCGTACTTATTGGCGAACCTTCCGCCGGAGCCACCCATGTCCCGACACACTTCTTCCCTGGTTCTTCTCGGCGTCCTCGCGCTGATCGGCTGCAAACCTGCCGCGAATGCCGCCGGTGGGGATACTCCGGCGACGGCGACTGAACCCGCCTCGACCAATGCCGTCGCAGCCGCCGCTGCGTCACTGAAGCCGTTGTCGAGCCCGAAGGACGACATCCTGGCCAGCGTCGAGAAATTCAAAGGGGTGAGGAGCTACCACGCGACGATGCACATGGACGGCGGGCCTCGCGGCGCGATCACCAACGAAGTCGACTTCGTCGCCCCGGACCGTTTCCGGATGAAGATGCCGATGGGCACCCAGGTCATCATCGGCGACACCATGTACATGAGCATGGAAGGCCGCACGATGAAGGTGCCGATGCCGAAAGGCACGCTGACCCAGTGGCGCGATCCGGCCAACATGGACAAGAGCGCCGCGACCATGACCGTCGAGTCGCAAGGCAGCGAGTCCGTCGACGGCGTGTCGGCGCGGAAATATCTCGTCCACCACACCGAGCCGCATCCGGCCGACGTGACGATGTGGATCGGCGGCAGCGGCTATCCGCTGCAGATCCGCGTCGACGGCAACCTCAACGGCCAGGCAAGCACCACCACGATCCGCTATTCGCGCATCAACGATCCGACGATCCGGATCGATCCGCCGCAGTAATCGCATAGTCACACTGCCGCAACCCCGCAATACGGGCAAGAACAGCTCGTGAGTGGATTGCAAGGAGCGCGGCGGCGCGCTGGAAGCAGTGGGGGTGCTAGTTTTACCGCGGCGCGGCACAATGCGCGGCATGCGCGAGCAGGCCCCCTCCGAACCCGTCATCAACTATTCGGCCTCGCCAGGCGACGAGGTCAAGACGACCACGTGCTACATGTGCGCGTGCCGTTGCGGCATCAAGGTGTGGCTCGCCGACGGCAAGATCCGCTACATCCAGGGCAATCCCGCGCACCCGGTCAACCGTGGCGTGCTGTGTGCGAAAGGCTCGGCAGGGATCATGCAGCACTACTCACCGGCGCGGCTGAGCAAACCGCTGCTCCGGGTGGGCGAGCGCGGCAGCGGCGAATTCAAGGAGATCGAGTGGGAAGAGGCGCTGCAGCTCGCCACGTCATGGCTGGCGCCGATCCGCGCACGCAATCCGGATGAACTCGCCTTCTTCACCGGGCGCGACCAGTCGCAGGCGCTGACCGGCTGGTGGGCGCAGCAGTTCGGCACCATCAACTACGCGGCGCACGGCGGCTTCTGTTCGGTGAACATGGCCGCGGGCGGCCTGTACACGCTCGGCGGCAGTTTCTGGGAATTCGGCGAACCCGACTGGGAGCACACCCAGTATCTGATGCTGTGGGGTGTGGCCGAAGACCACGATTCCAATCCGATCAAGCTCGGTCTCGGCAAACTCAAAGGGCGCGGCGCCAAGATCGTTGCGGTCAATCCAGTGCGCAGCGGGTATGGCGCGATCGCCGATGAGTGGATCGGCATCCGTCCCGGGACCGATGGCCTGTTCGCGTTCGCGTTGATCCACGAGTTGTTGCGGATGGACCGGATCGATCTCGACTATCTGGTGCGCTATGCGAATGCGCATTGGCTGGTCGTCCGCAATCCGGGCGGTGCCGATGATGGGCTGTTCGCGCGCGACATCGACGGACGCGTGTTGTGTTGGGACCGTGACGCTTCCACTCCTCCCCTTTCGCGCAGCGAAGGGGGAGGTTGGGAGGGGGTCGCTTTTGATCTTGCTTCTGGAGCAGCACAGGCAAAGAGCACCCCTCCCCAGCCCTCCCCTTCGCTGCGCGAAAGGGAGGGAGCAGAAGCGTGCGCGGACGCGATCGATATTTCGCCCGCAGTAGTCGGCGAATACACCCTTTCCGATGGCCGCATCGCAGTGCCGGTGTTCCAGTTGCTGGCCGAACGCTACCTCGATCCGCAATATTCGCCGGATGCTGTCAGCGAACGTTGTGGCATTCCCGCCGACACGATCAGGCGCATCGCGCGCGAACTCGCCGCGGCCGCGTTCGACAGCAAACTGAGCCTGCCCATCGCCTGGACCGACAGCTGGGGCCGCGAGCACAGCGAAATGGTTGGCCGCCCGGTGGCGATGCATGCGATGCGCGGCATCAGCGCGCACAGCAACGGCTTCCACACCTGCCGGGCGTTGCATGTGCTGCAGATGCTGCTGGGCGCAGTCGATGCGCCGGGTTCGTTCCGCTACCAGCCGCCGTTCCCCAAGCCCATTCCGCCGGTGAATCGTCCGGGCAAGACCCGCAAGGACAATGGCGCACTCGATGCCGCCCCGCTTGGTTTCGTGCACGCGCCGGAAGATCTTCTGGTGGATGCGGAAGGACAGCCGCGCCGCATCGACCACGCCTATTCGTGGGCCTATCCGCTGGCCGCGCACGGCATGCTGCATACGGTGATCCGCAACGCCTGGGCCGGCGATCCCTACAGGATCGACACCCTGTTGATGTTCATGGCCAACATGAGCTGGAACTCGGCGATGAACACGCGCGAGACCATGCAGTGGCTCACCGACAAGGATGCCAACGGCGAATACAAGATCCCGCGCATCATCTACAGCGACGCGTACGCCAGCGAGATGGTCGCCTACGCTGACTTGGTACTGCCGGACACGACCTACCTCGAACGCTTCGACGCGATCTCGCTGCTGGACCGGCCGATCTCTGACGCCGACGCGGTGAGCGATGCGATCCGCCACCCGGTGTTCGATCCGGCCACGCAGCTTGCACAGGACGGCAGTGCGCGCGACGTGCGCGGCTTCCAGTCGGTGCTGTTGGACCTTGGCGCACGGCTCGGCCTGCCGGGCATGGTCCATGCCGACGGCTCGCCTGCGTACCGCGACTACGCCGACTACATCGTCCGCCACGAACGCGCGCCCGGTGTCGGCCTGCTCGCTGGCTGGCGCGGCGAGGACGGCACGCAGTCGGGCAAGGGCGCGCCGAATCCCGAACAGCTGCAGCGCTACATCGCCAACGGCGGGTTCTGGCACGAGTCCATTCCCGAGCACGCACGCTATTACAAGATGGCCAACCGCGGTTATCTGGAATGGGCGCAGCGGTTCGGTTTCGTCGCCAGCACCACGCCGATCGTGCTGCAGCTGTATTCGGAAACGCTGCAGCAGTTCCGCCTCGCGGCGCAGGGCCATGGGGCGCTGCAACCACCGCTGCAACACCGCGAACGCGTCGCCACGTATTTCGATCCGCTGCCGCTGTGGTACGAGCCGTTCGAACACGACCAGACCAGCCGCACGACGTTTCCATTGAACGCAGTCACGCAGCGGCCGATGTTCATGTACCACGCCTGGGGCTCGCAGAACGCTTGGTTGCGGCAGATCGCCACGCGCAACTGGCTGTACCTGCACCCTGACACCGGCGCGAAGTACGGCCTCGCCGACGAAGAGTGGGTCGAGGTCGCCTCGCACCACGGCACGATCAGCGTGCAAGCCAAATTCGCGGCGAACGTGCAGCCAGACACGGTGTGGAGCTGGAACGCGATCGGCAAGCGCAAGGGCGCGTGGAAGCTGGCGAAGGATGCGCCCGAGTCGAACCAGGGTTTCCTGCTCAACCATCTGATTTCCGACATCACGCCCAAGGGCGACTACGCCAACGCCGACCCGGTCACCGGCCAGGCGGCGTGGTTCGACCTGCGCGTGAACATCCGCAAGGTCGAGGCGCGCGAAGCCAGCGATCCGCAGTTCGCGCCGCTGCCATTCGCCGAAGCCAACGAACAACCGCTGCGCTACGGCGCGGACCTCCGCAACCGTGTCCACCGCAGCAAGACGAGCGCCTAGGCAGCCAACCCATGACCGATCTGCCGCCACCGTCGAAAAAGAAACTCGGGCTCGTTATCGACCTCGATACCTGCGTCGGCTGCCATGCCTGCGCAGTGGGCTGCAAGGAATGGAATGCCGGCGGCGTCGCCGGCCCGGTCACGGACCAGAATCCGTACGGCAAGGATCCCTCGGGCGTGTGGTTCAACCGCGTGCACAGTTACGAAGTCGCGGCCACGACGGCATGTGCTTCGTCCGGCAGCATCGCCGCGGAAGCCGCGCAGCCGGCGATGACGCTGCATTTCCCGCGTTCGTGCCTGCACTGCGAAACCCCGGCCTGCGTCACCGTGTGCCCGACTGGCGCCAGCTACAAGCGCGCCGAGGACGGCATCGTGCTGGTCGACGAGGACAAGTGCATCGGCTGCAAGCTGTGCTCGTGGGCCTGCCCGTACGGCGCGCGCGAGTACAGCGAAGTCGAAGGCGTGATGAAGAAATGCACGCTGTGCGTCGACCGCATCTACAACGAGAATTTGCCGGAAGCCGAACGCGAACCGGCCTGTGTGCAGGTCTGCCCGACCCGCGCGCGCCACTTCGGCGATCTCGGCGATCCCGAATCGAAGGTGTCGAAGCTGGTGGCCGAGCGTGGTGGTGTCGCGCTGCTGCCGGAGCTCGGCTATGCCCCGGTCAACCGCTACCTGCCGCCGCGACCGCGCCGTGCCGGTGGCGATGAAGTTGCTGTCGTCGAATCGACCCAAGCCGATGCCACACCCAAGCGCTGGCTGGACCGCATCCTCAAACGCTAAGGAAACCGCATGAACAAGCCCATTGTGTTGGTGTCCACGACGCACAGCATCGAAGGCCGCCGCATCGTCGACTACAAAGGTCTCGTTGGCGGCGACGCCATCCTCGGCGCGAACATATTCCGCGACTTCTTCGCCGGCATCCGCGACCTCGTCGGCGGCCGCTCCGGCAGCTACGAAAAAGTACTGCGCAAGGCCAAGCAGGAAGCCATCGACGACATGATCGAGCAGGCGCGCGAAGTCGGCGCGAATGCGGTGGTCGGCGTCGACCTGGATTACGAAACCATCCAGGTCCAGGACGGGGGCAGCATGCTGATGGTGTCGGCGTCCGGCACCGCGGTCGTGCTCGAGTAAGCGTCTTCCATGCATCCCGCCCTGTCGGTCATCTTTTTCACCTCACTGTCGGGCGCGGGCTACGGCCTGCTGTTCTGGAGTGCGCTGGCCACGCTTGGCGGCCGCATGCATCCCTGGTCCTTGTGGATCGCGACCCTGCTGGCGCTGGTGCTGGTCACTGCCGGCCTGCTCAGCTCGCTGTTGCACCTCGGCAAGCCGGCACGGGCCTGGCGTGCGTTCTCGCAATGGCGGACTTCTTGGTTGTCGCGCGAAGGTGTTGCCGCCCTCGCGACTTACGTGCCTGCGTTGATGTTCGGTCTGCTCGCCTTCGCGCAACTGCTCGACGTGCATGAGGGCGTGTACTCGATTCCGCTCGACTTTTTCAGCGTCACGCTCTGCGTCGCGCTGGCTGGACTCGCGGCGATCACGGTCGTTTGCACCGCGATGATCTATGCCTCGCTCAAGCCGATCCCGGCCTGGGGGCATCGCCTGGTGGTGCCGGGTTACCTGCTGTTCGCGCTGCTGACGGGCGGGTTGCTGCTGATGGCGATCGACACCTACCGCGGCACCAGGCTCGAGAATGGCCCGGCGATGGTCGCCGTCGGGCTCGCCGTCGCGCTGTGGCTGCTGAAGCGACGCTACTGGCGCGACGTCGATGTGCCGTTGCCGGCGACGCGCGGCGATGCGGTCGGTCTGCCGCAACGCCAGGTGACCGTCTTCGAACGACCGCACACCGAAGCCAACTACCTGACCCGCGAGATGGCGTTCGTGGTCGCGCGCAAGCATTCGAAGCGGATGCGCCTGCTTGCAGTCGCGCTATTCGCGGTGGTGCCGATCCTGTGCATGCTGCCGGTGTGGCTGTTCGTGCACCTCGATGCGGCGCCATGGTTCGCGATTGCGGCGATCAGCGCGCTTGCGGGAGCGTTCGTCGAGCGCTGGTTGTTCTTCGCCGAAGCGAAGCACATGGTGACGCTGTATTACTGAAGCAGTCGATCACTGATCGACTGCGCCGATCAATTCGCGTGCGCCTTGCGCCAGCAGTTTTTCGGCGACTTCCAGGCCCAGGCATTCCGGCGCGTCGCCTCGGCCCTGTGCATGCGCACGCACGACGCGGCCTTCGCTGGCGGAACCCACGAGCCCGATCAAATGCAGATGCATGCCGTCGAGTTGCGCCAACGCCGCGACCGGAACGTGGCAACTGCCGTGCAACGCGCGGTTCATTGCACGCTCGGCTTCGACGCAAGTGCGCGTGTCAGCGTGATCGAGCGCGGCACAAAGTGATTGCGTTGCCGCGTCGTCGTCACGGCATTCGATCGCGATCGCCCCTTGCGCCGGCGCCGGCAGCCAGTGCGGTGCCGTCAGGCGTGAACGGATACGTGCATCGAAACCCAGGCGCTGCAACCCGGCGCAGGCAAGGACGATCGCGTCGTAATCGCCGGCATCGAGTTTGGACAAGCGGGTGTTGACGTTGCCGCGCAGGTCACGCAAGTCGAGATCGGGGCGGCGTGCACGCAACTGTGCCTGCCGCCGCAGCGACGACGTGCCGACGACGGCGCCCTGCGGGAGCGCATCGATGTTGGCATGGCGATTGCTGACGAAGGCATCGGCGGGATCAGCGCGCTGCAGGATCGCCGCCAAGGCGAAGCCCGGCTCCAGCACCATCGGCACATCCTTCAACGAATGCACCGCGCAATCCGCGTCGCCGCGTTGCATGGCGAGCTCGAGCTCCTTGAGGAACAGGCCCTTGCCACCGATCGCGGCCAGCGAACGGTCCAGTACCTCATCGCCACGGGTACTCATCGGCACCAGCTCGACCGTGAGCCCAGGATGCGCGGCGCGCAGCAGCGCGGCGACGTGCTCGCTTTGCCACAGGGCGAGCGGACTTTTGCGGGTAGCGATGCGCAGCGTCTTCATGCCGCCATTATCCGCCAAGCACCCAGGCTCTGCTTCGAAGAAAAGCCCGAACATCGAGCAGCCACATAACCCGAAGGGCGGCGCACAGGACGTGCGCCGTTTTTCGACCGAGGCATGGATGCCGAGTCGAAAAATCTCCGTAACCTCCACGCCACAGGGTGTGCTCTTGCAAAGGAGGCCATTTCTTTTGGTTACTTTTCTTTGGGCCAGCAAAGAAAAGTGACCCGCTGCGCAGCAGTGGAATGCTCTTGCCCTTAAAAGCAAAGGGCAAAGTCAAAATGGATCCCGGCTTCCGCCGGGATGACGAGCTAGGGCAAAGGCAGAAGCAGGGCAAAGTCACTGGATCCCCGCCTTCGCGGGGATGACGAGCACAACAAGCGGCCCTACAGGTGCTTCACCGTCTCGCGCAGGCCGGCCACGCAGCGCCGGCTGACCTCGAGCGGATGCGCCCCATGCCGCAGCACCGCCTGCACATGCCCGTCAGCTCCGCGCTTCAGCTCGACGATCTCGTGACGCGCCACCAGGCAGTTGCGGTGGATGCGGACGAAGCGCTCACCGAATTCCTCTTCCAGCGACTTCAGCGATTCCTCGATCAAATCCTCACCACGGGCGTGGTGGACGACGACGTATTTTTCCTCGGCCTGTAGGTAATGCACGTCCTCGATCGGGATCAGGCGCAGACTGCCGCGCAGGCGCGCGCACAGGTGCGTGCGGCGCTGGTCGGACTGCGGCGAGACCGCCGCATGCGTGCGACCAGCGGCGAACGTTCGCGCACGCTCGATTGCGGCGGCGAGCCGCTCCGGGCGAACCGGCTTGACCAGGTAATCGATCGCCGCGGCTTCGAACGCCGACAGCGCGTGCGCGTCGAATGCAGTGCAGAACACCACTGCCGGACGCGGCTCGAACGCAGCGAGGTGGCGCGCGGCCTCGAGCCCGTCGATGCCGGGCATGGCGATGTCGAGCAGGACGAGGTCGGGATGGTGTTCTGCGCAGGCGTGCAGCGCCTCGCGGCCGTCGACCGCCTCGGCGACCAGTTCCACCCCCGGCTGCTCGGCAAGCAGGTCGCGCAGGCGTTCGCGCGCCAGCGGTTCGTCATCGGCGATGAGCACTCTCATGACGACACCTTCATGACTTCCGTCCCTAAACGCAAATCCTCAACGCAACGGCACCCGCAATTCGGCCAGATAGTAGCCTTCGTGCCAGCGCCCGGTCACCCGTGCGCGCGGGCCGAAGGCGAAAGTAAGGCGATGGGCGATGCTGCGCTGGGCGTGCTGGTTGCCGGCGCGCGCGTCGATGCCCATGTTTGACATGTCCGGCCCGGCGCTTTCGCGTTCGCGCGGCGCCGGCGCCGGGTTGTGCACGCTGATCTGCAAGGTGTCGGCGTCGGCGTTGAGTTCGATATCGATCCTGCCCCCGGCCGGGATGCGCGAAATGCCGTGCAACACCGCGTTCTCGACCAGGGGCTGCAGCACGAGCCGCGGCAGCGGCAGGTCCCACGGCAAGGGTTCGGCGCGACGCCAACGCACCTGGAGGCGCTCACCGAGGCGCAGCTGTTCGATCGACAGGTAACGCTCGGCCAGCTCCACTTCCTCGGCCAGGCTCGATTCGCCCTTGCCGGCACCGAGCGCGGCACGGAACAGGTCGGACAGGTCCAGCACCGCACGTTCGGCGACCTCCGGCTCGCGCCGCAGCAACCCCGCGATCATGTTCATACTGTTGAACAGGAAATGCGGTTTGATCCGCGCCTGCAACGCATCGGCCTCGGCGCGCGCGCTGGCGCGCACCTGCGCCTGCCAGCCATCGACCGCATACAGATAGCGCAACACGATCGCCACGATCAGCGCCGCGATCGCCGCGCTGCCGAGCGCGAAGCGCTGCAATCGCACCGATTCCGCCACTAGGCCATAGCCGAGGCTGCTGTCGATGGCGTAGAGCATCGCTGCGCCACAGGCAGCAATCAGCGCCGCCATCGACACGGCCAGCGTGCCGCCGAGTGCCGGCGTCAAGCGCGACAACTGCCCCCGCGACACGCACAGCAGCACCGTGATCGTCAGCGCCAGCCACAACGCGAAGCCGCTCGCGGAAGCGAAACGGGTGAGCGTCCATTCGGCATCGGCGGCGGGCGCGAGCGCAATCACGATGATCACCAACTCGGCCACGCCGAGCATCGTCGCCAACCGTCCCAGCCGGCACAGGTCCGGCAGCCAAGGCTCGCGCGGCGGCACGGGGTCCATCAGCCGGTGGCGAAACGCCGCGGCCGCGTGCTGCGCTTGCGCAGCGAAGCTGACGAGCCGCGCCGGAGCGCGGCCGAACAGTGCAACTGACCTTCGCGCAGCGAAGGTGAGGCGCATGGATGCGCCGAATCGTCCGGACATATGCCGGACTCGGCGCGCAAATGTTGAACAGAATGTTCAATCATTTGCTGAAGATACGCGTTTGCTGAAGAGCCGCCCCATCCAATCGCCGAGGTCGCGGATTTCCTCCGGGCTGACCGCATGCGGCATCGGATAACCATGCCAATCGACGTTGAAGCCGAGGTGTTGCAGCAGTTGCGCGCTTTGTTCGCCGGCAGTGAACGGCACCACCGGATCCTGGGTGCCATGGGCCATGAACAGCGGTTGCGAGGTTGCTGCTTCATGCACTGCAGCGGTCGCGGCCTGCTGCGTCATCGGCAGGTAGGCCGACAACGCGATCAGGCCCGCCAGCGGTTCACCGCGGCGGAGGCCTGCGGCGAGGGTCACCGCCCCGCCCTGCGAGAAACCGGCGAGGAACGTGCGCGAGGCCGGGACACCGCGCGCGTGCTCACGGTCCAGCAGTGCGCCGACCTGCGCGATGGAGGCTGCCATTCCCGCCGCATCGGCGCGGTCGGCATTCGCGGCGAAGCTGAGGTCGCGGATGTCGTACCAGGCACGCATACGCATGCCGGCGTTGATCGTCACCACCCGCACCGGCGCGTGCGGGAACACGAAGCGCACGGCCGGCCAGTCGCGTCGCACCAGTTCCGGCACGATCGGCGCGAAGTCGTGGCCATCGGCGCCGAGCCCGTGCAACCACAGCACCGACCATTGCGGATCCGGGCCGGTGTCCTCTTCGATGGTTTCGAGCAGATCGATGGCGTCCATGGCGGCATTGTGGCCGTTGCCATCCCTGATCGTCATCTCGTGAGCGCTGCGATCGGTACGAAGCATGGCGATGTGTTTCGCTTACCGGTCAGTACAGAAACACCATACTCCACAGCATTGCGTTTCCGCACACGGCATAACTAAGATGCCGCAAGCGCCCGATCCGGGGGCGCAATGTGAGTCGAGCACGCGCACGTAAATACATACCACCATTATCTGCACGCCTAAGCGTTACGCCCTGGGGAGGGAATGAAATGAGCTTTGCACGCAATCCGGCGCTCGCGCGCCGCGCACCACTGACCATCGCGGTGGTCGCAGCCCTGCTCGCAGCACCGGCCGCATATGCAATCGATTTCCAGAAGGGCGAACTCGAAGGCAGCTTCGACACCACCATCTCCTACGGCGCGTCCAAGCGCATGGAGGAGCAGGATCCGGGGCTGATCGGCAAGGCCACGATCAATCCGCTGATCGGCGGCCAGGCAGTGGTGCTGGGCACGTCCACGTTCCCGGGCAGCCCGTCGCAGATCGCCGCGCCCGGCCGCTTCTCGGGCAACCGCGACGACGGCAACCTCAAGTACGACGACGGCGACCTGATCTCCAGCGCGATCAAGGTCACCTCCGAGCTGAGCCTGAAGTGGCGGAGCTGGGGCGCGTTCACCCGCGGCACCTATTTCTATGATTTCGAGAACGCCGACCGCGATGACTTGACTCGCGCCGCCAAGGACCGCGTGGGCGAACGCGGCCGCCTGCTCGATGCATTCATCTACAAAGACTTCAAGTACGGCGAGGACAAGACCGGCACCGTACGCCTCGGCCGCCAGGTGGTGAGTTGGGGCGAGAGCACCTTCATCAGCAACGGCATCAACGTGATCAACCCGGTCGACCTGTCCGCACTGCGCGTGGCCGGTGCCGAGTTGAAGGAAGCGTTCCTGCCGATCGATGCGCTGTGGGGCTCGTTCCAGGTCACCAACAACTTCTCCGTCGAAGGCGTGATCCTGGGCGAGTTCGAAGAAGTCGAAGTCGACGCTTCCGGCACCTACTTCAGCGCCAACGATTTCGCCTCGCCGGGCGGCACCTACGCCATGCTCGGCTTCGGCACCGCACCGCAGCCGGTGAACAACCCGGAGCTGTACTACAAGGTCTGCACCGGCACGCCTGCGGGTTGGTCGCAAAGCGATCGCTTGGCCCAGTACGTCGAGGCGTTCCGCGCCCGGCTTCCGGCCGGCACGCCCGAGGCGATCATCCAGCAGCAGGCCCTCGGCCTGGTCGGCGTCGGGTGTGGCGCCACGTTCCAGCGCGGGCCCAACGACAACGCCAAGGACAGCGGCCAGTGGGGCATCGCCGCGCACTGGCTGGTGCCGGCGCTGGGCGACACCGAGTTCGGCTTCTACTACCTGCGCTACCACAGCCGCCTTCCGGTGATCTCGGGTTACGCCGCGACCGGCGCTCCCGGCACCACACCGGGTGGCGCGGGCTTCGGCGCACCGACCCGTGGCGCCAGCGTCGTCATCGAATATCCCGAGAACATCGACCTCTACGGCGTGAGCTGGAACACCAACCTGCCGTGGGGCATCGCCTTCCAGGGTGAAGTGAGCTACCGCCCGAACATGCCGCTGCAGTACGACGATGTCGAACTGCTGTTCGCCGGCCTAACCCCGCTCAATCCGCTGTTGCAGCTGTCGGGCGCGCCACCGGCGATGCTGTTCGACAGCCAGCTCGGCCAGTACGCACCGGGCCAGTACATCCAGGGCTGGGGCCGCTACCACGTCACCCAGTTGCAGTCGACCTTCACCAAGGTCTTCGGCGAAGTGCTCGGTGCCGACCAGATCTCGCTGGTCGGGGAAATCGGCGCCACCAAGGTGAACGACATGCCGGATGAGTCGCAACTGCGCTTCGAAGGCGAAGGCACCGATACCGGCGGCGGCTGCGACGTCGCCGACACCGGCACTTTCGGTCCGCAGGATCCGCTCACCGGACGTTGGCCGTTGATTCCCAACGCCGGCATCCTGCGCCGCGGCTGCCTGCGCAACCCGCAGACCAGCGGCGGCTTCCCCACCGACTTCTCCTGGGGCTACCGCCTCGCCGCACGCGCCGACTACAACTCGGTGTTCGGTGGCCCGGTCAACCTGGCGCCGCGCATCGCCTTCAACCACGACGTCCACGGCACCACGCCGGGGCCAGGTGGCAACTTCCTCGAAGGCCGCAAGTCGCTGACGTTGGGACTGGAGGCGAACTACCTCAACAGTTGGGTCTTCGACATCAGCTACACCCGCTTCAGTGGCGCCGAGCCCTACAACCAGATCGCTGACCGCGATTTCGCATCGGCCAGCATCAAATACTCGTTCTAATTGGGAGGCACACCGATGAGCATCAAGATGCAGAAATTGGGCGCACGTAGCGCAGTGCTGGGCGGAGCCTGCCTGCTGACGATGGGAGCGGCGCTGGCCGCCACCCCGGTCGGCGCCGACCAGGGTGCCAACAGCGACGGTTCGATTCCGGCCTGGAATGGCGGCCTGACCAAGCCGCAGGCCGGCTACAAGTCGGGCCAGCACCATCCCGACCCCTTCGCCGGCGAAAAACCCATCCTGCAGATCACCGCAGCCAACGCCGGGCAATACGGCGACAAGCTGTCGGCAGGTTTGAAGGCGATGCTGGCGAAGTACAAGGGCTATCGCGTCGACGTCTATCCGACCCACCGCACCGCCGCATTCCCGCAACGCGTCTATGACGCCACCGAGAAAAATGTCGGCTCGTGCAAGCTGGTCGGGGAAAGCGCCGGCGTGCAGGGCTGTGCCGGTGCCGGCATCCCGTTCCCGACACCGAAAACCGGTGCCGAGGCGATCTGGAACCACAAGCTCAAGTACAAGGGCTTCTCGCTGCAGATCTTCGACAACCAAGCCCCGGTGACGGCGGGCGGCACCTACAACATGGTGCGCATCCGCGAGGAGTACCTGGCGCCTTACGACAAGCCGGGCAACACCTCCGACAACATCAACAACATCGGCTTCTTCTTCAAGCAGGAAGTGCTGGGCCCGGCACGCCTGGCCGGCCAGGTGATCCTGGTGCACGAGTCGATCAACGACAAGGTCTCGCCGCGCCAAGCCTGGGTCTACAACCCCGGTCAGCGCCGCGTGCGTCGCGCACCGAACATCGCCTACGACAATCCCGGCACGGCATCCGACGGCCTGCGTACCAACGACATGTACGACATGTTCAACGGCGCGCTGGACCGCTACAACTGGAAGCTGGTGGGCAAGAAGGAGATGTACGTTCCGTACAACGCGTACAAGGCGAAGCTCAGCAAGCTCAAGGACCTGATCAAGCCAGGACACTTCAACCCCGACAAACTGCGTTATGAGCTGCACCGCGTGTGGGTGGTCGAAGCGACGCTCAAGCCGGGCATGCGCCACATCAACCCGCGCCGCACGTTCTATCTGGACGAGGACAGCTGGCAGATCCTGCAGATCGATCACTACGACGGTGCCGGCAAGCTCTGGCGTTACTCGGAATCGCTGCCGATCCAGTACTACGAAGTGCCGCTGTTCTGGACCGGCACGGATGTGCATTACGACCTGAAGTCCGGCCGTTACCTCGGCATGTTCCTCGACAACGAGGAAAGGCCGCGCGACTTCAAGCACGTGACCGGCCCGGCGGACTATTCGCCACAGAACCTGCGCGCTTCCGGCGTGCGTTGATCCGCGAAGCCGGGCCTTCCATGTGAAGGCCCGGCTTTTTTGACGGTGGTTTGTGGGAGGGGCTTCAGGGCGACGTGCGACCGCCGCACTGGAACCCCTCCCACAAGCGATCGACCACGCGACCTGCAGTCACCGCAGGCTGAACATCGCCCGGCCGCCATGGACGGACATCGCTCGCGCATCGGCGCCGCGATCCTAGGGGCCGGGTCATCGAGAGGGGAACCCATGTCGTATCCACTTCCACGCCTGCGCTTCCCGGGCCTAGCGCTGGCCAGCGTACTGGTGTTGTCGGCCAGCGCAGCCGAACCCGCTGCCGACCTGGCCCTGCTCCCCACCGAAGTCATGCCGAAAAGCGCACAGGCGTTGTTGCTCGACGCCAACCGCGTCGGCAACGGCTATGTCGCGGTCGGCGAGCGCGGCCACGTCCTGCTGTCGAGCGATGGGCAAAGCTGGAAGCAGGTCGCCAACGTGCCGACCCGCAGCACCCTCGCCACGCTCACGGCCGTCGGCGATGCACTGTGGGCCGCGGGCCACGATGGCGTGATCCTGCATTCGAAGGACGCCGGCAAGACCTGGACGCGCCAACGCGTGGCGCCCTGGTCGATCGAGGACACCGACCCGACCCATGGCATCCCGGTGCTCGACCTGCTCTTCACCGATGCCCAGCATGGCTATGCCGTCGGCGCGTTTTTGCTGCTGCTGGAAACCAGCGACGGCGGGGCGACCTGGATCACCCGGTCGCTGCACGGCGAAGCCGGCGCGGCGCCGGAGGCAGCCGTGCCAGCGGAGCCCGAAGCGGCAGAGCCCACGCCGTCGGCAGATGCGGCGACCGAAGACGACTGGAACTTCAGCGCCGACGAACTCGCGCTGGAAGAAGAATCCGATCCGCACCTCAACGCCATCGCCCGCACCGCGTCCGGCGGCCTGGTGATCGTCGGCGAACGCGGCACCGTGTACCGCTCGCGCGACAACGGCGCGACGTGGCAACGCAGCAAGTTGCCCTATCAGGGCTCGATGCTCGGCGCACTGGGTTGGGAAGGCGACCACGTGCTCGTGTTCGGCCTGCGCGGCAACGTGTTCGAGTCGCACGATCTCGGCGATACCTGGACGCAGGTCGACAGCGGCGTCGGCGCCAGCCTGATGGGTGGCACTGCGCTGGCCGATGGCGGCGCGGTGCTGGTCGGCGCCGAAGGCACCGTGCTCCGTCGCGATCGTGGCGACAGCACCTTCCGCCGCCAGATCCACCTCACCAAGTCCGGCGAAACACCGACACTCGCCGCTGCGTTGCCGGGCGCCGGCAACGATCTGCTCGTCTTCGGCGACCGCGGCGTCGGTCACCAGGCGCCATAACGCGGAACCATTCCGGGGATCCACATGCACAACACCGAAGTTCCGCACGGCCCGTTCACCCTGTTCGCCGAGAAGGTGGTCTTCAGCGCGCGTCCGATCGTGTTGCTGGTCTTCGCCGCGATCACCCTGGCGATGCTGTATTTCGCCAGTCAGCTCAAGGTGGACGCCGGCTTCAAGAAGCAGATCCCGCTGCAGCACGAATACATGCGCACCTTCCTCGACTACGAGAAGGATTTCGGCGCGGCCAACCGCGTACTGGTCGCGGTGATGGCGAAGGACGGCAAGATGTTCACGCCGGGCTTCTTCAAGACGCTGGAAGGGGTCACCGCCGACGTGATGGCGCTCGACGCCACCGACGACGCCCGCGTGCGCTCGCTGTACACGCCCAACGTGCGCTTCGTGGAAGTGGTGGAAGACGGCTTCGCCGGCGGCAACGTAGTGCCTGACACCTTCAGCAGCGACAACGCCACGCCTGATCAGTTCCAGACCATCCGCGGCAACATCGTCAAGGCCAACATCCTCGGCCGCCTCGTGGCGAAAGACTGGTCCGGCGCGATGGTCTGGGCCGACCTGATTCCCGAGGATTCCGGCACCAAGCTCGACTACCAGGCCGTCGCCCAGCAGTTCGAGGACATCCGCACCAAGTACGAGAAGGCGGGCTACACCGTCCACATCATCGGCTTCGCCAAGGTCGTCGGCGACATCGCCAACGGCGCGCGTTCGGTGATCAAGTTCTTCGTCGTCACCATCGGCCTGACCTGGCTGCTGCTGTTCCTGTATTCCACGTCCGGCAAGCTCGCTTCGCTCACCGTGGCGTGCGCGCTGGTGGCGGTGATCTGGATGCTGGGCGCGCTGCGCCTGATGGGCTTCGGCATCGACCCGATGAACATGCTGACGCCGTTCCTGATCTTCGCGATCGCGGTCAGCCACGGCGAGCAGATGATCAACCGCTTCCGCGGCGAGCTGTTCTTCGGTGGCCTGGAAGACGGCACCATCGAGGAGCTGCGCGCGCGCAAGGGCGTGCCGGCGTCGGATGCCGCACGGCTGGCGTTCCGCATGCTGCTGATCCCGGGCGCGGTCGCACTGGCGGCCGGCTGCATCGGCTTCGCCGCGATCCTGATGATCCCGATCCGGATCATTTTCGAACTGGCGATCACCGCCACCGTCGGCGTCGCCATCATCATCTTCACCGACCTGGTGCTGCTGCCGGTGCTGCTCAGCTACACCAAGCTGAGCAACCTCGAACGCAAGCGCGAATACCGCCTGCGCCAGCTCACCCAGTTCGACAAGATCTGGGCCTTCCTCGCCCGCCTCAGTCGCCCGACTGCAGCTGCCGTGGTCATCCTGCTCGGCGTGGCGATCTGGTTCGTCGCCGAATGGCGCGGCGACAAGGTGATGGTCGGCGATGCCGAGCAAGGCGTCGCCGAGCTCCGTCCGGAAGCGCGTTACAACCAGGACGCGCGACTGATCACCGCCAAGTTCGCGCTCAGCATCGACATCCTCAATGTCATCGCTGAGGCGCGGCCGGATGCGTGCACGCTCAGCTTCAAGTCCATGGACCTGATCGACCGCTTCGCCTGGCACATGGGTAACGTCGAGGGCGTCGAGCAGGTGATGACGCTGCCGATGGCGGCCAAGATCGTCAACGCCGGCTGGCACGACGGCTCGGTGCGCTGGCGTGTGCTGCCGCGCGATTCAGACAGCCTGCGCGTGGCGACGCAGGGCTTCGAGACCGACTCGGGTCTGCTCAACTCCGATTGCTCGGCGATGCCGATCATGGTGTTCCTCGCCGACCATCGCGCCGAGACCATCGACCGAGTGATCAGGACCGCACGCGAGTTCCGCGAAAAGAACGGCGCCTGGTCCGGCGGCAACGTCAACCTGCGCGAAAAACTGGCGAAGGACGCCAAGACCGCCGAAGAGAAGGGCGAGGAGTTCAACAGCGACCAGGTCAACCTGCGCATCGGCACCGGTCACATCGGCGTCGCCGCGGCGATCAACGACACCGTGCGCGAAGTCGAGCACCGCATCCTGTACATGCTGTACGGGGCTGTGTTCCTGATGTGCCTGCTCAGCTTCCGCAGTTGGCGCGCGGCGTTGTGCATCGTGCTGCCGCTGGTGCTGGTGACCGAACTCGGCCACGCGCTGATGGTGCAGCTGGGCATCGGCATGAAGATCAACACGCTGACCGTGGTCGCGCTCGGCGTCGGCATCGGCGTCGACTACGCGATCTACATCTACGCACGCATGGCCGAGGCGATGCGCGCCGGCAACACGCTCAGCGAGTCGTACTTCATCGCGCTCAAGACCACCGGCATCGCGATCTTCTACACCGCGCTGACGCTGGCGGTAGGCGTGGCGCTGTGGATCTTCTCCGACCTGAAGTTCCAGGCCGACATGGGCCTGATGCTGACCTTCATGTTCGTGGTCAACATGATCGCCGCCATCATCTTCCTCCCGGCCCTGTGCCGCTGGATCCTGCGGCCGACCGAAAAGGACGACTGGGTGCCGCCGCACGCGACCTGACGGACTCCACACGACAAAACGCCCGCAGCAATGCGGGCGTTTTTGTATTTGCGGCCTGGTTATACGGCGTGTCGCATGCGGGCGTCGTTGCCTCAGTCTCCCTTCAACGCGAACTCCAGACCCAGCTGCTGGCCAAGCTGCGTGATGCGCGCCTGCATCGCGGCGTCGACTTCGGTCTCGCGCACGCGGCCGAGGATGCCCTGCAGCACGCGTTTTTCGTTGTCGTCCACGGTGCCGTCGGCTTCGGCGATCGCGACGATGCGGTTCAGTTCGCCCAGATCCAGGCGCCCGTCGTCGGTGAAGCAGCAGATGGAATGGAACGCCATCTCGAGGTAATCGCGGCTCTCGGCCATGTGTTGCTCCCTGGGTGCAAGTGGTTTGGCAGGAAGCCGAAGACATCCGCCACGCCCGCACCAGATCGATGGGCGTAGTTACTTCTGGTATCCCGGTTTCGTCTGGGTCACCGATTTGCCATTGATAAGCGGCTCTCTCAAGCATCTGAGCTACTGGCACTACCATCTTTCAGCTACTTTTGGTCTCCAGTGCCCACTGCTATTGGCCCGCCTGCAACGGCGCCCGCAGCACTGGCTAGCGCTTTGATGCTGCTGTCCGGATCAGCCGTTTGGCAGCGTTGCGCTCTTATATCGTCTCGTGCAAGGCATCTGCGAGGTCAGGGATGATGGAACAACAGCTCGCTCACTTGGATGTCGCAAAGCGCAAGATTGCGATCGTCGGTCGTCTAGGGGTGTACCCGATGGTGCGCCTGTCGCTGCCTGCACGACGCTTGCTGGCGTACCTCGCCGTGCGCGGACATCCCGTGCAACGCGGCGTCGCCTCGGCGGAACTCTGGCCTGACGTGCCGGACGACATCGGGCGCAGCAATCTCCGCCGCGCCCTGTGGCATGTGCCGCGCGGTTGGGTGAGCGCTACGGGCGATGAACTCGCCCTGGAAGCGCAATGCGACCTCGTGCAGGCCCACCAAGTCGCCGCACGTGCACTCGGCGGCGAACCGCTGAGCCTGGAAGAGATCGAACTGCTGTCCGACGACATCCTGCCCGGCTGGCACGAGGAGTGGATCGTGCCAGCGCAGGATGCGTTCCGCCTGTTGCGCGTGCAGGCGCTCGAGGCCGCCTGCCGCACAATGGCGTCGGCGGGCCACCATGCGCTCGCGACGCAGGCGGGCGCGGCGGCGATCGCCGCGGAACCGCTGTGCGAATCCGCCGCCGAAGCGCTCATCGATGCCCACCTCGCGCAGCGCAATCGCTACCAAGCGATGCAGTGCTTCCGCCTGTTGGCCGAGCGCCTCGACCGGGAACTCGGCGTAACACCGGATCCCGCACTCGCGGCGCGCGTCGGGATCGGCGGCATCGAACAGCGTCCGCACTGATCGGACTCTACGCGGACGCTGCGGCGACATCACGACGACGACACGCTGCGCACGCACGTCATCCATGGGGCCATGCGGCCGCGACACGGCACCGACCCGCCGACGACACGCACGCATCGCCACGCATCACGGTCGTGGATGGCCGTCGTGATCGACTGTCGCCCAACCAGCGGGCGGAGTCGTGCCATGACGATCCAGGAAACGCAGGAACGCGAGTGGAGCGTGCAATCCGAGAGCAGCCCCTTCGCGGAAGCGGAAGCGGATGTGCCCCTTAAGGCGGAATCGACCGCATGGAGCGAGACTGCCGCCCCCTTCAGCGAAACGATGGGCGCGCCCGTCGGACAATCCGAATCCGATCGTCTGTACGCCGAAGCCTTCGCCGAATTGCGCGATGAAGCCTTCGACGAAGCCGTCGCCTTCCTCGCAGAAGAAACCGAACAGGCCGTCGCCGACCGCTTCACGAACGAATCGCCGGCTTCGGCGATGGAACGCGAACGCTACGGCGATGCGCAACTCTCCGCGGTGCGCTTCGAGGCGCAGCAGTACCTCGATGCGCTCGAAGCGGGCCTGACCGGCATGGACGTCGAGTCCCTCTCCCCCGACCAACTCGACGAAGTGCTCGAACGCATGGACCCGCAGACCGGCGAGCTCACGCCCGCGGGTGAAGAGTTCATCGGCGCGCTCGTGCGCAAGGCGAAGAGCGTCGTCAAGGTCGTCGCCAACACGGCGAAGAGCGTCGGAAAGGTCGCCGGCGCCCTGCTCGGCCCCGTGTTGAATAAGTTGAAGGGGCTCATCAATCCGTTGCTGCGCCGGGTGTTGTCCTTCGCGATCGGTCGCCTGCCCGCCAATCTGCAACCGGCTGCGCGCACGTTGGCGGCGCGCTTCACCTCCGAGGCCGGCGAAGACGAAAACACGCAAATGGGCGAAGACGAAGGGACGATGTCGCCCGCCAACCTCACCGATGTCGAAGCGCTGTCGGAGTCCTTCGATGCCGCGCTGGCCGAAGCGCTGGTCGGCGATGGCAGCGGCGAGGCGGAAGAGGAAGCCTACGACGCGCGCGACAGCGAAAGCGTCGAAAGCCGTGAACTCGAAGTGCTCGCCGAGGCCCGCGGCGTGCTCATCGATCGGTTGCGCAACGCCGGCGATGAGGAAGACCTGACACCCGCCATCGAGCAGTTCGTCCCCGCCCTGCTCGGCGCGCTGCGCCTTGGCATCAACCTCGTGGGCCGTCCGAAGGTGGTCGGCTTCCTCGCGCGCTATCTCGGACAACTGATCAGGCGCTGGGTGGGCCCGAATCTCTCCGGCCCGCTGTCGAACGCCATCGTCGACACCGGCCTGCGCCTGGTGACGCTCGAAGCCGAGGCCGACGAAGCCGGCGAGCCGCGCGCGAACGAAGCCGCGCCCATCGCGCTCGCCACCGTCATCGAAGACGCCACGCGCCGCCTCGCGGAGAACGAAGACTATATCTTCGAGAATGAAGACCTCATGCAGCTCGCCACCGCCGACGCATTCGGCGAAGCGGTCGCGACACACTTCCCACCGCGCTTCGTCCGTCCGGGCCTGCAGCAGGCGCCGGCGATCGGCGGGACTTTCGTGGCGCGCCGCCCGCGCAGCGTGCGCACGTATCGCAAGTACAGCCGCATTCCCGACGTCGAGGTGACCGCGCAACTCGCGGATGCACTGCCGACGTTCGGCGGCTCGACCGTCGGCGCGGTATTGCGCGCGGCGGGGGCGACGTTCCCCTTCAAGGCGCGCATGCACATCTACCAGTCGGCGGTCGGCACGACGTTGCCGCGCATGGTGCGCATCGATCGCGCCAATACCGGCGGCGGACGCGGTTACGTCACGTCGTCCAACCTGCATCCGCTGACGCCGCTGGCGGCAGGACTGCTGTTGCGCGAGCCGAAGCTGGGCGTGGCGGTGCCGGCGACCTTCCTGCAGTCGCGCCAGCGCATTGCCGTTGGCCAGCGTTTCTACCTGCTGGAACCACTCGGTGCGGTCGGCGCGCTCGCGCTGCCGGTCAAGGCGGGCACGCGCGCGAATCGTGCGCGCCTCGCGCCGAGCCGTGCATGGACGCACACCGATCCGCAGCGCACGCGCATCGTCGTCGGGTTGTATCTGTCGGAAGCCGAGTCGCAGGGCGTCGCAGAATCCATTCGTCAAGGCCGCGGCGGCCAGGTGCTGCTGCAGGCGCTGACGAAGATCTACGGCGAGCTCGCGACGCGCAGCCGCAATCCCCTGCACCGCCGCCTGCGCGCGTGGGTGATGCCCGCGCTGGCGAACTGGGTGCGCGCCAATGGCGAAGCGTTCGCTCGCGCCGCGGCGCATCCGGATGCGGGCGCGACGATCCGCGCGGTGCTGACCTCGGTGCCCGGGCCGGGCGCGCGCGGCACGCCAAATATTGCGATCACTGTCGATTCCGGAAAGCGTCGTCGATGAGCACCGTCGTCGAACTCGATCGGCACCTCGTCGCCGCGGATCTTGAGCGGCAGGTCGCGCATTGGCTGGCCGCCGCGCGGACGTTCCGCGATGCGGAGGAGTTCGCGTCGCTCGAAGCGTGGAAGTCGGTGGAGCGCGACACCGGTGCGCCGCTGCGCAAGCAGTTGCATGCCTGCGTGGAGGAACTCATCGCGCTCGGTGACGCGACCGCCGCACTGGTCGCCGCCGCGCGCCGCGATCCCGCGGCGATCGCGCCGGCCGCGGCGGCGGTGCAGCGCTTCCGCCGTCGCTATGCGCAGGTCGACACCACGCTCGATTTCCTCGGTGACGCGGTGAACTCGCGTACGAGCCCCGTGTTGCGCGCGGCGCTGACGACGCTCGATCGCCTCGCCGTCGCCAGCATGGCGCCGGTGCTGCAGCGTGCGAACAAATCGGTGCCGCGCGTGCTGGTCTACCAGGACAAGGGCACGGGTGCGTCGATCCTGCGCGCCGGCGTGCGGTTGTGGGCGCCCGGCGCGGTCATGCCGGTGGCGGCGATCAAGATCGTACGCCACAACCTCTATCGCCCGACGTCGCTGTTCCATGAGTCAGGCCACCAGGTCGCGCACCTCACCAATTGGGTGCCGTCGATGCACGCGTCGATCGCGAAGGCGCTCGCCGACGATGTGGAACTGCACGCGATGTGGACGCCGTGGGCGTCGGAGATCGCCGCCGATGTGTATGCGTTCCTGCTGACAGGCTATGCCTCCGTCGCGGCGCTCTACGACGTGGTCGGCGATGCCGCCTCGATCCTGCGCTGGCCGATCGGCGATCCGCATCCGGTCGGTTGGCTGCGCACGGCATTGGGATGCGCGTTCTCGCGGCAGTGCTTCGGTGCGGAAGGTCCGTGGGTGTCGCTGCAGCGTGCGATGGAAACGCACTTCCCCGCCAGCACCGCGGAAGCGACGTTGCAACCTTTGCTCACGCGCTCACTCGCGGCGATGCCGCGTATCGCGGCTGCGTGTCTGTCCGCGGGTGTTCCCGCATTGGGCGGTCGGCCCATGACCGACGTGCTCGATCCGGCGCGCGTCTCACCTGCCGCGTTGGCGGAACTGGAACGCACCGCGGGCACTGCGCTGTGGACGTCCCCGCATTGGCGGAACACCGAAGGCATTCGCATCGTTGCGCTCGCGGGCTTGCGCGAGGCCGAGCGCCCCGAGGCCGCATCGCAATGGATCGATCGCGCGCGCACGTGGCTGACGACCGAAGCGCGCGCGGCGTGAATGTATTGCACGACACACGAGGAGGACACGCGTCATGACCACCGACAAGACCGGCAAGCCCGGCAGGCCTGGCAATCCCGGCCAATCCGACCAATCGGGAGATATCAAGGCGTTGCGTGCAGACCTCGCCAGTCTGCAAGCACTCGTCTGGAACATTGCGAAGAACGAATCGATCGACACCACGATGGGCTACGGATTCGACGGAGTGTCCAAGTACCTGCAGTTCGCCGTCGAGCAGCTGGCGGAGATCAACCAGCAGATGCGTCCCTTGCAGCTCCTGGGCCAGCCCGACCCTGCGCTCACGGAAGGCGAACGGGCGCGTCTGAAGAACCTGATCGCTGGAACCAAGCCTTTGAAACTTCCCGGCGACCAACTCCCGGTCCGCGACTCACCGACACGCTTCATCGGCGATGCCGAGCCGGCGCTGGTGCCCGAGCCACCCATTCAACTGGAACAGTATTTGAGGAGTGACGCGTCATGATCCGCCAACTCGTCAACGATCTTTCCGCCAACGGCGGCGCAGGCGTCGTCGGGAGTATGCCCATCGACGTCGCCGCACTGAAGGTGCTGACGGCCGATCCGCTCGACCTGCTGCTCTACATGGAACAGATCTGGGATACGTTCAATCCGTGGGCACCGAATCCGCCGCCTGCCGGTCGCGCCCGCAATACGCTCTACAAGACGGGGCTGTTCGCTGACGTGATCGCGACGGCCTCGCCCGCATGGGATCACCTGGGCTACAGCTACGTGCTCGAGAACACCCGCGCAGTGCAGATCCTGCGGCGTGTCGTGCGCGAGTATCGCTCCGGCGAAAATCTCGGCGCACCATCCGTGTCCACGCAACGGTGGCTCGATGCCACCGAAGCGCTACTGTTCGGCGCGGCCAATCCCATTGCGCCCTGGCTATCGACGAGCGTGGTGCGAAAGGACCCCGAAGAGGTGCGTCGCAATGCTTACGATCGCCTCATGGGCGTGCAGCTCGCGTTCGGAACCGAGGACAACCGCCCGGCTACGTATGACAAGGCCGCCGCCACCAACACCGGTTTCGTCCGCTTGTTCGAGGAACTACTGTACGAACTGTGGCAAGCCATGATCAACGTGAAAAACCTCGTCGGCGTCAACAATTCGGACAACGACCGCATTTTCCGAATCACCGAGGAGCTTCAGTTCGCGCTGCGGTCGCGCCGGCAGTCGCAGATGCTGGCCCGCGAGGAGCTCGCGGCGGCCACGGCCCTCGGCTGGGTCGAATTGACGCTCAGCGCCAATACTCCGGTCGTCATCGATCTCAAGGCAATCGCCACCTCGCCCGCCAATCGCCTGAAGCTGATCGGCGAACGCGTGGGCCTGGCGGCGCACAGCAAGTCCGCCGCGCTGTTCTCGATGTGCAACGAGCTGTCGCGGTTCCTGCGCGTCATCGAGTCGAATGCGATCTCGGGTCCGAGTGCGGTGCCCGTGCTCTACACGTCGGCGACGGACATCGGAGACGCGTCGAGACGCGTCATCACCGAATGGGCCGCCGCCACCGGCAAGGACCTCAAGGCGCGCGACAAACCCGTCGAGGTGGGCCGACCCAAGCTCGTGAGCGTGCGTTGATCCAAGGGCGCCTTGCGCCGGGAGGACCCATGTCAGCTTCCCCTGCCCCCCCGAGCGAGTTCGACTCGCTCGGTCTAGAAGTGCCGTTCGCGGACGAACAGGACAGCGAACGCTTCGACCCGCCGCTCGCGCGCGATGTGCTCGGCGAGTCGCCCTTTGCCGAAGCCGCGACCCTGGAGGCCGCGGCGACCGAAGTGACGGCCAACACATGGTCGGAGGCCTTCGACAAGCAGGTGCCCATCGACCCCGAGGAGCTCGCGTGGCTCGATGTCGAAGCGCCCGGCGAAGCCGAGTGGACGGGCGAGACGCCCGAGCTCGAGGAAGAAACCGAGTCCACCGCGCTGGAAGCCGGCGAGGATGAATGGAACGAATCCGAGTGGAATGAAGGCGCCTGGAATGAGGGCGCGACCAATGAAGGCGAATGGAATGAAGCCGCGTCGGATCGCACCTGGATCCATGCGCTCGACCGTTCCGCGCTCGAACGTCTGCCCGATGCCACAACGCGCGCGCGTTATCTCGCGATCGATTGGGCCGACGTCGAGTTCCCGGGCAACGTCCCCAAGAACGAATCCCTGACCGATGCGATCAAGGAGCACTGGCGCCTGTCCGAGTCGCTGTTCAGCGCGATGACCAAGGTGGTGCCGGAGCGCCGCGTCCCGTCGTCGATCCGTTTCCACGATCCCGTGGTGGTGAAGGTGCCGGGCCAGCCGCGCCACCAGCTGTTCGCCGAAGCGCTCGAGGCCTTCGTGCGCATGCGTGATGCCGCCAAGGCCGACGGCATCAGGCTCGTCATCACGTCGTCGTTCCGCACGCGGAAGAAACAGCAGGCCCTGAGCAAGAAGCAATCGAATTCCAAAGCCGTGGCCCGCGGCAATTCGGCGCACATGTACGGCCTCGCGATCGACGTGCTCATGCAGGTACCCGGCCTGCCGATCGCGCAAGCGAACACGCGGCTAGACAAGGCGGAGGCCGACAAAAGGGGCACGCTCGCGAAGATGGGCAACGTGGTGCGCATGTACCGCTCGCCGGTCTACAAGTGGCTGGCGCTGCGCGCGCGCGAGTTCGGCTGGTATCCGTATCGACGCGAACCGTGGCACTGGGAATACAACCCGCCGGGGTTCAAGGCGCGCTTCGAAGGCGCCGCGACGGCGTCGGAAGCGGACGAGACGTCCTGGGAACAGCTCGACGAAACCGTGGCCGAAGCGAACATCGCCGAAGCGGAGGACGAAGCGCGCACGACCACTGCACCGCTGACGCGCGCGTTCGATGTCAAGGCGCTCGGCATGAAGGTCGCCGTGCTCGTCACGGAGGCGGCGCGCACGGCGGATCAGGTCGACGTGCTGGTCTTCGCCCACGGGCTGGATGTTTGCAGACCGGTGGTCGGGAATCGCCCGATGACCTTCGTGACGGGGCGTCCGTTGAACCTCGGCGCGCTGGTCGAAGCGTCGCGTCGCCCGATCGTGCTCGTCGTGCCCTACTTCGATTGGGAACACCTCAAGCAGAACGGCATGGCGTTCGGGAGGAAGTGGCACAAGATCGCCAAGCCCGAGCTGTTCAACCAGGTGATCGCCGAAGCGCTGGAACAGGCGCGCACCCTCACCGGCCGCGCCGCCGCACCGGCGTTGCAGCGCTTGATCCTCGCGGGGCATTCGCGCGCCTTTGGGTTCTTCGACGCACTCGCGCACGCGCACGCCGCACCGGAGATGCGGCAAGGCGCCCTCGCCCGCCTGACCCACGTGTGGGCGCTCGACACGACCTACACCGCGCCCGTCGCCGATTGGCGCGCGTGGCTGCGCTCGCGTGACGACTTCAAGGCCACCGTGGTGTATCGCCACGGCTCGTATCGCACGCGCAATGACGAAGTCCGATCGCTCCCGACCGGCGTGCGCGGCAAGCAGTTCGATGCGCTGGCCGCCGACTTTGGCGGGCGCCTGTCGACCATGCCGGTGGCCGCCGGCAAGACCAGCCATTGCAACATTCCGGCGACGTACCTGCCACGGCTGCTCGCGGCGCTGCCGGGGCCGCCGCCTTCCAACGAAGCGACTTACGCCGAATACGAAGACGAAGACGAGTCGGAATGCGAGGACCGCGAGTTCGAACTGCTCGACGAAAACAACGAAGTCCTCGAGTCCTTCGAGCCCGAAGCGCTGGCCGACCTCGAGTCGCTGATGCGCGAACCGCCGAAGACGAAGCCGGAGGAAACCCGCCTCCGCCCGCACCTTGTCGTCGTTGATGCGCAGGACAAGCCGATTGCCGATGGCGAGTACGTCTTTCGCCAGGGTAACGTCGTCGAGACGGGATCGCTATCGAGCGGCTACGCCTTCTTCGGCAAGGTCGACCCCTCACGCCCGTTCGTGTTCGAAATCCGCGATCGCGTCTGCGCGATCCGCGCGGGCGCGTTCCTCGATCCGGACGAGCGGGCCATCGAGTACGGCGGCACGCGCCACGACTGGACGCTTGTGCGCGACAACAAACAGCCGGACAAAGAGTTCTGGCCGCACTATCTGCTGGCGATGCAACAGGACACCGGCCCCGATACGAGCCGGCGTGGCGTCGACCGGTTCTGGCAGCACGAACACATCACGCGTCGGCAGATCCAGCTCACGAAGGCTGCGCAGCAACGCACGACCCCCGTGCGAATCCGCGCGATCCCGCTCCAGATCCGCTCCGGCCCGCTGGTCCGCTACACCGACCACGGCCGCGCCACGGTCTGGCTCGAACTGGTGACGCCGGGCATGGTGAAGCTGTCCGTCAGGGACAGCGCCGGCGGCAAATGGGAGGCCTATGCATCGACCGTGCGCGTCGGCGGGCGCCATTTCGCAATCGCGGAGGTCGAAGGACTGAAGGAGGCGAGCGAGTACCAATACACGGTCGAACTGGCACCGCTACCCGGCGCGGGCCCGGTGCCGGTCGAGGCGGCGCAGATCCTGGCGGTCTTCCCCACATTGCAGAACGCCACGCGCGCGGCGATCGAAGCACAACTCAAGCCGGCGGCGCGGCAAGGGTCCACGCGGCCCGGCTTCCGCACGTTGCGTCGCAAGTACGACAAGTCGCTGCGCTTCGCCACGGGGTCCTGCCGTTGGTATCCCGGTGATTCGATCAAGGACTGGCCGCCGGAGAAAGTCGGGCCGGACATGCTCAAAGGACTCGGCACATGGCTCCGCGATCGCGCGCCGTCGTTGTGGCCCGACTTCCTGTTCTTCGGCGGAGACCAGATCTACGCCGACGAGGTCGGCGACAAGCACTACGCTGAGATCGTCCGCGGACGCTTCTCCTGCCGGTTGCCAGGCCCATCGGAGGACAGCAACGCGACGGTCGCCAACCGGCTCGTGGACGGCGCGTGGGCGGGACGCTTCACGCATCGCTACAAGGACATCAATCCACTGAGCCAGGCGTGGCTCAAGCACGCCAGCGTGGTGGAGGCCGGCCTGAAGAAGCTCGACCAGGTCTACGCCAGCTACCCGATCCTCGAAAAGTTCAGGGACGGCTTGGTGACCAGGAAACAGATGCAGCTGTCCTACGACACCGAGCACACCAAGCGGGCCAGCGTGCAAGGCGCAAAGAACCCGTCGGACTACGAGCGGAAGATGCAGGCAGCGATTGCGCTGATTCCGAAGGTCGAAGCGCTGGAAATCTCGACGGCGCCCTATCGCGTCTATCAGGACTACTGGTGTTCGGGGCGGCAGGAAGTACTGGCGAACCCGCGCGCATTCCGCTATCGGTCGTGCAACTTCCTGTTGTGGAAACTCCCGGACTTCGAAGATGAACTGCCGACGCTGAAGGACCAGGCGTCGAGCGAAAGTGGCGTGCGCAGACCCAACCAATTCGGCCACCCATCGGCCAACAAAGGCCGGCACGCCGGAGACTTCGCCGAGTACGGATTCCTCTACGAACGCGCGTGGACCAGTTCGCCGGAGGTGCGTTTCGCGCTCGGCAACATCCCGACGTTCCTGATGTTCGACGACCACGAGGTGACCGACGACTGGAACGTCGACACCGCGTGGATGCGCATGATCCACTCGTCGCAGGACCATTACCGGATGTGGCCCAAGACGATCACCGATGCGCTGTGCGCGTATTGGATGTACCAGGGCTGGGGCAACAAGGCGCCGTCGCAGTGGAAGCAGGCCGGTGACCCGCGTGCCGCCCTCGTCGCGGCGGCGCAGGGTGCTGGCACCGACGCGCTGCCGGAACTGCGCAAGCTCGTGCATGCGGCGTGCGTCGCCGGGCCGAACAAGAAGCCCGCTGGCATCCCCGACCTGGCGTGGTACTACCGCCTGCCATTCGATCCGCCGTTCCTCGTGCCGGACTGCCGTTCGCGCAAGCGGATGCTCACGGCTGAAGACGATTGGACGCGCATCGACCACGACAAGAAATCGCCGATGAGCCAGACCATCGACGACGGCCAGATCGGATGGATGCGCGCTGCGCTGGCGACATCGAAAGACGCGGTGGCCTTCATCGCGCCGTCGACGCCGTTGCTGCTGCCGCAAGCGCCGATGGAGATCATGACCAACCCCGACGCCTTTGCGAAAGCGTGGGCGGCCGACAGCACGTGGGATGCGATCCGGGCTTTCATCGCGCCAACGCCGACACCGCGTTTGACAAAGAGGTTCCGGCGCGACAATGACCTCGAGCATATGGTGCGCGACAAGAGCTGGCGCGACCTGTGGGGCCTGGTCGCGGGCAAGCGGAACACCGGGCTGAAGACGCTGGTGCTGGTGTCCGGCGACGTCCACCACAGCTACTGCATGACCGCGAACCTCCCCGGCAGCGGGCGACCGAAGCCCGAGGTGCTGCAGATCACGTCGTCCGGCCTGCAGACGAAGATCCGCTTGGGTGCCAAGGAGTGGTATGCCGAAGGGAGGCATTACACCCCCTTCCACGTAGGGCAGTACCGGATCTCGCCCGGGTTCATGTCCGACAGCGGGACCGAGGCCGTGACCGCAGGCAGGGCCGGCAAAATCTCGCTCTACAAGAACGCCGTTGCGATCGTCGACGTGAAGGTGGGGAGCGAAGTCGACGTCAACGTCACGCATCTGCTAGGCGGCAGGTCGGGCTGGCACATGTACAAGTACTCGTCCCGCGCGACCGGCGGACAGGGCGAGACGCCCGAGGCGTTCGAGGCGTACGTCCCTGCGGATGAAGCCGCGTATGAAGCGGACTCGCCGTCCTGGATGGAGGACACCCTCGCGCCCGATGACGAAGCGCGCGTCGAGGAAACCTTCCGCACCGTGCTCGACGAAGCATGGCCGGGGGAAGACTTCGACGCCGCGAACGAGGGCATGGACGAAGCGACAGACGAAACCATCGGCGAGGCCATGGACGAGAGCATCGGCGGCGCGTCGGAAGACGAAGCCACCGACACCCGCGAGTCGATGGAAGCGCTGGACGCAGGCTTCGAGCACGAAGACCTCGATGCGTACTATCAACCCACCCGCAGGGATCGCGGCAGTCCGGGAACTGGCGGCGCAGCACCCAGCCCGGTCGCGCCGACGTTGAGCGCCGGCATTTTTGCGCGTTTCGTCACCGCCGACCGGCTCGACCTCGAGATCGCCGACATCCTGCGTGCGCTGGATACATATCCGTCGGGCAGTTGGGCAAAACAGCTCGCGACGTTTGCATTCCACGAGCTCGACGTCGGTAACCTCGCGGGCATCTTCAGTTCCGCGAGTGTCGCCAGGGCCAAGGCGGCCGTACCCGCCGCGGAGCAAACGAAAGTGGCCAACGCGGCCGCGAGCATCGGCAACGGGGTCACGGTCTACTACGGCAGCGCGGGGGCCTGGAAGGGCGAGGTGCTGATCGCAACCACGATCGTGCAGGCCGGCAAGTCGCACGGACAGGCGCGCGAGCGCTTCGCCGAAGTCTTGGCGCACGAGCTCACGCACTTCCGCAATCGCGACTTCTTCATCGCACTCGAGAAGAGCACGCCCTCCGCGAATCCGGGATTCTACGTCGACCTGGCCAAGGCGAATGCGTACAGCGGCACCCCGGGCATTGCGTGGTACGTCATGGGCGAGGTCACGTGCAACCACGTGGCGTGGCGCGTCCGGCAGGACCTGCGCAATCGCAGCCGAAAAACGCCGGTGCCCACGAACCCCAATCTCAAAGGGTTCTATCGCTATGCGCTTGCGCTGGACGGGGGCGCCTGGCGCGACAACGGCTACCTCGCCGACCTCAAGACGGCCGGCCGCTACAACGAACAGATCGCGCTGTGGATGCTGAAGATCGGCGGAGAGAGGGCGCTGTTCCATGACGACCCGGCCAAGAACACGGCCACCCGCCAGCTGTTCAAGGACGTCTACGACCGCGTCAAACCCGCGTTCGACAAGCCCACGGAAGGCGACGACGGCGGCGTATGAACGGGCTGCTGCAGGCGATGGCCTTCGACGTGAACGGCGACTGGCTCGCGACGTTCACCGAGGGCGCACACGGTCACCCTGCGCGGCCCGCGTCGCATGTTCCGCGAGAAGCGGGAAGGTGCAGATTTCAACGATGACCTCGGCGTCGCGTGCCCAACCCCGACGAACCCGAAGACGCGCGGAAACGCGCTATCGGACCGGCACGAGCTGCGCCAAAGGGCGTTCGCTATGGGTCGATAGCAGCCGTTGATGACTTCGCTAGAAACGGATTCGCCTTAGGGTCCGCTCACGCGAGCTGCCGCCCACCCGACGGGCCGACTCGAAAGTCGGCCTAAGTGCATGATCGGTAAGTGGTGGGCCCACCAGGACTCGAACCTGGAACCAAAGGATTATGAGTCCTCTGCTCTAACCATTGAGCTATAGGCCCGCGTTGTACATTTTAGTGCAGGCGCGCACTCGCATCTCATCGCGTCGACATCGAGTACGGGCGCTGGCCCGCAGCCGTCGCCCACTGCTTATCGGGCGTCGCCTGCATGACGAAGCGCAATTCGCCACCCGCCATGATCTCGTCATGACGCAGGTAGCTGCGTTCGAGCGGCTTGCCGTTGAGCGTGACGCCCCCGGCATAGGGATGCGCGTCGTCCATATTCTCGGCGACCACGCTGAAGCGCTTGCCGTTGGGCAGGTTCAACGTCGCGCGCGGCAGGAACGGACGCCCGATCACGTACTCGTTGCTGCCCGGTGCCACCGGATAGAAGCCCAGCGCAGTGAACACGAACCACGCCGACATCTGGCCCAGGTCGTCGTTGCCGGCGAGGCCGTCGGGCCGCGGAGCGTACTGGCTGTCCATGATCTGCTTCAGGCGTTCCTGCGTCCGCCACGGCTGCCCGGCATAGGCATACAGATAGGCGACGTGATGGCTCGGTTCGTTGCCATGCGCGTACCAGCCGATCAGGCCGGTGATGTCTTCCATGTGTTCGAAGGTTTTCGGGTCGACCTTGGCGTCGAAGACCTGATCGAGCTTGGCGACCAGCTTGTCGTCGCCGCCGAGTGCCGCGCTCAGTCCGGCGACATCCTGCGGCACGTACCACGAGTACTGCCAGGCATTGCCCTCGGTGTAGTCGCTGCCGTAGCCGCTGACGGTGGGATCGAACGGTTCGCGGAAACCGCCGTCGCGCTTGCGCGCACGCATGAACCCAGTCGCGGGGTCGAACGCGTGCGTCCAGTTCGCTGCGCGTTTTTCGAATTGCGCGGCGATGTCGTTGCGGCCCATTGCTTCGGCCGTGCGCGCGATGGTCCAGTCGTCGAAGGCGTATTCGAGCGTCTTCGATGCGGCCTCGCCTTCTTCGTCGATCGGCACGTAGCCGAGTTCCATGTACTGCGCGATGCCGTCGTAAGGGCCGTAACTCGCGCTCGCCACCATCGCGTCCAAGGCCTCGTTGGCGTCGTAGCCGCGGATGCCCTTCATGTAGGCATCGGCGATCACCGGCACCGCGTGGTAGCCGATCATGCACCACGTCTCCAGGCCATGGAACGACCATACCGGCAGTACGCCGTACGGACTTTCGCGGCGCGCAGCGAGCAATGAATTGACGAAGTCGTTGCTGCGCTGTGCCGGTTGCACCAGCGTCAGCAGCGGATGCAGCGCACGGTAGGTGTCCCACAGCGAGAACGTCGAATGATTGCGGAAGCCCTTGGCCTGGTGCACGGCATTGTCCGGACCGCGATAGCGGCCATCGCTGTCCATGAACAGGCTCGGGCCCATCAGCGTGTGATAGAGCGCGGTGTAGAAGCTCTTGCGCATCGGCTCGGGTGCGTCGACGTCGATCGCGGATAAGGCCTGCGTCCAAGCGGCGCGTGCCTGTTTGCGAACACCATCGAAATCCCATGCGGGGACTTCGGCATCGAGGTTGGCGATGGCGTTGTCTTCGCTGACCGGTGAAATCGAAACCTTGACCAGCAATTGCGCGCCAGGTGCATCGGCGAAATCGAACGCGCCGACCAGTTGGCGACCTTCGATCTGCGCGCGCTGCGACGGCGTTTTTTCGGCCGGCGGCGGAAAGCCCTTGTAAACGACGTCCTGCTCGGTGTCGTGGAACTGGTGGCCGCTGGGCGCGCGCGAAAAGCGCATTGCGAAATACAGCTGGCGGCCTGGTGCCCAGCCGCGGGTTTCGCGGAAGCCCGTCACCGTGCCGTCGGCACGCAGGCGCAGGCGCGACCACTGCACTTTGCCGGCGTAGTCGTACATGCTGGTGCGCAGGTCGACGAGCACGTGCGCGGCCTTGCCTTTGGGAAAGGTGTAGCGATGCACGCCGACGCGTTCGCTCGCGGTGAGTTCGGCGCGGATCGCATAATCGTCCAGCGTGACCGCGTAGTAGCCGGGCTCGGCGACTTCGCCGTCGTGGCTGAAACGCGAGGTATAGCCGCTCCCGGATTGCTTCGCATCGCCGCGTTCGAGCTTGACCTCGCCGGCGATCGGCATCAGCAGCACGTCGCCGAGATCGGAGTGCCCGGTACCCGAGAAGTGGGTGTGCGAGAAGCCGACAATGCTGCTGTCGTCGTAGCGATAGCCGGCGGCCCAGCCGTAGGCTTCCTTGCGCGGCTTGATCTGCGTATCCGGGCTGAGCTGGATCATGCCGAACGGCACGACGGCGCCGGGAAACGTGTGGCCCTCGCCACCGGTGCCGATGAAGGGGTCGACCGCGGCATAGACACTGTCGGCAGATTGCGCCGGCACTGCGATCGTCGCGCCGGCGATGGCCCAGGCGCACAACAGCGGCAAGGAACGTTGCCGGGATGGGTGGTCAGCCGATCTGCGCATGCGTTCCCCGTACGGTTCAACGGAATGCGCAGCGTATTCGATCCACCGGCGTCGTGTCGCGATGACCACAAAAAGCAACGGCCGCGATGGGCGGCCGTTGTGGTGTCGCAGGAACTGCCGCGTGCGTCAGTCGATATCGAGGAACGAACGCAACTGTTCGGACCGGCTCGGATGACGCAGCTTGCGCAGTGCCTTGGCTTCGATCTGGCGGATGCGTTCGCGGGTGACGTCGAACTGCTTGCCGACTTCCTCGAGGGTGTGGTCGGTGTTCATGTCGATGCCGAAGCGCATGCGCAACACCTTGGCCTCGCGCGGGGTCAGGCCGGCGAGCACGTCGCGGACCGTTTCCGAGAGGTTGATGTTGGTGGTGGACTCGATCGGGGACTCGACGTTGGTGTCCTCGATGAAATCGCCGAGGTGCGAATCCTCGTCGTCGCCGATCGGCGTCTCCATCGAGATCGGTTCCTTGGCGATCTTCATCACCTTGCGGATCTTGTCCTCGGGCATGTCCATCTCTTTCGCCAACTCTTCCGGCGTGGCCTCGCGGCCGAACTGCTGGAGCATCTGGCGGGAGATGCGGTTCAACTTGTTGATCGTCTCGATCATGTGCACCGGGATGCGGATGGTGCGCGCCTGGTCGGCGATCGAGCGGGTGATCGCCTGGCGGATCCACCAGGTCGCATACGTCGAGAACTTGTAGCCGCGGCGGTATTCGAACTTGTCGACCGCCTTCATCAGGCCGATGTTGCCTTCCTGGATCAGGTCGAGGAACTGCAGGCCGCGATTGGTGTACTTCTTGGCGATGGAGATGACCAGGCGCAGGTTGGCCTCGACCATTTCCTTCTTGGCCTTGCGCGCCTTGGCTTCGCCATAGGCCATCGCGCGGCTGATGTCCTTGATGTCGGCGAGCGTGAGGTACAGCGCCTGCTCGACGGCGATGGTCGCTTCCTGCTCGGCGATGACCTGCTCGCGCACGTCACGCAGACCGGATGACCACTTCTGCTTGCGCTTGAGGACTTCGTCGACCCAGCCGAGATTGGTCTGGTTGCCTTCCCAGGCACGGATGAAGTCCTTGCGCGGCATCTTGGCCACGCGTGTGGACAGGTCGAGGATGCGGCGCTCGTGGTCCTTGATCTCGCCGACCACGTCGCGCAGCTTGCGCACCAGGGTGTCGGTCAGGCCCAGCGGGAGCTTCAAGGTCATGAAGACCTCGGCCATCTCCTCACGCAGCTTCTGCACCGGCTTCGCGCTCGGGCCGTTCTTCGCGTACGACTTCTGGAACTTGACGTAGGTGGCGCCCAGCACTTCCATGCGGCGCGCGACTTCGAGCGGATCCGGGCCAGTCGGACCGGCCTCTTCGGCTTCGCCGGCGGCCTCTTCTTCCTCTTCCTCGACTTCAGCGTCGGGGTCGACGGCGACGACCGGGATTTCCTCGACCGGCTCCTCGATGTCGTTGAAGCCAACCACGATTTCGGCCAGGCGCTTCTTGCCGGCCTTGTGCAGGTCGTATTCCTCGAGCAGCAGCTGGATCGACCACGGGAAGCTGGCCAGCGAGGACAGCATCTGGTTGAGGCCTTCCTCGATCCGCTTGGCGATGGCGATTTCGCCTTCGCGCGTCAGCAGTTCGACCGTGCCCATCTCGCGCATGTACATGCGCACAGGGTCAGTGGTGCGGCCGCCTTCGGAATCGAGCGAGACCAGCGCGGCGGCGGCTTCTTCGGCCGCGGTGTCGTCGACTTCGCGGCCACTGCCGGACTGGCCGGCGAGCAGCAGGGTTTCGGCATCCGGTGCAACTTCGTGCACCTCGATGCCCATGCCATTGATCATGCCGATGATGTCTTCGATCTGTTCGGGATCGACGACGTCGTCGGGCAAGTGATCGTTGACTTCGGCGTAGGTCAGGTACCCCTGTTCCAAGCCCTTGCTGATCAGCTGCTTGATATCGGATTGCGGGGCTGGACGTTCGTTGGCCATGTGGCGCGCCACCGTAGAGGGTGTCAAGGGAACCCAGCATTATACCAGCCGGGCGGTAGCCCCACCGCCGCCGGCTGGAAACTAAGGCCGGAGCAGGAAGGTGACCGGGCCGTCGTTGACCAGGCTGACGGTCATATGGGCGCCGAAGCGGCCGATTTCCACCCCCGAGGCGTGTTTTTCGCGGCAGATCGCGACCAGACGGTTGAATCCGCGTTCAGCCTCGGCGGGCGGCGCGGCCGTGGAGAAGCCTGGGCGCATGCCGGAGCTGGTGTCGGCGGCGAGGGTGAACTGGCTGACCAGCAGCAGGCCGCCGCCGGTGTCGGCGAGCGAACGATTCATGCGGCCCGCGCCGTCGTCGAATACGCGATAGCCGAGCAGACGTTCGGCCATGCGTGCGATCTGCGCTTCGCTGTCGCCGGGCTCCACTGCGACCAGCGCGAGCAGGCCGGGACCGATGGCGCCGGTGGTTTCGCCGGCGACGGCAACGGAAGCGGAGGTGACGCGTTGGATGAGGGCAAGCATGCGAATCGGGAGTAGTCGGGGTCGATGATTTTGTAGTACCAAACCTTGCCCGCCACGTTTTACGGCATTTGCAGCGCGCGCGTGCCGGACCAGGTTCTGCACTGCAAGGCACCCGCTAGACTGAGGCCGTGACCGACCTCACCGCCCGATTCCTCTACGCGCTGGCCGCAGCGTTCGCCCGCCTGCCCTGGCCGTGGCTGCGAACATTCGCCGATGCCATCGCCGCCTGGTGGCGTTGGCGCGACGCACGCATGAGCAAAGTGGCGCGACGCAACCTCGAGCTGGCCTATCCCGAGTTGCTGCCGGGCCAGCGTGCTGAATTGCATGCCGGCATCCTCCGCGCCACCGCACGACAGACGCTGGAAACGCTGCGCTTCTGGACCCGGCCGCACGCCGACAACCTGGCGCTGATCCGCGAGACGCAGGGCGTCGAGCTGTTCGACGCAGCCGTCGCCGCCGGCCGTGGCCTCATCGTCGCCGCACCGCACTACGGCAATTGGGAACTGTTGAACCAGTGGCTGGCCTGGCGTACGCCGCTGGCGATCCTGTATGCACCGCCGGAGTCGGTGGTCGGCGAGGCCTTCCTCAATCGCGTGCGCGCCGCGCACGGCGATGCGGGCCGTGTCACCCAGGTGCGCGCCGAAGGTCCGGCGATCCGGCAACTGTTCAAGCTGCTCAAGGACGGCGGCGTCACCGGCATCCTCCCCGACCAGCAGCCGAAGGCCGGCGACGGCGAATTCGCTCCATTCTTCGGTATTCCCGCGCTGACCATGACCTTGTTGCCGCGGCTGGCGCAACGCACCGGCGCGACGGTGTTGTTCGGGTATTGCGAGCGGGTTGGCGATTCGCCGGCAGGACCGGTATTCGCCCTGCGCTTCGAACCAGCGCCGGCGGGCATCGCCGATGCGGAGGCGGGCGTCGCCGCGCTCAACGTTGCGGTCGAACACATTGCTCGCCGCGATCCGGCGCAGTACCAATGGACCTACAAGCGCTATTCCATCCAGCCGCAAGGCTCGCCGCTGTGCAATCCGTATTGGCCGGGTTGCTACCCTCACCGCTACCAACGCCGCGCCGAATCGTGACCATGACCGAAGCCGCCACATTGTCCGCATCCGAGTTGCCCGCACCCGAGTGGAACCCCCTGCCGCCGCGTGCTCGCAGCCTGTTCGTGCTGGCCGATGCCTCCGTACTCGGCGTGGGCCTGGCCTTCGCGTTCGGCATGGCGGCCGAAGCACGCGATGTCGTTTCGCCGTTGCTGGCGGCAGCGATCGGCCTCACGGTCGGCATCATGGTGGGCAGCTGGAGCGGCACGCGCCGCCATCGCCGCACGTTCTGGCTGCTCGACGCCGATGGCTTCGCGCTGCTGCGCGGCAATCTGTGGCGGCGCGAAACACGCGTGCCGGCTTCGCGCGTGCAACACCTCGACCTCAAGCACGGCCCGCTGGAACGACGCTGGCATTTGGCCACGCTGGTGATCCATACCGCCGGCAGCAGGATGAGCGCGGTGTCGGTGTCCGGCCTCGACGAAGGCGACGCCGAACGCCTGCGCGATCGCCTCGCCCGCCAGCTCGACCACGACGACGATGCCCTCTGACGCGGTGGAGACCGTGCCCGCCGACACCGTGGAAGCCCCGGACCGCCGCCTGCATCCGTGGTCATGGTTGTTCGTGCTGGTGGCGCAGCTCAAGCAGTTCATCGTCCCGCTGGTCGCAGTGTTCTTCTTCGGCCAGCGAGCCGACAACAACGAACTGTGGCCACTGATCGGCGTCGGTGTGCTCGCGCTGATCTCGGTATTGCAGTACTTCACCTACCGTTACCGGATCGGTAGCGACGGCATCACCATCCGCAGCGGCTGGTTGCACCGCAGCCGGCGCGAGATTCCGTTCGCGCGCATCCATAACGTGGTCGTGCAGCAGTCGTTGCTGCATCGCCTGTTCGGCGTTGCCGAGTTGCGGCTGGAGTCGGCGGGTGGACAGAAACCCGAGGCGCAGATGCGCGTGCTGCGCATGGATGATGCGCTGGCGCTGGAACAGCTGATCCGCCATCGCGGACAGGTGCCGGCGCCGGACGTGATCGATGCGCCCCGGGATGAGGTGCTGCTCGCATTGTCGCCGGGTGAGTTGGTACGCCTCGGCCTGATCTCGAACCGCGGCCTGATCGTGATCGGCGGCGCTTTTGCCGGCGCCTCGCAGTACAACTCGCGCCTGATCCCGAACCTGTTCGAATCCTGGGGCGAAGCGTTGTTCGGCTGGGCTGGCACGCATCACTTCGGACCAGCCCAATACGTGCTGGCCGCGGCGTCGCTATTGCTCGCGTTCGTGGCGCTGCTGCGGCTGCTGTCGATCGTGCTGGCGTTGTTGCAGTACTACGGTTTCACCTTGAGCGAACACGGCCGCCGCCTCACCGTCGAACGCGGCCTGCTCGCGCGCACCAGGACCAGCGCGGCGCGGCGGCGGATCCAGGCCTGGACCTTGCACGAAGGCGTGCTGCATCGCTGGTTCAAGCGCCGCAGCCTGCATATCGACAGTGCGGTCGGCGAACAACAGGGACAGCCGCAACGCGCGCTGCGCGAACTGGCCCCGATCGCCACGCCGCAGGCCTGCGACGACCTGATCCGCCACCTGCTCCCGGCCGACGCTGGTTGGGACGCACTCGACTGGCAACCGCTGCATCCGCGCGCATGGCGCCGGTTGTGCAAGCCGGGCGTGGTGTTCGCATTGATCGCCACGATCGCACTGACGTGGCGCTTCGGCGGCTGGGGCTTGCTCGCGCTGTTGTGGGCGCCGTGGTCGATCTACGCCGCGCGCCAGCACGCGCGTCGCGCGGGTTACTCGCTCAACGCGCGCCTCATCGCACTCCGCGGCGGCTGGTGGTCGCGTTACTGGCGCTTCGCCGAGCTCGACAAGTTGCAGGCCTTGCGCCTGGAGCGGACCCCGTTCGATCGCCACCACGGCATGGCGACGTTGTGGCTGGACACCGCCGGCGCCTCCGCGCTGGCGCCACCGCTGCGCATCCGTTACATCGCCGAAGCGGACGCGCGCGCCTTGTACACGCGCCTGGCGCGCACGCTGGCGCAGCGCAAGTTGCAGTGGTGAGCATGTTTTCTACTGAAGGTGCATCTTGAACATCCTGGTCGTCGGTGGTGCGGGCTATATCGGTTCGCACATGGTGAAACGGCTGCGGCAATCGGGCTTCAACCCGATCGTGGCGGACGACCTGAGCAGCGGCCGCCGCGCCGCAGTGCAGAACGCGGAGCTGCATGTCGGCGACATTGACGATGCCGCTTTCGTCGACCAAGTGCTGCGTACATGCCAACCCGCGGCGGTGATGCATTTCGCCAGCAGCATCCAGGTCGGCGAATCGGTGGCCGATCCCGCCAAGTATTACCGCAACAACGTCACCGCGACCCAGGTGCTGCTCGACGGCATGCGCGCCCATGGCGTCGCACGCTTCATTTTCTCCTCGACCGCGGCGATCTTCGGTGATCCCGCCTACGTACCGATCGACGAAGCCCATCCCAAGCAGCCGATCAACCCCTACGGCCGCAGCAAGTGGATGGTCGAGCAGATGCTGGAGGACTACGACCACGCCTACGGATTGAAGTCGGTGTGCCTGCGCTATTTCAACGCCGCCGGCGCCGATCCCGACGGCGAACTCGGCGAATGCCACGAGCCGGAAACGCACCTGCTGCCGCTGATCCTGCAAGCCGCCGCCGGACGCCGCCCGCACATCACCATCTACGGCGACGACTACGCCACGCCCGACGGCACCTGCGTGCGCGACTACATCCATATCGAAGACTTGTGCGATGCGCACCTGCTCGCGTTGCAGCAGCTGCTGGCCGGTGGCGGGAGTGCGCGTTACAACCTCGGCAATGGCAATGGCTTCTCGGTGCGCGAAGTGATCACGGCCGCACAACGCGTGACCGGTCGCGAGATCCCGGTGGTGGTCGGCGAACGTCGCGCGGGCGATCCGCCGAGCCTGGTCGCCGACTCACATCGCGCGCGCGCCGAGCTGGGTTGGCAGCCACGGTTTGCCAATCTCGACACCATCGTCGCGCATGCCTGGGCGTGGGAGCGCAAGCACGCGCACTGGCCTACCTGACTACTCCTCCCCCTGCTTGCAGGGAGGTTGGTATGGGGTGCGAGGCTCGCAGAGCCGAGTGTTCGTCGGCAACTACTCAACCCCTCCCCAACCCTCCCCTGCCTTCGCAGGGGAGGGAGCAGAAGCCAGGGCGAGGAACAGGTCTTCGTAACGCTGGTTCATCAACTCGCGACTATGGCGTTCGATCGCCACCGCGCGCGCCGCAGTGCCGAGCCGCGCCGCTGATCCCGGATCGCGCAACAGCGCTTCCAGCGCATCCGCCAACGCCGTCGGATCGCTCTCTGCCACCAGCCGGCCATCGACACCATCGTCGATCACTTCGCGCACGCCCGGCACGGCGCTGCCGATCACGGCGCAACCGGCCGCCATGCCCTCGATCAACGCCAGCGGCATGCCTTCGTAATGCGTGCTCAACACCGCGATCTGGTGCCGCATCAGCAGGTCGGGCACGTTGCGGTGCAGGCCGAGGAAGTGCACCTGATCCGACAACCCCAGCTGCGAGGCCAGCTGCTCCATCGGTTTGCGGTGCGCCGCCTTGCCACCACCCGCGAACAGCAGCGGCGGTTGCAGCCCGCGGTCGTGCAGTAGCGCCACGGCGCGCAGCAAAGTCGCATGGTCTTTCTGCTTGGAGTAGCGCGCCACCATCACGATGCCCGGTACGCGCTGTGCGAACGGGTGCGCCTCGGCATCGGCGAATGGCTCCAGGCGGATGCCGTTCGGGATGGCGATGGTGCGCCCGGCCGGCATGCCCATCTCCAGCAAGCGCAGGCGCACGCCTTCCGAACAACCGACGATGCGGTCGGTGCGCTGCGCCAGCCAGCGCGATTGCTGCAATCGCCAGGCGGTGTAGCGTTCGCGCGTGTTGTGCTCGACATGGACCAGGTGCGGCACATGCGCCAGCAGGCCGGCGTAGCGCCCCCACAAGTGTTCGCTGAAGCCGTGCGCGACCAGCACGTCGGGGCGGAACTGCCTGCACAGCTTGACCAGGCTCCAGATCGTCGCCGCATGCGACCAGCCGGGCACGACGGCCAACGGTGTTCCGGCCTGTTCGAGTTCGGCGATGCGCTTGGGATCGGTGCGACGCTTGCGCCGCAGCACCAGCAACGGCTGCACGCGCTCGCTGTGCAACGCGGCATTGACCAGCGCGATCGCGACCTGCGTGGCACCGCCGGAAAACCCGCCGGTGACGAAATGCAGCACGCGTACGGGTGTTGTCGGCACGGTCTCGCTCATGTCGTGCAGTCTACAATCGCCGCCCATGCCTTCATCATCCGCGCCATCGACCTTGCCCCTGTCCGGCGTCGTCATCACCAAGAACGAAGCCGACCGCATCGCCCGCTGCATCGGTTCGCTGCTGCCGGTGTGCCGCGAGGTGATCGTGCTCGACTCCGGGTCCAACGATGACACCGTGACGATCGCGCGCGGCCTCGGCGCGCGCGTCGAGCACCAGGATTGGCGCGGTTTCGCCGCGCAGAAGAACGCCGTGATCGCCATGGCTGCGCAGCCGTGGGTGATCCTGCTCGACGCCGACGAATGGCTCGAACCACCGGCACAGGACGCGTTGCGCGCCTTGTTCTCCGGCTCCGGCGACGTTGGACATGCGAATGTGGAGCAGGCCGACGTGTGGCTGCTGCTGCGCCGCACCCATTTCCTTGGGCACGCGATGCGCGCCGGCAGCTTCGCGCGCGAGCCGGTGCATCGCCTGTTCCGCCCCCATCTGCGCCACGGTTTGAAAGCCGTACACGAATACCTCGACGTCGCTGGCAACAAGGTGGAAACGTCGGACGTCGTGCTGGAGCACGACACCGCGCGCGATGCGGAAGAGTACTGGCGCAAGCTGCAAGGCTACGCGCAGCTGTGGGCGAGCGAACAACGCGAGCGCGGACGCAGCGCGTTCGTCGGCCGCGGCCTGCTGGCTGCGTTTGCGTATCTGCTGAAAAACCTGGTCGTCCGCGGCGGCCTGATCGATGGCAGCGCCGGTTGGCGTTTCCACCTGCTGCATGCACGGTACGCCAAGCTCAAATACGACTTGCTCGCAGGTCGCGCGACCTAGTTCACTGGCTTGAGCACGCCGCGATCGCGCTGGCGTCCAGCAGATACCACTTGCGCCGGTTCGCGGTCCCGACCAACTGGGCGCGATCACGCACGACACAGTCTTCCATCGCCTCATCGAGCACGAACAGCCGCCGCGACTGCGACGCCGCGCGCAGCCAGGCCGCGCCGTCCGCGAATTGCGCTTCGGGCGTGCGTTTGAAGCCGAACTCCGTCGTCGGCCCTTGCGCCTGCAGCAGGTTCTGCTCCTTCCAAGCGACCAGCCCGATCTCGGCGTCGCCGGCCAACACACGTGCGCGCGCCATCACCGCCGCTGCCGAGTTCTCAGCATCGAGCAGCAACGCGGTTCCGCTGAACAGCGCGACCACCAGGGTCACCAGTGCAGTCGCCGCTGCGTGCAGCGGATGTCGTCGCAGCGCAAGCAAGGCAAGCAACATCGCGGCGCCGACGCCGCTCAACAGCCACCATGGCTGATCCGTGCCTGGCATCAGGCCGCGCTCGGCTTCGATCTTCAGTTCGAAACGCGGATCACCCAACAGCGCAGCCATGCCGGCGCCGAGCAACGCCGCGCCGAGTAGCGCAGCCAGTGCCAATAGCAGTGCACGGAAACGTTTCGATGCGGCAATCGCCTCGAGATACGGCGCCGCCGCGAGTGCCACCATCGGCAGCATGGGCAGGATGTACATGTCGCGCTTGCCCGGGCTGGCGCTGAAGAACAGCAGCACCAGCAGCGCCCATCCCAGCGGCAACCAGACCTTCGCATCGCGTGCTCGCAACGCATCGCGCCAGCGCGGCAGCAACCACGGCAACGCCAGCGAGAACGGCAGCCAGAAACCGGCGATCACGCCGAGGAAGTACCAGGGCGGCTGGGTGTGATGCCACGCATTGGTGTAGCGCGTCGCGGTCTGACGGAACAGCAGTTCGTCGAGATAGGCTCGTTGCTCGGGATCGCCGCTGGTCAACGCACTGATCACCATCGGCACGAACCACAACGCGATCGCACCGATGAAGGCGAGCGCGCCTAGCGCCCAATGCCCAGCATGGCCCGCGCCGGGCGACGTCAATCCCGGCCAGCGTCGCCATTGCATCAATCCGTAAGGAATCATTGCGAGCAACGCCAGGAAACCGACGCCTTTGCTGATCACGCCCAACCCGGCGGCGAAACAGCCGAGCCAGTACCAGCGCCACTGCGGCCCGAGCAGCGTGTGTCGCAGGATGCCGTACACGCCGAGCGTGATGAAGAACGTCACCGTCGGATCGATCTGCGCGCGCTTGGCCTGATAGATGAACTGCAGTGCCGCGAGCACCGCGACCGCGGCCCACAACCCGGCCCAGTGCGACCACAGGCGACGACCGAGGTCGTAAGTCAGGAACAGCGTGCCGAGCGCCGCCAGCAGCGACGGCAACAGGAAGGCCCAGGTCCAATTTCGCACGACCGCATACGCCGCGCCGAGCAACCAGAAATACAGCGGCGGCTTGTCCGGATACAGCTCACGGCCGCGATGCGGGAACAGCCAGTCGCCCGATTCCCACATCTGCTTGGCGACGAGGGCGAAGCGCGGCTCGTCCGCGGGCCAGGGTTCGCGCAGGCCAATGCCCGCGGCGAGCACGACGAAGGCGATCGCGAAGAACCAATACAGCTGGCGGCGTTGGTCGATGGTCAGCGTCATCGGTTGCGCATCATAGCGGTCGTATGTGTGGGAGCGACTTAAGTCGCGATGCGGATTGTCCGATCGCGACTTAAGTCGCTCCCACAGAAGGCAGCTCAGCTCTGCTTTCGCAATCGCGCGTAGAAGAAGCCATCCATGCCATCTTCGCCGGGCAGTCGCTGCCGACCGACCCCGCCATTCTTGAACGGGATTTCGCGTCCGAAACGTTCGTCGAGCGGGTCGGCACGTGCATCCGGCGTGCGGGCGAGGAAGGCATCGATCTGGCGCGCATTTTCATCGGCCAGGATCGAACAGGTCGCGTACAGCAGCACGCCACCGGGTGCGAGCGCCGGCCACAAGCCGTCGAGCAGGCGCGCCTGCGTCGCAACGAGTGCAGCGATATCACTTTCGCGCCGATGCAGCAGCACATCGGGTTGCCGGCGCACGATGCCGGTGGCCGAGCACGGCGCATCGAGCAAGATCGCGTCGAACGGGACGCCATCCCACCACGTGGCCGCATCGGCCGCGTCGACGACCTGCAGCTGTGCATCGCGCCCGAGTGCCAGGCGGGTGAACGTCGCGCGCACGCGTTGCAGGCGGGCGGCATCGACATCGAGCGCCGTCAGCCGCAGCGACGGATCGCGTTCCAGCAGATGCGCGGCCTTGCCACCCGGCGCGGCACAGGCGTCGAGCACGCGTGTCCCGGCGATGGGTGCGAGGGCATCGGCCACCAGTTGCGCGCTGGCGTCCTGCACCGACACTTCGCCATCGGCGAATCCGGGCAGTGCGGACACCGGCACCGGCGTGTCGACGCGCAACGCATCCGCAAGCGTCTCGGGCGCATGCGCTTCGATGCCGCTGGCATGCAGGCGCTCACCGGTGGATGCGCGCGTGCTGCGCTGGCGATTCACGCGCAGCCATAGCGGCCCCGCTTCGGCGCTGGCCTTGAGGATGGCTTCGATGTCATCCGGCCAGTCGCGGCGCAGCTGCGCGAGCAACCAGTCCGGCCAGGTCGACGCGGCGTCGCCCTGCGGCAGACCGTCGCGTACTGCGCGGCGCAACAAGGCGTTGACCAATCCGGCCTGGTGGGTTCGATGCAGGGCGCGCGTTGCCTCGACGGTTTCCGCGACCGCGGCATGCGCCGGCAGGCCCAGGGCATCGAGTTGCGCAAACCCGGCATACAACAAGGCGCGCAACTCACCATCGCGCCGGCCCAGTGGCTTCGGCATCCAGTTCGAGAGCGCAGCGTCATAACGCGCACGCTGGCGCAGCGCGGCGAAGCAGATGGCCTCGACCAGTGCGCGATCGCGCGGATCGGAGAACTTCGGCAACGCGTTGGCAAGTTCGGCCTTGAGCGAACGCCCGCGGTGGAGCACGGCGTCGAGCACTTGTGCGGCTGCGACGCGCGTGGCGGTTCCGCTCATGTGTGGTTCAACCCGGTGTGCTGCAAGTCGCGGCGCGCGTTGAGGTAGTCGGCGGCGGTGATCGCCTTGCCGCCTTCGCGCTGCAGCACGCGGATGCGTAGCGCGCCTTCACCACAGGCAATGTCGAGGCCGTCGCGGCTGGCCAGCAGCAGCGTTCCTGGCGCCGCGCGATGTGCGAGCGGCAATGCCACGGCGCCGTGGATGCGCAGGCGCTCGCCCGCGACTTCGGCTTCGGTCACCGGCCACGGGTTGAATGCACGCACCTTGCGCGCCAGCATCTCGGCTGGTTGCGACCAGTCGAGTTTCGCCTCGGCCTTGTCGAGCTTGTGCGCGTAGGTCGCGCCTTCGGCCGGTTGCGGCTTCGCGACCGGACGAATGCCGGCGCGCAGCAGGCCGAGGCCATCGGCCAGCACCTGTGCGCCGAGTGCAGCGAGGCGGTCGTGCAGCTGGCCGCCGGTTTCGTGTTCGCCGATAGCGATGCGTTGCTCGAGCAGCACCGGGCCGGTGTCGAGGCCCTTTTCCATCTGCATCAGACACACGCCGGTTTCGGTATCGCCAGCTTCGATTGCCCGCTGGATCGGTGCGGCACCGCGCCAGCGCGGGAGCAGCGAGGCATGCACGTTCCAGCAGCCATGGCGCGGAATGTCGAGGATGCGTTGCGGCAGGATCAGACCGTAGGCGACCACGATCATCAGGTCGGGTTTGAGCGCACGCAGTGCATCGCGCGACAACTCGGACTTCAACGACTCCGGTTGCAGCACCTCGATCCCGCGCTGCAACGCCTCCAGCTTGACCGGCGATGCAGTCAGCCCGCGTCCGCGCCCGGCCGGGCGATCGGGTTGCGTGTATACGGCGACGACTTCATTGCGCTGCGCAGCCGCGCGCAACGACGGCACGGCGAAGTCCGGCGTGCCGGCGAAAACAATCCGAAGGGTCATTCGCTCTACGCCGCGTCGGCGGCGCGGCGCTGCTTCACCAGCTTCTTGCGCACCATCTCGCGCTTCAGCGGCGACAGGTAGTCCACGAACAGCTTGCCCTCGAGATGGTCCATCTCATGCTGAATGCATACCGCCAGCAGGCCGTCGACATGCAGCTCGAATGCCTGTCCATGACGGTCCAGCGCCTGTACCGTGATCTCGTTGGCGCGGGTGACATCGGCGAAGATGCCGGGCACCGACAGACAACCTTCCTGGTAGACCTGCTCGCCATCACGGGCCGTGATGACCGGGTTCACGAAAACCAGAGGCCGGTTCTTCTCCTCGGTCACGTCTATCACCATGAAACGCTGGTGCACGTCGACTTGACTCGCAGCCAGGCCGATGCCCGGTGCGGCGTACATGGTCTCGAACATGTCGTCGAACAGCTGCTGGAACGCAGGGTCAGCCAGCCGTGCCGGGTCCACCGGGGCTGCCTTGGTGCGCAGGCGCGGATCGGGGAATTCGAGGATGGGGAGCAGGGCCATATCGATAGAAATAGGGGTGCCGGTCACAGGCACAAGTGGTAGTGGGATTGTAACGCCGAGTGCTTGCAATGGCTCGTCGTTTGTGGGCTATAGTGGCCCGGCTGCAAGGGGAAATTCTTGAAGGGGAGCGGATACATGGCCGCCATGCTTGAGCGCAATTCTTGGATGCGTGTCACTCATACGATGCGGACGGCTTGCGCCGTCGCGCTATTGACCGTCGCCACTTATGCCGCCGCTGTCGAAATGCGCGGCGACCACCCGGACACCTACGTGGTGAAGCGGGGCGACACCTTGTGGGACATCGCCGGACGGTTCCTCAAGCGGCCGTGGCTGTGGCCGGAGATCTGGCAGGCCAACCCGCAGATCCAGAACCCGCACCTGATCTACCCGGGCGACATCATCTCACTGGCTTACCTCAACCGCGTCGCGGTGCAGGAAGGCCCGCGCCAGGAAGCACCGGTCACCGGCGTGCCGCTGTCGGAAATCGAGCCGTTCCTGAAGAACCTGCGCGTAGTCGACCAGTTCGAGCAGCTGCCCTACGTGGTCGGCCTCGAGGAAGACCGCCTGCTCAGCGCTAAGGGCCAGGTGGCCTACGTCAAGGGTGTGGCGGATGCGCCCGCCGGCCAGCGCTACGCGATCGTGCGTCCCTCGGTGCGCTTTACCCGCCTCGACCGCGTCAACTGCTGCGACATCTTCGGCAAGGACGACCTGGATTTCCGCGGTCGTCGTACTCTCGACTCCGCCAACTACTGGACCAGCGTGGCGCTGGCCGGCGACAACAGCGAAGTGCTTGGCTACGAACTGGTGCAGTTGACTACCGGCACCATCAGCCGTGGCGAAGTCGGCGGCATCGAGGCCAGCACGCTGGTCATCGACGACGAGGGCCGCGAGGTTCGCGTCGGCGACCGCCTGATCGCTGTCGAAGCCCAGCCCTATGACCTGCAGTTCTTCCCGCATCCGCCCAAGCAGCAGCTTGATTACGGCCGCGCCCGCATCGTCGGCGTCGCCGACCAGGTTGCCTTCGGCGGTCCACGTGACGTGGTCGCGTTGTCGGTCGGTTCCCGCGAAGGTGTCGATAATGGCACCGTCTTCTCGATCTGGCGCGTCGGCAGCGAAGTCCCCGATCGCGTGAAATATGGCACCAACCGTAGCCCTGACCTCTTCTCCAAGAGCCAGACGCTGCGCCTGCCCGACGAGTTCGCCGGCCACGTGATGGTGTTCCGCACCTTCGACAAGGTCAGCTATGGCCTGGTGATGGAGAGCATCAAGCCTTCGCGCATCGGCTACGAGCTCAAGCATCCGGACGCGCCGTACTGAGCACCGGAAAAACCTGACGCAACAATGCGACGGCGCCCGAGGGCGCCGTCGCTGTTTCTGTCCCAGCCTGTGTCGATGCAAGACGACACACAACGCGACAACACGAATGCAGCCCTCCTGCATCTCATCCTCACCGGCGGCAGCGTGGCCGCACGCCGGCGCCTGCTCGATACCCATGGCACGCCGCAGGATGCGCTCGCGGCAGGCGTGAAGAACTGGCGCACCCACGGCCTCGACGACGATCAGATCCGCACGCTGGAAGCCCCGGACCCCACTGTGTTGGCGCGTTGTCGCGACTGGCTCGGCGAACCTGGCCATCACCTGCTCGGCTGGCACGAACCCGACTATCCGCCGCTCCTGCGCCGCATCGCCAGCCCGCCATTGGCGCTGTTCGTCGCTGGCAACCCGTCCCTGCTCTGGCATCCGACGCTGGCGCTGGTCGGCAGCCGCTCACCCACCGCCGGCGGTCGCGACAATGCCTACGACTTTGCCCACGCCTTCGCCGAATCCGGTTTGTGCGTAGCCAGCGGCCTGGCCGCAGGCATCGATACCGCGGCACACGAAGGCGCACTCGCTGCGGGCGGGCTGACGGTCGCCGTGCTCGGTACGGGCCCCGATGTGGCCTTCCCGCGTAGCAATGCCCGCTTGATGGCACGAATCCCCGGACAGGGCGCAGTGGTAAGCGAGCACCCGCCCGGCACTGGGCCGCGCAAGGAGCATTTCCCCAGCCGCAACCGCATCCTCGCCGGCCTCAGCCTCGGCACCCTCGTCATCGAAGCCGCCGAACGCTCGGGCGCGCTGATCACCGCCCGCCAAGCCGCCGAGGCCGGGCGCGAGGTCTTCGCCGTGCCCGGCTCGATCCACAACCCCATGGCGCATGGCTGCCACCGGCTGATCCGCGAAGGCGCTGGGCTGGTCGAAAGTGCACCGGAAGTGGTCGTGGCCCTCGCGCCGCTGGCGGCAGAGCTGGCCGAAGCCTTGCGTGGGCGACTGACGGCCCCCAACTCACCCTCGATAGCCGTTGCCGCCCCTTCAGCCGACGGGCTGGATTGGGTCGACCCTGACTACCAGCGCTTGTGGCAGGCACTTGGCCACGACCCTACCGGTATGGATCGACTGGTCGCGCGGACCGGATTGACGGCCGCCGAACTGTCCTCCATGCTGCTGGTCATGGAGCTTGAGGGCCGCGTGGTTGTTCAGCACGGCCGCTACACCCGCAAGTTATCCTGATCCTCTACAGCACCACCGCGGTGCAGGCCGAGGGAAATGAAAGAGAGCATTCTGGACGTCCTGCTGTACCTGTTCGAACACTACTTCACCAATGACGCCGTCCCACCGGTTGGGGATCGCGACTCCCTCCAAAGCGGCCCGCTGTTCAACGAACTGACCGAGGCCGGCTTCAGCCCCGCTGAAATCCACAAGGCTTTCGACTGGCTCGATGCCCTCGCCGAACAGCGGCCGGAAGCGGCAACCCCGCGCGTCGGCGGCCCGACCCGGGTTTTCCATGGTCCGGAACTGGACAAACTCGACGTGGAATGCCGCGGTTTCCTGCTGTTCCTCGAACAACAGGGCATCCTCGACACCGACCAGCGCGAACTGGTCCTGGACCGCGCGCTGGCGCTGGATCAGGACGAACTCGACCTCGACGACCTGAAGTGGGTCGTGCTGCTGGTGCTGTTCAACCAGCCGGGCTCGGAAGCGGCCTACGCGTGGATGGAAACCCAGATGTTCCTGGACGAGCCGGAACCGGTGCACTGATTGACTCCTCCCCCTGCTTGCAGGGGGAGGTTGGGAGGGGTGGCGAGGCGCGCAGCGCCGAGCTATTCGAATCACCACACAACCCCTCCCCAACCCTCCCCTGCCTTCGCAGGGGAGGGAGCGAAAGCCAGCCCGCGCTTGACAGCCGCGGCCACGGCGTGACACCACTAAATAAGGAAACACTTCCAACGCCCGTGGCCCCGGCCCCGGGCGTTGCCTTCTCCAGCGTCCTTTGGCGTTGCCGATATGGCGCGCTCCCGCTTCAACTTGGACTCTCTGCCGCGTATGGCCAAGAACCTCCTCATCGTCGAGTCGCCCGCCAAGGCCAAGACGATCAACAAATACCTTGGCAAGGACTTCACCGTCCTCGCCTCCTATGGCCATGTCCGCGATCTGGTCCCGAAAGAAGGTGCGGTCGATCCGGACAACGGTTTCGCCATGCGCTACGACCTGATCGACAAGAACGAGAAACACGTCGACGCCATCGCCAAGGCCGCCAAGTCCGCCGACGCACTCTTCCTGGCGACCGACCCGGACCGTGAAGGCGAGGCGATCAGCTGGCACATCGCCGAGATCCTCAAGGAGCGCGGCCTGCTCAAGGGCAAGACGCTGCAACGCGTGGTGTTCACCGAGATCACCCCGCGCGCGATCAAGGAAGCGATGAGCCAGCCGCGCGACATCGCCACGCCGCTGGTCGACGCGCAACAGGCGCGCCGCGCGCTCGACTACCTCGTCGGCTTCAACCTCTCTCCGGTCCTATGGCGCAAGGTGCAACGTGGCCTGTCTGCCGGCCGCGTGCAGTCGCCGGCCCTGCGCATGATCGTCGAGCGCGAGGAGGAGATCGAAGCCTTCATCGCACGCGAGTACTGGTCGATCGAAGCCGAATGCGCGCACCCGTCGCAATCGTTCACCGCGAAGCTCACCAAGCTCGACGGCAAGAAGTTCGAGCAATTCACCGTCACCGATGGCGATACCGCAGAAGCCGCGCGCGCGCGCATCATCCGTGCCGCCAACGGCGCGCTGCACGTCACCGATGTCGCCAGCAAGGAACGCAAGCGTCGTCCGTCGCCGCCGTTCACCACGTCCACGTTGCAGCAGGAAGCCTCGCGCAAGCTCGGGTTCACCACCAAGCGCACCATGCAGGTCGCGCAAAAACTATATGAAGGCGTAGCGATCGGCGAGGAAGGCACCGTCGGCCTCATCAGCTATATGCGTACCGACTCGGTGAACCTGTCCGCGGAAGCGCTGAGCGAATTGCGCGACGTGATCGCGCGCGATTTCGGCACGCGCGCCCTGCCGGACAAGCCCAACGTCTATCAGACGAAATCGAAGAACGCGCAGGAAGCGCACGAAGCGGTGCGCCCAACTTCGGCACTGCGTACGCCCACCCAGGTGGGACGCTTCCTGTCCGACGACGAACGCCGTCTGTACGAACTGATCTGGAAGCGCGCCGTCGCCTCGCAGATGGTGCCGGCCACGCTCAACACCGTCAGCGTCGACCTCGCGGCGGGCAGCGAGCACAGCTTCCGCGCATCCGGCACCACCGTGATCGATCCCGGGTTCCTCGCCGTATACGAAGAAGGCAAGGACACCAAGGACACCGAGGACGAGGACGAAGGCCGCAAGCTGCCGGCGATGAAACCCGGCGAGCGCGTACCGCTCGACCGCATCCACGCCGACCAGCACTTCACCCAGCCGCCGCCGCGCTTCACCGAAGCGGCGCTGGTCAAGGCGCTGGAGGAATACGGCATCGGCCGGCCCTCGACGTACGCATCGATCATCCAGACCCTGCTGTTCCGCAAGTACGTCGAGATGGAAAGCCGCAGCTTCCGTCCGACCGATGTCGGCCGCGCGGTGTCGAACTTCCTCAGCGGTCACTTCACCCGGTACGTCGATTACGACTTCACCGCGAAGTTGGAAGACGAACTCGACGCGGTGTCGCGCGGCGAGGAAGACTGGGTGCCGTTGATGGAAAAATTCTGGGGCCCGTTCAAACAACTGGTCGACGAAAAAACCGAATCGGTCGAACGCAGCGAAGCCACCGGCGCGCGTGAGCTCGGCACCGACCCGAAGTCGGGCAAGCCGGTCAGCGTGCGCCTGGGCCGCTATGGCCCGTATGCACAGATCGGCACCGCCGATGACGAGGACAAACCCACCTTCGCCTCGCTGCGTCCCGGCCAGAGCATGCACACCATCGCGCTCGCCGATGCGCTGGAGCTGTTCAAGCTACCGCGCAAGCTCGGCACGCACGATGATCATGAAGTCAGCGTCGGCATCGGTCGCTTCGGCCCGTTCGCCAAGCGTGGCAGCGTCTACGCCTCGCTGAAGAAGGAAGACGATCCGTACACGATCGACCTGGCTCGTGCGGTGTTCCTGATCGAAGAGAAGGAAGAGATCGCGCGCAATCGCATCATCAAGGAATTCCCCGGTAGTGACATCCAGGTGCTCAACGGCCGCTTCGGCCCGTATCTCAGCGACGGCAAACTCAACGGCCGCATCCCCAAGGATCGCGAACCTGCTTCGCTGACGCTGGAAGAAGCGCAGGAGTTGATGGAGAAGACTGGCAAGCCGATGCGCGGTCGCTTCGGCAAGAAAGCCGCGGCGAAGAAGGAGCCGGCGGTGAAGGTCGCCAAGAAGGCCGCCGCGACGGATAAAAAGCCCGCCAAGAAAGCCACCAAGAAAACGGCGAAGAAGGCCGTGAAGAAAGTGGCGAAGAAGGCAACGAAGAAAGTCGCCAGGAAAACGGCACGTGTCGGCGCCGACGACGCGCCGTTCTGATTCCATGCGGACATGTCCACGCCGCTGACCATCCCCGAAGCCGCCGAGCAGCTCCATCGCGGCGGCGTCATCGCCTACCCCACCGAAGCTGTGTGGGGCCTCGGCTGCGATCCATTCGATGAAGCCGCGGTGACCCGCCTGCTGGCCATCAAGCAGCGCCCCGTCGACAAGGGCCTGATCCTGATCGCGGGTACGCTCGAACACTTCGACGGCCTGCTCGACTGGGACCTGCTGCCCACCGACCGCCGCGAAGCCGTATACGCGAGCTGGCCCGGTCCGCACACCTGGATCGTGCCGGCGACCGCGCGCGTGCCGGCATGGATCACCGGCCTGCACCGCGGTGTCGCCGTACGCGTCAGCGCACACCCGGTCGTGGTCGGGTTGTGCACAGCCTTCGTGGGCCCGCTGGTGTCGACCAGTGCCAATGCCAGCGGCCAACCGCCAGCGTTCGCGCGCGAACAGCTCGACCCCGCCCTGCTCGCGCAACTCGACGGCCTCGTCGCCGGCGACACTGACGGCCTTGCCGCACCGACCGCGATCCACGACGCCCGCACTGGCGCCCAGTTGCGCGGCTGATGCCCACGTGCGCTTCACGCGCGCGACCGTAGCTTCCCGCGGCATCCGGATTCCTTCGAGGAGGCTGCCATGAAGATGTCCCATCTCTGCGGATTGACGCTGGCCCTGGCCCTGGCCCTGCCATTGGCCGCACAAGAGACGAAGCAGGATGCCGCGCCACCGGCGATGACCCCCGAGCAGAAGGCGATGATGGATGCCTGGGAAAAAGCCGGCCAACCCGGCGAACAGCACAAGCAACTCGAAACCATGGCCGGCAACTGGACCACCAAGCAATCGATGTGGATGGACCCGAAGGGCAAGCCCATGACCGAAACCGGGACCGCCACCAACACGCTCGTGTTGGGCGGCCGCCACCTGCGTTCGGAATTCCACAGCCAGTGGATGGGCAAACCGTTCGAAGGCGTGGGCTACACCGGCTACGACAACGTCACCGGCAAGTACTACAGCAGTTGGATGGACGACGCCTCGACCGGCATGTTCGTCGCCCACGGCGACTACGATCCGGCCACCAAGACCTACATCCTCACCGGCGAGATGGCCGACGCCGGCAAGGGTGGCGCGAAGATTCCGGTGCGGGAGGTACTGCGCATCGTCGACAACGATCACCACGTCTTCGAGATGCACGAAACCCGCGACGGCAAGGAAGCCAAGACCATGGAAATCGAGTACACGCGGGCAAAGTGAACCCGGGGCGGCCGATGCATGAACGGTGCTGAAAGCCGGCACCGTCTTCGGCTGCCACCCGCTTTGCGACAGCACGCGACGCGCGCAAGATGCGCGCATGGCCCGCACCCTTGCTATCGCGCTCCTGCTGCTCGCCGCCGTGTCGCGGCCGGTGCCGGCGGCCGACGTCACCATCTACCGCTGCGTCGATGCGCGCGGCAAGGTCGCGCTGCGCGATACACCCTGCCTGAAGGGCGAGCAGCAGGAGACACGGACGATGGTGCGCCCCAAGGACGCCGCGCCACGCCCGCCTGCACCACCGCCGCCACCGGCCCGGGACGACTATCCCCAGCCACCGCGCGTCGTCGTCGCCTATCCGCCGCGGCCGTTGTACGAATGCACCACGCCCGATGGCGATCGCTACACCAGCGAAAACGCCGAGGGCAATCCGCGCTGGGTGCCGCTCTGGACGCTCGGCTACCCGGTCTATCCCGTCTTTCCACGCCAGGAAGCGGGTGTCGACTTCCGCATCCGCAACGACCATGTCGACATCAGCGGCGGCAGCCACACGGTCTCGGGCTCGAGGCACCCGATCGCCGCCTATGGCGCGGGCACCTGGATCCGCGATACCTGCTACGCCCTGCCTCAGGCGGAGGTCTGCGATCGCATGGTCGATCGCCGCGACGCGATACGCCGCCGCTTCTTCAACGCGATGCCGTCCGAGCGCGACGTGCTCCGTGTCGAGGAACGCGGTATCAATGCACGCTTGGCCAACGATTGCGGGACCGATTGATGCGTCATGCCCTGTTTTCATTGGGCCTGGCCGCCCTCGCCTTGCTGCTGGCGGCCGTCCCCGCAGTGCACGCGCAAGACTCCGTGATCTACCGCTGCACCGATGCCACCGGGGCGGTCACGATGCAGAACAAGCCCTGTGGTCCGGGCATGAAACAAGTGACGCGCAATGTCGGCGTCCTGCCCACTGCACCGCCGCCGACGGCACGCGAACAACCAGCCCCAGCCGCAGCCCCGCCCATCCTCGGCAATTTCGAACTGGTGGTCGGCCCCCAAACCACGCCGCTGCCGACGGCCGCCACGCCCGAAGCCGAACGCGAGCCGCCACCGGCACTGTTCCAGTGCAAGACGTGGGACGAGGACGTCTTCGTCACTGAGAACGGAGAGCCGGAAGAGAGATGCGCCCCTCTCGCCACCACGGGCCTCGACGGCAACCCCGACATGGCTGCTGGCGAAGCCTGCGAGATGCGCACCGACGAATGCACGCCGATCGTCGATGACGCGTTGTGCCAGGCTTGGCGCGGTCGCGTCGACGAAGCCGAATTCCGCTGGAAGTACGCCCGTGCCGGCGACGGCAGCCCGCGCAAGGCCGAATACGACCGCCTTGCGAAAATCCTCGCCGAGAGCAGCTGCAACAAATAAGCGCGAGACGATTGCAACGCGTTCCCGTGCGAATCAGTCGCGCCTGCCGCGTGTTCGAGGCGAACCCAGGCGCTACAGGGCAACGTCGTATGTCACCACCAGCCTGCCGCGACTGTCGGCAGCCACGACGAACCACGAGTAGCCTTCGGTTTCGACGAATTCGATCGGGACCGTGGCTTGCGCACCCTGTGCACTCACATCGAGGAAGCGTTGCCCGATCGAGAAACCAGGTGCCACCCGCAACAAGTGTTGCATTAATCGAAGAACGGCCTGTAGCACGGATTCATCGCGGCGCCGCTCGGCGGCATCGAACGCGACCTCGAGGCCGAAATGCGCGCAACCGTATTGGTTGATCGTGACCACCAGGCCATTGCGCAGGACGGCACTTTCCACTGATTCCAGCGCACCGGTCCGCACGAATTCGTGCGAACGCAACTGCGTCGAACCCGTCAGTTGCGGCTCCGGTTCGCCACGCACGCATTGCGCATCCGTCGTGTTCGACGTTGCAGGTTGCGCAGCAAGGACACTGGCACAGGACACCAGCAAGACCGCGACGACCAGGAGCCGTGTCGTTTTCTGGTCAGAACCCATATCGCAGGAAGCCACCATCCACCGCAATGCATTCCCCGGTGACGTAACTCGCCGCCGGCAAGCACAGGAACGCTACCGCAGCGGCAACTTCTTCCGGCTCGCCGATGCGCCCAAGTGGCGTGCGCAACAGCACTTCATCGAGGTAGTCGGGGTCGGCGAGCTTGTCGGAAGTGCGGCGGGTGCGGATGTACCAGGGGGCGACGGCGTTGACGCGGACGCCGTCTTCGGCCCATTCGACGGCGAGGTTGCGGGTCATCTGGTGCATCGCCGCCTTGCTCATGCCGTAGGGCGCACCGCTGCGGACATGGGTGTAGCCGGAGACGCTGCCGACGTTGACGATGCTCGACGCGGCGTGGCGGGTGAGCATGGGATAGGCGTAGCGCGAGAGTTCGAATGCCGAGAACAGGTTGATCTCGAAGATCTGCCGCCATTCGTCTTCGGTGTATTCGGTGGCCGGCTTGGTGGCGTTGCCGCCGGCGTTGTTGACCAGGATGTGCAGGCCTTCGCCGAAGTCCTCGACCCAGTCCAGCAGTTCGCGCCGCTGTTCGTCCTCGGCGACGTCGGCAACGAAGGCATTGACCTCACGGTCGGGAAAGTCCTCCATCAATTCCGCGCGCGCCGATTCCAGCGCCGTGACGTCGCGTGCGGCGAGCAGCACGTCGGCGCCGAAGCCGAGCAGCTCACGCGCGATCGCGCGGCCGATGCCCGCACTGCCGCCGGTGACCAGCGCCAGTTGTCCGTCCAGCCGCCAGCGCTTGGGGTCCATGCTTGCTCCTTGCCGATGCGACGAGGCGTTAGCATAGCGCCGGACCCGACCGAGGCTGCCGCGATGCCGCGAACCCTGCTCATTGCACTGCTACTGACCACGCTCGCCGCCTGCTCCAAGCCGCAACCGCCGGAAAAGGAGCGTCCGCCAGAACCGCAGGCCGCGGTGGAAACGCACACCGAGTTGCGCGACGCGATCCAGGCACCGATCGACAAGGCCAAGGCCGTTGAAGACACGGTGCTGGACGCGGCAGAGCAGCAGAAAGCCGAGATCGATGCGCAGACATCGGGGCAGTAGCCCTTGCCTGCAATGACGAGCCGATTCAGTACATAACCCGGAGGGCGGCGCACAGGACGTGCCCCTTTTTTCGACCGAGGCAGGATGCCGAGTCGAAAAATCTCCGTGACCTCCGCGCTGCGCTCTTGCCGAGGAGGCCATTTCTTTTGGTTACTTTTCTTTGGGCCAGCAAAGAAAAGTGACCCGCTGCGAAGCAGTGGAATGCCTTGTCTTTTGAAGGGCAAGAGCTAAGAGCGGGCTGGATCCCGAGGCGCCGCCTCGGGCCACCTTCTCCCCGCTTCACGGGGAGAAGGAGACACCCATCAGAACCCGCAGAAGCAGTAAGCCAGCGCCTTCACCGGCGCATTGCGGCTCGGCGTCAGCGCGCGTTCGAGGAAGCGCAGGTCGTGTTCCGTTTGCGGCAGCGCGCGCGCCAACAGGCCACGCGCGAAACCGGAATCACGCACCCACGCACCGCCGATGCGGCTTTCGACGAAACCAGCGAACAGGCGCTCGAACGGCGTCGCCGATTTCTCGATGTAACGCACGCGCCATGCATCGGGCTTGCCGAGTTTGGCGCGAGTGGCGGCATCGCTGATCGCCGTTTGGATACCACCGAATGCGTCGACCAGACCGCGCTCCTTCGCCTGCGCACCGGTCCAGACGCGGCCGCGTCCGACTTCGTCGATCTGCTCGATCGATTGCTTGCGCGCCTGCGCGACCTTGCCGGTGAAATCGCGATACCCCTTGTCGATCACCGACTGGATCACGTCGCCCACTGCCGGATCGAGCGGACGGGTGATGTCGAACGCGCCGGCGAAGCGCGTGGTGCCGACACCATCGCTGTGCACGCCGATCTTGTCGAGCGCGCGCGGGATCGTCGGGATCAGGCCGAAGATGCCGATCGAACCGGTGATCGTCGACTGGTCGGCGTAGATGCGATCGGCATTCATCGCAATCCAGTAACCGCCGGACGCGGCGAGATCACCCATCGACACCACCACCGGCTTGCCGGCTTCCTTCAATGCGACGATCTCGCGGCGGATCTGCTCCGAGGCGAACACTTCGCCGCCGGGCGAATCGACGCGCAGCACCACCGCCTTCACGTGCTCGTCGTCGCGCGCTTCGCGCAGCAGGGCCGAGGTGGAAACGCCGCCGACGTTGCCGGGCGGTTGTTCGCCGCCGCTGATGTCGCCTTCGGCGACGACGACCGCGACTTGCGGGCGTGGATCCGTGGCGACGAGGCCGCTATCGACGTGCTTGAGATAGTCATCGAATCCGATTTGACGGAAGCCGCCCTCGGCATCCTCGTCGGCGACGCCGCGTTCGATCAGCAGGTTGTCGACGTCTTCCTGCGTCTTCAGGCCATCGACCAGCTTCTGCTGCAGCGCGAACTTCGCCAGGTCGCCCTGCGCCGCGGCGATGCCTTCAGGCAGCGTATCGATGCCGGCCGCGAGTTGCTGCGGGGTGAGCTTGCGCGCCTTGGCGATGTCGCCGAGGAAGCGCTGCCACACGTCGTTCATCCAGTACAGGTCGGCTTCCTTCGCCTGCGGCGAAGCTGCGTCGAGCACATACGGCTCGGCGGCGGATTTGTATTCGCCGACCTTGAACAGGTGCACGTCGACGCCGAGTTTCTCCTGCAGGCCCTGGCGGTAGTACTGGCGATAGCGGCCGAGGCCTTCGAGGAACATGCCGCCCATCGGGTCGAGGTAGACCTCGTTCGCCTGTGCGGCGAGCAGGTACTGGCCCTGCTCGAAGCCTTCGCCGAAGGCGACGATCTGCTTGCCGGCGGCGCGCAGCTTGGCGAGCGCGTCGGCGACCTCACGCAGCGAGGCGAAGCCGGTCGGTTGCAGCTGGTCGACGCGCAGGAACACGCGTTCGATGTGCTTGTCGTCCTTGGCGGCATCGAGCGCACGCAACAGGTCGCGCAACTGTACTTCCTGGTCGCGTTCCTCGCCGACGAGGGCGGACAGCGCGCGCAACGCAGGGTCGCTCGTGTACTGCTCGACCAGCCGGCCTTCGGGCGCGATCACGAGGGTGGTGCGTTCGGGCAGGATCGCGGCGCGCTCGCCGCTGGCGAACAGGATGATGAGCAGGAGCAGCACCAGGCCGAAGAAGAACAGGTTCAGGATCAGCCGGCGGGTGAAATTCATCACGTCCCAGAGACCGACGAAGAAACTGACGATCGGGCCGCGATGGCGGACTTGGTTCATTGCATCACTCCAGGAACATTGCTGACAGCGTAACCGCGCCGCGGCGCGCTTTCATGCGTCGTAGGTCACTGCGACGCTTGTACTGACCATGGGGGCGCGCCGGGCCAGTCGCAAGAATCGCCAGCCCAGCAAAGTCGCGGCGACGGCGAGGCCGACGATCAGCCCGACCCACATCCCCTGCGCGCCGTAGCCCAGCCGCAGCCCGAGGATCACCCCGAGCGGCATGCCCAGGCCCCAGTACGCCAATGCGGTGATCGCCATCGGCCAGGTCGTGTCCTTGAGTCCACGCAGGGCGCCGGCGGAGAGGGCCTGGATGCCGTCGGGAAACTGGAAAGTCGCCGCGAACAACATCAATGTCGCGGCCAATCCGGCCACCGCCATGTCGTCGGTGTAGACGCCGGCAATGGCGTGCCGGCCCAACACCATGATCGAGGCGGTGATGAACTGGGTGCCGAGCACGATCGCGTACCCGGCACGCCCGGCCGCGCGCACGCCATCGCCATCGCCGCGGCCTGCGGCCTGGCCGATCCGCACCGTGGTCGCCATCGCCACGCCCAGCGGCACCATGAAGGCGAGGCTGGCGACGTTGATCGCGACCTGGTGCGCGGCGACCGCAGTCGCGCCGAGGGTGCCGATCAACAGCGCGGTGGCGACGAACAACCCACCTTCAAGGAACACCGTCACCCCGATCGGCAGGCCCAGCTTGAGCAGGGCGGCAATCTCGCGCGGATGCGGCGGTTGCCAGTGCGAGAACAAGTCGAGATCGGCGAAGCGCGGCGACCAGTGCAGATAAGCCAGCAGGCCCAGCGCCTGCAACCACAGCACCAGCGCGGTGGCGTATCCGAGCCCGGCTGCGCCCAGCGCTGGCAATGGCCCGTACCCGAACATCAGGGTCGATCCCACCGGTACCAGCAGCAGCACGCCGGCGATACCGAACAGCATCGTCGGCAACGTCCAGGCCAGGCCTTCGCTGAGGTAGCGGCTGGCGAAGAACAACGCCAGCGCCGGCGCACCCCAGCGGATCGCGCCGAGGAAGGCGATCGCACCCGGACGCACGTCGTCTGCGATGCCCATCGCCGCCAGCAGCGGCGCCGCCAGGCTGACCAGCACGAACAAGGCCAGGCCCAACGCCAAAGCCAGCCACAGCGCCTGCCGGTACAACGGGCCGATCTCGCTGCGGCGCCCGCCGCCGTCGAGTTGCGACACCGACGGCGGAATCGCCATCAGTACCCCGACCAGCACCAGGATCACCACCGACCACACCGCGCTGCCGACCGCGACCGCGGCCAGCGTGGTCGCGCCGTGGCGCCCGGCCAGCACGGTATCGACGAAGGTCATCAGGACCGCCGACAGCTGCCCGAGTACCAATGGTGCGGCGAGCAAGGCGGTGGCGCGCACTTCGCGGGCGAAGCGCGGCGCGTTGGGGGAAAACGTCACGAAGTCGTCTCGAAGTTTCTTTTCGTTATCTTAGTGGCATGAACGCAACGACGACGGCCGTTACGGCCACCAGGGACCCCACGCCGCCGGCGTGCCAGAACTGCGGCACGCCGCTCCTCGGCGAACACTGTTACGCCTGCGGGCAGCCGGTGAAGGGGCTGGTGCGGCATTTCAGCAGCTTTTTCGGCGATTTCTTCGACAGCGTGTTCAACATCGATGCGCGCGTGTTCCGCACGTTGTGGCCGTTGTTCGCCAAGCCCGGCTATCTCAGCCGCGAGTACTTCGCCGGTCATCGCATCCGTTTCGTCAGTCCGGTGCGATTGTTCGTGTTCCTCAGCATCATCACGTTCTTCATGGCGCAGTTCGCGTTCGATATCAGCGGCGACAATGTCAACTTCAACGGCCGCGACGACAGCGACATCGGACGCGCCACCACAGTCGTCCAAGCTGAGCAACGGCGCGACGCAGCGCTGGCCGAGTTGACCAAGGCCCGCCGCGAGGAGCACGGCGTTCCCGGCGTCGACGGTGCGCTGATCGCCGCGGAAGTCGCCATCAACAGAGCCGCCGAGAGGCGCATCGCACAATTGCGCGAAGCACAGGGCAAGGGCGCGCCGCCATCTTCCGAGGAAGAGGAAGAGGAAGACACGATCTCCTTCAATGGCAAGCCGTGGGACGCCCAGAAGAACCCGCTCACGGTGTCGTGGCTGCCGGATTTCGCCAACCGCTGGATCAACGTCCAGGTCGGGCGCGCCAAAGCCAACATCGCCCGCCTCAAGCACGACCCGAACCGGTTCAAGGACGCCGTCCTCAGCGCGGTGCCCTCGACCCTGTTCCTGCTGCTGCCGGTATTCGCGCTGCTGCTCAAGCTGGCGTACCTGTTCAAGCGTCGGATGTACATGGAGCACCTGATCGTGGGCCTGCACAGCCACGCCTTCCTCTGCCTGGCGCTGCTCGGGCTGGTCTCGCTGAACGCGCTGGAAGACTGGGTGGGGCCCAAGGCGGGCTTCCTGAACGGGTTGTTGGGCATCCTGGAGGCGTTGCTGTGGATCTGGATGCCGCTGTACCTGCTGCTCATGCAGAAACGGATATATGAACAGGGCTGGCTGATGACCCTGCTGAAGTATTTCGTGCTCGGGGTCAGCTATTTGGTGTTGCTGTCCATCGGCGTGGTGGTCACCATGGCAGCCAGTCTTGTCTGGATGTGAAGCGGAATGGTCGTCTACGAAGTAAATCTGGAATTCGATGTCGCGATCGCGGAGGAGTACCGCGCCTGGCTCGATATCCACATCCGCGAAATCCTCGCGCTGCCCGGTTTCGTCAGCGCGCAGTTGCATGAAGTACTCGATCCACGGCCGACCGCGGGCCGGCTTGGTCTTAGCGTGCGCTACCTGGTGCGCGACGATGCGTCGCTCGACAGCTACCTGCGCGAACACGCCCCGCGACTGCGCGCCGATGGCCTGCAGCGCTTCGGCGAGGAAGGCGTGCGCATCCGGCGCCGCACCCTGCGTGAGGTTGCTTTGGACAACATCGACCAGCCGTCTTCAGTCCGCGACACGCAGCCGCAGCCAGGCGCCGCGGTCCGCGACCGGCGTCGCCAGCAAGCCGCGGAGTAAGTCCGCGCGTTGCTGCGGCGGCAACCGTTGCGCCAATCGCGCAAGATCCGCACGTTCTGCCGCGCCCATGACCCGCAACGCGACCAGCAACGACGCATGTTGCTCTGCGGGCAATTGCGCCAGCAACGGATGCAGCTTCGGATAATCGGCGCCCAGATCCGGGCCCAGCAGCCAGCCTCGCTGGATGCTGGCGTCGAGCGCCGCGAACCGTTGCCGCACCGCCTGCTGTTCCGCCTCGGGCAAGCCGGCGAACGCCTGCGCCGCGGTATCCACCTGCGCCTGCTCAATGGCATTCAATGCTTGCCAGGCGTGGTAGCGCTCGCGTTGCGCACCCCGTTCGGCGGCCGGCAAGGCATCCCAGGACGCCATGCGCTGGAGGTACCCGGCGCGCTGGCTTGCATCCATCGCCGCCCAGGACGCTGACGGCAGCACAGGTCCTGGCGCGGCGATGGCCGGTACGACGTCCATCACCGGGGCCGCAGATGCGGCGACGGGCGTCTTCGCCAGCTCCGCCACGTACCACGCGTTCAACGACAGGGTTTGGGCCTTCCGCAGTCCTTCCGGATCAGCCAGCAAGGCGAAATCGCGATGACTGGACGCGGCGAAGTCAGCATCGAAGCGTGCTGCGGGTGCTGCCGCCGGCGGGAGCGCTTCGCTGCGACCTGGCAGCGCGGCATCGGCGTCTCCCGGCGGACGCGACCAGAAGAAGGTTGCAGCGAAGCCCGCGACGCAGGCGGCCAGTCCCAGCCATGACAGTGCGAGCGACCAACGCCGCGGCGCGCGTGGTTGCGTTGCCGCCACCGGTGCACGAGGCGGCGGCGCCGGCTGCCCGAGCAACGCCCGTTCGCGCAGCTGTGCCAGGTGCGCGAGCCTTTGCGGCGACAGGGATTGCACCTGTTGCTGGATGGCGGCCTCGAGCGCCTGCCAGACGTTGTCCGTAGCCACGGGTTGCAGCGCGGCGAGGTAGGTCGCTGGCGCGACCGCCAGCACGGCTGCCGCTGCGTCGATGTCCAGTCCCGCCGCAAGTCGCAGCAGCACCGCCGCACGCGGTCCGTTACCAAGCGCGGCCAGGGGCTGCCACTGCGGCGCCCATGCCGACGGCGGCGCGCTGCGCCGCAGTTGCGGAGTCGCCAGCAGCAATGCCCAGAACCGCTCTGGCCACTGCGCCAACGGCAATGGCCCGGCGCTGGTCCGGAATGCGCGCATCGCCGCGGCGAGTGCGGCGTTACCAGCGAGCGGGTCGCCGCATTGCAGTTCGGCCAGGACAGCCGCGCGGCGGTCGATCCCGCGGAAGAAGGCGGCCAGCGCGGCCGTGGAGGGAAGCACCGCGGTCATCGAAACTCAGTCGTCATCCTCCGGATCATAGCGATGCGCATTGCCGAGAGACCGTCTTGACAGCACTGCAAAGTCCGGCTCCGCGAGGCTGTACAAGGCTTGCGCCCAAATCGGTTGTGCACAGCGGTAATAGAAACGTCACCCGGACTCGGTTCACGACCCGGCCGCGCCGTATTTCAACTTGGTTTCACGAACAACCCATTGATTCTAAAGACTAAGTGCCTTGTGGCACTTTTTTCACCAAGCAAGCTGCGGAGCTTGGAAATCCGTCTTCGCGCATTCCTGCCGCACGTCCATGCACAGCCTTATCCACAGATCGTGTGGATAAGGACAAAATCCCTTTTGATTCGAGCGTTTGCGAGACCTTCGTCACGCTATCGACCAGCTGTCGCCGGCAACTCGCCGCGCCTGCGGCACGAACTCGGCGACCGCTAGACTGGCGCGATGCCCGTTGCCGCCGAATCCATCCTGCGCGTCGCCCTGCCGCTGCCGTTGCCGCGACTGTTCGACTACTACGCGCCGGAAGGCCACGCGCCCATGCCGGACGACGTCGGCAGCCGCGTGCGCGTGCCGTTCGGCAACCGCGAACTGGTCGGCCTCGTCGCCGCCATCGGCGCGCCCGATCCCGATGCGCCGGCGTTGCGCGCGGCGCTCTCCCTGCTCGATGCCACGCCCTTGTTCCACGGCGAGTTGCGCGACTCGCTGCATTGGCTAGCGCGCTACACCCATGCGCCGCTCGGCGAGGTCTTCGCCACCGCCTTGCCGGCGGCGCTGCGACGCGGCGAGCCGTTGCCGGACACTCACGCCTGGGCCTGGGTGCTGACCGAAGCCGGCGTGACCGCGCACTCGCGCCTGCGCGGCAGACCACGGCGATTGGCCGATCTGCTGCTCGAAGGTGCGTTGGATGAAAGCCGACTCGACGACCAGTTCGAAGACTGGCGCAGCGCCGCACGCGCCCTGCTCAAGCGCGGCCTCGCCGAACGGATGGCGATTCCCGCTACGCAATACGCGCCGACGCCGCAGCCCGGACCCACGCTCAATGCCGAACAGCGTGTCGCCATTGACACCATCCAGGCCACAGACGGCTTCGCCGCCTTGTTGCTCGACGGCGTCACCGGCAGCGGCAAGACCGAGGTCTACCTGCACGCCATCGCCGACTGCCTCGCGCGCGGCAAACAGGCGCTGGTGCTGGTGCCGGAGATCGGGCTGACACCGCAGACCCTGACGCGCTTCCGCGCGCGCCTCGGCGTGCCCGTGCATGCGCTGCACTCGGGCCTGAACGATGGCGAGCGCGCGCGCGTCTGGGCGGCGGCCTGGCGCGGCGAAGCGCGGGTGATCGTCGGCACGCGCTCGGCGGTGTTCACGCCGCTGCCGGACGCCGGCCTGATCGTGATCGACGAAGAGCACGATGGCAGCTACAAGCAGCAGGACGGCATCCGCTACCACGCCCGCGATTTCGCCCTGGTGCGCGGTAAGGCGCTGGGCGTGCCGGTGCTGCTCGGCAGCGCCACGCCTTCGCTGGAAACGCTGCACAACGCCCGTGGCGGGCGTTATGCGCACCTGCGCCTGACCCAGCGCGCCGGCGATGCACGGCCACCGTCGGTGCGCGTGCTCGACGTGCGCAAACGCCCATTGCAGGCAGGTCTGTCGCCGGAGCTCCTCACCGCGATCCGCGCCGCACTCGACGCCGGTGGCCAGGTGCTGGTGTTCAAGAACCGTCGCGGCTACGCACCGGTGCTGCTGTGCCACGACTGCGGTTGGTCGGCGCAATGCAAACGCTGCGACGCACCGATGACCGTGCACGCCGGCGGCCGTCGCCTGCAATGCCACCACTGCGGTGCGCGCCAGGCGGTGCCGGATGCGTGTCCGGATTGCGGCGGCCTCGCGCTGCAGCCGCAGGGCATCGGGACCGAGCGGCTCGAGGAATGGCTGGCGGAAACATTCGCCGACGTCCCGGTGCTGCGCGTCGATCGCGGTAGTACCCGGCGGCGTGATGCGCTGGAAACTTTGCTGACAGAACTCGGCACGCGACCTGGCATCCTGGTCGGCACGCAGATGCTCGCCAAAGGCCACGACCTGCCGAACCTCACCCTGGTCGCCGTGGTCGGCATCGACGAAGGCCTGTTCTCCGCCGATTTTCGTTCCGGCGAAAAACTGGCGCAGTTGCTGATCCAGGTCGCCGGGCGCGCCGGTCGCGCCGACAAGCGCGGCGAAGTACTCCTGCAGACGCACCATCCCGAGCACCCGCTATTGCTGACGCTGATCAACGGCGGCTACCACGCGTATGCCGACAGCGAATTCACGCAGCGCGAGGCAGCGAACTTCCCGCCATTCGCGCCCCTCGCGCTTCTGCGCGCGGAAGCGCAGCACGCCGAACCGCCGCTGGCGTTCCTGCAAGCGGCAAAGGCGGTGTTGCGCGATGTCGACACGCAACTCGAACTGCAAGGGCCGCTGCCAGCACCGATGCCGAGGCGCGCCGGCTATCAGCGCGCACAGTTGCTGCTGTCCGCAGGCGATCGTCGCAGTTTGCACGCGGCGCTCGATGCCGCGTTACCCGCAATCTATGCCTTGCCCGAAGCACGCAAACTGCGCTGGTCGCTCGACATCGATCCCGTCGATCTGTATTGAGCCGGCCATACCGCAGCCGCCAACGCATACAACCCCAGCGCGACCAGCAACGTCGTCGCCAGCCCGATTTCGATCGCCAGCAGCAACGCCGCGATCGCCGCGACCACGGACGCGCAGCCGTTGATGCCCCAGGCCCACGGCACCAGCGCCGGCACGGTGCGTGCCAGCCGCGACAAGCCCAGTGGAAACGGCAGGCCCATCGCGAATGCCAGCGGCGCGATCGTCAGCAGACCGAGGATCGCGCGCAACCACGGCGACCAACTTGCACCGACTCGTAACGCCAGCGCGAACACCGCGAAGTGCCAGGCCAGCGCGAGCGCAATCGTGCACACCGCCAGCACGATCGAACGCGCCGGGTCGTGGCGCCAACGTTGCGCGCAAAGACTGCCGCCACCGGCGAACAGCAGGAACCCCGCCAAGCCCACGCCGATGGCCAGCAGCGGCTGCCCAACCAGCAGCGTGAGCCGCGACAGGCACGCAATCTCGATCAGCATGAACGCCAGGCCTAGGCAGGCGAAGTACGCCAGTACCCGCAGACGCAGGCCGCGTGCGATCTCGTCGCGCCGCGGTAGCGCCAGCAACGGCAACAACACCAATGCCACCGCCAATGGCATCGCCTGCGCCAGCGCCGCGAGCAACAGCAGATAACCGGAATCCAGCAGCACCGCCGCACCCTGCGCACGCAGGCGCCACAGCTCCGGCAGCGTCGCCCACTTGAAGAAGTTGGCGAAGTACGGCCGGTCATCGGTCGCCGGCGCGATGTCGAACTTGTAGGCCTCGACATACGCCTGGGCGCGTGGCGACAGCAGTTCACGTGCACCAATGAATGCCTCGGCGCGTGCGAGCGCGTGGTAGCGATTGCCCTCGCCTGCACGCATGCCCGGGTAATGCACCGGATCGAAGCTGAACTCCTCGACGAACGCGCGCAATCGCTCGATCTCGCCGGCAGTGAATGCGCCGCGCTTCAGCAACAGCGTGCTCGCGTCCCAGTTGCGGATCATCGCCAGTTGCACCCCGGCATCGCGCACGCCTTCGGCACGCAATGCCTCGACGGCGGTGGCGAACAACTTCAGCGCATCGCGCGGCGGCTGCTTCTCCCAGCGCGTGATCGCGAGCAGTCCACCGGGCGCCAGCCGCACGTAGTCGTCGCGCAGGGCCTGCACCGTCGCGGCGTAGTCCTCCGCGACCGCCGTGACGCCGGCGCTGCCGGAAGCGAACGACCCCCCCTGGCCAAGCACGATCAGGTCGTAGCGTGCGGTCGTCGCACGCACGAAACCGCGCAGCTCGGCCACTTGCACCTGTACGCGTGGATCGCGGTACAGCCCGCCGGCATAGTCGCCATAGCGCGCTGTCACCAGGCCCACCATCTGCGGATTGGTCTCGACCGCGCGCACGGTACGTGCATCCAGCGCCAAGGCCTGCAGCACTTCGAAGCCAGCGCCGGCGCCGAGCACCAGCACGCGCGGACGCAGGCGCAGCCGATATGGCAACGCCGAGGTCGTGCGCCCGAGGTAGGCAAGCGATGCGCGCTTGCCGTCGTTGCGGGTGATCGCACTGAGGGAGTCGCCGTCGGTATACACGCCCAGTTGCGGCGCCGGCTCCTGCAGGTTGTTGAGACTCAATCCAGGCACCTGCCGCAACGGCAGTCGCGGACTCGCCACCACCGCCAGCCAGCCGTAGGAGCTGTGGCGCTCGGCGATGATGCGCGCGTCGCGTACCAGCAATGCTTTCGCCAATCCTTTGAATTCGTTCGGCGCCGGTGCCAGCGCGCGTGTCGTCGCCAACATCACGAGGACGAGTATTGCGACGATGGCGCACGTGGCCGTCCGCGATGCGAGCCCACGCATCACCACCGCAGCCGCTGGCGCGAGCAGCACGACCAGCAGCAAAGCCACATCCACCGGCACCAGCCACAACATGACCAACGCCAGCACGGCGCCGACGCCGGCGCCGAACAGATCGGCGCCGTACAGCATCGGGATGTCGTCGCCATGACGCGCGAACGCCAGGCCGAAACACGCCGCGGCGAAGAAGAATGGCAGCGCCAGGCACAAGTACAGCGCACTCAGCCACAGGAATTGTCGCCAGTTCCACACCAGTTCCAGGCCGTTGAACGGCAACGCGCGCGCCAGTCCCAGGCACACCGCTGCAGTGAGCGCGAACACGATCGCCGCTGCCGGGAACCATGCGTCGAAGCGATCCACCGCGCGTTCGCGCAATACGCTGAGCGCGGTACCGCTGGCGCCGTGGCCAAGCAAGGCCAGGCTGATGATCACCACCGCAAAGGGATGCCAGTGCGCGATCGCCAGCCAGCGCATCAGCAGCAACTGGTAGGCCAACGCCGCGGCCGAGATCAATGCGATGGCGCAAGCAAGACGGACGGGGCGCGCGGACATGGCCGCAGCATCGATCGCGTCAGTGGTTGCCGGTCAGCGGCACGAACCGCACCGGCACCAGTTGCCGCGTGCGTACCCGGCCTTGCGCATCCTTCTCCACCAGCATCAGCGTCTGGGTGAAGAACGAAGTGCCGACCGGGATCACCATGCGCCCACCCGGTTTCAGTTGTCGCAGCAACGGCGGTGGCACCGCCGGCGCCGCGGCGGTCACGACGATGCTGTCGAACGGCCCTGCCTGCGGCCAGCCGTAGTACCCGTCGCCGACCCGCGTATGGATGTTGGTGTAACCCAGCGCGCGCAGGCGCTGCGCCGCCTGCGTGGCGAGCGGCTCGACGATCTCGATCGAATACACCTGCGCGACCAGCTCCGCCAGCACCGCCGCCTGATAGCCGGAGCCGGTGCCGATCTCCAGCACCTTGTGCGCCTTCCCAGGCCGTGCCAGGTCGGTCATCAGCGCCACGATGTAAGGCTGCGAGATGGTCTGGCCGTAACCGATCGACAGCGGCCGGTTTTCATACGCATGCGATCGCTGCGTCTCCGGCACGAACGCATGGCGCGGCACGTGCGCCATCGTCTCCAGAACGCGACGGTCGATGTCCGCTTCGCCAGCGGCTTGTTGGCGGATCTCCACCACCATCGCGCGGCGTAGTGCGGTGTATGGAGCCTCGCGCTCCTGCGCGCCCGCCGATGCCAGACACAAGCCCAGCACCAGCACGTAAAGCGCGCGCTGCAGCCCCTTGGCGGTGGCGGCCTTACCCGGCATGGCGCGGAGTCTAGGCTCGCCACCGTGAGCAACACGGCAACGCAAGTGGGTGATGACGCTGCTACGCGTTCTCGCGCAGCAGCTTCTGGATCTTGCTGCCCAGCTTCATCAGCTTCATCAGGGTGGCCGGTTCCAGCCGCAGCATTTCCTCGCCCCAGGCCGACAGCGCCGACATCAGCACCAACGTTTCCTTCATCCGCGCGCGCGCGTCGGCTGGTTCCTGCGCAAATGCCGGATCGGCCACGCACTCCTTCAGCACGCCCACCGTCGGGTCGAACTCGCGCGCCTTGCGTTCGCGCACCACGGTGCGGAACAGCTCCCACACGTCCTTGCCGGTCTCGAAATGATCGCGACGATCACCCAGCAGGTGCACGACCTTGATCAGGTTGAGGTTGGTCAACTCGCGCAGGCTGGTACTGACGTTGGAACGCGCCACCACCAGGATCTCGGCGATCTCTTCGGCATGCATCGGCCGCCCGGCGAGGAACAGCAGCGCGTGGATCTGCGCCACGGTGCGGTTGACGCCCCAGCGCGAGCCCATCTCGCCCCAGTGCAGGACGAAGCGGCGGCTGACCGGAGAGAGCGTGTCGACGGGCGTGGTCATGTGGCTGTGCGCGGGCTTTGCATGCAAGCTAATTCCGTCATATATTTCTGTCAAGACAGAAATTACTGACGCGGGGAGCAAGGAGATGCGTACTCCCGAAGTACCGGACCGGAAGGTCCTGGTCCTGGGCGGCAGCGGCTTCATCGGCCGCCACGTCGTCGCCGCATTGCAGGCAGTGGGCTGCCCGGTGGTGATCGGCAGCCGCCACCCGCAGCGACGACGCCGGCAGCTGCCGGCAGGCGGCGCCGAATACCGCGAAATCCGCTTCGAACACCTGCTCGACGCCGGCAGTTGGCGCAGCGTACTGGATGATTGCGACATCGTGATCAACTGCGTCGGCATCCTGCGCGAACGCGGCCGCGAGACCTACCAGCGCGTGCACCACCTCGCCCCGGCGGCGCTGGCAGCGGCCTGCGCAGCGCGCGGCCTGCGCCTCATCCACGTCTCCGCCCTCGGCCTCGAGGCGCCCGTGCGCAGCGGCTTCCTGCGCTCCAAGCGCGATGGTGAAGCCGCGCTGCGCGCGAGCGGCGCGGACTGGTGCATCGTGCGACCGTCATTGCTCGATGGCGAAGGCGGCTATGGCGCGCGCTGGATCCGGCGCGTGGCGCGTTGGCCGATCCACGTGCTGCCGCAAGACGCGCATGGGCGGATCGCGGTGCTGGATGTACGCGATCTCGGCGAAGCCATCGCGCGGCTCGCGCTCGCCCCCGCGCGCGGTGGCGACGCACGCGAATTCGACCTCGGTGGCCTGCATGCACGCACGCTCGGCGAGCACCTCGCTGCGATGCGGGGCCTGCACGCCGGCGCACCAGCGCGGCAGCTGGCGATTCCGACCCTGCTTGCACGGCTGGCCAGCCACATTTGCGATCTGCTGCACGTCACGCCGTTTTCGTACGGTCACTGGGAGCTGCTGCAATACGACAACTGCCCACGCCGCAACCGGCTGCCGGAACTGCTCGGCCGCGCACCGCGCGAGGTCGGCGTGGTAGCGCCCGCATTGCAACCGGTTGCTGGCGTACTTCGACCGACGAGCTGAGCCTATGACCGCAACTTCCGTTCCACATGTGGTGATCGTCGGCGGCGGCTTCGCCGGCTTGTGGGCGACGCGCGCCCTGGCGCGTGATCGGGTCCGCATCACCCTGATCGATCGTCACAACCACCATCTGTTCCAGCCGCTGCTGTACCAGGTCGCGACCGCCGGCTTGTCGGCGCCGGACATCGCCGCGCCGCTGCGGCATATCCTGCGCGACCAGCGCAATGCTGAAGTGCGCCTGGGCGAAGTGGTGCAACTGGATGCCTCCGCGCGCCGCGTCATCCTCGCCGATGGCGACAGCGTCGCTTACGACTATCTCCTGCTTGCCAGTGGCGCCACCCACGCCTACTTCGGCCACGACGATTGGGCCCCGCATGCGCCGGGACTGAAGACGCTGGACGACGCGCTCGCACTCCGCCGCCGCCTGCTGCTCGCCTTCGAACATGCCGAAAGTTGCGACGATCCGGCCGAACGCGCGGCCTGGCTCAATTTCGCCATCGTCGGCGGCGGCCCGACCGGCGTCGAACTCGCCGGCACGCTGACGGAAATCGCACGGCATACGCTCAAGCACGAATTCCGCAACATCGATCCGGCCGAGGCGAAAGTGCGGTTGCTGGAAGCTGGGCCGCGGGTGTTGGCATCGTTCCCGGAATCGCTTTCGATCAAGGCACAGCGGCAACTGGAAAAGCTCGGCGTCGAAGTCGTCACCGGCACGCCGGTCAGCGCCATCGATGCGCGCGGCTATCGACTCGGCGACCGCTTCGTCCCCGCGCGCACCGTGGTCTGGGCCGCGGGCGTCGCCGCATCGCCGTTGGGCGCATTACTCGATGCCCCTCGCGACCGCGCCGGACGCGTGCAGGTTGCGCCCGATCTCAGCGTGCCGAATCATCCCGAGATCTTCGTCGCCGGCGATCTCGCCAGCGTGCAACAGGGTGGACGCCCGGTTCCCGGCGTCGCCCCCGCGGCGAAGCAGATGGGCGCGCACGTCGCCAGCGCTATCCGCGCACGCCTGCGCAACGCGCCGACGCCGGCGTTCCGCTACCGCGACTACGGCAACCTCGCCACCATCGGTCGCAACAAGGCGGTGGTCGAACTACACGACCTGCAGTTTTCCGGGCTGTTCGCCTGGCTGTTCTGGCTGGTCGTGCACATCTTCTTCCTGATCGGCTTCCGCAATCGCCTGATCGTGCTGATCAACTGGAGCTGGGCCTATGTCGGCTACCAGCGGCATGCGCGGATCATCCTGGGCAAGGATCAGCTCCCGTAGGAGCGGCCTATAGCCGCGATCTTTGCGCAGACGATCGCGGCTCCTACGATGGCAGTGTCGTTAGCCGCGATCCACGCGGCAGGCATAGCAGCCGCGGCGCGCGTTGTGCACGTGCAGGTAGGTGACCTGCGCATCGGCGAAGAAGCGTTCGATCAGGCTTTCCAGCAACGTGCCCTCGGCAACTTCGGCATCGCGCATCCAGCCGTGGGCATCATAGGCACGCACCGACAACAGCCTGCTGCGTTGCTGTTCCGGGATCATGTTGCGGAACGCGCCCGTCACCAACGCCGATTCGCGGACGAAGATCGGTCCGCCGGAGCGATACGGCGTCGCCGCGTCCTGATGCGTCCACGACAGCAGCAACAGCGATTCACCGGGCTCGGCGTCCTGCAAGGTGATCCGGCAGGGAAAACTGCGCTTGCGGTCGGCGATCTGGCGCACGACCCCGCGTTCGCGCAACGCGTCGTCGTCGAGAGCGAACAAGGGTTGGAACGACTGCAATGGCAACCCGCTGATCACATAGTTCATGGCGCACTCCGTTGTGGGATGTGCGCAGGCTAGGCGTGCTGGTTGGGACGCGATATCCGATTCTTGCGGTTCGTCAGGTCACGTTGCCCGGGCCAGCGCCGCGCGCGCCAACAGTCGCGTGGAGTCGAGCGTCGGCAGCGGCGAATTTCCGTCGTTCATGAGCAACGGGATTTCGGTGCACCCGAGCACGACGGCATCGCAGCCCGCATCTTTCATCCGGCCGATGACGCGCTGGAAGCAGGCGACCGCTTCGGGTTTGAATACGCCATAGACCAACTCGTCCATGATGATGCGGTTGATCGCGTCGCGTTCGGCAGCGGACGGACGCGCAAACCCCAATCCGCGTGCCGTGAGCTTGTCCGGATAGATATCGCTGTCGACGAGCCAACGCGTCCCGGTCAAGCCCAGGCGGCTGAATCCGCGCTCGGTCGCCTCGGCGGCGACGACTCCGGCGATATGCAGCCATGGCAGCGGCGATCGCGCCTCGATGCAGGGAAGTGCCTGGTGGATGGTGTTGTCGGGGCAGATCACGAAATCGGCACCGATGCTCGCCAGCTTGTTTGCGGAACCGAGCATCAGCTCGCCCACGCCCTGCCAGTCGTCGCGGTCGATGTACTTCATGTACTCGGCGAGCGAGTACGTATGCATCGAAATCTCGGGGTGGTGGTGCGGGCCGAAGTGCTGCGCGCCTTCCACGCAGATGGTCCGATAGCACAGGGCCGCGCCTTCGGCGGAACAGGCCACGATGCCGATGTGCTGGGGCATGACGTCGAGCTCCGTGCAGGGATGCAGGAACCTTCATCGTAATGCGGATACGGACGCAGGGCCGCAAATGCAAACGGCCCGGTTACCCGGGCCGTCGTGGATTCATCGTGATGCCGCGGTCAGGCGGTGAACAGTCCGCGCATCTTCTTCAGCGCATTGGCCTCGACCTGGCGGATGCGTTCGGCGCTGACGCCGTATTCGTCGGCCAGTTCCTGCAGCGTGATCTTGCTGTCGGGGTCGAGCCAGCGGCGCTTGATGATGTCGCGCGAACGGGCGTCGAGTTGGCTCATGCCTTCGCGCAGCAGTTCGAGCTGGTTGTCTTCGCTGTCGGCGCGTTCGTAGGCCTGCGAGGGATCTTCCTCGAGCGCCATCAGGTACGCGGCCGGCGCCGGCGGGGCGTGATCGTCATCGTCGTCGCCGGACAGGTCGAAGCCGATGTCGCGGCCGGACAGGCGCGACTCCATCTCCAGCACTTCGCGTTCGGAGACGTTGAGGTCCTTCGCCACCGCGCGCACTTCCTCGGCGTTCAACCAGCCCAGGCGCGTCTTCGACTTGCGCAGGTTGAAGAACAGCTTGCGCTGCGCCTTGGTCGTGGCGACCTTCACGATGCGCCAGTTCTTGAGGATGAACTCGTGCATCTCGGCACGGATCCAGTGCACGGCAAAGCTGACCAGGCGCACGCCGACGTTCGGGTCGAAGCGCTTGACCGCCTTCATCAGGCCGATGTTGCCTTCCTGGATCAGATCGCCGATCTGCAGACCGTAACCGCTGTAGCCGCGCGCGACATGGACCACGAAGCGCAAGTGCGACAGCACCAGTTGCTTGGCGGCGTCGAGATCGTCCTCGTCGCGGAACTTCTGCGCGAGCGCCTGCTCATCCTCGACCGACAACACCGGGATGCGGTGCACGGTACCGATGTAGGCGTCCAGCGAACCGAGCGCGCTCGGGATCGGGAGGTTGTTGGCAACCAACGCTTGGGACATGGCAGCTTGAGACATGGTGATTTCGCTCATGGGCCGATTTTAGCAGTGGCCATCTATGACTGCTAACCGTGCCAGAAGTTCTGTAGCGTTGCATTCATGGAACACTGACCGGCTTATCGGCAGCACTCCATCCCCAATACAGCACACAGGCCGTCAAACGGTTGTGGGGGCGGCGGCCGCCAGCGCAAGGGCCGCCCGCGACGGCAGCGACCAGTCGATCGCGGTTTGGCTGTGGCGGGCCAGGTATTCGTTGGTCGCGGAAAAGTGCCCGCAGCCCAGGAAGCCGCGATGGGCAGACAGCGGCGAAGGGTGCGGGGCCTTGAGGACGCGATGGCGGCGCGGGTCGATGACCTTGCCCTTGGCCTGGGCGTAGCTGCCCCACAGGAGGAACACCAGGCCCTCGCGCTCGCGGTTGAGCACATCGACGACGTGGTCGGTGAACCCTTCCCAGCCTTTGCCCTGGTGTGCGCCGGCACGGCCGTCCTCCACCGTCAGCACCGCGTTGAGCAGCAGCACGCCCTGGTGGGCCCACGGCAGCAGGCAGCCGTGGTCCGGGCGGGCGATGCCGAGGTCGCGCTGGATTTCCTTGAAGATGTTGTCCAGCGACGGCGGCACCGCCACGCCGGGCAACACCGAGAAGCACAGACCATGCGCTTGGCCGGGGCCGTGGTACGGGTCCTGGCCGAGGATCACCACCTTGGTCGCGTCGAACGACGTCGCGTCGAAGGCGCCGAAGATGTTCGGACCAGGCGGATAGATGCGTGCGCCCTTGGCCTTGCGTTGGCGCAGGAAGGCCGCCAGCGCCTGCATGTCGTCGCGCTGCAGGTAATCGCCGACATGCGCTTTCCAGCTCGGCTCGAGCCTGATGCGGTCGAACCTGTCTCGAGCCGCGACCTCGTTCATGCGTCGAAGTTGCGCTGTTCCGGCAGGCGTCCCAGGCGCAGCTGGAACAACACCTTGGTGACGAGCAGGCGTTCCTCGATCGGCTTCAGCACCAGGTCGTTGGCACCGAGCCGCAGCAAACCGCTCTGGTTGTCGCGGTTCTCGTCACCGGTCATCACCAGCACCGGCAGCTGGCGTTTGCCATAGCTGAACTCCCCACGGATGCGCGCGACCAGGTCGCGGCCGCTGAGTTCGCCTTTCAGATAGACGTCGGTCAGCACCAGGTCGGCGCCAGGCACGTCATCGCCACTGCGGTGCGCTTCGAGATAGGCGAGTCCGTCTTCGGCGCTGATGCAGTGGATCACCTGCAGGCCCTGGCGCTCGAGCATGCGCTTGGTCGCCAGCGCGACCACTTTGCTGTCCTCGACGTAGAGCACCCGCGCACCGGCGATCGGTTGCGGCTGCACGTAGCCGCGGATGAAGGCGGCCAGCGCGCTGTGGCCGAGCGCCTTGTCGAAATAATCGGTGATGTCTTCGCTGAGGCTGCGATCTTCAAGTCGCGATTGCACGTCGCCGGAGACGACGATCACGGGCACGTAAGCCTGGCCCCCGGCTTCGCGCACTGCGCGTGCCAGCGCCAGGCCGTCGCCATCGGGCAGCACGAGTGCAGTGGTGACGAGATCGACCGGACCCGCGGCGAGTACTTCGCGCGCTTCGACGAGGCCGGCGCAGCCGAGCACCTGGACATTCGGCAATTCGCGCGTGAGCACGTCACCGATCAGCTTGCGCACCAGCCGCGAGCCGTCGACGACCATGACGCGCGGTGCATCGCTGATGACGTGGCGGAGGTTCTGGGGCTCCATCTCAGGTATCCGTTGGCCGGGTCTGGCGCAGGAAATGCCCGGTGACGATGCCGGCGCCGAGCCAGCCGAGCGCGGTCGCACCCAGCAACACGATGCCGGCCTGCTGCGGATCGACGCCGTTGAGCGCGAAGTGGCTGCCGTAGCTCGTCGCCAGTTCCGCCAGGGGTGCGCGTAACGCGAGGTGCGCGATCGTCAGCAACGCCAGCGCGAATACGCCTGCAGCCAGGCCGTACCACGCGCCGAGATACAAGAACGGGCGGCGGATGAAGCCGTCGGTGGCGCCGAGCAACTGCAGCACGCCGATTTCTTCGCGCCGCGACTGGATGTCGAGGCGCACGGTGTTACCGACGACGAGCAATGCGCCGAGGCCGAGCAGTGCCGCCAGCACCCAGGCGACGCGGCCACCAAAACGCAGCCAGCCATCCAGGCGCTGCCGCCACAGGGCGTCGTGCTGCACCAACTCGACTTCGGGCAGTGACTGCAGCGACGACGCAAGCAGCAGGTCATCGCCTTTCGCCGTCACCAGCAACAAGCTCGGCAGCGGGTTGCTGTCGAGCGCATCGATGGCCTCACCGAGGCCGCTACGTTCGCGCAACGTCGCCAAGCCCTGTTCCGGCGTGCGCAAGGTGATCGTGGCGACATCGCCGCGCGCGCGCAGCGCTTCGCTCAAGGCGCGCGCGCGCTCAGGCGTGATGTCGGATTTCAGGAACACCGAGATCTCGCGCGAGGCCTTCACCTCGCCGGCGAAGCGCGCGACGTTGCCGAGCACGAGCCACAGCCCCAGCGGCAGCGCGAGCGCTACCGCCATCACGCCAATGGTCAGCAAGGTCGACCACGGCTTGCGGAAGAAACGGCCGAGGCTGGCGACGAAGCTGTAGAGGTGGTGGTCGAACCACGCGCCAAGCCGCGAGGAATGGGCGGTGCGGTCATGCATCGGCCAGATCCTCCGGCGCGATGTCGTCGACCAGCTTGCCGTGATCGAGCACCAGCACGCGCTTCTTCATGCGCTTGACCAGGCCGAGGTCGTGGCTGGCGACCAGCACGCTGGTGCCGCGCTCGGGCAGCGAGGCGAACAGCGCCATGATCTCCGCCGATAGGGTGGGATCGAGGTTGCCGGTGGGTTCGTCGGCGACCAGCATCGTCGGTTCGGCGACGATGGCGCGGGCGATGCCGACGCGTTGCTGCTCGCCGGCCGACAGTTGCGACGGCAGCGCGCGTTCGCGTGCGCCGAGGCCGAGGCGTTCGAGGATGGAACGCACGCGCTTGCCGATCTCACCGCGCTTCATCCCGCGCAGGATCAGGGGCAGTGCGACGTTCTCGCCGACGCTGCGGTCCATCAACAACTGGTGGTTCTGGTAGACGACGCCGACGCTGCGCCGATGCAGCGGTACGCGCTGGCCGCGCACTTTCAGCAGGTTCTTCTCGGTGAACAGCACCGCGCCTCGCGTTGGGCGTTCGGCCAGTTGGATCAGCTTCAGCAGCGTGCTCTTGCCCGCGCCGGAATGGCCAGTGACGAACAGCATCTCCCCCGGCGCGACCGTGAAGCTGACGTCGCTCAACGCGACGTGGCCGCCGGGATATTGTTTGCTGACGTTATCGAAACGCAGGACCGACATGGGCGATGCGGCATGCCTTCCACGGAGGAGGCCGCAGTATCGCCCGTGCGGTTCGCTGCGGCTAGCGCATCAGTGCTGCGAACGCGGCGCGCGCGTCACCAGCGACTTCAAACCCTTGCCGATGCGCGACAGCAACGACGGTTTGGCATCGCCAGCAGATGCCGCCGGCTTGGGTGCCGCCGCCTGCGTGCGCTGGACCTGGATGCCTTCACCGCCTTCGATACGCTGGCCGCCGCGACGACGGCGACGCTTGCGTGCTGTGCGTTCACCTTCGCTCGCTGGCGCTGCGGCGACCGCTGCGACCACCGGCTTCGGCGTATGCGCGACGTCCGGCTTGCGCGGCGGACGCGGGCCGCGGCTTGCTCCCGGCCCGCTGCGACGCTCGCCGGGACCGCTGCTGCGCCCGCCACCGCCGGCTCCGCTCCGGCTGCGACCGCCGCCCTCGCGGCCACCGCCACGACGCGCATCGTCGGCAGCGCGTTGTTCGCGCGCTTCCTTGAAGATCGAGCTGATGCTTTCGCCGTCGGCGGCTTCGGCTTCCACGCCTTCGCGCGGCTTACGCGGCAGCGCGACCAACAGTTCCGCGCTGACCGGTTCGACCGGCAGCTTCTGTTCGATGTAGGCCTCGATATCCGGCAGGCTCTGCGCGTAGATCTCGCAGGCGAAGCTGATCGCGTCGCCTTCGGCGCCGAGGCGCGCGGTGCGGCCGATGCGATGCACGTAGTCCTCGGCATCGAACGGCAGGTCGTAGTTGTAGACGTGCGAGACGCCATCGATGTGCAGGCCGCGCGCTGCGACGTCGGTGGCGACCAGGATTTCGAGCTGGCCTTTCTGGAACTTCTGCAACAGCGATTCGCGCTTCTTCTGCGGCACGTCGCCGCTGAGCACGCCGACACGATAACCGCCGCGCTCCAGCGCACGCGCGACGCGCTCGACCCAGGCCTTGGTGTTGACGAAGACCATGGTGCGCGCGCCTTCGCTACGCGACAGCAGGCCGAGCAGCAGCGGGATTTTCTCTTCATTGGCCGGCAGGTACACCTTCTGCCGGACCTTGGCCGCGGTGATGAACTCGCTCTCGACCACGATTTTCTCAGGCTCGTTCATGTGCTCGTAGGCGAGCTCGAGCACGCGGTGCGACAACGTTGCCGAGAACAACAGGGTCTGGCGTTCGGTGCGCACCGGCATGCGGCGCAGCAGGAAGCGGATGTCCTTGATGAAGCCGAGGTCGAACATACGGTCGGCCTCGTCCAGCACGCACACCTCGCAGGCGTGCAGCGACACCACTTTGTGCTGCTTGACGTAATCGATCAGGCGGCCGGGGGTGGCGATGATCACGTCGGCGCCGTCCTGCAGCAGCTGGCGCTGCTTGTCGTAATCGACGCCGCCGTAGACCAGGGCGAACTTGATGCCGAGGTCGGCGCCGAACTTCACCGCATCCTTGTGGATCTGGATCGCCAGCTCACGGGTCGGCGCCAGGATCAGCGCGCGCGGGTCCTCGGGCTTGCGCTCGGCCAGCGCCGGACGGGTCAGCAACCGGTTCATCACCGTGATCAGGAACGCGAGGGTCTTGCCGGTGCCGGTCTGGGCCTGGCCGGCGACGTCGCGCCCGGGCAGGGTGATCGGTAGGGTCAGGGCCTGGATCGGGGTACAGCGGGAGAATCCGGCGGTTTCGAGCCCGGCCAACAGGGCCGGATGCAGGTCGAATTCGGAAAACGAAATATCGGTAAGGGGCTTGTCGCTCATGCGTTTGGCGTGCGATCCAGGTGTATTGCAGGTGGTCGGCGCGGCGGGGCGCGCTTGCGTAGGGGGCGTCCGCGAAGCAGACTGCCGTCATCGATTTCGAGGTCGCGCAGGGGCTTGAAGCCCTGCGGAAACACCCCAGTTTAACAGCAACCAAGCGCCGCCACGGCCGCGCCATCCCTTGAATAGCACGCTGATTCCCAAGGAATTCCCATGAACGACAAGGTCATCCACGCCACCGACGCCGATTTCGACTCCAACGTGCTCAATTCTGCCGAGCCGGTCCTGGTGGATTTCTGGGCGACCTGGTGCGGCCCGTGCAAGATGATCGCCCCGGCGCTGGATGAGCTGGCCGAGAGCTACGCCGGCCGCGCCAAGGTGGTGAAGGTCGACATCGACCAGAACCGCACCACCGCGATGAAGTACCACGTGCGCTCGATCCCCACCCTGCTGCTGTTCAAGGATGGCCAGGTCCAGGCCACCCAGATCGGCGCGGTCGGCAAGGCGCAGCTGGCGCAGCTGATCGACAAGGTGCTGTAACCGCATTCCTGAACCAACTGCATGAAAACGCCGCGGCCGCTTGCCGCGGCGGCACCGCGGTGCTAGTTTCCATTCGCCCGGCGCGTTTTCTCGGCGCCGCACCCTTCTGAAGCCCCAGCTTTTAATCCGCACGAACCCCAGACCCGCTCGCGCACCGCGAGCGCTCGCCTTAGCGAGGAATCCACGCTTGTCCGATAACAACACCGACTCCGGCGACGTCGCCGAGAAGCGCGTGCGTAAACCGCGCGCCAGCCAGGCCGCGGCCGCCGCCCCGACCGAATCCGCTGCCAGCACGCCGCCGCCCGCTCCGACGCCCGCCCCTGCTGCAACGACCGCCCCGAACGCACCGGCGCCTTCAGCGCCCGCTCCGAGCGCACCCGCCTCCGCCAACGTCCAGAACGACGCCGGCGAAGCTGGCGGCGGCAGCGAAGGCGGCGATCAGCAGGGTGGCCGCTTCAACAACAACCGCCGCGACCGCTTCCGCAACCGCCGCGATCGCCAGCGTGACCGCTACCAGGGCGGTGGTGGTGGCATGCAGGACGACGGCGGCAACGGCGAGACCTTCGTCCCGCGCCCGCATCCGAACGTGCCGGAAGGCTTCCCGCAGTATTCGCTCGGCGACCTCAAGCGCATGCCGGCGCCGAAGCTGCTCGACATCGCCGAACAGCTGAACATCTCCGAAGGCGTCGCCCGTGCCCGTAAGCAGGACGTGATTTTCGCCCTGCTCAAGGTGCTGACCCGCCACGGTGAAGGCGTCGCCGCCGATGGCGTGCTCGAAATCCTGCCGGACGGTTTCGGCTTCCTGCGCGCGGCCGAGGCGAGCTACCTCGCCGGTCCGGACGACACCTACATCTCGCCCAGCCAGATCCGCCGCTTCAACCTGCGTACCGGCGACCATCTGTCGGGCCGCATCCGCTTCCCGAAGGACGGCGAACGCTACTTCGCGCTGTCGGTGGTCGACACCATCAATGGCGAGCCGCTGGAAGCGTCGAAGAACAAGGTCCTGTTCGAGAACCTGACGCCGCTGTTCCCGCGTCGCCGCTTCAAGCTCGAGCGCGGCGATGGCTCCACCGAGGACATCACCGGCCGCATCCTCGACCTGATGGCGCCGCAGGGCAAAGGCCAGCGCGCGCTGATCGTGTCGCCGCCGAAAGCGGGCAAGACCATGCTGATGCAGCAGGTCGCCACCGCGATCACGACCAATCATCCGGACGTGCACCTGATCGTGCTGCTGGTCGACGAGCGCCCCGAGGAAGTCACCGAGATGCAGCGCACCGTGCGCGGCGAAGTGGTGTCCTCCACGTTCGACGAACCCGCCGGCCGCCACGTGCAGGTCGCCGAAATGGTGATCGAGCGCGCCAAGCGCCTGGTCGAACACAAGCGCGACGTCGTCATCCTGCTCGACTCGATCACCCGCCTCGCCCGCGCCTACAACAACGTCGTGCCGTCCTCCGGCAAGGTGTTGACCGGCGGCGTCGATGCCAACGCCCTGCATCGCCCGAAGCGCTTCTTCGGCGCCGCGCGTAACGTCGAGGAAGGCGGTTCGCTGACCATCATCGCCACCGCGCTGATCGACACCGGCAGCAAGATGGACGAGGTGATCTACGAAGAGTTCAAGGGCACCGGCAACTCCGAAGTGCACCTGGACCGCCGCATCGCCGAGAAGCGCGTCTACCCCGCGATCAACATCAACCGCTCCGGCACCCGCCGCGAAGACCTGCTGATCGAGCCGGACCTGCTGCAGAAGATCTGGATCCTGCGCAAGTTGCTGCACGGCATGGACGAGATCGCGGCGATGGAGTTCCTGCTGGACAAGATGAAGACGACCAAGTCGAACGACGAGTTCTTTGCTTCGATGAAGCGCTGATCGTTCTGTACTGCAAAACGAAAACGCCCCGCATTGCGGGGCGTTTTTCTTTTTTGGTGCCTTAGGTGCCTACAACGACGTCCCTGCCACCGGCGTTTGCAGCTTGACCCCGCCATCCAGCGCAATCGACTGGCCCTGACGCAGTCCTTCTGCGTCGAATGCCTGTTGCGCTGCCGGCAGCCACGGAATCGGGTTTGGCTGCGTTTTGTCCAGGGGCTTCCAGCCGCCCAGCACCCGATCGCTATCCCCGGTGCTAAAAGACATCATCGTCAGCAGGGTCGTATCGGATGCGGCGTCTCCATCGCCTGGTTCGTACTTCCATTTCCTGTAGGCGTCTTTTGCCGCCTTTTCAAAGCTCTTCAGCATTGCAGGATTGACGCGCTTCCGTTTGGACACAAGCTCACCCTGGACGACTGCCACGTCCAGCACGCTTCCTTCCCTGTCCACGCGTAACGCTACCAGCAGGTCGGCACCAACTCCCGCTCGCAAAGCATCCAACGGATACGCGGGAGCGATCTTGTGCGTGGCCTGTCGGCTGCTGTGGAACCGCACACGTTCGATGCTTAAGCGATATCCGCCATCGGCCGGTCTGGCGGTCAGCGTCAGGTACATGTCGCTTTTCGCGGCTACGGGTTTGCCATTACGCAAGACCGGTTCGAACCGCCATTTGCTGATGGCTGCATCAACCAACTTTTTGACATCCGGTGCCAGGATCGTGCTCAGGTTGTGCTGATACACGACTCCTTGTTGGTCGATGGCGATTTCGCCATCCACATCAAGCCGCAAAGGCTTTCTTTCTTCCCCCGGCGTCTGCGCCTGCGCGAACCCCGAGGTCAGCAACAACAACGCCAATAGAATCCTGTTCATCGCCCCAATGTCCTTTTCCAAAGCAAGTTCCCGATCGTGTCGCTCCACGGCGGGAATGTACAGGATGGTGGGACCGCTATAGCTGCCGGCCAACTACAACGACCGGCGCCTGCAGCTTGATCGCGTTGTCCACGGCAATCATCTGGCCGTCGCGAAGACCATCCGTATCGAATTGCTGCTTGTCGGCGGGCAACCATGGGACCGGGTGAGCCGGATTGGTTGCGTCAGCAACGCGCCACTCCCCGGTCCGGGTCTGGCAGCCCTCCCCCACGCAGTACGAGACCGGCAGCAGGACTGTCGTTTCGGGCACGTCACCGGCTTCCGCAGCCTGGTATGTCCAGCTTTTGGTCGCGATGACGCTGGCCTGTTCGAAACGCTTGCGCAAAGCGGCTTGCAGTTTCTCCGGTCCCTTGGCGTTCAACAAACGCGAACGAACGGCGACTGCATCGACAACCTTGCCATCACCGTCGATGCGCAGTGCCACGATCACCTCGGCATTGACGCGCGCCCTCACCGCTTCGAGCGGATACCGCGGGAGGATGGGATGCGTCGCAAGAATGCGAGTTCCGCCGAAGCGCACGCGGTCGACCTTCAACTGGTAACCGGCATCGACCGGCATCGCCGTCAGCGACAAGTACATCAGGCTCTTCGCGTTGACCGGTACTCCACCGCGCAGCACTGGCTCGAACCGCCACTTGCGCACGGCTGTGTCGACCAGCTGCTTCACCGGCGGCTCGAGCGGCGCGTTGATTTTGTAGTCGAGCACCGCACCCTGCTTGTCGATAATGAGTTCGCCGCTGACATCGAGCTCAAGCGGTTTGCGATCCTCGGCTGACGCCAGATCGGACAACAGCAGGCATAGCGTCAGAATTATTCGTTTCACGGTTTTCCCTTTCATTGTTGCAGGGCCCAGCAGCAGCCCGGAGGTCCTTTCGACGACCGCATTCAAGCACGACGGGAAATGGGGTGCGAATTCTCGTAGGCCGCATAATCGCCCCAGGAGGTGCCCATGCACGGCGGTGGTCTCGAACTCGCGTTGGTCTTTTTACTGGCCGCAGTAATCGCGGTTCCGGTGTTCCGGCGCTTCGGCCTGGGCGCGGTGCTGGGTTACCTGGTCGCCGGCGTGGCGCTGGGACCCTACGGGATCAAGGTGATCAGCGATGCCGAGCCGGTGTTGGCGGCGTCGGAGATCGGCGTGGTGATGATGCTGTTCGTGATCGGACTGGAACTCTCGCCAGCGCGGTTGCGGGTGATGCGCAAGCCGGTCTTCGGGGCGGGCGGGGCCCAGGTGGCATTGAGCGGATTGGCGTTGGCTGTGATTGCCATGTTCGCCGGTGGACTTGGGTGGAAAGCCGCGGTGGTGGTCGGTCTCGGGTTGGCGTTGTCGTCGACGGCGGTCGGATTGCAGCTGTTGTCGGAACGCAAGGCGCTGGGCGCGGAACACGGGCGGTTGGCGTTTGCGATCCTGCTGTTCCAGGACCTCGCGGCGATCCCGTTGCTGGCGGCGATTCCGCTGCTGGGCCACGTCGCTTCCGCGACCGCGGGTGAGCCCGCGTGGCTCGCGGTGGTCAAAGCGATTGCGGCGATCGCGACACTGGTACTCGGTGGTCGCCTGCTGCTGCGGCACGTGTTCCGGATCGTCGCGCGCACCAAGATGCCGGAGGTGTTCACCGGCGCCGCGTTGCTGACCGTCCTCGGCGCGGCGTGGCTGATGCAGTTGGCCGGCCTGAGCATGGGCCTCGGTGCATTCCTTGCCGGTGTGCTGCTGGCCGATTCGGAGTACCGGCACGAACTCGAATCGCAGATCGATCCGTTCAAGGGATTGTTGCTCGGCCTGTTCTTCATGGCCGTAGGCATGAGCATCGATTTGCAGCGGGTGATGTCGGAGCCGCTGGTGATCGCGGCGATGGTCGCGGTGCTGATGGCGGTGAAGTTCGCGCTGCTGTTCGCGATCGGCCTGCATCCGGGCGGACTCGGCCGCCGCGAATCGTTGCGGCTCGCGGCGGTACTCGCGCTGGGCGGCGAATTCGCGTTCGTCGTCTTCGCCGAAGCGGTGAAAGCCGGCCTGTTGGACATGGCGATGCGCGACCGCCTGGTCGCCGTGGTCGGCGTGTCGATGGCGTTGACGCCGCTGCTGATGGTTGCGGTGACGCGCATGCTCGATGCCAATCCGCCGCGGGTGGAGAAACGCGCGTTCGACGCCATCCCCGACGGTCATCCGCAGGTGCTGATCGCCGGTTTCGGCCGTTTCGGCCAGATCGTCGCGCGCCTGCTGGCTGCGCACAAAACGCCGTTCATCGCGATCGAGAACGATGTCGAACAAGTGGATTTCTCGCGTCGCTTCGGCAACGTCATCTATTACGGCGACCCGGCGAAGACCGAGTTGCTGCGCTCCGCCGGTGCGGCCAACGTGAAGGTGTTCGTGGTCGCGATCGACAAACAGGACGACAACCTGCGCACCGTGCGCGTGATCCGCCGGCTCTATCCCGACGCTGTCGTCTACGCGCGAGCGCGCGATCGCCGCCACGCGTGGGAACTGCTGGACCTGGGCGCGAAAGTGATGCGCGAGACCTATCACTCCAGCCTCAAGCTGGGCGAACAGGTGCTGGTCGAACTCGGCGTGCCGACGGACGTCGCCCGCGACCACGTACGGCGCTTCCACGAACACGACGAGCGCTTGTTGCGCGCGCAACACCTGGTCCGCGACGACGAGGACGCGCTGATGCAAACCGTGTACGACGCGCGTCGTGAACTGGAAGAGCTGTTCAGCGCGGACGTTGGCGAAGGCGTACTGGGAGAGATCGTTGCGTCGAACGACGAAGACCCGCAGCGCAACTGATGGCACCGCCTATCGCTTTGCTTCGCAGAGCCACCACGGATCGACCAAACACATAACCCGGAGGGCGGCGCACTGGACGTGCGCCGTTTTTCGACCGAGGCAGGATGCCGAGTCGAAAAATCTCCGCAATCTCCACGTCGCTGGCTGTGCTCTTGCCAAGAAGGCCATTTCTTTTGGTTACTTTTCTTTGGGCCAGCAAAGAAAAGTGACCCGCTGCGCAGCAGTGGAATGCCTTTGCCCAAAATGCAAAGAGCAAAGTCACTGGATCCCTGCTTGAACAGCCATTCGGCTGTTGAAGGCCGCAGGGATGACGAGCAAAGGCAGGAGCAACGTCACTGGATCCCCGCCTACGCAGGGATGACGAGGAAAGGCAGGATCAGCGCGGCTCGCGCAAAAAACGCGCCATCGACACACCGCCAGGCGTAGCCGGAACAAATTCGGCGGCGACGTCGACGAAGCCCCGCATCACCGCAATTTCCTTGGCACTGCGATTGAGCGTGTCGCGCAGGTCGGGATCGGCCCCGGCACGCAGCAGGCGTTGCACCACTTTCAGCAGGCCGTGCAGCGCGGCCAGGTGCAGCGGACCGAAGCCACGCGGATCCTTGGCGTCGAGCGCGACGTCTTCGTCGAGCAGACGGTCGAGACCGGCCAGGACGACTTCCTCGTCGCAGGCAGTGCCAGGTTCGGCGCGCGCGCCGAGCAGCAGCAGCAAGGGCGTGACGCCACCGGCGGCCGCCTGATCGGGCTCGGCGCCGGCCAACACCAGGGTGTCGAGCAACGCGACCAGACGCGGACGTTCACGCGCGGTGAAACCGAACAGTGCGGCGCAATGCAGCGGCGCGAGGCCTTGCGCATCGCCGGCGTGCACGTCGGCGCCAGCGGTGAGCAGGCGCGCGACCAGATCCGGCAAACCGAGGGCGGCGGCGAGCATCAACACCGTGACTTCGCCAGGCAGGCGCTGCTCCAGCGGCGCGCCGGCGTCGAGCAACCGCTCGACGATCTCGCCCTGACGCATGCTGACCGCGGCCGACAGCGGCGTCGCGCCGGAGCGCGCGGCGATTTTCGGATCGGCGCCACGCGCCAGCAACAGATCGACGACGGCGCGATGACCGCCACCGGCAGCGCGCAACAGCGCCGTGCACCCTTGCGTGTCGAGCGCATCGACCGGCAGGCCGAGATCGAGCAGGCGCCGCACGGCATCCACTTCGCCGACGATCGCAGCGGCAGGCAGGTCGGAGGCCTGCAGCGCACGCTTGGGCAATGGCCAGCCGCGCCAGTCGAGCCAGTCGGCAAGGTCGCGGCGACCGGCGGACAGCGCCACGCCGAGTGGCGTCTGGCCATCGGCGGCGCGCATCTCGGGATTGGCGCCGTGTGCGATCAACGCCTTCAGCGACGCTTCGCGGCCCAGCGCCGCGGCAAGATGTAGCGCGGTCATGCCGTGGCTGTCGCGCGCATCGAGATCGACGCCATGCGCTACCAGTCGTTCGAGCAGACGCGACCAGCCCAGCCGCACCGCCAGCGCCAACGGTGGGTCACCGGCCAGCGAAGGCGCGAACGGATCCGCGCCGCGTTCGAGCAGGTCGAGTGCGCAGGCTTCCAGGCCGCGGCCAGCATGATCGGTGACGACGCAGGCAGAGAGGAAACGCGCGACGCCGCCACTGCCCGCGGGCGCCACGCCTCGGTGCAGCAGCGTCTGCAATGTGGGCAGCGCGGCAGGACCCTGCGAGATCGCCGCAAACATCGCGTTGTCGCCGCCGTCGATGCGCACCTCGGGATCGGCACCATGCGCGAGCAGCCAGTCGATGCGTGCCGGTTGCGCGGCGATGTCGGTGTCCAGCAACAACGCGCCCAGTTCGCGCGGCGCCAGCAGTTGCACCAATGCATCGAGGTCGGCGTAACGACCCGCGAGCAGGCCTTCGCGCAGCAACGTCGCGGGCGCGCGGTCGGGAGGTGGTGCGGCAGGTCCGGCATCCGTCACCGTGGCGGGCAATGGATAGTCCGGATCGAGGGCTGCGACCACACTCCAGCGCCCGGATTCGGCAGCCAGGTCGACTGCGCGTTTGCCGTCATTGCCGCGGCGATTCGGATCCAGGCCGAGTTCGAGCAGGCGCTGCACCAGTGGCAGGTTCGGCGGATCGCCAGCGCTGGCGAGTTGCAACGCATCGCGACCTTCGTGGTCGTCGGTGTGCAACTCCGGCCGCAGCGGCAACAGGCGCTCGATCACCGCCAGGTGACCACCGCGGGCCGCATCCAGCCATGGCGTGCGACCGCGATCATCGCGCGCCTGCACGTCGGCATTGGCAGCGAGCAGGGTGGCAACGATTTCGGCATGACCGGCGCGCGCGGCTTCGTGCAGGGCGCTGCGACCATGGCGATCGCGCGCGTCGACTTTGGCCTTGTGCTTGAGCAGCAAGGCGACACCGGCGGCATCGTCTTCCTCGGGCGCGGCGGCAGCGAGCAGCGCGGGCGTCGCGTTGGCGGGTTCGGTTTTCGCACCGCGTTCAAGCAGGAAGCGCGCCAACCGCCAGTTGCCGGAGGCGCAGGCGATGCCGAGCGGGGTCACGCCATCGTGGTTGCGGGCATCGAGTTCGGCCGCGGCATCGCGCAGCAATGCGGCGACGCCGGGATCGGAACTGCGCGCGGCGTGGTGCAGCGGGGTGTTGCCATCGGCATCGGCAACGCGCGGATCGGCGCCGTTGGCGAGCAGGGTCATCACCGCTTCGGGGCGGCCGTGCCAGCTGTCGCGCGTCGCGGCGAGCAGCGGCGCCATGCCGGCATGCGCGGCGTTCAGATCGGCGCCATGCCCGATCAGCCCGCGCAACAGGCGCAGGTCGGGCAACACCGCCGCCAGCATCGGCAGCGTGCGCTGGTCGCGGTCTTCATGCGGCGGCAACGCATGCGCATCGGCGCCGGCTTCGAGCAAGGCCAGCGCGCGATCGACGCGGCCGCTGCGCGCGGCGGCGTACAGCGCGATGTTGAGCTCGACGGCAGTCGTCGGCGTGGTCGCGTCGAGACCGTGCTCGTCGAAGGCTTCGTCCTCGTCATCGAACGGCAGCTCGACCTGCGGCAACGGTGTCGCCGCCGGCGTGCGTTGCAGCAGCCAATGCGCGAGCGGCGACAGCAGCGCAAGTGCGCCAGCGAGCAACCATTGCGCGGTCGGGATCAGCAGGTCGGGCCAGGCCGGCAGCAGGACCAGCGTGAGGACTGCCGCAACCAGCGCGGCAACGCCGAGTCCTCGCCAGACGCCGACTTCGACTTCGCCCAGGCTGCGCACGTGCGTGCGCCACGGGCCGCCGTCTCGCTCCAGCCCATGCCACAACGGCCAGGTGCGCCACAGCCCGAGCAGCAACAGGCCCGCGACCAGGCTTAGGCCGATCGCCGCGCCCAGGCTGCCGCTCTCGCGCAGCGTCGCCAGCGGCCAGGCCACGCCAACGGCAACCACCGCCAATCCAGCCCCCCACAACGTCGCCAGCGCCAGGGCGTCACGACGCCAATCGCCAGCCGCGCGCGTTCCGCGTCGCCACGACCACGCCAGCGCGAACGCCGGTTGCGCCAAGGTCCCGGCCAGCGCCGCGATGACGCCGCCAAAGCCACCCAACGCCGCCAGTACCACGCCCACCGCGGCGGCGATCGCGAATTTCGGCAAGCCGCGCTTGATCAGGAGCATGGACTTAACTTCAGCCATCGGTGCCCCAATCCTCGGTCATCGGATCGACGACGGTCGGCGGGAATTGCAGGTGGAAGCCGCGCGCGGACAGGTTCTCGCGCACCACGCTCACATCTTCGCGTGCCAGCTTGCGGTCGGGAGTCAGCACCAGCTCCAGCACGAACTGCAAACCGCCCAGCTGCGTGCGCAATGGTTCCGGCAGGCGCGCGAAATCGTCACGCGCGGCGAGATACAGGTAGGTGTCGGCCTTTTTCAGGCTCTTGTAGACGTAGGCTTGCATCGCCCCGGCATTTGCTTGGAATACCGGGGATTGTGTCGGAAACACCGCTGTGACGGAACCCGCAGTTTCGCCGCAGCTGAACGCGGCAGTCAGTAGAGCGGGATTCTGTTCCGGGCTAGTGATACCCGGCGTCGGCGGCGACCTTGCCCTTGAACACCGAGTACGACCAGTACGTGTAACCGAGGATCGCCGGCAACAACACGATCAATCCGACCAGCACGAAGCCCTGTGACGACGGCGGCGACGCCGCATCCCAGATCGTCATCGCCGGCGGCACCAGGTAGGGCCAGATGCCGAGCACCAGCCCGGCGAAACCGAGCCCGAAGAAGCACAGCGCCGATACGAACGGCGCCGCGTCGCGGCCTTCGCGCATCGCCGCGCGCCACAACAGGAATGCATTCAACAGCGCCAGCAACGGCACCGGCGACAACCACCAGAAATTCCCGCCTTCGAACCAGCGCGCCATGATCCGTGAGTCGAGGAACGGCAGCCACGCGCTCACCAGGCCCATGAACGCGACGACGACCAGCACCAGCGGCCGCGTCAGGGTGCGTGCGATCAATTGCATGCGCCCTTCGGTTTTCAGGATCAGCCAGGTCGAACCGAGCAAGGCGTAACCGAACACCACCGCGACACCGGTCAGCATCGAGAACGGACTGAACCAGCCGAATGCACCGCCAACATACTTCCCGGCCTGCAGCGGCATGCCTTCGACCAGCGCGCCGAGGATCACGCCCTGCGCGAAGGCGGCGAACATCGAACCGAGCGCGAACGCCGCGCCCCAGAACAGCTTGGCGCGCTGTGCCTTGAAGCGGAACTCGAACGCGACGCCGCGGAACACCAGCGCGATCAGCATCAACAGCACCGGCAGGTACAACGCCGACAGGATCAATGCGTACGCTTTCGGAAACGCCGCGAGCAGGCCGGCGCCGCCGAGTACGAGCCAGGTTTCGTTGCCGTCCCAGATCGGGGCGGCGGTGTTCATCATGTGGTCGAGTTGGTGCTCGTCCTCCGCGAACGGCGCGAGGATACCGAGGCCGAGCACGAAGCCGTCGAGCAACACATACATCAGCACGCCGAAGCCGATGACGCCGAACCACAGGATGGGCAGCCAGTACTCCATCACGGCATCTCCCTTGCATCGTCGCCAACCGACAACGGCCGCGCCGGTGTTTTTTCGCCGTGTTCGCGCTCAGGTGCCGGCTCATGCGGCTGTGGGCCTTTGCGCACCTGCTTGAACAGGTACCAGATGCCCGCGCCGAACACGGTGACATAGACGCCGGCGAACACCAGCAACGACGCCAGCACGCTGCCGGCATCGATGGTCGGCGTCACCGCATCGGCGGTGCGCAGCAGGCCATAGACCACGTAGGGCTGGCGCCCGATCTCGACCACGTACCAGCCGGCAAGAATGCAGATGAACCCCGTGGGCAACATCGCGATCCAGCTGCGCAGCAGCCACTTCGACTCGAACAGATGCTGGCGTCGCCATGCCCACAATGAAGCCAGCGTCAGCAGCAACATCGCCAAGCCGAGGCCGACCATCACCCGGAATGCGTAGAACACCGGCTTCACCGGCGGCCGCTCGCTCGCCGGCACCGCCGTCAACGGCTGGATCTCGCCATCGAGCGTGTGCGTGAGGATCAGGCTACCGATCTTGGGAATCGCGATTTCGTAATCGTTGCGTTCTTCCTTCTCGTTCGGCACCGCAAACAACACCAGCGGCACGCCCTCACCCGCGGGCTCGCTGCGCCAGTGGGCCTCCATCGCAGCCACCTTGATCGGCTGATGTTCGAGCGCATTCAACCCATGTTGATCGCCGACGAAAACCTGCGCCGGCACCGCGATCGCCGCGAACGCCACCGCCAGTTTCAACATGCGTTTGCCGGCTTCGACATGCACGCCGCGACGCAGGTACCAGGCGCTGACGCCGCCGATGACGAAGCACGTGGTGATGAACGCGGCCAGCACCATGTGCGCGAGCCGGTATGGGAACGAGGGGTTGAACACGATCGCCCACCAGCTCGCTGGCTCGAACACGCCTTCCGCGGTGAGCGTGTAGCCCTGCGGCGTCTGCATCCAGCTGTTGGCCGAGATGATCCAGAACGTCGAGATCAACGTGCCCAGCGCGACCATGCACGTGGCGAAGAAATGCAACTTGTCCGACACACGCTTGAAGCCGAACAGCATCACGCCGAGGAAGGTGGCCTCGAGGAAGAACGCCGTCAGCACTTCATAACTGAGCAATGGCCCGAGGATGTTGCCGGCCTTCTCGCTCAGCACCGCCCAGTTGGTGCCGAACTGGAAACTCATGACGATGCCGGAGACCACGCCCATGCCGAAGGACACGGCGAAGATCTTCAGCCAGAAGAAGTACAGGTCGCGCCAGAGTTCATCGCGCGTGCGCAGCCAGCGGAATTCGAGGAAGGCCAGCCAACTGGCCAGGCCGATCGTGAACGCGGGGAACAGAATGTGGCAGGAAATGACGAAGCCGAATTGGATCCGCGACAGCAGCAGTGCATCCACGCAAGGCGCCTCCGCAGCGCGCGGGGGAGCGCCGCGCCGCATATTGTGCGCCGCATCATGCGACGGTGCCAGCCACCATGACCGATGGCCGGTCGTTGCGGACAACCGGACTGCTACGCTGCGGCCGGCTTAAAACAACGATTTCCTCGAGTTCCGACCCATGCCGATGCGCCGCTGCGTGCCTTTGTCGCTTTTCCTGTTCGCCACCACGGCCCTCGCACAGACGGGCGAGCGACTCACCCTCGAACAGATCATGGCCGACCCCGACTGGATCGGGCCACCGGTGGAACAGGCGTGGTGGGCATGGGATGGCACGCGCGCGTACTACACGCTCAAGCGCGAGGGCGCGACCATACGCGACACCTACGCGCAGTCGCGCGCGGGTGGCAGCGCGACCCGTCTCGATGGCGCTGCGCGCGCGGAGATCGACGCGGCTGCACCCGTGTTCGATGCGCAGCGTGCACGCATGGCTTTCGTCCGCAACGGCGACGTGTTCGTGCGCGATCTGCGCAACGGCGCGTTGACGCAACTCACGCGCAACGACGACGACGACACGCGACCGCAATGGAGCAGCAACGGTGCGCTGGTGTGGCGCGTCGGCACCGACTGGTATCGCTGGACCCCACGCGACGGCATCGTGCAGGCGGCAAACGTCAAGGCGGAGAAGTCGCCGACCGCACCACCGGAAGCCGATGATCTGCGCGAGCGCCAACTGCGCCTGATCGAAACGCTGCAGCAGGACAAGGCGCGCCGTGACGCCTTGCGCGAACAGAGCGAGGCCTGGCGAAAGACCGATCCGACCCGCGCGCCGGCCCCGGTGTACCTCGGCAACGAGGTCGAGATCGCCGACAGCGCGCTTTCGCCCGACGGCCGCTGGCTGCTCGTCGTCACCACCGCCAAGGGCGCGGACACCGGCCAGAAAGGCAAGATGCCGAAATACGTGACCGACTCCGGTTATGAGGAATTCGAGGAAGTCCGCACCCGCGTCGGCCGCAATCCGCTGCCGCCGCACAAGCTGTGGCTGGTCGACGTGGCGAACGCGAGCGCGAAGCAACTCGACTTCGGTGTACTGCCCGGCATCAAAGACGACCCGCTTGCCACGTTGCGGAAAACTGCGAAGAAGGACCCATTGAAAGGCAACCGCGACGTGCGCATCGGCAGCGACAGCAGCAACGCCGCTGCCGGCGTGAGCTGGAGCGCCGACAGCCGCAACGTCGCGGTCCTGGTCCGCGCGATCGACAACAAGGATCGCTGGATCGCGACGATCGATCTCGCCGGCGCCACCCTGCAACCGCGCCACCGCCTGCACGACGCGGCCTGGATCAACTGGAGCTTCAACGAATTCGGTTGGCTGCGCGACAACGCGACGTTGTGGCTGCTGTCGGAACAGAGCGGCTATTCGCACCTGTACCTGGTCGAAGGCACTAACACCCGCGCGCTCACCAGCGGCCAATGGGAGGTGTCTGCGCCGACACTGTCCGCCGATGGCCGCAGCTTCTATTTCCTCTGCAACCAGCAGCAACCGGGCGATTACGAAGTCTGCAACGTCGATGTCGGCGGCGGCGCCGTGCGCGAAGTCACCGCACTCGATGGCGTCGAGGATTTCGTGCCGTCGCCGGATGGCTCGAAATTGCTGGTGCGCCATTCCGACAGCTACACCCCGCCGCAACTCGCCGTGGTCAACGCCAACGGCGATGGCCTGGTGCAGCTCACCGACACGCGCAAGCCTGCGTTCAAGGCGCGCGAATGGATCGAACCCGAATACGTGCAGGTGCCGTCGAAGCATGGTGCTGGCGTCATCCACGGCAAGTTCTATGCGCCGAAACAGATGGAGAGCGGCAAAACCTATCCGATCGTGCTGTTCGTGCACGGCGCCGGTTACCTGCAGAACGTCAGCGACAAATACCCGAACTATTTCCGCGAGCAGATGTTCCACAACCTGCTGGTGCAGCAGGGCTACATCGTGCTCGACCTCGACTATCGCGCCAGCGAAGGCTACGGCCGCGACTGGCGCACCGCGATCTACCGGCAGATGGGCACGCCCGAACTCGAGGATTATCTCGACGGCCTCGACTGGCTGGTCGCGAACAAACAGGGTGACCGCGACCACGTCGGCATCTACGGAGGCAGCTACGGTGGCTTCATGGCGTTCATGGCGCTGTTCAAGCAACCCGGCGTGTTCAAGGCCGGCGCCGGGCTGCGTCCGGTCACCGACTGGTCGCAGTACGAGCACGAATACACGTCCAACATCCTCAACACGCCCGAACTCGATCCCGAGGCATACAAGACTTCATCGCCGCTGGAATATGCCGCCGGCCTGCAGGACTCGCTGCTGATCGCGCACGGCATGATCGACGACAACGTGTTCTACAAGGACTCGGTGATGCTGGCGCAGCGGTTGATCGAACTGCGCAAGGACAAGTGGGAGCTGGCCAGCTACCCGCTGGAACGCCATGGCTTCACCCACCCCGAGAGCTGGTACGACGAATACCGCCGCATCTACGAGCTGTTCGAGCGCACCCTGAAATAGCCGCAACGACGTCTTCACCGCGCCTGCGCACGACCCGCGCCACGATCACGGCCCCGCCTGTGATCGAGGTGCGACATGGCCAGATGCGACGTCTGCGGCAACGACTACGACAAGGCCTTCTCCATCAACGGCCCGATGGGCAACGGCACCTTCGATTCGTTCGAATGCGCCATCCATGCCCTCGCCCCGACCTGCGCCCACTGTGACTGCCGCATCATCGGCCACGGCGCCGAGCACGCAGGCGTCTTCTACTGCTGCGCACACTGCGCCAAGCAGTCAGGCGTGGTCGGGATCGACGATCGGATTTGAACGCTGCCTGCACCCTCGGACGGTTTTCAACCCGGCTTCGGTGGGTTGGCACTGCCCTCCCCGAACTCCTCATGCGAACGCGGAGCGCCGGGAAGTTGTGCATTGAGCGATTCGCGATACCGGATGCAACCCCGCAGGAACACCGGCCATTCCGGCACTACCGGAGACACGAGGGACTGCTCGGGCAGGAGATTCCATAGCGCGGGGTGATGCCAGCAAAGCTCATGTTCCGTGCTGTCGCGGTGGGCGCGGACGGCGTTACGCAGCTTGATCAACTCCGCAATCAACTCGTCGCGCGACAAGGCATCGAGGTCGGAATCCATCGTTTTCTATCCAATGCGCCTGAAGCCCGCGTCAGCCGCAGGCAACACGCTCGATCCGCCCGTTGGCGTCGACGTAGATGTTCACGCGTTCGGCGTTGAACTCCATCGTCACCACCTCGCCAGGCTTGAGTACCCGCGCGGTACGGCTATGCGTGTCGACGCGTACGCGCTCGACGACGTCGGCGGTCGCGGTTTTGCCGACCGCCCATTGTGCCGGCGCATCGACGCACTGCCCTGCCTGCGGCGGAGGTCCAGGCGGCATTGGCGCGCAAGCGCTCAAGGGCAAGACCAGCAGCATGAGTAGATTGAGATTGCGGTGCATCAGTCTTCTCCCTGGAATCAGGCACCAGCGTGCCTCAGCAAGTGTCAGTGTCGCGTAAAATCCCGCTCCATATGCTCCGCCTCACCGACATCAAACTCCCGCTGGACCATGCGGAGTCCGCGCTGACCGACGCGATCCTGGCGCGGCTCGGCATCGCCGCGGATGAACTGGGCGGCTACACCGTCGCCAAGCGCAGCTATGACGCGCGCAAGCGCGGTGCCATCGTGCTGATCTATTCCGTGGACGTGGAGACGCCGCGCGAGGCAGACCTCCTGCAGCGATTGCAGTTGGATGCCGGAGCGGCGGCGCCCGCACGTGGCGACAACGGTAAGCCGTTGCACAACGTGATGCCGACGCCGGACACGTCCTACAAGTTCGTCGCCAAGGCGCCGGCGACCATGCCATTGCGACCAATCGTGATCGGCATGGGACCGTGCGGTTTGTTCGCAGGCCTGGTGTTGGCGCAGATGGGATTCCGTCCGATCATCCTCGAGCGCGGCAAGGCAGTGCGCGAGCGCACCGTGGATACGTTCGGGTTGTGGCGCAGGAAGGTGCTCAACCCGGAGTCCAACGTGCAGTTCGGCGAGGGCGGCGCGGGCACGTTCTCCGATGGCAAGCTGCACAGCCAGATCGGCGACAAGCTGCATCATGGACGCAAGGTGCTGCGCGAGTTCGTGCTAGCCGGTGCACCGGAGGAGATCGAATACGTCAGCAAGCCGCACATCGGCACGTTCCGGCTGGTGTCGATGGTCGAGCACATGCGGGCGACGATCGAATCGCTGGGCGGCGAGATCCGCTTCTCCAGCCGCGTCGACGATGTGCTGATCGAGACCGATGCCGCCGGCCACCGCCATGTGCGCGGAGTGACGCTCGCCACCGGCGAGGAACTGCGCGCGGACCACGTGGTGATGGCGCTCGGCCACAGCGCGCGCGACACTTTCGCGATGCTGCACGAACGCGGCGTGTTCCTCGAAGCCAAGCCCTTCTCGATCGGGTTCCGCATCGAGCATCCGCAATCGCTGATCGACCAGGCGCGGTTCGGGCCGCAGGCCGGGCACCCGTTGCTCGGCGCAGCCGATTACAAGCTGGTGCACCACTGCCGCAATGGGCGCTCGGTCTACAGCTTCTGCATGTGCCCTGGCGGCACGGTGGTGGCGGCGGCGAGCGAGCCGGGACGCGTGGTCACCAACGGCATGAGCCAGTATTCGCGCAACGAACGCAACGCCAACGCGGGCATCGTCGTCGGCATCGCGCCGGAGGATTACGCGGCGTACGGTGAAGGTCCGCTGGCTGGAGTGGCGTTGCAACGGCATTGGGAAAGCCATGCATTCGTGCTCGGTGGCGGCGAGTACGAGGCGCCGGGACAGCTGGTCGGCGATTTTCTCCGCGACCGGCCGTCGCGCGAGTTCGGTGCGGTGCTGCCCTCGTACACGCCAGGCGTGCGCCTGGGCGATCTCGGCCAGTCGCTGCCCGACTACGCGATCGCCGCAATCCGCGAAGCGCTGCCGGCGTTCGACAAGCAGATCAAGGGATTCGCGATGCACGATGCGGTGCTGACCGGCGTGGAAACCCGCACTTCGTCGCCGCTGCGCATCACCCGCGGTGGCGATGGCTACAGCGTCAACACACGCGGGCTGTTCCCGGCCGGTGAAGGCGCGGGCTACGCCGGCGGCATCCTGTCGGCGGGCGTGGATGGCATCAAGACCGCGGAAGCGGTGGCCATGAGCATCCTGGCCGGCGTGGCGCGCGCAGCGTAGGCAACCGTCCTGCGTCGCAGGCGCGCACAATGCCGCTTCAGTGATTGACCTTCGACGGGAGCGGACAAGGATGAAGCCCAGGAACAACGGCAAGCCTGACGTCGACGACGAGCAGCGCAAGCTCGCGGTACTGATCGATGCCGACAACGCGCAGCCCTCGGTGATCGAAGGCTTGCTGGCAGAAGTAGCGAAGTACGGCGTGGCCAGCGTCAAGCGCATCTACGGCGACTTCACTTCCACGCGGGCGACGCAATGGAAGAACGCGCTGCTGAAGTTCTCGATCAACCCGGTGCAGCAGTTCGCCTACACCAGCGGCAAGAACGCGACCGACAGCTCGCTGATCATCGATGCGATGGACCTGATGTACACCGGGCGTTTCGATGGCATGTGCCTGGTCTCGAGCGATAGCGACTTCACCCGCCTGGCGCAACGCATGCGCGAGGAAGGCCTGACGGTCTATGGCTTCGGCGAACGCAAGACGCCGGATGCATTCGTACAGGCCTGCGACAAGTTCATCTATACCGAGGTATTGCGTGCAGAGGTCGCGCCGGCTGCGGCATCGAAGCCGGTCGTCGCAAAGCCGGCGAGGTCGAAGAAGAAGACCACGGCACGGGTGACGACAACGATGGAAGCCGCGCCCCCCACCGCCGCCAACGCCGGATCAGGACCGCCCGCGAAGCCGGCAGTGTTGCCGTTGCCGGTGGACCTGCTGCGCCGTGCGATCGAGGAAGAGTCCGATGAACAGGGCTGGGCTCACCTTGGCGCCGTCGGTGCGTACCTGACCAAGATCCGTCCCGATTTCGATCCGCGCCTGTACGGCCACAAGAAGTTGAGCGACCTGGTGAAGCACCACCCGCGTCATTTCGCGATCGAGGAACGTGGCGGCAGCGGCAGCAGGACGATCTACGTGCGTGCGCTGGACTGACCCGGCAGATGACGACCGACAAACCGTTCTCGCCTTCCTGCGACCGCAATCGTGATCCGATCCTCGCGGTGTTGCGCGAACACTTCGCCAATCGCCGCCATGTCCTGGAAATCGGTAGCGGCACCGGCCAGCACGCGGTGCATTTCGCGGCGGCGATGCCGTGGCTGACGTGGCAGTGCTCGGATGTCGCGGAGAACCTGCCCGGTATCCGAATGTGGCTGGACGAGGCGGGCTTGCCGAACGCGCCGGCGCCGATCGCACTGGATGTGCGTGGACCATGGCCGACGCAGCGCTACGATGCGGTATTCAGTGCCAACACCTTGCACATCATGGGTTGGGTCGAAGTCGAGGCGATGTTTGCGGCGCTCGATGCGGCGCTGGCCGACACCGCGACGCTGGCGGTCTACGGGCCCTTCAACTACGACGGCAACTACACCAGCGCCAGCAACCGCGAGTTCGACGGCTGGCTGCAGGCGCGCGATCCGCGCTCGGCGATTCGCGATTTCGAAGCGGTGGATGCCTTGGCGCGTGGCATCGGACTGCCCCTGGTCGCGGACGTGGCGATGCCGGCGAACAACCACACGCTGGTCTGGCGTCGCGGCATCACGGCGGGATGACGGCGCCGCGCTAAGGTGCATGGCAGGCGATTGGCCCTGACTGGAGCCGGCGCATGGCCCACAAGGTGATTTTCAACCTGCCGAAGCGCGAGCTGGGGCGCGAGGACATCGAGTTCGTCATCGAGCAGGACGGCAAGCGCTTCGGCACGTTGCTGGTGTCCAAGGGCGCGATCGAGTGGCGGCCGACCAACAAGGTCTATCGGCGCAAGCTCAACTGGACGCGGTTCGACCAGCTGATGCGGGAGAGCGGGCGGCCGGTGTAAGCCCCGGCGGGGCGCGCAGACGTGACGCAATCGGCATCGACCATGCCGAATGGGGGGTGCGCCGACGCGCGGCGTCCGTAGGATGCGGAGTTTGTGTCCGTCCCAGGGGTTGTGCATGTCCCGTTCGCTCCGTCGTCTGTCCCCGGCGTTGTTGCCGATGTTGTTGCTGGTTTCCTCCGTGCAGGCGCAGACCACGCCGCCGCCGTCGCTGGCCAGTGCCGGGATTGCCGCACCCGCCGATGTCGCCTATCCGGGCACGATCGCGATCGCGGTCGACGCCACCGATTTGTCGCAGCGCATTTTCAAGATCCGCGAAACCATCCCGGTGCAGGCCGGGCGCCTGACGCTGCTGTACCCGCAGTGGCTGCCGGGCAACCACGGGCCATCGGGCCCGATCGACAAGCTCGCGGGACTGAAGATCACAGGCAACGGCCAGGCGCTCGCCTGGAAGCGCGATCCGCTCAACGTCTATGCGTTCCATATCGACGTGCCTGCGGGCGTGCAATCCATCAACGCCGAATACCAGTTCCTCTCGCCCACCGAGAGCGCGCAGGGCCGCGTGGTGATGACCCCGAACATGCTCAACCTGCAGTGGAACGCGATGGTGTTGTATCCCGCCGGACACAACGCGAGCCGGATTCCCTACGACGCCAGCGTGACCTACCCCACGGGCTGGTCCGCGGCGACGGCACTCGACGTCGCCGGCAAGGACGGCGATACGGTCCGTTACAAGACCGTGCCGCTCGACATCCTGGCCGATTCGCCGGTGTTCGCCGGGCGCTACTTCAAGCAGATCGACCTCGCCCCGGGCGCGAAGGTCCCGGTACGGCTCAGCATGGTCGCGGACGCGCAGAAGTACCTCGAAGCCAAGCCCGAGCACCTCGCCCAACACGTCGAACTGGTGCGCCAGGCGGTGAAGCTCTACGGCGCGCAGCACTACGACCATTACGACTTGCTGCTTGCATTGTCCGAACAGATGAGCGGCATCGGCCTGGAGCACCAGCGCTCCAGCGAGAACGGCGTTAGCGCCGACTACTTCACCGACTGGGACAAGAAAACAGGCAGCACCGATCTGCTCGGGCACGAGTACACGCATTCGTGGAACGGCAAATTCCGCCGCCCCGCCGACTTGTGGACGCCGAACTACAACGTACCGATGCAGGACAGCCTGTTGTGGGTCTACGAAGGACAAACCCAGTACTGGGGCAACGTGCTGACCGCCCGCTCGGGACTGCGTCCGCAGGACGCTTCGCGCGATGCGCTGGCGCTGGTCGCGGCGACGTATGCCGACAACCGCCCGGGCATGCAGTGGCGCGCGGTGCAGGACACGACCAACGACCCGATCATCTCCCGGCGCTCGCCCAAGCCGTACCGCAACTGGCAACTCAGCGAGGACTACTACTCCGCCGGGCAGATGATCTGGCTGGAGGCCGATGCGCGCATCCGCGCGAAGAGCGGCAACAAGAAGTCGCTGGATGATTTCGCCCGCGCTTTCTTCGGCGTCGACGATGGTGTCTGGAAGACGCAGAACACCTACACCTTTGACGACGTGGTCGCCACGCTCAACGGCGTGGTCGCGGACGATTGGGCTACCTTCCTGCGCGATCGCCTCGACGGCAAAACGCCGGTCACTGGCGGCATCGAGGCCAGCGGCTGGCGCCTGGTCTACAAGGACGAACCCAATGCCTACGCCAAGGCCCGCGCCAAGGACAACGACGGCGGCGCGGACTTCACCTATTCGATCGGCATGAACGTCGGCAAGGACGGCAAAGTCGGCGACGTGCGCTGGGATAGCGCCGCGTTCAACGCCGGCATCGGCAACGGCATGACGATCGTCGCGGTCAACGATCTCGAATATGGCAAGGAGACGTTGAGCGACGCGATCAAGGCGGCGAAGACCGACAAGGCGCCGATCCGCCTGCTGGTGAAGGAGTTCGATCGCTTCCGCACCATCACCGTCGACTACCACGACGGCCTCCGCTATCCGCATCTGGAGCGGATCCAGGGCAAGCCGGATTACCTGACGCCGATCTTCACGCCGCGCAAGTAACGCGCGTCGCACCCACGAAAAAAGCCCCGCAATAGCGGGGCTTTCTTGTTATGCGACCTGCACCACCCGCAATGGGTTCTTCCACTCCCTGAGCAACTCAGCCTCGCGCAGCTTGGCCTTGTGCAGGTGCGCTTCCTTGACGTGGCCGTAGCCGCGGATCTGCTCGGGGATCGAGGCTATCTCGGCGGCGAGGCCGACGTTACCGCTATCGAGCGTGGCCAGAAGATCGCCAATGGTCTTTTCGTAATCGGCGATCAACTGGCGCTCGCCTTTGCGTTCGGCGGTGTAGCCGAAAATATCGAACGCGGTGCCGCGCAGGCCACGCAGTTTCGCCACCAGCTTGAACGCCGTGAACACCCACGGGCCGTATTCCTTCTTCTGCAGCTGGCCTTGCGCGTTTTTCTTCGCCAGCAGCGGCGGGGCAAGGTGGAAGTGCAGCTTGTAGTCGCCGTCGAACTGCTGTTCGAGCTTCCGCTTGAAGTCGCCGCTGGTGTACAGACGCGCGACTTCGTATTCGTCCTTGTATGCCATCAGCTTGAAGGCATAGCGGGCGACAGCCTCGGTGAGATCGGTGCTACCCGGTGCTTTCGCAGCTTCGGCCGCGCGCACCTTGGCGACGAAGTCCGAGTAACGCTTGGCGTAGCCCGCGTTCTGGTAGTCGGTGAGGAAGGTGATGCGGCGGGCGATGACTTCATCGAGCGAACGCGACAAGCGCAAGTCGTCGAGCGGGAGGAAGGCGACTTCGCCACCACTGGCCTCGGGCACGTGGCGCAGTTCGTCTTCGCGACGGGTCGCGGCAAGCGCGTCGGCCAGGCCGGATTCGTGGCCTTCCGAGGGACGCGGAGCAAGCACTGGCAGCGCGTGCGGGGTGCGTTCGGCGGCGGTCGGAACGTTGCGGACGATTCCGGCGGCTTCGTTGACGGCAGCCGGGTCGATCACAGCGAGGCGGCCCCAGGCGAACGCGGTCTTGTTCATCTCGATCGCGGCGCCGTTGAGTTCGACCGCACGCATCAGCGCTTCGAACGAAATCGGCACCAGGCCCTGCTGCCAGGCGTAGCCGAGGATGAAGAGGTTGGCGGCGATCGCATCGCCCATCAATCCGGTGGCGAGCTGGGTCGCATCGATCTGCAACGGATCCTGGCCGGCGAGCGCAGTGCGTACCGCGGCGACGATGTCGGCGGCCGGGAACTGCATGTCCGGACGCGTGGTGAACGTGCCGGGCATCGCTTCGTAGGTGTTGAGCACGACCTTGGTGCGATCGGCGCGGACCTTCGACAACGCCCAGTAGTCGTTGACCACGACCATGTCGCAGCCGAGCACGAGGTCGGCTTCGCCGGCGGCGATGCGTACGGCGTGGATATCGGCCGGCGTTTTTGCGATGCGGATATGCGTGGTGACCGCGCCGCCTTTCTGCGCGAGACCGGTCTGGTCGAGCACGGTCGAACCCTTGCCTTCCAGATGGCCGGCCATGCCGAGTAACGCGCCGATGGTGACGACGCCGGTGCCGCCGACGCCGGTGATCAGGATGTTCCAGGGTTGCGACAGGTCGGTCGCCATCGTCGGCAACGGCAAATTGGCCAGACGTTCGGCAGCATTGATCTTCTTGCCCTTGCGCGGCGTGCCACCGTGCACGGTGACGAAGCTTGGGCAGAAGCCGTTGACACAGCTGTAGTCCTTGTTGCAGTTCGACTGGTCGATCTCGCGCTTGCGGCCGAACTCGGTGTCCTTCGGCAACACCGACACGCAGAACGATTTCTGCCCGCAATCGCCGCAGCCTTCGCACACCAGTGTGTTGACCACAACGCGCTTCTGCGGATCGACCATCTTGCCGCGCTTGCGGCGGCGGCGCTTCTCGGTCGCGCAGACCTGGTCGTAGATCAGCACGCTGACGCCCTTCACTTCGCGCAGGCGCTTCTGCGTGGCGTCGAGTTCCTTGCGGTCGAGGAACTCCACGCCGGACGGGAAGATCGAATGATCGGTCCACTTTTCGATGTCGTCGGAAAGCACGACGATCGTCTGCACGCCTTCGCTGCGGACCTGGTGCGCGATCTGCGGTACCGACAGGGTGCCGTCGACCGGCTGGCCGCCGGTCATCGCGACCGCATCGTTGTAGAGGATCTTGTAGGTGATGTTGACGCCGGTGGCGACCGACTGGCGGATCGCGAGCGAACCGCTGTGGAAATAGGTGCCGTCACCAAGGTTCTGGAACACGTGCTGGGTTTCGGTGAACGCCGCTTGCCCGCTCCAGGTCACACCTTCACCGCCCATGTGGGTGAAGGTATCGGTGCTGCGGTCCATCCACGTGACCATGTAGTGGCAGCCGATGCCACCGAGGCCGCGCGAACCTTCCGGCACCACGGTCGAGGTGTTGTGCGGACAGCCGGAGCAGTAATGCGGCACGCGCGGGAAGTTGGCGCGCGGCAGCGCCAGCTCGCCCTCCTTCTCGGCGATCCAGCGCAGCACGTTCTCGATCTGTTCGCTGTTGTGGAACCGCTGGATGCGGCGCGCGATGACCTGCGCGATGCGCGCCGGCGTCAGTTCGCCGGTCGACGGCAAAATCCACTCGCCGGCTTCGTCGTACTTGCCGACGATCGATGGACGCTGCCCTTCGGTCCAGTTGTACATCGACTCCTTCATCTGGCTTTCGATGAAGGCGTGCTTTTCCTCGACCACGAGGATGTCTTCGAGCCCGCGCGCGAAGTTGCGCAGGCCGACCGGTTCCAGCGGCCAGGTCATCGCGACCTTGTAGACGCGGATGCCGAGATCGGCGCAGGCGCGCGCATCGAGGCCGAGGTATTCCAGCGCCTGCAGCACGTCGAGGTACGACTTGCCGGTGGTGATGATGCCCAGGCGCGCGTTCGGCGAATCGAGCACGATGCGGTCGATCCGGTTGGCGCGCGCGAATGCCTGCGCCGCCTTCACCGCGTAACGGTGCAGGCGCATCTCCTGGTCCATCGGCGGATCCGGCCAGCGGATGCTGAGACCGCCCGGCGGCAGTTCGAAATCGTCCGGGGTGACGATCTGCAGCGCGAACGGATCGACGTCCACCGACATCGACGACTCGACGGTCTCGGCGATGGTCTTGAAGCCGACCCAGCGCCCCGTGAAGCGCGACATCGCCCAGCCAATCAGGCCGAGGTCGAGGATGTCCTGGACGCCGGCCGGATTCAGGATCGGCATCAGCGCGGAGACGAATTCGCCTTCGGAACCATGCGGCAGCGTCGACGAGCGACAGGCGTGGTCATCGGCGGCCAATGCCAGCACGCCACCATGCTTCGACGTGCCCGCGGCATTGGCGTGCTTGAACACGTCGCCGGTGCGGTCCACGCCCGGGCCCTTGCCGTACCACATGCCGTACACGCCCTCGACCTTGGCGCCCGGGAACAGGTTGGTCTGCTGCGTGCCCCAGACCATGGTCGCGCCGAGGTCTTCGTTCAAACCGGGGGTGAACTTCACCGCCGCCGCTTCCAGGTGCTTGCGCGCGCGCCACAACTCGAGATCGAAGCCACCCAGCGGCGAGCCGCGGTAGCCGGAAATGAAGCCGGCCGTATTCAGGCCCGCGGCCTGGTCGCGCAGCCGCTGCATCAGCGGCAGCCGCACCAACGCCTGCACGCCCGAGAGATATATGCGGCCCTGTACGCGACCGTACTTGTCGTCGAGGGTGTAGTCCGTGTCCAGCACGCCGGCTTGAACCCCGCAATGGGTGAGCGTGGTGTTGGCGGAATCGGGGGAGCTGAGTTCGGCGGTGCTGGTCATGGGGGGCCCATTCGACAAGCTCGGGACAGGGGGAAGCGGCATGCCCCAGCGATTCAAATGCAGGGTGCACGCCGGAAGTCCGAGCGAAGAAGCGGAATTCTAGCAGCGGGCCCGCTTCAACTCACCGTTTCCAGCGTACACCCGGGCTGCAAATGCCTGCGTATTGCTGCTATTGCTTGTCGCATCGACTGGAGTAGGCTTGGGCGCTCGCCGGCAAGCATCCTTCCAGGGGAAACGGATGACCCTGTCAGCCCTTCGCGTGATGGTGGTCGAAGACCACGGCTTCCAGCGCCGGATGGCGCTGCGCTTGTTGGCCGAGCTCGACGTCGAGCACGTGCAGGAAGCGGCCGACGGCAACGCCGCGCTGACCATGCTCGAACAACTGCTGCAGCCGCCAGACGTGGTTCTGGTCGACCTCGACATGCCCGGCATGGACGGCATCGAATTCATCGGCCACGTCGCCCAGCGCCGGCTTGCGCGCGGCGTCGCCCTGGTCAGCGCACTCGATCCGGCCCTGCTCAACACCGTGCAGACCATGGCCCGCGCCTATGGCCTGCGCGTGCTTGGTAGTGTCGAGAAACCGCTGACTTCGGACAAGCTGCAAGCGGTGCTGCTGCGCTACGAAGACACTCTGCATGTCGATGCCGACGACGACGAAGCCGACGTCAGCGTCGAAGATGCCCGCGCGGCGCTGGCCGGCGGCGAGATCGTGCCGTGGTTCCAGCCGCAGGCGGAATTCGGCAATGGCAAGGTGGTTGGCGTCGAAGCACTGGCGCGCTGGCAGCGACCCGATGGCCACATCGTGCGTCCGCTGCATTTCATTCATGTCCTCGAGCGCGAAGGCCTGGCCGCAGCGCTGACCGACTGCATGCTGGAACAGGCCTGCGCGTGGAAAAGGCGCTGGGAGGGCGATGACCTGCGCCTGAAACTGTCGGTGAACGTGTCGCCGACGACCCTGCAGGATCCGGCCGCAGCCGACCACTACCAGCAGATCGTGCGCGATCACGGCGTCGATCCAGCCGACGTCGTGCTCGAGGTCACCGAGAGTTCGCTGATGACCGATCCGGCGCGCGGCCTCGCCGTGCTGGCGCGGTTGCGGCTGAAGGGCTTCGGCTTGTCGATCGACGACTTCGGCACCGGCTATTCCTCGCTGGCGCAGTTGTCGCAGGTGCCGTTCACCGAACTCAAGATCGACCAGGGCTTCGTCTCCGGCGCCCCGCAACAACCGCGCAAGCGCGCGGTGATCGAAGCCAGCCTCGATCTGGCGCGAAAACTGCAACTGGATACCGTGGCCGAAGGCGTGGAAACAGTGGAGGAGTGGCAGATGCTCGCCAGTCTCGGCTGCACCATGGCGCAGGGCTACCTGATCGCACAGCCGGTGCCCGGCGAGGAACTGCCCGCGATGATCGACCGCTGGCGGCGTCCGGAACACTGAGGCGCGCCTTGCGCCTACAGCTGTCCAAGCTGAGCATCCGCCGCCAGTTGTGGGCGTTGTTCGGGCTGTTCCTGCTGACGGGCGCCACCGTGTTGGTGATCGACGAGATCGCGCAATACGGCACACGGCAATCGTTGTATGCATTGAAGGATGAATCGCTGTTGGGCCTGCGCCGGATCAAGGCGGTCGCCGACGGTTACAGCCTCGGCGTGGTCGACACGACGTTCAAGGCACGCAATTACCTCATCACCTGGAACGAAGGCGTGGCCGGGGTGGACAACGCCAAGGCGCGCATCCGCGAGCAATGGACGCTGCTGGAACAGATGCCGCGCAGCGGCGTAGAACAGGACCTGTTCGAGCAAATCAAACGAGCCCGCGTGCGCGCCGACCGCGCCAGCGACACCTTGCGCGCGATCCTGGTGAAGCAGGACATCGCCGCGCTCGGCCAGTTCGCCGACACCGAGCTGTATCCGGCGATCGACCCCGTCACGACCCGGCTCAAGACGCTGTCCGACCTGGCCATGGTCCAGGCCGAACAGGTGGTGCGCGCCGACATCGTCCGCGGCGAACGGGTCAGTGCGTTGCGCATCGGCCTGTCGTTGTTGGCGCTGCTGGCGGCGGGGCTGATCGGACGCCAGGTGCTGAGCAACGCCTACCGCGGCGTCGAAAGCCTGACCTGGCTGGTACGGCGAATGCGCGCACACGACTACACCGCGCAACCGCGTTACCAGCCACACGGCGAACCCGGCGAAGTGCTGGACGCCTTCCTCGAGATGCGCAGCGATGTAGTCAAGTTCGAGAACGAACTGACGGCACAACTTGCCCGCAACGAACGTACCCGCACCGAACTCGCGCGCCGCGAAGCCTTCCAGCGTTCGCTGCTCGACGCTGCCCCGACTGCGGTCGCCGCGATCGATGGCGCCGGCCGTTATTTCCTCTTCAACACCGCCGCCGAATCTCTCTTCGGTTATCGCGCCGAGGAATTCATCGGCAAAGACGCGCCGATGCTCGACCGCGTCGGCGATTTCGCGCCATCGTTGCAGCCGCCGCACACCTTTCAGCACATCGCCGAAGCCCTCAGCGCACGCCTGGGTCAAAAGATCCCGGCGGATTGGCGCGCATACCGCACCGTCGCCGAACTGGGCCTGCCGCCCAGCGAAACCTTCATGCTGCATCGCGACGGCCACCTTGTGCCGGTGCTGCTGGCGCTGGCCCCGATCGCGGACGAGCAGCATGGCGGCAACGGCATCCTCGGCGTCGCGGTCGACCTCACCCGGATCAAGCAACTCGAAGCCGAATTGCGCGCCAGCGAAACACGCGCGCAGGAAGCCAATCACGCCAAGAGCGCCTTCCTCGCGGCGATGAGCCACGAAATCCGCACGCCGATGATCGGCGTCACCGGCATGGTCGAGATCCTCGCCCATACCAAACTCGATCCCGACCAGCGCCGCGCGTTGAATGTGATCCAGTCGTCGGCACAATCGCTGCTGCAGATCATCGGCGACATCCTCGACTTCTCGAAGATCGAAGCCGGACGGCTGGAGTTGGCGCCAAGGGCGGTCAACCTGACACGCGTCATGCAAAGCGCGGTCGCCAACTTCGGCGGCTCGGCTTCGAGCAAAGGACTCACCCTGACTTGCACCGTCGACGAGCGCCTTGCGCCCGCCCATTACGCCGACGCGCTGCGCTTGCGACAGGTCCTCAGCAACTTTCTGTCGAACGCCATCAAGTTCACCGAGCAAGGCCTGGTGCAGGCGGCACTGGAAATCAAACGCAGTGATCGCAATGCCGGCGTGCTCGGCAGCGACGAATTGTGTTTTCGCGTCACCGACACCGGCATCGGCGTCAGCGCCGAAGCGCAAAAGAGATTGTTTGAGCCGTTCGCGCAGGCCGAGGGCGATACCACCCGACGCTTTGGCGGAACCGGACTCGGCCTCGCGATCTGCCGGCGTCTGGCCGAACTGATGGGCGGCACGGTGACGATGGAATCGGTGCCCGGACTCGGCACCACCATGCGGCTGACGGTGATCTTGCCGCGCGCGCCTGCAACCGAAGTCGAAGTGGAAACGCAGAGTGCCGCGGAGATCGCCAGCTTCGCCCCACGCCGCCTGCCGACGGTGGACGAAGCCGAGCGCGAACGCAGCCTGGTACTGCTGGTGGATGACCATCCGACCAATCGTCTGGTGATCGCGCGTCAGCTCGCGCTCGCCGGCTATGCCAGCGAAGCCGCCGAAGATGGCGAGCAAGGCCTGGAAAAGTGGCGCAGCGGCCGCTACGCCCTGCTGCTCAGCGACGTGCACATGCCGAAGCTCGACGGCTACCAACTCGCGCGTGCGATCCGCGAAGAGGAAGCGCGCGACGGACGCGCCCGCACGCCGATCGTCGCGTTAACCGCTGCCGCACTGAAAGGCGAAGCCGAACGCTGCCTCGCCGCCGGCATGGATGATTACCTCGCCAAACCGGTCGGCATTCCCGCCCTCTCCGCCACCCTGCGCCGCTGGTTGCCGCATACCGTGCCGACCACGCCGATCGCCGCCGACGCCAATGCCGCTGCTGCGATCGGGCAGTCCTTGCCGCAACTCGAAACCCCGCCACCGCTGGACCCGACCACGCTCGACATGCTCACCGGTGGCAGCGCCCGCGAAGCGCGCGCGGTGCTCGACGATTTCCTCTCCAGCACCACCCAGGACCTTGCTGAACTGATCTCCGCCCGCGCCAACGGCGACCTCATCGCCCTCACCCGCCAGGCGCACAAGATCAAGGGCGCCGCCCGCATCGTCGGTGCCCTGGAGTTGGCCGAAACCGCCGGCCAGCTCGAAGCAGCCGGTCGTGGCCAGGAATGGCCCGCCATCCTTCCCCTCGCCGCCGATCTCGCCACCGCGGCCGAGCGGTTGAAGTTGTACGTCGTCGAGCGATATCCGGCTTGATCGCCCCTTGCCGTTCTATATCGCGTTGCGATATATATATCGCAACGCGATATAGAGACGCCGCCATGCCTCGTGTCCCTGCTGAACTGCCACCACTCAGCCCAGTACTGCACCACATCCTGCTGGCACTGCTCGAAGGCGAACGCCATGGCTACGCGATCATGCAGGCGGTCGAACGCATCACCGACGGCGCGGCGCGGATGGGGCCAGGCACCTTGTACGGCGCGATCAAACGTCTACTTGAGAGCGGCCTGATCGAGGAAGCTGGCGAGCGCACCGACCCGGCGGGCGACGAACGTCGCCGCTACTACCGCCTGAGCGCCCTGGGCCGCCGCGCCGTGCGCGAAGAGACCGCGCGCCTGCAGCGCCTCGTCGCTTTCGCCCATGGCCACCTGCCCCATACGCAGGGTGGCGCATGAGCCGCCCACGGGATCCGTGGTGGCTGGCACCCGTCGATCGTCTCTACGGCTTCGCCCTGCACTTGTACCCCCGTCGCTTTCGCGAAGCTTGGGGCGCATCGATGCGCCAAGCCTTGCGCGATCGCTGTCGTGAACTTGCGCACACGCAACGTCACCCATTGCCCTGGGTCTGCGTCGACCTGCTGCCGGATCTAGCAGCCAGCGCTGGCCGCGAGCAATGGACCGCATTCGAAGAGGAAGCCACGATGAAAAGGATGTCGCTGTTGACGATGTTGCTATTGGGTTCGCTGTCACTGCTATGGTGGTCGAAAACTTACAACGTCGGTTCGGATCTGCTGTTCTCGGCTACCAAGTGGGTTCAGAACCGGGAACAACGCGCGCTTGAATCGGCCTATGCCGAATACCGTCTCGATCTGATCCGCACTGCATTGGCCAGCGACCGCACAGACGAGCGCGCACTGGCTTATTCGTTTGCTCGACTGCAGGGCTGGTCGGTGGACGCTGATGTTTTGCCGCAGGAACTGCAGACACAGCTCGATGCGATTGTCGCCGACGTTTCCAATACACATCTGGGCCGGTACCTGGCTGCAGCGAGCTGTCGCTCACCGTCTGCGCTCGCACATCTGCAGGCAGCGGAATCTGACAACGGTGCAGTCTGGGCGATGACCGCGACCTGCCGGCAGCAGGCTCACGACAACCAAGGCGCACGTGCGGCGTTGGTGCGAATGGCACAGAGCAAAACCTACGACAGTCGCTCCGGGGCACTGCTGGTCGCATTGACCGATGTCTTGTCGCGCAAACCGCTGCCGCCGGCGCTGGAACGCGAACTCTCCCCGCAGGGAACGCAATTCTTGAACACTGCGCTCTGGGTCGCACACGACCGCGAGCACGACGGCCTCCACTCGTTGTGCTGGTCGATGCAGCAAGGCACTGCCGATGCCGCGTTGCAGGTGGAATGTCGTGCTGCGTATGCCGTGCTTGCTGCCTCCGCCGATTCGGAGTGGATACGCCGGATCGGTCGTAGACGGATCGCTGGCGCTGACGGGCAGGCAATCACCGCCGAAGCAGAACCCTTCTACCAGCGTTTGAACGCAAGGGTAGACGCATGGCGGCGGATGCCTGCCGAACAGCGCGCGACGCTCGCAGGCTCCGGTGTCGACGAGCGTGCGCTGCTCGCGCGCGCTGCCAACGCCATGCAACCACTATAGGCGCGAGGCCATCCGCGAGATCGGTAGCGACCTGTCACCGAGCGGAACTGGCGTCGTTCCGCATGCTCAATCCGCGCTGACAGTGCGCTCCCGGGCCCAGTGCCGCAGCGCCGCGACTGGTTCTGCCATCAATACCGACAGCGGCCGGGTGTTGCGCAGTTCGTGCGCCAGCATCGCCTGATCGAGCGGTGCGCGTTCGGCGTTCGCGGTGTAGAGCGCGGCGACGATGGCCTGTTCGATCTCGGCACCGGAAAAACCATCGGCGACCCGAGCCAGTTCGGGCAAATCGAAGCCTGCCGGATCGATACCGCGCCGTCGCAGGTGCAGGCGCAGGATGTCCTCGCGCGTCGACGCATCGGGGAGATCGACGAAGAAGATTTCGTCGAAGCGACCCTTGCGCAGCAATTCCGGCGGCAACTCGTTGACCTGGTTGGCGGTGGCGACCAGGAACACCCGCGACTTGCGCTCCGCCATCCATGTCAGCAGATAACCGAGCACGCGTCGCGATACGCCGCCGTCGCCCTCGCCGCTGCCGGCGGCCAGGCCCTTCTCGATCTCGTCGATCCACAGCACGCACGGCGCCAACTGCTCGGTCGACGCCAGCGCGCTACGCAGGTTCTTTTCGGTTTCGCCGTGGTACTTGTCGTACAGCGTGCCGAAATCGAGTCGTACCAGCGGCACGCCGAAACCGCCGGCAACGGCCTTGGCGATCATCGACTTGCCGCAGCCCTGCACGCCCAGCAGCAGGATGCCCTTGGGGGGCTCGACGCGGTACAAAGCACTGCCTGCAGCCGCTTGGTCCTCGACGAAGGCATCGCGTCGCTGCGAGACCCAGCGCTTCAGCCGGGCGGCGCCGGCGACATCGGCGAAGCGCGCGGTGTCGTATTCGTAATGCAGGTGTCCGCTGCGATTGAGCAACTCGAACTTGAGTTTCGCCAACTCCGGCAAATCGTGCGCGCCGAGCACCCCATCGCGGAAGATGAGGTGGCGGGCAATGCGCCGCGCGTCGGTTTCGCTCATCCCCTGCAGGTTGCGCACGATTTGCACGACCGCTTCCTGTTCCACCTCCACGCGCTTGCCGCCGTGTTCCCTGGCATAGGACGCAGCTTCGTCCCGCACCAGTTTCAACAGCGCATTGGCGTCGGGAAGCCGCGGGTTGTAACGCACCGCGAGCGGTTCGAGATCGGGCGGCAGTTCGATCTTGTTGCCGATCAGCACCAGCACGTGCGGCTGGCAATCGCGCCGCTGCATGATTTCGCGCAACTGCCGCTGGGTGCTGGCGTAGCCCAGGTAAGGATGGAAATCGAGCAACAGGTAGATGCCGCGCTGGTCGGCATCGCGGATCGCCTGCAAGGTGCTGCTGGCATCCGGGGCTACTTCGGACGGATCCTCGCGATCGAGGTCGACGCGGCGCAGGCCTTCGGTGATCGACCAACGGAACAACGCGCGCCAGACATGTAGCAGCGATTGCCGGAACAGCTCGACCACGCGCGCCTCATCGGGCGTCTCGATCACGATCAATGCGGTGTTGGCGCGGATGAGTGCGGTCAGGTCCTGCAGTTCGCTCATGGCAGTCGGGCTGGAGAGGTGCGCGGACGATAGCAAAGCGGGCGGTCGCAGCCCGGGGCGGGCCCGTGTACGCTGCGACTTCCACTCAGCCGGGGGTCGGAATGAAGACGGTACTCGTGGCCAGTTCCAAAGGGGGCGTGGGCAAGACCACGCTGTCGACCAACCTCGCCGCGCACTTCGCGGTCGACGGCAAGCGGACGGTCCTGGTCGACGCCGACCGCCAGGGCTCGTCGCGGCACTGGGCCGAGAAACGCGCGACCCTGGAATCCGCGGTGCTGCCCTTGGATGGCACCCGCAGGGACTGGGACCGCAAGTTGCCCGACGGCGTGCACCGCGTGGTGATCGACGCCGCCGCCGGCGCGCACGGCGCGGAACTCGCGCACTTCCTCGACGTCGCCGACGCGGTGGTGGTGCCGGTGCTGCCGTCGCTCATCGACCTCGAGGCCACCGTGCCCTTCCTCAACACGCTGGCGCAGCATCCGCGGATCAAGAAAGGCAAGCTGCCGGTCGGCTTGGTCGGCAACCGCCTCAAGCCGTGGACGAATGCCTCGCAGCAGTACATGGAGACGCTGCGGCAATGGCCCTACCCGCTGGTGGCGGAGCTCCGAGACACCCAGGCCTATGTGTTGATGGCCGGGCTGGGACGCAGCCTGTTCGATTACCACTCGGCGCAGATCCGCGAACACCAGGACGACTGGGCGCCACTGCTGAAGTGGCTCAAGCGGGCCTGAAAGCCGCAACGGCATCCGGGGAAGGACATCGCGCCGCGGTACGGTCGGCGTGAACCCCGCTTTGCACAAAGTTTTACACCACCTACAACCGATTCCCCGTAGAGTGATTTGAACCCAACCATTACGGCCTGCCATGCGCGAACTGATCCTCCTGCGACACGCTCACGCCGAACCCGCCAGCGCCGGCCAGGCCGACATCGATCGACCGCTGTCGCCGGAAGGCCTGGCGGAGGCCGAAGCGGCCGGGCGCTGGTTGCGCGACAAGGGCTTGGTTCCCGACCAGGTGCTGTGCTCGCCCGCACGCCGCGCCCGCGAGACGCTGGAAGCGGTGCTGGCCGCGATCGGCTATGTCGACCAGCGCCTGGAACCGGTGATCTACGACGCCACGCCCGGCACGCTCGCCACCCTGGCCGATGCGCACCGCGAGGTCGAACGGCTGCTGCTGGTCGGTCACAACCCGGGCTTCGAGCAACTCGCGGCGCTGATGCACAGCGGCCAGTCCGGCGATTACCGCGGCATGCCACCAGGCGGCATCGCGGTGCTGTCGCTGCCGGCGACGGCGGCGATCGAACCGGGCATCGCACAGTTGTCGGCGTTCTGGTGGCCGTGACGGTCTGAACGCAATGCGGATGGCCTGGGCGTGGTGGTGGCTGGTGTCAGGCGCAGCCGTCGTCGGTACCGCTATTGCAGGAACGACCATGGCCGGCGACAGCCTCGGCACGCTCGATCCGGCGTCGCAATTCGAATTCCGCCTGCACACCCGCTGGGGACGGACGCTGGAAGGACGCTTTCCGCAGGTCGACGGCGAAGTCGTGGCGCTGGCCGATGGCCGTCGCCAGGTGCGCTTCCGCATCGACGCGCGCGCGATCGAGATCGTCGACCATCCCCGCTATACCGAGATCACCCGCGGCCCGCGTTTCTTCGACGTCGCCCGCTACCCGTTGATCGAGTTCGTGTCCGATCCTTACTCGGCGCAGCTGCCCCACGCCGGCGGCGCACTCGATGGCGAACTGCGCATGCACGGCGTGCGCCGGCGCGAACGTTTCCTGCTGGAGCCGTCCACCTGCCAGCGCCCGGGTTACGACTGCGACATCGTTGCCGCGGGTAGCGTCCGTCGCAGCAACTATGGGCTGGATCGCTGGACGCTGGCACTGCGCGAACAGGTGCGCTTCGCACTGCGCGTGCGTTGGCGCGCGCCCGCGCCCACCCCTGCCGGCGACGCATCCCCATGACGCGTGCACAACGCATCGCCGCGCTGCTGGTCGCTGCGTTGTGCAGCGGCTGCGCGACGTTGTCGGAGGCGCAACGCGACCGCGCCGCGACCATCGCACTGGACACGCGTTCGCAGGCAATCGATTGCGGCCCCGGCGCCAACTGCGCACGACCGTCGCCGCTGCAGGAACTGGGCAACAACGCGCTTGCCGCCTCGACACCGGAAGCGCCGCGGCATTACGCGCTGATCCTCGACCGCGGCCCGGACGCGCTGCTGGCGCGGCTCGACCTGTTGCGCAGCGCACGCCACAGCATCGACCTCCAGACCTACATCTTCGACGAGGACGACGCCGCCCACCTGGTCCTGGACGAGCTGCTGGCCGCGGCGCGGCGCGGGGTCAAGGTGCGGGTGCTGATCGACCAACTCTCGGCGCTGCGCAACGTCGATACCCTGGCGGCGTTGGCCGGTGCGCACGTCAATTTCGAATTGCGTGTGTACAACCCGCTCTTCCGGCAGGCTCGCATCACCTATCCGCAATACCTGCTGGCCGCGGCGTGCTGCTGGAAGCGGCTCAACCAGCGCATGCACAGCAAGCTGCTGCTGGTGGACGGGGCCATCGGCGTCACCGGCGGCCGCAATTACCAGGACGACTATTACGACTGGGATGCCGAATACAACTTCCGCGACCGCGACGTGCTGATCGCCGGGCCGGTCGCCGGCGAAATGGCGGCGAATTTCGAGGCGTTCTGGACCTCGCGCCGCAGCGTGCCCGCCGAACGCCTCAACGACGTGGGCCGCTGGCTGCTGCGCAAGGGCGTACCGGCGGTGCCGCACGCCGCCTATGTGCAGCAACAACGCGCCGAAGCGATGTCGCGCGATGCCGATGACGCGGCCTTGGTGCACGAACGCCTGGTCGTGCCCGCCATCCCGGTCGGCGCGGTGCAGTTCATCGCCGACCTGCCGCAGAAACACCGCCGCAGCGCGCCACGCGATGAGCGCGCAGCCAGCGATTCGCTGCGCGGGCTGATCGAATCGGCGCAGCGCGAAGTGCTGCTGCAGACGCCCTACCTGGTGCTGTCGAAGCCGGCGCAGGAGATGTTCCGCGCGATGCACCAGCGCAGCGATGCGCCGCGCGTGGTCGTTTCCACCAACAGCCTCGCCGCCACCGACGCCTTCATCGTCTATGCGCTGTCGCACAAGTACAAGCGCCGCTACCTGCGCGAATTCGGTTTCAACATCTACGAATACAAGCCGTTCCCTGCGGATGCGCCGATCGATCCGGCCACCACTGGCGCGATACCCCTCGAACCTGGCAAGACCGTCACCGAAGATGCGGGCATACGCGAAACGCCGCAGCAGCAGAGCGAACACGTCGCCACCCGGTTCTTCGGTAGCGGTGCCAATGACCCGGTGCCCTTGCGCCGCGCCGGCGTGCGCGTGGGACTGCATGCGAAGTCGCTGGTGATCGACGAACGCGTCGGCGTGGTCGGCACCCACAACTTCGATCCCCGCGCCGACCGTTACAACACCGAGAGCGCGGTTGTGATCGACGATCCCGTGTTCGCCCAGGCGCTGGCCGCCAGCATCCGGCGCGATATCGCACCGCAGAATTCATGGGCCATCGCGCGCCGCGACAAGTTACCGGTGCTCTCGGGCCTGGACTACTCGCTGGGCAAGGTGTCCGAACACCTGCCGCTGTTCGACCTGTGGCCGCTGCGCTACGCCACCAGCTACGAATTCGTGCCCGGGCCGCAGTGCCCCCAGCCGCTGCCACAGGATCATCCGGACTTCCGCCGCTGCTATCGCCCGGTCGGCGAGTTCCCCGAGGTCAGCCTCAGCCTGAAGGGCCTGACCACGCGTATCTTCACCGCCTTCGGCGCCGGGCTCGCGCCGATCCTGTAATCCACTGGCTTCACATTTGAGGAGGCCGTGTCTGGCCGCCCCCGACGTTGCTTTAATTTGACGCACCGACGACCCTCGGCCTAGTCTGCCCGCCTTTCCCCTGCCACCTCCGGACCTGCCATGGCGATCTCGCTGACCATCGACCTGAACGACCGCGATCTCGAGCATTTCAACAAGGCGATGGAAGCTGCGCGCGCCGCGACCGCGGGCCAGAGCGCCCAGCAGATCGTCGATGCCGCCACCGGGCTGCTGACCGAAGCGCAGAAAGTGCACGTGCCGGACTTCATCAAGGAGCGCCTGCTGCGCCTGGACGACATGATCGCGATGGTGCGCGACGTGGGTTGGGCGCTGCCGGAAGCCGACTGCCAGCGCGTGCTGTCGGTCCTGGTGTACTTCGCCGACCCCAAGGACGTCATCCCGGACAGCGTGCCGGTGCTGGGCTTCCTCGACGACGCGCTCATGATCGAGCTGGCGGTGCGGGAACTGAAGCACGAACTCGACGCCTACGACGATTTCTGCGACTACCGCCAGCACGAAGCGCAGCGCCGCAGCCAGGATCCGGCCACGGTCGGCCACGCCGACTGGCTCGCCAGCCGTCGCGACGAGCTGATCGACCGCATGCACGTCCGTCGTGAACGCGACTTCGGTACCGGCTACGGCAGCAGCAGCGGCTACGCCTCCAAGCAAGGCTCGTACACCCGCGGCTGGCGCCCGGGCATCTTCAAGTTCGGCTGAGCGCAGCGGATTGAAGGCAGCCTCGTTGTTCCGCCCGGGCAGCAGCGTTGACACGCTGAATGGCCTCATCGCCAACACGGCGATGGAAGTACTGGGCATCCGCTTCACCGAGCTTGGGACGGATTACGTGCGCGGCACCATGCCCGTGGATGCACGCACTCACCAGCCCTACGGCCTGCTGCACGGCGGTGCTTCGGTGCTGCTGGCGGAAACCCTGGGCAGCAGCGCCGGTGGGTTGTCCGTGCCGCAGGGCAAAGGCGTGGTCGGCATCGAGATCAACGCCAACCATGTCCGCGGCGTGCGCGAGGGCCTGGTCACCGGCACTGCGCGGCCGCTGCATCTCGGCGGCAGCACCCAGGTCTGGGAAATCCGTATCGAGGACGACCAGGGCCGACTGGTGTGCATCTCGCGCCTGACGCTGGCGGTGATCGCGCGTCCATAAATCCCGACGTAGGAGCGGCTTATAGCCGCGAGTTGTTGCTCTCCAGCGTGGAAAGCTCGCGGCTATAAGCCGCTCCTACAGCCTATCGCCCAAGACCAGCCTCGCCGTTCCTGGTTCCCCATTCCTCATTCCCGGCTTATCGTGACGGCATGAATGCTGCATCCCCTGTCACCGATTCCGCTCGCTGGTTCCGCTATCTGCTCCGTGTGCCGCTGCTGTTGTGGCACGTCGTTGTCCACATTCCGCTGATGCTGCTGCTGATGACGCCGCTCACCGACGGCATCCGCATCGGTCGCGAGCCGCTGCGCTATTGGGCGATCCGGCAGTGGTCGGGCGGGATGATGTGGATCTTCGGCTTCCGCCTGCACCGTAGTGGCGCACCGCTGGAGGGACCGACGCTGTTCGTCGCCAACCACGTCAGCTGGATCGACATCGTGGCGCTGCACAGCCAACGCATGATGGGTTTCGTCGCCAAGCGCGAGATCGAAAGCTGGCCCCTGATCGGATGGCTCGCGCAGCGCGGCGAGACCATCTTCCACCATCGCGGCAGCAGCGAATCCCTCGGCGGCGTGCTGCACGAAATGCTGACGCGCCTGCGCGAGGGACGCTCGGTCGGCGTGTTCCCGGAAGGCCGCACCCGCGATGGCCGTGAAATCGGCCCGTTCCACGCCCGCATCTTCCTCGCCGCGGTCGAAGCCGGCGCCTGCGTACAGCCGGTGGCGCTGCGCTACGGCAAGCGCGGCGCGGCGCAGCCGGTGGTGGCGTTCCAGCCGGGCGAAAGCTTCTTCGCCAATTTCCTGCGCCTGCTCGGCGAGCCGACGCGGCATGCCGAGGTCTGCTTCCTCGATCCGATCGACGCCTCCGACGCCGGCGGCCGCCGCCGCATCGCCGAGTTGGCGCGCGAACGCATCATCGCGGCCATGTCGGCCGCCTAGTGCGTAGTGCGCACCTCAATTAGAGCCTGGCCTCACATGCGCAGGACTAGGCTGCGGACATGAACCTCCACACCGGGCATCCACCGTTGTTGCGAGCCGCCGATTACCAGCCACCGCGCTGGCTGCATAGCCCGCATCTGCAGTCGGGGTTGAGCTCAAGCCCGTGGCGCCTGCGGCATGGCCAGCGCGCGCTGGCAGCGACCGGGGCGGTGACGACCACCCATATCGTCGACGGCGGCGACGGCGTGCGCCTGCAGGGCCTGCACAGTGCGGTGCCGGGGGTCACGCCCTGCGGCTTGGCTTTGCTGTTGCACGGCTGGGAAGGCAGCACCGAGTCCAGTTACATGCGCACCACCGCGGCGCAGTTGCTCGCGCGCGGCTTCGAGGTGTTCCGCCTCAACTTCCGCGATCACGGTGACACCCATCACCTCAATGAGGAAGTGTTCCACTCCAACCGCCTCGACGAAGTCGTGCACGCGGCGGTCGACGTCGCCAACCGTTTCGCCACGCGCCCGCTGGTGATCGGTGGTTACTCGCTAGGCGGCAATTTCGCCTTGCGCCTGGCGCTGCGCGCACCCGCCGCCGGTCTGTCGGTGGCGCACGTCGCCGCGGTCTGCCCGGCCGTGGATCCCGCGCAGGTCATCGACACGCTGGAAACCGGCTTCGGCCTGTATCACTGGTATTTCCAGCGCAAGTGGGTGCGTTCACTCAAGCGCAAGCGCGAGTTGTTCCCGCAGCGGCACAACTTCGACGACCGTACCCTGGCGTTGAACCTGCGCGAGCTGACCCGCTGGCTGGTCGAGCAATACACCGACTTCGGCACCCTCGACCGCTATTTCGATGGTTACAACATCGCCCACGACCGCCTCGCCGCGCTGACCGTGCCGACCAGCATCCTGACCAGCGAAGACGATCCGGTGATCCCGGTCGGCGATCTGCGGGCGCTGCAGCTGCCGCCTACGGCAACGCTGGAAATCGCCACCCACGGCGGCCACTGCGGCTTCCTCGAAAACATGCATGGCGCCGGTTTCGCCGAACGCTGGGTCGCGGACCGGCTGGCGGCGACGGTCGCAATGTCGTAAACGGCGATCAATACTGTCGCCCCGCCTGAGGAGACAGCACGATGCGGATCTGGAGCGAGAGTTTCGAACATCGCGGACGCATTCCCGCCGAGTTCGCGATGGGCACCCCCGACGGTTTCGGCGGCAATCGCAACCCGCACCTGGCCTGGGACGACGCGCCGGCCAACACGCGTTCGTTCGCGTTGCTGTGCATCGACACCGATGCGCCGACGGACGGCTCCACCGTGGGTCGCGACGACATGGACATCCCCGTCGAGCAACCGCGCGCCGATTTCGTGCACTGGGCGATGGCGGACATCCCCGCGACCACGCATTCGATTGCGACCGGCGCCTGCAGCGACGGCATCAGCCTCAAAGGCAAGCTCAATCCACCCGGGCCGCCGGGCTCGCGCCAGGGCCTTAACGACTACACCGGCTGGTTCGCCGGCGATGACGCCATGGGGGGCGACTACTACGGCTACGACGGCCCCTACCCGCCCTCCAACGACCTGCGCCTGCACCGCTACTTCTTCCGCCTGTTCGCGCTCGACGTCGAACGCCTCGACCTGCCGCAGCGTTTCACCGCTGCCGACGTGTTCCATGCGATGAACACGCATGTGCTGGCCGAAGCCGCGATCTACGGCACGTATTCGCTGCACCCGCAGGTCGCTGGTTGAGCGCGGTGTCGCGTGTCGAAGTGGATGGCGGGCAGACGCGCACGCTCTAGTTGCGAGGCTCGGGTGTGACGATCTCGCTCTCGATCACCATGTCGAGCACGTAGGCGACCGACGGCGCATCGGCCGGCGGGTTCCGGAGATCGAAGCGTTTCACGCGCAACACGTTGCGCTCGCCGGCGTGGTGCTCGTAGCCCTCGATCTGCTGATACAGCGGTTGCCACTGCGCTGACGGCGTGGCGGCGATGCCCTGCGCGTCGTACTGGCGCTCGCGCGCCTGCAGGCATTGCTTGTCCGGGATCAACGGATGCGCGCAGGGAACGCGTTGCGCGGCCACTTCCAGGAACATGGTCTCGCCCGGCCCGCCATAACGGGTTTCTGCGGTCGGCACGCCTGCGAACGCAAGCCGGTCGCCATTTGCGGCGACCAGCGACAAGCGCGGCGCGGCATCGTCGCCTTCGACGCGACTCTGCAGTTCGCCGTGCAAGCGCGCGCCGATGGCGCTGTCCATGTCCATCAGCCGTTGGTCGCTGCAGGCCATCTCCGTCTGCACCATCGCGCCAACGTTGAGCGTGTCGCGCTCCTGGAGATAGCTGCCGCTCATGCGGTTGCAACCACCGCTGACGCTGACGCGACCGTCGTCGAACAACAGGCGCAACTGGTGCCCGGCGTCCGGTTGCAGCGCGACGATCGGCTGCCCTGCCCGATCCGTCGCGCTGGTCAGGTGCCAGTGGAAGCCACTCAGCGAAGGCTGGTCCGCGTCGGCGGTCGGCGAGGCGGCGCAGGCGCCGAGCATCACGGCGAACACCGATACGACGAACGTTTTCATGGCGAACCCTCAGTGACCGGCCGGTACCCACCATAGCAATGCAGCACCGAGCACGAAGCGATAGATCGCGAATGCCGTGAAGCGGTGGCTCTGGATGTAGTGCAACAGCCATTTCACTGCGACAAAGGCGGTGAACGCCGAAGCGGTGAAGGCGATCGCGAGCAGTCCCCAATCCTCGTGCGCGGCCTGGCCATTGCCGAGCACGTCGAGCAGTTCGTAACCGGTGGCGGCGAACATGGTCGGGATGCCGACGAGGAAGGCAAACTCGGTCGCGGCGGCGCGGTTGGTGACGCCGAACAGCAACGCGACGAAGATCGTGGTCGCCGAGCGCGACGTTCCGGGGAACACGCCGGCGACAACCTGGGCGATGCCGACAAGCGTCGCAACGCTCCAGGTGACATGGCTGCGTTCGCCGAGTGCGGTCGCGCGTTTCGCGGCGAAATGTTCGGCCGCGAGCATCCACACGCCACCCAGCACCAGCGCCCAGGCGATCGGTGTGACCGCAGTGGGCAGCTCGAACCCGAGCTTCTTCACCGCGACGCCGAGGACGGCGGTGACGCCGAACGCCAACGCCAGCTTGTACGCGTAATCGCGCGGCGCTTGTCCGTACACGCCGGTTGAAGCCGCAGGCACGTCGCCCCGATGCAGGAAGCTCATCGCCAGTTGCCACAGGCGCTCGCGGTAGATCAGCACCACCGCGAGGATGGCGCCAGCCTGGATCGCGATGTTGAACAGGTCGCTGCGGTGCCCGAGCCAGCGCTCGGCGATCAGCAGGTGGCCGGTGCTGGAGATCGGCAGGAATTCGGTGATGCCTTCGATGATGCCGAGCAGCAGCGCGGCGAGCAGGTCGGTCATGCGGGTGACGAGGATGGAGAGTGAACAGGGGCCAGCATAGCCGAAGGCAGTCCCGCACCAGATTGGTGCTTAAGCCGAGTTGGGCCGCACCGCAATCGTGCAACTCTGCGGCTTCGAAGCAAAGTTTCCACGCAAAATCAATAAGTTGCCAAGTCGAGAAACCTGGCACGCGACTTGCTTTAAGCAAGGCAACCCATCCACTCCAACCTTTGAGGCCGACCCATGTCGCTCGAACACGTAGAAAAGCTCATCAAGGACCACAAGGTCGAATTCGTCGACCTGCGCTTCGCCGACATGCGCGGCGTGCAGCACCACGTGACCTTCCCGAAGTCGATCGTCGATGCCTCGCTGTTCGAGGACGGCAAGATGTTCGACGGCTCGTCGATCAGCGGCTGGAAGGGCATCAACGAGTCCGACATGGTGCTGCTGCCCGATCCCAGCACCGCGTTCCTGGATCCGTTCACCGCCGATCCGACCATCGTGCTGACCTGCGACATCCTCGACCCGGCCACCATGCAGGCCTACTCGCGCGATCCGCGCGGCGTCGCCAAGCGCGCCGAAGCGTACCTGAAGTCCACCGGCATCGCCGACCAGGCCTTCTTCGGCCCGGAACCCGAGTTCTTCATCTTCGACTCCGTGCGTTTCGCCAATGAAATGGGCCACACCTTCTTCCACATCGATTCGGAAGAAGCGCACTGGAACTCCGGCCGCGAATACGAAGGCGGCAACACCGGCTACCGGCCGATGGTGAAAGGTGGTTACTTCCCGGTCGCGCCGCTGGACTCGCTGCACGACATCCGCGCCGAGATGTGCAAGACGCTGGAGCAGGTTGGCATCGAAGTCGAAGTGCACCACCACGAAGTGGCGAACGCGGGCCAGTGCGAAATCGGCACCAAGTTCAACTCGCTGGTGCAGAAGGCCGACGAGCTGCTGACGATGAAGTACATCATCAAGAACGTCGCCCACCGCAACGGCAAGACCGCGACTTTCATGCCGAAACCCATCGTCGGCGACAACGGCAGCGGCATGCACGTGCACCAGTCGCTGGCCAAGGGCGGCACCAACCTGTTCTCCGGCGACGGCTACGGCGGCTTGTCGCAGATGGCGCTGTGGTACATCGGCGGCATCTTCAAGCATGCACGCGCGATCAACGCGTTCGCGAACTCCACCACCAACTCGTACAAGCGCCTGGTGCCGGGCTTCGAAGCGCCGGTGATGCTGGCGTACTCGGCGCGCAACCGCTCCGCGTCGTGCCGCATTCCGTACGTGGCCAATCCGAAGGCGCGCCGCATCGAGATCCGTTTCCCGGATCCGATGAACACCGGCTACCTGACCTTCGCCGCGCTGATGATGGCCGGCCTCGACGGCATCAAGAACCAGATCGATCCGGGCGCGCCGAGCGACAAGGACCTGTACGACCTGCCGCCGGAAGAAGAGAAGAACATCCCGACCGTGTGCCACTCGCTCGACCAGGCACTGGAAGCGCTGGACAAGGATCGCGACTTCCTCAAGGCCGGCGGCGTGTTTACCGACGACTTCATCGACGGCTACATCGCGCTGAAGATGCAGGAAGTCACGCGCTTCCGCGCGGCGACGCACCCGCTCGAGTACCAGATGTACTACACGATCTAAGCATTACTCCCTCCCTTTCGCCGCAGGCGAAGGGGAGGGTTGGGGAGGGGTGCTTTTGCTGTCGCTTTGTATCGATCCGAACAAAGCCAAGGCCACAGCAAAAGCACCCCCTCCCAACCTCCCCCTTTTTGCTTCGCAAAAAAGGGGAGGAGCAAAAAGCATCACCAATAAAAATTTAGAAATCGCAGGAGTTGAATCACGCCGCAAGGCACGCAGCCCGGCCGCAAAGGACCTGCACCGCGCCGCAACGCAACGAACAGTGACCGGGGAGGGCTACCACTTATGAGGAGCTCGCGTCATGTCGTCCAAGAAAAAGGCAGTTGCACTATCCGTTTCACTCGCGCTCGTCGGCATGGGGATGACGGCGGTGCAGGCTGGTACTACTGACAATGCGGAAGAGGGCCCGCCGAATCCCAGCGCGCCCGCACCCAGCACGAGTGGTGGAGTTGCCGGTACCGTGTCGCTCACCAGCGACTATGTGTTCCGCGGCATTTCGCAGACTGATCAGGACCCTGCCGTACAGGGCGGCATCGAATACGCCGCCGACAGCGGCTTCTACATCGGTGCATGGGGCAGCAACATCAGTTGGTTGTCGGACCTCTCATCCGACGCGGCACCGATTTCCAGCAGCCTGGAGTTCGATGCCTATGGCGGTTATCGCGGCAAGTTCAGCGACAGCGTCGGCTTCGACGTTGGCGCGCTGTACTACTACTACCCGGGCGAGTTCCCGGACGGCTTCAACAGCGCCAACACCGGCGAGGTCTACGCCGGCATCACCGTGGGCCCCGCTTCTAGCAGCCCGCTCAGCGTCAAGTACTTCTACTCACTCACCGACCTCTTCGGTTACGTCGATTCCGACGGTAGCGGCTATCTCGATCTCGCCGTCAACTGGACGTTCACGCCTGGCTGGACGCTCAACGCGCATGGCGGCAAGCAGTGGATCGAGAACAACGAGGCGTTCGAGTACACCGACTGGAAGCTCGGCGTGACCAAGGCCTTCGACAGCGGCTTCTCCATCGCCGCCGCTTACAGCGACACCGACACGGATGAAGCGCTGTACACCAATCCGCATGGCAACTACATCGGCGACTCGACGTTCACGCTCACTTTCGCCAAGGCGTTCTGAGGAGAGGACATGAAACTGATCATCGCGATCATCCGCCCGTTCAAGCTCGACGAGGTGCGCGAGGCGCTCACCGAAGTCGGCGTCTCGGGCATCACCGTCACCGAGGTCAAGGGCTTCGGCCGGCAGAAAGGCCACACCGAGTTGTATCGCGGTGCCGAGTACGTGGTCGACTTCCTGCCGAAGCTGAAGGTCGAATGCGCCGTGCCGGAAGCACTGCTCGACGCGGCACTGGAGGCGATCCAGACCGCCGCGAAAACCGGCAAGGTCGGCGACGGCAAGATCTTCGTGCTGCCGGTCGAGCAGACGGTGCGCATCCGCACCGGCGAGCTCGACGACGATGCCCTCTAACCCTGCGAGATTCGATATGAACACGACAATGATCGAAACCCGCGCGTGCGGGGAACTGGGACGCAAGCTTGCGTTGGGCGTCGCGCCCATCGCGGCGTTGTTCGCCTCGGCGAATGCGTTTGCGCAAGAAGCCGCCGCGGCCGCTGCACCTGCCGTACCGGTCGCGGACAAGGGCGACACCGCGTGGTTGCTGGTGTGTTCGGCACTGGTGATCTTCATGACCTTGCCGGGACTCGCGTTGTTCTACGGCGGCCTGGTGCGCAGCAAGAACGTGCTGTCGGTATTGATGCAGTGCCTGCTGGTGTTCTCGCTGGTGACGGTGCTGTGGGTGCTGTACGGCTACTCGCTGGCGTTCACCACCGGCAATCCCTTCATCGGCGGTTGGGACCGCTTGTTCGCCGCGGGGCTGACCAGCAGTGCGATGGCCGCGACGTTCACCAAGGGCGTGTACGTGCCCGAGCTGGCGTTCTTCGTGTTCCAGGGCGCATTCGCCTGCATCACGTGCGCACTGATCATCGGCGCGTTCGCCGAGCGGGTGAAGTTCGCCGGCGTGCTGTTGTTCACGGTGCTGTGGTTCACCTTCGCCTACGCACCGATGGCGCACATGGTGTGGTTCTTCCCGGGGCCGGACGCGTTCACCAGCAACGAAGCGGTGCCGGGCGTACTGGCACAGTCGGGCTACCTGTTCGCGAAAGGCGCGCTCGACTTCGCCGGCGGCACCGTGGTGCACATCAATGCCGCGGTCGCGGGCCTGGTCGGCGCTTACGTGATCGGCAAACGCGTCGGTTACGGGCGCGAGGCGATCAAGCCGCACAACCTCACGCAGACGATGGTAGGCGCGTCGATCCTGTGGGTGGGCTGGTTCGGCTTCAACGCCGGCTCCGCATTGGAAGCGAATGCGGTCGCGGCGCAGGCCTTCGTCAACACCTTCCTCGCCACCTCTGCGGCAGTCCTCGGCTGGACTGCGGTGGAATGGATCGGCAAGGGCAAGCCGTCGATGCTGGGTGCCGCATCGGGTGCGGTCGCGGGATTGGTCGCGATCACGCCGGCCGCCGGCTTCGTCGGCCTGTGCGGCGCTTTGGTGATCGGTGCGCTCGCGGGCGTGGTCTGCCTGTGGGGCGTGAGCGGCCTGAAGCGGTTGCTCGGCGCCGACGACGCGCTTGACGTGTTCGGCGTGCACGGCATCGGCGGCATCCTCGGCGCGCTGCTGACCGGCGTGTTCGCGGCACCGTCGCTGGGTGGCAGCGGCATCTGGGATTACGTCACCGAAACCGCGCTGCCGGAGTACTCGATCGCCTCGCAAGTCTGGATCCAGCTGCAGGGCGTGCTGGTGACGGTGGCGCTGTCGGGCGTGGTCGCGCTGGTGGCCTTCCTGATCGTGAAGTACACCGTCGGCCTGCGCGTGCCGGAGGAAGCCGAACGCGAGGGGCTCGACATTGCTTCGCATGGCGAAGCGGCGTACGAAAGCTGAGTTGTCGCTTTGGCTGTATCGAGAAACCCCGGCTTCGGCCGGGGTTTCTGGTTTTGCGAACATGAAGTCGATTGGAATGACGCCTACTTCGTGTAGCCGGTCAGCGCGCGTTGCGAATCGATCCGCACATGCCTGCGCAGGAACGCCTCCAGTTCCGGCGACGCGGGCGTGACGCCACCGCCGAAGTGTCGATGCGCCGCGTGCTCCAGCAGAAACAGCCAGGCCTCGGCATTGAGAAGCTGCTGCGGGTTATGGCCGGTCTCGGGGTCGATCAGCAGCGTGAGCTGCTTGCCGTGACGCTGCGCCTCGCCGGCGTAATGAACCACGCTCTTGATCGGCACCCGATCGTCCTTCGCGCCGGCCCAGAGATAGACCGGCACGCGCAGCTTCGACACCGATGCCAGAGGCGACTCGCGCTGCATCTTCTGCCGCCACGCCGCGTCAGCGAACGGCAGACCGTGTTGCGGAAAGCCTAGCGCGACCGGCGGGCCTTCGCTACGCAGCGCCTCGCTTTCGTTATCGACCTGCCACTGCTTCATCCAGCCGTAGTCCGTCCCCGCAGCACCTGCGAAGGCGAAGCGGAAGCGAGTCGGATAGTGGCTGACGGCCAGCAGGCTCGCATAGCCACCGAAGGAATGCCCCATCACCGCCTGCCGGTCGCGATGGCCGATGCCTTGCGCCAGAAGAAAATCCAAACCGTCGATGACATCCTTGAGGACGCGGCCGTTGCCGACATCGCCTTGCGCGGCCCGGGTATAGCGCAGGCCGTAACCGGTCGAGGCGCGAAAATTAGGCAGGAACACCACGTAGCCGCGATTGGCCAACAACTGCATGCGCGCGTCGTAGTTGTCTTCGAGTCTGCCGAACGGCCCGCCATGCACCCAGGCAAGGAGCGGCGCCTTGGCGAGTTCGACGCCACGCGGCAGATAGACATAGCCGTGCAGCAGCATGCCGTCACTGGCACGCCAGCTGACCGCCTGCGCCGTCGTCAAGTATTGCGTGTGTGGCATCTTCAACGCGGCATCATCGCGTGCGAACAGCGGATGCAGACGATCGCGCCCCGGCTGATAGAGGAAGTGGCGCGCGATGGGCCAGTTGGCCTGCTGTGCGCGCACCAACCACACGCGGCCATTGGCCGAGGGCGACAACTGCAGATTGGCTTCCGGCAGGCGCCGTTGCAGCGTGTCCAGATGCGCCTGCGCGCCATTGCCGTACCAATGGCGCCGGTCGCGATAGTACGCAATCGCCTGCCAGTCCTCGCGCATCGCGTTCCAAAGCAAGGCATCGGCATCTGCGATGCCGGCCGGATCGCGATGCTCCGTCTGCCAGCGGCCAGTACTCGCCTGCCAGCGCCGCAGTGCAAGCTTGTCTTCGCCGAAGTGAGCGAGCACCCACAGCTCATTGCGCTGCGCGTTATGGCCGACGAGATCGCAGCTCTCGATCCCGACGCAGCGGGCGAGCTCGCGCACGCCGTTCGCTGTGTATTGCCGGATGACGGTGTCATAGCGAGGGCCGTCATAGGCAGCGGCGAAGGCCAGGCGGCCGTCCCCGGTCAACAGCACCTTGCGCAGGGGAAGCGCGGACTCGTGCAATGGCCGGGTCTTGCCGCTGACATCGACCAGCAGATAGCGATACCGCGTTGCGCCGTTCCGCCGGATCTCTTCGCTGATCAGCGCATATGCCGGCTCACGTGGGTCGACGCCCCAATAACGTTGCTTGCGCGCGCTGTCCCACTTGAAGATGCGCCTGGCCTTGCGATCGGCGCTATCGACCACGGCGAGACCTTGCTCATCGGCCAGCCATAGGCGACGACCATCCCCCGACCACGCGTGCTCGACGCCGCGCACATCGGGGAGAATCCGGAATCGTTTGCCGGTGGCAACCTCCTGCAGCCACACATCGGTGCGATCTTCGCGACGCCTGAGGAACGAGAGATAGCGTCCATCCGGTGCGAGCCGCACGATGCCGATCTCGGGTTGGCGGATCAGCAGTTCCCGCGAGATCAGCGGCGGCCGGGATTGCGTCGCCGCCCGCTGCTTGGCCTGTTGCAGCGCGTCGCGCGTTGCCGCCACCGGATCGGCGGCGAAGCACGGGCCGCTGAGTAGCACGGCCAGCGCCGCTCCCAGCATTTGCATGGGCAAGCCTCTGGCTTGCCAGCCGATCTTCGACACTGGCATTGCGGTTCTCCGAAAGAGGTTCCTGCGTGCGCAGCCGAAGTTGCGCACGCGATGCAGGGCTAACGCCGAGGTGCGCGCGGCTCCAGGCACATCAGGCTCAGGAACGCAGGCAGGCTGAGCGCGGCGCAACTGGCCAGCCACAGGTGTCGTCGTGCCGCACTGATCGGTGCGCCGCGCAGCCACCAATAACCCAACGCCAGCGAGAGCAACATCAGCGCTGCGGCCACCGGATAGAACACGCGCACTTCGGGCAGCGGTGCGAGTTTCGGCGGCTGCGTCAGTCCCTTGTCGAGCACGCTCCCCGGCCATCGACCCAGCGTGTACAGCAGCGGAGACAGCCACCACGACGTTTTTGGTACCGCGATGGAACCGCCCAGCACGATCTGGACACCGCCTAGATCGCGGCGTTCTCCCACTACCTTGGTCTCGCCATCGGCGCCGACGTACACGACCTGCTGCCAGGGCGCTACCAGGCGTTCGAATCCATCGAATTCCGGGCCCGGGTAATAGAAGAGCGAGACCAGCCACCCGTCCAGAAGCTCGACGACGCTCACCGTGACCGGCTGTTCGTTGTCGCTCGCCGTTGCGAGCTGCCAGTCGAGCAGCGGTGGTGAGTCAGGCGAGGACGTCCGCCAATCCGAGCGATAGGCAAGCACGCGCTTATTGGTCAGCACCAGTGTTCGATTCAGGGCGCGTACCGGACGGCCGACGAACCGCTCGCCCGGCGGCAATCGCACGAGTGCGTGCTGACGCTGGGTGGTGTCATCGATGGCGTACAACGTATTGGCCGTCATGCCGAAGGTGGGGATCTGCGCGAACGACTGCGTCGTACCCGCACCAGCCGTACCCCACCAGCCGCGGTCGACGCCGGTCTTGGGGTCGCGGCCATGGAACATCATCCGATCATGGCTGAAGGTCCATTCGACATTGCGCTTCTCGTCCCACCAGCGCGCGCTGAGATTGCTGATCTGGTGACGCACGGGAAAGCGCTCGATGTCGGGCATGACCTCGGCAACGTCCAGGAGCGGCAATTGTTGACGCCACGCGGCTGCGCGCGGATCACGACTGCCTGCCAGACCCTTGATCACGAAGTCCTGACTCATCGAACGCATCTGTGCTTCCGCATCAGGATCCGTGGTCAACACCGTCTTTCCGGGATAGCTGGTCTTCACCAGATCGGCGACTTCGAAGGTCACCTTGCTCAGCTGAAACACCAGCAAAAAGAAGCCCAGCTGCAACGGCAGCGCGGAAAGCAGCAGCACACTCGGCCGCGCAATCGGCGCTTCGCGGTCGGCGCGGAAGCCCTGCATGGCGATCCAGGCCAGCCAGCCGAGGCAGACGAAGGCCGGCAGCAGCAACGCCCATGCCGAAGCCAGATGCATCGCCAGCAACACCGGCGCGATCAACACCATCACCGTCGCCTTGTGCCGACTGACGCAGGCAAGCGTGCCGGCCAGCCACGCCATCATCGTGAATGCCATCGCGTAAACCAGCGCGACGTAGTGCCGGCTATCCACTACCTGCGTAGTGAAGATGTCGGTAGCGAGCACGAATACCGACAGCGGAGCCAGCACCGCCACCGCCAACATGGAGAGGGCCGACAACGCCAAGGCCGCGAAGATCCGCGTCGGCGCCAGCGGCCGATGGATCAGCCACAACCATTGGCTGGGCTTGCGATAGCTGCCTATCTGCACCACCGCCAGCGTGAGGCCGAGCAGCATGTAGACGACCAGCATCATCCCCTGATCTTCGTACCCGAGATGCAGCACATTGGTCACGCGCGACAGGAACAGCAGCGAGAGTGCGTGAATCAAGGTGGCAATGAACGTGTGCCGACGGAAGCGGCGCCATTCCGACAAGAAGAGGTCTTTCATGTCATTCCCCTCCTTCCTCTCGCGCCGGCGCCGCATGGCCGCGGGTGAGGAAGGCATTGACGGCGCGATCGAGATTGACCGTGGTGCGGTACTGACGGCGTGCGCCGCGCGCTTCGAGCAGCGCGCCGAAGCCGTCGTCCTGATCCAGCACCAGGCAGTGGAACAGGCCATCGATGCGCTGCGTATGCAGCACACCAGGCAGATCAGCGGGCGCGACAAACGGGAACTCGGCGATCCACAGCTGTACCCGCTCGCAGAACTCGTCCGGCGGGGACATGTGCTTGAGTTCGCCGCGTTCGAGGATGATCAGGTTATCGGCAAGCCGTTCGATCTCCTCCATCTGGTGCGAGCAGTAGATGATCGTGGTGTCGGTGTCATCGACTGAGAACAGCACCGTTTCGAGAAATGCACGTTTGGCGACGACATCCAGGCCCAGCGTCGGTTCGTCGAGGATCAACAGCTCCGGTCCCTGTGCGAGTGCCATCGCCAGATTCACGCCGGCGCGTTCGCCGCGCGAGAGTTCGGCGATGCGCTGTTCCGGCAGCACATGGAAGTGGCCGACGATGCTCTGGTAACGCGCTTCATCCCATTGGGGATACAGCCGGCGCTGCATCCCGACCACTTCATCGACGCGCAACCAGGCCGGCACGCTGTGCTCCTCGTTGACGAAGCCGATGCGTGCGCGTTCGCGCTCGGTGAGCTTGGTGCAGTCGTGGCCGAGGATGCGGGCGCGCCCGCTGGTCGGTGACTGAAAGCCAAGCAGCACGCGAAACAACGACGACTTCCCCGCGCCGTTGGCACCGACGATGGCGTGGATACGACCGCGCGGAATGCGCAGCGTCAGTTGGTTCAATGCCTTCTTGCGGCCGTAAAGCAGATCGAGCTGATCGGTTTCGATTACGTAGTCCGACACGGCCGGGGAGGGTGGCGCCTCGCTGCGCGGAACCACTTGCAGGTTGGATGCAGGCATGAGGGTTTCTTCAGGCAGAGCGTTTGTTGAGATAAGGGGTCAAGGCGGTACTGACCTGGTCGAGCACGACCTCCAGCGGAAAGTCGAGGCCGACCACTTCAGCGGTGAAGGTCTCCACGGCTAGTCCAAGACGGCGTTCGCGCTCGGTCTCGGAGAGGCGCTGGCGCGGTGTGGCCACGAACAGGCCCAGCCCCTGGCGCGCATCGAGCCAGCCTTCGGCGGTCAGTTCCGTGTAGGCCTTGGCGACCGTCTTGGGGTTGATCGTCAGCTGCAGGGCCAGCCCGCGCACGCTGGGCAGCTGCGCGCCGACCGGCAGTTCGCCACTGGCGATCTGGCGGCGGATGCCATCGGTGATCTGGCGAGTGATCGAGCGCGGGTCGCCCGGACTGACCGGAATGAGCAGAGGAACCGTGCGGGACATGACCGTACCTTCTGTACCGTGTGTGGTGGTACAGAAGGTAATCGCGCCGAACGCAAGCTGTCAAGGGCACGATGAAGAAATCGCACAGCTCCTTTGCGTTGCACTATATTGGTGCAATGTCGCCTGAGCCTTTCGCTGTACTCGATCAACTGACCACGCCAGTGGCCTGGATCGCGGCCGACGGTCGGATCGAGGGCGGCAACCTGGCTTTCGCGCACTGGCTGGGGGTCGGCGGCAAGCGCCTGCCGGGACTGCCGCTGGCGGCGCTCGAACAGGACGGCGATGCGCTCGCGCAGTGGCTGGTGGAAGCGCCGGGGCGCGAATTCGCCAGGCTGCGACGGCTGGCGCTGGCGTTCCCGGGCACCGGGACCTCGCGGTTTGCCGACGTGCTGCTGTCGCAGCGCGACGACGGCGGCTGGTGGCTGGAGGCGCATCCGGTCGAGGAATTCCCCGGCGAAGACCCGGCGCTGGCGTTGCCGCTGGCGCTGTCGGCGGCGTTGAAAGGCCTCGCCCATGAATTGCGCAATCCACTCGCCGGCTTGAAGGGCGCGGCGCAGCTGCTGGCGCGACGCGTCAACGACGATGGACATTCGGACGAAAGCCGGCGCGAACTCACCGGATTGATCGAAGCGGAAGTCGAACGTCTTACCGCGCTGATCGATCGCCTGCTGTCACCGGCACCACCGCGCCCGTTCGAGCCGCTCAACATCCATGCTGTGCTCGAGCGCGTGTTGCGACTCGCCGAAGCCGATGCCGGCTGGGCGGTGCGCCTGTTGCGCGACTATGACCCGAGCCTGCCGGAATTGACCGGCGACAGCGATCGCCTCACGCAAGCGGTGTGGAACCTGGTGCGCAACGCGATCGAAGCCGGCGCCACCAACGTCACCCTGCGCACGCGCGCCGAACACGGATTGCGCATCGGCGAGGAAGCGCACCCGCTGGTGCTGCGCCTGGAGATCAGCGACGACGGCCACGGCGTACCGGAAGAGCTGGCCGAACAGGTGTTCCTGCCGCTGGTCAGTGGTCGCGCCGAAGGCAGCGGGCTTGGCCTGGCGTTGGCGCAGCAGGTGGTGCGCGAACACCGCGGCTCGCTGGCGTATCGCTCGCGACCGGGGCACACCGTGTTCACCGTACTGCTGCCGCTGACGTTGGAAGAGACAGGAGCGACCGATGGCGAATGAAGGCATCCGCATCTGGGTCGTCGACGACGATCGCGCCGTGCGCTTCGTGCTCGCCACTGCGCTGCGCGAAGCCGGTTACGCGGTCGATGGCTTCGAAAACGCCGCCGACGCGCTCGCGGCCCTGCACGCACGCGGCGCGCCCGATTTGCTGTTCACCGACGTGCGCATGCCCGGCGACGGCGGCCTGGTGTTGCTGGAAAAACTCAAGGCCGCGCAGCCGCAACTGCCGGTGATCGTGATGTCCGCCTACACCGACATCGCCAGCACCGCGGGTGCGTTCCGCGGCGGCGCGCATGAATTCCTGTCGAAGCCGTTCAACCTCGACGACGCCGTCGCGCTCGCCGCGCGCGCGCTGCCGCAGGGCGAGCCGCGCGCAGAACTCCGCGATGTTGTCGTCGCTACCGATGCCGCCACCGAATTGATCGGGGACACGCCGGCGATGCGCGCGCTGTTCCGTAGCATCGGCCGGCTCGCGCAAGCGCCGCTGTCGGTGCTGATCACCGGCGAGACCGGCACCGGCAAGGAACTGGTCGCGCGCGCGCTGCATCGCGAATCGCCGCGCGCGCGCAAACCTTTCGTCGCGTTGAACACCGCCGCCATTCCGGCCGAATTACTCGAAAGCGAATTGTTCGGCCACGAAGCCGGCGCGTTCACCGGCGCCAACAAGCGCCATATCGGCCGCTTCGAACAGGCCGATGGCGGCACGCTGTTCCTCGACGAGATCGGCGACATGCCGCTACCGCTGCAGACGCGGCTGCTGCGCGTGCTCGCCGAAGGCGAGTTCTTCCGCGTCGGTGGGCGCGAACTGATCCGCGTCGACGTGCGGGTGATCGCGGCGACGCACCAGGCCCTCGAACAACTGGTCGCCGAAGGCCGCTTCCGCGCCGACCTGCTGCATCGGCTCGACGTGGTGCGCCTGCAATTGCCGGCACTGCGCGAGCGCCGTGACGACGTGCCGCAACTTGCCGAACGTTTCCTTGCCACCGCTGCGCACAAACTCGGCGCGCCGGCCAAGCGCTTCGCCAAGCCCGCGCTCGAACGCCTGCGCGCGCACGCCTGGCCCGGCAACGTGCGCGAGCTGGAAAACCTGTGCTGGCGCCTGGCAGCGTTGGCGCCGGGCGAAACCATCGGCATCGCCGAACTCGATGCCGCCTTCGTGCCCGTCGACGCGACCACGACGGCAGCGGAGTCGTGGGAAGTGGCGCTCGCCGCCTGGGCGCGCGAGCGCCTCGCCGCTGGCGACAGCGACCTGCACGCGGACGCACGCACCCGACTCGACCACGTCCTGCTCGAAGCCGCACTCGCGCACACTGGCGGCCATCGCAGCGAAGCCGCGGCGAAGCTCGGGCTCGGCCGCAACACGCTGACGCGCAAGCTGGGGCCTGGCCGCAAGCGGCACTAGCCGCCGTTTCCCAACTTCATCGCAAGTCAACCGCCAGCGGACTAGTGTGTCCGCGTCGAACCCCAAGGAGCCTGTCATGCGCATCGTTCCCGCCGTCGCGTTCGCACTGCTCGCCGCCGGTTGCGCCAGCGCGCCGCCCGCACCTGCACCGCCACCACCCGCACAGAGCACCGCGCAGGCCGCCACCGTCATGCTCGCCTCGGCCTCCGGCAGCCTGGTCAGCGGCAAGGGGACGCTGCAGCCGATGGGCGACGGCGTGCACCTGCGCGGCACCGTCGGCGGCCTCGCGCCGAACAGCCAGCACGGCATCCACGTGCACGAGAAAGGCGACTGCAGCGCTGTCGACGCGAGCAGCGCCGGCGGCCATTTCAATCCGGGCGCGAGCGCGCACGGCCGTGCCGGCAGCGGCCCGCACCACGCTGGCGACATGGACAACCTCGTCGCCGACGCCGAAGGCGTGGCGCAGATCAACATCCACCTGCATGGCGTCACCCTCGGCGGCGGTGCGGCCAACGACATCGCCGGCCGTGCGCTGGTGGTGCATGCCGCCCCAGATGACTACGCCACGCAACCTGCCGGCAACTCCGGCGCGCGCGTGGCCTGCGGCGTGATCACCGTCACCCGCTGACTGACGCCGCATCCCCATCCTGTAGGAGCGGCTTATAGCCGCGAGCTCTTGCGCTCGCCATCGAGAATAAACTCGCGGCTATAAGCCGCTCCTACACGGGATCCACGCCGCGCCGTTATGCTGTCCCCATGACGCCGCGCATCCGTGAAGCCCAGCCCGCCGACACCGACCTGCTCGCGCAGTGGATGATCGCGATGGCGTGGGAAACCGAACACAAGCACCTCGATCCGGCCACGATCCGCGCCGGCATCGCAGCGGGTATCGCCGATCCGGCCAAGGCGCGTTACTTCGTCGCCATGCAGGATGCGGCCATGGCCGGCCACGAGACGGTAGGCATCCCGGTCGGCACGCTGATGCTCACCACCGAATGGAGCGATTGGCGCAACGGCGACTGGTGGTGGATCCAGAGCGTGTACGTCGCACCCGACCACCGTCGCCAGGGCGTGTACGCTGCGCTGCACCGGCATGCCGAACAACTCGCTCGCGCCACGCCCGGCGTGATCGGGCTGCGCCTGTACGTCGAAAAAGACAACGCCAATGCGCAGCGCACCTATTCCGCACTCGGCATGCACGATGCCGGCTACCGCATCTACGAAGCGGAGTTCTGATCCACTGACGCCGTTAGTCCCACCAAAGATAGACTGTGTTTGATTTTTCCATTTCTTTGGCCAGCACTGAAACCTCTCCGGTTCCCTGGTCAACTACATCTGGACAGAACTCGTAGACCTCTTTGGCGAAGGCCAACCAGTCGCCGGGTGGGTTGCGGAACTCCGCCTCGAGCCAGTCCTGGCCAGCGCCAACCAACTTCAGTCCGTACTTTGCGTCCCACCGCTTGTAACGCTCCATCACCTTCGAATGATCCAGGTCGTGGTTGATGCCGTCGGTGCGGACGATTGCCAGATAGCCATAGTCATCGCGCTTTACGACAGCCACTTTGTCCGGGCCGGTTCCAAAAGCGTCATCGAGCAGATAGGCGCGATACGGCGTTCCAGCCAATCGATCCCGCATCTCGGCCAATGCAACGCGGCCACGCTTCGGCCTTGTGTTCACGACGATGCCATCCGCCGGGGCTTCGTGGTAATCCGGCGTAACTGCTGTGAGTCGCTCGATCGAAACGCCGGAAGATTTTGCTTTCGCTGCCATGCCACGTTCCATTTTTACCGTAGCGATCAAGGCTTCCTCCTGCGGAGAAAGCTCTGATCCTGTTACGTTGCAACCCACCATGAGTGCAAGGGTTAGCAAGAGGATTGGTTTGACGAACATATGACACCTGCCCTGATGAGCCAGACGGAATGTGCCTGAGACGCTGGACTAGTCCATCTACTTCAGCACCGGTCGTTCACAACGCGTCGCGTGTCTCACCAGCGTCGCAATGCACGAAGTTCACCGCCACGCCATGCGCCTGCAGCACCGCCGCAAACTGTCGCTGCCGCGCCTGGAACAACTCGAACTGCCGCTCGAGCTTCTCGCATTCGACCCCTGCCTGCGGCGCATAGCGCGCGCGCCAGGCTTGCGGCGTGAACAACGCGATCCGGACTTCGCATTCGAAGTAATGCAGCAGTGGTTCCGGGAGCGCGTCCAGCCATTCCTCATGCCCGGGAGCGAGCAGCGCGGCCTCGAGGATCGGCCATAGCGGAGCAAGGCCGGCGTGTTCGTACTGCATCGCCATCAGCGCAGCGAGGTCGTGCACGGTGAGGTAGCGCGCGTGCTCGACGCGCAAGCCGAACGCTTCCTGCGCCGCTAGGGCGGTGGCCGCGCCGGCCATGCCGCGTTCCATCAGGTCGCGCTCGAGGACATCGCCGACGCGCGCCACCACCGCGGCCTCCCCGCCAAGCACGAAAGGCACCAGTCGCAACGGGCCGCCGGCATGGTCAAGCGAGGGCGTCAACGTGCCGGGCAGGCGGGTGTCGTGGGCACCGAAGGCGATGACGCGCGCTTCGGAAGCCCCCGGTGCACGCGCTGCCAGTTGATTCAGTTCATGGTGCAGCGGCCAGCCCGGGCGCAACAGTTCGACCGCGTCGTAATGCGCGCCGACCATGACCAGCTCCAGGCCCGCGGCCTCCGGCGCGAAGCCGGCGAGATCGTGCGCGATCAAGGTCGCCAGCGCGCCGGCTTCGGCCTGCGCCAGCGTGTCGCGCGCGACGTCGCTGCCGGGCGCGAGTTCCAGCGCCAATGCGCCCAGTACATGCATGGTCGAATCGGTCATCGCTACCTGTGATTGGCCATACACGCGGCCGGAGCTACACTGCAGCGCATTATGCCCGCCGCGCCGCGGCGGATTGCGCTCCGCGAGGTGTTCGATGCTGCAAGGCCGTCCCGTCGCCGTGCTCGGCGGCGTCCGCATTCCATTCTGCCGACAGAACACCGCCTACGCCGACGTCGGCAACCTCGGCATGTCGGTACGCACGCTCGGCGCGCTGGTCGAGAAGTTCGGCCTGCACGGCCAGCAACTCGGCGAAGTGGCGATGGGTGCGGTGATCAAACACAGCAGCGACTGGAACCTTGGCCGTGAAGCGACGTTGTCCTCGGGTCTGTCACCGCTGACGCCCGGCATCACCCTGCAGCGCGCCTGCGGCACGGGGCTCGATTCGATCATCGCCATCGCCAACAAGATCGCCACCGGGCAGATCGAGGTCGGCATCGGCGGCGGCAGCGATACGACATCCGACGTGCCGATCGTGTACGGACAGAAACTGCGCCGGCGCCTGCTCGCCGCGGCGATGGCGAAGACGACCAAGGACAAGCTGCTGGCGTTCAAGGGCTTCCATCCGCGCGAACTCAAGCCGGATTTTCCCGGCGTCGCCGAGCCACGCACCGGCAAGTCGATGGGCGACCACTGCGAGGACATGGCCAAGCAGTGGAACATTTCGCGCGATTCGCAGGACGAGCTCGCCGTTGCTTCGCACCACAAGCTGGCCGCGGCCTATGAGCGCGGCTTCTTCAACGATCTCGTCGTCAGCTTCCGCGGCGTGTCGCGCGACAACATCCTGCGCGCGGACACCTCGATCGAGAAACTGGCGACGCTGAAACCCGCGTTCGACAGGACCTCCGGCCGCGGCACGCTCACCGCCGGCAACTCGACACCGCTGACCGATGGCGCTTCCGCCTGCCTGGTCGCATCGGACGAGTGGGCGCAGAAGCACGGCCATGAAGTGCTGTGCCACATCCGCGACGCGCACGTCGCCGCGGTCGATTTCGTCCATGGCGAAGGCCTGCTGATGGCACCGACCATCGCCGTGCCGGAGATGCTCAAGCGCAATGGCCTCACGCTGCAGGATTTCGACATCTACGAAATCCACGAAGCCTTCGCCGCACAGGTGCTGTGCACGTTGCGGGCATGGGAAAGCGAGGAGTACTGCAAGACGCGCCTCGGCCTCGATGCGCCGCTGGGCCGCATCGACCCGGCCAGAATCAATCCGAATGGTTCGTCGCTGGCCGCGGGCCATCCGTTCGCCGCAACCGGCGCACGCATCGTCGCGACTGCAGCGAAAGAGCTGAAAGAACGTGGCGGCGGCCGCTGCCTGGTGTCGATCTGCACCGCCGGCGGCATGGGTGTGGTGGCGATCCTCGAACGCTGAGGACCGTCATCCGTTTTCGCTGGAGCGTTTAGTCCGCGCCCAGCTCGCTCGTCGCTGGCGGTAACGCCACCTCGCGTTCCGCACCCGCCGACGCCGGTGTCCGCGCAAAGCGCCACGCCACCAACAGGGCAGCCAGCAACAATGCACCCGCCAACAGGAACGGCGCCCCAGGTGCATGCATCGGTGCGCGTGGGGTGATGAACAGCGCGAACACGCTGGTGTAGATCGCTGGCCCCGCGATGCCGGCGAGGCTGACCAGGCTACTCAACGCCCCCTGGATGCGACCCTGCACTTCGGGACCGACTTGGCGCGTCACCAGCGCCTGCGTGGCCGGCATCGAGAACGCCCAGATGGCCATGATCGGAATGCCGGCCAGGAACCACGCGCCGGTCGGTGCGAGGCCATAAATCGCGAACCCCACGATGCCGCACGACAAGCCGATCATCAGCGTGCGCCGCTCGCCCCACGCCGCAACGGCGCGCTTCACCAGCAGCACGTTGACGATCACGCTGCAGATGCCGACCATGCCGAGCACGTAGCCGACCATCTGCAAGCCCCAGTGATAGCGGTAATCCGCATACAGCACGAACACGCTGGGGTAGACGTAGTGCGCGAGGTTGATCAGCAGCACCACCGCGGCGAGGCCGAACACCTGCGGATAACGCTTGAGCAGTTTCAGCGAACCGAGCGGATTGGCATGCGCCCAGTCGAAGCGGTGCGTGCGATGTTCCGGCGCCAGCGATTCCGGCAGCACGAACCAGCCGTAGGCGAAGTTGCACAGCGCCAGCAGCGCCGCGCCCCAGAACGGCCAGCGCAGGTCGATCGCGCCGAGTTGCGCGCCGACGACCGGGCCAACGATGAAGCCGAGCCCGAACGCCGCGCCGATCATGCCGAACGCCTGTGCACGCTTGTCCGGCGGCGTGACGTCAGCGATGTAGGCGTTCGCGGTGGTGAAGCTGGCCGAGGTCAGCGCGGAAATCATCCGGCCGACGAACAACCACGGCAGCGAATTCGCCACCGCCATGAAGATGAAGTCGACGCCGAGCCCGAGGCACGACAACAGGATCACGGGCCGCCGGCCGAAGCGGTCGGACAACGTGCCCTGGATCGGTGCGCACACGAACTGCACCAGCGCGAACATCGTGCCGAACACGCCGACCCAGTACGCGGCCTTGGCGGTATCGCCACCCACGAACTGCTTCACCAGGTGCGGCAGCACCGGGATGATCAGTCCGAACGCGAGGATGTCGATCAGGACAGTGACGAAGATGAAGATCAGCGCGGCTTTGCGCGCGCCGTGGGGGACGGGTTCGGTCACGGGGATGGCTGATTGAATGCGAGTTCGAAGTGTAGCGCGTGCTTGAAAGCAACTAGGGCTTCAGCTCTAAAAATAGTTTCATTTTCAACCGCTTAACCGATCAAAAAGCAATTTGCGGCAGCGCACAAACTGTGGTCTAGTCGAGTCATCCCAAGGATGACGGCAGGCCGGACCGCGCAAGCGAACCGCGTTGCCCCGTCCCTGCGTTCCGCAGTTTTTCAACAGAGAAACGACGATGGAGACAGACCAGCGACTGCAACCCGGGCTCTACAACCCGCGCGATGAGCGCGACGCCTGCGGTTTTGGCTTGATTGCACAACTCGACGACACGCCCAGCCGCGTCATCGTCGATCGCGCGATCTCGGCGCTGGTCCGCATGACCCATCGCGGCGGCATCGCCGCCGACGGTCTCAGCGGCGACGGCTGCGGTTTGCTGATCCGCGCGCCGGATGCATGGCTGCGTGCGCTGGCCACGGAAGCAAAGATCGCGCTAGGTGCGCGCTATGCCGCAGGCCTGGTGTTCCTCCCGCACGACGATGAGGCCGCCGCACAAGTGCGCGCAGGTTTCGCACAGGCCTTGCGTGAAGTGAAGCTGGCCGCGGCCGGGTGGCGCGTGGTGCCGGTGGATCCCAGCGCGTGCGGCGTGCGCGCAAAACAATCCATGCCGCGGATCGAACAGTTGTTCGTGGTGCCGGCGGTCGACATCGACGGCGAGCGGCCGGAGCCGGCCGCGTTCCAGCATGCGCTGTACCTGGCCCGACGCCGTGCCGAACAACGGCTGCAGCACATCGATGATTTCTACGTCGTCAGCCTCGCCGCCCACGCGATCGGCTACAAGGGCATGGTGCTGCCGGACCGGCTCGCGCAGTTCTACCCCGACCTGCAGCGCCCGGAACTCACCAGCAGCGCGGTCGTCTTCCACCAGCGCTTCTCCACCAACAGCGCGCCGCGCTGGCCGCTGGCGCAGCCGTTCCGGTTCCTGGCGCACAACGGCGAGATCAACACCATCGCCGGCAATCGCGCCTGGGCGCAGGCACGCGCGCAGGTATGGCATACACCGGAACTGGACCTCGCCGAATTCGACCCGGTGATCAGCGTCGAAGGTTCCGATTCGCAATCGCTCGACAACATGCTGGAGCTGATGCAAGCCGGCGGCATGGACCTGCTGAAGGCGATGCGCATCCTGATTCCGCCGGCGACGCAATCGCTGGAATACAAGGACGCCGACCTCGCCGCGTTCTACGAGTACTACGCGCTCAACACCGAGCCGTGGGACGGACCGGCCGGCATCGTTACCGCCGATACGCGCTACGCCGCGTGCACGCTGGACCGCAACGGCCTGCGCCCGGCGCGCTGGCTGCGCACGCGCGACCGGCATTTCCTGATCGCCTCAGAAGCCGGCGTGTGGGACGAACCCGAAGCCAACATCGACGCCAAGGGCAAGCTCGGGCCCGGCGAGATGATCGCGGTCGACCTCGAACGCGGCGAACTGCTCGACAGCGAGGCGATCGACGCGATCAACCGCGCGCGCGCGCCATACAAGCGCTGGCTCAAGCAGGGCATGACCTACCTGCACAGCGAACTGATCGATCCCAGCCTCGCCGCCGAGCCGTTCGATCACGAAACGCTGGTCCGCTACCAGAAACTGTTCCAGCTCAGCCGCGAGGAACGCGAGCAGGTGCTGCGTCCGCTCGCGGAGACCGAGCAGGAAGCGGTCGGCTCGATGGGCGACGACGTGCCGATGGCAGTGCTGTCGCAACAGGTGCGGCCGCTGTACGACTGCTTCCGCCAGGCCTTCGCCCAGGTCACCAATCCGCCGATCGATCCGCTACGCGAAGACTGCGTGATGTCGCTGGCCACGCAGATCGGCCGCGAGGGCAATGTCTTCGACGATGGCCCGCACAACGTGCGCCACGTGCTGCTCAACTCACCGGTGTTCTCGCAACGCAAACTGCGGCAGCTGCTGGCGACGACGCCGTTCGACACGACGCATCGGCTGATCGACCTCAACTTCGATGCCGACACCGGCATGCAGGCCGCACTCGACCGCGTCTGCGCCGAAGCCGAGGCCGCCGCGCGCGAGGGCTGCCTGATATTGCTGCTCAGCGACCGCTACCCGCGACGCGAATGCCTGATGCTGCATGCGCTGCTCGCCACCGGCGCAGTGCACCACCACCTGTTGCGTACGGGACTGCGTTGCGACGTGAACCTGGTCGTCGAGACCGGTACCGCCCGCGATCCGCACCACGTCGCCTGCCTGATCGGTTTCGGGGCGACCGCGGTGTATCCGTACCTCGCCTACCAGACCCTGCACGATCTCGGCGTGCGCGGGATCCTGCAGACCAAGCACGGCGAAGTCGCGCAGATCGGCCGCAGCTACCGGCGCGGCGTGAAGAAGGGCCTGCTCAAGATCATCTCGAAGATGGGCATCAGCACCATCGGCAGCTATCGCGGCGCGCAGCTGTTCGAGATCGTCGGGTTGGATCGCGAAGTAGTCGACAAGTGTTTCGCCGGTACGCCGTCGCGCATCGGCGGCGCGGGCTTCGCTGCCCTGCAGGCCGACGCGGCGCATCTGGCCAGGTCGGCGTGGAATGCGAACGCGCTGCCGGAAATCGGCGGCTTGTTGAAGTACGTGTCGGGTGGCGAATACCACCAGTTCAATCCCGACGTGGTCGCGACGCTGCAGCGTGCGGTCGCCTCCGGCGATTACGCCGATTGGCAGGCGTACGCGGCTGCGGTCAACGAACGCCCCATGGCGGCGCTGCGCGACCTGCTCGACCTCGATACGTCGCAGATCGCTGCCATCCCCCTCGACGAAGTCGAACCGATCGAAGCCATCGTGCGCCGCTTCGACAGCGCCGCGATGAGCCTGGGCGCGTTGTCGCCGGAAGCGCACGAAGCACTGGCAATGGCGATGAACCGCCTCGGCGGCCGCAGCAATTCCGGCGAGGGCGGTGAAGACCCGGCGCGCTATCGCAGCGACAAGGTCTCGAAGATCAAGCAGATCGCCTCCGGCCGCTTCGGCGTCACGCCCGAATACCTGGTCAACGCCGAAGTGCTGCAGATCAAGGTCGCGCAGGGTGCCAAGCCGGGTGAGGGCGGTCAGCTGCCTGGCCACAAGGTCAACGCGCTGATCGCGCGGCTGCGTTACGCGATGCCCGGCATCGGCCTGATCTCGCCGCCGCCGCATCACGACATCTATTCGATCGAAGACCTGGCGCAGCTGATCTTCGACCTGAAGCAGGTGAATCCGCAGGCGCTGGTGTCTGTGAAGCTGGTCTCGCACGCGGGCGTCGGCACGATCGCCACCGGCGTGGTCAAGGCCGGCGCCGATCTCGTGACCATCTCCGGCCACGACGGCGGTACCGGGGCGAGTCCGCTGTCGTCGATCCGTTACGCCGGCACGCCGTGGGAACTGGGTTTGTCGGAAACGCGGCAGGCGCTGCTCGCCAACGACCTGCGCGAACGCGTGATCGTGCAGACCGACGGCGGTTTGAAGAGCGGCCTCGATGTGGTCAAGGCCGCGTTGCTCGGCGCCGAGAGTTTCGGCTTCGGCACCGCGCCGATGATCGCGCTCGGCTGCAAGTACCTGCGCATCTGCCACTTGAACAATTGCGCCACCGGCGTGGCGACGCAGGACGAGGCGCTGCGCCGCGATCATTTCACCGGTTTGCCGGAGCGCGCGGAGAACTTCTTCAAGTTGCTGGCGGAAGAAGTGCGGCACCACCTCGCCGCACTCGGCGTGCGTTCGCTGGGCGAGATCGTCGGGCGCACCGATCTGCTGAAGCAGGTCGAAGGTGATAGCGCGCGGCAACAACGGCTCGACCTGTCGCCGCTGCTCGCCAGCGACGGCCTGGCGCATGGCGGTCATTGCGGCACGCCGGCATTGGCGGTCGCACCGACGGGCCTGGCCGCGCAACTCGACACCCAGCTTGCCGACGTCATCGCGCACAAGCGCGGCGGCGAATTCGAGTACCCGATCCGCAACACCGACCGCAGCATCGGCGCGCGCCTGTCGGGCGCGATCGCGCGCGCACATGGCGATCGCGGCATGGCCGATACGCCGATCACGCTGCGCTTCCATGGCAGCGCCGGACAAAGCTTCGGCGCGTTCCAGGCCGGCGGCCTGAACTTCGAACTGATCGGCGAAGCCAACGACTACGTCGGCAAGGGCATGGCCGGCGGCCGCATCGTGCTGCGACCGTCACCGGAAGCGCGTTATGCGGCGAACGAAACGCCGATCCTCGGCAACACCTGCCTGTACGGCGCCACCGGCGGCGAGTTGTACGCGTCCGGCCGCGCCGGCGAACGCTTCGCAGTGCGCAATTCCGGCGCGACCGCGGTGGTCGAAGGTGTCGGCGACCACTGCTGCGAATACATGACCGGCGGCGTGGTCGCGGTGCTCGGCCGCACCGGCCTGAACTTCGGCGCCGGCTTCACCGGCGGCATGGCCTACGTGCTCGATCTCGACCGCGATTTCGTCGATCGCTACAACCACGAACTGATCGACCTGCTGCGCATCGTCGGCGACGGATTCGAAAACCACCGCTCGCACCTGCGCGACCTGCTCGAGACCCACGCCGCGCTCACCGGCAGCGTTTGGGCGCAGCGCATCCTCGAGGAAATGCGCGATTTCCTCGGCAAGTTCTGGCTGGTGAAACCGAAAGCGGCGAGTCTGGAACTGCTGGCCGAGAATCTCAGGAGGGCCGCATGAGTTCGATCCACTGCATCCGCCCTTGCTGGTCATTCCCGCGAATGACGGTTTCGAGGGACATCGCGTGAGCAAGCCCATGGACAAGAAACCCCTGATCGGCAAGCCCGCCTTCCTGTTCCGCGAACAACCGCGGCAGATGCCGCCGCGCATTCCGCTGGCGCTGCGCCAGGACGGCGACTGGAGCGAGTTGTACGGCCGTTTCGATCACGCCGAAGCCAAGCACCAGGCCGGACGCTGCCTCGATTGCGGCAATCCGTACTGCTCGTGGAAATGCCCGCTGCACAACTACATCCCGCAATGGTTGGAACTCGCGCGCCAGGGCCGTGTGCACGAAGCCGCGGCGCTATGCCACGAAACCAATCCACTGCCGGAAATCTGCGGCCGGGTCTGCCCGCAGGATCGCCTGTGCGAGGGCAGCTGCACGCTCAACGACGGTTTCGGCGCGGTCACCATCGGTGCGATCGAGAAGTACATCGTCGATGCCGCGCTCGCGGACGGCTGGAAACCCGACTTGTCGTCGGTGGTGTCGACCGGCAAGCGCGTGGCGGTGATCGGTGCGGGACCGGCCGGCTTGTCGTGCGCGGATCGCCTCGCCCGTGCGGGCGTGCACGCGACCGTGTTCGATCGCTACGAAGCGATCGGTGGCCTGCTGCATTTCGGCATCCCCAGTTTCAAGCTCGACAAATCGGTGATGGTGGCGCGGCGCGAAGTGCTCGACGACATGGGCGTGGAGTTCCGTCTCGGCGTCGAGATCGGGCGCGATATCGACCTCGATACGCTGCTCGCCGACTTCGATGCGGTGTTCCTCGGCATCGGCAGCTATCGCTATACCGATGGCGGCTTGCCGGGACAGGACCTGGCCAACGTGCTGCCGGCACTGCCGTTCCTGGTACAGAACGGCCGCATCGTCAGCGGCCTGCATCCCGAAGGCGCGCCGATCGCCGGTTGGGAAGACCACATCGCGTTGCCCGATCTGAAAGGCAAGCGCGTGGTGGTGCTCGGTGGCGGCGACACCGGCATGGACTGCGTGCGCAGTGCGGTGCGCCTGGGTGCGGCCCGCGTCAGCTGCGTGTATCGCCGCGACGAGGCCAACATGCCGGGCTCCGCACGCGAAGTGGCGAATGCACGCGAGGAAGGCGTGCAGTTCCTGTTCAATCGACAACCGCTGGCGTTGCTCGGCGACGAATCCGTCGAAGGCGTGCGCGTGGCCGATACCGTCCTCGGCGAACCCGATGCGCGCGGACGGCAACGCGCCGAGATCGTGCCTGGCAGCGAATCGGTGCTGGCGGCGGACGTGGTGATCATCGCGTTCGGCTTCCAGCCCGATCCGCCGGAGTGGCTGGCGGCGCACGGCATCGAACTGGAACGCGACGGCCGCATCCGCGTGCTGGCACAACCGCAAGCCGGCTGCGCATCGCGGCGCGGGGCGACAACAACGGCCTTGCCGTTCCAGACCACCCACCCGCGCGTGTTTGCGGGCGGTGACGGTGTGCGTGGCGCGGACCTGGTCGTGACCGCGGCGTACGAAGGCCGCGAGGCGGCGGCGGGGATCGTGAAGCTGCTGTGCGGGTGACCCCCGCATAAGGCGCGAAGCCCTGGTATTGCGAGGCTTGCCGACCGTTCGTCGGCACGGTTTCCAATGCCTGTCCGTTGCCGCGGGGACACGGCGTTGTTCCTCCGTCGCCCCCGGGACAACCCCCCGTGCGCTACCGCGCTTTCCTCAGCTATAGCCATGCCGACGCCCATTGGGCGCGCTGGTTACTGCGCCGCCTGGAGGGCTACCGGGTGCCGTCGCGGCTGGTCGGTACGCCCGGTATCGATGGCCCGATTCCTGCAAGGCTGGGCGCGATGTTCCGCGATCGCGACGAGCTGCCCAGCGCCGGCGACCTGAGCACGACGATCCGCAGCGCGCTCGACGACTCCGCGACGCTGGTGGTGATCTGTTCGCCCGCGGCGGCGCAGTCGCAATGGGTGAATGCCGAAGTCGAAGCGTTCCGCAGCAGCGGCCGCGGTGCGCGCGTGCTGTGCTTCGTGGTCGCAGGTGACCCCACCAGTCGCGGCTCCGGCAAGCACGATCCCGCACTCGGTTGTTTTCCGCCGGCACTGCTGCAGGCCGACGCCAACGGCGTGCAGCGCGAGCCGTTGGCCGCGGATGCACGCCGCGAGGGCGACGGCCGCGAACGCGCGTTCCTGAAACTGGTCGCAGGCCTGCTCGGGGTCGGCTACGACACGCTGGCGCAACGCGAAGCCCAGCGCCGCAACCGCAAGCTGGTGATGGTCGCGGCCGCGTCGCTGGCGGGCATGGCGATCGCGCTGGCACTGGCGGCGACCGCTTACGTCGCGCGCAATGATGCGCAGCGCCGGCAGGCGCAGGCCGAGGACATCCTCGGCTTCATGCTCGGCGACCTGCGCGAGAAACTGACCACCGTCGGCCGGCTCGACCTGATGCGTGCGGTCGACAACAAGGCCACCACGTATTTCGCCACGCTCGATCCGCGCGACCTCAGCGACCGGGCACTGGAGGAACAGGCGCGCTCACTCACCGGCATCGGCCAGGTGCGACTGGACGAAGGCAGCCACGACGCAGCGATGACCGCGTTCCGCGAGGCGCATGCGCGCAGCACTGCGTTGCGCGAGCGCCAGCCGGCCAACGGGCAACGCTTGTTCGACCTGGCGCAGGCCGAGTACTGGATCGGTTACGTCGCCCTGCAACAGGGCCGCTACGACGACGCCGAGGCGTGGCTGCGCAAGTACCGCGATAGCGCGATCGCGCTGGCGGCGATGGATCGGGACAACTTCGGCTGGCAGAAGGAAGTCGCCTATGGCCACCAGAACCTGGCGGTGATGGATGAGAAGCGCGGGCGCTATGCCAAGGCTGAGGAGGCGATGCGCGAGGTGCTGGCCTTGTATCGCATCTGGACCAGGCAGCGACCAACGGACACCGCGTTGCAATTCGAGGCCGCCAACGCCACGTCCTGGCTGGGAACGCTAGCCATGCGGCAGGGCAAGCTGCGTGATGCAGAAGCGCTATTTGCCGAAGAGGTGCGCGGTATTGCTGGCAACCGCAGCGCCGAACCCAGAAACGCACGCTGGAAGAAGGAATCGGCCGAAGCGCTGGCCCTGTTGGCCGATGCGCAGACACAACGTGGGCGGTGGACCGAAGCTCGCGCCAGCGTGCGCGATGCAGGTGCACTCACCGAGGCACTGTCGAGGCAGGATCCCAGTAACCGCAAATGGCAGGTCAGTCTGGGGCTCTGCCGCCTGTGGCAGGCACAGCTCGATGCCGGCCCAGCCCCGGCTGCAGCGGCAACGAATGCGCATGCAGCGGAAACGCTGCTCGCCGCAGCACACGCGGCCGAACCCAAGGACCAGCGCGTGCAGCGCGGACTCGCCGATGCCCACAACCTGCTCGCACAACTGGCGTTGGCACGCGGCGATGCGGCAACGGCGCGCGCGCAGCTGGCGCGTGCGCGCGCCCTGCTCGAGCCGGAAGGACAGACACAGCCGGGTCCGTTGAACATCACGCACGTCAACACGCTGCTGCTTGAGGGTGAAGCGGCGCAACTGGCAGGCGACGACACCGTGGCAGCTGCCTCGTGGAACCGCGCGCGGCAATTACTGCTGGCGAACGCCGCCGATCCGCTGCCGTTCGTGCGACTCGATCCGCTCGTGCGCGCGCTGCGCCACCTCGGTGACAACGACCAGGCACAGCGGTATCACCAGCGCCTCGACGCTGCCGGCTATGTGCCACTGCGGCCCTGGCCTGCATCGACGGCGGTGGCCACGCGATGACGCACGACCTGTGATTGGACCGGCGGGCTGGCACCCGCTTCCCCGGCCTGGACGGCCATTCCCCCAACCTGGAGTTCCCAGTCATGCCTAGCACCAATGCCAACCTGGACGTCCGCAATTTCCCGTCCAACGGCTCCGACGGCTACACCAACACCACCGCCTCCAACAATGCGGTCTACAGCTACATGTACAGCGGCGGCAACGATGGTGCCGGCGGCATGGAGGTCAGGGTCAACAGCGGTACCGCGACGCTCAACCTGTCCCTGGACGACGACAACAACCGTTACAGCATCGATGCCGTGAGCTTCCTGGACGATACCGGGAACCAACTGACCTGGCGGGGCAACGCCCCCGCGAACGGGGTCATCACCGACGCCAACACCGTGGAGGAGACCGCGCACTACAAGGTCAGGGTGGCCGACACCACCGCCGGCTGCACGTTCCAATGCGATCCGGTGATCAGCAACGAACGCGATCCGCCGAAAGGCCTGATCCGGCATACGCACTAGGTAGCAGCGCACCCCGCTGCATCGCGGCCGGGCACCATGCGCCCGGCCGCCGTCCTAGGCGACGGTCAGCGCCCCGTTCCCACGCTGATGAACTGCAGGAACTCCGCGCGCGTCCGCGCATCCTCGCGGAAGCCGCCGAGCATCGTCGACGTCACCATGCTGACGCCACGCTTGTGCACGCCGCGCGTGGTCATGCATTCGTGCGCGGCTTCGATCACCACGCCGACACCGCGCGGCTGCAAGGCGCGCTGGATGCAGTCGGCGATCTGAGCGGTCAGCTTCTCCTGGACCTGGAAGCGGCGCGCGTAGGCCTCGACCACGCGCGCGAGCTTGCTGATGCCGACGACCTTGCCGTCGGGCAGGTAGCCGACGTGGGCGCGGCCGATGATCGGGGCCATGTGGTGCTCGCAATGGCTCTCGAACTGGATGTCGCGCAACACGATCAGTTCGTCGTAGCCCTCGACTTCCTCGAAGGTGCGGGCGAGATAGTCCTCGGGGTCGAGGCCATAGCCGCTGAACCAGTCCTCGTAGGCCTTGACCACGCGCTTGGGCGTGTCGAGCAGACCTTCGCGCTGCGGATCTTCGCCGGACCAGCGCAGCAGGACGCGGACAGCGTCTTCGGCCTCGGCGCGGCTGACATCGTTACGGCTGTCATCAGTGCGTGTATCGCTCATGGCGGATCGCCCTGCTTACGGGGTCGCCATGTTACCCGGTCGCGCCCGGCTTCTTCCTGCGCGATCAGCTTTGCGCCGGGGTGACGTGCTCGGTCTTGTGCAGGGCCTCGTCCAGCGAACGCCAGGCGTGCTCGACCGCGGGTCGCGCCTGCTGCCAGTTCAACCTCGAACCAAACCGCGAGTGCGCCTCCCAGCCGCCCTGCAACACCGACTCGGCCTGCGCGAACGGCTGTCCGCCGTGGCTGGCATAGGTATCGATGCCGTAGCGGTAGGCCGGGGCGTAGTCGTGCCAGTCATGGCCGGCGATGTAGTACGGCATGCTGTGGAAGATCTGCTGGAAGTGACCGAGGTTCTCGCGCCGGTCCCGCGATTCGGCGATGCGGTCGCCGGCACTGGCGCCGAGCGCGACGCCTGCCACCGCACCCACCGCCATCCCGGGTGGTCCCGCCACCACCGCGCCAAGCGCGGCGCCGGCGACCCCGCCGGCGAGCGCGCCACTGCCGGCGCCGACGATATGGTCCTTCTTGAGGATGCTCATGACGCGATCTCCCGCATTGCCGCGGTGTTCGTGGTCAAGCTATTGCCGATAACGTTCAGCAGCGGTGAAAGCGGCCGTCAGGCAGACGTACCGGCGCCCGCGTGCCGTCTCAGCCGCGGTCGTGGTCGAAATCGCCGGTCAGGTTGCTTTCGAGATAGTGCCAGCTGTCGCGCACGGCGCCGCGAGCCTCGTCCCAGGCCAGGCGCGACCCTGCCCTGACGCTGTTCCAGTCGCGCGCGAGCGCATGCTCGACATCCTCGAAGTCCTGGCCACGGTAATGGCGATAGCTGTCGTAGCCGAAGCGGTAGGCCGGGGCGTAATCGTTCCAATCGCGGCCGCCCTTGTAGTACGCGGCGTTGTGATAACTGCTGTGGAAATGCTCAATGTAGTTGTCGGCCGGGTCCGATGCTTCGACGGTGATTTTGGCGGCGGTGGTGGCGAACGCGCCGATCACGGTGCCGACGGGAGCGATCACATCGGCGACGATGCTTTGACCTTTCTTGGTGTTGCTCATGGGTCGCTCCTGTCGTGGAGAGGCACGCCACTGCCAGGCGCACCAGTCATCCTAGATCGGACCGGGTTCACGCGCAGTGAAATCCGTCTTGCTCAACGCGCAAGTCGCGCCGCTAGGCCCGAAATGCGCACGGCATGGCGTGCGAGCGCCGCGCGCAATACGCCCTCGCTCGCACACACATGCAAGGCGCTGCGCGCGCGAGTGATCGCCGTGTACAGCAATTCGCGCGACAGCGGGCGGGCATCAAGGCGCGGCAACTGCAACCAGACTTCATCGAACTCCGAACCTTGCGCCTTGTGCACCGTCATCGCGAACGCGCCGGTGTGCGCGGGCAACGCCGCGGGATGGAAGGCACGTGGGCCGTCGCTGCCGGCGAACCAGGCGACGGTGGCGCCTTCGTCGTCGCGCAGGCAGATGCCGATGTCGCCGTTGAACAGACCATGGCGATAACTGTTCTCGGTGATCAGCAGCAGGCGGCCGTGGAAGTAGGGTGCGCGTTGTGCGCCGGCGAGCGCCTCCTCGATCCGCGCGTTGAGCGCGTGCGCGCCTTGCGGACCTTCGCGCAAGGCAGTCAACAGGCGCATGCGATTGGCCAGCGACAGCGCCTGTGCGGGATCGGCCATGTCGGCGAGTGCACGCCACGGTGCGAGCAACGCATCGCGCGTTGCCCCGGCGAGCGGGTCGAGCAAACCGTCATGGAAGTGCACGCCGCGCAACGCGTCGTCACGCAGCACCGCGAGCGCGCGATCGGCATCGCCATCGCGCATGGCCGTGGCGAGCGGCGCGAGATCGAGCGCATCGGACAGGCGATAACCGCGCTTTAATTGCACACGGTGGCCGGTGAGGCCGTGCGTTGTTCCCGATGTTGCCGGCACGATACCCAGCAGGGGCTGCAGCGCGTGCGCGCTTGCCACCGGCAAGGCATCGTCATCGCCCGCGGCATCGACGATGGCGGCGAGCACGTCGCCCGCTTCCACCGAGGGCAGCTGGTCGCGATCGCCGAGCAGGATCAGGTGCGCGCCAACGGGGACGGCTTCGACCAGTTTGCACATCAACGGCAGGTCGACCATCGAGGCTTCGTCGACGACGATCACGTCGTAGGGCAACGGATGGTCGATATCGTGGCGGAAACGGGGGCTGTCGACGATCGTGCCCAGCAGGCGGTGCAGGGTGCTGGCTGCGGTCGGCAAAGCGTCGCACAGCACCGCATCGATGCCGGTCGCGCGCAATTGCGTCCCCGCATTGCGCAGGCTTTGCGCCATGCGTTCGGCGGCGCGGCCAGTGGGTGCGGCCAGGGCGATGCGTGGCGGCGCGCTGCCAGCGTGTTGCGCCTGCGCGAGCAGCAGCAACAGCAGGCGGGCGATGGTGGTGGTCTTGCCGGTCCCGGGGCCACCGGTGATCAACAGCAGCCGTTGCACGAGTGCGAACGCGGCGGCGCGCGCTTGTCGGTCGCCGTCGCGGGCGTGCGGGAACAAGGCGGCAAACAACGCCGCAATTGCTTCCGCATCGATCACGTCTGCGTCCGATGGGTGAGCAGCGAGCCGCTGCAGGCCGTGCGCGAGGCGGCGCTCGTATTCGCGGTAACGGCGCAGGTAGAGCAGGCCGGCTTCGAGCACCAGCGGCGCACCGGAATCGGCAACGGCATCGCCGCCGGGCGTAGTGACCCAGCGCGATGCCGCCAACGCCTGCAACCACGCACGTGCGTCGGGGAGTTCGCCAGCATCATCGAGCAGCAATTCCGGTCGCGCCGGATCGAATGCAGCGTGGCCCTGCGCGATCGCCAGTGAAGCCAATGCCGCGGCCTGCAACACGCGTTCGTCGGGCTCGACGCCATCGGCACGATCGCGCCGCCGCAGCACATCGGCCAATGCGAGATCGACCGCACGCACGCCGTCACCGTCGCGCCATCGCAGCGGCCGGCTCATGCGCGGCCTCCGGCTGGCGCCAGCAGTTCATCGACGGCTTCGACCAAGGCGCGCGGCAGGGTCGGGACGACCACGCCGCGTGCAGGCGCCTCGCGATCCAGGCCGCGGCAAAACAGGTAGCGCACGCCGCCGAAATGCGCGTCGAAGTCGTAGGCGTCGCCCAGCCGCAGGCGCAGCCAGCGATGCACCGCGACCGCGTACAGCAGCGCCTGCAGGTCGTATTCGCTGGCCGCCATCGCCTGCTGCAACGTGGTTGCGTCGTAATCGGACAGGTAATTCGACTTGTAGTCGATCACGTGGACGCGGCCGTCGACGCGGTAGGTCAGGTCGATCTTGCCGGTCATCAGGCCGCTGAGCCGCGGCCACGCGCCGAAGTCGCGGCGCTCCCGGGCGATGCCATGCGCATGCAGCAGGGCAAGCAAGGCCATGGCGCTGGCATCGTCGAGAGTGAAGTGGAATTCGAGCTCGGCGATGCGCTGCGCCGGTGGCACATCGCACAGGCGCATTCCTTCGGGCAGCGGCGCGTTGAGCGTGGCGGCGACCAGCGGCGTCAGTGCGCGCACGCCGTCGGCGAAATCGCTGTCGCGATAATCCTGGCTTTGCAGCGCGCGACGCAGCACGTCGTCCTGGCCCGGCGGCGGCGCCTCGCCGGCGTGATCGCGCCAGGCGGCGAAATCAGTATGTTCGAGCGCGTGGTGCAGCACGTTGCCGAAGCGCTCGCCGCTGAAGCGCAGGTCGCGCGGCGTCTCCACGGCCACGGCCAACGGCCGCTCGTCGCTGGCCGGCGTCTCTTCGACCAGCGCCTGCATGCCGTGCGGGCGTTGCCTGTGCAGCTGGCTGAAACTGTGGATCCACCAGTCGCGATGCAGGCGCCGCAGGGGTTCGCGCGCGGGTGGTGCGACGACCGCGTCCTGCAGGTACAGGCGCGTGGTGTCGTCGGGATCGGGCAAGCCGCTGCGCACCTGTAGCAAGCCATCGAGCGCCCACCTGAGCGCAGCGCCCGGCACGTTGCCACGCAGCAAGCGTGACAGTGCCGACTTGTCGTGGCTGGCGAGCGCGCCGCCACACACCCACAACGCCTCGATGGCGCGGGTGAGGCCGACGTAGAGCAGGCGCATGTCTTCCTCGCGCTCCTCCTGCGCGGCGAGTTGGCTGGCGGCCTTCCACGGCAATGCGTCGTGCGCAAGCTCCGTTTTCCATTGCCGCACGCGCTCACCATCGGTGTCGTGGTAGCTGACGAAATCGGAGCTGTTGCCACCGCCGCGGCCGATGCCCACGAACGGCAGGAACACCAGCGGGAACTCCAGGCCCTTGCTCTTGTGCAAGGTGAGGATCTGCACGCGGCTGGCGTCGGATTCCAGGCGCGGCCACTGCGCTTCGTCGGCGTCGTCGGCGCTGTCGATGGCCGCACGCAGCCAGTCGAGCTGGCCATGCATGCCCAGACGCGCGGCGCGCGCCTCCTGCATCAGCTCGCCGAGCTGCAACAGGTGGGTGAGGCGGCGTTCGCCGTCGTGCAGCGCGAGCACCGTCGCCGCGCGTTGCGCGACGACGTCGGCGAGCATCGCCTGCGGGCCGTGCTGTTGCCAGCGCAGGCGCCAGTGTTCGAACTGCAGTTGCCAGCGCCGCAACTGTTCGCCGTCGTCTTCCAGCGCGCGCAGCGCGGACGCATCCAAGCCGAATAACGGTAAAGCGAGTGTTGCGCGCAGGCGGCGTTCATCGCCGGGCGCGGCCAGCGCGAGCAGCAGGGTCAGCAGTTCCTGCGCCGCTTCGCTGGAGAACAGGCTCTGTCGGCCCGTGGCCACTGCGGGCACGCCGAGCGTTGCCAGCGCATCGCGCACCGCCTGGGCTTCGTTGTGGCGGCGCACCAGCACGGCGCAGTCGCGCGGCTCCAGCGCGCGCTGCACGCCGTTGGCGTCGCGGCGGGTGGCACGGCCTTCGGCGGCGGCCTGCAGCGCGTCGCGGATCGCACGCGCGCACAGCGCGGCAGCGACCTCGACCGATTCGGCGGCTTTGTGATCGCGCCAGCCGCCTTCCCCATCCGCGCGTTGCGGCACCGAGTGGAAGGTCAGCGCCGGCGCGGGTGCGCGGTCGACTAGCAGCGTGTTGTCATCGCTTTTGGCGGCGTGGATCGGCACGACATCGATGCCTGCACCCATCGCCTCGGCGGGCATGTCCGCGAACAGCGCATTCACTACCGCCACCACGCCGGGCCGCGAACGGAAATTGCGGTCGAGCTGCGACGCCGCGCCCACGCCGTGCCGCGCCCGCAAGTAGGCATGCACGTCGCCGCCGCGGAAGCGGTAGATCGCCTGCTTGGGATCGCCGACCAGCACCAGTCCGCCGTGTTGCGATAACTGGTCGAAGATCGCCCACTGGCGAGCGTCGGTGTCCTGGAACTCGTCTACCAGCATCAGCGGGAACTGCGCCTGCAACGCCGCGACCAGCCGCTCGCGCACCTCGGGTGTCAGCAGCGCCTCGTACACGCCGGCGACGAGGTCGTCGAAGCCGCGCACGTTGAAGGCCTGCTTGCGCGCCTGGTCGCGCGCGCGCGCAGCACCGCGCAGCCGATGCAGCAGCGTCAAGTCGACCGCTTCGCGCCACGGCAACAGCGCCGCATCCGCTGTCAGCATCGCGCCCATCGCGTCGAACAGCGGCGAGCGCGGCGTGTGTCCCGCGCGCTTCACGCTGGTGCCGGCGAGCAGGGCGTCGGGCGTGTATTTCGCGCACTTGGCGTGCCACTGCGTGGGCGTGCGCGTCGCGCGACTGCATTGCGCCAGCCATGCCCACACGCCGGCGACGTGATCGGGCTTGTACTGGGCGTTGCTCAGCGTCTTGCCCGCGATCGCTGCCAGCACCGCGGCGCGCGCCTCGTCGCCATGCGTCTCGAACGCCGCGCGCAGCGCCTGCCACGCTGCCTCGCGGGCTGGGCGCGGATCGTCCGGCAGCGTGGCGGGAGGCGGCGGCAGCAGTTCCTCCGGAGCGACGAGCTGCACCATCACGTCCGCGAGGCCCTGGATGTCGCCGAAGGCGCGACGCAGGAAATCGCTGCCCAGTGCGTCCGTGCTGAACTCGCGCCACAACTCCACCGCCAGCGCGCGCCGCGAGGCGCGGTTGTCCGGTTGCAGTTCGGTTGCGAGCAACGGTTGATCTGCATCGAGCGCATGCTCGGCCAGCAGGCGTTTGCAGAAGCCGTGGATGGTGGTGATCGCGGCGAGGTCCATCTCGCGCACGGCACGCCTCAGGCGCAGGCGCAGCGCGGGCAACGATTCGCGCCCGCCCTCGCACACGTCCGTGTGCAGGGCGGTGTGCAGCAGCAGCCGGAGCAGGGCGGTGTCAGGCTGGTCGCCCGCGCACGTCTCCAAATCGCCTTCACTCCATTGCGCGGCAAGTTCGGCGGCGCGTTGCAGGCGCGCACGCACGCGAGCGTGTAGTTCCTGTGTGGCGGCGATGGTGTAGGTGACCGCGAGCACCTGCGGCACGCGCAGGCGGTCGACGATCACCGCGCGCGCGAAGAGGCCCGCCAGCGCATAGGTCTTGCCGGTGCCGGCGCTGGCCTCGAGCAGGCTGCGGCCGCGCAGGTCGGTGGCGAGGACGGCGTCGCTCATGCCAGATCCTCGAGGCGCACCGGCGTGTGGTTCTCGAACGCGCCGAACAACGCCGTCGCGATGCGTGCGAAGCGATCACGCTGAGCGGAATCGTTGTCGATGAAGGGATCGCGCCCGCGCAGCGCCAGTCGCGTGGCGGGGCCGGCGTCGCCGCGCTGGCGGTCGTTGCCGCGCCATTCCTCCGCGGCCTTCTCCAGCGCCGACTCCTCGCCTTTTTCCAGCAGCCGGCGGAAATAGGTGAAGCCGGTGCGCGGCAGGAACGGCAGCGGCACCTGCAGTGCCTCGTCGCGCAACGCGACCAGTGCCTGCAGGCTGCTGATGGCGCCTTCGCGCGACAACGGCGGATGCGTGTTCAGAACGGGGTCGCCCTTCTCGTCGACGCTCGCGATCTCGTACAGCGGCAACTCGTGCAGCGACCCCAGCAGCCAGTCCAGTCCGTGGCGCAACGCCTGCCCGCCATGGCGACCCTCGGGACGCAACGCCACCCGCAGCACGCCGCCGCGCTGCACGCCGGGCAGCATGCCCTGCAAGATGCGCGGACCCGCGGCCTGTTCGATGCTGCGCGATTGCGATGCGGCGCCGAACCCTGCGCCGAGCGCGCACTGCGCGAACGGAGCAACATCGTCCAGCACTTGCTCCACAGTCGCGCGACCGTCCGCGCCCGGCGCGAGCAGCGCCCGTGCCAGCAGGTGCGCGTGCAAGGCGCGCGCATCGGGTCGGCTGCCGGCGCGCAGCCAGACATCGAAGATCGTGCTGCGCAACGCATGCCGCGGCAACGGCTCCGGCGCACCGAACGGTTCGTGCTCGGCCAGCGGCGGTTCTTCTTCCGGCAGGCGCAGGCCCAGGCCGTCGCGCAAGTAGGCAACATGTGGCTTGTTCAGTGCGCTGCGCAGCCGCTCGATCGAAAGAATCGCGCTGGTGTCCACATCGCGCGGCAACGGCAAAGGTGCGAACACCGGCACCGCGGCGTTGCCCGATCCTTCCTCCGCGGCCGCGTGCCAGCGGGCATCGAAACTGAAGCGGCGCGGCTCGACCGCATCCTCATCCATTTGCGGCGCGCCGAACGCCGCGGGCGAGAAAGGCTGCAGCGCATGCCGCACCACCAGCGCCTTGCGTACGGCGTCGCGCGTATCGACGTCCGTGGCGGCGTGATACTCCACCGCGGCATCGAGCAGTTCCGATACCAACGTCGACGGTTCGCGTTCGCTGCCGTCGCGCGGATCCATGCCGCACCAGCTCAGGTACAGCACACGGCCGGCGCTCGCGAACAGCTGCAGGAACAGATAGCGGTCGGCGTCGCGTCGCGAGGGATCGCCGACGCGGCGTTCGCGCGTATCGAGTTTCTGGGAGATGCGATTGAGCGGATCGCGGCCGTCGCGCGCCGGGAATGCGCCGTCGTCGAGCCCAAGCAAGCAGATCACCTGGAACGGAATCAGCCGCATCGGCACCATGCGGCCGAAGCAGATGCCGCCCGACAGGAACGGCGCGCGCGCGTCGCTGCGCGTGAGTTCTTCGCGAACGTGCTCGAGCACGACGGCATGTTCGACCGGCGCGCTGTAGTCGGCGAGGGCGGCGTTGCGCGCGAAGCCCGTGGTGCATTCGCGCAGGCGCTTGAGTACCGCGGCATCGGCGCTGTCGCGTTCGGTGGCGAAGGCGGCGTCGAGCAGGCGTTCGAGTTCGCGCGCCCAGGTCACCGGAGGATGCGGACCGGCGAGCCGCGCGGCGCCGTCGCGCAGCATCGCGAGGAAGCGCAGCAGGGCATCGAGCGCGGTGGCAGACTGGCCTTCGAGATCGGGCCATGGCGCGACGCCGGCAATGTCGTCGTCGGCGCCCGAGGCGTAGCCCAGCAACAGGCGATCGAGTGCGAATTCGAAGGTATACGCGTTGTCGTCGCGCGCGCCGTGGCGCGCGCGATCGGCGCCATCCAGGCCCCAACGCGCACCGGCTTCCTCGAGCCAGCCCTGCAACGCGCCGCGGTCGCTGTCGTCGATGTCGAAACGCGCGGCGATCGCCGGCACCGCCAGCAAATCCACGGCATCGCCCACGGTGAGCGGACGCAGCGGCAGTTCCAGCAGACGCGCGAAGGCCTCGGCCAGCGGCGCACTCGCCAGCGGACTGGCGTCGGCGATGGTGTAGGGCAGTTCGCGCGGCGTCCCGAGCGCGCCGCCGAACACCGCTTCGATATGCGGTGCATACAGATCGATGTCGGGCGCGAGCACGGCGATGTCGCGCGGCTGCAATGCTGGCTGCGCGTCGGTGCCCGGCATTTCCAGCAACGCGCGCAACTGGTCGTGCAGCACCTGCACTTCGCGCAGCCGGGTGTGGCAGGCGTGGAATTGCAGCGAACTGTCGACGCGATCGACCTGCGCACGTGGCCATGCACCGTCGCGGTTGGTCGCCAGCGGCGCACGGTTGTCGAGCACGTCGGCCTGCAGGCGACCGAGCAAGGTGCCGTGCGGTGGCTCGGCGAAACCGGCAGCCTCGAAACTCGCCGCCACCGCTTCGCCACTGCCGAGCGTGGCGATGAAGTCGCGACCCGCCTGGCCCCACGCGGCGAGCAAGGGATTGGGTCCGCTTTCCCCCTCGATGCCACCGAGGAAATGGTCGTCGTCGGCCGGCTGGTAATCGGCGGCCCAGCGACCGAGGTCGCCCCAGAACGCGCGGGCCGGCGTGTGCAGATAGAAATGCTGTTCGCCGATGCGCGCCTGGCTGGCGATCAACTGCAGCACATCGGGCGAGACGTTCTGGCAGGCGAACACGAACAACCGTGGCGGCAGGCCGTCCGGAACGCCGGCGGACTCGGCACCGAACCGCTGGAGGTACTCGCCGATGCGTCGCGCGCGATGCTGGCGGTTGCGCGCGATGCGACGCCACAGCGTGGCCTGCCAGTCATCGGCGTCGGCGCCGCGCTCCCAGCGCTGCAACAGGTCGCGGCGCCAAGCCTGGTATTTCTCGTAGGTGTCGGCGAGGGCACCGGTCAGCGTCCAGGTCCGCATCGGATCCGCGCTGAAACCGGCCAGGCGCGAGGGTGGCGCCGTTTGCAATTCGCGCAGCAGGTGCCAACGCAGCACCTCGGGTGCGAGGCGGTCGCCCGCAGTCGCCGGCGCGAGGTTGGCGTCGAGCGCGAGATCGACGAATTCGCCCGGGGTCAGGAAGCGCAGGTTGGCGCAGATCCCGCTGTGTTCGGCCAGCGCCTGCTGCAGCCAGCGCCGCATCGAGAACTGCGGCACCAGCACCACGTCGGGCCGCAGCCAATCGCCATCGGCCGGCAGCTGCGCGACCTGCTTGGCAAGCAGGCCCGCCAGCACGTCCAGCGCATTGGAGTGGTAAAGGCGGAAGTCCGGGCGTCGCTGCATGCGGGCCTGGTTCACGAAAGACGCGGATTCATGAAAAGCATGATGCCGGAGCGCGGTCGCATCCGCCGAGACCGGCGAGCTGCGACAATAGCCCACGGCCCGCGCTACGCTGCCATTCAGCGGTCAGCCGCCAAGCTGCGCCGTTTTTCGTATTCACCTTCCCCCGGATCTTCCGTGCCGATCAACGCCGACCTTCCCGCCGTGCGCCTGACCGACGTCCGCCTCGACCGTGGCGGACGCGCGGTGCTGCGCGACATCGCACTGTCGGTGCCTCGCGGCAGCGTGACAGCGGTGCTGGGGCCGTCGGGCAGCGGCAAGTCGACGTTGCTGGCCGCGCTGACCGGTGAACTGGTGCCGGCGGCGGGGACGGTCGAGGTGTTCGGACAACCGGTGCCGCGCAGCAAGCGACCCTTGCTGGAGATGCGCAAGGGCATTGGCGTGCTGTTGCAGGGCAACGGCCTGCTCACCGACCTGACCGTGGCCGAGAACGTGGCACTGCCGCTGCGCGCGCACACCGATCTGCCCGACGCGGTGGTCCGCCGCCTGGTGCTGATGAAACTGCACGGCGTCGGCCTGCGCGCCGCCGCGGATCTGTATCCACGTGAACTCTCCGGCGGCATGGCCCGACGTGTCGCCCTGGCGCGCGCGCTGGCGCTGGACCCGCCGCTGATGATCTACGACGAACCGCTGACCGGGCTCGACCCGATCGCCAGCGGCGTCGTCATGGACCTGGTCCGTCGCCTCAACGACACGCTCGGCCTGACCAGCATCATCGTCACCCACCACGTGCACGAAACCATGCCGGTTGCGGACCACGCGGTGGTGATCGCCAACGGCCGCATCGTGTTTTCCGGCACGCCGGCGGAATTGCAGTCGACCCAGGATCCATTGGTGAAGCAGTTCTTGAATGGCGAACCCGATGGCCCGATCGCGTTCGATACCGCCGCGCGCGCCATGGAGGCTGCGTAATGCCTTTCGTTGCCGCCACCCGCGCGGTCGGCGCCGCCGGCCTGTTCACGTTGTCGGTGCTGCGCGCGTCGAAACCGACCGCTGATTTCTGGCGCGAACTCGTTCGCGAGATCTACAAGGTCGGCGCGCGTTCGTTGCCGATCATCGCCGTCGGCGGCGCCTTCGTCGGCCTGTCGGTCACCCTGCTCGGTTATCGCGCGCTCGATACCTACGGCGCCAGCAACCAGATCAGCGCGCTGGTCGGCCTCGGCCTGTACCGCGAACTGGCACCGGTGCTGACCGCGTTGCTGTTCATCGGCCGCGCAGGCAGCTCGATCGCCGCCGAACTCGGGCTGATGCGCGCCACCGACCAGATCACCGCGCTTGGCCTGATGGCCATCGATCCGGTCGCGAAAGTCGTCGCGCCGCGCTTCTGGGCGGCGGTGCTGTGCATGCCGTTGCTGGTCGGTTTCTTCTGCAGCCTCGGCATCAGCGCCAGCTACTTCGAAGCCGTGCACGTGATCGGCATCGATGCCGGCACGTTCTGGCAAGTGCTGAAGGATGCGGTCGATTTCCGCCACGATTTCCTCGTCGCGTTTGAGAAGGCGGCGGTGTTCGGCGGCGTCTCGGCGCTGGTCGCGTCCTACGTCGGCTACCACGCCGAGCCGACCATCGAAGGCACGTCGGTGGCGACCACGCGCGCGGTGGTGAACGCATCGCTTCTGGTGCTGATGTTCAATTTCGTTCTTTCCGCTTTGCTGTTCAGGAGTTAACGACCATGCGTGGTCCTCGTCTCGAATTCGCCGTCGGCGCCTTCCTGCTGCTGGCCTTGGCCTCGCTGCTGGTGCTGGCGATCGCCTCCACCAACGGCAAGCTGGGCATCGGTGGCGACAGCTATCCGCTGACCGCGCGCTTCTCCACCATCGGCCAGCTGCGTGCGTCGGCGCCGGTGAAGATCGGCGGGGTCGTGGTCGGCCAGGTAGCCGACATTCAGCTGGACCCGGTCAAGTTCGACTCCGTGGTCACGCTCGCCATCGACGACAAGTTCAAGGACCTGCCTGCCGATACCGCGGCCGGCATTTTCACCAGCGGGCTGCTCGGCGAAAGCTATGTCGGCTTGAGCCCGGGCGGCGATCCGGAAACGCTGAAGCCCGGCGACGAGATCGCACTGACCCAATCCGCCGTCGACCTGATGCAGCTGGTCGGCAAATACATGTTCAGCGGCGGCGGCAAGCCGGTCGAAGTCGAAGCCGAAGCCGCACCCGCCGACGCCGCCACTGCCACCGAACCCCAATCCGAATCCGACTCCGCCCCCACGGAAGAGACCCCATGAAGCGCAACTTCTTTGCCATCGTCATTGCCTCGACGCTGCTGACCGCAGCGCCGGCGCTCGTGCTTGCACAAGGCACGCAGGCACCGGCGGCCGCCAAACCCGCCGCCGCCACCACGCAGGGCGTGCCGAGCCAGCTGGTGCTGAGCAACGCCACCCGCATCGTCGCCACGCTCGAGAAGCGCCGCGCCGAGTTCAAGCAGAACCGCGCCGCGCTGGACAAGTTCATCGCCGGCGAATTCAACGCGATGTTCGACCGCGAATACGCCGGCCGTCTGGTCCTGGGCCGGCATGGCCGCGGTGCCTCCGACGCCGACGTCAAAGTGTTCGGCGACGCGCTGGCCGACAGCCTGATGTCGCGTTACGGCGGCGCGCTGCTCGACTTCGACAGCGGCTTGAAAGTCCGGGTGAAATCGGAAACCTCGCTGCGCGGCGGCGCCATCGTCAAGGTCGCGAGCGAGTTCGTACGCACCGCCGGCGAGCCGATCCCAGTCGACTACCTGATGCGCAAGACCGGCAGCAACTGGAAGGTGTTCGACGTGATGGTCGAAGGCGTGTCCTTCGTGCAGACCTTCCGCAGTCAGTTCGACGCACCGCTGTCGCGCAAGACCATCCCGCAGGTCGCCGCCGACATCCGCGCCGGCAAGTTGCAGGCCGATGCCAGCACCAACTGACGCCAACCTGCGTCGCGAGGGCGAAACGCTGCGTTTCACCGGCGCGCTCGAGCGCGCCGCGGTCGCGGTGTTGTGGCCGCAGGCACTGGCTGTACTGGCCGGTGTCGCGCGCTTCGACCTGCGCGACGTGAGTCAGGTCGACAGCGCCGGGCTGGCATTGCTGGGCGAATTGGCGGCGCGCGCCGGCGGTGGCATCGCCTTTGACAGCATCGCCATCGACGGCGAGCCTGCCGGCCTCGCCGCATTGCGCACGGCGTATCGCCTCGACCCGTCGCTCGGCTTCGCCACCTGAGCCGTTAAACTGTGGGCATGACGCCCCCACGCCTGTTCCTGGCGCTGCTGCTCATCATCGGCAGCGCCAATGCCCAAACCACGACCGCCCCGGTCGAAACGCCAACACCGATCACGAGCGAGGATCCACGAACGGATCCACAAACGCCGCCCGTGACCGAGCCCGCGCCTGTGAATGCGGGCAGCGACGCACCGCAGGCGGAGGTGACAGAAGCGCCGCCGCAGGACGAGGTCGCGCCGACGCCCCATGCGTCGGACACGCCGACCACGGCCGAACAGGCCGCTGTCGAACAGGCCGCTGTCGAACAGGCCGCAGTCGAACAGGATGACCAGGCGCTTTACGGCGACCAGGACGAGCAGATCGTCGGCCTGCCGACGCCGGCGGAATTGCCCACCTCCTACGATCCGTGGGAAGGCTTCAACCGCCGCATGCATCGCTTCAACGACGTGGTCGATCGTCGCATCGCCAAGCCGCTGGCCAAGGCCTACGTCGCGACGGTGCCGCGTCCGGTGCGACTGGGCGTCAGCAATTTCTTCAGCAATCTCGGCCAGCCGGTCAGTGCCCTGAACAGCCTGTTGCAGGGCAAGCCGAAACGGGCCGCGCAGGCGTTTGGGCGGTTCGCGCTCAACAGCACCCTCGGTCTCGCCGGCATCTTCGATCCGGCCACCGACGCCAAGCTGCCGCATCGCAGCGAGGACTTCGGTCAGACCCTGGGCGTGTGGGGCTGGAAGCGCTCGCGCTACGTCGAGCTGCCGCTGTTTGGCCCGCGCACCGTGCGCGATGTGTTCGGCATGGTCGGCGACGCGCCGCTGGCGCCGATCCGCGGTATCGAGGAAGACAAGGCGCGCGTGTTCCTGCAGGGCCTGCAATTGGTCGACGTGCGCACGCAGCTGCTGTCGGTCGACAGCATGCGCGAAGGCGCTACCGATGATTACGCGCTGCTCCGCGACGCCTGGATGCAACGCCGCAACTACCAGATCTTTGGCGACCGCCAACTCGAAGGCGACGAGAACCTGCCCGACTACCTGCGCGAAGAAGACGAGAACCCGATCGTGCCGGCCGATGCGATGCCGGTGATGCCGACGGACGTGAACTGATCGCTGGCCTGCAGCACGCGTAGTTCATGCGCCACGACCCCTACAACCGGTGGAAGGAACCGCTGCCGGCATGGTTCACGGGCATGTTGCGCACCTTCGGCTGGCTCGGCGCGCTGGGACTGATCTACCTGGTCGGTTCCTTCGCTGCAGGCATGAAGCGCGCCAACGACTATCCGGCCTGCGAAGCGCAGGGGTCGCGCATCGACGGCAGCGCCCTGGACCGCACGCGCGGATTCCTGCGCTGCCTGCAGGACCGGGCCGGCCTGCTCGATGGCATGACGCTGAAGTCCACCAGCCGTTTCGTCGAACCAATGCCCCTGACGCCGCCCGAATACCACGGTACGTGGATCGCTACGCGGCCCGGAAGTCGCTGGCGCGTCGACTTGAATGGCGACGGCACGTTTTACGCCGCGCAGCTCGAAGGCCCGACGACAGCGAACGGGTCCAGGTCGCTCACCGGCGTGTGGAGCGTGGTCGATGAGCACTTCGTGTGGTTGTACGACGAAGGCCAGGTGTGGCCGCCGGACATCAACCCGATCCGCGACGCTGACTCCGGGAGCTTCAATCTGCGCGAGAAGGACGGCAGCCTGACCCACTACGAACGCTAGCGGCTGTAGGCATTGTTCCAGGCGTTCTTCTAGGCGTTACGGCGGGCGCGGGCCTATTCGCGCGCCGTTTCGTCATCGCTTTCCAGTTCCGTGCCCAGCAAACGCCGGCTCTCGTCGGCCGGCAAGGCTTCCACTTCGCGCAATTTTCGCGACAGCATGCGTGAGCGGCGGCCGGTTTCCTCGATCTTGTTGCTGGCTTCGTCGAGCTTCTTCTTCACGCCGTCGAGCACCACGCCGAACTTGGCGAACTCGGTCTTGACCGCGCCCAGCGTGCGCCAGACTTCGCTCGAACGTTCCTGGATCGCGAGTGTGCGGAACCCCATCTGGAAACTGGTCATCAGTGCCAGCAGCGTCGTCGGCCCGGCGACCGCGATGCGCTGGTCGCGTTGTAGTGCATCGACCAGGCCCGGCCGGCGCAGCACTTCCGCATACAGGCCTTCGGTCGGCAGGAACAGGATCGCGAACTCGGTCGTATGCGGCGCGGCGACGTACTTATCGCGGATGCGCTGCGCCTCCAGGCGCACGCGTCGTTCCAGCGCATCGCCTGCCGCGCGCGCGGCTTCGAGATCGGCGCGTTCCTGCGCATCCAGCAGCCGCTCGTAATCCTCGCGCGGGAACTTGGCGTCGATCGGCAACCACACCGGTGCCTCGCCGCTCGAGCCGGGGAAGCGCACCGCGAACTCGACCCGCTCGCCGCTACCCGGCACCGTCGCCACGTTGGCGGCGTACTGATCGGGCGCGAATACCTGCTCCAGCAAACCCGCCAGCTGCACTTCGCCGAACACGCCGCGCGACTTCACATTGGTCAGCACGCGTTGCAGGCCGCCGACATCGGCGGCGAGCTTGTTCATGTCACCCAGGCCCTGGTGCACCTGCGCCAGCATGGTGGTGACGTTGCCGAAGCTCTCGGTCAGACGCGTTTCCAACGTCGCATGCAGCTTCTCGTCCACGGTGGCGCGCATCTGTTCGAGCTTGGCCTCATTGCCGGTCTGCAACTCGCGCAGACGGCCTTCCAGCGTCGCGCGCATTTCGCCGAGGCGGGCTTCGTTGTTGCGGGTGAGTTCGCCGATGCTGGCATCCAGCGCAACGGCGAAGTCGCGCAGCGCCACCGCTGCCTCCGTACGCGCCTTGCGCGCGTCCTCGGTCAGGGCTTCGCGCAGGTCTTCCAGGCGCTGGTCGGTGCGCAGCGCCGCGTCGTTGAGCTGCCCGGCAAAACCGCCGATCCGCTGCTCCTGCTGCGCCGACAGGCTGTCGAGCTGCTGTCGTAATTCACCGCGGCCCTCGCGTTGCTCGTCGCGCAGGGCCTGTTCCAGGCGCGTGTCGGGTTTGCGCAACAGCAAGGCGAACAGCAACGCGATCGCGATGACGAGCGCGACCAGCAGGACGACGAGCAGCATGGTGGTCTCAGGCATGGCGACAGTGTAGCGGGGGCGGTCTCAACGGCTGCGAATCCACTGCCCGCGGTGACGATTGCGATGCCCATTCGCTTACCTGGGCAGCGCGGCTTCACCCGCCATCCGCAAGCCACGATCGCGTCAGTCGAGCACGCGGCAGAACACCGCCTTGAGATAGCGCGACTCCTGCACCTGCGCCAGCCACGGATGATCGGCGCCGGCACCGCTCACTTTCAGCACCTGCACGGTGCGCCCGGCGTAGAACGCGGCGCGGCGCAGCATGTCGAGGAACTGTTCCTCGCTGACCAGGCCGGTGCACGAGAACGTCGCGAACAGGCCGCCTGGCTTGACCACGCCGAGCGCGAGCTTGTTCATGTCGAGGTACTTCTTCAGCGCCGGGATCACCTGTTCGCGGTCGCGGGTCATCTTCGCCGGGTCGAGGATGACGACGTCGAACAGATCGCCGCGATTGCCGGCGTCGCGCAGCCACGGAAAGATGTCGGCCTGCACGAACTTGACGTGCGCATTATTGAGCTTGGCGTTGCCTTTGGCGATTGCCAGCACGTCCTCATCGATATCGATCCCGACCACTTCGCTGGCGCCACGCGCGGCGGCGTAGACGCCGAAGCCGCCGGTGTTGCAGCACAGGTCGAGCACGCGCTGACCGGCGACCTGCTGCGACAGCCATTCGCGATTGTCGCGCTGGTCGGCGAAGAAACCGGTCTTGTGCGCGCCGGCGGGGTCGGCGCGGAAGCGGATGCCGTGCTCACTGATGATCGCGGGCGCGGCCGGCTCGCTGCCGCGGAAATCGAAACTTTCCTGCTTCTGGATGTGCTCGTCGGCGAAGGCATGGAAGCGGCAGCCGGGGAACTGCGCGCGCAACGCGTCGTAGATCCATTCGCGATGGCGGAACATGCCGGCGCTGAAGTATTCGACCACGAGCAGGTCGCCGTAGCGATCGGCGACGAGCCCGCTGAGGCCATCGCCTTCGCTGTGCACCACGCGCCAGGCGTCGCTCACCGCGTCGAGCTTGAGCACGTCGCGACGCAACGACACCGCCGCGGCGATCTTGCGCGCGAACCAGCCGGCATCGACCGCGATGTCCGGATCGGTTTCGAGGATGCGCAGCGCGATCCGCGAATGGCCGTTGTAGAAACCGCGGCCGATCCACACGCCATCGACGCCGACGATGTCGACGATGCTGCCCGGCTTGGGCTTAATTGCCGGCTTTTCGACCAGCTTTTGGAAGATCCACGGATGGGTCGAACGCCAGGCGTTCTTGAGCCTGACTACGGGCAATTCGCTATTCATCGCGCCATTCTACGCGGCGTCCTACTCCCTCCCTTTCGCCGGAGGCGAAGGGGTGAGGAGGGCCGCTTGCGAGCCACTGGCTCGCGGCCCGACGAACGCCCGACGGCTATGCCGGCGGGCCGGACGGGTTGGGGTGGGGTGCTTTTTGCTTTCGCCGTTGCTGCTGCGCGCAAAGAGCACCCCCTCCCAACCTCCCCCTGCGCTGCGCGCAAGGGGAGGAGTTGAGCCCTTGCATCCGCGCTGGCCGTCGCCATCCTCAAGCCATGCACCTGCCCGTCCACGACGATCCGCCCGACCCGCACGCCCAGCGCATGCACGACCGCCGCCGCGTGCTGCGTGCGTTCAACGCCAGCCTCGCCTTCGTCCTGCTGCTCGCCGCGGTGTTCACCGCGCAAAAGGGTTTCGACGCTGGCGCGTGGGCGGTCACGCCACACGCGGTCGAAGGCCTGATCGGCCTGCTGACCGGGCCAGTGCTGCACGGCTCGTTCGCGCATGTGACCGCGAATGCGGTGGCGTTGCTGCTGCTCGGCACCCTCGCCGGCAGCGTGTATCCGCGGGCGACACTGCGCGCGTTGCCGTTGCTGTGGCTGGGGTCCGGTCTCGGCGCGTGGCTGCTCGGCGAGCCCGGCACGCACCACCTCGGCGCCAGCGGCGTGACCCACGGGCTGATGTTCCTGGTGTTCACCCTCGGCCTGCTGCGCCGCGACCGCCCGGCGATCGCCGCGGCGATGATCGCGTTCTTCCTCTACGGCGGCATGCTGCTGACGGTGCTGCCGCAGGAGCCAGGCGTGTCGTGGCAGTCGCATCTCGGCGGCGCGCTTGCCGGCCTCGTCGCGGCCTGGTTGTTCCGTCGCAGCGATCCGCTGCCGCCGCGCAAACGCTACAGCTGGGAGCTCGAGGAAGAGCTCGCGGCCGAAGCCGCACGCGCGGAACGAGAGCAGTTCGAACCGGTCAGCCCGCGCGACGTGCCGGTGCTATGGCAGCGGCCCTCCGAGCCCACTGGCGTGGTGCTGCCATTTCCGCCGAAAAGGTCGGATTAACGAATATTTGACATTGCTGAATGCAATGCGGAAACTTGCCCGGCCCGTGCCGGGCAATTCATATCAAACAGGGAATTCCGCAACATGAAGAAGATTTTGGCGCTCTCCACCGCGCTGGTTCTGGCTGGTCTGTCGACCTCGGCGTTCGCAGTCGAAGCCGGCCAGGGTTATGTCCGCCTCGAAGCGGGCAATAGCGAGATCGAAATCGAAGATACGTCTTCCGATGAAACCGCGTTCAACGTCCGCGGCGGCTACTACTTCACCCCGAATTTCGCGTTCGAAGCCTTCTATGCCAACTATGGCGAGGACTCCAGCGACGGCATCTCGGCCAAGCTCGACGGCTTCGGCGTCGGCGTGGTCGGCAAGAAGAATTTTGGCCCGGACAACACCGGCTTCTTCATCAATGGCCGCGCCGGCATCGCCCGCATCACCACCGAGCTGAGCGTCGCTGGCGTCGGCAGCGTCGATGACAGCTCGAACAAGGCGTATTTCGGCGTTGGCGCCGGCTACGACTTCAACCGCAACTTCGGCCTGAGCCTCAACTACGACATCAACAAGGCGGAAGCCTTCGATGTCAGCATCGATGCGAACACGCTGACCGCAGGCCTCGAGTTCCGCTTCTAAGCATCACGCGACACCGCGACACCCGAACGGCCGTCATCGACGGCCGTTCTTTTTGGGCGATTCATATCCCCGATCGCGTAACACGGCCTGGCCATGCAACAAAACGCCCCGCGTGTGCGGGGCGTTCCATGCCGCAAGGCGCGTCGGTCAGAACTTCGCGGTGAACTGCGCACCCCAGGTGCGCGGCTCGTTGACCATGCCGGTGAGGTTGTTGAAGTCGATGCCGGCGACGATCACGTCCTCGTCGGTGATGTTGCGGCCGAACACCGCGACCTCGTAGGCGCCGTTGCTCCAGTTGTAGCCCAGGCGCAGGCCGCCTTCCACCTTCGACTTGCCGATGAACTCCACCGAGTCGTAGAGGAAGAAATTGACCTCGCTGCGATAGGCCCAGTCGGTAAAGGCGAAGAACTCGCCGTTGCCGACCGGCACGCCATAGCGTGCGGTCACGTTGTAGACGTGCTTCGGCGCCTGCGGCAGCGAGTTGCCATCGATCAGCACCGCGCCCGGACGATTCGGATCCGCCGGATCGAGCACGGTGCAGGCCGCGCACGGGAACACGCTGAGGTCGCTGTCCTGGATCTCGGTGTCGTTGTAGCTGGCGCCGAAGGTCACCAGCAGGTTCGGTGTCAGGAAGGCCTCGAGGTCGAACTCGGCGCCCTGGCCGACCATCCGGTCGGCGTTGACCAAGCGCGCGATGTTGGCGTCGCCGCCGACCGCGGTGAGCTGCTGGTCATCGACTTGGTAATGGAACACCGCAAGGCCCATGCGCAGGCGGTTGTCCCACACCTGCGTCTTGATGCCCGCTTCCCACGAGATCACCGTCTCCGTATCGGCGACGGTCACGTAGTCCGCGCCGGTCGCAGGCGTGAAGATGAGGTCGGCGAACAGCAGGCGGCCCTGGATCGACGGCGCGCGGAAGCCCTTGGCGACGCGCGTGTAGAGGTTGGTCGCTTCGCTCAGCTCGTACACGGCGCTGAGATCCCAGCTGATGTCGGAGTCTGCGGTGCTGATCGAGATGGGTGCGATCACCGGTGGATTGAACGGTGTCGGCTGGTCGCGCGCCGCGGTGAAGTCCTTTTCGTCGCGGGTGTAGCGCAGGCCGCCGCGCAGGATGAAGCGGTCGGTGACGTCGAAGTCGGCCGATGCGAACACCGCCCACGCGGTGTTGTCCTGCTGCTGGCTGGCGTGGCCGTTCTGCGGCTGGCCCGGCGCGAAGTCGTCGTAGTTGAACGTGTCGACATCGATCTCTTCGTCGAACCAGAACAGGCCGGCCTGCCAGTCGAAGCGGCCCCACTCGTTGGATTCGAGGCGGAATTCCTGGCTCAGCTGGCGGTGTTCCGGCAGGCCGTCGGCCGACTGCGCGTTGAAACGCGCGCCCGTCAGCGGCGGGCCGATGTCGGCGCCGTCACCCGTGAAGAAATCGAACGTGTAGACCGAGCCGCCGTCGATGTCGCCGCGGCTGAAGACTTCGACGCTCTCGTAACCGGTGATCGAATGCAGCGTGGTACGACCGAAATCCCAGCGCATGCGCAGGTTGGCGCCGACCTGGTCGAGGTCCTGCACGTTGGTGCCATCGATGTAGATCTTGTCGCGCTCGTAGCCGGGGACGAAATCGTTGGTGCCGGGCTGGATGATGTTGGCGCGGAACAGGCGCGCGGTGCCGTCGAGCTTGCGCATGTGCACGTTGGCCAGCGCCTCGAAATCGTCGCTCGGCGCGAACAGCACCTGCAGCCGCGCGGCGGTTTCCTCGTAACCCTCGAGATCATCGCCGGGACCATTGTTGACGTTGTCGACCCAGTCGTCGCGACGCTGGTGCAGGACCGACAGCCGCGCCGACACGCCCTTGGCAAGCGGTCCGGTGATGGCGCCTTCCAGGTTCATGGTGCCGTACGAGCCGTAGGAAATCTTGCCGTAGCCGCCGAACACCTCTTCCGGCCGCGCCGACGAGAACTTGATCACGCCGGCCGGCGAATTGCGCCCGAACAGCGTGCCCTGCGGACCGCGGTACATCTCGACCTGTGCCATGTCGAACATCGGAAAGCCCTTGAGGATGGGGTTTTCCTGCACGACATCGTCATAGACCAGCGAAACGGGTTGCGAAGCGTTGAGGTCGAAGTCGGTGTTGCCGAGGCCGCGGATGTAGAAGCGCGGGAACGCGCGGCCGAACGAGGACTCGATGTTGAGGCTGGGCAGGCGACCGGACAGCAGACGGACGTCTTCGCCACCGGACACGAGCACCTCGAGCTTCTCGCCATCGACGGTGGTGATCGCCATCGGCACGTCCTGCACGTCCTCCACGCGGCGCTGTGCAGTGACCGTCACCGTGTCCAGCGTGGCGGGCTTCTGCTCGGTGCTGGCGGCCTGCGGTGCGGTGGCCCCCTGCTCCTGGGCCAGCGTGTTGCCCAGTGGTAGCAGAGTGGCGATGGCGAGTGCCAACGCGCACGGCGACGGACGGCGGTTCATGCTCATGGTGTCCCCTTGGCGTGTGGGCACCCCCGGCGCCCGTCAACCGTTGATGTTGCTACACGATGACAGCCACAGCAAACGGGGCGGTATGGACGCGTCGCGTTCAGCGTCCCAGTTGCCGGTCGTGCAACCGCGACCACAGGAGCAGCGACAGCGCCGCGCCGCACAGGCACAGGAACATGTCCCACTGCGTATCCCACTGGTCGCCCTGGGTCGCGAGGAACGCGTCCGCGTCGGCGCCGAAGGCGAGCGCTGCCCACCATTCGATCAATTCGAACAACGCGCTGAAACTCAGCGCCGCGGCCAGCACCAGGTAATGGAGCCAACCGCCGCGTTGCAGCGGCGTGCAGCGCAGCAGCAGTTCGCGCGCCAGGATCGCCGGCACGAAACCCTGCATGAAGTGGCCGACGCGATCCCACGGATTACGCTCGAAACCAACTAGATCGCGCAACTGGAAACCCAGCGGCGTTTCCGCATAGGTGTAGGCGCCGCCATAGATCAACACCAGCGCGTGGGTGGCCAGCAACCAGCACAACAGGCGCGTCAGTGGGAAGCGCTGCCAGTTCGCCATCACCAACGGCAGCGCGACGATCACCCACACCACTTCCAGGAACCAGGTCATGCGATCGGTTGGCGCGAGCCCGGACCACAGCAGCGCACCGGCGACAAGAATGATCAGCAACCACGCCTCGAAGCGAGCAGGCGGCTGCGCGATGACGTTGCGGTGGTCGGTCATGGCAGATCCCGTGGTGACTATGAACGTGCCGACAAAGGCAGACCGCGGAAGACCTTCACCGTGCGCAACACGAAACTGGAATTGACGTCGGCGACGCCGGCTTGATTCAACAGACGGTCGAGCAGGAAACGCGAGAAGTGCTCGAGGTCGTGCACGACGACTTGCAGCAGGTAGTCCATGTCGCCGGTGAGTGCATGGCAGGCGACGACTTCATCCCAGCTGTTGACGAAATCACTGAAGGCGGTGATCGCGGCGCTGTCGTGGCGATTGAGCTGCACGCGCACGAACGCCTGCAGGCCGAGGCCCAGCCGTTCGGGATCAACTTCCGCGCGGTAGCCGGCGATCACGCCCTCGCGTTCCAGCCGCTGTACGCGGCGCAGGCAAGCCGAGGCCGAGAGATGCACGCGCTCGGCCAGCTCGGCATTGGTCAGCCGGCCCTGGCGTTGCAGCTCGGCCAGGAGCAGCAGGTCGGTACGGTCGAGTTCGACGGCTGGCATGTTCGTGCGCCTTTCATGCAATTTCCGCAAGAATCATGCGCCAATCGCAATCATACGCGCAACAACGCAAGACTATTGCGCAGATCGGCGGTTACAGTGCTTCTTATGAACACTGCCTCCCCCAACCGCGTCGAACACCAGCTCACCGACAAGGGCTATGTCCCGGTCTACACCACTGCCGTGGTCGAGCAACCATGGGCGAGTTACACGGCGACCGACCATGAGGTCTGGGCGACGTTGTTCAAGCGCCAGCGCGAAATCCTGGTCGGCCGCGCCAGCGACGAATTCCTGCGCACGCAGGCGGCGATGGGGATGTCGCCGCAGCAGATCCCGAAATTCGACGACCTCAACCAGCGGCTGCGCGCTGCCACCGGCTGGGAACTGGTCGGCGTCGAAGGCCTGCTGCCGGAACTTACGTTCTTCGACCACCTCGCCAATCGCCGTTTCCCGGTGACGTGGTGGATCCGCAAACCCGAGCAGCTCGATTACCTGGCCGAGCCCGACCTGTTCCACGACCTGTTCGGCCATGTGCCGCTGCTGATGAACCCGGTGTTCGCCGACTACATGCAGGCCTACGGCCGCGGCGGCGTCAAGGCGCACGGCATTGGCCCGGAAGCGCTGGTCAACCTCACCCGCCTGTACTGGTACACCGTCGAATTCGGCCTGATCAAGCAGGCCGACGGGCTGCGCATCTACGGCAGCGGCATCGTCTCGTCCAAGGGCGAATCGATCTACTGCCTCGACAGCGCCGCGCCGAACCGCATCGGCTTCGACCTCGAACGGATCATGCGCACGCGCTATCGCATCGACACCTACCAGAAGACCTACTTCGTCATCGACAGCTACGAGCAGTTGATGGAAGCGACGACGCCGGACTTCCGCCCGATCTATGAGCGCCTGGCGCAGCTGGAGTCGTATCCGGCCGGCATGGTATTGCCGACCGATGTCGTGCATCACCGCGGCACGGGCGAAGGCTGGGCGAGCGACGGCGACGTTTAGTTCGCCGTCGCGAGCAACGGCGCGACGGGTTTCGACTTCGGCTTCGGTTTCCAACGCCGATCGATCAGGATCTTGGCGATCACCGCCACCAGCACCGGCCCGAACCACGCGACGTAGTTCAGCGTACTGCCGCTGATCGACGGCATCAGCCGCGGCAAGCCGATCGCGAGGAAGGCAATATGCGTCGCGATGCCGTTGCCGAGCATGCCGGTGTAGTGCGCTTCGAGCCACCAGCGCGGCTGCGCGGCGAGACGCGCACGGTGCAGGCGCCGGTCGAAGGTCTGATACGCGGCGAACAGGCCGACCGCCGAGAAGCCCATCAGCAGCGGCGAGCCGACGCGATAGCCGAGCGCGAGCACACCCAAGCCCGACAGCAGTGACAGCACACCCAAAGCCACATAGATCGGGCCGGTGAAACGCACCACGTCGTGCTTGTCGCGGATCGCGCGCCATGCGCCCCACACACCCGTCGCAGTGATCACCACCAGGTAGCCCAGGAATGCCGCCATCACCGGTTTTCCAATGCTGTAGGCGTGCCATGCCATCGGCGTCGCGGTGGCGATGATGCCCGTCATCGCCAACAGGTAGGCCTGGCCGACGCGGCGATGCAGCGGGCTGCCCTTGCGCAGGAACGCGGCGAGCCAGAACGTGAGCAGGGCGAATGCGCCGATGCTGCCGTGGATCGCGACGATCGTCGAATAGGTGCTCATGTGGGCCTCCTCAGCGGTTGCGTACAGCTTCCGCGCGCGGCACGCGGCAGCGCAGTGCCCGTCGTCATCGCTTCACCCTGCCGGAAGTCATTCGTTGCCGTCCGTGGCGCTGCGACGCAACCTGCGGATCGTCCTGCCGAAAGTCACTTTCTGCGCCACATGCATTGCCAGCACGCGGCGGCAGCCGCAGCATGGCGGCATGAACGAACGTTGGCGTGCCGCCGTCGACCCGATGAGCTGGGCTGCGTTGATCACCTGGGTGGCGATCGGCCTGTCGCTGCGTTTGATCACGCCGCCGAACGCGCCGTTGGCGTGGGGGTTGTTGATTGCGTTCCTGCTGGCGTTCATCGCCCTGCGCGTCCTGCCCGAGCATCGGGTGCGGCTCTGCACAGCATTGCTGCTGCTCGAAGGATTGCTGGCACTGACGCTGATCTGGCTCTATCCGCGCCCCGGCACGGCGCAGATCCTGCTGGTGATCTGGGCCGCACAGCTGGCGATGATCTGGCCGCTGCGCACGGCGCTGCTCGCGGTGCTGGCGGCGGACCTGGTGTACTACTGCATCGTGCGCGAATCCGGCCACGGCACGCCCATGCTGGTCGTCACCGTCAACGCCGGTTTCCAGCTCTTCGCCGGCTTGTGCGCGCACTACGCACGCCGCGCGGAACAGGCGCGCGACCAGTTGCTGCTGGTCAACGCCGATCTGCTGGCGACGCGCGCGCTGCTCGCCGATAGCGCACGCGATAGCGAACGCCTGCGCGTGGCGCGTGAATTGCACGATGTCGCTGGCCACAAGTTGACAGCGCTCACCTTGAACCTGCGCGCGCTGGCGCAGGAACCCGCGTTCGCGCAGCGGCACGAAGTCGTGCTCGCGCAACAACTGTCCAGCGAACTACTCGGCGATATCCGCGGCGTGGTGGATGCATTGCGGCGCGAACGCGGCCTCGACCTCGCCACCGCGCTGCGCGCGCTGGCCGCGCCGATGCCGAAACCGGTGTTGCAGCTGCGCATGGCCGGGGATGTCCGCGTCGACGATCCGGCGCTGGCGGAAACCATCCTGCGGATCGTGCAGGAAGCGCTGACCAATGCCGCCCGCCATGCCGGTGCCAACACGTTGCATGTGTCACTCACGCGCAACGCCGATGCGTTGCAACTCACCATCGACGATGACGGCCGCGTGCGTGGCGCCTGGCAACCCGGCAATGGCCTCACCGGCATGCGCGAGCGGATCGAGGCCTATGGAGGCGCCGTGCACTTCATGCTGGCGCCCGCCGGTTCGCTGCGCATCGAAGCACAGCTTCCTGCAGGCGCATCGCCCGCATGAACAGTGCAGCCATCCGTATCGCCTTGGCCGACGACCAGGCGCTGGTGCGCGCGGGTTTGCGCGCGCTGTTGGAACGTCAAGGCATTGCCATCGTGTTCGAGGCCGACGGCGGCGAAGCGCTGCTCGCCCAACTCGCGCAGCAACCGGTCGACGTGGTGCTCAGCGATATCCGCATGCCCGGTGTCGACGGCATCGCCGCCTTGCAGGCGCTGCGCGCACGCGGCGACAGCACGCCGGTGTTGCTGCTGACCACCTTCGACGACAGCGACTTGCTATTGCGCGCGACCGAGGCCGGCGCGCAGGGCTTTCTGCTGAAAGATGCCGCGCCGGAAGACCTGCGCGACGCGATCACTCGCGTCGCCCGCGGCGAAACCCTGCTGCAGCCGGTGAGTACCGAACCGGTGCGCGCGCGCTATCAGTACCACGCCGCCCACGCCCCACGCGAAGCCTTCAGCGAACGCGAAGTCGCGATCCTGCGCCTGCTCGCCGGTGGCTACTCCAACAAGGAGATCGCGCGTGCGATGTTCCTGGCCGAAGGCACGGTGAAGAACTACGTATCGGTGATCCTGGAGAAGCTCGACACCCGCGATCGCACCCGGGCAGTGCTGAAGGCGATCACGCTGCGGGTGATCTAGAGCGACATGTGCTTCCTTGAATTGTTGGCACGAAATTGGAGCTGAAATGAACATCTCTGAATTGCTGCGATGGCAGTGGGAAGGCTATCCGCGCTATCACCGCTCCCGGCGCAATCTGCTGCTCCACATCGTGCTCGTTCCCTTGTTTCTTTTCGCCAATCTTTCGCTCGTCATTGGCTTGATTCAAGGTTCGTGGCTCGTGGCCCCCGTTGCAGTTCTTGCAATGATGGCATCCATTGCACTGCAAGGCCGCGGGCATCGCGATGAGGCGGTACCGCCAGAGCCTTTCACCAGCGCTGCAAATGCAATATCACGCATCTTCCTGGAGCAATGGCTTACCTTCCCCAGATTCGTGCTGTCTGGTGGGTGGTTGAATGCGTTGCGTCATGCATCCGCTCGCTGACCAATTCATTCAACAGGCGTTAGCCTCAGCGCGCCGCCGGGTCATACAGGTTGAGCAGCACCGGGACCGCCATGCCCAACAGGTTCGCCAGCATGTGTCCGGCGATGGTCCAGCGGATGCTCTTGCTGCGGCGATAGACGACCGCCCAGATCACGCCAACGAAGAACAGCGCAGCAATCACCGGCCATTGGCGCATGGCCGTGGCATGCACGCCCCAGATCAGCGGATGGCTGAGTGCGAACCACGCGGCGGAGTAGACCACGCTGAGCAAGCCGCCCCATGACGCGGTCGCATCCATCAGCATGCCGCGCCAGTACGCTTCCTCGAACCACGGATTGATCAGGCCGAAGGCAAGCCAGAAAACCAGGATCGATGGCTCGCGGACGATCTGCCAGTGCGCAAGGAACCCAGGAAGCGAGAGCAACCCGACGCCGACACCCAGCGCACCCCATAACATCGCGCCCTGCGCCGGCTGCAACCACCGGGCAAGGGCACGGCGACCGCCAAACCAGTTGACCGCGATGGCGATCGTCGTCCAGAACAACAACATCGTGGGCACCCATGCCCACACCCCCAGCCTGGCTCCCGCGACATGCTGCGCCGGTATGCACACGGCCATCAGCACCAAGGGTGACAGCGCCGCCAGCAGGCGGCTGCGCCCAGCCGCTTCCCCGTGGACTTGCGTATCCATTCGCATCTAATGCAACTCCGGGATCAAACCGGCCGCGACGCAGCTGCGGCTCAGTTGGTTGGTTAGCCCTGCGGTCGCTCAGGATGTTGTGGCAACGCGTCGTGGATATCGAACCAGTCGGCTTTCGACGCCACGAAGATATGCGCACCAGGGCCTTCCGATAACGGCGTGTCGAGCGTACCCAGCCGGACGCGAACCTGCGGAAGGTTGCCGCGGCGGCTCATGATCGGAGACCCGCAGCGCAGGCAGAAACTGCGCTGCATGTTTTCGCTGGAACTGAAACTGCCGAGCGATTCCTCGCCCTGGACGATGACGAAGTCCCCAGCGGCGACGACGACATTCGAGGCGAATGCCGATCCGCTGGCCTTGCGGCAACGCGAGCAATGGCAGTAGAAGGCCGGTCCCAACTCGCCGCGAATCTCGTACTTCACCGCACCACAAAGACAGCTACCCGTGTGCATTGATGCTCCTCATGGGCTGTTCCATGCTTTTTCCTATCGGTACGAAAGCGTCGCCGCCTGGCGCCTGAATCTGGTCGCGCGGCAGCGGCTTGGGCTTGAATGGATTGCTATGCGGCACCCGAGCCGCCACTCGCAATATCAAAGTGCAGGACACCCTCACGAGTGCCAAGCTTTGTATACAGCGCGATGGCGGGGTCATCAACCAAGTCTGCCTGCACGAAGATCACGTAGGCGCCGCGCAAAGACGCAATGTCCTTGAGCTCCATGATCAATGCGGTGGCAATACCTTGCCTCCTGTGCGCATCGGCCACTGCCAGGTCGTAGATGTAAATCTCACTACGCTCTTGTTCGAACTTGGGTAGTACATAAGCCGCAATGGCTCCGACAACCTCGTCGTCCTTGAGGGCAGCAAGCGCAATGAAAGTGTCGCTCTCAAGCAGGCGCTCCAGGTAGGTCGTGCTTGGTTGAGAGCTAATGTAAGTCTCCTTGTCTTCAAAGGCCGTACCGAACATAGCCAGCACCGCTCTCATCATCGGAGCATCGCTTCTGCCAAGAGCATGGATGGAGAACGGAGTAGGAGACATGTGGAAACTCCAAGGGCCTATCCTCATCGCGCGACAGACTGTCAGCGTCGTGCGGGATATGCACGGCATGTTCATGTGGCGTTGGCAGGGCGTCAAGGCAGCCCGTTGCGCAAAAAACACAACTCAGCCGACGGTCTCCGACGCCACGTCCATCGCGCGCAGATAAGCCGTGAAGCCGCGCGCCGGATCGTCGGCGAAGATCTCGCCAGTGGTCGCGAACTCAACGATGCGGTCGGGACGGAAGTTGCGAAAGTCGCGACGCAACCGGCACCACGCCCCCAGCGTCCAGCTGCCGCCCCAGAACGCCAGGCACAAGGGTTCGACTTCGCGCGCGCTGGCGGCCTGGCGATCGTCGCGATAGTCCAGGCGCAACACGGCCTGCGCCTCGATCGCCGCATGCAACTGTTCGACCAGGCGGTTGGCTTCGGCCCGCGCCGACAGCGTCGGCGCGAAGATGCGGGTGCGCCCGCTACGCTCGCGAAGTTCCGGTGGCAGCACCGCCTCGATCTTCAGCAACGCCGCGGTGGCGCTGCGGCCAAGGCGTTCGCCGCCGAAGGCACGCACGAAGCGCGTGCCGACCACCAGGGCTTCGAGTTCGTCGGCGTTGAACATCAGCGGCGGGATATCGCTGCCCTTGCGCAGCATGTAGCCGACGCCGGCCTCGCCTTCGATCGGCACGCCCGACAACTGCAGGTCCGCGACATCGCGATACACCGTGCGCAGGGAGACGCCGAGCGTCTCGGCGAGGCTACGCGCGGGCAAGGCGGAACGGCGGCCACGCAGGGCATGGATGATGAGGAACAGTCGGTCGGCGCGGCGCATGACGGCATGATCGCCTTACGCCGTGCCTTCGTTCAATCGAGGCGCGTGATCAATGCGGCGACATCAATGTGGTGAAAACAGGCCGACGCGATTCCCTTCGCTGTCGCGAATGTGTGCGAACACACCAATGTTGTCGTGCAATTCGGTCAGCGGCAGCAGCACCGCGCCACCGAGTTCCGGTGCGCGCTGCAGCAGCGGACGGATGTCGTCGACGTTGAGGTAGACGATCGAGCCACCGCTTTCGGAGGGCGCATACACTTCGTCCCAGCGCACCAGCGCGCCGGCGGCATTGGGCTTGTCGCCAGCGGGGAAGATCGCCTGGTCGATGTCTTCGCTGAAGCGTTCGCGCTTGAGCGCGACGCCAAGCAGGGTCTGGTAGAACGCCTGCGCGCGGTCGAGGTCGCGGGCTGGGATTTCGAACCAGGCGGGAACATTGGGCTTGAGCATGACGCGTCTCCTGTGGCGTGCAGGGTGCACGCCGACAGGATGCCCGGGGGCTGCTGCCAACCTGGTGTCAGCAATGCCCGCGCGGCAGTTCAGGGCGCTGGTGCCTGCGGCCAGTCGGCCCGGTCGGGTTCGTCGGCATAAAAGTCCGCTGGATCGATGCCTGACGTCGCCGCACCCGGCTTCACCACGACCACGCGCAGCGCGTGGTCGGTGCAAGCCGCGTCGAGTTCCGGGACGCATTCGCTGTAACCGCCCGGCGTTGCCCCGTCTTCCTTCGGGAAGGCGACGACGAGATAGTCGCCGCGCGGTACGGCATCGATGCGGTAACTGGCTTCGTCTTTGGAAGTCGACGTGCAATACGGCGTGCCGTTGGCCAGTTCGAAGGCACAGACGCGCATCGGCGGCAAGGATTCGCCGGGATAGCTCAACGCGCCAGCGATCGCACCGTCATCGAGCGCGCCCTGCGCCAGCGCACACAGCACCGCGGTATCGCCGAGATCGGACGCAGCGGCCAGTTGCGCGCCGGTTGCTGGCAACGTCGCCCGCACGATGTCGGCAGGTGCCGGCAGCAGGATGGTCGCGCGGTTGCCCTCAATCGATTCCACGCTGAACCAGCCAACTGTCGCACTGCCGAACGCCAACGGCGGGGCGATGGCGCATCGCATCGGATAGCCCGCGTTGTCGCACGTCACCTTCGGATCCTGGCGGAATTGCGCTTCGAAGAAAGCCCGCCCCTGTTTCAGCGCGTCGGGGTCGCGACAGGTCAGGATCGTGCGTAATCGTTTTCCGCCATCCGGCGCTGGCGACGCACTCGCAACGCCGGGTGCTTGCGCCGGTGACACGCTCGACGCCGCAACATCGGACGCCGCGGGCTGACACGCCGACAGCAAGCCAAGTCCCAGGATCAGGCAGACAGATCGCATCGTTATTCTCCGCAGGATTCGCTATATGGATGGCGCGGCGTGGACGGCATACGGCCGGCAAGCGCGGCGGGCTTCGGCGACAATAGCGACCCCGCCGTCCGCCCGCCATCGTCATGTCGCAGCCCGCTCCAAATCCCGCCCCCAGCGCCATATCCCTCACCCGTTACCTGATCGAGGAACAGCGCGGCGGCCGCATCAGCGCCGACCTGCGCTTGCTGATCGAAGTGGTTGCACGCGCGTGCAAGACGATCTCGATCGCGGTCGGCAAGGGCGCGCTCGGCGGCGTGTTGGGCGACGCTGGGACAGGCAACATCCAGGGCGAGGCGCAGAAGAAACTCGATGTGATCGCCAACGACGTGCTGCTCGAAGCCAATGCCTGGGGCGGCCACCTCGCCGGCCTCGCGTCGGAGGAGATGGATCATTCGCAGCCCATTTCCGACTTGGCCCCCGACGGGTCTCCGCGCGGCAACTACCTGCTGCTGTTCGATCCGCTCGATGGTTCGTCGAATATCGACGTCAACATTTCGGTCGGCACGATCTTCTCGGTGCTGCGTTGCCCCGACGGCGTGACCACGCCCGGCGACGAGCATTACCTGCAGCCGGGCACAGCCCAGGTCGCGGCCGGCTACTGCACTTACGGGCCGAGCACGATGCTGGTGCTCACGGTCGGCAACGGCACGCATGCATTCACGCTCGATCGCGAGGTCGGCGGCTTCGTGCTGACCACACGGGGCATGATGATCCCGGAAGAGACCAAGGAGTTCGCAGTCAACGTATCCAACCAGCGCTATTGGCAACCGCCGATGCAGCGCTACATCGGCGACCTGCTGGCCGGCAAGGAAGGTCCGCGCGGCAAGGACTTCAACATGCGCTGGGTCGCGAGCATGGTCGCCGACGTGCACCGCATCCTCACCCGCGGCGGCATCTTCAGTTATCCGCTCGATGCCAAGTGCATCGACAAGGGCGGCAAGCTGCGGCTGATGTACGAAGCCAATCCGATGAGCTTCCTCGTCGAGCAGGCCGGCGGCGCCGCGAGCACCGGCCGCGCGCGGATGATGGAAGTGCAACCGCACCACCTGCACCAGCGCGTGCCGGTGTTCCTCGGCAGCAAGCGCGAGGTGGAAGCGGCGGTGCGTTACCACGTCGAGCACGACGCCGCGGTCCCGGCATGACAGTCGCGACATGACGAACGCCGCCGATTTCATCGAAGTCACCGAGGACGCGCTCGATCGCGCCAGTTGCGCCGCGATCGTCGCGCGCGTGCGCGCCAGCGCCGGCCTGCAGCCGGGCCGCGTCGGCGGCGGCGTGTTCCCGGAGTTGAAGCACAGTCGCGATTTGTCGCTGCAGGGCAAGCCGGAATGGGCCGATGTCGAGGGTGCCTTGAATCGCGCTGTGTTCAGCGGCCTGCTGCGTTATGTCCGCCGCTATCCGCAGGCCCTGATCGCACCGCTGATGCTGCAACAACCGGACGCCAGCGGCGCATTGCAACGCCTGAGCGCCGAAAGCTTGGCGGCGATGGACGATGCCGCACTCTCGCCGCTGCTCAGCACCTGCCTGCGCCCCGGCGCCATCAACCTGCAGTGGTATACGGCGGGCCAGGGCGGTTATCCGTATTGGCATTGCGAGTTGTATCCGCGCGATGCGAGTGCGGAAACCCTGCACCGGCACCTGTTGTGGACGATCTACTTGAACGAGGAGTTCGCCGAAGGCGAAACCGAATTCCTGTTCCAGCAGCGCAAGATCGCGCCGCGCGCCGGCAGCCTGCTGATCGCGCCAACCGCGTTCACGCATACCCATCGCGGCAATCGGCCACAGGGCGGCGACAAGTTCATCGCGACGAGTTGGATCCTGTTCCAGCGGGCGGAGATGCTGTTTCCGGCGAAGTGATTTCTCGCCGATCCCGGAGAGGAAAGGCTATTCCGTGGTCGGCTGGTTCAGTTCCAGCCAATACATTCCCAGCTGTTTCACCGCCCATACGAACTGGGCGAAATCGGCCGGCTTCTGCAGATAGCTGTTCACGCCCAGCGCGTAGCAGGTATCGATGTCAGGCGGCTCGACGCTGCTGGTCAGCGCCACCACCGGCACGGCGCGGGTGGTGGGGTCGGCGCGGATCGCCTGCACCACGTCGCGGCCGTCGAGCTTGGGCAGGTTGAGGTCGAGCAGGATCAACACCGGCAGATTGTGGCGGTCGCGGCCGGCGTGTCGCCCGCGCGCGAACAGCCAATCCAGCGCTTCGGCACCATCGCGGACTACCGTCAGCGGATAGGCGATGTTCGCCTCGGCGAAGGCAAGGCGCGTCAGCTCGATGTCGTCAGGATTGTCCTCGACCAGCAGGATGGTTTTTTGCGCCATTACGCCGCTCGTGCCTCCGGCGAGCGTGGTCCCAGCGAGCGCGTTTCCGGGAGGAGGACGCGGACGGTGGTGCCGACTCCCACGATCGACTCGATCCGTAGCTGTCCGCCATGCCGTTCGATCACGCGTTTGGCGATCGCCAGGCCCAAGCCGTTGCCACCGCCCTGTTCCGGCCCGTGCAAGCGCTGGAAGGGTTCGCCGAGCTTGTCCGCATACGTCATGTCGAAACCGCTGCCCTGGTCTCGCACCCATAGTTCCAGGTCGGCGCCGGCGCTGTTGCCACCGACTTCGATCCGGGTGCATTCGCGCTCGCTCGAGAATTTCCAGGCGTTGTCCATCAACTGGCCGAGCATCGTCTTCAACAGGCGCTCGTCGCCGATCGTGTGCAGGTCCGGCTGTACCACCACCTCGGCCAAGCGGCCGGGATGGGCGTCCTGCAATTCGGCCCCGACCCAGTCGGCGAGCAGGCTGAGATCGACCGGCGCCGGTCGCAGTTCGGCGCGGGTGGCACGGGAGAGCTCCAGCAGGCCATCGATCATGCTCGCCATCTTGGTGGCGGCGCCGCGGATGCGCTGCAGGTGTTCGCGGCCGAGTTCATCGAGCTGGTCGTGGCTGTGTTGTTCCAGCAGCCAGGAAAAGCTGTCGATCGCGCGCAGCGGCGCGCGCAAGTCGTGGGAGACGCCGAACGCGAACAGTTCCAGCTGCCGGTTCAGCGCCTGCAGGTCGGCGGTGCGCGCCTGCACGCGCAGCTCGAGGGTGTCGTTGAGCTCGCGCAGTGCGCGCTCGGCTTCGCGTTGCGCGGAGATATCGCGCAGTTGCGAGATCAGGTATTGCGGCCGACTTTCCGCATCGCGCATCAGCGCGGTGTTGACCTGCACCCAGAGGGCATGGCCGTCGCTGTGCAGATAAAGTCTCTCTGCGTCGATGGTGTCGATACGGCCATGCACCAGGTCGCTGAACGCGGCATCCGCTTCGCCGAGATCGTCCGGATGGACGACCTCGCGCATGTTGTGGCCGAGTAATGCTTCACGCGCATAACCCAGCAAGCTGCACAGCGCCGGATTGACGTTCAGCCATGCGCCGTCGAGCGACACGATCGCCATGCCGATCCCGGACGAGGCCATGGCCAGCCGGAAGCGGGCATCGGAAGAAGGATCGGCGTAGGCGTCGCTGGCGAGCACGGGTGATTTGGGTGGTGGACTCGTCAGAGTGTATGTGCGCGGCTTGTGTAGGTGGCGTTGAGGCCGCTCGAATCAATGGAAGCGGGAAGCTGCGAAAGCCAAAGTCCCTTGCTTTCGCAGGAATGACGAGCAAAAGCCCGCAGAAGCCGCACTACGGCGGCATCAGACAATTCACCCTGAGGCGACGTTTTCCGCGGCACGACGATTCTAGAAGCGCCCAGACCAATCTCATTTGGTCGACTGAGCGAGGTAACCGAGGATGGCATTTCTCGTGGTACTTCTCCCCTGTTCTCCAGACCAGAAAGTTTCATCGTGCATCGTCCGCGGCGGAAGGGATGAGTCGGGCCACAATACGAGATGCTGGTTCAATATTGACGAAGCACTAGGCGCCGGCAAACGGGCCGGCAACAGCTGTGTGCAGTTCTGCTGGGCGCAGGTGCTCTCTGACGGTGCGGTTGAGCTGAGCGGTGGTTATCGCGCCAAGCTTGTCGGCGAACTCGTGAATGAAGTTCGGTCCCCAGCCCAGCTCCGCGCCAAACAGGATGGTTTCGCTCAGCCCGGAAAGCGTTGCCAGGCTGATATGAAACACGCCGATGGCTTCGAGTCGCTTGGCGGCAAGCTCCTGCGCGGTAACGCCCTCGTCAACGAAACGGCTGATTTCCGCATGGGTCGCCGCCAGCCCGGCATCGAGCTTGTCCGGGCTCAGCGACAGGTCGATCTGCCAGTGGCCATCGAACTCGCAGTCCGGCTTGGCCAACTCGGAGCGAATGGCGTAAGTAAGCCCCTGTTCCTCGCGCACGGCAGTGGACAGGCGGGAAGTAAATGCGGCCCCGAGAACATGATTGGCCATCCATAGCGCCAGGTAATCCGGATGGTCGCAGCGGACGGTCAGCCCGTGCCCAAGCGCGACATCGAAATTTTCGCGCCCTGGCACAGGTATCTCGACCACCGTCGCCGAGTTTGCGAGCACGCCTAGTTCGCTGCTCACGCGCCCTGGTCGCGGCGACCACGGGGCCAAGTGCCGGTCAATTTCCGCAGCAGTCGCCAACGGATCGATGTCGCCAACGGCCACGACACAGAGATTGTTCGCAGCGAAGTGCTCGCGGTGGTATCTGCGCACGTCGTCGACAGTCAGCTGTTGGATGTGCGAGACCTGCCCGGCAAGCTCGGTTTGGTGCCGCGGATGCTGCGCTGGGTAGAGGATGCGCGAAAGGGCATCCGCCGCCAGGACGGCTGGGTCGGTCGCGCGGTATTGCAGTTCTGCGATCAGGCGCGCCTGTTCGGTAGCGAAGCCTTCTGCGTCGAACCTCGGCTCGCGCAGGCACTCCGAAAGCAGTTCCGTTACCAGGGGCAGATCCCCGGCACAGGCTCGGGCGGAAAACGTTACACGCCGCATCTCGGACTCTACCGACAGCGAAGCGCCACGGCTTTCCAGCAGATGCGCGATCTCGAATTGATTGCGCTGCCGGCTTCCGCAGGTCACCAACGCAGCGACCAACTGTTGCAGCAGCAGTTCACCGCGGTCGCCAGCCGGCTCGGTTTGGAACGAGCCGGTCAGCGCGACCAAGGAAGGCGTGGCCGCGCGAAGCCCAAAGAAGCGACCGTGCGTCAGCGGCAGGCCGACAACAGCCTCTTGTTTCCGCAGTTGCACGATCGCCGTCATTGCAGCTGCGCCGAGTCGCCAGCGGAGGACGCAGCCCGAGGTTCATCGGTGGCTTGGACGAGGTAGCCAACAGTCAGCCGTTCATCGGTCAGGTACTGGCGGGCGACTCGCTGCACGTCGGCAGTTGATACCGCGCCGTACCGATCGACTGCCGTCGAGTATGACGTCCAGTCGCCAGCGGCGATGGCTTCGTTGAGCTGCATGGCGATAACCAAGGGACCGTCGCGCGAGGTCAGCAGGCTGCCACTTGCCTGGCCCTTGGCTCGCTCCAACTCTTCGTGCGACACGCCGTGGTTGCGGATGTCGCCGATGGCGTCGCGGATAAGCTGCTCCACTCGATGATGATCCTGGCTCGCGCCAAGCAGCGCCTGCACCAGGAACAGCCCAGGATGCTTCAACCTCGGTGAGCTCGACCATGCACCAGCGGCTAGTTGGGTGATGACCAGTTGCCGATACAACCTCGACAGCTTGCTGCCGGCCAGTATGCTGCCCAGCAACTCCAGTGCATCCGCGTCTCGACTCAGGCCAGTGCTTGTCTTGTAGGCGAGCATGATCCAGCCTGGTTGGCACGACTGCTCGACCACGACCCGGCGTTCGCTGCGCTGCTCGGGTTCGGCCTCATGACCTGCATCAGGCAGGTTATCGGCCGCCGGCACGTGCGCGAAGTGTCGGCCGACAACCTCCAGGACATGCTCGCGCCGAACGTCGCCAATGACGGTAACGGTAGCGTTGTTGGGCCAGTAGTAGCTGTTGTAATGCTGAAGCAAGCTGTCGCGGGTAAAGCCTTGTATGTCCTCGCGGGTGCCGAGCACCGGCGCGCCATAGGGGTGGCTGGCGAACGCCGTGCTCCACACCGATTGGTAGAGTTTCTCCAGCGGATTTCCGGCGTGCTGATCGTGCTCGTTGAGCACGACCGTCCTCTCCGCTTCCAGATCGCGCAGGTCAATCCGGAGTTTGCGCATCCGGTCCGCCTCGATTTCGGCGACAAGCTCCAGATGGCTGGTCGGGGCCAGGCTGAAATAGTTGGTGCGATCAAGCCAGGTGGTTGCATTGATCAGGGTGCCCACCGGCTGCAGCAGGTCATAGATTGAAGTTCCCAGCTGCTTGTTGAAGCGGGCGCTACCCTTGAACATCATGTGTTCGAGCATGTGGCTGGCGCCGTTGAATCCGCTGGTTTCGTGGCAGCTGCCCACCTCGTAGGTCACCATCAGCAGCGCCACCGGAAACGCAGGGGCGTCCATGGTCAGCAACCTCAGGCCGTTGGTGGCAAGGCGATACTCCTCGATGCCGCCTGCGCTGCGAATGAAGCGGAAATTCGATCGGCCGCTATCGCCGCCAATGGTATGAGTGGGCGAATGATGCATCCCTGTGCTTCCTTTGGACTGAGGCATTCGGCCGTTACTGTGCGGCCGTCAGCTCGATGGCTGGAATGACATGCGGTCGATCGACCCCTTTGCGAAATTCATTGCGAAGGAAATGCCATGCCATCAGTGCCTGCACTACGCCGGCAACCACCATGACCGTCCACAACCAACTCGGTTTGAATCCAGGAAGTTGCGACAAGGCACAGGCCGGTACGATTACAAGCGCGGCGTAGATCAGCTGCGTGTACAGACTCGCCTTGGTATTACCCATTCCAGAGAGCACGGCGAATACCGCGTAGGCAGCACTTGCCGGAATCAAACTCAGGCTGGCAATGCGCAGGAACAGCGTACCCGCCGCGATGACCGCCGGGTCACTGGAAAAATTGCTGCAAATCCACGGGGCAAAGACCTCGAGGAATAGCGAGAGCACCGGTGCGCCGACGAATCCGAATAGCAGGCTGATCCTCAGCGTTTCGCGCAACCGGCCGGTCAGCCCCGCGCCGTAGCATTGGCCAACCAGCACGCAGGTAGCGCTGCTCAAGGCCATCAATGGCATGAAGCCTGCCTGGAATATCCGCTGGCCGATGCCGAAGGCCGCCTGTTCGGCTGGACCGAATGGACGCAGCAGTAGTGCGATTGCCAGCAGATAAACGGCCATCACGCCGCTTTCCATCCCGGTTGGCAAGCCGACCTTCAGTGCGCCCCAGAGTTCCTTCGGCCGCGCCAGCCAGATGGAGGGGCGCATGGTGAGGTAAGCGCTTTCTCTGGCGCAGTAGACGAGCAGACCAAGCATGCTCGCACTGCAGGCGAGGAACGACGCCAGCCCGGCGCCATCGACTCCAAGCGGCGGCAGGCCGAGCCAGCCGAACATCAGCACCGGTGCCAGGATAGCGTTCAGGACGACGGTCCCGGACTGGGCAATGGTCCCGGCTCGTACATTACCGGTGAACTCCAATGCGCCCGCCAACACGAACACCGGTATTTGAACCACGATCGAAGGAATGAACCAACGCGAGTACGCAGCGATCAACGCGGCGGTCTCGGGGTTGGAGGTCAGCAGGAAACCGAATGCTTCGCGATTGATCCAGGCAACGCAGCCAATAAACGCGATGACGAGCAACGAAGCACCGAATACCTCGTTGAAGATCTGGTTGGCGCGCTCGCGATCCTTGGCGCCGACCGCATGCGAGATCCGGATCCCCGATCCGACGCTGATGATCGGCATCAGCGTGAGCAAGAACATCATCGGAATGGCGGCGAGGGTCACTGCCGCCTGCGCAGAAGACCCGAGCCGTCCGAGCCAGAATATATTCACCAGCGAGAACACCGTGCCGGCGAGCAGATTGAGCAGAAATGCCCCGGACATCGTCAGCAGCTGCTGCTTGATAGAGCCTTGCGTCAGATCCTGCATTCAAATCCCTATTGCGAGCGGTGCAGGACTGCACCGTTGAAATCCATCGGCCTGACCACCGACGCCACCGCCATCTTCGCGCGTTCCGGCTCAGGCACCTGCAATCGATAGCGCGTGCACATCAAGTGGGCCAGCAGGACCAGCTGTGCCATACCCAGATTGGCGCCGATGCAGGATTTTGGTGCCCAGCCGAACGGCACATAGCTGCCGTGTGGGCACTGCGCGCGGCGACCGTCGGCCAACCACCGGTCCGGATCGAATGTTTCAGGGTCCGACCAGTCGGTATCGTCGTGATGAACCAGGAACGGGCTGATCGCATATGCCTGACCGGCCTTCAATGAGATCTGATCTTGATCGATATCGGTGCGCACCGTCCGGATCATGATGGGCGAACCCCACATCCTCAGGATTTCTTTGACGAATCGACCGGTCAACGGCGCAACGCGCATCGGCGATTCGCACAACTGCTCCAGCGATACGGCAGCGAGCTCTGCTTCCAGGCGCGCTCGCCATTCATGCTGCCGATTCAATTCGTAAAGCAGGCAGGCGGCGGCGGCACCGGGCGATCCGGTGATGGCCGTGAGTAGCGCGGTGACGGCATCCACTGCCCGGCCGATGCCCAGCGTAGGGATCAGGTCAACGACGGCGTCGGTAAGATCCGGTTGCCGCGCCCGCTTTCCGCTGGCTCGGCCTTTCAGCTCGCGCCTGACTTCGATTCCCGCTATTACCTGGCACGCCACCATGGTCCATTTGTGCCAGCGCGGGTTCCGGTGCGCGTCAATGTCCGACAGGACAAACGCGACCTTGGTTAAAACTTCCCGGACCACGCGACGATGCGCTGCGGGCTTCAACCCGCCAATGATTGCCGGCACCAACGATTCGATGGATACCCGTTCGGCCAGCCAGACCAAGTCTTGTTGGCGGCCCGCCTCCGCACTGAGCAGGTGGTCCATGCGTTGCGCGAGTTGTCGCAGGCTGTCAACGCCGGTCAGAGTCCGCATTTGTCCGGACCAGCCCGAGCGCAGCTGATTCCAGGTGACAGGCTCGCTGGGACAGCCGCGGATGACGTCGCTCCAACCATCGAGCATGGTCAGGTCGGCATAGTTTGCGGCTTCAAGCCTCTGCGCGACCCGCGCGTCGAAAACCGCCAGGATATTTTCTTCGGTCAGGAATATCGGGCCTTTCTCTCGACGGCGGTCCCGAAACTTCCGCATGAACTCTACCTCCACCACCGTCGGGTCTTGCATCGATGTGCTCCAACTATGCGCGGCCAAATGCCGGGGAGGCGATCGAAACCGCTTCCCCGGCAGCTTGAGACTTAGATGTTGTGGTACATCACCCAGCGCCAGCCGAGCGGGGAATTCGGGCCGCCGCAGCCACGAACACCAAAAGCCGATTTCACAGCCGAGAAGAGCTTCTTCATATCAATTCCTTATTGGATGGATGGATATTTACTACGTTCACGCCAAGGCCACGGATGAGTGCTCCGCAAGCCCTTGGTGCGCCTTTGCAGCGACTGCAATGCGGTCGCTCAATTCCGTGGGTGAAGCGTTAGCTGAAAAGGTGGCGGCGCCATCGCCGCCGCGACGGTCGGGCGCGTGTCGCGCGCAGCAACCGTCAAGGTGTTCGAACGCGCGATGATGCCGAGCATTTCGCTGACCAACTGCGATGACAGATCCGCCGCGACACAGCGATGCGGTCCGTAGCCGAACGGAATGAAGGCCGGGTTGCGCCAGGCTTCCGGATTCGACCAACGCTCGGGTTGGTATGCCGCGGGCTCCGGCCAGTACTCCGGGTTTCGATGCACCAGGTAAGGACACACCACGACTTCGTCGGCCGTACTCACATTCACACCCGACACTTGGTGCTCCTTCGCCGGATGCCGCCCCAACTGCCAAGCTACCGGCCACAGACGCAGGGCTTCTTGCACCACCCATTCCGGCGGTGCCTCGCGATCCGGATGAGTACCCGATAAAAAGATGGACCAGCCCAGGACAAAACCGACGGATCCGGCGATGGCGAAAACAAAAGACAGGAAGACTTCGGCCAATTCATCGACCTTCTGTCCGGGCTCGGCCGAACAAGCCACCACGTCAAGCAAATCAATCGGACTCGGACGCGCCAGCGCCTGGCGTGCCTCGATCGCCCGAGACAATAGCAACGTCGTTTTGAATTGCAGGATCATCCGCCGCCAGCGCGGCTGGCGCGACTTGGCGTTGGCCAGCACGGCGGTTTCGACAATTCGCTCAAGCAATAGCCGCAGCTTCGGTGGACTGTCCGGCGCGAGCAGCACCGGCAACAAATAGCGATAGACCAATCGATTGCCTGAATCCGGCCATTCGCTCACCAACGGTAGGTTGGCCTTGAGAAAGGCGGGCAATTCTCCCTGCCCCGGGGTGTCCAGATAGTTGCGCAATAACGCACGCGACGCGCGCCGGATCTTCAGCTGTGCCGACCGGGGGCCAAAGAGACCGTGCCGTGTATGGAAGAAATCCGAGTGCTCGAGGTAACGCCCTTCGTTGTTGCGAAGTACGGCGCGAGCATCGACAGGATTGCCCAGGCAGTATTCGTTTTGCCCGGTTTGCACGACGTCGCCGGTCGCAGGAAATTCCTGGTCCAGAAATGTCAAAGGATCCTGATAAAAGCGGGTTGCGATATTTCCTTTCAGCATATCTTCCCTTCCTTGGGATCACGAACACAGCCACTCTGCCGCCACGTACTCTCAGGCATGGCGCAGCGACAATCACAACGACAGATCGCGAATGGTCTGTCAACCGCGATTGGAATATCGCCGAGGTATTTGTGTCGTGTCAACGTGCAGAAGGAGCCATGGGACGAACCGTACAAATCCCGGGACGAATGCAACGTCAACCGAACTCGTAAGCGATCACGCAGGTCGCCGCGACAGGAATTTGTTCCCTCTCATCTGAGAATGTCCGCGCGCAGTACGAGCAGCAGATGCAGGAAGGCGAGGGAGGCACGATCGTCGAATGCTTCATACATCTTGGCGTCATCTGCGACCATTTCTCGTGCGAATCCCGCTCCCGGGAACTGCGTCGACAGGTTGCGCATTCCATCGGCGACGTCGTTTCACCTCGCCCATTCGCGTCACTGACCGCGCCCCGCACATCCGTGTTCCGAGCGTACTGCCGCAATCCTTCCACCGCTCATCTGTTGCATCAGGCTCATCCACGTGCGCGACGGGTTCCGGATAATGCAGTTGCAGCCACTCACGCCAAATCTGCTTCAACTGGATCCGCTTCGCGCGATGACGAGCAAGCAATCTCAGAACAGTTCGCCCTGCGGCGACGGTTTGCGCGGCGCGACGAACCTCGAAGCATCCAACGGCGGCAAGCGCCCAAAGCCCAGGCGCGCATGCGCCTTGGCAAACCGCTGCGCGATCAACTCGGCGAACGGACCTTCCCCACGCATGCGCTTGCCGAAGGTACTGTCGTAATCCTTGCCGCCGCGCATCTGCCGGATCAGGCTCATCACGTGCGCGGCGCGATCGGGATAATGCAGCTGCAGCCACTCGCGCCAGATTTCCTTCAATTCGTGCGGAAGGCGCAGCAGCACGTAGCCGGCGGCGCGCGCGCCGTGCGCATGCGCGGCTTCGAGGATCTGCTCCAGTTCGCGATCGGTGATCATCGGCACCACCGGCGCCACCATGACCCCGACCGGCACGCCGGCATCGAACAGCGCACGCATCGCCCGCAACTTGCCGTGCGGAGCGGTGGCACGTGGCTCCATCTTCGCCGCGAGTTTGTTGTCGAGGGTAGTGATGGAGAAGTACACCGTCACCAGCCGCTCGCGCGCCATCGTCGTCAACAGGTCGAGATCGCGTTCGATCAGCCCGCTCTTGGTGATGAAGCTGACCGGGTGCTTGCACTCGGCCAGCACTTCCAGCAGCGAGCGCGTGACCTGGTAGCGACGTTCGATCGGTTGGTAAGCGTCGGTGTTGATCCCGAGCGCGATCGGAGAGCAGCGGTATGAGGGCTTCGCCAGCTCCAACCGCAGTTGCTCGGCGGCATTGGTCTTGGCGAAAAGCTTGGTTTCGAAATCGAGGCCTGGCGACAGGTCGAGGTAGGCGTGCGACGGGCGGGCGAAACAATAGACACAACCGTGCTCGCAGCCGCGATAGGGATTCACCGAATGGCTGAAGCCGATATCCGGCGAGTCGTTGCGGCTGATCACCGAGCGCGCGCGCTCTTCGGTCACCTGCGTGTCCAGACGCGGCACCGCGAGGTCGTCGCCTTCGACGATGGCGCTGCCGTCAGCAGTCGTGCAGTAAACCGAGCCCCAGCCGTCGTCCTCGCCACGGCGCACGGTTTTTTCGAAACGGCCGGTAACGTGCGAGGCCGCGCCGCGACCCTTGATCGGTGCTAGTGCTTTTCGGGCGTCTTCCACGCAACCTAGGTTACGCTCGCTTCGTCGCAACGCCCGCGACGAACGTGAAGTCCCTTTGTGGAAGCCGGCATGCCCGACGCCCTGCACGATGCCTGGACCGCGCTGCTGGCCATTCCGCACCTGGGCCTGTATCTGACGCTCGGCTGGGCGTTGTACCTGATCGGCCTCGGCGGTTGGATCGTGCTGCAGAAACGCGAGCCGGCGGCGACGATCAGCTGGCTGCTCGGCCTGGCCCTGCTGCCCTACCTCGGCTTCATCATCTATCACTGGCTGGGACCGCAGCGGATCGTGCGCCAGCGCCTGCGACGCGCGCGCAGTCGCGCCTCGCTGCCGTCGCCAGCGGTATTGCACGCCGATCCCACCGCGCTGGAGCTCGCCCGGATCGGGCTCGCCACAACCGGGCTGGCGCCGACCACCGCCACTGGCGTGCGCCTGCTGATCGACGGAGGCGCCAAGTACACCGCACTGCTGGCCGACATCGCGACGGCGCGCGAGTCGATCCACCTCGAGTACTACATCTTCTATCCCGATCGCACCGGCACGGCGGTGCGCGACGCCCTGGCCGACCGCGCCCGCGCCGGCGTGCGGGTGCGCCTGTTGCTGGACGCCGTCGGTTCCGGCAAGACCAATCAGCGCTTCCTGCAACCCCTGCTCGACGCTGGTGGCGAAGTCGCCTGGTTCCATCCGATGCGATTGCGCTGGTTCTGGAAGCGTCCGTGGCTGAACCTGCGCAGCCACCGCAAGATCGTGGTGATCGACGACCGCGTCGCCTATACCGGCGGCATCAACGTCACCGACGACGAGGACGAGCGGCTGCGCACCGACGCCTATCGCGACCTGCACCTACGGCTGCAAGGCGACGTGGTCCGCGCCTTGCAACAAGTCTTCGTCGAGGACTGGGCCTACGCCACCGGCGCACCGCCGCGACTGCCGCCACCGCCGCCACCGAACCCCGGACCGATCGCGGTACAGGCGCTGACTTCGGGTCCGGATTCGGCCTGGGAAGCGATCCACCGCCTGCATGTCGGCGCGATCCATAGCGCGCAAAAGCGGGTGTGGCTGGCGACGCCGTACTTCGTGCCCGGCGAGGCGGCAATGATGGCGCTGACCTCGGCCGCACTCGGCGGACTGGATGTGCGCCTGCTGGTGCCGAAGATGAGTGATTCTCGGCTCGTCACCTACGCCGCGCGTTCGTATTTCGACGATCTGCTCCACGCCGGGGTCAAGGTCTACGAGTACGGCCCGCGCCTGCTGCACACCAAGGCGCTGCTGGTCGACGACGATCTCGCCCTGATCGGCAGCGCCAATTTCGACCATCGCAGTTTCCGCTTGAACTTCGAAGTGTCGATGCTGTTCCGCGACGCCAGCATCGCCGCGGAACTCGCGCGGCTGGTCGAAGGCGAATTCACCCTGGCCCCACGGGTCCACGCCGAACGCGACCGGCCGCTATGGCGTGCACGCCTGCCCGAAGCGCTGGCGCGACTGGTCTCGCCGGTGCTGTGAGGCGCATGGCACTTCGGGGCATCCGCCGGTCCTGGGCCACGAGGCGGGGTTTCCGCACGAAGCGATCGGCGTAAACTGCGGCCATCGCTACCAAGGGGGTTCGACGATGCATTGGTTGCTTTTGTTGCTCGCGATCGGCGCGCTCGCCGTCGCACTGAAGACCACTTCGATCGGCCTGATGGCGGTATGCCTGTTGGCCGCGCTGGTGCTGGTAGTGCTGTGGGCCCTCGGCCTGTATTCCGCCCGTGTTGGCAGCCGCAGCCGCGACGAATCGAGCATGATCGACCCGGCGGAACTGCGTCGCCTGCGCGAGCAGGCCGAAGCGCGCAAGCTGGCTGCGTCGCAATCCCAGTCACAACCACCGACGCAGTAGCGGGCAGCTCGACTCCGCCCGTTTCCACGGGCACGTGCATTCGACGATGCAGCGGAGCCGGATTCGCTCACAACCAACCGCCGCACGTTAAGCTTCGCGCATGTCGACCAAGCTCAGCGTCAACATCAACAAGATCGCGGTGCTGCGCAATTCGCGTGGTGGCGATGAACCCGACGTCGTGCGCGCCGCGCGCGTCTGCCTCGATGCCGGCGCGCATGGCATCACCGTGCATCCGCGTCCCGACGCGCGCCATATCCGTGCCGATGATGTGCTGGCGCTAGCCGAACTCACCCGCGAGTACGCGGTCGAGTTCAACCTGGAAGGCAATCCGTTCGCACCACCGCGCGCGGGCTATCCGGGATTCGCGCATCTGTGCGCGCTCGCGCGGCCGGCGCAGGCGACGCTGGTGCCCGACAGCGACGGACAGCTGACGTCCGACCACGGCTTCGACTTCGCCCGCGATCATCATGCGTTGCCCCCGCGCATCGCCGAACTCAAGGCACTCGGCTGCCGAGTCAGCCTGTTCGTCGATGCCGGCGATCCATTAGTGGAACAGGCCGCCGTGGTTGGTGCGGATCGGATCGAGTTGTACACCGGCCCGTTCGCAGCAGCCCATGCCGCCGGCGACGCTGACGCGGGGCGGGCCACGGCGATGCTGGCGTTGTGCGCGGACAGCGCGCGGCGTGCACAGGCGGTCGGGCTCGGCGTGAACGCCGGCCACGACCTCAGCCAGGCCAACCTCGGTGACTTCCTGCGCGGCGTGCCCGAGGTGCTTGAGGTTTCCATAGGCCACGCGTTGATCGGCGAGGCGTTGTACGCGGGACTTGAGGCCACCGTGCGCACTTATCTCGCGATCATCGCGGCCGCATCGCGTTCATAAGCATGCCTTGGCTGTTCGAATGCAGACAAACGCGGGCGAATGACATCCGCCATAAGCCGAGTACTCGTCATGGCGGGTCTCGACCCGCCATGCGAGCGTCGGTGTACGCCCCGAGGCGTCGATGCACGCCTTACTGCGTAGCGATATTGGTAATGCCGCTATTGCGTGCAACGGCGAGTGCGCCGGCGAAGTCCTGGTAATCCGCATCCGCATCCGTCCGGATCTCGAGCACGGTGCTGGGCGTGCGCTGCGCGATTGCCGTCAGCTGCGTGCGCAGGTCGTCGCGGCCGATCAGTTGTCCGTCGAGTTGCAGGCTGCCATCGGCCTGCACGATCAGGCCCAAGCGCGATGGTGACGCTTGCGTCCCGTCGCCACGGCCGAGGCGCAGCGGAAGCTCATGGGTCAACGTCGGCGCAGCGACCATGAAGATGATCAGCAGCACCAGCATCACGTCGACCAGCGGGGTGACGTTGATGTCGGCGAAGCCGCGGTCTGCGGCAGGAGCATCGGAAAACGCGGAGACGGCCATACGCACTCCACATCCTTGGATGGGCGGGATGCCCAACTTCACGCTACGCCCGAGCCGCGCATCCTTGCAAGCGGACAAAAAAACGCCGCCCGGAGGCGGCGTTGAAACGACTTGGTAAGCGGTGCTTGGTAAGCGATCGGTCCGTCAGTTCGAAACGAACCCGATTTTCTGCATGTCGGCATTCTTGGCCGCGGCCAGGACCTTGGCCAGGACGCCGTAATCGGCATCCGGGCTGGTGTCGATCTCGAGCGCCGGCTGGTTGCTCGGATCGCGCTGGACTTCGACTTCCATCATGCTCTTCAGCGCGGAGATCGGCTGTGCCGACTCGTTCCAGTACACCTGGCCGGAGGCGTCGATGCGGAGCTTGATCGGCTCCTTCGGCGGCGTCGGCGGCGGCGGCGTGGTGCTCTTCTGTGGCAGGTTGATGTCGATCGGGTAGGACAGGGTCGGTGCCGTCACCATGAAGATGATCAGCAGCACCAGCATCACGTCGACCAGCGGCGTGACGTTGATGTCGGCCATCGGGCCACCGCCGGAGCTGGAAGCAAAAGCCATGGTCGTGGTCTCCGGTTAGTTGGGCCGTTCTTTCTCGGCGACGAAGCCGACCTTGCGCATGCCCTGGGCCTGCGCCATCCGCACCACGTCGGCGATCACCCGGTACTTGGTGGTCTTATCGCCACGGACGTTGAGCGGCGGCTGCGGCGTCTTCTGCGCCTCAACCGACAGCCGGCTCTCGACCTGGTCGTGGGTGATCGGCTGGTCGTTCCAGAACAGCTTGCCTTCCTCGGTCACCGCGATGGTGATCGGCTGGACGACAATCACCTTGTCACGGTCGAGTTGGTCCAGGGTGGCCTGCGGCAGCTCGACCTTGACTTTATGCGACATCAACGGCGCGGTGATCATGAAGATGATGAGCAGCACCAACATCACGTCCACGAGGGGCGTGACGTTGATCTCGGCCATCGGGCCGCCGCTTTCGGTACCAGAACTGAAGGCCATGGTCAGGCTCCGTCAACAATTCGACTATTAACGCTTGCCGCCGATCTCGCCCACGCGTGCACCGGTGGCGAAGAAGTCGTGCAGGTCGTGCGCGAAGGTATCGAACTTGCTGTTGGTAACGCGGTTCAGGCGCACGAAGAAGTTGTACGCAAGCACCGCCGGGATGGCGACGAACAGACCGACCGCGGTCATGATCAGCGCTTCACCGACCGGACCGGCGACGGCGTCGATCGAAGCCTGGCCAGTCGCACCGATCTTGATCAGCGCGCCGTAGATGCCCCACACGGTACCGAGCAGGCCGACGAACGGCGCGGTCGAACCGACGGTGGCGAGCACGGTCAGGCCGTTCTCGAGACGCGAGCTTTCGCGGGTCACGCCCTGGCGCAGCGCGCGGTCGACGAACTCGGAGCGGTTCAGCGATTCAACCAGGCGCGAGCCTTCGTGACGCTGGTGGTGGGCGGCAGCCTGGGCGGCGTCGAGCGCGATCTTGGAGAACGGCTCGCTCTTGCCCTGCTCTTCCATGAAGCGGATCGCGTCCTGCGCGTTCGGGGTTTCCCAGAACGTGCTGACGACGCGGTCGGCGTTACCGCGCAGGCGCGTGTTCTTGATGAAGTTGATCACGATCCAGTACCAGGACATCGCGGACATGACCAACAGGGTCAGTGCGACGGCCAACTGGACGATGTAATCGCCTGGGCTGGCGAGCATTTCGGTGAGAAGGTGATCGACGCCCATCTGCTTCAGCGCGTCGGCACTGCTTCCGGTCGCAGCGGTGGTGGTGGTTTCCTGCAGCATGACGCTTACCTTTGGAAGTCGTGGAAGGATGAAAGAAACGGCCTGGTGGCCTAACGGGTGTTACAACAAAATCGTCAAACTATTAATTGGGCAGCGTCCACACCACCGAAATGGTGTTTTCGCCACCTACCGCCAGCCCGCCTCTACGGCCCGGGCTGACTTTCCATTTCTTCACAGCAGCAACGGCAGCGCGGTCCAGATCGCGATTACCGCTGCTCTTGAAGATGCTGGCCGCCGTGATATTGCCGCTGGCGTCATACGTAATCGCGACGACTGTGGTGCCTTGTGCACGCGCACGCAAGGCCGTGGCGGGATATTGCGGCAGGAAGCGCGCGCGGACCGACGGGTCCACCTCGCCACCAGCGATGTCGGCGACCGGCGGCGGCGGCGCCGGCGGCGCCGGCTCGGCCTGCACGTCGACCGGTGACGGCTCGTCGAACACCACCGGCGGCTCTTCCGGCGGCGGCGGCAGGGGGGTCGGCCTCGGCACGACGTCCTGCTTGATCTGGATCGGCTTGGGCTGTTCCGGCGGCGGCGGCGGCGGCGGTGGCGGCGGCGGTGGCGGCTTGATGAAGTTGACCAGCGTCACTTCCTCTTCCTCCACGGCCGCGCCTGGGGGCGCCACCGGCATCAACAGCAATAGCAGCGCCGCAGCATGCAGCGCAATTACAAAGGAGAAGCCGGCAATGCGCGGCCAACTCAGACCCTGGCGGTCGTCGTTCTTGTCGGTGTGCGGCAAGTGTTGCGTCATGCGCTGCGCTCGGGGTGGGGGGCGGGCGCCTGCGCGCACCGGATTTGCAATACCGCCGCCAGAAGGCGGCCGCGGGAACCTCTAAGGATATACCAATCCTGTGGACGTGTTCCAATGACCATCCACAGGATTGTGACGAACGCTTTACTTGCCGACGATCTGTTTGGCCTCGGCGGGTTTCTTGACACCCTTGTCCAATGCCTGCTGTGCCGCCGCCTTGGCTTCGGCGGCCTTGCCCTGGTCCCGCAGGATCTTGGCCAGGTTCAGATAGGCCTCGCCATCGGCCGCCATCGGCGCAGCTTTCCGGTACAGCTCGATGGCCTCGCTGTCGCTGCCTTTGTAATAGGCGTGCTGCGCCAACACCATGTAGTCCTTGGCGAGCTCGGGGCTCGGCGTGAGGATGCCCTTGGCCACGCCATCGTTGATGACCGCCAGCGCTTCCTTCATCTGCTCGGCGTTCATGTAACCGACGTACAACGCGCGCAACTCCTTGCCTTCCGTAAGCAGACCGCGCTTGTAGGCATCAGCGAGCAGTGCGTTGCCTTTGTCGAACTGGTCCGCCTGCTGGTAGCTCGCAACCGCGTTCAACAACAACCGCTTGTCATTCGGATTCTTGGCGAGCAGTTCCTGGTACAGCTTGGCCGCCTCGTCGTTACGGCCCATGTTGCCCAGGAGGCCGGCCCGCAGGCCCTGGTGCTCCGGCTTGTCGGACTTGGTTTCAGCGAGGAAACGGTCGAGCGTGGCGAGGGCTTCCGCGTGCTTTTCCTGCCCGAGTTTGACCACCGCCAGGTTGTACATCACGGTGTAGTGGCTGTTGTTGTCGAGGCCGTTGGCGTCGAGCGCCTTCTGGAAATACTCGGCCGACTTGGCCTCGTCGCCAAGGTCGGCAGAGGCGTTGCCCGCCAGCTGATAGGCGAAGGCTTTTTCATATGCGCCAGCATCGGCATCGGCACCGATCGCCTCGGCCTTGGCCACGACGGCGGCGTTGTCCTGTTTTTCGTACAGCGCCTGCAAGTCCTGCAGCGCTTTCAAGCCTTTGCCCTTGGCCTTCGCTTCCGGCGACTGCCGGGCCGCATTCGGATACAAGGGCGCTTCTTCCACGGCCTTGGCCTGTTTTTCCTCGGTGTCCTTGCCGAGTTCCTTCAAGCGCTTGGCGCGCTGCGCGCGCAGGCTTTCGGTTCCTGTCTGCTGCTGCGCGAAGACAGGCGCGGCGAACGCACCCAGCATGACGGCTACGACGGCGAGGGTGAGCGGGCGGAAATTGGAGCGCGGGGTCTTCATGGGGTCACCTCGACGGCAGCGGTCAGCTAGGGCTGCGAGTGGGGGCGCAAGGCCGGGGGCGGCCACGCTAACAGAAACACGGGTGCGTGCGACACGGGATTGCTCGCGCACGTCGGCATCCATTAAGTCATCGGCGCGGCGCCATCAACAATTGGGGCGGCGCCCGGCGGCGCGCGCCTGGTCGTACACGGGCACCAAATCGGCGGCGCGCTGCTGCAATTCGCGGATGCGGCTTTGCGGATCAGGGTGGGTGGACAACCACTGCGGCGGACGGCTTCCACTGCTGGCGGCGATCATGTTTTGCCAGAGATTGACCGCCTGGCGGGGGTCGAAGCCGGCTTCGGCCATTAGGCGTTGGCCGACCACATCCGCCTCGGTTTCCTGGGCACGCGAGCCCGGCAACAGGAAGCCCGCCTGGGCCAGGATGCTGCCACCCTGCATCGCGGCATTGCCGACCCCTTGCCCGTAGCGCGAACCGAGAATTGCACCCAGTACCTGCAATGCGCCCGAAGCACCGGCCTGGCGGGTGATGCGCTCGTCGTGATGGCGTGAGATCACATGACCGATCTCGTGGGCGATCACCGCGGACAGTTGGTCCTGGTTGCGCGCCACGGTAAAGATGCCGGTGTAGAGGCCGACCTTGCCGCCCGGCAGCGCGAACGCGTTCGGGTTGCTGTCGACGAACAGCGCGCTCTCCCAGTTGCCCCGCCACGTAGGCGGCAGCTGGCGCGTCACGGCGCTGACCACGCAGCGCATGGTGGCATTCAACCGCGCATCGTTGCTTTGCGGTTTCTGCGTCTTCATCTGCGCGAACGCCTGCGCGCCGAGCTGGTCGAGCTGCTGCTGCGAGACCGCGCCGACGACCTGGGTGCGGCCGGTCGGTGACGTGGTGGTGGCGCAGGCGGCGACCGCACCGGCAATGAGGAGACCGAGCAACAATGGCTTCATGGATGCAGGGTTCACGGCGACCTCGCGGATTCAGGTTTGTGGAGGTTGTAGTCCAGCATGCCTGAAGGCGATGTCAACGGAAGCACGGCGATGCGAGCCGCCGATCAAACGTCGAGGTTGGCGACCTTGAGCGCGTTGTCCTCGATGAACTCGCGGCGTGGTTCGACCACATCACCCATCAGGGTCGAGAAGATCTGGTCGGCAGCGACGGCGTCCTCGATCCGCACCTGCAACAAACGGCGCGTTTCTGGATTGACCGTGGTGTCCCACAGCTGTTCCGGGTTCATTTCGCCAAGGCCCTTGAAGCGCTGGATCTGGCGACCCTTCTTGGCTTCTTCCAGCAACCATGCCTGCGCTTCGGCGAAGCTGGCGATCGGCTGCGCGCGGTTGCCGCGCACGATCTGCGCGCCGGTGCGCACCAGGCCGTGCAGCAGCGAAGCCGCCTCGCGCAATGCACGCAATTCACCGCCCTCGAACGCAGACAACGGCAGCACCTGGACATGCTCCTCGCCCATGTGCGTACGCTTGACCAGCAGTGCGGCCTGGCGGTGTTCATTGGCGTGCTGCAACTCGAGTTTGTAGCGCGGCTTGCCGAGGCCGGTGCGATTGAGGCGTGCTTCGAGCGCGTCGAGTTCGTGGCGCTCGTCGATGTTCGACGCCAGGTGGGCGACATCGAGCGGAGTGAAATCGATCAGCACTTCCAGCACGCTCGGATCGTAACGATGCGCGTTGCGGGCGATGGTTTCGCGCGCACCCGCATACGCGAGCAGCAGTTTCTCCAGCGCCGCGCCGGTGATCGGCGGTTCGCCCTCGGCCGGAATCAGCGAAGCGCCTTCGACCGCATTGCCGGCGAGGTATGCATCGAGCGCGGCATCGTCCTTCAGGTACAACTCGGTCTTGCCCTGCTTGATCTTGTACAGCGGCGGCAGGCCGATGTAGATGTGGCCGCGCTCGATCAACTCCGGCATCTGCCGGTAGAAGAACGTGAGCAACAGCGTGCGGATATGCGAGCCGTCGACGTCAGCGTCGGTCATCAGGATGATGCGGTGGTAGCGCAGCTTGTCCGGGTTGTACTCGTCCTTGCCGATGCCGGTGCCGAGCGCGGTGATCAGCGTGCCGACTTCGGCACTGGCGAGCATGCGATCGAAGCGCGCGCGTTCGACATTGAGGATCTTGCCCTTGAGCGGCAGGATGGCCTGGGTCTTGCGGTTGCGGCCCTGTTTCGCGGAGCCGCCGGCCGAGTCGCCCTCGACGATGAACAGTTCGGACTTGGCCGGGTCCTTTTCCTGGCAGTCGGCGAGCTTGCCGGGCAAGCCGGCGATGTCGAGCGCGCCCTTGCGGCGGGTCAGGTCGCGGGCCTTACGCGCGGCCTCGCGGGCGCGGGCAGCGTCGATGATCTTGCCGGTGATGGCACGCGCTTCGTTGGGGTGTTCCTGCAGGAACTCCTCCAAACGTGCAGCGAACGTGCTCTCAACGACCGGCCTGACCTCGGAACTGACCAGCTTCTCCTTGGTTTGACTGGAGAAGCTCGGATCCGGCACCTTGACCGACAGCACCGCGATCATGCCTTCGCGCATGTCGTCGCCGGACAGGGTGATCTTGGCCTGCTTGGCGATGCCGCTCTGCTCGATGTAATTCGACAGCGTGCGCGTCAGCGCAGCGCGGAAACCGATCAGGTGGGTGCCGCCGTCCTTCTGCGGGATGTTGTTGGTGAAGCAGAACATCGTTTCCTGGTAGGCGTCGGTCCATTGCAGGGCGACGTCCACGGTGATGCCGTTCATTTCACCCGACACCGAGATCACGTTCGGGTGCAGCGGAGTCTTGAGCTGGGCGAGATGCTCGACGAAAGAGCGGATGCCACCCTCGTACTCGAACACGTCGCGCTTGCCCTCGCCCCGCTCGTCGGCGAGGACGATGCGGACACCCGAGTTGAGGAAGGACAGCTCGCGCAGGCGCTTGGCCAGGATGTCGTAGTGGAATTCGACGTCGGTGAAGATTTCCGCCGCCGGCCTGAAACGCAGCAGCGTGCCGCGCTTGTTCGACGCCTCGAGTTGCTTGAGCGGGTACACCGGCTCGCCCAACGCGTATTCCTGCTGGTAGTGGTAGCCGTCGCGCCAGATGTCGAGCCACAGGTGCGACGACAGCGCGTTGACAACGGAGACACCGACGCCGTGCAGGCCACCCGACACCTTGTAGCTGTTGTCGTCGAACTTACCGCCGGCGTGCAGCACCGTCATGATGACTTCAGCCGCCGACACACCCTCTTCCTTGTGGATGTCGACCGGAATGCCGCGACCGTTATCGCTGACCGCGACCGAGCCGTCCTCGCAAAGGGTGACGGTCACTTCGTTGGCGTGGCCGGCGAGGGCCTCGTCGATCGAGTTGTCGACCACCTCGAACACCATGTGGTGCAGGCCGGTGCCATCGTGTACGTCGCCGATGTACATGCCCGGGCGCTTGCGCACGGCTTCCAGCCCGCGCAGGACGGTGATCTTGCTGGAATCGTAGGCCGTGTTCTGGGTGGGGCCGTTTTGGGTAGGGGTGTTCTGGTTGGAGCCAGGCGCCAGGCCCTCGGCGTGTTCGTGTTGCGACATGCGGCTGCAGACTCCCGCGACGCGCGTGCTGGACGGGGGTCCGCGCGCGCCGAGACACACTAGTTATGGATGCGCGAAGTATAGCAACCCAGCGCTGCCCTCGCCGGCTGGGAAGGCCTGATTACAGCGCGTGGACCTGTCCTTGTTCCACGTGGAACCGCGCGGCGGGTGCAGCCAGTTCCAATAATCCCGGGGGCGGTTCGGTGCCGGTCACGATGATCTGGGTCCCGCTCGCTACCAGGCGTTGCAGGACGCGGTGCTGGTGAGCACGGTCCAATTCGGAGGCGAGGTCGTCCAAGGCGATCACGGGCCATTCGCCACGCAGCGCAGCGTGTTGTTCCGCCTGGGCCAGCAGTACGGACAAGGCGGTGAGCTTGGCTTGGCCGCGCGAGAGCGCTTCGCGCCCCGGGAGGTCGGTGTAGTCGATGCGCCAGTCGGCGCGGTGGGGGCCGATGGACGTGAATCCGGCGGCGAGATCGCGCTCCCGAGCCAGCAACAGGGCATCGGCCAGGGATAACTCGTCGCGGCGCCAGCCTGGCAGGAATTCGAGGGTGCTCGCGCCGGCAGCCGGCAACAAGGCGGTCACGGTCGCCTGCAGGTGCGGCTGCAGCTGCTCGAGGTAGCGCTGGCGACGACTGGTAAGCAGGGTGCCGGCGAGGGCCAACTCATGCTCCCAGGCGTCGAGCTGGCCGTCGCGTACGCGCGCTTTCAGCAAGGCATTGCGTTGCTTGAGGGCACGGGCATATCGGCGCCAGATCGGCAGGAAGTCAGGTTCCACGTGGAACAGCCCCCAATCCACAAACCGTCTCCGTGGTTCACCGCCGCCCGTGACCAAGGCATGGCTGCCCGGCTCAAAGGTGACCACGGCCAAAGCGGCGCACAGCTCACCGATATGGGGCGTGGACACCCCATCCAGCCGTCCTTCCCAGTCGCTCCCACGATGACGCAGGCCCGCTCGGCGGAGGCGCGAGGAGGCTTCCTCCAGCCACTCGACAAAGACTTCGACCGCCTCGGTCCCTTGCCGGATCAAACCGTCGCGCACCCGGCCGCGGAAGCTGCGCCCATAGGCCATCAAGTGCAGGGCTTCAAGCACGCTGGTCTTGCCTGCGCCGTTGTCGCCGGTGACCAGATTCAAGCCGGGGCCAGGCGCGAAGCTGGTCCGCTCAAACCGGCGGAGGCCGGCCACATCGAGACGGGTTATGCGCATCGCCGTGCCCGCAAAGCAAAACGCCCGGGCAGCGCCGGGCGTTCGCGTTCCACGTGGAACAAATGAATGATCACAGGCGCAGCGGCATCACCACATGCCGGCACTTCTCGCTGCTGGCTTCTCGCACCAGGGCTGAGGAGTTGGCGTCGCGCAGTTGCAGCACGACATGCTCGTCGCGCAGCGCAGAGAGGGCGTCGAGGAGGTAATTGACGTTGAAGCCGATCGCCAGACCGTCGACACGGGTGTCGGCCTCGACTTCTTCCTGCGCCTCTTCCTGTTCTGGGTTGTGGGCGTTGATCTTGAGTTGCCCGGGCGAGACCTCGACGCGGACGCCGCGGTATTTCTCGTTGGACAGGATCGCCGCACGCTGCAGCGCCGCGCGCAACACCTCGCGATCGATCTTGACCTCGCGGTCGGCGCCGATCGGGATCACGGCCTCATAGTCGGGGAAGCGGCCATCGATCAGTTTGGACGTGAAGGTCACATCGTCGCGCTTGACCCGGATGTGGTTGCGGCCCACTTCCAGCTCCAACTCGCGATCGCCGCCTTCCAGCAACCGCTGCAGCTCGGTCACACCTTTGCGCGGCACGATGATCTGGCGCTTGGTTTGCGCGCCACCGTTGAGCGGTGCTTCGCACAGCGCAAGGCGGTGGCCGTCGGTGGCGACGCAACGCAGGGTCTTGTCGCGCAGGTCGAACAGCAGGCCGTTGAGGTAGTACCGCACGTCCTGTTGGGCCATCGCGAACGCGGTGCGTTCGATCAGCTCCTTCAACGCCGCTTCCGGCACGCGCACGCGCTCGGTGGCTTCGACTTCGTCCACTGACGGGAAATCGTTGGCTGGCAGGCTGGCGAGGGTGAACCGGCTGCGCCCGGCCTGCACCGTGACTTTGTCGCCCGTCTGCGACACGGTGACTTTGCTGCCGTCGGGCAGGGCGCGCACGATTTCGAACAACTTGCGCGCCGGGATCGTGGTTTCCCCGTCCTGGGCGTCGTCAACCGCATGTCGCGCGATCATTTCGACTTCAAGGTCGGTGCCGGTCAGAGACAGCTGCCCGTCCTTGACCTGGACCAGCAGGTTGGCCAGCACCGGCAAGGTTTGCCGGCGTTCGACGACGTTGACGACTTGCGCCAACGGCTTCAGGAAGACTTCGCGTTGCAGACTGAAACGCATGCGGACCCCTTGCCCCTAATGCCCTAGCTTCGAAGATGGATAAATCTAAAGATTGGTGGTGCTTGGTGTTTCAAAAAACCGGTGATAACTGCAGTAACACCTTGTTTCTAATAAATTTATTGTCGGTGAAACCTCTGGGATAAACCGCTTCCTGGGGTTCGGACAAGCTGTGGATAATTCACGACCTCCGAATCACCGTGTTTCTTATCCACAACTTATCCGCGCCTCACTCACTGAGTTTGCGGATCAACTTATCCCAATCCTCACGCATCTTGCCGTCGGTCTCGAGCAGGCTCTTGATTTGGCGGCAAGCGTGCAGCACGGTCGTGTGATCGCGACCGGCAAAGGCATCACCGATCTCGGGCAGGCTGTGCTCGGTCAGCTCCTTCGCCAGCGCCATCGCCATCTGGCGCGGGCGGGCCAACGAGCGCGTCCGCCGCTTCGACAACAAGTCCTTGATCTGCAGGCCGTAGTAGTCTGCCACGGTCTTCTGGATATTGGGGATGCCGATCGCCTGCTGCTGCGCCCGCAGCAGATCGCGCAGGGTTTCCTGGGCGAATTCCGCGGTGATCGCACGGCCGGTGAAGTTGGCGCGTGCCGCCAGGGTGTTGAGTGCGCCTTCGAGGTCGCGCACGTTCGAGCGCATCTTCTTGGCGATGAGGAACGCGACGTCTTCCGGGATGTTGGTCCCACGCTCGCGGGCCTTGGACAGCACGATCTGCGCGCGGGTTTCGAAATCCGGCGGTTCGATCGCGACGCTCAAGCCCCAGGCCAGGCGTGATTTCAGCCGTGGTTCGAGGCCTTCGACTTCGCGCGGATAACGGTCGCAAGTCAGGATGATCTGCTGCTTGCCGTCGAACAGTGCGTTGAACGTGTGGAAGAACTCTTCCTGGGTGCGGTCCTTGCCAGCGAAGAACTGGATATCGTCGATCAACAGTGCATCGACCTGCTGAAAGTGGCGCTTGAACGCATCCATGGTCTTGTCCTGCAGCGCCTTCATCATCGCGCTGAAGAACTGTTCGCTGCGCAGGTACATCACCCGCGTGCCCGGATTGTTGGCGCGCATCGCGTTGCCGGCGGCGAACATCAGGTGGGTTTTGCCCAGGCCCGTGCCGCCGTACAGCAGCAATGGGTTGTGGGCGCGGTCGCCGGGCTTCTGCGCGGCCTGCCAGGCGGCGGCGCGTCCGAGTTGGTTGCTGCGGCCCTCGACGAAGTTGTCGAAGGTGTAGTGGTTGTCGAGATTGCCCTGGAAGGCCTCGACGACTTCGCCGCGACCATTGCCGTAAGCAGGCGTGGTGCCGTTGCCGGCGGCGACGCGCTTGAGCGACCCGATCTCGAGGCTGACCTCGCCGTTGCCGGCGTAGTGCGCCAACAGCTCGCGGATACGGCCGAGATAGCGTGCCCGCACCTCCTCCATGACGAACGCATTCGGCGCGTACAGCACGAGCCCGTCCTCGCGCATGCCGGCCTGCAGCGGTTTCAGCCAGGTGTGCACGTCCTCGATGGGGAATTCGGCTTCGAGGCGTTCCAGGCAGAGGGGCCAGGCATCCATGGTATGCAGATCTCGTCGACAGGCCCGGTGACAGGCAAGCAGCACGATGCGGGGCATCGCGCTGTGGATAAGTGGGAACGGGGCAGCCTACCACCGCCCCGGGATGCCGCCAATGCGGAAACGCCGCCGGCCGTTGCATGGCCGCTGTCGTGTCGGGTTGGTTGACCGTGCCCAGCCGGGCCGCTAGACTTCGCGGTTCTTTTCCGCCGTCTAGACGCCGAGCCTGACATGGCCACCAAGCGCACTTACCAACCCAGCAACCTGAAGCGCAAGCGCGACCATGGCTTCCGTGCCCGCATGAAGACCGCCGATGGCCGCAAGGTCCTCGCCCGTCGCCGCGCCAAGGGCCGTCGGCGCCTCACCGTCTGATTGCGTCGGCCGGCACCGGCCGACGATGTCACTCGCCGTGCACACGCCCGCTCCTGGTGCGGGTCTCCCGCGCAGCGCGCGGGTCCGCGCACGCGCCGAGTTCGACCGCGTGTTCCAGGGCGGTCGCCGCACCTCCGATCCCGTGCTCAGCCTGCATTGGCTGCGCGACGATGTGCCTGCGCGTTTGGGGCTTGCGGTTTCGCGCAAGGTCGACCCGCATGCGGTCGGCCGCAACCGGATCAAGCGCGTGCTGCGCGCACAGTTCCGCCAGCTGCGTAGCGAATTGCCGCCGGGTGCGTACGTGCTGGTGGCGCGCACTGCCGCTGCAAGCGTCGATACGCCGACATTGCGTAACACCTTTGTTTCATTATTGCGTCGCGCCGGTGCGTTGCCCGCATCCGGCGCTGGCGGCACAATGCCGCCCGCTTGTCCGCCGGGCGATGCGCCCCCATTCCTTTGATCTTTCGCCGGCCGTTCGCGCTGGCTGAGCCATTTACCCCATGAACCAAACCCGCATGTTCCTGATCTTCGCCTGGCTGATGGTGGCGAGCCTGTTGTGGGTGGAGTGGGGCAAGGACAAAGCGGCACCGGAGACGCCGGCGACTACCGCGGCAGCAACCAGCACCGGCGACAGCACGGTCCCGTCGACCGCCAACATGCCGACGGTGCCGAGCGTGCCGCTCGCCGGCACGACGCCGAGCGCACCGCAGACAACCGCGGCACCTGCGACCAGCGCGCAAACCGTCACCGTCAATACCGATGTGCTGCGCCTGCGCCTCGATGGCGGCAACATCCGCAGTGCGGAGTTGTTGCGATATCCGCAAACCACCGAGCGCAACAGTGCGCCGGTGCAGTTGTTCGACGAGCGCCCGGCGTCGTATTTCGTCGCGCAGAGTGGTTGGGTCAGCAGCGGCAGCGCAGCACCGAGCCACGAGTCCGGCTTCGTCCCAGAAACAGCTGCGCGCGATTACACCCTCGCGCAGGGCGCACGCGAAATCAGTGTGCCGTTCGTGTGGACCAGCAACAACGGCGTCACCATCCGACGGACCTATACCTTCAAGCGTGGCGATTACACCATCGGCGTGCGCGACGAAGTCGTCAATGCCGGCAGCAAGCCATGGCAGGGTTATGTCTATCGCCAGCTGCTGCGCAACCCGCCCGTGCAGAAGAGTGGCCTGACCAACCCCGAGGCCTACAGCTTCACCGGCGCTGCGTGGTACAGCCCGGAAGACAAGTACGAAAAGCGCAAGTACGCCGATTTCCTGGATGACGGCACGCTCGACAAGCAAGTCACCGGCGGCTGGGTTGCCCTGCTGCAGCATTATTTCTTCGCTGCGTGGATTCCAGGCGCAAAAGATCAAGCGACGTACTCGCTCTCGACGCCGAAAGCCGACGGTGGCAGCCACTTCCTGGTCCGGGCCATGGGCCCTGGCGTGAACGTTGCACCCGGCGCCCGCGCTGAAAGCAGTGCGCGGCTGTGGGTGGGCCCAAAGCTGCAGGACCGTCTTGACGGCGTCGCTCCGAACCTCGGCCTCACCCTCGACTACGGCATCTTCACCTTCCTGTCGAAGCCGATCCACTGGCTGCTCGCACAGCTGCACAAGATCACCCACAACTGGGGCTGGGCGATCGTGCTGCTGGTCGTGTTGATCAAGCTCGCGCTGTATCCGTTGTCGGCCGCGCAGTACAAGTCGATGGCGAAGATGCGCAAGTTCCAGCCGCGCATCCAGCAGCTCAAGGAGCGCTACGGCGACGACAAGCAGAAGTTCCAGATGGCGATGATGGAGCTGTACAAGAAGGAGAAGATCAATCCGGTCGGCGGCTGCCTGCCGGTGCTGATCCAGATGCCGGTGTTCCTCGCGTTGTACTGGGTGCTGCTGGAGTCGGTGGAATTGCGCCAGGCAATGTGGATCCCGGGCTGGATCGACAACCTCACCGCGCGCGATCCGTACTTCATCCTGCCGATCATCAACATGGCGGTGATGTGGACGACGCAGAAGCTGACGCCGGCGGTGGGCATGGATCCGATGCAGCAAAAAATGATGCAGTTGATGCCGCTGGTCTTCGGCGTGATGTTCGCGTTCTTCCCGGCCGGCCTGGTGCTGTATTGGGTCACCAACGGTGCGCTGGGGCTGGCGCAGCAATGGTGGAATACCAAACGCTACAGCGAGGCACCTGCCAAGGCCTGACGCGAGATTGATGACGCACCGAAGCCCGCCTGTTGGCGGGCTTCGTGTTTCTGCGACCATAACGATATGTTGCCGACGGCCACCGATACCATCGTCGCGATCGCCACTGCGCCCGGCGCGGGCGGCGTTGGCGTGACGCGCCTCTCGGGTCCGCGCAGTCGCGTCATTGCCGAAACCATCTGCGCACACGCACTGACGCCACGGCACGCGCACTACGTGCGGTTCCAGGACGAACACGGCGACACCATCGACGACGGCATCGCACTGTATTTTGCCGCGCCGGCCAGCTACACCGGTGAAGACGTGGTCGAGTTGCAGGCGCACGGCAGCCCGATCGTGCTGCAGGAAATCGTGGCGCGCTGCTGCGTGCTCGGTGCACGGATGGCGCGGCCGGGCGAGTTCAGCGAACGCGCCTTCGTCAACGGCAAACTCGACCTGGCCCAGGCCGAAGCGGTTGCCGACCTGATCGCGGCATCCGACGCGCGTGCCGCGCGTGCGGCGCGGCGCGCGCTCGACGGCGTGTTTTCGCAACAGGTCGAAGCGCTTGCGGCCGAACTGCTGGCGTTGCGCGTGCATGTCGAAGCGGCGATCGATTTCGCCGATGAGTCGATCGAAACCCTGGGCGGCCCGATCCTGCGCGAACGCCTCGCCGCGACCGGTACCGCGCTCGCCGCCCTGCTGGCGCAGGCCGAGCGCGGCCAGAAACTGCGCGATGGCGTGCACGCAGTCATCGTGGGACCGCCCAACGCCGGCAAGAGTTCGCTACTCAACGCGCTGGCCGGAAGCGAACGCGCAATCGTCACCGACATCGCCGGCACGACCCGCGACCTGTTGCGCGAGACCATCCGCCTCGACGGCGTCGAACTGACCCTGGTCGACACCGCCGGCCTGCGCAGCGGCGGCGACGTGATCGAGCGTGAAGGCATGCGCCGCGCCCACGCCGAGCTGGCGCGGGCCGACCTCGCCATCGTCGTGCTCGATGCGCGCGATCCCGCCAGTGGCCGCGCCGCGGTTGCCGAGGCGATCGCCGCCGTGCCGCAGCGGCTGTGGTTGCACAACAAGGCTGACTTGCTCGAAGCGCACCTGCTCGAAACCGGCCCGAGTGTCGATGGCGATGGCCTGCTGGTTTCCGCCCGCACCGGCGCCGGACTGGAAACCCTGCATGCGCGCCTGCGTGCGCTGTCGCTGGGTGAAGGCGGCGACGCTGGCGATGGCGCCTTCACCGCGCGCGCGCGCCACGTCGAGGCGCTGCGCCGCGCCGGCAGCGCGGTGGCGGCGGCCGAGGCTGAACTGGGACACGAGGCGCTGGAGCTTGCCGCCGAGGCATTGCGCCTGGGCCACGACGCCCTTGGCGAGGTCACCGGCCGGATCGCCCCGGACGACCTGCTTGGCCACATTTTCAGTGCCTTCTGCATCGGCAAGTAGTTGCTGCGGTAACCCATTCAGGTGACGGGGAGTTGACAAACGGCCCGCACTGTCGCGTCCTACGCATACGCGCGCGTGGGGCCGCGCAGAACAGGGGAGTGGTGCCGTTATGTTTGTCGTAAATCTAGAACCGTCGTCGTCGCCGTTACGTGCGGCGCGTTTGCCGGTGTTCGCCATGCTGTTGCTATGCGCGATCGCCGGTTGCAAGAAGGAGGCCGCGACCGACCAGGCGGCCACGGCACCGGACGCCGCCACCCAAGCCGTTGCACCGCCGCCGCCTGCTGTCTCGGCCACGGTCGCGGCGATGAGCGCCGAGCAACTACGCGAAGCCGCCAGCGCGGCCTTGCGTGAGCAGCGCTTGTACGCGCCGGGCGGCAACAACGCGATGGAGTATTACCTTGCGCTGCGCGACAAGTCGCCGAACGATCCGGCGGTGGCCAGTGCGCTCACCGACCTGATGCCGTACACGCTGATCGCCACCGAACAGAGCATCAGCCGCGAAGACTTCACCGAAGCGCAGCGCCTGTACGCGCTGCTGGAGAAGACCGACGCGCAGGCACCGGCGCTGCCACGCTTGAAGCAGACCATCGCCCAGCAGCAGCAATTGATCGCGCAGCGCGGTGTCGACGCCGAGGCCAAGGCCAAGACCGACGCCGAGGCCGAAGCCAAGCGTCTGGAGGACCAGAGGAAGGCCCAGCAGGCCGCCGCGCAGCAACTGGCGCAGCAGCAAGCAGCGGAGAAGGAAGCCGCGGATAGGCGCGCCGCCGATCAACGCGCGGCCGATCAACGCGAAGCCGCACAGCGTGCCGCTGCCCAGCAGACCGCTGCTGCCAGCCCGCCCGCCGCCGCGGCTGCACCGGCGTCCGGTGAACTGACCGCGGTCAGCACGCCGCTGCCACGCTATCCGGCCGAAGCCGCGCGCCGCCAGCAAAGCGGTAACGTGCAGGTCGAGTTCACCGTCGGCACCGACGGTTCGGTCACCAGCGCCCGCGTGGTCAGCGCCAGTCCGCCGCGCGTCTTCGATCGCGAAGCGCTGGCGGCGGTCAAACGCTGGCGATTCCAGCCGGTCGCTGCGCCGGTGACGACGCGTCGCACGGTGAGCTTCAATCCAGGCGGCTGATCGCCAGCAATACCGAACAGCAAAAAGCCCGGCATGAGCCGGGCTTTCTGTTTGGCGTGACGCAGCTAACCGCTACGCCGAAATCGCCAGCTTCTCCTGGTGATAACGCCGCGTTGCCGCGAACCACAACACCGCCGCCAGGCCGAATCCCGCCGCCAGGTACAACGCCCATAGCTGCGGCTCGATCGGCTCGCTGCGGATCACCTTCAGCAACATCTGGTTCTGGGACAGGAACGGCACGGCGAACATCCACAGTTGGTTCTTCACCGGGCTGACCATCAGCGCGATGGTCGGAAGCATGGGCAGCAGCATCAACAGGCTCATGTAGCTCTGCGCTTCCTTCACCGACTTCGCGCCCGCGGCGATGAACGTCAGCAGCGACGTTCCGATGAATAGCATCGGCACCAGGATCAGCAGCATCTTGCCGATCGCCGGCGCGGACACATCCATCTGCCGGCCGATGCCGGGCGAGAACTGCGCGCCGATCTTGAACGCGAGCAGTGTCAGCAGCAGCGATGTCAGTCCGACCGCGCACGCCGCCGCGATCTTGCCACTCACGACCGCGCCGCGGCTGGTGGGGGTGGCGAGCAACGGTTCGAGCGACTGGCGTTCGCGTTCGCCCGCGGTGGCATCGATGATCAGATAGGCGCCGCCCAGGAACGCGCTGAGGATCAGCAGATAGGGCAGGAACGACATCAACATGCCGCGCCGGGCTTCGGGCGTGGACAGGTCTTTGTGCGATACCGCCAATGGCGCACCGACACCGGGATTGATGCCGCGCGCGAGCAGCCGCAGTGCGCCGACCTGCTGGCCATATCGCGACAGCGCGTCCTCGATGCGCCTGACCGGGATCTCCGCATCCTGGCGCGTGCTGTCGTGCACGATCTCTACCAGGGCCGGAGTGCCGGCGCGCCAGTCCTTGGCGAAGTTCTCACCGATCTTCAGATAGACGTCTTCGGACTGGTCGCGGATCGCCGCATCGAGATCACCTGCGACCTGCTTTTCGCGAATGCCGTGGCCAGCCAGCCACGTGACGAGATTGGGGGCGTGCTCGTCGCCCACCATCGCGATTTCCAGCGTTTTTTCGATCTGGCTTTTCGCGCGCGTCTCGGCCAACGACAGGATGCCGAGCATGATCGCCGGGACAAGCAGCGGACCCAGCACCAGCACCAGCACCAGCGTCCGACGGTCGCGCACGAATTCGCGCAGTTCTTTCAACAGGATCGTGTTCATCGCCTTCATGCGTGCAGCCCCTCTTCCGAACCGATCAATTGGACGAACGCGTCCTCGAGGTTGGATTCGCCAGTCTGCGCGCGCAGCTCGTCGGCACTGCCGTGTGCGACGACACGACCATGCGCAATCACCACGATGCGGTCACATAGCGCGGCGACCTCCTGCATGATGTGGCTGGAGAAGATCACGCAGCGCCCTTCGGCACGCAGCTGCTTGAGAAAGTCGCGCAGGCCGCGCGTAGTCATCACGTCGAGGCCGTTGGTCGGCTCGTCGAGGATCACGTTCTTCGGGTTGTGCACCAGCGCGCGGGCGATCGCGGTCTTGGTGCGCTGTCCCTGCGAGAACCCTTCGGTCTGGCGATCGAGGAAATCGTCCATCTGCAACGCCGTCGACAAGGCGCGGGTGCGTTCGGCGATCTGCGCCGCGCCGAGGCCGTGCAGTTCGCCGAAGTAGGCGATGTTCTCGCGCGCGGTCAGGCGCTTGTACACGCCGCGCGCATCCGGCAACACGCCGAGTGCACGCCGCGCCGCTTCCGGATCGGCGGCGACGTCGTGGCCGTCGACCAGCACGCGCCCGCTTTCCGGACGCATCAGTGTGTAGAGCATGCGCAGCGTGGTGGTCTTGCCGGCGCCGTTGGGGCCGAGCAGACCGGTGATTTCGCCGTCGCGCGCTTCGAAGCCGACGTTGTCGACCGCGATGACGGGTGCCTTGCCCTTGCCGGGGAAGGTCTTGCGTAGGTGTTCTGCAACGATCATGTGATGTTGTCCTTAAGGAGCGCGAGCGCGCTCACGGTTCCCATCCGTTGAAGGAAGTGAACGGCGGTGTGTAAGCCAGTGTCTCCAGGCACTTGGCGTCGAGCGCCTTGGCATTCGCCGTATCGATGAACTGCGCGAACAACTTCGGCATGCACCCGGCACCGATCACGTTGTGGCCCTGCCCGCGCAACACCAGGTGGCGGCCGTTGGCCAGCGTCTTCACCACTTCGTCGCCGTAACGCGGCGGTGTCACCGGATCGAATTCGCCCGACAGCAGCAGCGCCGGTACCTTGGTCGCGAGTGGCGTGTGGAAATCCTTCGGCATCGTGCCTCTCGGCCAGACCGCGCATTGCGCCTTGAGGAAATCAGGCAGTTGGTTGCCGAGCAGGGAATCGATGTCGCCCGGATTCGCCTTCAACCCCGCGGCGTCTTCGCTGCACACGACCGAGAGCTGCATGCCAAATGCCATCAGGTCGGAGAGCTGGCCCTGGAGCATTTTCGCCAGCGCCATTAGGCCGTCGTAACGGCCGTTCGCGGCCTCGTTGAGTTGCAGCGGCAGCAGTGCTGCGGCGACCGGCACGTAGGCGTACATGCGCGCCAGTCCGGCGACGTCGCCAGGCAGCAGTTTTTCCTCCCGCAATTCGCCGGTGCTGGCATCGCGATAACGCACCAGCGGCGGATCGCTGCGCAGTTTTGCCATCACTGCATCGAGGCGCGAGCGCGGGTTGCCCAGGGCCTTGGCACAGGCCGGGCTCTTGCCGCACTGGCCGAACTGGAGGTCGAGCGCGGCCTCGAGGTTGGCGGCGAAATCGTTGCCGAAGATCAGCGTATTCGGCGCCACCGAATCGAGCACGATCGTCCGCGTACCCGCCGGATAGCGCAGCGCGTACTGCTGCGCCACGCGCGTGCCGTAGGAGATGCCGACCAGGTTGATCTGCTGCGCGCCGATGGCCTTGCGCACGGCATCGAGGTCGCGGATCGCGTCGGTGGTGGTGTAGTAGCGCAGGTCCGCGTGCTTCGACAGGACATCACGGCAACGCTCGGTGAAACGGCGTGCCTCGTCGAGGTTGTCGCTGTTCTCGTCGGTGACGGTGGCGTTGCCTGCATCATCCTTGCACACCAGCTTGTTGGAGCCGCCGGTGCCACGCTGGTCGACCAGGAGCACGTGGCGCTTCTTCAACACCTCGCGGAACGCCGGCGCGACCTGCGCATAGCTCTCGGTCGCGGCCTGGCCCGGGCCGCCGGCGAGCATGAACACTGGATCGGGTGCTATCTCGCCCTCGTCGTCGGCCGGGACCCAGGCGATGTTGAGTGCGATCTTGCGGCCGTTCGGCAGTGCCGGATTTTCCGCCATCACCAGCTTGCCGCACTGCGCCTCCACGCTGGCCGCGCCGAACGACGGCGACAACGTACACGGCGTGAACGCGATGCTGCCGAGCCTGCGCAGCGGTGCAGGAGCCGACGGCTTCGCGGCGGCGACCTTGGTCGTGTCGGGCGCACCCGCGTGCTCTTGGTAGTAGCGGTAGCCATAGAAGCCCGCCAGGGCCAGCAGCACGAGGACGATTCTGAATTTACGGGACATCGGTATGCGTTCCCCTTGCGATGTATTCAAAGCGACAGGACTGTATTGCGCGACAGAGATGGCAACAGGTGGATATTCGGCGTGTCTCATTCGCCATCCGGGAGGAAGATGAATTCGATCGACTTGCCGAACAACCGCGCGATACGGAAGGCCAACGGCAGGCTCGGGTCGTACTTGCCGGTCTCCAGCGCGTTGACCGTCTGCCGCGACACAGCGAGCAGCTCGGCCAGTTCGCCCTGCGACCAACCTTGGCGCTCCCGCAATTCGCGCACGCGGCTCAGCATCGTCGGCTCACGAATAGCGGCGCGAGACCGCCACCTTGGCCAGGCCGTAGACGACGCAGACGAGCGGAAACACCCAGATCATCGCCGCGCTGGCGGGGATGTCGATCACCTTCGCCGATTGCAGGAAGCCGCCGGCCAGGTATAGCAACGAAACGAATGCGGTGGCGATGCTGACCGCTTCCAGTTCGATACGCTGCTGCAGTTCGTCGGCATCGCGGATGTAACGCACGATCGCGCGCAACGCCATGCCGATGGCGGGCACCGGCAACAAGGCGATCAGCGCGCGCAGGCCCAGTTCGTCGACGCGCTTTAGCAACAACACCGATGCAAACAGCAGCACGACATAGGCGACCATGGCCGGCATGAACTCGCGCATGTAGCGGCTGCGCAGCGCGGGCGTGCCGGTGTCGCAGGGCGCCGGCAGGCGCCAGCGCAGCAGCGCGGCGAACACGCAGCCGACTGCGATGCCATACAGGAACCCGGAGACCGTCTCCGGCACCGGCCACACCCGTGGTGTCGCGAAAGCCATGCCGGCGCAGAGCGCACCGGCGATCAGGAAACGCATCGGGGCTTGCAGCGCCATCGGTCAGGCCTGCCGCGACTTGGCCAGGAACACCACGCCCAGTGCGATGAACGCCGGGCCCAATGCCATGAACGTGCTTTGCCCGGTAGCCAGTGCTACCGCGAGGAACGCAATGCCGCAGCCGAGGAAAGCCAAGCCGGCACCCTTGAGTTGTTTGGGATTGTTCATGATGGGCTCCTGGATGTGTCAAGCATCCTTGACAGGACGATACAGGGCACAAAATCCGCTTGTCAAGCGTCCTTTACAGGCAGGTACGGCAATCCGCCCGGCGTGCGTCGATTCGACACCGCTTATTTGCTGCTGACGTATTTCTCTCTGCGAATCTGCGGCACCGGCAAACCGAAGCCTTTCAGCGTCTCGAAACAGGCGTCGACCATATTCGGATTGCCGCACAGATAGGCGATGTCGGTTCCAGGATCCGGCGCGAACTCGGCAAGGAACTGCTGCACGTAGCCGTGGCGCACATCGGCATGCGGATCGGCCGGCAACTCGCGCGAGAAGCAAGGCACGAAACGGAAATTCGGATGCGCATCGGCGAAAGCGCGGAACTCGTCGCCGTACAGCAATTCCACTGGCGTGCGCGCGCCGAACAGCAGCACCACTTCGATGCCGCGTTCGCTGATGAGCTTCTCGATCTGCGGCAGCATCGCCCGGTACGGTGTGACGCCGGTGCCGGTGCCGATCAGCAGATAGCGCTTGTTCGCATCGCCCGGCATCAGGCTGAAGCGACCATAGGGGCCACTGGCGTCGATGCGACCATCGAGGTCCAGGCTCTCGAACAATGCCGTTGCCGCGCCGCCGGCGACATAGCTCACCGCGATCTCCACCGCTTCACCCGGACCCAGCGCGTGGTCGTGGATGGTCGCCAGCGAATAACTGCGCTTGGTCGCGGTGCCGTCCGCGTACTGGAAGTGCACCTGCACGAACTGCCCGGGGATGAAATCGAGCGGCTGGCCGTCGTCGCGGACGAACGAAAGGTGCGCAACGGTCGGCGCCAGCATGCGGCGCGAGACGAGCTTGAGCGGGAAGTGGATGATGGCCACGGGGCGATATTTTGGTTGAAAAAACTGCAACACAGCGTGGCGGAGAAGGTGCCACAGGGCCGCCTATACTAATGGCTTCGCCGCACTTCCCGCGGCCACAGGTGTGGCATGAGCCTCGATTCGACCCCTGGCGCGACCGTTCCCGCGCTCTCCGTACGCGACCTCCGCAAAACCTACGGCAACGGCGTACAGGCGCTCAAAGGCGTCTCGCTGGCCGTGCAGCCTGGCGACTTCTATGCCCTCCTCGGCCCCAACGGCGCCGGCAAATCGACCCTGATCGGCATCGCCAGCTCCCTGGTCAACAAGAGCGGCGGCGAAGTGCAGGTCTTCGGTGTCGACATCAGTCGCGACCGCAGCGCGGCGATGCGCCTGATCGGCCTGGTGCCGCAGGAAATCAACTTCAACATGTTCGAGAAGCCCTTCGACATCTGCGTGAACTACGCCGGGTTCTACGGCGTGCCGCGCGCCGAAGCCGAAGCGCGCGCCGAGCAGGTGTTGAAGGAGGCGCAGCTGTGGGACAAGGCGCAGATGATGTCGCGCACGTTGTCGGGCGGCATGAAGCGCAGGCTGATGATCGCGCGGGCGATGATGACGAAGCCGCGCCTGCTGATCCTCGACGAACCCACCGCCGGCGTCGACATCGAGATCCGCCGCGGCATGTGGAAGACGCTGAAGGAAATCAACGCCGCCGGCACCACGATCATCCTGACCACGCACTACCTCGAAGAAGCCGAGAGCCTGTGCCGCAATCTCGCCATCATCGACCGCGGCACGATCGTGGAACAGGGCCCGATGAAGGCGCTGCTGGCCAAGCTCGACGTCGAAGGTTTTCTGTTCGATATCGATGGACATTTGCCAGCGACGCTGCCGAACATCGAAGGCACCACGATGCACGCCATGGATGACCACACCCTCGATCTCGACATGCCGCGCGCGATGGACCTAAACCGCGTGTTCGACGCGTTGAACGATGCCGGCATCCGGGTGCGTTCGATGCGAACAAAGAGCAATCGATTGGAAGAACTGTTCGTACGCCTGACCGGCGACGAAGCAGCGGCGAAGCGGGAGCAGGCGGCATGAGCGTGAGCACACCATCCAAAGGCAGCGAACTCACCATCCCGCAACGCAACTGGGTCGCGCTGACGACCATCGTCCGTCGCGAGGTCAACCGCATCCTGCGCATCTGGGGCCAGACCCTGGTGCCGCCGGCGATCACGATGACGCTGTACTTCCTGATCTTCGGCGGCCTGATCGGTTCGCGCGTCGGCGAGATGGATGGCATCAAGTACATGGATTTCATCGTCCCCGGCCTGGTGATGATGAGCGTGATCCAGAACAGCTACGGCAATATCAGCTCCTCGTTCTTCGGCGCCAAGTTCGGCCGCCACGTCGAGGAACTGCTGGTCAGCCCGATGCCGAACTGGGTGATCCTCGGCGGTTACGTCGCCGGTGCCGTGCTACGCGGGTTGATGGTCGGCGCGATCGTGCTGCTGATCGCGATGCTGTTCACCAAGGTGCGGCTGCCGCATCCGTTCGTGACGTTCACCACGGTGCTGCTCGGCGCGACGATCTTCTCGCTGGCCGGCTTCGTCAACGCCGTCTATGCGAAGAAGTTCGACGACATCGCCATCGTCCCGACCTTCATCCTCACCCCGCTGACCTACCTCGGCGGCGTGTTCTATTCGGTCAAGCTGCTGCCGGACTGGGCCGAAGCCGCGACCCACCTCAACCCGATCTTCTACATGGTCAACGCGTTCCGCTACGGCCTGCTCGGCGTGAGCGACGTGCCGCTGTGGCTGGCGTATGCGTTGATGCTGGGCTTCGTCGCGGTGCTGGCGGCGGTGGGGTTGTGGTTGCTCAAGCGCGGTGTGGGGTTGCGCTCCTGATCGAGGACACAGCGAGGCAATAGCGGCTGCTGCAAAAGTGCGACGGACTTGCGCTTTTCACCATCCGCACGCGAGACTTGCGGCGAGGGCGTGGGGACGCCCGCTTCGGGGATCAAACCAATGTCGTTGAAATGGATATTGCTCGGCCTGCTGGCCGTGGCGGGTGGCGCGTACGCGCAGGAAGCCGAAAGCGAAGGCGAAAAGCAGGCGCGGGCATTGGTCGCATCGCTGAACTGGCGCGATGGCGAAATCGCGGTGCCGGGTGCGCAGGCGCGCTTCAAGCTTGGCGAAGACTTCCGTTACCTGGAAGCGGCCGATGCACGCAAAGTACTTGAACAACTGTGGGGCAATCCGCCGGACGACAGCGTGCTCGGCATGGTGGTGCCGCGCGGCCGCGGCGTGCTCGCCGACAATTCGTGGGCGGTCGTGGTCACCTATTCCGACGAAGGCTACGTGTCCGACGAGGACGCTGCCAAGATCGATTACGACGATCTGCTCAAGGACATGCAGGGCGAAACCAAGGACGAGAACGCGGCGCGCAAGGAAGCCGGTTACGGCACCGTGGAGTTACTAGGCTGGGCCGCGCCGCCACGCTACGACGCGGCCAGCAAGAAGCTGTACTGGGCGAAGGAACTTCAGTTCGAGGGCAGCGAAGGACGCACGCTGAACTACGACATCCGCGTGCTTGGCCGCAAAGGCTATCTCAGCCTCAGCGCCATCGCCGGCATGGGCGAACTCGGCGACGTGCAGGCGGGCATGCAGAACCTGTTGCCCATGGTCGAGTTCGACAGCGGCTCGCGTTACGCCGACTACGATGCCAAGACCGACAAGGTCGCCGCTTACGGCTTGGCCGCGCTGATCGGCGGCGGCATCGCCGCCAAGGCCGGCCTGTTCGGCAAGCTGGGCCTGCTGTTGCTCGGCCTGAAGAAACTGCTGATCCCGATCGTGCTGGTCATCGCCGCGTTCGCCAAGAAGATCTTCGGCTTCTTCACCGGCAACAAGGACCGCAGCAAGACGGTTAGCTGAGTGCTCACCAAAGGCACGACAAAAACGGCCCGCCTGTGCGGGCCGTTTTCATTCATTTCATTCATTCACGCAGGGCGCCATCGCCGTGGGGCCGGCATCACCCTCGCGTTCACGTTCACGCGCTTGCGGCGCTCCCCGCTTGGGCTAGCATGGATGCACGGGCGGGACGCCCAGGGGCGGGGGAGCGATGGCGAGCGACGGGGAGATCACCAGGCTGCTGCTGCAGGCGGAGACCGGCAAGCCGGAGCAGTTGTCTGCAGTGTTCGAACAGTTGTATCCGGAACTGCGCAAGCTGGCGGCATCGAAGTTGCGTGGCCACGAATCGACGTTCTCGCCCACCGTGCTGGTGCACGAGTTGTATCTGCGGCTGATCACGTCACAGCCGCTGTCGTTGACGAGCCGTAGGCATTTCTTTGCCGCCGCGGCGAAGGCCATGCGCTGGATCGTGGTCGACCAGGCGCGGCGGCATAACGCCGACAAGCGCGGCGGCGGCGTTGCCCACATCACCCTGAGCGAGCGCCTGGTGGCCGACACCGAAAGCACTGAAGTCCTGGCGCTGCATGAAGGCCTGGATGCGCTGGATCTGATCAACCCACGCCAGCGCGAAGTGGTGGAGTTGCATTACTTCGCCGGCCTCGACTTCGTCGAGCTCGGCGAGTTGCTGCAATGCTCCGAACGCACGGTCCGGCGCGAGTGGACGCGGGCCCGCGCGTTCCTGTACGCGCAACTGGCCGAGGCCTGAGCCATGGATGCGGCCGAGCTTGCGGCCTGGCAGGCCGCAGACCAGATCTTCGATCAGCTCCTCGATTTGCCGGATGCAGAGCGCACCGCCCGGCTGGTCGCGTTGACGCCGCAACTGCGCCGCCGCGTGGAGCAGTTGTTGGCGGCGCATACCACCGGCGATGGCGTGCTCGAATCGCCGTTGCCGACGGTGCGCATCGCCCTGGTGCGCGATGCGCTGGTCGGACGGCGCCTCGGTCGCTGGCGGTTGCTCGAGGAAATCGGCCGTGGCGGCATGTCCGTGGTGTACGGCGCCGTCGCCGACGAAGGCGCGACGGGACAAGTCGCCGCCGTCAAAGTCCTGACGCTGGGCGCTTTGGCCGGACAAGGCCGCGAACGCTTCCTGCAGGAGCAACAAGCGCTGCTGCGGTTGCGCCATCCCTGCATCGCATCGCTGTACGACGCCGGCGTCGCGGCCGACGGCACGCCCTGGCTGGCGATGGCCCGGGTCGAAGGTGATCGCATCGACACCTGGTGCGACGCGCGCGAACTGGACACGGCGGCGCGCGTGCGACTGCTGCTGCTGGTGTGCGAGGCCGTCGCCAGCGCGCACCGCAGCCTGGTCATCCACCGCGACATCAAGCCCGGCAACGTCCTGGTGGACGACGACGGCCACGTGCACCTGCTCGATTTCGGCATCGCGCGGCTGGTCGACGATGTCGACCACCAACACACGGTCACGGCATTGCGTGCGTTGACGCCCGAATATGCGGCGCCGGAACAGTTCGTGGGTGCGCCCGCGGCGACCACGATGGATGTGTACGGCATCGGTGCATTGCTGTATCGCGTGTTGGCCGGCACGGGCTCGCGCGCACCTGGCGCAGACCATGGTGCAGGGCCGGAACTGCCGCCTTCGCGCGCGCTGCAGCGCAACACCGCGGTGCCGGAAGCGGAGCGACAGCAACGCGCGCGCGTGTTGCGCGGCGACCTCGACGTCATCGTGATGAAGGCGTTGGCCACCGCGCCCGAAGCGCGCTACGCCAGCGTCGAAGCCTTGGCCGACGATCTCAGGCGCTGGCTCGACGCGCGCCCTGTACGCGCGCAACCGCCAAGCTGGCGTTATCAGGCCACCAAGTTCATCGCCCGCAACCGATGGGCGATGGCGGCCTGCGCGGCGCTGGTGCTGGTCCTGTTGGCGGGCCTCGGCGGCATCCTGTGGCAGGCCGGTATCGCCCGCACCGAAGCGGCGCGCGCGACACTGGCGGCGGAACAATCGCAGGCGCAGCTCGGCTACTTGAACAGCGTGCTGGAAGTGTTGGCACCGGCCACCGAGGACGCGCGCGAACTCGATCGACGAAAAATCATCGCCGCCGCCGCCAACCGCGCGCAGACCGAATTGGCCAGGCAACCGGCGCTGCTGGCCAGCGTCGAACTCAACCTGGGCAAGGTCGCCGAGCGCATCGGCAACTACGATCAGGCCGCGCAGCTGTATGTCGCGGCGCTGCAAGCACGCCGCCGCCTCTTCGGCAGCGACAGCGGCGAAGTCGGGGAACTGCTGGCTGCATTGGGTGCGGTGTCGCACCAACTCACGCCACCCGACCCGAAGCGGACAGAAGCACTGCTGACGGAAGCCGTCATCCTGCTGCGGCGGCACCGCCCGGCATCGCCGGAATTGACCGGCGTGCTGACGGAACTAGCCGGCCGGCTTGCCGAGCAGGACCGTTACGAGGAAGCCAGCGCGCACCTCACGGAAGCCGAGGCCCTTTGCCGCCAACCCGCGTTGCAGTTGGAGCACTGCGATGAAGTCTGGTTGATGCGCGGCGAGGTGGAAATGCGCGAGAAACATTACGCCGCCTCGATCGAACCGCTGCAGCATGCGCTGGCGCTGCGACGCCGGCGTCACGGCGAGGCCCATGCCGACACCATCCACGCCTACGCATTGCTCGGACACGCCTACGAGCGCAACGGCGACCTGCAGCGCGGCATTGCGATGCTCGAGCGCGCCCATTCCCTGCAGCAGCGCATCTATCCGGTTGCCAACGGCGTAACCCTGCAGACCTTGCTGTACCTCGCCCAGGCCAATGCCAACGCCGACCAGAACACCCGTGCGCTCACGCTGCTCCAGGAATACCTGGCGCAGGCGCAGGCGGTGTTCGGCCCGCGCGATGGCCGGGTCGCGCTGGGCCTGGGCCATCTCGGCACTCTGCATTTCAACGAAGGCCGCTATGCCGAGGCGCGCGAAGCCCATCGCCGCGCCCACGCCCTCTACCTGGCGCTGTACGGACCGCGCGGCACGTCGACCGTGATCAGCCTGGGCAACTACACCAAAGCATTGGCCGAGCTGGGCCTGCGCGACGAGGCATTACGCCTGACGCAACAATCGCTGGCGACGTATCGCGACCTGTTCGGCGCGTCGTCGAACACCGCCTCCGCGCTGGGCAGGCTCGGCCAGCTGCAACGGGAAACCGGCGCGTATCGCGAAGCGCTGAAGCACTACGACGAAGCGCTGGCCATGTATGCGGGCCAGGACAACAGCGCCAGCAGCCAATGCGCGATGCGCAGCAACCGCAGCCTGGTCTTGCAGGACATGGGGCAAGGCGCGCGCGCCGAAAGCGAAGCGCGCGCCGCGCTGGCCGAGATCGAGGCCAGCTTGGGTCGCAGCCATCGTTGTTACTCGCAGGGCCTGGCCGTGCTGGCGGAGGTCGCCTGCAAGCGCAGCGCCAAGGACTGCGGCGCCCTGCGTGGGCAAGTCGCCACCGCCCTGCTGCAACCCAACGTTCCCGGCCGCACGCGCATGCTGCTCGAACGCGCCATCGCCAGGCCCATCGCGTCACGCTGACGCCTGCTACTGCAAGGCCGGCAGGCGAAAGAACGCGCGCGCGGTCGCCGTGGTGTTGGCCGCGGTGACGGCAACGTCCTCGCCCCGATCGCGCGCCAGCTCCTCGACGATATGGGCGAGGTACATCGGCTCGTTGCGGCGGTGCGAAGGTGCGGGCTTGACCGTGCGCGGCAACAGGTAAGGCGCGTCGGTTTCGAGCATCAGCCGGTTGGCGGGGATGTGCTTGACCAGTTCGCGTAGGTGCTGGCCGCGGCGTTCGTCGCAGAGCCAGCCGGTGATGCCGATGTGCCAGTCCTGGTCGAGGTAATCGAACAGTTCCTCGCGCGTGCCGGTGAAGCAGTGCACCACGGCCGGCCCGAGACGGCCTTCGAAGTTGTGCATCATCGCCATGAAATCGGCATGCGCATCCCGCTGGTGCAGGAACAGAGGCTTGCCGGTGTCGACGCCGATCTGCAGCTGCAACTCAAACGCGCGCCGCTGCGCCGGCCGCGGCGAAAAATCGCGGAAATAATCCAGCCCGCATTCGCCGACCGCGACCACTTCCGCATGCGCGTGCAGCGCACGGATCTCGGCATCGCATTCCGCGGTGTACTCGTTGGCGTGGTGCGGGTGCACGCCGGCGGTGGCGAATAATTCACCAGGATGCTGCTGTGCGAGCTTGAGCGCCTTGGGCGAATGCTCGCGACTGGCGCCGGTGACGATCAGTTGCGCCACGCCCGCATCGCGCGCGCGCTGCAGCACCGCGTCGCGATCGTGGTCGAAGCTGTCGTGGGTTAGGTTGGCGCCAATGTCGAGCAGTTGCATGCGTGCAGTTTAGCAATCGCCTCTCGCCGCTTTTGTAGGAGCGGCTTATAGCCGCGAGCTTGTGGCAGAAAGGCTCGCGGCTATAAGCCGCTCCTACAGGACGGGCGTGGACACGTATCCTTGCGCGGGTGAACCGCCCCGCCTTCCCCATCGACGAGCTGCTGCCGCAACTCCACGCCACGCTCGCGACGCACACGCGGCTGGTGCTGGAAGCGCCGCCGGGCGCTGGCAAGACCACGCAGGTCCCGCTGGCCCTGCTTGGCGCCGACTGGCTCGCCGGCAGGAAGATCGTGATGCTGGAGCCACGCCGCGTCGCGGCGCGCGCCGCTGCCGGCTTCATGGCGCGGCAACTCGGCGAGCAGGTCGGCGACACCGTGGGTTACCGGATCCGCTTCGACAACAAGATCTCGGCACGGACGCGGATCGAAGTGGTCACCGAAGGCATCCTCACCCGCATGCTGCAGGACGATCCGTCGCTGGAAAACGTCGGCGCGTTGCTGTTCGATGAATTCCACGAACGCCACCTCGCCGGCGACCTCGGCCTCGCGCTCGCGCTCGACGTGCAGGCGGGTCTGCGCGAGGACCTGCGCATCGTGGTGATGTCGGCGACGCTGGATGGCGAACGGCTGGCGCGGTTCCTCGATGCACCGCGGCTATCGAGTGCGGGACGCAGTTATCCAGTCGGGATCGCGCACTTCCCCGCGCGTCGCGATGAAGCGCTGGAGCCGCAGGCACGGCGCGCGATCGAGCATGCGCTCGCAACACATCCAGGCGACGTGCTGGTGTTCCTGCCGGGGCAGCGCGAGATCGCGCGCGTGGAAGCCGTATTGGCGAATGCCGTCGCAGCCGATGTCGACGTGCTCACCCTGCACGGCGAGTTGCCGGTCGAACAGCAGGCACGTGTATTGCAACCCGATCCAGACGGCCGCCGCCGCATCGTGCTGGCGACCAACGTCGCCGAATCCAGCGTGACCCTGCCCGGCGTGCGCGTGGTGATCGACAGCGGCCTCGCGCGCGAACCGCGTTACGACCCGAATTCCGGTTTCGCCCGGCTCGACGTGGTGAACATTTCGCAGGCCTCCGCCGACCAGCGCGCCGGCCGTGCCGGTCGCGTCGCCGACGGTTGGGCGTATCGCCTGTGGCCGCAATCGCAACGGCTGGAGCCGCAACGTCGCGCCGAAATCGCGCAGGTCGAACTGGCTGGGCTCGCGCTGGAACTCGCTGCCTGGGGCAGCGCAGCGTTGCGCTTCGTCGATGCGCCGCCGCCCGGTGCGTTGGCCGCGGCGCGCGATCTGCTGGTGCGGTTGGATGCGCTCGACACCAGGCACGCCATCACGCCACTGGGCCGACGCATGCTCGCGCTCGGCACGCATCCGCGCCTGGCGGCGATGCTGCTGGCGCCGCATCACGACAGCGAGCGCGCGCTGGCTTGCGATCTCGCCGCGTTGCTCGAAGCGCGCGACCCGTTACGCAGTCGCAGCGATGCCGTGGCCGAACGCTGGCAGGCCTTGGCCGCGTGGCGCAATGGCCGATCGCCGACGGACGCGAGTCGTTCGGCATTGGCGGCGATCGATGCTGCCGCGAAACAGTGGCGCCGACGACTGCGGCTCGATGCCTCACCGCCAGCATCGGCACCCGCGCATCTGCTCGGCGACCTCCTGCTGCACGCTTTCCCGGATCGCATCGCACACCAGCACGCCAGCGACCCGCGCCGCTACCAACTCGCCAACGGCCGCATGCTGCGCGTGTTCGACGACAGCGCGTTGTACGGCGAGCCGTGGCTGGTCGCGAGCGAGTTGCGTTTCGAAGCCAAGGATGCGTTGCTGTTGCGCGGCGCACCGCTGGACGAATCGCGTCTGCAACGCGATTTCCCGCAGCGCTTCGTCGAGGAAGACGCCGTGCGCTGGGACGCCACGCGCCACGCGCTGGTGGCGCAACGCGAACGTCGTTTCGATGGCATCGTGTTGGAGACGAAACCTGCCGGCCGCGTCGATCCGGCGCAGGCGGCGCGGGCGCTGACCGATGCGGTACGCGGACTCGGACTCGACGTGCTGCCGTGGAGCGAAACCCTGTCGCAATGGCGCGCCCGCGTGCGCTCGTTGCAGCAGTGGCTGCCGGACCTCGCCCTGCCCGATTTGTCGGACGACGCCTTGCTGGCCACGCTCGACGACTGGTTGCTGCCCGCCTTCGCCGGCAAGACCCGGCTCGATGCGCTCGGCGAGAATGAATTTGCCGACGCGCTGAAGTCGCGACTCGACTGGTCGACACGACAGCAACTCGATGCACTCGCGCCGACCCGCATCGTCGTGCCCTCGGGCATGGAGCGCCGCATCGAATACGCCTTCGATGCACATGACGGCGCCGCCGCGCCGGTGCTGGCGGTGAAGCTGCAGGAACTGTTCGGCCTCGCCGATACGCCGCGTATCGCCGACGGTCGCGTCCCACTCACGCTGCACCTGCTCTCGCCCGGCGGCAAGCCGTTGCAGATCACCCAGGACCTGAAGGGCTTCTGGGACCGGACGTATCCGGAAGTGAAAAAGGAAATGAAGGGCCGTTACCCGAAGCATCCGTGGCCGGACGATCCCTGGTCGGCCACCGCCACGCACCGGGCCAAGCCGCGCGGGACGTGAGTGCCAAGTAACAGCATCACGTCGCTTGAACGTGCGCGCATCGACACTGCTGACGTCGACATGCCGTTCGCGGTTGAGGAGCGCCACGATGAACAAACTGAATTCGCTGCAGGATCGCGCGCTGGCACTGGTCAGCCAGGTCGGCGACGGCCTCAAGCAGGCGGTGCCGGACAACGCAGGCAAGTGGTTGCAGACGGGGGCCGCACTCGGCGCGCTGAAGACCGGCTCGCGCGTGGCCACCACGTTCGTGCGCCGCCATCCGGTAGCGACGGTCGCGACAGTCGCCGGTGCCGGTCTGCTCTGGTACCTGGCCAGACGCCGCGCGCAGCGCGAAATGCATGAGGCACTCGAAGGCAGCGCCACGCGCGTGACGGCGAAGCGCGTCGGCAGCAACGGTCACGGCAAATCGCACAGCAGCGCCGCTAGGTCGCGCAAGACGCCGGCGCGTAGCAGCGAGCACGAAGCGACTACGTAGTCAGCGGCGCCGCTTCCGGCAATTCGACGACGAAACACGCGCCGCCGCCGTCGCGATCTTCGTACCAGAGATTGCCGCCGGCGTTGACGATGATCTGTCGTGCCAGCGACAGGCCGAGACCGCTGCCATCGCCACCCTCGTGCAGGCGCACGAATGGCTGGAACAATTCGCGCTGCCGCGCCGCAGGAATACCCTCGCCGCGATCCTGCACCCGCAATTGCCAGTAACCGGGTGCACCGGGGCGCGTTTCCAGATGCAGCTCGCCGCCGGGCGCGGCGTACTTCATCGCGTTGCTGACCAGGTTCTCCGCGACCTGGCGCAACACCAAGCCGTCGATCGCGACCCTGCCGCAGTGCTCGGGCAGGATCGAACTCAGGCGCATCCCGCGGCTTTCCAGCTGCAATTCGTAGCGACCGATCAACCAGTCGTGTACTTCGCGTAGCGCGACCGTGGCCTGGTTTTGCGCACTCGCGTCGGCCGCATGCGCTTGCGCTTCGAGATAGCGGCGGATGTAGCCGAGCGCATCACCGGCGCTGTCGTGGATCATCTGCAGGTAACGTGGGATGCGTTCGGGCTTGCAGCCGTTGTGCAACAGCATGTCGCTGGCGAACAGCACGCTGCTCAACGGGTTCTTCAGGTCGTGCGCAACCAGGTTGACCAGTTCCTGGCGCTCGCGTGCGACGCGCTCAAGCCGGTCGCGGGCCAGCTTCAGGCCGACGTGCGCATCAACCCGTGCCAGCAGCTCCTCTGGCATGAACGGTTTGGTGACGTAATCGACCGCACCGGCATCGAAGGCGCGCAGCAGCAGGTCGCGGTCATGCGCCGCAGTCAGGAACACCACCGGCATCGCCGCAAGGGCGTCGTCCTGCTTGAGCGCGGCGAGCAGGGCGAAGCCGTCCATGCCCGGCATCATCATGTCCAGCAACACCAGGTCCGGCACATGTTGCTGCGCCAGTGGCAGCGCCTCGGCGCCAGTCCCGGCCGACAGCACCTCGTAACCATGGCGCGACAGCAGCGCAGCCACCACCCGCAGGTTGGCTGGCTGGTCGTCGACGACGAGGATCCTTCCCGTGCTGCTGGCGATGGTCATAAGCGTTGTCATCTTTCCAGTGCGCGCCGAGCCTCCAGCCGGGCGTACACCTGCATGAATACGACTGACGGTAGCAGAAAGCAATGCCCACCGACGCAGGGGAAAACCACCAGCTCCGCTATCATGCAGGGCGCTTTCCCGCTGCAAAATCCCCGTGTCTCCTGCCTCCATTCGTGCCAACCAGCGCCTTGGCCTCGCGCTGGCCGCCGCCGGTGCCGTGCTGTTTTCGGCCAAGGCGATCCTGGCCAAATACCAGTACCGCTACGGGCTGGATGCGCTCGATGTCATGGCGCTGCGCATGGGCTTCTCATTGCCGTTGTTCGCCGTGCTTGCAGTACGCGAGACGCGGCGCGCACGCCAGCGCGGGCTGCACATCACGCGGCGCGACCTCGGCCTGATCGTGGTGTTGGGCGTCCTGGGTTACTACCTGTCGAGCCTGCTCGACTTCTGGGGTTTGCAATACGTGCCGGTGTCGCTGGAGCGGCTGATCCTGTTCCTCAACCCGACTTTCGTGCTGCTGCTGGGCGTGTTCGCATTCGCGCGCAAGGTGGCGCGGCGCGAATGGATCGCGCTGGCGCTGAGTTACTGCGGCGTGGCGCTGGTATTCGCCGAGAGCCTGCGCATCGAAGGCGAGCATGTGCTGTTCGGCAGCGCGCTGGTGCTGCTGGCAGCATTGGCGTATGCGATGTACCTCGCGGTGTCGGGCCAGCTGATCGTGCGCATCGGTGCATTGCGCTTGGTGGCGTACGCGATGATCGTCTCGACCGCCGCCACCGGCGTCCACTACCTGCTCGCGCGCGATCCCGCCCACCTGTTGCACCTGCCCGCGCCGGCGTATGCACTGGCGCTGGTCAACGCGGTGTTCTGCACGGTGTTGCCGGTGAGTTTCACCATGGCCGCGGTGGCACGCATCGGCGCTGGCCAGGTCGCACAACTCTCGGCCCTGGGGCCGGTGTCGCTGTTGTTCCTCGGCGGCTGGTTGCTGGGTGAACCAATCACGGCGCTGCAGATCGGCGGCACGGCACTGGTGCTCGGTGGCGTGTTGTTGCTGGCACGGCCCGCGGCGAATTCGGTACCACTGCCGACCGACGACCGCGAATAGCGGTTGTGCGTAGGGTGGGCTTCAGCCCACCGGCACAGCTAGCGGTGGGCTGAAGCCACCCTACAAATGGCGCCACTCACCCGGTGCCAACGCATCGAGCCGATATGGCCCGACCGTCACGCGCACCAGGCGCAACGTCGGCAACCCCACCGCTGCCGTCATCCGCCGCACCTGGCGATTGCGCCCTTCGCTGATCGTCAGCGCGAGCCACGCATCCGGCACGGTCTTGCGGAACCGCACGGGCGGATCGCGTGGCCATATCGCGGGCGTCTCGACGCGTTGCGCCTGTGCGGGGCGCGTCATGCCGTCGTTGAGCTCGACGCCATTGCGCAACGCCGCCAGTTGTTCGTCGCGCGGCTCGCCTTCCACCTGCACCCAATAGGTCTTCGGCTGCTTGTGGCGCGGATCGGTCAGCCGGTGCGCCAGCGCGCCGTCGTCGGTGAGCAACAGCAGGCCTTCGCTGTCGTAGTCGAGCCGGCCGGCCGGATACACATCGGCCGGCAGCGCGAAATCCGCCAGCGTGCGCCGCGGCGGCGTGCTGCGGTCGGTGAACTGGCACAGCACGCCATAAGGTTTGTTGAAGGCGATCAGCAACTCAGCCCGCCGGCTTCTTGAACCGCAGCGTCATCCGATCGCTCTCGCCGATCGCCTGGTACTTGGCCGCATCCGTCGCATCGTGGCGGTTGGTCGGCGGTAGCGTCCACACGCCGTTCGGATGGTCGGCGCTGTCCTTGGGATTGGCGTTGACCTCGCTCTTCGCGTCCAGCACGAAGCCAGTACCCTGCGCGAGTTCGATCACCAGCGCTTCGGTGAGATAGCCGGAGTCCTTCATCGCATCGAGAGTGGTGCCGGGCTTGGCGCGATGATCGACCACGCCCAGCGTGCCGCCGGGCTTGAGCACAGTGAAGAACGCCTTGAAATAGGCCTCGGCGTTGCCGTCGCTGACCCAGTTATGCGCGTTGCGGAAGGTGAGCACGGTGTCGGCAGAATTCGCAGCGCCGAAGCCGGGCGCTTTCGGATCGAACACGCGCACCTCAGGCGTGCCGTATACCGTGGCGTTGCCCGCGAACTTGGTGCGCAGCGTCTTGTTCAAGTCGTAGCGGTACTTGGGTTGGCCGGGGATGGCGTCGTCCCAGACCGCGGCGATGTAATGGCCCTCATCGCGCAGGTAGGGCGCGAGGATCTCGGCGTACCAGCCACCGCCCGGCGTGATTTCGATGACGGTCTGCGTCGGTTCGACACCGAAGAAGTTGAGCGTCTGTTGCGGATGGCGGTACACGTCGCGAGCGCTGTTTCTGGCATCGCGCCAGGTGCCGGCGATGGCCGCGCCGAGTGCGGCATCCGCTTCGGCCACCGGCATCGTCGTGACGGCAGCATCGCTGCCAGTGGAGACGGACGGCGTCGAGGCACAGGCCGCAAGCAATGCGGTCGTCAATGCGATGGGGACAAAGGTTATCAGTGCGCGCATATGCAATTCCTTTGGGAGGAGGATCATTTCCGTCGGTCGGAAGCCTTCACCTTGCCACGACCATCGGGCTGCAAGTAAGCACGCGCTTCTGCAAGCAGCCAATCGCGAAACGCAGCCAGCCCCGCGTGGCCCTCCGAACGCGGCGGGAACACGAGATAATGCGCGTACTCGGCCTTCAGGCACGCATCGAACAAGGCCACCAGGCGTCCGGCCTCGACCATCGGCCGGCTCATCGTCATCCGTCCAAGCACAATGCCGAGGCCTTCGGCCGCGGCGCGGTGCAGCGTTTCGGCATCATCGAAGTTGGCGACGTAACGTTTCGGTGGCGTGCCGCCGAATTGCGCGAACCACTCGCTCCAGCGCCCACCGGGTGCGCCGAGCAACGGGTACGAGCCCAGCGTTTCCAGTGTCGGCATGCCGAGGCGCGCAATCAGCGCCGGGCTCGCCGTCGGCGTCATGAAGTCGTCGAACAGATGCACCGCCTGCAATCCAGGCCATGTTCCGGGGCCGTAACGCAGCCCGGCGTCGATCTGCGAATCGCGTTCGAAATCGACCACGGCGATGGTCGACTGCAGGTTGATTTCGACCTGCGGATGCGCGGCGAGGAAGCGCGGCAGGCGCGGCACCAGCCAGCTCGACGCGAACGAAGGCATCAGCGTGATCGTCAGTACGTCGTCGCGGCGCGCGCGGAACGGGCGCAGCGCCTGTTCGATCGCATCGAAATGCGGCGAGATGCGATCGAACAACTGGCGCCCATCGACCGTCAACGTCACCCCGCGCGCATTGCGCACGAACAGGCGCTGGCCGAGCCGTTCCTCCAGCCCGCGGATCTGGTGGCTGAGCGCGCTGACGGTGAGGTGCAGCGTCTCCGCAGCGCGCGACAAATTGCCGCTGCGGGCGGTGGCGACAAAGCCTTGCAGGGCATGGAGCGGGGGGCGGCTCATGACGACTCAGGTTTGAATTAGATTCAAGTCAGGCTTGCCGAAATAGCGATTTTCAAAGGCGAAGCATGCGCCTATCTTCGATGTTACTCAAGAGACACCGAGGCATCACATGAACATCTGGACTCAATTGTTGTCGCTGAACGGGCATCCGCTGGATGGCGGTTGGTCCGATCCGTCCACCCAGACTGTTGGTGCGGGTCGCGTTCAATCGGTGCCGCAGCTCGAGGACCGGGATCAGGAAACCGAAGCCGCGCGACGCGCCATTCCCTTGTGGCGCCCCGCGCCCTGGATCGCGATTCGCTGAACCAAGGAGATCGTCATGAACCTTTTCAAAAGCTTGTTGTTCCTGCACGGGTACGTCGCCGACCCGCAACTGGCGATCGAACTGGGTGAGCGTCCGTCAGCACCCCCGATTTCGCAGTGGAGCGAGAACATGAACTTCTTCAAGAGCCTGTTGTACCTCGGTGGCCTCGGTTCGATCACTTCGCGCGTCGGCGAAGAGGAAGAAACCTACGGCCAGACCTACGGCAACCGCATCGCGTCGGAACAGAGGTTTGGCAAGTCGTCGGCAACGCGTCCGCAACCGGCGCAACTGAAGTTCGCGCGGCAAGAACCGCTCGGTTGCCACTGAAGTCGCGGTAGGAACGTCCGGTGATCGCACGCCTCTGGCATGGCACCACCCCGGCCGCCAAGGCGGACGCTTACCTGGCGTTCCTGCGCGAACGCGCGTTGCCGGATTACCGCGCCACACCCGGCAACCTGGCGGCGTACATCCTGCGGCGCGATGAAGGGGCAGTGACGCACTTCATCACGCTGACGCACTGGGAATCGCTGGAGGCGATCGCGGCGTTCGCAGGCAGCGATATCGCGCGGGCCAAGTACTACCCGGAGGACGTGGAGTTCCTGCTCGAGTTCGAGCCTACGGTGCAGCACTACACGCTGATCGATTAGCCCCTGGGGTTACGTGGGATATGGGACGTAGGAGCGGCTTATAGCCGCGAGCGTTTGCCGCCTCAGGCGAGCTGCAACAGCTCGCGGCTATAAGCCGCCCCTACACGCCCTTGGGCAAGCGCGCGGAAGCCGGATACGGCGGCACATCGAGGTATTCGCCGGCGCGTAGCCGCGCCTGGATTTCACGCCACCAGGCTGGATCGAAGAGCTCGCCGTGCTCGCGCAGCAGGGCCGCGCGCAGCGGCGCGGGCAGGCCGAGGAACGACGGAAACAGTTCCGGGAACACGTCATCACGCGCGGCGTACAGCCACTCGTCGAGCGGTCGCGTCTCGTTTTCCTCGCGCAACACGGGGATGGCGCGGAAGCGGCATTGTTCGAGCAGGCACAACTCGTCGTAGTCGTAGAACACCGCGCGATCGTTGCGCGAGATGCCGAAGTTCTTGAGCAGCAGGTCGCCCGGGAAGATGTTGCTGCGCGCCAGGTCCTTGATCGCCTGGCCGTAATCGAGCACCGCGCGCAGCGCCGCTTCGGGCGTGGCCTCGCGCACGTACAGGTTCAGCGGCCGCATCCGGCGTTCGACATAACAGTGGGCGACGTGGACATGCTCGCCGTCGAGCCGCACCGTCTCGGCGCATTCGCGCAGCAGTTCATCGAGCAGGTCGGGCGCGAACTGGCGCGCGTCGAACCGCAGGCGATGGAATTCCTGCGCATCGATCAGCCGGCCGACGCGGTCGCGGCGGAACACCAGTCGGTACTTTTCCTCGACCTGCCGGCGCGTGCTGTCCTTCGGATCGGCGAAGCGGTCGCGGATCAGCTTGAACACCACCGGATAGTGCGGCGGCGTGAACACCGACATCACCATGCCGCGTTCGCCGGCGGCGCGTACCAATTGTTCGTGCGGATGCTCGGCCAGGTGCCGGAACACCTGCCGGTAGCGCACGGTCTTGCCGTGCTTGGCGCGGCCGATCACGGTGTACAACTCGTCCAGCGGCTTGTGCGGCAGCAGCGTCTGCAGGAACGCCGCCGTGTCGCTGACCCGCGCGAGGTCGGCATGGAAATAACTACGCGCGTAGCCGAACAGGATCGAGACCTGGCCCGAATCCGTCAGCAGCGCATCCGCGCGCACGCCATCGGCGTCGCTGATCAGCGCCACCACCAACGGCCAATAGCGATGCATTCCACGCACACGCCCAACCAGGTAGGCGCGATGCTCGCGATAGAACACGGTGCGCAACAGATCGATGCCCATGATCGCATCGTCCTGCGCGGCCAGGCGTGCCTGCAGTGTCTGCGCGATGGCCGCTGCACTGCCGGCGAGATCGGCGTAGCCATTGGCGAACGCACGATCGGCGAGGATGGCGCGCCATAGCGCTGCGGCATCGCGTTGCGCGGGATAGCCCACCAGCTCGCCGGGGCACGTGGGATCCCCGGCCGGTTCGATCTCCAGCGCATGGAACTCGACATCGAGTACCACGCCCTGGGTCAGGAAGAAGCGTCGCGACAGCGAGTTGAAAAAAGTCTTCAGCAGTTCGCGGTCGGGCAGCGTGGCGATGCGCTCGGCGTAGGCCCGGCGGATGAGCGCCCAGAACGGACGCGAACGCAGGCGTTCATCGAGCAGCCGCTCCAGCCGCTCCAGGGTTTCCTTGAGGCAGACCTCGGACAAATCGATGCGAGCGACCGCATCGACCTGCGCCAGGCGCCAGTCGCGTCGCTCGAACCGTCGCCGCGCACGCCGGGTGATATCGGAAAAGCGCGCGGTGTAATCGTCGAAGGCGTCGTGGATCAGCGCCGCTGCGCGCTGCGCGGGATCGGTGGCGACGAAAGATCGGGACGACGGCATGACGGCAGTCTACGGCGCCGGCTGCGGGGCTGGATGACATGAAACTGCAAGACCGATTGCGTCGCGGCGTCACGCAGGCCGCCTATCGTGCGCGGCGCTCAGGACGAGCCTGGCCCCACGGAGTGAAGTCATGCGTCTATTCAAGAGCCAGTGGTTGCAAGAACAACATCGCCACGTGGCGGGTTCGTACCGCGAACCTGCGTTCGGTTGCCGCTATGGCCGCCGCGCGGCATCGTTCCTGCCCGACTTGCGCATCGCCAGCAACGACGATGATGGCGATGTTTCGAGGAGGAAAAGGACATCCTGTGCCTGATGTCCGACTACGATCGCGTAGCCTGAGCGCTCTCGCGAACACCTCCGGCTAAAAAACGAAGGCCCGGGCATGCCGGGCCTTCGTCGCACCGCCTGTCGCGGCGTCGTTACATCACTTCGATCAACTTATCCGCGAACTCGCTGCACTTCACCTCGGTCGCGCCGTCCATCAAGCGGGCGAAGTCGTAGGTGACGTGCTTGGAGGCGATCGCCTTGTCCATCGCCGCGATGATCGCGTCGGCCGCTTCGGTCCAGCCCATGTAGCGCAGCATCATCTCGCCGGACAGGATCACCGAACCCGGATTGACCTTGTCGAGATCGGCGTACTTAGGCGCGGTGCCGTGCGTGGCTTCGAACACTGCATGGCCGGTGACGTAGTTGATGTTGGCCCCCGGCGCGATACCGATGCCGCCGACCTGCGCGGCCAGCGCGTCGCTCAGATAATCGCCATTGAGATTGAGCGTCGCGGACACGTCGTACTCGCGCGGACGCAGCAGGATCTGCTGCAGGAACGCATCGGCGATCGCGTCCTTGATCACCAGGCCCGCGCCCGGCTTGCCTTCCGGGATCACGTGCCACGGGCCACCATCAAGTTCCACCGCGCCGAAATAATCGCGGGCGACCTGGTAGCCGAAGTCGCGGAACGCGCCTTCGGTGAACTTCATGATGTTGCCCTTGTGCACCAGCGTGACCGACTTGCGCTTGTTCTCGATCGCATAGCTGATCGCCGCATGCACCAGGCGCTCGGTGCCGAGGTACGACACCGGCTTGATGCCGACGCCGACCTGCACCGGCAACGTGCGATGCGGCGCGCCGATGGCTTCGAGTTCCTTGTTCCACGCGTCGGTCTTGGCCTGCGTGCCGAAGCGGATCTTGTCGAAGGGTTTCGGGAATTCCTTCTGCAGGAAATCCAGCACCTTCTGCGCATCGGCCGAACCCGGTTCGAATTCGATGCCGGCGTAGATGTCCTCGGTGTTCTCCCGGAAGATCACCATGTCGACGTCGCCCGGCTTCTTCACCGGCGACGGCACGCCCTCGAACCAGCGCACCGGGCGCAGGCACACGAACAGGTCGAGCATCTGTCGCAACGCAACGTTGAGCGAACGGATGCCGCCGCCGACCGGCGTGGTCAGCGGGCCCTTGATGCTGACGATGTAGTCGCGGCAGGCATCGACGGTGGCGTCGGGCAGCCAGTTGCCGGTGGCGTTGAACGCCTTCTCGCCGGCGAGGACTTCCATCCATTCGATCTTGCGCTTGCCGCCGTAAGCCTTGGCGACCGCGGCATCGAGTACGCGCACCGACGCACGCCAGATATCCGGGCCGGTGCCATCGCCCTCGATGAACGGGATGATCGGGCGATCCGGAACATTCAGGCCGGTCGGCGATTTGCTGATCTTGGCGCCGCTGGCGGGCGGGGTGGGGGTGAAATCTGCCATGCGAATCTCCGTGCGAGACGATCGTTTGAAGCCGCGCGCGGGGGTCGGCACGGCGAAGCCGCCATTGTCGCGGTTCACGCGCTTTCGGGCAAAGCCGGCACCGTGTCCGGGCCGTAATCACGGCTGGAATGCGTTGCTAGTGGTGACGCGGGCGTTGCCCGACCTTGCGGGTACTGCCATGGCGATCCGTACCACTTCTGCGCGCAGCGACCGCCGCCAGGGGTAGGCGGATGCCCACATCAGACATTCTTATCGCCATCGCGCAGGTCGCCGTCGCGCTCGCCGGATTCTCGGGCCTTGTCGCCGCGATCAGAATCGCCGCCCCCGATGGCTGGCACCCGCGGGACATCTGGTCTTTGTTCTGGATGTTCGGGGCAAGCATTGGAGCGCTGGTATTGGCCTTGCTCCCGCTCTGGCTGGCTCTTTTCGGCTGGTCGGAAGCATTCGTGTACAGGGCCAGCAGTGCCGTTGCGTCCCTCTACATCGGCATGTTTGCATGGGTGATGGTCCACACGGGCATGCGCTTGACCCGCGGGGGATATCCTCCCCGCATTCGGTGGTTCCCTTCTACCGTTGCCCTGTTGCTCATAGTTTCATCGGTCTGCCTGGCCGCGGGTGCTGTGGGCGGGTTGCGCGCGTCGGTGATCCCCGCGTACGTGGGAAGTTTGATTGCACTGCTGCTGGTGTCGGCGTTGGTGCTCGCAGTCTTCCTGATACTTCTGGCGCGATCGGCGCAGCGCAAGTGACCGCCTGACTATGCGGTTGGTGAGGAGGCGACGATGGCAGCGTCTGTCTTTATCGGTACCAGCGTCGACGGTTTCATCGCGCGACCGAACGGCGCGCTCGACTGGCTGCCCGAAGGCGGCGGCGAGCCTCACGGTTACGACGAATTCATCGCCAGCGTCGACGTGATCGTCATCGGTCGCAAGACCTTCGAAACGGTGTTGTCCTTTGATGCCTGGCCCTACGGCGACAAGCGCGTCGTGGTCCTGAGCAGTCGCCCCGTCGATGTCTCCAAGGTGCGCGGAGGCGTGGTCGAGCAGATGGGCGGGCCCCCGGCGGAGATCGCGGCGCAGCTCGCTGCCAGTGGCGCCCGGCATCTCTACATCGACGGCGGGATCACCATCCAGGGATTCCTGCGCGCGGGACTCATCCAACGCCTCATCATCACGCGCGTGCCCGTGCTCATCGGAGCAGGCATCCCCCTTTTCGGCGCGCTCCCACACGACATACGACTCCGTCACGTGGCGACACGGCATTATCCGAGCGGCCTGGTCCAGAGCGAGTACCTGGTTGGCGCGTGAGCGCGCGCAACCGATGAATCCATAGCGCCTCGTCCGGCGTTCTGTTGTGGGAAACCGGTCGCATGCCGCGATCGTTCCAGCCGGAGAGCGCGATGGGTCTGCGATTGCGGTACCTGCTGTTGTGGGCGTGTGCGTGGGCGATATCCGTGGCGTCGGCGGGTGAGCCGGCGCTGACGTCCGCGTCGAAAACCGTTGTCATAGACGATGGTTCGCGCGTCGAGGTTGAGGCCGGCACGCTGCAGGTGCCAGAGAGCCGGAAACGGCCGACTGCGCGCCGGGTGACCATTCCGTACTACCGGCTGAAGTCCACCGCGTCGCAGCCGGCGGCGCCGATTTTCCTGTTGGCCGGCGGTCCGGGTTCGTCGTGGCTCGAACGGGTGGAGAACGCCGAGTCTTTCCAGGAAATCGCCTTCTATCGAACCATCGCGGACGTCGTCGTGTTCGACCAGCGCGGCGGGGGCCACGCGCTGCCGGCGATGGAGTGTCCGCAGACGACGCAGCTGCCTGTCGACCAGGCGCTGGGTCCTGCCGTCTTGCGCACTGCGATGCGCGCTTTGTTGACCGCATGTCGCGATCATTGGTTGGCGCAGGGCATCGATCTTGCGGCGTACAACACCGTCGAGAACGCCGCCGATGTCGATGCGCTGCGCAAGGCCCTGGGCTACGCCAAGGTGACCCTGGTCGGCGGCAGCTACGGCTCGCATTTGGGTTTGCAGTTCATGCGCCAGTATCCCGAAGCCGTCGACCGCGCCGTGTTGTTCGGCATCGAAGGGCCGGACCACACCTGGGACAATCCAGCAGGTAGGCTCGCCACGTTGCAGCGCATTGCCCACGCTGCCGAGCGCGATCCCGCGTTAGCCGGACGGATTCCGGAAGGCGGCTTGCTGCAGGTGTTGGCGCGGGTGCTGGGGCGGTTCGAGTCGGCACCGCAAACCGTCACCGTCACGGAGGGCGCGGAATCCATGCGCGTCGTGGTCGATGCTACGGTCGTACGGCACATCGCAGGGCGCGACGCGGGCCGCCACAAGGCGCCCGGGGCGTGGCCGGAGATGATCCTGGCGATGGATCGCGGCGACTATGCGATCGCGGCCCGCAGTGTGCTCGCACGTCGCAACCTGCGCCTGCAGGACCCGATGCACTACTCGATGGATTGCGCGTCCGGTATCAGCGATGCGCGCCGCGAGCGCTATCGCAACGATCCCGCCACGTCCCTGCTCGGCGACATCAACTTCGAATACACGGCGCTGTGCGATCTGTGGCCGAGCGAAGAGCTCGGTGCGTCGTTCCGCGCACCTGTGGTCTCCGCCATCCCGACCGTGCTTTTCCATGGCACCTGGGACATGTCGACGCCGATCGAGAACGCGCGCGAAGTTGCCGCCACGCTGCGCAACAGCCAGCTGGTGGAGGTCGTCGGCCGTGGACACAGCGCGTTCTACAACCTCTACGCGCGCTGGCCGCCGATGCGCGGATTGCTGCGCGATTTCCTTGCCGGCAAACGCGTGCAGTTCCCCGATACAGTGGACCTGTCCGCAGTGGAACTCCCGTCCGCGCCGGAGCGATAAGACCAAACCTTCCCTGGGAGCACGACATGCAACAGACCCTCATCGTGATCGCCGGCATCCTCGGGATGTCGCTGGTCCTGTCCGTCGTCGTCTATGTGTCCGGACGGCTCAAGATCGAACAGCAGAAGACGCTGCAGAAGCTCATCGACCAAGGCGTGTCCGGCGATGCGTTGTTCCGCTCCGCCGGTTTCGCCCCCCGGGGCAGCCAGGATTTGCGCCGTGGCCTGCTGTTGATCGCGATCGGGCTGGCATGGTCGGTGGTGACGTTCTTCTTCGGCGGCCCGGCCTGGAAGATCGGTTTCGTCCCGGTGGCGATCGGTGCGGCTTACCTGCTTTTCAGGAAGCTGGATGACGGCTCGTACTGACATCGGGCATCGCGAGTCCGAGTGGATCAGCCGCGTGGTCGCGCATGACGACCACGCGGCCTTTGCGCAACTCGTGCGCCTGCACCAGTCCGCGGTGCGGCAATTTTTACGGCGCCTGACCGGCAACGACTGGAGTCGCGCCGATGACCTCGCCCAGGACACGTTCTGGAAGGCGTACCGCAACATCGGTGGTTACCAGGCGCGCGGACGGTTTTTGAGCTGGCTGTTCCGGATCGCGTATCAGTTGTTCATCACCCAGGAACGCAGCGGACACCAGGTCATGCACGTGCCGTTGCCGGACGAGCTGTACGCGCCCGACGACGCCGGCGAACGACTCGCCGACAACCAGCTCTTCGATCGGATGATGGCGCTGCTGCGTCCGGACGAACGCGCCGCCATCGTGCTGCATTACCGGCACGGACTCGCGCATCCGGAGATCGCCGAAGCCATGCAACTGCCCCTGGGCACGGTGAAATCGCTGATCCGCCGGGCACGCCTGAAACTGCAGGAAGCGCACGCAGCCACCTATTCCAGGGAGTCGACATGAACGCCGACAATGAACTCGATGCCTATCTGCGCCAGCAACTCGAAGTGGCGCCACTGCCGGACCTTGGGTTTACGTCGGCACTCGTCATCAGGATGGAGCGGCAGCAGCGTCGCCGGCGCTTCGCTCTGATCGGTGCGGGCGTGGTGGCGACGGCGCTCGCCGGTATCGCATTGATCCTGTCACCAGCATCCGCCGATCTTGCGATTACACCCGGCACCATCGTCGCCGCGCTGCTGCTGGCGACCCTGTGCGGCCTTGCGTGGATCGGCACCGAGTCGGGCCTGTCTTCGCGTTGACGCTACGCACCGGCACTTTCGCACGCGGTACGTATCGATGCGTTGGAATCTCCACATGGTGCTGCCCTATCTTTTTTGACAGGGCAGCACGCATCGGAGCAGGAATGCTTACGGGATTGGCACCCACGCCTGGTCGGTGATCCCGGTGACGGCCTGCTGGGTCGTCGAATTCGCCGACTTCCAGATCGTGTTGGCGCCAGTGCTGCTGTTGCGCCACAGGATGTCGGACTTGCCGTCGCCATTGAAATCGGCGACGCCCGCGATTTTCCAGATCTGGTTGGTGACGCTGGTCACCGCCTGCTGGGTCGATGCATTGGCCGACTTCCAGATCATGTGCACACCGGTCACGGTGTTGCGCCACAGGATGTCGGACTTGCCGTCGCCATCGAAATCGCCGACGCCAAGCACTTTCCAATCCTGGCTGGCGATGCCGGCCACGCCTTGCTGCGTTGTCGAATTCGCCGACTTCCAGATCGTGTTGGCGCCGGTGCTGCTGTTGCGCCACAGGATATCGGCCTTGCCATCGCCATTGAAATCGCCGACGCCGACGATTTTCCAGATCTGGTTGGTGACGCCGGTGACGGCTTGCTGCGTGGCGGAGTTGGCCGCCTTCCAGATCATGTTGGCGCCATCGGTGGTATTACGCCACAGGATGTCGGACTTGCCATCGCCATCGAAGTCGCCGATTCCGGCGACGACCCAGGCCAGATTGTTCACTGCCGTCACGCCCTGCCCGCTGCTCTGGAAGGCCGAGCGCCAGATGAAATTCGCGCCGGTCTTGTGGTTACGCCAGAGCAGGTCGGTGCGGTGGTCGCCGTTGAAATCGCCGGTGCCGGCAACGATCCAGTCGAGGCCGGTCCGCGCAACCGGTCGTTGGATGTCGTAGTTGGCCGCGCTCCACAGGACATTCGCGCCAGTGCTGGTGTTGCGCCACAGGATGTCGGCGCGACCGTCATCGTTGGCATCGTTGTGGCGGTAGCGCAGCGAAGTGGGGGTGACGCCGCCGACCCGGGCGAGGAACGCGTCCCGACCGCTCCCCGTCGACTGGTGGGGTGACTCCAGCGGGAAGTCGCCATAGGTGCGTCCGGTTGCATGAACCTTGCCGGCACCATCGACCGCGAGCGACAGGATGCGATCGGCAAGCGTTCCGCCCAGGAATGAACTCCAGACCAGATCGGTCGCGTTCGGTTTGATCTTGATGACGTACGCATCATCACCACCGCCCGAGAAGGCTTGCCACGGGGAAGCGGTGGGGAAGTTCGGCGAACTGGTCCTGCCGCCGACATAGGCGTTGCCTGCCGCGTCCACGGCGATCGCAGTCGCATCCTCGTTCTCGCTACCGCCCACGAAGGTGCTGTAAAGCAGGGTCTGGCCAGTCGCATTGAACTTGGTGACGAAGACGTCCCACTTGCCGCCGTGTTCCTGCAATGGATTGAATACGGGGAAGTCGGATAGCTCACCAGCGCCGCGATAGGTCATCCCCGCGACATAAGCGTTGCCAGCCGCGTCCACAGCCACGGACTGCGCGAGATCCAACGCGAGGGCGCCACCGAGAAAAGTGGAGTAGTGCGGGTTGCCGGACGAATCGAACTTGGCGACGAAGGCATCGTCGATACCGCTATTGAAGGGCTGGAAGGCGGCCCAGGTCGGAAAGTCATACGAGGCTGTATAACCGACGACATAGACGTTCCCGGAAGCGTCCAGGGCGATGTCACTGATGATGTCGTAGCTACTGCCGCCGAGATAGGTGCCGAACACGATATCGCTGCCGGCGGCGTTCAGCTTGATCAGCACGCCGTCGTAATCGCCTCCGCCGTAGTTGGACTGGAACGGGGTGCCGAGGAAAACAAGGCCGCCCTTCGTATAGCCCGACACATAGGCATTGCCACCGCCGTCCACCACGATGCCGTTGCCGAAGTCTTCATTGACGCCCAGGTACGTGCTGTACACCAGGGCGTTGCCCGCGGCGTTGAGCTTGGTGACGAAGGCATTGGTCGTACCCAGCAAGGCGCCCTGCAGCGGCGAGCGAAGAGGGAAGTTGGCCGAGTTCGTATTGCCGGTGAGGTAGACGTTGCCGGATGCATCGAGCGCGATTCCGTAGGCCACGTCGTCGCCCGCGCCGCCGAGATAGCTGCTGTACACCAAGGCGCCGTTGGCATCGATCTTGGTGACGAACGCGTCCGCCCCGCCGCCATTGTTCGCCTGCCCGCCGCCAGCCCGCGGAAAGTCGAGCGACTGGGTGAAACCGGTCAGATAAGTATTGCCCGAGCCATCGACCACGACTCCCGCGGCGAAGTCGTCCGCACTGCCACCCAGGTAGCTGCTGTAACTGAGGACCGGATCGATCACCAGCAGCTGGCTCTTGTCGTAGGCGCCGAGCGCGATGGCCACCTGGTCATCGGCCCGTAGCTCGTAGTGCGCTGCGACCAAGCGGCGCTCTCCCGCAATGTCCTGGTACGCCACCGGCTTGTGCTGCAACAGGTCGCCTTGCGGCGTGGCCAGCACCAGATTGCCGGCGTCATCCAGGCGCATGTCCTGCGTGCCATCGAACGCCAGGCCGATCTGCGCCGGATCGGCGCCCGGTGCCACCAACAGGTCGTATTCCAGTTGTTGCTGCTTGCCGTAGTAGACGACGTCGATGCCGTCGTAGACGGCGCGGTAGCGCACCTTTCCGTAATGCTCGACATCGTGCTGCCACTGGGCTGCATCGTTGCCGCGGAAGTAATGACTCTTGCTCGCCTGCGGTTCCAGGCCTTCCATCTGAGCGTCGCGTCGTGCACCGGTCAGTGCCATCCGCACCACGGCCGCAGGCGCTTTCGACAGTGGAGCTTGCTGGCCGGGACGTCGCTCTTGTGGACTGGGTGCCTGGCTCAGCTTGACGACGGCCTCTCCGGGGGTGAGGAACAGGCTGTAGCCCGGCCCACGCGAAAAGAACTGGACGGAAGGATCGGTCTGACCCTGGTTACGCTCGAACGTGAGCGGCAGATGTTCAAACTGGACGCGCGCCTGGGCCTGGATTGGGGCCGTGGCGATCGAGGCCGAAGGCGAAGCAACCGCCGGGCGGGTGCCAGGCACCATGGCCGGCGCGATCAACAGAGACAGGGCGACAAGCGGCGTCGCCAGACGTAGCTGGTGCAAGGCAATCATTCGGATTTTTTCCCCTGACAAGAAAAACGGGGTGAGCGTCACACCCCGTTGCGGCTATTTACCATAAGGGCCACAGGAAAGGCCATCTTCATGTGACAAGTTGCAGGCGCAATGTGACGAGTTGCAGGCGCATTCGAGCGCACGCAGAGCGGGACACCACGCCCCGCACTTTTCGTACCGGCATCAAGGAACGATCGTCCAAGCCTGGTCGGTTACGCCGGTGACTCCCTGCTGGGTCGTCGAATTCGCCGACTTCCAGATGGTGTTGGCGCCAGTGCTGCTGTTGCGCCAGAGGATGTCGGACTTGCCGTCGCCGTTGAAATCGGCGACGCCCGCGATTTTCCAGATCTGGTTGGTGACGCTGGTCACCGCCTGCTGGGTCGATGCATTGGCCGACTTCCAGATCATGTGCGCACCGGTCACGGTGTTGCGCCACAGGATGTCGGATTTGCCGTCGCCATCGAAATCGCCGACGCCAAACACTTTCCAATCCTGGCTGGCGATGCCGGCCACGCCTTGCTGGGTGGTCGAATTCGCCGACTTCCAGATCGTGTTGGCACCGGTGCTGCTGTTGCGCCACAGGATGTCGGCCTTGCCGTCGCCATTGAAATCGCCGACGCCGACGATTTTCCAGATCTGGTTGGTGACGCCGGTGACCGCTTGCTGGGTGGCGGCGTCGGCGGCTTTCCAGATCGTGTTGGCACCGGTGCTGCTGTTGCGCCACAAGATGTCGGACTTCCCGTCGCCATCGAAGTCGCCGACGCCGGCGACGATCCAGGCCAGGTTGTTCACGCCTGTTACACCCTGGCCGCTGCTCTGGAAGGTCGAGCGCCAGATGAAATTTGCGCCGGTTTTGTGGTTACGCCAGAGCAGGTCGGCCTTGTGGTCACCATTGAAATCGCCGGTGGCGGCGACGACCCAGTCGAGGCCGACCCGCGCAACCGGTCGTTGGATGTCGTAGTTGGCTGCGCTCCACAAGACATTCTCGGCCGTGCTGGTATTGCGCCACAGGATGTCGGCGCGGCCGTCATCGTTGGCATCGTTGTGGCGGTAGCGCAGCGAGGTCGGTGTGGTTCCCGTGATGCGGACAATGAAGGCATCGTCATGACCGCCACCAAACGCGGGCTGTATGGCGTTTAGGGTGGGGAAGTTAGGGCCAGCGTCTCCGGTGACATGCACCCGGCCCGAAACATCCAGCGCAATGTCCATGCCGCGATCCTTGCGCGGAATACCAACCAGGTATGAACTCCAGGCAAGATCCGTACCGGTCGCGTTGATCTTGGTGACATAGGCGTCAAGAGTGAGGCCTCCGGCGTTGCCGGAGTCCGCTTGCCAGGGTGAAGCTGTCGGGAAATTGATTGAAGCGGTCCAACCGGTGATGTAGGCGTTGCCGTTGCTATCCAACGCGATGCTGGGTGCCAGCTCGTCCAGGCTGCCGCCAAGGTAGGTGCTATAGATCAGGGCCTGGCCGGACGCATTCAACTTGCAGACAAAACCGTCAGCGCCGCCGGTCCAGGGCTGCAAGGGATTCTTGGTCGGAAAATCGCCGTATGTCGCGCCAACGACATAAGCATTCCCGGTTTGGTCGACGGCGATTTCCGTGCCGTAGTCGATATTGCCGCCGCCAAGATAGGTGCTGTACACCAAGGCCGTGCCGTTGGCGTTGAGCTTGCTCACGAAGCCGTCCGTGTAGCCATTGCCGCCGGCTTGCGGGCTCATTGCATTCACGGTCGGAAAGTCCAGCGAGTAGGTCCCGCCGGTCACGTAGGTGTTTCCGAAACTATCCAATGCCAGGCCCCAGCCATAGTCATCATCGCTGCCGCCCAGATAGGTGCCGAATACCAGGGCACTGCCGGCGGCATTCAATTTGACGACGAAGGCATCCTTCATGCCTCCGCCATAATTGGGCTGGAATGAACCGGGCGGAAAAGACATTCCGCCCTCCGTGATTCCGGCGACGTAGACAGCACCACTGCTGTCCACCGCAATAGCGTTGCCGCAATCGCGGGAGGCGCCGAGGTAAGTGCTGTAAACCAGCGCATTACCGCTGGCATTGAGCTTGGCTACAACGGCGCTGCCGCCCGTGCTTTGCAACGGCGACTGCAAGGGAAAATCGGTCGAATCCGAACATCCAGTCAAGTAGGCATTGCCCATCTGGTCGACAGTAATTCCCCCAGCGGTTTCGCTAGCGCCGCCGCCGAGGAAGGTGCTGTAGATCAGCGCATCGCCGCTTGCGCTGAGCTTGCTCACGAACAATTCCAGAGCACCTGTGTGAGTGGTGGCCTGAAAGGGCGCAGCCGTGGGGAAATCAGGGGAGTCCGTCATGCCCAGGACGTAGGTGTTTCCGGACGCATCTACCGCAAGCGAGGGGTACATATCCATGAGACCGCCGCCCAGATAGCTGCTGTAGCTCAATACCGGATCAATCACCAGCGGCTGCGTGCGGTCGTAATCACCCAAGGCAAAGCCAACCTGGTGCCCGGCCAGCAAGCGATACTCTGCGGACACCGATCGGCGTTGGCCGGCGATGTCCTGATAAGCGATGGGTTTGTGCTGCAGCAGATTGCCTTGGGGAGTCGGCAATACCAGATTGCCGGCACCGTCGAGTCGTACCGCTTGCGGGCCTTCGAAACGCATGCCGATCTGCACCGGATCGGCACCCGGCGCCAGCACGAAATCGTATTCCAGCTGCTGCTGGTTGCCGTAATAGACCACGTCGACGCCGGGATACACCGCGCGATAGCGCACCTTGCCGTAGTGCGCCACATCCTGTTGCCAGTGTGCCGGGTCGTTGCCGCGGAAGTAATGGCTCTTGCCGGCTTGCGGTTCGAGACCTTCGATCTGCGCATCGCGTCTGGCATCGGTCAACGTCATCCGCACCACCGCTGGAGGTGCCGGGTGACCGGGGCGCATCGCGTGCCGTCCGGACATCGGGTGCACACGCAGCACCGCCTCATCAGGCGTCAGGAACAGGCTGTAACCCGGGCCGCGCGAGAAGAACCGAACCGCGTCGTCGGTCTGCCCCTGGTTACGCTCGAAGGCGAGAGGGACGCGCCCGTATCGGGCGCCGAGGCTGGCCGCGGCTGTACCCGGAATCGCGTTGGGCGCAGCCTGCTCCGCTATCTTCGGAGGCACGCCCGGGGAGGTGAACATCATGACGGGTGCCAGCAACGCGAGAAGGGCGATCACCGGCATCGCCGGCCGGAGCGAAAACGTCATCGGAGAGCCCCTGGTTGCGATTGGTCAGCGCTGCACGGTGCTATCTACCACAGGTGAGCTGGATCGGTCGCTCGCGGCGTTTCACGCGCCGCAACACTTCTTGTATTTCTTGCCGCTCCCGCACGGACACGGCGCGTTGCGATCCGGCGTGGCTTCGCGGCGGATCGGTTCGCGCGGCGTCAAGGCATCGATGCGGTGGTGATGCAGGTCGGCGAGCATGCCGGGAAGGCCGGCGATGATTTCAAGGCGTTCACGATAGGTGATCGGCGTCGCTGGGGCAGCCGGATCTTCGGCCAGGACTTCGCCGCTGGCGAGACGGTCGAGGAGGCCGAAGATTTCGTCCATCCATTCGTACTGGTCGAGCCACTGGTCCCACGCCATTTCGCGCAGTTCGACGCCGCGGAAGAAGCCGAAGGCCCAGTCGCGGCCGACGTCGAGTTCATCGGGCTGGTCGAGGTCGGGTTCCTCGGGGAGCCACAGCAGCGGCGCGAGGTGATCGGGCAGATCGTCGTCGTCGTGGCGGACGCGCGCGGACGCCATGTTCCAGTGGCCGAGCAGCAACGCCTGCACCGCGAGGGCTTCGTCATCGCCATCCCAGCGCGGTGCCTTGCCACCCCACACGGCCGGTTGCCACTCGCTGGGCGGCACCGTGTCCGGCGATACCACCAACGCCGACAGGTAACCGTCGAGCGCTTCGAGGTTGAAGCCCTTGAACGGCACCGCGCGCAGTTCGAGTAGTTGTGCGAGGCGTTCGATCTGGTCGTCGTCGAGATAGGAAGGCGCTTTCATCGGACTGCCAGCTGCATTGGGATCGCCTAGCGTAACGGAAGAAAAAACGGGCGCGACTCGCGCCGCGCCCGTTGCTTGCCCATCAAGCGATGGAAACTTTGTTCTGCAGCCCGGTTACTTGACCTCGAACTCGCGGGTCTGGACGACCGCGCCGTCGAGCGAGACTTCGAGCTTGTACTTGCCGGCCGGCCAGCCGTCGGGCTTGGCGATCTGGAATGTGGTGACACCAGGGCCGGCGAACGCGATGTCCTTGCTTTCTTCGTTGATGGTCTGGTTGCTGTCCACGTGCGTCCACTTGGCGGTGAGCTTGCCTGGGACCGTTGCCATGGCGTCGCTGGTGTTGGTGGCGATCGAAGCGAAGATGGTGTCCTTCGGCGTGAAGGTGGTGACCGGAGTAGCAACCTTCATGTCGGCACCGACGGCATTGCCGAGATCGACGCTAACCACGGACGCGGTGGCGACCGGGGCCGGCGCAGGCGTCGGTTCGGTCGCTACCGGCGGCGTCACGACCGGAACTTCGGCTTCCTTCTTCTTGCAGCCGACCAGCGCGAGACCACCGAGGACGGCGACGAGCAGTATGAGAGTGACGCGATGGGTGAGGGCGATGCGATTGCGATTCATGCGATGGATTCCTTGTGCAGGTCGTAGCGGGTGGTGGCGTAAGCCGATGTCGGATTGCGATCGACCAATCGCGCTGTCATCGAGCGCGCTGTCATCGAGCGTGCAGCGATCAATCAGGATCGCCGTCGCCATCGAGGTCGATGGCCGGGATCTTCAGCACCTGGCCAGGGAAAATCTTGTCGGGGTCGTTGATCAGGTCGCGGTTGGCCTCGAAGATCGCGTGCCACTTGCTGCCCTTGCCATAGAGCTCCTTGGCAATCTTGGACAGGCTGTCGCCTTTCTCGACCGTATAAGTGCGCTCGCTCGCGCCACCGATGATGTCCTCGGTCGAGGTCACCTTCGACTGCACATTGCTGAAATCGGGTTTCTCGACGATCTTCTCGGTGCTCTGCACCTTGCTTTGCACGTTGGAGAAATCGGGCTTCTTGTCGTTGCTCATCCAAGGCTCCTCCCCGATGGGGGCTTGCCCGATTAGGGGCTCGGGCGAACGTCAAGCTGACACGAAAAGTGTTAAGGAAATATCGCGGTGGCGCGAAGGTAGTGAATGCCAATCGACTGCCGCGTGATTCCCGGGTTATTGCCGCGGCGTGCGGCCTGGCACCGGGGCGACCGAACCCGGGGTGGCGCGCCACGGGTTGATGTCGAGTCCGCCACGACGCGTGTAGCGCGCCTCCACCGACAATTGCTGCGGGCGGCAACGCGTCAGCACGTCGATGAAGATGCGTTCCACGCACTGTTCGTGGAATTCGGCGTGATCGCGGAACGAGACCAGGTAGCGCAACAACCCGGCACGATCGAGGCGCGGGCCGCGGTAAGCGATGTGCACGTCGGCCCAGTCCGGTTGGCCGGTGACCGGGCAGTTCGACTTCAGCAGCTGCGAGCGCAGGGTTTCTTCGATCATTTCGTCCTCGCACTGCAGATGCGCGGCATTCGGCGGACCGTAATCGTCGATGGCGACTTCGAGCGTGTCGATCAGGAGTCCCTGGTCAGGAGCCCCGGTGTCGTCGCCAGCGCCGACGACCGCCGGCAAACCGAACGCGACCGCGACCGACGCGCCCGCGGCCTGCGCCAGATCGGCGGCGATGCGATCGCGCACGGCGGCGGCATCGTCGAAGCGCGAGGCGTTGAACGAATTGAGGTAGAGCTTGAGCGATTTCGACTCGATCAGGTTCGGTGACTCCGCCGGCACGGTGAGCGTGGCAGTCGCGACTTGCGGCTTGCCGCGCGCGTCCAGCCACGACAGTTCATAAGCGTGCCAGCGATCCGCACCGATGAAGGGCGTCGTGTCATCAAGTTGCAGCGCCGTGCGGCCGAGGCTGCGCGCGATCGGGTAGAGCAAACTCGGGTCGTAATGGCGCGGGTAGTCGACGGTGCGGCCGAGCGGGAGATCTTGCGAGGTCATCCCGCGATTATCCCTCAATGGCGACCCCGGCTCGCGTTGGCGCCGGTCCCGTGCGACGCTTCGGCAACTTCAAGGGCGGCCGACCGATGAGCGACGCAACGACCACGACCAAACCCCTGCACGGCGATGCCGCGTTGCTGCGCGCGGTCGGTTCCTTCGCACTGACCGCGGCGGTGATCAACGTGATCGTCGGTGGCGGCATCTTCCGCATGCCGTCGGCGTTGTCGACGCAGATGGGAGCGGCCGCGCCGCTGGCCTTGGTCGCGGGCGCACTGGCGATCATCCCGATCGCACTGTGCTTCGCCGCGATCGGCAGCCGCGTCGCCGCGACGGGCGGACCTTACACCTACCTGAGCGCGACCTTCGGTCAGTTCGCCGGATTCCTCGCCGGTGCGCTGATGTGGATCAGCAACGTGGCGTCGAGCGCCGGCGTGGCCGCGGCGTTGTCGGTGCAGGTCGCCAACCTGGTGCCGGCCTTCGCACCGCCGGTGCCGCGTGCGTTATTGCTGACCGCGGTGTACGGCGCGCTGTTCGCCTTGAATGCGTTCGGCGTGAAACTCGGGGCGCGCGCGATCACCACGCTGGCAGCGTTGAAGCTGACGCCGCTGTTCTTGCTGGCGGGCATCGGCGTGTTCTTCGTCGACTGGAGCCACATCAGTTTCAGTCTCGCCGCGGTGCCATCGTGGAGCGCGCTCGGCGCGTCGATGGTGCTGGTGATGTTCGCCTATTCGGGCATGGAAACCGCACTGGTGCCCTCGGGCGAATTGCGCGACCCCGCCCGCAACGTGCCGCGCGCGACCGTGGTCGCGATCCTGCTGGTGGTGCTGTTGTACATGGGCGTGCAGATCGTCGGGCAGGGACTGCTGGGTCCGGCACTGGGCAGCAGTGGGGTGCCGGTGGCTGACACCGCCGGCGCGTTGTGGGCGCCGGGACGGACGTTGCTGCTCATCACCGCATGCATTTCGATGACCGGCTTCCTGATGGGCAATCTGCTCGGCACTTCGCGGCTGGTGTTCGCGCTCGGTCGCGATGGCTTCCTGCCCAGTGCCTTCGGCGCCGTCAGCGCGAGCCATCGCGTGCCGTTGCTGGCGTTGATCGTGCACGCAGGGTTAGCGTGGTTGCTCGCGCTCGGTGGCACCTTCGACAAGCTGGCGCTGATTTCCGGTGGCGCGATCTGCCTGGTCTACGGCCTGGTCAGCGTGGCCGCGTGGCGCGGGCAGCGACGCGACTTGCGTGAACGCGGCGACCAGCCGTTCGTGTTGCCGGGCGGTCCGTTGATTCCGGCCATGGCGGTGGCGGCGATGATCGCCATCGTCACCACGCTCACCGGTGCGGAATGGCAGGCGATCGCGATCGCGTTGGTGGCGCTGGTCGTGTTGTACGCAGTGCGGCTTGTGTTGGCGCGGCGAGGAATGCGGGCCTGAAGTCGCTGCGCTGATGGGGACATGTTGAGGACGTGGCGGCGGGCCAAGGCCCGCCCTACGCAATTCGCCTGACACCCTTGCGCGGGGTCGTGCCGGACAGGCTTTCGGCGCTGACCGGCGCACCGAGTTCGATCAGCAATTCGCGCTGCTGCGGAACCGGCACGCGCAGGCTGCGTTCCTCGAATACCGCCAACTTCTGGAATGCGGGCAGAGCATGCACGCGCGCGACGAACGTCGCCGTGCGCGGCCAGCGCTGCGCGTCGATGGTGTAGCGCACGAATGCGGCGTTGCGGAAGAAGCAGGCGATCGCGATATCGGCAATCGACAACGCGCCGAACAGGAAACCCTCGGCGGGCAGCTGCGTTTCCAGGTAATCCAGCGCCGATGGAATTGCGCGCTCCAGCGCATCGTTCACCACCGCCTCGTCGGTCTCTTCGCCAAACACATGGCGACGGATGCCCTTCTCGTAGAACAGCCGCCAGACCAGCACGTCGCCCAGGCGCGTATCGGCAAACTCTTCGAGCCAACGCGCGCGGGCGCGATCGGCGACGTCGGTCGGATACAGCGGTACTTGCGGATACTTGTCCTCGATGTACTGGCAGATCACCGAAGAGTCGTTGAGCACCAGGTCGCCGTCGATCATTACCGGGATCGTGCGCAGCGGACTGAGTTGCGAGAAGCGCTCGTCGCCGAAGAACGGCACCACCGGGTCGATCTCGTAATCCAGTCCCTTCAACTCCAGGCACACCAGCAGCTTGCGCACATAGGGCGAGATGTAATTGCCAATCACCTTGAGACGCTGCGTCATCGTCAGGCTCCGCATGGGGGAGTCGCAGTCTACCCGCGATGCTCGAGCGCCAGATATTCCGCCGATTGCATCTCGATCAAACGCGAAGCGGTGCGTTCGAACGCGTGGGTCAGACGTTCGCCCGCATACAACAATGGCGGCGCGGCGGCGGCGGTGCAGACGAAGTTGACGTGACGGTCGTAGAGCTCGTCGATCAAGTGCACGAAGCGGCGCGCGGCGTCATCGCGGTGGGCGTCGAAGCGCGGGATGTCGCCGAGCAGCACGGTATGGAATTCGCGCGCGATCTCGATGTAGTCCGAAGTGCCGCGCGGGCCTTCGCAGAGCGCGGCGAAATCGAACCACGCGAATCCTTCCGCCAGGCCGCGTACCGCGATGTCGCGGCCATCGACCACCAGCGGGCCATCCTCGTGCGGACAGCCGTGGCTGAGCTCAACCCAGCGCGCGGCGATCCACGCATCGGATTGCGTATCCAGCGGCGTGCGGTACACCGGGGATCGGGTCAATGCGCGCAGCCGGTAATCCTGCGGACTGTCGAGATGCACCACCGCGCAGTGGCGCTGCAACGATGCGATCGCGGGCAGGAAGCGCGCGCGTTGCAGGCCATCCTTGTACAACTCCTGCGGCGCGGCGTTGGAACTGGTGACCAGCACCACGCCTTCGGCGAACAGGCGTTCGAGCAGGCGTGCCAGCAACATCGCGTCGCCGATGTCGCTGACGAAGAATTCGTCCAGCACCAGCACGCGCAATTGTTCGCGCCACTGTTTCGCGATCGCCGCGAGCGGATCGCGTTCGCCGGTATGCGCACGCAGTTGCTCGTGCACTTCGCGCATGAAGCGGTGGAAGTGGGTGCGGCGTTTCTCCTGGATCGGCAAGGCGTCGTAGAACAGGTCGATCAGGAATGTCTTGCCGCGACCGACGCCGCCCCACAGGTAGAAACCGATCGGCGCGGGCGGACCGTCGGCGCCGAACAGGCGTTCGAACAGGCCGCGTTTGTCGGGCGCGAGCAGTGCGGCGTGGATGCGGTCGAGTTCGTGCAGTGCCGGTTGTTGCGCCGGGTCGTGCTGCCACTCGCCTTGGGCGACGCCGGCCGCGTAGGCCGACGACGGATTCACGCCTGCGCTCATGCGCTCGCGGGCGGGAGGTAGGCACGTACGCCGCTCTTGATCGCGCCGCGCAGGTCCATCAGCCGATGATGGAAGAAGTGGCTGGTGTCGGGCATGCGCACCAGTTCCGGCGGCGGCTTGAGTTGTTCGACCCAGGCGTACACGGCTTCGGCATCGACGATCTCGTCGGCCTCGCCCTGGATCACCAGCCAGGGGCAGTTGGGGTGCTTGATCTGCGTGAAGTCCCAGCCGCGGCCGGCGACTGGCGGTGCGATCGAAAGCAGCAATCCGGGCTGCAACTCCGCCGCCGCACTCAGCGTGACATAGGCGCCAAAACTGAAGCCGGCCAGCCACAGCGTGTCATGGGGGCGCTGCGCGCGGACCCAGGCTGCGACTGCGCGTAGGTCGTCGGGTTCGCCTTCGCCATGATCGAACTCGCCTTCGGACGCGCCGACACTGCGGAAGTTGAAACGTACTGTGGTCGCGCCGCTTTCGCGCAACGCGCGCGCGGCCATGGTCACGACCTTGTTGTGCATGCTGCCGCCGTCGGTCGAGAGCGGATGGCAGACGATCGCCACCAGCGGCCGCGCCTCCGCGGGCGCAGGCAGTTCCACCACGGCTTCGATCCGGCCCGCGGGGCCGGCGAGCGTCACCGGACCGGACTCGGTGGGGAAGGCGGGCGTATTCATGCGTGCATGATAGCGAGAGGCTGCATCGGCAGCGGCGCAAACAACGACGCCGCCCGGAGGCGGCGTCAGTGCAGCGACAAAAGTGCGCTTACTTGAGGTTCGCCAGCATCCAGTCGACCGTGGCCTTGACCTGCTCGTCGGTCAGGCCCGGGTTGCCGCCCTTGGCGGGCATCACACCCGCCGAACCCTGGAAGCCTTCGATGGCGTGCTTGTAGAGGAGTTCCTTGCCTTGGCCCATACGCGCGCCCATGCCAGCGGCGGTCAGCGTCGGAGCACCGCCGGCGCCGGAGGTGTGGCAGCCGGTGCAGAGGTTGCTGTAAATCACCGAGCCATCCAGCGTGCCGCCGTAGGCGACCTGCGAGGCGGCGGCCGCTGCAGCGGCGGCGACGGCGGCGGCCTGCGCCGCGGCACCGGTGGTGCCGGCATAGACCGCGCCGGCCGGTGCGATGCGCGCTTCGGTGCGCTTGACTGCAACCGGATCGGGTTCGCGCGGCAGGGTGTCCTGCAAATGGCTTGCGAACACGATCAGGATCACGGTGATCGCGGCCAGGATGCCGATCACCAACGAGAATTTCTTCAGGAAGTCGAGGTCGTAGTTACGCACATTCCACCTTTGTGCGGCCGCGAGCGAGGTCGTGCCGGACCGACAAGTACTGAGTGAGAGAGGAGAACCCGCGATTCGTGGAATCACGGGCTTTTCCCAGGTTTCTGGGGCGCGCAGCATACCAGAGCAGCCAAGGCGCGTGACCATGCGGGGGCATCCCGGCAGGCCTGGCGAAGCTCGGAATCCATCGCGTGTCGCAGTTCGGAGGGGGCGGTTCGCCCGGGTCGCCGGCGCAGGAGCGGAACAGAACCCGACCCGGCCGGCGAGGTCGTCAGCGCCGCACATCGAATCCCTGCTGCGCGACCAGGGCCGCGATCTCGGCCTCATCGGCCAGGCTGAAGTCGCCGGGTTGCGAATGCTTGAGGCAGGCGGACGCCAGTCCGAAATGCAGCGCGTCCGGCTCGGGCATGCCCGTGTACAGGCCATGCAGGACGCCCGCCGCGAAAGCGTCGCCGGCACCGATGCGATCCACGATCGACGCCAGCGAGTATTCCGGTGCGGCGATCAGGTCGCCCTTGCGCGTGGCCATCAACGCGGTCAACGCATGGTGGTCCACGCTGTGCTGGGTGCGCAGCGTCGTGGCCAGCCGTTGCAGGTTCGGGAAGGCGTCGAACGCCGCGCGCGCTGCATTTGCGAAGGCCTCTGCAGCCGTCGTTCCGGTTGGCTGCAGTTCGAGCGCGACCGCGATGTCGCGGTGGTCGGCCAGGGCGGTGTCGGCTTCGGCGATGATTCCGCGCAGCACGGCGGGCGCTTCGCTACGTCGCTCCGCCCATAGTTTCTGACGGAAGTTGCCATCGAACGACACGCGCAAACCGCGCGCCCGTGCCTCGCGCGCGGCGCACAGGGTGGCCTCGGCGCATGCAGCGCCGAGCGCGGGCGTTACGCCGGACACGTGCAGCGCATCGGCGTTGGCCAACAGCGTCGGCCAGTCGTAATCGTCGGCCGATGCGAGGGCGAAGGCGGAATGAGCGCGGTCGTAGAGCACTTCGCTCGGCCGATGCAGCGCGCCTGTCGCCAGGAAGTACAGCCCCTGCCGGCCGGCGCCAGTGCGCACCGGCGCGACATCGACCGCGTGGCGCCGCACTTCGCCCACGGCCGCGGCGCCCAGCGGGCTGTCCGGGACCACGCTGACCAGGGCAGCGTCGTGGCCGAGTCGCGCCAGGGCGATGGCGACATTGGCCTCGGCCCCGCCCACATGGACCTCCAGGCGGGGGGTCTGCAACAGCCGCTCCCGGCCGGGGGAGCCCAGGCGCAGCAACAGTTCCCCGAAACATACGATCCTTTTCGGCATGTCCTCTCCAGCGCCCGGTTGGTGGTTTTTCCGCACCGCAGCATGCCTAGACGGAAACCTTTTGCTAGGGTTTTGACCAGCGGTGTCATTTTTGCTTGCCCAGACACCATACCAAGCGCCATTAGCCAGTCAAGAACCGCTGCAAAGGCGGCATCGACTTCCCTGGGAGGGGATCATGCAAACGGCTTTCCAAGCAAAAAAGACACCGGTTACCTTACTTGCGCTCGCGATCGGGCTGGCGCTGCAGATGCAACCAGGCGCGGTGTTGGCGCAACAGGCGACCGAAGCCACGACCGATGCCCCGGCGCAAGGGAACGACCCCGCGGCCGCGCAAGCGGTGCCCGCGCAAACCGCGACGCCAGCGCAGGACCGGGGCACGGAACTGGACAGCGTGGTGGTAACGGGGAGTTACCGCATCAGCCTGGAGAAGGCGCTAGACATCAAGCGCACCGAAAAAGGCGTGGTCGACGCCATCGTCGCTGATGACGTCGGCAAATTCCCCGACCTGAACTTGGCCGAATCGCTGCAGCGCGTGCCCGGCGTGACCGTCATGCGCGACGCGGGCGAAGGCCGCCAGATCTCGGTGCGCGGCTTGAACGCGGACTTCACCCGCGTGCGCATCAACGGCATGGAGGCACTGGCCACGATCGGTGCGACCGATGGCTCCGGCGGCGTCAATCGCGGCCGCAGCTTCGATTTCAACACCTTCGCCTCCGAACTGTTCAGCCAGATGCTCGTGCGCAAGACCGCATCGCCGGAGGTCGAGGAAGGGTCGCTCGGCGCGACGGTCGACCTGCGTACCGCACGCCCGTTCGACTATGAGGGTTTCACCTTCAGCGCTTCGGGCCAGATGGGCTACAGCGATCTATCCGACGACGCCAAGCCGCGCGGTTCCATGCTGATCAGCAATACCTGGGCTGACCAACGCTTCGGCGCGCTGTTCTCCGTGGCCTACACGGATCGCACGACGGTCGAAGAGGGTGCGGGCAGCGGACGTTGGGCGCAGGGCACCAGCAACGGCAACTTCGACCCGAGTTCGCCGTTCGCGGCCGCAAGACTGGCGAGCACCATGCATCCGCGCTTCCCGCGCTACATCCTGCAGGAGCACGACCAGAAGCGACTCGGCATCACGACCTCGCTGCAGTTCGCGCCGAGTGACCGCACCGAGGTCAGCCTCGACGCGCTGTACGCGAAGTTCAAGGCCAACCGCACCGAGGACTACATCGAGGCGATTTCCTTCAGCCGCGGTGCCTCGCAAGGCGGCAAGCCGCAGACGGTGGTGATCGACGGCGAGATCGACGGCAACAACAATCTCGTCTACGGCTTGTTCGACAACGTCGATGTGCGCTCGGAATCGCGCTTCGACAAGGCGACCACCACGTTCACCCAGGTCGGCCTTTCGTTCGACCATAAGTTCAGCGATGACTTCTCGATGAGTGGCCTGGTCGGACGCTCCAAGTCCGACTTCGACAAGCCAATCGAAACCACGATCATCATGGACAAGCTCAATGTCGATGGTTACAGCTGGGATTACCGCGGCAACAGCCGCTTGCCGGTGATCAGCTACGGCGTCAGCCCCACCGATCCAACTGGCTGGACGCTGGCCGAGGTGCGCGTGCGGCCATCGCGCGTGGTGAATACCTTCGACAACGCGCAACTGGATTTCGACTGGGGCATCAGCCCGGGCTTCCGCCTGAAAGGCGGCGTGCTGTCGAAGAAGTATGTGTTTGATTCGAACGAATGGCGGCGCCCGTCTGAACTGGTCGTGCCGACGTTCTCCGACGGAACCACTACCGTGCCAGCGAGCTGGGTGGTCCTGGCCAGCCTCTATGGCATCAATGCACCCGGCAATTCGACCTGGGTCGTTCCGGACTACCAGAAGTTCGTGAACGAATTCAACGTCAATGGCAACACGGGCATCTTCGCCGTCTCCGACCGGCCGGTGAACACACGCAGCGTCGAGGAGAAGGACAACGGCGTCTACATCCAGGGCGAATTCGACATGGATCTCGGCAGCATCCCGCTGTCGGGCAACTTCGGTGTGCGCTACGTCAAGACCAAGCAGACCTCCACCGGCTTCGCCACCGTCAGCGGTACGCCGGTGCGGACCACGGTGGAGCGCGAATACACCGACACCCTGCCATCGTTCAACCTCGTCGCCGAGATCACGCCGGACTTCCTGATCCGCCTCGCCGGCGCCAAGGTAATGGCGCGCCCGGGCCTGGGCTTCCTCACGCCGGGCGTGACGGTGAACGTCGCTGGCGGCGCACGTACCGTCACCGGCGGCAATCCGAACCTCGATCCGTTCCGCGCGACCACGGGCGACCTCAGTTTCGAGTGGTACTTCCAGGAAGGCGCATTGCTCGGATTGGGATTCTTCTACAAGGACATCGAAAGCTTCGTGCAGAACGCGCGTGAAACGCGTCCATACAGCACCAGCGGATTGCCCGTGAGCCTGCTCGCTGGCACCGGCGCAGGACCGGAGGACGAATTCACCTTCACCATCCCGCTCAACACGCCAGGCGGGCCGCTGAAAGGCGTGGAGTTGAACTACCAGCAACCCTTCAGTTTCCTGCCGGGCAACTGGAGCAACCTCGGCGTGCAGTTCAACTACACCTACGTCGACTCGAAGATCCAGTACATGAACAACACCGGCAGCTTGTCGCTGAAGACCGACCTGACCGGACTGTCGCGCAACGCCTACGGCGCAACCTTGTACTACGACGGCAATCGCTTCTCGGGCCGCGTCAGTGCCGCCAAGCGCGACGACTACCTGACCGCGGTGCCGGCCGCCGACGTCGGCAACGACGTACAGGGAACGCATGGCACCACCAACATCGACGCGTCGTTGTCGTGGAAGCTCAATGACCATTGGGAGCTCACGCTGGAAGGCCTGAACCTGACCAACGAATGGGCGAGCACCTGGAACGATTCGGTCGCGCAGCGCGTCGAGAGCTACACGCACAGCGGGCGGCAGTACCTGGTCGGAGCGCGTTTCAAGTTCTGATTGCGGCCAGCCACAAGGGGACGGTCGAAGGCCGTCCTAAAGCTGGTCGCAACACCGATAACGCACCGTTTCATGGCCGCGTGCCGGACCGGAGTGAGCACCCCCTTCACTTCACCCGTCACGCGGTCGCTTGCAAGCGCATGCCGTTGCCGCCTCGACACCCATCGCGCTCGTCGTTCGTACGCGGCATCAGCCCAGCGCGATCACTTCAGGAGCGATACCGATGAGCAATCCGAAGCCCTTGCTGGTCGCCTTCGTACTGGCCACGTTGATGGCGACCGCACACGCGGGGACGCTTCCCGATCTGGACCGTGACACTTTGCCTGCCGGCGATGGCTGGGCCTCCTTGCCGACCGCGGCGCTGCCGCAGGGGACCACCGGCGGCGCGTCCGCCGATCCCAGTCGCGTCCACACCGTGCACGACCGTAACGCGCTGGTGGCCGCGCTCGCCTTTCCGGATGCGACGCCGAAGATCATCCGCATCGAGGGCGTGATCGATGCCAACGTCGGTGCCGACGGCGCAGCGCTGTCCTGCGTCGATTACGCACGCCCTGATCCGCAGACCGGGATTGTCTATTCGCTGGAGGCGTTTCTCGCCGCCTACGACCCGGCCATTTGGGGTCGGGCCAATCCCAGCGGTCCGCTCGAGCGCGCACGCGTCGCTTCGGTCGCCGCGCAGCAGGCGCGCGTGCGCATCCGCATTCCGGCCAACACCACGATTGTCGGCGTCGGTCGTGGTGCCGGATTGCGCGGCGCCTGGTTCGACGTGCGCCCGGGCAGCACGAGCGGCAGCCAGCCGATGAACGTGATCATCCGCAACCTGAGTTTCGAGGATACCTACGATTGTTTTCCGCAGTGGTCGCCGACCGACGGCGCAGCGGGTAACTGGAATGCGCAGTACGACGCGATCTCGGTGCGCAATTCCACCCACGTCTGGATCGACCACAACCGGTTCGAAGATGTCGTCACCGCTGATGCCAACTTGCCGGTCTACTTTGGCAAGCTGTACCAGATGCACGACGGCCTGATCGACGTGACCAACGAATCCGATCTGGTGACGCTGTCCTGGAACCACCTGAACCACCACGACAAGGCGATACTGTTTGGTTCCTCCGACAGTGCGATTGCCGATCGCGGCAAGCTGCGCATCACGATGCACCACAACCTGTTCGCCGACCTCGGCCAGCGCGTGCCGCGCGTGCGCTACGGCCAGGTGCATGTCTACAACAACCACTACAAGATCAGCGACGAAGCAGCTCCGCATTACGGCTACAGCTGGGGCGTGGGCATCGAGTCGCAGATCTACGCCGAGAACAATCACTTCCGGGTCAGCGATGCGGTCACACCGGACTTCTTGATCGATCGCATCAACGGCCAGCGGATCTTCGCGACCGGCACCCTGCTCAATGGCGTCTCCGCCGCCAGTGCGGTCGACGTGGTGGCCGCGTTCAATGAGACCAGCGGCGGCAGCCTGATCGACAGTGTCGAATGGACGCCGTCGTTGCACGGGCCGATCGAGCCGACCGGCGCCGTGCCGACATCGGTGATCCAAGGGGCTGGACCTTTCAAGTGATTCCATGCACAAACTGATCACGATCGCCTGCCTGTTCCTGTCGCTGGCGGCGCGCGCCGAATCACCGGTGTCGCCGCCGGCAGACGTTGCGGAACAACCCGTCACGCTGTTCCTCGCCGGCGATTCGACGATCGCCGAGAAGCTCGCGAGCAAACGTCCTGAAACAGGCTGGGGCGAGTACCTCGGCGTGCAGTTCCTGCCGGGCAAGGTGGTCGTCGACAACCGCGCGCGCAACGGTCGCAGCACGCGGACGTTCATCGAAGAAGGGCGCTGGCAGGCGTTGATCGATTACATCCGCCCTGGCGACTACGTGTTCATCCAGTTCGGACACAACGATGGGTCGGTGCAGAAGAAAGATCGCTACACGCCGCCCGCGGACTATCGCCGCAACCTCGAACGCTTCGTCGCCGATGTCCATGCGCGCAAGGCCACGCCAATCCTGTTGACGCCGGTGGCACGACGCAAGTTCGATGACGGACAATTGCTGCCCAGCCACGGCGAGTATCCACAGATCGTGCGTGCGATCGCGAGAGAGCAGAACGTCGCGCTGATCGACCTGCTGGCGCGGAGCGAAACCATCCTGCGCACGGCTGGCGATGACGGATCGAAACCGATGTTCCTGTGGCTGGCGCCAGGCGAACATCCAAACTATCCCGCCGGGCTCGAGGACAACACCCACTTCTCACCGATCGGCGCGCAGCGGATGGCCGAGGCCGTAGCGGACGGTTTGCGCCAGCTCGATCTGCCGCTCAGCGCGGCGTTGCAACCGGAAGCGGGTGGCATGCCGCCGAAATGAAGCGGGTCATGTGCGTCAGAACGTACCGCGCTGGATGAACGGCGCGCGCTGGTAGAGCCGGCGCTCGCCGCCACGCGGATCGTTCGCGAGGCGCGGTTCGACATCGAACAGCATCGTCTCGCGCTGCTCCAGCGAATACGGCTTCCACGCCGGCAAGCCACGGTGCGTCGGCTTCCCGTGCCGGGCCAGTGCGATCAACGCATCGCTCATCAGGTCGGCGAGTTTCTGCGCGTCGGCGCCATCGCCGGTGCGCGAACCCGGCGCGCGGATGTTGTCGAACACCAGCGGAATATCGAGCGTGTGCATGGCGCCGAACTTGCCGCCATCGAGTGGCGAGCCCCAGTCCAACTGATAGACCCAGGTCGGGGCACCTTGCCGCGCACGCGCTTCGGCTTCCTCGATCGCACCGCGCCACGAGCGTCCCGCCGTGGTTGCGGCGAAGAAGACATCGGAGGGCGTGTAATCGGGATACAAACGCCGGTATTCGGCAACGACGACGGCCGGATCGATGTCGATGTATTGCTGGGTACGCAACCGATCTGACAACTGCTCCCAAGTCAATGCGAAGTTGGCCGGATCGTTGCCAAGGAAGGCGCGGGTCTCGTCCCGGGTGTTGCCGATCACCATCAGGATGTGCGCCGACTGCGGCGGCGCGTCGGGCCAGAACGGATGCCGGTGCAGCGACTGCGCGTCCATCACCGGGCCGAAGTACAACGAGGTGTCCTCGATGCGCGAGTAGTCGCGCACCGCGGTTGCTTCCAGCAAGCGCTCCACGGGCAACGTGCGGAGTCGGACCACATCCTTGGGCGCAAGCTTCAACGCCTCCATGAAAAGTTGCGCGCGCTGGGTAGCTGCACGCGGACCCGCCGCAGTGACTTGCTGGCCGCTCATCGTCATCGCGCGATGGAACAGGCCGCGCGCCGCCGGCATCGCCATCAATGTCGCGATCTTGGCGCCGCCGCCGGATTGTCCGAAGACGGTGACGTTGCCGGCATCGCCGCCGAATTCATGCGCGTGCTGGCGCACCCATTGCAGCGCCTGCACGAGATCGAGCTGGCCGACGTTGCCCGAGCACGCGAAGTCTGGTTCGCCGAACTGTGCGAGGTAGAGATAGCCGAAAGCATTGAGCCGATGGTTGACGGTGACCACCACCACGTCGCCGCGTCGGCACAGGTTGCCGCCGTCATACAACGGGCTGCTGCCGGAACCGTTGTTGTAGCCGCCGCCGTGGATGTAGAACAGCACCGGCCGCTTGCCGCCATCGCGCAGGCCCGGCGTATGGACGTTGAGGAACAGGCAATCCTCGCTCGTCGCCTCGTCGGCCTTGACCTGCGGCGCGGCGGCACCGTGCCGGGTTGCATCGCGGACGCCGCTCCACGGCGTTTCCTGCAGTGCCGGCATGAAGCGGCGCGAAGCGGTATCGGCGCCGTAAGGAATGCCCTTGAACACGTGGACGTTGTCGTCGCAGTAACCCCGGACGCGGCCGCTGCGAGTCGTGGCCAGCGATTCGCGGCAGGCGGATGCGCGCACAGGAACCGGCAACAACGCACTGGTGCCGAGCAGTGCGAAAGATTTCAGGAAGCTGCGACGGCCCGCTGTGTCCATGCCGCATCCACCCCGGATCAGCGCAGGGGTTCGCGTCGCTGCAACGGCTTCAGCGGTTCCATCGTGTCGAGGTTCCAGTCTTCCGGCACGAAGGCTTGCCGCGTTTCCTTCGGCTTCGGATAGCCGCCGACTTCTTCCTCGCTGTCGATGATCTTGCCGCGTCCCTCGATCACGTCGGCGAGGATCCGGCGATCGACATCGTCGCGATCCCAGGGTCGCGCGCCGGCACTGGCGACCACGGCGTCCTGCACCTGTTGCGAAGGCAGCACCTTGACGCCGAAAGGCAATTCCGGCGCTTTCTTCAGTGCATTCACCTTGACCGGTGTAGTGGTGTAACGACCCTGCTGCGGCACCGGCCGGCCGATGCGGTCCACTGCCAGGTTGTCGTCTGCATACAGATCGATATCGCCGGAGCCGCCGGTCATGAAGAACGCCAGTTCCTCGGTGGACGGCCCGGCGCGCATCACGTTGCCGCGCACCACCATCCGCCCGGTTTCGTACTCGTGGCCGAGCCATTCTTCGGCGATCAGGTTGTAGTGCACCGCGCGCTGGCCAGGGTTGTAGATCAGGTTGTTGATCACCTGTCCGTGCACGCCGCCCTTGAACATTGGATTGCGCTCGTAGTTGTGCGCGTACAGGTTGCCGACGATCAGGATGTCGCGCACGTGGTCGTGGATGAGCGAACCCTTGGAATGTTCGCCTTTGCCATGCGTCGAGTCGGCCAGGCCTTCGGCAATGAGGTTGTTGCTGAAGGTGATGCGGCGCGACGTGGCGTCGGCATACCCTTCGCTGTCGCGCGCACCGCCGGCGAAGCGTGGGCCGGACGCGGACAGGTTTTCGTCGGTGGCCCAGGTCAACGAGCAGTGATCGACGATCACGTCGTGCGCGGCGACGGTGGAAATCGCATCGAAATCCACGCCGGCCATCCGGCCCAGGCCGGTGCTGCCGGGGCGCACGCGCAGATGGCGGATGACGACATCGTGGGTGGCGATGTCGATGCCGCCGCGGATCAGCGTGATACCGGGTTGCGGTGCGGTCTGGCCGGCGATGGTGAGGTAGGGCTCGGTGATCCTCACTGTCTTGCGTTGCAGGTCGATCACCCCGCCGACCTCGAACACGATCGTGCGCGGTCCTGCGGTGGACAACGCTTCCAGCAGCGAGCCCGGGCCTTCGGCCGCCAGCGTGGTCACGCGCAGCAGCTTGCCGCCGCGCCCGCCCGGCGTGCGTGCCGCCCAGCCCTGTGCGCCAGGGAACGCGAGTGCACCTTCGGCCGTTGATGGCGCCGGGTCGACGGCTGTCGCCGGCAGCATTGGCAGGCAGAGCGCCAGGCCGATCAGGCCACTGCGGCTGGCGGCCGCCCACGCTTGCCGCGATCCCCACTGTCCCAGCATGCCCATCGCGCCTCCCAAGGTCTGCCGCCATCGTTACGGTGCACCGCAGATTGTCAATGACACCGGTTTCCTATACAACTGGAAAACACCGAATCGGGATACGGAGACAGGCTGGGATGGATCGGATCGCCTTGGGAGGGGATGACGGCGAGAGCTGGGAGATCGCCCGGCGCCTGGTGCGCGCCCGGCTTCAGGCAGAGTCCTTGACGGCCTATCCCGGGACCCGGCCGCAGACCCTGGCCGCGGGTTATGCCAGCCAGGAAGCGGCGATTGGCCTGTGGCCCTCGCAGGTCGCAGGCTGGAAAGTCGGCCGCATCCCGGACGAATGGCTGGCGCGGATGGGTGAGGAGCGCCTGGTCGGGCCGATCTTCGTCGATGCGATTCAGCAGGCCACCGATGCGGAGGCCGCGCGCTTCGAAGTCATCGATGGCGGGTTCGCCGCGGTCGAGGCCGAGTTCGTCTTTCGCCTGGGCGCCGACGCACCGCCGAACAAGTACGAATGGAGCGACGCCGAGGCGGCCGCGCTGGTCGACGCCTTGATGGTCGGCGTGGAACTGGCGGGCAGCCCGATGGCGATGATCAACGCGTGGGGGCCGGCCGTGGTCGTGTCCGACTTCGGCAACAATGCCGGCCTGGTGCTCGGCCCGGCGATTCCGGATTGGCGCAGGCAGACCGAGGATGCGCTGTTGTGCGAAACCTTCATCGATGATCGTTCGGTCGGTACCGGTCGCGCGAGTTCCATCAGTGGCGGCACGCTGGCGGCGTTGCGGTTCGCGCTGGCGCGCTGTGCGCGACGCGGCAGGCCGTTGAAGGCCGGGCAGCTGGTCTCCACCGGTGCCGCCACCGGCATCCACGACATCCATGCCGGGCAACGTGCCCGCGTCGAGTTCGCAGGCATCGGCACGATCCATTGCGTCGCGGTGCCGGCGCAACCGAGGAATGGAACGTGATAGCGCGTCGCCGTTTCATCGCGATGGGCCTGGGCACGCTCGCCAGCGCAGCCGTTCCGCTGCGCGCGTTCTCCGTCACGGCTCCGATGCTGCTGCGCACCGCCGACGTGCACGTCGACGGATATCCGACCGTGGAAGCCGTGCGCTGGATCGGACGCTATCTGCGCGAACGCACCGACGGCCGTCTCGACACGCTGGTCTATCACTCCGGACAACTCGGCCGCGAATCGGTGACGGTCGACCTGACGCGATTCAATGCGCTGGCGATGGCCCGGGTTTTCCTGGCGGCGATGAACGATTCAGTGCCGGCCACGCGCATCCTGTCGCTGCCGTACCTGATCGATTCGACGCCGCACCTGCGCCGTGCGCTCGACGGGCGTTTGGGCAAGGCACTGTTGGCCGGCTTCGAACGCCGCGACCTGGTGGGCCTGGCGTTCTACGATTCGGGTTCGCGCAACCTGTACAACACGCAGCGTCCGATCCACGAACCTGCCGACCTGCGCGGGTTGAAGATGCGGGTCCCGGTTTCGGAAATCTTCGTGCGCCTGGTCCACGCCCTCGGTGCCAACGCGACGCCCTTGCCGTTCGGCGAGATTTTCTCAGGGCTGCAGACGCACCTGATCGACGGCGCCGAAAACAACATCAAGAGTTTCCAGTCCAGCCGCCATTTCGAAGTGGCGCACTACTGGTCGGAATCGCGGCATGCGTATACGCCGGACGTGTTGCTGATGTCGCGACTGGCATTGCAGGCGCTGGCGCCGGGCGATCGCGAGCTGGTGCGCGAAGCTGCGGCGGCATCCGTGCCGTATATGCGCGGCCTGTGGGACAAGGCCGAAGGCGCGGCGCGCGGCACGGTACTGGCCTCGTCGGTGAAAGCCAATGAAGTCGATCGCGACGCGATGCGTCGCGCCACCGAGGCCGTTGCGCGCGATTACCTGCGCGATCCGGTGCTGGCAAAACTCTACGAAGACGTGCGCGCCGCGATCTGAGTGCGGCGCCGACGATGAACATCGCCTGGAGGGGTTGGTGAACGACGAACAACTGCAACAACCCATCGACGCCATCCATGCGCCGGCCGACTGGCTGGATCGCATCGCGCAGCTGGCTGCGTGGACCGCCGGTGGCGCGCTGCTGGCGATGGCCGCCGTGCAGGCCTGGCAGGTGTTCGCGCGTTACGTGCTCAACGCATCGCCGGACTGGACCGAACCGGTGGCGTTGCTGCTGCTCAACACCGCGATGATGTTCGGCGCGGCGGTCGGCGTGCGCGCGGACTCGCACTTCGGTTTCTTCATCGCACGCCAGGCCGCGCCGCCACGCATCGGTCGCGCGATGCAGGCGTTGAGCCACGCGATCGTCGCCGCGACCGGTGTGCTGCTGGCGTGGTGGGGAGCGCGGCTCGCGATCGACAGCTGGCAGGTGCCGATGGCCGGCGCGCGCATCCCGGAAGGCACGTTCTACCTGCCCTTGAGCGCAGGCGGTGTCCTGATCGCCTTGTTCGCACTGCACCACCTGTTCGCGGGCAAGGCGCCCGTGCAAGGACACTGACGATGGCGACCGCGCTCCTGTTCTGCGTGTTCCTCGGCCTGCTGGTGCTGGGCGTGCCGGTGGCGTTCTCGTTGTTCGCCGCCTCGCTGGCGACGTTGCTGTATCTCGGGTTGCCTGCGATCGCAGTCGCACAGTTGACGGCAACCGGCGCGGCGTCGGCCTCGTTGCTCGCGATTCCGCTCTTCATCTTCGCCGGCGAGATCATGCTGCGCGGCGGCATTTCCGAACGGCTGATCGGCCTCGCGTCATCGCTGGTCGGCCACGTGCGCGGCGGCCTCGGCCAGGTGAGCGTGTTGTCGTCGCTGTTCTTCGGCGGCGTGTCCGGCTCGGCGATCGCCGATGTGTCGGCAGTGGGCGGCGCGATGATCCCGCAGATGGTCAAGCGCGGCTTCGATCGCGACTTCGCCGTCAACGTCACCATGACCGCGGCGCTCGTCGCGCTGCTGGTACCGCCTTCGCACAACTTGATCCTGTACTCCGCTTCGGCCGGTGGCAGCATTTCGATCGCCGACCTGTTCGCCGCCGGCATCATCCCGGCGCTGCTGATGACCGTGGTGCTGATGTTCACCACCTGGCTGATCGCACGCCGTCGCGGCTATGTCGTGGAAATGTTTCCAGGTTTCCCCATTGTCGCCCGTCGCTTCGTTTCGGCGCTGCCTGGTCTGTTGCTGGTGGCGATCATCTTCGTCGGTATTCGTGCCGGCATCTTCACCGCAGTGGAAAGCGCGGCGATCGCGGTGGCCTACGCGTTGCTGATCACCGGGCTGGTGTATCGCAGCCTGTCGTGGCGGGATTTCGTCGCGACCTGCAGTCACGCCGGGCGCACCACCGGCATGATCCTGCTGGTGATCGCGTCGGCCGCGGCATTCGGCTGGTTGCTGGCCTTCCTGCAAGTGCCTGCGGCGGCGGTGGAATTGCTGACTGGCATCACCACCGACAAGAACCTCATGTTGCTGCTGATGATCCTGATCCTGCTGGTGCTCGGCACCTTCATGGACCTGGCGCCGATGATCATCATCTGCACGCCGATCTTCCTGCCGCTGGCGAAAGCGATCGGCATCGATCCGGTCCACTTCGGCGTGATCCTGATCCTCAAGGGCGGATTGAGCCTGATCAGTCCGCCGCTGGGCTCGGTGCTGTTCGTCGGTACCGCGATCGGCAAGATCAGCATCGGCGAATGCCTGCGCACGATCTGGCCGTTCTGGCTGGCCGCGCTGGCCGTGCTGCTGGTGGTCGCTTTCGTGCCGCAGCTGTCGCTGTGGCTGCCCGCCTTGCTGAAGTGATCCGCCGATGACATCGATGAAGTCCTTCATCCCTGCATTGACCGCCTGCCTGCTGCTGGCGTTGCCCGTATTTGCGCAGCTCGCGCTTGCGGCATCGCCATGGAAACGTGGCATCGAGAACCAGCGGCAGGCGGATCTTGGCAATGGCACCTTCCTCAATCCAATCTTCGCCGGCGATCGTCCCGATCCGTCCGTGCTCAAGGATGGCGACGACTACTACCTGACGTTGTCGTCGTTCGATGCGTATCCCGGTTTGCCGCTGTGGCATTCGCGCGACCTGGTCAACTGGGAGCCGATCGGCCATGCCATCGCGCGCAACGTCGGTTCGATCTGGGCGCCGGACCTGGTCAAGCACGCAGGCCGCTACTACATCTATTTCCCTGCACGCACCGGCGAGCGCCGCAGCAACTTCGTGGTGTGGGCCGACGACATCCGCGGCCCGTGGAGCGAGCCGGTCGATATCGGCCTGCCGCGTCACATCGATCCCGGCCACGCCGTCGGCGAAGACGGCAAGCGTTACCTGTTCCTTAGCGGCGGCGATTACGTGCAGTTGTCCGACGACGGGTTGCGCACGACGGGCGAGGTGAAGCACGTCTACGACGGCTGGAAGTATCCGGAACACTGGGATGTCGAAAGCTATTCGCAGGAAGGCCCGAAGATCACGCGCCATGGCGGCTGGTTCTACATGACCACCGCGGTTGGTGGCACCGCCGGTCCGCCGACCGGGCACATGGTGATCAGCGCGCGCTCGCGTTCGATCCACGGCCCGTGGCAGGACTCGCCGCACAACCCGATCACGCGCACGGTCAGCGCCGACGAGCCGTGGTGGTCGCGCGGCCACGCCACACTGGTGGAAGGTGGCGATGGGCGCTGGTGGATGATCTACCACGGCTACGAACACGGTTACTGGACGCTCGGCCGCCAGGCGCTGCTGGATCCGATCGAATGGACCAGCGATGACTGGTTCGTCGCCAAGGGCGGCACCCTGGGCAAACCGCTGAAAAAGCCAAGCGGCGACTCGGTCGGCCGGCACGGACGGGCGTTGTCGGACGATTTCCGCAGTGGTCGACTCGGGCCGCAATGGGCTTTCTTCAATCCTGCGCAGGACGAGGCCAAGCGGCTCTCGTTCGGCGACGGCGCGATGACGCTGCAAGGCAAGGGCACCGCACCGCGCGATGCTTCGCCGCTGGTGGCGATTGCCGGCGACCAGTCGTATCAATTCGAGGTCATGCTCGACGTCGAGCCCGGCGCAGTCGGCGGCGTGCTGCTGTTCTACAGCGATCGCCTGTACGCCGGCCTGGGCAGCAATGGCGACGTCTTCGTGCTGCATCGCTATGGCGAAGAACGGCCGGCGCAGCTGCCCTCCGGCAAGGGCGGCAAGCTCTGGTTGCGTCTGACCAACGACCGTCACATCGTCACCCTCCACCACAGTCGCGACGGCAAGACCTGGCAGAAGTACGGGGTGCAGATGGAAGTGTCGGGCTACCACCACAACGTGGCCGGCAAGTTCCTGGCGCTGAAGCCCGCGATCTACGCCGCCGGCAGCGGACGCGTGCATTTCCGGGATTTCCGCTATCGCGCGCTGGATTGAGGCCATGCCGGGCTAGAATCGGCCAAGCGTAAGGAACACACCGCCACATGCCAGCGCGCACAACACACGGACGTCCCGCCAACCCGGCTCCGGTCAGCACGCCGACCAAGGCGGCGACGATCAACGACATCGCACGGCTGGCGGGCGTGTCCAAGAAGACCGTCTCGCGGATCATCAATCGTTCGCCGCTGGTGCGGCAGGACACGCGCGAGAAGGTCGAAGCGCTGATGCGCGAAGTCGGCTACGTGCCGGATCCGATGGCGCGTGCGCTGGCGTTTCGGCGCTCGTTGCTGATCGGCATGGTCTACGACAACCCGACCGCGCAATACATCGTCAACCTGCAATACGGCGCGTTGGACGCGATCCGGGATTCGGGGTTGGAGCTGGTGGTGCATCCTTGCGACAGCCGCAGCCCCGGCTACATCGACGGCGTCCGTCGCTTCGTGCAGCAGCAGAAACTCCATGGCGTGATGCTGATTCCGCGCGTCTCCGAAGACCAGGCACTGGTCGACATGCTGACCGAGATCGGCTGTCGCTATTCGCGCATCGCCTCGGTGGCACTGGACGACGCCTCGCATATGGTCGTCACCCATGACCGCGAGGGCGCGGCCGAAGCAGCCGACTATTTGTTGTCGCTGGGTCACCACGACATTGCGCTGGTCACCGGTCCGAGCAGCTACCGTTCCACGCACGAACGCACCTCCGGATTCGTCGACGCGCTGGCCAAGGGCGGCGTCACGCTGCCGCAGGCGCGCATCGTCGAGGCCGGCTATACCTTCGAATCCGGCGTCGCCGCCGCCGAGAACCTGCTCGCCGGCAATCGCCGCCCGACGGCGATCTTCTGCGGCAACGACGAGATGGCGGCTGGTGTCTACAAGGTCGCGCTGCGCGCCGGCATCGCGATCCCGCAGCAGCTGTCGGTGATCGGCTTCGACGACAGCCCGCTGGCTTCGCGGCTGTGGCCGGCGCTGAGCTCGGTGCGCCTGCCGATCCGCGACATGGGCCGCATCGCCGCCTCGATGCTGCTGCAGCCGGACGCCGCTTCGGCCAGCGCGCTCGCCGCCAACAGCGTGCATCCGCACCTGGTCATCCGCGACTCCTGCCATCCGCCGCAGCAGTGAAACCTGTCGCCGGGGGAGACTTCGTGGCATTGAATGACACCGGTTACCAAGACAGCTAGAATGCAGTCAGTCCGTCGTGCGATCGGAGCCCGTGCATGTACCGCAAGACCTACCACGCCACCCATCCCGAATCGCTGGCTGCGGCCAGCAACGAACAGCTGCGCGACCGCTACCTGGTCCGCGACCTGTTCGCCGCCGACGAGGTCCGCCTCAACTACACCCACTACGAACGCATCGTGGTCGGCGGCGCTGCGCCGGTGAAGACCGCCCTGCCGCTGCCGGCGCAGACCGAGCCCGCTTCCGCGGCGGGCAAACCGTTCCTGGAGCGGCGCGAACTCGGCGTGGTCAACGTCGGCGAAGGCGAGGGCCGCGTCGTCGTCGATGGCACGACCTACACGCTGAAACCGCGCGATGGCCTGTACGTGGCGATGGGCAGCGCCGACGTGCGCTTCGAGTCGGCCGACGCCGCGGTGCCGGCGAAGTACTACCTGTTCTCGACGCCTGCCCACGCGCGCTACGAGACCAAGCACATCTCGATCGACCTGGCGGTGCCGCTGGAACGCGGCGCATTGGCAACCTCCAACGAGCGCACGATCTACCAGTACATCGTGCCGGCCACGTGCAAGTCCTGCCAGCTGCTGCTCGGCGTGACCATGCTCAAGCCCGGCAGCGTCTGGAACACGATGCCGCCGCACCTACACGATCGGCGTTCCGAGGTCTATTTCTACTTCGGCCTGGACGACAACCAGCGCGTGATGCATTTCATGGGCGAGCCCACCGACATGCGTCACCTGGTGATCGCCAATGACGAAGCCGTGTTGTCGCCGCCGTGGTCGATCCACATGGGTTCGGGCACCAGCAGCTACGGTTTCATCTGGGCGATGGGCGGCGAGAACCTGGACTACACCGACATGAACCAGCTGGACATCTGCCAGCTGCAATGACAGCGGCTCGATAGGAGCGAAGCGCATGGCCTCTCCGTTCGACCTTACCGGCAAGGTGGCGCTGGTTACCGGCGCCAACACCGGCCTCGGCCAGGGCATCGCCGTTGCGCTGGCCCAGGCCGGCGCCGACATCGCCGCGGTCGGGCGCAGCGTGCCGAGCGATACCGAAGCGCAGGTGCTGGCGCTCGGCCGCCGCTGCGCGTGGATCGAAGCCACGCTGGACGACACCTCATCGATTCTGGGGATCGTCGAATCGGCGACCGCCCACTTTGGTCGCATCGACATCCTCGTCAACAACGCCGGCACCATCCGCCGCAACGACGCACTTGATTTCACCGAAGACGATTGGGATGCGGTGATCGACGTCAACCTCAAGAGCGCCTTCTTCCTCTCGCAAGCAGTGGCGCGCACGTGGGTCGCCGCGCAGCGCGGCGGCAAGATCGTCAACATTGCTTCGATGCTCTCGTTCCAGGGCGGCATCCGCGTCGCTTCATACACGGCGAGCAAGTCGGGCCTGCTCGGCATCACCCGCTTGCTCGCCAACGAATGGGCGGGCAAGGGCATCAACGTCAACGCGATCGCGCCGGGTTACTTCGCCACCAACAACACCGAAGCACTGCGCAACGACGCGACACGCAACAAGGCGATCCTGGAACGCATTCCAGCGGGGCGTTGGGGCGGACCCTCCGACCTGGGCGGCGCTGCGGTGTTCCTGTGCAGCGCAGCTTCCGACTACGTCCACGGCGCGGTATTGCCGGTCGATGGCGGCTGGCTGGCGCGCTGATCAATCCGCAAGCGGAGGTGTCCATGGATCCACGACAGATCTTCCTCGCGATCGCCGCCACGGCATCGCTGCTTGTCGCAGGTGACGTCTCTGCCCAATCCGCACCGAGCGCGACACGCAGCGATTCGTACGTGCAGAACGAGCGCGGGATCGCCACCGAACAGCCTGGCCCGCACGAAGGCCTCGGCACGACGACGGCCTATCCTTTCTTCGAGCAGGCCAAGGACTTCGAGCTCATCTTCCGCAAGCGCGCGCTGCATCCCGGCGCGACCATCGGCGCCCACGTCAACGACAAGGACGAGATCTACTACGTGCTGTCGGGCAAAGGCGAGCTCACGCTGCAGGGCAAGACGCGTGAAGTCGGACCGGGAGACGCCGTCCTGACCCGCAACGGCGACAGCCACGCGTTGAAACAACTGGGTGCGGAAGACCTGGTGATCTTCATCGTCTATCGCAAGCAGGCCGTGCGGCGCTGAGAGCGGGCTGGTCGCGAGTACGTGGAAGCGGAAACAGTCCGCAGGCAGGACGGTCCGTGCAATGGCACCGGATCGTCACAAGGGAATTGGCGCGCCTGGAGGGATTCGAACCCCCGACCAATGGCTTCGGAAGCCACTACTCTATCCGGCTGAGCTACAGGCGCACTCGGCCGCATAGCTTAACGGATGGGCGCCCGCCGCGTACTGGCGCGGCTCGATCGCGGTGGGGGGCTGGGTCTGTTCGGTCTCGCGTGCGAGTAGCGAGCCAGCACGCGCCGGTCCTGCCAAGGACGCAAGTTAGCCGGTAGCGAAGTCGTCCGCGGCGTGCTTAGGCCCGCCCGAGGATTGCGCCAGCCAGCGCGCGAACGCATCCGGGGGCATCGCCTCACCGAAATGGTAGCCCTGCACCACGTCACAACCACGCTGCAGGAGAGCCAGGAAGGTCGCCTCGTCCTCGACGCCCTCGGCGACTACTGACAGTCCAAAGCGGTGCGCGAGGTCGATGATCAGCGCAGTGATGTCGGCGCACGCAGGGTCGTCGAGCAGGCCACAGACGAATGAGCGGTCGATCTTCAGTTCGTCGGCGGGGATGTCCTTGAAGTAGGCGAGGCACGAATAGCCTGTGCCGAAGTCGTCGATCGAGATCTTGACGCCGAGATCGCGGATCCGGGAAAGGATGGCGAAGCTGTGCTTGGGGTCGGCCACCAGCGAGCGTTCGGTAATCTCCAACGTCAGCTGGATGCTGTCGCGTCCCCACAGATGCAGCGCGTTCTCGACCAGGTCGGGCAGGTCGTGGCGTGCGACCAGATTGGCCGGCACGTTCACCGCCACCGACAACGGTCCGCCACGCCATTCGCTGGCGTGGCGCAATGCGGTGTTCATCGCCCACATGGTCATGGCCCGAATCTGCCCGGTCTGCTCGGCGATCGGGATGAACAGGTTGGGTGAGACCAGACCACGCGTGCGGTGGTGCCAGCGCATCAGCGCCTCGGCGCCGACCGGCTGCCGGTCCGACGCGCGCAACTTGGGCTGGTAGTGCAGGGTGATCTCGCCACGTTCCACCGCGCCAGCCAGCTCGATTTCCAGATCCCAGAACTCGGACAGGCCGGTATCTTGCTCGTTGTCCGGCGCGAACATGCTGTGCTGCCCGATCGCTCGCGCGGCTTCAATGCTCATCTCGGCCTGGCGCAGCAGGTAGTCCGCCTGCGAGGCGTGCATCGGGCACAGCGCCGCGCCGACGGTGACCGGCAGCTTGAGCCGGGTCGCGCCGGCCTCGAACGGCAGGTCGAGTAGACGGAACAATTTCTGCACCGCCAGCTCGACATGTCCCTTGTTCATCACTCGTGTGAGCACCAGCGCGAATCGGTTGTCGCCGATGCGGGCGACGTAGTCCTGCTTACGCGCCACTTCCCTCACTTGATTCGCCAGATGAACCAGCACACGGTCGCCGAAGTCGAAACCATGGGTCGCGTTGATCCGTGCAAAGCCGTCGATGTCGATCACCGCAAGGCCAAGGTTGGTCTGGTGGTCGTTCGCCAATCCGATGTGCCGGCGCAGCAGCGACATGAAGCTCCGGCGGTTGTGCAGGCCGGTCAGGGCGTCTTCGGCCGTAGTCATCGCCGGGGCCTGTTAACGCCTATGGAGTGGGTCGCGCCGGGCCTGAGGGCGTGCGAGGCAGGGAAGAGCGAGGACGCGTATGTCGATACGCAACCGAGCGATGACGCGGCATCGCACGGCGTCAGGCCCGGCCCTTCGGGTTGCTTCTCAATGGCCGCCATGCGGCGCCGCACCGCTTGACCTTGCAGGCAGCAAGGCGCAGCGCGACGCAGCACCACCTGACGACCATTGAGAAGCAACGCGACCCATTCCATAGGCGTTAACAGGCCCTAGTCCAGGAACAGCTCGGACGGATCGATGCCGAAGGCGCCCGGCGCGAGTCCGCACTTGACGGTCAGCGGTTGGCCGCCCTGCTCGGTTTCTTCGCCCAGGTCGATCTCCTTGAAGCGCGCCAAGGGCGCTTTGTTCTCATCCAGTAGCAACATCACCCGCGGCCGCAGCCGCTTCAGGCTGTGTACTTCCGTCACCACACCGACCTGACCGGAGGACAGTTCCACCAGCGAGCCGGTCGGATAGATGCCGCACGCCTGGATGAACTGTTCCACCAGTTCAGGCTGGAACAATGAACCGCGCTGCTGGTACAGCTCCGCCACTGCCTCGTGCGGCGAGCGGCTGCGCGCATAGGGGCGGATGCAGGTCATCGCGTCGTAGCTATCCACCAACCCCATGATCCGCCCGAAGATCGGGATGTCGTTGCCCTTCAGGCCCGAGGGGTAACCACTGCCGTCATGGCGCTCGTGGTGGGTCGCGACGATCTCGATGATCTCCGGCGGCAGGTCCGGGTTGTTCTCGACGAGCGCCAGACCATGCTGGACATGGCGGCGCACCAGTTCCGCTTCGTCCGCTGCCAGCGGCCCTTGCTTGGCCAGCAGGTCCAGCGGCAGCCGGGTCATGCCGATGTCGCAGAGCAGGCCACCCAATGCCAGGTTGCGAATCTCGTATCTCTCCAGGCCCAGGTGCCGCCCGAAACTGGCCGACCAGATCCCGCAACCCATCGCATGCTGGTACGTGTAATTGTCGCGGCGCTTCAACTCCTTCAGCCATGCGAACGCCGTCGGGTTGCGCAGGATCGAGTCGATCATCGCATCGACGCCGTCCTTGAGCTTGCCGAGGTCCAGCCGGAGCCCTAGTCGCAGGTCGTCCATGACCTCCTCGACACAGGCGGCAAGCGAGGCGTTTGCGGTGTGGGCCAAGCGCAGTTCGGTTTCGAGGTCCGTCTCGACATTCCAACGGGTCCTGCGAAGCGCCTGGAAATCTTCCTGTGCGCGCGCCACGCGCACCACCTCCGGCTCATCGAGCGCGAGGTAGCGCAGATCGGGCGCGCGGCCGGCGGTGACGTCCACCCAGACATGGCTGCAACTGCGCAGCAGCCTGAAAACTTCCTCGTCGGAGGTGATCATCATTCCCTGGATCGGGAAGCGCGTGTCCAGCCAAGGCCGGTCGAGCCGGCTGACGAACATGCCAAGGCCGACGCCTTGGACACTGATCCTGACTTCCCTGGTGTCGATGTCCATGCAGAACCGTCCCCCTGCGAGACGCGGGCCTAGCCTAGACTGGTTGCCGCAGTGGGCATAGTGCATGGCAGGCAGTAGCGATGATGGCATGGGAGACAATGCCCGCCCGGCAGATCCTGAGATTCGCAGTGGCCTTCATCCGATGACCTACGAACGCGATTACGCCCCGATCTCACCGCCCGTCCCGCGCTGGCGCGAGCGCCTCACGCAGTACTGGCTGCTGATCCGCGGCGATCGCCCGATCGGCTGGCTACTGCTGCTCTGGCCCACCTGGTGGGGGCTGTGGCTGGCGGCGGAGGGCAGGCCGCCGTGGTGGCCGCTCCTGGTGTTCAGCGCCGGGGTTTGGCTGACCCGTTCGGCCGGCTGCGTGATCAACGATTACGCCGATCGCTGGTTGGATCCGCAGGTAGAGCGCACCAAGGCCCGGCCGTTGGCGACGGGGGCAGTTTCCGGACGCGAGGCGCTGCTGCTGTTCGCGGCACTGATGCTGGTGGCGTTCGCGCTGGTGCTGACGCTCAACCGCCTCACCATCTACATGAGCCTCGTCGGCGTGCTGCTTGCCGCCAGCTATCCCTACCTCAAGCGTTACACCTATCTGCCGCAGGTCTATCTCGGCCTCGCGTTCGGCTGGGGCATTCCGATGGCATTCGCGGCGCTCCGGGGCGAAGTCCCGCCGATCGCGTGGGTGCTGTATGCGGCCAACATCCTGTGGGCGACCGCGTACGACACCTGGTACGCGATGGTCGATCGCGACGACGACCTGCGTGCCGGTGCCAAGTCGACCGCGATCCTGTTCGGCGAGATGGACCTGGTCGCCCAGGGCGTCCTGTACGCCCTGTTCTTCGCGGCGCTGGCCCTGGTCGGGCAACGCGCCGGGCTCGGCGTCTACTACTGGAGCGCACTGGGGTTGGCCGCGGTCCTGGTCGCCTATGAATTCGTCATCGCCCGTTATCGCGAGCGCGATGCCTGTTTCCGTGCGTTCCTGCACAACCACTGGGTCGGGGCGACGGTGTTCGCCGGGATCGCATTGGACTACGCCTTGCGCGCCAAGCCCTGAACTGGCCTACTCGCCCGACCCGGCTGGGGAGCCGGGCCAACACAACTCCAGGGGAGCATCCATGAAGTCATTCGGCGGTTTGCTGTTCATCTTCGGCGTCGGCTCGTTTGTCCTGAACCTGCTCGGCATGGAATTCAAGCTGTTGGGCTGGATCGACAACTGGGGCGCAACCACGGGCATCGCGATCCGCGTTGGCCTGATCGTGGTCGGCGCCGCGCTGTGGTTGATCGGCCGCAAGCAGGAAGCGTCGCAGCCAGCAGCCTGAGGCCCGTGATTTCCACAACGGCCCGCCCCATCCAGGGGTGGGCCGTTGCGTTTCCGGGATGACCTTCCGCACGGGCGCGCCCACGATCGTCGGCGCAGGCTGCCGGGCATCCCGCCTGCGAGGTGCTGCGCCATGTCCGCCTTCCGCCCGATCAGCGTCGCGTTTGCACTGGCCCTGCCGTTGCTCGCGAGTGCGGCGGAACCCCCGACGCGCGAACATCTCGCGCCCGCCGGCTGGGAAGATTCGTATCACGCGTACCACTACACGCCGGTGGTGAAAGTCGGCGACATGGTGATCGTGTCCGGCATCCCCGCCATGCGCGGCGACACTTACGAGGCCAAGATCCGCTGGATGTTCGAGCAGCTGAAGGCGCACCTGCAAAGTGCCGACGCCACGTTGGCCGATGTGGTCGAGCTGACCACCTTTCATGCCGGGCCTAAGGACACTGCGGCGTTTCGCGCGGAGTTCGAGCAGTTCTCGAAGATCCACCACGAATATTTCCCCGATCACTACCCCGCGTGGACCGCGGTCGGTACCACTGCGCTGCTGGCGGAACGCGCACCCGTAGAGATGCGCGTCGTGGCGATGATCGGTTCGGGCAAGGCACCGAAAGCCGATATCCCGAAGCCCACGCCCGCCGCGGTGCATTGACCGCAACGGGCTTGGGGAAACCTGCTTAACCGGCGTGGGCGGGTTTCCGCTGCGGAGTGTATTGCGCAGTCTGCAGCAGCCACTTGCCGTCGATGCGGCGGAAATGGAATGCAAGGCGCATCGCGACTTCGCGTTCCGTTTCGCCGGTCTTGATCCTGATAGTGTCGAGCGCGATCACTGTCGCGTGGTCGCCGTCGATGCGGACATTCGTGTCGCTCGCCAATGACGACAGCGGCACCATGCCGCCGGCGGTCGCCTTGGCCTTGGCGTCCGCGCTGTAGAAGGACAGCACTTCGGCGCGATCGTCGACATCGCCGATCGGCGAAATTTCCAGGTAATCGGGCGCGAGCAACGCATCCAGCGTCGGCTGGTCGAACGTGCGCTGCGCATCGAGCACGGCCTGGGTGGCGTCGTGCAGCTGCTGTTCGGTTGCGGTGTCGGTAGCGTGGGCCTGACTGCTGCCGGCCATCAGCGCCAATGCCAGGAGTGCGGCGGGGAATACTTTCATCGTGCCGTCCTTTCGCGGGGGAGGCGTCACGATGGCGGTATGCAGCGCGCGCAGCCACTGCCGTAAGTCCCAGGCACGAGTGGCCAGCCATCACGGTACCCGCGCGCAAACCCACGCGTCGACGCGCGCAACCCCGGCGCGGCGCAAGGCCTGCGCCGCGGCATGCAACGTGGCGCCCGTGGTCATCACGTCATCGATCAGCACTACGTGCGCGGGCAATGGTTGATGGCCGCGGACAGCAAACGCATTTCGCAGGTTGCGGCGACGCGCGACGGCATCGAGTTCGGACTGCGCCGCGGTAGGGCGCATCCGCAGCAGCAGGTCCTCCAGCAGCGGTAGTTGCAGCGCGCGTGCGAGTGGTTTCGCCAGCTCCAGCGCCTGGTCGTAGCCACGCTGGCGCAATCGCGCGCGATGCAGGGGAATCGGGACCAGTGCATCGGGACGCGGCAATGCGACGCAGGTCTCGGCCATCAATTGCGCCAGCAGGCGGCCAGCGGCGAGGTCGTGGTGGAACTTGAAACGCGGCAGGAGCCGGTCGAGCGGCGGGGCGTAGACGCATGTGGCGTGGACCATCGCCAGCCGTGGCGGCCGCTGCAGGCAGGTCCCGCAGGCCAGGGCCGGTGCGGGCAGCGGGATCGCGCAACGGGGGCAGGCGCACCGGTTCCACGGCAACGCCCGTGCGCAAGCCGGACACAGGTCCAGGGCATCATCGCCGCATTCCCCGCAGGCCAGGCAGCGGCTGGGCCATAGCAGGCGGGCGGCATCGTTGCGCAGCCAGAACCAGAAGCGGGCACGGGCCTTGTCAACTTCGACGGGGCAGGTTTGGTTGACAGGCGCGGACATGCTTTCCAGACTGCCCGACCTGCCCATGCGTGTCCGTCGGGGAAGTCCCATGCCTGCCGTCAGCCAACACCTCGCCTTGCGCCACGACTGGAGCCGCGAGGAAGTCCTCGCCCTGTTCGCGCTGCCGTTCCCCGAGCTGCTGCACCGGGCCGCCAGCGTGCACCGCCAGCATTTCGATCCGGCCGAAGTCCAGGTCAGCACCCTGCTGTCGGTGAAGACCGGCGGTTGCCCCGAGGACTGCGGCTACTGCCCGCAGGCCGCGCGTTACCACACCGGCGTCGACGCGACCAAGCTGATGTCGACCGAAGCCGTGGTCGAGAAGGCGAAGCAGGCCAAGGCCGCAGGCGCCTCGCGCTTCTGCATGGGCGCGGCCTGGCGTTCGCCCAAGGATCGCGACATCCCGAAAGTAGCGGCGATGATCCAGGAAGTGAAGGCGTTGGGTCTCGAGACCTGCGCCACGCTCGGGATGCTGTCCGGCGACCAGGCCAAGGCGCTGAAGTCCGCCGGCCTCGACTACTACAACCACAACCTCGACACCGCACCGGAGTTCTACGGCGAGATCATCCATACCCGCGAATTCCAGGACCGCCTCGACACCCTCGCCCACGTCCGCGACGTCGGCATGAAGACCTGCTGCGGCGGCATCGTCGGCATGGGCGAGTCGCGCGAGCAGCGCGCCGGCCTGCTGCAGACGCTGGCCAACCTGCCGGCGCACCCGGACTCGGTGCCGATCAATCGCCTAGTCCAGGTCGAAGGCACCCCGCTGGCGGGTACTGCCGAGCTCGACCCCTTTGAATTCGTGCGCACTATCGCAATCGCGCGCCTGCTGATGCCGCAATCTATGGTCCGACTGTCGGCCGGCCGCGAGACCATGAGCGACGAACTGCAGGCGCTGTGCTTCGCCGCCGGTGCCAATTCGATTTTCTACGGCGAAAAGCTGTTGACCACCGGCAATCCGGATGTCGCGCGCGACCAAGCGCTGTTCGCGCGCCTCGGCCTGCGGCCGATGCCGGCCTCGATAGGCGATGGCGAAGTCGAGCCCGCCGACGCGTGCAGCACCACCGTGCATGCCGCGATCACGGTGGAAGCGGCGTAAGCGATGTCGCGACCGCGCCTGCACGAGCGCGTCGCCGCGCTGCGCGAACAACGCGCGGCCCAGGTGCGCACGCGGCTGCGGCGCACGGTCACGCGCCGCGACGGCGTGCGTTTCGAAGTCGACGGCCACTGGTTGACCGGCTTCTGCGGCAACGACTACCTCGGCCTCGCGCAACAGTTCGCGGTGGTCAATGCCTTGCAGGACACGGCCTCGCGCGATGGCGCGGGCGGCATCGCCTCGCACCTGGTCTGCGGCCACCACGCCGTGCACGAAGCGCTGGAACGCGAACTCGCCGAGTGGCTGCAGGCACCGCGCGCGCTGCTGTTCGGCAGCGGTTATCTCGCCAACCTGGCGGTCGTGCAGGCGCTGCTCAGCGACGATGAAGACGTATGCGTGCAGGACCGGCTCAACCACGCCAGCCTGATCGATGCCGCGCGCCTCGCCGGGTGCCGGCTGCGCCGGTATCCGCATGCCGATCCGGAAGGCGCGCTGCGGCAGTTGCGAGGGGTCCCCGACGGGGCGGCGATGCTGGTCACCGACGGCGTCTTCAGCATGGACGGCGACGTCGCGCCGCTGCGCGAGCTCGCCCTGGTTTCGCGCGTGCAGCACGCGACGCTCTACGTCGACGACGCGCATGGCGTCGGTGTGCTCGGCCCGGATGGCCGCGGCAGCGTCGCCGCCGCGCGCCTCGATTTCGCCGCAGTGCCGTTGCAGCTGGTCACGCTGGGCAAGGCCCTAGGCAGCTACGGGGCGGCGGTAGTGGGCGATGCGTCGCTGATCGACCACCTCGCCGAGACCGCGCGTCCCTACATCTACACCACCGCCCTGCCGCCGGCGCAGGCCGCGGCGTCATTGGCGGCGGTGAAGCTGGCACGCAAGGACCAGTGGCGCCGCGACAAGCTGGAGACCCTGGTCGGACGTTTCCGCAACGGCGCGCAGCAGCGCGGGTTCGAACTGCTGCCCTCCGACACGCCGATCCAGCCGTTGATCTGCGGCGAAGACGCGCGTGCGCTGTCACTGGCGGCGGCGCTGGAAGCGCAAGGGTTCTGGGTCGCCGCGATCCGCCCGCCGACCGTGCCCGAGGGCCGCGCGCGGTTGCGCATCACCTTGTCGGCACTGCACACCCCGGCTGAAGTCGATGCCCTGGTCGATGCCCTGGCGTGGGCGCGCGACGCGGTCGAACAAGGCTACGGCGCAGTGGCATGACCAAGCTGCACGTCGAGGTGGCAGGCTCCGGCCCGCCACTGGTCCTGCTGCACGGCTGGGCGATGCATGGCGGCGTATTCGCGCCTTTGGTCGAACGTTTGCGCGATCGTTACACGCTGCATGTGGTCGATCTGCCTGGGCATGGGCTCAGTCGCGAGTGCGGCGTTCCCTTGCAACTCGACGCGTGCGTCGATGCGGTCGTCGCAGCGGTGCCGCGTGCGCCGTGGTGCGGCTGGTCGCTGGGGGGACTGGTGGCCCTGCATGCGGCGGCGATGCGACCGCAACAGGTGCCGCAGTTGGCGATGCTCTGCGCGAGTCCGCGTTTCGTGCGTGGCGATGACTGGAAGTTTGGTGTCTCCGCGGAAATCTTCCGCGACTTCGCCAGCGGCTTGCGCAGCGACTATCGCGGCACGCTGGATCGCTTCGTCGCGCTGGAGGCATTCGGCTCGGACAACGCGCGCGACGAAATCCGTGCGATGCGCGAGAGCCTGTTCGCGCGTGGCGAACCGACCGCGCAAGTGCTGGCCGATGGCCTGGACCTGCTCGAGACCACCGACCTGCGCGCAGTGTTGCCGACGCTACCGGTGCCCAGTCTGTGGCTGGCCGGGCGTCGTGATCGCCTGGTCGACCCGCGGGCGATGCGCGATGCGGCTGCGCTCGCGCCTAATGCAGAAGTGCATGTGATCGAGCATGCCGGGCATGCGCCGTTCTTGACCCATGCCGATGCGGTCGCGATGCGGTTCGATGCGTTCCTCGCGCAGGTCGCGGCATGAGCCGCGTCTTCGACACGCAGCAGGTGCGTCGCGCGTTCTCGCGTTCGGCGGCGCATTACGACGACGCGGCGAAATTGCAGCATGAAGTCGAAGCCCGCCTGCTGGAGTCGCTCGATTACCTGGATGATCCCGCGTTGGCCCGCGAACCGCCGCAAGTCGTGCTCGACCTCGGCTGTGGCCCCGGCCGTGCCAGCGCGGCGATGCGCAAGCGCTGGCCGCGGGCGCGCGTGGTCGCAATCGATCTTGCACTGCCGATGTTGCGCGAAGCCGGCAAGCGCAGCGGTGGTTGGCGGCACGCGCTGCAGAAACCCATCGATCGCATCTGCGCGGATGTGCGCGCGCTGCCGCTCGCGGAAAGCAGCGTCGACGTGCTGTTCTCCAGCCTGTGCCTGCAGTGGGTCGAGGACCTGCCGGCGGCGTTCGCCGGTTTCCGCCGTGCGCTCAAGCCCGGCGGCCTGCTACTGGTGTCGACGTTCGGTCCGGACACGCTGATCGAACTGCGCAGCGCGTTCGCGCAGGCCGACAGCGTGCCGCACGTCAGTCCGTTCGCATCGATCGCGCAATTCGGCGACGCGCTGGTGCACGCCGGTTTCCGCAATCCGGTGCTGGACCGCGACGAATTCATCAGCACCTATCCCGACCTGCCGGCGCTGATGCGCGAGTTGCGCGCGATCGGCGCGACCAACGCGCTCGCGTCGCGCCGGCACACGCTGACCGGCAGGGCCCGTTTCGCCGCCGCCGCCGCGGCTTACGAACACGAACGTCGCAGCGATGGCGGTTTGCCGGCGACCTGGGAAACCATCACCGCGATGGCGTGGGCGCCCGAACCCGGTGCGCCGATCCGCGAAGGCGACTTCGAAGTGACGTCGGTACCGTTGTCGCGGATTCCGATCCGTCGCCGTACCTAAACCGGTGGGCGCCAAGCGCACTCGACGCTACAACGGCGGCGATTCGACCGTGAACATCATCCGTTCACGATAAGGGGTTCCCAATGCGGTCGCGCGATAACCAAGCGCCGCGATCCGTGCCTGCAGTTGCGGCCACTGCGACTGCTTGCAGATCCACACCACGCCCGGCTCGTGTTCGGCCAGCTCTTCTTCCAGCAGCTCGTCGTAGCTCGGGTTGAACGGCGGTTGTGGCAGCGGCGTGAGCGCGATCTTCTCGATCTCGGCCTGCAAGTGCAGGCGCAGGCCGTAGCGCGCCATGTCCTCGACGAACACGACTTCGTGCACCGGCCATGGCGCGCGGGCGCGGATCGCGGCGGCCCAGCCGGCGGCATTCTTGTGCGTCGGCCATAGCACGCTGCCCAACTTCAGTGCCAGCAGCAGCGCGCCCCACGCGATGAACCACGGCCAACGCGGCAAGGCACGGCCTTCGCCCTGACGTTGTCTCGCGACCAGCACCGCCAGCGGCAGGAACAGCGGCAGGATGTACAGCGGCATGCGCGAACGTGCGAGGCAGAACACGAGTAGCGGCAGCAACACCGACAGCGCCAGCAACAGCACGCCGCTCTCGGCGCCGCGCGTATCGCGGTCGCGCCATCCCTGCACGGCAGCCGGCAATCCGCGCACCCAACGCCATAGCGTTGGGGTCCATGGCACCGTGCCGAGCAGCAGCGTCGGCGCGTAGATCTGCAGCCAGCCGTACCACTCGCCGTGACGGCCGAATTCATTGGTGGTGACGCGATTCACCACTTCGTCGCCGACGAAATATTTGAACAACCCGGGATGGCCATGGATCACCGCGGCATACCAGGGCAACGCCAGCAGCACGAACAAAACGATGCCCGACAGCTGCAGCACGCGATGCCGCTGCGGCCCCGGCATCAGGTGATCGAACAACAGGATCACCAGCAGTGGCAACAGTCCCGGCGGGCCCTTGGTGATGAAGGCAAGCGCGAAACCGGCCCACATCAACGCGATCCACGCCCGCGGATGCTGCGATGGTCCGAACCGCGCCTCGACGAATGCCCACAACGCCACGCCCTGGCATGCAGCGAGCACGTAGTCGGTAGTAATCAGCTGCGAAGCACCGAAGGGAAGCAGCATCGTCGCGTAGGCCAGCGCCGCGGTCGCCTCCGCACCCGGAGCCAAACGCCGGCCGATGTGCCAGGCCAGCCACCCGCACAACAGGTATGACAGCGCGATCGGCAAGCGCGCTGCCCAGGCATTCTTGCCGAACACCGCGCTGCTGGCGGCGATCGTCCAGTAGGTCAGCGGCGGTTTGGTCCAGTGGCCGACTTCATCGTTGCGACGCGGATTGAGCCAGTCGCCGCTGTCGAGCATGTTCAGCGCGACGTTGGTGTAGCGGCCTTCGTCCGGATCCCAGATGCCGCGGCTGCCGAGGAAGGCGAACGCGAGCACCAACGCAAGGGCTGCAATCCACAACGCAGTCACACGCGATGCTCGCGACATGCACTACCCCGGCGACAGGATGCGCGAGTTTACCCACTCGCCCGCCGCGTGCCGTTAAAACTCCGCCGTGCGATCAGCTAATCGCGACCTGCGCGATCAGCTCCTGCAGGTTGGCGTATTCGCTGACCCGGCGCAGTTGGCCGGCATGGATGTTGAAGAAAGCGCCGGCGTGCAGCGTGTAACGCTGTCCGCGCGCGGGTGGCAGGCCGGCATCATCCCGCACGTATGCGCCCTGCACGGTGAATTCGGCGGCGGCACGGGTGCCGTCCGGCGATACCATCACGACGATGCTCTGCAGTTGCTCGCGATAACTCGTCGCGCGGTGTTGCAGGTATTTGGCAAAAGCTTCGCGACCGAGTTCGCGCGGGCCTTGGTTGCGGTCGTGGATGACATCGTCGCTGAGCAGCGCGAGCATGCCGTTCCAGTCGCCGCGATTGAAGGCGGCATACCAGCTGAGCACCAGCTCGGTGGCGCGGTCGTTGCGGCGGCTGCCGTCGATTTTCATGCCGGTTCCTTGGCGAACAGTTGCGGCAGCGCATCGAGGTCGACATTGCCGCCGGACAGGATCACGCCGATGCGCTGGCCGGCGAAACGTTCGCGATGCTTCAACAGTGCCGCCAGCACTGTCGCCGAGGAGGGTTCGACCAACTGCTTGGTGCGGGTCCACAACAGCCGCATCGCCGCGATGGTCTCGGCATCGTCGACGGTCAGTACTTCGACGCCATGCGTGCGCAGCAAGGTGAAGTTCGGCGCCCCCAGGGTGCCGCGCAAACCATCGCAGATCGTATCCGGCTGGGAGCCGCTGATGCGTTCGCCCCGCTGCAACGAAGCAAACGTATCCGCGCCTACCGCAGGCTCGGCGGCGAACACGCGACACGCCGGCGCGAGCGCTGCCGCCGCCAACGCGGTGCCCGATGCGAGCCCGCCACCGCCGACCGGCACGATCAGCGCGTCGAGCGGGTGGTAGGCATGCGTACCGCAGTGGTTGAGCAGTTCCATCGCCGCCGTACCCTGGCCAGCGATCACCATCGGATCGGTATAGGGGTGCACCAGCACCGCGCCGGTCGCGTGTTGCACCTCGGTGCATCTGGCTTCGCGTGCGGCCAGGCCGGGCGCGCAGAGGTGCAGGGTGGCGCCGTAGGCTTCGATCGCGGCGAGCTTGCTGGCAATCGTGTTGTCCGGTGCCACGACATGGCAGGCGATGCCGCGGGTTTTCGCAGCGAGCGCCAGTGCGCCGCCATGGTTGCCGGAGGAATGGGTCACTACGCCGCGCGCAGCTTCGACGTCGCTCAGCGCCCACACCGCATTGCAGGCGCCGCGGAACTTGAACGCACCGATCCGCTGCAAATGCTCGCATTTGAAATGTAGTTCCGCCCCGACCATCGCATCGAGCGTGCGCGAGCGCAGCACGGGCGTGACATGGGCATGCGGTGCGATCCGCGCGGCAGCTGCGAGGACATCGGCGTAGGTGGGCAGCGTCATCGGGGTTCCGTCCATGTCGCGATGCTAACGGAACCGGCGCTGGAGACGTTCAGGTAGTTGTCGCCTGGAACCGGCAGGATTAAGCACGGATTCAAAGCCGCAGGCTGAAGCTGCCGGTATCCGAGCCAGGCACCACCAGCATCAGGAACAGGGGAAACAACATGATCCGCAAATTGATCCTGCCGGCGGTCGCGATCGCCTTGCTGGGCGGCTGCGTCACCGGCTACAGCTATCGCCAGGGCAGTGGCGATTACTACTACGGAGCGCCGGCGGTCGAATACCGCTATTACCCAAGTTATCCCTACGGGGCCTACGGCTATTACGGCCCGTACCGTTATGCCGATCCATACAGCTATTGGTATCGCGGGTATCCCTACGGTTACCGCGGCGGTTACGGCTACCCGTATGGCTATCCATATTCCCATTACTACTACCGTCGCCCGGTGCGGCACGCTGACCCCACCCCTGACGACAGCACCTCGCCCTGGCGGCGGTTGGACGAACTGCGGCGGCGCCAACAGGGAGGCGGCCGCTACGTGCCGCCACCGGATGTCGACCCTGTTGATCGCGCCCCGGACGACGACGGCTCGGCCAGGCACAGGGTGGACCAGGGACGGCGACGCCAGCAGGAAGGCGGCATCATGCCCCCGCGTCAGGTCGGCGATGACACCCCACCCGTGCGCCGAGTGGACGAAACACGCCGCCGCCAGCCGGACAGCATCGCGCCACCGCCAGCATCGCCGCGGCGCCAGGACACGCCTGCTGCGCAAACGCCCCGCAGTCAGCCTGGCGAGGGCAGGGTCAGGCGCGGACAGGAACGTGCGCCCAGTCGCGAAGATGGGCAGTAAGACTTGCGCCGCGGCGGCGACCGTCGCAAGCTTGGCCCCGTGTGACCGGATGCGTCGGTTTGCGACGCACTCCGCGGCAAGTTTTCCATGTCGACGCCCGTCGGGAATTTAGGATCCCCCCTGTTCCGCTTCCCGCCGGGCGTCGGCGCCCTTCCCGGACCCCCTGCCCAAACGCATCGGACGCCATGGCGTAGCCGTCGACAGCGGCCAACGCCGGACGATTCGATTTCGCAGGCAAAAAAAGGGGTCGAACGTCCCCCGACATTCGACCCCTGGCATCCCCGGCGTGCGCTTGGCCAGCCCCTGTTCCACTCCGGCCGGCGCCCATGGCGCCTGCCACGTCGGGTGCAAGGGTACTAACGCAGGAAGCGTGCCAACTTTCACTCCGTCTTCACATTCCGGCTCCGAAGCCGGCCCGAGGCGCTTAAAATTCGCCCCAATCGACCTGGCCCCAACAGGTCCGCCACAGCCATGACCGATTCCTTCTACCGCTATGACGTGATCGTGATCGGCGGCGGCCACGCCGGCACCGAGGCGGCGCTGGCGGCCGCGCGCGCGGGTGCGCGCACGCTGCTGCTCACCCACAACGTCGAGACGGTCGGTGCGATGAGCTGCAATCCGGCCATCGGCGGCATCGGCAAGGGTCATCTGGTCAAGGAGATCGATGCGCTCGGTGGTGCGATGGCGAAAGCGGCCGACGCCGCCGGCATCCAGTGGCGCACCTTGAATGCATCGAAAGGCCCGGCCGTGCGTGCCACCCGCTGCCAGGCCGATCGCGCGCTGTATCGCGCGGCGATCCGGCACCTGGTCGAGGCGCAGCCGAACCTCACGCTGTTCCAGGCCGCCGTCGACGACCTCCTGATTCAAAACAACGCGGGCGAGGGCGACGCCGTCCGTGGCGCCATCACCCAGACCGGCCTGCGCTTCGAAGCGCCCGCGGTCGTGCTCACCGCCGGCACCTTCCTCGCCGGCAAGATCCACATCGGCGAAACCCAGTACACCGCTGGCCGCATGGGCGATCCGCCCGCGACCACGCTTGCGGCGCGCCTGCGCGAGCGTCCGTTCGTGGTGGACCGCCTGAAGACCGGCACGCCGCCGCGTATCGACGGCCGCACGCTCGATTATTCCGTGATGGAAGAACAACCCGGTGACGATCCGCGCCCGGTGATGTCCTTCATGGGGTCGCGCGACGATCATCCACGCCAGGTGTCGTGCTGGATCACGCACACCTCGGAACGCACGCACGAGATCATCCGCGGCGCGCTCGATCGTTCGCCCTTGTACACCGGGCAGATCGAAGGCATCGGTCCGCGCTATTGCCCGTCGATCGAGGACAAGGTCGTACGTTTCGCCGAGAAGGCCTCGCACCAGATCTTCGTCGAGCCAGAAGGTCTCGATGTGGTCGAGATCTATCCGAACGGCATCTCGACGTCGTTGCCGTTCGATGTGCAGCTGGACCTCGTGCGCAGCATCCGCGGCTTCGAACGCGCGCACATCACCCGCGCCGGCTACGCCATCGAGTACGACTTCTTCGATCCGCGTGGCTTGAAATCCTCGCTGGAAACCAAGGCAGTGAACGGCCTGTTCTTCGCCGGCCAGATCAACGGCACTACTGGTTACGAAGAAGCCGCGGCGCAGGGCCTGCTTGCCGGCGTCAACGCCGCGCGTTTCGTGCAGGACAAAGTGGCTTGGTCGCCGCGTCGCGACGAGGCCTACCTTGGCGTGCTGGTCGACGACCTGATCACCCACGGCACCAACGAGCCCTACCGCATGTTCACCTCGCGCGCCGAATACCGGCTGCAGTTGCGCGAGGACAATGCCGACCTGCGCCTGACCGAAACCGGTCGCGAACTCGGCCTGGTCGATGACGCGCGCTGGGCAACCTTCGCAACCAAGCGCGAAGCGATTACGCGCGAGCAAGCGCGCTTGAGCGGGACCTGGGCATCGCCGAACAACGCGCTCGGCCGCGAGCTCGAAGCGACGCTCGGCATCACGCTCACCCGCGAAACCACCGCGCTCGATCTGATCAAGCGTCCGGAACTCGACTACGCACGGCTGATGACGCTACCGTCGCTAAGCCCCGCCGTTGATGATGCGAAGGTGGCCGAGCAGGTCGAGATCGGCGTGAAATATTCCGGCTACCTCGATCGCCAGCGCGACGAGATCGCGCGCCAGCAGCGCCACGAGACCACTGACATTCCGGCGGGGTTCGACTACGCGCAGGTGCGCGGGTTGTCGGCAGAAGTCCAGCAGAAGCTCACGCGCGTGCAGCCGGAAACGATCGGCCAGGCGCAGCGGATTCCCGGCATGACCCCGGCGGCGATTTCGCTGCTGCTGGTGCACCTGACCCGCGCGCGGCGCAATCGAGTCGCCTGAGGTTTGTGATACCGAGCCGTCCGGCACTACGAAGCACCGTTACGCCAGCTTTCTCCAACCGCGCTACGCTAGCCGCATGAAAACGACGCTGACGATCGCAATTTTGTTCGGCGCATTGCTGGCGACCGGTTGCGGTCGCGACGCCGCGCCCGTTGTCGAAGCCACCAGCACGCAGGTGCAGGGCCTGAAGATCGCGCCGTGGCCGTTGCCCGCGCAGGAGGCTGCGGGACAACCGGATCTGGTGGTCGCACCCGATGGCCGCCTGCTGCTGAGCTGGATCCGTCGCATCGGCGGCCGCCACGCACTGCAATACGCCGCTTATGCCGGCGCCGGGCGTTGGGAATCGGCGCCGAAGACGATTGCGGTCGGCACCACCATGGTGGCCAACTGGGCCGACACGCCGCACATCGCGATGACGGATGACGGCGCACTGTGGGCGCACTGGTTGCAATCGTCGGGCACAGGCCACGCCGGCGATGTGTGGCTGACGACCTCGCGCGACGACGGCATGCATTGGGCGCCGCCGGTACGCGTCAACGACGACAATACGGCCACCGAGCATGGCTTCGTGTCGTTGTGGCCGTTGCGCCAGGACACGCTCGGCATCGCCTGGCTGGACGGCCGCAACATGGCGACGACGACGCACGCCGATGACGCGCATGCCAAAGGCGAGCACGACACTGGCGCGATGACCCTGCGCAGCGCCGGTTTCGATGCCTACCTGCGACGCAGTGACGAAGGCGAACTCGACGCGATGACGTGCGAGTGCTGTGGGACCGACATCGCCATGACCGGACGCGGCGCGTTGCTGGTGTACCGCGATCGCAGCCCCGACGACATCCGCGACATCTACATCGCACGCCACGACGGTTCGCGCTGGAACACGCCCAAGGCCGTGCATGCCGATGGCTGGAAAATGGGGGGTTGCCCGCTCAACGGCCCTGCCGTCGACGCACGCGGGGACGCAGCGATCGTCGCCTGGTACACCGCCGCCGGTGACGCGCCCACGCTCAAGCTCGCGCGCAGCGCCGATGCAGGCGATACGTTCGCCGCACCAGTCTCGCTCGACACCGGCGCACCAGTGCAGGGCCGCGTCGATGTCGCGCTCGATGCCGACGCGGCGTGGGTGGTGTGGCTGCGCGAGGACGGCGGCGGGCAAGTGTTGCAACTCGCCCGCTATGCGCCCGATCTTTCGCGCGAGCTGCAACGCGTCGTCGTCGCCAAGCTGCAAGGCCGGGGCCGCGCCACCGGTTTTCCACAACTGGTACTGCGCAACGGTACGGCGTATGTCGTCTGGACCGATTTGATCGACGGCGGGCCGCAACTGCGCGGCGTCACCATCACGCCTTAACCACGACGGATTCCGATACTGGACCGACGCCCGCATGGCGCGGCGGCCCCGACCTATATCTTCGAAAAGGAGCTTCGATGAGACCCACATCCGTGGATTCGTTTCGCCAATTGCACGCCCATGGCCTGCTGCTGCTCGCCAACGCCTGGGACGCTGGTAGCGCACGACTGATCGAAAGCCTGGGCGCGCAGGCCGTCGCCACCACCAGTGCCGGCGTCGCCTGGTCGCACGGCTATCCTGATAGCTGCGTATTGCCAGTGCCCCTGCTGCTGGCGACGGTGGCGGACATCGCCCGCGTCATCCGCATTCCGCTCACGGTGGATATCGAGGACGGTTATTCGCGCGACCCTGCCAGCGTCGGCGAAACCGTCGTCCAACTCGCCGCACTGGGCGTGGCCGGGATCAACCTCGAAGACGGCACCGAGGCACCGGACCTGCTCTGCGCCAAGATCGAACACATCAAGCTCGCCTGCGCCCGCAACGGCCTCGACGTCTTTGTCAATGCGCGCACCGACGTCTATCTGCGCGGGCTCGTCCCCGCCGGGGAGCGCACGGATGAAACCCTGCTGCGCGCCGAGCGCTACCGCGCCGCTGGCGCCGACGGCATCTTCGTCCCGGGCCTGCGTGATCGTGCCAACATCCGCGCGATCGCGTCGGCCCTGTCGCTGCCACTCAACGTACTCGCGCTACCGGACGTGCCGCCGGCCATGGAACTCGCCGCGCTCGGCGTGCGCCGCCTCAGTGCGGGCTCCGGCATCGCCCAGAGTGCATTCGCGCGTACCGCCGCATTGGCGACGGCATTTCTACGCGATGGCAGTTCCGATCCGCTGGCTACGGATGCGATGGGCTACGGCGACATCAATGCACTGATGCCCGCGCGTTGAATGCTCGAATCAAGTGGCCCCCGAGGCCCCGGTGAACTTGGCAACCGCCAGCACCGTCGCAATGAGGAGCAGCAACGGGCCGATCCATTTGAGGTGCTTGCCGAATCGCGCTCGCCACTTCTCCTCGGCGATGGGATCCTTGCTCACGCGCAGGTAACCGAAGCCCGTTGCCGTGGCCCAGGCTCCTGCGAAAAACATGATGATCTCGTCGATATAGGCAGCAAGCATCAGACACCTCTGTGTTTGAGTGACATGGGTCGCAACCGGCTAAGGCTTGAGCGAATCGCCGCTTCGATCTTGGCTTGAATCGGACTTGCTCATTGGCACGAACTCGATGGTGAGTCCAGGTCCCAGCGGGTGCTGGAAGGGACTGCCAGGCACATAGCCGTAAGCCTGGTAGAGCCGGACGCCCGGCAGCGTCGCCATCAATTCGAACCGGGAGAAACCGCAGGCGCGCGCTTCGGCTTCGCAGCGCTCGAGGATGGCCCTGCCGATCCCTCTCCGGGCATGCGCGGGATCGACGAAGAACGCGCGAATCTTTGCGGCGTCCACCCGCGGATCGAGCTCCGCAGCGTCGCGTTCGGCATGGGCGTCGCCACCGAAAAGTGTGCGACGCCGGCTCCACCCGCCGCAGCCGACGATTTCGGTTTCCGTCTCGACCACGAAATACGTGCCGTCCCTGATGAGTTGGGTGTCCACGCCGAATGCGCCACGCAACGCGCCTTCGATCTGTTGCGGCGTGTAGTCGTGCGCACTCAACTCCCGTGCCGAGCGTGCGATCAGGGCATCGAGCCTGGGTTGATCGTCTGCGATGGCCTTGCGTAGCTGATAGGGCATGCGGGATGTGCTCAAGGCATCGTCACGGGCAAACCAAGGAACGCGCCGTATTGTTTCGTAGTGCGGGCCAAGGCCTGGTGTTGGGCGCGTGGTAGCGATGCAAACAAGTTGGGCAAGACCATGACGGACTGCTTCTGCACTGCGCGCTTCCACACGCCGGCAACGCGGCCGTCACGGATGATGCTGGCGTTGACCAGGCCGTTGATGCCGATGACCTGGCGACCGAGGCTGGTATCCAGTGCGGCACTGCGGTCCTTGTAGGCGACGAGGTATTCGTCGAACGGCGGCAGCAGGTGGATGGCGCTGCTTTTGTGTGACGGCGTCGCATCGGGCGACAACCAATACGTCGAGCCGTCGACGACATCCCGCACGAGGCGCGATTGCGCCAGTGCGATGCCGGCCTGCGCATCCTTCACCGTGAGGTTCGACCACCAGGCGAAGTCCTGCGCGGTGGCCGGGCCGCGGCTGCGGAAATAGCGGTGTGCCAGTTCGGCCAGCGCTTCCTCGCGGGTCTTGCGGGGGACGGCGGGCAGCCATTCGTCCAGCAACACGAAGGTTGGTTGCTTGCCCGCACGCGGGCCCAGGCAGATCAGGCCTTCCTGCGCGAGTCGGCCGGTCACGTGGATGCCACGCTGTTCCGCACAGCTGACGCCGCCCTCGTCCAGTGCTGCGTACAGCGCGCCGCGCGTCAGCGCCTTGCCGCCGGCAAGGGCTTTCCCGACGATGCGACGGCAGCGTGTGAGCATGGCGGCATCGAGGCCGAAGTCGCGCTCGATGCGGGCGGCATTGAGCGCGATCACCCGTGGCGTCAACAACTCCAGCATCCAGCGCGCGTCTTCCGCGGCGACGAAATGCAGGGTGCCGCGCATCGGCCAGGTACGCACGATCCTGCGTTCGGCGATGGCCTGCTCGATCACGGCTTCGCTCGCCGCACGCATGCGCAATCCCACTGCCCACAGGGCGCCGTAGTAATCCTGGGCCTGCATCGCGACCAGCCAGCGCACGACGTCGGCAGGCGTGTCGAAACGCGCGGTGGCAATGCCTTGCGCGTGTAGACGGTGCTTCAGCAGGTTCCGGGTCGTCATTGTCTAATCGTGCTGTCTTGTGTGCGCCAGGACATCACCAATCGAATCGGCCCCTGGGGCATAACGCGCCATTCCCCATCCAGCCGCAATCACGAAAGCCGTGGTAAGCACAAAGGGCAAAAAAGTCCGGCGAATGGCGGTTTCCAGCCAATGGCCAGGCTCCAGTCCGCGGAGGCGACGATACAAACTGGCTGCAAGCACGCCGTCGACCAACAGTTCCGCAAAAAGAACAGGCGCGGAATAGACGACAAACAGCGACGACAGAACCAGCGCAGCAACGAGCAGTAACGCGACCAACGGGACGGCCAGTTCATCCGCATCCGGAACCGCGCCCAAGGCTTCGCTAATCGGGCTTGCCGTGTCTTCGAGCGCATTTGTCCCGCCATCGCTGGCCTCGAACGAACTGCTGGCGCCACCACCACCGCTGCTGCCGCCTTGTCCACCCCATTCCGCCGAGCATTCATTAGGGCGACGCGAAAGATCCAGTCCGGAGACGTCGGGAACATCCAGGTAGTCCTGCGGACGTGTGCGCAACCATAGCCAGAGCAACATCAGGAAGGCGAGGTACGCGAAGCCAAGCGCGAGGAGGTATCGGAGCCACATCGCGTTGAGCCCGGCCCGCAGCAGCAAGTACGACGCGATAAACCCGGCAGCGCCAGTCATCGTCACCAGCAGCAGCATCTGCAGGCGCGGATAACCATCGCGTTCCAGCCGCAAGCGCATGCGATGGATCGCGTGGCGTCGCCCCATCGCGTTGTATCGGCCCATCACTTCTCCTTGCGCCAGTTCACCGACGCGCGGTTTTCCAGCGTGCTCGATTCGATCTGGATGTCGAAGCCCTTGCGCAACAGGTATTTCAGCGTCAGCACCTGGCCGGTGCCGAGCAGCGAGACCCCGTAGCCGACGTACAGTTTTGGCGACAGGTATTTGCCGACCCCGAACACGCTGCCGCCTAGCGCGCGCGATTGCATCACGCCGGCGTCGTCGAGGCCGATGCGTGCGCCGAGTTGCGAAGCGAGCAGGCTGCTGCCGGCGGAGAGCGCGGCGGAGGCGGCGCTGAGTTGTCGGCCTTCGGCATCGCTGGCGGTCGATAATGGACGGCCGAGCGCGAGGTAGGCGAGGGCTTCGGATTCATCCATCGCCGGGTTCGCCCACACCTGCGCCTGTGGCGCGGTCGCGCGGCCGCTGACCTGGATGCCGGCGGTGACGTCGCCAACGACGCGTTCGGCGCGGATGTTGAGCGCGGGATTGGCGATGGCGTTGTTCGACCAGTTCAACTCGCCACGGGTGATGGTGAGCTCTTGTCCATACGCTGTGTAGCGGCCTTCGGTCTCGAGCGTACCGTTGGCGGTCATCTCGCGCCCCGGACGCTGGCGCACGCGCAGGCTCCCCGTGAGCGTGCCGTCGAGGCCGAAGCCGTTGAGTTTCACGTCGTCGCCGAGCGCCAGCGTCAGGTCGAGATCGAGCGGCGTGGCGACGCCACGCTTGGGGTCGACCGGATCGAGCACGACCACGTCGGGCGATGCGGACACGCCTTCGTCGAGGCGCTCGAGGTCGATGCGCGCCGACGGCACGCCGACGGTGCCGGTGACATTGAGCGGCTGCTCGGCGGTGTAGCGCACCACCACGTCGGGATCGATCACCGCGCGCAGGTCACGCGTATCGGATGCCAGCACGTTGGCGCCGCGCACGTTCAGCACGAGCGGCGTGTCGTTGCCGTACCAACCCAGCGTGCCATCGAGGTTGAGCGTGCCATCGCCCGACTTCAGGCTGCCGCGGATGCGCGCGCTGCCGTCGGGCTGTGCATCGAGGCGCACATCGCCCTGCTGCAACGTGATCGCCAGCGCCGGCAGTTCGGTGTTGAATTCGGACAGGTGCGCCTGCCCACCGAGCGTCGGTTGCGCCCGCGTGCCGCCGAGCGCAATGCGGCCATCGAGGCGACCCTTGGGCTCGACGATGTCCGGCGAGAACAATTCCATCCAGGTCAGTTCGTCGGTGTTGAGCGCGACTTCGCCGGCCAGTGGTGCGTACTCATCCCAGCCGGTGCTGATGCGTGCATCGACGCGGCCATCGGTGTTGAGGGTGGTGCCGAGGATGGCAGTGATGCGTTGCGGATCGAAGACCGCATCCAGCGCCAGGTTGTCGTAAGAGGCGATCTCGCGCCGCGCGCCTTCGCTCAGCTTCAAGCCGCCACTGGCGGAAGAGATCTTCGCGTTGCCGCGCCAGCTGTTACCGACCGGGCGCAGCTGTCCATCGATGGCGATCTCGCCGCGCAACAACCACTGCCGGCCATCGTCGCGTTCGGGCAGGTAAGGCGTGAGCAGCGTGAGCGGCAGGCCGTTGCCGTCGACATCGAGCCCGCGCCGCGGCCAGTCAGCGCTCGCGCACAGCGCGCCGCCACCGCTGGAATCGAGGCAGGCGCGCGACAACGCGCCGTTGCGACCTGCGGTTGAAGAGGATGTCCACGAGAAACGCGCCGGTTGCTGCAAGCGCCAGGTCGCGCCTTTCACCGGTGCGAGCTGCAGCGATGCCAACGCTCCCCGCCACGTGTTGCCGCGCTTGTTGGCGTTGCCGCTGAGCGCAAGCGTGCCGAATTCGCTGCGCACATCGCCTTCGAGCTGCAGCTGCTCGACCGCGCCGCGTGCATTCACGCGCAGGCTGTCGAGGGCGATGCCGACGTCGAGGCCTTGTGCATCGATCGTGATCGCACCGTTGCCGCCGCGCCACGGCAAGCGCCCGTGGGCCTGCAGCGACTCGGCGCGATAATCGCCCCAGCGCAGGCCGTTGGCGTCGAGATCGGCATCGACGTTTGGCGCATCGCGCGCGCCGCTGAGCGCTAGCGTGCCGCGCAAGGTGCCGGCCGCATCCGGCCACAAGTCGTTGAGATGCAGCGGTGCAAACCGTGCATCGACAGCGAGTTGCTTGCCGACGCGGCCCTTGGCCTCGATGCGACTGTTGCCCAAGGACAATGCGAGATCGCCATCGACATCCTCGCCACGCAGCACGAACTTGCCGTGCCCGGCGAGCGCGCGCCCACGCAGGCGCCCACCGAGTTGCGGCACGTCGAGGCTGGCATCGAAACCACCACCGTCACGCGCCGCGCCGCGCGTGGCGAGCTTGCCGTTGACCGCGCCGTTCCAGCCCGGGAAGAAATAACCGGGATCGAAGCCGGCCAGCGTCGCCTTCAAGTCCCAGCCCAACTGCGGCGACCAGCGTGCGCTGCCGCCTGCTTCGAGCGTGCCGGTCGGCATCGTCGCGCGCAGCGAACGGATCGCGACCTGTTCGCGATCGCCGCGACCGTCGAAGCGCACGTCCGCGCGCTGCTGATCGCGCACGATGCGTGCGTTGCCGATCGCGGCCCAGGCTTCGGGTTTGCCGGCGATGCCGAAATCGGCGTCGGCGATGACGGAAGGTGTGTTGTTCGCACCACCCCAGGTCAGGCCGCGCGCATTGATCGCGAAGCGCAGGTTGGAGTTTTCCGGAACGCGCAGGTCGGCATGACCGCGCAGCGTGGTGCGACCCTCGAGGGCATCGATGACCAGGGGCGCGACCCGCAGCACTTGGTCTTCGAGCGAGACCTGCGACGGCTGGATCGTGGCGACGAACTCGCCTTGCGTGATCTTGCCCTGCACGCTGGCGTGACCGCCGACACCGTTGGCGCGCAGATCGAAGGCCAGCGGCGTGCCGGCGTCGTCTTCGCCCATCAGCATCGCCAGGTCGAGTGCATCGGTCTTGGCGCGTGCACTCCAGCGCGGATCGTCCTTGCCACGCAGGACCAGGCTCGCGCGCAGCGGCGCCGGTGCGCGTCCCGCGATCGCCACATCCATGCGCGCCAGATCGCCACGTGCGACCAGCCCGAGGCGCAGCGGCGTGCGTCCCGTCGATGCTGGCAACACCGCGGTGGCGAGCAGGTCGCTGCGGTAGTCGTCACGGGGCATGTAGTCGCCGTGCACGGTGAATTGGCCGCGATCGCTGTCGACAGTGAGGTGTTCGACATGCAGTGCGCCGCTTGAGGCGTCGATGCCGCCACGCGCGTGTTCGATGTCGATCAACGGCTGGCCATCGCGCGTGACCTTGAAGCCATCGATGCGGAACGCATCCGCCTGCAGCGCCAGCGGCGGATCGATGTGCGGCAGCGATTCCGGCCAACGCGGCAACTCGAACGGCTCGTCGCTTTCCGGGATTTCCAGCGCGGCGCCGGTGATGGCCAGTGCGTCCAGTCGCAGACGCCGGCCGAGCAACGGACGGATCGCCGGATCGAGCGTGACGGTGCGCGCGTTGAACACCAGCCGCTTGCCCGGCACGCTGACATCGCTCAGGTGTTCGAAACGCACGCCGTGCAAAGTTAGTGGTCCCGCTGCGGGGCCTTCCGCGCTGTCCCAGTGCAGCGTCGTGCCTTCCGGCAGGCGCGCGACGATCTGCGACAGCAGCAGGTCGCGCCCACCGATCGTGTTGAGCAGCCAGTACACGAACAGCGCGAACAGCAGCACCAGCGCGATTCCACCGAAGCCCGCGCCCCAGTAGATCTTGCGGCGACGCGACATGCGCCTGGGAGTCGGCGTCGGCGTGTTCACAGGTCGGCACCGATATTGAAGTGCAGCGTGAACGGCGAGGTCGCATCATTCAGGCCGCGCGCGACATCGATGCGCACCGGTCCGACCGGCGAACGCCAGCGCAAGCCGATGCCGACGCCGGTGCGCCAGGCCGGCGTGTCGTTGAAGGCGCTGCCGGTATCGACGAACACCGCTGCGCCCCAACTGCTGTTGAAGTACTGCTCGTATTCGATGCTGCCGGTGGCGACGTTCTTCGCACCCAAGGCGAACGTCTTGCTGCCCACGGTGATGCGCGGACCGATTTCGCGCCACTCGTACCCACGCACGCTGCGGTCGCCGCCAGCGAAGAAGCGCAGGCTCAACGGCATTTCGACCAGCGCGTTGGTGAAGGTGTGGCCGAGTTCGCCGCGTGCGATCAACCGGCTGCTCGCACCCAGGCCGCGGAACCAGCGCAGGCTGCCGTGCATCTGCACGAAGGTGGCGTCGGAACCCACGCCTTCCACGCCGCCACGCAACAGCACCGTGGCGCCAATGGCGTCGCGCGGATACAGGCGGTCGTCGGCGTTGATGTATTCGCCGCGCAGCGACGGGAATAGCAATGAGGAATAGCGCCAGTCCTCGACCGGCATCGTCGGGTCCTCCGAGACGAAGCGCCAGCGTTCGCGCAGCGCGTGCAGCGAGGCGGTGGCGGTCCAGAAATCGTTGATCTCGCCGCTGCGGCTGGCGACGAACTCCAGGCGCCGCGTGTCGGCGAACTCGGTCTGCTCGTCCGCACCCTGCAGGCTGGCGGTGTACCAACCATCGAGCCAGGCGAATGCGGGAATGCGGTACTGCACGGTCGCGGTCTTGCGGAATTCGGCCCAGTCGACCTGCGCCAGCAGCTTGTGCCCGCGGTCGTTGAGATAGCGGCGCTCGAGTCCAAGCCGCACGCCGGCGCCGCTGTCGGTGCCGTAGCTCAAGCCTGCGGTGTAGATGCTGCGCTTGGCCGGGGTCAGGTGGATCGCAACCGGCACGCGACCGTCGACGGCCTGCTCCGGCTGTGGCTCGATATCGATGCGGCCGAAGTAGTCGAGGCCGGTGAGCGATTTGCGCAGGCGATCGAGGCGACTCTGGTGGTAAGGCTCGCCTTCCTTCCAGTCCACCAGTTTGTCCAGCAGGCTCTCGCGGATGATCCGCTTCGGCGCCTGGTTGAACGTGACGGTGCCGATCCCGTAGCGCATGCCGCTGTCCCAGCGCAGCGCGATGTCGGCCGCGTGATCGGCGCGCGTGACCTCGACCTTGCGCTCGACGAAGTCGGCATCGAAGTAACCACGCTCGGCCAGGCGCCGGGTGATGCGCGCCTTGCCGGCTTCGTACACCGCGTGGTCGAACACGTCGCCGACATGCGGCTGGAACGCCGCGATCTCCTGTTTGAGGAAAAAGTCGCCCTGGCCCGCGCCATCGATGGCGATGTCGGATCTGCGCACCCGCACGGGTGCACCGAGCTGCACGCTGATGGTGACCGTGACCGGCGCATCCTCAGCTTCATCGCGGCTGCGTTCGACCGTGATCTGCGGCGAGTAGTAGCCGAAGGGTTCCAGCGCTTCGCGCGTTTCGGCCTCGGCTTCGCGCACCAGGTAGGCGAGGCGGCGGCCGGAGAGGTCCTTGCCGATCGCGTCGGTCAGCGACAACGCGGTGCGCACGTTGATCGTCATCGTTTCGTCGAGGCCGAGGATCTCGACGTTAGTGACCGTCGCCGCCTGCGCCGTGCCGGCTGCGACGAGCAATGGGATCGCAGCGGCGAGCAGGCGGGGGACTGGGCGCATCGCGGAAGGATACCTGTCGCGCGTCAAGAACGATTAACGCTTTCGCTCTGCCCTTGCTCGTCATTCCTGCGGCTTTCAACAGCCGAATGGCTGTTCAAGCAGGAATCTAGTGACTTGCTTGCGATCTCCGTGGCTCTCAACAGCCGAATGGCTGGCAAGGCGGGGATCCAGTGTCTGCCCTTGCGTTGCCTTGAAGACAGAGCATTCCGCTGCTGCGCATCGGGTCACTTTTCTTTGCTGGCCCAAAGAAAAATAACCAAAAGAAATGGCCTCCTTGGCAAGAGCACACCCCGCGGCGTGAAGGTCATGGAGATTTTCCGACTCGGCATCCTGCCTCGGTCGGAAAACGGCGCACGTCCTGTGCGCCGCCCTTCGGGTTATGGAGGAATGACGCGGGTGCGGCATTCCCAGAGGCAAGAGCGAAGCGGTTAGGTCGACAGGTGTTCGATTGCCGCAACGCTGCCGAGGCGATCCGCCAGCCGCTGCAGCAATGCCAGTCGGTTGTTGCGTACAGCCATATCGTCGACGTTCACCATCACCCCGTCGAAGAACGCATCGACCTGCGGCCGCAGCCGCGCGAGGCGGCCGAGCACGGTGACGTAGTCGCGCTGCTTCAGGGCTTCATCGGTGTCGGTGATGGCTTGCGCGACCGCATCGGCGAGGTCCTGTTCGGCACCCGGCGTCAGCAGCGAAGCATCCACGGTCGACGGAATCGTGCCTTCGACCTTCTTCAGGATGTTGCGGATGCGCTTGTTGGCCGCGGCCAGCGCTTCGGCTTCCGGTAGCTTGGCGAATTCGCCGATGGCTTTGAGGCGGTGGTCGAAGTCGAGCAGGGATGCCGGGCGTAATGCCGCAACGGATTCGAACTGCTGCGGGGGAACGCTCTGGTCGGCGTAGTAGCCGCGTAATCGCTCAGTGATGAACTCGTAAATCTCTTTGACGTACTCCGGGTGCGCCGTACCTATGACCATTTGCCCGATGGGTACTTCAACGCCTTGCGCCCGAGCATGATCTGCTGCGCGAACTTTCTTTGTAAGATCGGATTCGGCAACCGCAAGCGTCACTTCATTAAGGGCGCTGACGATGAAGCTCAATACATTGAGATCAAGTCTGCCTTCGATCAGTGTGCGCGCAAGGCCTAACGCATTGCGCCGTAGCGCAAACGGATCTTTATTGCCGGTGGGCTTCAATCCGGCAGCAAAGCCGCCCGCCAACACATCGAATCGCTCGGCAATCGCCAGCACCTGCCCCAGCTTGCTCGGCGCGACCGCATCGCCCGAGAAACGCGGCATGTACGCCTCGTCGATCGCGTTGGCGACTTCGATCGACTCGCCTGCAACCGCGGCGTAATAGCGGCCGGCGATCCCCTGCAGTTCCGGGAATTCGTTGACCAGGCGCGATTGCAGATCGGCCTTGGACAATTCCGCAGCACGGCGTGCCAGTTTGGGATCGACGCCGACTTCGCCGGCGATCGCTTCCGCCAGTGTGGCGACGCGGGCGACTTTGTCGGCGACGGTGCCGAGCTTGGCCTGATAGGTCACGCTCGCCAGGCCGGTGTTCATCGCCACCAGGCCCTGCTTCATGTCCTCGACGAAGAAGAACTTGGCATCGCTGAAACGCGGGCGGATCACGCGCTCGTAGCCCTTGCGGACTTCGGCGACGTTCTTCGATTCGATGTTGGCGACGCCGATGAAGCGGTGGGTCAGCTTGCCGTCGCCGTCGAGGACCGGGAAGAACTTCTGGTTGTCTTCCATCGTCGCGATCAGCGCTTCCTGCGGCACGGCCAGGAATTCGTCTTCGAAATCGCAGGCCACCGCGCTGGGCCATTCGACCAGGCAGTTCACCTGCTCAAGGTTGCCGGCATCGATGCGCGCAACGCCACCGCCAGCCTTCGCGGCCTGTTCGACTTCGCGCACGATGCGCGCGCGGCGCTCATCCGGATCGACGAGCACCTTGGCGCCGCGCAGCGCCTCGACGTACTCGCCGGGCTGGCCGATCCACACCGCCTTGTCGTGGTGGAAGCGATGGCCGCGGCTCATGCGGTCGCTGCGGGTGCCGAAGATGCCGCCTTCGACCACGTTCTTGCCGAGCAGTAGCACCAACCAGTGCACCGGGCGCGCGAAACCATAGTCGTGATCGCCCCAGCGCATCGGCTTGGGGATCGGCATCGCCGCGATTGCTTCGCGCAGGATCTCCGGGAGCAGGCCCGCAGTCCGCGCGCCGGGCTTCACCGCGCGATGGACGAAGCGTTCGCCCTTGTTGTCGCTGGTCTTCGCGAGCTGCGTCCATTCGACGCCGGCCTTCTGCGCGAAGCCCTGCAGCGCCTTGGTCGGTTCACCGTTGGCGTCGAGCGCGATGTTGAGATACGGGCCGAGCACTTCCGACTGCTGCTCCGGCTGTTCGCTGGCGACGCCCGGCAGCAACACCGCGAGGCGACGTGGCGAATACAGCGGCTTGGCTTCACCACGATCGAGCGCGATGCCGCGCTTCACGAGGCCATCGATGACGCCGTCGAACAGCGCCTGCGCCAGCCCGGGCAGCGCCTTGACGGGCAGTTCTTCGGTGCCGAGCTCGATCAGCAGCGGTTGCATGGTCGCAGTCATCACACCACCTCCTGCTGCGACAGCAGTGAGGTGCGTTTAGCGACATAGGCCTCGGCCACCGCCTGCGACAGCTTGCGCACGCGCAGGATGTAGCGCTGGCGTTCGGTGACGCTGATCGCGCGGCGCGCGTCGAGCAGGTTGAACGAATGCGAGGCCTTGCAGACCTGGTCGTAGGCCGGCAACGGCAGGCCGAGTTCGACCAGGGCCTGCGCTTCTTTTTCGCACGCATCGAAGCGATGGAACAATTCTTCGACGTTGGCGTGTTCGAAGTTGTAGGCGCTCTGTTCGACTTCGTTCTGGTGGTAGACGTCGCGGTAGTAGACCGTGCCCTGCGGGCCGTGCGTCCACACCAGGTCGAACACGTTGTCGACGTTCTGCAGGTACATGGCGAGGCGTTCGAGGCCGTAGGTGATCTCGCCGAGCACCGGCTTGCACTCGATGCCGCCGGCCTGCTGGAAATAGGTGAACTGGGTGACTTCCATGCCGTTCAACCACACTTCCCAGCCCAGGCCCCAGGCGCCGAGCGTCGGCGATTCCCAGTTGTCCTCGACCAGGCGCAGGTCGTGCACCAGCGGGTCGACGCCGAGCGCCTTCAACGAGTCGAAATACAACTCGACGATGTTGTCGGGATTCGGCTTCATCACCACCTGGTACTGGTAGTAGCGCTGCAGGCGGTTCGGGTTCTCGCCATAGCGGCCGTCGGTGGGACGACGGCAGGGCTGCACATAGGCGGCGTTCCACGCTTCGGGTCCGAGCGCACGCAGGAACGTGGCCGGATGGAAGGTGCCGGCGCCGACTTCGAGGTCCAGCGGCTGGATCAGCACGCAACCCTGCGCGGCCCAGTAGGCGTTGAGCTTTTGGATGAGCTCTTGGAAAGTTGGGCCGGTCATAACCGTGAGCGAGGTCCGTGTCTGGGCGCGGAAAAGCGGGCTAGTATAGTTGTCAAACGCACGTCCGAGCCCGCGTTGGGCCGACGTTTTTCAGGGTTTTTGCCGGTTGAGAGCGCTGTTTTGAAGCAACCCTTCCTCATCCTCGAAACCGGGCAGCCGGTGCCGTCGATGCGCCGCCACGGCGGCTTTCCGCATTGGATCCGCGTCGCCGCCGGGCTCGAACGTGATGCGGCCGTCGTGACGAACGTCGAAGGCGGCGATGCATTGCCGCCGCGGCAGGGCTTTGCCGGCGTCATCGTTACCGGTTCGGCGGCGATGGTCACCGAACGCCACGACTGGAGCGAACGCAGCGCCGAGTGGTTGCGCGAGGCCGCGCATGCCGGGCTGCCGTTGTTCGGCATCTGCTACGGCCACCAGCTGCTGGCGCACGCGCTGGGTGGCGAAGTCGGCGTCAACCCGGCCGGGCGCGAGATGGGGACGATCGACCTCGAGCTGCATCCGCATGCCGAGCATGATCCGTTGTTCGCAGGGTTGCCGGCGCAATTCCCGGCGCAGGCCACGCACCTGCAGACCGTGCTGCGCGCACCGGAGGGCGCGACGGTGCTGGCGAAATCCGCGCAGGACCATTGCCACGCATTCCGCTGGCAGGATCACGTATGGGGCGTGCAGTTCCATCCTGAGTTCAGCGTCACCCACATGCACGGCTACGTGCGCGCGCGCCACGATGCGCTCGCCAGCGAGTCGCGGTGCTCGAAGCAACTGGCGCGCAGCATCAGCGCCGCGCCACATGCGCGCAAGGTGCTGCGGCGGTTCGTGCGCCATGCGCGCGGGCTGCATGCGCGCTGAGGCTTTCGTCTAGGATGGCTGCCGGGGAGCAGCGCATGCTCGACATCACGACCCACAACTTCCAGGGGTAGGGAACATGCAGACACGTGCAATGGGGCCGGGTACCGGCTGGAGCTGGTTGAAACGGGGCATCAACCTGGGCGCGCGCAATCCGAAGGCGATCTTCGGCGCCGCCGCGCTGTTGTTGGTGGTGGGGCTGATTCCCACCGCGGTCCAGTTGATCGCCCAGTTGGGCTTCGGTATGCAGGGCCCTGCGTTGCTCAGCGTGGTGGGCGTGGTGATGCTGGTCTCGCTGGTGGTGTTGCCGCCTTTGATCGGCGGTTTCCTGCGCGTCATCGATGCCAGCGAGCACGACCGCCCGGTCGCGGCCACGGCGTTGTTTGACACCTACAAAAGCGGGCAAGGCGCAGGCCGGATGATCGGCTTCGGCCTGATCATGACCGCGATCTACATCGTCTGCTTCGTGCTGCTGGTGCGGGTCTGCTTCGGCGAAGGATTCTTCGAGTGGTACTGGCAAGCGGTAAGCACGGCCGCGCAGCAGGGTGGGGATCCCAAGGCCGTGCCTCCGGTTCCTGCCGGGATCACCGCGAACTTCGGTTTGTTTTTCGCATTGAGTTTCGTGTTCGTGCTGTTTGTCGGCGGGATGTACGCGATCGGGTTCGGCCAGGTCGCGTTGGGCTCGCGCAGTGTCGGCGGCGCCGTGGTCGACGGCGTGGTCGGTACGCTCAAGAACCTGCTGCCGATCCTGGTGCTGGCGATCTGCGCCTTCGTGCTGGGACTGCTGCTGGTGATCGGTGTCGGATTGCTGGTGATGCTGCTGGCGCTGCTTGGCAACCTGATCCATCCGACGCTGGCGGTCGTGCTGGCGCTTCCGGTTTACATCGGCATGTTGCTGGTGCTGTACGTGGTGATGTTCGGCGTCGTCTACCACCTGTGGCGTGATGTCTGCGGCAGCGAGACGCCCACGCGCGACGACGCAGTCGCAGCCTGAGCTCGGGGCCTAGCCCAGTGCGCGCAGCAGGGCCGCATCGAGCGCCTGCTGCGCCCACCACGAGACACCAACGCAAGCCAGCACGAACAGCACGGCCTGCGCGATCAGCCAGATTCGCGCCCACTGCGGCATGGGACCGGGATGTCGCGCGAGCACACGCGTACCGGCGATACGGTCGTGCAGTGCGCGATGTTCCGGTGGCAATGCAGCCAGGGCATGGCCGAGGTTCAGGCTCAGCCACGACAGCACACCGGCGCCATTGCGCAACAGGCTGAGCGGCAAGGATGGCGCCGCACCGGCGCGATCGGCGACCACGATGCCGAGCAGGCGCTTGCCTGGCGTGCCGCGCCAGCGCGTTTGTTCGAACGCGACGTGAAAGAGGCCGGTCAGCATTGCGAACGTGATGAGCACCGGCTGCAGTCCGTGCGTGAGCGCGGCCGCGAGCGCCTGGCTGCCTTGCAACAGCACTGGATCGTGGACGAGCGCGAGTGCGCTGCCGATTGGATCACTGCCTTGCTCCAGCAACCGGGCCATGGCGCTGGCAACCTCATTGAGCAGGGTCTGCGCCGCGGCCGTCGTCGCGGCGCCCATGGTTGCGAGCGACGACGCAGCCAGCATGCAGGTCAGCGGTAGCAGGATCGCCGCATCGAGCGTCCAGGCGGCGCAGCGTTTCCAGAATCCCGCAGGCGCCATCTCAGTTCGAACGCGGTGCCAGCAATCGCGCAGCGATGATGCCCAGCTCGTACAACAGCACCATCGGCACCGCCAGCAGCAGCTGCGAGACCACGTCGGGCGGGGTGATGACCGCCGCGATGACGAAGATGCCGACGATGGCGTAGCCGCGCCATTCGCGCAGTTGTGTCGGCGTCACCCAGCCGAGCAGTACCAGGATCACCAGCGCCACCGGCAACTCGAAGCTGAGGCCGAAGGCGAGGAAGATCACCAGCACGAAATCGAGGTAGGCGTTGATGTCGGTCATCATCGCCACGCCTGCAGGCGTGACCTTGGCGAGGAAGCCGAACACCGTCGGCAGCACCAGGTAGAACGCGAACCCGCAGCCGGTATAGAACAGCGCCAGCGCCGAGCCCAGCAGCGGCATGGCGAGGCGTTTTTCGCGCTGGTACAGGCCCGGCGCGACGAAAGCCCAGGCCTGGTACAGCAACCATGGCATCGCGATCACCACGGCGACGAAGAAAGCCAGCTTTAACGGTGCGAAGAAGGGCGAGGCGACCTCCACTGCGATCAGTTGCCCGCCGGCCGGAAGCTTGGCCAACAGCGGCGCCGCCAGCCACGCATACAGGCGATTGGCGAACGGCAACAAGGCGACGAACACGACCAGCAATCCGACCACTGCACGCAGCAGGCGTGCGCGCAGTTCGATCAGGTGGTCGATCAGCCGGGTTTCCGGCGCTGACTCAGCGTTGTGCATCGTCGTCGTCCGCGCGCGGTGTGGTGCCGGGACCCGTTTCGGTGCTGGCAGGCGCCTGCGCCGTGGCACGCACGGCGTCCAGTTCGCGACGGACCTCGTCACCGCTGTCTCGCAGATCTTTTTCGACGCCGCGCAGGGCCGCTTCGGTGTCGTGCAGGCTGCGCTTGAGTTCCTCGGCGGCGAGGTCGCGTTCGAGTTCGGACTTGACCGAATACCACTGCGCACGCGCACGCCGCACCCACAGGCCGGCGAAGCGCGCGGCCTTCGGCAGGCGTTCCGGACCGAGCACGATCAAGGCGACGACCGCGATGACCAGCAGCTCGGAAAAGCCGATATCGAACATCCGTCGACGGACTCGGGATGAGCGGGACTGACGCCGGCGGCGTCAGCGCGCCTGGTCGTTGCGATCGGTGTCGCGCTGCGTTTCGCTGGTGGCGTTGCGCTGCGAATCGTCGCCGAGCTTGGCTGCAGGCTTGTCGTCGTCCTGCATGCCTTTCTTGAAGCCCTTGACCGCGTCGCCGAGGTCCTTACCGACGTTGCCCAATCGCTTGGTGCCGAACACCAGCACCACGATCACCAGCACGATCAGCCAATGCCAGAGACTGAAACCACCCATGGCGTACTCACAGGAATAACAGGGACACTCAGGATAGCGCAGCCTGTGTGACAGCTGGAGAGCGGTGGCGTTTACGGTTGCTTGGGAGTCTCGGGCAGCGGTTCCGGTGCGCTGGGCGTGTTCGGCACGGGCTCGAACATCGCACCTTGCGCCTCATCCGCCGGTTGCGGCGTTGCCGTGGCGGGCTCGGTGGTCGTTTCGACGCTCGTCGCGGTGTTCGCAGTCGCACTGGTGGCGACTGGAGCGGTCGTTACTGGGGGATTCGTGCCGCGATTGCTGCGGGCGGTCGCGCTGGCTTCCTCGAGCTGGTCGCGGAAGGCGACGACATCCGATGACGGCTGCGCATTGATGCGGCCTTCGAAGATCATCCGTGGCGTGGTGTCGCGGCCATAGACGGCTTCGTTGGCGCGGTCGTCGATCGCCAGCACGGCGCCGTCCAGGGCCACGCCGGCAAACAGGCCGCGGGCGCGCGACCACGACCAGATTTCCGCCTTCAGTTCGCCATCGGTGGCGGTGGAGGCATTACGGCCCAGCGGACCGGCGGCGACGCCGGCATCGGCGCCCAGGGTGAATTTGCCGTTGACGATCGATTCCAGCCCGCGGTCGCTGCGGAACACCAGCACGATGTCGGCCGACTGCACGCCCGCCTGGAAACCGATGCTGCCGCCGGTGAGGCTGACGAAGCTGGGATTGGACCAGGTACCGTCCGGATTCTTCACCGCCATCAGCCCATGGCCGCGACGGCCGCCGATCACCAGGCCAGCCTTGATCGAATCGGGTACTACGACTATGGCGCGGGCTTCGTCGAGCAGTTTGTCCGGGATCGCCGATTCGGGAATTGCCTGGAAGTCGGTCAGCACCCGCACCGCGTTGCGTGCACGGTCGTCTTCCTGCGAACCGGCCATGGTGGTCGTGGCGAACAAACCCGCTAGCAGCAGGACGAGGACTCGAAGGTACGGGCGCGGCTGGACGGACATGGTGGACTCCGGCGGGGGCGGGTGGCGTCAGGCTAGTGTCGCAGCGATGAACCGAGTTGGAATCGTGGGCCTGCTAGGACCCATTCCATATGCGTTAACAGGCCCTAGGTCGCATGTCATCCTAATGCGATGTCCCATTCCGATACCGCCCTGCTCCTGGTCAACCTCGGCACGCCTGCAGCGCCGACGCCGCGTGCGGTACGGCATTACCTGGCCGAATTCCTCAGCGATCCGCGCGTGGTGCAGCTGCCGCAGTGGCTGTGGCAGCCGCTGCTGCGTGGCGTGATCCTGCCCCTGCGTGGTGCCCGGGTGGCGCGTAAGTACGCGGAGATCTGGATGGACGCCGGTTCCCCGCTTGCGGTGCACACGCGCGAGTTGGCCGCGGTGGTGCAGCAGCAGTTGCCGCAGCTGCGCGTCGCGCATGCCATGCGCTATGGCGAGCCGGCGCTGGCGGCGACGCTGGCCACGCTGCGCGATGAAGGGATCCGTCGCGTGCTGGCGCTGCCGCTGTACCCGCAGTATTCGACCACCACCACGGCGTCGGTCGCCGATGTGCTCGCCGGTGCAAAGGGCATCGAGACGCGTCTCGTCAGCGAGTACCACCTCGATGCCGGCTGGATCGCCGCGATCGCCGCTTCGATCCACGCGCACTGGCAGGTGCATGGTCGCGGCGAAAAACTGGTGCTTTCGTTCCACGGCATTCCGCAGCGCCTGGTCGATGACGGCGATCCCTATGCAACGCAATGCGAGGCCAGCGTGGCGGCGATCGCGCGTACGCTCGGACTGCGTGACGATGAGTTCATGCTCACCTATCAATCGCGTTTCGGTCGGGAAGCGTGGTTGCAACCTGCGACGCAGGCGACCCTGCAATCCCTCGCGGCGGATAGCGTGCGTCGCGTCGACGTGGTCTGCCCCGGTTTTGCCGTCGATTGCCTGGAAACGCTGGAGGAGATCGCGATGGTGAATGCGGAAGCATTCCGCAGCGCGGGCGGTGAAGCGCTGCACTACATCCCCTGTCTCAACGCCACACCAGCACACGCCGATGCACTCGCCGCGCTTGCCCAGCGCCAACTGGCGGCGTGGTGATGCTGCGCGACTTCATGCTCGATACCGCGCTTGGTAACATTGCCGGCTTGCGCGGTGGCGCCAAGGGCGGTGCGCGCGTGCTGGCGTTGCACGGCTGGCTCGACAATGCCGCCAGCTTCATCCCGCTGGCCGAACACCTCGTCGGCATCGAACTGGTCGCGCTCGACCTGCCCGGCCACGGTGCCAGCGCGCACCTGCCGTCCGCCGCCGATTACCTCGCGACCAGCGCCGCGCGCGCCGCGTTCGCCGCCGCCGATGCGCTGGGCTGGGACCGTTTTGCCCTGCTCGGACATTCGCTCGGCGGCAGCGTCGCCAGCCTGATGGCGGCGGCGCAGCCTCAGCGCATCGAACGCCTGGTGTCGATCGAATCGCTGGGCCTGCTGGTCGAAACCGAAGACCGCACCGCCGCGCGCCTGCGCGAAGCGTTCGCGGCACAGACCGGACTGGTCGACAAGCAGCTACGTGTGTTCGCCGACATCGACACCGCGGTGCGTGCGCGCATGCAAGGCATCGGCAAGGTGAGCGAGGCCGCGGCACGCCTGCTGGTCGAGCGCGGGATCGCGCGCGTTGACGGCGGTTACACCTGGCGTAGCGATCCGCGCCTGACCCTGCCGACCCTGGTGCGCATGACCGAAGCGCAGGTACGCGATCTGTTGCGCGGCATCGAATGTCCAGCCCGGGTGATCTACGGCGCGCCCGCGCAATCGTATTTCCCGGAGCCGCTGCGCAGCGAACGCGCAGCCCTGCTGCCGCGCGGCGAACTGATCGTGCTGCCGGGCAGCCATCACCTGCACATGGAAGATGCGCCAGCCGTCGCCGGCGCGATCGGCGATTTCTTCCTGCGCGGCTGACGCCTGGCGCTAATCCATGCCGGGCTGCGCACCCGACCCCGGACTGCGCAATTGCATGCGCAGCTGGGTCGCGTCGCCGTTGGGGATGAAGGTGAGCTTGGCCTCGTAGCCGGACTTCTCGAATGCCAGCATGCGCGCCTCCATGTACTCCTCGACGCTCATCTCCTTCCAGCCCTGGATCGGCATCGTCGCGCGCGCTTGTGCGAACAAAGCCGCTGCACTTCCGGGCGCGTCGCCACTGATGGTCAGCACATGTCCGGTTTCGGTCACGCTGCGCACGGTGTAGTCGGCTGGCCGGTAGACATCGGCCGGGTAGCGTTCACTGCCTGTTGGAGACGTGTCCGCATCCACGATGGAAGGTCGGGTGAGGGTGGCGGCGGCGGCCGCTTCTTCGACGGCCCTGGTGCAGGCAGTCACTACCAGGGTCATGCAGGCCAGCAGAGCGAGTTTGCGATCGATGTTGCGCAGTACTGCCATGGCGGACTCCTTTCCGTTGACGGGTACACAACCACGCCAACGTTAGCATCGAGTCCGCCCGGCCAAATGATCCATGCATCACAACAATCGGAGCGCGCGCCCGCTTTTTAGCGCCGATCGGCGGTGACTGGGCCAGTCAGGACTTCGGCTTCGGTTTCTGCAGCTGCATGCTCAGCTGCACCAGGCCGTCGCGGTCCATCAAGGACATCACCATCTCGCGCTTCTCCTTGCGGAACATGGCGCTATCGGCCGAACCCATCTTGCCGGCCCGCACTTCCGTCCACCCCTGTTGCGCCATCGCCGCGCGCGCCTCTGCAAACACTGCGGCACGATTGCCCTGCACTTCCCCGGTGAGCATCAACATCGTCGGCACGTCCATCACGTGGCGCACGCGGAAACCCTCGGGACGGTACACGTCGGCGGGGAAATCGGCCGGCAGTTCCAACGCCTGGCCTTCCTCGGCAATCTGCATATGCGCGCCCTTGGCCTGGATGTCGACGCGGCCGTCCTTGCGTTCGATTTCGGCATCCGCGCCGGTCGACTGCTCGATCATGGCTTCGGCGACGGTATCCCCGGCCTGCTTACCGCAGGCAGCGAACATCGGGATGCACAGCAGGAACAGCAACAGGCGCATGGCGGATCTCCAGCATCGTCGGCACGTTGCCGACCACATTCAATACGTATCGAATGGCCCTAGCCGGACAGCAACGCGCGCAGCATGGCCTTCAGGCGCCGGCCTTCGGTGTGGAAGTAATCGCGTTCGTCGCGCCAACTCGGAAAACGTACCTCGACTTCCCGCCAGAACACGCGTGAATGATCGGCGCGGATCAGGTGGCAGAGCTCGTGCACCAGCACGTATTCGAAGGCCGATGGCCGCGCCAGCAGCAGCGCCAAATCGAGCGCGACCGTGTCATCAGGCGCGAGCGAGCCCCATTGCGACGACATCACCTTGTACTGCACCCGCCGCGGCGGCCGTGGCAGCGACGGCAAGTATTGCGGCAACCAGCGGCCGACATCGGCGCGCGCCTCGCCTTCGTAGAAATCGCGCAACGCGCGAGCCAAGGCAGCATCGCTGGCGCGCATGGGCACCGTAAACGTCAGCCCGTCACTGCCACGATCGACACGCGTATAACGCCCTTCGCGCCACTCCAGCGGCAACCATGCGCCGCGCAACGGCAAGGCCGAGGTTTCTCCGCGGACCAGTGCAGGGATGTCGGCGAGCACGTAGCGATCGAGTTGTTCCGCCAGCCAGTCGCGATGCTCGGCGATGAAACGCTGGCCGGAGATCGCACTCGCACGCACCGGCATGGTCAGGCGCGCGCCGCGCTCGTCCACCGACAGGCGCAGGCGTCGCGAACGCGGATTGCGGATGCGCATGACTTCGACGGTGCGGCCGTCCGCCAGCACGATCTCGATGGCATCGCGCTCGAGCACGCGCGGCTTCGGCGCCAGCAGGCGACGGATCAGGTTGGGCATATGGTGGCTATTGTAGGAGCGACGTGAGTCGCGAGCTTGTTTTTTGGTCGCGCACGCAAAAGCTCGCGACTCACGTCGCTCCTACAGGGGCTCTTGCAGGGGACTCAGGCGTCGGCCTTGCTTAACTTCAGCGCCGGCTCGAGCACGCTGAACAGGCGCTTCACTTCGCCGGCCATCAGCGCGAAGCGTGCATCCAGCTCGGCGCGGATATCGTCGCGTTCGGTGCTTTCGAGCTGGTCGACTGCGCCATCGAGCAGCTTGAACTTGCGGATCACCAGGTCCTCGCCGAGGACGAACGACACATGGTCGTCGAGCGTCAATGCCAGGCGCGTCACCTGCTTGCCGGCTTCCAGGTGCTTGCCGATCTCGTCGCCGGTCAGTTCCTGGCGCTGGCACTTCACCACCGCGCCCTTGTCGGCGGCATCCTTCAGTTCGCATTCGTCGCCGAGCGAGAGGCCTTCCGGCAGTGGCTCGCCGGCGATCCAACCGGTCAGCACCGCACGCGGCGCGACTTCCGCATTCAGCGGCAGCGCCGGGAAACTCCCGAGCGCGTGGCGGATCTCGCTGACCACGTTCTCCGCGTTCTTGCGCGAGGAGGTGTCGATCACGCAGATGCCGTGCTCGAGGTCGATCAGCGCGTCGGTGCGGCTCGGGCGCACGAACGCGCGTGGCAGCAGCTCATGCACCAGGTCTTCCTTCAAGCGCTTGCGTGCGCGGCCGCCGGGCTTGCGGCCTTCCTTCTGTTCCATTTCGGCGAGTTTCTTCGCCAGCAGGTCGTTGACGACTGCGCCGGGCAGCAGCTTGTCCTCGCCGCCGACGGTGAGCCACAGCGCGTCGCTGATGCGATGCGACAGCGCCTCGCCATCGCGGCCGAACGGGGAGACGAAACCGCGCGAGGACAACTCCAGCGCGCCGACCGGCTTGAGCCGGACGGGTTCGAGGTGGGATTCGAGATCGGTGAAGTCGAGCGAGGTTGGGAAACGGAACAACGTCAGGTTGCGGAAGAACATCGAAAGTCCTGCGAAAGGAAAGGGCGCGCGGTTCAGGCCGCGTCGGTATCGTTTTGATCGTGTGCCGCGGGCTCACCCGCCAACCACGCATGCGCATCCGGCAGCGGAGCATCACCATGCCGGCCAAGCCCGAGGAAATCAAACAACTTCGGATCACTCAGCTGCGAAGGGCGGATGTCGCCAAGCGCGCGTGCGATGGTTTCGATCCGCCCCGGCGCGTCTTTTTCCCAAGCTTCCAGCATCCGCTTGACCTGCTTGCGCTGGAGATTTTCCTGAGAGCCGCACAGGTTGCACGGGATGATCGGGAACTGCTTCGCCGCCGCGTACGCGGCGATGTCCTCCTCGCGCACGTAGGCCAGCGGCCGGATCACCACGTGCTTGCCGTCGTCCGACCGCAGCTTCGGCGGCATGCCGCCGAGCTTGGCGTGGAAGAACAGGTTGAGGAAGAAGGTGGCGACCAGGTCGTCGCGGTGGTGGCCCAGCGCGATCTTGGTGAAGCCTTCGGCCTCGGCATGCGCATACAGCGCACCGCGGCGCAGTCGCGAACACAGCGAGCACATCGTCTTGCCTTCGGGCACGACGCGCGTGACGACGGAATATGTGTCCTGCTCGAGGATCCTGTAGGGCACGCCGATCGACGCCAGGTACGTCGGCAGCACGTGCTCGGGGAAATCCGGCTGCTTCTGGTCGAGGTTCACCGCGACCAGCTCGAACCGCACCGGCGCCTTCTTCTGCAGCTGCACCAGGATGTCGAGCATCGTGTAGCTGTCCTTGCCGCCGGACAGGCACACCATCACCTTGTCGCCGTCCTCGATCATGCCGAAGTCGGCAATCGCGCGGCCCACCTGGTGGCGCAGGCGCTTGGCCAGTTTGTTGGCTTCGTGCGCCTGTCGCTTGGCGCGCGGCAACGGTTCGGCGAGGGGCAGGACGGAGGTCATGTTGGGGGCGTTGCAACGGATCGGTCATTTTACGTCGCCGCTGCAAGTTCATCCCGTACGCATGCCGATTCGTCCCGGCGGGGTTGAACCGTCATGAGCCTCTGGCGATACTCCGGCGCTCGTGCAATCTGCAACGGAGCGCACGTTTTGGCGAACACGCGGCCTGATGCGTGGGAAAGGATTCGGGGGTTAGGGATGAGTAGTCGCTTCAGCCGCGCGGTGCGCGGCATGTCTGTCGTGTGCCTTGTGTTGATCGCAGTCCTGCTGGCGCTGCCGGCAGCCGCGCAGGTGCGCCAGGAAGGGGCCGTACCAGACGGACGCGGTGGCGTCGTTGTGCTGGCGGCAGGGGATTTCCATACCTGTGCCTTGCGCAGCAATGGCACCGTCGCGTGCTGGGGCAAGAATGACCATGGCGAAGCCACACCGCCGCCCGGACATTTCATCGCGCTGACCGCCGGACGCGACCACTCCTGCGGTCTCCGCGATGATGGTCGGCCGGTGTGCTGGGGCAGCAACGCCGACGGCCAGTCCACGGTGCCGGAATGGGGAGAGTTCACGGCCATCGCTGCGGGCGGCAAGCGCACCTGCGGGCTGAGGACCTGGGGACAGGTCGAATGCTGGGGGCAAGGTCCCCAGATCCCATGGCAGCTGCCGCGACTGGTGGCGCTGGATGTCGGTCCGACGACCACGTGTGGGCTGCAAGCCGATGGCAGCGTGGTGTGTTGGGACTTGAACGGAGAGATCTTCTACACGCCCCAGAGCGGCCCTTTCACGGCCCTGGCAACGGGTAACGATGGCACCGCCTGCGGCTTGCGCGCAGATGGCGAGGTCGCGTGCGTGGCAGGTTGGGCCAACTGGTTTGGCAACAACGTCATCGCCATCAGCGTTGGCGGCGGGCAGTGCTGGCTGGAAAACAACGGCGCCCTGCGGTGCATGAGTGGTGGCCTCGGTGCGCCACTGGCGCCAGCCGGTTCCTTCACGGCAGTCAGCGACGGCGAGGCCCATGCCTGCGCGCTACGCAGCGATGGGCACCTGCAATGCTGGGGCAACAACGACTTCGGCCAGGCGACGCCGCCCGAGGGCGTGTTCGGCCTCGGCAGCATCGACGCGGGGATGGCGCACAACTGCCACGTCCGCGCGGATGGAACAGTCGCGTGCTGGGGTGAAAACAACCAGGGCCAGACCGATGCTCCCAATGGGTCGTGGGACCGGTTCACCGAAATCGGCGCGGGCGATGCCTACAGCTGTGCGCGCCGCGACAACGGCGACACCCTATGCTGGGGCACGAACGAGCACGGCGAGCACAATGGGTCGGGACTGAATTTGCGTCAGCTGGGGCTCGGCCGCATGCATGGATGTGCGCTGGAGGTCTCTGGCGAGATCCGGTGCTGGGGCTGGAACGAGAACGGGCAGACCACGCCGCCGGGCTTCGAGCCTTACCGCGGCGTCAGTGCCGGCTTCGCCCACAGTTGCGCGGTGCAGGCCGACGGCAACGGCGTGTGCTGGGGCTACAACGGCAACGGCCAGACCGATGTGCCGAATCCGCCGCCCTACGCCGATGCCGGCGTGCGTTACCTCGCGATCGCCGCGGGCGATTGGTCCAGCTGTGCACTGACCAGTGACAACTTCGTGCGCTGCTGGGGCGATCAGGGCCCCTCGGCGCAATACCCGCCGACCGGATACTTCCGTGCGCTGTCGATGGCCGGTTCGTACGGCTGCGCGATCCGCACCGACGGCCGCCTGGCGTGCTGGGGCAACCACGTGATCAACGAGGCGCAGCCGCCGACCGGCCGTTACGTGTCGGTGACCAGCGGCAACGATCACAGCTGCGCGATCCGCAGCGACGGCGCGCGCGTGTGCTGGGGCGACGACAGCCGTGGTCAATACCCGCACTTGGAACTCGAACCGCGCGACGTGCCACCGCTGCACTTGAATCAGGCAATCCAGGTTTGGCTCGCGCTCTACACATGGGTCTCCAATGACAGTTACCACCAGACGCCCGGCACCTTCAGTGTCATCTCGGGCGCGCTGCCGCCGGGCCTTGCACTGGGGACCGACGGCCAGTTGTCAGGGACACCGATTGCAGCGGGCGTGTATCCCGTCACGATCGAGGGCCGCAACGAGAATGGCTTCGTCGCGCAGAACGATTTTGTGTTCCGCATCGACGGCACGCCGCCATCGATCACGGCCAACGTGACTGGTACGCGCGGCCAAGACGATTGGTATACGAGCGACGTGGAGATCACCTGGCTGCTGGACGAACCGGAATCGTGGATCACGTTCACCGCAGGCTGCGAGCCGAGCGTGCTCACCAACGACAGTCCGAACGCCGGCTTCATCTGCACCGCGCAAAGCGATGGCGGCAGCGCGACCGAGACCGTCAACGTCAAGCGCGATGCGACGGCGCCGGAGACCAGTGTCACGTCGGGCCCCGACGCCTACACCAATCAGACCACCGCGGCCTTCGTGGTCGCGGGCAGCGATGCGACGTCGGGCCTGGAGGGCTTCGAATGCGCGCTCGACGGCGCGGCTTACCAGGCCTGCGCGGCGAATGTCGCCTTTGCCGGCCTGGTCGATGGCCCGCACACGTTGTCGGTGCGCGCTCGCGACGTGGCTGGCAACCGCGATGCATCGCCGGTCCTCTACAGCTGGCGCATCGACACCAGCCCGCCGACGGTGACGCCGACGATCAGCGGCACGCTGGGCAACAACGGCTGGTATGTGAGCAACGTGCAGGTAAGCTGGGACGTCAGCGACTCCGGCTCGCCGCTCAGCTCGACCACCGGCTGCAATACCGTCACGCTCAGCAGCGACACACTGGCTGCCAGCTTCACCTGCACCGCGACCAGCGCCGCAGGCGGCACCACCAGCAAGACGGTCACGGTCAAGCGTGATGCCACCGCGCCGACGGTCGTCGCGGCCGCGATGACCGCGCCGAATGCGGCCGGCTGGTACAAGAGTGATGTCGACGTGGGCTTCAGCTGCAGCGACGGCACCGCCGGCATCGTGGCTTGCCCGGCCGCACAGGTGTTGAGTGGCGAGGGCACGGCGTTGACGTCCGCAACACGCAGCGTGACCGACGCCGCCGGCAACAGCGCGACCAGCAACGTGGTGACGGTGAAGATCGATCGCACCGCGCCGACGCTGGCGCCGTCGGTGGCGGCCACGCTGCTGCTCAACAGCACGGCGCAGGCGTCGGCGAACGGCAGCGATGCATTGTCGGGAATCGCCACGCAGCAATGCGCGCCGCTCGCTACCGGCAGCATCGGCAGCAAGAGCGTGACCTGCACGGTCACCGATGCCGCTGGCAACAGCGCCAACGCCAGCGCGAATTACCGCGTCGCTTATGGCTTCGTCGGTTTCAGCTCGCCGGTGGCGAACCCGCCCACGCTGAATGTGTTCAAGGCCGGCCGCTCGGCGCCGTTCCGCTGGCGGGTGGTGGATGCGCAGGGTGCACCGGTGAACAACCTCACGGCCGCGTCCGTGGGCGCGACGGCGATTGCGTGCCCCAGCGCCACCGAGAACCGGATTTCGGTCTACGGCGGCGGCAACAGCCAGTTGCAGAACCTGGGCAACGGCTACTACCAGCTCGACTGGTCGGCACCGAGTGGCTATCGCAATACCTGCAAACGCGTGAACCTCGACCTCGGCGACGGCGAGGCGCATCCGGCGCAGTTCAAGTTCAACTGATGAAGACGTGCGGCAGGGCGATGTCCGCCCTGCCGCAGCTTTCCCAGCAGGTCATGACGCGGCCCCACCCGCGGTTTAAGCTCGGCGGGTGACCGACATCACCGACCCCATCGAGCTGACCCGCATCGCCCAGCGCGTGATCGCGTTGAAGCTCGAGCACCGCGACCTGGATGCAGCGATCGCCAAACTGCAGGCCGACGTCGAAACCGACGAGCTGACGATCAAGCGCCTGAAGAAGCGCAAGCTGCAGCTCAAGGACAGCATCGAACGGCTGGAGAGTGCGTTGATCCCGGACGAACCGGCGTAGGGCGGGTTTCAACCCGCCATTGCATTTGCGATGCGCCCGCACCGGCGGGTTGAAACCCGCCCTACGGCGCCGTCGGCTTCGCCGCTTCGGGACTGACCTTCTCGATCGTGTGCCGCAGCTCGCGGCCGAGGATGATGCGCGCGTCCTTGGCCCAGACGTCGAGACGCTGGTCGAAGGCGAGTTTGCCGTTGGCGTCGGGCCACACCAGTTTCAACCCGCGCAGCTGCTGGATGAAGCCGCGGAACAGCGTCTTGTCGAAGAACTCCGGCGCAGCGGGTGCGTACAGCAGCGACAGACGTTGCGCCGCGAGCTGGCACAGGCTTTCCAGCTGGCCTGAGCTCAAGGTGCCGGCACCGTTCTTCACCAGCACCGAGATTGCGATGTAGTAACGCTCGAAGGCCTGCTGCAGCGAGTGGCCGATCGCTCGCAGGCGGAACACCTCGTCGGTCTGGCCGGCGTTGCGGGCGAGGATGCCGCCATCGTCATCGCTGACGTGTTCGAGCAGGCCTTCGCGGACGAAGACCTCGATGGTGCGTTCGATGCGGTCGGCGAAACCGTCTTCATCCCAGGGCAGGAACAACTCGGCCTGCAGGAACGGATATAGCGAACGGCCCAGGCGCAGCAGCTGGCCGCGGCTCATGCGCCGGTTGTGCAGGAAGCACACCGCGATCCACGCCGAGGCCACGAACAGGTGCAGCACGTTGTTGCGGTAGTAGCTGAGCAGCACTGCGGTGTCGCCGTCGACCTTGAGCACGTCGCCAAGCGGATGCGTGGTGCGGGTGAGGACGTTGATCTCCTCGCCGTGGGCGACGATCTGTTCGGGCGTGTGCGGCGTGACGGTGACGTGTTCCGCGTACGGCACATCGACCAGCAGTTTCTGCGACAGCGCGATCTGCGCCAGCAGGTCGCCTTCGCCCATCGCATGCTTGGGCGTGGCCAGCAGGGCCATCGCCAGCAGGTTGATCGGATTGACGTCGGCGGCGCGGTTGATGTTGACCTGGATCTGCTGCGCGAGTGCGTCGATGGTGTTCGACAGCCAGTCGGGGCGGTCGTCTTCTTCCAGCGGCGTGCCGTCCCATTCCGGCGCGTGCGCGGCGAGCGTGTCGCTGAGCCGGATCGGCTCGCCGAAGTTCACCACCACCTGGCCGAAGTTGCTGCGCAGCACCTTGGGGATGCCGGTGATGATGTGCCAGATCGATTCTTTCTCTTTCGGCTTGCCGCTGAGCTCTTCGAGGTAGCTGGTGCCTTCCAGCAGCTTCTCGTAGCCGATGTACACCGGCTGGAACAGCACCGGGCGCGTCGGCTGGCGCAGGAAGGCGCGCACGGTCATCGCCAGCATGCCGCCCTTCGGCGGGAGCAGGCGACCGGTGCGCGAGCGCCCGCCTTCGATGAAGTACTCGAGCGAATAACCGCCGGAGACGAGCTGTGCGATGTATTCGGTGAACACCGCCGAATACATCGGATTGCCGTGGAAGCTGCGGCGCAGGAAGAAAGCGCCGCCGCGGCGCAGGAAACTGCCGACCACCGGCAGGTTGAGGTTGATGCCGGCGGCGATGTGCGGTGGCACGATGCCCTTGGTGTAGAGCAGGTAGCTCAGCAACAGGTAATCCATGTGGCTGCGGTGGCAGGGCACGTAGACCACTTCGTTGCCGGGCGCGTTCTGCTTGAGCTGGTCGAGGTGGTGGACCAGCACGCCGCGGTAGATGCGGTTCCAGACCGGCGCGAGGAGGAAGCTCGCCGAGCGCACCACCGGATGCGAATAGTCGGCGGCGATCTCGTAGATCAGCGCGTGCGCCTTCTTCCACGCGGCTTCGGTGGTGCTGTTGTCGCGGCGTGCCTGGTCGGCGATGGCTTCCTTCACCGATTCGGCCGCGAGCACCTTGTCGGCGAGGAGACGCCGTGTCGACAGGTCGGGGCCGATCACCGCCGCGCGGATGCGGTGGAAATGCGCGCGCAGCACGCGCGACAACTTGCGCACGGTGCGTTCGGGATCGAGGCCTTCGGCGATGAATTCGTGCAGCGGCACCGACGGCGCGAACTGCACCGAGGTGTCGCGGCCGTTGAGCAGGATGGCCACCAGCCGGCGGAAGCGGCCGACCAGGGTCCAGTTTTCCGAGAACAGCACCGAGAACCAGCCGCTGGACTTGTTCGGCGCGCGGCCGACGAAGATCGACACCGGCACCAACTGCACGTCCAGCGCCGGATCGGCGCGGTGCGCTTCCAGCAGGCGCGCCAGCGAACCGGAATGGGTCTTGTGCTCGGGGCCCGGCAGCAGGCCGAGCGCGTTCGAGTGCCGGCGCGACAGCGCGACATAGGCGCGCTTGCGCCCGAGCGGGTCGCCCGGCATCGGTTGCAGCGGCGAGGGCAGTCCGGCTTCGCGGCAGGCGCGTTCGAGGATCAGCGCGTTGCTCAAGCCGTAGTCCTCGAGCACATAGCAGACCGGGCGGCCGTCGAACTGTTGTGCCGGGGCCTTGGGTTCGAGCTCGAGCGCGATCCACGGCTCGATTACCTTGCCCAGCAGCTTGGCCCACAACGGTCGGCGCGTTCTGGCAGCGACCGGCGCGGCCGGGGCCGGAGGCGGCAACGGCAGCTCCGGGGCGATCTCCGCGGCGTCGCTCGTGGGCGACTCGATAGCCGTGGGCTCGTCGGAGGGCGCGGCTTCGGCAGCGGGGATGGCGGCGGGCGTGGCCGCGACCTGCGGCTTCGGCGGCTCGGACTCGAACAGGGTGGGCTGGGTCGGCATCGCCGCCATTATGGCGGAGTCGCGCCGGCGGGCTGGTGGATCAGGTCCTAAGGGGCGGCCGAGATGGCGCTGGCGGCAGCGGCCGGTACCAGCGACGCCTCGGCGTGGCGCAGGTAGTCGCGCAGGTACCAGCGGCCATCGATCCGCTGCATCGAGACGACGCTGTCGATCTCGCCCGGGCCCAGTCGGTAGTGCAGCCGCACGCGCGCGCTATCGCCGGTCTGCTGCAGCAGGCGTGCATCGACGCTGGCGAAACTGGCGTCGAGGTCCAGTCCGTACCCGGCAAAGGTGCGCTTGAAGGCGGCGAACACCGGCTGCAGCCGGTCCAGGCTGTCGGCCATGCCGAGTGCGGCGAAATCGGCGTCGTCGTCGATTCCGCTGCGCCGTGCCGCTGCGGTCAGCAGCGCGATCGTGCGGCGCGCGCGTTGCGGATCGGACAAGGGTGCGGCGGACGCCCAGCGGCTCAGCGCGTCGATGCTTTGTAGGTAATGCGCGCGCTCTTCCGCGCTGTAATCGCCCTCGTTGCGCACGTACTGCATGCCGAACAGGCCGAGCGCGGCGGCGGCGGCCTGCAGGTCGCGGCCGGCGCGGGCGAACTCGCGGTCGAACGTGGCCTGCAGTTTTGTTTCAGCGTCTTTCGCCGACAACACCGCGAGCAACCCCGGCAGTCGTTCGTCCAGCGGCAACTCGTCCAGTGGCCAGCGGCTGCGGCCGTCGCGCCATCCGGCTTCGAGTTGCGCATGCAGGGCCGGCGGCACCGCCATCGCGGCGAAGCCGGTCAGGTCGTTGTCGCGGAGGCGGTCGGCCAAGGCCTGTACCGCCTGCGCCGGGCGTGTCTCGCCGCCCTGCGGTTGCCGCTGGCAGGCGGCGAGCAGGCAGAGCAACAGCGCTGTGGCGATGCGTAGGTGACGGAACATGGATGGAGCGACTCCCCCAGGCGCTGTCGGCATCTTGGCCACGGCCATCGATGCAGGGCAAGGAGCGGGTGCCGATACTGCGAGCGCGCCCAAGGAAAGCAGGCCAAAGAAAAAGGAGGCGCAGGGCCTCCTCAAGTCCGACTCACGTCGGGGGTATCAGTTGTGGCATGGCTCCGGCCGCAGCTGGATGTCTGCAGGCTAATCCGGCGCGAAAGCTAGTGCAATCCCTGAAGACGCATTGAATAAGTGATTGATTTCACTGTTTCCGATGCCGAGCCCCGTGAGCCGGCTTGGGATCAGATGCGACCAGGGGCAGCATTCGCATGAACACTGCCCCTGAGTCGTCATGGCATGCCCGGACCGGTCATGGCTTGCCGTTCTTCCTCACCCGCACCGACTGGCTCGTGGTGCCCGTGGCGCCATCGTCGTCGGTGACGGTTAGGGTGACGGCGTACGTGCCTGCCGTCGCGTAGGTGTGGGTCGGATCGGCGGTCGTCGAGGTGGTGCCATCGCCGAAGTTCCAGAGGTACGACACGATCGTGCCGTCGCTGTCGGTGGAGGTGTCGTTGAAATTGACGGTCAAACGCGAGGCCGAGAAACTGAAGCTCGCAGTCGGCGCCGTGTTGCCGCCACCGCCGCCGGTATAGCTGCCGGTGAGGCTCAGGCCCGAGAACGCGCTGTAACCACTGATCAGCACGTAATAGGTGCCCGCTTGCGCAGTCGCGATGTTGCAGGTCTCGGTGTTGGTGCTGCCGATCGAACGGCAGTCGTAACTGGCGGTGGTCGGCGCGGAACCGAACTTCACATACAGGTCGGCATCGCCGCTACCGCCGGAGGTGACGAACTGCAGGTTGGTTGCACCCGCCGGTACCGTCAGCGTCCAGTACTGTTCGCTGCCCGCATCGCCGGAGACGCCGGTCACCGGCACGCCGTTGGTGAGCACACCCGGCGGCTGCGGCGGCGTGCAGGTCACGCCTACGGAAGTGAACGCTGCGGTCACGTCGGCCACGGCGAAGCCGAGGTCGGTCGCCGCCGTTTGCACGCCGCAGGCACCCTGGTTGAAGTTGGTGCTCGGCGTCCAGTAGTCGCGGTTGGCGCGGGCGAAGACCTGGAACGCGGTCTTGGTATTCCAGCCGGCCTTGTGTGCCAACAAGTAGAACGCCTTGTTGTACACGCCCGATGAGTAGTGCACGTCCATGCCGCTGGTGTAATCGGACGCATGGCCAATCGAACGGCCATCGCGGGTCGGGTCATCCATGTAGCGCAGCGCGCCATTGGCCTTGAAGATCTGCGCGCCAACCATGAAGTCGTTGCTGCCGAGCATGAAGTACTCGGCCGCTTCGCCCGCGATGTCGGAATACGCTTCGTTGATGCCGCCGGACTGGCCGGAATAGATCAGGTTCGACTGCTGCTCCGTATAGCCGTGAGACACCTCGTGCGCGGACACGTCGAGGCTGACCAGCGGGTAGAAGGTCGTGGCACCGTCGCCGAAGGTCATCGACGAACCGTCCCAGAACGCGTTCTCGTAGTTGTTGCTGTAGTGCACGCGCATGGTCAGCTGGAACGTCAGCGGCGCGGATCCGACGTAGTCGGCATACATGTTGTAGACGACGCCGCCGAAGTAGTGCGCATCATTGATTGGCGAATAGGCGCCGTTGATGGCCTTGAACGTGTTGCGCGGGCAGGTGTACGAGAACGCCGTGCTGCCGCTGGTGCCGTGATTGAGGTTCACGGACTTCACGTTGGCGTTGTTCATCGTGCAGGTGGTGCCGCTTTGCGCCACGTCGTTGAAGCCGAAGTCGGTGCCGTACTCGTACTGGCCGGTCTTCGCGTTGCCGCCGGGGCCGGTGCCGATCAGCGCGTGCTGCAGGTTGTCCCACTGCTTCAGCACCGCACCGCTGTTGGCGTCGACGATCACGAACGGACGCGATGGCGCGCCGCCCTTCGCCGCATCGGCGAAATACG
>NZ_JALDWJ010000003.1 GCF_022758295.1 Lysobacter sp. CFH 32150 | reverse complement strand
TCCTTGGTGTACGTCTCGACGATGTTGTCGGCACTGCCACCGGTGTTGCTGCGCAGGTTGTAGACCGTGCCGTCCGGCGCGATCAGGTCCAGCTTCAGGTCGCCGACATACGGATGCACCACGTTGACCGAGATCGACGCGTTCGTCGGTGCATTGCCGGTGCGGCCAGACACCGCGATCGGACTCGAAATGCCGGTCGTGTTGTTGTCCGGGATGTTGTAGTCCGCAGTGTTGCTATAGGTCTGTGCGCAATTGCTGGTGCACGGCTCGGTGTAGCTGCCGGTCAGGCTGACGCCGCTGAAGCTGCTGTAGGCCTTCAGGCGGATGTAGTAGGTGCCGGCCTGGATGTTGGTGATCGTGCAGGTTTCGGCATTGCCGTTCGCATACGGACGGCAGTCGTACACGGTGTCGGTCGGCGCGCTGCCGAACTTCACGTACATGTCGGCATCACCGGTGCCACCGCTCATCACGAACTTCAGGTTGGTCGCACCGGCCGGCACCACCATCGTGTAGTTCACCGAGTTGCCGGTCGTCGCCGCCAGACCCGTCACCGCCACGCCGTTGGTCAGCACGTTGCCCGGAGGCGCCGTGACGGTCACCGACTTGGTGATCGTGTTGGTCGCACCGCCGTTGTCGGTCACCGTCAACGCCACGCTGTAGGTGCCCGCGGCGGCGTAGGTGTGGCTCGGGTTGGTGGTCGTCGAGGTGGTGCTGTCGCCGAAGTTCCAGCTACGCGACGCAATCGTGCCGTCGCTGTCGGTGGAGCTGTCGGTGAAGTTGGCCGTCAAGTCGCTGGCGGTGAAACTGAAGTTCGCCACCGGCGCCGTATTCGCCGGGCCGGTCACCGTGACGGTTTTGCTGACCGTGTTGGTCGCGCCGCCGTTGTCGGTCACGGTCAACGCCACCGTGTAGGTGCCGCCCGACGCGTAGGTGTGGCTCGGGTTGGTCGTGGTCGAGGTGGTGCTATCGCCGAAGTTCCACGAACGCGATGCAATGGTGCCATCGCTGTCGGTCGAGGTGTCGGTGAACGACGCCGTCAAACCACTCGTGGTCGATGTGAAGTTCGCGACCGGGGCTGCATTGGCACCAGGCACCAACTCCCACACTGCACGCCCGAAGGTCGCCGCGCGCACCAGCGAATCATCCGCCGCCACATACAGGTCGGTGACGTTGACCAGCGGCATGCCGGCGCCGTAACGGGCCCAGGTACCGCCGCTATCGGTCGAGCGATAGACGCCAAGATGCGTGGCGGCGTAGAGCGTGGTATTGGTGACCGGATCGATCCGGATCATGTTCACCGGAATACCCGCCGGGAAGCCCGACGCGCTGCTGTCGATCGCCGACCAGGTCGCGCCGAAGTCGGCCGAACGCCACACATGGGTCTTGGTCGAATCAGGCGCCACTGAAGTGACGTACACGATGTTGCGGTCGGTCTGGTCGAACGCGATCGAGCTCAGCGACGAACCGTTGTTGGTCGGGGCCGTTGCCGCAGTCCAGCTGGTGCCGCCGTTGGTGGTCAGGTACACGCGACCTGCGCTGGCCACGAGGCCAACGACAAGGCTGCTGCTGGGTGCCACGCCCACGTTACGGATGATGAAGCTGCTCGTCGGCAAACCACTGACGCTCAACGCGCTCCACGAACCGGCGTAGTTGGTGGTCTTGTACACCTTGGTATTGCTGAAGGTGTAGAGCGTGTTGCCGGTGGCATCGCCGGCCCAGCGCGACAGACGGGTGATGAACGGCGCGGTGGACGAGTTGTTGCACTCGGTGATGCCCGAACAGGCGGAGCTGAAATCCAGGCCGCCGTTGGTGCTCTTGTAGATGCGCGAGTAGTACAGGCTGCCGAGCATCTGGTTGGCATTCGACTGGTTGACGTCGCTGCCGAAGCCGTCGCCACCGATCTCCTGGTTGAACACGCTACTGTTGCTGACACGCACGCGTGTACCGTTGTCCTGCAGGCCGACGATCACCGCATTGCGGTTATTGGTCGACGAGCCGACCTGGTAGACCAGATGCGACGCGATACCTTCGTTGAGCGTGTCGGTGAAGGTCGTAGCGTTGTCCGTCGAACGGAAGATGCCGCCATCGGTGCCGATGTAGAGCGTGCCGTTGCTGGCGAAATGCGCAGCGTGGAAGTCGGCATGCACGTACGGCAGGCTGAACTGCGCAAGCCAGTTGCTCACCTGCTTGAAGGTGGTGCCGCCATCGCTGGTCTTGGCCAGCAGCAACTGACCGCCGAAATAGGCGATGTTGGCGTTGGCGGGATCCACGACGATCGCATGGTTGTACCAACCCTGGCCGCCGAGCAACGTGTTGAGCTTGCTCGATTCGGTGTTGGTGTTGGTGTAGCTCTTGTAGGTCGTGCCGCTCTTGGCGACGCCGGTCCAGCTGCTGCCGCCGTTGGTCGACTTGAAGATGTTCGCCAGGTCGCCGGTATTGGCCGCCATCGCGTACATCGTGTTGCGGTTGGACGGCGCCGAAGCGAGGCTGATGCGGCCGATGCCGGCTGCATCGGTGACGCCCGTGGCCTTGGTCCAGGTCGCACCACTATCGGTCGAACGCCAGATCTGGCCGTCGGTGGCCGCTGCACCCGGGTTCGCTTCGAGGCTGAGCACGAAGTTGGTGCCGCCGCCCGAAGCCAGCGTCCAGACATAAGGGTCCACGGCCTGACCGGTGGCGATCGTCACCTTGGTGAAGGTGGCGCCGGCATTGGTCGAGCGGTAGAGGCCCTTGTTGGTCGCAACGAGCACGATGTTGGAATTGCCCGGTGCGATTTCGATGTCCGGGATTTCGGTCGAATCGCCGAGGATCACCGGATCGCTCCAGGTGTCGGCGCCGTCGGTGGACTTGACCAGGCCGATGCCGGTGCCGTCGAACGGATCGCCCAGGCCCAGGTACAGGGTGCTGGCGTTGTTCGGATCCATTTCGAGCGTACCGACCGACAGCGAACCGAGGGTCTCGGTCTTGGCATTCCAGAACGCGCCGCCGTCAGTCGACTTCCACACGCCGCCACCGGAGAAAGCGACGTAGATCGTGGCGGGTGTGGCCGGATCGGTGGCGATGGCCCGTACGCGGCCGGTGTCGGTCACGTTCAAGGTGCTGCCGTTGGTCGCGTAGTTGGCCTTGGTCGGGCCGATGTTGATCCAGCTGGTGTCGTTCGCCGCGCTGACCGCCTGGGTCGAATCGATCATCGTCGCCGAGGTGCCGCTCTGCGGCAGCAACGCGCGATAGCGCTGGCGCTCGCGCTTGGCGGCATCGTGCATGAAGCGCTCGTATTTCTGCGCCCACAACGCCTTCTTCTGGTGCTTTTTGACTTTCTTGCCGCGCTGCGAGTAATCGTCGGTGTACCACTCGTACATCGCCAGGCGACGTCCGCCCGGATCATCTTTCTCTTTCTCGCCGGCGACGCTCACGAAGGGCGCCCCCATGGCGAGGGTCAATAGCAAACCGCCTACCCAAGAGGCGCGGCTGGTTGTCTTACGCATTTTGTTTCCCCCGATCTATTTGAAAGACGGGCCGGATAAAAGTCCGGCTCGCAAAGGTGCACATCCGTGGCAACTAGCGACTCTCATCCGACGTCGAGCGGCTGCCACGGCCCTCGAACGACGGTTGTTATCCCGGCGGCGGTGCCGCCGGGATAACACTTAAAACTTGATGCTTAGAACGTGACGCTCCAGCTGTTGATGTAACCGACGTCGGCACCGGCGTTGTCCACCGCACGCAGGTTCCAGGTGCCGTTGAGCGCTTCGCTCGACAGGTCCTTGGTGTACGTCTCGACGATGTTGTCGGCACTGCCACCGGTGTTGCTGCGCAGGTTGTAGACCGTGCCGTCCGGCGCGATCAGGTCCAGCTTCAGGTCGCCGACATACGGATGCACCACGTTGACCGAGATCGACGCGTTCGTCGGTGCATTGCCGGTGCGGCCAGACACCGCGATCGGACTCGAAATGCCGGTCGTGTTGTTGTCCGGGATGTTGTAGTCCGCAGTGTTGCTATAGGTCTGTGCGCAATTGCTGGTGCACGGCTCGGTGTAGCTGCCGGTCAGGCTGACGCCGCTGAAGCTGCTGTAGGCCTTCAGGCGGATGTAGTAGGTGCCGGCCTGGATGTTGGTGATCGTGCAGGTTTCGGCATTGCCGTTCGCATACGGACGGCAGTCGTACACGGTGTCGGTCGGCGCGCTGCCGAACTTCACGTACATGTCGGCATCACCGGTGCCACCGCTCATCACGAACTTCAGGTTGGTCGCACCGGCCGGCACCACCATCGTGTAGTTCACCGAGTTGCCGGTCGTCGCCGCCAGACCCGTCACCGCCACGCCGTTGGTCAGCACGTTGCCCGGAGGCGCCGTGACGGTCACCGACTTGGTGATCGTGTTGGTCGCACCGCCGTTGTCGGTCACCGTCAACGCCACGCTGTAGGTGCCCGCGGCAGCGTAGGTGTGGCTCGGGTTGGTGGTCGTCGAGGTGGTGCTGTCGCCGAAGTTCCAGCTACGCGACGCAATCGTGCCGTCGCTGTCGGTGGAGCTGTCGGTGAATGTCGCCGTCAGGTTCGACGTGGTGAACGTGAAGTTCGCCACCGGGTTGGCATTGCTGGTCGCCGTACCGGTGAAGTTCTGGCCGGTGACGTTGGCACCGTTGACGGTCACGCTCCGGTTGGTCGGCGAGAAGCTGTAGCCGCTCAACGAAGGCGTGATCGTGTAGGTGCCGTTGGCAAGGTTGGTCAGCGTGTAGGTGCCGCTGGTGTTGGTGGTGGTGCTCACCGAACCATTGCTGACGTTGACGCCGCCGATGCCGACGCCGGAGCCGTTGGTGATGGTGCCCGAGACCGAGAAGGTCGCGCCCGTGGTGCAGTCATCGAACTTGAAGTCGGTGATGCGTGTCTGCCAGCTGCCGCTCGGGCGATACATGCCCACGTGCCAGAACGTGCAGTCGTCGGCCGGGTCCACCGTCATCTGGTAGTAATCGCCCCAGCGGCCGGAGGTTTCCGCCGCGCTACCGACGGCGTCGTCGGTCTCGGTCAGGGTCATCACACCCGCCGGATCGGCAGCCTTGCGGCCGGAGTGACGCAGCGTGGCGAACACGGTGGGCGTGCTGGTCTTGGTGACGTTGTAACCGAGGCCGATGTTGCCGTTCTTGTCCATGGCAGCAGTGCCCATCAAATGATGGGTATTGCTGTCGCCTGGGCTGAACGTACCTTCCTGGTGCAAGGTCCAGCCGCCGGTACCAACCTTGCGCAACTCGAACCAGCGCACGCCCGAATCGACCACCGTACCTGTACGCGCGGCGTTCTGATTGGTGGCGAAAGTACCGACGATGGACTGGTGCGTGCCGAAGTTGCGATAGCTCAACTGGTTCAGCAGCACTTCGCGGATTGGGTCGAGCAGCGAGGTGGAACCCGGCTGCGGCACCGTGGCGAAGGTCGAGTAGTTGCGGAACCAGCTGTTGAACTCGGTGATGTTGATCTTCGGCAACGCCGTGATGCCGCTATTGGCCGGCGTGACCCAGTCGATCGTCATCTCGTAAAGATCGATGAAGTCCTTGGTGCCGTCGGCACCGGCGCCGGCGTGGGCTTCGTCGTCGTTATGCCGGGCCAGGATCTGCTTGGTGCCGGCAGGTGGCGCGGTGGAGCCGTAGAACGTCGCCGGGGTCAGGATCTGGAAGCCATAACCGGCCAGCTTGTTGACGCTGGCAAACCGTTGCGCCGGACGCGCGGTGGCGCCGTTGAGCATGTTCTCGCGATCGAAGGCGTACACCGAGACCTGCGCGTTGCCTTCGTTGTCGCCGCAGACGTACGCGTTGTTCCACACACCGCAATGCGGGTAATCCGGCACGCTCGGGGTGGAGAAACCATAGAACCACCAGCCACCGGTCACCGGATTCGAGGTCTTGGAGACATAGGTGCACAGCGCGGGGTTCGAACTGGTACCGCCCATCTCGAGCATGAACCAGCGGTTGGCGAGACGATCGAACAAGATGATCGGGTCGCTCATCGAGGTCGCACAGGCGTTGCCTGCAGGAGCCAGCGACTTGAACGAGGTCGGACCGGCGAGCTTGGTGCCGGCCTTGTCGTAGATGGTGAAGCTGGTGCCAGAGCTGCCATTCACGCCGTACATGACATGACTGGTACCGACCTCAACCACCGGGTCGCCCGGGCTCACGCCAGTGTTGCCGTTGTTGATGCTCACGTGGCCATTGTTGGCACGCGCTCGTGCGCTGGCCGGCGCGTTCTCATCGAAGATCTGCTGCAGTTCGAACAAGCGGTCGGCCGCCGTCGGCTTGTCGGCCGGTGCATGCGGCAGGATCCTGCCGAGCGGGTGGTACTGGCGCTTGTGCGCTTCGCGAATCGCCTGGCCGGGCTTCCACTGTGGCACCACCGGCAGGTTGCGGATATCGACGTTGATGCTATGTGGCGTGACCGGTTCGCCCAGTTGCGGGCGGCCGGGATTCTCGGTCGGTTTGGCGGCGAAGGCCGCGCACGGCAACAGCAGCAGCGCGAACGCGGCGACTTTGAAAGTCTTAAGTTTCATCGAACGATCCCTCGAATTGAGTGACATACAGCAACGGCCGACCACGTCGCCATCCAGCGACGGATTCAGCGCATCGGCGAAGCACAACAGTCGTTGCGCTGGTACGGCTCAGCGAGGAGGGGGCGTAGGAGGTGTTTCGTCCGTCGGTAGATATTCCGCGCGCCGCAGCAGCCGGATCTCGCCGCGGCGGCTTTCGAGCACGATTTCAGCCTTCGGCGCGCCGATCATCGCGCGCGCGTCCTTGTTGGGTTCCGCACCCGGATGCCGCGTTACTTCGATCGAATAATCGGTGGCGAACTGGCCTGAGGTCGCCATTCGCACGATCGCGTCAAGTCGATCCGTCACACCAATCACGATGCTGCCGGTGGTGGTGACCAGGCGCTGCTTGGATCCTGGGCGCGCCGTCTCGGCGAAAGCGGTTTCGATCGAACCTTCGCCGGTTTCTGCTTGCACGGTGCCTTCGGTACCACGCGCGGCGATGTTGCCGGCGACCGTCTTCAGGTCCAGATCGCTCTTCACGCCGCGGCTTTCGATGTCACCCCGCTCGGTGCGCACGGTGACAGGATGCTTCTCGGGCACGTACACCACGAGGTCGAGACGCTGCGCTTCGGCCAATGTCACGCCTTCTGGCAGACGCGGCGCGATCAGATAATTGCCGTCCTGTTGACCCGATTTGAACTCGATCGCCGCTGCTCCCGGCGGTTGCTGCAAGGTCGAATGGACGCCGACTTCATGTTCGTAACCCCCAAAGCGCAAGAACACACTGCCGTAAGGGTTCTCGATCACGATCGGTTGGCCGGCGGGAAGCTTCGCGCTGAGGTTCTGTCGCTTCGGCTCGGGCACTGCTTCTTCGGCGATGACGGCTGCCTTGCGGCCAGTGTCGTCCCCAACCTCCGGTGTACGCGTGCATGCACACGCGCAGAGCAGCACGGCGGCTCCAACGAACACAAAACGCGCCATCCCCTGCCCTCGGCGGCATGCCTGTTGCGTTGCCGATGGATTCGCCGCGGTACTCGTTCCGCGCTGGCGAACATGTTGACCGTCGACGAGCTCCCCTGCTGCAACGGCTCCCGGGCGCGGACTCTGCAGCCCACGTCGATCGTTGTCACCTTGCAGCGCATCAGTGCTCTGACGTACGGCGAGTGGCGGCGACATGAATAGGCTCCAGAGGTCCACAGTCGATCAGAAGTGGTAATCGGCGCTGAAGATGAAGTTGCGACCGGGTTCGTCGAGACCGGTGCCATGTTCGCGATAGCGCTTGTCGGACAGGTTTTCCATGCGCAACGCCAGGTCGAAGTGTTCGTTGGCCTTCCAGCCGACGCGTGCGTTCAACGTAGCCCAGCCGGCAGTGCCGTCCGGATTGATGCGCGGATCGATTGCATCGCGCGGGCTCAGGCGATCCTGCCTGGTGGCGTACAGCGTGTAGGCCTCGAGACTCAGGTTCTCGCGCGCATGCCACAGCGCCCCGACCTTGCCGAACAGCGGTGGGATGCGATCTGCGGAGTATTCCGCGCCTTCAAACTCTTCGTCCCCACGGGTATAGGTGGCGGTGGCGTAGAGCTCCAGCTTCGGCTGCGCCATGTAATACCGCGCGCCCGTTTCGATACCCCACAGATTGAGTTCGGTGACGTTGCGGCTTTCCACTACCGCCAGACAGGTAGAAGGCACGCCAGGCGTAGCGCACGGCACACCATCGGCCGTCTGCCCGGCACCGGTCAGGACACTGGTGATCTTGTCGCGGTATTGCGAACGGAATGCAATCACCTCGCCTACCAGCCGCTCGCTGCCGAACTTGAAGCCGGCGTCGAAGCTGAGCACGCTTTCAGGTTGCAGGCCCGGATTGGGGACGTTGAAACGCCCGCCCGGCCGTTCGCCAAGCAAACCCAGGTCGAAGATGTTGGGCGCGCGGAAACCACGACCGACATTGCTGATGAAGCGCAGGTTGTCGCTCAACTCGACGGCAAGCCCGATATTGCCGGTGAGATCGTCCGGCTTGAGCCTCACACCGACCAGGCCGAACTCCGGCATGGACGCCAGTTCGATGTCGTAGCGGCTGTAACGAATGCCGTAATTGAGATCCAGGCGATCGCCGATGCGCCAGTCGTCACCCACGTACAGTCCTGCGGTGTCCATGGCCGAACCATCGGGGAAGCGTGGCGCACGCGGGATGACGACGCCGCTATTGAGGTTTAGGCGAGTCCTGTTGGACGCCACTTCGTCGCGGTACATCTCGAAGCCATAGCTGAGGTAGTGCGACTCACCGATCGCCTTGCCGAATTGACCGGTGACGCCGGTCAATTCGTCGCGGTTCTGTTCGTGATCCTCGTTGCTCGATCCCGGCGCGCGCGTGCGGCGATCGTCGACGATGTCCTGCCGGCCAAGATGCAGTTCGCCCGTGTCGAACAGCGCGTTCGGTTTGGTGATGCGCCAGCGCAACTGCGCGAAGCGGCGCTCCTGCGGTTCGAAGAAGAAAGTTGCATTGTCCGGCTGTGTTTGCCTGAAACCAGGCACCAGCGCGTCGTAACGCGGCGTGCGCGGTTGCTTCATGTATTGCGCGCTGGCCGTGAGTTCATGGCCTTCGGCGATCTCGGCACGCAGCTTGAAATCGCCGCCATGCGCGGTGAACGCGCTTGGGCCCAATCGCGGTCCGCCACCGACGCGCAGGTCATCCACGTCCTGGTAGGTCGCACCGCCGGAGATCGCCAGGCCATCGTGGCCGGTGGCGAATTCGGCCCGGCTCAGCAGCATGCGGTCTGCCGACCCGAACATGAAACGCAGGCGTCCGTCGTACTGCCATTCATTGCCGTCGAAGTGCGGCTCCGTGGTGAGCATCTGCACCACGCCACCCATCGCATCGCTGCCGTACAGCGTGCTCGACGGCCCGCGCACCACTTCGATGCGATCCACCGCCTGCGAATCGACCAGGGCGATGTACTGGTTGGGCGCGTTGCGGAAGATCGCGTTGTTGAGGCGGAAACCGTCGACCAGATGCAGCACTTCGGAACCTTTCAGCCCGCGCACGATCACCACGCCCTGCCCCGGCGTGGTCTGCTGCACGAAGGTGCCGACGGCGCCGTGCAACGCGTCCATCACCGTCTGCGGCGCGGCGTTGCGCATCTCTTCGGCGCTGACGATCGTCGTCGCAGCGGGCACGTCGAGCGTGGATTCCGGTCGCCGCGTCGCGGTGACCTGGATCAGGTCGAGGCATTTGATCGTGGTGTCGCTTTTGCACCGGGCCAGATCGTCGACAGCCGCGGCATCTTGAGCGTGGGCGGTCGCCATCGCGGCTGCAAGGAACTGCACCAGGGCTGCCGCGAGCAAACGCACGCGGTTCTGCGACTTCACGGACATCAGATTCCCCGAAACAAAGCAATCAAGCATCCGCATGCGCGGATCAAAAGAAGCAATGTGCGCCACCAGCGGTGCTGGGGCCCTCCATGGCGCGCGGCGTTTCACAACAAAAAACGGACAACATCGCGGATGCCGTCCGGTACAGAAAACTAACCGTTTGTCGCCCGACTTACATGTTGCAGGCGCAGCAATGTAATCGCCTTCAATGAGACGTTCGTCACAGAATCACGGCATGCCCTTGGATTGAATGACCGGTTTTCCAGCCGGCCGCGCGAGGGTCCGCCCCTCAGAGCATCCCGGTCTCGAGCCTGGCGGCTTCGGACATCATCGAGCGGTTCCACGGCGGGTCGAACACCAGTTCGACATCGGCCTCGGCCACGGTCGGGATCAATTCCAGCTTGCTGCGGACATCGTCGACGAGGATGTCGCCCATGCCGCACGCGGGGGCGGTCAGGGTCATCTTGACCTCGACCTCGCGCTGGCCGTCGTCGCGCATGCGCACGTTGGCTTCGTAGACCAGGCCGAGGTCGACGACGTTGATCGGGATCTCCGGGTCGAAGCAGGTGCGCAGCTGCTTCCACACCAGTTGCTCGACGGCCTCATCCGATGCGCCGGCGGCGAGCTCGAGCGGTGCCAGCGGTTCTTTGCCAATGGCATCTGCATCCTTACCGGCGACGCGGAACAGGTTGCCTTCGACGAATACGGTGTAGCTGCCGCCAAGCGCCTGGGTGATGTAGCCGATGCTGCCCGCAGGCAAGGTCACTTCCTCGCCTTGAGGGACGAGGACAACGGCGCAATCGCGCTCGAAACGGACGGGTTCGCTGCTGCGGGAATACATACGGAGAAGATGGTGGCGCCTGTGCGCAGCGCAAGGCCGTGCATTCTAGGGCCTGACAATGCTTTCCGAGCAGGCCCTGGGCGCGCACGCCCGCTATGCTGCGCCATTTACAGGAAGGCATGAATGTCCGCAGCACCCATCCGCCGATTCCCGTGGTTCGCTTTTGCCCTGTTGCTGCTCGGGATCTGCGGGCTGGCGGCTGCCTGGATTTCAGTGGCGGCAATCAGTGGCGCGCCCTGCGCCTGGATGGCGCCGGTGGCAGCCCTGGACGCCGCCTGGTTGCTGCGGCTGGCGCGTGTCGCTCCGGGCAATGGGCGGATGCTGGCCGGCGTGGCCGCGACCGCGGCGAGCATCGCGCTGGCGAACTGGGGCATCGTCGCCGCGCAGATGGGGGTGGTGATGGGCCTGGGCTTCCTCGATTCGGCACTGCGGCTGGGGCCCTCCCTGGCCTGGACCATGGTCGACCTCGCCAGCGGCCCGGCCGAATTCGCATGGACCGCCGCCGGCTTGCTGCTGGCGCTGATCGCGTCGCGTTAGGGCCTGTTAACGCTATCCGAGCAGGTCGTGCCGGGCCTGAGGGCGTGCAAGGCAAGGAAGAGCGAGGGCGCGTATGTCAGGCATAGCAGTGGTCGAGGCAGCGCGCGAATACCTCAATGCCCTGTTGGATCTCGCTGGGCGACATCGCCGCGAACCCCATCAGCAGGCCGGCCCGGTCAGGCGGCGCGAGATAGGAAGGTGCGATCGAGTGCAGCCCCAGCCCTAGCGCCTGTGCATGGGCAATCAGGGCATCGCCTTCGGCGCGCGACTTTTCGCGCAACCAGACCGCGACATGCATGCCGGCGCGCGAATCGGCGATGTCCAATCGCCCGCGGCTGCAGCTTTCCAATCCCTGCATCAACACGGCACGACGTTCCGCCAGGGTTTTGGTCGAACGCCGCAGATGGCGTTCGAAACCGCCATTGCCGATGAAATTTGCCAAGGCCGCCTGCTCGATCGCCGGTGAGCCGAAGTCTTCCGCCCATTTCGCCGCGATGAAGTCGTTGCGCAATCCAGGGGGCATGATCAGGTAGCCCATGCGCAACGCCGGGAACAGCACTTTCGAGAAACTTCCCACGTAGATCACGCGGCGGGCTTCGTCGAGCGAGCGCAATGCAGCCAACGGCTTGCTGTCGTAGCGGAACTCCCCGTCGTAGTCGTCCTCGAAGACCCAGCAGCCCTGGCGTTCGGCGTAATCGAGCAAAGCCCTGCGTCGCGACAGCGACATCACTGCGCCGCTTGGAAACTGATGCGAGGGCGTGACGCACACCAGCCGCGGCGCACGCACAGGCAGGGCGTCGACGACCAGTCCGTCGCCGTCCACCGGCACTGCACACAAGGTCGCACCATGGATCTGCAGCACGCGACGCGTGGCGAAGTACTGCGGGTCCTCGATCGCGACGTGGTCGCCCGCATCGAGCAGGATGCGGGTGGTCAACGCAATCGCCTGCTGCGTGCCGGCGACGATCAATACGTCCTCCGGCATCGCCTCCACGCCGCGTCGGCGGGCGAGGTAGTCGCAGACTGCTTCGCGTAGCGCCGGCAAACCCTGCACAGGTGGGTAGCTAGGTTTTGTGTACAGGGCAGCGCGTGACAGTTCACGCGCCCACAAGTTGGTCAGTGCCGGGTTGGTCAGCGGCATGCCGTACTGGAACCGATGCCGGATCTGGACATCCATCGCGTTGGCCAGCCGGGCATTGTCGTGAAACGCGCGCATGCGCCGCGCATAGGCCGATTGCGCCGGCTCCGATGCCTCGCATGGCGTCGCCGGCCGCGAGATCTGCAATGGCGGCGTGACGTAACTGCCTGAGCCGACACGGCCATCGACGAAACCTTCCGCTCGCAGCTGTTCATAAGCTGCGAGGACCGTATTGCGGGACATTCCCAATTCGCGTGCCAGCAATCGCGTGGGTGGCAGCCGTTCGCCGGAATGCACGCGCCCAGCGAACATGGCCGACTTCAGCGCCCGTGTCAGCTGCGCATGCAACGGGCCGTGACCATCCAACTGGATATGCATGGGCCAACTCCTTGGATTGGCTCCATTCCACTGTAGCCAATTGGACCTTGCCAGAGCCAATCGTGCGGGGCTTGATAGAGCCAATTCGTCCGGCAAGGAGCCTGGCATGAAGACGACGGATTTCACGACCCACCTGTCCCACGCCGCATATTTCAGGCTGCCGTGGATACTGCTCGCCGGCTTGACCGTCGGCACCCTCGATCTGGCCTTCGCCAGTGCTTACTGGACCATCCACGACGTACCGCCCAGCCGGATCCTGCAGGCCATCGCGGGGTGGGTCCTCGGCCGTGAAGCGGCCTTGTCGGGCGGTTGGACCACGGTGCTGCTCGGCGCCGCCCTGCACTACTACCTGATGACCGCAATGGCGGCGGGTTACGTGCTGGCGAGCCGTCGTATTCCTGCGTTGCTGCAACAACCATTGCGCTACGGCGCGCTGTACGGCGCGCTCCTGTACGTGTTGATGTTCGATGTATTGCTGCCGCTGTTTTCTGCGTCGCACACTGTCAAACCGCCACGTGTCGACTGGCAGGTAGCCTGCTTCGTCGCCTACATCGTGTTTGTGGGTATTCCCTGCGCCTTGTTCGCGAGGGCGGCGAAATCCGATTGATTGCGCCCCACGGCTACAACCAACGGCCCTGCACAGGGCCGTTTTTTTGCCCGTGAAACGGCCCGATTGGCTCTTTGTCGGCTGCATGCAATTGGCGCTGATGGCGCACCGCGAGCGTGACTAGCGTGGAGACGCTGTAGACGTCCCGCCAACTGAATGGAGATCCGCCATGAAACTCGCACTAGTCGCCTGCTTCGCGCTCGCCGCCTCCGTTGCTCACGCCGAAGAATGCAAGCCGATCCAAGCCGACCTCGTCGAAGTGTTTGCCACCGAAGGCTGCAATCCCGGACTGACGTACTGCTTCCTCGGCGTCGTCGACGGTAACCACGGTCTGCGTGGCACGACGCACTTCAGGGGCAACAGCTCCGGTACTGCGCCGTCAGGCGCCCCCGATGCACTGCCTTATGCAGGGCCTTTCGAATACCGCACCGCCAGTGGCAACCTCCTGATGCGCGAAGCCGGCATCGTCCCGCCTGGCGTTGTAACCGCGTATCAGAAGATCGTCGAAGGCACCGGTGAATTCGCCGGCGCGACCGGCTTCTTCTTCGTCAGCGGCACGCGGGCCGGCGGAGTCATCACCACCAAGGTCACCGGCGAAATCTGCCTGCCGTGACAGGGCATGACCGGGCGCGGCACGACAGCCGCGCCCGGCCCTACGCGTAAGCCGCATCGAGGCAGCGCGAGAACAGCACCAGCGCTTCCTGGATTTCCGTCACCGACATGCCGCCGTAACCCATCAGCAGGCCGGCGCGGTCCGGTGGATCGAGGTAATGCGGCCTGATGGAGTGCAAGCCCAGCCCCAGGCGTTGCCCATGCGCAATCATGGCTTCGCCATCGGCCGCGTTCTTGTCGCGCAGCCAGGCTACGAGGTGCATGCCGGCGCGGGAATCGGCGATTTCGAGACGACCGGCACTGAGCGCGCGCAAACCATCGAGCAACGCAGCGCGTCGTTCGCGCAGGATCTTGCTGGCGCGCCGCAGGTGCCGCTCGAAGCCGCCGTTCGCCATCAAGCTCGCCAGCGCCGCCTGTTCGATCGGGGCCGAGCCGAAATCCTGGGTCCACTTGGCGGTGATGAAGTCCTGCCGCAACGCCGCTGGCATGACCAGATACCCAAGGCGCAATGCCGGAAACAACGTCTTGGAGAACGTGCCGACATAGATCACGCGGCCGTCGTGGTCGAGCGATCTCAACGCCGCAAGCGGCTGGCTGTCGTAACGGAACTCGCCGTCGTAGTCGTCTTCGAAGATCCAGCTCTGGTTGTGGCGGGCGTATTGAAGCAACTCCATGCGCCGCGACAACGACAGCACGCTACCACTCGGGAACTGATGCGACGGCGTCACGTAGATCAATTGCGGCGAACGTGATGGCAATGCGTCGCAACACAGGCCCTCGGCGTCTACCGGCACACCCGTCAGATGCGCGCCGTGGATCTGCAGCAACTCGCGCATGGCGAAATACTGGGGCTCTTCGACGGCGACGCGATCGCCTTCGTTCAGCAGTACGCGCGCGGTCAACGCCATCGCCTGCTGGGTGCCGTTGACGATGAGGACATCGTCGGGCGTCGCCTGGACGCCACGTCGGCGTGCGAGGTAGTCGCAGACTGCTTCGCGCAGCGCTGGCAACCCCTGCGTGTACGGGTAATTCGGCGACGTGTAGGCGGCTGCATGCGCCAGTTCGCGCGCCCAGGCAGTGGCGAGCGCCGGATTGACCAGCGGCATGCCGTACTGGAATGCATAACGAACGCCATCCACGCGGCGTCCGGGTATGCGCGCATGGTCGTGCACGATCCGGCCGCGCCTGGAAAAATTGGATTGGGGTTGCGACGTCAGCGGTTGTGGGTCGTTGGCCGCCACTGTCAGCAACGGGAGGGTTGCGTAACTGCCGGAACCGATGCGGCCATCGACGAACCCTTCCGCGCGCAACTGCTCGTAGGCGGTCAGCACCGTGTTGCGCGAGACGCCCAGCTCCCGCGCCAACAGTCGGGTGGGCGGCAGCCGGCTGCCCTGGCTGACCCGACCTGCGACCATCGCGGTCTTGAGTGCACGGGTGAGCTGGGCATGCAGCGGACCGCGGCCATCAAGCAGTAGGTGCATGGGTCGTCCTCCAGATTGGACCCATTGGAGCGTACCGAATTGGACCTTGCTAGGACCAAATCACCGGATTCTGATAGGACCAATTGCGGATGGACTGCGAGCCACTCATGCGCCACGCCAACACTTACGCCGACATCCCCGACCTGTCGACTCCCGCTCGTCTATCGCCCCTGGTCCAAGCGACCTTGGTGGTCGGCACCCTGGACCTGGCGTCCTGCGGCCTGTACTGGGCGTTCCGTAACGTTCCGATCTGGCGTGTTGCACAGGGGTCGGCATCCTTGTTGCTTGGACCCAAAGCCTATTCGCTTGGTGTATCCGGCGTCCTGTTCGGCCTCGTCGTGCTGTACACGATGGCGGCGCTATCGGTCGCGGGGTTTGGATACATCAGCGAACGCTATCCGGCCCTGCTACGCGCACCGCTACGCTGGGGCGCGGCGTACGGTGCACTCCTGTACACACTGCTATGGGTACTGATCCCGCTTGCGATCGACCCCACATGGCACATCGTGCATTACGACTGGATGTTCACGTTGCTGCTGATCCACATGTTCCTGATCGGAGTGCCCTGCGCGTTGTTTGCGCATTGGGGCCAATCTCCTCATTAGATTTCGGTCGCTGGCACCAGCGACGCAAGCGTTCACCGTCACGATCAATACCCGCACGAGCAGCACTGTCCGTGCTGCAGAACATAGCGCGCCGAACATGCGCGCGCTGACTGTTGTCGCGTGAAATGGTTCTCGCGAACACGCCGATATTGGCTCTCGCCGCCAACCAACGCCCCGAATAGTTTGGATTTCGTTACGCGAGGCCGCGATCGGTCGTCGGCGTGACGCCCACTCCATCACTTTTCCATTCGGGGGAGTCCACGCTCATGAGTAACCGTCACACATTGCGCCGTAGTGCCCTATGCCTTGCGCTGGGACTGTGCTTTTCGGCTGGCGTCCAGGCGCAAACCAATACCGCGGGTGCAGTTGCCGGTCAGGCAGCTTCCGGCGACACCATCACTATCGAGAATCCGGCAACCGGTTTCTCGCGCACCATCACCGTTGGTGCCGACGGGAACTATCGCTTCTCGCAGTTGCCGGTGGGTCAGTACACCGTCACCCGCAACGGCGCCAATCCGCGCAACGTTACCGTCAACGTCGGCACCGCTGCCAACGTCGATTACGTCACCGCTGCCGGTGCGAACACCCTCGACACCGTGACCGTCGTCGGCACCGGTGCGATCAATCCGATCGACGTGTCGTCGGTCGAATCTACCACGATCCTCACCGCCGAGCAGATCGCGAAGATCCCGGTCGCGCGCGACACCACCAGCGTCGCGCTGCTGGCACCGGGCACCGTGCGTGGCGACGTCGCATTCGGCAACCTGGCCTCGTTCGGCGGCGCGTCGGTGTCAGAGAACCAGTACTTCATCAACGGCTTCAACATCACCAACTCGTTCCGCAACCTGAACTTCGGCGCGGTGCCGTTCGAGGCGATTGCGGAGCAGCAGATCAAGACCGGCGGCTACGGCGCCGAGTTCGGTCGTTCGCTGGGTGGTGTGGTCAACCAGATCACCAAGCGTGGTACCAACGAGTTCCATGCGGGCGGCAACCTCTTCTGGTTGCCGGAAGACCTGCGCGAGGACACACCGAACACCTACTTGAAGAACGGCACCTTGCGCGAGGACAACTCGCACGACACCCAGGAGAACCTGACCGCTTCGGTCTGGGCCAGCGGCGCGTTGATCAAGGATCGCCTGTTCGCCTACGGCTTGATTTCGTACGGCGTGGGTGACGCCGACGCTTGGGGCAATGTCGCCTCGGTCGGCAACACGCATACCGAAACCGAGGACCCGACGTGGCTGTTGAAGATGGACTGGAACATAAGCGACGACCACGCCCTGGAGTTCACTGCGTTTTCGGATACAACCGAGACCGAAATCGACATCTATGAAAACCGACCCGGCGTGATCGAGCGGGGTCCGTTCGTCGGCACCAGCTTCGCGGAGGATGGCGGCGAGAACTACATCCTCAAGTACACCGGCTATCTCACCGACACGCTCACCTTGTCGGCGTTGTACGGCTACGGCGAGTTCTCCCGCGGGCAGCGCCTGCGCGGCGCCGATGGCACCGAAGTGACCTACAACGGCAATATCCAGGCCGGCGCCACAGGCTGTCCGGCCATCGCCGACGGACGTTCGGCGGCGCGCCAGGCAGTCACCGGCACGTACGGCAGCAACTGCAACCTCGGCCTCAATATCGAACGCACCGATTCCGCAGATACCCGCAAGCAGTTCCGCATCGATGCCGAGTGGCAACTGGGCGACCACTTGCTGCGCTTCGGTTACGACACCGAGGATTACGAGTCCATCGCTGGTGAAGCACGCCAGGGTGGGTCCTCGTGGACTTATTTCGAAGTGGGCGGCGGCGTCGACAACGTGCAGCAAACACGCGTTGCCCAGGGCGCCACGCTCAATATCGAACAGGAGGCGTTCTACATCCAGGACAGCTGGAACATCACCGACAACTTCATCGCCTATCTCGGCGCGCGCTGGGACAACTTCAAGAACATCAATGGCCAGGGCGAGGCCTATGTCGACATCAAGAACCAGTTCGGCCCGCGCCTCGGCTTCTCGTGGGACGTCAACGGCGACTCGACCTTCAAGGTGTTCGGCAACGCCGGGCGCTATGCACTGCCGTTGACTGCCAGCGTCGCGGTCCGTGGCGCCAGTGCGTCGATCCTCAGCATCGAGACGTTCAGTTTCTCCGGCGTTGATCCGAATACCGGCGTGCCGATCAACCCGGTGTCCAACGGCGATTTCATGTACCTCAACGCCGAGTTCGGCGGCGCCAAGACGGCGGCGACGATTGCTGCGCAGAACCTGGAACCGATGTATCAGGATGAATACATCCTCGGCTTCCAGAAGCAACTCGGCGACCACTTCTCGCTCGGCGTGCGCGGCATCTATCGCGACCTCAAAACCGCGATCGACGACACCTGCGACTACACCGCCGTGCTGGATGCGATCGCCGAGCAGGACCCGGACCTGGTGCCGGTGATCCCGGGGGCGGGTTTCCCGTATTGCCGGCTGTTCAATCCCGGCAAGGATGCGATCTTCCTCACCGATGTGGAGAACGACGGTACGCTGCGCAGCTACACCATCCCAGCTGATCGCCTGAGCCCGCCGGCCAAGCGCAAGTATGCGGCCGTCGAGTTCTTCTTCGATGGCAACTGGGACAAGGTGTTCCTGCAGGGTTCGTATACGTATGCGAAGAGCAAGGGCAACACTGAAGGCGGCGTGAAGTCGGATATCGGCCAGGACGATGTCAACGTCACCCAAGACTTCGACTATCCCGAGCTGACCGTCGACACCTACGGCTACCTGCCCAACGACCGTCGCCATACCTTGAAACTGTTCGGCAACTACGAGATCAGCGAACAGTGGTCGGTCGGCGGCAACCTGCTGGTGCAGTCCGGCCGGCCGCTCAACTGCTTCGGCGTGCTGGACCGGAATCCGCTCCCGCCGGTCGACGCGAATGGCGACGGCGATTTCAACGATCCGGGTGATGCCCGGAACTACAGCCCGCACCCGTACGGATCATCGTTCATGCGCTGCGGCACCACCGCGCTCGGTGGCCTAGACGACAACACCGTTGTCCGCCGGCCGCGCGGCACCGCGGGCCGCCTGCCATGGACCACGACGCTGGACGTGAACGTGGCCTATCGACCTACGTTCGCCCCTGGCCTGCAGTTCAAGGTGGATATCTTCAACGTATTCAATTCGCGGAAGGTGACGTCAGTCAACGAGCAAGCCGAGATCCGGGCCTCCGGCCTCCCCTCCCCAACCCACATGGTGCCGTTTTCGTTCCAGGCCCCGCGCTCCGTCCGCTTCATGGTGCAGTACGACTTCTGATGCGACTCCCCCATAGAGCGCCATTCATGGTGCCATTGTTGTAACCCCCGAATTCCCGCAGCGGCTTTAGAAGCGCCGCTGCGGGGTTTTTTTATCAGCCACCATGGAGACGGACATGGATACGCATACCGGAATCACCGCGATGCCCGGGAGGAAGGGGAACACGGCATCCGCGATCGCCTTAGGCGGCGTGGCGGTGGGCACACTGGATGCGATATTCGCCACCATCTTCTGGGGATTACGCGACGTTCCAGCGATCCGGATCTTCCAGTCGATCGCTGCGGGGTTGCTGGGCAAGACGAGTTTCAATGGTGGTATCGCAACTGCGTGGCTGGGTGCGGGCCTGCACTACTTCATCGCCACAACGATGGTGTTGGCCTACTACCTGGTCGCCAAGCGATATCGCGTGTTGTCGCAACGGCCGATCGCCTATGGCCTGGCCTACGGTTTGTTCCTCTACGTCTTCATGCAATACGTGGTGGTGCCCTTGTCGGCGGCGACGCAGGGCAAGTTCCACCTCGACTGGGTCGCCAGCAGCATCGTCGTGCATGCGTTGCTCGGCGTCATCTGTGCGTGGTTCGCCCGGCGAGCGCTGCGTCGCGATTAAACCTACCTGGCAGGTGTCTCCAACATGCGAACCATGAATTTCCCACTCACACCCGGCCGCATCTGCGTCGCCGTCGGCGTCCTCGTCTTCGGCGTCCTGAGCCTGCTCCATGGCGACTACGTCTCGGGCCTGCAACCACTGCCCAGTCCAACTACGACGCACTGGTGGGCTCAGCTCTCTGGATTCCTGTTGACGGCACTCGGGGCGTGCCTGCTGATCGACCGCACCACTCGCTGGGCGGCCTTCGGATCGGCCGCGCTGTTCCTGTTGTGGTGCGTGTTGATCCACGCGCCAATCGTGATCGCAGAACCGCGAAACGGCACTGCATGGGTCCGTTTTTTTGAGACGTTCGCACTGGCTGGCGCCTCGCTCGTGCTGGCGGGCCTGTCTGCATCGCAACGTGTCACGGGCGATACCAACGACAAGCTGATTCGAGTGGGCCGCCTCTGTTTCGGCGTTTCGCTGCCGGTATTCGCGGCAACACATTTCATCTATGCCGACTTCGTCGCCACGATAGTCCCGGCGTGGATCCCGGCGCGATTGTTCTGGGCCTGGTTCACTGGTGCTGCGCACCTGGCCGCAGGCCTGGCCGTGCTGACTGGAATACAGGCGCGCCTGGCCGCGCTGCTGGCCGGCGCGATGTATGGCAGCTGGGCATTGATCCTGCACGTCCCTCGGGTGTTGCCCGATATCGGGAACCGGCCCGAAATGACCAATCTGTTCGTAGCGGTGGCATTGTGCGGTGCGGCGTGGATCGTGGCTGCGAGTTACCCGAAGCCGACCAGGTAAGCATCGCGTGACAACCGCGGCGGACTAGGGCCCTGTTAACGCTATCCGAGCAGGTCGCGCCGGGCCTGAGGGCGTGCGAGGCAAGGAAGAGCGAGGGCGCGTATGTCGATACGCAACCGAGCGATGACGCGGCATCGCGCGGCCTCAGGCCCGGCCCTCCGGGTTGCTCCTCAGTGACCGCCGCTATCGAGTGCCTTCAGTTCACTGACCAGCGCGCTCGCCATCTCGGCGCCATCGCCGTACAGCATCCGCGTATTGTCGGCGTAGAACAGCGCGTTCTCGATGCCGGCGAAACCGGTGCCCTTGCCGCGCTTGATGACGATGGTGTTCTTCGAGTTGTTCACGTCGAGGATCGGCATGCCGTAGATCGGCGAAGCCGGATCGGTCTTCGCGACCGGATTCACCACGTCGTTGGCGCCGATCACCAGCGACACGTCGGTGTTCGGGAACTCGGGGTTGATGTCGTCCATGTCGGCGATCAGGTCGTAGGGCACGCCAGCTTCGGCGAGCAGCACGTTCATGTGCCCTGGCATGCGCCCGGCGACCGGGTGGATCGCGAACTTCACCTTCACGCCACGCTCGACCAGCCGCTGCGTCAGTTCCCAGATCTTGTGCTGCGCCTGCGCCACCGCCATGCCGTAGCCGGGCACGATCACGACGCGCTCGGCATAGGCCATCATCGCGGCGACGTCGCCGGCCTCGATGGGTTTCTGCGCGCCGGAGATTTCCTGCGCCTGGCCGCCACCGCCGAAATTCGAGAACAGTACGTTCTTGATCGAGCGGTTCATCGCCTTGGCCATCAGGCGCGTCAGCAACATACCGGCCGCGCCGACCATGGTGCCGGCGATGATCAACGACTCGTTGCCGAGCACATAGCCTTCGAACGCAACCGCGATGCCGGTCAATGCGTTGTACAGCGAGATGACGACCGGCATGTCGGCGCCGCCAATGGGCAACGTCATCAGCACGCCAAACGCGAGTGCAGCGATGAAGAACGCGACGGTCGCCGGCACGCCGAGCGAATGGACCACGATCGCGCCGAGCACGACCGCGCTACCGAACACTGCGGCATTGAACAGCTTCTGGCCGGGGAAGATGTAGCGCTTGTCCATGCGTCCATCGAGCTTGGCCCAGGCGATCACCGAACCGGACAGTGATATCGCACCGATCAACGCGCCGAGGACAGCGAGCACCAGTGTGATCGTCGCTGGCTGCGTGACATCGCCGGTTTGGCCTTGCAGGCGTTCGACCGCTGCGCCCGCCGGAGGAAGCGCCGAATACTTCAGCAATTCCACCGCACCAATCGCCGCTGCGGAGCCGCCGCCCATGCCGTTGAACAACGCGACCATCTGCGGCATGTCGGTGATCGCGACCTTCTTGCCCCAGATCCAGGCCGTCGCCGTACCGATGACGGTCGCCAGCACGATCAGGCCGAGGTTGTGCAGGCCCGGCAGCGCGATCGTCGCGACCGTCGCAATCAACATGCCGAGCCCGGCCCACTGGATGCCACTGCGCGCGGTCGCCGGCGAGGCCATGCGTTGCAGGCCGAGCAGGAACAGTGTGGCGGCGACGAAGTAGCTGGCCTTCACCAACAGTGGCAGCCAGGTCATGGCTTCGCTCCATGCTTGTCGCCAGCGGGCTTCTTCGACGACTTGAACATGTCGAGCATGCGCTCGGTGACGACGTAACCGCCGGCGGCATTCCCCGCGCCGAGCAGGACGGCGAGGAAGCCGATCGTTTTCTCCAGCGTGGTGTCGGCATGTCCCAGCACCACCATGGCGCCGATCAGCACGATGCCGTGGATGAAGTTGGAACCCGACATCAGCGGCGTGTGCAGGATCGTCGGCACCCGCGAGATGATCACGTGGCCGGCGATCGCCGCCAGCATGAAGATGTAGAGCATCACAAAAGCCTGCGCCCCTAATCCGTCAGCCATATGCCACCCCTTGATCGCGTCCGGCCATCATAACGATCCCTGAACGCCACGGGGACGCCGTCAACCGATCGCACGGCGCGGCGTTCTCTCCCTCGCAGGGTTGGCCTGCGCCGAGGGAATTCCACATGAAAGCTGGGATCATGAGGGCAAGCACCACGAAAGCCGGCGTCATGAAAGCCGGGCTAGGAATGGCACTGGGACTGGGCTTGCTGGTGGCTGCCGGCGCCGCGACCGCCGGCGACCGCGGCGACCGCGTCGAACGCCGTTTGGACAACCGCGGCGACCGCATCGACAACCGCCTCGACCGACGCGGCGACCGCATCGATGAACGTCTCGATCGCCGTGCCGAACGGGCTGAGAACCGAGGCCATGAACGCCTTGCGACTCGCTTGGACAACAAGGGCGACCGCATCGAAAACCGTCTGGATCGGCGTGGCGACCGTATCGACAACCGCCTCGACCGCCGCGGCGAACGCTTCGACCGGCGTTGGGATCGTCGGCATTAAGCCGGCACCCGTATGCTGCAACGCGTGAACGCCGATGCCGACGACACCGCAGTGGCTGCGACCGTTCCGGTTGCAACCATCCGCGAACCGACGACACTGGAAGCTGCCTCTATGGAGCAATTCCTCGCCGGCATCGGCACGCGTGCCTTCCGCTTCGCCGAGCTCGGCCTGCGCCAGCGCGATGACGCGCTGGATGCCGTGCAGGACGCAATGACGAAGATGCTCGCCTACCGCGGGCGTCCTCCCGGCGAATGGACACCGCTGTTCTGGAGCATCCTGCGCAGCCGCATCATCGACGTGCAGCGGCGGCGGGTGTTCCGGCTGCGCTGGTTGTCGCCGCAATCCGACGCCAACGACAACACGATCGATTGGGCGGATGCCGGCCCCGATCCCGCGCGCAAGCACGACGGGCGCGAGGCGTATTCGCGCATCGCCGAAGCATTGCGCGCACTGCCAGGACGCCAGCGCGAAGCCTTCACCCTGCGCGTGCTGGAGGAGCTCGATGTCACCGCCACGGCGAGGGCAATGGGTTGCAGCGAAGGTTCGGTCAAGACCCATCTTTCGCGTGCACGCGCCGCCCTGCAGCGGCAACTGGAGGAATTCCGATGAGCGCCCATGACAACGGCTTGAACGGTAGCGATCTGGATCGCGAACTCCGCCTCCGCCACGCGCAGGCCCTGGCGAATCTTTCGCCACGCACGCTGGCGCAATTGCAGCAGCGCCGAAAGACTGCGTTGTCTCCGCGCGCATCGGCGCCGATGCGTGCGTTTGCCTGGCCGCTGGCCGCCGCATGCGCGATCGGCGTGCTCGCACTCGGCCTGCAGCTGCGCCAACCCGAGGTCGCGCCCGCGACCACGGCCGTTGTCGCCAGCGACACCAATGACGTCGACGACGCCTATGCCGCGCTCGACGAAACCCCCGAACTTTACCTATGGCTGGCGTCCAACGATGCCGTCACCCTTGCCTCGGAGTAACACCATGCACCGCATCCGTCTTTCCACCTTGCTGCTGGCGCTGTGCGCCGCCCCGGCGTTCGCGGCGCAACCTGCGCAAACGACCGCCGTCCCACCGGCCTGGGAGCAGCTCAGCCAGGCCGAACGAGAATTGTTGGTTGCCCCGGTCCGCGAACGCTGGAACGCCAATCCCGCGCAGCGCGCGCGCATGCTCAATCATGCGCAACGCTGGCAGACGATGACACCTGAACAGCGGGAGCGGGCCCACCACGGCATGAAGCGCTGGTCGCACATGGACGCCGGGAAGCGCGAGGAAATGCGCGCGCTGTTCCACAAGATGCGCACGCTCGATCCGGAACAGCGCAAGGCCCTGCGCGAGCAGTGGAAGGCGATGACGCCGGAGCAACGCAAGGTGTGGATCGAGGCGAATTCACCGAAGCGATAACCCGTAGGGTGGGCTTTAGCCCACCGCCAATTCGTCGCACATGATCGATGGGCTAAAGCCCACCCTACGCGTTGCGCTCGGGCCACACCGTCTTCGCCAGCAACTCGTCGTTCCAGTCGAATGCGAGCGCGCCATCCTTCAGCAGCAGGCTGACGAAGTTGTAGACGTTGCGCGCGTACATCTCGCTGGCATGCAGCGCGCCGCTGCTGGCCAGGTTGAGTGGGCCGGCGATGGTGACGCCGTTCGCCGATTCGATCGTGTGCCCCGGTTGCGTGAGTTCGCAATTGCCGCCGGTTTCGGCGGCGAGGTCGACGATCACGCTGCCGGGTTTCATGCCGGCGACCATCGCGGCACTGATGATCTTCGGCGCGGGGCGGCCAGGCACGGCGGCGGTGCAGACGATGGTGTCGATGTTCTTGAGGTGTTCGCCGAGGCGACGCTGCTGCTCGGCGCGTTCCTCGTCGGTAAGCGGACGCGCGTAGCCGCCCTCGCCTACGGCGCTGACGCCGAGGTCGAGGAACTTGCCACCGAGGGATTCGATCTGTTCCTTCACTTCCGGGCGCACGTCGAAGCCTTCGACCTGCGCGCCGAGGCGTTTCGCCGTGGCGATCGCCTGCAACCCGGCGACGCCGGCGCCGACGATCAATACTTTCGACGGCCGGATCGTACCGGCGGCGGTGGTCAGCATCGGGAAGAAGCGCGGCGCGAGTTGAGCGGCGATCAGCACGGCCTTGTAACCCGCCATGCCAGCCTGTGAGCTGAGCACATCCATCGCCTGCGCGCGGGTGGTGCGTGGCAGTTTCTCCAACGGGAAGGCGACGATGCCGCGCGCAGTGATCGCATCGGCGCGTGATGCATCAGACTGTGGCTGCAGGGTGCCAACCAGTACCGCACCTGACTTCAATTGCGCGATCGCACTGGGATCCGGGGGCTGCACGCACAGCACCAGGTCGGCATCGCCCGTCGCCGCTGCAACGGAATCAACCAGCTGCGCGCCGGCATCGGCATAGGCCTGGTCGGGGAAATGCGCGTTGCGCCCGAGGCCGCGCTCGATGCGCACGGCGGCGCCGGTGGCGACCAGCTTCTTGCAGGTTTCTGGCGTCAGTGCGACGCGCTTCTCGCCCGGCGCGGATTCGCGCGCAACGCCTATCGTGACCGCCATGTGTTCGCTCCCTGTGATCCCGGCATCGTAGCGCGGGAATCGGGCGATGGCGCATCGGATGCGAGTCCGGCATGCACCGGACCCGTAACGTTTGAAACAAGTCCGGAGACGGACCTGCTCAACGCATCCTTAGTTCTGACCGACGGCGCGGCTCAGTCGTTGCCGCATCTGGCGCATGGCTTCGTCGAACGGCGCCTGTTCGGTGCCGACCACCAGCCGGCCCTGCGCGACCAGCGACGCGAGTTGCTCGGCCGAGGCGACCAGCACGCGAACGCCTCGCCGGTTGACCAGCAGCAGGCGCGCACTCAGTGGGCTGATCCAGGCGACCTTGACCGCAACGTGCTCACCCTGCGCGTCGAGCAAACGCAGCCATTCGCCTGGCGTCAGCCGACGCATGCGCTCGGCGACTTGCGGGTCGAAGTCGAGGCCAGCATGGCCACCGACGACGCGCAGCTGACTTTGTTCGGCCTCGTCGTCGGCCACTTGCGGAGGCGGCAGCTGGCGCAGGATGCGTGGGAGGTCCGGTTGCGCCAATGCACGCACCAGTCCCGCCAGCCATTCCTGCGAAACGGTCTCGTCGAGGCCGCAGCTCGCCAGGCATTCGGTGATCGCCGGCTGCAGTGCGATGAGGCGGTCGGCAACGACCGCACCGCGCCCCTGCGCGGACATGTTATCGACCACCACCAGCGCATCGGCGAGTGCCACCACGTCGGCGTGCTTGGCCGAACCCAGCCCGTCGCGCAGCAGCGTCTGCACCAGGTGGTGCTGCCAGTGTTCAATCAGGAAATCGGAGACAGCAGCAGTGAGTGTCGACTTGCCGACACGTTGCCCGAGCGCTGCACCGGCCTGCAACCGCGCCTGCAGCAGCCGTTCGCGACCGTGCACCGACTCGGCGGAACGCTTCTCCAGCATGTCGACGCGCTTGCGCTGCTGGTCCAGCAGAGCCTCGAGTTCGTCGCTGGCGAGGGCGAAGATCTCCAGGTCCTCGTTGTAGTCGGCGACGATGCGCTGAGCGACACCGGCGGCGCGTTCGAGCAGTTCGCGATCCTGTGGCGTGGTGCCATCGTTGCCTTCGCAGGCTTCGGTGATGACATCGAGCAGGCGCCGCGCCGGATGTTCGCGCTGGACGAACAAGCCATCGTCGCTGAGTGCAACACGCACATAGGGCAGTACCAGGCGCGCATACAGGCGACGCGCGCGGTCGAGCATGGCGTGGGTCTGGAACAAGGATTCGAACAACAGCCCGACCATGTCGATCGCGTCGTTTTCCTTGCCGCCGATCTGGGTCTGGTCCGGGTCCAGGCCGAGCCGGCGCGCACCTTCGGTCAATTGCTCGCGGATCGCGTCGGCAAGATTGCCGGCACCCGCCAGCGCGCGCGCGTAAGGTTCAGGCGCATCACGCTGCAGCAGGGCCGCCACGCTCGCGACTTCGGCCGTACGCAGCTCGCGTCGCTGCGCGCCGCGCCGCTCCCCAGACCCATCGACGGAGGCCGGACGGCTATGGGTGCTGCCCTCGCGCCATGTATGCAGCATTTCCCGCAGTTCGCCCAGGCGCAGACGCGCGTCGGCTTCGGTTTCGACCGAGCGCAACTTCGGCTGCGATTCTGCTTTCGCGGCGGAACTTGTACCGGATTTCGCCCCATAACCGGCAGCGGCCAGCAAGGTGTTGATGCGGCCGTAAAGATCACCGAGGACCCGTGACAATTCCTGTTCGTACTGGCGGAACAACAGCGGACGCAGCGATTCCGGCAATTCGGCATCGCGGAACGTGCTGATGAAGGCGCCGGCGAGCCGGCCGGCACCGATCGGATTGGACGCCGGCGGCTGGCCGAGCTCCTGCGAGAGCGCTTCAAGGCGTGCGTCGAGCATTTCCAGCTGGCGCGAGTAGCGCTGGCCGATGGATTCCGCCAGCTTCTGCCCGGCGTAGTGGTAGTCGAGCTGGTTTTCGTTGACCAGGTCCAGCGGCAGGTTGCTACGGTTGGTGCGCAGTGGCAACGCACGGAATTCCTCGAAACCCTGTGCGATCAATTGCCTGAAGCGCATCATGTAGGCGGCGTTGCGCTGGCGCAGCGCCAGGAGGGCCGCATGATCGTTGCGCTGCACGAAGGATTGGCCGTCGCGCTTGGCCGCATCGCCCAGCACTTCAGCAACGGGCGCATACAATGCCCCCGGTACCGCGCCGAGTTGTTCGACGGCGAGGCGCTTCATCTCCTCCAGTACGCCGACTGGATTGGAACGCTCGGTGTGACCGAGACCTAGCGGATGACCGGACACTTGATTCCCCTCGCGCGCGACGCAATGCGACCGATTGCGACATGTATCGGAGCATAGTGGCAAGATGCGTCAGTTCCCACGCCCCTTTCGCAATCTGTGATCAATGTCCCAACCTTTCGTCGCACCGATGCCTGAATCGCTGGCTGCCCTCGATGCCCGCCGCTCCGTTCCGGCCAAGCAATTGACCGCCCCCGGCCCCGACCACTCCACCCTGTTGCGCATGCTGCAGTCGGCGGTACGGGTGCCCGATCATGGCAAGCGCGTGCCGTGGCGCTTCCTGCGCATCAGCGGTACAGCGCGGCACACGCTAGGCGAACGCCTGGTCGCACGCGCGCTCGAACGCGATCCGAATGCCGGCGACGCCATCCTCGAAAAGGATCGCCAACGCTTCGCCAACGCCCCGCTGGTCTTGGTGGTGATCGCCAAATTGGGCCCCGACGAAAAGATCCCCGAGCAGGAACGCCTGCTCAGCGCAGGTTGTGTCTGCTTCGCCCTGCTGCAGGCGGCGCAGGCGTGCGGCTTCGGTGCGCAGTGGCTGACCGGTTGGCCGGCATATGACGCGGAAGTGATGCGCTGGTTCGGCTTGTCGACCGAGGAACGCATCGTCGGCTTCATCCATATCGGCACCCCGCAACTCGAGGTACCCGAACGCGAACGCCCGGACCCGACCCAGCTGCTGTCCGATTGGGCACCGGCATGAGTGGCGCCAAGCCGACGCTTTATCTCGTCGACGCGAGCATGTACGTGTTCCGCGCCTGGCACTCGATGCCCAACGAGTTCCACGACGCCGACGGCTGGCCGACCAACGCCGTGCATGGCTTCGCCCGCTTCCTGGTGGAACTGCTGGAACGCGAGCGTCCGCGCCACATCGTCATTGCCTTCGACGAGGCACTCGATTCCTGTTTCCGCAACGCGCTTTACCCGGCCTACAAGGCCAATCGCGATCCGGCGCCGGAGGAACTCAAGCGCCAGTTCGTGCATTGCAAGGCGTTGTGCATTGCACTCGGGCTGGCAGTCCTGGCCCATAGCGATTACGAAGCCGATGACCTGATCGGGAGCGCCCTGCACGCTGCCCGCCAACAAGGCCACCGCGGCGTGATCGTCTCCGCCGACAAGGACCTGTCGCAGCTGCTCGACACGCACGACGAACAATGGGATTACGCCAAGGGCCAGCGTTGGGGCGTCGGCGGCGTCAAGGCGCGCTACGGTGTCAACGCCCATCAGATCGCCGATTACCTCGCGCTCACCGGCGATGCCGTCGACAACATTCCCGGCGTTCCCGGCATCGGCGCCAAGACCGCGGCAATCTTGCTCGCGCATTTCGGCAGCCTCGATGCCCTGTTGCTGCGCATAGACGAAATCCAGTTCCTACGTTTCCGCGGCGCAGCACAGGTCGCGACCAAGTTGCGCGCACATCGCGAGCAGGCATTGCTCTGGCGTCAATTGACCACCATCGCGCTCGACGCTCCGCTCACCAGGGATGGCACCCATCCTGGGCCTGTCGAGGCCTTCGCGCGCGGCGGCGCCGACGGCGCCAGCTTGGTCGCATTGTGCGAAGCCCTGCGTTTCGGCCCCCTCACCCGTCGGCGCTTGCACGAAAGCGCAGGCCTGGCGGTCGCGACGTCATCTGCAACATCGTAGGATCGGGATGACTCCAGGACCTTCGATGGGCGCGATGACCGACGCCAAGACTTCACCCCCACACACCGTCTACGAGGGCAAGTATCTGCGCATGGTGGTGCGCGATCACTGGGAGTATGCCGAACGCACCCACGCCGGCGGCCTTGCCGCGATCATCGTCGCGCTGACCCCGGACGACCGCGTGCTGTTCGTCGAACAGTTCCGGGTGCCGTTGCAGAAGCACACCATCGAGATGCCGGCCGGCTTGGTCGGCGATATCGATGCCACAGAATCAATCGAACTGTCGGCGATCCGCGAACTCGAAGAAGAAACCGGCTGGCGCGCCGCGCACGCCGAAGTGCTGATGATCGGCCCCACTTCTTCCGGCAGCAGCAGCGAGCGCATCGCCTTCGTCCGCGCCACCCATCTCACCAAGACAGGCGATGGCGGCGGCGATGGCGACGAAGACATCACCGTGCATGCGATCCCGCGCAGTGAGGCACCGGCCTGGCTGGCGCAGAAGATGCGCGAAGGCTACGAGATGGACGCGAAGCTGTGGGCGGGACTGTGGATGCTGGAGCGAAATCCGGATGGCTCTCCCCTCGCTGAACCGAGGTAGCGCGGCGAGGTGGACACTGCGCAACTGAAGAAGTTTTGTGCGCAATTGCCAGGCGCGACATCGCGCCTGCTCGGACATCCAAGCAACATCCTCGTCTATTCGGTCGGCGACAGGAATTTCGCCTACTTCAAGACCAGCGAACCGGAGCGGTGGCGCTTCAGCATCCGCGTCAGCCCGGATCGCTTCGTCGAACTCACCGACATTCCCGGCATCAAGCCCGCCCGCTTTCGCGCCCGGTATCACTGGGTGACGATCGTCGATGTCCGCAGCGTCCCGGCCGCGTATCTGGCTGAACTGGTGGAGTGGTCTTACAACAAAGCGCTGAACTCATTGAGCAAGCGTCGACGGATCGAACTGCTCGATATGCGCAAGCCTGCTTCATTCATGGAATCCGTAGGGTGGGCTTTAGCCCACCAGAACGTAGAGCGGTGGGCTAAAGCCCACCCTACAGGACGCCTCAAGCCTTCTTGAGGAACTCGGTGCGCAGCACCAGTCCCTTGACCTTTTCGACGTTGCATTCGATCAGGTCGGCATCGTCGGTCAAGCGGATGTTCTTGACCAGAGTGCCGCGCTTCAGCGTGACCGAGGTGCCCTTCACCTTCAGGTCCTTGATCGTGGTGACGGAATCCCCGTCGTGAAGCTGGGTGCCGTTGCTGTCCTTGACGATCAATTCTTCGTTATCCGACATGATGCTGTTTCCTCTAGGCGTGCGCCATTCGCACGATTGTTTGGAAGGGTTGGTTAAGCGGCGCGCGCTAGGCGAAGCGATCGGTAGCGGCCACCAGTGAATCGATGTTTTCGGCTTCGAAGGCCGAGTGGCCGGAAGCCGGGCTGATGTGCAGTTCGCCCTTCGGCCACGCCTTGTGCAGGTCCCAGGCGTTCTGCAACGGGCAGACGACGTCATAGCGACCGTGCACGATGACGCCCGGGATCCCGGCGATCTTGTGCGCGTCGCGCAACAGCTGATCCTCGACTTCGAAGAAGCCGCCGTTGACGAAGTAGTGGTTCTCGATGCGCGCGAAGGCGAGCGCGAAGGCCGCGTCCTCGTGGCCGCTGACGAAGTCGGCGTCGACATGCAGGAAGCTGGTCGCGCCTTCCCAGACGCTCCACGCACGTGCGGCAGCAAGGCGGATGGCCTCGTCATCGCTGGTGAGGCGGCGGTGGTAGGCGGAAATCAGGTCGTGGCGCTCGACCGGCGGGATCGCATTGAGGTACTGCTCCCATGCATCCGGAAACAGGCGCGAGGCGCCTTCCTGGTAGAACCACTCCAGTTCCCAGCGCCGCAGCATGAAGATGCCGCGCAACACCAGTTCGGTCACGCATTGCGGATGGGTTTCGGCGTAAGCCAGTGCCAGCGTGGAGCCCCAGGAACCGCCAAACACCTGCCATTTGTCGATGCCGAGCTTCGCGCGCAGCTTTTCGATATCGGCGACCAGGTCCCAGGTGGTGTTGTCGACGAGATCCGCATGCGGCGTCGAACGTCCGCTGCCGCGCTGGTCGAACAGGACGATCCGGTACTTCGCCGGATCATGGAAACGCCGCATCTTGTCGCTGCACCCACCGCCCGGCCCGCCGTGCAGCATCACCACCGGCTTGCCTTCAGGATTGCCGCACTGTTCGTAGTACAGGGCGTGGCGATCGTCGACCTGCAGCGTGCCGGTGTCGTAGGGCTGTATCTCTGGGTAGAGGGTGCGCATCGCGGGGTCTCGCGGTGGGGATGCGCACTAGTTTAATGCCGCTATCCGCCCATACGGCCCAAGGTGACGCGATCGCGGTCTTCGAGGTCGCGTTCGGTGCTGACCTGCATGAATCCCGCAGCAGACAGCAATGCACGCGCGGCGGCGCCTTGTTCCCAGCCGTGTTCGAGCAACAACCAGCCGCCGGGCACGAGATGCGCCGGCGCATCGCGCGCGATGACGCGGATCGCATCGAGGCCATCGGCACCGGACGCAAGCGCACTGCCCGGCTCGAAGCGCAACTCCTGCAGATGCGGATCGTCGTCGGCAATGTAAGGAGGATTGCTGGCGATCAGATCGAAACGCTCGCCGGCCAGCGGCATGAACCAATCGCCGTGACGGAACTCGATGTTCGCGAGCCCGAGTGCCTGCGCGTTCGCGCGTGCAATCGCCAGCGCACCCGAGCTCGCGTCCGTCGCGATCACCTGCGCACGCGGACGTTCGTGCGCGAGCGCCAATGCGATCGCGCCGCTGCCCGTCCCGAGGTCGGCGACACGCAGCGATGCCTCGTTCGACAGGCGCGCGAGCGCGAGTTCGACCAGTAATTCGGTTTCGGGACGCGGGATCAGCGTAGCGGCATCGACGGCGAGGTCGAACTTCCAGAATCCGCGTCGGCCAATCAGATAAGCGACAGGTTCACCGGCGGCGCAGCGCGCTATGAGCGCGTCGAATCGTTCCGCCGCATCGGGCGACAACGCGTCGTCGCCATGCGCGAACAGCCAGCTGCGTGGCTTGTCCAGCACGTGCGCGAGCAGTAGTTCGGCATCGCGGATGTCGACGCGGGCGCCGGCACTGCGCAGGGATGCATCGATCCGCCCGGGATTGTGCGTGTTCATCGCGACATCGTAGCAACGACGCAAAAACAACGACGCCGCCCGACAAAGGGCGGCGTCGTAGTCACCATTGCGGTCGAATTATTGCTTGGTCACGCGGTTGGACTTGGGGAACTCCAGCGGCAGGCCCTGGCGCGCCTGCTTCTGCACGGCGCACAGGTGGATGCCTTCGCGGACCTGCTTGAGCATCATCGGGCCACCTTCCATGGTCTTCAGGCGCTCGGCGAACTTGGCTTCGAGCGTGTCGGCTTCCGCGTCGCTGCACATGCCGTCCGAGTAAGCCCCGGCGAACCCAGCGCCACCCGGGGCGACGCGCTCGGCGAGCTTGTCGAAGTTGGACTCGACCCACGCCCGCATCGTCGGGCGGAGCTTCTCGTCTTCCATCTGAACCCCGACCACGATCCCGATTTCATTGCGGCGCAGCAGGTTGGGTTCCAGCACCAAGGCGCGGGCACGCTCGGCCAGCTTGGTGTCGGTGGTGCTACTGATCGCGGCCAGCAACTGGCTACGCAGCACCGGATCCTGTGCAGTGCGGAAGTGCTTCTCCGCCGCATCGAAGGCGGCGACGCCGCCCTCCTCCACCGCGACGGCTAGCGCGGTACCGCGCTGTTCGCGCGCGACGGCATCGGCGTTGAGTTTGCCGTCACCATCCAGACCGAGCACTGTGCGGCCTTGCTTCGCGAACACGGCGCGCACCGCCGGATCCTTCACCGTGTAGGCGAAGAAGTTGATCAGGCTGTTGCGCAGCAGGCGGTCGTCGTCGCTCTCGCCATCCTTCAGCGACAGGCCGAGCTGGTCCAGGCGCGGACGATAGATTTCAGCGGCCTTGGCGACGAACTCGGTGCGCTTGCCTTCATCGCTGATCAGATGGGTCTTCATCCATTCAATGTTGCCCATGCCTGCGGTGATGGTCTGGCGTACCTTGGCCGAAGCGAACTGCGGCAGCGCAGCCAGCATCTGCGACGGCGTGAGCTCGCCGGCGCCATACGCAGCGGTGACCGAATCGGCGTAGACGCGCTGTTCGCGCTCGTCGAGCTGGGCGAAAGCGTTGCCCAGCGACTGCTGCAGCTTCGGCGCCAGCGCGAAACGGTAGTAGCCGATGCCATGCGCGTTCGGCATCACCCAGGCCGGGCAACCCTGCGCCTGCTTCAACTCGAAGCGCGACTGCGCGCCGGTCACGATGCCCTTCTCCTCGCGCACCGTACCGCCGTCGGCATAGCGCACGTGCAACGGGATGCCCCAGGTCTGGTCGGCGCTGGCGCTGGAGCCGAGCGGGAGGTAGCGCTGCTGCTGCAGCACCAGCGCCGGCTTGGCACCGCTGCAATCGATGTCGACCTTCACCAGCGGCACGCCCGGCTGGTCGATGAAGCTCACGAACGCGGCCTTGACGCCAGCCGCATCGCTGCTTTGCGCGGCGACCGATTCGATCAGGTCGAGGCTGGTGGCGTTTCCGCGAGCGTGCGCCTTCAGGTAGTTGCGCACGCCGTCGCGGAACTGGGTCTCGCCGACGTAGCTCTCGAACATCGCCAACACCGCGCCGCCCTTCTGGTAGGTGATGCCGTCGAAGGCCGACTGGATTTCGGTGAAGTCGTTGATCGGCTGGTGGATGCGACGCACGCTGGCGAGGCTGTCGGCGCCCATCGCGCCGAGCGCACCCTGCAGGATGCCGCGGTCGGTATGCGCCTCGGGATCGAGCTGGCCGTGGATCTTGTTGCCCATCCACGTCGCGAACGCTTCGTTGAGCCAGAGGTCGTCCCACCATTCCATCGTCACCAGGTCGCCGAACCACTGGTGCGCGAGTTCATGCGCACTGACGCCCCAGAAACCCTGGCGTTGGCCGACCGATGATTTCTCGTCTGCGAACATCAGGTTGTCGCGATAAGTGATGAGGCCGGCGTTTTCCATCGCGCCAGCGGCGAAGTCCGGCACCGCGACGTTGTCGAGCTTATCGAACGGATACGGCATGCCGAAGTAGTCCTCGAGCGCATGCACGATCGCCGGGGTGTTATCCAGCGAATACTTCATCTTGCCGCCCATGCCGTTGGCGGCGACGCCACGCAGCTTGATCGGCGTGGTGCGGCTACCGCGCGGTGCGATGTCCGGGCCCTGCGGCAGGTCCCAGGGACCGACCGCGAACGCGATCAGGTAGCTCGGCAGCGCTTCGGTACGCATGAAGCTGACCTTCTTCCAGCCATCGGCGAGCTTCTCGGTCTTGGTCTCGGCCGTGTTGGCGACCGCGACATCGGCCTCCGGCACGATCAGGGTGATGTCCCACGGCTGCTTGAAGCTGGGTTCGTCGAAGCCAGGAAAGGTGTTGCGCGCACCCAGCGCTTCCATCTGCGTGGCGACGTAATCGCGGCCGTCCGGCTTGACGCGATAGGCACCATCGAGCTTGCCATAGGGCGCGTCGTAGGCGAGTTCGAAAACCACGTTGCCGGCGGGAATCTTCTCGGCAGCGGTCAGTTTGAGCACGCCGGAGACATGGACCTGCTCGGCGGTGAGCGCAATGCGCTTCTTGCCGGCCACGGCTTCGGCCTTGGCGATCTTCAGGTCGCGGCCATGCATCCAGACGACGTCGGTGGCCTCGGCAACCTTCGCCTCGATGCGGGTCACGCCGCTGAAGCGTTCCTGCTTGGGATCAAGCTTGAGTTCGAGCTGGACCAGCGACGGCACCACGGTGCGTGGCAGGCGGCCGGTAGGAACTTCGTCAGCCGCGGACGCAAGGCCGGCAGCGGTCAGGAGGGCGGTTGCGAGCAGGCTACGGCGCAGCAGGGTCATCGATGAGGCTCCGGGAGTGATCGCCGAAGCTTAAGGGGCCGCATCCCTGCCCGGCCCCTGACAAAAGTCCTAGTGACTCGCGCGGGAGTCGCAGTCAGGCGGCCGACTGCTCCAGCGTCACCGCCACGGCGTGCACTACCGCGCCGATCTTCAGCGCACTCTGCACGCCCTGGGCACTGACTTCGTGCTGGCGGATGGTGCGTTCGTGCGAATCCATGCACGCGCCGCAGCCGTTGATTGCGGACACCGCCAGCGACGCCAGTTCGAAGGTGATCTTGTCGATGCCTGGATTGGCCATGACGTTCATGCGCAGGCCGGCGCGCAGCTGGCCATACTCGTCGTTGTGGATCAGGTGCGTAGCTCGGTAATAGATGTTGTTCATCGCCATGATCGCGGCGGCCGCCTTGGCACCGGCGATTTCTTCCGGCGACAGCTGCTCGGCCGCGAAGGCTTCAATCGCCGCGACCAACGGCGTGTAGCGCGATGCGATGGCCGAGGCCACCGCAATGACGCGGACCTGCTTGCCATCGAGGCCGGGCGAACCGGCATCGCTCAGCACGGAATCGAGGTTGAGCTTGAGGTCCTTGGCATAGTCGGGCAGCGCATTGCGCAGGTCGGACAGACTCATGACATGTCTCCAGATAAAGCTGTGGCCGGGATGATCCCGGCCACAGGGATTCCGCGCTCAGGGGAGGGAGCGGACCGCCGGGGGGTGCGGTCCTGACGCGGAACAAAGCGAGAGTTTTTAGGCGACCTTGAGAACCGCTTCGCCCTTGTTCCAGTTGCACGGGCACAGCTCGTCTGTCTGCAACGCATCGAGCACGCGCAGCACTTCATCCGGATTGCGGCCAACCGACAGGTCGGTCACGTACACGAAGCGGATGATGCCGTCCGGGTCGACGATGAAGGTCGCGCGCTGCGCCACGCCTTCGTTCTTGTCGAGGATGCCCAGCGCCGAGGTGAACTCGCGCTTGATGTCGGCCAGCATCGGGAACGGCAGGCTGTTCAGATCCTTGTGGTGCGTGCGCCAGGCGTGGTGCACGAACTCGCTGTCGGTCGAACCGGTCAGCAGCTGCGCATCGCGGTCGACGAACTGCTGGTTCTTGGCGGCGAAACCGGTGATCTCGGTCGGGCAGACGAAGGTGAAATCCTTCGGATAGAAAAACAGCACCAGCCACTTGCCCTTGTACGTGTCGTTGTCGATGTCCACGAAGGCCTTGTTCAGGTCGTTCGAGACGGTGGCCTTGAGCTTGAACTGGGGCAGCTTGTCGCCGACGGTCAGCATGGAGCGGTTTCTCCGGTAGGTGGATGGAAATAATGACGCAGCCCGGTACGGGAAGAGCACGTCGCCGCGGTGTTGGCACATTGTTGCGTCGCAACATCAATCTATCAAGTCGATTGTTTAAATCGTGTCAATAGGTGTAGGCTATCGATTGTGAACCTGCGCGACCTCCGCTATCTCGTCGCCCTCGCCGACCACGCTCATTTCGGGCGCGCCGCCGCGGCCTGCTTCGTCAGTCAGCCCACGCTCTCGACCCAGATCCGGAAACTCGAAGAAGAGCTCGGCGTGCCGCTGTTCGAACGCGCGCCGCGCAAGGTGATGCTGACCCCCGCCGGACGCGATATCGCCGAGCGCGCGCGGCGCGTCATCGGCGAAGTCGAGCAGATGAAGGAAGTCGCGCGCCGCAGCCAGGATCCGGAAGCGGGCACGGTGCGGCTGGGGATGTTCCCGACGCTCGGGCCGTACCTGTTGCCGCATGTGGTCCCCGGCATCCGAGCACGTTTCCCGAAGCTGGAACTGCTGCTGGTCGAGGAAAAAAGCGACGTGCTGCTGGCGAGGTTGCGCGAAGGCAAGCTCGATGCTGGCCTGCTGGCGCTCCCGCTGCACGACGACCAGTTGCACGTCGAGTTCCTGTTCGAGGAACCCTTCCTTCTGGCCGTGCCGGAAACGCATCCGCTGGCCAAGCGCGATTCGCTGGCATTGAAGGAACTCGCCAACCAACGCCTGTTGCTGCTCGAGGATGGCCACTGTCTGCGCGACCAGGCGTTGGATGTGTGCCAAATGGCCGGCACTGGCGAGATGAGCGGTTTCCAGGCCACCAGCCTGGAAACGCTGCGACAGATGGTCGCGGCCAACGTAGGCGTGACCTTGCTGCCGATGCTCGCGATCAAGCCGCCGGTGGCGCGCTCGGAGAACATCCACCTGCTCGGCTTCCGCGATTCCAGGCCGAGCCGGCAGATCGCGATGGTATGGCGCAAGAGCTCGGCGATGAGCGATTTCCTCCTCAAGCTCGCGCAGGTGTTCCGGGAATTGCCGGCGGAGTTGTTCACGCCGACGTCCGACCTGGTGGCTGTTGCGAAGAAGCCATCCAGTAAACGGGGTTCGGAGCAACGATCGCGATGAACCTGCGCAACTGGGTGTTGATCGCCTTGGCGATCGCGCTGGTGGGCTGGTGGTTCTCGCCACAGTCGCCGCGCGTGCCGGGGCCCCCAGCCGCTGTTGCAGGCGCCACCGTGCACTGCCCACCGCCGCCACGCGTGTTGGCGGGCGACCCACCCCTGCAGAGCGATGTGCCGGCGACGCTGCCGGCATTCCGGCTCGCTGCCGCCGAATTGCGTCCGCTCGCCGGCTTCAGCCTCGAGGCCCGCGTGCTGTCGCGCGAGGACTACAGCTTCGGACGCGAAGCCGATCTGTCGCCGACCGACCTGGCGCTCGGTTGGGGGCGGATGCGCGACGAAGCCGTGTTGTCGCGACTGGATATCAGCCAATCCGGCCGCTGGTACCAATACCGCTGGCAGGGCGAATCGCCGTTGCCGGTCGAAGAGATCGTTGGTTCCAGCGCCAACATGCACATGATCCCGGCCGACGCCGCAGCGGCAGCCGCGTTGTCGCGGGTGCGCGCAGGCGAACGCGTGCGCATCGACGGATGGCTGGTGGAGGCCGTGGCCGCGGACGGCTGGCGCTGGCGCAGTTCGCTGTCGCGCGACGACAGCGGCAGCGGCGCCTGCGAAGTGGTCTATGTCTGTTCGTTGACGAGTGATTGAGCGCCGGTTCTGATCGCGCGCTTCACGTCAGTCCTACTTGGTCCGCAACAGCCTGACGGTGCTTCGTCAGTCTTGTTGGTGCTCGCCATCGACGTAATGGAACGGCGGAGCCGGTAGTCGATCGGTCGTGATGTCGCCGAAGCCGACGTCACGCAGTCGCTTCTAAAAGGCATTGCGACAGGCGATCGCGGCCTCGTGTTAGCCGTCGGCGTAACCGGCCGCCCTCCATACACGGCCCCTATAGGTGCAATCAGTACAAACGATTTCACCTATCGATGTACGTGCGCCAAGCTGCATGAGTCCCTCGGATTCCACGAGCAAAGGAGAAGGTCATGGCAACTGAAATGAAGTGTCCGGTCACTGATGGTGCAGGCAAGCGTCCCCGCGCACGGAGCAATGCGGATTGGTGGCCCGAGCAGCTCAATCTCTCGATGCTGGTGCCGAACGCGTCGTCGACCGACCCCATGGATGATGGCTTCGACTATGCCGAGGAATTCAAGACCCTCGACCTCGATGCGGTCGTCAAGGACCTGCACGCGTTGATGACGGATTCGCAGGCGTGGTGGCCTGCGGACTATGGCCACTACGGACCGTTCTTCATCCGCATGGCGTGGCATGCCGCGGGCACCTACCGCATCTTCGACGGACGCGGCGGCGCCCGCTCCGGCGACCAGCGCTTCGCGCCACTGAACAGCTGGCCGGACAACGGCAACCTCGACAAGGCACGCCGCCTGCTCTGGCCGATCAAGCAGAAGTACGGACGCAAGTTGTCGTGGGCCGACCTGTTGATCCTGGCCGGCAACGTCGCGCTCGAGTCGATGGGTTTCAAGACCTTCGGCTTCGGCGGCGGTCGCGAAGACGTCTGGGAACCGCAGCCCATCGACTGGGGCCCCGAGTCCACGTGGCTCGGCGACGAGCGCTACAGCGGCGAACGCGAACTCGCCAATCCGTTCGGCGCCGTGCAGATGGGCCTGATCTACGTGAACCCGGAAGGCCCCAACGGCAATCCCGACCCACTCGGGTCCGGCCGCGACGTCCGCGAAACCTTCGCGCGCATGGCGATGAACGACGAGGAGACCGTCGCGCTCACCGCGGGCGGCCACACCTTCGGCAAGGCCCACGGCGCGGGCCCGACCAGCCACGTCGGCGTGGAGCCCGAGGGTGCGAACATCGAGGAACTCGGCTTCGGCTGGCGCAACAGCTACGACAGCGGCGTCGGCGCGCACACCATCACCAGCGGCATCGAAGGCGCTTGGACACCCACGCCGACGAAGTGGGACATGAGCTACTTCGAAACGCTGTTCGGCCACGAGTGGGAGCTGACCAAGAGCCCCGCCGGCGCGAACCAGTGGAAGCCGAAGGGAGACGCAGGCAACAACGTGCCCGACGCGCATGTCCCCGGCAAGACCCACCAGCCGATGATGACCACCGCCGACATGGCGATGCGCATGGATCCGGTGTACGAAAAGATCTCGCGCGATTACATGGCCCATCCGGACAAGTTCGCCGACGCCTTCGCCCGCGCCTGGTTCAAGCTGACCCACCGCGACATGGGCCCGAAAGTGCGCTACCTCGGCAAGCTCGTGCCGAAGGAAAACCTGATCTGGCAGGACCCGATTCCCGCCGTGGACCACCCGCTGGTCGACGCGAACGATATCGCCGAACTGAAGGCCAAGCTGCTCGAGTCGGGCCTGTCCATCCCGCAACTGGTGAAGACCGCGTGGGCTTCGGCCTCGACGTTCCGCGGCACCGATATGCGCGGCGGCGCGAACGGCGCGCGCATCCGCCTCGAACCGCACAAGCACTGGCCGGCGAATGAACCCGCCGAACTGGCCAAGGCGTTGGCCGTGCTCGAAGGCATCCAGAAGGACTTCAATGCAGCGCAGAAGGGCGGCAAGAAGGTCTCGCTCGCCGACCTGATCGTGCTGGGTGGTTGCGCCGCGGTCGAAGCCGCAGCGAAGAAGGGCGGTTTCAACGTGACAGTGCCGTTCTCGGCGGGGCGCATGGACGCCTCGCTGGAACAGACAGACGTGAACTCCTTCGAAGTGCTGGAGCCGGCGGCGGATGCCTTCCGCAACTACATGCGGCCGGGCGGCGAGGACTTCACCGCGGCGGCACTGATCGACAAGGCCAGCCTGCTGACCCTCACCGCGCCGGAGATGACGGTGCTGCTGGGCGGTATGCGCGCGCTCGACGCCAACACCGGACACACCCCGCATGGCGTGTTCACCAAGCGCCCGGGAACGCTCAGCAACGACTTCTTCGTCAACCTGCTCGACATGTGCACTGCGTGGCAGCGTTCGGACAAGGATGCGAACGTATTCGAAGGCCGCGACCGCAGCACCGGCGATCTCAAGTGGACGGCGACGGTCGCCGACCTGGTGTTCGGTTCGAACTCGCAGCTGCGGGCGCTGGCCGAGGTGTATGCCGCCAGCGATTCGCAGGAGAAGTTCGCGCGCGACTTCGTGGCCGCCTGGAACAAGGTGATGAACCTGGACCGCTTCGACCTGAGGTGATCGCAGAGCACGGGCCTGCGTTCGGGACCCGACAGCCTCGACCTGACACCGGACGACGGGTCGGTCGAGGCTGAACTTCTTTGCGGCCTAGTTGCCTGGCGATCGCCTGCGGAAGGCTACGGAGCGGTCAGGCCCACCTGGCACGCCACGCCGGTGCCGCCCAATCCGCAATAACCCGCCGGATGCTTCGCCAGGTATTGCTGGTGCTCGTCTTCGGCGTAATAGAACGGCGGCGCCGGGTACACGATCTCGGTGGTGATGTCGCCGAAACCGGCATCATGCAGGCCTTTCTGGAAGGCATCGCGGCTGGCGATCGCGGCATCGTATTGCGCCTGGGTCTCGCAATAGATCGCCGACCGGTACTGGGTGCCGGTGTCGTTGCCCTGGCGCATGCCCTGGGTGGGGTCGTGGTTTTCCCAGAACGTTTTCAGCAGGGTGTCGAAAGCGATCACGTCCGGGTCGTACACCACCAGCACCACCTCGGCGTGGCCGGTGAGGCCGCTGCAGATCTCGTGGTAGTTGGCGTTGGGCGTGTAACCGCCGGCGTAACCAACTGCCGTGGTTTCGATCCCTGGCAGCGACCAGAACTTGCGCTCGGCTCCCCAGAAACAGCCCATTCCGAACTGCACCTTTGCGAACCCTGCAAATACATCGCGCAGGGGGCGCTTGAGCACATGGTGGGCGTTATGCAACAACGGCATCTCGGCCGCGCGGCCGGGCAGCGCGTCGTCGGGACGCGGCATGCGTTGTTTGAAGCTGCCAATACCGAGCATGGTTGGACTCCACTGGGGAACTAACCTATAGATACGTGGGGAAGTGTCGTTGCGATTCAAGCCGGTGCACTGCAAGCTGCGGCGCTTCCGAAGTCCAGGCGCCACGATGACTACCTACCCTGCCCAGACCGCCGCGCTGCTGCTGCTCGCCTTCGCCGCGGCTCCAGCCTATGCCGGCAAGGCCAGCGAATTCGGCGCCGACTGGGACGATCCACGCACCGCCGCGCCGCCGGTCGAACGCCCGAAGGTCAAAAGCTGCACGGTCGACATCGTCGATCACGGCTTCAAGGATTTCGAGGCCTATCAAAGTTCGATTGCCCCGCCGGCGGCCTGCCCGGGCCCGTGGAACAAGATCGTCCTCGACATGGACGGTAGCGTGAAAGGCCGCCAGTACGACCGCATCGCGCGGATCGAGGTCGGCGGCGTCACGGTGCTCTACACGAGCACGCCGGAGCCTTCGCGCGAAGGCATCACCTGGCATGTCGAGAAGGACCTCAGCGCCTACGCGCCTGTGTTCGTCTCGAAGCAGCCGGTGGCAATGTGGCTGGGCAACGTGGTCAACGAGACCTATACCGGCATTTTCCAGATCAAGGCGCGGGTGACCTTCTACCAGGCCGATGCCGAGCATCCCGCCGCGACCACCGCCGACCGCATCACCCTGCCGCAGGACGTGCAGCGCGACGGCCCCGACGTCACCGGCAAGTTCACCCTGCCCGCCAACGCGCAGCGCCTGGTCGCCGAGGTCTACACCACCGGTTCTGGCGGCGGCTGCGAGGAGTTCTGGTACTTCACCGCGCCAGCGACGTCGAAGTATTCCTGCCCCTCCGAGCACGGCCCCTACCGCGAAGTGCAGGTGCTACTCGACGGCCGCGTCGCCGGCATCGCCATGCCGTACCCGCACATCTGGACTGGCGGCTGGTCGAACCCGTTCCTCTGGTACGTGCTGCCGGCGCCACGCGCGTTCGACGTGCGCCCGATCCATTACGACCTGACCCCGTTCATCGGCACGCTCAACGACGGCAAGCCGCACGACCTGCGCGTACGCGTCCTCGGCGTGGGTGCCGACAGCAAGGGCTGGCAGCTGCTGCCGTCGCTGCAGTTGTGGCTCGACCCGAGCGGCAAGCCGACGCGCGGCAAGCTGCTGGAATACCAGCTGGACGAGCTCGTGCGGACACAACTGCCCTCGACCGATGCCAACGGCGACACCCGTGTCGAAGCCCGCGGCAGCCACCGGCTGAAGGTACGCGGCGAACTGCTCACGTCGCGCGGCCGGATCGACACCGCGATCGAATACGCCGTCGCCAACCACAACTCCCACCGCTGGGACGATGGCGAAAAGCGCGATGCGCTGACCATCGAGTGGACCAGCACCGTCAACACCACGGAGAAAGGTCCGCACCAGGCGGCGATCCCGACCACGCACCACCAGCGTTACGCCGTCGATGGCGAGATCCGCACGGAGAAGGTCGATGGCTTCGATCGCCTCACCACCGAGCTGAAGGTCGACGACGACGCCGACCTGCAGCGTTTCCGCGGCAAGCGCGTGATCGCGTCTACCGAAACCCACGACCACTTCGAAGGCAGCGCTTCCTACACCTCCGGCGTGCCGCGCGAGAAGCGCAATGCGGTCGGGGACTCAAGGCAGCGCTACTCGGTCAAAGCAGGCAATAGCTGTTACGACCGCACGATCGCGCAGGAGAACGGTTTCGTCACCGAAGATCGCGACGGTTGCGACAAATGACCATGGCAGTGCCGAGTCCGCTCGGCACTGCATGGCTTATTGCCGGCCGATGTTGTCGGTCGGCGCAAGATGCTCGGGCTCTGCCTCGGATGCAGCGCGCCATTCGCGCATTCCCGGCAAGGCATTGAGCGCCTCCATGTAACGCGCCGCGTTGTCGCCCACTTCAACGCCATAACCGGTGAAGCGCATCACCACCGGCGCGAACATCGCATCGACGATGCCGAAATCGCCGCACAGGAACTCGCCACCGGCGCCATGGTTCGCGCGCAGCATCTGCCATAGCTGCTCGATGCGCGCGACGTCGGCCGACACCGCGGCGTTGCCGCGATAGCCGTTCGGCTTGCGACGCACGTTCATCGGCAGTTGCGAGCGCAATGCGCCAAAACCCGAATGCATCTCGGCGACAGCTGAGCGCGCCTGCGCGCGGGCACGCATGTCCGTGGGCCAGCCGCGGCCGGCGAGCCAGCGCTCGTTGATGTATTCGCAGATCGCCAGCGTGTCCCACACCACCAGGTTGCCACCGGGTAAACCGTCGTCGTGCAGCACGGGCACGCGGGCGGTCGGCGACCACTTACCGATTTCCGCGAAGAATTCGGGCGTGTCCAGGTTGAGCTTGCGTTCCTCGAACGCGATGTCGAACTGGCGCAGCAACAGCCACGGCCGCAGTGACCACGAGGAATAGTTCTTGTTGCCGATCACGAGCAGGGGCATGCGCGACTCCACGACGGGGGAAGCGCATGCTCGCCTGCGTTACGGGTTCCGACAAGCGAATTGATTTGCAGGCCGGACGCAAGCCACGCTCATGCTGGTGGAGCTAGGCCAGCAGCAAGCCCGGATCATCGAGGCCGAGATCGGCGCTTTCAGCAGCCGGCGCGTTCAATGGCAGCGCTTCTACGATGCCGCGCGCCTCGGGCCACACGACCGAGGGGACGCAGACCGCAATCACCCCAAACAGCGGCAGCTCGCCCATGCCACCCACGAGTGGCTCGCCCCGCAGGAACACCGGGATGCCGGCGGCTTCCAGCGCATGCCGGACCAGGTGGGCATCGATCAGGTGAGCGGCTTCGTAGACGACTTTCATCGCAGCGCTCCGCATGGGCTCATGGCCAGCATACGCCGCTTTCCGCCCGTGCCTGCAAGAAAAGCGGCGGCACCACACCCCACCCGCTAAACTGCGAGCTTCCCTACGCGATCCCGACGCATGTCCGCCCCTGATTCCCCTGTTCCTGTCGTGCCCGCCCCTGTCGAGAAGAACGACTTCATCCGCCAGATCGTCCGTGACGACCTCGCCAGCGGGAAGCACGCCGCGCCGAGGACCCGCTTCCCGCCCGAGCCCAATGGCTACCTGCACATCGGCCACGCCAAGGCGATCTGCCTGGACTTCGGCATCGCGCAGGAGTTCGCCGGCAGCTGCAACCTGCGCTTCGACGACACCAATCCGGCCAGGGAAGACCCCGAGTACGTCGCCGCGATCCAGGACGACGTGCACTGGCTCGGATTCGAATGGCACGACCTGCGCCACGCTTCCGATTATTTCGAGGTGTTCTACCTCGCCGCGGAAAAACTCATCCGCCAGGGCGACGCCTTCGTGTGCGACCTCACCGCCGAGCAGGTGCGCGAATACCGCGGCTCGCTGACCGAGCCGGGACGCAACTCGCCGTACCGCGATCGATCCGTCGACGAGAACCTCGACCTGTTCCGGCGCATGCGCGCGGGCGAGTTCGCCGATGGTGCGCGCACGCTGCGCGCCAGGATCGACATGGCCAGCGGCAATATGAACCTGCGCGACCCGGCGCTGTACCGGATCAAGCACGTGTCGCACCAGAACACCGGCGATGCCTGGCCGATCTACCCGATGTACGACTTCGCGCATTCGCTCAGCGACGCGGCCGAGGGCATTACCCATTCGCTGTGCACGCTCGAGTTCGAGGACCACCGCCCGCTGTACGACTGGTGCGTCGACAAGGTCGACCTCGCCCATTCGCCGGAACTGCTGGTGTCGCTGACCGCGAAGGGCATGCCGTTCGAAGCGAGCAAGCCACGCCAGATCGAATTCTCGCGCCTCAACATCAACTACACGGTGATGAGCAAGCGCAAGCTGATGACGCTGGTGAACGAAGGCCTAGTCAACGGCTGGGACGACCCGCGCATGCCGAGCCTGCAGGGCATCCGTCGCCGCGGCTACACGCCGTCGTCGCTGCGCCTGTTCGCCGACCGAGTCGGCATCAGCAAGCAGAATTCGCTTACCGATTTTTCCATCCTCGAGAACTGCCTGCGCGAAGACCTCGATGCGCACGCATCGCGACGGATGGCCGTACTCGATCCGATCAAGCTGGTGCTGACCAACCTGCCGGACGTACACGAGGAAACCTTGCGCTTCGCCAATCATCCGAAGGACGAAACGCTCGGCGCGCGCGACATCCCGTTCTCGCGCGAACTGTGGATCGAGCGCGAGGACTTCGCCGAAGTTCCGCCGAAAGGTTGGAAGCGGCTGGTGTCTGGGGGCGACGTGCGTTTGCGCGGCGCAGGCATCGTGCGCTGCGATGAGGTGATCAAGGACGCCGCTGGCGACATCGTCGAATTGCGCGGCACGCTCGATCCGGAATCGCGTCCCGGCATGGCCGGTGCCGATCGCAAGGTCAAGGGCACGATCCACTGGGTCAGTGCGAAGCACGCGATCAAGGCGGAGGTGCGCCTCTACGACCGCCTGTTCGACGTGCCGGACCCGGACGACGAAGCCGACGGCAAGACCTACCGCGACCACCTCAACCCGAATTCATGCACCGTGGCGCAGGGTTATGTCGAACCGGCCGCGGCCTTGGCGCAACCCGAACAATGCTTCCAGTTCGAACGACTCGGTTATTTCGTCGCCGACCGCCGCGACCATCGCGTCGATGCCCCGGTGTTCAACCGCAGCGTGACCCTGCGCGACACCTGGGCCACGAAAGCCTGAGGAGATCCGCCATGCGCGCGTTTGCCCTGCTGATCGTGTCGATCCTGTTGCTTGCGTGCGCCGCACCGACGCCAAGTGTGGACCAGGCTGCCATCGCGTCGGCATCCAGCCCACAGGCCGTGCCGCACAAACGACCACCGCCGATGAGCGATCCCTTGCCGCCCGAAAGGGTGCCGGACAGCAAGCCGGTGGCGCTCGATCGCAGTTGCAAGGCCGACGCCGATTGCACCGTCAAGAACGTCGGCAACTGCTGCGGCTACTACCCGGCCTGTGTCAACAAGAACAGTCCGACCGATCCGCAAGGCGTGCAGGCGGAGTGCGCGAAGAACGGAATGGCCGCAGTCTGTGGCTTCAGCGAAATCACGGCCTGCCGCTGCGTGCGCAATCAATGCGTCGACGAGAAGCAGCCCGTTGGAGGCTGGAGCGACGACCCGCCGCCCCCACCCCCCACGGACCGCTGATGCTCTACGCCCAAGTACATCTCACGTTGCCGGCCTGGGTGCACGACGCCATCGATCCCGCACGTACTTATCCGCGCGATGAAGACAAAGTGGCGCTGGCGATCGAACTGTCGCGTCGCAATATCGACGCCCGCAGCGGCGGTCCGTTCGGCGCAGCGGTGTTTGGAGGGGACGATCGCGTGATCGCGATCGGCGTCAATCGTGTTCTTCAGCAGTCATGCTCGGTCGCGCACGCCGAAACCATGGCCTACATGCTGGCGCAACAACGCACGCAACAGTCGCGGCTCAATGAACTCGGTGGCCCCATCACGCTGGCGACCTCGGCGCAGCCCTGCTGCCAATGCTATGGCGCGACGTTCTGGGCAGGCATCGATCGCCTGCTGATCGGCGCGCGCAGCGAGGACGTGATGACGCTGACCGAATTCGACGAAGGCCCGCTACCGGCCGATTGGATCGGCGAACTCGAGCGTCGCGGCATTGCGGTGGTCCGCGATCTGCACCGCGATGTCGCCTGCGCCGTATTGCGCGCATACGGCGAACAAGGCGGAGAGTTTTATTGACGGCCTGCAGTCAAACGGCGTGCCGTCGAACGGCCTGCTGTGCTACTGCCGCGCCGGCTTCGAGCCTGAACTCGCGGCCGAATTGAGCGAGCGCGCCGCGGCGGCCGAATTGCCCGGTTACGCCAAGGCCGAACGCCTCAGCGGCTACGTCCAGTTCCTCGGCGAACACGGCCATGCGCTGGCACAAGCCCTGCCGCTGCGCGATCTGATCTTCGCCCGGCAGAAGCTGCGCCTGCTTGCGGAACTGCGCGGCATCGATCCGAAGGATCGCATCACGCCGGTCATCGCCGCCTTGTTCGAGCATGCCGCCTTCGGTGCGTTGGTCGTCGAGCATCCTGACTCCGATGCCAGCAAGCCTCTCGCCGGGCTTGCCCGCAGCTTCGGCAACGCACTGCGTCCCGCCTTGCGCAAAGTCAAACTGCTGACCGCGCAGGACGACGACCGCCTCCCGCACCTGCACGTCTGCCTGCTCGACGGCGATCACCTGTTGCTGGCCAGCGGCCATCCGCGCGATGCGTCGCCGTGGCCATCGGGCATCCCGCGCCTGAAGCTGCACGCCGACGCGCCCTCGCGCTCGGCACTCAAGCTTGAGGAAGCGTTATTCACCCTGCTCGACGCCGACGAACGGGCACGCCTGCTGCAGCCTGGCATGCGCGCGGCCGACCTCGGCGCTGCACCCGGTGGCTGGACCTGGGTACTGGCGCGCCACGGCCTGCGCGTGCAGGCGATCGACAACGGCCCATTGCGTCCGCACGTGCTGGACACCGGACTGGTCGAACACCTGCGCGAAGACGGTTTCCATTGGCGTCCGTCGCAACCGCTCGACTGGATGGTCTGCGACATGGTCGAACAACCGCGTCGCGTCGCCACGCGCATGGCCGAATGGTTCCGCGAAGGCTGGTGCCGATACGCGATCTTCAACCTGAAACTGCCGATGAAGAAGCGCTGGGACGAAACCCGCCTCTGCCTCGACCTGTTCCAGCGCGAGGCGCAGCGGCCGCTGCAGCTGCGCGCGCGGCAGCTGTATCACGACCGCGAGGAAATCACGGTCTTCGCCGCGTCAGAGCGCTTGCGGTAGCCATTCAGCCGGCGTTGCCGGAGTTGACGCCGGGTTGATCCGGACGGGGCTAGGGTCGACCAGTCCCCAACCGAGAGACATCCCATGACTGCTCTCATTACCCGTGCTCTCATTACCAGTTTCCATGGTATCGCCCTGACCCTGCTAGCCATGGCATGCATGCCTGCGCTGGCCCAGACCGCCGAGCAACAGGACGCGCAACGTGCGGCGCAATCGGCCGAGCAGGACGCCCAAACCGCCCAGCAGAAGGCTTCCGAAGCAGCGGCGGCTGCAGGTGTTGCAGCGGGAGCCGCTGCGACCGCCAACCAGGCCTTCGATGATGGCGGCCGCGGCGTCGCCCAGACCAAGACGTCCGCTGATGTCGCCGAGCAGGCTGCAGACACCGCGCAAGCCGCGGCGGCACAAGCCGGGCAGGCTGCGGTCGAAGCCCAGGCCGCCGCGCAGGATGCGCAGCAAGCCGCGAGCACAATGCAGGCAACGACGCCCGCTCCAGCCACGTCGCCGGCAACCGCACTGGTTACTGTGACGTCGAGCCCCGGCAATTCGATCTCATCCAATTACCACATCGATTTTGCCGCCATGGACACGAACGGCGACGGCAACATCGTCCGCGCCGAAGTCAGCGCCAGCGGCAATGCCGACCTGATGCGCGAATTCCACGTCGTGGACGCCAACAACAATGGCCGCCTGACCCGCGAGGAACTGAAAGGCTGGCTCGACTAGGGAGTCGGGAAGGCGCACTTCTCCACGATGTCCCGGCGCGGGGCATCGTGGGGAAACAGTGGAATTCTGTTTCGTAGAACCGAGCTTCTAGATGCCCGCGGCGTGACGCCAGAACGCGTGCGCCAGCGGGGGAATGCGGCCTGCCAATCCGAGCAGCGGTCCGCGCAACAACGTCGCAGCCATGCCGTCGTCGCTGAAGACGCGGTTGATCGCGCCGAACGCATGCGCGGCGGTTGCGTTCTCGCTCTTGCGCGTGCGTGCCCAACGCGCCAGTCGTTGTGGTGCCGTGAAGTCGACGTGCCTGTCCTGCGCTTCGCGGATGCTGTCGCGCAATGCGGCTACATCGCGCAGGCCCAGGTTAACGCCTTGCCCGGCAAGCGGATGCACCACGTGCGCGGCGTCGCCAACCAGCAGCACGCGGCCTCGCACGTAATCGTCCGCGAGTTGCCGGCGCAAGGGGAATGCCGCGCGTGGCGAACGCAATTGCAACGCACCCAAGCGGGCATCGAATGCTGCGGTCAGTTCGCGATTGAACGTGCCTTCGTCGAGTGCGAGCACGCGCTCGGCTTCCGGATTCGGCAGCGTCCATACGATCGAACTTTCGCCGCCGACGAACGGCAGCAGCGCCAGCGGCCCGCCGGGCAGGAAGCGTTGCCAAGCGGTATCGGCGTGCGGCTGTTCGGAAGCGATGAAGGCGATGACGCCCTTCTGCGCGTAGTCGTGGGCATCGATGCCAATGCCGGCCAGCGTGCGCAGGCTCGAATCGGCACCGTCGGCGGCGACGACCAGGCGCGCATCGAGCGTGCTGTCATCCTCCAGCCGCAGCTTCGCACCATCGTCATGCTGTTCGAGTTCGGTAACACGCGCCGGGCACTGCACGCGCACGCCAGTCGCCGTGAGCGCCGTCCACAGGCGATCCACGAGCAGGCCGTGTTCGACGATCCAGCCAAGTTCGCGCCGACCTAGGGCGTCGGCATCGAACGTCAATTCACCACCACCGCCGGCATCCCAGACGCGCATGCGCCGGTACGGATGCAGACGCGCGTCCTGCACCGCACGCCACACGCCGAGCGTGTCGAGCAAGGCGGCATTGTCGGGTGCGAAGGCGTACACGCGCAGGTCGCGTTGCGTGGGCGACCAGCGCGGTGGTTCGCGAGATTCGAGCAGCGCCACATCGAGTCCGAGCTTTGCCAGCGCCAACGCGCACGCGCTGCCGACCACGCCACCGCCGACAACGGCGATATCTAAGCGGTTGCGCCGATTCATCAGGTGTCGCTCCGGCATAGTTTCGGCACTTCGCCGCGATAACCGAGCGCGCCACCCACCAGCAGTGCCTGTGTCGAAGGCAAGCGGTCTAGCACCAGCAGACCGAGGCTGCGCAGCGGCCGCAGCAGGGGTGCGGGATTCGCAGTCAGTTTCGCCAGTCCATCGGAGAACGCCAGCGTGCGTTCGCGATCTTCGCGGCGGCGCTGGCTGTAGGCATCGAGCAATGTCGCTGCACCGGGATCACTGCCGTCGGCTTCGATCAACTCGGCCAGCGTCAACGCATCACGTAGACCGAGGTTGAAACCCTGCGCACCGATCGGGTGTAACGTCTGCGCAGCATTGCCGACCAGCACCGCGCGGGCAGCGGTCGTGCGTTGCGCGACCACGCGTGTGACCGGATACGCGCTGCGCGGGCCGCTCGCGAGGAAACGGCCAACGCGCCAACCGAACGCGGTTTGGAGTCGCGCCAGCCATGCATTTTCATCGAGTGCGGCGACGGTTTCCGCCTCTGCGCGCGCAACGCCGTGGATCACGCCGTAGTGACGATCGCCACGCGGCAGCAGCGCAGTCGGACCATCGTCGCCGAAGCGTTCGAAGGCGATACCCTCGGGCGCACGTTCGGCGCGTACGCGGGCGACGAATAATGTCTGTTCGTAATCATGTTTATCGGCAACAATGCCAAGCGCTTCGCGCAAGCCGCTGCGTGTGCCGTCGGCGGCGATCAGCAGTCGGGCTGACAACACACGTTCGCCATCGGCATCGGCGATGCGGATACAACGAGCATTGGCATCGTCTTCCGCCAAGCGGACGAAGCGCGCCGGGCGATAACGGGTCAGCCGCGTCAGTTCTGCCAGCCGCGCTTCCAGCGCTTCGCCAAAATCGCGTGCCACCACGACTTGTCCGAACGCGTCACGGCCATAATCGGCAGCGTCAAGCCGCACACGACCGAAATCCCCCGTGCGGGTGACGTGGATACTGCGGATCGCGCCCGTTGGCGCGCGCAGTTTTTGCAGCACACCGAGCGCGCGCAACGCATTGATCGTGGCTTCGGCGAAGCTGAGGTTGCGTTCGTCGAACACCGCTGGCAACGCGCCCGCCGGGGCGGCTTCGACCAGACCGACATCGAGCCCGAGCCGGTCCAGTGCGATCGCCAGGCTGGCACCGACCAGACCGCCGCCGACGATGAGCGCATCATGGATGGGAGCGTCATGGTTGACCTTCATGCGGCCATGATACGGCCGTACCGTGGCGCGCTAGAATGTCGGCCTCACGCGCAGCCCCGTCAGCGCAGACTTAGGACAGCCGCCATGACAGCCATTACCGAGCGTAGCCGCACTCCCGCCACGCTGATCCTGATCACGCTCGTCGCGTTGATGGTGGGGACGCGCCTGCACCATTTCGACCCGATCCCGGACGCCTCGTGGGCGGTGTTCTTCATCGGCGGTTTCTACCTGCGCCGGTGGACGGCCTGGGCTTTCCCACTGTTGATGGCGTTGGCCGTGGTCGTCGATTACTACGTGATCACCAGCCTGGGCATGAACTTCTGGCAGCACTACTGCATGTCTCCGGCGTACTGGTTCCTGATCCCGGCCTATTTCGCGATGTGGGCCGGCGGCACCGTCGCGCGCCGTTTCGTCACCCGCAACGATGGCCGCGCACTGGCCATGACGGCCGTGTCTCTGCTGGCCGCAGTGATCGTGTGCCACCTGCTCAGCCAGGGCAGCTTCTACTGGATCAGCAGTGTCGTCGCCGAGCCCACGTTTGCGGGTTGGTGGAAGAACTACAGCGATTGGTTCCCGCTCTACCTGCGGACCACTGCAATGTATGTCGGTGCGGCGGTAGTGGTGCACCTGGTTGCTGCGCAGATTGCGACGCAGATGCAGTCGCATTCCGGTGATCATCACAAGCGCTGAGTCCCCCGCACTGAATCCTCGAGGTCACGCCGTCATGGGTCATCGCCTCAGCAAGATCTACACCAAAACCGGCGACGATGGCTCGACCGGCCTCGGTGACGGCACTCGGGTTGCCAAGGATTCGGCGCGTGTCTGCGCGTACGGCACTGTCGACGAAGCGAATTCGGCGATCGGCCTGCTGCTAGCGGGCGATGTTCCGTCGGACATCGCTGAATTGCTGACTACGGTGCAGCACCAGCTGTTCGATCTCGGCGGCGAGCTGTGCATTCCCGGCCACGCCGCGATCACCGATGCCGACGTCACCGCGCTCGAACAACACCTCGACCGCTACAACGACCCGTTGCCGCCGCTGAAGGATTTCATCCTGCCCGGCGGCGGTGAAGCGGCGGCGCGTTGCCACCTCGCCCGCACCATCGTGCGCCGCGCCGAGCGGGAGACGGTGACGCTGTCGCACCACGATTCGGTACGGCCGGAGGCGGTCCGCTATCTCAACCGCCTGTCCGACCTCCTGTTCGTGCTGGCGCGGGTACTGGCACGCGCCGATGGCCACGGTGAAGTGCTGTGGAAGCACGAACGGCGCCAGGGTTGAACCTGCCTGCCCACGGCATGCCGATTCCAGATATGCGGATCTACAGTCATCCCGCTTGCCTTGCCCACGACACCGGTCCTGGTCATCCCGAACGTCCCGAGCGCCTGAGCGCCATCATCTCCGCCTTGCACGAGGCGATGCCTGCGCTCGACTGGCATGAGGCCCCGCGTGCCACCCGCGGCCAATTGCTGCGCGCGCATGCCGAGCCATTGCTCACGATGGTGCTTGAAACGCAGTCGGTGCAACGCGTGCAACTGGACGCCGACACGATGCTCTCGCCCGCCTCGGCCGAGGCCGCCCTGCGCGCTGCCGGTGCTGCAGTGGCTGCCGTCGACGACGTGATGAACGACAAGACCAAGCGCGTGTTCTGCGCCGTGCGTCCACCTGGACACCACGCCACCAGCGCGACTGCGATGGGCTTCTGCCTGTTCAACAACGTCGCCGTCGCTGCCATGCATGCACTCGAGAAGCATGGCCTGGCCCGCGTCGCGATCGTCGACTTCGATGTGCACCATGGCAACGGCACTCAGGCGATCTTCGAACACGAACCACGCGTGCTCTACCTCAGTTCGCACCAGATGCCCCTGTATCCCGATACCGGCTACCCCAGCGAACGCGGCGTCGGCAATATCGTCAATGCAGGATTGCCGCCGGGTGCAGGCAGCGCGATATTCCGGACGGCCTGGAGCGAACGCCTGCTCCCCATCCTCGACGACTTCCGTCCGCAACTCCTGCTGGTCTCGGCCGGCTTCGACGCCCACTGGCGCGACCCCTTGGCGCAACTGCAACTCGAGACCGACGATTACACCTGGTTGACACAGGAACTGACCGCGCTCGCCGACCGCCATGCGCAGGGCCGCATCGTTTCATTGCTGGAAGGCGGCTATGACTTGCAAGCGCTGCGCGAGTGCAGCGTGGCGCATGTAGGAGCGTTGCGGGTACACGAGTGACGGATCAGCCGCCCTGCGCCTCAGGCACGAAATCCAGCGCCGCCGAATTGATGCAATAGCGCAATCCCGTCGGTGGCGGCCCATCCGGGAACACATGCCCCAGATGCGACTCGCAATGCGCGCAGCGCACCTCGACCCGGCGCATCCCATGGCTGTCGTCGACGTGCTCACGCACCACCCCGGGCGCGATCGGCTGGAAATAGCTGGGCCAGCCACTGCCGGAGTCGTACTTGGATTCCGATCGGAACAGCGGGGTCTCGCAGGCGACGCAGGTGTAGGTGCCGGGGGCCTTGTGGTCCCAATACTTGCCGGTGAAAGCGCGCTCGGTGGCCGAACAGCGGCAAACCGCGTACTGCTCGGGGCTCAGCTGTTCGCGCCATTGGGCATCGGTTTTTTCAATGCGGTCTTCATTCATTAGCGGCTCCTTCTGGTCCTTCTATTTACGGTCGGGACAGACTTGTAGATGCGCCCGAGTCTGAACCAACCCCTCAGGGGGCATGTTCAGGCCAAGTGAACAGCAAAATGACGAATCAGGTGCTCGCATTGCCCGGGTCCCGGGGATACGGCAAGCTAACCGCCGTTTGTCGCTGCCCGGATGTTCGCGTGCGCCCAGTCCTGCGTCTGCTTCCACTGCCGTTCTGCATCGCACTCTCGTTGTCGGCCCGTGCCGGCGACGACGACATGCCAGACAACTGGAGCCTGTGCCCCGTCGGCGATGCCGTGCCGGCGTTCCCCGACGCCCCGGTCGGCGGCAAGCCGGGCGATCGCGCCAGCCAGCCGACCGACATCGAAGGCGACCAGGCCGAAGGCGTCGACGGGGAGGTGCTGAACGTGCAGGGCAACGTCGCGCTCAAACGCGGCGACCAGTTCCTCGGCGCCGACAAGCTGCGCTACGACAGCCAGAACGAACGCTACGTCGCTGAAGGCAATATCCGTTACCAGGATTCGAGCATGCGCCTGGTCGCCGAGCGCGCCGAGGGCGACCAGGCCGCCGACGAGCACCAGATCGAAAACCTGCGCTACCAGCTGGTCTCGCGACGCGGCAACGGTGGCGCCGAACGCATCAACCTGCATGGCACCGAGGGCAGCCTGCACGGGTCCACCTATTCCACCTGCCCACCGAACGACCGCCGCTGGGAACTGCGCGCCCATCGCATCGACGTCGATACCGAGGAAGGCTTCGCGGTGGCGCGCAACGCCGTGCTGCGGGTCGGCAAAGTCCCGGTGTTGTACGTGCCGTGGTTCATGTTCCCGATCGACGACCGCCGCCGTACCGGTCTGTTGTTCCCCTCGGTCGCGAATTCCGACCGCAACGGCTTCGACTACAAGCAGCCGATCTACATCAACATCGCGCCGAATTACGATGCGACGCTGTCGCCCCGGGTGATGACCGAGCGCGGCGCACTGCTCGGTGCCGAGTTCCGCTATCTCAACGAGAGAGGCAGCGGTACGGTCTCCGGGTCCTGGATGCCGGACGACAAGTTGCGCGATCGCGAACGTGGCTATTTCGCCTACCACGCGTACCAGAACGTCAGCAGCAAGTGGCAAGCGCGTTCCAACGTGACCTGGATCAGCGATCCGCGCTATTTCGAGGACTTCAACAACAGCATCAACGGCATCGCGATCACGTCCGCGCACAGCGAAGTCGGCCTATATGGGCGTGGGCTCCACTGGGATGCCAGGCTGACGGCCGACCACTGGCAACTCGCCGACTTCACCCTCACCGAAGCCAGCCTGCCTTTCAACCGGCTCCCACGCGCCGCCTTCCGCTGGGAGCAGCGTTTTGGCCGCTGGTTCGCCCTCGGCGCCGAAACCGAAGCCGTCCGCTTCCAGCACAGCGAACGCGACGGCGGCTCGCGGCTCGATTTCAAACCCTATGTCAGCATGCCGCTGGAAGGCGCCAGCTGGTTCATCAAGCCGACCCTGGCCTGGCGCTACACCGGTTACCAGCTCGATGACGCCCTCGCCACAACCTTCGGCGACAAGTCGCCGAGCCGCAGCCTGCCAATCACCACGGTCGACGCGGGCCTGTTCTTCGACCGCAGCACCCGTCTCGATGGCAAGGCGTACCTGCAGACGCTGGAACCCCGGCTGTTCTATTTGCACGTGCCCTATCGCAACCAGGACGACTTACCCCGGTTCGACACGGCTCCACTCACCTTCAGTTGGGGCCAGCTGTTTCGCGACAACCGGTATTCCGGTCCCGATCGCCAGACGGACGCCAACCAGTTGACCATGGCGATGACCAGTCGCCTGATCCGCGAGGCAGACGGCCGCGAAAAACTCGCGGTCAGCCTCGGACAGATCCGCTATTTCGACGATTCCCGCGTAACGGTGCCCGGCGAAACCCCGGTCCAGCGCGGGAAGTCCGCATGGGTCGCCGATGTCAGCTACGCTCCCAGCGACCGCTGGACCATCGGTGCGTCCTATCAATGGGATCCGAAACTGCGCCGCGAGGAAATGGCCAGCTTCCGCGCCCGTTACCTGATGCGCGACGAAGGTGTGGTCAACCTCGCCTACCGTTATCGCCGCGACCTGGTCGAGCAGGCCGACTTTTCGTTCCTGTACCCGATCAATGCGGCCTGGAGCCTGGTCGGCCGGCACTACTACTCGCTGCTCGATCACAAGCCGCTGGAAACCATCGCCGGCGTGCAGTGGGACAGCTGCTGCATCGCTGTGCGCCTGGTCGGTCGCCGCTACGTGCACAACCGCGAAGGCGATCTCAGCAGCGGCTTGATGCTGGAAATCGAACTCAAGGGCCTTGGTTCCGGCGGCCAGGACACCCGCAAAACGCTTCGCCGCGCCATCCTCGGCTACAATCGCGGCGATCTCTATCTGGTGCCGCCGGAAATGCCCACGGGCCAGCCACCAACGGATCCAGACCCTACGCAATGAAGACTTCCCCCAGCTTTGCCAGCACGTCCGCCGGTATTCTTTTCCTCCTCGCGCTGCTGTTCGGCGCCGCACACGGGCAACAACTGCAACCGGTCGAAGGCATCGTCGCCATCGTCGATGAAGACGTGGTGCTGCGCAGCGAACTCGACCGCGCCGTGCGCAATATCACCGCGCAGTACGCCGGTCGCGAGAACCAGCTGCCACCAGCCGACGTGCTCGAGCGCCAGGTGCTCGAACGCCTGGTGCTGACCAAGCTGCAAGTGGCGCGCGCGGAAAGCAGCGGCATCCGCGCCACCGACGAGGAAGTCGACGCCGCGATCGGCCGGATCGCAGCGGGCAACCAGCTCAGCATCGACCAGCTGCGCGAGCAGGTCGCACGCGAGGGACAGAGCTTCGCCGACTTCCGCGCTTCGATCCGCGACGAACTGCTGATGCAGCGGTTGCGCCAGAGTTTCGCCCAGAGCCGCATTGCGGTCAGCGAAGCCGAAGTGGACACCGCGCTTGCCGCGCAAAGTACTTCCCAGTACCACCTCGCACATATCCTGGTCGCGCTGCCTGATGGCGCCACGGCTGAGCAGATCGCCATCGGGCAGCAGAAGATCGAGGGGGTCAAGGGCCTGATCGACAAGGGCGAGATGGAGTTCACGGCGGCTGCGGCGCGCTATTCCGACAGCCCGAACGCGCTTGAAGGTGGCGATCTCGGCTGGCGCAGCCTCGACGAGATTCCGGCTTCCTTCGCCAATGTGATCCGGAGCATGAGCGTCGGCCAGGTGATCGGACCGATCCGCGGACCCAGCGGTTTCCAGCTGCTCAAGCTGGTCGAAACCCGCGACGCGGCGCAGGGCGATGCCGCCACCGTGACCGAATTCAATGCGCGGCACATCCTTGCCCGCATCGACGATAACCACACCGACGCCGAGGCGCGGTCGAAGATCGACGCGATCGCGGCACGCATCACCGGCGGTGCCGATTTCGCCACCGTCGCGAAGGAAAGCTCCGAAGATCCGAACAGCCGCGAACGAGGCGGTGACCTGGGCTGGTTCCCGGCCGATGCGTTTGGCCCCGCGTTCGGCGCCCAGGTCGCAGCGCTCACCGACGGCGGCGTGTCAGCACCGTTCCGCAGCGACGCCGGTTGGCACATCGTGCAGCGCGTCGGCAGTCGCCAGAGCAAGGGCGACCAGAACCGCCGCACGCAGATGCGCGAAACCATCGGCCGCCGCAAGCTCGAAGAGGAATACAACCGCTTCCTGCGCGAGATGCGCGGCGAGGCGTTCGTCGAGTTCCGCAACCAGGCCAAGGCGGCAGAAGCAGCGCCCGCACCCGCGCCGGCACCCGCCAACGGCAGCGGCGGCTGAGTGAACCGGCCACGCTTGGCGCTGGTGCCAGGCGAGCCGGCCGGGATCGGACCGGAGTTGTGCGTGCGGTTGGCGCAACAACCGCGCGACGATTGCGAACTGGTCGCGTTCGCCGACCGGCAGGTGCTTGAGTCTGCGGCAGCCGCACTGTCGCTACCTTTGCGGCTGCTGGCCGCAGAAGCATCCGCAATGGCGCCTGGCGATTTGCCATTGAGTGCGATCGACAATGCCGCGCCATCCGTGTTCGGCACCACCGATCCGCATAACGCAGCGGCCGTGATCACCGCCTTGCAGAGCGCAGCACAAGCCTGTCTCGACGGTGAATTCGCCGGTCTCGTCACGGGTCCGGTGCACAAGGCCACGATGAGCGCTGGACTTGGCATCGCCTATACCGGCACCACCGAGTTGCTGGCCGCGCAGGCGGGACGCGAAGTGGTGATGATGCTGGCCAATGACATCGTCCGTGTCGCCCTCGCTACCACCCACCTGCCGCTGCGCGCGGTCGCCGATGCAATCACCGCCGAATCGCTCGCCCGTACGCTGCGGATCACGCATGCCGCGTTGCGTGATGACTTCGGTATCGCCATGCCGCGCATCGCCGTGCTCGGCCTGAATCCACATGCCGGCGAAGCAGGCCACCTCGGTCGCGAGGAAATCGATGTCATCGAACCCACCCTGGCCGCGCTGCGCGAGGAAGGCATGCTGCTGATCGGCCCCCTGCCCGCCGACACCGCCTTCCTGCCGGCCAAATTGCGCGACTTCGATGCGGTGCTCGCGATGTATCACGACCAGGGTCTGCCGGTGTTGAAGTACAGCGGTTTCGAACAAGCGGTGAACCTGACCCTCGGCCTGCCCTACCCACGCGTCGCCGTCGATCACGGCACCGCATTGGAACTGGCTGGCAAAGGCAGCGCCGACCCATCCAGCCTATTCGCCGCGGTCGCGACTTGCGCGCGCATCGCGCGCGTACGCCGCACTGGAGTGCGCGCATGAGCATACGCTCGCACGCGTCCACCAAGCCGGCCAAGGGCGCGGCCCAAGGCTTTTCCGCCGAGGCGAAAAAGCACCTCGGCCAACACTTCCTGCACGAGCGCGGCATCATCGCCAAGATCGTGCAGGCGGTGAACCCGCAGCCTGGCGATCGCCTGGTCGAAATCGGCCCGGGCCAGGGTGCGATCACCTTCCCGCTGCTCGACAAGCACGGCGAGCTCACCGTGATCGAATTCGATCGCGACCTGATCTTCCCGCTGACCGAAGCCGCCCGCGCGCACGGCACGCTGGAAGTGATCCACCGCGACGTGCTCACCGTCGACTTCACCGCACTCGCCCGTGGTGGCGCGCCGCTACGGTTGGTCGGCAACCTGCCGTACAACCTGTCATCACCAATCCTGTTCCACGCGCTCGATCACGCCGCGGCGATCCGCGACATGCACTTCATGCTGCAGAAGGAAGTCGTCGACCGCATGGCCGCGGCGCCCGGCAGCAAGGTTTACGGCCGTCTCAGCGTGATGTTGCAGGCCTACTGCGCGGTGACGCCGTTGTTCAATGTCCCGCCTGGCGCATTCCGACCGCCGCCAAAAGTCGATTCGGCCGTGGTGCGGCTGGTTCCGCGCACGCCCGACAGCATCGGCATCGCCGATCCGAAGCGTTTCACCGAAGTCGTGCGCGCCGCTTTCGGCCAACGCCGCAAGACCCTGCGCAATGCCCTCAGCGGCGTCGCCGACGGCACCATGATCGAAGCTGCCGGACTGCGCCCGGATGCACGCGCCGAGCAGATCGAAGTCGCCGGCTTCGTCCGTCTGGCGAACATCATGCCGTCTCTGAGCATGCCGACCTAGCGCCGCATTCACGCACATTGGCTACACTGTCGGCATGAATCACGATACCGCCGACTACGCGATCGACATCGACGTCGCCACCCGCTTCCTCGACGACCAATCCGCGCCCGACGAGGGCCGCTATGTGTTCGCCTACACCATCCACATCCGCAACCGCGGCAAAGTACCGGCGCGCCTGCTTGGCCGCCATTGGGTCATCACCGACGCCAACGGCAAGGTAGAGGAAGTGGTCGGCGAAGGCGTGGTCGGCGAACAACCGTGGCTGCGCCCGGGCGAGGATTTCGAGTACACCTCCGGCGCCGTGCTGGAAACGAGCCTCGGCACCATGCGCGGCAGCTACGACATGCTCGCCGACGACGGCACCCGCTTCGCCGCGCCGATCCCGGCATTCACCCTGACCGTACCGCGTACTCTCCACTGACATGGCCGTCTGGGCGATCGGCGACCTGCAAGGCTGCTACGACCCGCTGCAGCGATTGCTGGAACGTATTCGCTTCGACCCTGCGGTCGATCGGCTGTGGTTCTGCGGCGACCTCGTCAACCGTGGCGGACAATCGCTGGAAACGATGCGGTTGGTGCATTCGTTGCGTGCCTACAGCGTCGTCGTACTCGGCAACCATGATCTGTCGCTGCTGGCGATCGCCGAACGTCGTCCCGACGAGCAGCGCAAGGTCAACCCGGATTTGCAGAGTGTGCTCTTCGCCGAAGACCACCAGGTCCTGATCGACTGGCTGCGCACGCAAAACCTGCTGCATATCGACCGCGCGCTTGGCTGGATGATGGTGCACGCCGGTCTGGCACCGAAGTGGACCGTCGGCCTAGCCGAAAAGCATGCGCGCGAAGTCGAACTGAAACTGCACGGCGACAACTACCGCAAGCTGCTGAAGAACATGTACGGCGATCGCCCCGCGTGGTCGCCGAAGCTCAACGGTCCCGACCGCGATCGCGCCATCATCAACGTCTTCACCCGCCTGCGTTACTGCACCCCGCGCGGCCGCATCGCTTTCGAGGAAAAAGGCGGGCCGGGCACGCAGCAGGCTGGGCTATACCCGTGGTACGAAGTGCCCGGCCGCGCCGAACGCGATCTGAAAATCGTGTGCGGGCACTGGAGCACGCTGGGGCTGTTCATCGGCCACGGCGTCCATGCGATCGACACCGGTGCGGTGTGGGGAGGCAAGCTCACCGCCCTGCAGCTGGATACCGACGAGCTGCGCGTGGTGCAGGTGGCGGGGCGCGACGTGCCGGCGAATCCGCCTCGTTCGCACCACCATCACGACCGTACGCCGCGCGAAAGAACAACGGGTTGATCGCCCCGCGGCCCATGGCTGAAGGCCGTCGTTCCGCGCCCTCAACCAATCCGCAGGTAGTCGGCGAATTCGAACACGCATGCGTGCCTGGCATCGACCGCATGCGGTTCGTGCTTCGTCGCGCGCCATTCGGCCGCAGCGAACTGCGGGAAGAACGCATCGGCATCCTCTACCACGGTGTCGACGTGGGTCAGATGCATCCGCGTCGCATGCGGCAAGCAGAGCGCATACAGTTCGCCACCACCGATCACGCATAACTCTTCGGCACCGTCGACACGCGCAATCGACAACGCAGCATCCAGCGATGTAACCGCCTCCATTCCGGCGAACGGCACTCGGCCCGAGCGTGTCAACACCAGGTTGCGTCGCCCTGGCAATGCGCGCCCCAACGACTCGGCGGTCTTTCGCCCCATCAGCAATGGCTTGCCCAGCGTGAGCGCTTTGAAGCGCTTGAGGTCGTCGGGCAGGTGCCAAGGCAGGGCGTTGCCGCGCCCGATGGCACGGCAACGATCCAGCGCGGCGATCAGCGTCAGCTGCACCACTATTTCGCCGCGGCAGGCGCTGGCGGCGCTGGCGGCGCCGGTGGTGGCACAGCGATGTCGATTGGCACGGCTGCCGCCACCGACGGGCCGAACGGCAGATCCAGCTTGCAGGCTGGTGTCGCATTCGCCAATTGTTTAACCAAGGCGTTCTCGACCGGCGAACCATTCACGCGTTGGACCTGCAGCATGTAGTTCGTGCCGTCTTTCTTCGCCGCCCAACGATTGACCTGGACATTGCGCAGAGCGTTGAACTCCGGGCCCGTGGCAGATGCGGTTTCCGCAGGCACGCCCAGCAAGACGGCAGGTTGCGGCATCGAGACGTTCGTGTATCGATCCTTGATGTCCTCGTCATTCTGCTCTTTGGTCATGTGCAGGAAGTCTGCGTACGCGTCCGCGGATGCATCTTCCTTGCTGCAGGACACCGAGATGGCCAGATTCTGGATCGTCCAGAAACCGGTTTTGTACAACCCAAAACTACGACGACGGGCCACCGTCTGGCCTGCACCATTGCGTTGGATATAAGAGCCGCTCAAGCGCGACTGGACCCCGGAACCGACTACCAGCCGGCCGAATGGACTTTCCATCCAGTTGTCCTTCGCCGCAAGGCGGCCTTCTTCGTCGAAGCGGCCTTTCGCTTTCAACAGCGAGGCATAGTCGAGCCGGATCCCTTTCATCCGTTCCGCAACCTGCGCCGACAGTAGCTTGGCGTCCTTGGTGAACAGGGTCAGGCGATAGATGGCACCGTTGACCGACCCACTGATGCTCATGCGCTGGGGATATTCCTTGGACTTGCTCGGGCCATCGATGAAGTTGAAGCCGAATCCGTCGACCTGCACCGGCACCACGCTACGCATGCCGGCTTCGCCGGCAGCCTTCTCGGCCTCGGTGCGCATCCAGTTCTGCACGGTGCCGGCATCGACGCGGCTAGGCGCATAGTAAGACGCATCGATTTCGATGGTCTGTCCCTGGAACTCGCCGGCCGTGATCTCGATGACCTGCGATTCGGCCGTGTTCAGTCCATAGCCGCTGCTGAAACTCTCGGTGCCTTTGACCAGTTTGTACTCGTACGGCAACTCCAGCTGCGTGCCGAGTATCTTTACCGTTCCGGCGAGTGCTTGCTGGCTGAGCAGCAATACCAACAATCCGATGGCGTAACGACCGCGTTTGAACATCGATCCCCCTTGCGTGGTTGATGGTGGATCCGGGCTCCCCAGCCCGAATGGTGTTTACACCGCCACCGGCGCCTTGATCGCGGGCAGCGGGTCGTAGCCTTCGATGGCGATGTCGTCGTAGGCGAAGGCGAACAGGTCGGTGACGGCAGCATTGAGCCGCAATGTCGGCAGCTTGCCGGGCGCGCGTGACAACTGCTCACGCGCCTGTTCGTAATGGTTCGAGTACAGGTGCGCGTCGCCGAGGGTGTGGACGAAATCACCAACGCCGAGCCCTGTCGCCTGCGCCACCATGTGCGTGAGCAACGCATAGCTGGCGATGTTGAACGGCACGCCGAGGAAGATGTCGCCGCTGCGCTGGTACAGCTGGCAGCTGAGCTTGCCATCGACGACGTAGAACTGGAACAGCGTGTGGCAGGGCATCAACGCCATCTGCGGCAGGTCGGCAACGTTCCAGGCGCTGACGATCAGGCGCCGCGAATCGGGATTGCGCTTGATCTCGTCGACCACCCAGCGGATCTGGTCGATCTCGCTGCCATCGGCCGCGCTCCAGCGTCGCCACTGCTTGCCGTAGACCGGGCCGAGTTCGCCGTCCGCGTCGGCCCATTCGTCCCAGATGCTGACCTTGTTGTCCTTGAGATAGGCAATGTTGGTTTCGCCTTTCAGGAACCACAACAACTCGTGCACGATCGAGCGCAGGTGCAGCTTCTTGGTGGTGAGCAGCGGGAAACCGTCGTTGAGATCGAAGCGCATCTGCCAGCCGAACACGCTGCGCGTGCCGGTGCCGGTGCGGTCGGATTTCTCGGCGCCGTGTTCGAGGACATGGCGCAACAATTCAAGGTATTGCTTCATTGGCGGGGATACATCAGCCGGCGCTTGCGGGAAGTTGTGGTTGCAGCGTCGGCGCGCGCCGCGACATCCACAGCCAGATCAGTCCGATCGCGATCAACGGCAGGCTCAAGACCTGGCCCATGGTCAGCCAGCCGAAGGCGAGGTAGCCAAGCTGCGAATCCGGCTCGCGCACGAACTCGACCGCGAAGCGGAACACGCCATACAGCAGCGCGAACAAACCAGCCACGGAATAACGCGGACGCGGCTTCAGCGAATAGATCCAGAGCGCCACGAACAGTACGAGGCCTTCGAGTACGGCTTGATAGAGCTGCGAGGGGTGGCGCGCGAAGGCATCCAGCGCGCCGGATTCGAACTGCGTGCGCAGCGCCGTGGCATCGAGGTTGGAGAGTTGCTCGGGAAGCGCGCGCGGGAAGATCACGCCCCAGTCGCTACCCGTCGGCTTGCCCCAGAGTTCGCCGCCGATGTAGTTGCCGAGGCGGCCGAAGCCGAGCCCGGGCGGCACGATCGGCGCGACGAATTCCATCGTGTCCATCAGGTGCAGCCCGCGGCGCCACGACCACCACCACACCGCCGCGAACACGCCGAGCAGACCGCCATGGAAGCTCATGCCGCCCTGCCAGACCTTGAACAGCATCAGCGGATCCTCGAGGAAATCGCCGAAGCTGTAGAACAGGATGTAGCCGATGCGACCGCCGAGCACGACGCCGAGCATGCCGTAGAACATCAGGTCGCCGAAGCCGTGTTCGTCGACGCCCGGCAGGCGGCCGGCGCGGATACGGCTGCGGCCGAGGAACCAGGCGACGGCGAAGCCGAGCAGGTACATCAACCCGTACCAATGGATTTTCAGTGGACCGAGCGCGAGGGCGATCGGGTCGATCTGGTGCAGATGGATCATGCGGAAGTTGGCGCCCGGGGCGTGGGGGAGCAACCCGTATTCTGCCCGACGCGGGCGACCGCGCGGGCGTTCACAGGAATCGCGGTTGATTCGACAGTTCATCCTCGTCGATCGCACCTGGCCTTTGCGGGTAAAGCGCGGCAAGCAGGTCCGTCACGGCCGCGATCCCGCGCAGCACGGCTGCTTCAGGCTCGCCGGCCCGAAGGCGCTCCTCCATCAGTTGGCAGACCCCACGCCATTGTTCGGCGCTGACCAGGTGATCGAGGCCGCGGTCGGCCACGATTTCGATGCGGTGGTCGGCCAGCAGCAGGTACAGCAGCACGCCGTTGTTGGCGGCGGTGTCCCACACCTGCAGGCGGGCGAAGGCGTCTTCCGCATGCATGCGCGCCGACACGCCGCGCATGACTTCGCGCCAGGGCAATGCAGGTTCGACTGCGAAGCAGATTTCGCCGCTGTGGCTGCCTTCACTGGCGGCGATCGCATCGGCGATGCGTTGCAGACTATCGGCAGGGAATAGACGCTGCGCAGAGGGCGCGAAGAGGTGTCGCAATAACCTCCGGCTCTGAATAAGCACTACCAGCTCCCCGAGGCGCCACCGCCCCCGCTCGATCCACCACCGCCGGACCAGCCACCACCGCCGCTCCCGCCACCCCAACCGCCTCCACCACCCCAGCCACCGCCGCCGCCGAAGCCGCCCCAATCGTGCTGGCGCGCATAACGGCCACGGGGTGCGCTCGACAGGCCGATCAGCAGGCCGATCACTGCGCCGATCCCACCCACCAGCAGCACCGACGACAACAGCCAGGCGATGCCGCCCGCAGCGCCGCCACCGAGCACGCCACGCACGCCGGCAGGGGTGCCACCGAAGACGCCACGCACGACCTGGGCGACGATGAATGCGGCGAACAACGCCATCAGCCAATTGCCGCCGCCATTGCCGCGATCGCGGTTGTCGGCCATGGGCGCGGGTAGCGGCTCGCCGTCGATCATCTTGACCAGCGCCGCGGTCGCGTCGGCGATCCCGCCACCGTAATCGCCGGCACGGAATTTCGGCACCAGGTATTCCTGGATGATGCGGTTGGCGATCGCGTCGGGGATCGCGCCTTCGAGACCGTAGCCGACTTCGATCCGCACCTTGCGATCGTCCTTGGCAACAACCAGCAGCACGCCGTCCTCGATTTTTTCGCGCCCGAGCCGCCATTGTTCGAACGCGCGCACGGCGTACTGTTCGATTGTTTCCGGTTCAGTGGTCGGGACGATCAGCACCTGCAACTGGCTGCCCTTGCGCTGCTGCAACGCCAGCGACTGCTGCTCGAGTTGCTGTTTCTGCTCGGCGTCGAGCGTACCGGTGATGTCGACCACCGGCGAATCCAGCACAGGAATCGGCGCCTGTGCCTGCACCAGCGTGCAGGCGAGCAGCAGGGCGAACAGCGCAGCACGCCTGATGAAAGCCCCGCGCCGCAACATCATCGATATCCGCGTATCAGCCAGCGGCCGGCTTGGCGAAATCGACGGTCGGCGCTTCCTGGATTTCCTTCTCGTTCTCAACGGTGAAGTTCGGTTTCTGCTTGTAACCGAACATCATCGCGACCAGGTTCTGCGGGAACGAGCGGATGTAGGTGTTGTAGTCCTGCACCGTCTCGATGTAACGACCACGCGCGACGGTGATGCGGTTTTCGGTACCTTCCAGCTGCGCTTGAAGGTCACGGAAGGATTGGTCGGATTTCAGGTTCGGATAGTTCTCGACCACCACCATCAGCCGCGACAGCGCGCTCGACAATTCGCCCTGCGCCTGCTGGAACTGCTGCAGCGAAGCCGCGTCATCGGCGTTGACGTTGATCTGGCCGACCTTCGCGCGAGCCTCGGTGACACCAAGCAGTACTTGCTGCTCCTGCGCTGCATAACCCTTCACGGTGGCGACCAGGTTGGGGATCAGGTCGGCGCGGCGCTTGTACTGGTTCAGCACCTCCGACCAGCCGGCCTTCACTGCTTCGTCCTTCTGCTGGATCTGGTTGTAGCCACAGCCGGACAGCAGCGCGGCAAGCAGCATCAACAACACGATACGCGCGATACGCATGGCAACGGCTCCGCTGGGTGGGTACGGGCGGGGCGCCATTGCAGCATTGTGGACGTGACGACGCAATCGTGGCCCGCAGGCCGCGCCAGTCGCGTTACAGCGGCAGCTGCCGCGCCCGTTCGCGGCGCTTCACCCACAGGTTCAGGCATTCGACCGCAGCCGAGAAGCCCATGGCGAAATAAACATAAGCCTTGGGCACGTGCGCCTCGAAGCCATCGGCGATCAGCACTGCGCCGACCAGCACGATAAAGGCGAGGGCCAGCATCTTGATCGTCGGATTGCGCTCGATGAAATGACCCAGTGGTGTGGCCGCCAGCAGCATCACCGCCACCGCCATGAGGATCGCCGTCACCATCACGATGGTCTGGTTGGCCATGCCAACCGCGGCGATCACCGAGTCCAGCGAGAACACGATGTCGATCACCGCGATCTGCGCGATGACCATCCCGAACGACGCCATCGGATGGGCGTGGACGTCCTCGGATTCTTCCTCGCCGATGACCAGGTCGCGGATCTCCATCGTGCCCTTCACCACCAGGAACACGCCACCCAGGATCAGGACCAGGTCGCGTACCGAGATGCCCTGGCCGAAGAAACGGAACAGGTCGTGGGTGAGGCTGGCCAGCCAGGCCAGCGTCAGCAGCAGTCCGATGCGGGTGAGGCAGGCGACGGCGATGCCGAACTTGCGCGCTTTTTCACGTTCATGGTGCGGCAGCTTGCTGACCGCGATCGAGATGAACACCAGATTGTCGATGCCGAGCACGATCTCGATCGCGCTCAAGGTCACCAGGGTGATCCACGTCTGCGGATCGGCCAGAAATTCCAAGCCCATCATTCAAGTTCCAATCAAAGCAGCGATCAAAGCAGGCGCGGGCCGAGGATCAGTCCCCACACCAGCAATACATTCAGCATCAGCACGAACACCGCGGCCGAGCCCATGTCCTTGGCGCGTCCGGCCAATTCGTGGAACTCGTCGCCATAACGGCTGATGACGGCTTCCACCGCCGAGTTCAGCAATTCGATGCTCAATACCAGCAGCATCGAGCCGAGCAGCAATGCGCGCTCGACGCCAGTGGCGCCCAGCCACCACCCCAGCGGGGCGAGGACCAGGAACAGGTAGACCTCGAGCCGGAACGAAGATTCATGCAACCAGGCCGCGCGCAGCCCCTGGAACGACCATTTGGCCGCTTTCAGGATGCGCAGCGGATGCCGCGGCAGATGCCCCGTGCTGTCGGCCATGTCACATCGCCAGCTTCAAGACGACATTCATGGGGACGAAATTCATCGCGTACGACGACTCGAAGGTCAGCATGGGGACGGGTTCTGCTCAGGGACGCGGGACGGCCTGCATGGCCGCAACAGCCGTGGATTTTGCCACAAGCCCCGCTTCGCCGCCTTTGCGGTCAAAAAGCCGTAGCCGCGCCTTCGCATCGCCTTAGCACACGCGGGCGTACGCTTGGCCTTCGCCGCTGTGAACGCGTACGCGCCCGGCCCATCTCTCCGCAGCCCATACCGCCTCGCAGCGGCTGTTTGCGCTCACTCACCATCGGAGGACCACAACATGGCAGTCCAAACCCCACCCACCGGCTATCACAGTGTCACCCCGTACCTGATCGTCGACAACGCCGCCAAAGCCATCGATTTCTATCAGAAGGCGCTTAACGCCAAGGAACTCTACCGCCTGCCGGTTCCCGCCGATAACGGCGTGGAGAAGATCGGCCACGCGGAAATCAAGATCGGCGATTCGCAGATCATGCTGTCGGATGAGTATCCCGAGATGAACGCGCGCGGGCCGAACGCGCTCGGCGGCACCCCCACGAGCTTCATGATCTACGTGCCGGACGTCGACAAGGCCTATGACCAGGCGATCAAGGCCGGCGCCAAGGCCGACAGACCGGTCGAGAACCAGTTCTGGGGTGATCGTACCGGCACGATCGTCGATCCATTCGGACACAAATGGACACTCGGCACCCACGTAGAAGACGTGCCGCAGGAAGAACTGCAGAAGCGCATGCTGGAGTGGTCGAAGAAGCAACAGACCACACATTAATCATCGTGCGTCACATGGCGAGGCCATGCCGAACGCTCGGCATGGCCTCGCTGTATTCGTACCCGTGGAAATCGGCAGCCGTGGTAATCGCTAGTGCTGCTTCGGCGTCTCGGCTGCGCCGTGCATGATCGCCAGACGCAGCCTCAGCTCGCCAGTGTCATCGCGCTTGAACAGATAGGTCGAAGTCTCCTCGCCGACCTCATTGCCCTTGGCGTCGAGGTACGGCCAACGCACTTCCACCAGCGCGATCCGGTCGGTGATCCAGTCCAGGCGCTGGATGTCGGCGCGCGTATCGGTGATGCCGCGCTGGTTGTATTGCTCCTTGCTGCCGCTGAAGAACTGCTCGACCTCCTGCTGCGAGGCGACGACCTGCTCATGCTCATGCTCGTCGCCGATGACGAAGGCCGGCGTCCGCCAGAACGAGGCAGCCGTGCGTCCATCGCCCGCAGTCAACGCCTTCGCGAGCTGATCGAGCAGATTCTGGATTCGCGAATCTTTTTCCGCCATGGCAACGGCGCGCTTGCCGATGCGGGCTTCAGTGGTGTGGGACTGGCGCATCGCGGTCTCCTGTTGGAATCCAGGGACATAGCTACACGATCCGCGGTTACGCCATCGTGCGAGCGACGTTAGACGTGAATCAAATCACCTGCCCCGGGCCTATTCATCGTCGCGAAAAACCGCGGTCCCGCGCGAACCGTCGGGTTTGATCCAGGCGCGATACATACCCGAAGTGTTGAATGGCATCGCGATGTTGCCATCGACATCCAGCGCGATCGCTCCGCCGTCGCCACCGAGCGCCGGCACGACTTTGTTGACGACTTCCTCCGCCGCGACCGCGATGGCATCGCCACGATATGCCACGCGCGCACAAATATCGTGTGCCACCGCGGCGCGGATATAGAACTCGCCCCAACCGGTACCGGATACCCCGCAACGCTCGTCAGCATAAGTACCGGCACCAATCACCGGCGAATCTCCGATACGACTCCAGCGCTTGTTGGTCATGCCGCCGGTCGAGGTCGCAGCGGCGATGTGGCCGTTCTGGTCGAGCGCGACTGCGCCGACGGTGCCGAAATAGGTTCCCGGGACATCGATCGCTGTGGTTTTCTTTGCCCGCGCATCGTCGAGCTGCTTGCGTCGGCGCTCGGTGTCGAACCACGTATTCGGCACCCGCACGATATCCGGCAGCGTGTCGGCGAACTTCTCCGCACCGGTTCCAGCCAGCATCACGTGCTTGGAGCGCTCCATCACCGCACGCGCCAATTTGATCGGATTGCGCACGGTCGTCACGCCCGCGACCGCGCCGGCGCGGCGCGTGTGCCCTTCCATGATCGAGGCATCGAGTTCGTGCCCGCCCTCGGCGTTGAACACCGCGCCCTTGCCCGCGTTGAATCGCGGCGAATCCTCCAGCACCACGATCACGGCTTCGACTGCATCGAGTGCACTGCCACCCTTGGCCAGGATTGCGTTCCCGGCATCGAGCGCGCGGTCGAGATCGGCGCGAATCGCCTTCTCGTCCGCGGCGCTGAGAGCATTGCGTTCGATGACCCCGGCGCCACCATGGATCACCAGCGCGGTTTTCGATTTGTCTTCAGCGTGCGCAGACATGGCGGCGAGTGCAAACAGGATCGTGAACAAGAGGCGCATTGTGGACTCCGGCAGTCATCGCCAGAAGAATACCGCTTAATACCTTTTGCTTCGAAAAAAGCGCCAAGTAACGACCATATCCATAACCCGGAGGGCGGCGCACAGGATGTGCGCCGTTTTTCGACCGAGGCATGGATGCCGAGTCGAAAAATCTCCGTGACCTCCACGCTGCGAGGTGTGCTCTTGCCAAGGAGGCCATTTCTTTTGGTTACTTTTCTTTGGGCCAGCAAAGAAAAGTGACCCGCTGCGGAGCAGTGGAATGCTCTTGCTCTTGAAGCAAAAAGGCAAAGTCAAAATGGATCCCGGCTTCCGCCGGGATGACGAGCAAGATTATTGCTGCCGCAATGCCTCGATCGGATCCAGCAACGACGCCTTCCGCGCCGGGTAATAGCCGAAGAACAATCCGGTCGCGATCGAGAACCCCGCCGCCAACCCGATCACATTTGCATTCAACGCCACCGGCAACGAACCGAACTTGCCCACGAGCAATGCCCCGACGATGCCCACCGCGATCCCGATCGCACCACCGATCAGCGAAATCAGCATCGCCTCCGCGAGGAACTGCCGACGCACGTCGCCAGGCCCAGCACCGACCGCCATGCGCAGCCCGATCTCGCGGATGCGCTCAGTCACCGACACCAGCATGATGTTCATGATGCCGATGCCGCCGACGATCAGCGAGATCGAGGCCACCGCGCCCAGCAGCAGCGACATCAGTTTGGTCGCCTGCGTGCGGGTCGCGACGATCTCGGCGATGTTGCGCACGTTGAAATCATCATCACCGCCGGGCTGGATCTTGTGCCGTTGCCGCAACAGCGCTTCGACTTCGCCCTGTACGTAGCTGAGGTCGTCCGCTCGTGCGACGCCAAGCGCGATCTGCATCACCGCATCCGGCGCCAGGCCCATCGATCCCATCAATCGACGGCGTGCGGTATCCAGTGGCACCACCACGATGTCGTCCTGGTCCTGGCCGAATCCGCCCTGCCCCTTCGGCTTGAGCGTACCGACCACGGTGAACGGCACACGGCCAAGACGCACGGTCTGACCGAGCGGACTTTCATCGCCGAACAATTCGCGGCGCACCGTCTCGCCCAGGATCACGACCTTGCCTGCGCCGCTGTAGTCGCGGCTGTCGAAGCCATCGCCACTGGCCAGCGTCCAACCGTTGATGTCGAACCAGTCGGCCTGCACGCCCTGCCAACTGCCAGCCCAGTTGCTCTCGGCGTAGACGAGCTGGCTGTTGCCGCGCAACGTGCTGGCGACGAACTGCACCTCGGGAATCTCGGCGCGGATCGCGTCGGCGTCTTCCTGGGTCAGGGTGAAGAAATTGCTGCCGCCGATGCGCACGCCGCCGAAACCGCGGCCGGAGCCGGGGCTGATGTCGAGCCGGTTGGAGCCGAGTCCCGAGACCAGCTTGTCGATCTCGCGCTGCGTGCCCTGCCCGACCGACACCATCACGATCACCGCCGCGATGCCGATGATCACGCCGAGCGACGTCAGCGCGCTGCGCAGCCAGTTGCCGCGCAGGGCGAAGACGGCGGTGCGCAGGACTTCCAGGAAATTCATGCGGCCGCCTGCTCGTGCAGTTCACCGTCGCGCATCGCGAAGATGCGATCGCAATGCTGGGCGACATCGGGATCGTGGGTGATCAGCACCACCGTGTGGTCTTCGGCTTGCAGGCGTTTGAACAGAGCCAGGATTTCCTCACCGGTCTTGCTGTCGAGTGCGCCGGTCGGTTCGTCCGCGAGGAGAATCGGCGGCCGGTTGATCAACGCGCGCGCGATCGCCACGCGCTGCTGCTGGCCGCCCGACAGTTCGCTCGGACGGTGGCCTTCGCGATTGGCGAGCCCGACCGCGGCCAGGGCCGCGTGCGCGCGCTGAAGTCGTTCTTCGCGATGGACGTTGGCGTACCCCATCGGCATCGCCACGTTTTCCAACGCGTTCATCCGCGGCAGCAGGTTGAAGCCCTGGAAGACGAAGCCGATCTTGTCCAATCGCAACCGCGCGCGTTGCTCGGCATCGAGCGTGGCGATGTCGACACCATCGCAGTGGTAGCTGCCGAAGGTGGGTGTATCGAGGCAGCCGATCAGGTTCATCAGCGTCGACTTGCCGGAACCGGACGGCCCCATGATCGCGACGAATTCGCCACGACGGATCCGCAGGTCGACATCGCGTAGTGCGATCACTTCCGCCTCGCTGCCGGCCGCGTAGACCTTGCCGAGGCCGCGGGTCTCGATGACGGTCGCGTGCGTCGCCACCTCGTTCACGACTTCTCCACCGCGCGTTCGGTGCCGATGACGATCTGCTCGTCCTCACGGATGTCGCCGGACACTTCGGTGCTGCTGCCGTCGGACACACCGACACGCACCGTCACCGGTTGCGGCTTGCCATCGACCAGCTTGTAGAGCGGTGCGCGGCGTGCACTGACCAGTGCGGCGACTTCACTGTCCCATCGCGCACGCTGCTTCTCGTCGAGACTGGCGCGGAAGGCGGCGAATTGCTGGTTGAAGCGTTCCTGCATGCGCTGGCGCATCGCGCCGCTCGTCCCGCCGCCGGGGTTGGCGCTGCGTTGCTGTCCGCCGCCCGGTCCGCGACCGAACAGCACACTCGCACCGCCGCCGTTTTGTGACGCCGCGGGCGCTACGCGCGCGGCCATGCGTTCGCGCATCTGCACAAGCGCAGCGTCGAACGCCACCTGTTGCGTCGGGTTGAGCTGCAGCGACTGCGCAAGGCGCGGCAGATCCGTCGCCATGCCGCCACTGCGCATCGCCGGGGCACCGGCGGTCGCGGTGGCGGGGTCTTCTTCGGTTGGTTTGTAGCGCAAGGCCGCATTCGGCACTTTCAGCACGCCGTCGCGGCGACTGACTTCGATTTCGGCATTGACCGTCATGCCGGGCAACAGGCTGCGGTCGCTGTTGTCGGCGGTCACCACCACCGGATAGGTGATCACGTTGTTGGTGTTGGTCGCCGACAACCGTACCTGCTGCACGCGACCGCGGAAGCTGCGCTCCGGGAACGCATCGACGGTGAAATTGACGTTCTGCCCGGCCTTGACCTGGCCGATGTCGGCCTCGTCGATCGCCAGCACGATCTCCATCTGCGACAGGTCTTCCGCGATCTGGAACAACACCGGTGCCTGCAGGCTCGCGGCCACGGTCTGCCCCGGTTCGATCGAACGCGTCAACACCACGCCGTCGACCGGCGAACGGATCACAGTGCGCTGCAGATTGAGCCGCGTGGTCTGCGTCGACGCCTGTTGCTGCGTGATCTGCGCTTGCGCTGCGTTCAACTGCGCGCGCGCCTGGTCGCGTGCAGCGCGGGCCAGGTCGAGATCGCCGCGCGCGATCAGTTGCTGCTGGGCAAGCTCGACCTTGCGCGAGTAATCGGCCTCGGCGTTGCGCAGCACGGCCTGCGCGGTGGCGAGGCTGGCGCGAGCGCTGGCGACGGCGGCCGAGCCTTGGGCGATCTGCGCTTCATACGTGCTCGGATCGATCCGCGCGATCACCTGGCCTTTTTCGACGCGGTCGTTGAAGTCGACCAGGACGTCGGTGACCTGCCCCGAGATCTGGCTGCCGACATCCACCGTGGAAATCGCCGCAAGCGTGCCAGTGGCGGAAATCGCCACGCGGATGTCACCGCGCTCGACCGACGCCGTGCGGTAGCCACCGTTGCCGTCCCCGGCTTTGCGCTGGCTCCACCACCACCCAGCGGCAAGCACCGCCAGCACGACTGCGACAACAAGAAGGATGCGGTTGCGGGACGACGGACGGACTGGAGGCATGCGCGAGTCTGGCAGTAAGAAAGGGGACGAGCCGAACGCTAACGCGTCCGGTCGCGCAAGGTTGACCGCGCAGGAAGCGATCAGTTCAGGGTCCGAACAGGATCGTGACCGTCGTCCCCGCGCCGGGCGTGCTGGTCATGTGCACGCCCCAGCCGAAGCGTTCCCCGAGCCGGCGCACGATCGATAAGCCCAGCCCCATGCTGCCGGGCCGGTCGGGAACGGTATCGCTGGCGCGGTAGAACGGGTCGAAAGCGCGCGCAAGCGTCGCCTGCGACATGCCGATGCCGGTATCACGCACGCTGACACGGTCGGCTTCGAGGCGCACTTCGATACTGCCGCGGTCGGTGAAGGTGCAGGCATTGGTGAGCAGGTTGCCGAGCATCACACCGAGGACGCGCGGCGGCGCGTGCAGCCGCGGCGCCGCGATTTCGATCACGCGCAGTTCCACCGGCTTGTCGACGAGCAACAACTGCACGTTTTCGACTTCCTCGTGGACGATGTCGGCGACAGCGAAGTCCGTGCTGTGGATACCGACGTCCTCCTCGCGCGCAAGGATCAGGAAGGCATCGATCACGCCTTCCATGTCGCGCCCCGCGCGCTGGATGCGTTTCAGCGAACGCACGGTGCGCGGCGGGAGATCAGGCTCCGCAAGCAGCAGGTCGGAACCGACCCTGATCACGGTCAGCGGCGTACGCAGTTCGTGGCTGGCGTCGCGTGTGAAGTCGCGTTCGCGCGCGACGAACGCCTCGACCCGGCCGCCCAGCGCGTGCAGCGCCTGCGCCAGTTGCCTTGCCTCGCCGCTGCCGATGTCGGCCGGCAATCGTCCTGGGGCCAGGGCGCCGATGTCGGGTTTGCGCGGATCCCACTGCGCGACATGGCGCGCCAGCCAGGTTACGGGCTCCACAAGCCGTTTGGACGCGCGATACGCCAGCCACGACACCGCGAATACCGCGAGCAGCGCGACCACGATCGGCAGCACCGCGAAGCCGTACAACAACGCGTCGATACGCTCGCGGTAATAGACCAGGTACAACGTCCCCGGTGCGCGGCGCTCCACCCGCACCAGCAACTCCCGGCCAGGCAGCTCGTGGTATCCCGGCTGCAGGGCGGCGATCTGCGATGGCACGCCTTCCGTGCGCACGCCCGCGGGCACGAACCAGCCGTCGAGGTTGCGTGCATTCGGTACCGGGTAGGTGGGATCGTTCGCGCGCATCGCGAAGAAATCGGCGGCCTCGGCTTCGGAGGATTTCTTCACGAAACCAAGGTTGATCACCGCCGACACCACGTAACCGCCCACGAGCACGGCCAGGCTCACCATCACCACCTGCAGGATGAAGGCGATCCGGATCTTGCGAGGCAGACCCTGGGGCATGGCTAGGGCCTGTGACGACTACGCGGGCGGTTGTTCGATGTCGGCGATGCGATAGCCGGCACTCTGCACCGTGTGCAGCAGCGGCTTTTCGAACGGCTTGTCGATGGTCTTGCGCAGGTTGTACAGGTGACTGCGCAGAGTGTCCGAATCCGGCAGGCCATTGCCCCATATCTCGCGCTCGATTTCCTGGCGGCTGACCACGCGCGGCGATTCGCGCATCAGGATGGTCAGCAGCTTCAGTCCAATCGGCGAAAGCTGCAGCTCGTTGCCGCCGCGGGTGGCGCGCAGGCTGGCCGGATCGAGGACCAGGTCTGCGACCTTCAGGACCTCGGCGCCGACCTGGCGGCGTTCGCGGCGGATCAGGGCACGCAGCCGGGCCTCGAGCTCCTGGATCGCAAAGGGCTTGGTCAGGTAGTCGTCGGCGCCAGCGCTCAGACCAGTGAGTTTTTCATCAAGGGTGTCGCGCGCGGTCAGCATCAGCACCGGCGTGGACTTGCGGGCTTCCTCGCGCAGGCGCTTGCACACTTCCAGGCCATCGAGGCGCGGCAGCATCAGGTCGAGCACGACGACGTCGTAACTGTTCTCGGCGGCCAACCGGTAGCCGTCCAGCCCGTCCGAGGCGTAATCGACCTCGAATCCGCGACCTTCCAGGTATTCGCCGACCATCTCGGAGATATTGCGGTTGTCTTCGACGATGAGGACGAGCCCGGCGGGCTCTTCACTGCTGCGCATAGCGCCTCCTTGGGGAAGGTCATCTTCAGCTTTGTGAAGAGTGCCGTCCATCGGGTGGAGGTTCCGTGAAGACGTTAGGCTAGCGGCCGATTTCACCCCACACGTCGCCATGCCCATCGAACGCCTGCTGCCCATCGCCCTGCTGCTGGGTTCCAACGTCTTCATGACTTTCGCCTGGTACGGTCACCTCAAGTACAAGACTTCGCCCTTGCTGCCGGTGATCTTCGTCAGCTGGGGCATCGCCCTGTTCGAGTACACGCTGATGGTGCCGGCCAATCGCTGGGGCAGCGCGGTCTATTCGGCGCCGCAGCTCAAGGGCATGCAGGAGGTGATCACGCTGTTGGTCTTCGCCGGGTTCTCGGCCTGGTACCTGGGCGAACCGCTGAAGTGGAACCACTGGGCAGGGTTTGCGCTGATCGCCGTGGCCGCCTGGCTGATCTTCCTGGAGTGACTATCCCTGTAGGAGCGGCTTCAGCCGCGACCACTGGGAAAACCCTGATCAAACTCGTCACGATTCACCGATTTCCAAAGCCGGACGTAATGTCCATATTCTGGCCATGGGACGCTTTGCCTTGAGAAAGGGCCGATGGTCGATCACTGGCCAGATCTATCACGTCACCTTTCGAACAGCTGGAAGCGATCGTCATTTCGCTTCGTGGACCATCGCTACCGACGCCGCGAGGTTTCTGGCCGCGCCATCAGGATGGCGAAAGTCACGGCTTCTGGCCTGGGTGCTAATGCCAGACCACTGGCACGGCATGGTGGCATTAGGCGGCAACGAGCCGCTCTCTATCTGCATTGGGCGGCTCAAGGGAGCGAGTGCGCGCCACCTGCGGCAAACGCATCCCGGACTTGGACGCATTTGGGCAGCTGGCTATTACGACCGCGCGCTGCGTAGCGAGGACGACCTGCTTGCTGCAGCTCGTTATCTGGTGATGAACCCGATACGGGCCGGGACTTGCAAAAAAGGTAGGCGATTATCCGTTTTGGGACGCGATCTGGGTCGAGGATAGTCGCGGCTGAAGCCGCTCCTACAAGAAGTCGCTGTCAATGCTTCAGAACTTGATCTTGCCGACAAGGATGTCCTTGAACATCACCCAGTCGCCCATCAGCGAATACAGCGGATGTTTGAACGTCGCCGGTTTGTTGTGTTCGAAGAAGAAATGACCGACCCACGCGAAGGCATAGCCGCAAAGCGGCATTCCCAGCAGCCACCATGCATTGCGGGTGAAGATCGCCGCGGCGAGGAAACCCAGGACGCCGATGCTGCCGATGAAATGGAGGCGGCGCGAGATCAGGTTCTCGTGTTCTCCGAGGTAGAACGGATAGAACTCGCGGAAACTGTCGAAGCGGCTCATTTGTGTTCCCCGGCCTTGGCTCGATCCCAGTAGCGATCCTGCGCCTCCAGCGATAACGCGGACAAGTCGACACCATCCTCGGCTGCGAGGGCTTCCATCGCGCGGAAGCGGCGTTCGAACTTGTGGTTGGCACGACGCAGCGCGCTGCCGACGTCGACCTTGGCGTGGCGGGCGATGTTGGCGCAGACGAACAGCAGGTCGCCGATCTCGTCCTCGAGTTTGTCGCGGGCAATCGCGTCCTTGGGATCGGCGGCGACCGCGGCGAACTCGACGCGGACCTCGTCGATCTCTTCGTGCAGTTTCTCGATCACCGGCTCGGGGCCAGGCCAATCGAAGCCGACCTTGGCCGCCTTGTGCTGCAGCTTCACCGCGCGCTGCCACTCCGGTAGGCCACGGGCGATGCCGGCGAGTGCGGAGGTGTCCTCGTGCCCCGCGGCATCGCGCTCGCGGCGCTTGTGCTCGTCCCACTCACGGGTCTGCGCTTCGGCGTCCTCGACCGAGGCCCCGGCGAACACGTGCGGGTGCCGGCGCAGCATCTTGTCGCTGATCGCGGCGACCACGTCGCGGAAAGCGAATACACCCTGCTCCTCGGCCATGCGCGCATGGAACACGACCTGCAGCAGCAAGTCTCCGAGCTCGTCCTTCAACCCGTGCAGGTCGTGGCGGTCGATCGCGTCGGCGACTTCATAGGCCTCCTCGATCGTGTAGGGCGCGATGGTGGCGAAGGTCTGTTCGACGTCCCAGGGGCAGCCGGATTCGCGATCGCGCAAGCGCGCCATGATCGCGAGCAGATCGTCGATGTCGCCCGAAGCCATCGGCGCCGAATCGTTCATCGCATCAGGTTTCCAGCCAGTCCCGCCATGGCAGCCCCGGATCGCCGAGGGCGAGGAAGTCACCATTCAACAGCGTGTCGCGCTGGTTGTAGCGCAGGGGCCGGCCTTTCGGATCGATCACCACGCCACCTGCGGCTTCCAGCACGCATTGCCCCGCTGCGGTATCCCATTCACTGGTCGGGCCGAAGCGCGGATAGACATCCATGCCGCCTTCGGCCAGCTTGCAGAATTTCAGCGACGAGCCGAGGCCGATCGGCTCGACCTCACCCATCTTCGCGATGAAAGCTTCGGTGCGTGCATCGCGATGCGAACGACTGGCGGCAACGCGCAACGGCGCGCGTGCGGGACGACGGGTGTGCAAGGTCGTTTCGTCGTTGCCCTCGCGGCGAAACGCGCCGACGCCGCGCGTGGCGTGCCACAACGTGCCCGTCACCGGTGCCTGCACGATGCCGAAGACCGGCACGCCGTCTTCGATCAGTGCGAGGTTCACGCTGAATTCGCCATTGCGCTTGACGAATTCTCGGGTGCCGTCGAGCGGGTCGACCAGCCACAGGCGCTGCCAGCCGCAGCGCACATTCCAGGTCGCATCCTCCGCCGCTTCTTCCGACAGCACCGGGATATCCGGCGTCAGTCGTTCCAGGCCTTCGACCAGGATGCGGTGCGCGGCCAGATCGGCGGCCGTGAGCGGGCTGGCGTCCGCCTTGTGCTCGACTGCGAATGCGCTGTCGTAGATGCCGATGATCGCCGCGGCGGCATCGCGGGCGAGCGTGATCGCGCCTTCGCGCAGCGTGGTGTCGATTTTCATTGCGTTGCCTTCATTGGCTTGTCCTCAACCATTCGCGCGCGATGAACAGCGCCGCGATCGAGCGGCCTTCGGAGAAATCCTCGCGCAGGATCAGCTCATGCAGGCGATCGAATTTCCACGGCACCACTTCGAGTTCTTCGGGTTCGTCTCCGGGCAAGCGCTCCGGGTACAGCTCGCGGGCGATGACGAGATGGGTCTGGTGGCTCATGTAGGTCGGCGCCAGGCTCAGCGAACGCAGCACGTGCAGCGAGTGCGCGCCGTAGCCGGCTTCTTCCTTCAACTCGCGGTCCGCAGCCTGTTCAGGCGTTTCACCGGCATCGATGCGTCCTTTCACCAGGCCGAGTTCGTAGCGATGCACGCCGGCGGCGTATTCGCGCACCAGCAGGACCGTGTCGGCGTCGAGCATCGGCACCACGACCACCGCACCATGGCCGCGCCCGTGCAGGCGTTCGTAGCGGCGGCGTTCGCCGTTGTCGAATTCGAGATCGATCCGCTCCATCCGGTATGGACCGGCCTCGTGCTCGGTGATGCTGTGGATGGTCGGCAGCTTATGGCTCATTGCGCGGCTCCGGCGCCGCGGCGGGCAGCTTCTAGGCCAGCGGCTTTAAGGCAGGCCGCTTTGAGACAAAGGATAATGTCGGGATGAACGAAGGCACTCACGATGCGTCGATGATAGCCGACGCCGCGCACTGGCGAGCACGCGACCTCGCCGTACTGTGGCACCCCTGCACGCAGATGCGCGAGCATATGGACTCGGGCGCGCCCGCCGAGAACGGGCGCGGCGACGTCCTGCCGCTGGTGCCGATCGCGCACGGAGACGGCGCCTGGCTGGTCGGTCGCGACGGCCGTCGTTACCTCGACGCCGTATCGAGTTGGTGGACCAACCTGTTCGGCCATGCCGAGCCGCGCATCGCCGACGCGATCGCCGCGCAGGCGCGCACACTGGAACAGGTGATCCTGGCCGGTTTCTCGCACCAGCCCGCAGTCGAGCTTGCCGAAAAACTGTTGTCGCTGGCACCGCGCGAGGACGGACGCGCACCGCTGTCAAAAGTGTTCTACGCCGACAACGGTTCGGCCGGCGTGGAAGTGGCGCTGAAGATGGCGTTCCACTGGTTCCACAACCGCGGCGAGCACAAGCGTACGAAATTCATCGCGCTCGAGAACGGGTATCACGGCGAAACCATCGGCGCGCTCGCTGTCGGCGACATTCCGTTGTACCGACGTGTGTATGCGCCGTTGCTGGCGGAAGCCGTGTTCGCGCCGTCGCCGGACGCGTATCAGGCCGAGGCGGGTGAAAGTGCCATCGATTGCGCGGAACGCGCCGCCGTCGCATTGCGTGAATTGCTGGAACGCCACGCCGGTGAGATCTGTGCGCTGATCCTCGAGCCACGCGTGCAATGCGCTGGGGGCATGCGCATGCATGACCCCTTGTATTTGCAGCGTGCGCGCGAACTGTGCGACGCGCACGGGGTGTTCTTGATCGCCGACGAAATCGCGGTCGGCTTCGGTCGCACCGGCACCCTGTTCGCCTGCGAACAAGCGGGGGTCGCTCCGGATCTCCTGTGCCTGTCGAAAGGCCTCACCGGCGGCTTCCTGCCGCTGGCCGCCGTGTTGGCGACGCAAGACATTTACGACGGTTTCCTCGGCGATTCGCGCGAACGTGCCTTCCTGCATTCGCACAGTTATACCGGCAATCCACTGGCCTGCGCCGCGGCGCTGCGATCGCTGCAGATCTTCGACGAGGACGGCGTGCTCGCGCGCAATCGTGTCACGGCCACGCGGATGACCGAGCTCGCCGCCCCGTTGGCTGCGCATTCGCATGTCGCCGATGTACGCCAGGCCGGGATGATCGTCGCGTTCGAGCTGACCAGGCACGGCGACAAGTGCACGCCGTTCGATCCGGCGCTGCGCATCGGTCTGCGTGCCTATCGCGCCGCACTCGAACGCGGCGTGGTGCTACGCCCGCTCGGCGACGTGCTGTACTGGATGCCACCGTACTGCATCGACGAGGAACAGCTCGTACTGCTGGCGGAAACCACGCGCACGGCGATCGACGAGGCCACCGCATGCGCCTGACCCGCGTCCATGTCGATACCGTCTTGGCGACGGGCGCGAAGATCGTGCTGCCGGAAGATGCCGCCGCCCACCTGGTCCGCGTGCTGCGCCTGCAGCCGGGCGATGCCTGCGTGTTGTTCAACGGTGACGGCCATGACTACGATGCGCGCATTCTCGCGGCCAGCAAGCGCAGCGTCGAAGCCGAAGTCTTTGGCGCGCGCGTGATCGATAATGAATCGCCGCTGCAGATCACCCTGGTGCAAGGTGTCGCTCGCGGCGAGAAGATGGATCTGATCCTGCAGAAAGCGACTGAACTCGGCATCGCGGCTGTCGTGCCCGTGAGCAGCGAACGTAGCGAGGTCAGGCTCGAAGGCGAGCGCGCCGACAAGCGCGTGGCGCACTGGCGCAGCGTGGTGGTGTCGGCCTGCGAACAGAGTGGACGTGCGTGCGTGCCGGCCGTGGCTGCACCACTGCCGCTGCAATCGGCATTGACGCAATTGCCGGCAACGACTTCCGCACGCTTCCTGCTCGATCCCGAAGCGGCGCAGTCGACCGCAACCCTATCGTTGCCCGTGAACGCCGGATGCGTGCTCGCTGTGGGTCCGGAGGGCGGCTGGTCGCCGCGTGATCGTGAAATCCTGCGCGAAGCCGGGTTCAGCGGGCTGCGCCTCGGCCCGCGCATCCTGCGCACAGAAACCGCCGGGCTTGCCGCCATTGCCGCACTGCAAGCGCGATTCGGCGATCTCACGTAACGAGCGCCGGATTCGAGCCCCCTGGCGACAGCGCTCAGATCTTGAAGTAAACCCGCCGCGCATCGAGCCAGCGCATCAGGCCCCACCACAGCATGACGAAGGCGAGCGCGTAGGCCAACGACGGGAAGTACGCGCCAAACCGCGGGTCCATCCAATCGGCAAAGCCGTGCTGGTAGATGGGCGCCAGCCACCCGGCCGCCGCCAGCGCGTAAAGGAGCAACGCCGAGCCGGCATACGCCGTGATCGCGTTCACGCCGAACGCACGTCCGATCGCAGGACCGCGGTGACGATCGATCAGCCAGTGGCACAGCGCGAGCAACCAGCACGCCCAGCCACCGGTCCACAGCACGTACGACGACGTCCACAGATTCTTGTTGATGGGTAAAGCGAAAGACCAGGCATAGCCCAGGGTCAGCGCCATCGCACCCGCGAGCCATAGCAACCGGATCCGTCCCCGGCGCAGCCAGTCGCCGGCGCGCAGTCCGAGCAAAGTGGTGGCCAAGGCGCCGAGCGTGCTGAGCAAACCTTCCGGATCGTGGCCGCGCCCGGTGGCGTCGAACTCGTATACGTGCACGCCGAGCACCGCGCTATCGACACGGCTCGTGAGGTTGTCGAAGGGCGCATACGAGCCGCCGGCAGCGAGCAGGCCGGCGTAGCCAAGCAGCACGACGATCCACAAAATCCATTGCGCACGCGCCGGCAGGAACAGGGCGACCATCCCGGCAGCGGCGAAACACAGGCCGATCCGCTGCAGCACGCCCATCACCCGGTAGTGCGGCAGGTCGAATGCCCACCAGGCACACAAGTGCAGCAGCAATCCCAGCGCAACGATGCGCGCCGCCCGCACCATCACCGGTTTAGCCAGGCCTTGCGGCGGATCGCCGCGTTCCAGGCGCGGCGATAGCGACAGCGTGATCGAGACGCCGACGATGAACAGGAACAGCGGGAAGATCAGGTCGGTAGGCGTGCAGCCATGCCACGTCGCGTGTCGCAATGGCGCGTAGACGTGCCCCCAATCGCCTGGATTGTTGACCAGCAGCATCGCGGCGACCGTCATCCCACGCAGCGCGTCGACCGACGCGAACCGCATCGTCGACACGGATGTCATGCGAACAGAACCGCGCGGCAATCCAGCGCGGGCATCACGAAGCTCAGGCGGCTTGCGCCATCGCTTCGCCGATCAACGCTTCGACCGCACTCAGATCCGGTACGAACGCATCGTCCTCGTTGAGACGGACGCGGGCGCTGACGCCTGGCGGGAGGTCGGTGACTTCGTCGACCAGCAGGCTGTCGCGGGCAATGGTGACCAGTCGCGGGAAGCCTTGGGTCAGCACGGCGAAGTACGGCATCTTCGAATTGCCGCCGAACGCCTTGAGCACGATCACTTTGCTGCCGAGGCCGCCCTGTTCCTCGGCGATGCCGGACATGCGCGCGAACGCGATCAGCGGCAACTGCCAGCCGCGCCAGCGGATACGGCCGAGCAGCCAGTCCGGCGTGTTGTCGATGGCTTCCGGATCGGCGAAGGACAGTACTTCGGCGATGGTCGCGTTGGGCAGCAGCAAGCGTCCGCCAGCCACCTGGATCAAGACACCGCGGATGTCACTAGTGGTCGTCATCTCGTGAACCTCAGGCAGGCCAGCGCTTCAGCAGCTGCTGGACCAGGTCGGCGGGCGAACCGGCATTGCCGCCGCGCGCGATCAAGGCGTTGGGCGCGGCGCCGTCGTAGCAGCCTTCCGGCGCTTGCCCGGCCACCAGCGCGCCGCGCGCGGCGTGCGCCATTGCGGCATCGACTGTTGCCGGATCGCTGCCGCTGAGCAGGAAGATGGCGCTGTCGGATGCCGGCAATCCGGCAAGCAAGGGCGCATTGGCGACGAAGCGCAGCGTGTTGTCGGATTCGGCGACGCCGAGTTCCGGTGGGACGATATAGATGTTGCCACCCGCAGCCACCACGCCGGCTTCGGCCAGATGCACCGGCAACGAAGTCGCACGCGCCATCTGCTGCACCAGACGATCGTAGCGGCCACCATCGAGGCGCTGGCTGATCAGCACCGGGAGCGAGAACGTCTGCGGCAGCGCTGTCAGTATCTGTCGTACTGCATCGGGGCCCCCGATGCCGGCCAGGATCAGGACCGCACCGCGCGCATGCGCCGAACCAACCGCAGCTGGTGCTGATGCAGCGGCCGGCGCATCGGAGAAGTCCATCGCGGCGATGCGGCGCTGCAGGTCCTCGAGATCATTCTTGAAGAGCGCATCGGCGGCTTCATTACTTGCGGTTGCCGCAGCATCGGTCGTGTCGACCGGCGCATCGTCGACCAGACTGAGTTCGCCGAAGATGCTCGCGCGCTTGGGCTCCCCGACGACCGGTTCGCTCGGCACCTGGGGCGCCACCGTTTCGGCTTCGTTCGCGAACGAAGCCAGTGGGACGTCGGCGTCGCGCTGCCCCGGCGACGGCGGGCGGCCAGGCAATGGCAACATGTCATGTTCGGGTTCGCGACCCGGCGGCAGCACGTCGTCGCTGCCGGACAGCTTGGCGCGCAGGTGGCGCGTCCAGCGCGCGGCATCCCAACCGGTACGACGCGCGGCGAGTTCGGCTTCGTCGAAGATCACGGCGACGGATGGATCGCCAAGCACGCTGTCGAAGCGGTCGAGTGCGACTTCCACCGACGGCTCCAGTGCGATCAGGACCACTTGGGGTGACGAGGCGCGCAGCGTTTCCGCGGCGAGCGTGGACGGATCGGCCTCGAGCACGATCTCGCCACCTGCCTCGGCGAGCGCTGCACGCAGCCGTTCGCAGGCTTCGCCCGGGCGCGCCAGCAATGCGACGCGTCGGGTCTCAGTCATTCGCACGGCCTTCATTGGCACGTTGCTGCGCCAGGAGGTCGAACACGTTACGCAGCAGCTCGTGCTCCTGATAGGGCTTGCCGAGATAACGCTCGACGCCGATCTCGAACGCGCGCTGGCGATGCTTCTCGCCAGTACGCGAGGTGATCATGATGATTGGCACGTTGCGCAGGCGTGGATCGAGCTTCATCGCGTTGGCGAGTTCGTAGCCGTCCATGCGCGGCATTTCGATGTCGAGCAGCATCAGGTCGGGTACGCGTTCGTCCATGCGTTCGAGCGCGTCGAGGCCGTCCTTCGCAGTGGCGACTTCGAAGTTGTGGCGTTCGAGCACGCGGCCGGTGACCTTGCGCATCGTCACCGAGTCGTCAACCACCATCACCAGCGGCACGCGGCGCTGTTCGACCGCCGGCGCCGCCTCGACATCGCGCGGCAACGCGGCATGGCGACGCACCAGCGGGGCGATGTCGAGGATCACGACGACGCTGCCGTCGCCCATGATCGTCGCGCCGAAGATGCCCGGCACCGACATCACCTGCGGGCCGACTGGCTTGACCACGATTTCGCGGTTGCCCAGCACGTGGTCGATGGTGACGGCGGCGCGCAGTTCGCCCGAGCGGATCAACAGCAATGGCATCTGTAGCTGGCCTTCGGCCTTGGCCGGCGCATGGCCGACCAACGTACCGAGGTCGTTCAACGTGTAGTCTTCACCGCCGTACGAATAGACGGCATCGCCTTGCGCGAGTTTGTCGCGACCGATGCGGCCGACGCCGCGTACCGAAGCGATCGGCACTGCGAACGTGGTTTCGCCGATCTTGACGAACACCGCCTGGGTGACCGCCAGCGTCTGCGGCAGGCGCAGGATGAAGTTGGTGCCCTCACCCTTCTTCGAAACGATGTCGAGCGCACCGCCGAGCTGGCGCACTTCGGAGGCGACCACGTCCATGCCGACGCCGCGGCCGGCCAGACGACTGACTTCGTCGGCCGTGGAGAAGCCCGGCTCCATGATCAGCATGTCGAGATCGGCGTCGGCCAGCACCACATCACTGCGGACCAAACCGCGCTCCTCGGCGCGCTTGCGGATTGCGGCACGATTGAGGCCGGCGCCGTCATCGCTGACTTCCAGCACCACTTCCGAACCTTCGCGTCGGATCGCGATGCGGACGGTGCCTTCGTCCGGCTTCTTCGCCTTCTTGCGATCCTGCGGCGATTCCAGGCCATGCGCGACCGCGTTGCGCAGCATGTGTTCCAGCGGCGCGGTCATACGCTCGAGCACGTTGCGGTCGAGTTCGCCCTGGGCACCGTCGAGTTGCAGCTGCACCTGCTTGCCGGTGTCGGTGGCGGCCTGCCGCACCACGCGACGCAGGCGCGGCACCAGCGAGTCGAACGGCACCATGCGCGTGCGCATGAGGCCTTCCTGCAGGTCCGAGCTCACCCGCGACTGTTGCAGCAGCAGAGTTTCGTACTGGCGCGTGAGGTCGTCCATCGACTGCTGCAGACTGGTCAAGTCGGCGGCGGATTCGGCCAGGCCGCGACTGAGTTGCTGCAGGGTCGAGAAGCGGTCGAGTTCCAGCGGATCGAAGGTTTCGTCGCCGACCTCATGCTCGCGCTGGTAGCGGGCGATGATCTGCGCTTCGGTTTCGCTGTCGAGGCGGCGCAGCTGGTCGCGCAAGCGCGCGTTGGTCTGCTCCATTTCCACCATCGCGCCGCGGAACGCACCGAGCTGCTGCTCGAGGCGGGCGCGGTAGATCGCGACTTCGCCGGCATAGTTGACCAGGCGGTCGAGCAGGTCGGCGCGGATACGCACCTGTTCCTGCGGTGCACGTACGCCGGTCTCGCCTTCCTCGTCGCCGAACATCGTGTCGATCGGCGCCGACAGCGGCTTGAGTTCGACGACCTTGGGCTCGGCTTCGGTCGCCATTGGCGCTGCCGGGATGGTGCTCGCGACATAGCCTTCGCCACGCGAACGGGCTTCGAATTCGGCGATCAGTGCTTCCGGCATTGCGATCGCACGACGCGCGCCAACGCGGGTGATCATTGCGTGCAGGCGATCGAAGCCGCGTTCCAGCAGCGGAATGCCGTCGCGGCCGAGTTCGGAACGATGTTCGACCACCGCCTCGAGCAACGATTCCATGACATGGCCGAGCTCGCCCACCGCCATGATGCCGGCCATGCGCGCACCGCCCTTGAGCGTGTGCAGGTCGCGCTGCAATCCTACTAGCGGTTCGCGCTCGCCCGGGGCTGCGCGCAGTTGCGCGAGCAGACCGTCGGAATGATCGAGCAGGTCGCTGCCTTCCTCGACGAAGATATCGACCAGCTCCGGATCCAGATCGGTCAGGTCCAACGGCTGGTCAGGGTCGACGCTGGTGGCGAGTGCGGTGGCGAGCAGGCGTTCGATCGCCAGTTCCGGCACCGGCGCAGGTTCGACTGCCGCCGCAGCGGCCTGTTCGTTAGCCAGGCGCTCGGCCTCTTCGGCCAGACGCATTGCTTCGACACGTTCGGCTTCTTCGGCCAGGCGTGCAGCTTCAGCGCGTTCGGCTTCTTCGGCCACGCGTGCAGCTTCGGCGCGTTCGGCTTCTTCCGCCACGCGTGCAGCTTCAGCGCGTTCGGCTTCTTCGGCCACGCGTGCGGCTTCTGCGCGTTCGGCTTCTTCGGCCACGCGTGCGGCTTCTGCGCGTTCGGCTTCTTCGGCCACGCGTGCGGCTTCAGCGCGTTCGGCTTCTTCTGCCAGTCGCGCGGCTTCGACGCGTTCGGCTTCTTCTGCCAGTCGCGCGGCTTCGGCACGTTCGGCTTCTTCCGCAACGCGCGCGGCTTCAGCACGTTCGGCTTCTTCCGCAACGCGCGCGGCTTCGGTCTGCTCTGCTTCTTCCGCAAGGCGCACCGTTTCAAGGCGTTCGAACTCGAGACGCACCGCTTCGAGACGTTCGGCTTCGGCGCGTTGTGCGTCAGCCAGTTCGACCGCCATCTGTTGCTCACGCGCGATGCGGTCAGCTTCGGCGTACTCGGCTTCGAGGCGGGCGTATTCCTCGGCCTCGGCGGCGGCGATGCGCTCGGCTTCGAGTTGCGCCGCCTGGGCAGTGTCGTCGGCAGTTGTGGCGAGGGTGGTGCTTTCGAGCGGCTGGTCGTCGAAATAGGCGTTTTCCAGCGACACGCTTTCGACTGGCACCTCTTCGAGCATCGACTCTTCGCCCGTCAGCTCGATCGCTTCGGCGCCGTCGAGTTCCTCAATGGTGAGATCCTCGAGCACGAAATCGTCCGCCGCAGGTTCTTCGGCGGCCACCGGCAAGGCAGTGTCGACCGGCGCAGTGTCGGCGAGGTCGGTGAAGGCGCTCAGGTCGAGGGCGGCGAGTTCGGTCGGGTCCAACTCACCGGTGGCCAGTTCGGCAGCCACGGTCTCCTCGGTAGCGCTAATCGGCAGACCGGTGTCGACGGGGGCGGTTTCGGCGAGATTGGTGAACTCACTGAGGTCGAGCGCGCCCAGCTCCTCGTCCATCTCCATGATCGGGAACGGCGCCGCCTTGGCTTCCGGCAAGCTGTCGCGCAGGGTCGTCAGTTGAGCGGCCAGCTCGGTGTAGACCGGAACGCGCGGGGACGGCGACTGCAGCGCGGTCATGGTGCGGCGGATCGCGCCTGCGGCCTCATTCAATGCGGCCACGGCTTCGGCGCTGGGCACCACGCCCGCGGCCAGAGCGCGCTTGATGTAGCCCTCGGCCGGACCCGTGACGTCGGTGATGGCCGGCACTTCGGTCATCGCGAAGGCGCCGTTCATGGTGTGGACCGAACGCAGCAGCGCGTCTTCGGCCGGGACCGGGGCGGGCGTCGCACGTTTCAGCCACTCGTCGACGGTGGCGAGATGGCCCCCGACTTCGGCGCCGAGGATTTCCAGGAGTACCGGATCGACCGTCGCCGGAATGCCCGGCGCCTCGGCAGCAACCGCTGCGACTTCAGCCATCGCAACAATGGGCGCTGCCGCTTCGGCTGCTGCAGCTGTAGTCGCTGCCGCTGCAGCCGCCATGCTGGCGCTATAGATCGCTTCTTCGCCGCCGGCGACGCGATCGGCTACGTCCTGGATGCCTTCGAGATCGGCGTCGAGCCGGCCCTCGCCGCGCAACGCCGCGTGCAACTGCGGCAAGGTGTAGAACGCCTGGTCGACGACCGCGATTACCGCCGGCGTCGGCGGGCGCGTGCCATCGAGCACGCGGTTGAGCATGTTCTCGACCTTCCAGCTGAACTCGCCGAGGGTCTTGGCACCGACCAGTCGGCCGCTGCCCTTGAGCGTGTGGAACACGCGTCGGATCGGGCGCAGGCGTTCCAGGTTCTCGGGGTCAGCTCGCCACGGCGGCAGCATCTCGTCGAGATGGCCGATCTCTTCCTCGAATTCCTCGAGGAAGACTTCGCGGATTTCGTCATCGATCTCGTCGCCGGTGGCCTCGAAGCCGCCCGCAGCGCCGGTGGCGACCGGCGCAGGCGCATGGGCCGGAACCGGCGGTGCCGGCGGAGTCGCCACCGCCGGTGTCGCAGCCGGCACGGCTGGCGCGGAATCGTACGTGGCGGTTTCGGTTTCGGTTTCGGCATCCGCGTCGGCATCGGTCGCAACCGGCACCTGTGCCACCGCTTCGGCGGGCGGCAGCGGCCAATAACGCAGCGTCTCCAGGCTTTGGCGCGCGATCTCGAGGATACGTTCGCGGTTCGGCCGTTGCTCGCGCAACGCTTCCAGGTAGTACTCGAGACTGGCCAGCGCGTCTGCGAGGGTGTCGAGCTGCTGCCCGTTCGGAACGCGACGGCGGCCGAGCAATTCGTTCTGGGTGTAGCGCCGGATACCGGTGAGGTAGTCGGCCGGCTGTGGCAATTCGAGGATGCGCAGTGCGCCGGCGACTTCATCGAGCAAGCGCGGCACATCGGTCAACTGGGTGTGATCCCAGCTGGTTTCGACGAAGGCGACGAAGGCCTGGCGGGCATCGGCGAAGTTGGCGATGGCTTCGCGCGCGAGCACGTCCACGACCTTGCGCGATTCGCTCGCAAGCGGATCTTCTTCATCTTCACCGGTGCGACCAAGACGCGCGACCTGGTCGTCGAGCGACGCATCGACATAAAGCAGTGCACCGGCGACGTCGAGCAATGCGCCTTCATCAGCGGCGCGGTTGCCGTAGACGATCTCGTGCATCGCATCGCGCTGCTGCAGCACGACGTTGCGGGCGACACCCAAGCCCATCATGCCGAGGGTGTCAGCGACGCGGCCGAGGGCCTCCACTTGCGGCTGCAGGTCGGCCACACCGGTTTGCTTGGTGCGCAGGTGCAGGTCGAGTGCGTCCTTGACCCGCAGCAGGTCTTCCTTGATCGCCGCGGCAACGGTGTCGAGCAATGCGCGGTTGCGGCCGCTGAGGCTGCCGCGCGCGTGCGCGAGTTCGGATTCGCTGGGCTGTTGCGCAGCGAGGTCGAACGTCTTGCGCAGGCTGTCGAGCGCGGGGTGCGACTGATCGCTGTGGGCGACGTGGAAAAGCAGCTGGCGGGTTGGCTCGAAGGTCGGTTCCGCGCGCGGTGCGGCGAAGCCGTCGTCCTCGAATACATGCCGCGCTTCGCGCTCGACGCTGGCGAAGGCCTGGCGCAGCGCACGCGTCGGCGCCAGTGCGCCGTCACGCAAGGCATTGGTGACCGACGCGGCCACCCACAGCATGCGCCGGACCGCTTCGTGGTCGGCGCTGTCGAGCAGGCCGTCGATCGCCTGCCCCAACGCGGCGATGTTCGCCGGCACGCCTTCTTCCGGCCATCCCGCCAGCGCTTCGCGCAGGGCGGTGAGCTGTTGGCTGGCGACCAGCTGCCGGCTCTGCCGCGGCAGCGGGGTGGGTTCGGGCAGCGAGTCAGGCAGCGGACGGTCGAGGTCGGGCGCGAACAACACGCTCTCGCTCAAGCCGGTTTCGCCGCGTGCGGCGCGCAATTCGTTGAGCAGCGGCAGCAGGACGATCGGGATGTCCTTGTGCCCGCCCTGCAAGCGTTCGAGGTAATCGGGCAACAGCACAGCACCGCGCATCAAGGCGGCGCAGGCTTCGTCGCGATCGCCGACCTGGCCCTGGTCGGCGCCGGACAACGTCTGCGCCAGCCGCTCCATTTCCTCGGCCACCATCGCCGGTGCGTACAACTCGACCATGCGCAAGGTGCCGTGCACCTGATGCAGGAAGTTGGCGCAGGCGCGCATCCGGCCGCTGTCGGCGGGGTCTTCGGCGTAGGCCTCGATCTCGACCCGTGCCTGGCGCAGGGTCTCATCCAGCTCCGGCTTGATCCAGCCCAGCGTGGTGGTGTCGATGGCATCGCGCAACGCAGTCATCGCACACCTCCGCGAGGAGGCGCGTGGCGATGTGCGGCGCGCTGGCCGGGAGCAAGCGTGTTCATCCTTGCGTGTGCCCTACCCGTCAGGCCGGCAGCTTGAAGTCGGCGACCGAACGACGCAGGTCGGCCGCGAGCTGCGCCAGGTTGCCGATCGACTCGGCGGTCTGGTTTGCGCCCTGCGAGGTTTGCGCGGTGATCTGCTGGATCGTGTTCATCGTCGCGGTGATATTCGACGCCGCGCTGGTCTGTTGCTGCGCCGCCGAGGAGATGCCCTGAATCAGGGTAGACAGGTCCACCGACACCTTTTCGATTTCACCCAGCGCAGTACCGGCGTCTTCCGCAAGGCGTGCACCGGCGACCACTTCCGAAGTTGTCTGCTCCATCGAGCTGACCGCTTCGTTGGTGTCGGACTGAATGGTCTGGACCAGCGTCTCGATTCGCTTGGTCGCGTTCGACGCGCGTTCGGCGAGGCGCTGCACTTCGTCGGCCACGACCGCGAACCCGCGGCCCGCTTCGCCCGCCGAGGCCGCCTGGATGGCCGCGTTCAGCGCGAGGATGTTGGTCTGTTCCGAGATGTCGTTGATGAGTTCGACGATCGAACCGATTTCCTGCGAGCTCTCGCCCAGGCGCTTGATGCGCTTGGAGGTTTCCTGGATCTGGTCGCGGATCGAGTCCATGCCGGCGATCGTCTGCCGCACCACGCCCGCACCCTTGGTTGCGATCTGCACCGAGCGTTGCGCCACGTCTGCCGATTCGGCGGAGTTGCGCGAGACCTGGTTAATGCTGGCCGCGATTTCGGTGATGCGGTCGGAGGCGGAATTGATTTCCTGCGCCTGGTGCTCGGCGGCTTCGGCCAGGTGCATGGCGGTCGCCTGCGTTTCCTGTGCGCTCGATGCCACCTGCACCGACGTGTCGTTGATCGTCGCCACCAGGCTGCGCAGCTGTTCGACGGCGAAGTTGATCGAGTCCGCGATCGCGCCGGTCATGTCCTCGGTCACGGTCGCCTTCACGGTCAGGTCGCCTTCGGCGAGCGAACCCATTTCATCCAGCAGGCGCATGATCGCCTCCTGGTTGCGGTCGTTGAGTTCCTTGGTGGTCTGGTACCGGGCGCGCTGCGCGGCGTTCAGGGAGTACAGCAAACCTGCGATCGCGAGGATCGCCAGCAGGCCGGATACGATCGAGATCCAGATGTTGCCGAGGAAGCTCTTGTCCTTGAGCGAACCGAAGGTGGTGAAGGCGCGGAACAGGTCGACGCTTTCGCCCAGCATCTTGTCGGATTCGGCAGTGAGCGACTCGGCGGCGGCCTGCGCGCTGAAGAGGTTCTTCGAAGTGCCGAGGATGGCGTCGAGGTCCTTCTTCATCTCCACCCACAAGGCGTTGGCCTGGTTCAGCGAGGCGACCGCGGCAGGGTTGGTCACCTTCTGCGCGTTCGCGGCACCGCCCTCGCGCAGGCCCTTGAGCACTTGTTCGAACACGCCGGCGTCACGCGCCAGCGCATCACCCGCGAGCGCGGCGGTTTCGCCGCCGGCGCGAATCTGGGTGACGCGGCTGGACATGGTCGCGGCCAGCACGACCTGGCGCACTGCGATGTAGACCTGGGTGCCGGCGACACCGGCGCCGGTCATTGCGCGCACCACTTCGTCGAGCTGGGCCTGCAGCTGCGGCACGCGGCCGGTGAATTTGTCGGCGTGGCCGGCGAGCGCCAGCACCGCAGGCTCGCTGGCGATCAGCTGTTCAGCGTTCTTGCCGAGCAGGTCCCAGGTGCCGGTGACGGTCGAGATCGGCCCGGAAACATCGGCGGTGGTACCGAAGCGATCGTTCAGCGTTTTCACGTCGCTGTCGATCTGCGCCTTGGTGTCCTTAAACGCCCGGTACGCATCGGCGCTACCACCAACCGCCGCGCGTCCCTGGACCGCGAGCTTCTGCGAGTTGACCTGCAGGTTCGAGGCCGAGGTACTGGCACCGCCGAGGCGCTGGGCCTTCCAGGTCGCATAGCCGGTATTCGCACCGAAGACCACCAGCGCGATCGCCAGCATCGTCAGCCAGAAGTTGGTGCCCAGGCCGCGGCCCTTGCCGGCGCTATCCATCACAGTGCTCATGTTCGACCTCGATCTCTCTTACGGTGCGGCTCAGGCCGCGGCTTGTCTGAATTCGGGGGTACGCGCCAGCAACGACAGGCTGAACACGCCCCACGGTTGGTCGGCCAGGCGATAGGCCCGGTCAATGAAATGCGCGTACCTGCCTTCGAAGAGCGTGCCCTCGGCCAGGCCTTCGGTGTTGATCTTCTCTTCGTCGTGGAAGCTGCGCTGGCCATACAGCTCATCGATCGTCACCGCGACGTCGCCGCCGCCCTGGCGCACCAGCAGCACGCGCTGTCCTTCGTGCAGCACTGTGCGCTCACCCTCGAGGAATTGCTTGAGATCCACGATCGGCAGCAGATTGCCGCGGATATTGGCTACGCCCAGCATCCAGGGCTGCGCGCCGGGCACCGGGGTGATCGGCGGCAATGGCAGGATTTCGATGACCTCATCGAAACCCGAGGCCAGGCGATGCGTGCCGACGCGATAGCCGACGCCACGCCAGAGCCCGGGCGCATCGAGCTGCTCCGGCAAGCCGGGCACGTGCGCCAGGCTCTTGCGCTCGTAGTCGGCGAGCAACTCGAACGGCGTTTGCCGGCTGGAAGAGGACGACTTGACCATGTCAGCTGTGCAGCAGCTCGTTGATGCGCGCTATCAGGACATCCTCGCGTGGCGGCTTGACGATGTAGTCGCGAGCGCCCTGGCGCAGGCCCCAGGCGCGGTCGGTTTCCATGCTCTTGGTGCTCACGATCAGCACCGGGATGGCGCTGGTCGCCGCATCCTTCGACAACGCGCGCGTGGCCTGGAAGCCGTTCATGCCGGGCAGGATGATGTCCATCAGCACCAGGTCCGGCAGCTCGCGTTTGCACATGGCGATGCCATCCTCGGCGCTACCCGAAGCCAGCACTTGGTGCCCATTGCGTTCCAGCAGCTGGGTCAGGACGGCCGTATCGGTCGGCGAGTCCTCGATCAGCAGAATTCTTGCCATGTCTTGCCCTACCCCCCGGTCAGGCGTTGACGTGCTTGCGAATGGCGTCGAGCAGTTCTTCCCTTGTGAACGGCTTGGTCAGGTACTGCTCGGAGCCGACGATGCGACCCCGCGCCTTGTCGAACAGGCCGTCCTTGGAGGACAGCATGATGACCGGCGTGGATTTGAAAATCTGGTTGTTCTTGATCAGCGCACAGGTTTGATAGCCGTCCAGGCGCGGCATCATGATGTCGACGAAGATGATCTGGGGCTGCGAATCGGCGATCTTGGCCAGAGCCTCGAAGCCGTCGGTCGCCGTCAACACATCGCAACCCTCACGCTTGAGCAGCGTTTCCGCGGTGCGGCGGATCGTCTTGGAGTCGTCGATGACCATGACCCTCAGCCCGCTGAGGTTGCCGGTCCGACCTTCATCCTGCATCACTTTTCCCCTTCAAACACGCCGCGCGGAAAACGCATCCTGCGCCGCGGCTAATGTCCCTATATCCCAGTCCGCGCGAAGCCTGTCAAGCGCGATCATGCTTCACGTGAATTCTGAACCTGTCAGGTTGCGATACGCACCCCCGGCAACGCGCAACGCGCCTGCTACCATCACGCGCCCGCATCCCCCTGACTCTCGTCATGCCACTTGATGTCGTCGTCGTGATGGACCCGATCGGGTCGATCAAGATCGCCAAGGATTCCACGTTCGCAATGCTGCTCGAGGCGCAACGCCGCGGCCATCGCCTGCATTACGTCTTTCCCGGTGGGCTGGCCGTCGTCGACGGCCGGGCTCAGGCCACGGCGGCGCCCTTGCAGGTCCGGGACGACAAGGCCGGCTGGTTCGAGCTGGGGCAGCCTTCGCCGCTGGCTTTCGGTCCCGGCCAAATTGTGATGATGCGCACAGATCCACCAGTCGACCCGACCTACATCCACGACACCCAGATCCTGACCCTGGCGCAGCGCGCCGGCGCCCTGGTGGTCAACGACCCGCAGGGCCTGCGCGACATGAACGAGAAGCTGGCAGCGCTGGAATATCCCCAGTGTTGCCCGCCCACCCTGGTCAGCCGTGACCACACCGCCCTCAAGGCCTTCGTCGCCGAACACGGCGAGGCGGTGCTGAAGCCGCTGGACGGCATGGGCGGGCGTTCGATCTTCCGTGCCCGGGCCGGCGAGGCCAACCTCAACGTCATCCTCGAGACCCTGACCGGCGGCGGCCACCACCTGGCCATGGCCCAGCGCTACCTGCCGGAGATCGCGCTGGGCGACAAGCGCATCCTGCTGATCGACGGTGTGCCGGTGGACTACTGTCTGGCCCGCATCCCGCAGGGCGACGAATTCCGCGGCAACCTCGCCGCCGGTGGCAAGGGCATCGGCCAACCGCTGTCGGAACGCGACCGCTGGATCGCGGCCCAGGTCGGCCCCGAACTCAAGCGCCGCGGCATGGTCTTCGTCGGCCTCGATGTCATCGGCGACTACTTGACCGAAGTGAACGTCACCAGCCCGACCTGCATCCGCGAACTCGATGCCCAGTTCGGCCTGAACATCGCCAATACCTTGTTCGACGCGATTGAAGCAAAGCTCGCCTGATGTCCGTGGTCGTCGCCCCAGGCCAGCCGGCTGTTCATCAGCGTGACATCGGCGACAACCAGCGCCTCAGCGCAACCTTCGTGCTGTCGCTGCTGGTGCATGGGCTGCTGGTGCTCGGCGTCGGCTTCGCCCTCGACGACGCAGCGCGGGTGATGCCGACCCTCGACGTGATCCTGACCCAGACCCAGACGCCGCTGACACCGGAACAGGCGGACTTCCTCGCCCAGGCCAGCAACCAGGGCGGTGGCGAGCACGACAAGAGCACGCGTCCACGCGACAGCCAGACGGGTATCGCACCACAGCCCGAGCCCGGCGTCGCCCCGCAGCCGATGCGCGCGCAGTCGCCCGCGGAGCAACCGCCGCCGCAGACGCGCGTGGTCACCAGCAGCACGCGCAGCGACGTGCGCGCAGCGCGACCCGAAGCAACGCCGACGCCGACCGAGCGTCCGCTGCCGCCCAGCCAGGAAAAAATCGAACACGACATGGCGATGGCGCGACTCGCTGCCGAAATCCATATGCGCACCGAGCGCTACGCCAAGCGACCGAAGCGCAAGTTCGTCTCCGCCAGTACGAAGGAGTACGCGTACGCCGCGTACTTGCGCAGATGGGGCGACCGAGTCGAGCGCGTCGGCAACCTCAACTATCCCGAGGAAGCGCGCCGCCGCCACATCGGCGGCGTGCTTGTGCTCAGCGTGGCGGTCAAGCGCGACGGCAGCATCGAACGCGTAGAGATCATCCAGTCCAGCCAGATCCCGATGCTCGACGCCGCAGCGCTGCGCATCGTGCGCCTAGCCGAACCCTACGCGCCGCTGCCGAAGACGCAGGAAGACATCGACATCCTGCACGTGACCCGTACCTGGCATTTCCGCGCGGGTGGCGAGTTGATCGACGAGTAGGTCGCTAGCGGCGCGCGTTCAGAGCCGCTTCCAGACCAATCCCTGCTCGCGCCGGTAGTACACGCCGACCGCCTTGCCGTACAGCTCGTGCGCAGGCACCAGGCCGAAGAAGCGGCCATCGCGACTGTTGCCGCGGTGATCTCCAAGGACCAGCACCTTGTCTTCAGGCACGATCAGGCCATTGATATCGGGACCGCCGCCAGCGTCGAGGTTCAACGTGACCTTACGCCCGCCGAGCCACTCCACGCCGGGCTCGTCTCCGTGCAGGACGTGGCCATTCACCGTAAGGCGGCCATTGATCAGCTCGACTTCGTCTCCAGCCACCGCGACGACGCGCTTGATCAGGCGCGTACCGTCATCCGGCGCGTCGAAGACAGCGATATCGCCACGCCGGGGTTTGTCGCGCGGGATCACATCGAAGTTGGTGAAGGGAATCCGCACGCCGTAGGCGCTCATGTCGACTGCAACCCGGTCGCCGGGCATCAAGGTCGGTTCCATCGACCCGGTGGGGACGACGTAGTGATTGGCGAACGAGGAACGTGCCGCGGTCAGTAACAGGACCAGCATCAGCATCGGCACCAACTCCGCGCGCAGCCAGCGCTTGGCACGCATACGCAGGTCGGAAGATTCGGCCTCGATCATTTCGCTCCTCGTTCGTCGTCAGGTTCGGCCCGCGTCGCGTAACGCCTTTTGTTCCACGATGGTGAGAGCGACGTTGTCGCGCAGGTAGGCCGGTTCGACGCGCTCGGGCGCCATGAGTTCCCCGCGCGCGAATGCCATCGCAGCCAGAAGTGCGACATCGGCTGCGTGCGGCAGCGCGCTGGCATCGACGATCGCAAGGCGGTCGGAGAATCGTTGTTGCAGGACACCGCCGACCGCCGCGAAACCGGTGCCGATGCCGTGCCAGTCGCCCCCATCGGGAATGATGGCCGCTTCCGGTTTGACCACGGCTTCCTGGCTTAGCGCACGCAGGCCGGAGCCATCGCGCTCGAACGCTGCCACATAGATCTCCCCCATGCGCGCGTCGATCGCGGCAACGATGCGTTTGCCCTGCGCTTGCATCGCAAGCGCCGCCAGCGTCGACACCGGCACCACCGGTTTGTCCATCGCCAGCGCGATGCCCTGCGCGATCGAGATCGCAAGCCGCACGCCGGTGAATGCGCCGGGGCCGCGACCGACGGCGATCGCATCGAGTTGCGATTTGGCGATGCCGGCATCGGCCAGTAGTTGCTCGGCCCATGGCAGTGCCAGTTCCGCGTGACGGCGTGGCGCCAACTCGAAGCGCTCATGCACCTCGCCATCGTTGTAGACGGCGACCGAACAGGCTTCGGTTGCGGTTTCGAAGGCGAGCAATTTCATTTCAAGAATGCGCCATCGAGGTGCGGCACATTGCCGAGGCCGTCTGTGGTTCGTCAGCCATGTGCATTCTCCGCCGCGAGGACTGCAACTGATTCTAACGAGCCCCCCTCTGCCGCAAAGAACGCTTCGACATCCGCCACGTCCCGGGTCTTCGGCAACGGCGGCAGGGAGTCGAGGAAGACGCGACCATAGCTTTTGCCGAGCAGGCGCGGATCGCACAGCACGAGGACGCCGCGATCGGATTCGGTGCGGATCAGGCGACCGACGCCCTGCTTCAATGCGATCACCGCCTGCGGCAGTTGTTCGTCGCGGAACGGATTGCCGCCGCTGCGTCGGATCGCTTCCAGTCGTGCCTCGAACACCGGGTCGTCCGGCGCGGCGAACGGTAGCTTGTCGATCACCACCACGCTGAGCGCGGCACCGGCGACGTCGACGCCTTCGCGGAAACTGGCGGCGCCCAGCAGCACGCCATTGCCGGATTCGCGGAAGCGCTGCAGCAGCACATGCCGCGGCGATTCGCCCTGGACGAACAGCGGCCACGGCCCGCCGCGCAACGATTCGGCCGCTTCGCGCAACGCGCGGTGCGAGGCGAACAGCACGAAGGCGCGGCCGCTCGAGGCTTCCAGCACCGGTCGCAACGCGTCGACCAGCGCGGCGTTGTAGTCACGCGACATCGGTTCTGGCAATCGCTGCGGCAGGTAGCACAACGCTTGCGTGTTCCAGTCGAACGGGCTCGGTTCCAGCAGCGTGGTCGGCGCGTCGAGCCCGAGCCGCGTGGCGACATGGTCGAAACCTCCGGCGACGGCGAGCGTCGCCGAAGTGAATACCCAGGCCGCGTGCGAGCGTTCGCGGTGCTCGCGCAGCGGACCGGAGACATCCAGCGGTGTGCGCTGCAACCGGAAGCCACGCGGGGACAGTTCGAACCACAGGACGTTGTCGGCGTTCCCAGCCGACTCGTCATCCATTTCATCGTGCTGACCGGAAACATCCAGCCAACGTGCGAGCCGTGCGCCGAAATCCCGTGCCCGCGCATGGCAGCCATCGAAACCGGGTGAAGCATCGCGCAACGTCGCCAGCGCCTCGGTCATATGCGCCAGCGCAGCACCGAGCGCATCGAACGCGTCGCGCACGGACGCTTCCTGCAACGCGCGTCGTTGCGTGCCGCGCATCGGCAGCGTGTCCATCGCCGCGCGCAAGGCGCGGGCGGCGTGTTCGAGTTGGCGCACCGGGTCCTGCAATGTCGCCAGGGAACCCGGTACGTCCTTGCATTCGCCCAGCGCATCGCGCGCCAGCTCCACCAGCGGTCGCGCGCCGAGGCCTTCGCCGAAAAACTGTGCAGCCAGGTCGGGCAACTGATGCGCCTCGTCGACCACGAAGGCCTGTGCACCCGGCAGGATTTCGCCGAAGCCTTCCTGCTTCAACGCAAGGTCGGCCAGCAGCAGGTGGTGATTGACGACGACGACATCGGCGGTCTGCGCGCGCTGGCGCGCCTGTACGACGAAGCATTCCGACCAGAACGGACATTCGCTGCCGAGGCAGTTCTCGGCCGTCGACGTCACCAGCGGCAACAACGGCGAATCCTCGGGCAGCGCGTCGAGTTCGGCCAGATCACCCATGCGCGTACGGCCGCCCCACGCGACGATGCGCTGGAACTGCGCAACCTGTTCGCGCGAGGTGAACTTTGGTTCGCCTTTGGCTTTTTCGAGGCGATATTTGCAGAGGTAGTTGGCGCGCCCTTTCAGCAGCGCCGTCTTCAGGCCGACGCCGAGCGCGTCGCGTACGCGCGGCAGATCGCGGAAGAACAGCTGGTCCTGCAGCGCGCGCGTGCCGGTGGAGATGATCGTCTTCAGCCCCGACAACAATGCGGGCACGAGGTAGGCGTAGGTCTTGCCGGTACCGGTGCCGGCTTCGGCCAGCAGCACGTCGCGTTGCTCGAATGCGTGCGCGACCGCGACCGCGAGCCGCTGTTGCGCCGGTCGCGGTGCGAAGGCGGGAATCGCCTCGGCAAGCGCACCGCCTTCGGCCAGTGCGGCGCGACTGCTGGCAGTAAGTTCGGACATGCTAGTAAGGGTTCTGGGCGGCCTTGCAGGTCGCGAGTTGCGCCTTGGCTGCCGCGGCATTCACCGCATCGTCGTTGGCGATGCGGACCTGCTCGATCGTCGCCCAGTGCCGCCGGCACAACGGCCCGACTTTCGCACCGGCATCGTAGGCGTGGCGTGCGAGCGTTTCGGCTTGCTCGAAGTCGCGCAGCAGGATCGCCACTTCAGCGCGTTCCTGCAGCACCGCCGGGTCATCCGGATTGATCACCAGGGCCTGGTCGAGCACGGTAGCGGCGGCGCGGTACAGATGGTTGCGTTCGAGTTGGACGGCCTGCTGGCGCAGATCCTCCACGTGCGGATCGCGCAGTGGTTGCACCGCGAGTTCGTCTTCGTCGTTGCCAGCTGCGGCGCGGATGGTCGCGACCAGGGCCTCGGGCGCCTGCGTCGTCACGAACTTCGTCTGCGGCGGAGGCGTGGTCGCGCAAGCGGCCAACATCACCGCGATGACGACTGGAAGCAAGCGCATCATGGCTGTTCCGGTTCTGCTTGCGGTTCTGGCTGCGGTGGTGCCGCGGGCTGCTCGGATGCCTTGTCCTTGTCGCCCCAACCGAACCAGTCGCGCCAACCGCCGCCTTCTTCTTCCGCTGGCGGCGCTGCCACGCACGGCGTATACGGCGGCGCGAACCCGGCGACGAAAGCGAAACGACGCGCGCCGGGACAGCTTGGATCGGTACTGTTCGAACCCAGCACCCACTGCCAATCCACACCCTTGCTGCCGACTTCCAGCGGCGCACTCGGCAGGCGCGAAAAAATGCCCGACCACACGCGCATGGCACCCGTCGCGCCGTACAGGCCGGTGGGTTGGTTCTGGTCGTTGCCGACCCACACCACGGCGAGGTGGTCGCCGGTGTAACCGGCGAACCAGCTGTCGCGGCTGTCGTTGCTGGTCCCGGTCTTGCCTGCTGGCTGCAGGCGGCCGAGGCCGTCACCCATCAGCTGCCGACCAGTGCCGGAGGTGACCGCATGCTGCAGCGCGGTGGTCACCAGCCGCGCGGCGATCGCATCGCCTTCCTGCGCCGGCGCCGGCGCGGTGTCGTAGCGGTTGAGCGCCTTGCCGTTGGGATCGAGCACGCCGCGCACCGCATGCAGCGGCTGGATTTCACCGCCGGACGCGAGGAACTGGTACAGCTGCGCCATCGCATACGGACTCTGGTCGACGGCACCAAGGATCAGCGACGGATTCTTGTCCGCTTCGATGCCGGCGAGGGTGCGGATCAGGTCGGCGATGCGTTCGGGATCCACCTGCATGCCGACGCGCACCGTGGCCTGGTTGTACGACTGCGCGAGCGCATCGATCAGGCGCACGCTGCCGTGGCTGCGGCCATCGGAATTGCCGGGATTCCATTTCTTGTTGCGGCCAAGCGAGACCGTCACCGGCGCATCGTCGACCCAGCTCGCCAGCGAATACTTGCCCGGCTGCGCCAAGGCCAGCAGATAGACGAACGGCTTCAGCAGCGAACCGACCGGACGCTGCGCTTCGACCGCGCGATTGAATCCGTGCTCGGCGAAGCTGCGGCTGCCGACCATGGCGACGACTTCGCCGTTGTGCACGTCGGTCATCACGAGGCCCGCCTCCAGCGGCGGCCGCTTCTTGTTCTCGACCGCCTTCAACGTGCGCGTGACCGCGCCCTCGGCATAGGCCTGCGCCGACGGCGACATCCCGCTGAGCACGCTCAGTCCCGCACCCTGCAGCGCATCGGCCGGATAGTCGCGAGCGAGCTGGCGGCGGATCAGATCGACGTACGCCGGAAAGCGATTGGCGACATTCATCGGCGTCGGTGTCACGCCCAGTGGCGCTTTTTTCGCGCGCTCGAGCTCGGCGTCGTTGATCAGGCTGGACTCGTGCATCTTGCCGAGGGCGAAGTTGCGGCGTTCCAGCGCGCGTTCCGGGTTGCGGCGCGGATCGTAGGCGGATGGGCCCTTGACGATGCCGATCAGCAACGCGATCTGCTCGGTGGTGAGGTCGCGCAGGTCGCGACCGAACCAGAACTCGGCGCCAGCGGCGACGCCATGGATCGCCTGCGAGCCGCGTTGGCCGAGATAGACCTGGTTGAAGTAGGCCTCGAGGATGGTGCGCTTGTCGTAGCGCGCCTCGATCAGCATCGCGTACAGGACCTCGTTGAACTTGCGGGTGATCGTCTGTTCCTTGCCGATACCGAGCAGGCCGCTGCGTGCTAGCTGCTGGGTGAGCGTGCTCGCGCCCTGCCTGGCTTCACCGGAACGCAGATTGACCCAGACGGCGCGCAGGATGCCGCCAAAATCGATACCGTGGTGATGATTGAAATCGCGATCCTCGACCGCCTGCAGCCCGGTCACCAGCAGCTCCGGCACTTCCTCGATCCGCACCAGCCGGCGTTCTTCCTGCTGCTGGCCGTACAGCGTGGCGATACGCGCCGGGTCCAGCCGCGCGACTTTCACGCTCTGCTTGCGCGCAGCATCGCGGACGCTGGCAACACGGCCGCCCGACACCACCACCTCGATCCGGCGTGGCGCGACCTGGCCGTCGACATCGAAGAAACCGCGGCTCGCGATCAGCCAGCGCCCGCCCTTGCGCATATAGCTACCCGGGCGCACGCCGGCGCCGTCGTCTCGATAGGCGGCGGCATCTAGTTCGGTCTTCAGCGTCTGCGCGTCCATCGCCACGCCCGGCCGCAGTTCGAGCGGCCGCGCATAAACCCGGGTCGGGATCTGCCAGCGCAACTGGCCGAAACGTTCGCCAACCTGGTGGTTCAGGTACAGCGTGTACGGGATCAGGAACCCAAGGCCGAGGCCCGCCGCGGCGAGGGCCCAGGTGATCAGGCGACGACGCCAGTCCGGTGTGGAGGTGTCGTCGTCGAGGTCTTCGTCTTCGTCGTAATCGATGGCCACGGGGATGCGACAATGGGCGGAGTAGCGAGTCTAGCGCAGCGTCCCAACGCCGCACTGGGCCGCAGGTCCCGTAGTCAGCCGGAGTTCCGTTGGCATGCCGATGTCGTTGGCCGATGCGCGCTTCCTGTTCCAACGCGCGCTCGGTCTCTGCCACCGCGGCCTGGTGAGCCTGCGCACCCGCGGATGGGGCGCGAGCTGGCAGCGGGTCAAGTCGCAGTTCCATCGGGTCCCGGCTGAACAGCGGGCGGGGCTGTATTTCCCGGATGCCGCGCCATTCGCGCCGTTCGCGGTGCCGGATGCCGACACGCCGCGCGCCAGCATCGTGATCCCCGTGTTCAACCAGTTCGCGCACACGCTGGTCTGTTTGCGTGCGCTGGCCGAGCATCCGCCACAGGCCGGCGTCGAGATCATCGTGGTCGACGATGGCTCCTCCGACGAAACAACCACGGCACTGCCACGAATCAAGGGCCTGCGTTACCACCGCCGCGCCACGAATGGCGGCTTCATCGCCGCCTGCAACGACGGCGCAGCCCTGGCGCGTGGCGACTTCCTCATCTTCCTCAACAACGACACGGTGCCGCAACCGGGGTGGCTGGATGCGCTGCTGGGCACGTTCGACACGCATCCCGATGCGGGACTGGTCGGTGCGCAACTGCTGTACCCGGATGGGCGACTGCAGGAAGCGGGCGGTGTCGTGTTCGCCGATGGCAGCGGCTGGAATTACGGGCGCTTCGCTGCACCCGACGACTGCCGCTACGCCTATCTGCGCGATTGCGATTACGCCAGCGGCGCGGCAATCGCGCTGCCACGCAGCTTGTTTGCCGGCCTTGGCGGTTTCGACACGCGTTACGCACCGGCCTATTACGAAGACACGGACCTCGCCTTTGCGGTGCGACAGCACGGCAAACGCGTGCTTTACCAGCCTGCCGCGCGCGTAGTCCACGTCGAAGGAGTCACTGCCGGCACCGACACCGGCAGCGGCATCAAGGCCTATCAGGTGCGCAATCGCGAGCGCTTCGCCGCGAAATGGCAGGCTGCGCTGCAGCGGCAGCCGGCGGCTGGCACGATGCCATCACCGGCCGTGGTGCATGCGCGCGACAAGCAAGTGCTCATCATCGATGCGCTGACGCCACGGCCCGACCACGACTCCGGTTCGCTGCGCCTGGTGAACCTGATCCGGCTGTTGCAGGAAGACGGTGCGCACGTGGTATTCCTGCCCTCCAATCGCGAGCATGTGGGCACTTACACTGCCGCCTTGCAGCAACTCGGTGTGGAAGCCTGGTACGCACCTGGAGCACAACGCGCGCCCGGCTGGCTGCGCGAACACGGCCCGCGCTTCGACACCATCCTCGTCTCACGCCATTACGTCGCCCGCGAGTTCCTGCTGCTGTTGCGCCGGCATGCGCCGCAGGCGCGGATCGTGTTCGATTCGGTCGACCTGCATTACCTGCGTGAACAACGTGGCGCCGAAATGGCGGGCGACCCGGCCCTGCTGCGTGCTGCGGCGCGTACGCGGGCGCAGGAATTGGCCGTGATCGCACGGGCGGACGTGACCTTGGTGGTCAGCGACAGCGAACGCGAACTGTTGGCCAAGGATGCGCCGAAGGCCCAAGTCGAGGTGCTGTCCAACCTGCACCAGCTGTCCGGTCCCGGGCAACCGTTCGCGCAACGCCGCGACCTGGTGTTCGTTGGTGGCTTCCGGCACCCGCCGAATGTCGATGCGGTGCGCTGGTTCGTCGAAGCGGTGTTCCCGCTGGTCCGCGCGCGCCTGCCGGAAGTGACGTTCCATTGCATCGGCAGCAATGTCCCGGGCCAGATTGCAGCGCTGGCGCAACACGCCGGCGTCATCGTCCACGGTCATCTGCCCGACATCGCGCCGTATATGGACGGTGCGCGCATCGGCCTGGCACCGCTGCGTTACGGCGCTGGCGTGAAAGGCAAGATCAACCTGAGCATGGCGCATGGACAGCCGATCGTAGCCACCACGTGCGCAGTAGAAGGCATGCACCTTCGCGATGGCACCGATGTGCTGGTGGCAGACGACGCCGAAGGTTTCGCCGACGCGGTCGTGCGCTTGTATCAAGACGGCGACTTGTGGCAACAGTTGAGCGCGAATGGGCTCGACAACGTCGCCAGCCATTTCTCGCTCGACGCCGGACGCGAAGTCGTGCGGCGGGTCTTGCTACGTACGAATTAATCGTCGGCTGGCGCCGCTGCGCGCAAACGCTCGGCGAGTGCGGCCAATCCCGGCGTCTTCGGATCCAGCGCTTGCGCCGCGGCATGCGCCCGCTTCGCGACATCGAGTTCGCCCGCGCCCAGCCGCTCGTCGCCAACCGCGATCCAGCGTGACGCCAACCGCCGGCGCGCATCGCGCGCGCTGGCCGTGTCTCCTTCCAATTGCAATCGCACATCCAGGCAGGCCTGTGCGCGCACGAGGCGGTTGCCGCGCAACTCATCCTCGAAACATGTTTTCGCCGCCGGCAGCAAACGCGCCGATGCACGCCGTACCGCGGGGTCGTTCGGCGCCAGCGCACGTGCCGCGCGCAAGTGGTCGTAGGCGCTTTCGCCGGGTGGTGCGAGCAGGTCGCCACGGGTTTCGGCAGCCGCAGCGGCGGCGAGCAACTGGCGCACGCGACGCGCCCGCTGCGCACTGTTCGCCGGAATATGCAGTTGCCGTTGATGCTGCCGCGCTTGCGCGAGGCTGCGTTCGGCCTCTACCAGCGCTGGCGATTGCGGCGCGATTTCGCGTGCCTGGCGCAGAACACGTTCGGCATCGGCGAAGCGGAAATCAGCCGCGTAACGTTCGGCGCGCTGCCCGTAGGCCTGCGCCACCCGTTCCAGGCCTGACTGCGCATCGGCATCGTCGGTAGCGACTGCCAGCACGTCGCGATAAGCCGCTGCAGCTGCGTCCAGGCGTCCACGCCGCAGGAAACGCTGGCCTTGCGTGCGGCGCGCGTCGGCCGCGCGCGCGAGTTGCGCCTGCATGTCGGGCAGGTCCACGTGCCCGGGGTCGTACTCGCGTGCGCGTGCGACCAGCGCCGCCGCCTCCGCCAATTGCTTCTGCTCGATCAGGCCGGCGGCCCGTTGCAGCAGCTCCGACAACGCATCCTCGCGACCTTCCAGCGCTTCGGTACGATTGGGTTGCAAGGCGAGTACACGCCGGTACAGCGGCAGCGCCGCAGTGCCATCACCGTCGAGGCGTCCGGCCTTGCGCGCAGCGGCGGCCTGCGCCAGCAGCCCATCGATGCCGGCGACTTCGGCTTCGCGTTTGCGCAACGTTTCCGCCACCGCGTCGGCCTCTGCGCGCGGCACTGCCAAGTCGCGCGCCAGCTGCAAGGCGCGATGCGCATCCTCGAAACGCTGCGCCTGCGTCGCCCGTCGCGCCTGTGCCAGCGCCGCCAGTGCGACACGCTGCAACCCGACGCGGGCCTCATCGCGATCGGGATCGAGCGCCAAGGCCGCTTCATAAAGTTCGCGCGCCCCGCTGCCATCCGCCGCGGTCAACTTGTCGTGCGCCAACGCCTGCGCCGCGGCCTCTCGCAGGCGTTGCGCGCGAGCTTCCGGCCACAGACGATCCGCCAAAGGCTGGCGGAACACGATCGCCAGCAATCCCAGCATTACGAGCGCCGCCAGCAACCAGGCGACGCGATGGCGCAGCGATGCCGACTGCGTTGCACTCATGTCGCGCGCCGCGCTTCCTCGACACCCGGCACCGCGGCCAACTTGCCCAGCAGGGTGGACAGTTGTCCGAAATCGTTGACGCGCAGGCGCAGGCGCAACCGCACCCGGCCACTACCGCGTTCCGGTTCGGTGTGGATATCGGCGACGTGCGCGTTTTCCTGCGCGATGAGATTGCTGAGATCCTTCAGCAACCATTTGCGGTCCAGCGCCAGCAACGCGATGTCGACTTCGTAGCCACTGCCCTTGCCGCCCCACTCCACCGTCATTACCCGCTGCGGTTGCGTGGCGGACAGGCGCAGGAACGTGGCGCAATCGACGCGATGCACCGACACGCCGCGGCCGCGCGTGAGATAGCCGACGACGGGTTCGCCCGGCAGCGGCTGGCAGCAACGCGCGGGTTGCACCAGCAGGTTACCGATGCCTTCCACGGTGAAATCAGAGCGCTTGCGCGGCGCCTGCCGGCGCGGCGGCACGATCAGCGTCGGCACAGGCTCGGGTTCGGCCATCGCGCGTTCGTGTTCGAGCAGCGCGCGGCCGACCTGGTGCGGGCCCGCATCGCCCAGCGCGATCAGGACGCACAGGTCGTCGTCGGTGGCGACGTTGAACTTCGACAGGATTGGCGCAAGGTCGGCTTTCGCCAGGCCGAGCCGTTTCAGTTCCTTGTCCAGCAACTCGCGCCCGGCCTGCAGGTTGCGCGCGCGATCGAGTTTGTGGAACCAGTTGCGCACCTTCTCGCGCGAACGCGCGCTGGCAAGGAAGCCATTCGCGGCGATCAGCCAGTCACGGCGCGGTTCGGCGACCTTGCCGGTCATGATCTCGACGCGATCGCCGCTGCGCAGCACATGGTCGAGCGGCACGATGCGGCCGTCGACCTTGGCGCCGCGGCAGCGATGCCCGACCATCGTGTGCACGTGGTAGGCGAAATCGAGCGGTGTCGCCCCCTGCGGCAGGTCGATCACTTCGCCCTTGGGCGTGAGCACATAGATGCGGTCTTCGGCGAGTTCGCTGTCGAGCTCGCGCAGCAGGCCGCTGTCGTCGCCTTCGAGCAGCTGTCGCATCCAGGCGATGCGTTTTTCCAGCGCGGCATCGCTGCCGCTCTTGCCGCCTTCCTTGTATTTCCAGTGCGCGGCGACGCCGAGTTCGGCCTGTGCATGCATCTCGTGGGTGCGGATCTGCACTTCCAGCGTCTTGCCTTCCGGCCCGATCACCGCGGTGTGCAGCGAGCGGTAATCGTTGCGCTTGGGCCGGGCGATGTAGTCGTCGAACTCACTGGGAACCGGCACCCACTGCGCATGCACCACGCCGAGCGCGGCGTAGCAGGCACCGACGTCATCGACCAGCACGCGCACCGCGCGCAGATCATAAAGTTCCCCGATGGGCACGTTCTTCTTCTGCATCTTCTTCCAGATGCTGTAGATATGCTTCGGCCGTCCGGCGACTTCGGCCTTCACGCCCTGCGCCGCCAGCGCTTCGCGCAGCTGCGCCTTCACCGCCTCGATGTAGCGCTCCCGTCCGCTGCGCTTGTCGTCGAGCAGGCGCGCGATGCGCTGGTAGATGTCCGGTTCGAGGTGGCGGAAGGCGAGGTCTTCCAGCTCCCACTTCAGTTGCCAGATGCCGAGCCGGTTGGCCAGTGGCGCATGGATGTCGCGCGTCAGTTGGGCCAGCGCGCGGCGCTTGTCCGGGGGCAATTGCGTGGCGATGCGCAGGCGCGCCAAGTGCCGCGACAGCAGGATCGGCACCACGCGCAAGTCGCGCACGATCGCCAGCAGCAGCCGGCGCAGGCCTTCGCTGCTGCCGCCATCGCGTTGTTCGGCATGCAGCGCCCACACCTGTGCCGCGGCGCGCTGGCCTTCGAGCAGTGCGGCGACACCGGGGAAGCTGCGTTCGAGTTTGTCGCCAAGCTGCGCGCGCAGGCCCGGCAGGACATGCAGGATCGCCGCGGCGGCGACTTCGCCGTCGGCGCCGAGTGTGGCCAGCGACGCCAACGTATCCTCCAGCACGACCGGTGGATCAACGGCACCTGCGAAGGCATCGCCATCGTTGACCGCCAGCAGCTCACGCCGCAACGCCGGCGCGATCGCATCGGCCGGCGCTTGCGCCAGCAGTGCGGACAGCGTGTCGGAGGTGCTCGTGCTCACGTGTGGAAACGTTTGATCGCGGTACGAACCGCAACCCTACAGTAGCGGGGTGTGTCGACGGCGACTACGGGCCCCTGATGGCAGCTGGTACTGGCTTCATTCACGACGCGCGCAATCGGGCCAATCGCGCCGCCAGCCGCTTGGGCGACACCCCACCGCGCGCACCGAGTTCCTGTGCGAACAGCGACACCCGCAGCTCCTCCAGCTCCCAGCGCAGCGCCTGCCATTCGGCGTGACCGGCCATCTCGTTCGCCGCGGCCAGCGCGTCGGCGAAGGGCTTGAGCTCCAGCATGCGCGCCTGGTCGCGGACGGGATCGCGCAGTGCGCGCTCGCCGCGCAGCACCAATGCCTTCAGGTAGCGCGGATACTCAACGAGCACGCTGGCCGGCACGTCGCGCAGGAAACCCGGCGGGGCCAGTGCAGCAAGCTGCTTGCGCATGTCATCGAGGTTGCCACTGGCCCAGCCGATGAGTTTCGAATCGAGCTTCGCCCGCACTTCCGCGATCAGGCCGAGGATGGTCTCGGCCTGCTGCAGCCGCGCCACCGCTTCCGGGAACAGCCCTTTGGCGACCGTGTCGCGACGCTGGGCGAACGCGGCGGCATCGCGGATGTCATCGAGGCCCTCGGCGACCAGGGCGGCAAAGGCGCCATCGACGAGGTCCGTGCGCAATCGATCGCCATCATTGCCGCTGCCTGGTCGCGGCGCCGCCGATTCGATCGCCGCGTACAACAATGCAGTCTTCGGCTGCGCTGGCAGTTGCTTGCGCGCCTGCTTCAGTTTGTCCCCGAGCGCGAGTTGTAGCAGCCGGCGCACACCGAGTGGATGTCGGCGTTGGGCCTCGGCGCGATCCGCATGCACCGACAGCGACACGCTGTCGCCGTCGTCATCGAGTGCCGGATAGGCCGGCACACCACCCGCGCCGGGCACCGAAACCGGGATGGGCGTGTCAGGAAAGGTCGTCAGTCCACGTTGCGCCAGGCCTTCCGCGGCGCGCGCAGCAAATGCAGCCGCGGCGCGCGCACCAAAACGTGTACGCAACTCGTCGAGGTCGCGCGACTCGGCCAAGACCGTCTTGTTGTCGTGGTCGAGTAAACGCAGGTTGACGCGCAAGTGCGGTTCGATGGACACAATGTCGAACTCGGTAGCCGGCAACGCCACGCCCGTGGCCTTGTGCAGGAAGCGCGCAAGTTCGCCTTCCAGCGCATCCGCGCTTGGCTGCGGCCAGGCTTCGGCGAAGGCACGGGCGAAATCCGGTGCCGGCACGAAATTGCGGCGCAGCGTTTTTGGCAGCGTCTTGATCAATGCAGTCGCCTTGTCGGCGACGAAACCCGGCGCCAACCACGACAGCCGCGCGGGATCGAGCGCGTTGAGCAGGTGCAATGGCACCGTCACGGTCATGCCGTCGTCGGGGGCGCCAGGCTCGAAACGATAAGCCACCGCAAGTCGCGCATTGCCCAGGGCGAGGAACGGCGGGAAACGCGCGGCTTCGGTTTCGCCGCCGATCAGCAGATCCTCCAGGGTCCATTCGAGCGCCGCCTTTTCTGCGGCCGGCAACCTGGCGTACCAAGCGTCCAGCGCCTGCGCGTTGTGCACATGCGGCGGCAGGCGGTCTAGGTACCACTGCGCCATCCATTCCTCATCGACCACCAGGCCGGCCCGGCGCTGCTTCGCCTCTTCCTCGCTGGCTTGCGCCAGCGTACGCAGGTTGCGCGCGAGGAAGGCACTGCGCGTGTTGATCTCGCCGCTCACCAGCGCATCGCGGGCGAAGATCGCGCGGCTTTCCTCCGGATATAGCGCACCGTAATGCACCGGCCGTTTGGGTGCCAGCACCAGGCCGAACAGGCTGATCTGCTCGCTGCCGACCACGCGACCTTGCGAACGCGCCCAGCGCGGATCGTGGTGACGGCGCGCCAACAGGTGCGGCAACTCGGCGATCGCCCAGTCTGGTTCGATCGTGGCATTGGTCAGCGCCCACACGCGTTCGGTGTCGAGCAGGGTCGCCGACAACACCCACGGTGGTGGTTTTTTCGCCAATGCCGAACCCGGGAACAGCTGGAACTTGCGTCCGCGCGGGCCATCGTACTGGCCACGCTCGGTGCGATTGCCGATCTGCGTCGGCAGGCCGGCGATCAGGGCCCGGTGCAGGACCCCGTACTCGGCTGGCGTCTCGTTCTGGCGCCAGCCGAGTTCGTCGCACAGCAGCTTCAGCTGCCGATGCAGTTCGCGCCACTCGCGCAGGCGCAGGAAACCGAGGAAGTGCTTGTCCGCCCACTTGCGCAGCTGCGACTGGGTGAACTCCTCGTGCGCCTCGCGATAGGCATTCCACAACTTCAGGATGCCGACGAATTCCGATTTTTGGTCGGCAAACTGCGCATGCGCGTTGTCGGCAGCCGCACGCTGGTCGGCTGGACGCTCGCGCGGATCCTGGATGCCTAGGAAGCTCGCGATCGCCAGCATCTCGTGCACGCAACCGTGCGCATGCGCCGCGACCAGCATGCGTGCGAGCTTCACGTCGACCGGCAGCCGCGCCATCAGCTTGCCAACCGGCGTCAGCTTGCGGTGCTCGTCGACGGCACCGAGTTCGGCCAGGGTCTGCCAGCCGTCGGCGACCGCGCGCGGATCGGGCGGTTCCAGGAACGGAAACTCTTCGATGCGTCCCAACCCCAGCGACAGCATGCGCAGGATCACGCCGGCCAGTGCAGCGCGGCGGATTTCCGGGTCGGTGTACTGCGCGCGCGCTGCGAAGTCCGCTTCAGCGTAGAGCCGGTAACAGGTGCCCGGCGCGATGCGGCCGCAGCGCCCCTTGCGCTGGTCGGCGCTGGCTTGCGAAATCACCTCGATGTGCAGGCGATCGAGTTTCTGTCGTGGGCTATAGCGCTTGACCCGCGCGAAGCCCGGGTCGACCACGTAATGGATGCGCGGCACCGTCAGCGAGGTCTCGGCGACGTTGGTCGCCAGCACGATGCGCCGCTTCGGGCCGGGACTGAACACGCGGTCCTGGTCGCGCGCCGACAAGCGTGCGTAGAGCGGCAGCACTTCGGTGTGGCGATACTTGCGGCGTTCGAGCGCCTGGTGTGCGTCACGGATTTCGCGCTCGCCGGGCAGGAAGATCAACGTGTCGCCCAGTGGCGCTTCGCGTGAAATTTCGTCACACGCCGCGACGATGCCGTTCAGCACCGTGCGCTGGCCATCGTCTTCACCCTCGCCCTCCAGCGCCCGGTAACGCACTTCGACTGGATAGCCGCGGCCTTCGACATCGACTACCGGCGCACCACCGAAATGTTGCGCGAAGCGTTCCGTATCGATCGTCGCCGAAGTGACGATCACTTTCAGGTCGCGTCGCTTCGCCAGCACCTGCTTCAGGTAACCCAGCAGGAAGTCGATGTTGAGGCTGCGCTCGTGCGCCTCGTCGATGATGATCGTGTCGTATTGCGAGAGCCAGCGATCGGACTGGATCTCGGCCAGCAGGATGCCGTCGGTCATGAACTTGACCGCGGTGTTGTCGCCGACGTTCTCGTTGAAGCGCACCTGGTAGCCGACCGCGCCGCCGAGCGGCACCCGCAGCTCTTCCGCCACGCGCCGCGCCACCGCACGCGCGGCGATGCGCCGCGGCTGGGTGCAGCCGATCATGCCGGCCTGGCCACGACCGGCGGCGAGGCACAGCTTCGGCAACTGCGTGGTCTTGCCCGATCCGGTCTCGCCGGCGATCACCACCACAGGATGTTCACGGATCAACGCGACAATGCGCTCGGCTTCATTCGCGATCGGCAACGATGGATCGACCGGCGCCTGCGGCAGCGATGCCGCACGCGCCTCGCGTTGCGCGACCGAAGCCGCCAACGCCTGTGCGAATGCGTCGCGTGCATGCACGTCCGCCGGTTTCGCGCTCCAACGTGACCAGAGGCCGTGCAGGCGTCCGCGGTCGCGGCTCAACGCGCCATCGATGGCGCGTCGGGCCTGGCGTAACGCGGCGTCTGCTTGCATAGCTTTCATTGATCGAATCGTTCCGAACAAACCATTTCACATCATCGCCGCCAAAGCCTATTGTCGCGGCATCAATGGAGAAGGAGAACCCGCAATGGCCAAGACGAAAACCGCTAAGTCCAAACCGGACGTGCCGGCGAAGGTGGCGAGCAACGCCCCGGCCATCGATATCGGCATCAGCGGCGGCGATCGCAAGAAGGTCGCCGATGGCCTGTCGCGCTTCCTGGCGGACAGCTTCACGCTGTACCTGAAGACCCACAACTTCCACTGGAACATCACTGGGCCGATGTTCAATTCGCTGCATGTGATGTTCGAGGGGCAGTACAACGAGCAGTGGATGGCGCTGGACGACATCGCCGAGCGCATCCGCGCCCTGGGCGCCAACGCACCCGCGTCCTATGCCGAATACACGCGGCTGACCTCGATCCCGGAGGAACCCGGCCTGACCGAGGCCCCCGATTGGCGCGAAATGGTGCGCCAGCTCACCGTCGGCAACGAAGCCGTCTGCCGCACCGCGCGCAAAGTGCTGAAGACCGCCGACGACGCCGGCGATGACCCGACGGTCGACCTGATGACCCAGCGGCTGCAGGTGCACGAAAAGAATGCGTGGATGCTGCGGTCTTTGCTGCAGTAGTCGATCTGCGGGAATTCCTACCCGATGGCGGGTAGGAATCCGCTGGGCGTGAGAATGCGGCTTGCTACCCTAGTCGCATGCCCGACACCGCCCTGATCCTGCTCAACCGCATCTTCGGCCACCGCGAGTTCCGCGGCGAGCAGGCGCAGATCGTCGATTGCGTCACCGGCGGCGGTGACGCGCTGGTCCTGATGCCCACCGGCGGCGGCAAGTCGTTGTGCTTCCAGTTGCCGGCACTGTTGCGCGAGGGTTGCGGCATCGTGGTTTCGCCGCTGATCGCGCTGATGCAGGATCAGGTCGAGGCGCTGCGCCAGCTCGGCGTGCGTGCGGCCTTCCTCAATTCCACGCTCGATGCGACCAGCGCCGCGGAAGTCGAACGCGCGCTGCTGGACGGCCGGCTCGACCTGCTCTACGTGGCGCCGGAACGGCTGCTGACCCCACGGTTCCTCTCGCTGCTGGATCGCGCGCAGATCGCGCTGTTCGCGATCGACGAAGCACATTGCGTCTCGCAATGGGGCCACGACTTCCGTCCCGAGTACCGTGCGCTCACCGTCCTGCACGAACGCTGGCCGCAGGTGCCGCGCATCGCGCTGACCGCCACCGCCGACGCACCCACGCGGCAGGAGATCGCCGAACGCCTGGCACTGGAGGAAGCGCGGCAGTTCGTCAGTTCGTTCGATCGGCCGAATATCCGCTACCGCATCGTCACCAAGCAGAGCGGCCATCGCCAGCTGCTCGATTTCCTCGAAGCGCATCGCGGCGACAGCGGCATCGTCTACGCCTTCTCGCGAAAGCGGGTGGAGAAGATCGCCGAGCAACTGTGCGAGGACGGCATCGACGCCCTGCCCTACCACGCCGGCATGGATGCAGCCACGCGCGCCGCCAACCAGCGACGCTTCCTGCAGGAAGACGGCGTGGTGATGGTGGCGACGATCGCATTCGGCATGGGCATCGACAAACCCGACGTGCGCTTCGTCGCCCACGTCGACCTGCCCAAGTCGATCGAAGGCTATTACCAGGAAACCGGCCGCGCCGGCCGCGATGGCGAACCCGCCGAAGCATGGCTGTGCTACGGCCTCGGCGACACAGTGAACCTGCGTCAGCTGATCCTGCAGTCCGAGGCCGGCGAGGAACGCAAGCGCCTCGAACTGCGCAAGCTCGATGCCTTGCTCGCTTACTGCGAGTCCACGGGTTGCCGGCGGCAATCGCTGCTGGGCTGGTTCGGCGAAACCCACGCCGACGCCTGCGGCAATTGCGACAACTGCCTGGAGCCACCGCAAAGCTGGGATGGCACGCTGGCCGCTCGCAAGGCGTTGTCGTGCGCATATCGCAGCGGCCAGCGCTTCGGCGCGACGCATCTGATCGACATCCTGCGCGGCCAGGCCACCGAGCGCGTGCAGCAACTGCAGCACGACCAGCTCAGTACATGGGCAATCGGTGCCGAACTCGATGCCAGGCAATGGCGTGGCGTGTTCCGGCAACTGGTCGCGACGGGCCTGCTCGAAGCCGACGTGCATGGCGCATTGCGTCTCACCGTCGACGCCGCACCCGTGCTGCGTGGCGAGCGCACACTGTCATTCCGCACCGAACAACCAAAAGCGCCGCGACGCAGGCGCGAACGGGAACGTCGCGGCACCGCCAGCATCGGCACGCTCGAACTCCCACCCGAGGCCATGACCCGCTTCGAAGCCTTGCGCGGCTGGCGCGCCAGCATCGCACGCGAGCAGAACATACCGGCTTACGTGATCTTCCACGACAGTACGCTGCGCGCGATCGCAGTGTCGCAACCGGATGATCTCGATGCGCTCGCTGGCATCAGCGGCATTGGCGTGGGCAAGCTCGAACGTTATGGCCGCGCAGTGCTGGAAACCCTTGCGATGGGCTAATGACGCGGGATCTCGCAGGAGATGGACATCAACCTGATGCCGTGGGGTGACCATTGCCCTTGCCAGTCAGCCAGCGTCGCGAAAATTCAGCAGCGGCCGAAGCGCTGATGTGATGGGAGTCCCAGTACAACGGCATGCCGTCCTTCACTGGAGGGCAACTCGTCTCGGTGCAGAAGAAATCGGTCGTATCTATGATTTCGATATTCTCGTGACCGGCTGCCAGCCTGCGCAGCTTCGCCAGGAGTGGCGCAGTGCGCGCCTCGAAATCGGCGCGCGGCACGGCGCATCGGTCGAGCGCGTTCTGCCGGATGCAGCGCGGCACATCCTCGCGCATCTCCGGGGTCGGCCCGATGATGACCACGCGACGCACCGATGCGAGGCCGGCCAGTGTGTCTCGCAGTCCTTGCTCGCCGACTGCGTGTGCAGACAACCCCCAGCGGGCGACGAGTATCACCGTGTCCATGTGCTTGGCCTGTTCGATTACGGCAGCATTGAAATCACGGCATTTCAGGTCACCCGGGAATACTTTGTCAGGCAAATAACCGACGAGGGGCGGGCAGCTGTCGCGTGAGTAGGCGATGGCGGATTGATCGAGGTTGCCCAGCAGCGGCTTCCACGCCATCGCCATCGAGTCGCCCCACATCGCAACCGTGGCTGGGCGGCCAGGGATGGTCTCGCAACCTGGCTTTAGCCCTTCGTCGGCGACACCGTAGTGGCATCGCTTCCAATCGGGCGGTAGATCGCGTTCGGCCGCCATCGCCAACGGATTGTCCGGGGCCTTCGCCTGGTCGCGCTGTGCCTGTAGCCCGTAAGTGCACGCGGCCATCGCCAACGAGAGCGAAACCGCGGCGCCGGCCGCAATCGTGCGGCCCTTCGGCGTGCGCAGACGGCGGAATGGCTGTTCGATATAGCGGTAGCTGGCGATGGCCAGCAACACCGCCACGCCACAGAGCATCAGCCGGGTCTGCGTATTGCCCTCACCGATCGATGTGGCGCGGTAGAACGCCAGCAGCGGCCAATGCCACAAATAAAGGGAATACGAGATCAGGCCAACGCCGACCATCGCACGCGAGCGCAGGAAACCATTGGTCGCGCCTCCGTGCACCGCGGCGATCACCGTGGCAGCGCCCGCCACGGCCGGAAGCGCGCCGACGCCCGGGAAGTGGCCGAGCGGCCATACACATGCCGCCAGTGTGAACAGGATGCCCGCATGAATCGCATAGCGCGGCAGGGCGCGCACCGGAAGCACCGCGATGATCCCGCCCGCGGCCAACTCCCAGAAGCGTGCCGGCATCTGGTAGAACGCGGCGCTTGGATCCATGCGCATCAGTACTTCAGCGCACGCGAACGATGCGAGCCCGAGGCCGACGAGGATCGGCAACAGCTGGCGTGGCTTGTATCGCAGTACCAGGATCAGTAGCGCCGGCCATAGGAAATAGAACTGCTCCTCGACCGATAGCGACCAGAGGTGCAACAGCGGCATCTCCTCGGCGCGCCCGTCGAAGTAGCCCCCGCTGGTGAATTGGAAGAACACATTGGCGCCAAACACCAGCGCTGCCCCAGCGGAAAGCGACGTATGCACCTGGGGCGTGATCGACAACAGCAACGTGGATGCGGCGAGCACGACGACCACGACGGCAGCGGCGGCGGGGAATATCCGGCGAACGCGCCGGGCGTAAAACGCGAGCACATCGATAGCCTGCGTTGAACGCCATTCACGCAGCAGTAGCAACGTGATCAGGTACCCGGAAATGACAAAAAACACATCGACGCCGACGAACCCGGCATTCCCGACGCCCGCGTGGTACAGCACGACCGCCAGCACGGCGATGGCGCGGAGGCCGTCGATCTCGGCACGGTAAGGCAATCTCCCCATGTAACGATGCTACTACGCTGGTCGAGGGGATGACCGTTGCATGCGCCACAGATGCCGACAGGCATGGCGGCAGGAACCTACGTGCCGGAATCAGTGTCCCGTCCGCGGCTTCCAGGCTGGCTCCGACGCTGTCATCGTCGATTCGACGACATCCTTGGTGTCCTGGCCAAGCACCGGCGCAGCGAACGGCGCGGGATTCGGTGTGCGGCCGAAACGGATGGGATTCGTCACGCCGCGATACCGGCCCACCGCCGGATGCTCGAATGTCGTCACCAACTCTTCTGCCAGTACTTGCGGGTGATCGAACATGTCTTCGATCCGGCGCGCCGCGGCGCTGGGCACCTCGTCGCCGAAGATCTGCTCCCATTCCTCGGCACTGCGCATCGCCAGCGCCTCGTGCAGCACGGGAACGATCTCTGCCGCAAGTTGCGCGCGTTTGCGCACCGTGTCGTAGCGGGGATCGTCGGCGAGTGCCTGCAGTCCCATCTTCGAGCACAACGCCTGCCAGAACCGCGGCGTGTTGGCGGAGATGTAGATGTATCCCTGACGGGTGGGATGGATGCCGGTGACGCCGCCAGAGCGCATGTCGCGACCGATGTCGAGGGCTTCGCCATCGGCCCAGATCATGCGCGCCGACTGCATGGTCAACGCGCTGCGCAGCAGCGACACGCCGACGAACTGTCCTAGGCCGCTGCGCTCACGTTCGTACAGCGCAGAAGAGACGCCGGCGGCGAGCAGGGCCGCGGCGTAGTAGTCGACGACCGAGCCGTAGATGATTTCCGGCGCACCGCCGCGCTTGCCCTGCAGGGTGCACATCCCGGTCATCGTCTGCAGCACCTGGTCGTAGCCGGCCTTGTCTTTCAGCGGCCCGGTCTCGCCGTACCCCGTCACCGCGCAGTAGATCAGGCGCGGATTGATCAGGCTGAGCCGATCGAAGTCGATGCCCAGGCGCGGCGGGACGCTCGGACGGAAGTTGTGGACGAGGACATCGGCATCGCGCACCAGGCGCAACAACACGGCATGGTCTTCCGGCCGCTTGAGGTCGAGCACGACGCCGCGCTTGCTGCGGTTCACGCCGAGGAACGCACGACTTTCGGAGGGCAGGGTCGATGGGTATTGGCGCAGGTTGTCGCCGCCAGGCGGCTCGACCTTGATGACGTCCGCGCCTTGATCGGCGAGCAGCGTGCAGCCGTACGGACCTGCGATGTACGCGCTCAGGTCGATGATGCGCACGCCGCTCAGCGGGCCTGCCACGGCGTCGTCCTCTGCCGGTTTTGACGGGTCGCTCATGCGTGTGGAGAAGCCGATGCGGGGGCGTTACGCATCACTCTGCGGGATGGCGTGACCGGGAAACAGGCAGGCTTCATATGTTCTGGTACTACAAATTATTGGTTACCGGCGCGATCGCTTCCGGTGGCGCCAGCGACATCCAGGTCAGGCGCCACGCGCCATCCACACGCCCGCCCGCGCGAAAGTATGGCTCGAACACGATCGGCGCGCGGTCCGGCAGCAGCATTTCGACGCGTGGCACGTCGTCAGCCAGCGTCAATCGCAGCCATGCCTCTGGCGGCGTTTCCGGCAACCGGATGGTGTCCTCGATCTTGTAGCCGTCGATCAATCCGGTCGCGTACACCAACGGCCCGCGTGTGAGCGCGAGGTAGTCGAAGCGCAACACTTGCTGCTGCACGGGACTCCCGTCCGGTGCGCGCGACTCCTGGATGTTGCTGTTCGTGGCGCGATGCACGTGCACGCGCATTGGCAATCGCAGCACGACTTCGTCGCCCTTCAGCCAGCGGCGCCGGATGGCGGCGTAGCGCCCGGGTTCGATCGCGATGTCGCAGGTCTCGCCATTGATTTCCACTGCGGCAGCGTCCGTCCACGACGGAATGCGCAACTGCAGTTCGAATTCGGCTTCCGTTTGCGTATCGATGCGGATCCGGATATCTCCGTCGAAGGGATACGCCGTCGCCTGCACGAGTGTCACGCGCCCTGCTGCGGGCAACTGGACGACCGCCTCGCTCTCGCCGTAAACGTTGACGCTGATGCAGTCGTCCGAAGCGGTGTATGCGATCGCCGGCAACTCCTCCAGCGCCATCGCGCCGCTGGATTTGCAGCAGCGCCAATAGGTGGTGTGCACGCGCCTGCCATTCGGAAACACGTAGTAGCACCAGTCTTCGCCATCCGGCGCCTGCGCGCCTAGCAGGTCGTTGTAGGCGGCGCGCTCGATCTCCTCGGCATGGACCGGGGCTCCGGTGATGGCAAGCAATTCGCGGTTCAATTGGATCCACGCCAGCGTCGAACAGGTTTCGACATACGCGTACGGGCTGAAGACGCCGGCCGGGTTGAACACTTCACGCGAACGATGCGCCACGCCACCCCACGGCCCGCCGCCCAAGGTGAGGTGATGGTCGCGGATGCTGCGCCACAGTGCTTCCACCGCCTCGCGATAGCGCACGTCGCCCGTGGCCCGATGCAGCTTCGCCAGCCCGACGAGATTCCACGCGAGCTGGTAAGCCTTGCCGGTCGCGATCTCCGCGGCGTCCGCGCCTGCCAGCGCACGCGAAAGCAGCCCCAGCGCCGGGTTGCGATCGGCGCTCGCCAACACATGCAAGGCGAGATCGAGATAGCGCTGTTCGCCGGTCGCGAAATACAGTTCCGTCGCAGGATCCATCAGCACGGTGGCCGACATGCCGTGGTGGTTGCCGAGATCACTGATGTCGATGCCGCCATCGACCAGCGTCCGCCAGCACAGATCGCCGATGCGGTGTGCGGCATCGAGATAGCGCGACTCCTGCAGGACGCGCGCGGCTTCGATCAGTCCAAGCAGCAGATAGGCATGCGTCCAGATATCCCAGGTGCGCACGCTGGGTGCGCCATCCCAGGTGCCGGGCTTCGGTGGCTGCGGCCGCATGAAACGCCGTTCCGGCGCATAGGTGCCGAGGTAACCGTCGTCCTCCTGCACCGATATCAGGTAATCCGCGACGCGCCGCAACTTTCCTGCGAGCTCGGTGTCATCGCTGCGGGTGACCGCCTTGGATGCGGCGTACAGCCACTTGCCCGCGTGCTCGCCGTACCAGTCGCCTTCGATGTTCTGCGCGCGGCGTTGCGGCGAGAACATCTCGATCGCCGGACTGTGTTCGTCAACGATGAAATGCGACAGCCGGCCGCGCAGGTTCGCCTCCAGCGCTTCGCCGAGCACACCGCGCATGCGGGTGGCGATCGTTGCTGCCATCAACCAGCGTCCACGGCGCAGCGGAAGCCGATGCCGCCGGAGCGGTCCTTGCACGGCGCCATCAACAGGTATTTGCCGTGCTGGTCCAGCCGATAGGCTTGCGGAAAATACCAGTGCGACGTCTGCGGCTGGTACAGGCTACCGCCGCGCAGGATCGCGGCGCGGGTATGTTCATCGTGGTACTCGTCGGTCCATTGCCAGACGTTGCCGACCAGGTCCATCACGCCGAACGGGCTGGCGCCGGCAGGATGCGCATCGACGTCGTCCGGTGCGCGCATGCGTCGCGCGCGGCAGGGCTCAGGCACCGCGTCGTCGCGCCACGCATTGCCCCACGGATACACACGTCCGTCGGTGCCCTGCGCTGCGTACTGCCATTCCCATTCGCGCGGAAGCCGCTTGCCCACCCAGTGTGCGTAGGCGCGCGCATCTTCGATCGACACCCAGGTCACGGGCTTTCGTTCCCAGCCGCGTGGCGGCGCGCCATCGCGCCAGTGACGCAGGAAGTTGTGCGCATCCCGAGGCCAATAGTCCGTGGCTTGCAGGAATTCCAAAAATTGCGCGTTGGTGACCGGATAACGGTCGATGTGAAACGCCCGCATCGCCATGCGCTGGCGATGGCCGCGGCGCGCGCTCGGCTCCCACGGGTACTGGACGTCGACGCCTTCCCACGTCTGCCCCTCGATCTCCACGCCGCCGACCACGAAATCGAAATCGCCGGCGGGAATCGTGACCATGCCCTCAGGAGGCGAAGTCACGCGTTGCGTAGGTTCGATTTCAACCAGCGCCTGCGGCAACGAGCGCCACGCATTGGACAGTGATTGCAGCGACACGCGGCTGCGTTCGCGCATGGCCGCCAGGAACGCTTCGAGTTCCGCTTCATCGCTGCCCGCGTCGAGCGCAAGCACCGCACCGAAACCGCGCGGCTCCATCGCGAAAGTCAACACTGCCTGACCACCGTCGATGCGCGGCTGCAGCGCCTCGCCGTTCCATGCGTCGAAGTAGCGCGTGCCCTCCGCATGCGGCACGGCGATCTGCTCGCCGTCGACGGCGAACTCGTTGCGATTGACGAGCGTCCACAGCGCCCTGCCCTCGCCTGGAAAACAACTTGCGAACACACCTGCCTGCCGCGTCCGCGCATAAGGCCGCCAATCCATGCTGACCATCAGCGACGCGAACCTGCGCTCGATGGCGCTGATCCGGCGCAGCGTTTCCGCATCGCGCGGGGTGAGCTGGTTCCAGATGCCCCAGACGTTTTCCCAGGCGTTGTAGCCGATGCCGTTGAAGAAGATGTACTGCAGGTCGTGATTGCGGTCGCGGCCCCAGCGATTCTCGTAATTGATCATGTGGCGTGGCTCGAGCCACTTGAACTTCGCGACCGGGGGGACGACCTCGTTCGGCGCTTTCTTGCCCCAGCTCTGGACGTTCCAGATCAGCGCTTCCTCGGCGCTGATGGTGGATTCCGGCTGCAGCACGACCGGATGTCCGGCCGCGTCGCACGCATCGAAGAACGCACGCGGCACGCCGTTGTAGGTGTCGCCGTTGACGCCGTCGGCACCCACGGCAGCGACGAGTGCGGCGATCGTGTCCCAGTCGTTGCGCTCCGGCACGCGGGTACCGTTGTCCCATGGCATGGTCGGCAGGAACACCCGCACGCCGCGACGATGGAATTGTTCAATAGCACCGCGCAGTCCTTCGATCCCGCCCGGCAGGTCGTAAGCGAAATCCGTCTTGTTGCGATCGTCGATGCCGATGTTGGGATAGACGAACCAGATCAGCACGCTGTCGATGCCACCAAAGCGCGCTTCGAGATCGTCGAGGTAGCGGTCGACCGTGTATTCCCCGGCGACCGGATCGTAGAAGTAGCGATCCTCCACCATGATCTGCGCATGCACGAAGTTGCGCTGCGCCCATTGCAGTTCCGGGCGACGATAGTTGGCGTCGTCGTAACCGATGCGCGTCAGGTGTTCGCGTCGCCAGTCCAGCAGTTCCGCGATCCAGTCCTCGGCGGTGGCATTGACGTCGATCTTCCAATGCCCGATTTCGGCGAACGGCCAACCCGGTGCCTTACCTGGTGTCGGCAGGTAACGGCCTGTGGTGACATGGGAGAACTTGTATTCCGTGGCCACGCGCTGGCGCGGGGCTTCGTCGCCGGGCGTTTGCTGCGAGTCGATGTCGTAGGGAGACGTCATGGTCTGGAAGCAGATCAGTGAAGCGACAAACCGCAGTATGCAGCCAGTGCGTCGCGCGCATGCACGCCATTGTCCTCACCCGAGGCGAGCATGGCGTCGACTTCCGAGCGCGACGGCACGCTGGTCTGTGCGCCGAAACGGGTGCAGGCCAGCGCCGATGCCGCCGATGCGCGGCGCAATGCGTTGTCCATCGATTCGCCCGCGGCCAGGCACGCCGCAAGCGTGCCGCAGAAGGTATCGCCGGCACCGGTGGTGTCCACGGCCTCGACCCGGAATCCGGGCTGCAGCAGCACCCGGCCATCGACATTGGCGCAGCATCCGCGCGCACCAAGGGTGACCACGACGCTCGGTAGGTGGGGATCGCCGATGCGCGCCGCGATATCGCCATGAGCGGACACGACCGTAGCGAGCTCGCCTTCGTTGACCACCAACAGGTCCACCACCGCCAGCAGGGATTCCGGCAACTGTTGCGCCGGCGCGGCGTTCAGTACGACCGTTACGCCAGCGACGTGCCCCTTCCGTGCCCAGGCCTCGACGCTGGCGAGCGGCGTCTCGAGTTGCAACAGCAGGCAGTCGACGCCATGCAGCTCGGGCAGGTCTTCTTCACGCAATTGCGCGTTGGCGCCGGAGACGACGGTGATGGCGTTCTCGCCATCGTCGCCGACGCACACGAACGCCGCACCAGTCGCCACCTGCGGTGTCCGTACGATGTCGAGTTGCACGCCCGCCGAACGCAGCGATGCCTCGATCGGCTCTGCCTGCGGGTCGTCGCCCAGCGCCACCAGCATGCGGGTTTCGACATGGCCCGCCCGCGCGCAGGCAACCGCCTGGTTGGCGCCCTTGCCGCCCGGAAAGGTCGTGCACTGGTATCCGAGGATCGTTTCACCCGGAGCCGGCACGCGCGGTGCGCGAACGACGAAGTCCAGGTTGGCCGAGCCGGCGACCAACACCCTGCCCCTACGTCGTGCGGTCATTGCACCAATCCCTGGTAGACCAGCGTGTAGAAGTTGCGACTGATGCGCGGCAGGTCGCGCATGTCCTGGCGCGGCAGGTGTTGCAGCATCAGGATCGCGACGAGCTTTTCCTCCGGATCGATCGTGAAAGTCGTGGACGCCGAACCGCTCCAGCCGAACTGGCCGAGCGACCCGAGCTGGCCGCGGAGCGCAACGTCGATCACGACGTAACCGCCGAGGCCAAAGCCTTCGGCATTGCTGAACTGGGTGACGGGCCGATCCAGCATCGTGAGGTGGTTGCGCATCATTGATTCGACCGTCTTGCGTCCGAGGATCGACACGTCGCCGAGCTGGCCGCCGTTCAACAGCATCTGGCAGAAGCGCGCGTAATCGCCGGCCGTCGAGTACAGCCCGCCGGCGCCGCTGGTGTACGCATTCAAGGGAACGCCGGGATGCAACGCACTCGGTCCGTCATCGAGGCGAAGTTTGCCGTCCTCGCCCATCGTGGTGATGTCCACGACACGTCCGCGCTCGGCATCCGGCACGCTGAAGCCGGTATCGCGCATGCCCAGCGGCACGAAGATCCGCTCGCGCAGAAACTGTTCGAACGACACGCCGCCCACCACTTCGACCAGCCGTGCCGCCACTTCCAGCGCAGCGGCGTCGTAACCGAAACGGGTGCCGGGATCGGCGGCCAGCGGTGCGCGCGACAGCCGTTCGACGAAGCCGCGCAGATCGCGCGCGCCGTGCGGGTCGTCTTGCTCCATGCGTGCCATGGCCGGCTCGTCGCCCTTCAAACCGGCGGGGAATCCAGCCGTGTGCGTGAGCAGGTGGTGGATGGTGATCGGCCGCACCGCGGGTCGCGAAACCGGCTTCCCATCCGCGCCTGCGGTCAGCACGCTGGGCGCAGAAAATCCGGGAAGGTATCTGGACACCGGATCGTCCAACGCGATGCTGCCTTCCTCGACCAGCATCATCACCGCCACGGTCGTGACCGTCTTGGTCATGGAATAGATGCGGAAGATCGCATCGCGCGCCATCGGCGCCTTGCGTGCGAGATCGCGATGGCCATACGCCTGCCAGTCGACGATATGGCCGTTGCGCGCAACGAGCGTCACGCCGCCGAGATATCCGTTCTGGTCGGTGGTCTTGTGCATGAAGCGGCCGAGTTTTTCGAGACGCTCGGGCGAAAAGCCTTCGGCAGCGGGCGCCACGACTGGCAAGGGAGCATCCGCAGGCAACGCGACCGCCGGAGCGGCGGTCGCAAGGAACGCGGCGAGCATGCAGAAAAATCGCATGAAAGGGGAAGCTCCTGCTGCCCTGGACGCAGAGGCCGGTGAACTTGCACCGGCCTCGCGCGATAGGAACGCCATCGTCAACCGGTCAGAACGTGAACGTATGCGTCAGCGACACCATCCGCCCGCGACCCGCCCAGTAGTTCTGGAAGCCCGGCACCTGCGACCAGCTGAGGATGTACTGCTTGTCGAACAGGTTCTCCACGCCGAGCGAGAACTTGCCGAAGCTTTGGGTTTGATAGTTCACACCGAGATCGAACAGGGTGTAGCCATCGGTTTCCTCGCGGTAGCTGTACGTGGCGCCGTCGAACGGCCGCACGTCGGAACCCGACAAGGTGCGTGAGCGCAACGTGGTCGCGCCGAGGTTGATCTCGCCATTGGGAACGAATTTCCAGGAGACCGACCACGCGAACTTGTCCGGATTGATGTCGAGCACGCCCATCGGCTTGCGCAGTGCGCCCGCCGGGTACAGGCCGGTAGTGCTCGCCGGGTAGAACGACGTCATGCCCTCGGTATGGGAATAGATCGCGGTTGCTTTCCAGTTCTCGGAGAAGCGCCATTCGGCATTGAGTTCATAGCCTTCGATGTCGACCGGCGCACGCGTCAGGATGAAATCGTTGGTGGCCGGATCGATCGCCAGCGAAGCGCCAAAATCGGAGTGCGAGTCATAGCGCGATCCGCTCAACGACCAATCGTCGCCGCGCCAGGTGAAGCCGAACTCGGTGTTCTCGAAGATGATCGGCTGAAGGTCGTCGATGCGTTCCACCGATTGGCCGGGCACGCTGATGTTGCGCAGCGGGATGCCGATGTTGGGCAAGGTGTAGCCTTCGCCGTAGGACCCGAACAGCGAGAAGCCATCGGTCACGCGCCAGATCGCGCCGAAGTTGACCAGGTCCTCGGTGTATTCGACGTTGCCGCCCTGGACGAACACGCTGTTGCGGAACGCCGTGGTGGTGTAGCTGTCGACCTGCAGTTCGTCGTCCTCGCGACGATAGCCGCCGCTGAGCGTGACCGGGCCGATATCCCACGACAACTGGATCCAGGGCGCGGTGCTGGTGTACTCCATCGGCGGCACCCAGAGGCGATCGGTCAGCGCCAATCGCTGCTGTGCCGTGTCTTCGACCAGGTCCAGGCCGATGCGCATTTCCAGGCCCGTCACGCCGAACAACTCCGGGCGGGTCCACGACGAACGCAGGCCGTGCTTCTCGGCGACGATCTCCGACTGGTCGTAGATACGTTGGTCCACCGGAGGTGCCGGCTTGACCAACTGCTTGTCCTCACCGTTCTCCGGCAGGTAGCGCATCGCCTGGTCGGCCTTGTACGCATTGAGGACCAGCGTGCCGCCGAAGAAATCACTATGCGAGTAGTTCAACTGGTATTGCTTGAAGTCGTTGAATTCGGCCAACGAACCGGCGATCGATCCACGTTCGGACGTATTCGTTGTCGGCACGGGGCAAGCAGCCGGGTTGTTCTCGTCGAACCGGCAACCCTCGACCTGGTGGTAATTCGCCTTGCCCTCGATCTTGAAGTGGCTGGCCGAGGCTTCGAGGCGCTGCGCATAGTCGGCACCGAAATCGAAGCCGACCTTGACGAAGAGATTGCGCGCTTCCGAGTCGGAGACCGAGCCGCTGGTGTTCATGCCGACGCGGCGACCGTTGGCGTCGTAGGAGATGCCGCGGTCGATGTACGAGGCGCTCAACAACAGATCGTAGGCCTCGGCCTTGCGCGCGAAGTTGACGCCGAGCTTCCAGCCTTCGCTGTCGTCGGCGAACTGGGAGGAGTAGCGCGAGGTGATCGTGGTCTCGTTGCCTGGCTTGGTCGGCACCTTGGAGATGTAATTGATGATGCCGCCCGCCGCGCCGATGCCTTCGGAAGCCGAAGGGCCGTTGATCACTTCGATGCGGCCGACCAGGCCCATGTCGGTGAACGTGCCGTTGCGCGTGCCTTCGCGCAGTGGCGAACCCTGCGGCACGCCGTCGAACAGGCGCAACGCGACGCGGCCGCGCAGGTTCTCGCCGGTGTTGCTCATCGCCTGCGAGGACTCCGCATAGCCGGGCACCGTGCGCGCCAGCACCGCGGTGGCATCCTCGGTCAACACCAGGGTCTGCTGCACTTCTTCCTGCGAGACCAGGTTGATGGCGCCGGGAATCTTGTCGACCGCCTTCGGGCTGCGCGTGCCCGTCACGATCACCCGGTCGAGGTCGGTCGGCGTGTCCTTCTTGGCCTGTTCGTCGGTTTCACCCGAAGTGTCCTGCGCCTGTGCGTGCGCTTGCGACGCGACGGAGGCCAGCAGGATGCAGGCGATGGCTGCGGAAAGTGGCTTGATCATGTGCAGTCTCTTCTGTTCGTAGCTGCGAGAGCGCGCCGCTGTGGCGCGCGGTATGAACTCGAAAAGCGGATCCGCGGCATCCGTGCGAATCGGCGCCCCCCTCACGGCGCCGTGCAGTCCTGCGGTGTGTGTGGCTCGCAGCCTATGGCCACCTGCGTCGGGCGGAAACCGCCCCGCACTATGTTCAGTGCCTAGTTTTTGTTGCTGCTGCGATGCAACATCCGGTGAGTCCGGTCAGCGCGTTCGCGTATCGGCGTGGACTACGACGCCTTCGCTGCCTTGCGGCATTCCTGCAGCAGCACGTTCACCAGCCGGACGCGCACGCTCGATCGCGACCAGACGATCCCGATGCGTCGCGGCTCGGCAGGAAGCGGAAGCGGCAAGCGCACGAGCCTGACGCCTTCCGGCCACGGTCGTGCCCAGTCGGGGACGAGCGATACACCAAGCCCGCGGTCGACCATCACGGCGATCGCGTTCAGTGCATTGAGTTCGAACCGCTCATGCGGAACGATCCCGGCGGCGCGGAGGTAGTCGTCCGCCTGGCGCCCGCCCCATTGATGGCGGTCGTAGCGAATCAGGGGTTGTGTCGCGAGCAGCTCATGCGGATCGCGGCCGGCCATGCTTTCCGGCGCCAGCACCACCAGCGGCTCCTCGCGCAGGAGTTGCCATTCGCAGGTTTTGGGCAGCGCGAACGGCGCTTGCAGCACGATCGCGGCATCGAGGTCGTTGTGCTCGATCGCGCGATACAGGTCCGCCGAGTAACCGGGCTGGATGAACACGTTGATCTGCGGAAACGTTTCGACCATGCGCGCCAGCACGTCGGGCAACATGCCTGCGAGCGCGGTTGGACAGGCCCCCAGCCGCAATTCCCCGGAGACCGCGTTGTCGTTGGCGATGCTGCGGAGATCGGCCACGCCACGCACCAGTTCGCGCGCGCGCTCGAAGATCCGCGCGCCTTCCTCGGTGACGCTGACGGTGCGGCCCACGCGTGCGATCAGCGTGGTGCCGAGTTCACGCTCGATGGTCCTGATCTGCTGGGCGACGGCGGCCGGCGTGATGTTCAACACGCGCGCCGCAGCGGCTAGCGAGCCCTGGTCGACGACGATGAGGAAGGTGTTGAGGTACTGCGTTTCCACGGCAACTCGCTCTGGGCCGCCGGCAGGCTACACCACTTGGTCACGCCTCCGCGAGGGCTACACCTGCGGCTCGGCCTCGGGTGCGGCACGGGACGGGCCCAGGTCGCGGTAGATCGTCAGCCCGTCGAGCGAACGCGTCGGTGCCGGGAAGAACAGGCTCGCCAGGTAGCCGATCACGATGCACAGCATGATCGAGATCGCCAGGTAGAAATAGGGATGCACGAGCTTGAAGGACCACGCCAGGAAGGTCAGCGCGATGCTGCTGGCGATGCCGATCGCCACGCCCGGCGAATTCGCGCGCCGGGTGAACATGCCGAGCGTATAGGCACCGGCGAAACCGCCGCTCAACAGGCCGGCGAGTTCGATCGAGACGTCGAACAGCGAATGGATGTCGAAACGCGAGAGGAGCAGCGCGGCGCCAATGCCGACCAGGCCGACGACCACCGTCATGATCTCGGCGAAGAACACGCTCTTCTTCTGCGTTCCGTTCTTCACCAGCTTGTCGTAGAAGTCGACCGAAACCAGGGTCGCGACGCTGTTCATGATGCCCGACAGCGTGGCCATCGCCGCGGCAAAGATGCCCGCGATGATCAGGCCGGTCACGCCCATCGGCAGCTCCGCGGCGATGAACAGCGGGAACGTCGCATCGATCGGCAACAGCGGATTCATCCGTTCCGGGTGGGCCTTGTAGTAGACGTACAAGGCCGTGCCGATGCCGTAGAACACGAAGCCGCCCGGGATCATGATCGCGGCGAACGCCCAGATGGAGCGACCGGCTTCCTTGTCGGACTTGGTCGACAGCGTGCGCTGCATGAGCACCTGGTCCTTGGGGAAGGTCAGCACGACGTCGAACAGCACCAGGAAGATGAAGCCCCACACCGTGGCCTTGGTGAGATCGAAGCTGAAGTCGAACAGGTGCATCTTGTCTTCGGCGGTCGCGATCTCGACGAACTCGCCGAATCCGCCTTTCAGCTGCCACACGATGAAGACGATGGCGAAGATCGCGCCGCCCATCTTCACGATGACCTGGACGAAATCGGTCCAGATCACCGCCTTCATTCCGCCCATCGCCGTATAGATGATGGTGAAGCCGCCCATGAGCAGGATGCTCAGCGTCAGGCTGATGCCGGTGATGGTGGCGATCGCCAGCGCTGGCAGGAACAGGATGACGCTCATGCGGCTGCCGATCTGCATGACGATGCACAGCGCGCTCGCCAGCATGCGGATCGCGGGATGGAAGCGGGTTTCCAGATAGCTGAACACCGACATCAGGTCGAGCCGGCGCAACAACGGCACGATCCAGACCGCGACGAACATCAGTCCGAGCACGGCAATCAGGTTGTTGGTGAGGTACTGCCAGTTGGTCTCGAATGCCTTGGCGGGGATCGCGATGAAGCTGATCGAACTGGTGTTGGTGGCATACAGGCTCACGCCCGCTGCCCAGAACGGAATGCTGCGGCCGCCGACGAAGAAACTGGCCGTCGAGTTGCGTTTTTCGCGCAGGTAGAAGAACAAACCGATGCCGATCATCGACGCCAGGTAGGTGATGATGACCAGCCAGTCCAGCCACTTCAGCAGCACCTTCGTCGACTGCACGCGTGCCTGGGTGAAGTCGATGCCGCGGCCGTCCGCGCTTGCCTGCGCCCAGAACAGGCCGTCCTGCCACGCCGCGGAATAGAGAGGATCGGAAACGGTCGCACCAGGCAGCGTCGCCCATGATCCGGTGATGGTCTGGAACGTTCGCAACTCGGCGGGTGCGTCCGGCTGCGTGGGATCGCGCACCAGATAAATGATGTGTGCCTGCCCGATCGCGCGCCCGGAACCCGGGAGGACGATGCCGGGAACAGTGCCGCGTGCCGTCCATCCCTTGTCTGCCGACCAGCGCCACAAGGTGTCTCCACCGGCGACGGTCGCGAAGATCGCGCCCGTCTGTCCAGCCAGCGTCGTCGCAGGCGCATCGGCCGGCCAGCCGGGGATTTCTTTCCATTGCGGGCGCACCGCGTCGAGCGAAATCTGCAACAGGCGTGGCGACGAACCGGTCAATCCCGCGACGAACAACGTCTGGCCCAACAGCGTCCCGCGCGTCTCGCGCATGGCCGCGGGCAAAGACGGTAATGCCGTGCGCCTGAGTTCGCCGTTGACGACCTGGATCTGCTCGACAGTCGTCACCTCGCCTGCGCCGGTTCCAGTCAACGCGTAGGCGCGCAGTCCGTCGCCAAAAACGCCTTCGATGACGGACGACGCCGCGCCTTCGGGCCATTGCGCACGCGACCACGCCGTGTGCCCGGGGGGATCGAGCATCCACACCGCTTCGCGCTGGATGGCGATCGGCGTGCCGCCGACGACGGCAATGCCTATCAGAGGTTCACCGCTGGGAAGCGCAGGGAGTGCCGTGGCCTTCACCGGCGTGAGGCTGTCCGCATGCGCGGGCATCACAAAGACAAGCGCGCAGAGGATCAACACCAGCAACCATGCACGCGTCATGAGGTCAACAGCCTTGGGGTTCGCGACGCGAATGGAACAGCAGTGGGAAGCGGAGTACGTCATCGGTTTCCCGCCAATAACGCCTGCGCGCTTTTGAGGAACGGCAGGTCGACCATGCGGCCATCCACGACAAACGCGCCCCGCCCTTCCCGTCGTGCCACCTGGGCCGCTTCGACGATACGACGCGCCTGCGCAAGTTCTGCCTCGGTCGCGGCGAACGCAGCATTGGCCAGCGCCACCTGGCTGGGATGGATGCAGCTTTTTCCCAGATACCCAAGACGGCGCGCGCGGCGCGCTTCTTCGGTGAACCCATCCGCATCGGCGATATCGGGAAACGCGCCATCGAGCACGAAGACACCGGCCTGCGCGGCGGCCATGCGCACGGCGAACAGGACGGCATGCACGTTGGCGGGATCGCCGCGATCGATGCCCAATGGCTCGAACAGATCGCCGAGGCCTACCTGGAGACCAGCAACGCGCGGATGCGCCGCGGCGATGACGGCCGCGTTGGCCAGTGCCTTCGGTGTCTCGATATTGACCAGCAACCGGATCGGCGCAGGCACATTGTTCGCCGCCTCCGCGCGCTCCAGCAGCTGCACCGTTGCGAGCAGTTGTTCGGCAGACTCGATCTTCGGCAGGTTCAGCAGCGCCAGTCCCGATCGCGCCACGGCCTGCACGTCCCCTTCGAACCACGGCGTGTCGGGACCGTTGGTCCGGACGATGATCGCCTTCGCTGCGCTTGTCGCTGCTTCGGAGCCGATGAACTCGGATACCGCCATGCGGGCATCTGCTTTCGATTCCGCAGGAACCGAATCCTCGAGGTCCAGCGACAACGCGTCCGCCTCGCCGGCCAGCGCCTTGGCGAACAAGTCCCGGCGGGCCCCGGGAATGAACAACTTGCTACGCATTGGCCGTTGCTTCCATCGCGTGGAGTTTGCGACAAAAGCCCTGCAGCTGGCCTGCGGTTAGGCATATTCAGACGATAGGGATTCTTTCGATTGGCGGGTGCAGTCGGGGGCGAGAAGCTTGTACAAGCCAACACCGGAACAATCGTTCACGCGCAGGGAGCGACGCTGCGTTGCAAGCTCGACGGTTGCAGGACAAGTACGCCGGCCAGACACTGTCTGCGCTGACCTGAGAGAACCGCAAGACCGATGGACATGCTGCTGGACCTGATTGCGGGCTACGGCCTCCTGGTCGTTTTCGTCTCGGTCTTCCTCGATCAGGGTGGGCTGCCGATACCGGCCTACCCGCCCCTGGTCGTTACCGCAGCGCTCGCCGTGGACAAAGGCGAGAGCGTGCTGCCCATCCTTGCGGTCGCAACCCTGGCGGCCGTGTTGGCCGACCTGTTGTGGTTCACCGGTGGCCGGCGCTTCGGCGTGCGCCTGTTGCGATTGATGTGCCGGCTGTCGCTGTCGCCGGACTCATGCGTGCTGATGACACGCGACATCTATGCCCGCTGGGGTGCGCCTTCGCTGATCGGCGCCAAGTTCGTGCCCGGTTTCGCCGCCGTCGCCACCACGCTCGCGGGCGAGAACCGCACGCCGGTACCGCGTTTCGTCTTCTTCGACAGCCTGGGCGCAATGCTGTGGGCCGGTGTTGCGGTCGCGCTAGGTGCGATCTTCCATGAAGCCGTCAATGACGTGCTGTTACGCCTCGAAGACCTCGGACGCTACGGGTTGCCCCTCGTCCTGGCCGTGATCGCCGCATTCGTCGCCTACAAGTGGTGGCAGCGTCACCGCTTCCTGCAGGAACTCAAGATGGCGCGCATCACCGTGCCGGAGCTCTACCAGTTGCTCTCGGGCGGCGCGATGCCGCTGATCCTGGATGTCCGCTCGCCCGCACAACGCGACGACGGCTGGATCCCCGGTGCGGTGTTCGTCGCCAGCCTGGCCGACGCGCAGTTGGACCCGCAGGACGAAGTGATCGTGTACTGCGACTGCCCCAACGAAGCCTCGGCGGCATTGCTGGCCCGCGAACTGAAAAAGCGCGGCTTTGGTCGCGTTCGCCCACTGGCGGGCGGATTCCATGCCTGGCAAGCCGAGGGATATGAGGTCGCACGCGACGTCTAGATGTCCGTCGCCGCGCGATCACCAGTCGCGAAGTCACAGCTGCGGCAGAGAGAACCAGGAACTTGACTAAGTGGTGGCCAGAGAATGATTCGAACCATCGACCAGAACGTCGGCGCGGCCAATCGATGATAAGAGAAAAAGGGCTGCATTTGCGCTGCTTTGCGTCCTTTCTCTGTACCGGAAACGACGATGCAAGGCCCTGATCTCTTGTCGAATTTTGGGAACCGACTCACACGGGAAGGGGAAGCCCATCGAGCCTACCAGCGTGAATCTCAAACTTTTGACCAGAACGTCTAAAGCAGAATTTCTCTCAGGCCTTGAATGTCTGCTTCCGACCCAAAAGCGCGTCAGCCATTCAGTACGTTCGACTGTCATTATTGCTCGCTGAGCATGGAGACCAGGGTCTCTCGAATCCAACGCAGTCCGCTGTGCCCGTGACTACGTTCGTGCCAGGCAACGGCGAAACCTTCCACAGGGAATGCCGAATACATTGGTGTCGAAAAGTGCTGCTGCCTCGTCGGTGGTCGTTTCCTCCACCGCGCCGATCAAATTCGCTCCCGCACTGTTGATCAGCACGTCGATACGGCCAGCCTGATCGATGACGAATTGGATTGCACGATGGACGGAAGCGTCGTCGCGAACATCCATCTCGACAAGCTCGACACCGGGTACGGGGGTTGTTTTGCTGATGCCACGCACAGTGCCGAACACTCGGCACTCCCGCGCGGCGAACTGTGTTGCGGAAGAACGCGATAGAACATTCATGCCGGTTTCCCTACCAGCGAGTCGCTGCCATCCGCCTTGATCTTGAACCAGATGGAATACATGGCCGGCAGAAACACGAGCGTCAGAATCGTTCCTGCGAACGTGCCTCCGATCAGCGTGTAAGCAAGCGTTCCCCAGAACACCGAATGGGCTAGCGGGATGAAGGCCAGGATTGCCGCCAAAGCGGTCAGGATCACCGGCCGGGCACGTTGCACGGTCGCCTCCACCACTGCACGGAACGGGTCCAGTCCCGCCTGTTCGTTTTCACGAATCTGTCCGATGAGGATCAGTGTGTTTCGCATCAGGATTCCCGACAGCGCAATCAAGCCCACCAGCGCATTGATGCCGAATGGCTGCTTGAAAAGAATCAGGGTAGGCACCACGCCGATCAGGCCCAGCGGGCTGGTCAGGAAGACCATGACCATTGCCGAGATCGAACGCACCTGGAAGATGAGGATGATCAGGGTGACGGCCAGCATGATCGGGAACAGCGGCAGCATGGCTTTGGTCGCCTTGCCCGATTCCTCGATGGAACCCGCCTGCTCGATGCGGTAGCCGCGCGGCAGCCTGTCGATGATCGGCTGCAGTTGACGCAAGATCGCCGTGGATACGTCGGGCGGCTGCAAGTGGTCGGGGATGTCGCCACGTACGGTGATCGTCGGCATGCGGTCACGCCGGCGCATGATGGGTTCTTCCATGCGCACATCCGCCTCGCCCACCTGCGACAGCGGGATGCGTTGCCCGTTGGCGCCGGCCAACGTGAAGTCCGCGATCCGGTCCGGATCGAGCCTGATGTCGCCGGAGGAGCGAGCGACGACCTGCACAGTGCGGATATCTTCGCGTACGGCAGTGATCGGTATGCCAGTCAGCAGGAATTGCAATTGCTGCGCCACGGCGCTTGAGGTCAGGCCCACCGCCTGCAGCCGGTCCTGCTGCAAGGTGAAGTGCAGCGTTGGCGTGCGCGTGCCCCAGTCGGTATTGACCGTTCGCATCATCGGGCTCGCCTGCATGACGTGCCGCACTTCGGCCGCGATCTCGCGCAGCTTGTCAGGGTCCGGTCCGACGACCCGGTAGGCGACCGGGAACGGCGAATACGGACCGAAGACGAGTTGGGTGACGCGAACGCGCGCCTCGGGGGCGAGGCCATCGGCGATCGCCCGGCGCAGCCGGTGCTTCAACGCATCGCGCTCTTCCTGGTTGTCCGTGCGGATCACGATCTTGGCAAACGACGGATCAGGCAGCTCCGGCCCCATCGCCAGGTAGAAGCGCGGCGCACCCTGGCCTACGTAGGCGGTAACGATCCTGGCTTCCTCCTGTTTGGCCAGCCATGTCTCCACCTTCGCCGTGGCGGCGCTGGTCTGCCCGATCGCAGTGCCATAGGGCATCTGCACCTCCACCAGCACCTCGGGTCGATCGGAGATCGGGAAGAACTGCTTCTTGACGATGCCCATGCCGAGAATCGCCAGGACGAAGAGCCCTACCACCGAGCCGGCAACCAGCCACTTGCGCGCGATCACGCGCTCCAGCACTTGGCGGAATCGGTTGTAGCGCGGGGTGTCGTAGAGCGCCTCGTGGCCGCCTTCGACCTTCTTGAAGTCAGGCAGCAGTTTGACGCCGAGGTAGGGCGTGAACACCACGGCGACTACCCACGACGCGATCAACGCGGTGCCGACAATCCAGAACATGTTGCTGGTGTATTCGCCCGCGGTGGAACGGGCGAAGCCATTGGGCATGAAGCCGACGGCGGTCACCAGCGTGCCCGACAGCATCGGCGCGGCGGTATGGCTCCAGGCGTAGGCGGACGCTTTGATGCGACTGAAACCTTCCTCCATCTTCACGACCATCATTTCTATGGCGATGATGGCGTCGTCTACCAGCAGGCCCAGCGCCAAGATCAGGGAGCCCAGGGTGATGCGATCGAAGTTCTTGCCGGTCGCGGCCATCACCACGAAGACCGCCGCCAGCGTCAGCGGCACGGCCGCGGCGACCACTACACCCACGCGCCAGCCCATGCTGACGAAGCTCACCAGCATGACCACCAGCAGCGCGACGAAGAACTTCACCATGAATTCGTCGACCGCCGAGCTGATATTGACGGCCTGGTCGGTGACCTTGGTCAGGTTCATTCCCAGCGGCAGCTCGGCACTGATCGCATTGACCTCGTGGTCCAGCGCCTTGCCAAGGTCGAGCCCGTTCCAGCCGTCGCGCATGACGATGCCCAGCAGCAAGGCGGGTTCGCCACCGTTGCGGATCAGGAACGTCGCAGGGTCTTCGTAACCGCGCCGGACGGTGGCGATGTCAGATAGCTTCAGCGTGCGGCCCTGCATCACCACTGGCGTGTCGCGGATCTTCTGCAATTCGTCGAACGCGCCATCCAGGCGGACGAGTACCTGCGGCCCCTTGGTTTCCACCGATCCGGCCGGAGTCAGGGCATTTTGGCTGTTGAGCGCGGCGAACACGTCCTGTGGGCCGACGCCCAGCGTCGCCAGGCGCTCGTGCGAGAACTCTACATAGATGCGCTCGGACTGCTCGCCGATGATGTTGACCTTCTTCACCCCCGGCACGTGCAGCAGGCGCTGACGCAGCGTCTCTGCTTCACGTGTCAGCAACCGCTGCGGTTCGCCTTTGGCCTTGAGCGCGAACAGCGCGAAGGTGACATCCGCGTATTCGTCGTTGACCATCGGCCCGATAACGCCGGCCGGAAGATTGTTTGCCTCGTCGCCGACTTTCTTGCGGGCCTGGTAGAACTCCTCCTGCACGGCCGAAGGCGGCGTGCTGTCGCGCAGACTTAAGGTAGTGAAAGCCAGGCCAGCTCTCGTGTAGGTCTCGCTACGGTCGTACCAGCGCAACTCCTGCAGGCGCTTTTCGATCTTCTCGGCGACCTGGTCCTGCATTTCCTGTGCAGTGGCGCCAGGCCACGCGGTGACGATGGTCATCACCTTGACCGTGAAGGCGGGGTCTTCCGCGCGACCCAGCTGGAAGAACGCAATGAGCCCGGCCAACGAGATCAGGCAGATCAGGAACAGGGTGACGGAGCGCTCGCGTACGGCAAGCGCCGACAGGTTGAAGCGGCTCGCGCTCACGGCCCGACTCCCGCAGTCGGGGCGGCAGATTGGCCGGCAATTCGGACCTGCTCGCCGTCGCGCAGCAAATGGGCACCAAGCGCGACGATGCGTTCGCCGTGCATGAGCCTGCCGGTGACGCGTGCGCCTTCATCGCTCACGCGCAGGACCGTAACCGGCCGCCAGGTCACCTTTGTGGGGCTACCGTTGATGACCCACACGCCCGGCCCCTTGCCCGCATCGAACAGGGCACCGACCGGCACCTGCAAGTCGCCATGCGCGCCGGAATGTCCGTCCGCAATCTGGATGGTGACCGTTGCGCCCAGCGGTGCGTTGGCCAGCTCTCCCTCGAGCACGTATCGCGCCTCGAAGGTGCGGGTCAGCGGGTCCGCGGCATCCGAGAGTTGCCGCAGCCGGGTCGGAACACTGACACCTTCCCTGCCAAAGAGCGTGGCCTGTCCGGCGGACCCGACCTTAGGGCGCAGGGTTTCCGGCAACTGGATGAGGGCTTCGCGGGGACCTGCGTGTGCCACGCGCACCACGACCTGTCCGGCGCTGACGACCTGCCCGGGTTCGGCCAGCGTTTCCATGACGACGCCGTCGCCGTCGGCCACTAGTTCCGCATAGCGGCTCGCGTTACGAGCGACCTCGGCTTGGGCCTCGGCCGCGCTGAGCTGTGCCTTGGCGGCGTCCGCCGCAGCTTTGGCTTGATCGTAGGCCGAGGCTGATACGGCACCAGTTCCGAGCAAATTGCGATAACGGACTTCTTCTTGCGCCGTTTGCTTCGCCTGCGCTCGTGCGGCGGCGGCAGCTTGCTGCTGCGCATTCACCGCGAGCCTGAGATCGACCGGGTCGATGCGCATGAGCGGTTGACCGCGCGTGACGGTCTGTCCCGCATCCACGAGCCGTTCCAGCACCTTGCCGGAGACGCGGAAGCCCAAGTCGCTCTGTACCCGGGCGGCTACGGTTCCGGTGAAGGAGCGCGATGCGGCATTTGCCCCTTGAACGGTGGCGACCCGCACCAGCGGGGCTTGGGTGCGCGGATCGGATGCGGTGGTATCGCCGCAGGCGACAAACGCGAACGGCAATGCGCAAAGGATTGCGGATGAAACGAGGCGCCGGAGCATGAGGAGAGTCCCACAGACGAGCTGATCTGGGACTGGATCATGATCCTAGTGACCAAACTAGTCAATAGTCACTATAGGCCGTTCATCATGGAGACAGGCTGCGGAGGATGAGACCGGACAGCCGGGCCGGCGCTTCGTCGGTGTAGTCGAAGCTGTGCTGCAGCAGCAGCGGATTCAGGTACGGACGCATGACCAGATAGATCGCCGTCGTGGCCTCATCGAGCGGGGTCTTGCGCTCGAAGTCTCCGGTTTGCCGGCCTTCCTGGACGATGTCCTGAAGCAGTGCCCGGATGCGCGCCTCATAGGCCAGAGCCGCTTGCCAACGTTCGCTGGCCGCTGAGGCCGCGATCTCATAGAGCTTGCGATCCTGGAAAAGCAGGCGAAGGCTCGCCTCAACGATCGCTTTGAACATCCGCCGCAGCTTCTCAGGCGGCCGGTCGGCCTCGTCAACGGCGGCCCTCACCTCGGCCTCGATCTCGAGCAGGCAGTTCGCGCAAATCATCTCGCCGATGGCCTGCTTGGACTCGAAGAACTTGTAGATGTAGGCCTTGGAAAAGCCCACAGCCTTGGCGAGATCGGAAACAGTCGTCTTCTCGTAGCCGTACCGGCTGAAGTGCTCGGTCGCTGCCGCGACGATCTGGTCCCGCACATCGTGATCGGCTGGGCCGCGCGCAGAACCTGAATAAGGGGCTGGTGTGTTCATTCCCTAAGCCTATCGCTTGGCCCATGAACGAATCAACAAGTGACCAAACAGTAATATAGTTACTGCGTGAAACAGCTCAGCCTACCCGATACGCCACGGCCCAGAGGCCGGAAGCGCAAGCTGAGATCCGTCATTTTAGGTGCGGCGACGCGACTCTTCGCCCAACGAGGGTTCGAGCAGCTCACGATGGCCGAGGTTGCCTCGGCGGCGGGGGTGCAAAAGGCGACGCTCTACTCGTACTTCGACGGGAAGTCCGCGTTGGTCGACGCAGCGATCGAGACGCTGTTGGAAGAGCTGCCTGTTTTGCGTCCATTAGATGGATCCCGCCCGTTGCGCCAGCAGCTCATCGACATCGGTCTTCAGCTGCAGGAGTTGGCAGCGCATCCTGCGGCTGTCTCTTTGGCCATCGGGATTGCAGAGCAGCGATTGTCTGCGAAACAGTTGGCCGCATGGCAGAGGCGGTACGAAGAGTTCGAACGATTCTTGGCCGAACTGCTGGAGCGCCATTGCCACTGCGAAGACCCCAAGCAAGTAGCACGACTATTCGTTCTTTTGGTGGTCGGCGACCTGTGCCCACAATCTGCGATTCTGGATAAAGAACCGCCAAGGATCGAGCGCGCCGTGGACTTTCTCTTGCGCGCCTATCCAGCAGTGCAGCTCAAGGTCTGACCATTCGAGAGGGCCAGGCACTCTCTCGTGGCGATAGTTGCATCGCCAAAGCCGGCCTAACCGACCACTTGGGGAGCGGCACATGAGTGACTGCTAGTGGCCGAAAGCTGACATTGGCGCTAATCGAAAATCGGCAAAAAGGCCTTAAAAACTATTCTCTGACGTAGGCACGTTGGCGCGGTATTGCAGCCGTGCGTTTTAAAGCTGAAAACCAGCAAAAACGCATCTTTTGGTCGACCTGCACTGACGCCAGAGAAAGGCACCGCTGACGTCGCCTATTTGCAGGTGCGGCGGTCTCTCTGCGACGAAAACAAATGTGCCAAGCCTTTGAATGTTCAAGGGCTTTCTAGGGCAAGCACTAGAGAGAAACGAGGTTACTGGACTAGATGGTGGGTCGTGAAGGATTCGAACCTTCGACCAAAAGATTAAAAGTCTTCTGCTCTACCGACTGAGCTAACGACCCACAGTTTTCAAAAAGGTAACGCTGTCGCGCTTCGCGCGACGATCACTCCCCTCTCCCACTTGCGGGAGAGGGCAAGGGGTGAGGGTCCCGGCCTTGCGCCGGGGCGTGCATTCTAACAAAGGGAGCGCCGACGCGGCAGCGCGTGCGGCGGCGGTATTCAGGCGTAGTGCGTGGGATCGGCCACCCCGGCCGCAGCGAAGCCTTCGGCGCGCAGGCGGCAGGCGTCGCAGTGGCCGCAGGCGCGGCCTTCGCTGTCGGCCTGGTAACAGGACACGGTCTGGGCGAAATCGACGCCGAGGCGCAGGCCTTCGCGGACGATGTCGGCCTTGCTCAGGAATTGCAGCGGCGCATGCACGCGCAGGCCGGCGCCTTCGACACCAGCCTTGGTGGCAAGGTTGGCGAGTTGCTCGAACGCGGCGATGAACTCGGGGCGGCAGTCGGGATAGCCCGAATAGTCGACCGCGTTGACGCCGCAGAAGATGTCTGCGGCGCCGAGCACTTCGGCCCAGCCGAGCGCGACCGACAGCATGATGGTGTTGCGCGCGGGGACGTAGGTGACCGGGATGTCGTCCTTGACCGCATCCACGCCTATCGGGTGGTGGTCGGTGTCCAGCGGCACATCGATGTCATCGGTCAGCGCCGAACCACCGATGCTGCGCAGCTCGACGTTGACGGTCTTGTGCGCGACCGCGCCAAGCGCGTGCGCGACGCGCGCGGCGGCGTCGAGTTCGGAGGTGTGGCGTTGGCCGTAACGCACGCTTAGTGCATGCACGGCGTAGCCCTGCTCGCGGGCGATGGCGAGGACGACGGCGGAATCCATGCCGCCAGAGACGAGGACAACAGCGTTCTTCATCGCATGCACCCTACTTCCGCTTCCCTGTGGGAGCGACGTAAGTCACGAAGGCACCAATATCGCGACTTACGTCGCTCCCACAACAAGCAGCGATCACCGGCCTTGCTCCTCGCCCCACAGCATCTTGTGCAGCTGCATCTGGAATTTCACCGGCAAGCGATCGGCGACGATCCAGTCCGCCAGTTCGCGCGGCGCGACCTGCGTGTAACTGGGCGAGAACAGCACGTCGCAAATGTCGGCCAGATGGTGTTCGGCGACGATGCCCTTGGCCCAGTCGTAATCCTCGCGGCTGCAGATCACGAACTTGACCTGGTCGTGCGGCGTGAGCAGCGGCAGGTTGCTCCACAGGTTGCGGTGGACTTCCTGCGAACCGGGCGTCTTGATATCGAGCACGCGCGAGACGCGCGGGTCGACTTCGGCGATGTCGATCGCGCCGGAGGTCTCCAGCGAGACCTGGTACCCGGCGTCGCAAAGGCGCGCCAACAAGGTGATGCAGCGCTTCTGCGCCAGGGGTTCGCCACCGGTGACGCAGACGTGGCGGACACCATGCTTCGCCACCTCGTCGAGGATGGCGTCGATCTCCCGCCACTCGCCGCCGTAGAAGGCATAGGCGGTGTCGCAGTACTGGCAGCGCAACGGGCAGCCGGTCAGGCGCACGAACACGGTCGGCCAGCCGGCGTCGCGGGCTTCGCCCTGCAGGGAGAGGAAGATTTCGGTGATCTTGAGGCGGCTCGCCGATGCGGCAGCCGCATCGGTGGCGACGGCGTTCATGGGTGAATTTTAGCGGGAGCGCTCGGCCTGCAGGCGATTCAGGCGGTCCTCGGCGTCGCGTGCGATCTGCGTCCCCGGATAACGCGCGGCCACTTCGCCCAGCGTGCGCTCGGCGGCGTCGAACTGCTTCAAGCTGTATTGCGACAGGCCGACCTTCAACAGACCGTCGGTCGCCTTGTCGTGCGTGGGGTAGCGTCCGACCAGGGTCTGGAACTGCTCCAGCGCCAATTCGAAATTGCCGGTGACGTAATAACTCTGGCCCAGCCAGTACAGCGCATTCGGCGCGTACGCCCCGTTCGGGTACGCCTGCAGGAAATCCTGGAACAGCCGTGCCGACTCCGCGTAACGACCGGCCTTGAGCACGTCGAAAGCGGCGTTGTAGGCGCTGCGTTCGTCCGCGCCTTGCGCCAGCGAGCCGGCATCGCCATACACCGCCGGGGTGCGGTCGCGTGCGGACGGCGTGGCCGCGGTTGGGACGGGTGGCTTCGGCGCCATCGTCGTCGTGGCCGGGGCCGTGGTCGCACTGCCTTCGAGCCGGTTCAGGCGGCCGTCGAGGTCGAGGTACTGGTTGCGGCCGCTCTGCTTGAGCTGCTCGTTCTGTTGCTGCAGCTCCTCGATCTGGGCGCGCAGGGCCTGTACTTCACTGCGGAGCTGGGTGACCTGGTTGAGCAGATCGACGTTGCCCTGGTTGTTCGCGGCTTGCTGCTCGAGCGCTGCCACGCGGTCGGCCAGGCTGACACGTTGCGCGAATGCGGGAGCGGCGACCGCCAGGGCCGCCGCTACCACGGTTGAAACCATTAAACGAGACGTCTTCATGCCGGAAATCTAACGGATGCTGGCTTACTTGGCCGTGTACACGATTTCGACGCGGCGATTCTTCGCCCAGCAGTCCTCGGTGGATTCCTGGCAGGTCGGGCGCTCTTCGCCATAGCTGACCACGGTGAGCTGGCTGCCGGAACCGCCATTGGCCTGCAGCGCCGAGGACACCGAATTGCCGCGGCGTTCGCCGAGGCCGAGGTTGTACTCGCGGCTGCCGCGTTCGTCGGCGTTGCCTTCCAGGGTGATGCGTGCGGACGGACGGTCACGCAGGTACTTGGCGTGGCAGGCCATCGCGGCCTGGAATTCCGGGCGCAGCGCGTCCTGGTCGAAATCGAAATAGATCACGCGCTGGCGCAGGCAGGCGTCGGTGTCGAGGTCGCCCGGGCCGTAGGCGCCTGGGACGCTCGGCTGGGTCTCGGTGATCGGGGTGGTGCCGGTACCGGTGTCGGTCGGGGGTTGTTCCTTGACCTTCTTGGTGCAGGCCACGGCCGCGGTGCAGAGCACGGCGGTCAGCAGTACGCGGGCAGTTGCGTTCATCGTCGTTCCTCGTCTTCTCGCAGGGATGCTGGGGGAAAGCCGGGCTTGGGAAGCCGGGTGGAGCTTGCCGGTATGAATCAGCGTCGAAAGTCTACGCGTATTCAGTGAATTCAGCGTTGTGATTGCCGGTACGGCGACCAGGCCGGCTCGCGTACGTCGCCATCGGCCAGGACCAGGCGCTGGCGCACCCGGGCATCGGCCGATACCGCGTACAGCACGCCGCGACGGCCCTCGCGGGCGGCGTACAGCACCATGCTCGCGTTGGGGGCAAAGCTGGGTGATTCGTCCAGCGAGCCCGGGGACAACGTGCTCCAGCGCGAGCCGAGGCCCAGGTCGAGCAACGCGATCCGGTAGGTGTTGCCGCTTCCCTGCGCGACCGCGATCTTCTTGCCGTCGAAGGACACGCTGGGGTCGGAGTTGTAGGCGCCGTCGAAAGTGACGCGGGTGGCGCCGCCACCACTGGCAGGGGCCTTGTACACCTGCGGACGGCCGCCGCGGTCGGAGACGAAGAACAGCGAGCCGCCATCCGGACTCCACACCGCCGAGGTGTCGATGCCGAAATGATTGGTGATCTGGCGCAACTGCTTGCTGGCCAGATCCATCACGTAGATCTCCGGGTTGCCGCCCTTGGACAGAGTCAGCGCCAGGCTGCGTCCATCCGGCGAGAAACTCGGCGCGCTGTTGATGCCGCGGAATTTCGCCACCGGCGGCGGCACCATGGTGTCGCGGTAGATGTCGAGGATGTAGATCGCCGAGTTGCCGCTGTCGAAGCTGACGAACGCCAGCTTGCGGCCGTCCGGGCTCCACGCCGGCGACAGGATCGGCTGTCGGCTCGGGAACAGCTGGCGCGGGCCATAACCGTCGGCATCGGCCACCATCAGCGAGTAACGCGCCTCCTTGCCGACGCCGCGCTGGACGACATACGCGATCTTGGTATCGAACGCGCCGCGCACGCCGAGGATCTTTTCGTAGATCGCGTCGGCGATCTGGTGGGCGACGGTGCGCAGGTTGGCCGCGTTGCCGTTGATGGCAAAACCGAGCAGGCGTTGCTGCTTGGCCACGTCGAACAGTTCGTATTCGACCCGATAGCCACCGCCGGCCTCGACCACGCGGCCAACAACGAGGAAATCCTGCTTGGCGGTGCGCCAAGTCGGGTACTCGACTTCGGAAGCGCGGCTCGGCAGCGGCTTGGGCGCGACCACCGCGCGGATCCGGTCGGCCGGCATCCCGTTGAATTGGCCGCTGCGGTTGAGATCGGCGTTGATCACAGCAGCGATATCGGTCTGCGATGCCGTGCCGGAATTCTGGAACGGCACGACAGCGATCGGCAGCGCAGCGGCGTTGCCGCCGACGATGTCGATTTCCAAACCTTGCTGCGCCAGTGCGGACAACGGCAGCAGCAGGGCGAACAATGTGGCGAGCCAACGCGGCGATCGGATCATCGTGGGGGTTCCTGAATGGACGATCAGTGTTAACAGCTTGGCCGTGAATGTTGTCTCAAAGATGAACGAACACGGACTAGATCAGGCGATCAGCGATCCTGCGCCTCGAAATTTAGATTGAGTTGACGATTGAACACTGCTTCGAAGCCGGCATAAGGCAAGGGTTGCGCCTTCAATACGGCGGCCTCGACGGAACGCTTGCCCAGTTCGTCATAGGGACAAGAAGGCGCGACTTCGACATCGATGACTTCTCCGCCCGGGATCTGACGGATCAACAACCGGCATTTCTGCCCGATCGGTACGGTTTCGGGCCGTGTCCAATTGCGCGCAATAGCTTCCTGCAGCGCGGCCTGGTAGCGCGCAAGCAAATTGTTATCCACGCCGTTATTACCCGGAGGCGGACTGGCACTGGCCTCGGCATCGGCCTCCGCCGCGGCTTCGGACGCGCTGCGCGCGCGCGCATCGGCGAGTTGCTTGAGCTTGGCCTCGGCGAGCTTGGCATCGCGCGCCGCGACGGCACGTTGGCGACGGATATCCTCGAGCTGCTTCAGGCGTTCGAGTTGCATCTGCGACAGGCGCTGCTTGCGCTCGGCTTCCTGCTGGCGCTCGCGCTCCTCGGTCAGATCGACCTGTTCCTGGCGGCGCTTTTCTTCCTGCTCGCGCTCGCGCGTCTCCTGCGCGATCGCTTCGCGCGACACGCGTTCCTGTTCGCGCGTGTCCGGTTCGGGGACGCGCTCCTGGGCCTGGAACTGCGGCTCGACCGGCGAATCCTGCGGCGCCGGCTCGGGTTCCGGCTGCGGCGGGGGTGCGACTTCTTCTTGCGCCTGCTCCGCTGGTGGCGGCTCGGCATAGGCAGGCACAGGTTCCGGACGTTTCTTCAACGCACGGCGCATCGACGCGGACAATGCGCTCGGGTCGATCAGTTCGGCTTCGATTACTGGACCCGCCGCCGACACCGGCGCGCTGCTGCGCGTCCACCACAAGCCAATGAACGCGATCGCGAACAGGATCGCGTGCAGCGCGATCGAGTAGAACAACGCCTGCGTGTTGTCGGCGCGGGTTTCCCTCACCGCTGGATCGCCTCACCCGGCTGGCTCATCAGGCCCACTTTCGGAACACCGGCGTTCTGCAGCAGCACCATCGCGTCGATCACGACTTCGTAGTTGGCCTTGCGATCGCCTTGGATAAACACCGGCACATCCGGATTGCTTTGCACGAAGGCACCGACCTTGGCGCTGAGTTGTTCGGCACTGAGCGCTTCCTGTTCCGCGCCCTGCAGAGTGAGGAACAGGTGGCCTTCGGGGTCGACGCTGACCACCACCGGTTCCTTCTTCTGTTCGATCGGCTTGGCGTTGGTCTGCGGCAGTTCGATGTCGACGCCCAGGTTCAGCAGCGGTGCGGTGACCATGAAGATGATCAGCAACACCAGCATCACGTCGATGTACGGCACGACGTTGATGTCGGCCTTGAGTCTGCGTTTGCGGATGCGACGACCGGCGGCGTTATGGGCCATGGGATGCTCCTCGCCTTAGTCTTCGATGTGCGCCTGCCGCTGCAGGATCGAGGAAAACTCCTCGCTGAAGGCGTCATAGCGCGTCGCGATGCGGTCGACTTTGGTGGCGAAGCGGTTGTACGCCCATACCGCGGGGATCGCGGCGAACAGGCCCATCGCGGTGGCGATCAGCGCTTCGGAGATGCCCGGCGCGACGGTGGCGATGGTCGCCTCCTTCACATTGGCCAGGCCCTGGAACGAAATCATGATGCCCCACACCGTGCCGAACAGGCCGACGTAGGGACTGATCGAGCCGACGTTGGCGAGGAATTCGAGGTTGTGCTCGAGGCCGTCGAGTTCACGCGAGGAGGTCGCGCGCATCGCACGTTGCGCGCCTTCCAGTTGAATGCGCTGATCGACGCCCTTGCGCTGGCGGATGCGGTTGAACTCGCGGAAGCCGGCTTCGAAAATCGCCTCCATGCCTTCGACGCCGTGGCCGCGCTCGGTGGCGCCGGAGTAGAGCTTGGACAGTTCGGCACCGGACCAGAAGCGTTCTTCGAAGCGTTCGGCTTCCTTGTCGGCGCGGTCGAGCACGCGCTTCTTGCGGAAGATGATCAGCCACGAGGCGATCGAGGCGAACAGCAGCAACACCATCACCAACTGCACAGGAATGCTCGCGTGCAACACGAGCTGCAGCAGGTCCAGACCATTGTTGCCGGCGGCAGCCGCACCATTGGCGGCCTGGGCCGCGAGTTCGACGGTCTGCGCGGGCGCTTCCTCGGGCAGTGCGGTCGCGGCCTGCAGCATCAGCAATTGGGTCATGCGGTGTCCTCCACTAAAGCCGGCTCTAAAAGAGCGTGTAATTCGTCGAACAGTGATTGCGGGATCGGACGCGGGCGGAATCCGTTCGCCGTCAGCGCCGCCACCCGCACTTCGGCATCGAGCAGCACCTTGTCGCCACGGCGGATCGATTGCGCGATCACCAGGCTGGCGCGACGGCATTCGCGCAACGCCACCGTGACGTCGAGCGCATCGTCCAGCCGTGCCGGCTGGCGGAAATCGATCCGCATCGCCCGCACCGCGAACAGCAGATCGTGTTCCGCACGCAAAAGTTCCTGGCCCTTGCCGCGTGCGCGCAGCCATTCGGTGCGCGCGCGTTCGAGGAAGGCCAGGTACTGCGCGTGGTAGACCACGCCACCGGCGTCGGTATCTTCCCAATAGACCCGTGTCGGCCAACTGAACACGGGTTCAATCGCCGCTTGCATCTGCAACAAACAGATCGTTGGGACTGGCCTTGGGCTTGAGGCCGAGGTGGCGATAGGCCTTCGCGGTGGCCATGCGCCCGCGCGCCGTGCGGATCAGATAACCCTGCTGGATCAGATAGGGTTCGATCACGTCCTCGAGCGTACCGCGCTCCTCGCTGAGCGCTGCGGCCAGCGATTCGACGCCCACCGGGCCACCGTCGAAGGAATCGACGATGGTGCGCAGCATGCGCCGGTCGAGCTCGTCGAAACCTTCCGGATCGACTTTCAGCATCTGCATCGCCGCATTGGCGATGTCGCGATCGATGCGTCCGTCCGCTTTCACCTGCGCGAAGTCGCGTACGCGGCGCAACAGGCGATTGGCGATACGCGGGGTGCCGCGCGCGCGCCGCGCGATCTCGCCGGCGCCTTCGGCTTCGCAGGGAATGGCGAGGATCTGCGCCGAACGCCGCACGATCCTGGTCAGTTCTTCCGGCGTGTAGAACTCCAGGCGCTGCACGATGCCGAAGCGGTCGCGCAGCGGCGCGGTCAGCAAGCCTGCGCGCGTGGTTGCGCCCACCAGCGTGAATGGGGGCAGGTCGAGCTTGATCGAGCGCGCCGCAGGGCCTTCGCCGATCATGATGTCGATCTGGTAATCCTCCATCGCCGGATACAACACTTCCTCGACCACCGGCGAGAGGCGATGGATCTCGTCGACGAACAGTACGTCGTGCGGCTGCAGGTTGGTCAGCAGCGCGGCGAGGTCGCCGGCCTTCTCGATCACGGGACCGGACGTCTGGCGCAGGCCGACGCCGAGTTCGTTGGCGATGACGTGCGCGAGCGTGGTCTTGCCGAGGCCGGGCGGGCCGAAGATCAGGACGTGGTCGAGCGCTTCGTTGCGCTGCTTCGCCGCCTGGATGTAGATCTGCATCTGCTCGCGCACGGGCTGCTGGCCGAGGTATTCGTCCAGGCGCTTGGGGCGGATGCTCGCCTCGATGGCGTCTTCTTCGCGCGTGGCGGCGGGCGACACGATGCGTTCGTCGTTCATGCCGGCATTATGCCGGCTTTACTCCCTCCCTTTCGCCGAGAGGCGAAGGGGAGGGTTGGGGAGGGGTGCTTTTGATGTTGCTGCTTTTCAGAAGCTTAAGCACTCGCGCCTGCGGCGCTCGAACCCCTCCCCAACCCTCCCCTGCGCTACGCGCAAGGGAGGAGAAAACTCAGATCTCGATTTGCGCACCCAGTTCGACCAGGCGGTTGCCCGGGATGTGGAAGAACCCGGTCGCCGGTGCCGCATTGCGGTGCATCACCGCGAACAGTTTGTCGCGCCAGATCGGCATGCCACGGTGCCGGCTGGCGATGATGGTCTCGCGACTGGCGAAATAAGTGGTGTCCATCGGGTCGAAATAGATGCCGCCCTTGTCGCAGCTGCGCATCAGCGCCAATGGCACATCCGGGGTTTCCATGAAGCCGAAGCGCACGACCACTCGATAGAAATCCTCGCCACCGATCGAATCGATCTTCAGGCGCTTCTCCTTCGGTGCGTACGGCACGTTGAGCGTGTCGACGGTCAGGAACACGTTGCGCTCGTGCAGCACCTTGTTGTGCTTGAGGTTATGCAGCAGCGCATGCGGCACCACGCCCGTCTGCGCAGTCAGGAACACCGCGGTACCCGGCACCCGAACCGGTGGCGCCAGCATCAGGCCCGGCAGGAAGCTGTCGAGCTGCAGGCCTTCCTTGCGGATCTCGGCATGCAGCAACTCGCGGCCGCGGCGCCAGGTGCGCAGCAACGTGAAGACGAGGATGCCGAGCAGCACGGGGAACCACGCGCCGTCGAGGAATTTGACGCCATTGGCCACGAGGAAGGCCAGTTCCATGATCGCGAACACGGCGCATAGTGGCACCACCCACCGGCGCGAATCGGGCCAGCTGGCGCGCGCAACCAGTGCCAGCAACAAGGTGTCGATGAGCATCGTGCCGGACACCGACACGCCGTAGGCTGACGCCAATGCGGTGGAACTTCGGAACGTCAGCACCAGGGCGATCACCGCGAACATCAGCGTCCAGTTGATGGTCGGAATGTAGATCTGGCCGATGGTTTCGCGCGAAGTGTGCTTGATCGCCATGCGTGGGATGTAGCCCAGCTGCATCGCCTGCCGTGCGACCGAGAAAGCACCGGTAATGACCGCTTGCGATGCGATCACGGCAGCGGCAGTCGCAAGCGCGATCATCGGATACAGCGCCCACTCCGGCACGCCGACATAGAACGGATTCTTGACCGCGGCCGGGTTTTCCAGCACCAGTGCGCCTTGGCCGAGATAATTCAGCATCAGCGACGGCAGCACGAAGAAATACCACGCGTAACGGATCGGCTTGGCGCCGAAATGACCCATGTCGGCATACAGCGCCTCGCCGCCTGTCACCGCCAGCACGACCGCGCCGAGGATGAAAATCCCGTGCCAGCCGTGGGTGACAAAAAACTGTACCGCCCACCATGGATTGAAGGCCTTGAACACTTCCGGGTTGTGCAGGATGTTGAGCAGGCCGATTGCAGCAATCGCCAGGAACCACATCGCGGTGATCGGCCCGTACACGCGGCCAACCTTCTCAGTGCCGAAACGCTGGGTACTGAACAGCGCGAGCATGATCAGCACGGCGATCGGCACGATCCAGTTGTGGAACTTCGGCGCCGCCACCTCGATCCCTTCGAGCGCGCCGAGCACCGACACGGGCGGCGTGATCACGCCGTCGCCGAAGAACAACGACGCGCCAAAGATGCCTAAAATGCCGACCGCATACGCCGAGCGCGATCCTTTCGGCAGCGTCCGCTGGGCCAGCGCCATCAGCGCCATGATGCCGCCTTCGCCTTCGTTGTCGGCGCGCATGATCACCGCGACGTATTTCACCGTGACGGTGATGATCAACGACCAGAAGATCAGCGACAGCACACCGAGCACCGTCGCAGGGTCCGGCGTCAACCCGTAATGCGGCGAGAATGCTTCCTTGATCGTATACAGCGGGCTGGTGCCGATATCGCCGAAGACGACGCCGATCGCGCCAACGGTCAGGCCGAATAGTCCGACCTGGCCGTGGCCGTTATGCGAGCCGTGATTGGAAGTATTTGTGGTGACGGCCATGGGCCTTCCCTGAAGGAAATACGCGGAATTTCGGGTTGGCGGGGCTCAGCGAAGCGCGGACTTTAGCGCTTTGCGGATGATCGTGGCGGCGTCATCGCCGCTTGTGGTGGCATCGCGGGCCATGCGTGCGGCTTCGGCCGGCTTGTAGCCGAGTTGTTGCAGGGCACTGACCGCCTCGGACTGCGGATCGGCCGGCACGCCGCTGCCGCCGAGCGTCATGCCGCCCGCGATCAGGTCCGCCGCGCGATCGCGCAACTCCACCACCATCCGCTCGGCAGTCTTCTTGCCGATGCCCGGGATGCGGGTCAGCGCGGTGACATCGCCGGCCTGCACCAGTCGCACGAAGTCGTCGACGCTCACGCCAGACAGCACCGCCAGCGCGATCTTGGCGCCGATGCCACTGACCTTCTGCACGTCGCGGAACAACCGGCGCTCGCTCTCGCGCAAGAAACCGTACAGCGAGACGCTGTCTTCCTTCTGCGCGTAATGGGTGAACAGCGAGACCTCGCGACCCACTTCGGGCAGGTCGTAGAAGGTGCTCATCGGCGCTTCGAGTTCGTAGCCGACACCATGCACGTCGATCACCAGCCATGGCGGCTGCTTGTGGATGAGGATTCCCTTCAGGCGTCCGATCACTCGCTGCTCCTCATTGGCCCGCCCTTATCGACGGCGCAACAGCGCAATGCTGGCGCCAGTACGCTGCGCGGTCGCGCTCATGTGCGCGTGGGTCAACGCGACGGCCAGGGCATCGGCGGCATCGGCCTGCAATTTCTGGTTCGGGAGGTTCAACAACAGCCGCACCATGTGCTGCACCTGGGCCTTTTCCGCAGCGCCGCGGCCCACCAGCGATTGCTTGATCAGGCGCGGCGCGTATTCATGCACGGCCAGGTGACGACGTACCACCGTCGCCAGCGCTGCACCGCGCGCATGGCCGAGCTTCAGCGCCGAGGTCGCGTTCTTGTCCATGAACACGGTCTCGATCGCGACCTCGTCCGGACGCCAGCAGTCGATCACGGTTTCCAGGCCTTCGCAGAGCATGCCCAGCCGCGCCGGGAAATTCGCCGCGTCCAGCAGCACCAGGGCTTCGGCATGCACGAACGTGCAGCGGCCATCGGCGGCGACGTCGATCACACCAAGGCCAGTGCGCTGGGAGCCGGGATCGATGCCGAGGATGCGGGTCACACGTTCACTTTACGCGTATGCGTCGCTAAGGTCGGCATTGGAGTAGACGTTCTGCACGTCGTCCAGGTCCTCGAGCCAGGCGAGCAGCTTGGCAACCTGTTCCGCGGTTTCGCCGGCGACGGCGATGTCGTTGTCGGCGCGCATGGTGATTTCGGCGATATCGGGCCTGAGGCCGGCGCCTTCCATCGTGGCCTTGACCACTTCGAACGCATCCGGGGCGCTCAACACATCGATTGAGCCGTCATCCGGATACACCACGACGTCGTCGGCACCTGCTTCGATCGCGGCTTCGGTGATCTTTTCTTCGTCCGCACCCGGCGCAAACGACAGCACGCCGAGTTTCTTGAACATGAAGGCGACCGAGCCGTCGGTGCCCAGATTGCCGCCGAATTTGCCGAAGGCATGGCGCACGTCGGCCACGGTCCGCACCTTGTTGTCGGTGAGGCAATCGACGATCACGGCGACGCCGCCAGGGGCATAACCCTCGTAGCGGATCTCCTCGTACTCGACGCCTTCGAGCTCGCCGGTCGCCTTCTTGATCGCACGCTCGACCACGTCCTTGGACATGTTCGCGGCGAGGCCCTTGTCGATCGCGACACGCAGGCGCGGGTTGTTGGCTGGATCGCCACCACCGGCGCGCGCGGCGACGCCGATCTCGCGGATGATCTTGGTGAAGATCTTGCCGCGCTTGGCGTCGGTGGCGTTCTTGCGGGCTTCGATGGACGGTCCTCTACCCATGACACTCCGGACTGACAGGTTGGCGAAACGGTGATTTTACTAGCCCCTGCGCGCTGGCAGGGGTGGTTTCAGTGCTGGAAATGCCCGGTTCGGAGGAACGCAGCCGTCTGTTCGACGGCGTCATGCGAGAACAGCAGGCCGCTATGGCTGGCAGCGACCACGACATGGTCGGCCAGCCCGTCGAGCCGGGTTTCGGCGACGGCGACGGTCCCGTCGTGCTCCTCGTGGAAACCAGCGAACAGCGCCCCCAGTCCATGCGGGACATGGCCTGCGATGACGCCCACTTCGGCCCGCCCTTGCCAGCACGGGAAGCCGCCCTGCAACAGGGTCGCACTACGGCCGAGCATCAGCGTGGAGATCGGCCAGCGCAGCAGGCCGGCCGCGGCACCGCTGCCTTTCAGCGGCGAACCCATGCAGACCACACGCGCCACATCGAGATCGGGCGCGTCGCACAAGGCTTGCAGCGCGATCATTCCGCCGAGGCTGTGCGCGACCAGATGCGCTTCGTCGCCTTCGCGCAGATGCTCGATCAGGCGCGGCACGGCGTTGTCCGGGCCGTCGACCACGCTGTGGTAGGAAAAAATTTCCGGCGCGAAGCCAGCCGCGGACAGCTTCGCTGCGAACCAGCGCATCGCGGCGCCCGGCATCCACAGGCCGTGCAGGAGGACGACGCGGTTCGTCATGCGTAGCGCGCTTGGCGGCGCAGGATGAATTCGAGATCGCGCACGCGGCCAACCGGGAATTCGTATTCGCCGACCTGCTCAAACCCATGCCGGGCATAGAACCGCTGCGCGCCGAGGTTCTGCGACCAGACGCCGATCCACAACGTGCGCGGGCCGTCGCGTTCGAGCCAATCCATCGCAACCTGGAACAACTTGCCGCCCCACCCGCCGTTCTGGAGTTGCTTGCGCAGGTAGATCCGCTTGAGCTCGCCATCCTCGGCACGCACGTCGGCATGCGGCAGGCCGCATGTGCCCGCCGTGGCATAGCCCAGTGCTTCGTCTGCATCCCCCGCGATCCAGGTGGCGTAGTGCGGGTTGCCGAGCAGCTTCTGCCAGGCTTCCTGCGAATGGGCCTCCTGCAGGAACGCCTGCAGGTCGTCCTGCTCGTACAGGTGGCCGAAGGCTTCGATGAAGCAGGCAGTCGACAGCGCCGACAGCACTGCCGCATCGGCTTCCGTTGCGCAGCGAATCGCGACGCTCACCTCAGGCCTTCGCTTCTTTCAACCGCACCGACACATGCACTTCCGCGAGCTGCGCGTCCGGCACCGGCGACGGCGCGCCGGTCATCAGGCACTGCGCCGTAGTGGTCTTGGGGAAGGCGATCACGTCGCGGATCGACTCGGTGCCGGCCATCAGCGCAGCGATGCGGTCGATGCCGAACGCGATGCCGCCGTGCGGCGGTGCGCCGTACTTGAGCGCGTCGAGCAGGAAGCCGAACTTGCCTTCCGCTTCCTCGGCACCGATGCCGAGCAGCTCAAACACCGCCGACTGCATCGCCGAGTTGTGGATGCGGATCGAACCACCACCGATCTCGTTGCCGTTCAGCACCATGTCATAGCCGCGGCTGACTGCGGTCCTGGCTTTCGCGCGCAGCTCAGCAATGTCATCGACTGCCGGCGCCGTGAACGGGTGATGCAGCGCGACGTAACGATTCTCTTCGTCGTCCCACTCGAACATCGGAAAGTCGGTGACCCACAGCGGTGCCCAACCCGCTTTGATGAGGTTCAAGTCCTTGCCGAGCTTCAAGCGCAGCGCGCCCATGAAGTCGGAAGCCGTCTTGTAGGTCGCGGCACCGAAGAAGATGAGGTCGCCGGTTTGCGCTCCGGTCGCGGTGATGATCGCGGCGAGCGTGGCGTCGTCGAGGAACTTGGCGATCGGCGAATTGACGCCCTCGCGACCTTTAGCCGCGTCCTCGACCTTCATCCACGCCAGGCCCTTGGCACCGAACTTGGCCGCATGCGCGCCGTAATCGTCGATCTGCTTGCGCGACAGCGTCGCGCCGCCGGGTGTGCGCAACGCAACCACGCGGCCGTCTTCGTGGTTCGCCCAGTCGGTGAACACCTTGAACTCGCACGTCTTCACCAACTCGGCGATGTCGGTGAACTCGAGATCGATGCGCAGGTCGGGCTTATCCGAACCATAGCGACGCATCGCCTCGGCGTAAGTCATGCGCGGGAACGGAGTCGCAAGTTCCACATCCATCACTTCGCGGAACACGACGCGGATCATCTCCTCGACCGTGTCCTGCACATCGCGCTCGCGCACCCACGCGAACTCCATGTCGAGTTGGGTGAATTCAAGCTGGCGGTCGGCACGCAACGCCTCGTCGCGGAAGCAGCGTGCGATCTGGTAGTAACGGTCGAAGCCCGCCATCATCAGGATCTGCTTGAACAGCTGCGGCGATTGCGGCAGCGCGTAGAACTCGCCCGGATGCATGCGCGCCGGCACCAGGAAGTCGCGCGCGCCTTCCGGCGTGGCCTTGGTCAGGATCGGGGTCTCGATGTCCTGGAAGCCACGTTCGTCGAGGTAGCGGCGCAGTGCCTGCACCAGCTTGATGCGGGTGCGCATCATCCGTTGCATCTGCGGCGTACGCAGGTCGAGGTAGCGGTACTTGAGGCGGATGTCCTCGCCAGGGTTCTCGTGCGCGTGGAACGGCAGCGGCTCGGCCTTGTTCAACACTTCGATCTGCGTCGCGACAATTTCGACCTGGCCGGTCCTGATCTTGTCGTTGACCGACTGGCGCTTGCGCACCACACCGGTGACGCGCAGGCAGTCCTCGTAGCCCACGTGCGCGGCGACCTTCATCACTTCCGCCTGTTCAGGCTCGACCAGCACCTGCACGATGCCTTCGTGGTCGCGCAGATCGATGAAGCACAAGCCACCGAGGTTGCGGGCGACGTCGGCCCAGCCGCACAGGGTTACAGGTTTGCCGATCAGGGCCTCGTCGATCAGGCCGCAGAAATGGGTACGCATGGGGACTCCGAGGCCGAAACGGCCTGCACAACCCGTTATTTTGCCAGACATGCCCGTGACTTGCGGCCCGCCGCGACTGGGCGCAGGCTGCACGGACATTGCTGCGGGGGAGCAGCCATGGTTTTCTCACCAGAGCGTGAAGCCGCCTACCTCGAACAGATGTTCGAGTGGCAGCGTTTGCGCCTGCGGTGGTTGGTGTTGCTGCCACCGGTGCTGCTGTTGCTGTTCATCGGGCTGCAAAGCCTGCTGATGCGCACCCCGCTCGTCATCTGGCTGCAGCAGCCGGCGTTGTACGTCTATCTCGCGATCCTGTTGGGGCTGGGGTTGTGGATGCGCAGGTTCAGGCGCGCGATCCCGTTCGCGTGGGCCGGGGTCGCGCTGCAGACCGCGTTCTGCCTGGCTTGCGCCCTGATGACCCGGCCCGGCCACGGCGCGCTGGCCCTGGTGTTGCCGCTGTTCGTCGCCACGCCGCTGGTCACCGCGCCGTTCTGGGCGCGTGGGCCGACGGTGGTCACGGCCATCGCCCTCGGTTACCTCGCCGGCACCGTGGCGCTGTGGCACAGCAACGCCGGCAGCACGGTGTGGCTGGCATTCGGCATCCAGGCCGCGGTGGGTTCGCTGGTCGCGTTGGTGATGCATGCGACTGTCGACCAGGCCCGTCGCGGTTATTTCGTCGCCGAGGAGGAACTGGCGCAGCGGGCCCGTCTCGATTTCCTGACCTCCGTGCTCAATCGCCGCCACTTCATCGAAACGGGCGAGGCGCTGGTCGAATCGGCGCGCCCCGGCCGCAACTTGAGTGCCTGCTTCATCGACCTCGATCACTTCAAGCGGGTCAACGACGAAGGCAGCCACCGGATCGGCGATCAGTTGCTGGTGGCCATCGCCCAGCGCCTGTTGGCGGCAGGCGGTGCCCGGCGCCTGATCGGTCGACTGGGCGGAGAGGAGTTCGCGCTACTGCTGCCGGGCGTTCCGATCGACCAGGCACAGACTCTGGCGCAGCAGTTGTGTGCCGAGATCGCCACGATCGACATCGAGGGTTTTTCCGTGACCGCCAGCGTCGGCGTCGCCGCGTGGCGGCCGGGCGAGAGCCTGTCCGATCTGCTGCATCGCGCCGACCTGGCGCTGCTGGCCGCCAAGCGCAATGGACGCAACCGCATCGTGCGGTGGTCGCCAGAGCTTGAAGCGGTGACCTGAGAGCGGCTGGCGCGACAACGCGCCGTTTTAACGTTTGTCGTGTATCACTGCTTCGCGCCGCTGCACCGACGCTTACAAGGAGAGTCCCATGCCGTCGATCGTCAAACGCATCGCCATCGCCCTGTGCTTTGCGTTCCTCGCCGCCCCGTTAGTGGCCCAGGAGCGGGCTTACGCGCCCGAGGATCTGCGCACCCTGTCCTACAACGACCAGGTCCGGGTGATCAGCCTGGAATATTCGGAACAGTCCAACGGCCGCCGTATCCCCGACGACCAGCTGCGCTTCTACATCGACCAGGTCAACCGCTCGAACTGGGGCTTCAGCCAGATCAAGGCGGATATCGCGAAGTCGCTGGGCGGGAACACCGGACCGCAGCCGGTTCCGGGCGGCACCATTCGTTGCGAAAGCGTGGATGGTCGCGCGCAGACCTGTCGCACGCCGTGGTCCGGGCCGACCCGGCTGGTGCGCCAGCTGTCGAAGTCACCCTGCGAGGAAGGCCGCACCTGGCAGTCGCAGCAGGGACAGGTGTATGTCGGCAATGGGTGCCGCGGCGAGTTCGCCGCCGCCCCGGTGGTCCCGCCTATCACCGGCAGCATCCGTTGCGAAAGCGCGGATGGTCGCGCCCGGACCTGTCGCACGCCGTGGTCCGGGACATCGCGACTGATGCGCCAGCTGTCGAAGTCGCCCTGCGAGGAAGGCCGCACCTGGCAGTCGCAGCAGGGACAGGTCTATGTCAGCAATGGGTGCCGCGGCGAATTCGCCGCCGCGCCGGTGGCCCCGCCCACCACGGGCAGCATCCGTTGCGAAAGCAGCGGTTCGCGCGATCACACCTGCAACACGCCATGGCGCGGCCGGTCGCGCCTGCAACGGCAGTTGTCGAACGCCGCCTGCACCCAGGGCCGGAGCTGGGGTTGGAAGCCCGGCCAGGTCTGGGTCTCGAATGGCTGTCGGGGCGAGTTCGTCCAGGTCCGCGACACCGTCCCTGCTCCGTATACCGTGACCTGCACCAGCAGCAGCGTGTTGCCGACGACGTGCGACTGGGATCGCAATCGCGGTCGTCCATATCTGTTGCAGCAGCTCTCGAATGCACGCTGCACCGAAGGCCTGACTTGGGGTTACAACACCAGCCGCGGTCTCTGGGTCAGCGCCGGCTGCCGCGCCCGCTTCGGGGCGCGTTAGGGCGCAGTTAGGCTTCGCCGGCGGCGGACTTCGTCGCCGGCTTGGGCTCAACCTTGGTTTCCGCTTTCGGTGCAGTTTCGGCCTTGGCCACACTGCCGCCGGCACCCTCGCCCTTCTCGGTCAGGTTGCGCTGCTTGTCGCCACCTTTCTTGAAATCGGTCTCGTACCAGCCGCTGCCGGACAGGCGGAACGCCGGCGCGGTCAGCTGCCGCTTCACCGCATCGGCGCCGCAATCCGGGCAGACGCTGGGGTCGGGGTCGGACAGCTTCTGCAGGCGGTCGAAACTATGGCCGCAGGCGGTGCATTCGAAAGCGTAGATCGGCATGGCGATGGGGACTGCGGAAGAACAGGCGGGTAGTCTGGGGCCTGGGCGCCAGCTTTCAAGCGTTTTGCCCCGCGTCGACGGCGCCAGAACGCGGCTTTTGTTGCGCACCGTCCAGCTAGACTGCGTCGCTTTCACGCCGGAGTCGCCATGGAAGCGCTGCGCCTGTACCAGATCGATGCCTTCACCCGCGAGCGCTTCATGGGCAATCCGGCCGGCGTTGTCACCAATGCCGCCGGCCTCGACGAGCGGCAGATGCTGCTGATCGCGCGCGAGCTCAACAACTCCGAGACCGCCTTCGTGCTCCCCGCGCAAGGCCCGGATCATGATGTCCACGTGCGCTTCTTCACGCCGACGACCGAGGTGCCGGTGTGCGGACACGCCACCATCGCCGCGCATTACGCGCTGGCGTGCGAGGCCGGTGGCGCCACGGGCATGCGCCGGCAACTGACTGGCGCCGGGGTGCAAATGGTGGAAGCCGAACGCGACGGCGACGATCTGCGCATCGTCATCACCCAGAATCCACCCACCTTCGCCGATCCACTGTCGCCGGCACAGACGCAACGCTTGGCGGCTGCGCTGGGCGTGGCCCCCGACGAACTCGACCCACGCTGCCCACCGCAGTTCGTCTCCACGGGCCACGGCAAGTTGCTGGTCGGCCTGCGCAATTACCGGCGCTTGCGCACGCTGACCCCTGACCCACTGCAACTGAAAGCGCTTGGCGCCGAAATCGACAGCAAAGGCTTCTTCGCCTTCACCCTTGACCGTGGCGAACACGACGACGCGCTTACCGAGGGCCGCATGTTCGCGCCGGCCATCGGCATCGCCGAAGACCCGGTGACCGGCAATGCCAACGGCCCACTCGGCGCGTACCTGGTGCGGCACGGACTGGTCGATGCGACCGGTCCGGAATTCAGCTTCCGCGCCCGCCAGGCGACCGGCGATGGCCGCGGCGGTTATGTCGACGTCAGCGTGCGCGTCGACGACCGGCAGCCGGTCGGCGTGCGCATCGCCGGCCATGCGGTGACCTGTTTCCAGACCACGCTGCTGCCGTAAACGAAGCGGCTAGGCTGCGTTGGCCTCGTACAGGGCCAGCAATTCCAGCTCGGCGGTTTCGAGTTCGATGCGCAGCTCGGTCTGCTGCTTGCCGAGCGCCGCTGCACGCGCCCCGCCATCCGCATAGAGCGTGGGCGCGGCGAGTTCGGTTTCGAGCGCCGCGATGCGCGTTTCCAGGTCGGCGACACGCGATTCCGCCTTTGCCAGCTTGTGCGGATTGATCTTGGACACTTTCTGCTTCGCGACGGGTGCCGGCGGCGGGACGGGACTTGCCGGCTTTTCGGCTTTGGCCGCTTCGCTGCCCGGACGCGAACGCAGCCAGGCTGCGTATTCGTCGAGGTCGCCGTCGAAGGCTTCGACCTTGCCACCGGCGACGCGCCAGAACGTTTCGCAGACCAGGCCGATCAGGTGGCGATCGTGCGACACCATCACGATCGCGCCATCGAAATCGCTGAGCGCCTCGGCCAGGGCTTCGCGCATGTCGAGGTCGAGGTGGTTGGTCGGTTCGTCGAGCAACAGGACGTTCGGCTGTTTCCATGCGATCAGGGCCAACGCCAGGCGCGCCTTCTCGCCACCGGAAAAACTGTCGATCGATTCGAAGGCGCGGTCGCCTGGGAAATTCCACTTACCGAGGAAATCTCGGAACGCCTGCGTCGATGCATCCGGTGACAGCTTGCGCATGTGATCGATCGGCGACTGCCCGGCCATCAGCGACTCGACCGTGTGCTGGGCGAAGTAGCCGATGCGCAGGTCTGGATGCGCGTTGCGCTCACCGGCGAGCAGCGGCAGTTCGCCGACCAGGGTCTTCACCAGCGTCGATTTACCGGCGCCGTTCGGGCCGAGCAGGCCGACGCGATCGCCGGCTTCGAGGCCGAAACCAACGTCATGGAGGATGGTCACTGCAGTCGCGACTGACGTCGCTCCCACAGGCGCCACGCGGTACCCCGCATCGACGTGGTTCAGGCGGATCAGCGAGTTCGGCAAGCGCTGCGGCGCCGGGAATTCGATCCGCAACGAACGCTCGGCACGTACCGCCTCGGTTCCGGCCAGCTTCGCCAGCCGCTTCATCCGCGACTGCGCCTGCTTGGCCTTGCTGGCCTTGGCTTTGAAGCGATCGATGAAGCTCTGCAGGTGCGCGCGTTCGGCCTGTTCCTTCTCGTGCGCGATCTGCTGCTGGCGCAACTGTTCGGCGCGCTGGCGTTCGAATGCCGTGTAGTCGCCGGTGTAGAGCTTGGCCTTGCTTTCGTGCAGGTGCAGCGTGTGCGTGGTCACGTTGTCGAGGAACTCGCGGTCGTGCGAGATCACCAGCAGTGTGCCGGGATAACGCAGCAACCATTGCTCCAGCCACAGCACCGCGTCGAGGTCGAGGTGGTTGGTCGGTTCGTCGAGCAGCAGCAGGTCGCTCGGCGTCATCAGCGCGCGGGCGACGTTCAGGCGCACGCGCCAGCCGCCGGAGAAATCAGACACCGGCTTTGCATGCGTCTCGGCAGGAAAGCCGAGGCCATGCAGCAATCGGCCGGCACGCGCGCTGGCGTCGTAGCCGTTGAGTTCTTCGAGGCGGTGATGCGCGACGGCGACCGCTTCCCAGTCCTCGTTGGCGAACGCGTTGGCCTCGGCCTGGATCGCATCGTGCACGGCGGCATCGCCCGAGAGCACGAAATCGATCGCCGCGTCCGGGAGCGATGGGGTTTCCTGCGCAACGGAGGCGATGCGCGCCTTGCCGGGCAGGTCGAGATCGCCCTTGTCCGCTTCCAGCTCGCGCATCAGCGCCGCAAACAACGAGGATTTGCCGGTGCCATTGCGGCCGACCACGCCGACGCGCCAGCCGGCGTGCAGGGTGAGGTCGACATCGGACAACAGGAGGCGTTCGCCCCGGCGCAGGGCGAAGTTTCGAAAAGAGATCATCGTTCGATTTTATCAGTGCGCATTAGTGTTCCATTCGAATGGAACGATTGACGCTAATGTAAAAAACATGTTAAAGCGAAATCACACTCCAATTGAGGGCTCCGCATGACGCGCCATTCGCTTGTCCTTGCCTTGCTCACCATTGCCAGCGGCAGCGCTGTAGCGCAGACCACGCCGACACCGGAACCAGCGAAAGACCCCGCCAAAACGCTCGATACTGTGGTGGTCACCGGCACCCGCGCCAGCGACCGCACAGTCGCCGAATCGTTATCCCCGATCGACGTGATCACGCCGGAAGCGCTGGAAGCGACCGGCACGTCCGAACTCGCGACCGCACTCTCGCGCGCACTGCCGGCGCTGAACTTCCCGCGTCCGGCGATTACTGACGGTACCGACGCAGTCCGCCCCGCGCAGTTGCGCGGCCTCGCGCCGGACCAAGTGCTGGTGCTGGTCAACGGCAAGCGTCGCCACACCACCGCGCTGATCAACCTCAACGGCAGCCAGGGTCGCGGCTCCTCGCCCGTCGACCTCAACGCCATCCCGGTGTCTGCAGTCGAGCGCGTGGAAGTGCTGCGCGACGGCGCTTCCGCGCAATACGGTTCGGACGCGATCGCTGGTGTGGTCAACATCGTCTTGAAGGGCGGCGAAGGTGGCGGCATCGAAGCCAAGCACGGACAGATGAGCGCCGGCGATGGTGCACAGGTGCAGCTCAGCGGCGATGGCGGCTTCAAGTTCGGCGGCGAGCGCGGACTGGTGCATCTTGCGGGACAGGCAGGGCATAACGAGCAGACTGATCGCGCGCGTCCGGTGAATTTGTCGGCGACGCCATTGCCCAGCCCCGTGCCGCCGTTGGGTAAAGTCGTCCAGCGCTACGGCGATCCCGAGATCAGCCAGGCCGCGGTGTCGTTCAACGGCACCTGGGATTTCAATGACACGTTGACGGCCTACGCCTTCGGCATGGCCAGCAATCGCGACGCACTGTCGAACGGATTCTTCCGCGCGCCGAACGACAGCCGCAACAACCCGGCCATTTACCCTGACGGCTTCCTGCCCAAGATCCACAACCTGGCGAAGGACCGCTCCATCGTCGCGGGTGTTCGCGGCACCTCCGGTGATTGGGACTGGGACGCCAGCTACAACCACGGCTACAACTTCCTCAGCTTCAAGGTCGAGAACAGCCTCAACCGGAGCATGGGCCTGGCTTCGCCGCTGAACTTCTATGCGGGCGCACTGGAAGTGAAGCAGGACGTGTTCAACTTCGATATCAGCAGGCCGTTCCAGGTCGGCGCATTCGCAGGACCGTTGACCTTAGCGTTCGGCGCGGAATATCGCTCCGAAGAATTCATCGAAAGCGCTGGTGAACTGGCGTCCTACTTGAATGGCGGCGCGTTGCTGCCGTCCGGATCTCCTGCTGCGCCAGGCTCACAGGTGTTCAGCGGCTTCAAACCCACCGACGCCGGCAGCTTCGATCGCCACAACTATTCGATCTACGCTGACGCCGAAGCAGAAATCACCGAGAAGTTTTCTGCAGGTATCGCCGCCCGCTACGAGGACTACAGCGACTTCGGCACGACTACGTCCGGCAAGCTGTCGGCACGGTATGCCTTCAGCGACGCGGTCGCGTTGCGCGGCACGGTGTCCAGCGGTTTTCGCGCGCCTTCCCTGCAGCAACAGTTCTTCCAGTCGATCGCCACCAACTTCATCCAGACCGCCAGCGGCAACCTGCCGTTCGAGGTTGGCACGTTCCGCGTCGATAACCCGGCCGCGATCGCGCTGGGCGCCGAACCACTGAAAGCGGAAGAGTCCATCAACTACAGCCTCGGCCTGGTGTTGCAGCCGGCAGCAGAGCTGTACATCACGGTCGACGCGTACCGGATCCAGATCGATGACCGCATCATGCTGTCGGAGAACCTGACCAGCACCGCGGTGCGCACCTATCTCAACAACAACGGCTACCCAGGGATTGGCGGTGGACGTTATTTCACCAACGCCGTCGACACCACCACTGACGGAGTCGACCTGGTCGGCACGTATCGCTGGAAGCTGGATAGCAGCGACCTGGAGTTCACTGCAGGCTACAACTACTCGAAGACGGAAGTGGACCGGGTGGCGCCGAATCCCGCGGCACTGGCGGCGATCGACCCGAATGCGTCCCGCATTGGCCGCATCGAGATCGGTCGCATCACCGTCGGCTCACCGCGCGACAAATACTTCCTGGGCACGACGTGGAATGTCGGTAGCTGGCGCTTCAACGCCGGTGCCACGCGCTATGGCGAGTTCTCGGTATTGAACAACCAGATTCCGCCGGACCTCACCAAGGACCAGACATTCGGCGCCAAGTGGACCCTGGACCTCGCTGCCACCTACAAGCTCAATGGTTGGGAATTCACGCTGGGCGGCGACAACGTGACCGATGAGTATCCCGACGAAGTGAAGCTCGCCAACTCGACCGGCGGCCAGTTGCCGTACAGCGCGGCGTCGCCCTTCGGCTTCAACGGCGCCTTCGTGTATGCCAAGGTCGGCTTCAAATGGTGAAACGGTTTGTGTGAGCCCCTGCAAACGGCCCGGTGATCCCGGGCCGTTTGCTTTTTGCAACCTTCGTCAGTCGGCCAGCGCAAGCATCTCTGCCAACGACGTCGGCTTCGCATGCAGGTAACCCTGCATCCATTGCACGCCGAGCTCGCGCAGGCAGTCGGCGGTCGCCTCGGTCTCGACGAATTCCGCCACCGTCTCGGCATCGAATGCGCGCGCGATCGAGACCGAGGCTTCGACCAACGCGTAGTCGCGACCGCGCTCGGCGACGTGGCGGACGAAGCTGCCGTCGATCTTGATGATGTCCACCGGCAGCTCCTTCAACCGCGCGAAGCTCTGCATGCCCTTGCCGAAGTCGTCGATGGCGATGCGGCAACCGCGCTGGCGCAGGTCGTCGAGGAAGCTGCGCGTGTGCGCTTCGCTGGCGATCACCGCGTTCTCGGTGATCTCGAAACAGAGCGCGGACAGTGGCAAGGGCGAGTCGGCCAGCAATCGTTCGAATTGCTGCTTGAAACTGACCGAGGCCAGGCTCTGGCCGGTCAAGTTGATGGCGATGCGCTTCATCCGCGGCAGCGCGCGCGGGTGCTGGTGCAGCAGTTCGAACAAGGTCTGCACCACGGCGAGGTCGAGTTCGACGCTGCGCCCCACCGCTTCGATCGGCCCAAGGAACGTTTCCGGATACAGCAGTTCTCCCTGCGTGCCGCGCAGGCGGCAGAGCACTTCGCCGACCGCATATTCCGGTTCCTGGTTGCCCGGGTGGCTCTTGTCGAGCGGGCGGATCGGCTGGAAATGCAATTCCATGCGTCGGTTGCGCAGGCACGCCAGCGCATCGGTCGCCGTATGCAACTGTTGTCGCATCGCCCCGGATTGCGACGACGACATCTCGTCATCGTGCAGCGGCCGCACCTCGTTGCGCCGCCGCGCCTCGAACGCCAGTTGCGAGGCGAGCAGCAGCGCTGCCTCGATCGCTTCCGGCGTCGCATCCGTCCGGCGCGCGACACCCAGGTACGGCGACAGCCCGAAACGTTGGCCGCCGGTATCGACTTCGATCGCCTCGACCGCATCGATCGCGCGCTCCCAATGGTCCTCGCCCGCTTCCCCTTCGGTCGGCAACAGCGCGAACTGTCCCATGCCGACCAGGAACGGCTGGGCAATGCCGGCCAGGCGCACGGCCACGGTGTTCATCACCCGCGACTGCATGTCCAGGCCGAAACCGGCCACCAGATCGTCGGTATGGTCCAGCAGCAAGTAGCCCACCGCACCAGACGCGGCCAACGGGCGCATGCGATCGATGTGGTGTCGCAACGCGGTCAGGTTTGGCAAACCGGTGGCGGTGTCGCGGCGGGTTTCGTCCTCCAGCCTCGCGGCGAACTCGCGGCTTTCGCGCTCGATCACCACGAAATACAGCATCGCCATCAGCAGCACGCTCAACTCGAAAGCCAGATGCACGAGATTGACGAATCCAAGCGGCGTGCCGTTGCGCTCGGCAGCGCCGGCGATCGCCTCCACCAGCGCAAACATCGTCGCCACCAGCAACAGCATCGAAGACCGTGGGCGCAGGCGCAGCGCACACCAGCCCAGCAGCGCGAACAGTGCGAAGCGATAGTCCATCAGCACGACCGGACGGTCGCCCTGCAAGGCAGCGAAAGCCGCCTGGATGCGTTCACTCGCGGCAATGCTCGCCACCACGCCCAGGCACAGCAGCAGCGGCCACAACCAATCGTGCGGCCGCAGCGCGCGCGATCGTGGCGTATTTCGTTCGCACCACGCCATCACCAGCGGAAAAGTCAGGACCGCAACACCGAAGTGCCGTGCGAACAGGATCTGCGCAGCTGCGACCATGCGCTCGGTGTCGCTCAGTTGCAGGCCGGCCAGCAGTGCGATCGCGGTCGACCCGAGCGGGAACAGCAGCAGGCCGATGCTGGCGAACCTCGCAAGATCACGCTTGTCGACGCGGACCGAGCCCGGCGGCCTGGGCCAACCCATCCAGTGTGCGCACAACAAGGTCCAGCCCAGGCTAAGCAGGTAGGCGATCGCCCCGATCGGCAGCCAGACGGCCATGTCGTAGGCCTGTGTCCAGGCCCGCGCCACCCAACCCAGGAAGACCAAAATGAAGGCGCCCGCCAGCACCCAACGGTCGCGGTCCAGCATCGCGACGGCGAGCAGCAAACCCATATGCAGGTGCAGCAGCGAGGCGTCCCTGGTCACCCCGAACAAGTTGGCCGTATAGGGTACGGACACCTGCTGCAGCAGCACGCCGAGCGCGCCGAGCAGCAGGATCTTGCCACTACGGCTCCGCGCCCACGACCATCCATTACCGATTGCTGGAGCAGCACTCGTCATCGCGCCATGTTGGCACGGAATGCAGCAGGCGCACGAGCCGTTGGAAGGGCGAAACGTCAGGCTTTGTGGAACACCAACTGCCCGCCTTCCGCCTCGACCCTGATCGTGTCGCCGCTACCGAAGTCGCCAGATAGAATCCTGTGTGCAAGCGGGTTCTCGAGTTGCTGCTGGATCGCGCGCTTCAGCGGTCGCGCGCCATAGACCGGGTCGAAGCCGACGTTGCCGAGCAGCATCAGCGCCGATTCGCCGATCTCGATGGCGATGCCGCGCTCGGCCAGGCGTTTGCCCAGGTATTGCGTCTGGATACGCGCGATCTCACGGATCTGCGCCTTGTCGAGCGGATGGAACACCACGATCTCGTCGAGCCGGTTGATGAACTCCGGACGGAAGTGCGACTGGACGACGCCCATCACCGCGGCTTTCATCTGCGTGTAAGCCTCGGGTGAGTCGTCGGAAGCCCCGCTTTCAACAGACATGTCCTGGATCATTTGTGATCCGAGGTTCGACGTCATCACGATCACGGTATTGCGGAAATCCACCGTGCGCCCCTGTCCATCGGTCAGGCGACCGTCATCCAACACCTGCAGCAGCACATTGAACACATCCGAATGCGCCTTCTCGACTTCATCGAGCAGGATCACGCTGTACGGACGCCGCCGCACCGCTTCGGTCAGGTAACCGCCTTCCTCATAACCGACATAGCCTGGCGGCGCACCGATCAGGCGCGCGACGCTGTGCTTCTCCATGAACTCGCTCATGTCGATGCGCACCATCGCGTCGGATGAGTCAAACAGGAATTCCGCCAGCGCCTTGGTCAGTTCGGTCTTGCCGACGCCGGTCGGACCGAGGAACAGGAATGAACCATTCGGGCGATTTGGATCGCTCAGGCCCGCGCGCGAGCGGCGGATCGCGTCCGATACCGCCTTCACCGCTTCGGCCTGGCCGACGACGCGCTTCTGCAGCTGCGATTCCATCTTCAGCAGCTTCTCGCGCTCGCCTTCCAGCATTTTCGACACCGGAATGCCAGTCCAGCGCGAAACGACTTCTGCGATCTCTTCCTCGGTGACCTTGTCCTGCAGCAGACGGAAACCCTTCTGCTCCGCTTCCTGTGCGGTGGCCAACTGTTTTTCAAACTCCGGAATCAGCCCGTACTGCAACTCGCTCATCCGAGCGTAATCCTGCTTGCGCTGGGCGGCTTCGAGTTCGAGTTTGGCGGCTTCGATCTGCTCCTTGAGCTTGGTGGCACCTTGTAACGTCGCCTTCTCCGCCTTCCACACTTCCTCGAGATCGTTGAAGTCGCGCTCGAGCGTGGCGATCTCGGCTTCGAGGTCGGCCAGGCGTTTCTTCGATTCGGCGTCTTTCTCCTTCTTCAAAGCTTCGCGCTGGATCTTGAGCTGGATGAGGCGCCGTTCCTTGCGGTCGAGCTCTTCCGGCTTGGAGTCGATCTCCATGCGGATGCGCGAGGCGGCCTCGTCCATCAGGTCGATCGCCTTGTCCGGCAATTGCCGGTCGGCGATGTAACGGTGCGAGAGTGTGGCTGCGGCGACGATGGCGGGGTCGGTGATCTCGACGCCGTGGTGCACGGCGTAGCGTTCCTTCAAGCCGCGCAGGATCGCGATGGTGTCCTCGACGCTGGGCTCGCCGACGAACACTTTCTGGAAGCGACGCTCCAGCGCGGCGTCCTTCTCGACGTACTTGCGGTATTCGTCGAGCGTGGTCGCACCGATGCAGTGCAATTCGCCGCGCGCAAGCGCCGGTTTCAACATGTTGCCGGCATCCATGCTGCCTTCGGCCTTGCCCGCGCCGACCATGGTGTGCAGTTCGTCGATGAACAGGATGATCTGGCCTTCGTTCTTGGCCAGATCATTGAGCACAGCCTTCAACCGCTCTTCAAATTCGCCGCGAAACTTGGCTCCCGCGATCAGCGCGCCCATGTCCAGCGACAGCACGCGCTTGCCCTTGAGGCCCTCGGGCACCTCGCCGTTGATGATGCGTTGCGCCAGGCCCTCGACGATCGCGGTCTTGCCGACGCCGGGCTCACCGATCAGCACCGGATTGTTCTTGGTGCGGCGCTGCAGGACCTGGATGGTGCGACGAATCTCTTCGTCGCGACCGATCACCGGATCGAGCTTGCCGCTCTCGGCGCGCGCGGTGAGATCGATGGTGTACTTCTCCAGCGCCTGGCGCTGGTCCTCGGCATTCTCGGATTGCACCTTCTCGCCTCCCCGCATGGCGTCGATCGCAGTTTCGAGTTTCTGTTTGTTGGCGCCGGCAGCCTTCAGCGCACGGCCGGCGTCGCCGCTGTCTTCCAACGCGGCAAGCAGGAACAATTCCGAAGCGATGAAGGCGTCGCCGCGCTGCTGCGCCAGCTTGTCGGTGACATTGAGCAGTCGCCCAAGATCGTTGCCCACCGACACGCTGCCGGCTTGCCCGGACACCTTCGGCAACTTCTCCAGGATCTCGCCAAGCCGTTCGCGCAGCAGCGGCACGTTGACGCCGGCCTGCGCCAGCAACGGCCGCGTGCCGCCGCCTTGCTGGTCGAGCAAGGCGGCCAGCAAGTGCGCGGGTTCGATCAGGTTGTGGTCGCGCCCGACGGCCAGCGACTGCGCGTCGCTGAGTGCCTCCTGGAAACGCGAAGTAAGTTTGTCCATGCGCATGGACGGGATCTCCAGAACTTGGGCCGGCGAACCGGCGATAGCCTGAAGGTGCGGGCGTGAAGCGGGGATGCAAGGTGGTGTCCGCCATTGGCCCGTAGCCGCGTTTGCATGCTTGATGACGTGCCGGGAGTCGCCGTGTCCTTCGTCGCCGAACTCAAGCAGCGCAAGGTATTCCGGGTTGGCCTGGTATATCTGGTCGTGGCTTGGATTGCGATCCAAGCCGCGTCGATCGCGCTGCCGGCCTTCGATGCGCCTCCCTGGGCATTGCGCGTCGTCATCCTGCTGTTCGCACTCGGGTTCCCGCTCGCGCTCCTGCTCACCTGGGTGCTGGAGTTGACGCCGGAGGGCATCAAACTCGCCACCGGCAAGGTCGGCAACAAACGGATGGCCGTGATTTCCGCGGGACTGATCGCGCTCGCACTGGGCTGGTACTACCTCGGCCAACCTGCACTGCGCAATGGCCGCACCGCCATCCCGGAGCGTTCGATCGCGGTGATGCCGTTCGTGAACATGAGCGGCGACAAGGCCAACGAGTATTTCTCCGATGGCCTCGCCGAGACCACGCTCGACATGCTGGCGCAGGTGCAGGACCTGAAGGTGATCGCACGCACGTCGTCGTTCGCGTTCAAGGGCAAGCCGACCGACATGCGCGAGATCGGCAAGGCCCTTGGCGCTGCCCACCTGCTCGAAGGCAGCGTGCAACAGGCAGGCGACACCGTTCGCATCACTGTTCAATTGATCCGTGCATCGGATGGTTCGCATGTGTGGTCGCAACGTTTCGATCGACGCATGACCGATGTCTTCAAGATCCAGGACGAGATCGCAACCTCGGTGGTGCAGGCGTTGCAGGTGAAGCTGCCGGAACCAGAGCAGCGGCGCCTCGTGCAGAAGCGCACCGACAACGTCGCCGCCTATCAGGAATACCTGAAAGGCATCGCCTTGCTGCCCAAACGCAACGTGCCCGAGATGCGCAGGGCGGCCCAGCATTTCGAACGCGCCATCCAGCTTGATCCCGCGTACGCACGCGCCTATGTCGCCGCGCGCGATGCGTACGCGCTCCTGAACTCATACGCGAGCATCACGCCGGAAGAACGCAGTCGCGGCAAGCGCTACCTGGAACGCGCACTTGCGCTTGCGCCGGAATTGGGTGAGGCGCACATCTCTCGGGCGGCTGAGCTTGAACTGGCCGGTGATGTCATCGCCGCGGAAGCGGAATACCGGCGCGGTGTCCAGTTGGCACCGGGATACGCCACAGGCTACCAGTGGTATGGCGAACTACTCGCCCTCGCCTTTGGACGCTTCGACGAGGGACTGCCGATGCTCAAGAAAGCGACCGAGCTGGACCCCTTGTCGCCGGTGATCCGCGGCGTCTACATCTTCGCGCTCGGGCAGAGCGACCGGGTCGACGAGGCCTTTGCGCTGTGCAACCAACTGATCGCCGATCACCCGGACGTCGCCAGGAACTACGACGACCGCAGCACGCTGCACCAGATGAAGAATGACCTGGTCGCGACCATGCGTGACCTGAAGCAGCAGGACATCCTCGACCCCGAGGCGTTTGGCTTCCGGGCGCACCGGTGCCACGCGATGATCGATTTCGGCGCGCTGGCTGAGGCCAAGGCATGCTTGGCCCCACTGGCGCAACGCGCTCCCGCTTCGCGCGAGGTGCTGTTCGCCGAGGCGAGGCTCGCGACGCTGGACGGCGATCCCAATGCGGCTTTGGCGTTACTTGCCAAAGTGCAACCACCGCCCGAGGGCTTTCGCGGGTACCTGCTGCTCCGCAGCGGACGCACGGAGGAAGCACTGGCGACCTACCGCAAGCTCGTTCCCTGGTTCTTTGCCAACACCACACCCAAGGTTTATCCGGGGCAAGCCAGGGATGCCATCCATGCAGGCACAGCCTTGATCCAGACCGGAGCCAAGCCCCAGGGACAGGCGTTACTGGAAGCGGCGGTCGCCTCGATCGCCGATCGCCCCTATCCCGCATTCGTCGCAGGGCGTGGCTGGTTCGAGGTTGTGGCCTATGCGCAACTCGGGGACCTCGATCGCGCCTTCGCCGCGTTGCAGGAGGGCGTCGCGGGTGGTCATTTCCAGATCATCGCCGAACTCGATGCCGATCCGTTGCTCGCCGAACTGCGCGCAGATCCGCGCTACATGAAGATCTTGGCACCCGCGCGCGCGAAAGCCGCAGCGCAAGTGGCCGCCGCCAAGGCCGAGGGGTTGCTGTAGACGCATCGCACTCGATGCAGCGTCAGACGATCCAGCAGATCGTCGCCCTGCAACCGGTGTGCTGGTCGCGACCGTCGTCCCGTGCACCTCTGGTGCAGCTAGCGCACCGCCGTCCCTGGTTTCGACGCATCGCGCTGCAGCGACAGCAATGCCATCAACGTCGCCAGCGCCAGGTAGGCGCCGATGAACTGCCACGCGATCACGCTCGGCAATCCCTGCAACGTCCATGGCAGGTAGATGCCGCCCTGCGGATGCACCGAGTGGATGATGCCGAACAGCGCGAGGACGGCTCCAGCGAACAGGAACGCCGCCGCGCGCAGCAGGCGCCGGTCGACCATCGCCGCCACCGCCGACGTCCAGATCATCGCGGTGATGATGAAGCCATTGCCGAGCGTCACGATCACCGCCATTTCCGGCAGGCCGGGGCTGTCGCCGGCGGCCATCAGTTCGGCGAAATGCTGTGGTGGGATCCAGGCCGGATTACCGAGCTTGATCGACAGCATGTACGCGACCGACGGCAGGAACCCCAGCACCATCGCCGCGGCATGTTCGCGTGGCGTCGCCTGGAACGCCTGGGTGGTGATGTCTAGGGCGACGTAGACGATGATCGGCGCCAGCACCGCCAGCGGCAGCCATTGCACCAACCCTGACACCAGACCCAGCATCCCGCCGATGCCGATGAACAGTCCGGTCAGCAGCGTGTAGCCACTGCGCGCACCCATGTGCTTGTACGCAGGCTGGCCGATGTATGGCGTCGTCTGCGCGACGCCGCCGCAGACACCGGCGATCAGGGTCGAGAACGCCTCGGCGAGCAGGATGTCGCGTGTGCGGTAGTCGTCGCCCGCCGCACGCGCGCTCTCGCTGACATTGATGCCGCCGACCACCATCAACAGGCCGAAGGGCAGCAGCAGCGGCAGATACGGAACGGTCGCGGGCAACCCCTCGACGAAGCCCAGCGTCGGCCACGGCAAATGCAGTTGCAGCGGTGCCAGCTGCGGCCAACGGAAACCCGGTGCGCCCAGGCCGGCTGCGCCAAGCACGTAATACAGCACGGTGCCGAATACGAACGCGACGAACACGCCAGGCAGTTTCACCGGCAACCGGCCCTTCGCAATCAGCACGTACAACAGCAGACCGAGCGTGACGAAGCCGACCACCGGCGAGCGCAACGCCTCGACCAGCGGCAGGAATCCCATCAGCACCAGCGCAATGCCGGCGATCGAACCGAGCAGGCCGGCGCGCGGGATCAGCCGCGTCACCGCGTCGCCGGCGAACGACAGCACGAACTTCAGCGCACCCATCACCATCAGCGAGGCCATGCCGAGCTGCCAGGTCGCGATCGCCGCCGCGTGCTCGTCGAGCCCCTGCTGCTTGAATGCGACGAATGCCGGGCCCAGCACCAGCAGCGCCATGCCGATACTGGTCGGCGCGTCCAGCCCGAGCGGCATCGCGGTGACATCGTCGCGACCGGTTCTCGCGGCGAGGCGGCGCGCCATCGCGGTATAGATCAGGTTGCCGACGAGCACGCCGAAAGCGGTGCCCGGAAACATCCGCGCATACACCACCTCGGCGGGAAAACCGAAGATACCGATCAGCGCAGCCGCGATGAAGCCGAGGATCGACAGGTTGTCGACCACCAGGCCGAAGAAGCCGTTGAGGTCACCGGCGACGAACCAGCGGCGGGAGGATGTCATTGGCATGGATTCCGTCGGCTTGAGGACACTGCCGCGCACGATACTGCAGCCGCGAGGAGCGGCGGCAAGACTTACTGCAACGGCCGGAGCCAAGCCAGCGTCGCCATGCGTCCTGTGCGCTGGTCGCGACGGTGGGAGAAGAACCGCTGCGGATCGGTGATCGTGCACAGGTCGCCGCCGAACACGCGCCCGACGCCGGCATCGGCGAGGCGTTGCCGCGCCAGCGCATACAGGTCGATGCGCCAGTGACCAGGCCGGGTGGCGGCGAAGGCCGATGCTGCGCGTGGATCGTGCGCAACGAAGGCATCCAGGACTTCCTGGCCGATCTCGTAGGCCTGCGGCCCCGCCGCAGGACCGAGCCAGGCAACGATGTCTGCCGATGGCGTCTGCATCGCCGCGACCGTTGCTTCGAGCACGCCACCGGCAAGCCCGCGCCAACCGGCATGCGCCGCACCGACTTCGCTACCGTCGTCCGCGGCGAACACCACCGGCATGCAATCGGCGGTGAGGATCGCAAGCACCGTGCCTGGCGTGCGCGTGATGGCCGCATCGGCTTCGGGTTCGTCGAAGCCAGGCTCGGCTACGACCGTCGTTCCGTGCACCTGGTGCAGCCAGCGGGGCGCGGATGGCAGCGCGAAACGTTCGATCAATTCGACACGGTTACGCGCGACCGTCTGGACATCGTCGCCGCTGCGCAGGCCGAGATTGAACGTATCGAACGGCGGCAGCGAGGCGCCGGCACCATGACGCAGCGTGGTGAACGCGCACACGTTCTGTGGTGCGGGCCAGTCGGCCGGGAGGATCGCAGCATCGTTCAACGCGCAGCCCCGGCAGCCGCCTTCGCATCGTCGCGCAGCGCCTTCATCAAGTGCTGCATGTCGTCCGGTACGGGCGCGGTGCAACGCACGGGTTCGCCCGTGATCGGATGCGCGAACTCCAACGTTTCCGCGTGCAGGGCCTGGCGCTTGAAGCCGCGCAGGGCTTCGATCAACTCCGGCGTCGCGCCTTTCGGCAGCTTCAACGGGCCGCCGTAGAGCGGGTCGCCTACGATCGGATGTTTGAGGTGCGCCATGTGCACGCGGATCTGGTGGGTGCGGCCGGTTTCGAGGCGGCATTCCAGCGCGGTATGGGCGCGGAAGCGCTCACGCAGGCGGTAATGCGTGACCGCGTCGCGGCCGTCCTCGCGCACCGCCATGCGGATGCGGTCGCGCGGATGGCGATCGATCGCGGCGTTGGCGGTGCCGCCGGACACCAGCGCACCGACCACGATGGCGAGGTATTGCCGATGCACGCCGCGGGCCGACAACTGGGCGACCAGCGCGGTATGCGCGGGCACCGTGCGCGCGACGACCATGACACCGGAGGTGTCCTTGTCGAGCCGGTGCACGATGCCGGCACGGGGCAGTAGCGACAGGGTCGGGTCGCGATGCAACAGCGCATTGACCAAGGTCCCGGCCGGATTGCCTGCGCCCGGATGCACGACGAGGCCGGCCGGCTTGTTCAGCACGATCACCTCACTGTCCTCGTACAGGACGTCGAGGGCGATGTCCTCGGCCACGGCCTCGGTCTGCGTTTCCAGCACGACATCGAGCGAAACGGTCTCGCCGCCGCGCACCGGATCGCGCGGCCGGACCGGCTTGCCGTCGAGCAGGGCGTCGCCGGACTTGATCCATTCGGCCAGCCGCGACCGCGAGAATTCAGGGAACAGCTCCGCCAGAACGGCGTCGAAACGGCGTCCAGAGGCGCTGTCGGGGACCAGGGCGGTGCGCGGTTCGGCGCGGTCAGTGTCGGCTGCGGTCATGCGAGGGCTTCGGTTCAGGCTGGGAGGGGCCGCTCGCCCGGACTGTTATTGCGAGCCTGTTATTATCGGCCCTTCGTGCCCCCGGCGCCCGTGTATCTGCCATGACCCCACGCTTCGTCCCGCTGCGCTCCCTGCTGCTGTTGCTGCTCGTCGTCATCCTCGCCAGCTCCGGCTGTGCCCGGATCAGCAAACTCTGGAAAAAAGAAAACCGCAACGAGGGCGTGCCGGTCGAGCAGCTCTACAACCGCGCCCACGACCAGATGAAGGACGAACGCTGGGGCGGCGCGACCGAGACATTCCAGCGCCTGATCGCGCAATACCCGTACGGTCCATATACCGAACAAGCGCTGATGGAAACGGCCTACGCACAGTTCAAGGCCGGCAAGCACGATGACGCGGTGTCCACCATCGACCGCTTCATCCGCACCTATCCGACCCATCGCAACATCGCCTACTTCTATTACCTGCGCGGCCTGTCCAACGCGACCCGCAACGCCATCTTCCTGCAGCGCGTGTTCTCGCTGGAGATGAGCAACCGCGACCTGTCGACGCCGCAGCAGGCCTACAACGACTTCTCGATCGTCGCCGAACGCTATCCCAACAGCCGCTACGCGGCCGACGCGCGCACACGCATGGTCGAACTGCGCAACCTGTTCGCGAAGCACGAACTCGACACGGCGCTGTATTACCTGCGCCGCACCGCCTGGGTCGCCGCGGCGACGCGCGCCAAGTACCTGCTCGAGACCTATCCGCAGAGCGAGCACCAGAACGATGCGGTCGCCGTGCTCGCCGAGGCGTATACCAAGCTCGGCAACGAGACCCTCGCCAACGATGCCAAGCGCGTGCTGCAGCAGAACGACCCGAACCACCCGTGGCTGAGCGGCAAATGGCCGGACTACCCGTCCAATTTCCGCAAGCTCAATCCGTTCGCGGGCGAGAAGTCGGCGGCGACCAAGCCTTAAGCCCCGACTGCATCGCGAAAGACGCCGCCTCCGGGCGGCGTTTTTGTTTGGACGTCGGACTAGGCCGAATACCCGTTCGTGATCGGATACCGTCGCTCGCGCCCGAACGCACGCCGCGACACCTTCGGTCCCGGTGCGGCCTGGTGTCGCTTCCATTCACTGATCCGCACCAGTCGCAGCACCTTGTCGACGATCGCGTCATCGAAACCGGCGGCGACGATCTCGTCGCGCGACTGTTCCTGGTCGACGTGGCGATACAGGATCGCGTCGAGGACGTCGTAGGGTGGTAGCGAATCCTGGTCCTTCTGGTTCTCGCGCAGTTCCGCTGACGGTGGCCGTTCGATCACCGCTTCAGGAAGGACGCTGCCGCCATGCGGAGCGCTGCCGCCGATGGTGTTGCGCCAGCGCGCCAGCGCATAGACCTCGGTCTTGTACAGGTCCTTGATCGGCGCGTAACCGCCGCACATGTCGCCGTAGATCGTGGCGTAGCCAACCGCGTATTCGCTCTTGTTGCCGGTGGTCAGCAACAGTCCACCGAACTTGTTGCTCAACGCCATCATGATCACGCCGCGCGCGCGCGACTGCAGGTTTTCCTCGGTGACATCGGCGGGTCTGCCCGCGAATACCGGTCCCAGCGCTTCGAGCAGGCCCCTGAATGGCGCTTCGATCGGCACGGTTTCGTACTTCACCCCAAGTGCGATGCATTGCTCGGCAGCGAGGTCGTTGGACAGGTCGGCGGTGTAGCGCGAGGGCAGCCGTACTGCGGTGACGTTGTCCGCGCCGAGCGCATCGACCGCGATGGCCAGTACCAGCGCCGAGTCGATGCCCCCGGACAACCCCAGCCACACTTTGCTGAATCCGTTCTTGGTGCAGTAATCGCGGGTGCCGCGTACCACTGCGCGCCACGCCAGGGCATCGCGGCTCTCGTCGGCTTCGATCGGCCAATGGATGGGGGCGAACTTGCGCGTATCGGCATCGAAATCCGCGACCAGCCAATGGTCTTCGAAGGCAGTCGCCGCCGGATGCACCACGCCATCGCCATCGGCGAGCACCGAAGCGCCATCGAAGACCAATGCATCCTGGCCACCGACGACATTGAGATAGGCAAGCGCGACGCCACCCTCATGCACGCGCTGCGCCAATAACGCATCGCGTTGCGCATGCTTGTCGCGCTCGAACGGCGACGCGTTCGGCACCAGCACCAGCTGCGCGCCGGCGGCGACGGTGTCGGCCAGCGGCTCGGGGAACCACAGGTCTTCGCAGATGATCAGGCCGACTTGCACACCGTTTACTTCGAACACGCAATGATCGCGATCCGGATCGACGTCGAAATAACGACGCTCGTCGAACACCGCGTAGTTCGGCAGCTCACGTTTGCGATAGGTGTGCGCAACGCCACCATCACGCAACACGCTGGCGGCGTTGTAGACCACCGCACCTGACGCCTGCGGCCAGCCGACCACGGCGACGATGCCGTGGGTGCCGACGGCGATACGCTGCAGCGCCACTTCGCAATCGGCGAGGAAGCTCGGCCGCAACAGCAGGTCTTCCGGCGGATAGCCGCTGAGCGCCAACTCCGGGAACAGCACCACGTCGGCGCGGTGCTCATCGCGCGCCGCCGTAATCATCATTGCGATGCGTTCGGCGTTCGACGCCACTGCGCCAACCGGGAAATCGAACTGCGCCAGCGCGATCCGTAACGTCATGCCTTGCTCCGCACCTCTCGATGCGCGCAGTTTACCGGGCGCGCTGCGATAGTGCGGCCGTCAGGCCTCCGCCAGGGCGGCGATCGGCGCGGGCCGGCTGTTCGCGTCTAGCGCGATCATCACGAAACGGCCGCGGGTGCACAGATGGCGCGTGCCGGCGTGCGGGTCTTCCGTGTGCAGTTCCACCTCGACCTGCATCGAACTGCGCCCGACTTCGACGACGCGCGCCACCAGTTCCACCAATTGCCCCAGGCGCACCGGCACATGGAAATCCACCTGCTCCGAGCGCGCCGTGACCACGGTGCGGCGTGCGTAGCGGGTAGCAACGACGAACGCCGCCTTGTCCATCCACGCCAGCGCCTGTCCACCGAACAACGTGCCGAGGTGGTTGGTGTGGTCGGGGAACACGATCTCCCACAACCGCGCCTCGACCGGCGCCTGCTCTACATGGTTGTGATCAGAACGCGTCATCGAATGCGACCGCACCGTTGATCCCGACCTGGTATGCCGAGACGCGGCGCTCGAAGAAGTTGGTCAGTTCTTGCACGTCCTGCAGATCCATGAACCCGAACGGATTCTTGGTGCCGAATTCCGGTGCCAGGCCGAGCGCAGCAAGGCGCGTGTCGGCGACGTATTCGAGGTATTGCCCCATCTCGCGCGGCGACAGGCCGTTGACGCCGCCGGAGAGCACGTCGTCGGCGAAGCCGGCCTCGACCTCGATCGCTTCGCGCAGCATCGCGCGCACTTCGCGCTCCATGCCGGCGTCGAACAAACCCGGATCTTCCAGGCGCACGGTACGGATCACTTCCAGCGCGAACGCCATATGCCCCGACTCGTCGCGGAACACCCAGTTGGTGCCGCTGGCCAGCCCCGGTAGCAAGCCGCGCGAGCGCAGGAACCAGACATAGGCGAACGCGGCGAAGAAGAACAGGCCCTCGATGCAACAGGCGAAGCAGATGAGGTTCAGCAGGAAAGTGCGGCGCTGATCGCGCGTGTCGAGCCGCTGCAGGTCCTGCACTGAGTCGATCCACTTGAAGCAGAACGCGGCCTTGGCCTTGATCGACGGGATGTTGTCGATCGCGGCGAAGGCTTCGGCGCGGCGCGCCGGGTCGGGGATGTAGGCATCCAGCAGTGTCAGGTAGAACTGCACGTGCAACGCCTCTTCGTACAGCTGGCGCGACAGGTACATGCGCGCCTCGGGCGCGTTGATGTGCTGGTACAGGTTCAGCACCAGGTTGTTGGCGACGATCGAATCGCCGGTCGCGAAGAACGCCACCAGGCGCTCGATCAGGTGGCGATCCGCCGCGCTGAGCTTGTGCTGCAGGTCGTTGAGGTCGATGCCGAAATCGATCTCCTCCACCGTCCAGGTGTTACGCACCGCGTCGCGGTACATCTCGTAGAACGCCGGGTAGCGCATCGGGCGCAACGTGAGTGCAAAACCAGGATCGAGCAGGTGCTGATGGGTGGCGGCGGACATCTTCATTCCTTGCAATGAGTGATGTGGGAGCGACGCAAGTCGCGATCGCATCCTGGCGACCGCGATCCTTGCGTTCGCGGCTCACGCCGCTCCCACAAAGGCAGGTTACTGGCAGGCCTCGCAGGCTTCCGGGTTTTCCAGCGAACACGCCAATGCCTGCTGCTCGGTGTAAACCGGCGCGGACACGGTTGCCTTGGCGATGCGCGTGGCCGGACGCGAGCGCAGGTAGTAGGTGGTCTTCAATCCGGACTTCCACGCATACATGTACATCGACGACAAGCGGCCGATGTTCGGGCTTTCCATGAACAGGTTCAGCGATTGCGACTGGTCGAGGTACGGTCCACGTGCGGCCGCGAGGTCGATCAGCGCCTTCTGCGGCAACTCCCATGCAGTGCGATACACCGCCTTGAGCAGATCGGGGATGGCGGCGATGTTCTGGATCGACCCTTCGGCGAGCTTGATCGCGTCGCGCACTTCGATCGTCCACAGGCCAAGGCGCTTCAGTTCGTCGACCAAGTAACGGTTGACCTGCAGGAAGTCGCCGGACAACGTCTCGCGCTTGAACAGGTTCGATACCTGCGGCTCAATGCACTCGTAGCAACCGGCGATCGAGGCGATGGTCGCGGTCGGTGCGATCGCGATCAGCAGCGAGTTGCGCAGGCCGTGCGCGGCGATGCGTTCCTTCAACGCCGCCCATGCGGCGGTTTCGGTCGGCGTGATACCCCACAGGTCGAACTGCAGTGCGCCCGTCGCGGCACGGGTGTCGGCGAAGCTCGGATGCGCGCCGTGCTGCTCGGCCAGCTCGCACGAGGCCTGCATCGCATGCAGGTAGATGCGCTCGGCGATGCGCGTCGACAGTTGCAACGCTTCGGCCGAATCGAACGGCAGGCGCAACTTGAACAACACGTCCTGCAGGCCCATCACGCCGAGGCCCACCGGCCGCCAGCGCAAGTTGGAGCGACGCGCGGATTCGATCGGATAGAAGTTGAGGTCAATGACCCGATCGAGCTGGCGCACCGCGACGCGCACGGTCTCGGCCAGCTTGTCGAAGTCGAATGCCGGCTTGCCTTCGTCCCACGTCGTGACGTGCTGGGCGAGGTTGATCGAACCGAGGTTGCAGACCGCGGTTTCCTCGGCGCTGGTGACTTCCAATATCTCGGTGCACAGGTTGGACAGATGCACCGTGCGGCCCGGGCCGACCTGGTTGCAGGTGCGGTTGGAGGCATCCTTGAACGTCATCCAGCCGTTGCCGGTTTCGCCCAGCACTTTCATCATCCGCGCGTACAGCTCGCGCGCCTTGATCGTCGATTTCGCCAGTCCCTGCTGTTCGGCCTGCACATAAGCGCGCTCGAACGCTTCGCCCCACAGGTCCGGGAATTCCGGCACGACGTAAGGATCGAACAGCGACCAATCGCCATCCTCTTCCACGCGGCGCATGAACAGGTCCGGCACCCAGTTGGCGAGGTTGAGGTTGTGGGTGCGGCGCGCTTCCTCGCCGGTGTTCTCGCGCAGCTCAAGGAATTCCTCGATGTCGGCGTGCCAGGTTTCGAGATAGATGCAGGCCGCACCCTTGCGCTTGCCGCCTTGATTCACCGCAGCGACCGAGGCATCGAGCGTCTTCAGCCACGGCACGATGCCGTTGCTGCGACCGTTGGTGGAACGGATCAGCGAACCGCGCGCGCGGATGCGTGAGTACGCCTGGCCGATGCCGCCACTGAACTTCGACAGCTGCGCGACGTCACCGTAGCGGGCGTAGATGTCGCTCAGCGAATCCTGCGGCGAGTCGAGCAGGAAACACGACGACAGCTGTTCGTGGCGCGTGCCGGAATTGAACAACGTTGGCGAGCTCGGGATGTAATCGAGCGACGCCATCAACCGGTACAGCTCCAGCGCCGCGGCCGGGGTGTCGGTCAGCGCCACCGCGATGCGCATGAAGAACTGCTGCGGTGTTTCGATCACGCTGCGGCGCTGCGGATGCTTGAGCAGGTAACGGTCGTAGAGCGTGCGCAGGCCGAAGTACTCGAAGCGCTGGGTCTGCGCTGCGTCGATGGCGTCGTTGAACTTGCGCGCGTTGGCCTCGACCACGTCGCGGACGCGGTCGTTGATCAGGCCGAGTTCGTGGCCGAGCACGATCGACTGCGAGAACGAGTAAACGCCAAGGCCGCAGACTTCCTTGTCAATGTAGCCAGCCAGCAGGCGCGCGGCGAGGCGTGCGTATTGCGGTTCCTCGGCGGTGAACGCGGCGGCGATGCGGATCGACAGCTCGTCGAGTTCACGCGTCGTCGCACCGTCGTAGATGCCGGCGATGGTCTTGAGCGCAACCCGCATCGGGTCGATCTCGTTGAGGCCGTCGCTGCAACGCTGCACGGCACGCACGATCTTGGCGACGTCGACCGGCTCCTTGCGGCCGTCGCGCTTGGTGATGGTCATCTGCGCCGGCGCATGCGGCGGCGTGAGGGCGAAGCTCGATTGCGTGGTTGCCACTGCGGTGGCTTCATCACGCACTGCGTCGGCCAGGATTTCGGTGTTCATATGGCACTCCTCTCCGGGGTCCAGGTGGAGAGGAAGCGAAAGCGGCGTCGCACGCACTGCGAATGCGAGAACACCGGCCCTCACCCCCTCGGGCGAGCCGGCATCAGCGCGACAGGCAACGGAACGACGACACGGGCACACACCCGGCATGGTCGACCGTCGCTCCCCGCGGAGACGCCTGGCCAAACGGATGCCTGCGCATCCGGTCGCGGCAGGTTTTCGGGCTCCTGGGCGGGGCGGCACGCTCATACGGAGGCGTGCCGCTTGATCTACTGCGCGTCGCTTCCCAGCCCGAGGGCCAGTGCCATTGACGCGGGTCGTTCCCAGTTACCGCTGCGGGGCAGCTCCGGAGTTGGCCGATCTCTCGATCAGAGCCAGCCTCACCGGATTCCCTTTAAGCCTTCCCCTGGCGGGGTTGGCACCATCGACGACCACAACATAGTGTGGATCGCTGAATCGGTCAACACAAAATGTGCTCAAAACAAAAAGGCCGCCCATGGGCGGCCTTTTGCATGACAACTGCGTGGAACGATTACTTCGCGAGGCGCTTCGCAATCGCCGCACCGAGATCGCCGGGCGACTTCACCGTGGTGACGCCGGCCTTCTCCATCGCCGCGAACTTGCCCTCGGCCGTGCCCTTGCCACCGGAGGCGATCGCGCCGGCGTGGCCCATGCGCTTGCCTGCGGGTGCGGATGCGCCGGCGATGAAGCCGACCACCGGCTTGGTCACGTACTCGGCGATGAACTCGGCCGCTTCCTCTTCGGCCGAACCACCGATCTCGCCGACCATGATGATGCCTTCGGTCTGCGGGTCGTCCTGGAACAGGCGCAACGCATCGATGAAGTTGGTGCCGTTGATCGGATCGCCGCCGATGCCGATGCAGGTCGACTGGCCGAGGCCGACGTCGGTGGTCTGCTTCACGGCTTCGTAGGTCAGCGTGCCGGAGCGCGAGACGATGCCGATCTTGCCGGGCTTGTGGATGTGGCCCGGCATGATGCCGATCTTGCACTCGCCGGGGGTGATCACGCCGGGGCAGTTCGGGCCGATCAGCACGACGTCGTCGTAACCGGCCAGCGTGTTCTTGACGCGCAGCATGTCGAGCACCGGGATGCCCTCGGTGATGCAGACGATCACGCGGATGCCGGCGTCGGCCGCTTCGAGGATCGCATCGGCCGCGAACGGCGGCGGCACGTAGATGACCGAGGCGTCGGCGCCGGTTTCGTTGACGGCGTCGGCGACGGTATTGAAGACCGGCAGGCCGAGGTGTTCAGTGCCACCCTTGCCCGGGGTCACGCCGCCGACGACCTGGGTGCCGTACTCGAGCATCTGCTCGGCGTGGAAGGTGCCCTGCGAGCCGGTGAAGCCCTGGACGATGACCTTGGTGTTCTTGTTGATCAAAACGGACATTGCGTTGAGTCCTGTAGGGCGGGTCTTGACCCGCCGATCGAATGCATTGGACGCAGGCGGGTCAAGACCCGCCCTACGGAATCAGGCGGCGGCGGCGACGGCTTTCTTCGCGCCGTCGTTGATGTCGTCGGCCGGCGTGATCGCCAGGCCGCTGCCTTTGAGCAGCGCCTTGCCTTCTTCGACGTTGGTGCCTTCCAGGCGCACGATCACCGGCACCTTGACGTCGACTTCCTTGACCGCCGCGATGATGCCCTCGGCGATCATGTCGCAGCGGACGATGCCGCCGAAGATGTTGACGAAGATCGCCTTCACCTTGTCGCTCGACAGGATCAGCTTGAACGCCTCGGTCACGCGTTCCTTGGTGGCACCACCACCGACGTCGAGGAAGTTCGCCGGCGAACCGCCGTTGAGCGAGATCACGTCCATGGTCGCCATCGCGAGGCCCGCGCCGTTGACCATGCAGCCGATGTTGCCGTCCATGGTCACGTAGTTGAGGTCGTGCTGGCTGGCCAGCACTTCGGTCTCGTCTTCCTGGCGGATGTCGCGCATCGCCGCCAGGTCGGGGTGGCGGAATGTCGCGTTGTCGTCGGAATTGATCTTGCCGTCGAGCACGGCGAGGTCGCCGTTGGTGAGGATGGCGAGCGGGTTCAGTTCGACCAGCGCCAGGTCCTTCTCGTTGAACAGCTTGAACAGGCCCAGCATGATCTTGCTCAGCTGGTTGACCTGCTTGGCGTTCAGGCCGAGCGCGAAGCCGAGTTCGCGGCACTGGTAGGGCTGCAGGCCCTGCACGTAGTTCACATGCAGCGTCTTGATCGCGTCGGGATTCTCCTCGGCGGTCTTCTCGATTTCGACGCCGCCATCGCTGGACGCGATGAAGGTGATCGACTTGCTGCTGCGATCGACCAGAACGGAGAGATACAGCTCCTTGGCGATGTCGGTCGCCTGCGTGACCAGCACGCTGTCGATCGGCAGGGCGACGCCAGCGGACTGGTAGGTCTCCATCTTCCTGCCGAGCATGCCCTTGGCGTAGTCGCGGACTTCGTCATAAGTCTTGGCGAGCTTCACACCGCCGGCCTTGCCGCGACCGCCGGCATGGATCTGGGCCTTGACCACCCAGAAGTCGCCGCCGATGGCCTTGGCCGCGTCGACGGCCTCCTCGGGCGTGCGCGCGACGCGCCCGGCCGGAACCGCAATGCCGTAGTCGGCAAACAACTGCTTCGCCTGATATTCGTGGAAGTTCATGCGTCACCAGAGTGGGGAGAGCCTGCGCGCAGCGATGCGGCCTGGTGGGCAAAAGCCCGCGGCCTGGTGCACGAAGGGGGCGGTATTGTCGCCGATGCCCGGGCTGCGGGCAAAACCGTGCCTATACTCGCGCCACGCCCCAGCCCGGACGGCCTGCTTGCCGCGCACATTCGCCCCCGCCAGCCCCGAGAGTGCGCTGCGCCGCGAGCTGTATTTCTTCACCCTCTACCGCGTGCTCGAGGCGGGGCTGCTGGCGTTGGTGTTGTTCAGCCCGGCCGGCGCGCTGATCGAGGAACCACGCCACCTGGTCCTGGGCCGCGCCGCGGCCACGGGCTATCTCCTCGCGGCCGTCATCCTGTTCGTGGCTGGGCGGCACGGCCTGTTACGCAGGCAGGCGCTGATCGGCGTGGTCATCGACATCGCCGCCGCGACACTGGCAATGCACGCCCTCCCCGCCTCCGGCTCCGGCATCGCATTGATGTTGCTGTTCAACATCGGCGCTGCATCACTGCTGTTGCGATTGCGGCTCGGCCTCGGTGCCGCCGCATTGGCCGGAGCGGCGCTGACCGGCGAATACGTCTGGAGCGAGCTCGTCGATGGCGGCGCGGGCCGGCCGCTGGCCGAACTGATGATGTTCGCGGTCAGCTTCCTCGCCGTCGCGACATTGACTTACCTGCTCGGCCGCCAGATGCGCGCCAGCCAAGCGCTGGCCGAGCACCGCGGCGCCGTCGCCGCCAATCTCGCCGAGGCCAGCGAACTGATCATCCGCCGAATGCGCACAGGCGTGCTGCTGGTGGATGGGGATGGCCGCATCCACTTGGCCAACGAAGCCGCGATGTTGCTGCTGGGCGACGATGGCGGCGAACGCCAGCTCGATCTGGCCGCGCCGGAACTGTCCCGTCGCCTGCGGCGCTGGCGCAAGGACAATGTGAGCGACGACACTCCGTTGCAGTTCGCACCCGATCTTCCGGAAGTACTGCCGCGCTTCACCCGACTGCTCGCCGACAGCGACCAGACGCTGGTCTTCCTCGACGACACCTCGTTGCTGTCGCGTCGCGCCGAATCGATGACGCTGGCGACGCTCGGCCGTTTCTCGGCCAGCCTTGCGCATGAGATCCGCAATCCATTGGCGGCGATCAGCTACGCCACCCAACTGCTCGAGGAATCGAAAGAAATCCTCGATGCCGATCGCCGCCTGCTCGAGATCATCCATCAGCAGACCCAGCGCATGAACGGCATCGTCGAGAACGTGCTGGGCCTGGCCCGGCGCGAACGCGCGCAGCCGGAGCATGTGGAACTGGTGGGCTTCGCCCGTCGTTTCGTCGAGGATTACCGCAACGGCCATCCTCTCGAGGGCGACAGTCTGAACGTGGTCACACAGCGACCGGCGGTGCCGGCGATGGCCGATCCACGCCAACTGCACCAGGTGTTGATCGCGTTGGTGCACAACGCATTGACTTACGGCCGCATGCCGGGGGAACCGGCGCGGGTGACATTGAGCATCAGCCACGAACACGGCCCGCAGATCGACGTGCTCGACCGGGGCCCGGGCATCCCGGAGATGGTGGCGGGACAGCTGTTCCGGCCGTTCTTCACGACCTCCGGCCACGGCACGGGGCTCGGCCTGTACATCGCCCGCGAGCTGTGCCGCGCCAACCAGGCCACGCTCGAATACGTGCCGGTGGCAGGCGGCGGTTGCTGCTTCCGCATCCGGCTGCCCGGTCCGCATTCGCTGCTGCCGACCTGATCCGGGCGTCCCGGCATGCAGCGCGTGCTTGGCCGCTTCCGATCGCCGCGTTAAGGTGCGCGCATGAGCGAAACCCGTAGCGCCCTCATCGTCGACGACGAACGCGACATCCGCGAACTGCTCGTCCTCACCCTCGGCCGCATGGGCCTGCGGACAGACACCGCCGCCAGCCTGAGCGAGGCTCGTGTATTGCTGGCTGCGCATCATTACGACCTGTGCCTGACCGACATGCGCCTGCCGGACGGGTCCGGCATCGAACTGATCGCCACCATCAACGCGCAGTACCCGCACACGCCGGTGGCGATGATCACCGCCTTTGGCAACGTCGATGCCGCGGTCGAAGCCCTGAAGGCCGGCGCCTTCGACTTCGTCAGCAAACCGGTCGACCTCTCGGTGTTGCGCGGCCTGGTCAAGCACGCGTTGGAGCTGCCGCAACGCAAGCGCGCCACCAGCGACGCGCTAGCCACGCGCCTGTACGGCGACTCGCCGGCGATCGTCGCGCTCAAGCAGACCCTGTCGAAAGTCGCGCGCAGCCAGGCACCGGTCTACATCGCCGGCGAATCCGGCGTCGGCAAGGAACTGGTCGCGCGGACCATCCACGAGCAGGGTGCGCGCGGCAATGGTCCGTTCGTTCCGGTCAATTGTGGGGCGATCCCGGCCGAGCTGATGGAGAGTGAATTCTTCGGCCACAAGAAAGGCAGTTTCACCGGCGCCCATGCCGACAAGCCCGGCCTGTTCCAGGCAGCCGATGGCGGCACGTTGTTCCTCGATGAAGTCGGCGAATTGCCGCTGTCGATGCAGGTCAAGCTGCTGCGCGCGATCCAGGAGAAATCGATTCGCCCGGTCGGTGCCAACATCGAGATCAATGTCGACGTGCGCATCCTTTCGGCCACGCACAAGAACCTGTCCGCACTGGTCGCCGACGGCCGTTTCCGTCACGACCTCTACTACCGCATCAACGTCATCGAGCTGCAGGTACCGCCGTTGCGCGAACGCGGCGAAGACCTGCCTGGCCTTGCCGCCACCATCCTGCATCGCCTGGCCGGCCTGCAGGGCCGTGCGGTACCGGCGCTGAGCCCGGAAGCCCTGGAAGCCCTGCGTGCCTACCCATTCCCCGGCAACGTGCGCGAACTCGAGAACATCCTGGAGCGCGCGCTGGCACTGGCCGACGACGACCGCATCGAAGCCTCCGATCTACGCCTACCTAGCGGCGCATCCGCCACCTCGCGCCAGCCCGCACCGCCACCCTTGCCCGATCCACGCACTGCCGACCCTCGCGACAGTATGACCAGCGCACTGCCGAGCTACATCGAGGAGATCGAACGCAATGCGATCCAGCAAGCGCTGGAGGACAACCGCTACAACAAGACCAAGGCAGCGGCAGCGCTGGGAATCACGTTCCGAGCGCTGCGATACAAATTGAAGAAACTGGGAATCGACTGATCCCGCGGTCTATTCGGCCCCATCGACCCAGGACAACAGCCACGACCGCATCCGGCCACAACGTTGCGTCGGTGGAATATCTGGCCCGTATTGCCTTTCGATCGTTGCCACCAGGGCCGGCTTGCCCGTGCCGACAGCGCCCAGCATCGCGACGACCAAGGCCTGCTCGCGTGCGTCGCGCGCGATCCTGTCGCGGCGCTGCTCCAGCACCTGCATGGCAACGCGCAGCATCTCGCTTGCATCGCGCCGTGCAGCCGCCGCATGCATCGCCAGGAGGGTACGGACTTCAACGGGCTGCTGCGCTGCGTTTGCCAGCCAAGCCGGATGGTCGAAAAGCATCGCGACATCCTCGCGTGGCAGGATGCCGGTCACGTTCTCGCTGACCGTGGTCAGTGCCTGCGACCATGCCTTCTGCCGTGACCCATCGACCACGACTGCGGAAAGTACAAACAGCTGCTCCGCAGCGTCGGCGAAACTCGGCCAGCGTTGCCGCAGCACGTCATCCACGCGCCCTGCAAGCAGACTCGAGCGCATCGACAGCGCCAGCATGTGCGCCTCGGACGCGCCCGTGTCGGCGATGACCGCAGCGACACCTGGCGGAACCCGCTCGCCGAGGATGTCCTGCACCGGCAGCCCGTTACCCGTCAGGTACAGCAGGAAATCGGCACTCTCGCCCTTGAAACGCGCCCTTGGGGCCTGCAGCGAGACGGTCGGGTAATAGTCCGAATGCGGCGTCGCGCCGGTGAGCTTGACGAGGTTGCGCAGGGTCGCGGGGCCGCCGATCCGGCGCAGTTGGAACTCCGCCGAAGACCCCAGCCCGACCCGTTGCAGTTCGCTTCGCAACGGCTCGGCTGCCAACGCTGCCCAGTTCGGCGCATGCGCCCGGTCGCGCGATGCCACCATCAGCAGGTCACCTCTGTTGGTCACGTAGACGTCGGTTTGCGGAAACACTTGCAACAATGCCGAGATCATCGTTCCCAGCAGTTGATCATTGAGCTCATAACTCTGCACCCATTGCACCAGGATGCCGTCTTCCTCAAGGTGCCTGTGGATGAAGCCGTAGAACTCCTCAGTGAACAGGCTGGCGACACCACTCACCCACGGGTTCGATGGCTCCGACACGATCACGTCGTAGCGGCGGTTGCTGGTCGCGAAATAGGTGCGTGCATCCTCGATCCGGATCTTTGACCGCGGATCGTCATATCCGCGTGCAACGCGCTCGCCGAACAGGCGTGCACCGTCGTACATCGCACGCTCGATCTCCACGCTTTCCACGACCCGCGGCACCGGGCTGCCGAGCAGCGTATGCGTGGTCAGCCCGGAGCCCCAACCGATTACGGCAACCCGCCGCGGGTCCGGATGCAGGGCCAGCGGTAGCGCGGCCGCCATCAGCATGGTGACTTCATCCGGCTGCGGCGCCACCGACAGGTTCAACGCGAGGCTCGCGTCCGGCTTGCCGTTGGTGGCGATGCTGGCGGCTCTCGCGTCCGCATCGGTAGCCACCGAAACGGTGGCAGTCTTGCCATCGCGCAGGTATGGGATTCGCATGCTCTCGTCGACGCGCCAATTGCCAGTACGGAAGACACCCGCGACTTGCTTGTGCGGGTCAGGCTTGCCGAAATGCAGGCTCACCAGTGCCGCCGCCACCACGGCCATGCTGGCCAGTGCATAGCCTCGGGTTGCGCGACCTGGACTCACCCTGCGCAGCAGATATAGTCCCAGCGCCACGTCGAACAGTGCGGCCAACGTGACCGCCAGGCGCACTCCGATCCCGGGCACCAGCAGATGCACCATCACGAACACGCCGATGATCGCGCCCAGCGTGTTGGCGGCGTAGACGCGCCCGATGCTGGACTCGCCAACGCCACGGCGCAGCAGCGCCAAGGTGAACAGCGGCAAGGTCATGCCGGCGAAGAACGCAGCCGGGAACATCACCGCCATCGCGATCGCACCGCTACCCGCGCTGAACCATGCGTAGCCGGTATCGTCGCGGACGAGTTGGTGCATCAACCATCCGACCCAGCGGAAGCTCTGGTTGAACATCGGGATCGACACCAGCGCGGCGATGCCCATCAGGATCTGTGCGTAGCCTGCCATCGCCACTGCGTCTGATTCGCTCTTGCAGCGTCGACGCACCCACAGGCCGCCGAAGGCCAGGCCGAGAATGAAGGCCGCCAGCATGAGCTCGAATGCATGCACGGTCGTGCCCAACGCCTGGTTGAGCATGCGCACCCAGCCGATCTCGTACACGAAAGAGGTAGCGCCAGTGATCGCGGCCGCCAGCAGTATCAACCGTACGAAACCGCGCCCAGCCGTGGGGACGGCCGCTGCTTGCATCGGTGCACCTGTCGGTATTGCTGCGGATGCACCGTCACCGGTCTGTCGCCATACTGCCCAGGCACCGACGCCGACCAGCAGGTTCAGCGCGCCGGCGACCAGCATCGAGCCCGGCATCCCCAACGTCGGCAGCAGCAAGAAAGCCGTCACCAGTGCCCCGGCAGCGGCACCCAGGCTGTTGCTGAAATAAAGGCCGCCGAGGATGGGACCAGCCTCGTCCGGCGCCAATCGCATATAGCCGGCGCTGAGGATCGGGAATGTGGCGCCGAGCAGTACGCATTGCGGCGCGATCAACATGGCTGCGCTGAGCCACTGCCAACCATGCGCAAGCTGTGGCGAGGTAAGCCCCGGCAACACTGTGCTCGTGGACAGCGCCATGTAACCGACGAAGATCGGGTGGAACAGGAGACCGGCGACACCGATGCCCACCTCGATGACCGCATAGGCCAGGATCAGGCTGCGCCAGTTCAGGCTGAAGCGGCTTGCGAGCCATGCGCCGAGCGCCATCCCGCCCATGAAGATCGCCAGCACCAGGCTCTGCGCATAAGCCGCATGGCCCAGCGTCAGGCCCAGATAGTGCGACCACACTGACTGGTAGATCAGACCCGCGAAGCCCGAAAGCACGAACAACAGCAACAGCGCGTGGCCGGCGCGCTTCGTGGACAAGTGCATGCTGATCCCCCTCGACTCAGATGGCAGTTAGGGTAGCCGATGGTGTGGCAGTGGGGCTTCCTGAGTGCCTGTGACGCCATTGGTCAGATTGCGACGCTATATGACGTCAATCTGGGTGCGGGCTGGTGCAATACCGTGGACAGGTTCACACTCGATACCTGCACTGCATCGCTGTCCTGCTTGGCATGCAACCTGCGTATACATTGCATGCACGTGCCACGCGGCACGGCTGCCCAACGGACCGGAACGCTGGCCGCGCGGGACACGTGAAGTACCAACACTCCTAGGGGAAACACCATGAAGAAGAACATGCAAGGCTTTACCCTGATCGAACTGATGATCGTGGTCGCCATCATCGCGATCTTGGCCGCCATCGCCATCAGCCAGTATCAGGACTACGTGATCCGCTCGCAGGTGTCGGAAGGTTCCGCACTCGCCGACGGCATGAAGACCGCGCTGGCCGAGTTCTACCAGAACAAGGGTCGCTGGCCGCCGGTCAACACCTCTGCAGGCTTGGCGATTCCGGTGTCGATCGTCGGTAACTACGTCAGCCAGGGTGCGGTCAACACCAACCTCGGTACGATCCAGATGACCTTCTCGGCCACCGCGCCGCGCGAGGCCAACACCAAGATCGACACCAAGATCCTGATCTTCTCGGCCGTTACCCACGCTGGCACCATCGAGTGGAACTGCCTCAGCGCCAACATCCAGCAGAAGTGGCTGGGCAGCTCCTGCGTGAACCGCGCTCCGACCTACAACCCGACCTGATCGGATTCGGTCGTTTGTCGCATCGAGAGGGCCGCCCAGCGCGGCCCTTTCCTTTTCCGGCCCACATCGCTCTCATAGCCGCATGATCCGTCGTCATTGGCCCTGGCTTGGGCTCATCGCGCTCCTGCTCGCCACGTGGCTAGCCTATCTGCCCGGGTTGGCCGGTGATTTCCTGTTCGACGATTTCGTCAACCTGCCCGCCATCGGCGCGACCGGACCCGTCGACGACTGGGCCACGTTCTGGCGCTACCTGACTTCTGGCAGTGCCGATCCGACCGGGCGTCCGCTGGCACTGCTGAGCTTCCTGCTCGACGCACGCACCTGGCCGGCTGGCCCCGCACCTTTCCTGCGCACCAACCTGTGCCTGCACCTGCTCAATGGCGCGCTGCTGTTTGCCTTGCTGCGGCTACTCGGCAGGCGCCTCGACAGTGATGCAAAGCGTAACGATGCCGCAGCCTTGCTCGGCAGCGGGCTGTGGTTGCTGCATCCGTTGTTTGTGTCCACCACGCTGTATGTGATCCAGCGCGAGGCGATGCTGCCGGCCACGTTCACCCTGCTCGGGCTGCTTGGGTATGTCCATGGGCGTGACGCATACGATCGCGGACGCCAACGTGCGGGCTTGGCGTGGATGCTCGCAAGCATCAGCATCGGCACGGTGCTGGCGCTACTGAGCAAGGCCAATGGCGTCTTGCTGCCACTCCTGGCGTGGACGCTGGAAACCACCGTATTGCGGCATAACGTCGCGCGGCAGGACGTCGATTCCATGCCCAAGCGCAGCCTGCACTGGTTGCGACTCGGTCTGCTTGTGCTGCCCAGCGTGCTGATCGCCGGTTATGTGGCGAGCCACCTCACGGATCCTGGTGCCGTGATGGAACAGCGCACCTGGACCATCGGCCAGCGCCTGCTGACCGAACCCCGCGTTCTCACCGAATACCTGCAGTTGCTGGTCGTGCCGCGAGCCTTGTCGACCGGGCTCTACAACGAAGATTACATCGCCTCGATCGGGCTGCTTGCCCCGCCCAGCACGCTCGCGTGCCTGGTGCTGATCGGTGCATTGATTGGCGTGGGCTTTGCCCTGCGCCAGCGGATGCCGGCGCTATCGGTGGCCCTGCTTTTCTATTTCGCCGGGCACCTGCTCGAATCCAGCGCGATCCCTCTCGAGTTGTACTACGAGCACCGCAACTACCTGCCCGCGCTGCTGTTGTTCTGGCCGTTGGCGCGTGCACTCTGCGCCTGGCGCGCACCAGTCGTCGCGCGCACCACAATTGCCATCGCCCTGCTTGCGCTGCTGGCGACGACCACTCACCAGCGCGCGCAGTTGTGGGGCAAACCCGATCAACAGGCGGCGCTCTGGGCCTACGACCATCCCGAGTCCTCGCGCGCGCAAGCCACGGCTGCGGCATGGGAAACCCGAGGCGGCAGGCCAGATCTCGCCATGAGCCGGCTTGCCCCGTTGTGGCGGCAACGACCGCACGACCTGCAGCTGGCGCTCAACTATGCCAATACAGCCTGCGCATTGCGTGGCTTGAGCCCGCTGGAAAGCGCCGCGGTCGCACAAGCGCTGCAGCAGTCTTCCAGTGAAGGGGAGCAACTCGTGTACCGCTGGTTGGACCGTGCCCTCGGTGTCGCTTCAGACCGAAGTTGTCCTGGATTGGATTTCGCCACGGTCGAGCAATGGCTGCGAGCTGCCCAGAACAATCCGCGTTTGAGCGGACAGCCCGGCCGCCAGCAGGAACTGCACGGCGTCGCCGGACGCCTGGCGCTCCAACGCGGCCAGCCAGGCGACGCCTTGTCCGAGTTCGACCGTGCACTGGCCGCATACACCACGCCGGGAGCTGCCGCGCAACAAGCTGCGATTCTGGCGACGCACGGACACTATGCGTTGGCGTTGGCCCATCTCGACACTTACGAACGCCTCATGCCCCACGCCCCACACGCGACTGGCTGGAACATGCCAAGACTGCACGAATGGGTGCTCGATCGGCAGGGCTACTGGCCCCGCGAATTGGCTTTACTGCGCAAGAAGCTGCGCGCGGAAATGGCGGTCGATTCGCGTACGGACAAAGTGAACGATGCGACCGCCCAGGACTGAGCTCCCAATGGCAGGGCAGCGGCTTCTCCATTCCGCATGGCTGGTACCAGCGGTCTTGCTAGCCGCAGTCGCAATGGTCTATTGGCCCGGCCTGAATGGCGGGTACGTCTTCGATGACTATCCGAACATCGTCGACAACGTCCGGCTTCGTGTCAGCGGCGCAAGTTGGCATGAATGGATCGCCGCGGCGCTGTCCTCGCCCGCCAGCGCCATCCAGAGGCCGCTGGCCATGCTGTCCTTCGCGCTCAACCACTACTTCACCGGCCTCGATCCGTGGCCGATGAAGCTCACCAACCTCGCCATCCACGGGCTCAATACGGTTCTCGTGTTGGGGCTGGTCCGCAGCTTGCTCACCGTTTCATCCGTCGAGCGCAGCGATCCCCGCCGCGAATGGGCAGCGCGCTTCGCAGCCACAGCTTGGGCGCTGCACCCCATCAACCTGATGGCGGTGTTGTTCGTCGTGCAGCGCATGGAGAGCCTGAGCCATACGTTCGTGTTCGCCGGTCTCTGGCTGTATCTGCTCGGCCGCAAGCGGCAACTACGCGGTAGCGGCGGATGGGGCCTGATCGGTTCCGGGTTGTTGGCCGGCACGATGTTCGGCGTGCTGGCCAAGGAGTCGGCGACATTGCTGCCGCTGTATGCCCTCTGCATCGAGCTGTGCCTGCTCGGATTCCGTAACAGTTCAGGCCGTCGCGATCGACGGCTGTTCACTGCCTATGCGCTCGTCCTTGCCTTGCCCATGGTCGTCGGCTTGATGTGGCTCTTGCCGCTGATGCTGACGCCGGAAGCCTACGCGGGCCGCGAGTTCACGCTGGTGCAGCGCCTGCTCACCGAGCCGCGCGTGGTAATGGATTACCTGCACTGGATCCTGCTGCCCGACCTCGGCCAGCTGAGCCTGTACCACGATGATTATTCCGCCTCGCGCGGACTCCTCGACCCATCGGCGACGCTGTTCGCTCTGGTCGCGCTGCCTTGCCTGCTCTTGGCTGCCTGGTTGTGCCGTCGCACACATCCGCTGGTCAGCCTGGGCCTGCTGTGGTTCCTCGGCGCGCATCTGCTGACGGGCACTTTCATTCCGTTCGAGCTGGTGTTCGAACACCGCAACTACTTTGCCTCGTTGGGAATCTGCCTGATCCTGGCAGACCTGTTGATCCTGGCCCCGCGCAGCGAAAGCACACAGCGTGTGGGCGCATTGCTCGCCGTGTTTTTTGTTGTGCTATCCGCGGGGGTCACTCACTTGCGCGCGCGCGAGTGGAGCGATCCGGTGCGCTTCGCGGTCAGTGAAGCCGCCAAGCATCCGCATTCCCCTCGTGCGACCTACGACCTCGCACGGGTGATGGTCATGCTGACCCACTATCGTCCCGAATCTACCTTCCTGCAGCCGGCTTATGAGGCTCTTGAAAAAGCGAGGAACGTGCCGGGCAGTGGGGTTCTTCCATTGCAAGCCTCACTCATGTTGGCGGCGCGGAGCAAAGGAACGGTGGACCCCGCATGGTGGCTGGAGCTGCAGGACAAACTGCGACGCGGACCCATAGGCCCGCAGGAAATCAATGCACTCGCGGCGATGACAAGTTGCGCGCGCGACCGGCATTGCGACTTTCCACCGGAGATGATGCTGGCCAGCTACGATGCGGCGCTCAGCCATCGCCGCAATCCCGATCTGCTCACGATGTACGGTGACTACGCACTCAACGTGTTGAACGACCGCCAGCTGGCTACGCAGCTGTGGCGTGAGGTCCGCGCAAACTATCCTGGTGTGGCGCAGTATCGAATCAACCTGATCAAGTTGCTCATCGCAACCGGCAGCTGGGGCGAGGCCCGGACTGAAATCGCATCCCTCCGCCGTCTGGGGCGATTGGGACAGAACGAAAACGCCGCCGATGAACTCGAAGCCAGACTCAAAGCTGCCATGCCCGGCATCCATTGAGTGGGTGCGCCCCCGAGACCGGGCTTGACCTGGAACGCCTCGACACTGACGCTGTCAGCATGCCCGCGATCGCCGACATTCCCGCCAGCCAACAGGCCAGGACGATTCCTTCTGTAACGGCCACCAATGGTCAGGCCGCCGGCGCGCGCATCCGCACCTTGATGATCAGCACTTCGTTCCCTGCCGATCTCAACGACTGGCGCGGTTTGTTCATGCGGCACAAGGCCGATGCCATGGCCCGTCGCGATGACATCGCGTTGCATTTATGGGCGCCTCCCGGCGAAGCGCACCCTGATGTGATCTTCGATCTGCAGGCTGACGAGAAGGCTTGGCTGACCGAACTGATGGCGGCCGACGGCATCGCCCATCTGTATCGACGCGGAGGGCTGGCTGGGTTCAGCGCCATACTCAAGCTGATGGCGTTCCTCCGGCGCGTTTATCGACGCAACAGCACCACCGACATCCTGCATGTGAACTGGCTGCAGAATGCGCTGCCGCTTCCCGCCAATGGTCGCCCGTTGCTGGTGACCGTGCTGGGCACCGACATGCAGCTGCTGAAATTGCCGTTGATGGGATGGTTGCTGAGGCGGGTTTTCCGCGGCCGGGAAGTCACGATATGCCCGAATGCCGAGTGGATGCTGCCAGCGCTGGAGGAAGCATTCGGCAATGTCGCCGCGATCCAGTTCGTCCCCTTCGGCATCGATCCGTGCTGGTTCCAGTTGCAACGCGCACTTCCCGAAACCGGCGCGCAGAAATGGTTGTGCGTGACACGGCTGACCAAGGGCAAGCTCGGTACGCTGTTCGAATGGTGCGGGCCGCATTTCGCGGATGGCAGCCGTGAGCTGCATCTGTTCGGCCCAATGCAGGAACAAATTGAGCTCCCTGAGTGGATTCGTTATCACGGCCCGGCCTCACCGGACGCGCTGTGCCGCGACTGGTTTCCGCGGGCGCATGGCCTGATCACGCTCAGCCAGCACGCCGAAGGACGCCCGCAGGTGATGCTGGAGGCGATGGCCGCCGGACTCCCGATCATCGCCTCACGATTACCGGCGCATGCCGACTTGATCCGCCATCGTGAAAATGGGTGGCTGTGCGAGAGCCCCGAAGACCTGAGCGATGCCCTGGCAGTGTTAGCTGATCCGGCTGCCAATTTGAGAATCGGCGCGGAAGCGCGAAAGTGGGTCACCGCAGAGATCGGCACCTGGGACGACTGCGCCGAGCGCTATGTCCGCTTGTATCGCCAATTGCTCGACAGGACTGCAACGTGAACGATGCAATCCTGGTGCTGGGAGCATCCGGCTTCATCGGCCGGCACCTCTCGGAAGCCCTCGCACGCGCGGGCGTGCCGGTCATCGCCGCGACCAGAAGCCCGGCAGCTTTCGCGCATCCGGGCATCGTGAACGCGGTTGCTCCGTTCGACGCACCCGATCAGTTTGCGCCACTGCTGGCGCGGTGCCAGGCAGCAATCCATGCCGCATCCATCAGTACTCCGGGCAGCAGCACCGCGCAACCACAGCTGGACGGCAACCTGCGCACCACCTTGGCCTTGATCGAAGCGCTTCAATCTTGCCCGGATCGGCGCCTGGTCTACTTGTCATCGGGCGGCACCTTGTACGGTGATCGCGATCGCGCCGCACGAGAAGACGACCCACTACGCCCTCGCTCCTACCACGGCGCCGGCAAGGCCGCAGCCGAACACTTCGCGCAGGCATGGGCCACGCAATACGATGGCACGGCGGTCTTGTTGCGTCCCTCCAATGTCTATGGCCCTGGGCAACTGCCACGCACTGGATTCGGCATCATCCCGACTGCCTTCGACTGCATCCTGCGCGATGACCCGCTGACTGTCTGGGGCGACGGCGGCACGGTTCGCGATTACCTGTACGTCGACGACCTGGTCGCATTGTGTGGCTTGGCGCTGACCCGCGACCTTCCGCAGGGTACGCACACATACAACGTCGCCTATGGCGAAGGCATTTCCCTGAACACCCTGTTGGACGCCATCGACGGCATTACCGGACAGACGCTGCGACGCGACTACCAGTCCGCTCGCCGCGTCGACGTGCACCGAATCGTCCTGGACAACAACGCTGCGCGCACCACTTTCGGCTGGCAGCCAGCGACACCCCTCGAGCAAGGACTCCGCCAGACATGGCAGTGGTTCATTACCCGGCCGTAGGCGGGCCGGCGAGGCCTGCGATTTCCATTTGCATTGCCAATTACAACGGCGAACAACTGCTGGTCGATTGCCTGGAGTCGGTCTTCTCCCAGCAAGGGGATTTCAGCTACGAAGTCATCGTCCACGACGACGCTTCCACCGACGGATCGGTCGCCTGGCTTCGCGAGCGCTATCCACAGGTCGAACTGCTGGCGAGTGACACCAACGTGGGCTTCTGCATCGGCAACAACCGCATGGTCGCCCAGGCGCGCGGTGAATTCGTGCTGCTGTTGAACAACGATGCGGCGCTTTATCCCGATGCCCTTGCGAGTCTATTGGCAGCTGCCCGCGCACAGACACCGACTGGCATCCTGACGCTGCCGCAGTACGACTGGCAAAGCGGTGCGCTGGTCGACCGTGGCTGCCTGCTCGATCCGTTCTACAACCCGGTGCCCAACCTCGATCCAAAACGACACGATGTGGCCATGGTGATTGGCGCCTGCCTGTGGATTCCGCGCAGCCTGTGGCAGCAATTGGGCGGGTTCCCGGAATGGATCGAGTCCATCGGTGAAGATCTTTACCTGTGCGGGCAGGCCAGGCTGCAGGGTGTTCCAGTGCAGGCCTTGAACAGCAGCGGATACAAGCACTGGCAAGGCAGGACTTTTGGTGGCAACAAGCCGCATGAGGGCCGGTTGCAGACCAGTGCCCGCCGCCGTCAGCTGAGCGAACGCAACAAAACCGCGGCACTGTTCATGCTGACACCGGGCATCACGATGTGGCCACTGCTGGCTGTCCACCTGCTGGCGCTGTCCCTGGAAGGCATGCTCATCCCTCTGCTTGTGCGCGACCTGCGCCTGGGTCGGAACATCTATTGGCCGGCGGTCTCGCTGCCGTTCCGGAAGTACCGCATGCTGCAGGCTCTACGCCGCCTGCAACAACAGCAGCGCAAGACCAGCTTGCGCAGTTACTTCAGTTGCATGGTGCCGTTTCCGCGCAAGCTCCAATTGCTGTTGCGTCACGGCATCCCTCGCATCCGCTGATCCTGCAGACGCAGGCCCTTCGTCAGGGCAGCGCGATACGCTCAAGAGGAACGGGACGCCGCGACCAGATGCCGCAGCAGCGCTTCCCGGACACGGGGAGCGGCCAACATGGCCGCAACCAGCACCAGCCCGGCACACAGACCGAGCTTTACGATTTGCAGCATGGGGGAACCGAACGACGGCACCAGGAAATGCAACGTTGCAGCCATCGCGGCAGCAGAAAGCAGTGGCAAGCCGACATCCTGCAGATACCACGCCTGCAGTTCCGTTGGCAGAAGCCGCCGGTGCATCAACGGCATCATCGCGATGAAGTACGCCGCATTGAGCAGGAGCCACACCCACGCAGCGCCAATGGCGCCATGCCTGGGCACCACCCATAACAACGCAGGGATGACTGCAGCGATCGCCAGCACGTTGGCGCGGATCACCAGGCCAGTCCACCCAGCGGCCAGCTGCAGGTAGTACGGCACCGTCACAAGGCCATTGAGCAGGGTACCGATCGACAGCAGCACAACCAGCTTGTGACTGCGCGCCACCAGCTCGCCATCCATTGTCCACAACCTGAGAATCTCGAAACCAAAGACGACCAACATGATCGTGATCGCGGACAAGGCCACGCTGACCATCTGCGCGGCATCGTGGTAAGACGCCGCCAGCCCGGATTTCGTGCCGCGGTCGAATTGTTCGACAAAGCGTGGGAAGAACGCCTGGGAGGTGGGACCCACCACGGCCAGTGGCAGCTGCGCCACGACGACGGCAAAGGCGTAGTAGCCAAACGCCTCCAAGCTCAGCAGTCGTGATAGCAGGATCTTGTCCATCTGCGTCAACAACAAGCTCAGCGCGGTGATTACCATGGTCCCTGCCGCGTAGCGCCAGATGCTGCGCAGTGCCTGGAGCGAAAACACGACCTTGGTCGAAGCTGGCGGCAACTGGCGGTAACAGGCGCCGGCAAACAGTGCCACGGCTGCGATCGAGACGAGCAGTTGCCAGACGAAGAAGGCTTCAATGCTCGGCGAGACCTTCGCCAGCACCAGCACGGCCCCGACGGCGCGTACCGTCGTTACGAGAGTGGATATCCCGTTCAAGACGACCTGGCGCTGAAGTCCGACCAGGCTGCTGCGATAGATGTTCTCGACAAAGCGCAGACCGACGACCGCACCCATCAGGGCAAGTGCACGTTCAACCGTATCGGTCGACAGTCCTTCGTTTTGCAGCCAACCCGTCGCGAACCAGCCTGACAGCGCCCAGACCCCGATCGTGACCAGCAACGCGACAGCCAACGCAACCGATTCCACGCTGCGCAGCAGGGTACGAATCGCGATCCCCTGGTTTGCGCCAGCGCCGAACCGTGCCATTTCGCGGCTGATCGCCGGTGCCATCCCGCCATCAAGAAGCGACAACATGGCCTGCAACAGGGCATGCACGCCAATCAGCCCATAGGCTTCGACCCCGAGATAACGGATGTATAACGGCACGAAGGCAATCGTCACCAGGCCGTTCCAGCCTGCCCCGAGATAATTGGCCACCAGGTTTCGCTTCAGGGGCATGCAACAGCTCCTGATTTCTGGCGATCGCCATCCAAATCAACAAACCGATGAAGCGCCTGCTGGCCTGCGGACCGATGGCCGGTCGATCCGCAACAGCATGGCCCCAGGTCCCGACTCACTTTATCCGGCGCAGGAACGCATTCGGCCAATAGGTGACGCGCTCCGTGATACTCCCTTCATTGAACGGAAACACCGGTTCCTCGAGGATGAAATCGTCACGTTCTGCAAGGAAATCCTTGACCGCGCTTTGCGGGTTGTCCGTGATCCAGTCTGGATGCGTCCTTGGCGCACCAACCACCTCCTGCATGATGCCGTCGCATGCCACGATGTACGAATCGACTGCGACGAATTCCGCGTAGGCGCGCAGTTCGGCCAGGACATGCGCGCGAGTGTGGTTCGAATCGAGGATCACCAACCCACGGTCGGCCGGCCGCAACTGGCGTCGAACCTGCGAAACCACGTCCGCATCAATCGAAGATCCTTCGATCATGGCAATCAGGTCGGACACCTCATGCGCTTCGATCGCCTGCCGGTTGTGCGGGCGTATCTCGATATCGACGCCAACGACCCGGCCCTTGCCCATGGCCTTGAACAAGCTCGCATAAAAAATAAGGCTGCCGCCGTGCGCGATACCGGTTTCAATCACCACGTCGGGCTGGATCCGATAGAGCACTTCCTGTATCCGCATCATGTCCTCGGGGAGCTGGATGATCGGCCGTCCCATCCAGCTGAACCCATAGACGTACTTCGCGTCCCATCCCGATCGTAACCAGGCCTGGGATAGCAGTCGGAAGGCCTGCGGCGAACCGATCGGATGGCGGTCGACGCCATCGCGCGTATCCACCTCAAGCAAGCCGGCTTCCAGATCAATCTTGAGCATGTGCGAATTTCCTGTAGTGGTTGATCAGCCCCGCGATGCTCGGCAGGACCGGCGTCGGCCGGAACCCGAATTCATTGCGCAGCTTCGATATGTCCATCTGCGGCGCCATCACGCAGGGCGCGCCTTCGACCACCTTCAGCGTGGCGCCTGTTGTCGCGAGAATCGGTTCCAGCAGTTGCGCGTGCGTCAGATTCTGCCCTGACCCCAAGTTGTAGCAACTGTCGCGGCCACTGAGCGCAATCATTGGCAAGATGCGGACCACATCTTCCAGCAGCACGTAGTCCTTGGCCGAAGCCAAGTCGCTGCGAAGCTCGATCACGCCCGAGTCGCAAGCACTCCGGATCAGGTCGTATAGGAAATTCTGCGAACGAAAATCCTGCCCGACCACGTTCGCAAGCCTGACGACGCGTGCACTGGCATGCCCACTGGCGTGGCAAAGCGCTTCGCTGGTGAGCTTGGTCAGGTCATAGAAATCCTCGGGATCACTGGCCTCCACGCAGATTCTCGTTGCCTCCCCGCTTTGCGCCGCATGCCGGTACAACCGGGCCGACGACAGGTACAAGAAGGAATCGAACTGGTCCTTCTCGAGTATCTCGGCGACCAAGCCCGTATTCGCCCTGAAGGTATCGAAGGGACGCGTGCGGAAGTCGGCGGTCACGCCGGCCGCGTAAACCACATGCCCCAGCGGGCGATCAAGGATGGTGCCGGCACTCCGGTCCGGCGCGGACACGCTATGCCCGGATGCGCGCAAGGAGTCGCACAATGCGCTGCCGATGAACCCGCTGGCCCCGATGACGGTGAAGTTCATCCACGCACACCCAGCTTCTGCAAAGGATTGCCGCCATAGATGGCGTAGGGCTCCAGTTCGCCACGAACCACGGATCCTGCAGCGATGACGCAGCCTTGGCCGACCCTCGCCCCGTCGAGGAAAACGCAGTTGGCGCCAACCCAGACATCGTCGCCCAGTACGATTCCGCCTTTGCTCGGGCGGAATCCTTGTTTCGTAATGGGAGTGTCCCTGCGCGCGTACTCGTGGTTGACCGGGGCAAACGTACAGTTGGCTGCAATGGCAACGCCACGGCCGATGCGAATCCCGTTGCCCGTGTACAGCACGCAACCCGAATTGATCGTCGACCCCGCACCAATGATGCAGTCGCCTGCCCCACCAACCGGTTTGATCTTGACGAAGGCATCGATGACGACATCTTCCGATATTTCAATACGCGTACCGCGCACCGAATCCTCGATGTCGGCCAATGGCGAAATTCGGCTACTGGGGTGGACGATGATCACGGCGGGAAGACTCCGAGCCTGGGAATCGCGGTAACAAACCGGCCACCCCATTCGACTACGTAGTCGAGCTGGGACTGGATTTCATCCTTGAGATTCCAGGGCAGAATGACCACGAAATCCGGCTTGGCCACCCGCAAGTGGTTTTCGTCGACGATGGGAATGCGGCTGCCTGGCATGTATTTGCCTTGCTTGGCATCGTTGCGGTCGGCCACGAAGGCCAGCAGATCCGGCCGGACACCGGCAAAATTCATCAGCGTATTGCCCTTGGCCGCCGCGCCATAGGCAGCAACAGTCTTCCCTTGGCGTTTGGCTTGGAGCAGGAACATGAGGAATTCGTCCTTCGCCTGTTCTGCACGCGACTGGAAGCCCTCGTAGTAGCCAGGAGTCGCCACCCCAGCGCTCGACTCAGCCTGTTCGATACGCTCAAGGCGCGTCGTGCGCGCATTGCGCCCCGTATCGCTGCGCTGCGCGAACAGGCGCAGGCTGCCACCATGCGTCGGGAGTTGCTCCGCATCGAACACCGCCAAGCCGTTGGCCGCAAAGATCCGTACGACCGCGGTCAGCGACAAGTAGGAATAATGTTCATGGTAGATGGTGTCGAACTGGCCGCCTGTCACCAGTTGGAGCAAATGCGGAAACTCGAAGGTTGCGACGCCATCGGCCTTGAGCAAACTGGCGAACCCGGCGACGAAGTCGTTGATGTCGGGTACATGGGCCAGAACATTGTTGGCCACCATCAGGTCGGCCTGCATCCCGCGATCGCCCAGTGACTTCGCCAAGCGTACGCCGAAGAAATCCTCGACCACGTCGATGCCCTTGGCGCGCGCAGCCGCAGCGGTGCTGGCGGTCGGTTCGATGCCGGTACAGCCTATCCCATGCGCCTTGACGTACTGCAGGAGATAGCCGTCATTGGCGGCGACCTCGACGACATGGCTACCCGAGTGCAGCCCGAAGCGGGCCACCATGTCGTCCACGTAACGCTCCGCATGCGCGAGCCAGCTGCTGGAGAATCCGCTGAAGTAGGCATATTCGGCGTCGAACAGTTCGTGGGCTTGGGCAAAATCCTGTGTCTGCGCCAACCAGCAGTTTTCGCAAACGAGTACGCGCAAGGGAAACCATTTTTCAGGGGCCTGCAATGCCTGTCTGGTCAGGTAGGCATTGGACGGAGGAGCGCTACCCAGATCCACCAGCGACAACGTGAGTTCGGAAGCACAGTGGCGGCACTTCATGCCTCCACCCCGCGAAAATTCTCGGTCATGAATGCATGCGCGGAATCGCGCGGCGACATCTCGGCGATGGGAACCGGCCAGCGGATGGCAAGACCAGGATCCTCGGGATGCAGGCCGGCCTCGAACGCCTGCTGGTAGGCCTCCGTGTGGAAGTACAGCAGCTCGCAGTCGTCGCTCAGCGCCTGGAAGCCGTGGGCGAAACCTTCCGGAATCATCATGGTCCGATGATTATCGGCAGACAGGATTTCTGCATGCCAGCTGCGGAACGTAGGCGAATCGGGCCTCAAATCGACGGCGACATCAAAAGCCTCGCCGCGCAGGCAGCTTACGAACTTGGTCTCGGCATGCGGCGAACGCTGGTAATGCATGCCGCGCACCGTGCCCATCCGCAATGTCAACGAACGATTGATCTGCACGATACTCCGCCCCACAAGGCACCCTTCGAATTCGTCCGCACAATAGAGACGCTCAAGATAGCCACGACTGTCGCCGATGGGCATGCGTTGGATGATCTTGAGCCCGCCAAGCGGCGCATCAAGCACTTCGAAACGACGCGTCATGCCGGGACATCCGCAAGATAGTGGCGGATCTGTTCCAGGCCGAAGGTGTGCATGTCCGCGCCCTCCTTCCAGGCACGTTGCCAGGCGACTGTCTGTGCAAGTGCATGCTGCAGCGACCAGCGTGGCGCCCACCCGAGCTCGTCGCGTGCGAGCGTGCTGTCGAGACGAAGCAACCCGGCCTCGTGCGGATGCCCGCTGGCAGGCTCGCGCTCCACGCGTGCGTTTCCACCCCAGAGTCGCGCAATTTCCTCGGCCACCTCGCCGACGGTGGCATCGCCGCCGGCATCGGGTCCAAAGTTCCAGGCGCGGGCGAAGTCGGCGCCATCGGGCGCCAGCAAATGCTCCGCCAGCTTCAAGTAACCCGCCAATGGTTCCAGCACGTGCTGCCAAGGGCGGACGGCATCGGGAAAACGCAGCTGCACTGGCTGGCCGAGCGCAAACGAACGCAGGCAATCCGGAATCAGGCGATCGATGGCCCAGTCGCCACCGCCGATCACGTTGCCTGCCCGTGCGGTCGCTATGCGTGCCGAATGGCCGGTTCTGGCGTTGAAGAAACTGTCGCGATAGCTCGCGGCCACGATCTCCGCGGCGGCCTTGCTGGCGCTGTACGGATCATGTCCGCCCAGCGCATCCGCTTCTCGATAAGGTTGCTGCCACTCGCGATTCTCGTAGACCTTGTCGGTGGTGACCACCACGATGGCGCGGATCGAAGCAATGCCACGGGCCGCTTCCAGCAGGTTGGCCGTTCCCATGATGTTCGTGGCAAGCGTGCCAAGGGGATCGCGATAGCTCTCCCGCACCAGGGATTGCGCGGCAAGGTGGAAGACCACCTCCGGCTGCGCTTCGTGCAGCGCCGCCTTGAGCCGTGGAAGGTCTCCCAGATCGGCGCGCACATCCGAGGCCAGTCCCAATGCGATACCAGCGGCATCGAACAGGGCCGGCTGACTCGGCGGGCCAAGTGCATAGCCGTGGACCCGGGCTCCGAGCTCCTCCAACCATAGCGCCAGCCACCCACCTTTGAAGCCGGTATGTCCCGTGACGAAAACCGGCAGGTTGCGCCAGACGCCGGCGCCGGATTTCACCAGACTTTCCATGGCGCCTTGCCGGTTGCCCAGAGGTCCTCCAGGAGCGTCTTCTCCCGCAGCGTATCCATCGGCTGCCAGAACCCCTGGTGTTCGAACGCCATCAACTGGCCCAGCCTGGCAAGCTCCGCCAACGGTTGGACTTCCCAACTCGTTTCATCGCCTTCGATCAGATCGAGGCAGCGTGGGGAAAGGACAAAGAAACCACCGTTGATCAGACCGCCATCACCACGCGGCTTTTCCATGAAGCCCAGGACATTCTGTCCATCCATCTGAAGGGCACCGTAGCGTCCTGGTGGCTGCACAGCCGTCACCGTCGCCCATTTGCCATGGGCCCGATGGAAAGCAATCTGGCGGGAAATATCGAGATCGGCAACACCATCGCCGTAGGTGAAACAGAACGCGTCCTCGTCCTGGATGTAGCGCGCAACGCGCCTGAGGCGGCCGCCGGTCATCGTATCGTCGCCGGTATCCACCAGCGTCACCTTCCAGGGCTCCGCGTTACGCTGATGTACCTGCATCTGATTGCTGGCCATGTCGAAGGTGACGTCGGACATGTGCAGGAAGTAGTTGGCAAAATATTCCTTGATGACGTAACCCTTGTAGCCACAACAGATCACGAACTCGTTGACGCCATGTGCGGAATACGTTTTGAGGATATGCCACAGGATCGGCCGACCGCCGACCTCGATCATCGGCTTGGGCCGGAGATGTGTTTCTTCGGATATCCGGGTGCCAAGACCACCGGCAAGAATCACAGCCTTCATGCGTCCTCTCCCAACACAGATCGTGGCTTAGACATGGCGGTTACGTACTGACTGGCGTGCAACCCATGCGGTGTAACGCCGGCGTCCCATGGCTAGCGCCCAGGTAAACACGCGGATCAGGCGGGAGCCGTGCACCCCCCTTAGCACCAGCATCGATGCCCAGCCAAAACGCTGCTGCATCAGGCTATGGGAATGGACATGCTCGAAACTGGATTTGTCTGCCGCCACCAAAACCGTAAGCGCCTGCTTGAACCAGGAGAGCAATCGGCCTCGCACCGGAATTCCGTTCCTCCCGCAGAACTCACGGTACAGCCTTGCCTCGGTGATCGCTGCGTCGACCAGGGCTGCCGGGTCCAGCCGGTGGACTGAAGATGCGTTCCCGCCGTGATTGTCCCAGTACCCGGTCACCGTCTTGCTGATGACGGCATCGTACTTGGCAAACATGCAGGTCAGCAGCAACCCATCACTGACGATGCCAAGAGCCGGGTCGAAGTAGAAGTCGCCCTTCGTCTCTGCCCGGAAGAGGCAGTTGGTGACCAATGGGTAATGCCCCAGCAAACACTTCGATACGGCACTGCCCGACTTGTAAAAACCTTCCCGCCAGTAATCGAGCTGGCTCTTGACTACCTGGCCGTCGATGCGGGTCGGAGCGTTGCAGGCCACGAACCCTGCACTTTGATGGCCCGCGAAGCACTGCATGGCGGTTTCGATGAAACAGGGCTCGTATTCGTCGTCATCGGTGAGCACGGTGAAGAAGTCGCTGTTCGCAAGACCTTGGATGGCATTGAAATTGGCCATCATTCCGATGTTCTCCGCGTGCCGTACCAGCCTCACCCTGTGGTCGGAAGCCATCAGTGATGCCATGACCACCGGCGTATCGTCCGTGGAATGGTTGTCGAGCACCACGACTTCCACGTCGCTGAAGGTCTGGCCCAGGACGCTTGCAACCGCCTTGGCTAGCCGCTCCGACCGATTGAAGGTGGGTATGAAGACCTGCACCTTCATGATCACACCGCCATGACCCGGCGATGGCCGCCCAACCCCCTCCGAACCCGTATCCAAACAGGCAGCCCGTCGCCCTGCATCTGCGCGTCTGGTTCAATCATGCCGGCGATAGGTCAATGCCGTGATCTGCTCCGAGACCAACCCGATCAGGAAGACGATGACGGCGGCGCTGAGCAACAACGCACTCATGTTGGTAAAACGACCCGATGTAGTGAAAGTCCAGCCGTAATAGCCCGCACCGAGCAGGAAAAACAGAAATCCGACTGGCGCGAAAAGTTTCAGTGGCGAGTACAGCGTGGCGATCCTGAAGATAATCAACAAGAAACGCAGACCGTCGCGCAATGGACGGATATGGCTGCGGCCGATGCGCTGCGCGACCGCCACAGGTACGTAGCTGACGGGATAAGCGCTTCGGAAGAAAGCCATGGTGCAAGTAGTGGGGTAACTGAACCCATTCGGCAACAGGTGCAGGAACTCGCGAAATTTGTCGGCACGTACCGCGCGGAAACCCGAGGTCAGGTCGGCGACGCGGTGACCGGTCATCCAGCTGGCGAGGCGGTTGTACAACGCGTTGGCCAATCCGCGCCCGGCATTGGCTTGCCCGTCCGCGCCGCGCGCTCCCACGGCCATGTCGAAGCCGGCTTCGATCCGTTCCAGCAGCTGCGGGATCTGCGCCGGATCGTGCTGGCCGTCGGCGTCCATGAATACGAGGATATCGCCGGTGGCAGCACGGGTGCCGCGCTTGATCGCCGCGCCGTTGCCCATCGAGTAAGGTGCGGACAGGACGCCCGCACCAAGTTCGGAGGCCACGGCCGCGGTGGCGTCGGTAGAGCCATCGTCGACCACGATCACTTCCGCCGTGGGCAGCACAGCCCGTAGCGCTGGCAGGGTCCGCCGCAGCCCCTCGACTTCGTTCTTGGCTGGCAGGATCACCGAAACGCGCATACAGCCTCCCCTTTCCGTGAAAGGGTACCGTGAATTCACGTCCGGAAAAGAGACGGCGATCCGTTGTGTTAATGAGGGTTTGCGGTACAGTCGGCGTGGGAAACTAGGGGACATGGCGATGGCAACCGTCGCGACTGCCAATCTGGTGGGCATCACCGGCATCGCCCGGCGTTTGGTGCTGGACGGCGCACTTGAGGAAGGCGTCGCCCGCGACGCCATGGAGAGCGCTACCCGCGAGCGCAAGCCGCTGGCGACGTTCATGGCGGAGAAGAGGCTGGTCAGTCCAGCGCAGTTGGCCGCGGCCAATTCCGCAGAGTTCGGCATGCCGATTTTCGACGTCTCGGCGCTCGACCCGGCTCAAAGCGCGATCAAGCTGGTCAGCGAAGAACTCGTGCGGAAGCACAATGCCCTGCCGTTGTTCAAACGCGGCGGGCGCCTGTTCGTCGGCGTGACCGATCCGACCAACAGCCACGCGCTGGACGAGATCAAGTTCCACACCAACCTGGTGGTGGAACCCATCCTGGTCGACGAAGACCGCATCCGTCGCACGCTTGACTCGTGGCTGGAGTCGGCCGATGCGCTGGGCGATGCTGTCTCCGATGACGAGGGGCTGGAAGGCCTCCAGGTCAGCGGCGGTGAGGAAGACCTGAGTGCCGACACCGGCGTCGACGCCAAGGGCGACGACACCCCAGTCGTCAAGTTCATCAACAAGGTCCTGGTGGACGCGATCCGCCGTGGTGCCTCGGACATCCACTTCGAACCCTACGAAACCGAATTCCGCGTGCGCCTGCGCATCGACGGCCTGCTCAAGCAGGTCGCCAAGGTGCCGGTGAAGCTGCACCTGCGCATCGCTGCCCGTTTGAAGGTCATGGCGCAACTCGACATCGCCGAAAAACGCATACCGCAGGACGGTCGCATCAAGCTCAACCTGTCCAAGACCAAGCAGATCGACTTCCGTGTCAGCACCCTGCCAACCCTGTTCGGCGAAAAGGTGGTGCTGCGTATCCTCGACGGCGGCGCGGTCAAGCTCGGCATCGACAAGCTCGGCTACGAGGAGGAACAGAAAAACCTGTTCCTTGAGGCAGTGCAGAAGCCCTATGGCATGGTGCTGGTGACCGGCCCGACCGGCTCCGGCAAGACCGTGTCGCTGTATACCGCGCTCGGCATCCTCAACGACGATCACCGCAACATTTCCACCGTCGAGGATCCGGTCGAAATCCGCATGCCGGGTATCAACCAGGTGCAGATGAACGTCAAGCGCGGCATGACCTTCGCCGCTGCGCTGCGCTCGTTCCTGCGCCAGGATCCGGACGTGATCATGGTCGGCGAAATCCGCGACTTGGAAACGGCCGAAATTGCGATCAAGGCCGCGCAGACCGGTCACATGGTGCTGTCGACGGTACATACCAACGACGCGCCGCAGACCATCGCGCGCCTGATGAACATGGGTGTGGCGCCCTACAACATCACTTCGTCGATCTCACTCGTGATCGCCCAGCGCCTCGCCCGTCGCCTGCACGACTGCAAGCGCGAAGTGCACCTGCCCGACCATGCGCTGCTCGCCGAGGGGTTCACCGCCGACGAGATCCATGCCGGGCTGAAGATCTACGATGCGGTCGGCTGCCCCGACTGCACCGAGGGCTACAAGGGTCGCACAGGCATCTATCAGGTGATGCCGATGTCCGATGAGATCCAGGACATCGTGCTCGCCGGCGGCAATGTGCTGCAGATCACAGAAGCCTCCAAGCAGGCCGGGGTAAAGGACCTGCGCGCATCAGCCCTGCTCAAAGTGAAGAACGGTCTCACGAGCCTCGCCGAGATCAACCGCGTGACCAAGGACTGATGCGATGAAAACCCTCGGTGCGGGACGCCCGCAACGATCACCATTCGTAACTGATACCGTCTCCGCACTGCATACAGCACAGGAAATTCGCCCATGGCCGTGACTCGATCCGCCGCAAAGACCGCAGCGAAGGCCGCCACTCCCCGGGCCGTCCGCCGTCCCGACCCGCTGACCACGTTCGTGTGGGAGGGCAATGACAAGCGCGGAACCAAGATGAAGGGTGAGCAGGCGGCGAAGAGCCCCAACCTGCTGCGTGCCGAACTGCGCAAGCAGGGCATCACCCCGACCATGGTCAAACCGAAGCCGAAGCCCTTGTTCGGCAGTACCGGCAAGCGCATCACGGCGAAGGACATCGCAGTATTCAGCCGACAGATCGCCACCATGCTGAAGTCCGGCGTGCCGATCGTGACCGCGATGGAAATCATTTCCGGCGGCCAGAAGAATCCAAAGATGCGCGATCTGGTCAACAGCATCCGGTCCGACATCGAGAGTGGTTCGTCACTATCGGAGGCGTTGGGCAAGCATCCGGTCCAGTTCGACGAGCTCTTCCGCAACCTGGTCAAGGCCGGCGAATCGGCCGGCGTACTCGATACCGTCCTCGAAACGATCGCGACCTACAAGGAAAACATCGAAGCCCTCAAGGGCAAGATCAAGAAAGCGATGTTCTACCCTGCCATGGTCATCGCGGTGGCGCTGATAGTCAGTGCGATTCTGCTCGTGTTCGTGGTCCCGCAATTCGAGGAAGTGTTCAAGAATTTCGGCGCTGATCTGCCCGCCTTCACCAAATTGATCATCGGCTTCAGCAGGTTCATGGTCGCCTGGTGGTGGGTGATCCTGTTGACGGTGGTCGGAAGCGGAATCGCGTTCATCATGGCCAAGAAGCGCTCGATAGCGTTCTCGCACTTCCTCGATCGGTTGATACTGAGGATGCCGGTGATCGGCCAGATCATGCACAACGCTGCGCTCGCCCGCTTCTCCCGCACCCTGGCGGTTACCTTCAGTGCTGGCGTGCCGTTGGTGGAAGCACTGGACACGGTTTCCGGCGCTTGCGGCAACACCGTCTATGAAAAAGCCGTGCTGCGGATTCGCGACGACGTTGCAGTCGGTTACCAGGTCAACATGGCGATGAAGCAGACCAACCTGTTTCCGCACATGGTGGTGCAGATGACCGCGATCGGCGAGGAGGCTGGCGCGCTCGACACCATGCTGTACAAGGTCGCCGAGTACTACGAGCAAGAGGTCAACAATGCGGTCGATGCGTTGGCCAGCCTGATCGAGCCCATCATTGTGGTGATGCTGGGCGTGATCGTCGGCAGCATGGTGATTGCCATGTACCTGCCGATCTTCAAGCTCGCGGCAGTCGTGTAAGGGCCGCAAGAAAGCATGGCCTTCCTCGACCAGAACCCCGGCCTCGGCTTTCCTGCCGCGGCCGGACTTGGGCTGCTTGTCGGCAGCTTCCTCAACGTGGTGATCCTGCGCCTGCCCAGGCGGCTGGAATGGCAGTGGCAACGCGATAGCCGCGAGATCCTCGGCGAGCCGGAGGTTTACGACCCGCCGCCGCCCGGCATCGTTGTCGAACGCTCGCACTGTCCGCACTGCAAACGCGTGCTGTCGTGGTACGAGAACATCCCGGTTGTCAGTTACCTGATCCAGCGCGGGCGCTGCCGCGGCTGCGGCACCCACATTTCGCTGCAGTATCCGCTGGTGGAACTGCTGACGATGCTGCTGTTCCTCGCCTGCGTCTGGCGCTTCGGCTTCGGCTGGCAGGGCTTCGGCGCGATCCTGCTGTCCTGTTTCCTTGTGGCGCTGACCGGCATCGACCTGCGCACCAAGCTGTTGCCCGACCAGCTCACCCTGCCTTTGCTGTGGCTGGGCCTGATCGCGAGCGTCGAGAACCTGTACATGGGACCGAAGGCCGCGCTGCTCGGGGCGATGGCCGGCTATTTCAGCCTCTGGTCGGTGTATTGGGTGTTCAAGCAGTTGACCGGCAAGGAAGGCATGGGCCACGGCGACTTCAAGCTGCTAGCGGCACTCGGCGCCTGGGTCGGCCTCAAGGGAGTCCTGCCGATCCTGCTGCTGTCATCGCTGGTTGGCGCCATCATCGGCTCGATCTGGCTGGCGGCGAAGGGGCGCGATCGCGCCACCCCGATCCCGTTTGGTCCGTACCTCGCCATTGCCGGCTGGGTCACGTTCTTCTGGGGACAGGCGCTGATCGACGGCTACCTGCAGTTGTCGGGCCTCAAATAGCACTGCGCCCTGGCAAGCTTGTCCCACCTCGAGTGGGCCGCTAAAAAGCACATATGAGCGACTATATCGTCGGCGTCACCGGCGGCGTGGCTTCGGGCAAGAGCGAAGTCACACGACGCTTCGAGGCCCTGGGCGTATTCGTGGCCGACGCCGACTTGGCCGCGCGCGCCGCAGTTGCGCCCGGTTCACCGGGTCTGGCCGAAGTGACGGCGACGTTCGGCACGGAAGTACTCGCCGACGATGGCAGTCTCGATCGCGTCGCGATGCGCCAGCGCGTGTTCGCCGATACAGACGCACGCCGACGACTGGAAGCGATCGTCCATCCCCACGTGCGCGCGCAACTGCGCCGCGAGTGCGCGGCCGCGCCAGGCCGATACGCCATCGCCGCGATCCCCTTGTTGACCGAAGGGGGAGCTCGCGCAGCCTATGCCTGGCTCGACAGGATCCTCGTCGTCGATGCATCGCGTGAAACGCAACTTGCCCGTCTGGTGCAGCGCGATGGCATCGATGTTGCACTGGCCGAGCGGATGCTGGCCGCACAGGCCGACCGCCGGCAGCGGCTATCGATCGCGGATGACGTGATCGTCAACGACGGACCGCTGCAGCGGCTGGATGCGCATGTCGCGGCGCTGGACATGCGCTATCGCACACTCGCAACGCTCAGCACCTCGTAGCGGCGCCGGGCCAAATACTGCGGATCGCCGCGATTCCCTGTGCGCCGTGCGCACGCCCGATCGCGATGTCGGCCTGCGTCATGCCACCGATCGCATAGATCGGCAACGACACCTGCTCACGCAGCGTAGCGAATCCGGACCAGCCCAGCGGTGGCGCACCGGGATGGCTCGCCGTCGCGTTCACGGGACCGAGCACGGCGAAATCGCAACCGAGCAGTTCCGCCTGGCGCAGTTCGTCGATGTCGTGGCAAGACGCAGCAACCGCAACGCCCGCAGGCATCGGACGCCGATCGATGGCGCGCAACTGCAACGCGCGCAGATGCAGGCCGATGCCAAGTTCTGCCGCGAGCACGGCATCGCCATTGAGCAGCACTTCGGCGTCGTGTTTGCGGCAGCGCCGCACAGCTTCGCCTGCGAGTGCACGCCAACGCGGGGGATCGAGCGTACGCGCGCGCAATTGCACGCGGCGAATGCCTATTGCCAACGCGCGCTCGAGCGCCCCTAGCCACGCGGCATCGTCCGCGCCTGGCTCAGGCGTGACCAGGTAGCGATCGGGTTGCAGCAACGCCGCAACTACTGGGATATCCGCAGGCGGCATCGCATAACTCGCCAGCTTGTGCGGCGGCACCCAAGCCAATGCCTGGCCTTCGTGTCCCTTGATGCTGCCGTGCCAGGAGGCGATCCGCCGAACGTCCAGACGTAGGCGCTTGTGCGGATATTGCTGAGGCACCGTGATCAGTGGAGCGCCGAGTTCGACTTCGATGCCAAGCTCTTCATGCAGTTCGCGCGCCAGCGCAGCTTCGGGCGACTCGTCGGGTTCGCATTTGCCGCCGGGGAATTCCCACAAACCCGCGAGGTCGCGGCCCTCGGTACGACGCGCGAGCAGGATGCGGCCGCGCGCGTCGGTGATGACGCCAGCGACGACGTCGATGGCACGCATCTCAGCCCGTTCGCGACTTCGATCATCGCCCATGGCGATACGTCAGGTGAGCTGGCCGTGGCAGTGCTTGAACTTCTTGCCGCTGCCGCAGGGGCAAGGATCGTTGCGACCGACTTTCGACATCCCACCCTGCTGCGCAGCGGCTTGTGCCTGCGCGGCTTCCTCGTCGGCGCCGAGGCCGCCCATCTCCGGGTGCTGGAACTGCATCTGCCGGGCGATCGCTTCGGCGCGGGCGCGCTCTTCGGCCTCCGCCTGTGCGATCTCGGCCTCGGTGCGGATGCGCACGCGCGCCAGCAGGGTTACCACTTCTCGCTTGACCTTCTCCAGCATCTCGCTGAAGAGCTCGAATGCTTCCTTCTTGTATTCCTGCTTGGGCTGCTTCTGCGCGTAGCCGCGCAGGTGGATGCCCTGGCGCAGGTAATCCATGCGGCCAAGGTGTTCCTTCCAGTTCTGGTCGAGCACGTTGAGCATGATGTGCTTTTCCAGCATGCGCATGTTGTCGCCGCCGATCTGCGCTTCCTTGTCGGCGAACAGCTTGGTCAGCTCGTCCTGCACGCGCTGCGCGATCTGCTCGGCGTCGAGTTCGGCCTGTTCCTGCGCGATCTTCGCCAGCGGCAGCTGCAGGTTGAATTCGTTGGCCAGTTCGGACTCCAGCCCCGGCAGGTCCCACTGTTCGTCGATCGAGTTCGGCGGCACAAAACGCTCGACGATGTCGGCTGCCACGTCGCCGCGGATGCCTTCGATGTTGTCCTGCACCGATTCGGCCTCAAGCAACTCGTCGCGCTGCTGGTAGATCACCTTGCGCTGGTCGTTGTTGACGTCGTCGTAGTCGAGCAAGTTCTTGCGGATATCGAAGTTGTGCGCTTCGACCTTGCGCTGCGCGTTGGCGATCTGCTTGGTCACCAACGGACTTTCGATGATGTCGTCTTCCTGCAGGCCCATCCGCGCCATCACGCGCTGCACCCAGTCGGCGGCGAAGATGCGCATCAGGTTGTCTTCGAGCGACAGGTAGAAGCGCGAGGAGCCCGGGTCGCCCTGCCGGCCGGAGCGGCCGCGCAGCTGGTTGTCGATACGGCGTGATTCGTGGCGCTCGGTGCCGACGATGTGCAGGCCGCCAGCGCTCTTGACGGCTTCGTGGCGCTGCTGCCAGTCGGATTTCACGCGTGCCTTGTCGGCTTCACTTGCGTCCTCGCCAAGCGCGGCGAGTTCCGCTTCAAGCGAGCCGCCGAGCACGATGTCGGTACCTCGGCCGGCCATGTTGGTGGCAATGGTGACCGCCTTCGGGCGTCCGGCGTGGGCGACGATCTGCGCTTCGCGTTCGTGCTGCTTGGCGTTGAGCACTTCGTGCGGAATGCCGGCTTCCTGCAGTTGTTCGGACAGCAGTTCGGATACCTCAATCGAGGTGGTGCCGACCAGCACCGGCTGGCTGCGTTCGTGACAAGCCTTGATCTCGTTCACCACCGCGCGATATTTGCCGACCCGGTTGAGGAAGACCTGGTCGGAATGGTCCTTGCGCACCATCGGACGGTGGGTCGGGATCACGATCACTTCCAGGCCGTAAATGCTCTGGAACTCATAGGCTTCGGTGTCCGCGGTGCCGGTCATGCCCGACAGCTTCTTGTACATGCGGAACAGGTTCTGGAAGGTGATGCTGGCGAGTGTCTGGTTCTCGCGCTGTACGGCCACCCCTTCCTTCGCTTCCACCGCCTGGTGCAGGCCATCCGACCAACGCCGGCCCGGCAAAGTGCGGCCGGTGAATTCATCGACGATGATGACTTCGCCATCGCGCACGATGTAATCGACATCGCGCTGGTAGATCGCGTGCGCCCGCAGCGCGGCGTTGAGGTGGTGGACGACATGGATGTTGTGCGCGGCGTACAGCGCATCGTCCTCGCCCTGCAACACGCCGGCGCGGCGCAGCAGCGCTTCGACGTGCTCCATGCCGGATTCCGACAGGTGCGCCTGCTTGCCCTTCTCGTCGACCCAGTAGTCGCCCATGCCGTCCTCGACCTTCTGCCGGGTCAGCTGCGGCACGATCTTGTCGACCTTATGGTAGAGCTCGGGCGATTCGTCGGCGGGGCCGGAGATGATCAGCGGCGTGCGCGCCTCGTCGATCAGGATCGAGTCGACTTCGTCGATGATGGCGAAATTCAGGCCGCGCTGGAAACGGTCTTCCTTCGCCAGCGCCATGTTGTCGCGCAGGTAGTCGAAGCCGATTTCGTTGTTGGTGGCGTAGGTGATGTCCGCGGCGTAGGCGGCGTGCTTGTCGCCGTGCGGCATGCCTGGATACACGACGCTCACCGACAGACCGAGCCAGGTGTAGAGCTTGCCCATCCAGGCGGCATCGCGGCGGGCGAGGTAGTCGTTGACGGTAACCACGTGCACGCCCTTGCCTTCGAGCGCGTTGAGGTACACCGGCAGCGTCGCGACCAGGGTCTTGCCCTCGCCGGTGCGCATTTCGGCGATCTTGCCCAGATGGAGCACCATGCCGCCGATCAGCTGCACGTCGTAGTGGCGCATGCCGAGCACGCGCGTGCTCGCTTCGCGGCAGACGGCGAAGGCTTCTGGCAGCAGCTTGTCGAGCGATTCGCCCTTGGCGATGCGCTGCTGGAATTCCGGGGTCTTGGCCTGCAGTTCGGCGTCGGACAACGCCTGCATCTGCGCTTCGAGTGCGTTGATCTTCTTGACGAGGCCGGCGAGTTGGCCGAGCAGTCGTTCGTTACGACTGCCGAAGACGCGGGTAAGCAGACTGTTGAGCATGGGTGACCGCAATCAGGAATGGAGAAGTCGGAATCGCCGGCGGAAAGACCGCCGCGAATCCCGCAATAAAAAAGGGCGCTGGGCGCCCTTTTTGGCAACGCGCATTGTAGCGTGGTGGCGGGTCCACGCGTTTACAAGGCACGGATTCGTGCCCTGGCTCTCCCACCAAAACAAGACGGCGCAGCCAAAGCCGCGCCGCCTTAACGATTCCCGGTTCCGAATACCCGGCTAATCAGCCGCGTACCGCCTTGCGGTCGCCGAGGAACTTGCGCGGATTGGTGACGCGGCCGTTTTCCCACACTTCGAAGTGCACGTGGGCGCCGGTCGAGCGGCCGGTGGAGCCGGCCTTGGCGATTTCGTTGCCGGCACGGACCAGGTCACCAACCCGGCGGCTCAGGCGCGAGTTGTGCGCATAGCGGGTGACGTAGCCGTTGCCGTGGTCGATTTCGATCACGTTGCCGTAGCCGCTGCGCGCGCCGGAATAGCTGACGACGCCGTCGGCCACTGCCAGCACCGGGTCGCCGACGTCGGCTTCGAAGTCGATGCCCTTGTGGAACTGGTGGCCGCCGCGGATGGGGTCGGCACGGCCGCCGAAACCGGAGGTGATGTAGCTGTTGGCGATCGGTTCGCGCGACGGCAGCGCATTGCGGTCCAGTTCGCGGTTGAACAATAGCGCTTCCAGCACGGTCAGCTGCCGGGTGGAAGACGCGAATTCGTGCTCCAGCTCGCCCAGGCCAGCTTTGAGCTCACCCGGCGGCATATCGCGGACGGGACCGGCACCACCGGTCGGGACTGGCTGATCGAAATCGAACTCGCCGTCCTGCAGTTGGCCGACGCGGGTCAGGCGCTCGCCGAGGGCATTGAGGCGGTTGGCCTGGGCCTGCAGTTCGCCCAGGCGCGCGGCCAGGGCATTGATTTCACGCTGCGCGCCGTCGCGGACGGTGGCGAGCTCAGCGTCCTGCGCGGCGACCTTGGCCTGCAGGTGCGCGCTGTACGTCATGGCGAAGCCGGCGCTGCCGGCCACGCCGAGGATCAAGCCGGCGCCCAGCAGCATGCCGACGGCGATGCCGGGGCGTTCCGCAGCGCGAACAGCGATGCGGTCAGCGATACTGCCGCGTCGTTTGTTTAGGATGGTGTCGAAGGTGATCTTCCGCATGTCTGATTCCAAATCCAGCTCGTCACGCCCGCCTCAAAAAAGCACGCGTCGAACCGCCGGCCCGCAAGATGCGCTCGACGCGCTGCTTGCTGACGCCGCGTTCGACCCCTTGCGTCGTGCCTTGTGGCTTGACGCGCTGGACCAACGGTTGCGCCCCTGTCTGCCGCCTGCGCTGGCCGCGCATGCGCGGCTGGCGAACCTCGATGGTGGCAGACTCGTTTTCCTCGTCGATTCCCCCGTGTGGCGCGCCAAATTGCGGCTCGCCGCACCCGAGGTGCTTGACGCGGCCCGATCCCTCGGGCTCGGCGTGACCGAGTTGGTCGTCAAGGTGACGACTTCCCCGGTCCACCCGCCTGAGCGGGCGGACACAAAGGTCAAACCGATGTCTGCGGCTGCACGCGATGCCCTGCAAGCCGCGCTGGCGTCCCTGAAAAACCCCGCATCCACAGGGCCGGAAGACGACTCCTAACTTGGCCGATACAGGCTTCGGACTGCGTTTCATAGCCCGCCTCGAACCGACCAGTGGGCATCCTACCGGGGTAACCCTCTGATTTCGTTAATAACCCGCTAGGCAAAAGTTAAACATCCGTTAATACGGATGGCGGGATTCACAGAACACTCACTTGGTGACCGGAGGTCACTGCAGGGTGCCGGCAGCTCAGGCCGTGGCGGGATTCGCGTACAGCACCGGCGCGGCGGCCGGATCGTCGAAGGTCACTTCGTCCCAGGCCGAGCGTTCGGCCAGCAAGGCGCGGACCAGCTTGTTGTTGAGGGCGTGGCCGGACTTGAAACCCTCGAAAGCGCCGATGATCGGCCGGCCGGCGAGGTAGAGATCGCCGACGGCATCGAGGATCTTGTGGCGGACGAATTCGTCGGCGTAGCGTAAGCCGTCATCGTTGAGCACGCGGAATTCGTCGAGGACGATGGCGTTGTCCATTGAGCCACCGAGGCCGAGGTTGCGCTCGCGCATGAACTCCAGGTCACGCATGAAGCCGAACGTGCGTGCGCGGCTGACTTCCTTGACGTAGGACGTCGTCGAGAAGTCGACCTCGGCGCGCGACTGCGCAGTCGGGATCATCGGGTGGTCGAAGTCGATGGTGAAGCCGATGCGGAAACCGTCGTGCGGCTCGAAACGGGCGACCTTGTCGCCTTCGCGCACTTCCACCGGCTTCTTGATGCGGATGAAGCGCTTCGGCGCCTGCTGCTCGGCGATGCCCGCGGACTGCAGCAGGAACACGAATGGACCGGCCGAGCCATCCATGATCGGCACTTCCGGCGCCGACAGGTCGACATAGGCATTGTCGATACCGAGGCCGGCGAAGGCCGACATCAGGTGCTCGATCGTCATCACCTTGCCGCCGTCGCGCGACAGTCCGGTGCAGAGCATGGTTTCGGTGACGAGCTCGGCGCTAGCCGGAATCTCCACCACCGGGTCCAGGTCGACGCGCCGGAATACGATGCCCGCATCGACCGGGGCCGGGCGCAGGGTGAGATAAACCTTCTCGCCGCTGTGCAGGCCCACGCCGGTGGCGCGGATCACATTCTTTAGGGTGCGTTGACGCAGCATGGTGGGGTCAGGGAACGACCTGTCCGTGGATGGTTCTGGGCGAACTGGCTAAATGCGCGCCAACCTGCAGCGCAGCGGCCGAACAGGGTAGCACGCGACTGCCTGAACCTGAACGTAAACGACGCTCTGTCGCAGGCATGCAACGACCGGCGACGAAACTGGCCGGCCGGCTGTCGCCGACCGACCGAAAGACACCCGTCGGGCCGGCGCAGGCCCGACGGTGGGAGGACGCCCAGGCAGAGATCAGTCTGCCTGCCGGCGCAGTGCGTATCAGTCGGCCTGCCTCCGCAGGAAGGCCGGGATATCCAGGTAGTCCGGCGGCAGATCGGCCGTCGCCGGGGCACCATCGCTCCGACCGCCACTGCGCAGGCTGCTGCTGCCGAAGTTCGGCAGGATCGGCTCGTTGACGTTGGCCATCGCGTCGAAGTCGGCCTGCCCGGTGGTGGCGTTGCGGACCAGCCGCACCGGCTGGCGCATCGGCTCGCGCTCCATGCCACCACGGACGGTGGAGGTCGGCACAGCCTGGCGCGCGACAGCGCGGTTGAGGCCGGTGGCGACCACGGTGACCTTGACCTCGTCCTGCATGTCCGGGTCGAGCACGGTGCCGATGACGACGGTGGCGTCTTCGCTGGCGAAGTTTTCGATGGTGCGGCCCACCTCGTCGAACTCTGCCATGGTGAAATCCGGACCCGCGGTGATGTTGACCAGGATGCCGTTGGCGCCGGTGAGATTGACGTCGTCGAGCAACGGGTTCTGGATCGCCGCCTCGGCCGCGGCCTGCGCGCGGTCGTCGCCACGGGCCGAGCCGGTGCCCATCATCGCCAGGCCCATCTCGGACATGACGGTGCGGACGTCGGCGAAGTCGACGTTGATCAGACCCGGACGCACGATCAGGTCGGCAATACCCTGCACCGCGCCGAGCAGCACGTCGTTCGCAGCGCGGAACGCCTGGATCATCGTCGCGTTCCTGCCGAGCACGGTGATCAGTTTCTCGTTCGGGATCGTGATCAGCGAGTCGCAGTGGTGCGACAGCTCCTCGATGCCCTTGAGCGCCACCTGCATGCGGCGGCGACCCTCGAACGGGAACGGCTTGGTCACCACCGCCACCGTGAGGATCCCCATTTCCTTGGCGAGCTGCGCCACCACCGGCGCCGCGCCGGTTCCGGTGCCGCCACCCATGCCGGCGGTGATGAACACCATGTCGGCACCGCCGAGGGCGTCCATGATGCGCTCGCGATCCTCGAGCGCGGCCTGACGGCCGACCTCCGGATTCGCGCCTGCACCGAGACCCTTGGTCACGTTGCTGCCGAGTTGCAACTGCAGCTTGGCGCCGCAGTTCTTGATCGCCTGCGCGTCGGTGTTGGCGGTGATGAATTCCACGCCATCGACGTTGCCGCTGACCATGTGTGCCACGGCGTTGCCGCCGCCGCCGCCCACGCCGACCACCTTGATGATCGCGTTCGGGGCCATTTTTTCCAGTAGTTCGAAATGCGCCATGTCCACGTCCTCCGTTATGTATTGCTAGTTATCGAATCGGGTGCTGCCAAACGCACTGCAAGTCGTCCTCTCCTGCCCTGCCCGCCGCCGCGCCATCGCGCCGGCGTCCAATCGTCAGAACTCACCGCGGTACCAGTTCTTCAACTTGTTGAAGAAACTGCCGGCGCGCCCGGTTGGGATCACCGGCCGGCGCGGATGCTCGATCTGGCTGCCCATCAGCAGCAGGCCGACGCCGGTGGCATGCACCGGATTGCCGACCACTTCGCCCAGACCCGTGACGTGTTGCGGGATGCCCACGCGTACGGGCATCTGCAACATTTCCTCGGCGAGCTCGACCACGCCTTCCATCTTCGAAGCACCGCCGGTCAGCACCATGCCGGCGCGGACGTGCTGTTCGAAGCCGGAACGGCGCAGTTCGGCCTGCACCATTTCGAAGATTTCCTCGTAGCGCGCCTGCACTGCCTGCGCGAGCGAATGCCGCGGCAGCCGGCGCGGCGGACGATCGCCGACGCTGGGCACCTGGATCGATTCCTCCGCCGTCGCCAGCTGTGCGAGCGCGCAGGCATAACGCACCTTGATCTGCTCGGCCTCGGGCGTGGGCGTGCGCAGCATGTGCGCGATGTCTTCAGTGACCTTATCGCCGGCGATCGGCAGGGACGCGCTGTGTGCGATTGCACCCTGCACGAACACCGCGATGTCGGTCGTGCCGGCGCCGAGATCGACCAGCACCACGCCGAGCTCGCGCTCGTCCGGTGTCAACACCGCGGTGCTGGATGCCAGCGAAGCCAGGATCAGGTCGTCGACCTGCAACCCGCAACGCGCCACGCACTTGCTGATGTTGGCCGCGGCCGATTGCGCACACACCACCAGGTGCGCGTGCACTTCCAGCCGTACGCCAGTCATGCCGACCGGGTTGCGGATGCCTTCCTGCGAATCATCGAGCACGTAGTCGCGCGGGATCGCGTGCAGGATTTTCTGGTCGGCGGGAATGGCGACGGCTTTCGCGGCATCCAGTACGCGGTCGAGGTCGGCGTAGGTGACTTCGCCATCGCGGATCGGTGCGATGCCCTGCGAATTGCGGCACTGCACGTGGTTGCCGGAGATCGAGGCGTAGACCGAACGCACCTCACAGCCGGCCATCAGCTCGGCTTCCTCGACTGCACGCTGGATCGACTGCACTGTTGATTCAATGTCGACCACCACGCCGCGCCGCATCCCGCGCGATTCGTGCGAGCCGATGCCGATCACCTCGATCGGATTGCCCGGCGAGTATTCGCCGACCAGCGCGGTGATCTTGGAGGTGCCGATGTCGAGTCCGACGATCAGCGACTTGTCACCTTTGCGATTCATGTCTGTCCCTGCAGTTGCGGCGGCACTACGGCTGGCGTCGGTTGCGTCGCCCAGCTGAGTGCAAAACCATTGGTGTAGCGAAGGTCGGCGCGCGTCAGTGCCCGCTGCTGGTGTTGCGACAGCAGCTGGGGCAGCAGCCGCGCGAAGCGCGCCAGGCGCGGGCGGGCATCGCTGCGTCCGACCACGACTTGCGTGCTGATCGATGTGGCGCCGTGCGACAAGGTCAGCGACCAACTGCCGCGACGGTCGAGCTCCAACACCCGCACATCACTTCCGCTACTGGCAAACAACACGCGTGATTCGTTGTAGAGCGCGACCACTTCGCCAACCCGCGCATCCGGCCCGGCCAGCTGCGGCAGGTCCTTCGGCAACTTGATGCCGGCGGCCGGGAACACGCGGCCACGTTCTGACAACAACTGGTCCTTGCCCCACAACGCGAACGGCTTGTGTTCGATCACACGCACTTCCAGCACGTCCGGCCAGCGCTTGCGCACTTCCGCGCGCTCGACCCACGGCAGCTTAGCCACCGCCGCCTGCGCGTCTTCCAGTCGCACCGCGAAGAAACCACGCTGTGCATACGGCAGTACGGTCGCGCGCAGTTTCTCGGCGTTCACGCGTTGCAGTTCGCCATTGACGCGCAGCGTCCGCAGCGGCCAGCGCTCGGCGCCGATCCAACCGTTGAGCACGGCGACGACCGGCAACGCGACCAGCACGACCGCGAGCATCCACGCAACGATGCGGAGCAACGCGTTCACCCGTGCGCGCCCTCCAAGGTCTGTTCGAGGATGCGCCAGCACAACTCCTCGAATGCGATCCCGACCTGGCGCGCCGCCTTCGGCACCAGCGAATGGCTGGTCATGCCGGGGGCGGTGTTCACTTCGAGCAGATAGAACTTGCCGCTGTTGCGATCGCGCATCACGTCGACGCGCGACCAGCCGCTGCATCCGGCCGCTTCGAACGCGGCCAACGAAATGCGCTGGATTTCATCTTCGGCCTCGCCTTCGAGCCCCGGGCACAGGTATTGCGTGTCTTCGGCAACGTACTTGGCGTGGTAGTCGTACCATTGGCCTTTCGGCACGATCCGGATCGACGGCAGCGCGACGTCGCCGAGGATGCCCACGGTCAGCTCGTCACCTTCGATCAACTGTTCCATCAACAGTTCGCCGGGATAACGCGCGGCGAGCTCGACCGCGTCATCGAGATCGGCATCGGCGTACACGCGCGACACGCCGACGCTGGAACCTTCCGCCGCCGGCTTCACGATCACCGGCAGACCCAGTTCGCGCGCAGCCGCATGCACGTCGCTGCCTTTGGCGAGACGCACGTAACGCGGTGTCGGCAATCCAAGCGACAGCCACACCTGCTTGGTACGGATCTTGTCCATGCTCAGTGCCGAACCCAGCACATCGGAGCCGGTGTATGGCACACCCAGCGCTTCGAGCAGGCCTTGCAGCACACCATCCTCGCCACCGCCAGCGTGGCCATGGAGGATGTTGAAGACGCGATCGACATGCTTGGCTTGAATCGCATCGATCAGCGCGGGAATGCCATCGACCGCGAACGCATTCACGCCGCGCGCCTGCAGCGCTTCCAGCACGTTACGGCCGGAATCGAGCGACACCTCGCGCTCGGAACTGGTCCCACCCATCAGCACCGCGACACGGCCGAACGCGGTCGGATCGGTGACTTTGAGTGGAGGAAACTTTGTCGTCACTTGCTGGCTCCGTCGAATCCATGCGCGGCCAGATGCTGCGCGGCGTGGCCGATGTCGCCGGCCCCCATCAGCAGCAACAGATCGCCGTCTTGCAGCACGTCGGGCAGGACGCTGGCGAGCTCGCCGGCGCTGCCGACCACGACCGGATCGATGCGGCCGCGCGCACGGATCGCGCGCGCCAGCGACTTCGCATCTGCGCCGGCGATGGGTTGTTCGCCAGCCGGATAGACCTCGGTCAACACCAGCGCGTCGACACTCGACAGCACACCGGCAAAATCGTCGAACAGATCGCGCGTGCGGCTGTAGCGATGCGGCTGGAACGCGACGACCAGGCGCTTGTCCGGCCAGCCACCGCGTGCAGCGGCGAACACCGCTTCCAGTTCCTTCGGGTGATGGCCGTAGTCGTCGACCACGGTGACCATGGCGCCTCGCGGCGTCTGGATCTGCGCCAGGAGGTTGAAGCGGCGACCGATGCCGGCGAACCCTTCGAGCGCGCGCGCGATGACGTCCGGCGCCACGCCGAGCTGCCACGCCACAGCCGCCGCAGCCAACGCGTTCTGCACGTTGTGCCGGCCCGGCAGCGCCAGCGTCACCGGCGTGCGGCTGCCATCCGGCAGGCACAGCGTGAAGTGCATGCGCGCGCCGGTCTGCGTGGTGCCCTCGGCGCGCACGTCGGCGTGCGCCGCGAAGCCGTAGGTGATCAGGTGGCGTGGTGTGTCGACGGCGAGTGCGGCGACTTCCGGGTCGTCGATGCACAGCACGGCCAGCCCGTAGAACGGCAGGCGATGCAGGAATTCGGCGAACGCCGCCTGCACCTTGGCGAAGTCGCCACCATAGTTCTCGAGATGATCGGCATCGATGTTGGTGACGATCGCCACCACCGGATTCAGGCGCAAGAAGCTGCCGTCGCTCTCGTCGGCCTCGGCCACCAGCCACTGGCCACCGCCCAGTCGTGCATTGGCACCGGCGGCGAGCAGTTGCCCGCCGATGACGAAGGTCGGATCGAGCCCACCCTCACCGAGCACGCTCGCAAGCAATGAGGTGGTGGTGGTCTTGCCGTGCGTGCCGGCGACGGCGATGCCGCGACGGAAACGCATCAGTTCGGCCAGCATTTCCGCGCGCGGCACGATCGGAATGCGCTGCGAGCGGGCCTCCATCAGTTCGGGGTTGTCGCGCTTGATCGCACTCGACACGACGATGCAGTCGGTGTCGAGCACGTTGGCGGCGGAGTGGCCGCGGTGCACGGTGACGCCGAGTGAAGTCAGCCGCCGGGTCACGGCGTTGTCGGCGGTGTCGGAACCGGACACCTGGTAGCCGAGCGTGCACAGCACTTCGGCGATGCCGCTCATGCCGACGCCGCCGATGCCGACGAAATGCACGCGCGGATACGCCTTGGCGAGGTCACCCGATGCTTGCAGGCGGCGGATCATGCGGCTTCCTCGATAACAGCAGCAGCGACGCGCGCGGCAGCGTCTGGTTTGGCCAGCGCGCGTGCAGTGACCGCCATGGCGCGGCGCTTGCCGGCGTCGGTGGCAAGATCGCCCAATACCTCGCTCAGGCGTGCGGCGAGTTGTTCGTCCTGCTTGAGCAATAGCGCCGCGCCACGTTCGACCAAGAACTCGGCATTCTTGGTTTGATGGTCGTCGACCGCTTGCGGGAACGGCACCAGCACGCTGCCGATACCGACCGCGCACAACTCGGCCAGCGTCAGCGCACCGCTGCGGCAGACGACGATGTCGGCCCAGGCATATGCGGCGGCCATGTCGGCAATGAACGGCTCCACCGATGCAGTCACGTTGGCGGCGGCATAGGCGCGCTCGGCGTCCTCGCGCATTCTTTCGCCGCATTGGTGACGTACTTCGATCGATTGTCCATGCAGCGCCGCCAGCGCCTGCGGCACCGCGGCGTTGAGCGCGCGCGCACCCTGGCTGCCGCCCAGCACCAGCAGATGCAGCGGGCCGCCGCGGTTGTTGAAGCGGATTTCCGGCGGCGTGACTGCGGCGATCTCGGCACGCACCGGATTGCCTACGACTTCTTCGATCATGTTCGGGAATGTCTGTGGAAACCCGGTGAGCACGCGCCGCGCGAACCGCGCCAGCACTCGATTGGTAAGGCCCGGCGCACGATTCTGCTCATGCACGAGCAGGGGAATCCCGCGCAATTTCGCCGCAAGTCCGCCGGGACCCGCGGCATAGCCGCCGAAGCTGACCACGGCCCGCGGCTGACGTTCGCGCAGCGTCTGCAACGCCGCCCGCACCGCCGCCAGTACGCGGAACGGCGCTGCCAGCAGGGTGGCAATACCCTTGCCGCGCACGCCGCGCACTTCGATGGTGTCGATCTGGAAACCGTGCTGCGGCACCAATCGCGTTTCCATGCCGCCTTCGGCGCCGAGCCAAAGCACCGGCACGCCGCGATCGCGCAGCGCGTGCGCGACAGCGAGCCCCGGGAAGATGTGCCCACCGGTGCCGCCGGCGAGGATCATCACCGGATGCAGGTCGGAGTCGGTGGCAGCAAGCTTCATGCCGTCCTCCCCAGCGTGGGTTCGATGCGCTGGCGCAGGCGGTTGGTACCGCGCACGGCCGTGGCCGTGGCGCCCACCGGTTGCGCAGTCGCCGGGATGTTGCCAGCCGACGGCTGCAACGCCTCGCCACGCAGGCGCGCGACCTGGCGTTCGGCGCGATCGAGTTCGTACGACACCCGCAGCAGCAGGCCGAGTGCGGCGCAGGTCATCAGCACGCTGGAGCCGCCCGATGAAATCAACGGCAGCGTCAAGCCTTTGGTCGGCAGCAAGCCGAGGTTGACGCCGATCGAAACAAAACTCTGCAGGCTCATCCACAACGCGATGCCGAACGCGCAGTAGCCAGCAAAATGACGGCGCATCTCCACGCATTTCAGCCCGACCCAGAACGCGCGACCCACCAGCAATGCGTACAGGCCGATGACCAGCGTGACGCCAAACAGACCGAGTTCCTCGGCAATCACCGCGAGAATGAAATCGGTATGCGCTTCCGGCAGGTACGACAGTTTCTGCACCGAGTCGCCAAGGCCGACACCGAACCATTCGCCGCGACCGACCGCCATCAGCGCGTTCGTCAGCTGATACCCGCTGTCGAACGGATCCGCCCACGGATCGAGGAAGGAAGTGAAGCGGCGCATGCGGTACGGTTCGGCGATCGCGATCACCGCCAACACCGGCAACCCGACCAGCACCGGACCGAACATCCGTGGCAGATGCACGCCGCCGAGCACCAGCATGCCTGCGGTGATGGCAAGGATCAGCGACAGAGAACCGAAATCGGGTTGCATGATCAACAGACAGACCAACAGCACGGCGACACCGAGTGGCTTCAGCATCGCCATCCAGGTCGCATTGACCTCGTCGCGGAAACGCACCAGGTAACTCGACAGCCACACGATGTACAGCAGCTTCACCGCCTCGACGGCCTGGAAGTTCGACACCCCCAGGTTCAACCAGCGCCGCGCACCGTTGACGGTGTGGCCGATGCCGGGCACGAACACCAGCAGCAGCAGCACGAAGCACAACAGCAGCAACCACTGGTTGTGCTGTTCGATCATCTTCAACTCGGTGCGCATCATCCACGCCGCCAGCCCGAGGCCGATGGCGAGGAAGACGATGTGACGGGTCAGGAAATAGAACGGACCGACATTCAGCCCTTCGCCGATCGCGATCGAACTCGACGCCACCATCACCACGCCCAGGCACGCCAGCGCGATGCTCGCGCCGAGCAGCCACGGATCGAAGCGGCCTTCGATCGCGTCCAGTCGGGTCGCCTGGCGTGGTGCTTCGCTCATCAGCGCACCTTCAACGTGGCCAGGCCAACCAGCACCAGGATCACCGAGATGATCCAGAAGCGCACGATCACGCGCGGCTCGGGCCAGCCCTTGAGTTCGAAGTGATGGTGGATCGGCGCCATCCGGAATACGCGCTTGCCGGTAAGCTTGAACGAAGCCACCTGGATCATCACCGACAACGTTTCGATCACGAACACGCCGCCCATGATCACCAGCACCACTTCCTGGCGCACGATCACCGCGATCGCACCGAGCGCGGCACCGAGCGCGAGCGCGCCGATGTCGCCCATGAACACCATCGCTGGATACGTGTTGAACCAGAGGAACCCCAGCCCCGCCCCCGCTATCGCGGCGCAGATGATGACCAGCTCGCCGGCGCCTGGAATCGCCGGGATCTGCAGGTATTCGGAGAACACGGCATTGCCCGACGCATAGGCGAATACGCCGAGCGCGCAGGCGACCAGCACCGTCGGCATGATCGCCAGGCCATCGAGTCCGTCGGTGAGGTTCACTGCATTGGAGAAACCGACGATCCAGAAGTACGCGATGACGACGAAGAACAATCCGAGCGGGATCGCGACGTTCTTCAGCAACGGTACGAACAACGTCGTCGCCGCCGGCGTATCCGCGGTGTAGAACAGCACCAGGCCGGCAGCGAGGCCGAAGATCGACTGATACAGATACTTCAGTCGCGACTTCAACCCGTTCGGATCGCGATGCACGATCTTGATCCAGTCGTCGAGCCAGCCGATCAGGCCGAAACCCACCAGCACTGCCAGCACGATCCAGACATAGCGATTGCGCAGGTCGCCCCACAACAGCACCGCCGCCATCACCGTCATGATGATCAGCGCGCCGCCCATGGTCGGTGTACCGGCCTTGGAGAAGTGCGTTTGCGGGCCTTCCTGCCGGATCGGCTGGCCGCCCTTGTAAGTGGCGAGCTTGCGGATCACCGCCGGCCCCCACCACAGCGACAGTCCCAGCGCGGTCAACGCGCTGAGGATGCCGCGCACGGTGAGATAGCCGAACAGGCCGAACAGGCTCTGCAGTTGCTCCAGCCATCTTGTGAGTTCAAGCAGCATGCGTGGTGCCCTCCCCAGGCAGCAACGCGGAAACGATCCGGTCCATCGCGCTGCCGCGCGAGCCCTTGACCAGGCAACGCACGCCGGCGTGCAGGTCGACGCGCAAGGCGTCGGCCAGTTCGGCATGCGATTCGAAATGACGGGCGCCCTCGCCGAACGCGCGTGCTGCGTGCACGCTGAGCGGCCCGAGCGCATACAGCCGCGCAATGCCGGCGGCCTTGGCGCGGCGCCCCGCTTCGGCATGCAGCAATTCGGCATCGGCGCCGAGTTCGCGCATGTCGCCGAGCACCAGCCAGCTTTCGCCGCCACGCTCTGATGAGGAGGCGGCGGCGAGCGTGTCGATTGCAGCTTGCAGCGAGCCGGGGTTGGCGTTGTAGCTGTCGTCGATCAGCACCGCACCACTGGCCAGGCGATGGCTGATCAAGCGCCCGGCAACGGGTTGCGCGGCGTCGAGGCCTTCACGGATCGCCGTGAGAGACGCGCCGGCACCGAGCGCCAGCGAGGTCGCGGCCAGTGCATTGAGCACGTTGTGGCGTCCGGGCATCGCCAGGGCGACTTCCGCTTTCCCGGAGGGCGTGACCAGGGTGAAATGCGCGCCCTCGGCGCTCAGGCGTACATCGCGCGCGGTGACATCGGCGCTGGCATCGAGGCCGAAACGGATCAGGCGCCGGCCGTGCGCGCGCTCGGCGAAGTACGGGGCGAACGCATCGTCGGCATTGATCGCGGCGACACCGTCGGCAGGCAGTGCGTCGTAGATCGCACCCTTGGTATCGGCGACGCCAAGCAGGCTGCCCATGCGTTCCAGGTGCGCAGGCGCGATGTTGTTGACCACGGCGACGTCAGGCTGCGCGACCGCGGTGAGATAGGCGATGTCGCCGAGCTTGCCCGCGCCCATTTCGTAGATTGCGAACGCGGCATCTTCCGGTGCGTCCAGCACCGCCAGCGGCAGGCCAATCTCGTTGTTGCGGTTGCCAGGATTGGCGTAGGTGCTGCCGACGCGCGAGAGGATCGCCAGCGTCAGCGTCTTCACGCTGGTCTTGCCGTTGCTGCCGGTGATCGCGACCACCCTGGTCTTGCGTTCGCGCTGCACGGCTGCGGCAAATGCGGCCAGCGCGCGCTCGGTGTCGGCGACGACGATCTGCGGGAGCATGCCGCGAGCAGTCGCCACGCCAAGTTCGCGCGACACCAGCGCCGCGGCCACGCCGCCTTGCGCCGCCGTTGCGACATGATCGTGGCCGTCGAAGCGCTCGCCCTTGAGCGCGACGAACAGCGCACTGCCGCCGGGTAGCGCGCGCGTGTCGGTGGCAACGCCATCGATCACGACTTCATTTCCATCCAAAGCCGCGCCATGCAGGCGGCCGCCGGCCATGCGCGCGATCTGCGAGAGCGGCAGCGGCCTCATGCCTTCGCCTCCAGGTTCATCCGTGCGACTTCGGTATCGTCGAACGGATGCCGGACGCCAGCGATTTCCTGGTAAGGCTCGTGACCCTTGCCTGCGATCAATACGATGTCGTTCGGACCGGCTTCGCCGATCGCGCGCGCGATCGCGGCAGCGCGGTCGCGCTGGACGAGCACGCGCCGCGCGTCGACGAACCCTTCCATGATGTCGACGACGATGGCATCGCCGTCCTCGTTGCGCGGATTGTCGTCGGTGACGATGACGACATCGGCAAGTTTCTCGGCGATCACCGCCATCTGCGGACGCTTGCCGCGATCGCGTTCGCCACCGCAGCCGAACACGCAGACCAGTCGGCCGTGCACATGTGCACGCAGCGAGGCTAACGCCTGCTCCAGGGCATCGGGCGTATGCGCGTAGTCGATCACCACCAGCGGTTTGACACCATCGCCACCGAGTCGGTTCATGCGGCCGTGCACCGGCTGCAGCCGCGACAGGATCTGGGCGATCTGCGCGGGTGTATCCCCCAATGCGTACAGCGCACCGGCCACGGCCAGCAGGTTGTCGACATTGAAGCGTCCGAGCAGTGGCGATTGCACCGGATGCGCTTCGCCAGCCGCTGCGACCAGATCGAAGCCGATGCCGCGGTTGTCGAACTGCAACGCCTGCGCGCGCAGCGTCGCATCCTGGACATCGCGTGAACTCAGCCCGACTTGCTGCAGCGAAGCCGGCAGCGCGTCGTACAGCGCGCGGCCGTAATCATCGTCGAGGTTGATGACGGCGGCGCGCAATCCCGGCCAGCCGAACAACTTGGCCTTGGCCGCGCCGTAGGTGGCCATGTCGCCGTGGTAATCGAGGTGGTCGCGGGTGAGATTGGTGAATATGCCTACGTCGAAATGCACGCCGCCGACGCGCTCCTGGTCGAGCGCGTGCGAACTGACCTCCATCGCCACCGCCTGCGCACCGGCATCGCGCAGCTCGGCGAGCAATGCGTGCATGCGCAGTACCAGGGGCGTGGTGAAACCCGTCGGCGCAGCTTCGCCGTACAGGCCGGCGCCGAGCGTACCGATGGTGCCGGCGCGCGTCCCGTGCAACGACCACGCCTGCGCCAGCAGCTGCACGGTGGAGGTTTTGCCGTTGGTGCCGGTGACGCCCACCATCGTCATCGCTGCACTGGGATGATCGTGGAAGCGGTCGGCGAGTTCGCCAAGGCGCGCACGCAAACCCGGCACCGCGATCGCATCGGCTGGCACCGGCAGATCGTCCGGTGCAGGTGGCTCGAACAGGATCGCGCTGGCGCCTGAAGCGCGGGCCTGGTCGACGAATTTCAAGCCATGCGCACCGAAGCCCGCGATCGCGACGAACGCGTTCCCGGGTTCGACTTCGCGGCTGTCCTGCACCAGGCCGCTGATGCGCAGATCGCCGGGGATGCCGGCGATGTCGGGCAGCAGCTCGGCGAGCGCCATCGCGCGGGTCATTGCGAAGCCCTTTGCGCTGGCAACAGCGGCGCGGCGGATGCAGCCGTCGGTGCAGCGGCGATCGGAACATCACTGGCCAGTGGCATTCGCGCATTGCGCTTGGCTTCGGCCGCGGCTTGCGCGGCGAGCCAGGCGTCGAGGTCGTCCGGCGCCACGTCCATCAGGCGTAGCGCGCCGTCCATGACGTTGTGGAACACCGGTGCCGAAACGCGACCACCGCCGCCATAGGTCCAGCCCTTGCTCACATCCGGATCGTTGATCACCACCACCATCGAGAAGCGCGGATTGCTGGCCGGCACCAGCCCAGCGAAATACGAGACATAGCGGCGCGAATAGCCGCCCCCGCTGGCCTTGCGCGCGGTGCCGGTCTTGCCGGCGACCCGATAGCCGAGCACGTGCGCGTGCGGCGCCGTACCGCCGGGCAAGGTCACGGTTTCCATCATCCGCACGACTTCGCGGGCGACGCCGGGATCCATCGCCTGCCGCGCTTCGTTGCGCTGTCCTTTCACGAACGTCGGCGCGATCAGCTTGCCGCCATTACCGAGCGCGGCGTAGGCGGCCGCGATCTGCAACGGCGTCGCATTGAGGCCGTAGCCGTAGGACATCGTCTGCTTGGAGGTACCGCTCCAACGGTCGGGTGATGGGAACAAACCCGCGGCTTCGCCCGGGAAACCACTGCCCGTGCTGCGGCCGTAACCGAGCTTGCGCACATAGTCGTAGAACTGCCGATTCGACAAACGCAATGCGATCTTGGACGCGCCCACGTTGGAACTCTTGGTGATCACGCCAACCGTGGTGAGCACGCCGTAGTTGTGGGTGTCGGTAGTGCGAAAACGACCGTTCGGCATCCAGCCGGGATTGGTGTCGAACCGGGTCTGCGGTGTGATCACGCCAGCTTCCAGCGCGGCGGCGACCGTGATCGGCTTCATGGTCGAACCGGGCTCGAGCAGATCGGTCACGGCGCGATTGCGGTGCGCATCGCGTTGCCCGGCATCGACCGCGTTCGGGTTGTACGAAGGCAGGTTCGCCATCGCCAGCACTTCGCCGGTGGCGACGTCGAGCACCACCGCCGAACCGCTGCCGGCGCCGTGTTCGAGCAGCGCGCCCTTGAGCTCGCGGTAAGCGAGGAACTGGATGCGGCGATCGATCGACAACGTCAGGTCATGGCCGGGTTCGGCCGCGCGTACCAGGTCGACGTTCTCGACGACGCGGCCGCGGCGGTCACGGATCACCTTCTTGGCGCCGGCCTTGCCGCGCAGCCAGTCGTCGAACGCGAGTTCCAGGCCTTCCTGACCGCGGTCGTCGATGTTGGTGAAACCAAGCACGTGCGCGACCGCTTCGCCTTGCGGGTAGAAGCGGCGGAACTCGCGCTGCGAGAACACGCCAGGGATCTCATGCGCGAGGATCTTGCGCGCGGCGTCCGGGTTGATCCGGCGCTTGAGATAGACGAATTCCTTGTCGGCGCGCTGGCTGAGCTTGCGTGTCAGGTGCTCGACGGGGATGCCGAGCGCTTTCGCCAGTTCTGGCAAGCGCTGTGGCTGCTTGAGCAGTTCCTGCGGATTGCCCCAGATCGTTTCCACCGGCGACGACACCGCCAGCGGCTCGCCGTTGCGGTCGGTGATCATGCCGCGCGAAGTCGGGATCGGGATCTCGCGCAGGAAACGCGCATCGCCCTGCTTCTGGTAGAAATCGTTGTCGACCACCTGCAGATCGACCGCGCGGCCGAGCAGCGCCAGCGAGCACAGCCCGAGCGTTCCGGCGACCATCGCCAGCCGTCCGCGCAGGTTGAACTGCGCGCGGTTGCGCGGCTTGTTCGACTTCGGTGGCGCCTTCTTGCTGCTCATGGGCGGCTGCTTCATGGCCTGATCACCACGATTTCGTCCGTCTGCGGGAACACCATGTGCAGGCGATTACGCGCGACCTGGTCGATGCGGTTGCTTTCGGCCCAGGTCGCCTGTTCCAGCTGCAGCCGGCCGAATTCGATATTGAGCTCATCGCGCGCTTTCGTCAGCTTGTCCAGCGCCACGAACTGCAGGCGATGCTGGTGGCGCGCATAGACCACGCCGATCGCGGAAGCGACGTTGGCGGCGATCAGCACGGCGAGAATGAGGCGCAGGCTCATGCTGCCTCCGCGAGTTTTTCGGCGACACGCAGGACCGCACTGCGCGCGCGTGGATTCATCGCGAGCTCGGTGGAATCGGCTTTCTGCGCATCGCCGATCGCCCTCAGCGTCGGCGTGAACGGCTGCACCACCGGCATGCGGCGATGCGTCGGCGGCGCCTTGGCGTGGCGGGCGATGAACTGCTTGACGATGCGGTCTTCCAGCGAATGGAAGCTGATCACCGCAAGGCGACCGCCCGGCTTCAGCCATGCGTAGGCGGCATCGAGGCCGGCTTCGAGATCGGCCAGCTCGCGGTTGATGAAGATGCGGATGCCCTGGAATGAACGCGTCGCCGGATGAATCTTGCTGTCGCCGCGCGGCATGACCGATGCGATCAACTCCGCCAGCTGCGCGGTGCGCGTGAGCGGTTGTTCGCCACGACGGGCGACGATGGCGCGCGCGATGCGCCGCGACATGCGCTCCTCGCCATAGGTGAATAACACGTCGGCGATTTCCTTCTCGCTGGCACGCGCCAACCACTGCGCCGCGCTTTCGCCGCTGTCGGGATCCATGCGCATGTCGAGCGGGCCGTCCTTGCCGAAACTGAAGCCGCGCTCGGCGACGTCGAGTTGCGGCGAGGACACCCCGAGGTCGAGCAGCACGCCATCGAGGCCGCCGGATACGGCATCCCAGTGCGCGAGGTCGGCGAAGCTGCCGCGCCGGATCGAGACGCGCGGATCCGTGCCGAACTCGCGTTCAGCCACCGCGATCGCCTCGGGATCCTTGTCCATCAGCAGCAACCGCCCTCCGGGCCCGAGCTTCGAGAGCACTCCGCGCGCATGGCCGCCGCGCCCGAACGTGCCGTCCAGATAGGTTCCCTCCGCCTTCACCGCCAGCCCGTCCATGACCTGTGCGTACAGAACCGGAAGGTGGCCGGGCCGGGCGCCCGCGCCACCGCGGCTCACAGCTGCAGGTCGAGCAGGTCGTCGCCCAGATCGGCATCGGTCAACGTCTGCCGGATCTGCGCGTGATGCGCCTGCTCGCTCCACAACTCGAACTTGTCGCCCATGCCCAGCAGCACCGCTTTTTTCTCGATGCCGACCGCGTTGCGGTGGCTCGCCGGCACGCTGATGCGGCCACTGCCATCGGGCTCGACGAAACTCGCCGCACCGACCAGCTTCAACTGCAGGTTGCGGCTGACGCTCTTGGTGCGCGGCAATGCGTTGATCTGGTCGCGCACGCGTTCCCACACCGGCTGCGGGTAGAGATAGAGGCAGCCGGACTCGAACGGGTTGTAGGTGATCACCAGGCGATTGCCGCACTCGCGCGCGACCAGGTCCCGGTAACTGGTCGGGATCGCCAGCCGGCCCTTGTCGTCGATCGTGATGGCGGTCTCGCCCTGGAACATGGCCCTGCCTGGTGGGTGCCCGTCTGCCGCGGGCTTCTCAGCTCAGGAAAACCACAAATCTCCCGGTTTTCCCACATGCCGCCACCTTAGGAGTGGTGCACAGGGTTGTCAACAACTTTGCTGGGGAATTTCGCTTTTGGCATCAATGGCTTGCGACAAACTTGAGAGACTGGTTCAAGAGTTATCCACTAGCTGCTGTTTAGTCTCAAATTTTGAGATTTTTGCCCGGCTGCTGATCGACCTGGGACGGAGCGTGGTATTTCGGCCCTCTCCTTGTTGCGATGCAGCAGTAGGGCGAGACGAGTCCGTAACAGTTACAGGCTTAGCCTCGCCTCGACCCAACCCCCTCGGAGACCGCAATGCTCTCTTCCCTCCACCAACGCACCGTTGCCCTGGTGCTGGTCGCCCTGTGCGGAATCGGTTGCGATCGGACCGCGCCCGCGCCAGCCGCACTGTCCGCCGACACCGCCGCCGCCAGCGAACTCGCCGAGATCAAGGCCGAGCAAGCAAAGATCGAACAAAACCTGGCGAACTTCGACGATCTCGACTTCAACGTCTACAGCAACCAGAAGTGGGATGAATTGTCGAAGAGCCACGCCGCGAACATCGTCGTGCACTGGCCCGACGGCCGCACCACGACCGGCATCGAGCCGCACATCGAGGATCTCAAGAAACAGTTCGTATTCGCCCCCGATACGAAGATCAAGACGCACCCGATCAAGATCGCGCAAGGCAACTGGACTGCCGTCACCGGCGTGATGGAAGGCACCTTCAGTCAGCCGATGCCGACACCGGACGGCAAGACGATCCCGCCGACCAACAAGCCCTTCAAACTCGATATGGTCACCATCGGCCGCTGGGAAAACGGCGTGATGCAGGAGGAATGGTTGTTCTGGGACAACCACGCCTTCATGCAACAGATCGGCCTGACGAAATGAAGAGATTCCACCCGCTACATCAATCGATCGTGAATAGCCCCCTTTTAGTAAAAGGGGGTGCCGCGACAGCGGCAGGGATTTGGAAGTACTAGCCGGGACCCAAGATGCACAGCATCTTGGGTTCGCGCGCAGCGCGAAGGCGTCGCCACCTGCCCCAAACACGCTTCGCCTGCTTGGGGCAGGTGGCGGAGCCGGCCTGTAAGCCGGGTTCTGTCGTGGACAGCCATTCCTCTAGGCGCAGCGTCACCGCTACGCTCAAGCAGCCTACCCGGACCCGACGCGGGCCGCGTCATGGGGTCCCTATTTGGCCTTGCTCCCGGTGGGGTTTGCCGTGCCGGTCCGTTGCCGGACTCGCGGTGCGCTCTTACCGCACCATTTCACCCTTACCACGCGCGTCTTGCGACGCCGTTCGGCGGTATCTCTCTGTTGCACTTTCCGTCGGCTCGCGCCGCCCAGGCGTTACCTGGCACCGTGCCCTGTGGAGCCCGGACTTTCCTCGGCACCCGCCTCCACCGAAATGGATGCGGATGACGCGGCTGTCTGGCCGGCTCCGCCGCGGGCATTGTCGCACGCGGCCGAAGATCAAGGCTGAGCGAAGCCGATATCGCGCAGGAAGGCGACAGTCCTGGCATTGGCGTCCGCTGCAATGTCCCGGTCGATGGCGTCGTAATCTGGAATCTCCTGCTGCTGGAGATTCCGCGTGAACAGATGGCCCACGCCCGGGTAAAGCTGCAGATCGCAGCGATTGCCGGACTGCCGCATGCGATCGCAGAAGCGTTGTACCCCTGCTGCCGGGGTGACATTGTCCTCTGCACCCTGCAGGACGATGGCAGGTGGCATTCCCGGCCGAACATGCAGGTCCGGCGAGAGCGACGCGGCTTGCGCGGTGCCGCCGGTGAGCTTCCGGAACCATGTCGAGTCTGCGGTCGATACCGCCGCCGACCGTAGTACCAAGGCGTCAGGACGTGCGGAGACGGCATCGCCCCAAGGATCATCGAAAATCGCCGTTGCAACAGCGAGATGCGCGCCTGCGGAGGTGCCTCCCGAGGCGATTCGTTTGGGGTCGATACCCAATCGTGTGGCGTTGCTCCGCACCCATCGCATCGCGGCGCGCGCATCGGAGACCGCATCGAAAGGCGTCGTCGTTTTCTGATCGGACAAGCGGTAATCGACAGAAATCGCTACCAGGCCGGCAGTCGCCAGGCGCTGCGCGACCCCATCCATCCAGCTGGCATCGCCCTTGTTCCAGCCGCCACCATGGAACAGCACGATCGCCGCACGTGGCGCATTCGATTGTTCAGTCGGCCGGAAGATGCGCGCTGTCAGCGGCACATTGTCGATGCGGGCATACGTTTCGACCTCCGGCTCCGTAGCAGCCGCTTCGGCCGCTCTTGCCTGGCCTGCGAGCGGTAACACTACAGCCAAAACCATGCCAAAAATGATCTTTGCAATCATGTGGTCCGTTCCTTGGGTTCCGAACATCGCGCAGATCTGCGCGCGGACCGTATCACGCAATGCTTACTGGCCGTACAGCGCCTTGCGCGGCGCACCGCTGAGCTCCGCAGCGAGTTTGGCGGCCGTCGAAGGCGGCAGATGTTCGGACAATTTCGCGTACAGCCGTCGACCTTCGGCGATCTGGGCGTCGGCATCCTCGCCAGCGCCGTGCACCAACAAGACGAATTCGCCCTTTCGCTGGTTGGCATCGGTGGCAACCTTCGCGCGCAATTCGGCGAGCGTACCGTCGAGCACGGTTTCGAACAGCTTGGTCAGCTCGCGCGCGAGCACCGCCGGGCGTTCATCGCCGAATGCGGTGGCGAGGTCAGCGAGCGCTTCCTCGATGCGATGCGCGGATTCGTAGAACACGAGCGTGCGCGTTTCGGCAACCAGTCGCGCCAATCGTTCGCGCCGCCCGCTCGCCTTCGCCGGCAGGAAACCTTCGAAGACGAAACGGTCGCTTGGCAATCCAGCCGCGCTGAGTGCGGCAACGAAGGCGCATGCACCCGGCACCGGCGACACTCGTACGCCCGCAGCGCGCGCAGCGCGCACCAGGCGGAAGCCCGGGTCGCTGATCAGTGGCGTACCGGCATCGGAGACGAGTGCCAGCGATTCGCCGGCCAACAGCCGCGCGACGATCTTCGCCGCCAATTGCTCCTCGTTGTGTTCATGCAGCGCCACCAGAGGTTTCTCCACACCGTAATGCGCCAGCAACTGGCGGGTGTGGCGCGTGTCCTCGGCGCAGATCGCGGCCACCGCCTTCAGCGTGTCGAGCGCGCGCGGCGACAGATCGCCGAGATTGCCGATCGGCGTGGCGACCACGAACAAGGTTCCAGCAGGGGTTGCGGCGGTCTGCATCATCCATCCATCACGGTCACGGGTAGAATCCTAGCCGGTCTGACTGGAATGCCGACGAGGCTGCCATGGATTTGTCCGCATCGCGGATCGCATTGAAGGGGCTTTCGGCCGCGCTTGTCGCGGCAACGCTGTTGTTTGCTGGTTGCGCCACGGTGCGCGTCAGCGAAGGCCCGGGCGCGGCTGCGAAAACGCTGGACCCAGCCTTCGCCAGCGCCCGTGACCTCGCCCGCAACGACGCCACGCTCAGCGGCCAGGCCAAAGCCGACAATGCGCGTCAGATCGAACGTCTGCTCGCCGGACTCGACGACGCCACCCTGGCCAGCAACGCCGCCGCTTTGCCGCCCGAGGATCCTCTCTACAACTTCGCAGGCCGCGCGTTGCTCAATCGCGGTCTGCCACTGCCGCGTCCATTCGATCGCGGCGCATGGCAGTTCAACGCGGGCAATCGCCCGCCTGCCGAGCGCGATGGTTACCGTCCGCCGATGAAGCTGGCGGTGTTGCTGCCATTGTCCGGCAGCCTCGCCGCCGCGGCCGCGCCGGTACGCGACGGCCTGCTCACCGGGTATTACGGTGAAACCCGTCGTCGCCCCGACATCACTTTCTACGACACGACCGGCACCGCTGCCGGCGCCGTAGCTGCCTATGGCAAGGCTGCGGCCGAAGGGAATGATTTCGTGCTTGGGCCGCTCGGCCGTGACGAAGTCAGTGCGGTATTCCGCGAAGCCAACCTTGGCGTGCCGATGCTGGCGTTGAATCGCGGCAACGTCGCCACGCCGGCCGGCAGCGCAAGTTTCTCGCTGTCGCCGGAAGACGAGGGACTCGCTGCCGCCGAATACCTGATCGAACGCAACGCACGCCGCGTGCTGATCATCGGCAGCAGCGACGACGGTATGCGTCGTGCGGTTGCAACATTCCGCCAGCGCTTCAGCGAGCGCGGTGGCAACGTGGTCGACAGCCTCGATGTTGCCGAAGTCGTCGGCGACCTCAACGCACGCCTGCAAGCTGCTGCGCAGAAGGACGGCGGCGTCGACGCCGTGTTCTTCGCGGTGAAGGGTGCGCAGGCGCGCGCGCTGGCGCCGCAGCTGGCCGCGGCCGGGCTCGGCGGCAAGTTGCGCGTAGCCACGTCGCAAATCGTGTCCGGCACCGGCAAGCCCGTCGACGATCTCGTCCTCGACGGCATCGCCTATCCCACCGACACCTGGAGCGCACGCGGCATTGCGGCGCTGCCGTCGGCGGCCAGCGTCGGATCACGGCTGAAGACCGCGCGCGGCCCGGCGGCACGGTTATTCGCCTTCGGTTACGACGCATGGTTACTCACCGCCTATCTCGAACACCTCGCGCTCAGCGCCGGCGGCGAAGTGCAAGGCGCCACGGGCACCCTGCGTGTCGACGGTTTCGGCAACGTGCAACGCACGCCGACCTGGTCGACCTTCAGTGGCGGCAACCCGTTGCCGCTGGCGGATGGCAACCGTCGTTAAATCGCTGGACCGGAAGGCGCGCGGCGCCGCGGTCGAAGCCGCTGCGCATGCGTATCTGCAGCGCGCGGGACTACGCAGGATCGCCGCGAATGCCAACTACCGCGGCGGCGAACTCGATCTGATCATGCTGGACGACGGCGGGCGCGATGGCGATTGCGTCGTTTTCATCGAAGTGCGTTATCGCAGCCACGGCGGCTTCGGCGGTGGTGCTGCCTCGATCGATGCCGGCAAGCGCCGCAAGCTGATCCATGCCGCGCAATCGTTCCTCGCCGCGCATCGCGAACTCGCCCATGCGCCTTGTCGTTTCGACGTGGTCGAAGCCAGCGGCGATCCCGCCGCACCGCAGCTCAACTGGTTACGCGACGCATTCCGCGCCGACGATCTCGCGTGAACGCACTGCCGGCATCGCTATCGAACGAACTCGCCGCCCTGCTCGGCGACGGTTGGCGCACCGACCCCGACGAACGCCTGACCTACGGCTATGACAATTCGCGCAGGCTGGCCGTGCCGGATGCCGTGGCGCTGCCGACCACCCGCGAGCAGGTCGTCGCCCTGGTCCGCCTCTGTCGTGCGCAACGCGTGCCGGTGATCGCGCGCGGCCGCGGCACCAACACCACCGGCGCCGCGGTACCGGTCGCAGGTGGCGTGGTGGTGTCGTTCGAGCGCATGAACCGCATCCTCGACATCCGTCCTGGCGATCGCTGTGCGATCGTCGAGCCTGGGGTGTTGAACGGCGACTTGCAGCGTGCGCTGGCGCCGGATGCGTTGTTCTGGCCGCCGGATCCGACCAGCGCCGATTACTCGACCGTGGGCGGCAATCTCGCGTGCAATGCCGGTGGTCCGCGCGCGGTGAAGTACGGCGCCAGCCGCGACAACGTGCTGGCATTGAGTGCAGTGACCGGCACCGGCGAGTTGGTTCACTGCGGCAGCGCGACGACCAAAGGCGCTACCGGCTACGACCTGCAACGCCTGTTGGTTGGCAGCGAAGGCACGCTCGCGCTGATCGTCGAGGCGACGCTGAAACTCGTCCCGTTGCCGCCGCACCGGCGCGTGCTGCGCGTGCTGTACCACGACGTCGCGTCTGCCGCGGCTGCAGTCGCGCGCTTGATGGCACAGCCGGTGACGCCGTCGATGCTGGAGTTCATGGATGGCGAGTGCGTGAAGCTCGCACGCGACGTGGGCGGCGCCGATCTGCCGCTGGAGGCCGGCGCGTTGCTGATGATCGAAGCCGATGGCGATGCCGAAACCTTGCCGCACGCGATCGAAGCGCTCGCGCGTGCCGCCGAAGGCGAAGGCCTGGTCTCGCTCGACGATGCCGCGGACGAAACCAGCCGCACCCGACTCTGGGCTGCGCGCAAGGCGCTGTCGCCGGCGCTGCGCACGTTGGCCCCGGGCAAGATCAACGAAGATGTGGTGGTGCCCGTATCGCGCATCCCCGCGCTGGTCGGCGGCGTGCAAGCGCTTGCGAGTGAATTCCTGCTGCCGATCGTGACTTTCGGCCATGCCGGCAACGGCAACCTGCACGTCAATATCCTCTACGACCCGGCCGATGCTGGCCAGGGCGAACGCGCGCAGGCCGCACTGGCGCGGGTGTTCGCACTGACGCTGTCGCTCGGTGGAACCCTGTCCGGCGAGCACGGTATCGGCATGATGAAACGCGAATTCATGCCGCAGGCGATCGACGCGCCGACATTGGCGCTGATGCGACAAGTAAAAGCGGTGTTCGATCCGGACGGCATCCTCAACCCGGGCAAACTGTTGCCATGACGCAAGCTTTGCATTCGAGGTTTCCATGCGTGCACCTCTGCTACTGATCGCTGCGTTGCTGTTCTGGCATGCGGCTCCAGCGGCGGCCAGCGAACAGGCCACCGGTGTACCGCAAGAATTGCGCGTGCTGTTCGTCGGCAACAGCCTCACCTACGTCAACAACCTGCCTGCAACATTGCGCGCGCTCGCCATCGCGCAGCCCACGTCCATGCGCATCACCACCGCGACCTTCGTCGCACCGGGTGGCACCGTCGCGGAACGCTGGAAGGATGGCCATGCCGCCGCTGCCTTGCGCGAAGGTAAATGGGACGCGCTCGTGCTCCAAGAACGCGGCGGCCTCCTGGCCTGCATGGTCGATGCCGAGCAACGCCAGCAAGGCGAGTGCCGCGCCGCCGAACGCGCACACAAGCAGTTCGCAGAACTCGCCAAGGCCGGCGGTGCGCGCACGCTATTGCTCGCAACATGGGGTCCCGACGAGGCCTGGCAACTCAAGCTCGATCGCGCCATCAAACAGCTGGCATCGCGTGCATCCGCCGAAGTCGTGCCCGCTGGCAGCACATTGCGCGCCTACGCAGCGAAGCACTCGCAGGACACCACCTTCCCCGACAAGGTGCATCCGAGCCTGCCGGCAACCTTGATCATGGCCGCACAGCTGTTTCGCGCCATCACCGGTAGCGAAGCACAGGCACGCGACGTCACCATCGATTTCCCGCTGTTGCCGCCGAATGCATTGATCAAACCCGATGCACCGCTCGAGCAGCAACCGCAACTCGCCGGCGACGGCAAACGCTTCGTGCTCAAGGCCGAGGCGGTGGCGCCGTTGCTGGAAGCAGCAATGCAGTAATGCGCTACGCGAAGTGGACGTAACCCGCGCGCGGCGGTATCCATTCGGTGCCATCCGCCAACACGGCATGCACGCCTGATCCCGCGACGACGCGGCCGATACGGGTAACAGCGATGCCAGTTTCTTGTGCCACGCGAACGACACCTTCGTGTTGATCCGCAGCAGCGGTGAAGCACAGCTCGTAATCGTCGCCGCCGCTCGTTTGGAGTGCGCGGCGCGCAGCGCTATCGAACGCGGCCTGCAATGCCGGCGATGCTGGTAGCGCATCGACCTCCACCTCGGCAGCGACTTCACTCGCGCTACAGACATGGCCGAGGTCGGCAAGCAAACCATCGGAGAGATCGATGCCTGCATGCGCGATGCCGGCAAATGCCAGGCCGGCTGCGATGCGTGGCGCCGGCCGATCGAGTCGCGCACGCAACATCGGGTCGATTGGTTGCTGCGCCTGCCACTGCGCCAGCGCACCAGCGGCATCGCCCAACGTACCGGTCACCCAGATCTCGTCGCCAATGCGCGCGGCATCGCGACGCAACACGCGCGTCTCGTCGACAAATCCATGCACCGTGACGCAGACCGACAACGGCCCGCGGGTGGTGTCGCCGCCGACCAGGGCAACATCGAACGTATCGGCCAGCGCAAGGAATCCGTCGAGGAAAGCATCGATCCACGCGGCATCGCTGTCCGGCAAAGACAATGACAACGTGCACCACGCCGGTTGCGCACCCATCGCGGCGAGGTCGGACAGGTTCACGGCCAGCGCTTTCCAGCCGATGTCGGCGGGCATGGCCTCATCCGGAAAATGCACGCCGGCGTTGAGCGTGTCCGTCGCCACGACCAGCAACTTGTCCGCGGGTACCCGCAACAGCGCGGCATCGTCACCGATACCGAGCACGACATCATCGCGAGACTTGGAGCGCGCTCGGATGCGCGCGATGAGATCGAATTCCCGCAAGAGCACCCCTCCCCAACCCTCCCCTTCGCGAAAGGGAGGGAGAAAAAGTTACTTGTCGCGCGTGGCGCCGAATTCCGGCGCACGCCAGGCGGCGGCGGCATGGTCGAGCACGCCGTTGACGTAGGTGTGCCCGTGCTCGGAGCCGAAGCGTTTGGTGGTGTCGATCGCTTCGTTGATCACCACCCGGTACGGTACATCCAGACGATGGCGCAGTTCGTAGGCAGCAATGCGCAATGCGGCGCGCTCGATCGGGTCGATCTGGTCCACGTCACGGTCCACGAATTCCGCGAGCGCGTGATCGAGTTCGTCGGTGTGCTTCATCACGCCACGGACCAGGTCATCGAAGTACTCGAGATCGGCGACTTCGTGCGCCTGCTCGTGCGCGAACTGCGCGATGATCTGCTGGGCCGTGCCCCCCGACAGCTGCCAGGCGTAGATCGCCTGCAATGCGCGGCGACGTGCGCGCGAACGCGCCACGGGGTCGATGCCGTCCTTGCGGTGCTTCACGGCTGGGTCCTCAAGGGCAGTTTCTCCAACAAGTTCGCCATTTCGATTGCCGCGAGTGCGGCTTCCTCGCCCTTGTTGCCATGCGTGCCGCCCGCGCGTGCTTCGGCGTCTTCAAACCGCTCTGCTGCGAGCACGCCGTTGAGCACCGGCAGGCGATAGTCGAGCGCCACGCGCATCAATCCTTCGGCGCAACGATCGGCGACGTGTTCGTAATGACGCGTATCGCCACGCACCACGCAGCCGAGCGCAACGATGGCGACGTGCGATCCCGCCGCACCGAGTCGCGCCGCGGCCAGCGGCAACTCCCACGCGCCCGGCACGCGGATCACGTCGACCGCGGCTTCGGCCACGCCGTTGTCGATGAACGCCTTGCGCGCGCCGGCGACCAGCGCATCGGTGACGCGCGGGTTCCAGCGGCTGGCGAGGATCGCGAAGCGGGCGCCTTCGGCGGCACGCAGATCGCCTTCGTAACGGGGCATGGGCAGGCTTTCAAAAAGGTGGGCCAGTTTAACGCCTGCCAGCACAGGCTGGCCGCGGATGTCAGGAATGCGGCAATTCCACGTACTCGACGACTTCCAGCCCGAAGCCGGCCAGGCCGATCTGTTTGCGCGGGGTGCCCAGTACGCGCAGCTTGCCGAGGCCGAGATCGGCCAGGATCTGGCTGCCGGCGCCGTTGCGACGCCATTCGACCAGCGCGCCGCCACGTGTGATGGGTTCAGGCTGCTCGCGGATGCGTCCCAGCAGCGCGTCGGCGTCCTGCGCCTCGCCAAGCAATACCAGCGCACCCCTGCCTTCGCGCACGATGGCAGCGAGGACATCGCCGACCGCAGGCCCGAAGTCCGCACGACGCCAGTGCAGCGCATCGGCCAGCGGGTTTTGCATGTGCACGCGCACCAGCGTTGGCGTGGCGGCTTCGGCTTCGCCACGCAGCAGCGCAAAATGCAGCGCGCGGCTGACGCGGTCGCGATAGGTGACCAGGCGGAACGGCCCGTGCTCGGTGTCGATATCGCGACTGTCGACGCGCTCGATGGTGTGCTCGGTGGCAAGCCGATAGCGGATCAGGTCCTCGATCGAACCCATCTTCAAGCCGTGCTCGCGCGCAAACACTTCCAGTTCCGGGCGCCGCGCCATCGAACCGTCCGGGTTCAGGATTTCGACCAGCACGCCCGCCGGCTCGAATCCGGCGAGCAGTGCAAGATCGCTCGCCGCTTCGGTGTGACCGGCGCGATTGAGCACCCCGCCCGGCTGCGCCATCAGCGGGAAGATATGCCCCGGCTGCGACAGATCGTTCGGATGCGCGTCGGGCCGCACCGCGGTGCGGATGGTGTGTGCGCGATCGTAAGCGGAGATGCCGGTGGTGACGCCTTCGGCGGCTTCGATGCTGACGGTGAAGTTGGTGCCGTGCGGCGAAGTGTTGTCGCGCACCATCGGCGGCAGTCCGAGTTGCTTGCAACGCTCGCGCGTCAACGACAGGCAGACCAGGCCGCGCGCATGCGTAACCATGAAGTTGATGTCGGCCGGCCGCACCAGTTCGGCGGCCATGATCAGGTCGCCTTCGTTCTCGCGGTCCTCGTCGTCGACGATCACGACCATGCGCCCGGCGCGCAGTTCGTCCAGCAGTTCCGGGATCGGTGCAAAACTCATGCGTTGTCTCGTGCGGTTAGCAGTCGCTCGACATAGCGCGCGACCAGGTCGACTTCCAGATTGACCGCGTCGCCGACTGCCGTCTGCGCGAACGCGGTGTGCGCCACCGTGTGCGGCACCAGCGCGACTTCGAAGCCCTGGGGGTCGACCGCGTTGACGGTGAGGCTGACGCCGTCGACGCAGATCGAGCCCTTCTGCGCGATATAGCGCAGCAGTGCAGGCGGAACGGTGAATTGCCAACGCTGCGCGCGGGCGTCATCCCGCACCTGCAGCACACGGCCAACGCCATCGACGTGGCCGCTGACCATGTGGCCGCCGAGGCGGTCGGTCGGGCGCATGGCGCGTTCCAGGTTCAGGGCGCGACCGATCGGCAATTCGCCGAGCGTCGTCAGCGCCAGAGTCTCGTTCGAGGCATCGGCCTCGAAGCTGGTTGCGTCGAACGCAACTACGGTCAGGCACACGCCGTTGACCGCGATGCTTTCGCCGAGTTGCACGTCGGCGACGGCCAGCGTGCCGACGTCGATGCGCAGGCGTGCATCGCCGCCGCGCATGTCGCGTGCAGCGAGCGCGCCGACGCCTTCGATGAGACCAGTGAACACTTCAGTTTTTCCCCATGTCCTCGCAGCCATCCATGGCGGCACTATCTCGCTTCGGATCGCCCTGCCCGGCCATCCCTGGCCGGGCGTTCACGGCCGCAGCCGATGCCGATAGGGCATCGGCTGTACGCGCCCGCTCACCCTTGCGCCGCGCGTGCACGAACAATGGCCAACACAACGTTTGCGTCGATTCGGGATCGCCCCATGCCGCAGCCAATGCTGGCGCATGCTGCGCCACCGGATCGGTGCCAGTGGCCTCGCGATACTGCTTGGTCGCCGAGTAGCTGGAGAAATAGCCGAGCAGGCGTGGCAGCGCCCATTCCGCAGTCATCGCGAACGCTGGCACCTCGACCTTCGCGAACGGCCACGCGAACCCGGCATACGCCGAATCCACCAGCGCGCGTTCTGGCGGCCAGTAGACGCGGATTTCCTCCTGCAACGCGGCATTCGCCGCGACCAGCGACGGCGGTACTTCGATGTCCTGGTACCCCCATGCGACCAGCACGCCGCCGGGCCTGAGCACGCGCGCGCACTCGGCGAAGAATGCGGCGCGATCGAACCAATGCAGGGCCTGCGCCACGCACACGGCATCGACGCTGGCATCGGGCAGGCTGCAGCGCTCGCCGGGTTCGGCCGCGAACGTGACGTTTGCCGGTCCGCTGGCCTGCGCGATCTGCGCGGCACTCGGATCGGTGGCGAACACCGTGTCGAAATGTCGGGCGAGCCCGCGGCTGGCCTGGCCACTGCCGCAACCCGCCTCCCATACGCGGCCACTTGCGGGCGTCAGCGATCCGATCCAGGCAAACAACGCTTCGGGATATTCCGGCCGCGCGCTGGCGTAATCGGCAGCGACTGCAGAGAAATGATCCTTGAAAGCCGCGCCGGCGAACGAGGTGTTCACTTCGTGGCCCGGGACGCATCCGGTTGCAGCAACACGCGCACGTCCTCGCCGATGCGGCGCGTCTCGACGATGCGCATGTGCAGGCGATCGGACATCGCGTCGATCAGCAAACCATCGAACAGCGGTCGCGCACGGTCGCCGAGCAACACCGGCGCGACGTACAGCAGCAGCTCGTCAACCAGGCCCGCCGACAGGAATGCGCCAGCGAGCGTGGCACCCGCTTCGACCTGCACTTCGTTGATGCCGCGCTCGGCCAGCAGTTTCAGTACCGCGTCGAGATCGAACCGACCTTCGAACACCGGTGCCGCCGCGTGCTGCGCCTTGAAATCCCGTGGTGGCTTCGCGTCGGACGCATGCAGATACAACGTCGGCGCATCGCCTTCGCGGACGCGGCCGCGTGCGACCGTGGCGAGGCCGGGATCGAGCACCACCCGTAAAGGCGCGACGAATTCGGTGGCATCGCCGAGGCGTACGGTCAGTTCCGGATCGTCGATCAGCACGGTGCCGGCACCGGTGAGGATCGCGCCTGAGCGCGCGCGCCAATGCTGCACGTCCATGCGCGCGGGCTCGCCGCTGATCCATTTCGAATCGCCCGACGCGAGCGCGCTGCGTCCATCGAGGCTGGTTGCCAGCTTCACGCGCAGCCAAGGCCGGCCGCGTTCGATCCGCGACAGGAAGCCGCGGTTGAGCGCGCGCGCCTGGGCTTCCATCAACCCCGTTTCCACCGCGATGCCCGCGGCTTGCAGCTTTTCGAAACCGACACCGTCCACTTTCGGGAATGGATCGCGCATCGCACCGACCACGCGGGCGACGCCGGCGGCGACCAGGGCATCGGCGCAAGGGCCGGTATTGCCGGTGTGGGCGCATGGTTCCAGCGTCACGTAGGCAGTCGCACCCTTGGCGCGCTCGCCCGCGGCCTGCAGTGCATACACCTCCGCGTGTGGCCCGCCTTTGCGTTGGTGCCAGCCCTCGCCGACGATCTCGTCGCCGTGCGCGATGACGCAACCGACCATCGGGTTCGGCTTGGTGGTGTAGGCACCTCGCTCGGCCAGGCGCAGCGCGCGCGCCATCATCGCGTGGTCGGTGGCGGAAAACGTCATATCGGCAAACCAGGCATCACTTCTTCTTGTGCTTGTCGGCGTGCTTGTCGATGCCGCCTTTGTCGAGCATGACCACGTCGCCCAGCAGCGGAAGCTGCCCGTCGCCGGGGATATCGCGTTCGAGCCGGTCGAGTTCCTCGCGGAAATCGGCGACATCCTCGAACGAGCGATAGACCGAGGCGAACCGCACATAACCGACATGGTCGAGCTTGCGCAGTTCGGCGATGACGAAATCGCCGACGCGGCGGGAAGGCAGTTCGCGTTCGGCGGTCATGCGCAACTGGTGCACCACCGCGCGCACTGCCGCCTCGACCTGCTCCTCAGACACCGGGCGCTTGTGCAGCGCCCGGTCGAGGCTCAGGCGCAACTTGCGCGCGTCGAACTGCTCGCGACGCCCATCGCCCTTGATGATCAACGGCAGCTTCAGCTCGATGGTTTCCAGCGTGCTGAAGCGTTCCCCGCAGGCCTCGCACTCACGGCGGCGACGGATCGTCGCCCCGTCGTCGGACACGCGCGAGTCGATCACGCGGGTGTCTTCGTGCTGGCAGAAGGGGCAATGCAATGACTTATCCGTATACCGGGAATTGTCGGCACTGCAGCGTCACGTTCTCGCGCACCCCGGCGATGACCTTGTCGTCGTTCGGGTTGTCGAGCACGTCGCAGATCCAGTTCGCCAGCGCGACGCAATCCGGTTCCTTGTAACCGCGCGTGGTGACCGCCGGCGTGCCGATGCGCAGACCCGAAGTCACGAACGGCTTCTGCGGATCGTTTGGCACCGCGTTCTTGTTGACGGTGATGTGGGCCTTGCCCAATGCCTCTTCGGCGACCTTTCCGGTGATCGGCTTGCCGATCATGTCGACCAGCATCAGGTGGTTCTCGGTGCCGCCAGAGACGATCTTGTAGCCGCGCGCGATCATGGTCTTCGCCATCGCCTGCGCATTCTTCACGACCTGCTGCTGGTAGGCAGTGAACTCCGGTTCCAGCGCTTCCTTGAAGGCAACCGCCTTGGCCGCGATCACGTGCATCAGCGGCCCGCCCTGGATGCCCGGGAACACGATCGACTGCAGCTTCTTCTCGATCTCGGCGTCAGCCTTGGCGACGATGATGCCGCCGCGCGGACCGCGCAGGGTCTTGTGCGTGGTCGAGGTGACGATGTGCGCGTGCGGCACCGGATTCGGATAGACGCCGGCGGCGATCAGCCCGGCGACGTGGGCCATGTCGACGAACAGGTATGCATTCACCTTGTCGGCGATGGCGCGGAAGCGCGCCCAGTCGATGACCTGCGAGTACGCGGAGAACCCGGCGACGACCATCTTCGGCTTGTGTTCCAGCGCTAGGCGCTCGACTTCGTCGTAATCGATCAGGCCCTGGTCGTTGACGCCGTACTGCACGGCGTTGAACAACTTGCCGCTGATGTTGACCTTGGCGCCGTGGGTCAGGTGACCGCCGTGGGCCAGCGACATGCCGAGGATGGTGTCGCCCGGCTGCAGCAGCGCGAGGTACACCGCCTGGTTGGCCTGCGAACCCGAATGCGGCTGCACGTTGGCGTAATCGGCGCCGAAGAGTTTTTTTACACGGTCGATCGCCAGCTGTTCGGCGACATCGACGTATTCGCAGCCACCGTAATAACGCTTGCCCGGATAGCCCTCGGCGTACTTGTTGGTGAGCTGGCTGCCCTGCGCCTCCATCACCCGCGGGCTGGCGTAGTTCTCGGACGCGATGAGCTCGACGTGGTCTTCCTGGCGGCGGTTCTCGTTGGCGATGGCCTGGGCGAGTTCGGGGTCAAAGCCTTCGATGCGGGCATCACGGGGGAACATCGGCGCTCCAGAGGGGGTCGGGGAAGCGCAAATTGTAGCTGTAGCGCGGATTTACGGCCATCGAGGTGGCACCAAAGCTGGCACGACCCAGCCCGTTCCGGGATAATCGGCGCCATCCCGAAATTCCTTCACGGCGCCCGCGATGCAGGCGCCGCCGTCCCCCTGCGGAGCTCCCATGTCGTCGCAATACATCTACACCATGAACGGCGTCAGCAAGACCGTGCCGCCGAAGCGTCAGATCATCAAGGACATCTCGCTGTCGTTCTTCCCCGGCGCCAAGATCGGCCTGCTCGGCCTCAACGGCGCGGGCAAGTCGACGGTGCTGAGGATCATGGCCGGCGTCGATACCGACTTCAACGGCGAAGCGCGGGCCCAGCCCGGCATCAAGGTCGGCTACCTGGCGCAGGAACCGCAGCTCAACCCCGAGCACACCGTCCGCGAAGCGGTCGAGGTGGGTGTTGGCGAAGTGCTCCGCGCGCAGGCTGCGCTCGACCGCGTGTACGAAGCCTATGCCGAGGAAGGCGCCGACTTCGACAAGCTCGCCGCCGAGCAGCAACGGCTGGAAGCGATCCTCGCCAGCGGCGACGCGCATACCCTCGAGCACCAGCTGGAAGTCGCCGCCGACGCGCTGCGCCTGCCGCCCTGGGACGCGGTGATCGGCAAGTTGTCCGGCGGCGAGAAGCGCCGCGTCGCCTTGTGCCAGCTGCTGCTGCAGAAGCCCGACATGCTGCTGCTCGACGAACCGACCAACCACCTCGATGCCGAATCGGTCGAGTGGCTGGAGCAGTTCCTCGCGCGCTACAGCGGCACCGTGGTGGCGGTGACCCACGATCGCTACTTCCTCGACAACGCCGCCGAGTGGATCCTGGAGCTCGACCGCGGCCGCGGCATTCCGTGGAAGGGCAACTACACCGACTGGCTGACGCAGAAAGATGCGCGGCTGAAGCAGGAGGAGTCCTCGGAGAAGGCGCGGCAGAAGGCGATCCAGCGCGAACTCGAGTGGGCACGCAGCAACGCCAAGGGCGGCCGCAGCAAGGGCAAGGCACGCCTGGCGCGGATTGAGGAACTGCAGGCGGTCGATTACCAGAAGCGCAACGAGACCAACGAAATCTTCATTCCGCCGGGCGAACGCCTCGGCCAGTCGGTGGTCGAGTTCAAGGGCGTGTCAAAGAGCTTCGGCGACCGCCTGCTGATCGACGACCTCAGCCTGATCGTGCCCTCGGGCGCGATCGTCGGCATCATCGGCCCCAACGGCGCCGGCAAGTCGACGCTGTTCAAGATGATCACCGGGCAGGAAAAGCCGGACAAGGGTTCGATCACGATGGGGCCGACGGTCAAGCTGGCCTACGTCGACCAGAGCCGCGAGAAACTCGAGGGCAACCACAACGTCTTCCAGGAAGTGTCCGGCGGCGCCGACATCCTCAACATCAACGGCATCGAGATCCAGTCGCGCGCCTACATCGGCCGCTTCAACTTCAAGGGCCAGGACCAGCAGAAGCTGGTCGGTACGCTCTCGGGCGGTGAACGCGGTCGCCTGCACCTGGCGAAGACGCTGCTGCAGGGCGGCAACGTGCTGCTGCTCGACGAACCATCCAACGACCTCGACATCGAAACGCTGCGCGCGCTCGAAGACGCGATCCTGGAATTCCCGGGCAACGTGTTCGTGATCTCGCACGATCGCTGGTTCCTCGATCGCATCGCCACGCACATCCTCGCTTTCGAAGGCGATTCGCACGTGGAGTTCTTCCAGGGCAACTACCGCGAGTACGAGGAAGACAAGAAGCGGCGCATGGGTGAAGAAGGCGCGCAGCCGCACCGGTTGCGGTTCAAGGCGCTGAAGTAATCGTATGTTCTTGTATTCCTGTGGGAGCGACGTAAGTCGCGATTGACCTGCGGAAATGCATCGCGACTCACGTCGCTCCCACAGGTCGGGCTTGGAGAGGATGACGATGGGCTTCATGCAGGCACTGCGCACGCGCTGGGAACTGGCCAACTCGCTGGTCTGCGTCGGGCTCGATCCGGAGCCGGCGAAGTTCCCGGGGAAGTTCGCCAACGACCCCGATGCGGTCTTCAACTTCAGCCGCGCCATCGTCGACGCCACCGCCGAATACGCCTGCAGCTTCAAGCCGCAGATCGCACACTTCGCCGCGCTCGGCGCCGAGGACGCACTGCAACGCCTCATCGCGCACATCCACGCGATGCATCCCGGCGTCCCGGTGATCCTCGACAGCAAGCGCGGCGACATCGGCAGCACGGCCCAGCACTACGCCACCGAAGCCTTCGATCGTTACGGCGCCGATGCGGTGACGGCGAACCCCTATCTCGGCCGCGACTCCGTGCAGCCCTTCCTCGATCGCGCCGAACGCGGCGTAGTGATCCTGTGCCGCACGTCGAACCCAGGCGCTGGCGACCTGCAGGACCTCTGTGTGTCGGATCACGGCCGCGATGGCCGCCCGCCGGCTTCTAGACCGCTATACCAGCACGTCGCCGAAAAAGTCGCGCGCGAGTGGAACGGCAACGGCAATTGTGCGCTGGTGGTCGGTGCAACCTGGCCCGAGCAGTTGCGCGAAGTGCGTGCGATCGTCGGCGACGTGCCGTTCCTGGTGCCGGGCGTCGGCGCGCAGGGCGGCGATGTCGAGGCGGTGGTGACGAATGCGAAGACCGCCGATGGCACCGGACTGATCGTCAGCTCCTCGCGCGCGATCCTGTATGCCTCATCCGGCGACGGTTTCGCCGACGCCGCGCGCGATGCCGCGAAGGCGCTGCGCGACGAGATCAATCGCTATCGTTGAGCGTAGGGTGGGCTTTAGCCCACCGTTTTCCACCGTGGATTCCGCGATGGTGGGCTAAAGCCCACCCTGCGATGAACGCAGCAACGCGCGCAGCGTGGCGAACGGGTAGCGGCCCCAGATCAAGGCGAACACCGCGCAGCGCGTGAGCAGGCCGCGCTGCGATGCTTCGAACTTGCGGAAATAACGCCACAGGCCGCGATGCTTGTGCCATTCGACGAACAATGGCTTCGAGCGTGACGAAACGCCGCGCACGTGCATCACGCGCACGTCGTTGGCGACGGCGACCGCGGCACCGGCTTCACGCACACGCCGGCACAGGTCGAGATCTTCCGCATGCAGGCGATAGCCCGTGTCGAAACCGCTGATGCGTTCGAACAACGCACGCGGCAACAGCATCAGCGCGCCGGAAATCGCCTGTACAGGCTGCACGATCCGCGAGGCATCGACCGGCACGCCAAGCCGCGCCGCCGACGGCGCGCGCAGCATCGCGGCGAAGTGCGGATCGTGGCGGCGCGCGGCCGCATCGCGCACGCCGTCTTCATCGACCAGGTCGGCGCCGAGCAATGCATCGCCAAGCACAGCTGCGTGTGCCTGCAGCCGCGCAAGCGAATCGGTTTCGACCAGGCAATCGGGATTGACGAAGGCCAGCCACGGCGCATGGCTGTCGGCTGCGCCCTGGTTGCAGGCCACGGCGAAACCGGGATTGTCGGGATTGGCAATGAAACGTACCCGCGAATCGGCCGCGGCATGGCGCTGCACACTGGTCAGGGTGCCATCGTCGGAACCATTGTCGACGACACGGATCTCGGTCACGTCCTCCGCGGCGCGCAGACGTGCCAGGCAGTCGTCGATCGTCTCGATGCTGCGATAAGTGACCACGACTGCGGCGATGCCAGCGAGCGTGTTCATGTGAACAGGTCCCGTTGCGGCATCGGTGGGCCGACGGTGGCCAGCAATTGCACCAGTTGCGCGCGCATTGCATGCAGCGGGTCGTCCATCAGGAATTGCGCCAGGCGCGCGTGCCAGGCGGGCCAGCGCGCGGCGAGCGCATCGAGGTCGCCGTCGAAGGGGGCACCCTCACCGACACGGGCGACGAAGGCGGTTTCGCAAAGCACATTGCGCCAACCGAGGCCACTCATGCGCAACGACAGGTCGATCAGCGCTGCATACCAGGAGCCATAGCTGGCGGCGTCGAGACCGCCGGCGCGCTTGCGTGCGGAGCCGCGCAAGGCCACGGCGTGGCTGACGGCGGCGGGAAGTTCGGGATGCAACGGTGGCATCGCGGCGCAGGCGCGCGCGAATTGCCCCGCGTCATCGGGCGCTGGTGCAATCTCGCCGATGCGTGGCCAGGACGCGGTTTCGCCGGCGTTGCTCCACGGCGTCGCGGTGGCGATGGCGGCATCGCGGGCGAAGCAGGCGCCAAGTTGCTGCAGCCAGCCCGGCGTGGGAATCGCATCCGGCGCGAGCACGACGACATCGGCGTTGCCACAGGCCTGCAGCACTTCATCCAGGTGTGCGACCTCGCCGAACATGCGCTGGCGACGGGTGTAATGCGCCTGCAGCGCGGTGCGCTCGAGCCAGCGTTCGATGATGGCCAACCCGCGCGGGCCGGCCTGGGCATCATCGGCGAGCCATACGCGCGTGCCTGGTGGTGTGCCTGCCTCAAGTGCGCCGAGGCAGGCATCGAGCGCGTCGTCGTCGACGCCTACCGGCAGCACCACCACCGGTAGCGCAGCTGCATTCACTGCGCTTGCGGCGGCAGGGGCTTGCCCTTCCTGTTCAGCGGTTCAAGCGCGCGGAAGCGACGGCCGTATTCGTCGGTCAGGTCGCGTGCTTCCTGTGGATTGCGGATGATGGTCGGGGTCAACAGCACGATCACTTCGCTGCGGTCGGTCGCCGATGACTGCGTACCGAACAGGCTCCCGATAATCGGAATCCGGCTGAGCCCGGGGACACCGGACGAGCCGCGCGTGACGCCATCCTGGATCAGGCCCGCAAGCATGACCGTCTCACCACTCTGGATCGCAGCCTCCGTCTTCAGCCGCCGCGTATCGATGCGGACGTTGCCGTTGTCGTCCGGTTCGCCGCCCGGCGAGCTGACTTCCTGCACGATGTCCAGGAACACCATGCCGTCCTTCGTCACCCGCGGCCGCACCTTGAGGATCACGCCGGTGTCGAGGTATTGCACCTGGCTGAAGGTGTTGCCGTCGCTGCCGCTATTTGGATTGAACGTGACCGACGAGATCGGAATCCGGCTGCCGACGTTGAGCGTGGCCTCGACGTTGTTGCGCACCACCACCGACGGGGTCTGCAGCAACTGCACATCGGTGACCTCATCGAGGGCATGAATCACGGCTGCGCCATTCTTGCCGAGGAAATTCCAGATCAGGCCATCGGGACTGCCGGCACTGCCGCCGGTGTCGCCCCAGATGCCACGGCTGCGCGCGCGCCCGCGTAGATCGCTTGCGGTATGGCCATCCCCAGCAACGGCGCCGGGCAGGCCCGGGATCAGGTTCTCGAAATACCAGTTGACCCCGTATTCAAGCGCACCGGTCAGTTTCACTTCGGCGACCTGCGCTTCGATATGCACCTGCAACGGCATCACGTCGAGGCGATCGATCACTTCCCGGATCGATTTCCATGCGCTCGGGCTGGCGCGCACCAGCAGAGTGTTGGTTTCGTCCACTGCGGACACGCCGACACGGTCGCCTTCGACTTCGAGCGTGACGCTGCCATTGCCGCCGCCACGGTTCGGGCTCAGCGACAGCTGTCCCTCACCAAGGCCGCCGCCGACCTGCGCACTGCTGGAACTACCGTCACCGCTGTCCTTGATCTCGGTCGGCTCCAGCCCCGGCATCAGCGATGGGACACTGCCGCCATCGCTGCCGCCGCCGCTGCGGCCGCCGCCAAAGACTTCGGAGAGGCGGTCGGCGAGATCCTTGGCCTTGACGTACTTCAGTTCGTACGAATACAGCTGCACCTCGCCACCGGCGCCTTCGATGCGCTCCAGCCACTGCTGGATGTCGTCGAGGTAACTCGGCTGCGGCGTGATCACCAACACCGCATTCGCGCCGTCGAGCGGCATGAAGCGATACATGCCGGCAACCGGAGTCTTGCTCTGTTCACCGAAGACTTTTTCGAGGTCGGCGACGACCTTGCTGGCCTTGCCCGACTTCAGTGGGAATACACCGACCGACATGCCCGAGAGCCAGTCGACGTCAAAGATCTCGATCGTGCGCAGGTAGTTCTCGAGCTCGGCGCGGGTACCGGCGATGGTGATGACGTTGCGGGCGTTGTCGGTACTGACGATCGCGTTCGGCCGTGCGTAGGGCGTCAGTACTTTCTTCATCTCCTCGGCGGAGATGTAGCGCAGCGGCACCACCCGCGCCTCGTAGCCACGCGCCAGCGCAGGCGAGCCGGTGCGCGGTGCGACGGTACCGGCGAGCGCGGTGTCGGCCGGGACGATGTTGTAGCGCCCATCGCTGTAGACCATGCGCGCGTTGTTCCAGCCCAGCACCATCTCCAGCAGCGACAGTGCCTTGGCCGGGCTCACCGGGTGCGGCGTCGCCAAGGTGACCGTTCCCTGCACGCCGGGCGCGATGACGTAGTTCTGCCCGAGCATGTCGCCAAGGATGGCCTTGACCACCGCCTGGACGGATTCGCCTTCGAAGTTGAAGGTCGCTGCGCCGGAGGTGCCGCCCAGGTTCGGTGGCGGCGCACTCGCCGCGGCGCGATTGATCACCTGGCCCGTGCCACGACGGATCTGCGCTTGCGGACTGGCCGCTTCTGGCTCCGCTTCCTTGGGCAGGGGCGTGACCTGCGTGCCCGCGGATGTCGAGGCGGGCGGCATATGTCCGCCGCGCTGCACGGTCGGTGTCGGCGCGCTGGCACAGCTGGCCAGGACCGTGACGAGGGCCGCGCCTAACAGTGCTGCGAGATTGGGTCGAAGGTTCATGGCTCGCACTCTCATTTTGTTTTTGGCGGCGCTGCTTGATCGCGTTGGGCTTCCGCACGCAGCTGCGCACGGCGCGCTTCGATGCGTTTGCGGATCGCTTCCATCTGCGCTTCAGGGGTCATCGGCGCTTCGCCGGCGACAGCGGGTTGTTTGGGCGGCGTGGTTGTAGCGGGTGCTGGCGGTGGCGTCGCTGGGCGCGTAGCGGGGGCGGGCTGCTCCACGGCGACCTCAGGCTGGTCGGGGCGCTGGACCGCCGTCGCAGTCGCCGGCCTGGCTACTGCCGTCGGCGCCTCGCCGCCCTGGCCGTCGAAGACGCGCAGGTCGAGCGTCTTCTGCCCTTGCGGGCCTTCGAAAACGGCGCTGCGCGAATTCAACGTCACCAGCCGCCAACCCTGTGCTTCCGCCGGTGCCTCGCCCAACTTCATCCGGATCGATTCGCCTCCGGCAGCTGGTTGCACGATGGCCATCTTCAGCGACGGCGTGATCAACACGCTTGTCAGGACGAAGTCGAAGGCCTGTGCTTGCGCCGCATCGCCCTCGGGCTGCAGCGAGAACAGCTGCGGCCGGCGATCTTCCGCGAACAGTGGTCGCGCGGCGATCTCGGCATATTGCGTCGGCGGTCCGATCCGCTCCGGTGCCGGCGCGCGTGGCGTCGGCAAGCGCTGCAGCAGGGCAGGATCGTCATCCAGCCGGGCGATGTTGCCACCCATGCCGAGCAGCGCCAGCAGCCACAACAGCAACGCCCAGCCGGCAAACGTGGCCAGCAACCAGGTACGCGGACCGGCGGTGTCAACGCGCACGGGTCACCCCCGCCGCCGGTGCACCGGGTCTCGGTGCGACGTAACCATACAAGTCGAAGCTGACATCGAGCCCGCCGCTTTGCGAGCGGTTCTGTCCCGGCAGGAAGAAATACCGCTGCGCCAACACATTGAGGTTGTCGACGAAAACGCGTGGCGTACCGGCTTCGAGTGCGTGCAACACCGCCGCGAGCTCCGGCGCGCCGCAGCGCAACCGCACCTGCACGGTGACGCGGGTGAAGCGTTCCGGTCGCGATTCAGTCAGCGGCGAGCGATTGGTGATCGCGCAACTGCGATTGCCCGGGCTGGCCTGCACGACCACGGTTTCCAACCGCTGCACCAGGCCGGCGGTGGCGGATTCCGGTGTCGCTTCGGGCAGGAAACCCGGGCGCGCACGCTGGGCTGCCAGTACCTGTTGCAAGCGGCGCTCGACTTCCGGCGCCTGCTGCAATTGCGTGCGCAGGCGCAGCTCGCGGTCCTGCAGTGCGGCGATGCGGGCGTTGACCTCCTGCATCGGCGCAGTCCACCACGGATGCACCAGCACCAGGTAGGCGAGCGCGAGCACCGCCAGCAGCAGGCCCAGCGCCAGCCAGCGGTCGCGCTCAGCGGGCAGCGGCGTTGCCGGCATCGGCGGCCTCCTGGGGTGATGAAGACTTCTGTGGCGCAGGCGGGGCGGCGATGGCGAGATCGGCCGTGAGGGTGAAGCGATCGCGGTTCGTGCGCGGATCGGGCTGCAGTGCGCCGGTAAGGGCGACTGCGCGCCACAGCTTGGAGTCATCGAGCCGGTCGACCAGCGACGAAGCCTCGCTACTCAATCCGATCAGCAGCAGCTTGTCGTTCTCGATCGCGAGTTTTTCCAGATAAGTGCTGTCGGGCAGTCGGTGGCTGAGCTCGTCCATGATCTCGATCGCACTGGGACGGCCGCTGCGGCTTTGGTCGAGGAAGTTCTGACCTTCGACGGCGTCGACCAGTCGGCGCAGTTGTGCCGCGGCGCGCTGGGCATCCGGGGTGCGGGCATCGACACTTGCCTTGAACGCATCGGCGGCAGCGCGGCGGTTGGCCAGCACCTGCCAGAGGCCGATGCCGAGCGCGATCAGCGCGAACGCCACCAGTGCCCAGTTCCAAAGCTGCCATGGATCGGCGCGCTGGCGCCGTTGCGCCAATGGCAGCAGGTTGACGCCGAGCGGCGTACCTGCACTGTCGGCGAGCTCGATGCCCGACAGCGTCGCAGCCAGCGGGCCGAGCGCGTCCAGCCGTGGCTGCAGGCTGGCTCGCGGCACCGCGACCAGTTCGACATCGAGTTGCCCGTCGCTGGCGCGGCGGCCGAGGATGCGAGCGTCGAATGCGACCGCATCGGCAGTGAACGGGGTCTGCCGATCGATCTCGAACGACACCACGTCGCGGAGACGTTCGGCGGCAGCGGCAGGCAAGGTCAGGCGCCGACGCAGGCCGGCCGCGGCTGGCAGGACCAGCCAACGCGGCAGATCGGCAATGGTCGAATGCAAGACGGACGTGAGCGGATCGTTCTCGAAACCGAGGCCGCCCAGTAACGGCAGGCGACCGAGGTCACGCACGCCGTCGCCGCTTTCCAGGCGCAGCTGCAGCGCATCGTCGTCTTCGCCCAGCAGCAGTCGATCGCGGCCGAAGCCGAGCGCGGCGCGCCAGCGCGCCGGCAGCCAGGCGGCCAACGAACGTCCCCACCATGCCAGCAAGCCGCCCGCGCCCGGTTGCATGCGGGCGGTAAAGCGTCCTACGCGGTCGCTCAACGCGGTCATCGTGGCGATGCTCCTTCCTCCCAACGCAGCGGCGTATACGCCGATCCCGGCACGCCGTTCCCACCGGCACGCACCACCACTCGCAGCACTGCTTCGCGTCCATCGCGAAGGCGTGCGCGGCTGTCGATACTATACGTGCCGCTGTTGCTGCCCACGAGCGGCGGCCCGCCCGGCAGCGTCGGTGCGGGTGCACCGGAAGCCGGATCCCAGGCCCGTCGCTGCGCCAACACCTGTTCGGCATCCAGGCCCATCGCACGCAGCACTTCGGCTGAAGCAAACGCGGGATCCGGCTGGGTCCGGCCGCTGAATACCGTCAGGTGCGGTTCGAGCTTCGCATACAACTCGGGCGTCATGCCGAGTACTTGTTCGAGTTCGGCCACGCTTTCGAACGCCATGTCCTTGGCCCCATAGGCGCGCTCTGCAGAGGCGTAATCAGAATCCTCGGCGCCACCGACGGGCTGCGTGAGCGAATCGGGATCGCGCCAGTCCAGGATCGCGGCGGCGACCTGTTCGGCCGCGCGGCGTTCGCTGCCGACCGCTTCGATCAGCGCCGTCAGCAAGGTCATGTCGCCCTGGTTGAGATCGACTTTGCCGTTTTCATCGATCAGTTTGAGTTCGAGCGTCGCGTCTGCGAATCGCCAGGCATACGGGCGTCCGTCCGGCAGCCATTGTCTGCGCGGATCGCTTTCGCTGGCGCGGGTGATCGCGTACTCCATGCCCGCGCGTGCGGCCTGCTCCGCGATCACGCCGCGATGCAGCACGCGTCCCTGCAAGCCTTCAACCTTGGCGATCAACGCGAATGCACCGATCAGCGCGGTCAATAGCGCGATCAACCACAACACCAGCAGCAGCGCCGCCCCCGCGTGGCGCCGGCTCATGGCAGGCGCGCCCATGGCAGACACGCTCATGACAGACGTGCTCATGGCAACTCTCCGACCATGCCGCTGTAACTGCCGGCCAGCGGCAGCGCGACGATCAGCGGCGGCCAGTCGCGGCCATCCTGGTCGCGCAGGGTGATCTCGACCTGCAGCGGCAGGCGATCGCCCTGCGTCCACTCCTCCTGCCATTCGCCGAGACGGCCGTCGGCGTCCAAGCTGCGATAGCGGAACTGTGCCGACTCCAATCGCGTGACTAGCTGTTCCGGTGGGCGTTCGTCCTGCTCCTCGACGGTTTCGCCAGCCAGGACCATCGCGAAAGTGACGTCCAACTGCTTGCCGCCGTCGCCGTCGACCACGCTGATGTCGTGCAGGTAGGGACCGCCGCGGCCGAGGTAATCCGGCAGGTCGGCAACGAAGCGGACGCGGTCGGGTTCGCCTAGGAAGCGCGAAGGCGTGCCGGTCTCCTGGTCCAGCTCAAACGCAATCGGACGGGCCCCCGCGAGCCTGCGACGCAGGAACAATTCGACCGCGCGCATGCGTTCGCTGCGTTGCGCGATGGCCTCGCCTCGCTGCGCGGTGGCAGTCGCCGCACGCAAGGTGGCGAACGCGAGCGCGAGCGCGGTGGCGAGCAGTACCGTCGCCAGCAACACTTCGATGAGCGTAAAGCCGCGTGCGCGCCTCATAACGGCGCCTGCCCTTGCGTCGCATCCGGGCGCACGAGGCGCAACGACTGCAGCTGCAGGCGCTGGCGTGGGCCGCCCTCGCCCCACTGCACCAGCAATTCCAGGCGCAGCAGTTGTGGCGCGCCGGGATCGACCGGTTGCGGGCCCTGTTGCGCGGAAGGATCGCGATACGGTTCGACTGCGAGCGACCAGCGATAGCGCCCTTCTTCGAACTCGCCTTCTTCGTGCCCGGGTTGCAAGGCTTCGCCGACACCGGTCTGGTCGAGCAGTGATTGCGCGTGCAACGCCGCACGCCCGGCCTCGTCGGCCCAGCGCACTTGCTTGGTCGCGCCCGACAGGATGCCGAGCAGCAAGGTCAGCGCCAGCGCGAGCACGGCGAACGCGACGATCACTTCGATGAGCGTGTAACCGCGCTCGCCGCGCGGTGGCGTGTAACCGCGCTGGTGTTTCATTGCGCGGCCTCCCCACGGGTGAGGCGCACCTCGCCGGTCAGCCACTTCACATCGACATTCCACGCAGCGCGTTTGACGCTGAGCTGCACACGCCCGCCGGTGGAAGCACCATCGGCGAAGAACACGATCGCGCCCTCGCCTTCGCGGGGCTGCACCTCGCGCGCACCGATGAAGGCAATCGCGAGTTGCTTGGGGATTTCGCCATTGCGGTCGTTCGGCGCGGTCCAGCCGTGTGCGCGCGGATCGATGGTGAAACGTTGCGCGCGACCGGTCGCGATCGCCTGCATGCGGGTGTAGCGCAGCTGCGCGGTGATTTCCTTCGCACTCGAGCGCAGGCGCATGCCGTCGAAGCCGCCGGTCATCGCCGCGGCCGCGAGCAGGCTGGCGATGACGAGGATCGCCATCACCAGCAGTATTTCCAGCAGGGAAAAGCCAGACGCCCGGCCGGCTCTTGCCCGGCTCGCGCCGCGGCGTCCGGCAGCGTTCATCGTTTACTCGTACTTGATGTCGGCATCGACGCTGGTGCCGCCAGCCTTGCCGTCCTTGCCGTAGCTGATCAGGTCGAACGCCTGGTTGTCGCCCGGCATGTGGTACTCGAACGGATGGTTCCAGGGGTCCTTCAGTTCGGCCGCTTTCGCATACGGGCCGAGCCAGCCTGCGGCACTGCTGTCGACCAGGTCATCGAGCGAGTTCGGCAGGGTTCCGGTATCCATCTCGAACTGCTGCACCTTTTCGGCCAGCGTCTGCACCTGCGACTTGGCGAGGTTGGCCTTGGCGCGATCGCCGCCGCCGAGGATGCGCGTCGCGGCGAAGGCGACGATACCGCCGATCAGCACCACGACCAGGATGATCTCGATGAGGCTGAAACCGGTCTGAGCCGACCGTGCCGGCGAACGCGTAATGCGCATGCTGTGATTGGAAAGTTTCATCGATCAGCCTATGACGTTGGTAAGGTCGTAAATCGGGGTCAGCACGGCGAGGATCACGAGCATGACCACGCCTGCCAGCAGCATCGTGACCACCGGCACCAGCGCGGCCAGCATCCGGTCCAGTGCCATGCCGGTTTCGTGCTCGAACGTGTCCGCGGTCTTCAGCAACATGGTGTCGAGCGCGCCGGACTCCTCGCCGACCTGGATCATCTGCAACGCCAGCCGCGGGAAGCGTTTGCCCTTGGCCAGCGCGGTCGACAGGCCGACGCCGTTCTTCACGTCGTCGCCCGCAGCTTCGACATCGGCGGCCAGCATTCGGTTCCCGAGCACGTTCTTGCCGATGCCGAGCGCAGTCAGCAGCGGCACCCCGTTCTTGAGCAGGGTGCCGAGGGTGCGCGCCAGCCGCGCGGTTTCCAGCTTGGCGACCAGCGGGCCGGCGAACTTCTGCCGCAGCAGCCATTCATCGAAGCGCGCGCGGACTTCCGGATCGCGCAGCTTGCGGTCGAACCACCAGGCCGCCAGCGCTGGAATCACGATCAACACGATCCACCAGTCGCGCACGAACAGGCCGAGGCCGAGCACGATGCGCGAGAAGAACGGCAATTCGGCGTCGAGGCTGTCGTACATCGCCGCGAACTGCGGCACCACGTAGCCCAACAGGAACAACAGCGACAACCCGACCATCACCAACAAGATCGCCGGGTAGATCAGCGCGTTGATGACGCGGCCTTTCAGCGCGCGGCTGCGTTCGAGGTAATCGGCCAGCCGCTGCAGGGTTTCCTGCATGCTGCCGCCGGCCTCGCCGGCACGGACCATGTTCACGTACAACTTGCCGAAGGTACCGTGCTGGCGCTCCAACGCGGTCGACAGCGGGGTGCCGCTGCGCACCGAGTCGCGGATGTCGGCGATGGTGCGTTTGGCGATTTCGTCTTCCGGCAACTCAAGGAGGATCGTCAGTGCGCGATCCAGCGGTTGTCCTGCCCCCAGCAACGTCGCCAGTTGCTGGGTGAATTGCACCAGTCGCGCGCCGGCGAACGGCTTGGGCTTGAACAGCGTCCGCCACGCCGAATCGCCACCGGCCTCGCTGGCCAGTTTCGCTTCGACCGGCAGGTGGCCCTGCTCCTGCAGCCGCAGCACCACCTCGCTGTCGTTCGCAGCCTCCATCTGGCCGTCGAGCAACTCGCCGCGGGTGTTGAGCGCTTTATAGCGATACAACGGCATGGGGTCAGGCGTCCTCGGTGACGCGCAGCACTTCTTCGATCGTCGTTACGCCCATCAATGCCTTGACGAGGCCGTCTTCGTACATCGTGCGCATGCCGGCATCGCGGGCGAGCTGTTCGAGTTCGCCCATGCCGGCGTGGCGCATCACGCCGCGGCGCAGTTCGTCGTCCATCACCAGGAATTCCATGATCGTGGTGCGACCGAGGTAACCGGTAGGCGCGATCGCTGAAGGCCGCGGCCGATACAGGTAGACCTCGCCGTGCGGCTGGTAGCGGCGCAAGCCGAATTTCTCGATTTCCTCCGGCGAGGCCGCGTACTTCTCGGCATGCGTCGGCTCGAGGCGACGCACCAGGCGTTGCGCGAGGATGCCGTTGACGGTCGAGGTCAACAAATAATCCTCGACGCCCATGTCGAGCATGCGGGTGATGCCGCCGGCGGCGTTGTTGGTGTGCAGCGTGCTGAGCACCAGGTGGCCGGTGAGCGCGGACTGGATGGCGATGCGCGCGGTCTCGAGGTCGCGCATTTCGCCGATCATGATGATGTCCGGATCCTGGCGCACGATCGAACGCAGCGCGTGGGCGAAATCGAGGCCGATCTGCGGCTTGGCCTGGATCTGGTTGATGCCCTCGATCTGGTATTCGACCGGGTCCTCGACCGTAATGATCTTGACGTCAGGCGTGTTGAGCTTGCTCAGCGCGGTGTACAGCGTGGTGGTCTTGCCGGAACCGGTGGGACCGGTGACCAGCAGGATCCCGTGCGGCTGTTCCAGCACTTTCTGGAATTGCGGCAGGAAGTGATCGGTGAAGCCGAGCCGCTCGAAATCGAACACCACGGTTTCGCGATCGAGCAGACGCATCACCACGCTCTCGCCGTGCGCGGTCGGTACCGTGCTCACGCGCAGGTCCAACTCCTTGCCCTGCACGCGCAACATGATGCGGCCGTCCTGCGGCAGGCGGCGTTCGGCGATGTTCAACTTCGCCATGATCTTGACGCGGCTGATGATCGCCGCAGTCAGGTTCTGTGGTGGGCTTTCGCCTTCCTCGAGCACGCCATCGATGCGGTAGCGCACCTTGAGCCGGTTCTCGAAGGGCTCGATGTGGATGTCGGAGGCGCGCAGCTCGACCGCGCGCTGGATGATCAGGTTCACCAGGCGGATGACCGGCGCTTCCGAGGCGAGGTCGCGCAGATGCTCGACATCATCCATGTCGCCGCTCTCGCCTTCGGCAGTCTCGACGATCGCGCCCATCGCGCTGCGGCCCTGACCGTGCCAGCGTTCGATCAGGTCGTCGATCTCCGAACGCAGCGCAATCTGCGGCCGCACTTCACGACCAGTCGCCAACCGCACCGCGTCGAGTGCATACACGTCCTGCGGATCGGCGATCAGCACGTCGAGGTGGGTCGCGGACTCGCCGACCGGGACGACGTGGAACTGCTTCATGAACTTGGGTGCCAGCGCCACCGATTCCGGCGGCAATTCCGGCGCGTCCTTGGCACTGACCAGCGGCAGGCCGAGCACGGTGGCGGCGGTTTCGGCATGGTCGCGTTCGGAGACCAGGCCGAGTCGGGCCAGCAGCGTCAGCAGACTGCCGCCAGTTTCCTCCTGCAAGCGGCGCGCGCGGGCAAGGTCGGCATCCTTCAACCGACCTTTTTCCAGTAGCGCGGCGACGATGCGCTCGTCGGCACTGGCCTCGATGCCATCGCTGCTACCGGCAATGTCGTTGACGACTGCGTTCACGGCTGATCTGACTCCGCTCATACCTGAGCCTGTCGGAGGGCAAGGCCGGCCCTCCGTGGCTGGGAGTCCGACTTTATCAGGTCAGATAACGTGATCGGCTGCGCGGAGGGGCCTCAGTTCACGAAGCGGTGCATTCCTGAACATACGCTGGGTTCAGTCGGCCGCCTGCGCTGGAACCGACGATGTACCGGCCGCGACATTTACCTGCCAAGCCTCGAAAACCACGCGTAATTCAGAACGTTGCGCATCCCGCCAATGCTTGGTGCGCTCAGCGAACCCGGCTTCGCTTCCCCATTCGGGCATGGCGGCGACGGCCGCGTCGTACCAGCCGATGGCCTGTCCCATCTGGCCCATCGTTCCGTACGCCAGGGCATAGCTATATGTCACCCAGCGCGGCCGCCCCTTGTGCAATTCCGCTGCACGTTGCCAATCACGTAGCGCTGCGGCCGCATCACCAAGGTCGTAATGCACCCAGCCACGCGACCACAACACATGCCGCTCATTGGCGCTGCCTGGCTCGGCCGCCGTCAATGCAGCGTCGAAATCGCGCACCGCGCGCGGCAAGTCGCCCCTGTCCTTGAAGTCGTATGCACGCTGCACCAGGGCAGCGACATTCCTGGGATCACGCTGCAACGACGCATTGATTGCTTTGCGAAGACCAGCCTTGCCGCCTGGTGGGGCCTGCAAATAGAAAGCCGCCGGATCCTCGTGGTCGTAAAGCGCATGACCTGGCTCGCTCGACCATGCGGTGGACATGCCCACAAAAAGGCAGGTGGTGATGAGGATATGGCGTAGCAAGATGAATTCCTTCCTTGAAATCGTCAGTCCAACGACGCCATTACCCCACCCACGCCCGGGCATTGCGGAACATGCGCTGCCACGGCGAATCGCCCGATGACAGCGGGCCCTGCCACTCGCGTGGCGACCAGCTGAAGTTGGCGGCGCGGAGCGTGCGCTCCGGGTGCGGCATCAGGATGGTGGTGCGACCGTCGCGTGAGGTAAGTCCTGCGATGGCGGCGGTGGAGCCGTTCGGGTTGGCCGGGTAACTGCTCGCGAGGCTGCCATCGCCGTTGATGTAGCGCAGGGCGATGGTGGCCCTGGCCTGGTCATCAGCATCATCGAAAGAGGCGCGGCCTTCGCCGTGCGCGACGGCGACCGGGATGCGCGAGCCGGCCATGCCTTGCAGGAACAGCGACGGCGATTCGAAGACTTCCAGTAGCGCCAGGCGCCCTTCGTACTGCTCGCTGCGGTTGCGCAGGAACTGCGGCCAGTGCTCGGCCCCGGGAATCAGCGTCTTGAGCTGCGACATCATCTGGCAGCCGTTGCAGACACCGAGCGCGAAGCTGTCGTCGCGGTTGAAGAACGTGGCGAAGGCATCGCGCAACGCGCTGCGTTCGAGGATGGAAGTCGCCCAGCCGCGGCCGGCACCGAGCACGTCGCCGTAACTGAAGCCACCGCAGGCGACGATGCCCTTGAACTGGTCGAGGGTGAAGCGACCGCTGATCAGGTCGCTCATGTGCACGTCGAAAGCATCGAAGCCGGCGCGGTCGAACGCGAACGCGGTTTCGACCTGGCTGTTGACGCCCTGCTCGCGCAGGATCGCCACCTTCGGACGCACGCCGGTGTTGATGTACGGCGCGGCAATATCATCGTTGGCGTCGAACGTGAGCTTCGGCTTCAGTCCGGGAGCGTTGAAGTCGCGCGCCGCGGCACGCTCCTCATCAGCGCCTTCGGGGTTGTCGCGCAGCTTCTGCATTGCATGGGTCACCGACCACCACGCATCGAACAGCTCTTCCCAACGCCACTCGACCAGGGTGTCGCCACCGTCGAGCACGCGAATCGTCGGCGCCGTGGTCGGCCTGGCGATGCGTTGCGCGCAATCGATCAGGCCGTGGCTCGCGACCAGGTCGGCGAATTCGGCGCGATCCTCGGCGGTGATCTGCACTACCGCGCCGAGCTCTTCGTTGAACAGGGTGCGATACACGTCGTCACTGCGATCCTCGCCCCAGCCATCGAGGCTGATGTCGAGACCGAGGTGCGAAGCGAAGGCCATCTCGCACATCGCTGCAAACGCGCCGCCGTCGGAACGGTCGTGGTAGGCGCGCAACAAACCGGCTTCGCGGGCGTCGCGGATCAGTTCGAAGAACGCGCGCAGACGTTGCGGATCGTCGAGGTCGGGCACGTCGCCAGCGAATGCGGGTAGCGCGCTGTTGCCAGCCGCTTCGGGATGGCATTGCGCCAGGATCGAGCCGCCGAGACGCTGCTTGCCGGCACCCAGGCCGATTAGCCACAGCTCGCTATCGGTGTCGCGCGCCAGCAGCGGCGTCAGTTGCGCGCGCGTGTCGACCACCGGTGCGAAGGCGGTGACGATGAGCGACACCGGCGACACCGATTTCTGCGCCACGCCGTCCGTCGACCATTGCGCCTGCATCGACAACGAGTCCTTGCCGACCGGGATGCTGAGGTCGAGTTCCGGGCACAGTTCCATGCCCACAGCTTTCACCGCATCGAACAGGCGTGCGTCTTCGCCGGCGTGGCCGGCGGCGGCCATCCAGTTCGCCGACAGCTTGATCCGGTGCAGGGTCTCGACCGGTGCGGCGCAGAGGTTGGTGATCGCCTCGCCTACTGCCATGCGCGCGGCGGCGGCGGCGTCGAGCAGTGCGAGCGGCGTGCGTTCGCCGATCGCCATCGCTTCGCCGACGTAGCCGTTGAAGTCGGACAGCGTGATCGCGCAATCGGCAACGGGGAGCTGCCAGGGGCCGACCATCTGGTCGCGAGCGGTCAAACCACCGACGGTGCGATCGCCGATGGTGATGAGGAAGGATTTCGCCGCCACGGTTGGATGCGCGAGCACGCGCAGGCCGGCCTGGCGCAGATCGAGCGCGGCGGTGGCGAGTTCCGGCCAGCGCGGTGCCGGCGGATGCGAGGTGTCGCGGTGCATTTTCGGCGGCTTGCCGAACAGCACGTCCATCGGCAAATCGATGGCGAAGCTTTGAGCCCCTCTCCCCGCGGGGTGAGCGAGCGCGCTTGCGGACCACTGATCCGCGCGCTCGTGAACGCCCAAGTGCTGAGCACTTGGGCCGGGGTGCGGGTTGGGGTGAGGGTTCGGCGAAGCGGTGACATTGAGGTGCTGCGTGCCCTCATCCGCCCTACGGGCACCTTCTCCCGGGGGGAGAAGGGAAAGAGCAGCGTCGCCGCCGTAGACGCTTTCCATCGTCGCGCCATAGCCGACGACCAGGCGCTCTTCCGCCGTCGCCGTGCCCACCACCGCGAACGGACAACGTTCGCGTAAACAGATCGCGGCGAATTCACCGACGCGGTCCTGCGGCAGACCGAGCACGTAGCGTTCCTGCGATTCGTTGCACCACAGCTGCATCGGCGACAACGAAGGATCGTCGCTGGGGACCCGGTCGAGATCGATCACGCCGCCGACGCCGGAGTCGTGCAGCAACTCGGGAATCGCATTCGACAAGCCGCCGGCGCCGACGTCGTGCACCGACAAAATCGGATTGCGTTCGGCCAGCGCGACGCAGCGGTCGATCACTTCCTGCGCACGCCGCTCCATTTCCGGGTTGTCGCGCTGCACGGAAGCGAAATCGAGGTCTTCCGCGCTGTCGCCGGAAGCGACCGAGCTGGCCGCACCGCCGCCGAGGCCGATCAGCATCGCCGGGCCACCGAGCACGATCACCGCATCGCCCGCGGAGAGCAGCTTCTTCTCGACCAGCGGTCGATCGACGGCGCCGAGGCCGCCGGCGAGCATGATCGGCTTGTCGTAGGCGCGCGCGAGTGCGTCGCCTTCATTGAGTTCGAAGCTGCGGAAATAACCGTTGAGGTTGGGACGACCGAATTCGTTGTTGAACGCCGCCGCGCCGAGCGGACCGTCGAGCATGATTTCCAGCGCCGGCGCCATGCGGGGATTCAGCGCGCGCTGTCTTTCCCACGGCTGTGGCAGCGTCGGAATGCGCAGGTGCGAGACGCTGAAGCCGCACAGCCCGGCTTTCGGACGGCCGCCGCGGCCGGTCGCGCCTTCGTCGCGGATCTCGCCGCCGGCACCGGTGGATGCGCCCGGGAACGGCGCGATCGCGGTCGGGTGGTTATGGGTCTCGACCTTGATGCAGAACGCACTCGGCGTCTCGGCTTCGGCACGGTATTCGTGCGTGACCGCATCCGGACGGAAGCGACGTGCTGCATAGCCTTCCACCACCGCAGCATTGTCGCTATAGGCCGACAGCGTGTGTTCCGGCGTCTGCGCGTGGGTGTGCTTGATCATCTTGAACAGCGACGTCGACTGCTCGCGCCCGTCGATGGTCCACGACGCGTTGAAGATCTTGTGCCGGCAGTGTTCGGAATTCGCCTGCGCGAACATCATCAATTCGACGTCGTGCGGATCGCGACCGAGTTCGGTGTAGCGGTCGCGCAGGTACTCGATCTCGTCATCGGCCAGGGCGAGGCCGAGGCGCGCGTTGGCGGCTTCCAGCTGCGGCAGCGGAATGCGTTCGAGGACACCGCGCGCCGGCGTGGTGAACAGCGCGGCGGCGCCGTCGCGGGCTGCCAACAGCGATTGGGTCATCGGGTCGTGCAGCAGCTTCGCGACCGCGGTCTGCGTTGCCGGGTCCTGCGGCCAACCCGCCAGGTCGATGCGGGTGCCGCGCTCGACGCGCTTTACCGGCAAGCCGGCGCCATGCAGCAGCTCGGTGGCCTTGCTGGCCCAGGGCGAGATCGTGCCCAGCCGCGGCAGCACGTAGCGCGAAACTGCGCTCGCGGCGAGCGGCTGCGCGGCGTCGGACGCCTGCAGGATGCGCTGCAACGTCGTGCCATCGGGACGCGCACCCGGCTCCGGCTCCACCCAGTAGGTGAACCAGGCGCCAGTGATGCGCAACTCGGGAGAAACAGCCCGCAAGCGGGTTTCGAGCCGCTCGCGGCGGAACGGCGACAGGGCCGATTGGCCCTCGAGGACGATCATGTCCGGGGGAACCGTGTAGAACGGGCCCGCTATTGTAGCGAAGCCGGCGCTAGGCCGGCTTCGTGGTCACGACAAAAGAGGCGAAGGCTCAGGCACCGGTGCCCGTCGCCGCCACCGGGTCAGCCGCTTCCGACTTCGCCGCCGGCTTGCCGCCGCCGGCGAGCTTGTCCAGGGCCGCGCGCAACTGCGCCGGCGGCAGGTAACCGCCGAGCTGGGTGCCATCGCGCGCCAGGATCATCGGCGTGCCGGTCAGGCCCATGCGCTGGCCGAGGTCGTACTGCATCGTCACCGGGTTCTTGCAGTCCTTGGCCGGCACCGGCTTGTCGTTCTTGGCGTCGGTCAGCGCCTTCTTCTTGTCGGTCGCGCACCACACCGAGACCATGTGCTTGAAGTCCGCGCTGCCCAGGCCTGCGCGTGGGAAAGCAAGATATTCGACCGCGATCCCCTGGCGGTTGTACTCGGCGATCTCGTTGTGCAGCTTGCGGCAGTAACCGCATTCGATATCGGTGAAGACGGTCACGGTGTGCTTCGGGTTCGGCGGCGCGAACACGATGCGGTCGCTGGCCGGGATGCTCTTCAGCAGCTCGGTACGGACCTTCGCCAGGCTGGCTTCGCCGAGGTTCTTCTTGTTCTCGATGTCGTAGAGCGAGCCCTGCAACAAGTACTTGCCGTCGTCGGAGACATACACCACCTGGCCGCCGACGATCACTTCGCGGAACCCCGCGATCGGCGCGGCGCCGATCTGGTCGACCTTGATCTGCGGATTCAGCTTGCGCAGCGCCTCGCGGGCGCGGGCTTCGGGCGTGCCGGCAACGACGGTCGCCTCGGCCTTGCCGGGTGCAGTCGGCGTGCTCTGCGCGCCCGGCTTGGCCGCAGTAGCCGCCGGGGACGGCGCCTGGGCACAGGCAGAAAGACTGATGGCGCCGAGGACGGCGAAGAGGGTGCGCTTCATGGATCGAGGTCCTTGCGTGGAATAGACGGGCATTGGAGCGCCCGGCGAACAGGAGGTTCCCGATTGTGGCATGGGCCGGGATGGACGGTCGGATTCAGGATTCAAGTGGTGGGCTGAATGGCTGTTCCGTGCTGTGCTTCGACACAAGCGGGCCACTCACCCCCTGGGGTGATGCTTCGCATGCAACTTCTGCAGATGCTCACGCGCCACCAGCGTATAGATCTGCGTGGTCGACAACGAGCTGTGGCCGAGTAGTAATTGCAATGCGCGCAGGTCGGCTCCGCGGTTCAGCAGATGCGTGGCGAAGCTGTGGCGCAGGCCGTGTGGGCTGATCCGTTTGGGTTCGATGCCGGCAGCACCGGCGTAGCGTTTGACCAGTTGCCAGAATTGCTGCCGACTGGGTGCCGTCCCTCCACTACCGAGGAATAGCAGTGCCAGCGGGCGCTTGCCGGCGAGTTGCGGGCGCGCTTCGGCAAGGTAGCGCTCGAGCCAGTGCTGCGCTTCCTCACCCAGCGGCACGAGCCGCTCCTTGCCGCCTTTGCCGACGACGCGCAACACACCCTGGCGGAGGTTGAGCGCGGTCGCCGGGAGGGTCACTAGTTCGCTGACGCGCAAGCCGGCGGCGTACATCAGCTCGAACATGGCGCGATCGCGCAGACCCAGCGGCGTGGCCATGTCGGGCGCGGCCAGCAGTGCATCGATCTCGCTTTCGGCCAGGGCTTTTGGCAGTGAGCGCGGCAGTTTGGGCGGTTCGAGCAATGCGGTCGGATCGTCTTTGCGGTCGCCACGTCGCAAGCGGTGCGCAAAGAACGCGCGCAACGCCGACAGCAAGCGCGCATTGCTGCGCGGCGAATACCCTTCGCGGGTGCGCAGGGCGAAGTAGTCGAACAGCGCGGCGCGATCCGCACGGGCCAGGCCGCCGCCGCGACCGTTGCGCCAGCGCGCGAAGCCCTGGAGGTCGCGGCGGTAACTCGCCAGCGTTGCCTGGGCCACGCCAGCCTCCGCCCACAGCGCGTCGAGGAAGGATTCGATCGCAGCGGCATCCGCGTCCGGCAACGGTGGTTGCTGCGTGGCGCGGGTGCGGCGTTCGGCGGGCGTGGTCGACGACATGCACCGAGCTTAGCGACGCGCGGCGAACTTATCGACGCCGGCTTATCGACTGCATGCTTATCGACTGCATGCTTATCGACTGCACGCTTATCGACTGCAGCCGTCGCCGTTATGCTGGCGCGATGACCGACGCGCAAACGAAACCTTCCGCCCTGATCGGCTGGCGCCTGCTGGCGCTGCTTTACGACTTCTTCCCTGTGTTCGGGCTGTGGTTCCTGGTCGCGGCCCTCTTCGTCGCGATCCGCGGCGACGCGGTGCTCGGGGGCGCACTCGGACTGCTCGAATTCGTGGCGTTGTGGGCGATCACCGGCGCCTACGCCACCGTCAGCTGGTATCGCGGCGGGCAGACCCTAGGGATGCGGCCGTGGCGGCTGCGGGTGGTGGCTCCCGGTGGCGGGCAACCGCGCTGGTCCAGCCTGTGGTTGCGCTACGTGCTCGGCACGCTGTCGCTGCTGCTCGCCGGCCTGGGATTCTGGTGGGCGTGGTTCGACCGCGAACGCCTGACCTGGCACGACCGCTACAGCGGCACGCGCCTGCTGCGCGAGCCGAAGCCTTAGCCGGACCTGCGCCTGAACAGCACCATCGACGTCGCCAGCATCACGATCGGTGGCAGGGCGTAAGCAACGCGATAGTCGAGCTGGAACACGCCGGCAAGGTTGGCGAACAACGTTTGCAGCATCCAGAACCCGAGCGCGAACAGGATGCCGAGGAACAGCCGCTTGCCCAAGCCGCCGCTGCGCAACAGGCCGAATGCAAACGGCACTGCCGCCAGGCACAGCGCCAGCACGTTGAGCGGATAGAACCAGCGGCCCCAGTAGATTTCCTCAAACTCGCCGGAATCCAGCGCATTGCGCTTGAAGTAGTTGATGCTGTCGCGCAGTTCGGACGAAGGCAGGTAGCGCGGCTTGGTCACGCTGGCGGCCAGCGCGGTCTCGTCCAGGCGCGTATCCCAGCGTTCTTCGGCGATGCGCTCCTGGGTGACCGACTTGGCGGCGAACCGGGTGCGCTGCACGTCGCGCAGGCGCCAACCGCTGGGCCGATGTTCGGCGACGCTGGCTTGGGCGATCGACTGCAGGCGGCCTTCCTCGTCGAACTGGTACATGCGCACGTCGCGCAACTCCAGCCAGCGATCAGTGCCGATGGCGCGCTCCTGGCCGGACTGCGCATTGAGGAACATGTCGCCTTCGCGCGCCCACAACCCGGAGTACTGGGCGACGATCATGTCCTTGGACTTGGCGCTGGCCTTGATCGCATCGGCACGGCGCTGGCCCCAGGGCGCCAGTGTTTCGCCGTTGACCACCATCAGCAACGTCAGCGCCGCAAGCGACAGCGCCACCGCCCAGCTCAGGCGCCGTCGCGACAGGCCGAGGGCGCGCAGCGCGGTCAGCTCGGAACTCGCCGCGAGCTGGCCCAGCCCCATCAGCGCGCCGATCACCGCCGAAGTCGGGAACAGGGTGTAAGCCCGCCGCGGCACGGTGTAGGCGATGTGGGTCAGTGCCTGGACAAAACCATAGTCGCCGGTGCCGATATCGCTCAGCTCGCCGGTGATCGCCGTCACCAGGTCCAGCCCGAGCAGCACCGCCCAGGTCAACAACACGGTGGCGACGACCACGCGGCCGATATAGAGATCGTGGAGCTTTGGGAAAGGCCTCATGCCGCCGATGCCCTTTGCTTGCGCGGGCGGCGCATGCGCCCGTCGCGCAGGTACAGCCACGACGCCAGCGCCAGCGCCGGCAGCAGCAGCCACCACAGCCCCACGGCGGCAGGCAGTTTGCCTTCCGTCAGCCACTGGGTCCCGAGGATCATCAGGTTCATGCCGAACAGGTAGGCGAAGAAAGCCATCAGGATGCGGCCGTAGCGCGCCTGCCGCGGCGAGCTGCGCGCCATCGGCACCGCCAGCAGCACGAACGCCAGTCCGAGCAGCGTCGGTGCGATCCGCCAATGCAACTGCGCCTGCGCCTCGCGGCGACGATCGCCGAACAGGGCCAGGGTCGGCTGCAGCTCCGGGTCATCCTTGAGACGCGCTTCCTCGCGATCAGGCAGGCGCAGGTCGTTGCGGGCGTAGCGCACCAGGCGGAAGTCGCGCCCGCCCGCGGCCGGGCCTTCGACGCGGAAACCGTCCTCCAGCCGTAGGTAACGCGTGCGCTCGCCTTCGAAGAACATGCTGGCGCCTTCCGCCGTGGTGATATCGACGCGGTCGCCTTGCTGCCGGTACACGAACATGCGCGCGAACCGGGTGCCATCGGTGGACATCGTCCCGGCATAGACCACCCCGCCGCCGCCGGGCAGCTCGGTGAAACGGCCGGCTTCGAGCCCGGAAATCAGCAGGTTGCGGTTGGCCTGCACGATCATCTGCTGCGACAGCCGGTTCGCCCATGGCCCCAGCCAGAGCGAGCACAGCGCCACGACCGCCAGCATCGGCAGCGAGACCAGTAGCAGCGGTCTGAGCAGGCGCCGGGGGCCGACCCCGACCGAGGCCAGCACCGGCATCTCCGAATCGCGGTACATCCGGCCGATCGACAGCAGCAGCCCCAGCATCAGCGCCAACGGCAGCAGGATCGGCAGGAAATTCACCAGCCGCAGCCCGAGCTGCGACAGCAGCAGCGCCACCGGCACCTTGCCGCGGGCGATCTCGCTGAGCAGGTCGGCGAACAGCCCGCCCATGCTGACGAGGCCCAGCACCACCAACGCGGCGAAGACTGACTGGGCGAATTCGCGCGACAGGTAGCGGTCAAGCTTCGGCATCGGCCTTCCGTGATTTAAACTTCGAGATTCGTTCGTCCGGCTTCCGGCCGCCGCACCGCGCGGCCCAGCCCGCATTCGGCATGCTCGCACCGAGCACACCGATCGCCACGTGATTGTACGGAAACTCTTCTTCCCCCCTGTCTGGAATCTGTTCGATGGCCCTCGAATTCACCCTGAACCACGACGCACCGGCGTCCGTCGCCAGCGATTGCATCGTGGTAGGCGCTTTTGCCGACAACAGCCTCACCCCCGCCGCGCAGGCCATCGATACCGCCAGCGGCGGCAAGCTCGCGGCGTTGATCGAACGCGGCGATCTCAGCGGCAAGACCGGCAAGACTGCGCTGCTGCATGACCTGCCAGGCGTCACCGCACCGCGGGTGCTGGTGATCGGGCTCGGCGACAAGGACAAGTTCGGCACCGCGCAATACATCAAGGCCGTCGGCGACGCCGCGCGCGCGCTCAAGACCGGCCCGGTCGCGAGCGCCGTGTTCACCCTCAGCGAAATCGCGGTCAAGGATCGCGATGCCGCCTGGAACGTCCGCCAGGCCGCGATCGCCGCCGACCACGCCTGCTACCGCTACACGGCCACCCTCGGCGCCAAGAACAAGAAGCGCGAAGAAACCGGCCTGAAGTCGTTCGCCATCCATGGCGACGATGCGCAAGCGCTCGCCCAGGGCCAGGCCATCGCCGCCGGCGTCGCCTTCGCGCGCGAACTCGGCAACCTGCCGCCGAACATCTGCAACCCGGCGTACCTCGCGCAACAGGCGCAGGAATTCGCCGCGCGTTTCGACAACGCCTCGTGCGAAGTGCTCGACCGCGCGCAGATGCAGGAACTCGGCATGGGCTCGCTGCTCGCGGTCTCCCGCGGTTCGGCCAACCCGCCGAAGCTCATCGTGCTGAAGTGGAACAACGGTGGCGACGCCAAGCCTTACGTCCTCGTCGGCAAGGGCATCACCTTCGACACCGGCGGCATCAATCTCAAGACCCAGGGCGGGATCGAGGAGATGAAGTACGACATGTGCGGCGCCGCCAACGTCATGGGCACGTTCGTGTCGGCGGTCGGCATGCAGCTGCCGATCAACCTCGTCGTCGTCGTGCCGGCGGTCGAGAACATGCCCGACGCCGACAGCTATCGCCCGTCCGACGTGCTCACCAGCATGTCCGGCAAGACCATCGAAGTCGGCAACACCGACGCCGAAGGCCGCCTGATCCTGTGCGACGCGCTGACCTACGCACAGAAATTCGAACCGCAGGCGCTGCTCGACGTCGCGACGCTGACCGGCGCGTGCGTGGTCGCGCTCGGCAAATACGCCACCGGCCTGATGAGCAAACACGACGACCTGGCGAGCGAATTGCTCGCCGCGGGCGAAACTACTTTCGACCGTGCCTGGCGCCTGCCGCTGTGGGACGAATACCAGAGCCTGCTCGATTCGAGCTTCGCGGACGTCTACAACATCGGTGGCCGCTGGGCCGGTGCGATCACCGCCGGCTGCTTCCTCGCCCGCTTCACCGAGAACCAGCGCTGGGCGCATCTGGACATCGCCGGCGTGGCCAATGGCGACGGCAAGCTGGGCATGGCGACGGGTCGTCCGGTCGGACTGCTGTCGCAGTGGCTGATCGATCGCGCGGTTTGACGTGCCTCGCGCCGACTTCTACCTAATCGCCAAGGAGCGTTTCCGCGAGGAACCGCTGCGGCTGGTCTGCGAGTTGGCGCGCAAAGCCTACGACGCCAACCTGTGGACGCTGGTGCTGGTGCGCGATGCGGACCAGGCGGAGCAGCTCGACGAGATGTTGTGGGACATGGGCGACGACGCCTACATCCCGCACCAGATCGCCGGCGACGAGGAAGACGAACTGACGCCGGTGTTGATCGCGACGCCCGACACCGACGTGCCGTTGCGCCCGCTGGTGATCAACCTGCGCGATGGCGCTGTCGACGGCAGCTTCGAGCGCGTGCTGGAAGTCGTGCCGGCCGACGAATCGTCGCGCGGGCCGCTGCGCGAGCGCTGGAAGCAGTACCAGGCGCGTGGGCTGACGCTGAACAAGTACGACATGTGAGATCGCCATGACCGAATGGAAAGTGCTTGCCGTGATCTTCGGCACCGTGTTCCTCGCCGAGATCGGCGACAAGACACAGCTGGCGACACTGCTGTTTTCGGCCGAAGGCAAGGTCGGTCCGTGGCAGGTCTTCGTCGCGTCCGCCGCCGCCCTGCTGCTGGCTTGCGCCATCGGCGTCGTCGCGGGCCAGCTGGTAGCGAAACTGGTTAGTCCGCAACTCCTCAAGATCGTCGCTGGCGCGGGGTTCCTGCTGATTGGGGCCTGGACGCTGTACGGCGGACTCAGGCCGACCGCGTAAACATTGCTCGTCATTCCTGCGAAAGCAGGAATCCAGCGCCTGGCTCTACTTGTAGAAGCGGTATTCGAAAGAAGTTACTGGATTCGCCTTCCGCTAAAGCGGGAATGACGAAAGAGCAGAACAGCAACAACCCAAGTCACTGGATTCCTGCTTTCGCAGGAATGACGAGCAAAAGCGAAAGCAAACACCATGAGCAACGCCCTGGCCTCCAGCTACGACCCGACCACCTTCGAATCCCGCCTCTACCAGGAGTGGGAAAACAGCGGCGTGTTCCAGCCGCGTGGTGAGGGCGAGCCCTACGTCATCCTGCTGCCGCCGCCGAACGTCACCGGCACGCTGCACATGGGCCACGCGTTCCAGCACACGCTGATGGACTCGCTGGTCCGCTACCACCGCATGCGCGGCTACGACACGCTATGGCAGATGGGTACCGACCACGCCGGCATCGCCACCGAGATGGTGGTGGCGCGAAATCTCGGCCAGCAGGGTCTGACCCGCGATGGGTTGGGCCGCGAAGGCTTCATCGAGAAAGTCTGGGAATGGAAGCAGCAGTCCGGCAACATCATCGAGCGGCAGATGCGCCGCCTCGGCACCTCCGGCGACTGGACGCGCAGCGTGTTCACCATGGACCCGATGGCCGCCGATGCGGTGCTCGAAGCGTTCGTGAAGCTGCACGAACAGGGCCTGATCTATCGCGGACAGCGGCTGGTGAACTGGGATCCGGTACTGAAGACCGCGATCTCCGACCTTGAAGTCGTCAACGAGGAAGAAGACGGACACCTTTGGTCGATCTCCTACCCACTCGCCGACGGCAGCGAATCGCTGGTCGTCGCCACCACGCGCCCGGAAACCATGCTCGGCGACACGGCGGTGATGGTGCATCCGGACGACGAGCGTTACGCGCACCTGATCGGCAAGACCGTGAAACTGCCGCTGACCGATCGCGAGATCCCGGTCATCGCCGACGCCTACGTCGATCGCGAATTCGGCACCGGCGTGGTCAAGGTCACGCCCGCGCACGACTTCAACGACTACCAGGTCGGCCAGCGCCACAAGCTGCCGATGATCAACATCTTCACGCCGGATGCGGTCACCAACGACAACGTGCCGGAGCAATATCGCGGCCTGGATCGCTATGTCGCACGAAAGGCGGTGCTGGCCGACCTCGAGGCCGCGGGCCTGCTGGTCGAGACCAAGCCGCACAAGCTGCAGGTGCCGCGCGGCGACCGCACCAACCAGGTGATCGAGCCCTACCTGACCGACCAGTGGTTCGTGCAGATGGACGGCTTCGCCAAGCGCGGGCTTGAACTGGTGGAAAGCGGCGAGGTGAAGTTCGTTCCACCAAACTGGATCAACACCTATCGTCACTGGATGGAAAACATCCAGGACTGGTGCATCAGCCGCCAGCTCTGGTGGGGCCATCGCATTCCGGCGTGGTACGACGAGGTGGGCAACATCTACGTCGCGCGCAATGAAGTCGATGCGCTTGCGCAGGCCGCGGCGAAAAACGGTGAGCTGAAGCCCACCCTACGCCAGGACAACGACGTCCTCGAGACCTGGTTCTCCTCCGCGCTGTGGCCCTTCAGCACCCTGGGCTGGCCGAATGCGGAGCTGATGCAGCAGCGCGGCTTCGACAAGTACGTGCCGTCGTCGGTGCTGGTCACCGGCTTCGACATCATCTTCTTCTGGGTCGCGCGCATGATCATGACGACCGACCACTTCACCGGCCGCGTGCCGTTCAAGGACGTCTACATCACCGGCCTGATCCGCGACGCGCACGGCCAGAAAATGTCGAAGTCGAAGGGCAACGTGCTCGATCCGATCGACATCATCGACGGCATCAGCCTCGAGGACCTCGTCGCCAAGCGCACCACCGGCCTGATGAAGCCGCAGGACGCGCCGAAGATCGAGAAGGCCACGCGCAAGGAATTCCCGGAGGGCATCCCCGCCTTCGGTGCCGACGCGCTGCGCTTCACCATCAGCGCGCTCGCCGGCCACGGCCGCGACATCAAGTTCGATCTCGGCCGTGCCGAGGGCTACAAGAATTTCTGCAACAAGTTGTGGAACGCCAGCCGCTTCGTGTTGATGAACACCGAAGGCGCGAACTTCAACGGCGCGCCACAGCCGCAGACCGATGCCGAGCGCTGGATCCTGTCACGCCTGGCGAAAGTCGCCGCCGAAGCCGAAACGCATTTCGCCAGCTATCGGTTCGATCTGCTGGCGCAGTCGCTGTACGAGTTCGCCTGGAACGAGTTCTGCGACTGGTTCGTCGAACTCGCCAAGCCCGCGCTGAATGGCGCGGACAGAGCCGCAGCGGACAGCACTCGCCATACCCTCCTGCATGTGCTGGAAACACTGCTGCGCCTGCTGCACCCGCTGATTCCGTTCGTCACCGAGGAACTGTGGCGCAGCGTCGCACCGAAGCTCGGCATCGTCGAGGCGACGATTTCTCTGCGCCCGTATCCGCAGGCGGGCGATTTCGCCGGCCAGGATTTCGCGACGGCCGAAGCCGATATCGAATGGCTGAAGGCGATGGTGTCCGCGCTGCGCCGTATCCGCAGCGAACTCGGCGTGTCGCCAATGAAGACTGTCACGCTGCTGTTGCAGGGCGGCTCCGCCAACGATGCCGCACGCATCGAGCGCTATGCCGCGCAGCTGAAGTTCCTCAACCGCCTCGACACCATCGAGGCGATCGCCACCGAGCCGCCACCCGCGGCGGCCGGTATCGTCGGCGATCTCAAGCTGTTCGTGCCGCTGGCCGGCCTCGTCGACCTCGACGCCGAACGCGCGCGCCTGGACAAGGAGCTCAAGCGGGTCGAAGGCGAAAGAGCGAAATCGGAGAACAAACTCGCCAGCGAAACGTTCGTGCAGAACGCACCGGCCGCCGTGGTCGAGCAGGAACGTCAGCGCCTCGCCGACTGGACGGCACAACGCGAAGCGCTCGCTGCGCAACGCGCCCGCCTTTGATTCCGTAGGAGCGGCTTATAGCCGCGAGCTTTTTTTCGTCCGCAGGTGCTCGCGGCTATAAGCCGCTCCTACGGTTGGCCGTCATTCCGGCGCCAACAACTCCATCGCCATCACCAGCGCATCCTCGCGCCCGTCCTTCGCCGGGTAGTAACGCGGGCGCCGGCCGATCTCGTTGAAGCCTTCGTCGTGGTACAGCGCAATCGCGTTCACGTTCGACGGCCGCACTTCGAGGAAAACGCGCTGGGCCCCCCGACCGCGGGCGATCTGCAGCAATGCGCGCAACAGACGGCGACCGTGGCCGCGTCCCTGTGCATCCGGTGCGGTGCAGACGTTGAGCACGTGCGCCTCATCGGCGGCGAGGCTCAGCACGCCATAGCCGATGATGCGGTCCTCCTGCTGCAGCACCCAGGCCGGGTAATCGGCCAGCAGGCAGTCGCGGAAGATGCCGCGGGTCCAGGGGAAAGAGTAGGCGCGTTGCTCGATCGCCAGCACCGCGTCGAGATCGACTTCGCGCATCGGCCGCAGGCTGGCCGGCGCGGCATTCGCATCGACCGCCAGGGCATTCACGACTGCGTCGCGCCCCGCATGGCGCGCAGGCGCGGCCACAGCGCGCGCTTGGCGGTGGCGTTGCGCAGTTGGTCGAGCGGTGGCAGATCGCCGAGCCGTCCGGCATCAACGTCGGCCGCGCGTGCGAGTGCGCGCAACAGCACCGACGGTGCGTCCGTTGTGCCGGCCATCGGCGCGGACAGGCTTCCGACAGGAATGTTGTCGACCGCCGCTGCCGCCGGCACGAACACGGTGTGCCCGAGCACGGTCAGTACTTCGCGCTGGAAGGCATCCCACATCGTCAGCCACCCGCCACCGGCGCATGACGCCGCCGCAACCACAGCACCGGACCCGACAGCGCATACAGCACCGCGGCTGCGAATAGCACGCGCGGCGGATCGATCCATAAGGCGATGAGCACGGCGACAGCAATCACTATCGTGGCGAATGGCACCCGCTCCGCCTTCGGTCCGCTGCCGCTGCCCTTGAAGCTGCTGTAACGAAGGCGGCTGACCATCAGCAGGCCCGCGACGACGGTCACCACCGCGGCGGCGTAGCGCAGCTCGCCGCCGCTCCAGCCGAGGTCGTGGAAGGTCCAGACGAAACTCGCGACCAATCCCGCCGCGGCCGGACTGGCCAGGCCGATGAACCAGCGTTTGTCGACCTGTCCGACCTGGCTGTTGAAGCGTGCCAGCCGCAACGCCGCGCAGGCCGCGTACAGGAATGCGACCAGCCAACCGATCTTGCCGAAGGTGGCGCCGTCGAGCTTCATCGACACCAGTGCCCAGTGGTACATCACCAGCGCCGGCGCCATGCCGAAGCTGACCAGGTCGGCAAGCGAGTCGTACTGCACGCCGAATTCGCTCTGGGTATTGGTCATGCGCGCGACGCGGCCATCGATGCCGTCGAGGATGGCGGCGATGAAGATCGCCACGCATGCCGCCTCGAACCGCCCTTGCGAAGCAGCGATGATGGCGAAGAAGCCGCCGAACAAGCCGCCGGTGGTAAACAGGTTCGGCAGCAGGTAAATGGCGCGTGGGCGCGGTTGCGGCACTTCGATCTGATCCATTTCGTGAGTTTACCGCTTGCACTGCCCAGGACGCGGTGCTGCAATCGGGGCGACGCCTACCGGAGCTGCCATCATGTCCCGTCTGCTCAGCTGTTCACTCCTCGCCCTCGGCCTCGCCCTGGTGATCTCGCCCCTCGCGGCCCAGACCGTCTATCAATGGAAAGACGCCAAGGGCGTCACCCACTATTCCGATTCACCGCCACCGAAGGGCGCCACGCGTCGTGAGGTGCAGACCACCGAGGGGACGCCCGCCACGCCGCAACCGAAGGCTGCGCTTGCTCAGGCCCCCACCCCCAAGGAAGCGCCCGCCACACCACCGGCACCGGTCGCCGATGCCGCGCAATGCGCACAAGCGCGCCTCAATCTGGAGCAATTGCAGAGCAATGCCCCAGTCGGCCTCGACGCCGACAGTGACGGCAAAGCCGATGCCGAGCTCGGTGCCGCAGATCGGGCCAAATACCTCGGCCTTGCGCGCGAAGCGATCAAGACCAACTGCCCCAGCGGCGGTTGACGATGGAGGTGCGTGCGGGCTGGATCGTCCTCGGCCTCGCCGCGGTCGGCGCCCTGGCATGGTGGGCTGCGCGCGAAACGCCGGAGCGCAGCCGCGCCAAACAGGAACGCGCCGAACGCGCGGCCGCACAGTCGGCCGAGGCAGCGCGTCCGTCCCTGTATCGCTGGCGCGACGCCAATGGCGTGCTGCAGATCACCGAACAGCCGCCCAAGGGGCGCAAGTACGAGCGGATCGACGTGGATGCGCCGCCAACGATCGAGGTGCGCGGCGATCGGGAATAGGCCTGTCTGCACCTGCCGGACCGGCCCCGGCGCAACCGCATGGCAAAATGGCGGCCTTTCCGCCTACTGAAGCCGCCGATGCGCCTGTCGCAGTTCCACCTTCGCACCAGCAAGGAAACCCCCGCCGACGCCGAAATCATCAGCCACAAGCTGATGCTCAAGGCCGGCATGCTGCGCAAGCTCGCCGCCGGGCTCTACACCTGGTCGCCGCTGGGCCTGCGCGTGCTGCGCAAAGTCGAAGCCGCCGTGCGCGAGGAGATGAACGCGGCCGGCGCGATCGAGTTGCTGATGCCGACGGTGCAGCCAAAGGAGTTGTGGGAGGAAACCGGGCGCTGGCAGAAGTTCGGCGGCCAACTGCTGAAGATCAAGGACCGCAAGGAGGCCGAGTACTGCTACGGCCCGACCGCCGAGGAAGTGATCACCGACTTCGCCCGCAACGAGATCGCCAGCTACAAGCAACTGCCGGTCAACTTCTACAACATCCAGACCAAGTTCCGCGATGAGATCCGCCCGCGCTTCGGTGTGATGCGCGCGCGCGAATTCCTGATGAAGGACGCGTATTCGTTCCACCTCGACGACGCCTCGCTCGCCGCCGAATACCAGAACATGTACGACACCTACGGTCGCATTTTCACCCGGCTTGGGTTGAAGTTCCGCGCCGTGTTCGCCGACACCGGGGCGATTGGTGGCAGCGCCTCGCACGAATTCCATGTGCTCGCCGACTCGGGCGAAGACGCGATCGCTTTCTCCGATGGCTCCGATTACGCAGCGAACGTCGAACTCGCAGAAGCCGTATCGCCGGGCGCATGTCCCGCCGCTGTGGAAGCCCTGCGCAAAATCGATACGCCGACGCAGAAGACCTGTGAGGACGTCGCCGCGCTGATGGGCGTGCCGCTGGCACGCACGGTGAAGTCGGTCGCGGTCATGGGCGAGCTTCCCGATGGTCAGCCTGGCTTCGTGCTGGCGCTGGTGCGTGGCGACCACGTCGTCAACGAGATCAAGCTCGCCAAGTTGCCAGGTCTCGCCGATTACCGCCTCGCCACCGAAGCGGAAATCAGCGAACACCTCGGCAGTGAGCCGGGCTTCCTAGGCCCGGTGAAACCGGCCAGGCAAATCCGCGTGATCGCCGATCGCAGTGTCGCCGCCATGGCTGATTTCGTCGTCGGCGCGAACGAAGCGGGTTACCACCTGGCCGGTGTGAACTGGGGCCGCGACCTGCCGGAACCCGATCTCGTCGCCGACATCCGCAACGTCGTCGCCGGCGATCTGTCGCCTGACGGCAAGGGCACGCTGGGCCTCGCCCGCGGCATCGAGGTCGGCCATGTGTTCGCGCTCGGTCGCAAGTATTCCGAAGCCATGCAATGCACCGTGCTCGACGCCAACGGCAAGGCGGTGGTGCCGGCGATGGGGTGCTACGGCATCGGCGTGTCGCGGATCGTGGCGGCGGCGATCGAACAGAACCACGACGACGCCGGCATCCTCTGGCCAGCGGCGATGGCACCCTGGCAGGTGGCGGTGTGCATGATCAATCCGAAGAACGATGCCGCGGTGACCGAAGCCGCCGAAGCGCTGTATCGCGAATTGAATGCCGCCGGCATCGACGCCGTGCTCGATGACCGCGGCCTGCGCCCAGGCGCGATGTTCGCCGACATCGAACTGATCGGCATCCCGCACCGGGTGGTGGTCTCCGAACGCGGGCTGGCCGCCGGCACCTTCGAATACCGTGCCCGCGCTGCCACCGAATCGGAAAACCTGGACCGGATTGCATTGCTGGGCCGGCTCGGCGTTTCCACTTGATCCCACATGCATCGAATTCCCCGTCCGCAGCGGACGGCGTTATCCTTCGCGCGCCAAACAAGAATTCAGTTTGCGGCCATGCAATGGCCAACTGAAGTCGTCCATTTCGGGGAACCCCAATGTCGATCGATCTCAACGCACTGTCCGCAAAAGAACTCGATGCGCTGATCAACCAGGCGAAGAAGCGCAAGAACACGCTCAGCAAGCGCAAACCGATCGCCGTGGTCCGCAAGAAGCTGACGGCACTCATCAAAGCCGAGGGTTATACCGTCGCCGAACTGTTCGGCGGCGCCGCGCCGAAGGCGGACAAGGCCCCCGGTGCGACGCGCAAGAGCACCAAGGGCTACAAGCTCGGCAAGGTCGCGCCGAAGTACCGCAACCCGGCGAACCCGAAAGAGACCTGGGCCGGCCGTGGCAAGCAGCCGCATTGGCTCGCTGCCTATACCGATAACGGCCGCAAGCTGGAGGAATTCCTGATCAAGTAAAGATCGGGATCCGTGTACAGAACGCCGGCCCAAGCCGGCGTTTTTTATGGCTCAGAGGTTCCTGCGCGCGGACACCAGCAGGTTGCCGAACAGCAGTCCGGCGATCAGCGCCATCAGGATGTTCAGCGCCGCGATCGCCGCACTCTGCCCCGCGCTGAGATCCTGCTGCTGCACCGACGAGATCACCCCGCGCAGCGCCAAGCTGCCGGGCACCAGCATGATGATGCCCGGCACGCGGATCAGCGCGCCGGGACGCTTGATCCAGCGCGCATAGGCGTTACCCGCAGCGGTGGTGACCAACGCGGCGAGGAACACGCCGGCGGGGCTGCCGAAGGCCTCGTCGCCGAACCGCGAGATCAGATAACCGGCCATCGCCGACGCCATCACCAGCGGATAGTCGCGGCGATTGGCGCGGAACAGCACCGCGAACGCATACGCGCCGGCGACGAGCGCGACCCAGGCGACCCAGTCCGGCTGCGGTCGCCATGCGCGCACTTCCGGCTCCAGGCCGGCGAGCTCGGCAACGGTCAGTGCGATGGCGGTGCCGACGGTGAGCTTGAGGACGGTGGTCAACGCGCCGGCAAAGCGCGCCGTGCCAGACACCAGGTGGCGGCTGGTGAGTTCATTGATGGCGTTGGTCAGCGCCATACCGGGTAACAACACGATCAGCGCGGCGATAGTGACGGTGTTGAGATTGAGTGGTGCGACCAGGCTGGCGACTGCGATCGCGACGAAGCCCGCGACCATGCCGGCGATCGCGTCGCTGGCTTCCTGCAATCGCGGCCGACCTCTTCCCTGCTGTTCCAGCACGCCGATCAGCAGGCCGATCAAACCAGCGGTCGCGAGGTCCAGCCACGGCAACCGCAACAACCCAGCCACGGCCGCGGACGCCAGGCCGAAGCCGAACACCTGCTGGGCGCGCCCGCGCCAGCCCAGCCCGCCGTCGAGGGCGCGCAGGTCGGCCTGTCCCTGCGCGATGCCGATGTGGCCCGCCATCACTTCCTCGGCGATGCGGTCGGCCTCGCACAACTTGTACAGGTTCGTGTCGCCCGGGGCGAGGCGGATCACGCGGGTCGTTTCGGACGTCCCCGCGGGCCGGGTCGGGTCGCTGAACGAGAGGATCATCCCGGTCGGGTTCGACCACGGTTCGCACTCGAGCCTGAGCCGCTGCGTTACCGCAACCACCGCGCCTTCGAGGCGTTGCGCGGTCGTGCCGTAGGCATGCAACCGCTGCGCCAGTGCGATGACGAAGGCAACACGCTCGGCGAAGCCGGTGGCGACGGTGTCGATGGGGGTTTGCATGGAAGAAGGATCGCATGCGGATGCCGCGTGTTGTCAGCACGACAACAAGGTCCCTAGGCCTCTACGCCATTCCCACGATCCCCCTGTATCCTCCGGCGCATGCGCGATGCCAGCAGCCCGCCCAGTTTCGCCGCCGATGAGCGCGACCCCGCGCGGCTGCGGCTGGTCGGGGCATGGACGCTGGCCTACGCGACCACGATCGGCGAACGCCTGCGCACGGCACCGCAGGACGTCAGCGCGGTCGATGCGAGCGAGGTCGACCGCCTCGATTCGGCTGGCGTGCTGCAGCTGTTGCGCTTCGCACGCCGCCGCGGGCTCGATTTCGCCGAGTTCAACTTCCGCGACGACCACCGTGCACTGGTCGAGGCGATCGAGGACGTGATCGACGATCGGCCGAAGAAGAAACGCCAATACGGCGTGGCCGATGCCCTCGCCCGCCTCGGCTTCGCGGTGCAGGACAACTGGCACGAGGCCCTGGCCCTGGTCGGCTTCCTCGGCGAAAACCTGGTGAAGCTCGGCCGCATGCTGCTCGCGCCACGGCGTTTCCGCATCACCTCGACCGTGCACCACATGGAACAGGTTGGCCTGGACGCCGTCCCGCTGGTGGCGCTGCTGTCGTTCCTGGTCGGCGCCGTGATCGCCTTCCTCGGCGCGAACATCCTCAAGGACTTCGGCGCCGAGATCTACGTCGTCGAACTGGTCAGCATCGCGTTCTTGCGCGAGTTCGGCGTGTTGCTCACCGCGATCATCCTCGCCGGTCGCACTGCCAGCGCGTTCACTGCGCAGATCGGTGCGATGAAGGCCCGCGAGGAAGTCGACGCGATCCGCACCCTCGGGCTCGACCCGATCGACCTGCTGGTGTTGCCGCGGATCATCGCGCTCATGGTGATGCTGCCGCTGCTGACTTTCATCGCGATGCTGGCCGGCCTGGCCGGCGGCATGGTGGTCGGCGCGTTCAACCTGGACATCCCGCCGCAGGCGTATTACGCGCGGATGGACGCGACCATGGAAGTGCGGCACTTCTGGGTCGGCATCAGCAAGGCGCCGTTGTTCGCGCTGATCATTTCGCTGGTCGGTTGCCTCGAAGGACTGCAGGTGGAAGGCAGCGCGCAGTCGGTCGGCGAACGCACCACGTCCAGCGTGGTGCAGGCGATCTCGCTGGTGATCGTGCTCGACGCCATCATGGCGCTGTGGTTCATGCGGATGGAATTCTGATGGCCGGTGACGCCGACAACCCAATCATCCGCGTGCGCGGCCTGGCCAACCGTTTCGGCGAACAGATCGTGCACGAGGATCTCGACCTCGATGTCCGTCGCGGCGAGATCCTTGGCGTCGTCGGCGGATCCGGCAGCGGCAAGTCGGTGCTGATGCGCTCGATCATCGGCCTGCACACGCCGGATGCGGGACGGATCGAAGTGCTGGGCGTCGACGCGCGCTCGGACGACACCGACGTGCGCATGCAGATCCAGCGCAACACCGGAGTGCTGTTCCAGGATGGCGCGCTGTTCTCGTCGCTCACCGTCGGCGAGAACGTGCAGGTGCCGTTGAAGGAACAGCATCCGGACCTGCCGGATACGCTGCGTTACGAACTGGCGCTGCTGAAGGTCAAACTGGCCGGGTTGCCTGCGGACTCGATCAACAAGCTGCCCTCGCAGTTGTCCGGCGGCATGCGCAAACGTGCAGGCCTCGCACGCGCGCTCGCGCTGGATCCACCGTTATTGTTCCTCGACGAACCGACCGCCGGCCTTGACCCGATCGGCGCGGCCGCGTTCGACGAACTGATCCGCACACTGCAGCGCGCGCTTGGGCTGACAGTGTTCCTGATCACCCACGACCTCGACACCCTGTACTCGATCTGCGACCGCATCGCCGTGCTGGCCGACCGCAAACTGGTGATCAACGCGCCGCTCGCCGAAGTCGAACGCTACGATCACCCGTGGGTGCAGGAATATTTCCACGGCCCGCGTGCCCGCGCCGCGCGCGATGCACGGCCGTTGCCGGCATGATGCGGTAGCGCAGACGCAGGAGACGAACATGGAAACCAAAGCCAACTATGTCCTGATCGGCGTCTTCACGATCGTCGTCGCCATCGCCGGTCTGCTGTTCGCGTTGTGGGCGGCGAACTGGTCGTCGGAGAAGGAATGGCGCACCTATCGGATCATCTTCAACGAGGCCGTCACCGGCCTGGATGAAGGCAGCACTGTGCGTTACAACGGCATCAGCGTCGGCACCGTGCAGCAGCTGAGCCTGGCGCCGGACGACCCGCGCCGCGTGCTGGCACAGGTGCGCATCGGCGCCGACACGCCGATCAAGACCGACACCAAGGCCAAGATCTCGCAGGACGGCCTGACCGGCCCGACCTTCGTCCAGCTCAGCGGCGGCAGTCCGGGCGCACCGGCGCTGGTCGCGAAGAGCGACGACGATATCCCGGTGATCCAGACCGAACCTTCGGCGCTGCAGAACATCGCCGACACCGCCAATCGCCTGGTCGCACGGCTCGACCAGGTGCTGAGCGACGAGAACGTCGCCCGCATCACCAATTCGCTCGACAGCATCGAGGCGATGACCGGCGCGATCGGCGACCAGAAGGACGACCTGCGCGCACTGGTCATCAACGCGCGCAAATCCAGCGAGCAGTTGGAGAAGACGCTGGCCACCACCGATTCGGCAGTGCGCGGACTCGATCGCGAGCTGGTGCAGAAGCTGCCCGCGCTGATCACCAAGCTCGACAGCACGCTCGGCCGACTCGATGCGGCCGCAAAGGGCGCCGACAGCATCGTCAACGACAACCGCTCCGCCATCAGCAGCTTCGCCAATGATGGCCTGGCGCAGATCGGCCCCACCATGGTCGAGCTGCGCGCCCTGGTGCGCGACCTGCGCCGCATCAGCGATCGGCTCGACGGAGGACCGGCGGCTTACCTGCTCGGTCGCGACGCACCCAAGGAGTTCGACCCCGAATGAACCCCGTGCCGACATCCATGACCACATCGAACGCCCGCGCAACCGCGTCCCGCTTCGCCACATGCCTCGGCATGCTGCTGCTGGCAGGTTGCTCGATCCTCGGCCCCAAGCCCAAGGACGCGGCGACGGTCTACGCACCCGATCCGCGCGTGCAGGCCGAGGCAAGCTGGCCGACCGTGCGCTGGCAATTGGCACTGGGTCGGCCACAAGGCGCCCGCAACATCGATAGCCAGCGCATCGCCGTGCGACCGACACCGAACGAACTGCAGGTCTACAAGGGCGCGCAATGGGCCAAGCCGCCGGGCGAGATGCTCGAGGATGCGTTGCTGCGCGCGCTCGAGGACTCGGGTCGCATCCCCGCAGTGGGCCGCCAGGGCAGCGGCATCGGTGCCGATTACCGCCTGCTGCTCGACCTGCGCCGCTTCGAATCGGATTACGCCGGCAATGCCACGCCCGCGGCGACCATCGAAGTCTCCGCCAAGCTGCTGCACGTGAAATCGCAGCAGGTGGTGGCCTCGCGCACGTTCCTGCAGGCGCAACCTGCGGCGGGCACCGCCGTACCGGAAGTTGTCAACGCTTTCGAGCAGGCGCTCGCGACCATCTCGCGCGACCTTGCAGGGTGGACGCTGACGACAGGCAACAGCTACGAACCTGTTGCACGGGCCAAGTAGCAACGCGGCGCGCTGTAGCGCGCACGTCGCATCGTAAGCGCCTGCGCACTACCGATTCGCTGCGTAGATCCGTCGGAACGTCAGATTGATCCGCGCACCCACCTGCTTCGCCGTGCGCGGCAACGCATGGCGGTAGTTCCGCTGCGTTTCGCCCGACATCACCAGCAAGCTGCCGTGCGGCAGGTCGAGCGCCAGCTTGCGGTCCGGATCGCCACGATGCTTGAGCACGAAACGTCGTGTCGCCCCAAGGCTCAACGACGCGATCACCGGCCGCGTACCGAGTTCTACTTCGTTGTCGCTGTGCAAGCCCATCGCATCGCGGCCATCGCGATACAGGTTGGCCAGCACGCTATTGAAATCGATGCACAACTCATCGCGCAGGCGCGCGCGCACCGGCAGTAGCGAGTCCGGCCATGGCCGCGGTTCGAAGTGCGTTCCCGAGTAGCGATAAGAAGCTTCGGGATCGCCGATCCAGCAGCTCAACCGCGGCGAGTCATGCTCACGGCCGAACAAACGGATGCGGTGGCGCTCCCACGCCACCCTCTCGCGCAAGGCCAGAAACAACGCATCCGCCGCGGCCGGCGCCAGCCAGTGCGGGTCAAACGCCAGTTCAGCGTCCGGCAAAGGCAGCGCTTTCAAGGACATGCATGGACGCTAGCACGGCGATTTGCCGGGCCCGGTGTAAAGCCGGAAAATCGTTGAATTGCCCAGGAGCACCGCATGACCGAGACCGAACGCGATGTGATGGAGTACGACGTCGTCACCGTCGGCGCCGGGCCGTCCGGCTTGGCGTTCGCGATCCGGCTCAAGCAGCTCAATCCGGAAATCAGCGTCTGCGTGATCGAGAAGGCGTCGACGATCGGTGCGCACATCCTCTCCGGCGCGGTGATCGAAACCGGTCCGCTTGACGCCCTGTTGCCGAACTGGCGCGACAATCCGCCGCCGATCTGCGTGCCGGCCGGCGAGGACGAGTTCTGGCTGCTCAGCAAGACCGGCGGACGCAAACTGCCGGTGCCCCCGGGCATGAAGAACCACGGCAATGTGATCGTCAGCCTGGGTGCGATGTGCGCGTGGTTGGCACCGCAAGCCGAGGCTTTGGGCGTCGAAATCTACCCGGGCTTCGCCGCGGCCGAAACGCTGCACGACGACGATGGCAAAGTGCTTGGCGTGCGCATCGGCGACATGGGTGTCGCGAAAGACGGGGCGCACAAACCCGGTTACACGCCGGGCATCGATATCCGTGCGAAGGTCACCGTGCTCGCCGAAGGCGCACGCGGCCATCTCACCAAGCGGCTCATCAAGCAATTCAAGCTCGATACGGAGAGCGATCCACAGGGGTATTCGATCGGCATCAAGGAACTGTGGCAGGTGCCGGAAGAGCGCGTCACGCCCGGCAAGATCGTGCACAGCTTCGGTTGGCCTGCCGACAACAAGACGTATGGCGGCAGCTTCCTGTATCACCTCGACAAGGGCCGCATCGCACTCGGCTACGTCAGCGGACTCGATTATCAGGATCCGGAATACAAGCCGTGGGAGGCCTTCCAGCAATGGAAGAACCACCCGATGGTCAAGCCGCTGCTCGAAGGCGGTAGCATCGTTTCCGCGGGTGCGCGCGCGATCGTCACCGGTGGTTATCAATCGTTGCCGAAAGTGGAAATGCCGGGGGCGCTGCTGATCGGCGATACCGCGGGCTTGTTGAACGTGCCGAAAGTGAAAGGCACGCACCAGGCCATCCGCTCCGGCATGCTGGCTGCCGAGCATCTCGTCGCCAGCCAGCTCGCGCCGGAAGGTTTCGACGCCAAGCTGCGCGCGTCCGACGCGATGACCGAGTTGAAGAAGGTTCGCAACATCAAACCCGGCTTCAAGCGCGGCCTGTGGTTCGGCATGCTGAATGCCGCATGGGAAACGATCACTGGCGGTCTCTCGCCGTGGACGCTGAAGAACAAAGCCGACTGGTCATCGCTCGACAAGCTCGGTGAGCAGGAATCACCGAAGCGCGATTACCTCGACCGCACGCTCGCACCGCGCGATCGCCTGGCCGGCGTCTACTACGCCGCCACCGAACACGACGAAGACCAGCCCGTGCATTTGCAGGTGCTCGACACCAACATCTGCGTCACCCGCTGCACCGAGGAATACGGCAATCCCTGTACCCGCTTCTGCCCCGCCGCCGTCTATGAGATCGTCAATGACGACGCCGGCAAACGCCTGCAGATCAACGCAGCCAACTGCGTGCACTGCAAGACCTGCGACATCAAGGATCCGTATGAGATCATCAACTGGGTCACGCCTGAAGGTGGCGCGGGACCGAACTACCAGAACCTGTAAACAAAAAAGCCGCCGGAAGGCGGCTTCTTGTACCTGACGGACCAATCACCGCGTGAACGGCACGCCGGTCCTTTCGCGCAATTCTTCTTCCGTCACACCGGGCGCAGTCTCCGTCAGCACCAATCCACGATCGGTGACATCGAACACCGCCAGTTCGGTGATGATGCGATTGACCACGCCGACGCCGGTGAGCGGCAACGTGCACTCGGGCAGGATCTTGTGCTCCCCATTCTTCGCGGCGTGTTCCATCAGCACGACGACGCGCTTGACGCCGGCGACCAGGTCCATCGCACCGCCCATGCCCTTGACCATCTTGCCGGGAACCATCCAGTTGGCCAGGTCGCCCTTGTCGGTGACCTGCATCGCGCCAAGGATGGCCAGGTCGATATGGCCGCCGCGGATCATCGCGAAGGAATCGTGGCTGCCGAAGTAGCTGGCGCCGGCGCGCGCGGTGACGGTCTGCTTGCCGGCGTTGATCAGGTCGGCATCGACTTCGGCTTCGGTCGGGAACGGGCCGATGCCGAGCAGGCCATTCTCCGATTGCAGCCACACGTCCATCCCTTCTGGAATGAAGTTGGCCACCAGCGTCGGCAGGCCGATGCCGAGATTGACGTAAGCACCGTCAGTGAGTTCCTGCGCGGCGCGCTGCGCCATTTGGTCGCGGGTCCAGGGCATGTCGACGAGTTTCCTGTGATTACCTGTAATCAGGCGGCGCGAGTGATGCGCTGTTCGATGCGCTTCTCGGGCGAGGCATTGAGCACGATGCGATCGACGTAGATGCCGGGCAGGTGCACGTGGTCCGGATCGATCGCACCGATCTCCACGATCTGCTCCACTTCGACGATGCAGACCTTGCCGGCCATCGCGCACGCTGGATTGAAGTTGCGTGCGGTCTTGCGGAACACGAGGTTGCCGGCCTTGTCGGCCTTCCAGGCCTTCACCAGCGACACGTCGGCCTTGAGCGCGGTTTCCAGCACGTAGTGGTGACCGTCGAACTCGCGCGTTTCCTTGCCCTCGGCGACGATGGTGCCGTAGCCGGTGCGGGTGAAGAACGCCGGGATGCCGGCACCGCCCGCACGCAGGCGTTCGGCCAGCGTGCCTTGCGGGTTGAATTCGAGTTCGAGTTCGCCGGAGAGGAACTGGCGTTCGAATTCCTTGTTCTCGCCAACGTAGGACGAAATCATCTTCTTGATCTGCCGCGTCTCGAGCAGCAAGCCGAGGCCGAAGCCATCGACGCCGGCGTTGTTGGAGATCGCGGTCAGTCCCTTGACGCCGCTATCGTGCAACGCGGCGATCAGCGCTTCGGGGATGCCACACAGGCCGAAGCCGCCGACGGCGAGCGTTTGGCCGTCGGCCACGATGCCGCGCAGTGCCTCGGCGGCATTCGGGAACACCTTGTTCTTCGCGGCGCCGTGCGTCGCGGCGATGGCCTCGGCCATGGGACAACTCCTTTCCAGATGCGCGCAGTTTAGCGTGCGCTTCCCGGCCACGGCATCGGACGTTGGGACAAGGGCGGCGCCCAACCAGGACGCCGCATCACCACGCGCTCAGTTACGGCCGTACACATCCTCGAGCCGGACGATGTCGTCTTCGCCCAGGTAGCTGCCGGACTGCACCTCGATCAACTCCACCGGCTCGGTGCCACGATTGCGCAGCCGGTGCACGCTGCCGAGCGGGATGTAAGTGCTTTCGTTCTCGTGCAGGTCGAACACCTTGTCGTCGCAGGTGACTTCGGCGACGCCCGAGACCACGATCCAGTGCTCCGCGCGCTTGTGGTGCTTCTGCAGGCTGAGTGCCGCACCGGGCTTCACCACGATGCGCTTGACCTGGAAGCGTTCGCCGACGCCGATCGAGTCGTAGCTGCCCCATGGCCGGTACACCTTGCGATGGAACAGGTGCTCGGTACGGCCAGCGGCCTTGAGCTTGTCGACGATGGCCTTGACGTCCTGCACGCGGTCCTTGCGCGCGACCAACGTCGCGTCGGCGGTGTCGATGACGACAAGGTCCTCAACGCCGATCGTGGCGATCATGCGGCGGTCGGACGCACGGACCAGGCTGTCGCGCGTATCGACCGAAATCACGTCGCCTTCGTGACGATTGCCGTCGGCGTCACGTTCTGCGACCGACCACAGCGACGACCACGAGCCGATGTCGCTCCAGCCGCAGCTCACCGGAACCACGGCGGCGCGGCTGGTTTTTTCCATCACCGCATAGTCGATCGAATCGCTGGGACTCGTGGCGAACGCGTCCTTGTCGATACGGATGAAATCGAGGTCGGATCCGGCCGTGGCATAGGCCGCCGTAGCCGCAGCGAGAATGTCCACCGCGTGCTGGGCGAGTTCGTCGAGATAACGCTGCGCCTTGAACAGGAACATGCCCGAGTTCCAGGCATAGGTGCCTTCGGCGACGTAACGCTCGGCGGTCGCCTGGTCGGGCTTCTCGACGAAGCGCTGCACGCGATACCCCGAGTCGCTGAGCGACTCGCCACGCAGGATGTAGCCATAGCCGGTTTCGGCGTAGTCAGGGCGGATCCCGAACGTGACCAGCCAGCCGGCTTCGCCCAGGTGCGCGGCTTGCGCCACCGCCTCCCGGAATGCGGCTTCGTCCTCGATCAGGTGGTCCGCCGGCATCACCAGCATCGTCGCGTCGGGGTCGCGCGCGACCAGGTGCAAGGCCGCCAATGCAATGGCGGGCGCGGTGTTGCGCGCGACCGGCTCGAGCAGGATGCCGCCGCTGGCGACGCCGATGTCCTGCAATTGCTCGCCGACCATGAAGCGGTGGTCCTCGCTGCAGACCGTCACCGGCGGCTGTACGCCTGGCAGCTTGCTGGCACGCAGGATGGTCTCCTGGAACAGCGAGCGATCGCCGATCAACGAGAGGAACTGTTTGGGCTGGTTCTGTCGCGACAACGGCCAGAGTCGCGTACCGCTGCCGCCACTGAGTACTACCGGATGAAGCATTCCGTCGCCTTTTGTCTGTCTGGCCTCGAAAGCATAGCCCACTGCCTCACTCTGGCCTCTGACCCGACTGCACCCCTCCGCCCCGTCCGCTAGAATTGCCGGTCTCGGCCACCCCCCGGCCGCGCCCCCTCAGGAATCCCCGCACGATGAAGATCCTCGTCGGCTACAAGCGCGTGGTGGACTTCAATGTCCGCATCCAGGTCAAGCCGGACGGCTCCGGCGTGGTCACCGACGGCGTCAAGCTGTCGGCCAACCCGTTTGACGAGATCGCGCTCGAAGAAGCCCTGCGCCTGCGCGACAAGGGCATCGCCACCGAAGTCGTGGTCGCCACGATCGCCCCGGCCGATGCCCAGGCGCACCTGCGCAACGGCCTGGCGATGGGCGCCAACCGTGCCATCCACGTCGTCAGCGACCAACCGATCCAGCCGCTGACCGCGGCCCGCACCCTGCTCAAGCTGATCGAGAAGGAACAGCCGGACCTGGTCATCCTCGGCAAGCAGGCGATCGACGACGACGCCAACCAGACCGGGCAGATGCTGGCCACGCTGTGGGGTCGTCCGCAGGCGACGTTCGCGTCCAAGCTTGAGGTTGCCGACGGCAAGGCCACAGTGACGCGCGAAGTCGACGCCGGCCTGGAAACGCTGGAAGTCGACCTGCCTGCGGTGGTCACTACCGACCTGCGCCTCAACGAGCCGCGCTTCATCAAGCTGCCGGACATCATGAAGGCCAAGAGCAAGCCGATGGAGACGATCGCGTTCGCCGACCTCGGCGTCGATACCGGCGACACGCTCAAGACCACGCTTTACGCGCCGCCGCCGAAGCGCAGCAAGGGCGTGATGGTGAAGGATGCGGCCGAACTGGTCGCTGCGTTGAAGCGAAAAGGCCTGTTGTAGGGTGGGCTTCAGCCCACCGCTTTTCAAATTCGATCATGGTGGGCTGAAGCCCACCCTACGTGGGAACCATTCATGAGCAAGGTCCTTATCGTTGCCGAACATCTCGACGGCAAGCTCAATGCGGCCACCGCCAAGTGCGTGTCCGCCGCGCAGGCGTTGAAACCTGATTCGATCGACATCGTCGTGCTCGCGGCCGACCCGGCCGCGATCGCCAGCGAAGCCGCGCAGATCGCCGGCGTCGCCAAAGTGCTGACCGTGGCCAACGCCGCCAACGCGAATGCGATCGCGCAGGTGTTGGCGCCACAAATCGCCAAGCTCGCCGCCGGCTACACGCATGTGTTCGGGCCCAGCACCACTTTCGGCAAAGACCTGATGCCCTGCATCGCCGCGCTGCTGGGCGTAGCGCAGGTTTCCGACGTGATGGCCGTCGAAGGCAGCCACACCTTCAAGCGCCCGATCTACGCCGGCAACGCCATCATCACCGTCGAAGCGCCGACCGACCACGCCGTGGTCGCGACCGTGCGTACCGCCTCGTGGCCGGAAGCGGCGCGTGGCGGCAGTGCGGCGATTGAAGCCGCCAGCGTGGACGCTGCACTGCCGACCCACACGCGTTACGTCGGCCTCGCTGCCGGCAAGTCGGATCGTCCCGATCTGCAGAGCGCGCGTCGCGTGGTGTCCGGCGGCCGTGGTGTCGGCTCTGCGGAGAACTTCAAGATCATCTACGACTTCGCCGACAAGCTCGGTGCCGCCGTCGGCGCCTCGCGCGCCGCGGTCGACGCCGGTTATTGCCCCAACGAGATGCAGGTCGGCCAGACCGGCAAGATCATCGCCCCGGAGCTGTACGTCGCCATCGGCATCAGTGGCGCGATCCAGCACCTGACCGGAATCAAGGATGCCGGCACGATTGTGGCCATCAACAAGGACGGCGAAGCGCCGATCTTCGAGATCGCCGACATCGGCCTGGTCGGCGATTTGTTCAAGCTGCTGCCGGAGCTGGAACAGGCGCTCTGAGGGATTTCGACCTGACGCGAGCGAGCGCTGGCACCGCTCGCTCCTTGCTCAGCGGATCAGGTTCCAGCCGGGGGGAATGTCGGCGATCACCGTGCTCGCGAACCCGATGCCACTGCCGGTCCACAGCACCAGTTTCGCGCCGTTGCTCCACACGATGTCGGCCTTGAGATCGGCGTTGTAATCGCCCCAGGTGCCGATGTTCCAGGTATTGCCCACGGCGAACGTCCTGGTCAGGACCAGGCTTGGGCCATCCATGATCCAGCAGGTCAGTTTCGTCTTCGCCGAGTCCCGCCACAGCAGGTCTGACTTGCCGTCGGCATTGATGTCGGCTGCGCCCTGCAGGGTCCAGCCTGCCGGATAGGCACGGATCGTCGAAGCAACGAACGAGGTTCCCGTACCGGTCCAGAGCACCAGGCTGGCACTGCTGGCCCAGACGAGATCGAGCTTGCCGTCGCCATTGAAGTCGCCACTCGCGGCCAGCCGCCATGTCGGACCGATGCTGCCGGCCCACGACCGGACCAGCGTCTTGCCATCCATGATCCAGTAGACGAACCGGGTGTTGGCCTGGTCTCGCCACAGCAGGTCGAACTTGCCATCGCCGTCGATATCGCCAGTCCCTGCGTAATTCCAGCCATTGGGATAGGCCCGGATCACAATCGGGGTCGGATAACCGACGATCCAGTACGTCCCGCCGTTCTTCCACATGTGCAACGCGCCACCGGCCGACCAGACGAGATCGACCATCGGGGAACCCGTCATCCCGCCCACGGCAAGCAGTTGCATGTTCCCGTAGTCGACTGGAGCGTCGAGCGGCCAGGATGAAGATGCAACGACCTGCGCGCCATCCATATTCCAATGGGCCAGCTCATTCCTGGCTGTGTCGATCCATAGGAGATCGGACTTGCCGTTGCCATCGACGTCGTTGCGCGTCTGCAGCGGCACTATCATCGAACGGAACCTGGCGATGACAGGGGCTGTCTGGGTCAGGCTGCGGGCATTGTCGGCCTGGTTTTCCACGCCGCATGGCAGATTCTCGCAAATCGAGATCCGCGGGTTGGAGAACAGGCGAGTCTCGTTCTGCCCGCTGTCGCCGTAGGCCATGATGGTGAAGAAATTGCCGCCATACACGTCGGTCTTCTGGCCGAAGGAATACGGGTAACGTCCGTAGTGCAGGCAAGGCGTAGTCGTGTTGCCGCAGGCGCCGTTGCTGTCCTCGTCGATGTAGGTGGCTGTCGCGCGGTCGTGCGCCGAACCCAGGTTGTGGCCGAGTTCGTGGGCGAGGGTCGTGTCGCGGCAGAAGTAGGACTTGTTGTCGGTTTCGTCCAGGTCGCTGCCATCGCTGACCACCGAGAACCCATAGGGCGCATCGCCCGCATCGATCGTCTGTCCGCCTGCACCCAGCAGCCATGCAATGCCGCAACCCTCGTTCTGGGGCGTCTCGAACTTGCGCACCAGCGAAACCAGGTCGGCGCCGTACTGGTCGCGAGCGTTACGCAAGGGAAGCAATGCAGCGGGCACCGGGGTGGTGCCCGATCCCGTCAGTTCGCGCAATGCACTGTCATTGCTGGTCTTGTCGGGGTAGCCGACTTCGACGGATTTGACCAGCCGTATGGTCACGGGAACCTGACTGTCGATCAGGCTCTGGTTCGCCATGTCGACTTTGCTGATCAGGCTCAAGCGGGCAATGGATTGCCGACGCCGCTCGCATTCCGCAGGGTCGAGGTTACAACCCGTGCCCCACTGATTCTTGAATCCGCTGGTGTAACCCATGACCAGGTCGACGTACGTCATACCTGAAGCTGTGGCAGCAGCAGCCGTAACCGGTGCCTGCAGCATTTGCGCCGCTGCCGCGCCTAAGCGTCCTGCGCGTGGCGGAACCAGATAGTCGGGGCGCGTCGGACGTGTGATCGGACTGTCGATGTCCGCGATCTTGCTTCGGTCCGTCGCGACCAGCCAGGTACGGCCGCCCGACATCGTCAACCGCAGCGGCAGCCGGTCGCCATCGGGAATGATGCCGAAAACGGCGTGCTCTCCGAATGTCAGGATGGCATCGCGCCCGCCACCCTCGCCCGCGATCCTGCCCACCCACGTCCAGTTGCCGTCGGCATGCTCGATATGCCGCTGATACCGGAATCGGAGCGATTGTCCGCGCGGATTCCTGACGACCAGTTCGCCATTCGCGATCGCACGCAAGGCGTGTTCTTCGCTCAGGTCGACCGGATGCCAGGCATAGGCGCCATCGTTACGCACGCTGCGCGAGCGATCGTATGCCAGCAATTCACCCCGGTCGGGCAACGATGCCAGGCGCCCCTGGACACCGCCTGTCGCGCCGGCCTTGGACGCCGTTCGGGCGTTACCAGAATCCGCCAGGGAAGGTTCAACATGCAGCTGCGTTTCATCCCGGTTCGGGGCGCAGGCGGCCAGCAGGCCGCACAGGATCAGTCCGCTTGGCAGAAAACGCATTCGATCCCCATTCCTTTGAACCAGACAAAACGAAGCCGGCTGCATGGAGCAGCCGGTATTCGTGCCAGTCGCTAAGTTGCGATCCGAATCGCTATTGCGCCCCGTTGATGATCGACCAGCCCGCGGGATAGCTCAGCCCCGTCTGCGCGACATAAGTACTGCCACTGCGCAGCCAGAATAGCATCGCTCCGCTGGCAGGCTTCCAGTCGAGGTCGATCTGGCGGTCACCATTGAAATCGCCGTTCGCCAACGGCGTGTAGCCGGCAGGTACGACTTGCGCCGCGGAGGCGGTCGTGGTGGCGCCATTGCGCAGCCAGTACGCGAACTTCTGCTGCGTGGAGTGGTACCAGAGCAGGTCGGACTTGCCATCGCCGTTGACATCACCACTGCCGATCGACGTCCAGCCCGCCGGGAAAGTGCCAGCGGCTGCGGTAGTGAAGCTGTTGCCGTTGCCGGTCCAGAGTTGCAGGGCGCCGCTCGTGTGACGCCACAGGATGTCGATCCGGCCGTCGCCGTTGTAGTCACCGGTGGTGAGCGGCGAATAGCCGCTGGCAACAGCCAGGGCCGAGGAGCGCACCAGCGTAGTGCCATTGAGCACCCAGTACGCCAGTTGGCTGGTGGTGGGGTTGAACCAGAGCAGGTCCGAGCGCTTGTCTGCATCGATGTCGGCGCTGGCGACCAAGTTCCAGCCGCCCGGATAGGCACGGAACGCCTGCACGCCGAACGCGTTGCCATTGCCGAGCCACATCTGCATCGTCGTCCCATTGCGCATGACCAGGTCAACACGGCCGTCGCCGTTGTAGTCGCCGCTGGTCAATGGGGAATAACCGCTGGCCACCACCTGGCTCGAGGACCGCACCCTGGTTGCACCGTTCATCACCCAGTACGCCAGCACGCTGTTGGTCGGGTGGAACCACAGCAGGTCGGATTTGCCGTCACCGTCCACGTCGTTGCGGGCCCGTACCGCGGTCCGGAATGCCGCAATGATCGACATGACCTGGTTCAGGCTGCGGGTATTGTCCGACGCGTTGACGACACCAGTCGGTCTCGGCGGCATGCCACCGGCACCGTCCGGGTCGTAGCTGACATTCGGGTTCGCGAAATACGGAATCGAGAACTGACTGCCGCCACTGCCATACGCCATGATCGTGTAGAAGCCCGTGGCCGAAGCCTCACGATATCCGTAGGAATACGGGTGCGTTCCTGGTCCATTGCTGTCATCGCTGTTGTGCGCTTGCCCGGCGTTATGGCCCAGTTCGTGCGCCAGCGTCTCTTCGCGGCAGAAGTAGCTATTGCCATCCGTTTCGTCGTAATCGCTGCCGCCGACCTGGTGGGCGCTGACGATCGAATACGCATAAGGCGCATCGGTCGGTTCGATTGGCAATCCACCACCACCAAGCAGCCAGGCGATGCCGCAGCCCTCGTTTTCTGGCGCCTGAAAGTTGCGCACCAGCGATACCAGGTCGGCCCCGGATTGTTCGCCAAGGATACGCAACTGGTTCAGGCTGGCTGGCACGGGCACGTTGAATTGACCAGTGCCGTCGTCGCCGGTCAACTGTTCCAGCGCGGATTCGTTCGTGGTGTTGTCCGCATAGCTGACCTGGATCGTGTTGACCAGGCGAATGCGCGAAACGATCAGGCTGCGGGCATAGGCCTGGTTCGTCTTATCGACGAGATTGTTCAGCCGGGTCACCGCCTGCGACTGCCCGCCCATCTCCGTGGTGAACCCGGTTGAATAGCCAAGCGCGACATCGATCGTGGCGGCTACAACGGGAGTGTCGGATGCGGCCGGCATGGACGCGGCGGCGCTCATGCGCTTGCCGGCGGTAAACGCGGCGGCGAGCTTGGGCGGCACGAGGTAATCGGGCTCTCCCGAGGGACGAATCAGCCCGTCCTTGTACTGCGGCAGGGAGAGGTTGTTTTCGACCATCCACGCATTGCTGCCCGTGGTCGCCAGGCGCAGCTCGCGTCCCGGGCCATACGGCAAGCTGCCAAAGACGGCCTTTTCGCCAAACGTGATGACGGCGTCGTGCCCGTTGGCGTCGTGACCGATCCAGGTCCAGTTGCCGTCCGGATGCTCGACGTGACGCTCGTAGCGCAGTCGCACTGGTGTGCCGTTGGGCGCAGTCACGGTCATTTCGCCATCGACGATGGCACGCAATGCGTGCGTTTCGCTCAGCTCGACCGGGTGCCATGTATTGGGCCCGACCTGCCTGGCCAGGCGGACGCGGTCGTAGTCCAGCAAATCGCCCCTGTCGGGAAGCGACGCGAAGCTGGCTGAAGCCCGACGCGATTTCAGCGGGTGCGCATCCACGCCCTCGACCTGAGCCCGGCCAAGCTGGCGCTCCTGAAGTGGGTCTCGGTCCGCGGAACAGCCGAACAGAAGGGCAAACAAAGCGATACCGAGCAGCGTGCGCATGACATTCACCACTTACGACTACATTTGAGGAGAACGGGATACCGATAGCGTACAGGCCAGACCGGGCCACGCCGACGGGCCGTGAGTGACGGGGCACTCACTTCTGTGCCGTGACTGGAATTCCTGGGCAGGCGAGTTTAACCGGGGCGTGCAGCGAGAGCGCCGGGCGGACGCACGCAGAACGCCGGCGTCCAGTGTTTGTAGACACGAGGTTCCACGGCCTCGTGCTTCACCATCACCGCGCACATGCGCGTGGGCTTGATGTGCCCCAGGTCGATCAGCATTTCGTTCAGGAACTCGACGAAGTCGATGAATGCACGGTCGTGGTCGTCTTCGGCGTCGAAGTTGGCCCCAAAACCGCGACTGGTGAATACGTCGATCAGGTTGCCGAAGCCAAGGAATGCCTCGAAACCGAAGTGCTGCGTCAGGATGGGAAGGATGTCCTGCGACCGGATGCCCTCGAACCCCTGGTTGGAACAGTCCCGGTTCTGATACTCGCTGTCGATCGTCTTGAGGATGTGGTGGTATTTCTTGCTGTCGGGGAGGAACCGCCAGATCTTGTCGACCACTTCAAGGGCTTCCGGCCAGCGCATGTGGCCATTGCGGCCGACCACGTCGATCGACACGAACACGCCGTCCGGATGCAGGGCCTCATGAATGGCCCCGATCAGGTGTTCCAGATCGAGGACGTGATGCAGCGCGTGGTGGCACATGGCGCCAGCGAACACCTGGCCACCCGGCCGCCAGGTATTGAAATCGGCTTCGACGAAGCTGAAGTTGCTGGAGAACCCGGCGGTTTCGACGAATGCGCGGGCGCGGTCGATCTGCAACGGCGATAGCTCCACGCAATGGAAGCGGAAATCCGTAACGCCTTCGCGCTTGAGCACGTTGGCGACCCCAACTTCCACCTGGGCATCCCCGCAACCGAAGCTAATGACATCACGCACGCCGGTACGCCGGATACGTTCGACCATCGGCATGGCGTAGAACTCGAGATGGTTGTTGACCCGGCACACATCCGCAAACCGCGGCTTGAAATACTTTTCCTGCCAGTAGCGGAAGATGTCCGCGAGCTGGCCGTGCATGTTCTCGGTGTTGGCGTATTGCCGGATCTGTTCCTTGATCCGTTCGTCGTGCGTCTTCTGCAACATGTGGCCGCCCCTTCGAATTGGTTCAGTGCCGGCCTGCGATCCAGTCCCGCAGGTGCGTGACCGCGCCCCGCGCGGGTGCAGCGGCATCCGGTATTGCGGCTTCTTCAGTAGCGATCGGGATGCACTGGAAAATGCTGATCCTGATCCGGGATTTCGCCGAGATCGGGTTTCCATCCAGGTCGGTCAGCGTGAACGTGATGGCGGACTCGCCAGGCTCGACCGCGAACCGCAGCATGCGGTCCTCGGTCTGCGCGATGAGCTCCGAAGCCACTTCCTGGTCGCCGTAGGTCACTCGAAGTTTCGCGGCCGGGACCTCGTCGTCCACGACCACCCGATAGCGCATCGCGAACAGCGCATTCTCCGGCACCCTCGCGTGCGCAACCGGAATGGCGGCCGTCGCGATCATCTGCCTGATGTCGCCCTTGCCCACGTCGTAGCGCCAGTCGTCCACCGGGAACGAGGCGGCACGGAGTTCATCCTCGCCGGCCGTCTGCATTTCCGGCAGGAGCTTGGTCCACAGGAGCAGTCCGGACTTCTGGTGGACGATGTCGTCGTACCTGACATGGTCGATCTCTCGGCAGTCGCGCCTGAACTTGCCGGCGGCGCGGCACTTGTCGTCGCGCTGGCGTTCGACGACGAACCGCAGCGTGCCGCCGAAGATCTTCGCCATCGCCTTCCGCCACGCCAGCGTCTTGGTGTTGCCCGGCCGCGCCTTCAATGCCGCGGCGACTTTCCTCGCCAGCTCCCACACCTGCTCTTCGGTGGGAAGTGAATACCCGAGCAGGCGATCCTGGGTGGACATCAGGGGTTCCGCCAGTTCGAGCTCGGCCAGCATCGACCAGGCGATGTAGCTCGCGAGCGCTTCCTCCTTGAGCCAGTCGTGCTCGAGGACGCGCTTGTCCATCTGCGTGAGCAGACCCTCGTGGTAGAGGATCTCTTCCTTCACGATGCCATGCCGGGCGAAGGTCTCGTAGTACATCTCCAGCGGGATCCTGTCGTTCTCCACCCTGCCGAACAACTCCGCGTTCCTTGCCCCGGGGAACGGTGAGGAAATCAACCGCATCACATCGCGCTGGTGCAGGTGGCTCTCGAACGGGGTGTATTGCGCCGCGCGGTTGGCATTGAACTCGTAGAAGCAGAACAGCCGTTCGCACGGTTCCCGCTGGCAGTAGAACAGGCCGCCATGGGCGAGCACCCGCATCATCTCGTCGATAATGACGTGCGGCTTGCGCGTGTGGTGGATCGACGCGGAAATCATCGCCACATCGAAGTAGCCGTCGGCGAACGGCAAGTCATGGAAATCCCCGACCACGCGGTCGGAGCTGCCGTTGATGCCCATCCGCAACGCCGACTGGCGGCCGACCTCGAGGTCACGATCGCAGATGTCGAACTGGGTGGACTCGAAGCCGTGGTCCTGGGAAAGCCTGTATCCGATGACGTGCTGGTAACACGCGATTTCGAGGTAGCGCGGCGACGGCTTCTCGAGCACGTGGGGGTGCCGCTGGATCAGTTCCGTCAGCAGCTTGTAGTACCAGTCGCCGTTCTCGTGGATCGACGGATCGCTCAACAGGTGATGCTGGGCCATCTCTCCGATCTGGGCGGAGAAATCCTGCAGGACACGCGCTTCAATCGTCATCTCGTCGCCTCTTCGAAGTGGGCAATGTTGCCGCCATCAATTGCGCGATCGACTGCGCGCATCCGTGCGTCCTGGCATGGCCGCCCCCAGCATCATTCGTACCTGCAGGACTTGATCAGGAACGAGAACTCGCGGATGTCCGCGCCAAGCCCAGCCACGGTAATCGGGGTATATGACGCCGACGATGCGATCGTCAGCACGACCGCCGAGACGGTGTCGCTTGCCGCCATCGCATCGAGGCCATCGAGCGGGATCTCGATGCTGAAATCCGGCAGCGCCGGAGGCAGCTTCAGGGCAAGTAGCTCCCGATCGCCTGCGCTGATCGTCAGCACGACATCCTGCAGCCCGAGGGCCGCGGGGAAAGCGCATCCCAGGTTGAGCACCAGCTTGCTGCGGTCGCTGCCGTAGAGGAGGAACAGCTCCGCCTGCCCCGCCATCCACTTGTCGTTGACCTGGTTGCTCAGTTCACTGCCCATGTGCAGGCCGGCCAGCGCAATCACGCCTTCGCTGAAGTCGACCGCGGACCCGTTCCCGTCCCCTGGCTCGTGGGCGTAGCCGAAATGCCTGAGCATCGGACCCAGGATCATCTCGATCAACCGGTGCTCGGTGGCGCTCAGGTCGAGGGCCTGGATGTGCTTCTTGTCGGTCGGGATGCTCAGCTGCGGCAGGATCTCCCTTGCCGCGTCGGTCATTCCCAGGCCCATCGCCGAATACACCTGCTCCATGACCGCGCGCGGATCGTGTACGAGGTCCTCGAACCGGCACACATGGAAGGAACCGGGGACGGCACGCAGCGAATACACGTACGCGGCGCGCATGAACCGGTAATAGTCGACGATGCCGCCAAGCACTTCCTTGGAGAACGCGGAATCGAAGAACGGCTCGTTCCGGAGCGCGCGGCGCTTCATCGATTCCAGCGTGGAATACGGTTCGCGCAGGATGCAGAACGCCTTCAGCGCCGGATCGGCCTCATGCAAGGCATCGAGGAAGAACAGGTTGTCTGGGGTTTTCTCGCCCAGGATGCGACGGGCGGTGACGTTGCCGAAATGCCTGGCGAGCAACTGCAAGCCCTGCTGGAACAGGTCCTTGCCGTATGCCCCGTTCCGGAACAGGTCGAGGAGCTCCTGCAGGAACGGCTCGAAGCTTTCCTGGTTCCACACCCGGATGCCCGGCCCACCGGGTTCGGCCAGACCATGGCGGGCGAGCAAATCCTCGTACTTCACCAGGCGTCTGAATTTCCTGACCCGGGCCTGCTCGGTACCCTCGACCAGCGATCCCCAGAACTCGGTGCGCAACCATTGCTCCAGCAAGGGCAGGTTTTCCGCGGGGAAAGGCCGGTCGCGTCCGAACGTAAACAGCTGCCGGAACAGGCTGGTTTCCATGAAATAGCAGTAGACATCCTCGTGGACGTTGAACAACTGCCCGAAGAACGTGGTGCCGCCCCTCGGCATGCCGCACACAACGAAACGCATCTGTCCCGCCCCACCCGCTGATGGATCACTCGCGACTTCTTCCGGCGCGCGCGCGATCGCTTCCACCAGGCGCGGCTCGTCTTCGCGTGCCGACACCGGCACTGCGGCGTCATGCGGGGGCTGCGGTGCGACCTGCATGCTCAAACGGCCTCCTTGCCAGCCATGGCGTCGTGCCCGGCGACCACGACCGAGGCGAGCACCTCGTCGCTGTCCCGCAACAACAGCCGGAACTCGAGTCCGGGGCGCAACCAGGCGCCGGTCTTGGCACTACCGACCTGTTCGCCGTGCGCGAACATCGCCTGGCTTCCGTCGGGACGCACCAGGAGCACGTCGACCGCTTCCGCACCACTGCCGGTGACATCCCAGGAAACCTCGCCCGCGTAGCGCACGTTGCTGGCCGGGGTCGGCGATTGGGTCACGCTGAAAACAATGTTTTCCTTGCGGATCGGCCCGCGGAGCAATGCCGCCTGTTCGCGTGCCTTCTGTTTCGCCTCCGCTTCGTAGCGATCGATCAGGTCCGCCGCCGGGCCCGCTTCGCGGATGCGCCCGCTTTCGAGCCAGATCGCCTTGTTCGCGACTCGGCGCAACAATTGCGCGCTGTGCGAGGCGATGACGACGATGTGCGCCGACTCGACGAAGCTGTTCATGCGCGCAACGACCTTCTCGCGGAACTGCGCATCGCCGGCGCCGATCCACTCGTCGAGCAGGAGGATCTCGCTCGAGAAAGCCGTTGCGATCGCGAACGCCAGGCGCATCGCCATGCCTTGCGAATAGGCGCGCAACGGCATGTGCAGGTACGGGCCGAGCTCGGTGAAGGCCACGATTTCCGGGAGGGCCCGCTCGATTTCGGCGCGCGACTTGCCGGCGATCAGCCCCTTCAGGACGATGTTCCGGTAGCCGGTGGCCTCCAGGCGGAAACCCAGCGAAATGTTGAACAAGCCGGACACCGGGCGGTCGCACTCGACGCTGCCGCTGTGCGGGATGTAGATACCGGCCAGCACGCGCAGCAAGGTCGACTTGCCGGAGCCGTTGTGGCCGATGATCGCAAGACGGTCGCCCTGCCGCAGGTCGATGGACACATCTTCCAGCGCGTGCACGTAGCGGTGACCATCGTGCGTTTCGACGGCGCCGCCAAGCTTGCCGGCTACGGGTGCGTAATCGGCCATCCCGGCGGCCTTGCCGTGCACGGGGAAGCGGATGGAGATGTTCGAGGCACGCAAATACATGTTCAGAGCCAGTAGGCGATCCGGTGGCGAGTCAGCGCATAGCTGGCGAAGCCGACGAACAGACCGACGATGTTGACGGCCAGGACGATGGCCCAGCTGTCGTAGGGAATGGCGTCGTAGATGAGCGGTTGCCGGACGATCTCGATGAAGTGCGTGATGACGTTGTACTGCGCCATCTTCGCCAGCCATGGACTCTGCGTGGGCACCCAGATGATCGGCGTGACGAAGAACAGCAGCCGCATCACCGTCTGGATGGCGTGCATCACGTCCCGGTACCGCGCACACAGAGGCGCGAGGATGGCTGCGAGCCACACCGGCGTGACCACGTACACCAGCAGGCCTGGTAACGCGGCCAGCATCACCGGCGACCACGCCTCCTTCTTCCAGACCAAGGCCAGGCCCATTACCACCAGGGTCAAGGCGAAGACGAGCCAGTTGCGGAAGATGCTCTGCAGGAAGAAGACGGGATACGGAATCGCCGCGCCGAGCAGCCAGCCGCTCGATGCGGTATAGGCGACGCAGGAGTCCAGCACCATGCTGTTGATGAAGCTCCAAAGGCCGAAGCCGATGGTCACGAACATGGCGAACTCGCCCAGCGGGACCGCGGCCATCTGCCCGAACACCAGGATCTTGACGAAGACGAAAATGGCGAAGGACGTGACGACCCAGGAGATGCCGAACAGCGTCCTCCGGTAACGGTCGGAGAGATCCTCCATACCGAGCGCGGCCCACAGCCGCCACATCCGGATCGCCTGTCTCCAGTCCTGCAATGCCTTGGCGAAGGCGGAGCCGTTGTTGCGTGCGATGGTCGTCAAGCCGTCAGATCCAGAGCGTGCGAAACGTTGCCCATGCGCCGCAGTTTAGTCTGCAGCGCGGGGGATGTCCTATCCGCGGCGCTGCCCCCTGGCCGCAGCCACGGGCAGTCGGTCGCATTACTGGCAAGGCACGGCGGCGACGGTAGCGCTGGCCAACTCGGTTGCATCCGCCTTGTTGCGCAGGCTCATCTTGCTGCCGGCACGGACCCATGCGCCCGTTTCCCGGCTGCCGCTGCGGCCGGCGGCAACGAACACCGACTCCTTGCCTTCAGGATTGATGGCGACGATGTCCACGGCCTTCACGCCCTCGAATTTGTTCGCGTCCCAATGCACGGTGACGACCGTCGGCCTGCCGCATGCCGACAGTGCGTCGGGCTCCAGCCAGATCGGCCCCTTCTCGACCGGTGCCGCCGGCTGCGTGTCCGCTACTTGCCCCGGCGCAGGGCCTGCCACGGTTGCAGCGGTGGCGGGTGCAGTGCCCGTCGCGGACGTGTCGGTGCCGCTGCGATCGCAACCGGCCGTCGCCACGGCAAGCAAGGCGATGGCGGTGATGAGTGGGATACGCATGATCAATCCTCAACAATGAATAAATGGAGCGAAGGGTCCGCTACCGCCCATGTACCGGCGGCAACGCGAATTCGGGGGTGCAGTCGGACGCCAGCCTACAATGCCAGCGCGACTTCATGCCAAGGGCGGATAGCGGTAGACCGGGTGCGGGTACATCTGCTCGGCGAACAGCTTGTCCGCATGCAGCAGGGTTTCCTCGATCGCCTGCATCGCGCCCAGGCAGGAGCCGTGGAGCGGGTCGTCGAAGACGAAGTAGCCGTCCTTGACCATGAAGCGCTTGGCTTCGTTGATCGCGTATTTCACGCCGTCGTAGATGTCGCAGTCGACATGCGCCAGCGCGATCTTGCGACCGTCGGCCATCAGCGCGGGGAACGTGTCGCTGAAGACTCCCTGGACCGGCGTCACCCAGGCATCGAGCCCGTTGGCGCGGATCGTGTTGCGGAAATCCTCGACATTGGTGTCGATGAAATCGCCCTTGTGGTGCAGGTCGCGCACGGCGTCGGTGTCCGGCATGCCGGCGTAGGTGTCGAGTGCGAACACCTTCGCCGTTGAACCCAGCGAACGCAGCAGCGAGGCCATGAAGATCGCGGAACCACCCTTGTAGCTGCCGAACTCGACGATGTCTCCATGCTCCAGCTGGGGCAGGCCGAACTTGATCAACATGTACAGGTTCATGAGCTTGGCCGGTGTCAGCAGCGAGCCGCGCGTCCTCGCCAGTTCCATGGCATCGCGGAAGTCCTGCTGGCGACCGATCTCGTCGACCAGCGAGCCGTATTCCAGCCCCCAGCCGCGGAGATGTCCCAGCTGGATCGCGCGGCCGCGGTCGAGCGCCCACGGGCGGATCGACAGGCGCGAGATTTCATTCAACAGTTCGGGATTGGATGTCGCCAAGGCAATCAACTCCTGCATGGTGTTCTGTTCTTGTAGGCGTGCGTCAGCGACGCGTCGCGACGATGTATTGCGACCAGCCGGTATGCGACCAGAACGCCGCCTGCCGCGCAAAGCCATCCGCATCGTCCCGGTAGTGGGCGAGCATCTCGTCCTCGAGCCACGGCAGGCGCACGATCCCGCGGGCCTCGATGGCGAGCCCGTGGGCCTGCAGCGCCGCGGTAATGGTGTCGCCGTCTGGAAGGTCGCGGTGGGTATGGTCGTCGTCGAACCGCGAAATGATCAGCGGCACGCCGGCCGCTTCGAGCTCGGTACGCGTCGGCAGGCCCAGCGACGCGGGCGAAGGCCACTCCAGGTACAAGCGACCGCCCACGTTGAGCTTGCGCTCCGCCCACGCCACGAAACTGGTCGGGTCGGCGATGTGCTCGATGAAGTGCGCGCACAGGATGGCGTCGAACGTGCGTCCGTCGAAGTCCGGGGGCGACGTGTTCCAGTCGCTGATCTCGTACCCCTCGAACTCGTCGAAGAGGCGGCCTTTCTCGATCGAATAGGCGTAGAGCTTCAGGTCCGTGCGCTCCGGCGCCGGCCACTTGCGGAACACCGACAACGAACCATCGCCGGCGCCGATGTCGGCGACCACGGCATCCGATGGCAGGGTCTTGAGGAAGGCGGTGCGCGGATGGAACGTGAAGTAGAGCTCCATCACCCGGTCCTTGCCCAGGCGCGACGTGCGCGGCCGCTTGAACCACGCCGCGATGCCGTCGACGCCCGCTGACGGCTGGAAGTCTCCGCTTGCATTACTGGCCAGCATGCCCGGTCCCTGTTCTTGGGTTGATGGTTCGCTCCACGTCGTCATCCGAACATCTCCGTGAAGGGCGGCAGGTCGCCGCCGGAAAACAGCTTCGCCTGCCGCAGCCGGGCGGCGGTCGCCGCCTGGATGTCGGACTCCGTATCGCCCACCATCACCGAGGTGCCGAGATCGATGCCGAGGTCGTCCGCCGCACCGAGCAGCATGCCGGGAGCCGGCTTGCGGCATTCGCACTCGCGCAGCAGTGGGCCCAGCCCCTCGGTCGGGTGGTGCGGGCAGTAGTAGGTCGCCAGCAGGGGCGCGCCTTGTTCGGCGAATTGCGCGTGGATCCAGCCGGTGTACGCCAGGAACTGCGCCTCGGTGTAGTAACCGCGCGCGATGCCGGCCTGATTGGTGACGATCACCGGCAGGTACCCGGCGGCGTGCGCGCCGCGGCAAAGCTCGAAGATGCCGCCGACCCAGGTCGTCTGCCCGGCAGCATGGACGTACCCATGATTGATGTTGACCACGCCGTCGCGATCCAGGAACAGCGCGCGGCGCGGCGCGGGGAACCGCGCCAGCAACGTATCCGCAGCCGGGTCCAGGTAATGCGATGCGGAGATGGACACGATCACTGGCCCGCCCCGAACAGGGCCTGCGCACGGAGGTAGTCTTCCGGCACGCCGATGTCGATGAACTGCTCGGCGTAATCGAACGCGGCGATCCCGCCCTGCATCGCCAACGGCGCCAGGACATCCGCTTCCAGCGAGAAATTCTCCCGGTCCGGGAGCGCCGCCAACGCGTCCGCCGTCATGAAGTAACACCCGGCATTGATGTGCCCGGGACCATGGCGGCCCTTCTCGCGGAAACTGCTGACCCGGCCGGCGTCGAATTCCACCGCGCCATAGCGGCCGACATCCGGGACATGGGCCAGCGCGACGCCCACCGTCGCACCGACGCGATGGGTTGCCGCCTCCAGCGCCTGCGGCGAGTAACGCAGGAAGGTGTCGCCGTTGACGATGTGGGCGCCGCCCCCCTCCCGCAGCAGGCTCGTCGCGCGGCGCACCGCGCCGCCGGTGCCGAGCGGCTGTTCCTCGGGCGAATAATCGACCGTCATGCCGGCCCAGTGGCGGCCGACGAGTTCCTCGACCTTGTCGGCCATGAAACCGGTCGCCAGGATGACGTGGCGCATGCCTTCCGCGGCAAGGTGATCGAGCATCCAAGCCAGGAACGGTCGCCCCGCAACGGGCGCGAGCGGCTTGGGCACGTCGCTGACCACGGCGCGCAGGCGCGTACCGAGTCCGCCGACCAGGACGATGGCTTCGTCAACCGCCATCCTTCACCCCGGAATCCTCACGCAGGCTTCCGGGGACAGTCCCCGCGAATATTCGCGCGACGGCGGCTCGCCGATCGTCAACACGGCGAACAGATGGGTCGGCTTCAACGTGCCGTCCTGGAACGATGCTTCGTCGTGCGCATGGATCCGGTCGATGAAGGTCCGGTCCCACGCCGCGTCGGCATCGAAGTTGTGTCCGAACGCGCGATCGATGAAGGGATCGATCACGTTGCCGAACGCGATGGACTTGTGGAACTGGAATCGCTGGAGCAGGAGCGGAAGGATGTCCTGGGCGCGGATGCCCTCGAAACCTTCGCCGGAGCAATCCCAGTTCTCGTACAGCGCCTCGTGCCGCTTGAGCAGGTGGTTGTAACGATAGGCCTCCGGCATTTCCGCCCAGAACCGATGCAGGACTTCCAATGCCTCGGGCCAGCGCTGATGGCCGTTGCGACCAATGATGTCGCTGACGACGAAAAAACCCTCCGGGTGCAGCGAGCGTTTCACCTCGTCGAAAAGTCCCTCGAGGTTCAGCACATGGTGGAGCGACTGGTTGGCCATCACCGCGTCGTAGACACGGCTTGCCTTCCAGTCGTTGAAGTCGGCCTCGACGAAGCTGAGATGCTCTTCCACGCCTTCCTGCGCCGCGAACTCCCTGCCACGGCGCAGCATAGCGTCGTTGATGTCGATGCATTCGATGACGAACTGGTCCAACCCGGCGGCCTTGATGAGCTTGGCCACGCGGACCTCGGTATCGCAATTGCCGGCGCCGACACTCACGAAGACCGGCTGGGGCGAGCCCGTGCGTTGCGCGCTTGCCACCAGGTGCTGCGCGAACCAGTCGTCGGGGTGGCCGATGCCGAACGCCTCGAAGATCGGACGCAGGTAGGTGTGCGACCAGTAATGGAAGATCGGCGGCAACGCGTTCACGTCGAGGACGTCGCGGTAATTCGCCTGCTCCTGCCGGATCTTCTCGAGATAGGCGTCATCCCTGCGGCCGTGTTGCAGCCCTTCGTCGATACTCATGCGCCACCACCGGTAGGAAACATTTCGGCTTCGATCAGCGCGCAGACCATGTGGCCGAGGAACTCGTGGCCTTCCTGGATGCGCGGCGTCTCGTCCGAGGGCACGCGGAAACAGACATCGCATGCGGCAGCCAGGTCGCCGCCGCTCGCGCCGGTGAATCCGATCACGAGTAGGCCGCGCTTACGCGCCGCTTCGACCGCACGCAGGATGTTCTTCGAGCGGCCCGACGTGGAAATGGCGAACAGGACATCGCCCGCCTGGCCCAGCGCTTCGACCTGGCGGGCGAAGACATAGTCGTAGCCGTAGTCGTTGCCGATCGCGGTCAGGATGCTGGTGTCGGTGGTCAGCGCGATCGCCGCGAGCCCGGGCCGGTCGTAGTAGAAGCGGCTGACCAGCTCGCCCGCCCAGTGCTGCGCATCGGCCGCACTGCCGCCGTTCCCGGCGAACAGCAGGCGATGGCCGCCACGCAGGGCTGTCGTGCTGATGCGCACGGCCTCCATGATTTGTGCCGCCAGTCCCGCATCGGCGGCCATGGCGTCGAAGTTGGTTCGCGCCTTCGCGAACTCGCTTGCGATGGTGTCCTTCATCCTGTTCTCCAGGCGACCGCGCCGTGCGCGTTGAAGTGGAAATCGAGCAGGGTGCCACCCTGCGCGGCCAGTGCGCGTGACAGGCGGACGCGGTCAGCGGGATCGCAGACGAACATCATGAAACCGCCGCCACCGGCGCCGGACACCTTGGTCGCCAGCGCGCCGTTCGCCGTCGCGACGCCTTCGACCGCATCGATCATCGGGTTGGTGATGCTCGTGGCCATCAGCTTCTTCGCCTCCCAACCGGCCTGCATCGTGCGTGCGAATGCCGGAAGGTCGCCCTTGAGCAATGCTTCCTTCATCTGCACTGCTTCGTCCTTGAGCCGGTGCATGGCTTCGACCGAAACCTGCTTGCCGGTCGCCGCATTGCGCGATTGTTCGTCGATGATGCGCGCCGATTCGCGCGAGACACCGGTGAAGTACAGCAGCAGCGATGCTTCGAGCTCGGCGAGCACCCAGTCCTTGATGCGCAGCGGATTGACGATGACGCGATCGTCGCGGTGGAACTCCATGAAGTTGAAACCGCCGAAAGCGGCTGCGTACTGGTCCTGCTTGCCGCCGGCCAGCGCCAGGTCGCGGCGTTCGATCTCATAGGCCAGGTGGGCGATTTCGTATTCGCCCAAAGCGAGCATGAAATATTCGGCCAGCGCAGTGACCAGGGCGACCACCAGCGTGGAGGAGGAGCCCAACCCGGATCCGGGTGGTGCGTCGGAATAGGTACGAATCCGCAGCGGCGGCTGCCGACCATCGAGGAAGTCGCGGCTGATGCGCAGATAGACGCCAGCCAGCAGCTGCAATGCCGGATCACCGTTGGCGACGGCGCCAGCGGTGCATTCCATCGAGACGCCGCGATCGAGCGCGTGGAATTCGACCATGCCGGTGGGCGAAGGATCGACGATCACGTAGGCGTACTTGTCGATGGCGGCATTCATGACGTAACCGCCGTGCTGGTCGCAGTACGGCGCCACGTCGGTGCCGCCGCCGGCGAGTCCGAGCCTGAGGGGTGCACGTGCACGCACGATCATGCCCGTCCTCCCGTGGTAGCGACGCCGAGCGCATCGAGCAATGTGTCGGCCATGGCCTTGCGCGAGAATCGCTCCTGCGCATACAACGCCCCACCCTGCGAATGCGCCTGCCAGCGCGCATCGTCGCGGAGCAGCGCAACGATCGCATCGGCGATCGCATCGGGTTGCTCGAGAACATCACTCACCCGCTCCACGCCGGCGAGGCCTTGCGCGCCGACCGGTGTTGTCACCAGCGGCAACCCCTGCTGCAGCGCTTCCACGACCTTGCTCTTGACGCCGGCGCCGAAACGCAGCGGCACGACGGCCACGCGGGCCTGCCGGTAGCGCTCGGCGAGCTCGGCATCGGTGACGAAGCCGGTCACTTCCACCTGGTCGCCGGCCATTTCCAGCACGCGCGCGGTGGGATTGGCGCCGACCAGCGACAGGCGCACGCCCGGTATTTCACGCCAGACACGCGGCATGATCTCGTACACGAGCCACTCCGCGGCATCCACGTTCGGCGGATGGGCGAATCCGGCGACGAACAGGATCCCGGACCGATCGCCCGGCGTGAGCCCGGTTTCGAACCGATCGAATGCATACGGCAGGATCGCGCGCGCGTCGACGCCCGGTTCCAGCTCGCGTACGGCATCAGCTTCGTCCTGCGACGGGTACAGCACGACATCGGCCTTGCGCCAGATCCCGCGTTCCTGCGCCTCGAGCTTTACCGCGTGCGCGAGCAGCGTCGGTTGCGCCAGCACTTCCGCTTCCTGGCGCACGCGCCGGAAGTGCAGGTCGTGCCCGTAGTAGACGATGCGCGCGCGCTTGAAGGCGCGGGCATCATCGATGAACTTTTCGGTGACGTCGGGGCGCGACAGCAGGATCGCGTCGAAATCGCCCGCCGATTCGCGCAGCAGCGCCGGCAGTCCTTCGACCCAGCGCACGCCGTGGTACACCTCCACGCCCATCGCCTGCAGGCGCGGCGCGTAGTCGACGTCGTACCAGAGGTTGTCGGGCCAGAACTTCACCACGCAGCCCGCTTCGACCAGCCGCTGCAGGAACGCGAACATCGTGCGCGAACCCGCATCGCGGTCCGGTTGCGGGATGTAGTGATCGACGACCAGGACGACCGGCCGGTTCCAGGCGCGGTCGCGCGCGCGCAGGACGTTCTCGCCGTTCGGATAGTGGCTCGCCAGCTCGCTGGCCCAACGCTCCCGGAACTTGCGCTGGTTGGTGACCTGGTAGGCCTTGATGCCGCTTCCGGTGTCGGTGCCGTGGGAAATGCCCTCGTGGTGCACGACGACGGAGAATGGCGTGTAGTAGGTCTGCAGACCCTGCCTGCGGAGGCGGAAAGCGAGATCGGAATCCTCGCAATAAGCCGGCGCGTAATGCTCGTCGAAACCCCCAAGCTGCGCGAACACCGCGCGCCGCACCATCAGTGCCGCGCCGGAACAGTAATCCACCCGGCGCACGTAATTGAATTCGCCCGCGTCGCTGACGCCAAGGCGACCGTAGTTCCAGGCCGATCCATCCTGCCAGACGATGCCGCCAGCCTCCTGCAGGCGACCATCCGGATACACGAGCTTGGCGCCGGCCATGCCCGCATCCGCATGCTGGCGGAACACATCCACCAGCGCGTCGAGCCAGCCGTGCATGACTTCAGTGTCGTTGTTGAGGAAGCACAGGTATTCGCCCCGCGCCAGCTGGATCGCCTGGTTGCACGAGCGCACGAACCCGAGGTTGCGCGGGTTGGCGTGGTAGCGCAGCCCTGGGATTTTCGCGAGTTCCGCGATATCCGCATCGCCCGAGCAGTCTTCCAGAACCAGCACTTCGAACGGGAACGACGCCCCTGCAAGCTGCAGCGCTCGCAGGCACGACAGCGTATAGCCATAGTTGCCGTAAGTCGGCACCACCACGGAGACCAGCGGCGTCGTGGTGTCCGCGAAGCGCACGTCGGACAGGCCGTAGCGTCGTTTCGTCAGGTCGTAGCGGGACGGTGCTGCTGGCAGCGTGGACTCCGCTTCCGTGCCACGCATCCTTGCCATCAGCCGGCGCAACGGTGCCGTCCAGCGCCAGATGTGCGACCGGTGCAGGGCTCCGATCTGCGCGCGGAGTTGCACTGCATAGCGATCGCGCTCGTCGAGCATCTGTCGCAACTCGGACGCATGTTCGTACTGCGTCGCGAGCTCGGCCTTCTGTCGCTCGCCTTCCGCATGCAGGGACAGCACGCGTGCGTTCTGCAGGCTGAGCTCTCCGGAAACGCGCTGGAAGTGTCCCCATGCGTCCGACAATTCGTTCGCGCGCAGTTCCAGCGTTTTTGAAGCGGACTTCAGTTCGTCTTCGAGTTCCGCGATTCGCAGGGACATCCGTTTCTCCAGGTCCGCGTAAAGGCCACGCAACGCCTCCAGCTCGCTGTTGAGACCTTGCACGACGATGCCGTGTTGCTCGCGCAACGCCTGCAACTCGCGGTCGAGGCCCTGCGCCCATGCGACTGTCTTCTCGTGCTCGGCCACATCGACACCGTGCTGCACGCGCAACGCCTGCAGCTCGCGATCGAGTCCTTGCGCCCAGCCCACCATTTTCTCGTGCTCGGCCACGCTGGCGCCGTGCTGTTCACGCAGGGCTTGCACTTCCCGGTCGAGGCCTTGCGCCCATGCGACTGTTTGTTCGTGTTCGGTCACGGCCTGGCCGTATCGTTCACGCAGCGTCTGGATTTCCTGGTCCTGCGCCTGCGCCCATTTCATGATTTCGCGGTTGCGGCCGTAGAGGTCCTCACGCTCGGAAAACAGCACCGAGGCATTGGCCGCCGGGATGTCGTCCTGCTTCGCCGCGGCAACGGCAATGAAATAGACTGGATTGGCGAGCGTCGCCACGCCGGGCTCCGCACCTGCCGGCGAATCGACGATCGCATCGAACCGGGCCGCAGGCTCGCTGGCGTGCAAGGGAAAAATCGCCGAGCCTGTCGCCATGCGGTGGCCGAAGTACTCCACCGCCGGGAAATACCGATGCAGCAACGCATCGAATTCCTTGAAGTACAGCTCCTTGACGTGGAACTCGTTGTGGTGGCCGGAGAGGTCGGAGTAGACCTCCTTGTTGGGCGAGGAAATGACCAGGCAACCACCCGGGCGCAGTACGCGCCGGATTTCCGCCAGCATCTGTTCGTGCTGGTCGTGGTGTTCGATCGTCTCGAACGACACCACGATGTCGACGCTTCCCGCAGGCAACGGGATTTCCGCGGCGGCGCCCTGCACGAACCGCAGGTTCGAAACGGTGCCGTAGGCAGACGCGGCATGCGCGACGGCCTCCGCCGAGATGTCGACGCCGACCACGCTACGCGCATGCGCCGCGAGCATCGCGGACCCGTAGCCTTCGCCACTGGCGATGTCCAGCACATCCTTGCCCGCGACTGCCGGGAGGCACCATGCGTACCGGTGCAGGTGCTCCTGCCGGATTTCGCCACCCTCCGTGGGAACGTATCGCTCGCCCGTGAATTCCATGCGCTATTCCACGCCCCCGGCTTCCGGGCTCACGTCGCGATCGATGCGGCGATGACGGACCGACGGAATCAAGTTCAGCGCAATCCCTGGCCGAGCGCGGCGCGCAGGTCCTGCAGCGATTCGACCCCCACGCTCAGTCGGACCAGGTTATCGGTGATCCCCAGCGCGGCGCGACGGTCCGGCGGGATCGACGCATGGGTCATCACGGCGGGGTGGTTCATCAGGCTTTCGACGCCGCCAAGCGACTCCGCAAGGGTGAACAACTCTGTGCGCTCGCAAAAGCGCTTGGCCGCCTCGAACCCGCCCTTGAGGCAGATCGAGATGATGCCGCCGAAGCCGTCCATCTGGCGTGCGGCGAGTGCATGGTGCGGGTGCGACTTCAGGCCCGGGTAGATCACTTTCTCGATCGCCGGATGGGCTTCGAGGAACTCGGCGAGCGCCTGCGCGTTGTCGCAGTGCGCGCGCATGCGCAAGTGCAGCGTCTTGAGGCCGCGCAGGGCGAGGAAGCTGTCGAACGGCCCCTGCACCGCGCCGATCGAGTTCTGCAGGAACGCGAGCTGCTCGGCGAGTTCGGCGTTGTCGCCGACCACCAGGATGCCGCCGACCATGTCGGAGTGGCCGTTGAGGAACTTGGTGGCCGAATGCATGACGATGTCGGCGCCGTGCTCGAGCGGGCGCTGCAGGACCGGCGAGGCGAAGGTGTTGTCGACCGCGACCAGGATGCCGCGCTTGCGGGCAATGGCGCTGATCGCGGCGATGTCGACGATCTTGAGCAGCGGGTTGGTCGGTGTCTCGATCCACACCAGCTTGGTGTTGGGCTTGATCGCGGCCTCGAAGGCGACCGGATCGGTCAGGTCGACGAAGCTGAAATCGAGCCCGGCGCTACGCCGGCGCACGCGTTCGAACAAGCGGTAGCTGCCACCGTAGATATCGTCCATCGCGACGACGTGGTCGCCGCTGTCGAGCAGCTCCAGCAGCGTCGAGGTGGCCGCGAGGCCCGAGGCGAAGGCGAAACCGCGGCTGCCGCCCTCCAGCCCTGCGATGCAACGCTCGTAGGCGAAGCGGGTCGGGTTGTGGGTGCGGGAATACTCGAAGCCCTGGTGCACGCCCGGGCTGGCCTGGGCGTAGGTCGAGGTCGCATAGATCGGCGGCATCACCGCGCCGGTGCTGGGATCGGGGGCCTGCCCGGCGTGGATGGCCAGGGTGCCCAGGCCCCAGTTCGACCGGGCGCCATGCTTTTGTTCCGTCATGCCTGCACTTCGGGGGAATTTGACCGCCGATTCTAGCATCGGCACCTTTTCCGGCCAGTTACTGGACGCGGCGGCGCAGCCAGTTCAGCAGGTCGATCCGGGTGATCAGGCCGAGGAATTTGTCGTCCTCCATGACGATGGCGACATGGCCGCGGTCGAAGACCGGCAGCAGTGCCTCCACCGGCGATTTGACGTCGAGGATGTCGAGCTTGCTCACCATCGCCGTCGAGACCGGGTCGCGGAAGCGGGCCTCGTCGCCGTAGACATGCAGCAGGACGTCGCTTTCGTCGACGATGCCGACGATCTTCTCGCCGTCCATCACCGGCAGCTGCGAGATCTCGTACAGCTTCATGCGCTGGTAGGCGGTGACCAGCAGGTCGCCCTGCCCGACCACGACGGTGTCGCGCTGCGAGTACGGGCGCAGGATCAGGTCGCGCAGGTCGCCGGAGGCCTGGCGCTCGAGGAAGCCGTTGTCCAGCATCCAGTAGTCGTTGTACATCTTCGAGATGTACTTGTTGCCGGTGTCGGGGACCAGCGTCAGCACCTTCTTCGGCGTGGTCTGTTCGCGGCAGTATTTCAGCGCGGCGGCCAGCAACGTGCCTGTCGAACTGCCGCCTAGGATGCCTTCCTTCTCCAGCAATTCGCGCGCGGTCAGGAAGCTCTCCTTGTCGGTGATCGCGTAGGCCTTCTTCACTCGAGTGAAGTCGGAAATCGGCGGCAGGAAGTCCTCGCCGATGCCTTCGACCATCCAGCTCGCCGACTTCTCGCTGAGCGTGCCTTCGTTGATGTACTCGGCGAGGATCGAGCCGACCGGATCGGCCAGGACCAGTTCGGTGTTCGGCGATTTTTCCGCCAGGCAACTCGACAGGCCGGTCATGGTGCCGGAGCTGCCGCAGCCGAACACGATCGCGTCGACGCCACCGACCTCGGCCATCTGCTCGAGGATCTCCGGCCCCGTGCCGAATTCGTGTGCCGCCGGGTTGTCGGGATTGCCGAACTGGTTGATGAAATAGGCGCCCGGCGTTTCACGCGCGATGCGTTCCGCCAGGTCCTGGTAGTAGTCGGGATGGCCTTTGGCGACGTCGGAACGCGTCAACACCACCTGCGCGCCCATCGCCTTGAGATTGAAGATCTTCTCGCGGCTCATCTTGTCCGGCACCACGAGCAGGAGCTTGTAGCCCTTCTGCTGCGCCACCAGCGCCAAGCCGATGCCGGTGTTGCCCGCGGTGCCTTCGACCAGGGTATCGCCAGGCTTGATCTTGCCGGCGCGCTCCGCCCCTTCGATCATCGACAGGCCGATGCGGTCCTTGATCGAACCGCCGGGATTCTGCGATTCGAGCTTGAAGTACAACTCGCAAACCCCGGTATCTAGGCGCTGCGCCTTGACGATCGGCGTCGCGCCGATCAGTTCGAGTACGGATTGGTGGATCGGCATGCAAGGACTCGACTTGACGGCCGCCGCGCGCGGCGAAGACGGCGATTATCCGCCGGAAGCCGGTTAAAAGTCAGAGCTTTGGATGCTCGCGGGCGGCGACGGCCGACGAGGTGGTCGTCGCCGCCCGCGGCGAGGTTGATGGTGTGCTAGCCGGGTCAGTGGTGGCTGGCGTCGTACATCCGCGTGAGCTTGTCCTTGGCGGCTAGCTTCTCGCGCTTCATTTTCGCGAGCGTGGCATCGTCGATCGGCAGGACGCCCAGCTCGGCGTCGAGCACCTGCTTGTCGAGTTCCTTGTGGCGCTGGTACAGCTGCCGGAACTCGTTGTTGCCCTTCATCATCGCGTCGAGTTCCGCCTGCGGTTGCCCTTCGAACATGACATCGCCTCCTAATCAGACTGCAGCAGAAATGCGAACGCCCCGGCCAGTCACGGCACGGGGCGTTGCGGGGATCATCACTGGCCGATTCGCGGGCGCCTGCATTGAGGCGCCCGCGCGGACTTCTTTGCCGGCGGCGCGCTCCTCGGATGCAGACGTGTGGGTCATCGGCCTCTCTGGCCGAGCGAATTGGGGGTCGCTCGGGTAATTGACCCTACTCCTCCCTCCGGCCCTCGGCAAGGGTCCGCGGACGACCGGTAATCCCAATGACACCAACGTCAACGCACATAGCAACTTGTTGAAAAACAATACTATTTTCCGACAACGATAATTTCGACCCGGCGGTTTTTCGCGCGGCCCGCGGCACTGCTGTCATCGGCAATCGGGGCACTTTCGCCACGACCCACCGCCTGGATGCGGCTGCGCGGCACGCCGGCCGCGGCGAGGGCGTCGCGCACGGCGTTGGCGCGTCGCTGCGACAGCTGCAGGTTGGCCGCCGCCTCGCCCTGGCCATCGGTGTGGCCTTCGATGCGGACATTCGCCGCCGGCCCGGCCTGCAGGTAGGCGGCGAGCGCTTGCACGCTGGCCGCGGCGCTACTGGTCAACGTCGCCTGCCCGGAGGCGAAGGCATCGCCGGCAAGCGTGAATACTTCGCCGCGGGCATCGCGCGTGGAGGCAGGCAGCGTGCCGCCAGCCAGCAATGCGGCTTCCTGCCGCGCCAGGGCGGCTTCCTTTTCGCGGGCAGCGGTGAGCTTGGCGGCCTGGTCGCCGGCGACATCGAGGATCACTTCCTCGGCCTGCGCGCGGGCGGCGGCTTCAGACTCGGCGGCGGCGCGCAGGCGCTGCGCCTCCTCCATCTGGATTTGCGCCTCGATGCGCAGGCGCTCGGTTTCCTGGCGGGCGCGTTCGGCATCCTGGCGACTGGCTTCGACCAGCAATTCGCTGCGCACGCGCTCGAGGCGGTCGACATCGCGCCGCGCCGCTTCGTTGCGCGCGGCCAGCTCTGCGGTTTCAACCCGGCGCTGGGCCAGCACCTGTGCCTGGGCACGCTGGCGGCTGCGCGTGGCAGCCAGCGCGTCCACCGCCTGGCGGGCGCGCAGGCGCTCGTACGCGGCGAAGCCCTGCAGGCGCGCGTCGGCATCCAGCGTGTTGAGGCGCTGCGACAGCTGCGCGACCGGGTCGGCGGCATCGAAACCGGGTGTCGCCCAATCCAGAGCGCTCTCGGCGGGCCCGCTTTCGATGGACCCGCCCGCTTGCAGCTGCAGACGCTGCTGCAAGTCGCCGATCTCGGCACGACGTTGCTCGAATTCAGCTCGCGTGGTCGCTGCATGACTGCGCGCATAGGCGAGGTCGGCGTCGGCCGCGGCGAGATCGGCATATTGGCGTGCTTCGTCGTCGTCACCATGCGCCAGCGCAGCCTGGGCACGGCTGAGGGCGTCACGCGCAGAGGCGATTTCCGCCGCTGCGTACTGGTCCGCATCGGCGCTGTCGGCGCGTGCCACCGCCTGTTGTGCGGCGGCGAGCTCACCGGTTGGCGGTGGCGTGGATGCGCACGCCACCAGCGCAATCGTGACCAGCATCGCCTGCAGTGCGTTCCGGATTTGTGCGAAGCTTGCGTTAATAGCCATGAGGGACCGTCGCGATAGGGGCGCGCGGTCATTGTGGGAAGCCAGCGGCGCGCGCGCAACGTTGCGCCGCCATCAGACCAAGGGGCATACGTATGGACATCGGCTATTTCCTCAAGCTGATGACGGAAAAGAACGCTTCCGACATGTTCCTGACCACCGGCGCGCCGGTGTACATCAAGGTCGAAGGCAAGCTCTATCCGCTCGGCAACACCGGCCTGCCCGCGGGCATGGTCAAGAAGATCGCCTATTCGCTGATGGACGAAGGCCAGGTCCCGCAGTTCGAACGCGACCTTGAGCTGAACATGGCGCTCGCATTGCAGGACTCCGGCCGCTTCCGCGTCAACGTATTCAAGCAGCGCGGCGAAGTCGGCATGGTGATCCGCGCGATCCGCAGCGTGATCCCGTCGATCGAAGAGTTGCAGCTGCCGCAGGTGCTGAAGGAAATCATCATGGCCCCGCGCGGGCTGGTGCTGATCGTCGGATCGACCGGCTCGGGCAAGTCGACCACGCTGGCGTCGATGATCGATCACCGTAACAGCACGACCTCGGGCCACATCCTCACCATCGAGGACCCGATCGAGTACCTGCACAAGCACAAGAAATCGATCGTCAACCAGCGCGAAGTCGGCCTCGACACCCACGCCTTCCACAACGCGCTGAAGAATGCGATGCGCGAGGCGCCGGACGTGATCCTGATCGGCGAAATCCTCGATGCGACCACGATGGAAGCCGCCATCGCTTTCGCCGAAACCGGCCATATCTGCCTGGCCACGCTGCACTCCAACAACGCCGACCAGACCATCGAGCGCATCCTCAACTTCTTCAACGAGTCCGCGCACAAGAACGTGCTGATGAACCTGGCGCTGAACCTGAAGGCGGTGGTGTCGCAGCGCCTGGTGGTCGGCCTCGACGGCCGCCGCTTGCCGGCGGCGGAAGTGCTGATCAACACGCCGATGATCCGCGACCTGCTGCGCCGTGGGCAGATCCACGAGATCAAGCAGGCGATGGAGGAATCGCTGGAGGAAGGCATGGAGTCGTTCGACCAGTGCCTGTTCCGCCTGTACAAGGAAGGCAAGATCGAGAAGGAAGAGGCGCTGAAGGCTGCCGACTCGCGCGACGGCCTGGCCTTGAAGTTCCGCCTGTCCGAAGGCGGGAGCGGCGAACACGATCCCTACGCCGAAGTGTTCGACAGCGGCGCGAAGCAACACTAGCGGTTGCGGAGGGCGGGCCTTGGCCCGCCATCAACCCCGCGACGTCGTGCGGCGGGCCGAGGCCCGCCCTACATGGGTGCCGGTGCGTCCGGTTGATTTTCTGGTCGCGCGGCGTCGAACGCCGGCAACGCCAGGCACGCCGCCTCGATCCGCAGAATCGTCGGATACGCTGTCAGGTCCAGCCCGAAACGACGCGCGTTGTAGAGCTGCGGAATCAGGCAGCAGTCGGCGATGGTCGGCGCATGGCCGTCGCAGAACATGTCGGTCGACGGATGATCGGCCAGCATCGCTTCGAACGCGGACAGGCCTTCGGTGATCCAGTGCCGCACCCATTCCTCGCGTTCGGGCTGCGGCACATGCCATTCGTGCTCGAAGTACTGCAACACGCGCAGGTTATTGAGCGGATGGATATCGCAGGCGACCAACTGCGCCAGCGCCCGCACCCGTTGCCGCTCGCGTGCAGTCGCAGGTAGCAGGGCCGGCTGCGGCCACACTTCGTCCAGGTATTCGAGAATCGCGACCGACTGTCGCAGCATGCGCTGGCCGTGCTGCAGCACCGGCACCAGGCCCTGCGGATTGGTTTCGCGGAATTCGGCGCTGTGCTGTTCGCCGCCGCCGCGCAGCAGATGCACAGGTGCGAGTTCGTGGGCCAGGCCTTTCAGGTTCAGGCCGATGCGCACGCGGTAGGCGGCGCTGGAGCGCCAGTACGAAAACAGTCGCAGTCGTTCGTTCACGTTGCGCTCCCCGTGCGCTGGACCGCGTTCGAGCCGCGGTCTGCGCAACTTAGTCCTTCATCGCCGCGGGCGGAAGACCGTCGGTCGTGGCGTCGGTGGCGTCCGGCGACTCAAGGCAGGGGCTGGCGTTCGATCCGTTGCTCGATCGCGCCGAAGATGCTGCGGCCATCGCGGTCGAGCATCTCGATCCGGACCACGTCGCCGAACGTCATGAATGGCGTCTGCGGTTTGCCATGCTCCAGCGTCTCGACCGTGCGCTTCTCGGCAAAACAGGATGCGCCCGTACTGGTGTCCGCGTTGGCGATGGTGCCGGAACCGACGATGGTGCCGGCCGACAGTGGCCGCGTCTTGGCCGCATGCGCGACCAACTGGCTGAAGTCGAACTGCATGTCGACACCCGCCTCCGGCGCGCCGAACCAGGCACCATTGATGTGGGTGAGCAACGGGAGGTGCAGCTTGTTGTCGCGCCAGGCTTCACCGAGTTCGTCCGGCGTCACGAACACCGGCGACAGCGCCGAACGCGGCTTCGATTGCAGGAAGCCAAAACCCTTGGCCAGTTCATTCGGGATCAGGTTGCGCAACGACACATCGTTGACCAGGCCGACCAGCTGGATGTGGGCGGAGGCCTGCGCAGGCGTCACCGCCATCGGCACGTCATCGGTCACCACCACGATCTCGGCTTCCAGGTCGATGCCGTACGCCTCGTCGACCACACGCACCGGATCGCGCGGGCCATAAAAGCTGGCACTGGTCGCCTGGTACATCAAAGGATCGGTGTAGAAGCTTTCCGGCACTTCGGCGCCACGCGCGCGACGTACGCGCTCGACGTGCGGCAGGTAGGCGCTGCCATCGACGAATTCGTAGGCGCGCGGGAGCGGAGCAGCGAGCTGGGCCATGTCGAGATCGAAGGCGTCCTCGGCGCTGCCGGCATTGAGCGCTTCCGACAATGCATTCAACCGCGGTGCGGCGTTCGACCAATCTTCCAGCGCGCGTTGCAACGTCGATGCGATGCCGGTGGCGCGCACGCCACGGGTGAGGTCGCGGGAGACGACGATCAGGGTGCCGTCGCGGCCGCCTTCCTTGAGTGAGCCGAGCTTCATCGAGAACTCCGAAAACCTGCGCTGGGCGCGATAGTTTCAATTGTAACTTGGCAGGTGAAAGCTGCGAACTGCACACGCTACACGGCAGCAACCCCAGGCAACAAAAAACCCGCCGTTGGGCGGGTTTTTCGAGCCGGGTCGTTTAGGTCACCGGCTTCCGTATGGCAGCCCCGGATGGATTCGAACCACCGAATGCCTGAGTCAGAGTCAGGTGCCTTACCGCTTGGCGACGGGGCTATGGTGCGGACTATAACGCCGGATGGATTAGCGCTTCGAGAACTGGGTGGCGCGGCGGGCTTTGTGCAGGCCGACCTTCTTGCGCTCGACTTCGCGGGCGTCGCGGGTCATGAAACCGGCCTTGCGCAGTTCGGACTTCAGCGACTCGTCGTACTCGACCAGCGCGCGCGAGATGCCGAGGCGGATCGCGCCGGCCTGGCCGGTGGTGCCGCCACCTTCGACCGTGGCCACGACGTCGAACTTGTCGCTCGACTTGGTCAGCTCGAGCGGCTGGCGCACGATCATGCGCGCGGTCTCGCGGCCGAAGAAGTCTTCGATCGTACGGTCGTTGATGGTGATCTTGCCGTCGCCCTTGCGCAGGAACACGCGGGCGGTGGAAGACTTGCGGCGGCCGGTGCCGTAGTTCTGGGTGATTGCCATGTCTTAGATCTCGAGCAGCTGCGGCTGCTGGGAAGCGTGCGGGTGGTTCGGACCGGCGTAGACCTTGAGCTTGCGGTACATGGCACGGCCGAGGGGATTCTTCGGCAGCATGCCCTTGACCGCGGTCTCGATGACGCGCTCCGGGTGACGCTGCAGCGCCTGGCTCAGGTTCTCGGACTTCAGGTTGCCGACGTAACCGGTGAACCGGTGGTACATCTTGTCCTGCAGCTTGTTGCCGGTGACCGTGATCTTCTCGGCGTTGATCACGACGAGGTAATCGCCGGTATCGACGTGCGGGGTGAACACGGGCTTGTGCTTGCCGCGCAGACGGCGGGCGAGTTCGGTGGCGAGGCGACCCAGGGTCTTGCCCTCGGCGTCGACCACGTACCAGTCGCGCTGGACGGTCTCGTTCTTGGCGATGAAAGTCTTCATGAGGGAACTCTGTTCTCGGTACCTTGCCGGGCTGATTCCGTCCGATGTCGCGGCGGAATTTTGCCTCGCGTTGTGATCGCACCGGCGCCGTTGAAAAGCGCAATTGCGGGGCGAAAGAGGCGGAATGATAGCGGTCCCGGCCGGGCACCGCAAGCTGCCCTGCCCCTAAGCCGTCTGCCGCGCTAGCATCGTCCCATGTCCGAGGCTGCCCATCCCGCCGCAACCCCCGCGCCGGGCCGATTGCTGGCGCTGACGGACCAGTGCGTGCAATGCGGCTTATGCCTGCCGACCTGCCCGACCTACCGCTTCGAAGCGCTCGAAACCGAGTCCCCGCGCGGCCGTATCGCGCTGGCCCGGGCCTGGGAGCTGGCGACGGTCCCGCCGACTCCCACTGGCGACACCCACCTCGACCACTGCCTCGGCTGTCGCCGCTGCGAGGTCGTGTGCCCGGCCGGCGTGGAGTATGGGCCTTTGCTGGTCGCCGCCCGCAGCCGCCAGCGCGAGCGCCGCCCTGCGGGCTGGAAGCAACGCGGTGCGGAATGGCTCTGCGCCCGCCCCGGGATGCTCACCCGCCTGCTTGGCCTGTACCGCAGGCTGTATCCGCTGCTACCGACCGCATGGCGACCTTTGCCGCAACCCCCGGCGCCGGCCCGATTACCGCTTTCGCAAAGCGCCGACGTTGCACTGTTCCTCGGTTGCGTCGCGCGCCCTTATGAAACCTCATTGCAAGCGGCCATGCTGCGACTGGGCGCAGCAGTGGACGTTGCGATCGCTATGCCCGACCGACAAACCTGCTGCGGCAGCCTGCACGCGCATGCCGGCAACACGGCGACGGCCAATGCCCTCGCCGCGGCCAACCGCGCCTCCTTCGTCAACGCCTCGACGGTACTGACACTGGCCAGCGGTTGCCATGAAGCGTTGGCGCAGGCGTTGCCTACTCCCACTCTCGACGCACTCGACTTCTTCGCGCAACGCGGCGACGGACTACGCTTCCGCAGCACCCGCGAACGCATCGCCCTGCACCTGCCCTGCACCCAGCGCAACGTGGTGAAGAGCGACATCGCGACCCGCGCGTTGCTCGCGCGCGTACCTGGCCTCGAGATCATCGAACTGGATGGAGGTTTCGGTTGCTGCGGGGCCGCCGGCACGCAGATGCTGACCGAACCGGCGCGCGCCGCGGCCTATCGCCAACCTTTGCTCGACCAATTCGCCGCCACTGGCGCGACCCGCCTGCTCAGCGCGAACATTGGCTGCCGGCTGCATTTCGCCAACGGCACGCAGGCGCTGGTGCAACATCCGCTGGAATTCCTCGCCGAGTGTTTGGACTCATGACGACACGTGATATCACCCCGCTCGACCGTTTGTTGATCGACGCTCAGAACGCGCTCGATACCGTGTTCGGGGCGCCCGTGGCGCAGCGCGCCAACCCCGGCGCGACCGAGGCCGAGATCGTGCTCGATGACAACGAACGCAACCACTCGGCCGGGCTGATGCGGATCAACCATGTCGGCGAGGTTTGCGCGCAGGCGCTGTACGTCGGCCAGGCCGCGGTCGCGCGCGATCCGGCCACCAAGGCCGACCTGCTCGCCGCCGCCGCCGAGGAAACCGACCATCTTGCCTGGTGCGCCGAACGACTGCGCGAACTCGACAGCCGCCCCAGCCTGCTCAACCCGGTGTGGTACGCCGGCAGCTACGCAATCGGCGTGCTTGCCGGTTTGCGCGGCGACGGCTGGAACCTCGGCTTCGTGGTCGAAACCGAACGCCAGGTCGAAGCGCACCTGGACGAACACCTGCAGACCCTGCCCGAAGCCGATGCGCGCAGTCGCGCGATCGTCACCGCTATGAAGGCAGACGAAGCGCGCCACGCCGAGCACGCAGCAGCGCAAGGCGCACGCACATTGCCGCAGCCGGTGCCGTCGTTGATGGCGATGGCATCCAACTTAATGAAGTCGATCGCATATCGGATCTAGCAGCACGCTGCTCCCCGTAGGAGCGACTTATAGCCGCTCCACGAAAAGTAAAAAGGCCGGCAATGCCGGCCTTTTCTGTTGGCGTAGCAGTGGTGCTCACTCCACCAGATTGCGCCCGTGGAACAGTTCCTCGATCTCGCGCTTGAGGCGCGCCTCGATCTTCATCCGTTCCTTGAACGACAGGTTCTTGGCCTTCTCCTCGAACAGGTAATTGTCGAGGTCGAAGTCCTTCAGGTGCATCTTGGTGTGGAAGATGTTTTCCTGGTAGACGTTGACGTCGAGCATCTCGTAGCGCGACTTCACGTTCTTGGCCAGGTAGTCCTGGATCGAATTGATCTTGTGGTCGATGTAATGCTTCTTGCCCTTGATGTCGCGGGTGAAGCCGCGCACGCGGTAGTCCATCACCACGATGTCGGACTCGAGGCTCTCGATGAGGTAGTTCAACGCGCGCAGCGGCGAGATCACGCCGCAGGTGGCGACGTCGATGTCGCATCGGAAGGTCGCGATGCCGTTGTCCGGGTGCGTTTCCGGATAGGTATGGACGGTGATGTGGCTCTTGTCCATGTGCGCGACGACCGCATCGGAGATCACGCCCTTGGCGTCGGCCTTGTCGATCACCGGCTGCTCGGAGATCAGGATCGTCACCGACGCGCCCTGCGGGTCGTAGTCCTGGCGCGCGACGTTGAGGATGTTGGCCCCAATGATCTCGGCCACGTCGGTCAGGATCTGGGTCAACCGGTCGGCGTTGTATTCCTCATCGATGTACTCGATGTAGCGCTGGCGCTGCTCTTCGGACACCGCGTAGCAGACGTCGTAGATGTTGAACGACAGCGCCTTGGTGAGGTTGTTGAAGCCCTGGAGCTTCAGGCGCGGGAGAGGCTTGACCACTGGTGGTCTCCGGGGCGGGGGATTGCAAGGGGCGCGATTATGCGGCAAAGCGCGGGTGGGGGGCAGTAGGCGGAAGCAGGCGCCCGGCGATGTTTGCCGTATTCACGGCTTCGGCCTAAGCTTCAGAATTCATTTTTCGAAGCAACGACGCCATGTCTCCGACCGTCACCCCGTTGCTGCCGTCGCTCCGCCGCGCCGTTAGCCCGCTCGCACCCGATGCCGCAGCGCTCGAAAGATTCCTCGGCCAATGCCATCGCCGTCGTTACCCCACCCGCACCGACGTGTTCCGTCCGGGCGACCCGGCCGGCACCCTCTACTACCTGATCAGCGGCTCGGTCAGCATCATCACCGAGGAAGATGACGGCCGTGAGCTGGTGCTCGGCTACCTCGGCGCCGGCGAATTCGTCGGCGAGATGGGCCTGTTCATCGAAAGCGAGAAGCGCGGTGTCGCACTGCGTACCCGCACCCCATGCGAGCTGGCCGAGATCAGCTACGAGCGCCTGTACCAGCTGCTGCTGGGGCCGCTGGCCACCGATGCGCCCAAGCTGCTGTATGCCATCGGCGCGCAGCTGTCGCAGCGTTTGATCGACACCAGCCGCAAGGCCGGGCGCCTGGCCTTCCTCGACGTCACCGACCGCATCGTCCGCACCCTGCACGACCTGGCCCGCGAATCGGATGCGATGAGTCATCCGCAGGGCACCCAGCTGCGCGTGTCGCGGCAGGAGCTGGCACGGCTGGTCGGCTGCTCGCGCGAGATGGCCGGGCGCGTGCTGAAGAAGCTCGAAGCCGACGGCAAGCTGCATGCACGCGGCAAGACCGTGGTCCTCTACGGCACCCGCGGCTGACATGGGATCAGCCGCTGCTGCGGCCGAGTTGCGGGTGCGGCCAGCGGAACGCGGCGATGCCAGCGACGTTGCTGCCCTGCTCGAGGCGCTGGGCTATCCCTGCAGCCGCGATGAGGCGATCGAGCGCATCGGCCATTTCCACGATGATCCTCGGCAACAGCTGCTACTGGCCGAACTCGATGGCCAGGCCTGCGGCCTGGTCTCGCTGCTGCTGAACTACTCGCTCACCCGCGGTGCCGACGTGGCCCGCATCACCTCGATGGTGGTCAGCCCGGCCTGCCATCGCCAGGGCATCGGCCGCCGGCTGCTACGCGAAGCTGAACTGGTCGCACGCCGCGCTGGCGCGATCCGGATCGAGGTCACCAGCAACCCGCGTCGCGCCGAAGCGCATGCCTTCTATCACGGCTGCGGCTACACCGACGGATCGCGGCATTTCGCCAAACTGCTGGGCGATTGAGCAACACCCGAGCTGCTCGAAATCTGACCTGTGGGAGCGACGTAAGTCGCGATCAGACTCCAGGGCCGCGACTTACGTCGCTCCCACAGGGTCTCCAGCGCGCTGCAGGCAACCCCAGTTCAAAATCGGAGTCCCCGGCGGCAGCACGCGCCGGAACATCTGCACGCAACTGCGTTTCGGATTCACTACCACCGGCTTGCGTGCGGCCTTGAGCAGCGGCAAATCGGCGCTGCTGTCGCTGTAGGCCATCGAGATCTGGTCGTAACCGTGGGCCCAGATCATCCGCATCTTGTGCTCGGCGTGACAGTGCTCGCCGGTGATCAGGCCTCCGAGAAACGGCGCCGCGATGCTGCCGATCACCGGCAGATCCTCGTGCGCGACGAAATCGAGAATTGCACGCGCCAGTTCCGGCGGCGCGCCCGTGGCGATCAGCACGCGATCGCCCCTGACGCGATGCCGATGCAGCACTTCCAGCGCGATCGGGAGCAGGCGCGCGCGGATGCGCTTGGCGTCGGCACGCACGTATTCGTCGATCAATTCATCCAACTCGCGCCTGCGATGCAGGCCGAAGGTGCCGATCCAGAGGAAGCCGGAGATGCCGCGGCGCCGGGTCGGCAGCCACGCGATCATCGGCAGCAGCACCGGCGCCGACAGCAAGGCGACAAGCCTGCGTCCCCAGTGGCGCCGGATCAGCCATAGGATCATCTGGAAGCCGGAATCGCCGTCGTACAAGGTGTGATCGAAATCGAAGACCACCAGCGGTGAGTACGGCAGCCCCGGCCGCTTGCCGGTGATCTGCGGCGAATCCTGGTGCGTAAATGCACTCATGGATTGAACAGACGTCGCAGCGCCGTACCGGGATCGGCTTCACGCATGAAGGCCTCGCCGACCAGGAAGGCATCGATCCCGGCGGCGCGCATCTTCTGTACATCGGCCGGCGCGAGGATGCCGCTTTCGGTGACCAGGATCCGGTCGCGCGGCACCGCATCCTTGAGCGCCAGCGTGGTGTCGAGCGAAACATCGAACGTGCGCAGGTTGCGGTTATTGATGCCGAGCAGCGGCGCCGGCACCTGCAAGGCGCGTTCGAGTTCATCGAGGTTGTGTACTTCGACCAGCACATCCAGGTCCAGCGCCATCGCCAACGCCGACAGTTCGGCAAGCTGCGTGTCGCTGAGCGCGGCCACGATCAGCAGGATGCAATCGGCGCCGAGCACGCGCGCCTCGTGCACCTGGTAGGCATCGATGGTGAAGTCCTTGCGCAGCACCGGCAACGCGCACGCGGCACGCGCCTGCTGCAGATAGGCGTCGCTGCCCTGGAAGTAATCGACGTCGGTCAGCACGGACAAACAAGCCGCGCCACCGGCTTCATAGCTGCGTGCGATGGCGGCGGGATCGAAATCGGCGCGGATCACGCCCTTGGACGGGCTCGCTTTCTTGACTTCGGCGATCACCGCCGACTGCCCGGCCGCAATCTTCGCTGCGACCGCGGTGGCGAAGCCGCGGGTCGGCGGAGCATCGGCGGCGCGCGCCGACAACTCAGCTAGCGGTATTCGTGCGCTGCGTTCGGCGACTTCCTCGACCTTGCGCCGCAGGATGGCGCGGAGCACGTCGTTCAATTGCGTGCCGGTCGATCGCGCGCTGCTCAACGGCATGTCACTCATTCGCGGGCCACCTGCTCCAGTTGTAGGCGCGCTCGACCCTGGCGACGCGCACTTCGAAATGGTCGTACCACGTCCTGCGCCCGCGCTGGCGGGTCTCCGCGTGCTCGACCTGCGTGCGCCAGGCGGTGATCGCCACAGGGTCGGCCCAGTAGCTGACTGTGAGGCCGAAACCTGCCTCGTCGCGGGTGGATTCCACGCCGAGGAATCCCGGCACCTGGGAGGCTAGTTCGACCATGCGCTCGGCCGCCTCGCCGTAGCCTGCCGCATCGTCGGCATTGCGCAGCGAGGTAAAGATCACCGCGTAATACGGCGGCTGCGGCGTATTCGCGAAGCGCTTCATGTCCATGGTCATCCGCGCTCGTTTTCACTGGCGAGCTTGCGCGTCGTCGCCACGAAATCCTGCAGCTTCGCCATCGCCGCGCCGGACGCGAGCGCCTCACGGGAGCGGGCGATGCCATCGGCGATCGAATCGGCGACGCCGCTGACGTACAAAGCTGCACCAGCATTCAGCGCAACGATTTCCAACGGCAGTCCCGGCCGGTTCTCCAGCGCCTGTAGCACCATCGCCTTCGATTCGCTCGCGTCATTCACGCGCAGGTTGCGACTGGCGGCCATGTTGATGCCGAAATCCTCCGGATGCACTTCGTACTCGCGCACCACACCATCGCGCAGTTCGCCCACCAGCGTGGCGGCGCCGAGCGAGATTTCATCCATGCCATCGCGGCCCCATACCACCAGCGCGCGCTGCGCGCCCAACCGCTGCAGCACGCGCACCTGGATGCCGACCAGGTCGGGATGGAACACGCCCATCAGGATGCTCGGCGCATCGGCCGGGTTGGTGAGCGGGCCGAGGATGTTGAACAGCGTGCGCACGCCCATCTCGCGCCGCACCGGCGCGACGACTTTCATCGCTGGATGGTGCACGGGGGCGAACATGAAACCGATAGCGCAGGCATCGATGCAGCGCGCGACCTGCGCTGGCTGCAACTCGATCGCCGCACCCAGCGCTTCCAGCACGTCGGCGCTCCCGGACTTCGACGACACGCTGCGGTTGCCATGCTTGGCGACCTTGGCACCCGCCGCCGCGGCGACGAACATCGATGCGGTCGAGATATTGAACGTGTGCGCACCATCGCCGCCGGTACCGACGATATCGACCAGGTTCGTCTTGTCAGCGACGTGCACCGGCCGCGCGAACTCGCGCATCACCATCGCCGCGCCGGCGATCTCGCCGACGGTTTCCTTCTTCACCCGCAGCCCGGTCATGATCGCCGCGGCCATCACCGGCGACATCTCGCCACGCATGATCTGCCGCATCAGATCCACCATCTCGTCGTGGAAGATCTCGCGATGCTCGATGGTGCGCTGCAGGGCTTCTTGCGGGGTGATTGACATGGCGGCCTGTAGGGTGGGCCTTGGCCCACCGGCGTAAGAATCGGTGGGCCAAGGCCCACCCTACGATTATCGCGTAAGGAAGTTCTTCAACAACGCATGCCCGTGCTCGGTCAGGATCGATTCGGGATGGAACTGCACGCCCTCGACCGGGTGCTCGCGGTGCCGCAGCCCCATGATCTCGTCGAAGCTCCCGTCCTCGTTGTCGGTCCAGGCGGTGATCTCCAGGCATGCCGGCAGCGTCTGGCGCGATACCACCAGCGAGTGGTAACGGGTGGCCTCATAACCATCCGGCAAGCCGACGAACACGCCCTTGCCCTCGTGGCGGATGCGCGAGGTCTTGCCGTGCATGATGGTTTTGGCGCGAATCACATCGCCGCCGTAGGCCTCGCCAAGACTCTGGTGGCCCAGGCACACGCCCAGGATCGGTATTCGCGTGCCGAGCTCACGAATCATCTCGACCGATACGCCTGCCGAACTCGGCGTCCCCGGCCCCGGCGAAATCACGATCCGCTCCGGCGCGAGCGCGTCGATCTGCGCCACCGACAGCTCGTCGTTGCGCACCACCTTCACCTCCGCCCCCAGTGCCTGCAGGTACTGCACGAGGTTGTAGGTGAAGCTGTCGTAGTTGTCGATCATCAAGACCATGGCGGATTGCGGTTCCTACTTGCTTTGGTGTTCGTTGATCGCAGCGTTGGAGCGTGCAACCAGGTGCTTGTCAATCAGATCGAGGTAATCCCGTTGCATGGTGCCTGATATGTCGTGCTTGAGGCCCGAATACTCCCGCAACCTGGCTTCGTATCCGGACTGCTGGAGGGCGGCGACATACTTCCTGGCGTCGGCGACGGCGACCACCGGGTCGTCGGTACCGTGGAAGGCATGGATCGGAACGGCACTGCGAGCCGCAGGCGGCATGATGCGCTCGTCCAGGATCGCCAGGAGCGGCACCGCCAAGCTGATCGTCGTCGGATGACGGACGGCGACGGCGTAGCTCAAATCGCCTCCCTGCGATGCTCCAATCAGTACCGGCCTGCTGCTGGCCGGATATCGGCCGGCAATCTCGGCAAGAAATCGGGCCAGCTTGTCGGTTTCTTCCAGCAGCTGTTGTTGCTTTTCGCCAGCCGGCAGTCGGTAGTAATTGCGTGGCGACGTCGCGAAGAAGGAGAAGCCTTCCTTCTGCGGGTAAGGCCCCTGTAGCAGGACCACGCGCGCCGGTTGTCGCAAACCAGCGAAGTATTGCTTGAACTCGGCAGGCGTGGATCTCATCCAGTGCAGCGCAACGACCATTGGGAGGTCGGTGCTATCCGGTGCGGCATTCACCACGAACTGCTCGTAGCAGAAACCCGCCAGCCGCTCCGCTTTCGCATCGGCGATGGTCGCGTGGCACTGCGCCGTTGGTTGATGCGTGACTGCGGCATCCTGCGCTATCGCAATCGGTGCGCGGACCATCCAAAGTGCCACAAGCAACGCAATGCCGATCGCTTTCATGAAGGACTCATTCGCTGGAAGCAAAAGTTCATCTCGTTACCGTACTAGGTTGCCTTCGTTGCCATGCCGGGTTCGCCGACTTCAATGACGAGCAATGCGACGCCCCGCCGGAAACCCCCGCCAGAAAAACCCATCGAAACGCAGAGCCTCGCCATGGCCGCACTCGACCCATGGGCGATGCCTGCGCAGAAGCCCGGCAGGTTACTGCATTGCGTGATTGCTTTGGACGCACACCCGCGGCGTGGCCGCGGGGCGGTGCAGTCAGGCGGCGCTGTTGCTGGCGCCGCGGCGCAGCGGGACCGGGGCCGTGGCGATGCGACTCTTGAGTTCGGCCATGGTGCCGGGCAGGACGACCAGGTAACTGATCAGTTGTTCGGCCAGGTCCAGCAGTTGTTCGGCGGTGACCTGGTCGATGCTGGTCTCGTCGTCGAACTGGCGGCCGAATGTGCCGCCGGGGGCGAGCAACGGGGCAATGTCCTGTAGTGGCTTGGCCAGGTCGACGTCCTTGGGCAGGGCCTCGAGCTGACGGGCCAGTGGCAGGTCGCGCTGGGCGTCGCCTAGCAGGCGCGTGGCCAGGCCTTCGAGCAGGTGGCGGACGGTGAGCGCGGCTGAGCCCCATTCGCCGTGGTTGTACAGCTTGAGCGCGGAGTCGTAACTGCGCGCCAACGGGGACGACAGAGTGCGCAAGTGCTCGACCCCGGCGATGCCCTCGCGCCCGACCGGATCGGGGTGCATGTAGAGGGTGGACTCGTCGTGCGAATCGCGATGGTCGAGCAACTCCAGGAACAACACGCCGATGTTGCAGCGAGGGCATGGCACTTCGGTCGCAGCGACCTGGCCCGCGTGCTCGCTCCAGGCCTTGACCGTGAACGTGGCTTCCTTCAGGCAATGCGGGCAGATCAGTTCGATGACCTGCGGATGCCCGGCGATGGAGAAACGTGACCGCACCTTCGTGTCATCGACGACTTGCATGGCTCCCTCCCGCGTCGCGTTTTACGTCTGGTGTGTCCCCTATCCCGTCCCGTGGAGGATTGGACGGTCTGTCATGTGAAGGAAACGTTGTGTGCAGATGTCCACGGCCAGGCCAGCCGGTCGAACGGCGGATCAGAGACCGCGAGCGGCTTCCGCTACTGCCCTGAACAGGGCGCGGCCCTTGTTCATCGTCTCTTCCCACTCCTTCTGCGGATCGGAGTCGTAGACGATGCCGGCTCCCGCCTGCACGTGCAGGCGACCGTCCTGGATGACGGCGGTGCGGATGGCGATGGCGGTGTCGGCATCGCCATGCCAGCCGATGTAGCCGACGGCGCCGGAATAGACGTTGCGCTTGACCGGTTCGAGTTCGCGGATCACTTCCAGCGCGCGGATCTTGGGCGCACCGGAAACGGTGCCGGCGGGGAACGTCGCGCGCAACACGTCGGCATAGCTCAGGCCCGGCTGCAGCTTGCCGGTGACTTCGCTGACGATGTGCATCACGTGGCTGTAGCGTTCGATCACAAACTGCTCGCCGACTTCGACGCTGCCTGCGACGCTGACGCGGCCGGCATCGTTGCGACCGAGATCGATCAACATCAGGTGTTCGGCGCGCTCCTTTGGATCGGCCAGCAATTCGGCTTCGAGCGCGGCGTCTTCTTCCGGCGTCTGGCCGCGCGGGCGGGTGCCGGCGATCGGGCGCACGGTGATTTCGCCGTCCTGCAGGCGGACGAGGATCTCCGGCGACGAACCGACCACTTGCGTGTCGCCGACATCGAGGAAATACATGTACGGCGACGGATTCAACGCACGCAGCGCACGGTACACATCGACCGGGCGCGCCTGGAACGGCACGCTCAGGCGCTGCGACAGCACCACCTGGAAGATGTCGCCGGCGCGGATCAGCTCCTTCGATTTTTCCACCGCGGCGATGAAGCCTTCCTTGGTGAAACCGGAGACGAAGTGGCTTTCGTCCAGCGCGGCCGGCACCAGTGTTTCCGGATACGGCGCGCCACCGTGGCGCAGGCGATGGCTCAACGCATCGAGACGACGGTTGGCGCGCGCCCAGGCCTGCGGTTCGCGGGGATCGGCGTGCACGATCAGGTACAACCGGCCCTTGAGATTGTCGAACACCGCGACTTCCTCGCTGAGCATCAGCAGGATGTCGGGCGTTCCGAGTTCGTCGGGTTTATCGCCGCCGGCCAGCCTCGGTTCGATGTACTGGATGCATTCGAAGCCGAACCAGCCGACCAGGCCGCCGGTGAAGCCCGGCAGGCCCGGAATCTTCGGCACCGAGTGCTCGGCCCGCAGGCGTTCGACTTCGGCGAACGGATCCTCGACCACGCGGCTTTCGAGCAGTTCGCCGTTCTCGGTCACGAACAACGTGTGCCCCGCAAACGCGTAAACGCGCCGCGCCGGCAAACCGATGATCGAGTAACGGCCGAAGCGCTCGCCGCCTTCGATCGACTCGAACAGGTAAGTGTGCGGACCATCGGCAAGTTTCAGGTAGACCGACAGCGGCGTGTCGAGGTCGGACAACACCTCGCGCACGACCGGGATGCGGGTGTGGCCGGCATCGGCGAGTTGGCGGAACTGGTCGGCGTCGGGGTGCATGCGGCGGATTGCGATGTGCGGCGCAGCAGTATGCCCTCCCTTCTCCCATCGGGAGAAGGTGGCGCATAGCGCCGGATGAGGGGCGACGAAGCCAATGAGAACGAGATCGCGGCACCATACCCTGGGCCATTGAATTGCTTTCGCTCCGCCGCCCCTCACCCCAACCCCTCTCCCGGTGGGAGAGGGGCTTAAAGCGTTGTCACGCGCGCGTCACCATTGGCGCGGAGCATGGAAGGCCATAACAAGGACGACTGGCGGAGGCGGGATTGCCTCCAATTTCCCCCCGGGTCGATGCCAGGTCACTGGCATCGACCTTTTTTATTTGGGCGTATGACCTCAGCCCAGGGCCGTGTCAGCCAGCACCACGCCGTCCACGTCGGCGTAAAGCCAGTCGCCGGGACGGATATGCACGCCGCCGAAGTGCACGTCCACGTCGCGCTCGCCCTGGTCGAACTTGTCGGTCTTGCGCGGGCAGGTGCCGAGCGCCTTGACCCCCAGATCGAGCGCGGCAATCTCGACGCTGTCGCGGATCACGCCAAAGATCACGACGCCGGCCCAGCCGTTCTCCGTCGCCTTGGCGGCCAGCAGGTCGCCGAGCATGGCGCGGCGCGTCGAACCGCCACCATCGATCACCAGCACCCGGCCCTGCCCAGGCTCGTCGACGGCCTCGCGCACGCGCGAGTTGTCTTCGAACGCCTTGATCGTGCTGACGACCCCGTAGAAGGCGAGCCGTCCGCCGAAATCGCGCAGCGGCAGGTCCAGCACCCGCACGTGCGCCTCATGCGCGTCGCACAGGTCGCAGGTGTTCACCGGCGCGTACCTGCGACGGCTGCCTTCATGCGCGCGATCACGTCGGCGTAGTCCGCGGCATTGAAAATCGCCGAACCTGCAACGAAAGTGTCGGCGCCCGCGGCGGCGATTTCGGCGATGTTGTCGGCCTTCACGCCGCCATCGATCTCGAGCCGGATCGCTTTGCCGCTGCGATCGATGCGCTCACGCACCTTGCGCACCTTGTCCAGCGCCGAAGGGATGAAAGCCTGGCCGCCGAAACCGGGGTTGACCGACATCAGCAGCACCAGGTCGAGTTCCTCCAGCACGTAGTCCAGCACTTCGACCGGCGTGGCGGGATTCAGCACCAGCCCGGCCTGGCAGCCGAGCGACTTGATCAGCTGGACGGTGCGGTGGACGTGGTGGCTGGCCTCGGGATGGAAACTGATCAGCGTGGCGCCGGCCTTGGCGAAATCCGGGACGATGCGATCGACCGGCTCGATCATCAGGTGCACGTCGATCGGTGCGGTTACGCCGTGCTTGCGCAGCGCCTCGCACACCAGCGGGCCGATGGTCAGGTTGGGCACGTAATGGTTGTCCATCACGTCGAAGTGGACCCAGTCGGCGCCGGCCTTGAGCACGTGGTCGACTTCCTCGCCGAGCTTGGCGAAGTTGGCGGAGAGGATCGATGGGGCGATGACAGTTGGTTGCATAACGCCTCGGGAACCATGGTTGTTGTAGGAGCGGCTTGCAGCCGCGAAAACGAAAGGCTCGCGGCTGCAAGCCGCTCCTACCGCTTGCGCAGCGTCTGGATGCGGTCGTAGGCGCCGTTGATCTCGCGTGCCTTGGCTTCGGCCTGGCGGCGCAGCTCGTCGGCGGCGCCGGTCAATTTGTCCGGGTGGTACTGGGTGATCAGGCGGCGGTAGGCGAGGTCGACTTCGGCGTCGGTCGCCTCCTCGGTCAGGCCGAGCACGCGGTACGGGTTGTCACGCGGGCTCTTGAACCAGTCGGAGTCGAAGGCGTGGCCGATCAGCAGGCCGATCAGGGCCCCGAGCAACGGATTGGCCCGCAGCAGCGCCGCGCCGGCGAGGAAGCCGAGCAATTTTCCGTACCAACGCTGTTTCATGGTCCCAGTTTACAGGCCAGCACGCGGACCACGGCGTACACTACGCCGCCCTGCCGTTCCCATGGACTGCGTGTGGCGACCACCCTGCTTCGACCGTATTTGCTTGAATCAGACCTGCCCGGCCTGACCCTGCGCCATCGCGGCAAGGTCCGCGATGTGTTCGAACTGCCCGGCGACAAACTCCTCATCGTGGCGACCGACCGGCTCAGCGCCTTCGACGTCGTGCTGCCCGACCCGATCCCGGGCAAGGGCGAGATGCTGTGCCAGATCTCCAATTTCTGGTTCGACAAGACCGCGCACCTGCTGCCCAACCACCTGACCGGCATCGATGTCGCCAGCGTGCTACCGGCGGGTGTCGATCCGGCGCTGTACGCCAAGCGCGCGGTGGTGACGAAGAAACTGAAGCCGGTGCCGATCGAGGCGATCGCCCGCGGCTACCTGATCGGCAGCGGCTGGAAGGACTACCAGCGCACCGGCCGCGTCAGCGGCATCACCTTGCCCAACGACCTGCGCCAGGCCGAACAGCTGCCCCAGCCGATCTTCACGCCGTCCACCAAGGCCGCGGTTGGCGACCACGACGAGAACATCGACTTCGACACCATGGTCCGCACCGTCGGCGCCGAGCTCGCCGAACAGGTCCGCGACGCGACTCTGCGCCTGTACAGCTACGCCCGCGACTATGCGGCGCAACGCGGCATCATCCTCGCCGACACCAAGTTCGAATTCGGCACCGACGCCGATGGCCGCCTGTACGTGATGGACGAGATGCTGACGCCGGATTCGTCGCGCTACTGGCCTGCGGACGAATACCAGGTCGGCACCAGCCCGCCGAGCTACGACAAGCAGTTCGTGCGCGACTACCTGGAGACGTTGGACTGGGACAAGACGGCGCCAGGTCCGCGGTTACCCGCGGAAGTGATCGAGCGCACGCGTGCGAAGTACGCCGAGGCGCTGGAACGGCTGGCGGGAATCCGCATCGACTGATGCTGTCGTGCGGCAGCACCATGACTGACGCCTGGTTGACAGTCGCCCGTCGCCGAGCGGCGTAATGTGTCTGGATCGGCTGCTTGAGGACTCGACGATGAACGCACTAACGGAACGCCCCATCGATCGCTGGTTCGCCAGTTATTCCAGCGACCACGTCAATCCCACCAACCAGTTGATCCACGTCTTCGCGGTCCCGTTGATCGTGTGGAGCGTGATCGCGCTGCTGTGGTGCATTCCCGTGCTCGGCACCTGGTTCCGCCCGGGTTTGTGGGCCGCGCTGGCGATGTTCGCCGCATGGATGTTCTATTACCGCGCCTCGCGCAACCTCGGCTTCGGCATGCTCGCGGTATTCGTGCTGATGGCCTGGCTCACGCGTTGGCTGTACGACACGCTGGGGGCGATGAACCTGCTGTACCTCGCGATCGGCGTCTTCGTCGTCGCCTGGATCGCGCAGTTCGTCGGCCACAGCAAGTTGTACGAAGGCAAGCGGCCGAGTTTCTTCACCGACCTGCGCTACCTGCTGATCGGCCCCGCGTGGGTGTTGTCGAAGCTGTATCGCAAGCTGGGTTGGTCGTACTGATTTTTACTGCGCTTTCAGCTCTTCGCCTTCAAAAAAATTCAACGGCCGAAGATGCACACAACCCGGAGGGCGGCGCACAGGATGTGCGCCGTTTTTCGACCGAGGCATGGATGCCGAGTCGAAAAATCTCGGTGACCTCCACGCCGCGCGCTGTGCTCTTACCGAGGAGGCCATTTCTTTTGGTTACTTTTCTTTGGGCCAGCAAAGAAAAGTGACCCGCTGCGCAGCAGCGGAATGCTCTTGCTCCAACTCCTAAAGCAAGAGCTGAAGTCAAATGGGTCCCGGCTCTTGCCGGGATGACGGCAGGGGCACGAGCAAAGTCGCTGGACCCCTGCTTTCGCAGGAATAACGAGCGAAAAGGCGAATAGAAACCAATGCCCATCCGCGACATCGTCCTGGTCCTGATCATCTGCGTCGCCTGGGCAGCGAACTTCCTCACCTCCGCCTACGCCCTGCGCGAAATCCCTCCGTTCCTGTTCACCGCGCTGCGCTTCGTGCTGCTGGCACTGCCGCTGGTGTTCTTCCTCAAGCGTCCCGCACCGGGGCAATGGCCGCGACTGCTCGCGGTCTGCATCTGCGTCGGCGTATTGCATCTCAGCCTCGGTTTCGCTGCACTCAAGCTCGCCGGCGATATCTCCTCGCCAGCGATCGTGATGCAGAGCTACGTGCCGATGGCTGCGCTGCTGGCATGGGCGGTGCTTGGCGAGCGCTTCGGCTGGCGCACCGCAGTTGCGGTTGCGATCAGCTTTGCGGGCGTGCTGGTGCTCGGCTTCGATCCGCTGGTGCTCGATCATCCAATCGCACTGCTGGTGATGCTGGTTTCGGCGCTGCTGCTTGCGATCGGTACTGTGCTGATGCGGGGCCTGCGCGGACTCGATGTGTTCAGCCAGCAAGGCTGGACCGCAGTCATCAGCGTGGGGCCGTTGCTGGCGATCAGCGCCGTGCTCGAACCGGGTGCGATCGCGCAACTGCCGTCAGCGAGCTGGGTCGCCTGGGCGGGTGCTGCGTATGCTGCGTTCGTGTCGTCGCTGCTTGGGCACGGCCTGTATTTCGTGCTGGTGCAACGACATCCGGTCGCGCGGGTGACGCCGTGGCTGCTGCTCGTGCCGGTGATTGCGGTCGCGCTCGGCATGGCGTTCTGGGGCGATCGTCCCGGCCCGCGCCTGTTGCTCGGCGGCGCGATGGTGCTCGGTGGCGTGCTGCTGATCGCGCTGCGCGCGCTGGCGAAGGCGCGGCCGATGCCGCGCGCAGAAGAATTGTAGGGCGGGTCTTGACCCGCCACCGTTAGCGACACGGCGGGTCAAGACCCGCCCTACGATCAGCGCTGCGCGCGTACGTCGCGCAGCAACTGCCGCAACCAGGCCGCGCTGTCGAGCGAACGGCCATCCGGCAAACGCACGCGATACGGTTTTCCGGTGACGGACGAGCGCGTACCAAGGTGTTCGATGAACTGTTCCGGCGTGCGGATGCGCCCGCGCGCCGCTTTCAGCTTGCGCCGCAAGTGCGTGGCCGCTTCGTCCGCGCTGTATTCGCGGCCATTGCGGATGAAGACCACGCCGCGCGCCTGCTCGACCCGGGCGATCAACAATTCGATCTCAGTGGCCGGCGAAGACGGCGCGGCAAATAGTGGCGTGGCGATGCCAGCCACGAGAGCGAGGCAGAGTCGGCGACGCAGTGTTTGCATACGTGCAGGATGCCGCGGCCTGCTCAATCCCCGCTGAACATCGCAACGATCTTTGCCTGCGGGTGTCGTAGGGTGGGCTTAAGCCCACCATCACGCGAAAACGGTGGGCTAAAGCCCACCCTACGAGCCGAACATCGCCGCAGTCGGCCGGAACTGCCGCGGTGCGTAACCAAAATCGCGACGTGCCGGTTCCATGTCGAATACCAAGTCGCTGCGCATGCGCGCGACCGCTGCATCGCCGAAGCCGCCGATGCGTCCGAGCGCGCGCGCGCCGAGCAACGCGGCGGTGAACAGTGGCGATGGCACTTCGATCAACTGCGGTGGCGGCTCCAGCACGGCGAGCACGCGCGCGACCATATCTCGGTACGGCAGGGTCTCGCCGCCAGGCAGTGCGTAAGCCTGGCCGTGCGTCGCCACCACATCGCAGGCGGCGAAGGCCGCTGCGGCAAGATCATCGACATGCACCGGCTGGCGCAGGCCATGCGCATTGCGTGGCAACACGAAGCGCCCCCACTCCCGCGCGAGCGTGGCGATGCGCGTCAGCGTGCGATCACGGCCGGCACCATAGACGAGGGTCGGCCGCAGCAGCGTGGCGTTGGCGCCACGCGCGGCAGCGGTTTCGAACACGCCGCGTTCGCCCGTGCGCAGTCGTTGCGCGACTTCGCGTTCTTCTGGATCGGCGGAGCCACGCTTGACTTCGATGCTGGTCGAGCCGAAGGCGAGTACGCGTACCGCATCGACCTTCGAGGCCGCATACCAGCGTGCGAAATGATCGAGCGGGCCGCAGCTGAAGATTGCATCGACGGCGCGCGGCAACCCGTCGACATGATCGAGGTCGCCTTGCAACCAATGCAAGCCGGGTTGGTCGTGGTGCGGCGTGCGTGAGACCGCTGTGACGCGCCAACCGGCATCGTGGAGTCGATCCAGCAGCGGCACGCCGATCTGCCCGCTACCGCCGAAGACCAGCGCGTGCCGCACGTGTCAGTCCTGCGTGCCGGGTGCGGGCAGCGTCACCCGCAACCACGCGTAACCACCCAGTGCCGCCAGCACCGACGCGGCGAGCACGCCGAGCACGGCTTCGTCATAGCGCAACGGGTCGTGATACGCCAGCGAGGCGATGAACAGGCTCATGGTGAAGCCAATCCCGCACAACACGCCGAGCCCGAACAACGCGCGCAGATCCATGCCCGCCGGCATGCGCACCCAGCCGAACGCCTTCAGCAACAGCGCCGCGCCGACGATGCCGATCGGCTTGCCCAGTACCAGCGCCAGCACGATACCCAGCGGCAAGGCGGAGAGCATGTCGTCGACGCCGAGTCCACCGAGCGCGAGGCCGGCGTTGGCGAACGCGAACAGCGGCAGGATCGCGTACGCGACCCAGGGATGCAGCGCGTGCTCGAGGCGTTCCAGCGGCGAATGTTCTATCTCGTCGGGGATGTCGTTACTCGAATCCACGTGCGGAATCATCAACCCGGTAGCGACGCCGGCCAATGTCGCGTGCACGCCCGACTTCAGCACGCACACCCACAGCACCACCCCGAGCAACAGATAGGGTGTCAACGCAGTCACGCCGCGCCGGTTGAGCAGCCACATCGCGAACAACGCAGCGCCGGCCCAGGCCAGCGCGACCAGCGACAGGCCATGCGCATAGAACAGCGCGATGATCAGGATCGCGATCAGGTCATCGACCACCGCGATCGTCGACAGCAGCAGTTTCATCGCCGCCGGCACGCGCGAACCGAGTAACGCCAGCACGCCGAGCGCGAACGCGATGTCGGTCGCGGTCGGCACCGCCCAGCCACGCATCGTGGGGGCATCGCCGTGGTTGAACGCGGTGAACAACAGCGCAGGCACGATGACGCCGGCCGTGGCGCAGACCAGCGGCAGCAACATCTGGGCGCGCCCGGCCAGTTGCCCGCTCAGCGTTTCGCGTTTGATCTCCAGCGCGACCAGCAGGAAGAACAACGCCATCAGACCGTCGTTGATCCATAGCAGCAACGGCTTGGCGATCCCGAAGCTGCCGATGCGTACGTCCAGCGGCAGCTGCTGGAAATTCTCGTACAGCCCACGCAACGGCGAGTTCGCAACAATCAGTGCCAACGCCGCAGCAGCGATCAGGACGATGCCGCCGGCGGCTTCCAGGCGAAAGAATTCGCTCAGCGCACGCAGTGCGCGCCTCGGCAATGGACGCGCGCCGGGACCGTTCTGCCGCATGCGTCAGTGCTGCATCGCGTACAGCTCGAACGCCACCCACGCCACGAAGGCCGCCAGCAGGATGCCGCCTTCGCGCCTGCTGATGCGCAGGTCGCCCTTGAGCATCGGATACAACACCAACGCGAACGCCAGCGCGGCCGGCACTTCGAAATGGACGAACGAAGTCGGTACCGGCGTCGCGCGGAACGCGGCCATGCCCCCGAGCACTACGGTGAGGTTGAACAGGCTGGAACCGATCACATGACCGGCCACCATGTCGCCCTGCCCGCGCCGCGCGGCGACGACGGCGGCGGCGATTTCCGGCAGCGCGGTGCCGATCGCCACCGGCAGCAGGCCGGTGAGCAGCGGTTCCATGCCGAGGCCGACGCCGACGATCGGCGCCGCTTGCACCACCCACTTCGCGCCGAAGTACAGCAGCACCGCGGCGATGATGAAACGCAGGGTATTGAGCAGGGGATCGGTGCGGGTGTTCGAAAACGCGGCGATGTCCTCGCGCAGTTCCGCCGCTTCGTGCTTGGTGCGGGCCAGAGCGAAGGCCAGCACGGCGACGAAGGCGAGCAGCAGCACCATGCCTTCGATCCGGCTCAATACGCCATCCCAGCCCAGTACGACCACCAGCACGCTGACTGCGATGAAACACAGCAATAGCGGCGCCAGCACGCGCCAACGCACCAGCAGTGGCGCGACCACCGCGGCGAGGCCAAGAGTCAAACCGAAATTGACGATGTTGCTGCCGACCGCGTTGCCCAATGCCAGCGCCTGGCTCCCGGCCCACACTGCGCGTGCATTGACCGCCAGTTCCGGCAGCGAAGTGCCGAAGGCGACCAGCAACAGGCCGGTGGCGAACGGCGACAGGCCATAGCGCTGCGACAGCCCGGAGGCGCCTTTGACCAGCGAATCACCACCGAGCGCCAGCAGCAGCAAGCCCAGCGCGAACAACCCGAGTGCCTCGAACATGGTCCAGCCTCCCTTGGCTCAGCCCGGCGATTCTATGCCGAAGCCATGCCGGCATTGGCAAAACCTCACGAGCAACCTTCGACGTAATCAACCTGTGGCGGGACGCCTATGCGCCATTCGCTGACCTTGCCCGCGTTGACTTCAAAGAGCAGTACGCCAGCGCCGCCGGCGCTGTCCTTGATGCGCAAGTACTTGCCGTCCGGATCGTACTTGTGCGGCTGCTCTTCGATGCGACCGGCGTACAACTTGCCGATCTCCTCGGCGCTCATGCCGACCTTGCCCCCGCCAGGGGCGACGATCTCGGCGGTGTCGACGTCGATGCGCGCGAACTTGTTGCCTTCGATCATGAAGCCGAGGCGATAGCTGCCCTCGGGTTGCGGTTGCGGGAACAGGTAGTAGCAGCCGCCTGCCTCACCGGCATACACATCACCCAGATCCTTGCCCCAGGCCATGCGCACTGCTTCATCGTTGGCACCGAAGCTGGCGGGACCGAAACCGGCGAACGTGATGGCCCCGGCGGCTGGTATCGGACCTGTCGGGAGCGATGGCGCAGCGACTGTCGCGGCCGCCGGTGGCATGTCGGCAGCAGGCTGGTCGGGGCGTTCCGCTGCCGGCGCTGCGGGTTCGGCAGGCCGCTCGGCCTTGCACGCGGCCAGCACGAGGATTGGCAGCAGCCACGGCAGCATCGTTCTCATCATCAAACTCCTGGCCGGAAAGCCCGCAGCCTAACCGCCCGGCGTCAACTGCCGCGAAACTGTCACAGCGGCTTCATCCCTGCCGCTTACGGTGACCCGCCTCCGGGGGGATGCCGCCATGTTGCTCATCAAGACCGAGAAAGCTCGTGCTGCCCTGCTCGATCAACGCTCGGCTGGCCTCAGCCTGGCCGAACGCCGCGCGCTGATCCTCAGCGACGGCAAGCGGAGTCGCAACGACCTGATCGGCCTGCTCGGCCCGGACATTCTTGCAGCGCTCGATCGGCTGGTCCGCGATGGCTACCTGGGCGAACAGCACGCGACCACGAACACGCTTGCAGCGGCGGCGAATGTTTTTCGCAGCACGCCCGCAACAACACCGACGCCCCTCCGCGCCGTGCCAGCCGCGCGCGAACCGTCTACCGCTGTCGTTGCATGCCCGGCACCAGCATCGCGGCGCTCGCTCGCCGCCACCAAGATGTACCTGCTCGACATGCTGCAGTTGCAACGCGATCCGGAATCGGTGGCGCTGAAGGCGGAGATCCAGACCAGCCCCAGCGAGGACGAACTGGTCTACCGGATGATGAAGGCGCTACGCCACATCCAGTCCATCGCCAACGCCTCGTACGCGCAACGCGTGGCCGAACGCATGGCCGAGATCATCCCGGAAGTGCACCTGCCCAAGCTGGAGCAGGTGCGGATCGAACGCCTCGCGTTGGGATCTGCCGTCGCCTGAGCGACATCAGCCGACTGGCTTGAAGTGCTTCTGCAATCCCGCCCAGCACGCCTGGTAATCGCGCTGCCGATGCGCGGTATCGAGCGCCTGCTGCGTTGGCCGGATCACGGCGCGCGTCTCGAACATGAACGCCATGGTGTCGGCGATGACGTCCGGCTTCGACAACTCGGCATTGCTGGCCTTCTCGAACGTCGCCGCGTCCGGGCCGTGTCCGGTCATGCAGTTGTGCAGCGATGCACCGCCAGGTGCGAAACCTTCGGCCTTGGCGTCGTAAGCACCATGGACCAGGCCCATGAACTCGCTGGCGATATTGCGGTGGAACCACGGCGGCCGGAACGTGTGCTGCGCCACCAGCCAGCGCGGCGGGAAGATCACGAAGTCCATGTTGCCGACGCCCGGCGTGTCGCTGGGCGAGGTCAGCACCAGGAAGATGCTGGGATCGGGGTGATCGAAGCTGATCGAACCGATGGTGTTGAAACGGCGCAGGTCGTACTTGTATGGCGCGTAGTTGCCGTGCCAGGCGACCACGTCCAGCGGCGAGTGGCCGATCGTCGCGCGCCAGAGGTGACCCTGGAATTTGGCGATCAGTTCGAACTCACCTTCCGCATCTTCATACGCGGCATTTGGCGTAAGGAAATCGCGCGAATTGGCGAGGCCGTTGCTGCCGATCGGGCCGAGGTCCGGCAAGCGCAACTGCGCGCCGAAGTTCTCGCACACATAACCACGCGATGCGCCATCCGGCAGTTCCACACGGAAACGCACGCCGCGCGGGATCACCGCGATCTCCTGCGGTTCCACCTCCAGCACACCGAGTTCGGTGGCGATATGCAGCCGTCCCTGCTGGGGCACGACCAGCAACTCGCCATCCGCGTCGTAGAAGAAGCGGCCCTGCATGTCGCGATTCGCGGCGTACAGGTGGATGCCAACGCCATGCTGCGCCGCCGGCGAGCCGTTGCCGGCCATGGTGAACAAACCATCGATGAAATCGACCGGCGCTGCGGGCAGCGGCAACGGATTCCAGCGCAGTTGATCCGGCGTGACCGGGCCAGTGCCGAAATCGTTATGGAAATGTGAGTGGAGGAACGGCGCGAACGTGCCGTGCATCGCCGCCGGGCGAATCCGATACAACCAACTGCGCCGGTTCTCGCTGCGCGGCGCGGTGAATGCCGTGCCCGAGAGCTGTTCCGCATACAAGCCATGCGCGACGCGCTGTGGCGAGTTCTGTCCCTGCGGCAACGCGCCCAGCACCGCCTCGGTGGCGAAACTGTTGCCGAAGCCGGATTGGTAACCGTTCGATTTCATTCCGCGTTCCATGTAGGGCGGGTCTTGACCCGCCGCCGAGCCTGCAACGGCGGGTCAAGACCCGCCCTACGAATTACAACACCCCGCGCTTCATCTGGTCGCGCTCGATGCTCTCGAACAACGCCTGGAAGTTGCCTTCGCCGAAACCCTCGTTGCCCTTGCGCTGGATGATCTCGAAGAAGATCGGGCCGATCGCGTTCTGGGTAAAGATCTGCAGCAGCTTGCGTTGCTTGGTTTCCGCATCGGCGTCGATCAGGATCTTGTTCTTCTTCAGCCGCGCGACGTCTTCACCATGGTTCGGCACACGCTGGTCGATCACCTCGAAATAGGTGTCGGGCGTGTCGAGGAAGGCGATGCCGGCGGCGCGCATCGCTTCCACCGTCGTGTAGATGTCGTCGGTGAAACAGGCGATGTGCTGGATGCCCTCGCCCTTGTAGGCGTCGAGATATTCGTTGATCTGAGACTTCGGATCCGACGATTCGTTGAGCGGGATGCGCACCACGCCGTCCGGCGCGGTCATCGCCTTGGACACCAGGCCGGTCTTGGCGCCCTTGATGTCGAAGTAGCGGATCTCGCGGAAGTTGAACAGGCGTTCGTAGTAATCCGACCACTTCTGCATGTTGCCGAAGTAGAGGTTGTGGGTGAGGTGGTCGATGAAAGTCAGGCCGAACCCCTGCGGGTGCTGGTCGGCGCTCGGGATCGGCGCGAAGTCTTCGTACATCGAACCCTTGTCGCCGTAGCGATCGACCAGGTACAGCATGCAGTCACCGATGCCCTTCACCACCGGCGCATCGACGGCCTTGCTGGCCTCCTTGTGCGTGATCGCTTCACCACCATTGCCGAGCACGGTGTCGAACACCACCTGCGCCGGCTTCTGGAAGCGGATCGCGAACCCGCACGCGCATGGACCGTGGGCCTTGGCAAAATCGGCGGCGAAGGAATCCGGATCCTCGTTGACCAGGAAGTTCACGCCGCCCTGGCGATAGACGGTGATCGGCCGGGTTTTGTGGCGCAGCACCGCGCTGAAACCCATCTTGCGGAAGTAGTCGTGCAGCAGTTCCCCCTGTGCCGCGGGCGCGGCAAACTCGACGAACTCGAATCCGTCGATGCCCATCGGGTTCTCGAAAGTGGTGACCTGCATGCCGAGATTCGGGCCAGTGACGGCCGGAGTTGTGACAGCGCGCTGCGTGCTCATGGCATTCTTCCGTTGGGGACGGTTGGACTTCGATCTCCATAGTTTCATCTGAAACCATATTCAAGGCAAGTCGCCATATGAACACCCGCAAACCCGGGCACGCCGAGCTCGACCTCGACCATTTCCTGCCCTACCGCCTCAGCGTGCTGTCGAACCGGGTCAGCCAGGGCGTGGCACGGCTGTACCAGGCGCGCTTCGGCTTCGGCATCACCGAGTGGCGCGTGATAGCGGTCCTGGGGCGTTACCCGGAGTTGTCGGCGAACGCGGTGGCCGAGCGCACCGCGATGGACAAGGTCGCGGTCAGCCGCGCCGTCGCGCACCTGCTCGAACGCGGCCTACTGCTGCGCGAGATGCACGGCGACGACCGTCGTCGTTCGGTGCTGACGCTGTCCGAGGCCGGCTACCGCATCTACGACGAAATCGTGCCGCTGGCGCTGGAGCGTGAACGCCGGCTGCTGGCGACGCTCAGTGCCGAGGAGCGTGCGCAACTCGACAAGCTGATCGACAAGCTGGCGAAACAGGGCTTGCCGGCGATGATGGAATGAATCGAAGGACGTAGTAACGAAAACGGCGGCCGAGGCCGCCGTTTTCTTTTGCCAATCGAACGACGGCTTACTTCACGCCGTGCATCAACTTCTGGATCAGCGGCGCGATCAGGAACAACAGCACGCCGGCGCCCAGCAGCAGCCAGAAACCGAAGGTGTAGCCAGCGAGCGCGGAGGTCGTGGTCATGCCGGTATCGCCGCTGACGTGGCCGGCGAAGATGCCCGACAGGTTGTTGCCGATGCCGGTCGACAGGAACCAGCCGCCCATGCCGAAACCGACCAGGCGCAGCGGCGCGAGCTTGGTCACCATCGACAGGCCGATCGGGGACAGGCACAGCTCGCCGACCGACTGGATCACGTAGACCATGAAGAGGGTCCAGAACGGGATCTTGTTGTCGATGTCGAGCAGGCTGGTCAGCGCGAACATCAGCAGCAGGAAGGCCAGGCCGTTGAAGATCAGGCCCAGGCCGAACTTGCGCGGGATCGACGGATTCGCCTTGCCCAGGCGGATCCACAGCCACGCCAGGACCGGCGCGAAAGCGATGATCGCCAGCGAGTTCACCGACTGGAACCACGCGACCGGGAACGTCCAGTCGCCGAAGGTGCGGTCGACGATCTTCTCGGCGAGGAAGTTGAAGGAGCTGCCGGCCTGTTCGAAGAACATCCAGAACAGGATGTTGAACACGAAGATGATCAGCATCGCGATCGCGCGGTCGCGCTGGATGGCGCCTTCGCGGACGCCTTCGATCAGGATCAGCACGCACAGGGCGACGAACATCGGGGTCAGCACCCACCAGTTCAGCGTCTCGGCATCGATGGTCAGCAGGTAGAAGATGGCCGGAATCGCCAACAGCGCGCCGATCAGCGTGTACAGCACGCGGGCCTTGTTCTCGCCGCCCACGAGGGGGCGGCCGATGCCTTCGAGCTGGCGACGGCCGAACCAGAACCACACCAGGCTGATCAGCATGCCGATGCCGGCGGTGATGAAGACCACCTTGTAGGCCGGCATGTCCGGCGTGCCGAAAATCTGTTCGGCAAGCCAGCCGGTGAGCAGCGGCGAAACCATCGCGCCGAGGTTGATGCCCATGTAGAAAATGGTGAAGCCCGAGTCGCGGCGTTCATCGCCTACCGGGTAGAGCTTGCCGACCATGGTCGAGATGTTCGGCTTGAACAGGCCGTTGCCCGCGATGATCGTGGCCAGGCCCAGCTTGAACATCGTCTGGTCGGGCATGGCGATCAGGAACAGGCCCGTCGCCATGATCACCGCGCCGAGCAGGATCGAGCGCTGGTACCCCAGGACCCGGTCGGCGACGTAGCCGCCGAAGATCGCCGCGGCGTACACCAGCGCCAGATACGCGCCGTACAACTTGTTCGCCGGCTGCTCACCCGTGCCCGAGCCGTCGTAGAACTGCGCGACGATGTACAGCGCCAGCGCCCAGCGAATCCCGTAGAACGCGAAGCGTTCCCAGAATTCGGTCATGAACAGCATCCACAGCGGTTTGGGATGCCCCATGACCTGCTTGAATTCCGGAATGGGCGCGTGGCCCGATGTCGCCGCTGCACTACTCATGCGGTGTCCCCTGATCTCTCAAAACTGAATGGAATGCCCACGCCGGCGGCACGGGACCGGGGAGGTTTACCGGCTCGGCGGGGTGGCGTCAAACCGGCTGCGTACTGCTGCAATGCAGCAATCGCTAGCCCGCGGGCGCCAATGCCATCGCCAGCAATCGCGGGAAATCGTGGTGCGCCGCGCCCAACCGCTGCCGGGCTTCAGCCAAGGTGCACCAGCGCAACTCCGCATGTTCTTCCGGCGCGAGATTGCACGGTGTGCCCTGCCATTCCGTCACGACATACAGATGGAGTCGCCAGGGCTCCGGCACGTCGCCACTGATCGTTTCCAGGCGCTGGACCTGGATGGGTGCGATGCCCAACTCCTCGCCCAGTTCGCGCCGCAACGCTTCCGGTTCGCTTTCGCCCGGTTCGATATGGCCGCCGAACACATCCCAGGCTCCGGCCAACCAATCGCAATCGTCCCTACGGCGACCCAGCAGCACCAAACCGTTGCGCACCATCAGTGCACCAACGCAATCGTGCTCGCTGCGTTTCACCTCGGCACGCTCACTCCGGCGAGGTTGCGCCGTAGCCAACGCCCGGGCCGATGCTGGTGCGCACCTCGAACAACTCCGGGAAGAAGGTCAATTCCAGCGCCTGCTTGAGGAAGCCAACGCCCGACGAACCGCCGGTGCCGCGCTTGAACCCGATGATGCGCAGCACGGTGCGCATGTGGCGGAAGCGCCAGAGCTGGAAGTTTGATTCCAGGTCGACCAGGTCCTCGCACAGCGCGTACTCGCGCCAGTAGCGATCGGTGTCTTCGTAGATGCGCTCGAACACCGGGAGCAATGCCGGGTCGGACACGTGCGCATGGGTCCAGTCGCGCTGCAGGTGCGCGGACGGGATCGCGTGGTTGAAACGCGACAGGTAGATGAGGAATTCGTCGTACAGGCTCGGTGCCGCCAGCACTTCGGCCAGGCCGGCGTGGCCTTCGGCATCGTGCGCGAACACCTTCAACATCGCCGTGTTCTTGTTGCCCAGCAGGAATTCGATGGTGCGGTATTGCAGGGACTGGAATCCCGACGAAGGTCCGAGGATCTCGCGGAACTCCATGTACTCCGACGGCGTCAGCGTTTCCAGCACCGACCACATCTCGGTCAACTGACGTAGCACCACCTTGCAGCGCGCCAGGACCTTGCGCGTCTGCCAGACCTGGTCGCGACGCAGGTAATCGGTGGCCGCGCGCAGCTCATGGATCATCAGCTTCATCCACAGCTCCGCAACCTGGTGCTGGACGATGAACAGCATCTCGTCGTGGTGCGGCGGGCTGGACAAGGGTTGCTGCGCCGACAGCAGCCGATCCAGGTGCAGGTAGCCGGCATAGGTCATGCGGCCGGACAGGTCGGTGTGGATGCCGGTTTCGAGCGGGCGCTCGTTGTGTTCGATGGTCATTGGGCAATTCTACGCGTCCGGGACCCGAGCCCTGCCGGTCACGGCGTTGTCACGCCAGAAGCCCAAGATCGCGGCACAATTCTGTCCGCGCGCGGGGTTCGTCCGCGCCTTCCAGGGGAATCCCAGCATGAAGATCTTCGCGCGCCGCCTGGCGCTCGCCACCTTGTTGTTCACGGCAATTTTTGCCGCCTCCGCAGACAACACGCCGCAGCCCCTGCCCTTCGCGCAGAGCTGGACCAATACGGCGCTGATTGCGACCAACGACAACTGGACCGGCGTTCCCGGCGTGGTCGGCTATCGCGGCGACAACATCACCGGCGGGACCGGCGTCAATCCGCAGACCTTGCTGGGCGAGGGCACGGTGGTCGTCAGCGTCATCGCCAACCAGACCAGCCCCAACACGCTTTCCACGGGCGGCGCTGCCGAGTTCGAGTTGGCCGACCCGGTGGCGGCGCTCAATGGTTCCGGCACCGCCGACGCGCCGTATGTGCTGATCAACCTGGACACTACCGGCCAGCACGGCATCAGCGTCGCCTACAAGCTGCGCGACCTCGACAGCTCCGCCGACAACGCGGTGCAGCCGGTGGCGCTGCAATACCGCATCGGCAGCAGCGGCAATTTCACCAACATCCCCGCCGGCTTCGTTGCCGATGCCACCACCCCGAATGCGGCGGACCTGGTCACGCCGGTGTCCGCGCTGCTGCCTGCGGCGGCGGACGACCAACCGCTGGTCCAGGTGAGGATCATCACCAGCAACGCCGTCGGCAACGACGAATGGGTGGGCATCGACGACATCACGATCGACGTGTCGGCCGGTCCACCCGAGCTGACCATCAACGATGCCAGCATCAGCGAAGGCGACAATGGCACCACGCCGTTGTTCTTCACCTTCAAGCTGAGCAAGCCCGCCGGCGCCGGCGGCGTCAGCATCGACTACGCGACTGCCGACGGCAGTGCCACCACTGGCAGCGACTACGTGGCCGCCACGGGCACTGTCGTGATCCCGGAAGGCCAGACCTCGGTCACCATCAGCATCGACGCGCTCGGCGATGCCGTGCCGGAAGGCGACGAAAGCTTGGTCGTCGACATCGTCAACGCCAGCGGCGCGCTGGTGGGCGACGCGCAGGGCATCGGCAGCATCCGCAACGATGATTACCCGCAGGTCGCGATCCACGACATCCAGGGCACTGGACTGCTGTCGGCCTACAACGGCCAGGTGGTGGCGACCGAAGGCGTGGTCACCGCGCGCAAGTTCTTCTCCAGCGCCCAGCAGCACGGCTTCTTCCTGCAGAGCCTGACCCAGGACGCGGACGCCGCGACTTCCGAAGCGGTGTTCGTGTTCGTCGCGGGCGCCGCGCCGGCGCATGCCGTGGTCGGCAACCGGGTGCGCGTGATCGCCAAGGTCAAGGAATACACGCCCTCGTCCAACCCGCATCAACTCAGCATCACCGAGTTGATCGAACCGACCATCGAACTGCTCGAAAGCGGCGTCGCACTGCCGGCCCCGGTCGAACTGACCGCCGCCGACCTGCGCGCCGATGCGGCACCAGGCACGCTGGAGCGCCTGGAAAGCATGCGCGTGAGCGTCGCCCGTTCGATCGTGGTGGGCGCCGCCGACGGTCGCATCATCGAGAAGGACGCCACTGCCACCACCGACGGCGTGTTCTACGTCACCCTGCCCGGCGTCGCCGTACCGTTCCGCGAGCCGGGCCTGTCGCTGCTGGATGCCACTCCGTTGCCGGCCGGCAAGATTCCGCCGCGCTTCGACACCAATCCAGAACGCCTGATGGTACGCAGCTGGGGCCAGATCGGTTCCCAGCCGCTGGCCGTCGACGTGCAGGCGGAAGTCAGCGGCCTGCGTGGCGTGCTCGACTACGCCGACCGCAACTGGACGCTGCTGCAGGACGTCGGCGCGATGCCGACCGCCACCGGCGGCAAGCTGCCGCAGGCCGTCAAGGACGCCGCCTACGAGGCCGTCACCATCAGCGGCTTCAACCTGCTGCGCTTCTTCGACGAGGTCAACGACGGCAACGGCGCGCCGGCCCTGACCGCCGCTGCGCTCGACAAGCGCCTGGGCAAGACCGCGCTGGCGATCTGCGACTACCTCAAGGCACCCGACATCCTCGGCGTGGTCGAGGTCGAAAACCTGCGCGTGCTCAGCCTGCTCGCCGAGCGCATCAATACGACCTGCGTGCGTGCGCCGGGTTACGTCGCCCACCTGATCCCCGCGCCCGCGAGCAACAACAACATCAACGTCGGTTACCTAATCAGCACCCGCGACAACGGTGCCGGCCAGGCGCGCGTCGAAGTCGTGTCGGTCGAACAGCACGGCGCGGACAAGAAGCTCATCAATCCCGACCAGAGCAACAGCGTGCTCAACGATCGTCCGCCGCTGGCGCTGCGCGCCGTCGTGCATCAGGACAACGGCGCGAGCTACCCGGTGACGGTGATCGTCAACCATCTGCGCTCGTTCCTCGATCACGATTCGCTCAGCCCCGGCACCAATGGCTGGTTGACCGAAGGCATGCGCGTAAGGGCCAAGCGCGGCCAGCAGGCGCTGTACCTGGCGGGTCTCGTCGAGTCGCTGCAGCAGCAGAAGCCGGATGAAAAAATCGTACTGCTCGGCGACTTCAACGCGTTTGCCTTCAATGACGGCTATACCGACGTCATGGGCGTGATCAAGGGCGAGGAAGCCGCTGCCGACCAGGTGCTGGACTACATCGACAGTCCGCTGAGTACGCCACTGGTGGATGGCGCGGAACTGATCACGGATCCTGCGCAACGCTACTCCTACGTGTTCGACGGCAATGCGCAGACGCTGGACCATGTGCTGGTGAACCAGGCGTTGCTGGGCAATGCGCTCGGCGTCAGCGTGGATCACGCACGCATCAACGCCGAATTCGGCGTCGACAATTTCGACGATGCCGGTACGCCGATCCGCGTCTCCGACCATGACCCCGTCCGCCTGACGATCGCGGTGCCGGCGTTCCGCAGCGCGAATCTGTCGATCACCGCCAACGCCGCGCCGCCGAGCGTGCGCGTTGGCGAAACGGCGCACTTCGAAGTCAGTGTCGCCAACGCCGGCCCGAATGCGGGCGAGTTCGCTGCGGTGGCCTTCGTGTTCGAAGCGCTGGTCGCACCGAGCATCACCGCCGCCAACGGATGGGCCTGCGCCGCGCCAGTGCAGGACGCCGCGACCACCACCGTCACCTGCAGCACTGCCAGCTTCGCTGCCGGCAGCACCGCCGCTTTCGCGCTCGACGTGATCGCGCCGGATGCACTGGGCGGCAGCGCCATGCGCATGGCTGCGGCGATCCAATCGCAGACCACCGATCCGGCCAACGCCGACAACCAGGTCGCAGCCTCGGTCGCCGTGCTCGCCGACGCCGACCTGTCGGTCAGCCTCGGCGGCCCGATCAAGAAGCTGCACTACGGCTACACCGAAACCTTCCAGGTGATGCTGCACAACGCTGGACCGGACGCTGCATGGCAACCGGCGGTGACGTTGCGCGGCGATGCGCCGGCGGCGAACGTGGCGATCGTCGCTCCAGCGGGCTGGCAGTGCGCGGTGGTCGACGACGGTGGCGATTTCCAAGCGAATTGCGTCGACGCCAGTGCTTTCGCGGCCGGTGCCAGCCAGCGCTTCGAGGTCGCGATCACGATTCCGGCGCGTTCGGACAGCACGCAGCTCCTGAGTTTGCGCGCAACCGCCAACGCGACGACGCCGGACCCGGATCACGCCGACAATACGGCGACGTATTCGAACCGCATCGTCGGCGTGCCGTAACGCTACGCCGCGGCGCCATGTCAGAAAAAGCGCGGCTCGGCCGCGCTTTTTTTTACGCTGTACACAACGCCCCGATCCGACGCGCTACGGTGTGTTTACGCGTCGCGGGTATCATCGACGCCTACGCTTCGGCTTGGGCTCCTCCTCGATGACGATCGCCGCACAGTTCCAGATCGAATACCTGCAATACCTCGGCCCCGACGGTGTGCCCGTCGCGGAACTGCCGCCGGCATTCGCCGATGCCAAGGCGCTGCTGCCGTTGTTCAAGCAGATGCTGTTCGTGCGCACCTTCGATGCGAAGGCGATCGCGCTGCAGCGCACCGGCAAGCTCGGCACGTACGCGAGTTCGCTCGGACACGAAGCGACGCATGTCGGCATCGGTGCCTCGATGCAACCGGAAGACGTGTTCGCGCCGAGTTACCGCGAGTACGGTGCGCAATTCATGCGTGGCGTGCGTCCGCGCGAAGTGCTGTTGTACTGGGGTGGCGACGAACGCGGCAACGATTTCGCCGGACCGCGCAACGACTATCCCTGGTGCGTGCCGATCTCGACGCAATGCCTGATGGCAGCCGGCGCCGCGCTCGCGTTCAAGCTGCGCAAGGAAAATCGCCTCGCTGTCGCGACCTGCGGCGATGGCGGGTCGTCGAAGACCGACTTCTACGCCGCGCTCAATTCCGCCGGCGCGTACAAACTCCCGCTGATCCTGTGCGTGGTCAACAACGGCTGGGCGATCTCGGTGCCGCGTTCGGCGCAGACCGGCGCGCAGACGCTGGCGCAGAAAGGCATTGCCGGCGGCCTGCACTGCCTGCAGGTCGACGGCAACGACCTGATCGCGGTGATGGAAGGCATGCGTCGCGCCGTTGCGCGCGCGCGCAGCGGCGAAGGCGGCAGCGTGATCGAGTTCATGACCTACCGCCTGCACGACCACACCACCGCCGACGACGCGCGCCGTTACCGCGGCGAGGACGAAGTGAAAGCGGCATGGGCGCGCGAGCCATTAACCCGCCTGCGCAGCTACCTCACTGCGCAGAAACTGTGGGACGAGACGCAGGAACAAGCCTGGGCCGAGGACTGCGGCAAGCGCGTGGACGAAGAGATCAACGCCTACCTGCAGACACCGGTGCAGCCGGTCGAAGCGATGTTCGACTTCCTCTACGCCGACCCGCCACCGGACCTGCTCGCGCAACGTGCGGCAGCCATTGCCCTGGAGAAGCGCAATGGCTGAGCCAACAGCGATTACGCTCATTGAAGCGATCACACAGGCGCTTGCCCATGAAATGCGCCACGACGAATCCGTCGTCGTGCTCGGCGAGGACGTCGGCGTCAACGGAGGCGTGTTCCGCGCCACTGCGGGCCTGTCGCAGACCTTCGGCACCGAACGCGTGCTCGACACGCCGCTCGACGAAACCACGATCGCCGGTTTGACCGTCGGCATGGCCTCGCAAGGCATGAAGCCGGTGGCCGAGGCGCAGTTCGACGGTTTCATGTATCCGATGGTCGACTTCATCGTCTGCCACGCCGCACGCATGCGCTACCGCACCCGCGGCCGCCTGAGCTGCCCGATGGTGCTGCGCGTGCCGTGGGGCGGCGGCATCCGCGCCCCGGAACATCATTCCGAAGCGAACGAATCGATCTTCACCAACGTGCCGGGGCTGCGCGTGGTGATGCCGTCGTCGCCGGCACGCGCGTACGGGCTGTTGCTTGCCGCGATCCGCGATCCGGATCCGGTGATCTTCATGGAACCCAAGCGCATCTACCGCCAGTACAAGGAAGTCGTCGCCGACGACGGCGAGGCATTGCCGCTGGATGTCTGCTACGTGCTGCGCGATGGCAGCGACGTGACGCTGGTGACCTGGGGCGCGCAGGTGAAGGAAACGCTGGAAGCCGCCGACGCGTTGGCGAACGAAGGCATCAGCGCCGAGGTCATCGACGTCGCCACGCTCAAGCCGCTCGACTTCGCCACCATCGCCGAATCGGTGAGCAAGACCGGTCGCTGCGTGATCGTGCATGAAGCACCCAAGACTGCCGGGTTCGGCGCCGAGATTGCTGCGCGGCTGGCAGAGGAGTCGATGTTCGATCTCGTCGCGCCCGTTGAACGCGTCACCGGTTACGACACCCACATCCCGCTGTTCCGCCTCGAGATGAAATACCTGCCGAGCGTGGACAAGATCGTCGCCGCCGCCAAGCGCGCCGTCACACATTCGTAGGGCGGGTCTCGACCCGCCGCTGTTCGCAAGACCATCGACAATCATGGCGGGTCAAGACCCGCCCTACGGAAGACGAACCATGACGACCAAAACATTCCTGCTACCCGACCTCGGCGAAGGCCTGCCCGACGCGACCGTCGTCGAGTGGTTCGTGAAAGTCGGCGATACCATCCGCCTCGACGAACCGCTGGTGTCGATGGAAACCGCGAAGGCCGTCGTCGAAGTGCCCTCACCGGTGTCCGGCAAGGTGCTGAAGCTCGGCGGCGGCGACGGCGCCGTCGTCGTCACCGGCACGATGCTGGCGGAGTTCGAGATCGATCCGTCGCTGCCGCAACGCGCCGAAGGCCAGGACACCGGGCACCACCACGGCGGCGGCCACGCGGCACCGACGAAAGCCACGCCCGCGCCTACCGCGGAGCCGGAAACGAAGACGGAAGTCCTGCGCGAAGACAGCGGTACCGTCGTCGGCGCGATGCAGACTTCCGATGCGGTCCGCAGCGAAGCCGCGGTCGCAGTCGGCGGTGTCAAAGCGATGCCGGCGGTGCGCGCGTTGGCGCGCAAGCTCGGTGTCGACCTCGCACGCGTGCGGGCGACCGGTCCCGAGGGCGTCGTGACGATGGATGACGTCAAGCGCGCCGCAAGCGATGGCTCCGCTGCTGTAGGAGCGACGTCAGTCGCGGCCGGCAGCGCTGCTCCGGCACGCATCGCGACTCACGTCGCTCCCACAACAGCAGCCGCAACCCGCAGCACGCTGTCGCAATCCGGCAAGCCGATGCGCACACAGCCGCCGGGCGTGCAGGCCAGCGGGCAACCGGAACAGCTCAAGGGCGTGCGCCGCAACATGGCGCGGGTGATGGCCGACGCACACAGCAAGGTCGTGCCGACCACGCTCAGCGACGATGCCGACATCCACGCGTGGACGCCCGGCAACGACATCACCGGCCGCCTGGTGCGCGCGATCGTGGCCGCCGCCAAAGCCGTGCCTGCGCTCAACGCCTGGTTCGACGGCGAGACGCTCACCCGCACCCTGCACCCGCATGTCGATATCGGCATCGCCGTGGACACAGACGATGGCCTGTTCGTGCCGGCGTTGCGCAACGCCGACGTGCTCGATGCGCGCGGCGTGCGCGAAGCCGTCAATCGCCTGCGCACCCAGGTCGAAGACCGCAGCATTCCGATGTCGGAACTCAGCGGCTACACGATCTCGCTGTCCAACTTCGGCGTCTTCGCCGGCCGTTACGCCACGCCGATCGTGGTGCCGCCGTGCGTGGCGATCATCGCTGCCGGCAAGGGCCGCCACCAGATGACGCCGGTGATGGGCGGTTTCGAATCGCACAAGGTGATCCCGCTGTCGCTGACCTTCGATCACCGCGCCTGCACCGGCGGCGAGGCCGCGCGGTTCCTGAAAGCGATGCTCGACGATCTGGCAAAACCGATGTAATGGACACGCCTCCCCCCTGCTTGCAAGGGGAGGTTGTGAGGGGTACGAGGCGTACAGCGACGAGTGCTTTCGCGACACCACGCAACCCCTCCCCAAACCTTCCCTGCCTTCGCAGGAGAGAGAGTCGACAAACGGAGCACTACGATGGCCCACCGCAGCCGCCTCGCCGGTTTCATCATCGATTGCCAGACCGACGACCTCGACCCCGCCGCCACGTTCTGGAGCGAAGCGTTGGGGGTGACGATCGCCGATCCCGACGCCGGCGACGTCCCCGGCACCTACGCGATGTTCGGCGACACGCCGGGTGACCTCCACATCGAGGTGCAGAAGGTCGACCATCCTTCGCGCGTGCACCTGGACATCGAATCCGATGACGTCGATGCCGAAGCGACGCGGCTGGAGAAGCTCGGCGCGAAGAAGATCGCGTTCGTGAAGCGCTGGTGGGTGATGGAAGCGCCGACCGGGCAACGCTTCTGCGTGGTCAAGATGCACCACCCGGAACGCGGTACACCGCCGAAGGTCTGGCCGTAGGGCGGGTCTCGACCCGCCGCTTTTCCGACGCGTTGAAACGGCGGGTCGAGACCCGCCCTACCGCGGTGTGTCGTCGGCAATGATGCGATTGCGGCCGCCCGCCTTGGCGCGGTACAGCGCCTGGTCGGCGCGATCGAATACGCTCTCCGGCGTGTCCTGCTCAGGCATGCCGTCGGCGATGCCGATCGACACTGTCAGTTCGAACGGAAGTTCCGCCGCCAGCACCTGGAGGCGAATGCGCTCGGCGACTTCGGCGCCGCCGTCGAGGCGCGTATTCGGCAGCACTACCAGGAATTCCTCACCGCCGTAGCGCACGGCAATATCGCCGCCACGGATCGATGTCGTGATCGCATGCGCCACCGCGCACAGCGCGCGGTCGCCGAGCAGGTGGCCGTAGCGGTCGTTGACCTGCTTGAAGTGGTCGATATCGAGCAGCGCCATGACATAAGGCGCGCCATGCAACCGTTGGGTCGACTCCGGATCGTCGTGCAGTTCCGCCAACGCAACGCGATTGAGCAAACCGGTCAGGGCATCGTGCGAGGCGGTGTATCGCAGGTCGTCATGGCGACGCTGCAGATCGTCGCGCGCGTGTTCGGCGCGACGTGCGCTCGCTTCGCGCTCGGACAGCAAACGGCGCTGTTCCAGGCCATAGCGGCGCAGTTCAAGCAGATGCTGGGTTTGTCGCGCCAGCAGGTCCAACGCTTCGAGTTGTCGCGGCGTCAGCACCCGCGGCTTCACGTCCATCACGCACACCACACCTAGCGCGTGTCCCTCGGGGCTCAACAACGGCACCCCGGCGTAGAACCGCGGCGGCTGCCCGCCGATGCGGCGACGCTTCGCGTAATTCGGATCGTCCAGGAGGTCATGCACGACCAGGGTGCGCCGTGGTGAATCGACTACCTGCCCGCACAGCGACTGCGCCCGCGGTACTTCCGCTTGGTCGATCCCGATTTGTGCCTTGAACCACACGCGTTCATGGTCGATCAGCGAGATCGCCGCAGACGGCACGTCGCACAAGGTCGCCGCCAGCCGGACGATGTCGTCGAACGCCTGTTCCGGTGCGGTATCGACGATGGCATAGCGATCCAGCGCTGCCTGGCGCTCGGCTTCGCGCTCATCGAAGAAATGGTGGGGTGCGGCGGACATGGGACGAACTGCGTACTACTCGGGCGCCGGACGGCAGCGCGGAAACGGGCGGCAGGATGGCACCCCGGGGGGCCCGCTTCCGTGCGGCGGCGCGCAGTTTACAGCCCCGAAGCACCCCGATGCCCGGCGTTCAGCTGGCCGGCCGCACCGAGGCCCCATTCAGCCTGACTCAGGCGTCCTCGACGGCGAACTGGGCCAGCGCTTCGACGATCTCAGCCAGTTCGACGCCTTCATGCAGATGCCCGATCAGCTCTTCGCCGAGCTTCACCGCCACGGTCTCGGCCTGCTGCAACGCCGCACCGCCTTCCTGCTTGAGGCGACCGATCAACTGTCCGGCGGTACGCGCCGATTCGTGGCCGACGCTTTGCAGCAGCACGCGGTCGCCGTCGACGAGCTTGAAGTAGAACTTGCCGTCGGCCTCGCGATACTGCTTGAACACCGGTAACGACGCTTGCGTGGATACGGTCTTGGCGGTCGCCACCTGTTTGCCGAGATCGCGCAGCCCCACCGCTTCGCGCAGGCGTAGCAGCAGCGGCGTCGCGTATTGCGCGCGCAGGCGAGCGGCGCCGTCGCGCAACAGTTGCTCGATGTAGGCGGGTTTTGCGATCAAGGCTTCGTACTGCTCACGCAGCGGCGCGATTTCGGCATCGATGCGCTCGAACAGTTGCTGCTTCGCTTCGCCCCAGGCGATGCCGTCGGCGAACGCGTTGCGCATCGCGGCGGTTTCGTCAGCCGTGGCGAATGCCTGGTAGAGCTGGAACACATTCGAGTTGTCCGCGTCCTTGGCCTCGCCCGGCGCGCGCGAATCAGTGACGATCGAAAAGATCAGCTTCTTCAGCGTCGCCCGCGGCGCGAACAACGGAATCGTGTTGTCGTAACTCTTCGACATCTTGCGACCATCGAGGCCCGGCAACGTCGCGACGTGTTCTTCGATCACCGCTTCCGGCAGGGTGAAATACTCCGTACCAGCCGGCCCGCCGTAGAGATGGTTGAAGCGCTGGCCGAAATCGCGCGCCATCTCGATGTGCTGGATCTGGTCGCGGCCGACCGGCACCTTGTGCGCGTTGAACAACAGGATGTCGGCGGCCATCAGCACCGGGTACATGAAAAGACCCGCGGTCACGGCGTAATCGTCGTCCTGGCCTTCGGCGCGATTGCGGTCGACCGCAGCCTTGTAGGCATGCGCGCGGTTGAGGATGCCCTTGCCGGCAACGCAGGTGAGCAGCCAGGTCAGCTCGTTGGTCTCGGGCAGGTCGCTCTGGCGGTAGAACCACACCTTCGACGGATCGAGCCCGCAGGCGAGCCAGGTCGCGGCGATCTCCAGCGTCGAGCGCTGCACCCGTGCCGGTTCCTGCACCTTGATCAGGGCGTGGTAGTCGGCGAGGAAGTAGAAGCTTTCGATCCCCGGCTGGCGACTGGTGGCAAGCGCAGGACGGATTGCGCCGACGTAATTGCCGAGGTGCGGCGTACCGGAAGTGGTGATGCCAGTGAGGACGCGGATGGGGGTCATCGCTTGCTGCTGCCGAAAACAGCTTCGCAGTTTACCTGCAGCCGCCTACTCCCTCCCTTTCGCCGCAGGCGAAGGGGAGGGTTGGGGAGGGGTGCTTTTGAGCTGTCCGCGATCATGCCCAGGCGCACCCCCTCCCAACCTCCCCTGTCCGCTGCGCGGCCAAGGGGAGGAGTAGACGCAACCCCGTTTTTCGTGCCCATGCGTTCCCATCCTCGCCCACCGAGGAGATTCCGCCATGTTGCGCAAATTCATGCTGCTCACCGCCGCCCTGCTCGCGGCCACCGCCTGCGCCCCGGCCTGGGGCCGGCCGCTGGTCGATGTCGACGTGATCGATCGCGACACTGGGCAATGGCTACCCGAAACCCCACATCGCGGTCGCACCTGGGTCGCTGGCACGCCCGGCCATCGCTACGCGGTGCGCCTGACCAACACCAGCAGCGAGCGCGTGCTGGTGGTGCTGTCGGTCGATGGCGTCAACGCCGTCACTGGCGAAACCGCGCATCCGTCGCAGGCCGGCTACGTGCTGGCACCGTGGCAGAGCACCGAGATCGCCGGCTGGCGCAAATCGCTCGACGATGTCGCCCAGTTCGTGTTCACCGACCTGCCCGATTCGTACGCCGCGCGTACCGGGCGTCCGGACCATGTCGGCGTGATCGGTATCGCGGTGTTCCGCGAAGCACGCCCGGTGATGCCGTACTACGAGCCCGGCCCACCCATTGCGCGCGAAGGTGCTGCCCGCGATGAAGCGCGTGGTGCCGCCCGCGAACGCAACGCGGCGAAGGCCGCAGCACCCGCGGCTGCCGAATCGTCGGCGGATTCGGCATACGGCATGCAGCAGCCACAACGCATCGGCACGGGCCACGGCCAGCGCGAATGGGCGCCGGTCGGCCGCACCGAATTCGTCCGCGCCAGTTCGCGGCCGTCGCAGGTCAGCGAATTGCGCTACGACGATGCCGACAACCTGATCGCGATGGGCGTGTTGCCGCGGCCGTATCGCTACGACAGGCCCTACTACGAAGAGCCGCGTGCATTCCCGAACGGCTTCGTGCCGGACCCTGGCTACTGATGCGGGACCCACAATGGAAACGGGCCGGCAAAATGCCGGCCCGTTGTGTTCATCGGTTAGTTACGCGCTAGTGCAGGGTACGCTCGAAGTCCTTGACCTCGGTTTCAGCACGCTCGCGATCCCAGCCATAGCGTTCCTGCAGCTTGCCGGCGAGATACTTGCTGTCACCCTGCGACACGTCGAAGTCGTCGTCGGTGAGCTTGCCCCATTTCGCTTGTGCCTTGCCCTTCAACTGGGTCCACTTGCCAGCGATGATGTCCTTGTTCATCTCGTTACCTCATGTGTGCGCGGCGGGGGATTACCGCCACGCCAGCATCGCAATCGGGACCTTCGCATCAGGTCAAGAAAACATCAGCATCCGGTTCAGAACCGCTGAATACGCGCAGCGATGCAGCCGTCGTCACAAACCAGACTGCGCCACACGCCCCTGCAAAAAACGGGCCGGCAATGCCGGCCCGTTCCTGCTTCCCTGCGCGCGCCGCAAGCATGCGTCGCGCTTCCCTCGCCACTCGTCGCGGCTTCAGCAATCGTCTTTGCAGTCTTCGGCCTTGTCTTCGATCTTGTCGCCGACCTTTTCGACATCCTTGCCGACGCCGGCCATGGTGTTGCAGGCGCTGAGCGCGCCTGCAGAGCTCAGGATCAGCATCATGATGAGAATCGCGCGCTTCATCGTCGTCTCCTTGGTTTGCGCCGCCATGAGACGCAAACCAGCGTGAAGCCGATGTCGAATGTGGCGAGGGGCCACGCCCCGGTCGTCAACGGTTCAGTTTCAGCGCGCCGTTCGCGGCGCACGCCATCAATCGCGCGAATTCTTCCTCTGGGCCCCGGATCACGGGGCGACGCGCTAATCGCGCATCAATGTCGATTTGCCGAACAGGCTCTCGACCAGGTCCACCGCCATGCGCGCGGTGCGATTGCGTTTGTCCAGGACCGGATTGAGTTCCATGATGTCGAGCGAACCCATGCGGCCGCTGTCGGCGATCATTTCCATCACCAGCGACGCTTCACGGTAGTTCGGCCCGCCCGGCACGGTGGTGCCGACGCCGGGCGCGATGGTCGGATCGAGGAAATCGACGTCGAAGCTGACGTGCAGGTGGGTGTCCTCATCCACGCCCTCGAGCGCTTCCTCGATCGCGCGCTTCATCCCGACTTCGTCGATGTAGCGCATGTCGTAGACGTCCAGACCGTGTTCCTTGACCAGCCGCTTCTCGCCTTCATCGACCGAGCGGATGCCGATCTGGCGGATCTCGCCCGCCTGCACCGCCGGCGCGTCGCCGCCGAGCTGGGTCAAGGCATTCGGTCCGATCCCGCACAGGCACGCGACCGGCATGCCATGCACGTTGCCCGAGGGCGTGACCTGGCTGGTGTTGAAGTCGGCGTGCGCGTCCAGCCACAGCACGCGCAGCTGCTTGCCGACTGCACGGCAATGGCGCGCCACCGCGGTGATCGAGCCGATGCCGAGGCAATGGTCGCCTCCCAGCAGGATCGGCATGCGTTCCAGGCGCAACTCGACCGCGACCGCATCCATCACCAGCCGGTTCCAGGCAACCACTTCCGCCAGATGGCGATAGCCGTCGACCGGTTTCTGCCAGGGATTGCGCGGACCATCGAGGTTGCCGCGATCGATGACGTCGATGCCACGCGCGAGCAGTGCTTCGCCAAGGCCGGCGATACGCAACGCCTCCGGCCCGAGGCGCGCGCCGCGATGGCCAGCGCCAACATCGGTCGGTGCGCCGATGATCGAGACCGGGGGATACGTTCTAGTCACAGCGGGTCCTGCTCACAGCGGGCGACTCATCGCGTGTCCTTCGTGGTGCGGCACCCGGCTCCTAAAAGTCGGGGTATGCGTTTGATTTAATTGAAAGTTATTCAAAGATATTTGGGAATATGCCCCCAAATATGCCCCCACGTTGCGGCCGCTGCAGCCCGCGGGTCTCCTTGCGGCCAAGTGTACCGTCGCCCGAATCAGAGAATTATCACACACGCGCCACCGGCAAGCGCGGCCCGGCATTTCTCCATCCACAGCAACGCATGGTCAGCGCGGTGTTGGATTCTTTGCTCGCGCAAGCCGGCCGATAGGTTCGTCAACGCTTCAAAAGCACAAGGCCCGCAGCGATGCGGGCCTTGTGCTTTATCGGTCAGGAAACTGTTCTCTGACCCCTGTTTTTCCTCGCGTCAAAAAGTGTCTCTCTGACACCGTTTTCCCCTTTGTGCTTTACGGTATCGGCTTAGTTGCCCCCGCCCCCCTTGATCGCGAATGGGTATCGATTTCCTCGATATTCACAATTTTCCCGTCGCTGACCGTAATGACAACTGTCTTCTTAGCTACTACTTTTCCGTTCTCGATCGACAAGAACGGAATAGAAATCTTGTTTATCAATTCTGTGCCACTAGCGTAGACCGTAATTAGCTGAGTTCCGTTGATCCATGGCTTTCCCTGTACGCGATTCAGGCTGTCGGATAAATCTACGCTGTGATCACCCTGCTTCAACTTCGCATTGATCTTGGCGACTGAGTCGCCCTGATCGCCGACGGATATGTCCACACAAACGTTCCCAGCATCACAAAAGGACAGTCGCTTCCACTCCAGTGAACCATTTGAAGAAGCGAATGCGCACGCACTTAGAAGGGTAAGGTTCAAGAAAAAGAGAATAGCTCTTAGTTTCACTGCACTAGCTCCTTGGTTCCCTTGCCTTCTTGATAGTAGAGGGCTCCGTCAATGATCACAAAGCCTGGGCCGTCTGCGTAGTCGTGGTCCGAGAATCCACTTTCTATGTCGATTGTTGCGCCCTCTGGATATCTATATCCTGACAGGACTTCATCAACGGCCGTCGCTTCAACTCCGCCACTTAGATGATTGTGAATTGACTTCCCAATACCGTACTCACACCCTGTCGGAAGGCATGACAGGCGACCATTATTCGTAGTGATAACTACGCTAAAGGGTCCTTCTTTTGTTGGGCATATCCTGCCGCACAACTCCATCTGCATGACTCCCGCCTGGGTCACAATGAATCCAGCCGCATTTTTTGCGGCCTCTATTTCTGTTTTTCCTGAAACCGTCCCAACCACAGTCCATGAAATAACGGTGATCTTTGGCGTCGGACCAGCCTCCTTTCGGGCCGCTTGTGCCCACTCCATGTATTGGTCCCATGTCTGAAAGGATTCAGACGGACGCCACCCATCCGGCACCCGCCCGTCCGGATCTGTAAATCGATACGGATTGTTGTTCGCGTACCAATACCGGTTGAAGTTAGCACCGGTGTTGCTGTTTGCAGTGACGGGATCGACCGACAGGAACCTGCCGATCCCGGGGTCGTAATAGCGCTGCTGCATATACGTCAGTCCCGTCGCCGTATCCTCCACATGCCCGGTGTATCCCGGACCGTCATGGACCGCCCGGTTCAGCACCTTGCCGAAAGGCTCGTACTCACTGCGCTCGATCAGGTTGCGACTGGCATCGGTCACCGCCACCGGACTGCCCAACGCATCGGTGTGCTGGTATTTCACCACGTGGTTGCTCGTCCCGATCGGCGTCTCGCGCGCGGCTACCAAACTGCCACCCAGATAGAAGTAGGCAAAGTACTTGTTCTGACGCGTGTCCTGCTGATAGCGCAGCACACCACTCAGGTCGTATTGCGACAGGATGTTGCCATTGGCATACCCCGGGGCCCAGGCCAGCGCCCGGCGCCCATGACCGTCGTAGCGATAGTGTTCCTTGCCGGTGACGACCCGCAGGCGATTGCCGAAGTCGAAGTCGTAGTTCTGACTGTTCTTGTAGTCCAGATTGCCTTGCACGTCGTAGGTAAGCGCCGTTATGGCCGCGCCTGAATTGCAATCCGCATTGGCGCGGACGAATTCCAGCCGGTGATTGGTGCCGTAGCAGTAGTAATGATCGCGTGCGGCTGCCCCACCAACATTGACGCGCGTCAGGTTGTCGAGCACATCGTATTCGTAGTTGGCGCCCGCGCTGCCGTACATCGGCGAGACCACAGTCTTGAGGCGGTCCAAGCCGTCGTAGGTCATTGTGCGATTGCCGTTGACCGACACCGCATCGCTGATCGCTGCGACATTGCCGTTCTGGTCGAAGTCATAACCGTTATCCAGCGCGGAAACGCCGCCGTAGGCGTCCTTGCTGCGGTCGGGCAACTGACGCGTGTTTTGATCCAGCGTATGGATGATGCCGTTGCCATAGGTGAACTGGGCAATGGCGCCGTTCGGGTGGTAGCTGACACCGGTGGCGTAGGTCCCTGCCTTGGTCGGTTGGCCCAAGGCATTGGGGGCATAGTCCACCGTGACGTTGTTGGGGTAGACGTGCGTCGACAGGTTGCCGTTGCCGTCATAACCGTAGCCGAGGCCCCAGGTGTACCACTCGGGCTGGCTGATCGATTCGCCTTGCCCATCCAGCAGCCGGCGTCGGTTGTAGTGATAGGCGTTGATCACCGGAACGCCATTGTTGGCGGCGTTGTACGTCGTGATCTGCTCGGGCTTGCTGTCCGAGGTATAGGTCCAGACCTGGTTACCTACGCCGTCGGGGAAAGTGAGAGTCTTGATCCGATTGCGGGCGTCGTAGGTCCGGTCGACACGGCGCCCAGTGGTATCAATGGTGCAATCGGTGGTGCTGGACCATGGCAGCCCGGCGGCAGACCAGGCGAGGTTGCCGGCCGCGTCATAGCCCATGGCCGTCGTGCCCGTCTCCAGCTCGACGCGCTTGCAAAGTTGCTGGTTGGCGTCATAGACGTAGTAGCGGCCGTTCCATACAGAGCTGTCGGCATTGCTCCGCACCAGCGTGGTCGGTTTACCGAACGCATCACGGTAAACCTGCGTGCGCGCGCCTTCCGGCAAGAGCATGACCTTAGGCAAGTCCTGTGTCGGCTGGTCGTAGGCGTAGTACGACGTGGTGACAGCCTGATTGCGCGGGTTAGTCGTCTTGGTCTGGAAGCCGGTCAGGTACTCGGTCGTGGAAGCCAGGACGCCAAGTTCGGAATCCTGTTCGACCCGCATGACGCGGTCGAGGGCGTCGTAGAAGGTACGGTTGCCTTGGGTGACCGTGGCGTAGTCGCTCAGTGATGCGAGCGGATAGGACTGGAAAGCTGAGCGGCCGTTGGCGTCATAGCGAGTGACGCTCACACTTCGGGTCGCCGCGACATTGCCTGCGTCATAACGCTCACTGACCAATGGACGCCACATCGCGTCGTAGTAAGTAACCTGCTGGCCATTGCCTGTACTGACTGTTTGCTTCCAGTGACCCGTGGGGATGCCGTACTCGGTTGCTCCGACTGGCTCAAAGGTGCGGGTAGTCGCGACCCATTTACTGGTGTCGCACACCTCGAGCTGGGTTTCGGACGGATGGGTGATGCTGGTCAGCCCGCCCATGTCATCAAAGCCATAGCAGGTTCTGTACTTGTTCTCGTCCTGGACCCAGTCGATCCAGCCGTTGTCGTTGACTTGCGCCGATTTGCTGACGGCGGTGGGCTGATCCGGCGTAGCGGGATACTGGATGAGCTGCGGAATGCCGCGCTTCCAGCCCGACAGTGTGATCGTGTTGTTTCGACCGTCCGTTACCTGTCGCAGTGTGCCATTGGTGTAATAGGCCAGGGTGTTCTGCAGTTTGTTAAAGCCGTAGTTGGCCGTCGGCAATGCAGTGACGGCGTGGTAATCGGTACGCGACACCTCGATACCATTCGTGGTGAGCTTCTTGACCTGTCCGATCACCCATTTGCCGACGTTGTTTTCATAGTCGGTGACGTCGGTGTTGCTGTAACCCAATGAACTCGACCGCGTCACGCTGAGCGGGGCAGCGAACTCGTCGAAACTATTGGCTTGCCAGGTGAAAGTCGTGCCTTGCTGTGTGATGAGGCGCTTCTTGGTCGGCGTCCAAACCGAATCCTTACCGCTATTGGAGTGGTAGTCCGTCATGGCGTTGCCGAGTGAACTCGGATACGGGCCCTGGTTGAATAGCGCGTACTCAAGGCTCTCACTGCGCAGCAGCGTCGAGGTGCCCTGATAGAACTCGGTCTTGAGCAGCTTGCCTTCCGTCACGCCCCAACGATTACTGTGGGCGTAGCGCGTGAGGTTACCGTCGGGATCGACGACATCGACCCATTTGGTGTCAGGACAGGTTCCTGCTGAGGCGCAGGGATCAAGTGATGTGCTGCCTTCTGCGGTGGGATAGGTGTAGGTCCACGCTTGAACGGGCAAACCTGGACCGGAGAACTCCTTTCGGGTCAGCGAGACGGTGCCGAACAGCGGTGGAATGTCTTCGTAGGGATCGAAAATGTCTTGCCCAACCTGGGACGTATGGCAATAGCTGTCGACATAACTGCGGGCATGCCAAGTTGTGCCGACGGTAAATTTGCCTATCAAGCCGCTGGGATGGGTGATGGTCATGACCGTCCCCCCAGCCGTATTCGGTCGCGTGCGGGTCTCGCACTTATTGAGATCTTTATCAGTGAGGGCTTGCCCCTGCCCCGTCAGCCCCGACAGGAAGCTCCAACGGGAGTCGTCCGGAAGCACCACGGCAGACAGCACCGCGTAGGTCGGTGCAATGGTGCTGTACTCATAGCGCCAGACGCGCGGATTGCTGAGCGCAGGTTGCACCGTGATCCGATCGATCAAGCGGGCATCGGTCCGCCAAGCAATCTCAACACTTCGGCCATCGCTCGCTGTGATCGCAGTGAGCTTGTCGCCGGAATACTGATAGATCAGCGAATTGCCAAAGCGGTCTTCGATGCGCGAGACGTACATCGTTGCGAGCATGCGCGGTTGCTTTAGGCGCGTACCGGAATAGTGATCGATCTCATAAATCGTGTCAGCACGCTCGCCAACAAGGTAGTCGAACCAATACTTCGTGCCGTCCGGTGAGACGACGAAAAAGGCTTCGCCCACCTCGCTGGTATTGTTGATGTTGTTGCCGTTGCTGGTGCTGCTCAAGCAGCCGATCTGCCAGTTCTGCTGAGTGACCGCCGGGAAGGCAATCGGATTGCCGCCTGCGTTGGTCATCGTCGGCATCAGCGTGTTCTGCACTGAACGCTGCAAAATCGGCTGGCGCCCGCCGCTTTCGGTCACCAACTCGATGCCGTTCCACCACACGGCTTCGACCCCTCGATCGCTGTAGGGCACATCGAAATGACTGCATCGCGCATATCGATTTGGGTCACCTGAGGAGCTAACTACCCAATTCTCGCCGGGTTGGCCAATGCTATAGGCCTCCAGCGGCGCGCTAGTCATCGTTTCAATACGCGGGATCGACAGCATCCAATTGCCCATGACCATGGGACGTTGGATGGCTTCACGGGTTTGAGACGATGCGACCTCTCGAACGAGGGAAATCGTGGGGCCGGTGCCTTCGAGAACGATGTCCGTCTGCTTGAAGGTCAAATCACCCGTATAGAGGTTGACCTGTTCGCCGAAGGGCGTTTCACCATGCGGTTGCACGGTCTCGTAGACCTTGATCCGTCGCGCATACTCAGTGTCAGGTGAAACCTCAGCAGCTTGTACGTCGATCGACGCGGCCGCGACCAAAGACAGGGCCAGCAGTGGCCCTGATTTCCAAAACGACATTCCCAACTCCCCGTGCCGGTAGGGGCCACGGTTGGGCCCCCAATACCAAGTGGCATTGTATTGGCTAGGCAAAGGGGAATTTCAGATTTTCGCTTGTTTCGTCAGCCGAACAGCATGTTCGCCGGCCTAAGTCTTGACACTGCTGCAAAGTTCAGGGCTCCAAGAGCTCCTCGAACGGACTGCCCAGCTCATCCGTGAGCGACGCCGCTTCCGACTCGCCCTTTGCCTGGCACGGTTGTCCGTCACGGTGTCGGCTCACTCCGAAGGATGGGTGCGCTCTTATTGACCGAATTGTCCCAAACAAAAAGCCCGCTAGGCGGGCCCTTTCGATGTTCAGCGAGGGGCTGCTAACTGCGCGCCGACATTGTCTGTGAGGCTCGACAGCCTGCCCCAGTAATCGCTGACTACCTTCTTGGCCATCTCGTAATGGCTAGGCTTCGCGTGTCTTGTACGGTACGGAGCGGCCAAGTCTCTAATGGCCTTGTCGACCTCGACTCTCCATGCAACAGCACCGACGTTTAGGGATTCGACATCGATCTCAATTGAATAGATCCGATTACTCCGCTTCCCGACGTGAGCGTGAGTGTGTTCATCGATCCGAACAGAGTGCGTTGACTCGTCGTCGAGGTAACGAAACTCGATTATGAATCGCTTTCGTTCGGAGTCGTACTGCCCGCGCACAAGCTGCGGGACCTCATGAGGGGAAACGCTGAGGCTAACAACAATGCCGCGCGGTTTCTTCTGCTCAACTTCCTTGTCGTAGCGGCTCTCGTCTACTTCGATCCACTCGGGGACCAGGGAAGTCATCGTCATATCCTCTGAAGGAGATTGTTAAGCAACGTCATGAACGGCGGCTTGTATTGGTTTCTAGCACGATTAGCGTGGATGGTGGGTTGCCGGCTGTCGACCACGAGCACGCCCCATGGCTGCCCTTTGATCTCCACCCGGATCGCGAAGAACGATCGGCCTTGCGGAGGCTTTGCCTGGATCTGCTGGACGGTCATACCTGTAGCTTCCGCATAGGCCTCACGGTCAGCGTCGGAACAAGTCGAGGACAGCATGTCTGGCAGTTGTTCAATATGAACTGTGTCGTCACTTACCCAAGCCAGGCCGGCGACCCCTTCGGGTGTGCTGCCCTTCTTTCCGATCCGAAATCTCGTCGTGCAGTCCTGCGTGGTGTGTCCGGAGCGCACGATCGGAATTAGCCAGTTGTTCCAGGGCCAAGACCACCTAACGAAAGCGAAGCCGACGTGTTTAAAGAGTGTGACTCGTCGATGAAATTGCACGCCTGATCCAACGTCGGAGAAAACCTTGTTCCTATAGAACGTGATTAGCTCGTGAAGTTCTTTCCACACAACCGGATCGCCAATGCGTTGTCGCAGTTGGCCAAGGAGCCATGCTAGAACCAGAAGCAAGGGAACGTAGAACCACGCCCATGATTGAACGGACACGACGATCTCGGCCACGAGTGGGCCGACGTGGGTCTCAATCTCTTTGGGCTGCGCCTTTGTCATCGCGGCGACGACGCCGCTCAGGGTCAGTGTCGCCGCCCTTAGGTATCCAAGCCACGCGTAGGCCCACGCGATCTGCTGGCGCTTCAATCGTCCCCCGGCGGACTCCTTCCCCTGGCGCTATGTATAACGCATCCCGGAAGGGCGAAAGGCCAATTCCAGTCACCAAAGCCATAGCCCCAAAATGGCCACCGGGTTTTTCGCTCTGCGGCTTTAGTTGCGGCCATGGGCGGGCCGAGCCCCAGTCTCGCTTACAGATGAGACACGGCGGGGGCAGATTTGCGCCTAAGCTGCTCTGAGTTTGTAACTCATAGGGGGCCGTCATGAACAGGACGCTGGGAGGATTGATTCTTGCGCTACTGAGTGGGCCCGCAGTAGCGCAGATGGCGGCGCCATTTTGCGTCTACAGCAGTGGGCCGCCGCAATGCTTCTATTTCGACGTGCAAAGCTGCCAGACCGCGGCCCGATCGTTGGGCGGCATGTGCGGACCGAATAACCAAGCACCGGCACCGGCGCAAATCAGGGCGCAACCTGTCACCCCACAGATACAACACCCGGACATTGCAGGCAGCTTCCAACGAGGCATGGCCGAGGGACAGCGACAGCGGATCGAGCGAGAAGAGCACCAAGCCAGGATGGCTTTGCTTGAAGCTCAGGCCCAAGCGGCCCGTTCGCAAACTTCTGAAGCAATCGTTCCGCCTACGGCACAACCAGAACGATATGTGGGTGTTGTAAGTGCGCCCGATGACGCACGCACCGCAAAGAGTCTCGCCGATGGTTGCGCTGTTGCTAACGCAATCCTCGACGGTACTGCGGATACCAAGTTCGGAAGCAATAGGCAAAGCGAGCGATTGATCACCGCGGGAATTTGCTACGGCTATATCGAAGGGTTCATCCAAGGGATTTCAGCAGGCAGGCAGGCGCCCAAGTCGCTAAACGCATGTATTCCGACTGGGGTATCGACGCCGCAGATCGCCCGCCTCATCGAGGACCGCATGAAGAAGATGCCCGAGTTTGAGCACATGGACCGGATGCCATTCCTGATGGCGGTCACTGCCGGCGCATGGCCCTGCAAAACTCCTTAGTCGGCAGACTGTCGATTCTGTTTCAAGTTCGCCAATGCCCTAGTCTTACCATCCACCGTGCGCGGCCCAGTACTGCATCCTCCGTGCCACTTACAACGGCGCTTGCCCGGCTCGCTCTTTGCCCGGCAGGGTTGCCCGTCACGGTGACGACGCGCGCCGCAGATCACGCGCCGACTCGTCTGTTTCGCCCTGTTAGCAGCGAGCCATGTTTCGGTCCAAGTCGGCAGGTCGGCACCGAAGTCATACGCGGGCGCGCGTATTGGGTCAGATAATTCCGGCACCGCCACCCCGGACTCATTCGCCCGCGCGCGCGGGCGCGATGGCTGCATTAATTCCGGTGGGCTGGACCCTTTTTTCCTCAGTTTTTTAATTCCAGCTAGCTCCACCCATTCGGTGACGATGGCATCGATCACTGCGCTCTTAGTCGCCGCCACCGATCCCGGCCGCTGCTGCGCCCGCTTGGCCGCGATGACCGCCAACGCTGTCGCGCTCGGCATGTAGTCGATGCGGGTCATCCGTGCGCGCCGTTGCCGTTGCAGGTGGGCCAGGTGCTCTCGGTCCTTGCTTAGATAGCGCATGGCCGTTCTCCAGGCCGCGGAATTGACCGTCCGGCCTTGCGGCGAAAACACCACGGGCAAGCTGTAATCCGTGGCGGCGACTCGGGCCACAACCAGACCGGACCGCAGCCGTCGCAGTGCGCGGCTTGCGTATAGCCTTCGGGGACGTTCCCCTTGTCCATGTGCGCGGACCGTTGCAAGGCGCGTAGGTAAGTCCGTAGCGTGGCATCCTGCAGCCCGCGGCAGGCGCTCACGTCGTCAGCGTGCAGATCGGCCGCAATGACGGCCGGGAGCCCTTCTGCGTCGGCCAGGAGCAGCAAGCGTGTCCGCAGATTAGATTGCAGCAGCGCGACTAGCTCCGGCTTCGCGGCGGCCAGTCTCTCGCGCAGGTCGGCGGACAAGGTGCCGGGCTTGGCTTCGATTCGCAGTCCGACGCCATGAACGGACAGGCGGATTCCTGTGTCGTGAAGCTCGGCTAGCAAAGCAGCAGTGGTCATAGCTCGATGACCTCCACGCCTTCATCGTTCCCATAGATGCCCTTTTCCTCCATAGATGCCCTCTCTTTTAGTGGGCATGTATGGGCGGGTTGGGCATCTATGGGTGGCAACGCCCATATCACGCTGCTACCGCGACCGAAACCGGAACGCTTGGGCTTGATCCCGATTCGCTCGCGGGCAGTGCGGAGTGCCTTGTCGGAAATGCCCGACAGTTTGGCGAGCTTCAGCACTTCACCCGCAGCCATCGGCTCGGCTTCCAACGTGTAGCGCAGCCAATCAGCGGCCTCGTCCGTCGCGCTTCGCTCACCGTCTACGGCCTCGGCTTCGGCCAACAACTCGCGCGCGCTGCCGGTGACGGATTCACCCCACAGCACCCGCGATGCGGTCACTCCAGGGAAGTCGTCGAGCTCGCTTTGTTGCAGGTCATAGACGAAGCCGCCGCCATCGGGGCCGATGTTCGACTTCGCCCGCAGCATCACCCGCCGCTCTGGTCGGTCGCCTTCCGCCTCTTGCTTGGCCGTCACCATCACCAGCCGCGCCAGTGCAGCGAACGCGAGCGATCCCGTGATGCGCTCCACCGGGTCCCGGCCCGCCGTGCCCTTGCTGAAATGCGTCACGCCCAATAGGGCGCAGCGAAGCTCCCCGGCCAGGTCTACCAGCGGTTGCAACCCGCGCCGGACCTCGGCGTTTTTGTGAGAGTCGCCCGCCACGGCAGACACAACGGGATCAACCACGATTAGCCGCACGTCCGGCAGCGCGTGCAGCGCCTCCCTCAGCGCGTCCATATCCTGTGCCGGATCGAACGGATAGCGTCGCCCGGCTTCGTCAATGCCCTCGACAACATGGACCCGCTGCATGTTCGCGCCCGCAGCGCGCAACCTCGGGTTCAACGTGTCGGCATGATCATCCTCGCCAGACCAGATCACCACGCTTCCGGCTTCCGCGCGTGAACCGTCCGGCCAGCGTCCGCCCATCGTGACAGTAGCCGCTAGCGCGGATGCGATGGTCGTTTTGCCGGTGCCCGGGGCGCCGCCGATCAGGTGCAGCTTTCCGGCTGCCAACCAGCCCGGCCACAACCAATCCACTGCAACGGGTTGCACGTCGCTGCCACGCCGCAGGATCACGCGGGGGCCGTTTTCTGGCGTTTGAATCTTTGATTGCTTTTCAAGCGGCAGAGCCTCGACCTCGGCGGCGGTCGCGTCCGGATGCGTTGCAATCCAGTCCACGGCGTCGCCTTTTTCGTGCAGGTTTAACGCGGTCACGTTCAAGCGGCGCAGGTCGCAACCTAGCGGCTTCAGGACAGCGGCCACAGCGTCGGCATACCTCGCCCCTGCTGCATCATTGTCCGGCCATAGCCGCGCGCTGCGGCCACGCAATGGCGACCAATCCGCCACGTTTGTACTGCTCTCGCCTCCGCTTGTCGTGGCGACTAGCCCTAGCTTTGCCAGCGCGTCGACGCATGCTTCACCCTCGACAATCCAGACCAGCGCCGTAGGGTCCGCCAGCAACTCCGGCAATCGATAAAGCGGCTTTCCCTCGGCTGGGGCCGCAGGTTCACCGATGGAATAGCCAGCACCATCGAACCGCATGGGCCGCATCCATTTCCGGCCGTCGGGATGCTTGGCTCGGATGCGCCAAAAAAGCGGCCGGCCCTGGACGTCGCAGTAGCAGTGCAGCGCGGCGGGCTGGAACCCGTCACGGATGGCAGATGCGGCCAGTCGGCGTGCGGCTCCCTGCGGTGTCTCGACCTCCACAGCGCTCATGCTCGCGATTCCATCAGATCGACAACGGCATCCTTGAACGTCTTGCCTGTTAGCCGCATGTGGAAGCCCACTAGGTCGCCGCTACCGCAGCCGGCGAAGCAGCGCCAGCCACCGCGCGGGTCGATCAATTGCGCGCTCAAGCTTGCGTTGTGGTCGTCGTGGAAAGGGCACACGCCTTGCGCCCAGCCCATGCCATTCGGGCGTGTGAGCTTGGCGGCATGCTGTGAGTAGTAGCTCGCCGGATCAGGCAGGCGATCACGCCAGTTCGCTGGAATGCGATCCTTGCCATATAGCGCGCGCAGAGAGGAAAAATCACGGTGAGCCGACAATCCCGTAATACCTGAAGCCCCACGCCCGCCAGCGTGGGGTTTTTCTTTTATTGGGTTCATGACGCCGCCTTTCCGTCGCGCGCGGCGATGCGGTCGGCAATCCAGCGGTCAACCTCGGCGGCGTTCCATGCTGATGCACGCTCGCCCAGCTTGACTGGGGCGGGGAACGTCGGAGGCTTGGCGGAGATACGTCTGTATATCTCGGATCGAGATAGCCCCGTGCGGGCCTTCACCTTCGGTAGGCGTTCAAGGATCAAGCCACCAATTGCGGGTGGCATCATTGCGTCGCAAGTCATCGTTGCGTTCCCTACGTTGCGGGCCCGTGCCGGCTGGCACAGGGCACTGCGGGTTGCAGCGATGCTCGATTTTGGGAATAGCTCTCCCCTTGAATAGGCGCGAACGGTCGCACCTGTTGGGTGCGGACAACTCGGAAAATAGTCGGAGAGATAAGCGCAGAGCGGCCCCCAGTGGGCGCGGAGAACTACCGACGCGGGCCCGTTGGCAAACCATCTGCTCGCATGATTGACGCCATGACTTCCGCATTGCGCTTGGAAACACCACGCGCCTCCAACCATTCGACAACCTGCACGTTAGTGGGGGCGGTCGTTGGGTCGGTCGCGTCGTACAGATTCCAAAATCGTTCGGCTGCGTCTGCTAATTGACGTAACAATGCAGTTTCATAACTACCCCATGGCCACTTATTTGCAGGGGGATTAGCCGCAGCCGCCGTAAGCTCCTCGACGTGCTGCATTAGAGTTTCGACTTGGGCGGCAGACTTGTCGTACAAAGCCTTCCAGTCTGCAATAACTCCGTACTTTTCGACCCTTTCCTCAAGTGCCGGCGGCACGGGGAAATCCAATCGTTTTGCCCATGCCAGAAAGAACCCGGGCAGGTTCAACTCGCCAATTTCCTTGAACGTTACTGCACGCTTGGCAATGTCTTGCGCTTGTGCAAACTGTTTTGCGAATGGCGAAATTTCTATGTGCGGCTTGATCCGCTCCCATTTCGCATGTTCAGGCGACCTGCCATAGCAAAGTGCGACGCCTTCATCTATCGACCAATAGCGCAACTTCGCGTAATGATCGAAGTCCAAATTGTTTGCGCGTCGATTGAACGATCGAGCATCTTCCTCACGTTGCGCTCTGAGAGCTACAGCTTGTCGATCCTGCTGGCGAGCATCCTCGAAAAGCACACTCAGTTCGTCTTTCGAAAGTGCTTCAAGCTCCTTCCGATATGCTTCCGCTTTCTCATCATGTTCGCGACAAAGTTTGCCTATCTCTGGGCTTATGGAAAGAGAGTCTTCCTTGAAAGCGTATGGATACTTGCGGATGCAAAGGTATCCGATAGGGTCATCTTCCGGACGATGAATTTTGATTGCCATGCGCGCACCCTCGCGCCCCTGAAAGGGGCCGCGCCAGCGCCGCAGGGTTACGGCGTTTTCGCCCCGTCGGGCTAGGCACGGCTAGTCAACTCAAAAGCTAACCGTTTGATTCTTATACCGATTCCGTTAGGTCGATTTGCGCTTGATCGGGATGACTTTTGCCCCCACTCGCAAGTTGTCCAGATAGTCCGCCCACGCGGCCATCATCTTGACGCGTTCGGCCATGTACTGCGCGCGGTTGTATGCGGCCCGCACCTTGTTGCGTTCGGCGTGTGCCAGTTGGCGTTCGATCACGTCCGGCGCCCATCCCATTTCATTCAGGCGCGTGGACGCCATTGCGCGGAAGCCGTGGCCGGTCATGGTGTCTTTGTCGAAACCCAAACGGCGCAGCGCGGCGTTTACCGTGTTCTCGCTCATCGGTTCTTGCGGGCTGCGGAGGCTCGGGAACAGGTAGCGCCCGCGTCCGGTCAGGGGTTCAAGCTCGCGCAGGATCGTCACGGCCTGCTGTGACAATGGGACAACGTGCGCCTCGCGCATTTTCATTTTGTGGGCCGGGATGCGCCACTCGGCGGCGTCCAGGTCAAATTCGCTCCATTCCGCATGGCGCAATTCACCCGGACGCGCGAACACCAGCGGCGCAAGCCGCAGCGCGCAACGGGTCGCAAACTGCCCGCTATAGGAATCCAGCGCGCGCAACAGGTCCCCAACTTGCGCCGGATCGGTTACGGCCGCATGTGACCGCGACACGACGGGCGCCAGCGCGCCGCGCAAGTCTGCCGACGGATCACGGGTCGCGGTGCCGTGCGCGATGGCATAGCGGAACACTTGCCCTATGCGAGCCTTTACGCGGTGCGCGGTTTCGTGCGCGCCTCGGGCTTCGATGCGTTTCAGCACGGCTAGCAATTCCGGTGCGTCTATATCGGCAATCGGCCGCGTGCCCAACCAGGGGAAGACGTTGGCCTCTAGCATTCGCGTCGCCTTGTCATAGGTCGCCGTGGTCAGCTTTTTCCTTTGGGACGCCAGCCATTCGCGCGCGATGCCCTCAAACGTGATGGCAGCAGACAGCTTCGCCCTGCGCCGTTCGGCCTTGCGGTCTGCGGACGGGTCGCGGCCGTCACGGATCGCAGCGCGCGCCTTATCCCGGCGGTGGCGAGCCTCCGCCAGCGTCACCTCGGGGTAAACGCCAAACGCCAGGCGCGTGTCTTTGCCCGCGTAGCGATAGCGCATCCGCCAATAACGCGCGCCGTTCGGCATGACCTCCAGATACAACCCGGCGCCGTCGGTCAGCTTGTAAGACTTTGCGCGCGCCTTCGCCTTGCGGATTGCGGTATCGGTCAACGCCATGGGGCCATCTCGCTTTGCGGCGGGGCCATTTCCCCTTTATGCCCCCGATGATGGCCCCAGCTTGGGCCGGATGCAATGGGACGCCTTGGCGCGCCACGCAACAAAAAACCCGCTGTTTAGGCGGGTCTTTTGAGAACTTAGGGTTTTGACGGGATGGCCTGAAACCGTCTTTTGGTGCCGGCACCCGGATTCGAACTGGGGACCTACCGCTTACAAGGCGGTTGCTCTACCAACTGAGCTATGCCGGCGAAGGGCTACATTCTAGCCTGCGCGGCTATTTCACTGTCGCGCAGTCGATTTTTCGGGCCTGCGCCGCGGCGATGTCCTGTGCGACCCGCGCGCTGTCGAAATCCGTGCCGGCGGCGACATCGATCCAGCCCTGCGTGGCGACCGCACCCAACGGCGCGATCTGCACGGTGAAGCCCGCTTTCTGCAACGCGGCCTGGCGGCGCTTGGCCGCGTCCTCGCCGCGGTAACGGCCGAGTGCGATGGCGTTGGCTTCGCTGCCGTCGGCGATGACCATGAGGTCATCGAGTCCCGCCGCACGCATGCGCTCGACCGTCGCCTGCGCTTCCGCGCGCGTGGACAACGGCGGCAGGAACACGCGCCAGCCCGTCGCCGTCCCCGCGACTTCGCGCACCTGCGTACGCACCGCCTGCGCCTGCACGCGCGCGTGGGCGCGGCGCAATGCCGCCGGGTTCGGATACGGACCAAAACTGAAGCATTGCGTCGCGGCGGATGCCGCGGCCGGGGGCGCGACGGTTGCGGGTGCCGCGACCAGGGGCCCGGCCGTCGCGATGGCGGTCGCGGCAGGACGCGGTGCCGGCCGCCGCGGTGCTTCGCTGAGCAGCTGCAGGCGTGGCACGCCCGCGGGTTGTTCGCCCGCAGGCGTTGGCGCCGGCGGCGCGCGCGTCGCCCACCACGCGGCGACGCCGAGATTGATCACGATCAGGAGGACAAGCAGGGCGCGCTGGATCATGCGGCGGATTCTAAGCGGCGTATCCAATCGGTATCCGTGCGTCGTTGCGCGTTACGCCGCTTCGACCCGCGCCCAGCGCGCGAGGCCTTCCAGCACCAGCCGCGGTTCAAAGTCGGCCGCGGGCAGGTGCGCGAGCAACGGCGCGGCACCGCCGCCGTGCAGCAGCAATTTGGGTGGACCTGCGAGCTGCGTGGTCGCTTCGCGCAGGCTGCGTTCGATCAATGCCAGCGCCGCCCCTTCGCAACCGGAGGCGAGCGCGGTCTCGGTATCGCCAGCGAATTCGACGTAGTCCCCGCCTGTCGCCGGTAATTGCGCGGCACGCTCGTGCAGTGCTTCGCGCATCAATGCCGGCGACGGGGCGATGCGGCCACCACGATGGGTCCCGTCGCGATCGAGCAGGTCGATGGTCAGCGCCGTGCCGACGCCAGCCAGCAGCCACGGTCCATCCTTTCGCGCGAGTGCGCCGAGCATGGCGAGGAAACGGTCGACGCCGAGCTTGTCCGGATTGGCGTAGGCAATGCGCAGCCCGGCGAAGGTCCGCGTGGTGCGGGCAATGGCGATGCGCTCGAACCGCTGCGTCAGCGCATCGAGCAGCTTGAGCTTCCGTTCCGTCGCCGCGACGCTGGCAACGTAAGCGACCACGCCTCGCGCCGGCAGTGCGCGGGCGAGCTCGGCCGCCAGGTCAGGGGCCTCGTGCGCGAGCGCTACCACTTCGCCGACACTGCCATCGGCATGCAGGGGTGCGCACTTGAGCCGGGTGTTGCCGAGGTCGAACAGCCAGTTGCTCATCAGCCCCCCGTGTCCTCAAGCCTGTCCTTTACAAGGATGCCCGCTACAAGCATGTCGTCGCCCACAAGCATATTGCGTGCGCGCACGCTGACTTCGCCGGAATGGAACGTGCTTTCTTCGCCGGCGCTTCCATCAGGCATGTCCAGGCGCACGCGCAATGCGCCGTCAGCCGCGATGCCGAGCGCGACACCGTGTCGTTCGCCTGCAGGTGAATGCATCGTCACTGCGCGCGCAGCAAGCACATCGAGTGCGGCGTAACGCGGCAGGAACGGCGCCAAGCCATCGCGATCGAACTGTTCGAGTGCCGGCAACAGTTGTGTCAGCAAAGCCGCGGTGAGCACGTTGCGCGAAGGCGGTGGCCGCGAGAGCGCGGCGAGGTCGACCCATGGTTGGGTGACCTGCACAGCAAACGCCTCCGGCATCCGCACGTTCAAACCCAGTCCGATCACCGCCCGCACCGGTCCGGCATGTTCGCCGCCACCTTCGATCAGCAAGCCGCCGAGCTTGCGCAAGCCGGCACTGTCGTTGACGACCAGATCGTTCGGCCATTTCAGTTGCACGCCATCGAAGCCCAGAGAGCGCAGCGTTTCCGCCGTGGCGATGCCCGCGACCAGGCTGAGTCCGCCCAGCCGCGCCAGGCCGCCGGAAAATTGCCGCGCCAGCGACAGGTACAGGTGCGCTGCCAGCGGCGAAGCCCACGCGCGCCCGCGACGACCGCGACCGCCGGTCTGGCGCTCGGCCAGCAGCACGTCGACCCCGCGCGATGAAGTGCTGCGGCGCAGCAGTTCGCTATTGGTCGAATCGAGGTTCCACGCCACTTCAAGGGTCGCCAGCTGCGCGGCGGCGATCGCCGGCAGTCGGGCACGGATCGCCTCGGCATCAAGGAGTTCCAATGGATACCGCAGGATGTAGCCGCGCCCGGGCCGGGCGTCTATTTCCACACCGGCCGCACGCAGGGCGTCGATCCGCTTCCAGACCGCGGCACGGGTGAGCCCGGCCGCCTGGGCCAGCGCATCGCCGGTGGCCGGCCCCGTGGCCAGGCGGGCCAGCAGGTCGCGGTCGTCCAGCGGGTGCGGAGGGGGGCTGTCGACGGCAGTGGACGGGCTGGCCATAACGCGATTATGGCTGGGCCACGACACCTGCTGCGATGCAGCATGCAACCTTCTGCGCCTGTCACGCATCCACGGTATAGTCCGCGAGCCGTGCCCCACGGTCCGCGCCCCACGCGACCAGGATTGCCGCCATGCCCCGTATCGTCCTCTGCCTGTTGCTGCTCTGCGCCAGCACCTCTGTTGCTGCACGCGCGCCCATGCATGGTTCCAACGACGACAATAGCGGCTGCCCGGAAATCGCGGCAGCGGTCGCTGCAGCAGACACCCGCAGCACCAAGGCACGCGCCGCGACACCGGTCCCGGCGGCATCGCGGAAAGCCAGCAAGCCGGCCGCTCGCGGCGGCGGTGGCGACAGCGAAGGCAGTCCACGCATGCAGGCACCGCGTTGGCACAGTTTCCTGCCGGGGATGTTCCGCTAATACGCGGAGCGCCTGATACACGGAATACAGCTGCGCTTGCGTCGACTGTTGCAACGCTTCCAGCGCAGCGCCCCGCCCATCGATCACGACCTCTGGCGCGCCGCGCGCGAGCGTGTGCCGTGGGTCGCCGCACTCGATCACGAGCGCGACACGCGCCTGCATGCGCTCGCGAGCCGCTTCCTCGCGGCGAAAACGATCACCCCGGTCGCCGGTCTATCGCTCGATGACACCCAACGCGTGCAACTCGCCGCGCTGTGCTGCCTGCCCTTGCTCGAGTTCGGCAACGAAGGCCTGCGCGGCTGGTCGCAACTGATCGTCTATCCCGACGCATTCCGCGTGAACCGCAGCCACGTCGATGCCGCTGGCGTGCTGCACGAATGGGACGACGAACTGATCGGCGAAGCCTGGGAGAGCGGTCCGGTGATCCTGTCGTGGGCGGATATCGAAGCCGACCTGGCCGCACCGCGCGAAGGGTTCTGCGTCGCCGTGCACGAGATCGCGCACAAACTCGACGCCCTCGACGGCGCCCTCGATGGCACACCTCCGTTGCCACGCGCCTGGCAACGCGAATGGGCGCGCGATTTCCAACTCGCTTACGACACGCTGGCACGCGAAGTCGATGCCGGGCGCGAGACTGCGATCGATGGCTATGCCGCGGAAGCACCGGAAGAGTTCTTCGCGGTGTGCAGCGAGTACCACTTCAGCGACCCGCGGTTGCTGCGGGAGGCGATGCCTATGGTGGCTAGCCATCTGGAACGGTTCTATGGGGTTTCGCCGTTGCAGTGAGCTGCACGCATAATCTTTTATTGAAAATGACACGCCGCGTATCTGCACAACCCGGAGGGCGGCGCACAGGACGTGCGCCGTTTTTCGACCGAGGCAGGATGCCGAGTCGAAAAATCTCCGCAGCCTCCACGCCGCGTGCTGTGCTCTTGCGAGGAGGCCATTTCTTTTGGTTACTTTTCTTTGGGCCAGCAAAGAAAAGTGACCCGATGCGCAGCAGCGGAATGCCTTTGACTTAAAGCGATAAGGGGCAAAGTCAAAATCGATCCCGGCTTGACCAGCCATTCGGCTGTTGAAAGCCGCCGGGATGACGGCAAGAGCAAAGTTACTGAATCCCCGCCAACGCAGGGATGACGGGTTCACAACCCAGGCGGCAACCGCACTTCAAAGCGTGCACCGCCGAGTTCCTCGGAACGCGTGACTTCCAGGTCACCGCGATAGCCACGCACGATGTCCTGCACGATCGCCAGGCCAATGCCGTGCCCTTGCACGCGTTCATCGCCACGTACGCCGCGTTGCAGCAGTTGCGCGACGCGGTCGGCAGGTACGCCCGGACCATCGTCGTCGACGGCGATCAACAGGCCGGGACGGCGGTTGGGCGCGGTCTCGCCGGCGGTCACCGTCAACAGCACGCGCGAGCGTGCCCACTTGAAGGCGTTCTCGAGCAAATTGCCAAGCAGTTCCTGCAGGTCGCCAAGCTCACCGTGGAAACGCGCCGAGACGTCGACTTCGAACTCACACAGCACGCCCTTACCCGCATACATCGTCTCCAGCCCCCGCACGATCTGCTCGGCATGCGGCTCGACTTCGATCGGCGCGGCGAACAACTTGTGGCCACTGGATGCCGCGCGTGCGAGTTGATACGACACCATGTCACTCATGCGCCGCAGCTGCACGGCGACGTCGGCACGCAATTCGTCTTCCGATGCGTGCGCGTCGAGGCGCGCGCGCAGCACGGCCAGCGGCGTTTTCAAGCTGTGCGCGAGATCTGCGAGCGTATTGCGCTGGCGATCCAGGTTCTCGCGTTCGCTCTCGATCAAGGCATTGATGCTTTCGGTCAGCGGTTCCAGCTCGCGCGGGTGGCGTGCGCTCATCCGCGCCAGCACGCCGCGCTGCACGCGCTTGAGCTCGACGATCACCTGCCGTAGTGGCCACAGGCTCCAACGCAGGATCAGCGCCTGCAGCAGCAACAGCACCAGCCCGGCGCCGCCGAGGTAACCCCACAGCGCGCGCCGGAACACACGGACCTGCGCGGACAACCCGCCGGTGTCCTCGGACACATACACGGTGTATGGGAATTCCGCTTGCGGACCGCCTTCTTCGGGGGCCCACACCACGCCGATGCCGTAGCGATAGATCTCGCTCGGGCTGTTGTCGATCTGGGTGATCGGCAACGGGCCTTCGAAGCGATCCTCTTTCGGCTCGAGCATCGCGCCTTCGGGTAACCGCGGCCCTTGCGCCGAAGGCGAGTCCCAATGATCGTTGGGCAACACGATTTCGGCGTACAAGCCGCTGCCGGGACGATCGAAACGCGGTTCGGGCGAAACCTCCGGCACGTACAGCGAGCCATCGCGGAGGAAGTCGACGCGCTTGACGTAGTCCAGCGCATAGCTCTCCAGTCGCTGGCGCAGGCTGTTCTCTGCGGTTTCGATGAAGGCCCGATCGAGCGCGTAGCCGGCGAGCGCGAGGAACGCGATCAGGCCCAGGCTGGCCGCAAGCAATTGCCGCGATTGCAGCGAACGCGAACGCCAACCCCGCAGCGACCTGCGCTCAGGCCCCATGCCTGCCTCTGATCAGCACGTCCCCTATCCCCGGTTGGACCGCGTCGCACGCGGCGGCATCAGCCCTCGCCGGTGCGGGCGATGGCGAAACGATAGCCGCGGCCACGCACGGTCTCAATCGGCTTGAGTTCGCCGTCGGGATCGAGCTTCTTGCGCAAGCGGCCGATGAAGACTTCGAGCACGTTGGAATCGCGGTCGAAATCCTGCTGGTAGATGTGCTCGGTGAGGTCGGCTTTCGAGACCAGCTCGCCCGCGTGCATCATCAGGTACTCGAGCACCTTGTACTCGTAGCTGGTGAGATCGACGTTGCTGCCGTTGACGGTCACGGTCTGCGCGGCGAGATCGAGCACTACCGGGCCGCATTCGAGGGTCGGCTTGCTCCAACCAGCGGCACGGCGTACCAGGGCGTTGATCCGCGCCAGCAGTTCCTCGACGTGAAAGGGCTTCACGAGATAGTCGTCGGCGCCCTGTTTCAGCCCTTCCACCTTGTCCTGCCAGCTCGAACGCGCGGTCAGGATCAAGACCGGGAACTGCTTGCCTTCGTCGCGCAAGGCCTTGATGAGTTCCATGCCCGACATCTTGGGCAGGCCAAGGTCGATGATGCCGAGGTCGAATGGCACCTCGCGGCCCATGTACAGGCCTTCCTCCCCGTCCTGGGCGGCATCGACCGCGAAGCCCTCGCGCTTCAGGCGCGCGGACAGGGTTTCGCGAAGCGGGGCTTCGTCTTCGACGAGCAGAATGCGCATGGAGACTCCGTCTGCAGGGCGGCCAGTCATGGCCGGAGGCTGTTCAGCTTAGTCGCTGTCGTCGTCTTCGTCGCGTGTACGCCGGCGGTCGCCGCGGTTGTTGGCGGGCCCGTCGTCGTCCTTGGCCTGGGGATCGTCCCAGTACACCCGTACCCGGCCACGATCGTCGACGACCTTGACGCGATTGACGTCACGGCCGTCGAACTGGACGCGTTCGGCGCTCAGGACCTGGCCACGGGTGGCGCGCTCGGCGCGACGGACCGCATCGGACAATGCGCTCTGGTCGTCGCGACGTTCGTGGCCGCGCGGCTGGCTCTGACCCTGATCGCCGCGCCCACGCTGCTGCTCCGGACCACGCCCCTGGGGCTGCGGCAACGCCCACGCGGACGCGCTCGCTCCCGCCAGGATGGCGAGCAACGACAACGAACGCAGGGCACGGGACAGCGGCATGGGCAGAAAATCCTAAGGACTGCAGTGCGCCGAATGGTACCGGCGATGGGACGCATTCTTGGAATGTGGCGGTGAATCCGGTCTGAACTTTTTCTTCACACGATGGCCGCGGTTCAGCCGTGGCGACGTTAGCGACGTCAAAAAATCTCACCCACGCAACAGCGAAGCGAGCCACCACCGGCCTCGATCGCATCGAGTTCGACGCCGCGCACGGCGAAGCCCGCCGCAGCGAGCGCCGCGCGACTGGCATCGGTCAGCATCCGTTGGGCGGTGGCGCTCATCCACACCGCGTCTGCCGATAGCGCAATCGAATTGCCGGCGAAGGCGGCATGCTCCTCCGGCGACAGCAGCACCGCATGCGGTGCGTACAACGCGGCGATCGCGTCGACGACAGCCGGATCGGCGAACCCCTGCGGGCAGATCAACACGGCCCGCCCGGCCAGCACGGCCAGCACCACGTTGGTGTGGTATTCGCCCGCGGCAAGATCGAACAGCAGCGTCGCGCGCAGGCCGAAGGCTTCGTGCATCAGCCGTGCGCCCGCCTCATCGCAACGTTCGGACAGACCGCACAAGCCGATGCCACGGGCGCGATCGATCACCAGCGCCCCAGTCAACTCGCAAGGATGGGGCTGCGTGGACAAGTCGATCTCGGCGTAGTCGAGCACGCCGCCGAAAAAACCGCGGATGTCTGCACGCGTCGCTTCGCGCTGGCGCACCGGGTGGCGCATGCGGCCGACGACGTAGCGGCCGGCGGTGGTGCCGAAGGCATTGTTGGGGAACAGCGCATCCGGGGTGGCGGGATCGCCGGCGAAACAGATCGTCGGCACGATCCCGGACAACGCGCTGTGCAGTTCACGATGCTGCTGCGCGGCGCGGTCCGCATCGAAGGCATGCGCATCGGCCATGTAGCGATTGTCGGCCGCGGATTGCTCGGCCAGGGCGAAGCCGTCGGGCGCGACCAGGAACGCCGCGCGCGCGGTGGCCGGGCCGAAGTCGGGCGCAAGGCTGCGTGCATGCGCGAGGAAGGATTCAGTGTCGTGCGTGATCATGCGGCGTCGGCGCGCGCCTCCGGCTCGAACTGTGTCATCGACAAGGCGCGCTCGACCAGCGCCCAGTCGGCGCCAGGCTTGTGCGCGCCTTCGCTCAGCACCTGGCGGAACGCACGGCCGCCACGCTCGCCATGGAACAGGCCGAGCACATGCCGGGTGATGTGCTTGAGCGCGATGCCCTGGGCCAGCCATGTTTCGACATGCGGCCGCAAGGTGCGCAGCAGGTCGGCACGCGTCTGCAACTCGCCACCGAACCAGTCGACATCGAGCCGGTGCAGCAGGTACGGATCGTGGTACGCGGCGCGGCCGAGCATGGCGCCGTCGGCGTGTTCCAGATGCTGAGTGGCTTCGTCGCGCGTCGCGATGCCGCCGTTGACGATCACGCGCAGTTCCGGGCGTTCGCGCTTGAGCCGCCACGCCCAGTCGTAGCGCAGCGGCGGCACTTCGCGGTTCTCCTTCGGCGACAGGCCCTTGAGCCAGGCGTTGCGCGCATGGACCACGAACATCCGGCAACCCGCTTCGGCGATGCTGTCGACAAAGTGCCGGAAACGATCGTAGTCATGATCGTCATCAACACCAAGCCGGCACTTCACCGTCACCGGTACGTTGCACGCAGCGATCATCGCCGCAACGCTGTCGGCAACAAGCGCTGGTTCGCGCATCAGGCATGCACCAAAACGGCCCGCCTGCACGCGATCGGATGGACACCCGCAATTGAGGTTGATCTCATCGAAGCCGTGTTCCTCGCCGATGCGTGCCGCCTGCGCCAGCAATGCCGGTTCGCTGCCACCCAGCTGCAACGCGACAGGATGTTCAACCGGGTCCAGTGCCAGCAGATGATTGCGGTCACCATGGATCACCGCATTCGCATGGACCATTTCCGTATACAGCCGCGCGTGCGGCGCCAGCAGACGATGGAAAACGCGGCAATGCGTATCGGTCCAATCCATCATCGGGGCGACGGACAGGCGCAGGGCTTCGGCGGGAATGGCAGGTACGTTCGGCACTCGCACATTGTACGGGCGTGTAGCGTTGCGGCCGATCAGTCTGGTTCCCACACCATGTAGACGTCGGCGCGGGCGTAGTGCGAGCCCGGTCGCGGCGCGGGGTGATGGCGGAAGCCGACGCTCTCGTACAGTTTCAGCGCGGGAGCGAGCTTGCTGCTGGATTCGAGGAACAACTCGCGCCCATTAAGCGTGCGATAGGCATCCAGCGCTCCCAGCATTAGCAGGCGACCGATGCCCGCGCCCTGATGTGCCGGTTCGACCGCCATCTTAGTCAGTTCGTAGACGCCGCCACCTTCGTGCTTGAGCGCGACGGTGCCGACGGCATGGTCGTCGCCGTCGATCGCGAACAGCACACGGCCGCCGGCGGCGAGGATGTGGGCCTCCGGATCGGACAGGACGACACGATCGATCGGTTCGACCACGAACCAGCGCTCGAGCCATTCGATGTTGAGGCGGGCGAAGTCGCTGCGCCATCGCGGCGCGTAGTCGACGATGCGGATGTTCGGATTCGACATGCGCCCATGATACGGCGCGGTGCGCGACTAGTCGTGCGACAGATGCGCCAGCGCCGCGGTCGACGCTTCGCGGTCGTTGTCGTCGAACGGGATGATCGTCAACCGCGTGACAGTGCCTTCATCGAGACAGCGCACGTTGACGTCCACCCCATCGGGATGGCTGCGCGGGATGTAGAAACTCTTGATGCCGCAGTGGCGGCAGAAACGGTGTTTGGCGGCACCGGTGTTGAAGGTGTATTCGACCAGGTCGTCGGCGCCGGACAGCAGGCGGAAGCGCGCGGCCGGCACGATCAGGTGCAGGAAGCCGGTCATGCGGCAGATCGAGCAATTGCAGTCGAGCGCCTCGATCTGCGCCGGGGCCTCGACCTCAAAACGCACGCGGCGGCAATGACAGCCGCCGCGATGCGTTACGCGTTCGGAAGCAGGCATCAGCCCTTGCCGTTGCCCTTGCCGCCCTTCTTGCCTTTGCCTTGGCCGCCCTTGTCGCTGCTGGCCTTGCCTTTCCCAGTCTTGCCCGAGCCGCCGGCGTGGTCGGGTTTGCCGCCCGAGTGCTGCGCTTTACCACCGCCATGGTCGCTGTGATCGACCCGTGCGGCGCTCTTGCCATGGCCGCTGCCCTTGTTGCCGCCCTTGCCGCGGCCCGGGTAGGCGCGCTCGAGTTCGACATCGAGGGTGATCGGGCGTCCCCAGCGGTCGTAGGTCGGCACGAAGCCGCGCTTGAGACGATGGAACTCGGCCGAACCCGGCTTGATGCCCATGCGCTTGGCGATCACGCCCCAGCCCTGGCCGCGATCACGGTCGAATTCGTCAACCACGTAACGGCAGGGCCGGCCGATGATCGAAGCAATGGAGCAGGCGAGGTAAACGTCGCCCGGCGCCCAGCGGCGTTGTTCCAGCAGTTCGACCACCAGCGGGCGCGGCGCGCCGTGGTAGCGGACCATTTCGTCGATGAAGGGGTCGCGGTAGCGCGAACCGTAGCGGTTCATGTCGCCGGCCCAGGTGTCGATCCAGACGTCACCGGTGCGTGGGCTCCAGCCCACTGTGAAGTCCTGGGCGGCAACGGCGCCGGTTGCAGCTGCAAGCGCGGCGGCCAGCGCGAAGATTCTCAACTTGCGGTGCATATGGATCCCCTGCTGTGTTGGACGTTCATAGTGTCGGTGCGCCCGATGAATGGGTTCTGAAACCGCGTCACAGTCCCGACAGCTCGGTTCGGCACGTTCAGCGCGAGCCGGGGCTGGTGACGGTCAAGTGAGAACGGGCATACACGCGGCCGTGACCGGTGCCCCACTACGTTCCCTATCCATGACACGGCATCGATATGGACACATTACCTGCCCCTGATCGGACCTGGATACGCCGCCATTGGCTGATCGTGCTCGTGGCGATCGTGGTGGCCACCGTGGCATATGTCGGCGGTATCGGCTGGGTGGCGCAACGCCTGCAGCGCGACATGGCCCAGACCATGCAAACGGCGCCGGTAGTCGAGGACCACCAGCATCGCAGCGACTAGGAACCTGTCAACGCGCCTCGATCACGAACTTGCCGAACGCGACGCCGATATCCCAGCCTTTTCCCTTGCCGGCCAGCGCCAACGACACCTCGCCCTTGGTCATCGCCTGCGCCTTGGCCGACTTCGATGCGCCGGCATGCGCCTCGGCGGTGGCATAGGTACCGAGTACGTCGTGGATATCGTGGACACCGGAGAACTCGCCGGTACCGTTCTCGATTCGTGACTTGCCGAAGCTCAGGCCGCCGCCCTTGGCGCTGATCCGCACTGCCATGCGTTGTCCGTTGCTGCAGCTGACAGTGCCTTCACCGGATGCAGTCTTGTAGAACACCGACCAGCCGGACATCGAGAACCGCAGCTTGCAATCCACCGTGCCGCGCGCCTGCGCTGCGCCACTGGCGGCCAACAATACGGCTGCGACCAGAAGGGAACCGAATCGGGTCATCACGCTCTCCTTGAAGAAGCCCTGTAAACGAATGCGCGGAGGCTAGCACCGTCCGCGGTACTCCGGCATGACGACGGCGCCGGGGACACCGGCGCCGTCAGACCACGCATGCGCTAGCGATCAATCGTCATCGTCATCGTCGTCGCGATCGCGCCAGCGGCGACCGTCCCAGTAGCGGTCGTTGCGGTCGTAACGGGAATAACGATCGTCATAGTAGCGATCGTAATAGTCGCGGCGATCGTAACGCGGATCGTAATAGGTCACTTTGCACTTGCCGTGCTTGTTGCACTTCACCTTGCGGTTGCCCGGACCATTGTTCCAGTAGCCGTAGGCGTTGCCATACGGCGGACCGGCACGGTAATCGCTCTGGTAACGCGGCACCATGCGGTAATAGACGAGGCGGCCGTAGCGGTCGCGCTGTACGATCAGACGATCGTCGTAGCCGTAATCGCCATAGCGGTAATACGGCACGCCGCCGCGCAGCACCACGTCGGCGATATCAACCAGCACGCGAGTCAACGTGTCGTCCTGCGCCTGCGCGGGCGCCGGGGCCATCGCACCGAAGCCGAGACCCGCCGCGAGCACGGCAGGGGCAAGCCAGCGAGACAGGATAGTCATCGTTCTCTCCTACTCACCCGCACCATTGCGGGCTTGAGCGAACGATGCGACCGCGCCGGTGAACCGGTTTTTAACCAAACCGGGATGGCCCGGCCGGCGTTGCGGTCGGTAAATTTATCGTTCAGCCGCCGGCCTGCTTGCGCAGGGTCAGCGTGGTGCTTTCAGTTTCCTGCTTGTCACCGATGTTCTTGCGCTCGATGCGCACCATGCGATGCACGATGCCGGTAGCGGTGTCGATCAGGAAGGTGGTGTCGGTGCCGATGTCCACCGTCCTGGGCACGACCTTGCTGATGGCCGCCTTGTCGTCCGCTGCGGCTTTGTCGCCCAGCATCTTCTGCGCGACATCACCGATGACCGCGGCAGCCTGCTCGGGATCCATGTCCAGCGTCCAATGCACTTCAACGAAACCCTTCTGCTGCGATCGCGAGACCTTGAGTCTGCCGATCATCGGGATCGGTTCGCCGCCGGCAGGATTCTGGCCTTGGTCGTCGTATTCGAATTCTTCGTTCAAGGCGACGCCGCCGGCGCCCATGAAGTTGAATGCTTGCGGCTCCTTCGACAACAACGTCGTGACGAACGCCTCGCTGCTCATCATGTCGAGCATCGGCGCCAGCTGGGCATCGAGCTTGGCCATCAATTCCGGATCGGGCTTCTCCTTGGCGTCGGCGGCCGCCTTGGCCATCCCTGCGCGGAAAGCCTTGCCCATGTGCTCGCGAATCACTGGCCGGAAGTCGGCAGTGTTGAGGACGGCGGCGAAATTGCCGTCCTTGTCAAGGCGCACGTCGAGCGGCATGTTGGCGAGCGCATCGGCGAGGCCGCGCGCGGCGGCTTCGGTGGCGGCGTCGATGTTTTCGAAGGTGTAGTGGATATCGCTCCACTGCCAGCGCTGGACGACGCCGTCGCCATCGACGCGGGGCACCGAAATCGTCGCGGTCGATGTCGACGCCATGCGTTCGACCTTGCCGTCGCTGCGCTCGACGCTTTCGCTGCGCTCGTCGTAAACGAGCTTGGCGCCAGGTTTCCACGGCAGCGGCCAGGTCGGCGCTTCCTGCTTGGCAGGGACATTCGGCGCGTCGGCTTTCCTGGACACTTCCGCCAGGACTGGCGTCACCCACATGGCCGCGCACAACGCGGCGACGATCCACTTGTGCATCGACTGTCTCCCCGGGTCATGCCAAATAGCCTAAACGCGATACGTGACCGTCGCTAGCTGGCTGCCAGCGCGGCGACCGCAATCGTCCGCAATGCCGCCGGCAATTCAGTGGCCGTGGCCACCGTGCGCAGGCGCGGCGCGTCGGCGGCGACGTCGGCCTCGTTCTCGTGCGCCCAGGTCACGTGGTAGGGCATGTGGATACCCCAACCACCGAGCTCGAGTACCGGGGCGATGTCGGAACGCAGCGAGTTGCCGATCATCGCGAACTGCGATGCCGACAGGTCGAATTCGCGCAACACCCGCGCATAGGTCGACGCGTCCTTTTCGCTGACGATCTCGATGCGATGGAACAGGTCGGCCAGGCCCGATTGCTTCACCTTCGCTTCCTGGTGGAACAGGTCGCCCTTGGTGATCAGCACGATCTCGTGCTCGGCACCGATGGCCTCCACGGCCGAGCGGATGCCCGGCAGCAGCTCCACCGGATGCTGCAGCAGCGCCTTGCCCAGTTCGACGATGCGATGCAGGTCGGCGGCGCTGATGCGCGCCTCGGTGATCTCCACCGCCGCCTCCACCATCGACAGCGTCATGCTTTTCACACCGTAGCCGAACAGCGCCAGGTTGCGCATCTCGACGGCGTACAGGCGCTCATGGGTACGGGCGTCGTGCAGGTCGACGTAGCCCTGCAGGATGCGTTCGAAGTCGTCCTGCGCAGCGTGGTAGTAATCCTCGCTGCGCCACAGGGTGTCGTCGCCGTCGAAGCCGACCAGTCGGATGTCCGTATGCATGGCGGAAGTGTAACTGCCGCAATAACGAAGGGCGACTTGCGCCGCCCTTCGTGCCACAACCTTGGTTGTTATACGAACGGATCGCTTACGGCGTGCTCGGCGGCGTTTCCGTACTGGCGCCATCTGCGGGCGCGGGCGTCGACGTGTCGGACGGGGTGGCCGAAGCCTCGGTGGTGCTCGAAGCGGAGGTCGAAGCCGAGGCATCGGCAGCCGGCGCGCTGGCTTCGGCCGCTGCCGAAGTATCGGTGTCGGCAGTGCTGGCGCAGGATGCAAGCAACAACGTCGCGAACGCGAACAACGCGAGGGAAGCATTGGGGAGCGTCTTCATGGCGTTTTCTCTAGCAAGTGAAGCGTGCTCGCGCACGCACATGATGGACGCCGGCCGGCATGACGCCGGCCGGAATCCGGAGGTTGCGATCAACTCTGCGACATCAGCCGCCGGAGCCGGACTTGCCCTTGCCGCTGGAGGCGAGGTAAGCCTTGTACTCGTCGGGGCTCAACTGGCCATCGGCGTTGGCATCGGCCTGCACGAACACTTTCGACAAGCTGTTGACCGGCTGCGCTTCGCTAACGCTGAGGTTGCCGTTCTGGTCGACATCGAGTTCCGACCAACTCTTCTTGACCGGAGTGGCGGGCGTGGCCGGGGTCGCTGGCGTAGCCGCAGTGGCAGCGGTGCCTTCGGTGGCAGGCGTTGCAGGCGTGGCCGGCGTTGCGGGCGTGGCCGGTGTCGCGGCTTGCGCGGCGGCGTCGGGCTGCGCCGAAGCGTTGGCATTGCTGCTCTGGGCGAAAGCGAGCGGCATGGCAAGGGTTGCGCCGAGTGCGAGGGCAGCGACGAGGGACTTCTGGTTCTTCATTCGGTGTTTCCTCCATGGGGGAATGTGGAGCGCGCGGTGAATGCCGCACGTCGCAACCATGCCCGCGTTTGTCTGAATCGAGGCAACCCCGCAATCGCCTTGCATACATGGCCTTAACCACAGCACGCATGAGTTGCGCTAAGCGCGGGCCGGAATGTGATGTCGAACGGGTGTCGTGAACACCACGCACACATGAATGAATGCGACTCATGCCACCACTTTCGCAGGATCGGCAGGTCAGTCAGCCCAGCCCGCGTCGCGAGGACGATGACGCCTCCAGGTAACGTAAGCGTGCAAGTAGGAGGGCGCCAGATTGGCGCCCTCTTCTTTTACGTTCCCGCTACGGGCAATTCGCGTAGGGCGGCGGCCCCAATTGCAGCGAGCGGTTCTTGAGGTACAGCCGATAGTCCTCCAAGTACCCCCACGTCTTGCTGTAGGTCGGATCGGTTTCGAGGTTGTTGGCGGACCAGCGGTAATAGACCGAAGCGTCGTGTGGATACAACGCCGCATTCGGATCGCCCTGCACGCTCTTCCATGTCGCCGCGGATACAGGCCCAGTGAACAACGCCGGGTCGATCACCATCTTTTCGCTCGCCCACCACCACCACCATCGCCATTTGCGCACGCACAACGTCGGCGCGACATGCCAGCCCCACCAGACCTCGCAGTAGGGATTGTTCTTGGTGCTGACGTGGAGGCTGCCGACGATCCACAACTTCCGCGGCGTGACGCCCGCATCGATCATCAATCGACACATCTCGTGCGCACGCGCCCAGCAACCGTCATCCGGATACAGAAAAGGGATGCACGGCGGCGGCACCGTCAGGGGATTGCATGAGGTCGCGCTGACCAGGTCGAACATCTGCTGTGCTTTCGCCGCCGACACGCAGCCGAACCACCACCACGGCCACCAACGCCAGCGCCAGAACCGTTCGAACCAGTTCAAGCGTTCCGGAAACGGCGGCAGGTCCGGAATCGGACCATCGTCCGGTCCCGGCATGAACCGCAGCTCGAGGATCCGGTGTGCTTCGTCTTCGACCACGATCGCGCGCAGGCGCTTGGCGTGCGCGGCGCGCAACGCTTCATCCAGTGCCTCGAAGTCAGGGTGGTCGCGCCTGAGCAGGTGACGTGCATGCGAATACGCCAGCTCCACCGCGATGCCATCGGCTGTTGGCGGACCAATGGCAACGACGCGGGTGACTTTGGGGATCAGCAGGCGCGTGATCGCGTCGTTGGCCGGATCGACTTCGACGTATACCAGGCGTTTGTCGCGGCGCAACGTTTCGAGGATGTCGGCGAAGCCTGCCGAGCGCGGATCCGCTGGATCGAGGTGTGCGCGGCGGGCATTGGCGAATTCGATGTCGAGTCCGCGCTCGCTGCCGCGCAGCAGTTCGGCAGCCGGTTTGTCGAGTGGGGGATCGATCCTGGTGATGTTGGCAAGGATCGCGTTCGGGTTTGGCATCGCACTCTCTCCTGGTTGTCTTGCGTGTCGTCCTTAGTTGCGGCTCCGCGCATTGCGAGTTAACGCAGTGGCCGCACAACAGCGGCCGCATCGCTGCATGCGCCACTAACACTCACCTGAGAGCAAAAGGGCACGCCTCCACGCTGGCCGTTGCGCCGAAGCACTGCCGTTGCATGAAGTGCGAGTTGCCGCAGGCGAGCGCGCAAGCGGAGAGCGCGCAGGCCGCGCCACGATGTTCTGGGCGAACAGCCCATCCACGGACTTCACCCAACGTAAGGACACCACCATGAAATCGCATCCCCCATCACCGTCGCTGCGCACACATGGATTCGCCATGGTGCGATCGAAACCGGGTCATCCCCACCTGGCGTTGCTCCTGGTGGCCGGCGTCCTGGTCGGCAGCGGTTGTGCACCGCTACCCACCAGGCCGTTGTCATCGACGGCATGGGGCACGATCGCCACCGATGCCGGAACCACCGAGACCCCAGGCTCTGACCGCGACAAGGATGGCGTCACCGACGACCGTGAACGTGTCTACGGCAGTAATCCCGAACAACCAGACAGCGACCAGGATGGTTATGCCGACGGCTACGAGGACCGATTCGCCGGTTTCGGCTACGACATCATCAAACCGGATACAGATCGCGATCGCGACGGCCTGACTGACACGCACGAAACCGCGCTCGGCACGGATCCCACTATGGCCGACAGCGATGGTGACGGCTGGAGCGACTTCGACGAAGTACTGAACGAATACTTCGGCTACGACCCGCGCGTGAAGACCGAGGACGCAGACTTCGACGGCCTCGGTGACGAACTCGAGAAACGCCTCGGCTCGTCACCGCGCAAAGTCGACAGCAACGATGACGGCATCAGTGACTTCCTCGCCTATTCTTCCGACCAGTCGCCCGTCGGCCCGCCCCTGAAAGGACCGCTCGCCGACCTGATGGGCACCACCTACAGCCCGGCGATGGGCGAAGCGCTGCTGCAGATCCGCAAAGGTGGTGCATTCCCGAGCGAACTCGCAGGACAGTTGCCGTACCCGGACGTGACCGCACCGCTGACGAAGCAAGGTCTCCAGCCTTCGGCCGCCCTGATGCAGCGTGCGCTGTCCAATCCGCACAATTCGCCTGGCATCTACCAGACCTATGCCGAGATCGAGCAGGAGCTGTTCAAGCTCGCCGCGGCGTTCGACGGCAGTTCGGGCCCGTTCCTGGTGCGGCTGTTCTACTGGACGGGACAAACCATCGACAACTGCGACGGCAAGCGGCTCCCCGGACGCAAGATCTACGCGGTCAAGGTCTCGGCCAATCCGCAGCAGAACGATCCAGAACCGGAAGTCGCCTTCTTCGGCGTGCACCACGCGCGCGAACTGATCACCGGTTACCAGACCCTGCGCTTGCTGCACGCATTGACCGATGGCTACAGCACCGACAACCAGATCAAAAAGTTGGTGGACACGCGCGAAGTCTGGGTGATCCCGGTCGTCAACCCCAACGGTTACGACCGCGCGGTGGCCAACCAGGTCGACTGGCGCAAGAACACGCGCCTGACCGAGGGGCAAAAGCGCTGCGGCACCGACCTCAACCGCAACTACGGCTTTGCGCACCCAAGCACATTCACCCAGGCGCAGCGCATGACCCTGCCTGACATGGGCTCGAGCGGCGTCGATACCGCCACCGGCAACCTGGTGCCGGATCTGGACACCTACCCTGGCCCGCAGCCGTTCTCCGAAGTCGAAACGCAGGCCGTGCGTGGACTCGCGCATAGTCAGTTCGCAACCAGGCTGAAGGAAGAAGTCGACGGCCTGGGCTGCGCGCTGTCGTGGCACAGCTACGGGGGCGTGGTCGGACATCCGATGGGGCATGTCGCGGTGCCGCCCAGCACCGACCTCGATGCGCCCGACGTCGCTCCTTCCGACGACCTGACCAAGGCGATGGCGACCGCCGCCAGCTACACCGACGTCCAGGACGACTACGCCACTACCGGCACGGTCGATGGCTGCTCGGTCCCGCACTACATGGTCTACGGCGACAGCAACGACTGGCTGTACAAGGACGGCGACACGTTCTCGACGCTGATCGAGGAGTACTCGTCACCGGAACGCGGCGCTTGCCCGGGCGGCGGCATCCAGCAGGCCTTCTATCCGCTCACCGCGACGCTGCGCGATACGGTTGCAGACACCAACGTCAAGGCAGCGCTGGCGATGTTGAAGACCTGTCCGCAATGAGTAGCTGGCGCGTGTCTAGCAACGCTACCGACAGAAGGAGGGCGCCTGATCAGCGCCCTCCTATACGGATCGCACAGTAATGATTACGGCTTCAGCTGCGCCTTGGCATGTGCACGGTATTCGGCATCGGTGACGAAACCATCGCCATCGCTGTCCATGGCCGTAAACGCGGTGTCGAAGCTGGTGTCGACGTCCGCCTCGGTCGCGCTGATGCGGCCATCATGGTTGACGTCGAGCCGCGCCCAGGTCGAACGCGTCACGACCGCCGAATGCCCAGCGGCGTCGGTGGCGCCCTGCGCCGTGTCCGCCTTCGCGAACGTGCGGTACTCGGTGTCGCTGACGAAGGTGTCGCCGTTGCTGTCCATCGCTGCGAAATCGGTATCGAACGCGGTGTCGGCATCGGCTTCGGTCGCGCTGATCTGACCATCGGAGTCAGTATCCAGGCGCGCCCACAGGTCGCGCTGCACGACATCCGAATGCGGCGCGGCGTGTTGCGCACCTTGCGATGTCGGCGGCATCGGTTTTGTCGCTTCGGTCTTCGTCATCGGCGCGTCGGCCTGATCCTTGGGATCGGTCACCTGGTCTTTTTTCTGCACCGCGCTGTCCACTGCATCCGTGGCGCGATCAGTGGCCTGCGTCGGCAAGGTTGGCGCAGTGGTTTGCACAGTCGCCTGGCCGGCGACATCGGTCTTGACCTGCGCGATGGCCGTCGGCGCAAACATCACAGCACCCAATGCCATCGCCAGAAGCGTACGTACTCGTGCGTTCATGGGGGTCTCCTCCTGACTGTCGAATTGCACCGCAGTACGCGGAGCACCGGGAGCATTCGCCTCGACAGCTGTATCTGCACTGAGTTTTCGCGTAACAAACGAACGCTTCACGCCGCCTTCAACACGGCTTAGCGTTTGCAGCCTGCATTGGGATTTCAGGCGTCGTCTTCAGCCGAAGCGCTCACCTGCGGCACACCGTCATCGTCGAACCGCACCGCGATCACGATCGGACGGCAGCAGACCTGGCAATCCTCGATGTAGTCCTGGTCGCCGGCGGAATCGTCGACGAGGATGGTGATGATTTCACCGCAGTAGGGACAGGTGATATCGATGGAGGGCAGCATGGCCGTGGGTTATTTCGCTGGCTCCGCGTTCAACGTCTCGGCACGATCGACGAAACGATCCAGCGCGGCACGCACGCGGGTCGTGTCATCGCCAGGTTGATGGGGACGATAGGCGTAGACGTACAGCATCTTGCCGCGCAGAAGCGTCACCGCGCCTGCGGCTTCCAGCAACAGCTGCTTGGATGTGCCTGCCACCTGGACGGTGATGGGCATTAGCACGGTAAAACGCAAGGAACGCGCCCGGTCGCCATACAGCACCGGCTTGCCGATATCACCGAAGTTCACGTCGATTCTGGCCCCCGCGCTTTCGCTCATGCGCTTGTTCGCGCCTGCCTCGCTCGAGGTGGCGATCGCGTTCATGTCGAGCGCACCCAACTGCTCGGCGATGGTTGGGAGCAACTCCTGCCACTCGTTTTCACTGAAGGTCACACCCTCTGCGTCGCGCAGGCTCTGCACCTGCAGATAAGTCTGCTGCAGCGGCTGCCCGGTCACCATGCGCTTGAGGTCATCCTCACTGATGAAGGCTTCGACCAGGCGCAGCGGCGGCGGCAATGCTGCGGACGCTGTGGCATGCGCAGCCGGTGCCTTCTCGCTCGCGCGCACATAGCCGTCATCGATCGCCAGGCGAACCTCGGTGCCACCGATCGACAGCGGCACCACGGTTTCCGCCAGGACCAGGCGCGGCAACAGGCAGGCAAGTGCAAGGATAAGGATGCGTGACATGGCGTTTCCTGATGGTTGTAGCCGGTGAGGCGGCAACGTATGCCGCAAATGCTTCAGCTTGATTTGCGGCGCCGGTATTCGGACACGACTTCTTCCAGGCTCGGATTGGACTTGGCCTTGCCGTTGACGAACACGATCGGCACCTGGCCACTCATCACCGTCCTGACCCGCTCCGCAGTGGCGGCATCCGGCAGATTGTCGAAACTCGCTGCGTCGGCACGGGAGACCGGCACGCCACGGCTGCCGAGATCGCTGACCAGTGCGTACGCACGTTGCGCGGCGTCCGACGGACAGTTTTCCGGTGCGAACACGACCACACCATGGGGACTCATTCCATCCGGCATCGGAACCGAAACGAAACCGCCTTCACTGGTCGCGGCGACGAGGTCGCGCTCGACGCTGTGCTTCTTCCAGTAGTGGTAGCCCCCGCCAGCGATGGCGACCAACAGCAGGAGCTTGATGAGATTCATGTGCCCGCGCTTCCCCAAGTGCGTGGATGATCGTCAGGTCGGCCGGCGCTGTGCCCCGAGGAAATCGTTCTTGCCCAGCGCCACGCCCGCCTCGCGCAGGATGGCGTAAGCCGCGGTGCTATGGAAGTACAGGTTGGGCAGGACGAAGTGCAGCAGGTAGGACTGGCCGTCGAACTTCATCTCGCCGTTGTTGCGGGTCATGAACGAGACTGCGCGGGTCTCGCTGCCGTCGAGTTGCCCGGGCTTGAACGTGCCGATGTAGTCGATGGCGCGGTCGATGCGGGCGTAGAGCTGCGCGAACGTGGTTTCGTCGTCTTCGAATTTCAGCGGGTCGACGCCGGCAAGGCGCGCGCAACCGTTCTTGGCCATGTCGGTGGCGATCTGCACCTGCCGCACCAGCGGGAACATGTCGGGTATCAATCGTGTCTGCAGCAGCACGCCGGGGTCGTAGCCCTTGTCGGTCGCGTGTGCTTCACCCTTCTGCAGCACGTCGCGCAGGTTGTGCAGCGCGCGGAGGAAGACGGGGGCAGAGGCCTGGTACATGGAAAGGGTCATGGCGGATTCCGGAAAGAGAGTGGGCCCCGATGGGCGCGGTTAGGCTAATCGCGGCGCCGGCTCCTGATTAGCCGCGGTTTCAGGGAATGCCTGTCCCGTGAACGGGCCAATCATGGCTCCGCGACTGCAACCTCGTTCGTACATCAGTCGTTCCTCGCTGATGGCTACGGTACGGACTGGGTGGGCCGCTCATTGGCCACGGTTTCGGCACTGCGCAACGGTCGTCCCATCGCCGCGCGATAACGCGCATACAACGCCTGCACTTTTTCCACGTAGACCTGCGTTTCCGCATACGGCGGCACACCGCCGAAGTGCGCGACCGCGCCGATACCTGCATTGTAGGCCGCGGCCACCAGCTCGAGATCACCCTTGTAGTGCCGCATCAACGCCTTGAGGTACCTGGCACCGCCATCGATCGAGTCCGACGACGAATAGGGATTGGCGACGCCGTATTCGCGCACCACGTCCGGCATCAACTGCATCACGCCCTGCGCGCCTTTCGGGGACAGCGCTGCGGCATCGAAACCGCTTTCGGCATGCGCGATCGCGCGCAACCAGGCGTCGTCGACACCGGTTTTCTTCGCCGCCGCCTTGAACTGCCACGCGAACATGTCGAGCCGCGGTTTGCCGATCCTGCCCAGGCCGACATGCGCCGACGAGGATTTTGGCGTCTCGACGGTAAAAGCCAGCACCGGTTTAGAACCCGGCAACTTGCGCGTGCCATACACGGTGCGCCCATCCTGCTGGCGTTCGTAGAGCGTGCCTTTCACGGTGCCCAATTGGCCCCACAGGTTCGGCACCTTGGCGGCGTTGTCATCGAAGTGCCTGGCCACGCAACGCGAACCGGGCTCGGGTGAGGTCGACAGGCTGACCGTGCCATTGCGCACGCAACGATAGACGGTGCGTGCATCGAGCGCGGCCGGAACCGCGAGGGCCAGCAGACCCGCCATGACGAATGCGGCGTGCCGAGACATGGGGCCGGATTGTAGACCCGGCCCTGTTGTGAATGAATCAGCGCTATTTCGCCGGCGCCCTGGGCAGGGGCTGATCCGGCACGCGTACCAGCGCGATCTCGACCGCACCGCCCGGATTGTTGCTGCGGATCTCGAGCGTGCTGGCGTCGAGCTTGAGGATGTCGGTGGGATAGGTCGCGCCTTCCTCGGTCATCGTCAGCTTGTCGTCGGCGTAGTGCCAGCTGCCGTACAGCGGCGTGCCGTTGGGCGCATCGATCACCAGCGTGCCGTCGGCAAGGAAGGCGTAAATGGTGCCTGCCTCCACCGTCGACGACTTCTCCACGCGCCAGACCTTGTCGACGAACGCGGGCGCGGTGGCGACAGGTGCGGAAGGCGGAATGTTCGCCGGCACCTGGATCGTCACGGGAGTTGGGGACCCCGCGTCCGACGCTGGCTTGCAGGCGGCGAGCAATACGACCAGACCGACCAACATCAACATGCGCATGGGATGTCCTCGCGAAGTGGAGCGATAAGGATACGCGCGGCGGACCTGCCCGCCCCGCGTGCGGCTCAGCCTTCCAGTGGAATGCGCCGGCTGTTGTCTGCAAGCCATTGCGCGAAGGTCTGCATGCGGGGATTGAGCGCGCGTGCCTGCGCAACATCGCGGGCACCGCAGAACTCGGCCTCGAAGTCGTGCTTGTACTGGAACATGTTGCCGAGGTCTTCCGCGCCGGGGAACCCGAACGCGCGGTACTGCGCCGGCGTCACGGCCTGGTAGCGCACTTCGCGACCCAGCGCGTCGGCAAGCGCTGCTGCCATCTGCGTACCGGTCAATTTTTCGCCGGCAATGCCGACGGTCTTGCCGATGTAGGTATCGCCGGCCTTGAAGATCCCGTAGGCGCTGCGCCCGATGTCTTCGGCGGCGATGCCCGGCAGCTTCGCGTCTCCCATCGGCAGCACGAAGTCGAGCACGCCGTCGGCGCCGGGCTTCGGTCCCATGCCGAAATGGATCAGGTTGTCCCAGTAGAACGAAGTCAGCAGGAACGTCGTCGGCACGCCGGCTTCGATGAAGTACGCGTCGGCCTCGCCTTTGGCGTCGAAGTGCGGAACCTTGTACTCGCCCATCAGCGTCGGCATGCGGTCGTCGTCGAGCGGTACCCGCTTGCGGGTGTCTTCCAGCGTCGACCAGATCACATGGCGGATGCCTGCGGCCTTGGCGGCCTGCGCCAGATGCTGCGCCTGCGTCTTTTCCTTTTCAGGGGAAAAGTGTTCCCAGAAGTTGGTCACGAAGTAGGCGCCGTACGCGCCCTGCAACGCATGCTCCAGGCTGGCCGCATCGTCGCTGTCGGCCGCGACGACTTCGACGCCACGCGCCGCCAGCGCCTTGGCCTTGTCGGAATTCACATCGCGGGTGATCGCACGCGCAGCGAAGCCGCCATCCGGATCATCGAGGATCGCGCGCACCAGGCCGCCGCCCTGCGCACCGGTGGCGCCGACGACTGCAATGATTTTCTTGTCTTGCATGGGGAGTCTCGCTGGGAATGCCACGCTGAGTCGTGGCCCCTCCATAGAACGCGGGCGCACCATGAGGCCGGCCAGCGCCAACTACGACACTGGCGAACATCCAGGTTTTCTCGGCGGGTTCAATCCTTCGCGCGCAGCCAGTGCTCGGCCGGCTGCGGACGCGCAAACAGATAGCCCTGGCCGTAGACACATCCCATCGCAGTCAACGCCGCGCGCTGGTACTCGGTCTCGATGCCTTCGGCGACGATCTCGATGCCGAGTGCATGACCCAACGCCAGGATCGCCTCGATGACCGCTGAGCTGCGGGGCGCCACGCCAGCGGCGAACGGAGTGATGAAGCTGCGGTCGATCTTGATCATCTTCAATGGAAAATGATGCACGTGGCCGAGCGAGGAATAGCCGGTGCCGAAGTCGTCGAGCGCTGCTTCGACGTTGGCATCGCGCAGGCGTCGCAGGATCGCCACAACCGCTTCCGGATCGCCGAGCAGCGTGCCCTCGGTGACTTCCAGGCGCAGGCGCGCGGGATCGAAGCCCACCTCTGTCGTCAGGTCGAGCAGGCGACGGTCGAAATCGTCATGCTGGAACAATCGTGGCGAGACATTGAGCGTGACGAAGCTGCCGTCGCGCGTCAGGTCGCGGCTACCTTCCAGCGCCAGCCGGAACATGCGCCAATCGATCGCTTCGATCAGACCGCTGTCTTCGGCGACCTTCAGGAAGTCGCCCGGACACAGCACGCCGCGCTGCGGATGCTGCCAGCGCAGCAGCGCCTCGTAGCCCACCACGGTCTCGTCGGCGAGCCGTACCAATGGCTGGAAATAGGGCACGAATTCGTCGCCCGCGATGGCATCGCGCAGCGACTGCTCCATGTCCAGCACACCCATCGCGGTCTGGTGCATGGCGTCATCGAACACCACGAAGCGATTGCGGCCCGCGCTCTTGGCCCGGTAGAGCGCGACATCGGCGTCGTGCAGGAGGCGGTCGGCCGAGATATCGCTGTTGTTGGCGTTGGCGATGGCGATACCCACGCTGGCCGAGATCTGCAAATCGCGATTGGCCGCCTGCAGCCGCGGTTGCAGGCTCCGCAACACGCGCTGCGCCACCTTGCAGGCCGATTCCGGCAGCTGCACGTATTCGAGCAGGATCACGAACTCGTCGCCGGCGAGGCGCGCGACCGCATCCGGCTCGCGCACGCACGCCGCCAGGCGTCGCGCCACTTCCCTGAGGACCTCGTCGCCGGCAACGTGACCGAGACTGTCGTTCACGACCTTGAACCGGTCGACGTCGATATACAGCAGGCCGAAGCCATGTTTCGGGTCGCGGCGCAGGCGCGCGATCGCGCGCTCGATGCGATCGCGCAGGTAGATGCGATTGGGTAGCCCGGTCAACGCATCGTGCATGACCTGGTGCTGCAGTTGCGCCTCGATCTGTTCGCGCACTGCGATCTGCTCGCGCAGTTCGTGGGTGCGTTCCTCGACGCGGTGCTCGAGTTCGGCGTTGGCTTGCCGCAGCAGTTCGGCGGCGCGACGGCGTTGCAGGCTGCTGGCGATCTGGTAGGAGACGAAGGTCAGCAGCTCCGCATCGCGCTCGTCATAGACATCGCCCGCCTCGTAGCTCTGTACCGCGACCACGCCGATGGGACCTTCGGTGCTGAGCAGCGGAGCGCCCAGCCAGACCAGCGTCGGCGCACCCATCATGCCGGCATCGATTTCGCCGGCGACGAGCAAGGCCTGGGCGCGTTCGAGGTCCACCAGCTGCGGACGCGCCGTCCGCAGGACGTATTCGGTCAGGCCGCGCCCATACGAGCGCGCGCTCCAGTCGCGCTCGTGGTCGTCGGCTACGTAAGGGAAGGACACCGTGCTGCCGTCCTCGGAGAGCAGCGCGATGTAGAAGTTCTTGGCGTTGATCAGCTCGCCCACGATGGCGTGGACGTGGCGGTAGAAGCTCTCGCTGCTCTCTTCCAGGCTGGTCAGCGCCGCGACGCGGTACAGCGCCGCCTGCAGTCGCTCGCCGCGCTCGCGCTCGGTGACCTCGCGGCGCAGCTCCAGGTTGGCCGATTCGAGTTGCTGCGTGCGCTCGATCACGCGTTGCTCGAGTTCAGCCTGGCTGCGCTTGCGTTCCAGCGCGGTGAGGATGTGTTCGGCCACGAACGCCAGCAGCGACATGTCCGCCGTGGTGTAGCACCGTCGGCCCTGGTAGCTCTGCACCACCACCGCACCGTGGACCTCGCCTTCGCGCAGCATCGGCACGCCCAGCCAGTCGCTGCTGTCGGCGCCGTGCAGGCGCAGCGGACCGGACACCTGCTGGCGCAATTCGTCGGTGGAACCCATCAACGGTCGGCGATCGCGGGTCAGGTACCAGGTCAGGCCGCGCTCGATCCGCGCCAGCGGGACTTCCTCATCCGGACTCAAATCCTGGTCGTCGACCACGTCTGCAAAATAGAGGAAACGCAGGCTGTCGCGTTCGCGGTCATACAAGGCGATGTAGAAGTTCTCCGCGTACATCAGGTCGGCGACGATGCGGTGCAGTCCGCGCAACATGTCCGGCATGTCGAGGTCCGACCCGGCCATGTCGGCGATCGCGTACAGCGACCGCTGCAGTTTTTCCGCCTGCTCCAGCCCGGCCACGCTCTCCTGCATGCGTTGCATGGCCAGCGTCTCGCGCAGGCGCGTGCCCACCAGCTCCGGCGTCGGTGGGCAGTTGGCCGGGCAATGCAGTACCGCGACGGTCATATCGCCGTCGTCATGGAGGACGCGGATGGATCCGGTCGCACCGTCGCCGGCGCGATGCTCGGCAACCGCATCGATCGAAGCGAGGACGGCAGCAGCGTCGCTACGCCCGGGTGGATGGGACACGATGTTGCGCGGCCAACGCGTCGACCACAGCACACGGGCACCCGGCGTCCGCAGTCGCGGGTCGCCTTCGAGCAGGATCGCAGCGACATCGGCCGGCGTCGCCGCACGCAACAGCCGTACCTGCAGGTCCGTGCCCTGCTCCATGCTTTCGAACGCCGTCCTGGCCTTGCCGGCCCGCATGCTGGTCATCGCTCCGCCCCGTGCTCCTTGCTGTTTTCGAGACTGCACACCCACATGCAACGATGGCGAGAAGATCGTTGCCGCGTCCGCACCGGAAAACTGGCGCGCCCGCAGCTAGCGTAGAGACGGCGTGAAGGTCATTTTGTGACGGCCGTCACTATCGGGCGTAATCGATTTCAGCGACTAGCGGACAGTGCATCGCTGACTGTTCGACCGTTGAAAGACGATTTCGATAGCTTGCAACTATCGATGGCGGCCAAAAGATCGATTTCCCATTGGTTGGCAGCGCTCCTGGTGTTTGGTCACCACCGCCAACCCCGAGCCGCCATAGCAGTCGCAACCGGACAAGCCTCGGGAGACCATCGCGGTCTTACGGCGCCTTCGCAGGAAAGATGAGCTCCCTCGGAGCCCATCGATTGAAGGGATTCGCGCTGCCTCAGTTCGGCCCGTCCACCTGTTCCGCCCAGCTCTTGGCGTCGCTTTTCCCGTCGAGGAACGGCAGCACGGTCGTGGCCACGCGCGGGGAGGCGAAGATGTCGTAATGGGTCAGGTCGGGCAGGATCGCCAGGCGATTCTTCGACAGTGTTTCCCGCTGCCAGCCCGCATCCTGCAGGCCGCCGCCGAGCAGTTGGTAGAACTTGATCTCGTGCTCGGGCCGCAGCATGTCGCCATCGCCGTACACGAGCATCACCGGCATCGTCAGCTTCGCCACATCTGCCGACCAGTCGTAGTGCTGGCGCATGAAATCGCCGAGCACGTCCAGCAGGCGCGGGAAGTCCTCGACCTTCGGCGCCAGCGCCGCGTACGACTTGTACATCGGCGTGTCCCGCATCATCGGCGCAGCCTGGCCGGTGAGCGTGATCTGTTGCGCGTGGATGGCGGGATACCAGCCATCATCCGAAAACGGCGTGGACACGAGGACCAGGCGGCGTACGCGATCGGGGTGCTGCACTGCCATCCGGAACGCGACACCGCCGCCGATGGAATAGCCGAGTACGTCGACCTGCTTGAAGCCGAGCTTCTCGACGAGCACGGCCATGTCGTCGCCCATCGATTCGAGGCGGAACGGCCGGTCGCCGAGCAGCGTGCGGCCATGTCCCTGCAGATCGACGGCGATCACCTGCCGCGCGTCGGCGAGTTTCGGCATCACCGGCCCGAACATCTCGATCGATCCCAGCCCGCCATGCAGCAACAGCAAGGGTTCGCCCTCGCCACGAACCTCGTAGTAGTAGCCAACGCCGTTGATCACCATGTGCCCGTTCTTCGAGGCAGCAGGTGTCGCCACGGCTTGGGCGGGTTTCGCCTGCTCGCGTGCAGTGGCAGGCGCAAGGAACGCGCCTAGGGTGCAGGCGAGCAATAGGAACGTTGCGAACTTGGACATCTGGGTCTCCTAGGTGTCGGTGCCTTGGCAGGCGTCCGGTTTGTGGGCTTGCAAGGACGACGTTCGAGATGGTGGCGGATCGACATGTCTGCAAAAGGTGTTCGGTGCTCTGATGACGAAGGACGTGACCGCGGCGCCGCGCTCGCGTACAGGCACGTGTCATGCAACATGCATCCCACCGTGGGCCTGCGACTAGGCAAGCACCGGGGCACGCGGTAACGTCGTGTTTCGCAGTCCGCCCGTCGCGGCGCGGACAGGGGACACCCCGCAGGGTTCTGGCCATCGCGCCGGGTGGCGCGCAGCGCCTTGCGGGCGATGCGACACAGGGGCAAGCACATGGATGGAAAGCGGGGAGTCGTGGCACGCGCGTGGGCGTGGTTCTGCGGAATCAGGCTCGGTCAGCTGCTCAAGGTCGCGCTAGGAGTGGGGCTGCTGGCGGCATTGGCGGCCGTCGCAGGGTTTTACGTGTTCGTGCTCTATCCCGTGCGCAGCATTCCACCCGCCGAAACATTCGACGAGATCATCTATCTCGGCCAGGGCTGGGGCGACGGTGCGGACGCCACGGATCGCCAGACCTACTACTACACGCCGCAAGGCGCTTCGCTGCCGCAGGGCGCCGAACTCACGCCGTTGCGTTACGCTTGGTTCGTCAATCTGGAAATGCCGCTCGACCAGTCGCGCTTCGCCGCGCCCGAGCACATGCAGCGCTACCGCTTCCTGGTCGACCCGGCACCGACGGCCGCCAATCCCGACCGGTTGCCGGTGGGTTTCGCCCGGCATTTCGACGCGGCCATTGGCGAGCAGGTGCTCGATGTCACCTGCGCGGCCTGCCATACCGGGCAACTGATCGCCGAACGGCAAGGCAGGCGTGTCGCCGTGCGCATCGACGGCGGCCAGGCGATGCATGCGTTCACCGACATGCAGCGCGGCAGTTTCGGGCCGACCCTGCTGGCGTCGCTAGTGGCGACGTACTTCAACCCGATGAAGTTCGACCGCTTCGCGCGCAAAGTCATCGGACCGCGCTACCCGGACGGCAAGTCCGAGCTGCGCGCGGCGATGTGGCAGACCATCGAGGCGTTTGCGACCCAGGGCCAGAACAGCCCGCTGCGACATCTGTATCCGGTGCGCGAAGGATTCGGACGTACTGATGCGCTCGGTCGCATCGCCAACACCGTGTTCGGCGACCACCTGGTGCCCGGCAACTACCAGCACGCCGACGCACCGGTCAGCTATCCCTACCTGTGGAACATCTGGAAGTTCGATTGGGTGCAGTACAACGGCTCGGTCAAGCAACCGCTGGCCCGCAACGTCGGCGAAGCGATGGGCGTGGGCGCGACCTTGCGACTCACCGACACGTACGGCAATCCGCTCCCCGAAGCGGAGCGGTTCCGCAGTTCGGTGCTGATTCCCAACCTGGTGACGATCGAACACACGCTGCAGAAACTGCAACCGCCGCAATGGCCCGAAGCGCTGCTGGGTGCGATCGACCGGCCGCTGGCCGAGCGCGGCCGAGACTTATTCCAGTCGCATTGCCAAGGCTGCCATGGACCGCATCCGGCCAACGCCGCGTTGCAGCGGGCGGAAGCGCCGCTGAAATCTTCGCCGGGCACCGTCTGGCATATCGAGGTGGTGCCGCTTGCGCATGTTGGCACTGATCCCGCCGCTGCCGCCGCGTTCGTCGAGCACCGTTACGATCTGGGCCGTGCAGGCTTGACCCAAACCGAGGTTGCGTCGCTGCTGCGCCCACTACTGGTCCGCGACCTCGCACGCGACGCGCGCTACCGGCTCAGTGCCGTGATCGACGCGCGCAGCGCGGCGCACCTGCCAACGGCAACGCTGGCCGCACAGTTGGATGCGTATCCCCATCCGGATGCCGATCCGCAGCCAACCCTGCCCATCGCGACGTTCACGGCAATCCGCGACGTGCTGCAGCGCGAAGGCGTGGCGGTGCCCACGGGCGACAAGGCGCCAGGCTCGCCTTACGACTGCGCCTTGGATTGCCACACCGCATGGTTGATGTGGGACGTCACGCGCGCGCAGGCGGGCATCGAACGGCACCTCGCCAGCATCGACGTCAGCCGCCTGAGCGAAGGCGAAGGCCTGAACGTGCTGGGGCTGATGGTCAAGCAGAAGTTCTTCGACGACCATCGCATCGACTACGCCACCCGGCAGTGCATCGAGGGATTCGGCACGCTCGACCTGCCGCAGCAAATCGCCGGCTACAAGCCGCGCCCACTGGAAGGCGTGTGGGCGACGCCGCCATTCCTGCACAACGGTTCGGTGCCCAACCTGTACCAGATGCTGTTGCCGCCGGAGCAGCGCAGCGCGCGCTTCTACGTCGGACGCCGCGACTTCGACGCCAAGCACGTCGGCTATGTCGCCGAGCCGCTGCCGGGCGACGACGCAGGCTTCTGGCTCGATACGAGTATCGCCGGCAACCACAACACCGGCCATGCGTTCGTCGCCAGCACCGAGCAATTGCAGCGCAATCGCGAAAACCCGTCAGCGCATCCGCTGCCACCAGGCGTGATCGGCCCGTTGCTGGGCGACGCGGAGCGTTGGGCGATCATCGAATACCTGAAAATCCATCGCGATCTGCCGGCGACACCGTCCGAATTCTCTCCGCCGCGCTGCGGCAACTGGCAGGCGCAACCATGAGCGCGAACTTCGATCCGGCTGGTTGCACCGACGCGTTCTCCACTGTCGAAACGGCGGAAGCCGCCTGGCTTGCGCAGCGTCGTGTGGCGGCGGAGATTCCCGCGGACGCGGACACCGTCGGCTTGGCGTTCTCCGGTGGCGGCATCCGTTCGGCGACGTTCAACCTCGGCGTGCTCGAAGCGCTCGATGCGGCCGGGATGATGCGTCACGTCGACTATCTATCGTCTGTGTCCGGCGGCGGCTACATCGCCGCGTGCTATTCGTGGTTGCGGGCGCTGCTGCCGGCATCGACCCCGCGCCTGTTCGAAAGCCCACTGCGTGACGGTGGCAAAGTCGTGGACTGGTTGCGTCGGCACGGACGCTATCTCGTCGCCGCGCGTGGCTATTCGACGTCGACGTTGCTGGCGTCGATCCTCGCCGCTACCTTCCTCAACCTGCTGGTGCTCGGCCCGGTGATCGTGCTGGCGGTCTACGGCATGACCCTGGGTTGGTTGCCCCTGACCTGGCCGGACTGGCTCACGGTGCCGGACGTGGGCCAGATCCGCGACCACCACGGTTACCTGTTGCTGCTGGGCGCCGGCGTCGCGTCGCTGGTGGCGTTTCCGCTGACGGCCATCGCGTTCGCGCTGGTAGCCGGCAGACGCGAACTCAGCCCGATGCGTCTGGTCGACAACCTGCGCGTGCTGATGGGACGGCAGCTCGGCATCGGCGTGGCCCTGCTCGCGGTAGGCCTGATCCCGGTGGTGCATACCTTTGGCGAACTCCTTGCGACGCGATTCGAATCCGCGTTGATGCACGCACTCAGTCGACACCTGGTGTACCTGACGCCAGTGGTGTCCGGTGTGGCCGCGTTGTTGACGGGCAGTCGTGGATTCAGCCCGTGGCGCCGGCAACTGGCGATGCTGGGGCTGGCACTGATCGTCTACGGCCTGCTCGTGTACGCGTACCACTTGTCCGAACACGTGGGCATCGTGCGCACGCCATGGTTTGCGGGCGCCGTCGCGCTTTCGCTGTTGCTGGCGTTCATGTGCAACATCAACAGCATCTCGATGAACGCCTATTACCGCGCCCGGCTCAGCGAAAGCTTCATGCCGCCCGTCGTTGGTGCGGAAGCCGTACCTCCGGCGCAGTTCAAACTCGATCAGATCGATCCGCGCACTGGTGCGCCGTTTCATCTGGTCAACACCACGCTCAACACCACGTCATCGCCGGACGAGAAGAATCGCAGCCGCGAAGGCGCCAGTTTCTTCTTCTCGCCGCTGTACTGCGGCTCCACCGCGACCGGATTCGGAAGCCCGACGGATTATTCGGCCGGCACGATGGCGCTTTCGACCGCGTTCACCATCTCCGGTGCCGCGATCGACCCGAACACCTACGTCACCAGTTCGCGCGCGGTGTCCTCGCTGCTGGCACTGCTCAACGTGCGCCTGGGCTATTGGGCCGAGAATCCTGCGCGTCGTTCACGCGCGCACTGGCCGTTGCCGTGGTGGTGGATCCTGATCGGGCGCGAGATGCTCGGGATCGGGCTGGATGAACGCCACGCCCGTATCCACCTCTCCGATGGCGGCCACTTCGAAAACCTCGGGCTGTACGAACTGGTCCGGCGACAAGTGCGCCACATCGTGGTTTGCGACGCCGGCGCGGATCCGGAGTTGCTGCTGGCGGACCTGGGCCGTGCGATCGAGCGCGTGCGCGTGGATTTCGGCGCCGAGGTCGCGCTCAGCGCGGATGCACTGGTCGCCGAACGCGCTTCTGGGCATGCGCGTCGCCCCTATCTGCTCGGTGACGTGCGCTATGCCGACGGTTCGCACGGGCAGATCCTGTACATCAAGCCGATGCTGATAGAAAGCGCTTCGGCCGACCTGTACGCCTACGCCCGCGCGAATCCGGACTTTCCCAATCAGTCGACCGCGAACCAGTTCTTCTGCGAATCGGAATTCGAGGCCTATCGCGTATTGGGCCGCGAGATCGTCGGACGGATGCTGGGCAGCACCCCGCCGGCGGGTATCGCGCAGTGGTTCGAGCAGTTGCGGCAGGCGTCGGACCCTAAAGCGATCTGAGGAATTGCAGAGCCGCGAAGCGGCGTCCGCTTGAATGAACTGTCACCCGCCAACCGTGGTGATGACGTTCACGGGTGAACGCAACGTTTGAAGCACGACACAGTAGCGCTCAGTGAGCTCGATGAGTTTTGTTATCTGCTCTTGTGGTGCAGTGCTCTCGAGATTGAATTGCAAACGAATTTCGCTGAAGCCAACAGGAACTTCCTTGGACATGCCCAGCGTTCCTCGAAAATCAAGGTCGCCCTCCGCACGGAGCCAGGCACTTTGGATGGGGATATCCAATGCGGTAGCCACGGCGGACAAAGTGACCCCGGCACATGCAACCAGGGCCTGCAGCAGCAGGTCTCCCGAGCATGCTTGAACGCCGGTGCCGCCCGTGGCCGGGTGAAGGCCTGCTTCGACCAAGGCCCTTCCAGTGTCCACGCTGCAGGCAACGCCTTCACCAAGCCGACCTTCCGCATGCAGCGTAATCAGCGCTGCATCAGGCGCGACACGATACTTTTCCTTCAGAGGAGCCTGCTGAGCCCGTAGGTCTTCACTGCGCATGCGTCACTCCTAATATTGGAGGCTAACGCTCGGAATCGAGCCGAGGCGAGCCGCGAAGCGGCTTCGGCTTGAGTTGGCCATCTTCGTCACTCTGCAAGCCAGTCTGCACCTGCTTTTGCAACTTGAGCGTCTTCAGGTGCTTGAACACCTGAAACGCCAATGCCACCGATCACCTTGCCGTCGTCCAAGAGCCGAATACCTCCCGCGATAGGCATGCCTGCAGGTAATGCCAGCACCACGTTGTTCCCATTTTCCAACAGCCCCTGGTGGAAGCCCGTGTCCCGCTGAAAGTTGGCGGCGTGTTGTGCCTTGGCAATCGCAATGTCGACACTGGAATTAGTCGTCTCGTCCATGCGAAGGAAATAAAGCAAACGCCCAGAATCATCAACGATAGCGATGGAGACTTTCCAGTTGTTGCGATCTGCCTCAGCCTCGGCAGCTGCCGCTATTTGCTTGGCAGCCAAAAGGCTAAGCACCGCCTTCTTACGCAAGTGTTTATCGGATGAGGTGGCGGTGCTTTGCATGGGAGTAATGAGACCAAGCAGGAGTGTGACTATAAGAATCTGTCGAATCATCGATATCTGTCCAAAAGGGGCCAACTCGGAATTGTCATTCCAAACGCAGTTGGGGAATTCTGCAAATCCATCACTAAAGCGACTTGAGGAATTCCAGCAGATCGCGCCGGTCCGCATCGGACAACGCCGTGCCGTAGTCGTGACCGCCATTGCCGTTGCCGGGCAGGCGGGTGTCGAACACGCTGCCGTCCTCCGTCGCGGCCAGTCCCACCGTGTCTGGATCGAATTCGCCGCTGCCGACGCGGAAACGCGCCGGACGCGCCGCTGCCGGTCGCAGCAAGTCCGCGAGCGTCGGCACCGAGCCGTTGTGCAGGTACGGCGCCGACGCCCACACCCCGTCCAGCGGGCGCGCTTTGTAGTAGTCGGGATGTTGATCGATCGCCGCCTTGAGCACCGGGTGGTAACCGACCGCGGCATCGCGCACCGTTGCCAGCGGATGGCGCAACGCCGCACCGATCGCGACATGCACCACGAGATCGATGGTGTTGGCTTCCGCGCCGAATCGCTCGCCGGCCAGCACCGCCTGCCGGCGCCCTTGCAACGGTCCCGTCTTCGCTCGCGCATCGAGGAAATTGCGCACCATCCGCGGGTCGGTGCCGATCTCGGCCAGCGGCGTCAGTACCGCCTTCGGCGCGCGCGCGGGATCGCGTGCATCGATGCGCGTGTGGCAGGCGCCGCATTGCGCGTCGTACAACGCCGCGCCGCGCGCGATGCGTGCCTGGTCGAGCTTGCCCAGCATCGACTCGGGCCATTGCGGCGCAGTCAACGCGTACATCCACGCCTGGATGCGGCCCAACTGGTCGAAGTTGATGCTGGACGGATAACCAGTCGCGTCGTGACCAGCCACATCGGCGTGGCCGTACACCGCCAGCGCCGTCGTGAGGTTCTGGAACAGCGGCCCTGGCCCGGCATTCGGCGCCGAGCCGTTCCATTGCACCAGGTCCAGGTGCGGCGCCGTCCACAGCACCGGGAAACTCACCGGCGCGTCAGGCGCACGCCGGTTCTCCGGTACGCCGAGGAAATCCACTGCGACCGCATTGAAGATCTGACCGAAGGCATCGAGCCGGCCGGCGCCGTAGGCGACGTCGGTGGCGTTCATGCGATGTCGCACGTCGAGCGCTTCGGCGCGCGCGATGAGGGCGTCGCGCAACTCGGTGCGTTGCGCCTGCGGCGTGCCGAGGCCATCGGCGAAGCGTGCGAATTTCGCATCGTCGCTTGCAGTCGCGCTCAGGCTGTCGATCAGCGCGCCCTCGAAAGCGGTGAAGTCGAGCAGTCCCTGGCCGCCGTCGATGCGGATGCGCTGACCGCGATGACGCACCTCGCCTGTGTGGCAGGCGGCACAGCCTAGGCCCGCCCACGTCTCGCCATCCTTGCCGGGCTCGCGCGTGAACCCTACCGGCAATCCATCCGGGTTATGCGTCGTGCGCGCCTGCGTCAGGAAACCCAGCGTGGCCAGATGCGCGGCGTCGGCGAAGCGCTTGGTGTCGCCGGCGACCTCCAGGTGCAGCAGCCAGCGATACGGCAACAGGCGCGAACCGAAGGAAGCGAACCACACCTGGTCCTGCACTTCGCGGCTCCAGCCTTGCGCCAGGTTCACCGCCTGCGGCGCACCCGGCACGGTTTCGCCATCTGCGATCGGATCGGGCGTGCGCCCGCAACCCGCCAGGACCACGGCGAGCGTCGCAGCCAGACACCATTCCATTGCCCGCATGCCCCTTCCCCCTACGGTTCCCTGACGCATTTTGCATGCCAGACCCGCTGTGGGAAGATTCGGCGTCCGGACGCGGTGCTTGCACGCGACGGCACGAAGCGTCGGACACACCGGCGGCATCTGCAGCAGGGGGGCGGATGGCAATCGGGAACTGGCTCGGTTCGGCGCTGCTGGCGCTGGGGCTGATGTCGACCGCGCAGGCGGCGACGATCGAAGCGGGCGATCTGGAGCAACTCGATCTCAACGGGCACATCAGCCTGCTGGAAGACGCGGGTCGCGCCATGGACATCGACGAAGCTCGAATCGCGCAGGGCTACGCGCCTGCCCCGGGAGGACGCACCAGCTTCGGCTTCACCGAATCCGCGTGGTGGGTGCGGGTGCCGCTGCGCAATTCCGCCGACACGCCACGGGAACTGGTGTTGCGCCAGGATTACCCGCTGATCGACAAGATCGACCTGTGGGTGGTGCGCGACGGCGTCGTCGCATCGCACATCGCCACCGGCGACCGCCTGCCGTTCGACACCCGCGCGATCGATCATCGCGACTTCCTGTTCCCACTGACGCTGCCGGCCCGGTCCGAGACGACGTTGTACCTGCGCCTGCAGACCGATGGCGCCATGAACATCGGGCTGTCGCTGCATCGGCCGATCACGTTGCTGTCGCGCCTGAGCCTGGAACAACTCGCCTTCGGGTTGTACTTCGGCGGCTTCTTCGTCCTGATCTTCTACAACCTCTTCATCTTCCTCGCGGTACGCGACCGGCCGTTCCTCTTCTACCTGCTGTATGCCACCAGCTACGGCTTGTACTTCGGCATCCACGATGGGCTCAGTTTCCAGTTCCTCTGGCCCGATCATCCCGACTGGGCCAACACCAGCCTGCTGGTAATGCTGACGCTGACCCTGACGTTCGGCTTGCTGTTTACCCGCAGCTTCCTCGATGGTCCGCGGCTGGCACCGCGACTGGACCGCGCCGCGAGTGCGCTGCAGGCCTTGTCCATCCTGGCGCTGCTGGCCTCGTTCCTGGTGCCCTACCGCGTGCTCATCGCACCGGTGGCCTACCTGACGCTCGCCGCCACCGTGGTCATTCTGGCGATGGGCATCCTCGGCCTGCTGCGACGGCAGGTGTCCGCGCGCTATTTCATGATCGCGTGGGCTGTGCTGCTGGCCGGCGTCCTGGTCTACATGTGCAAGACCTTCGGCTGGCTGCCGCACAACGCGCTCACCCAGAACGCGTTCCAGATCGGCTCGTTGCTCGAGATGATGCTGCTCTCGCTGGCGCTGGCGCATCGCGTGCGCGAACTGAGCCACCAGAGCCGCACCGATGCGCTCACCCAACTGGTGAACCGGCGTGCGTTCGACGAAACCGTGGAGCGGGAGTTCGACCGCCGCCGCAAGAGTCATGTCGCCATTGCGCTCCTGGTGGCCGATGTCGACCACTTCAAGCAGGTCAACGACCGCCACGGCCACGCCTACGGCGACAAGGTCCTGCGCAGGATCGCCGACGTGCTGCGCGAGTGCGTCGACGGGCGCGACATGGTCGGACGCTACGGTGGCGAGGAGTTCGCCGTGCTGTTCCCGGGCCTCGACGCTTCGGCAGCAGCGGCGCGTGCCGAACAGATCCGCCAGGCCGTGCAGGAACGCGTCGGCGACCACTCGCCCGTCACCATCAGCATCGGCGTGGCCTCGACCGATGATGGCGGGATCGACTCCCCGAACGCGCTGTTCCGCGCCGCCGACGAAGCGCTGTACCGGGCCAAGGATCGCGGCCGCAATCGCGTTGTCGGCTACGCCGAGGCACTACCGGAATCGTCGCCCGCCGGGTGATCGCCGGGCAAGCAATCGCCGACTTTGTCCGCTCATGCGGGCAGGTATTGCGCCCGCTTCCCCGGAGAGAGCTCCACCAGGTCCCACCAGTTACCGTACAGATCTTCGAAAACCGCTACCGTGCCGTAGCTTTCCGTCTTCGGCGCGCGCACGAAATGCACGCCTTGCGCCCGCATCGCCTCGTAGTCACGCCGGAAATCGTCCGTCGCCAGGAAGAAAGTCACGCGACCACCGGTCTGGTTGCCGACGAAGACCTGCTGTTCTGCATTCGACGGCCGTGCAAGCAGGATGCTCGCGCCAGTGGAGCCAGGAGGCCGCACGACGACCCAACGCTTGTCCTGCTCGGGGACGTAGCTGTCTTCGATCAACGTGAAGCGCAGCTTCTGTGTGAAGAACGCGATCGCTTCGTCGTAGTCGCGGACAAGCAACGCGACATGTAGCAGCGCTTGTTGCATCGTTGGTATCCCATGGCGGCCGAGTAGTCGGCAGGCGCAGGATAATGCGGATACGTTCGTCGCGGTGGTCGTGACTAAGGAGCATTCCTTGGCCACCTTGCGCTGCGCAGTTGCGGATCTGCATGCGGCAACCCCGGCCGGAACCGGGGTTGCCTTGTTGCAAGTGCAATAACCGTTACCGATCGCAGCGGATCAGAACGTGACGCTCCAGCTGTCGATCTTGCCGGTGTCCTGTGCAGCGTTGTCGTTGACACGCAGCTTCCAGGTACCGTTCAACGCTTCCGTCGACAGGTTCAGCGTCACCGTCTTGTTGATGTTGTCGGTGCTGCTGCCGGTGCGGTTGTGGATGTTGTAGAGCGAACCGTCCGGGGCCACGAGGTCAACTTTCAGGTCACCGATGTAGGTATGCACGATCGCGACCGTCACCGAGGCGGTGCTCGGAGCGTTGCCGCTGCGGCCGGACACCGTGATCGGGCTGTCCACCGTGGCGTTGTCGCTGATCGTGTAGTCGGTGGTGTTGCTGTAGGTCTGCGTACCGCCACCACCGCCGGTGGTGTAGCTGCCGGTGAGGCTCAGGCCCGAGAACGCCGAGTACGCCTTGAGCAGCACGTAGTAGGTGCCCGCCTGGGCCGTGGCGATATTGCAGGTTTCGGCATTGGTGCTGCCTTCGGACTTGCAGTCATAGCTGGTCGTGGTCGGAGCGGATCCGAACTTGACGTACAGGTCGGCATCGCCAGTCCCGCTGGCGGTGACGAACTTCAGGCCCGTGGCCCCGGCCGGCACGGCCAGCGTCCAGATCTGGCTGGTCCCCGACGCCCCGGAGAGGCCGGTCACCGGTACGCCGTTGGTCAGCGCACCGCCGGTCGGCGGCGGCGTGCCGGCGCAGCTGACGCCCACCGAAGTGAACGCCGCGGTGACGTCAGCCTTGGTGAAGCCCAGGTCGGTCGCCGCCGTTTCCACACCACAGGCACCCTGGTTGAAGTTGGTGCTCGAGGTCCAGTAGTCGCGGTTGGCCCGGGCGAAGACCTGGAACGCCTTCTGCGTGTTCCAGCCGGTCTTGGTGGCCAGCAGGTAGAACGCCTTGTTGTACACGCCCGAGGAGTGGTGCACGTCCATGCCGCTAGTGAAATTGGCGGCGTTGTCGATCGAACGGCCATCCTGCGGTGGGTTGTTCATGTAGCGCAGCGCGCCCGTGCCCTTGAAGATCTGGGCGCCGACCAGGAAATCGTTGCTGCCGTGCATGAAGTACTCGGCGGCTTCACCGGCGATATCCGAATAGGCTTCGTTGATGCCGCCGGACTGGCCGGAATAGGTCAGAGCAGACTGCTGCTCGGTGTAGCCATGCGAGACCTCATGCGAGGCCACGTCGAGGCTGACCAGCGGGTAGAACGTGGTCGCGCCATCACCGAAGGTCATGGCCGAACCGTCCCAGAATGCGTTCTCGTAGCTGTTGCTGTAGTGCACGCGCATCGAGAGCTGGAAGGTCAGCGGCGGCGCGGCCATGTACGCCTGGTACATGTTGTAGATGACGTTGCCGAAGTAATGCGCGTCATTGAGCGGCGAGTACGCGCCGTTGATGGTCTTCACGGTGTTGCGCGGGCAGGTGTACGAGAACGCCGTGCTGCCGCTGGTACCGTGGTTGAGGTTGACCGTCTTGACGTTGGCGTTGTTCATCGTGCACGTGGAGCCACTCTGCGCCACGTCGTTGAAGCCGAAGTCGGTGCCGTACTCGTACTGGCCGGTCTTCGCGTTGCCACCGGGGCCGGTGCCGATCAGCGCGTGCTGCAGGTTGTCCCACTGCTTCAGCACCGCACCGCTGTTGGCGTCGACGATCACGAACGGACGCGATGGCGCGCCGCCCTTCGCCGCATCGGCGAAATACG
>NZ_JALDWJ010000002.1 GCF_022758295.1 Lysobacter sp. CFH 32150 | reverse complement strand
AGGCAAGCAAAACAAATGTAAGAAGTACGCTGCTAACTAAGAATGGGCGCGCTGAGTGCTTCATGGGTGCCTAACGCCTGAATTAAGCCGAGCCGCGAAGCGGCTTCGGCTTGAATGAATTGTTAGGGCGCAACCTAATAACCGAGACAGCTCTGGTACGCCTGCTTTTCAAATACGGTACGGTCATCAAGCTGTGCGGCATACTTTGATTGCGGTGGAAGAGAGCCACCCTTGTACTCCCAGTTCCGCTCGTCTGCACCAGAGATGACCGCCTTTTTATTGTCCCAGCACCAATCGAGCATTTCTCTTTTGTTCTTGACGGTGATGCTCGATCCGGTTCTTGGAATAAGTAGGTCAACGCGTGGATCGCTTGTGCCAAAACAAGTCATACCACAGTACGCAATGTTACTGGCGGGTATCGATAGGCTGCGCATGAAAGGAGCCCCTGGGGTGAGTTCAATCCTTCCGGGGGATACACGAACTTTGGCAATTCCATGAAAGCTCGTTACGCCTTGGTGCTTAAGGTTGGTGATGAAGAAAGAATCAGCAGCTATTGGCGGAGTGTTTGAGGTTTCGTCTTGTCCGAAAGCACGATCAAGATCGCGATAGGACTCGGAACAGGACGCAAGTAACAAGGTGCCAATGAGAGCAGTAAGAAGTCGCATATGCGCCCTAACGCCTGAATTAAGCCGAGCCGCGAAGCGGCTTCGGCTTGAATGAATTGTTAGGGCGCGTCTCAGTACTCATTGGGCTCCCCAGAAAGCTGCACGGCTCCCTGCGGCAGAATGATGCCCGGAAGCATGCTAGACGTCCAAATGTGGGTGGCCTGACCAAGATCAATCGGCTTATCCAGCGAGCCACCCTTGATACTTAAGATGTCGGTGGTGCCGCGTCGTTGGTGCCAAAGTCTTGAGCCACACTCAGGGCAAAACGCACAACCAAGAGTGTTTCCCGTGGCGGTGGGGCGGGACCAGAACCGTGGCTCTCCTTGCATGACGTGCAAGGCGGTTTGCGGCACGATGAAGGAGATGCCGAAAGCCGATGCAGATTGTTTGCGACACTCCGTGCAATGGCACACATAGAGCGCCACAGGGTCGTGTGACAACTTGTAGCGGATTGCGCCACATTGGCACCCGCCAGAACGAACGTCGCTTTCGTTTGACATGGTTCGCCAGCTTTATTGGTAAGTCAGCGCCCTAACGCCTGAATTAAGCCGAGCCGCGAAGCGGCTTCGGCTTGAATGAATTGTTAGGCCTATTGGCCAAGGTACCTGCCGGTCAATTTTCCGTATGGATCATAAAGCAGGTGGATGTCGCCGCCAGCGCATAGGATAGTTGTGGACTCGATCTCTCCCACAGCAGCATCTTTGACTGTCTGGGCGCTTTCTGAGGGAGCGCTGGTTTCTGGCCCGCACTTTGGGACGGCAGAAACAGACCATCCGCTCTCAACCCTATCGATCGCGATGTTGTACCCGTCTGCGTTTACCTGGAGCTGATTCATGGCAATGGCCAGCACTTGGTCCGAACTCAGTTCGCGCTGCGGAAGATTGGCGCAGCCAGAGAGTGCGCACAGGGCTACAAGCATCAGTGATATTCGACTCATAGGCCTAACGCCTGAATTAAGCCGAACCGCGAAGCGGTTTCGGCTTGAATGAATTGTTAGGCCTCATTGGAACACAGCCCAGAGCAGAGAGAGGCCAAAAAGGGACCAGCCAAGAACCTCACCGATCCCAGCGAATGTCCGGTAGTGCCTCTCATTGTCGCGTCGATCGTAGTGGTCAATCATCAAGGAGAGCATGACCAAACAGGCGCAGATCATTGCTCCGTACATGGTCCAGGCAGGAGCGCCTTGCAGATGAACACCACGGGATCTCCTGCCAGGGATGAAGAGGTCATTGATCCAAACGCCGTAGCTACCGTAAGCAAAGAGCAGCAGCGACAAGATGATATGGCTGGCCCTCTCGCCACCAGAAATATGGTTGGGTATGTAGCGGCCGTTCTCATCGTACTTTGGTCGCAGCTGCTCCTCGTCGACCTCATCCGGCACAGAGGAGTTCTCTGGTTGCGGCGCTGCCGTTCCGCTCAATCGTTTGTACGCAGAGCACAGGTTTGCGTAGTTCTTCGGATACTGGTGCTTATTGATCCCTGCAAAAACTTCTTCGAGCTCAGAAAGCGTGTACTTCGAATAGTCGATGTCGCCGTCGCTCATGAGGCCTAACGCCTGAATTAAGCCGAGCCGCGAAGCGGCTTCGGCTTGAATGAATTGTTAGGCCCCGTGCCGGGCCTTGTGATAAGCGACAAGTGCATTCGCGTGACCGTGGCCAATCTTGTGCTCAGTCTTGAGGAAAGCCACCTGCTCCATGTGCTTCTTATCTTGAACGGAATCAAGGACCTTGAACCAGTGCGCCAAAGGCTTCCCGTAGCTCTTCTCGATGGACGGGAAGTACGAAGCTGGCCCCTTAACTTTTGTATCCGTAGTCATGAACGACCCTCACTGTTGGAGACAGGCGGATAGCCACCTTAGCTAGCCTGGCCGGCCCCTATCTACCCGACGAACGAGCTCGCAAGAAATCGACAATGCTGGATGTTGCCATCAGGGGCCTAACGCCTGAATTAAGCCGAGCCGCGAAGCGGCTTCGGCTTGAATGAATTGTTAGCCCCTAGCGGCGGAGCCAACCGTCGAAGTGACACTGGTCTTTACTCGGGGCGCAGAAGAAAGCCCAGTCAAAGCCCTCCTGATCCCGATAGTACCGAACGGAACCGCCATCCTTGATGTGGTCATCGACAAGTGCCTCCCAATCTTCAAATGGGACTTTGCCAGGGGCGGTAGGCGTAAGGCGATCGAAGAATGCAGCTGCTTCCGATGGGGCAAACCGGAACTCGCCGGAACTGATGTTGAGATCAAGGTTGTTTTGCTCGTCAATATCGCGAGTAGATGGTGGGAGGACAGACTCAGGTAGCCACGTGTCTCCCTCCGCAGCGGCCAAGTTTTCGTAGTGTCTCTCCGCAACGTCCAAGCTGCAGCCGCAGATGATTGCTGACAATGCGAGTAGGAGTGCTCTCATAGGGGCTAACGCTTAGTAGACCCCAAAAGCGGGGATATGGACGGGATATTCAGGGCGCCGTAACAGACCGTCAAGCAGAAAAACCCTATAACGAATCAATGCTTTGGCTGATGGCGGGCGAGTCAGCCGAGCCGCAGGATCGTCGTGCATATTTAACGATCCGAGGCGCTATGTCTTATGACCCAGAAAGCGAGGTGATAAACGGTGCCATGGAGGGCTCAAAGAAACCGCGCTTGTTGGAAGAAGTTCGAAGGCGTTTGCGGGTCAAGCACTACAGTTTGCGTACCGAGACCATCTATATCGGTTGGATCAAGCGATTCATTCTCACGAATGGGAAGCGACATCCGCGAGACATGGGGGCGCCGGACCTGGAGCGCTTCCTGTCGACGTTGGCGGTACAGGGACAAGTGGCGTCCAGTACGCAGAACCAGGCCTTGTCGGCGCTGCTGTTCCTGTACCGCGAGGTCTTGGGCATCGATCTCCCGTGGATGGAGAACGTGGTGCGGGCCAAGCGACCGAGGCGGCTGCCGACCGTGCTGTCGCGGGAAGAGGTGCAGGCTTTGCTGGCGCAACTCGATGGTCGGCCGTGGTTGCTCGTCAGCCTGCTGTACGGAACCGGCATGCGGCTGATGGAGTGCCTGCGACTACGGGTGAAGGACGTCGATTTCGCGCGCAATGAGATCACGGTGCGCGATGGCAAGGGAGGCAAGGACCGGCGCACGGTGTTGCCGAAATCGTTGGTGGAGCCATTGCAACGCGAAGTCGAACGTGCTCGGCTCCTTCATGCGGATGATCTGCTGGCAGGGTTCGGCGCGGTCTGGTTACCGCATGCGCTGGCCCGGAAGTATCCCGCCGCACCGCGTGATTTCGGATGGCAATACGTATTCCCGGCCGTGCATCGGACCGTCGATCCTCGCGATGGGGTCGAGCGCCGCCATCACTTCGATGACGGCATGCTGTCGCGGGCGTTGAAAAGCGCGCGCTTGCGGGCCGGGATCAACAAGCCACTCAGTGCACATACGTTGCGGCATTCGTTCGCGACGCACATGATCGAAGCTGGCTACGACATTCGCACTGTGCAGGAATTGCTTGGCCATAAGGATGTGGCGACGACGCAGATCTATACGCATGTCTTGAATCGCGGTGCCGGGGGCGTGATGAGCCCATTGGACCGTTGCGCCGAGACGCCGGCGGCGTACTTGGCTGCCATCATGAGCGAGGCCGGCAAGCCAGCCGGCTTCCGATTCGCTGTCGAGGCCGCGGCCGCCTAGGCCGCGGGTCGCAGTGCGGTGAGCAACCCGCGGGCGGCGCTGAGGCGCGTCACGGCATCCGGCAGGTCGAGCTTGAGACGCAGTTTGTCCGGCCCGTCCATGGCGTAATGCTTCGGCTGTTTCTGGATCAGCTGGATCACCGTCATCGGATCGACATTCGGTTTCGCTTCGAACTGCACGCGGCCACCATTCGGGCCGAGGTCGAGCTTGCGGATGCCGAGATGGGTCGCGTCGAGCTTCAGTTCGGCGACATGGAAGAGATGCTTGGCTGCATCCGGCAGCAGGCCGAAGCGGTCGATCATCTCGACCTGCAGTTCGCGCAACGCTTCCACGTCGCGTGCGCTGCTGATGCGCTTGTAGAGCGTCAAGCGCTCATGGACGTCGGGCAGGTAGTCGTCGGGGATCAGCGCGGGCAGGTTCAGCACGACATCAGCGCCGTGGCGCTCGGTGCCGTCGACGTCTGGCAGCTTGCCTTGCTTGATGCTGCGCACCGCGCGTTCCAGCAGTTCGGTGTAGAGGCTGAAGCCGACTTCGGCCATCTGCCCGCTCTGGTCTTCGCCGAGGAGCTCGCCGGCGCCGCGGATTTCAAGATCGTGCGTGGCGAGGGTGAAGCCGGCGCCGAGTTCGTCCATCGCCGCGATCGCGTCGAGGCGCTTGCGTGCGTCTGCGGTGATGCTGCGGTTGTCGGGCACGACCAGGTAGGCGTAGGCGCGGTGGTGCGAACGACCCACGCGGCCACGCAGCTGGTGCAACTGGGCCAGGCCGAATTTGTCGGCGCGGTTCATCACGATGGTGTTGGCGTTCGGGATGTCGATGCCTGATTCGATGATGGTCGTGCACAGCAGCACGTTGAAGCGCTGCTTGTGGAAGTCGAGCATCACCTTCTCGAGTTCCCGTTCCGGCATCTGGCCGTGGGCGATGCCAATGCGCGCTTCCGGCACCAGTTCCTGCAGGTCGCGTGCCATGCGGCCGATGGATTCGACATCGTTGTGCAGGAAGTACACCTGGCCGCCGCGTGCGAGTTCACGCTGGTGCGCCTCGCGCAAGAGGGCGCCGTCCCACGGGGTGACGAAGGTCTGCACCGCCAGGCGATGTGCCGGTGGCGTGGCGATGATCGACAGGTCGCGCAGGCCGGCCATGGCCATGTTGAGCGTGCGCGGGATCGGTGTTGCAGTCAGCGTCAGCAGGTGCACGTTGGCACGCAGCGCCTTCAGCGCTTCCTTCTGACGCACGCCGAAGCGTTGTTCCTCGTCGACGATGACCAGGCCGAGGTCCTTGAAGCGAACGTCGCCTTGCAGCAGCCGATGTGTGCCGACGACGACGTCGATCTTGCCTTCGGCCAGTTTGTCGAGCTCGGCCTTGATTTCCTTCGTGCTTTTGAAACGCGACAGCACTTCGACCTTAAGCGGCCAGTCGGCGAAGCGGTCGCGGAAATTGCGGTAATGCTGTTCTGCCAGCAGCGTGGTCGGTACCAGCACCGCGACTTGCTTGCCGGCGTTGGCGGCGACGAACGCCGCTCGCACGGCGACTTCAGTCTTGCCGAAACCGACATCGCCGCAGACGACGCGGTCCATCGGTTGCGAGGACGACAGGTCGCGGATCACCGCTTCGATCGCAGAGTGCTGGTCCGGCGTTTCCTCGAACGGGAACGTCGCGGCGAACGGTTCGTACGACCCGCGATCGACTTCCAGCGCGAGTCCGGCACGGGCCTGGCGCTTGGCCTGGATCTCGAGCAGTTCCGCCGCCACGTCGCGAACCTTTTCCGCAGCCTTCTTCTTGGCCTTTGCCCACTGCTCGCCGCCGAGCGAATGCAACGGCGCTGTTTCCGGCGATGCACCGGAGTAGCGGCTGATGCGATCGAGCTGCGCAACGGGGACGTACAGGCGGTCGCCCTTGGCGTATTCGATCTCGAGATATTCGCCCGGTGTGCCGCCTGCATCGAGCGTGACCAGGCCGCGGTAACGGCCGACGCCGTGGTCTTCGTGGACGATGGGTGCGCCTTCGGACAATTCGCCGAGGTCGCGGATGATGGCTTCGGGTTCGCGGCCGGCACGCTTGCGGCGGCGGGGTTGTGCAGCGCGTTCGGGGAAGAGCTGGCGTTCGGTGAGGATCGCCAGTTGAGGTTCGTCTAGGGCGAAGCCGTTGTCGAGTGGCGCAACCGCAACGGCGAAACGCACATCGCTGCCGAGGAATTCATTCCAGCTGGCGAGGGTGCGTGGTTGCAGGTCGGCAGCGTGCAGCACCTCGGACAGTGCTTCGCGCCGACCAGCAGAATCGGCTGCGATCAGCACGCGGCCCGGATAACTGGCGAGGAACGACTTCAAGGCCGCCGCCGGCGCGGCATCCTTCGCTGCTACCGGAACGTCCGGCGCCGGCTGCACGCCGAGCGCATGGGCTTGTTGCGCTTTCGCATCCTCGCTGCCGAGCACATCGATGCGTGCGATCCGGTTCAGGCGTTCGCGCAGTGCATCCGGTGGCAGATACAGTTCGTCCGGCGGCAGCAGCGGACGCTCGATGTCGTGACGGCGCTGCTCGTAGCGTTCACGGGTCTGCGTCCAGAACGCATCGGCCGCGACGAACGCGCCTTCGCCGATAACGGGCAGCATCGTTTCGCCGAGGTAGTCGAACAGCGTCGCGGTCTTGTCGAAGAACAGCGGCAGGTAGTACTCGATGCCCGCCGGTGCGAGGCCCGCCTTGAGGTCCTGGAACAGCGCACTGCGGCGCGTATCGATGTCGAAGCGGTCGCGCAGCGTGTTCATCGCGCGCTTCAGCGCTTCATCGTCGAGCGGGACTTCGCGGCCCGGGAGCAGTTGCACCGCTTCGGTTTTATCCAGCGAACGTTGCGATTCCGGATCGAAGGCGCGGATCGAGTCGATGACATCGTCGAACAGTTCGACGCGATAAGGCTCGTCCGCACCCATTGGGTAGACGTCGAGCAGGCCGCCGCGCACGGCGAAGTCGCCCGGATCGAAGACTTGCGGCACGTGGCGGTAGCCCGCGCTTTCAAGGCGGCGCTTCTCGGTATCGAGGTCGAGTCGTTGCCCGACTTTCACGTCGAAGGTGTTGCCGACCACGTAACGCAGTGGTGGCAGCCGCTGCAGCAGCGTTTGTACCGGCACCACCACGATGCCTCGCTTCAACGCCGGCAGACGATGCAGCGCCGCGAGGCGTTGCGACACGATATCCGGATGCGGACTGAACTGGTCGTAGGGCAAGGTTTCCCAATCAGGGAATGGCAACACCGGCAATGTCGCGTCGCCGAGCAGCGTGTGCAGGTCGGATTCGAGTTGATGCGCCGCATGGTTGTCGCGCGCGATCGCCAGCAGCGGACCGGTGTGCGTATCGGCGGCGCGGGCGATCGCCCACGCGAGTGCGGACGCGGATGCGGGTGCGCGCCAGTACGCGCGCTGCTGGCCAGCTTTCGGGAGCGGCGGGACAGGGAACTCGGGTTTCGCCATCGGGTGGTGATCTCGCGTCAAAACAAGTGCAGCGCCGGCAGCCATCGCCGCCAGCGCAAAGTGGGGCAAGTTTACGCGAGAGCGTGCCGCAGGCTGCGCTTTCGGTGCGATGCGGCAGGCATGTCCACATAAGCCATCGCTGGGTGCGGTCATTATCCGTTCATATAAATAGCTTGCTATTAAATAGCGCGCTATGTAAATTGCAGGCCATGAGAGCAACCCCGAACCAAGCATCCCTTGAACTCGACAACCAGCTCTGCTTCGCGTTGTATTCGACGAGCCTAGCGTTGAACAAGGTCTATCGAAAGCTGTTGCGCAAACTCGGCCTCACTTATCCACAGTACTTGGTGATGATGGTGCTGTGGCAGCGCGACGCACTGAGCGTGTCGGACATCGGTGGGCGCCTGTTCCTGGATTCGGCAACGCTGACCCCGTTGCTGAAACGTCTGGAAGCTGCCGACTTGGTCACTCGCACGCGCGCGATCAGTGATGAACGTCAGGTGGTCATCGCACTGACGCCAGCAGGGCGTGCGCTGAAGAAGCAGGCGAGCAATGTGCCCATCACCATGAGCCGTGCGGCCGAATGCTCGATCGATGAAATTGGTTCGCTCAAGGTGCAGTTGGAGCGGCTGCGTACAAGTCTGTTGAAGCACGCGTGAGCTACGAAACCCACTAATGCGTACTGGAACGCCGATCGCGGCACTCGGTCGTTCTCCCCCCTTAGCCGCATAAAATTCGGAATATCCATGTCCATCGAAAAAGTTCTTTATCGTGCCCAAGCCACCGCAACCGGGGGTCGCGAAGGTCGTGCCGTCTCAGCCGATGGTGCCCTCGATCTCACGCTGAACACGCCGCGTGAACTCGGCGGTTCAGGCGGCGCAGGTACCAATCCGGAGCAGCTGTTCGCCGCGGGCTATTCGGCTTGTTTTATCGGCGCACTGAAAGTCGTCGCCGCCCGCGAGAAGATCGCGCTGCCGGCCGATACGTCGATCGAAGGCAATGTCGGCATTGGTCCGAGCGCCACCGGTTTTGGCATTGAAGTCGAACTGAAAATCTCGTTGCCGGGCGTGCCGCGCGAGCAGGCCGAGGCGCTGGTGCAGAAGGCGCACGTCGTCTGTCCGTACTCCAACGCCACGCGCAACAACATCGATGTCACGCTGACGGTGGTGTGATCCCGCTGAGGCGATCAAGATATTGTTCCAGACGAAGGCCCAGCTCGTTACGTGCTGGGCTTTCGCTTTTATCCGCGCTACTCGGCGGTTACCGGATCGATGAGGGTTGCGACTTCGGAGACCCGGTTGGCCGGGAAACCACCCTGTTTGGCATGCTCACGGACCATGTCCTCGTTGGGTGCGATATAGACGCAATAGATCTTGTCGCCGGTGACGTAGCTGTGGTCCCACTGGATTTGCGGCCCGAGGCCTTCGAGCACGCTGCAGGACTTCTGCGAGATCGCCTTCAGTTCCTGCGGCGACAGTTTGCCGGCACCGGGGATGTCACGTTCGATCACATATCTGGGCATGACGGGCTCCTCTTGGGCTCAGGGCCGCGCCCCAAGTAACGTACTGAACGGCGTTTCCACGGCACGACGGCCGACGCCACGACCTGTTACGGAGTGGAGGATGGACGCAGGTCCAGCACCACGCGCACCAGACCCGGTGCATCCGAAGCTTCACGGCGGAACCCCAGCGACGTGGCCAGGGCCAGCATCGCCTGGTTGTGTTCGAGCACATCGCCATACAGGCGATCGAGTTTCTTGCCCCGCGCCCAGCGCACCAGCCGTCGCATCAGGTGCCTGCCCAGGCCCATGCCGTTGATATAGCGGCTGACCAGGATCGCGAACTCGGCATCGCGACTGCCGTCGCCAGACGCACTGTCGGCGATGACCACCCGCGCGACCGCACCGACCAGCGCTTCGCCCGGAGGGAGCGGCTCGGCCGCAACCAGCGCGAATTCACGCTTGCTGTCCGGCCGGGTCAGGCGCTCGGCCATCTCCGGCGTCAATTCCTTCAATGCATAGAGGAAACGCTGACGGATCTCGTCCGGCTGCAGCAGGGCGAAACCGGCGCGCAGGGTTTCGGCGTCGTCCGGCCGGATCGGGCGGATCAGCACCTCGCGGCCATTGGTCAGGCGCAGATGCTCGTGCCATGGGGGAAGGCGGTTACGGGCAGCCATTCAGGAAGCTTGCCACGGGGAAGGTGAAGCTATGCTCTACAAATGAATGAGGCGGCGCTTCGGGATATCGTCGATCGCTGGCCCGGCGTCGGCAGCGACATCAAATGGGACGACGACTTGGTGTTCTCCGTCGTTGGCAAGATGTTCTGCGTGCTCTGCGTCCGTGGGCCGCTGGCGGGCAGGTTGAGCTTCAAGGTCGAGGACGAACGCTTCCTCGAATTGACCGAGCGCCCGGGTTTCATCCCGGCGCCGTACCTGGCCCGCGCGCATTGGGTCCTCGTCGCCGAGCCCAAACGCCTGCCGGATGTGGAGCTGGCCGGATTGCTGCGACGCAGTTACGAGCTGGTGCGCGCGAAGCTGCCGAAGAAGACCCAGCGCGAACTTGCCGATTAAGGGCTTGCTACTGATTCAAGAGCTTGCCGATGTTAATAGCCGGAGGTGGGCGCTTGTTAAACTTCGCCTTCCCCCGATTCAGACGAGCACCCCATGGCAGGCAGCGGCGACTCCACCCGCGCGATCCTCTTCGCACTCGGCGCCAATTTCGCCATCGCCGTCAGCAAGGGCGTGGCTGCCTTCTTCACCGGTTCCAGCGCGATGCTGGCCGAGACCGTGCACTCGTTGGCCGACTGCGGCAACCAGCTGTTGCTATTGCTGGGCATGAAGCAGGCGAAGCGGCCGCCGTCTCCGGACTATCCGCTCGGTTACGGCAAGGCGATCTATTTCTGGTCGTTCCTGGTCGCGCTGATGCTGTTCTCGGTGGGCGGCATGTTCTCGGTCTACGAGGGCTTCCACAAGCTGCATGACCCGGAACCGTTGAAGCAGTGGTGGTGGGCAGTTGGCGTCCTGGTGTTCGGCATCGTCGCCGAGGCCGCATCGATGCGCGCCTGCATGCAGGAAGTGAACAAGGCGCGCGGCGGCCGTTCACTGTGGCGATGGTTCCGCGAGAGCCGCCAGGCGGAACTGGTGGTGATCTTCGGCGAGGACCTGGCCGCGCTGCTGGGCCTGGTGTTCGCGCTGTTCGCGGTGGTGCTGTCGGTGGTCACCGGCAATCCGGTCTGGGATGCGATCGGCACACTGGCGATCGGCGTATTGCTGATCGTGGTTGCGGTGTTCGTGGCGATCGAGGTCAAGGCGTTGCTGATCGGACAGAGCGTGGATGGCGACCTGCAGGCTGAAATCCGCAGCTTCATCGAAGGCCAGCCGCAGGTGGAGAAGGTGCTCAGCCTGATCACCCTGCAGCTCGGCAACGACGTGATGGTGTCGGTGCAGGCGGTCATGCAGGAACGGCCGTCGATGCGTGCGCTGGTCGAGGACATCAACCGGATCGAGACGGCGATGAAGGCAAAGTTTTCGAATGTGCGCTGGAGCTTCTTCGAGCCGGAGATCGAAGATCGCCACCGGCCCGATCAGGACTACATTTCAGCGGAAGCCCCGAGCGTCGGATAGGCGTAGGGTGGGCTTCAGCCCACCGGTTCAATCATGCAAGCGATGGTGGGCTGAAGCCCACCCTACGAGAGTCATGCGGGCGCCCGGAGCCATTCCACGCGTGAACTGGCTCCCGCTTCGCCCATCGCATCGCGCAGCATCGCCAGGGCCGGCGCCAGCGTCCCGTCGAATTGCCAGGGCGCATTGAGGATCAACAGGCCGCTGCCGTTCATGCGCAGCGGGGAATCGTCGGGGCGTACCAGCAGTTCCGCGACCAGCGTGGATTTGGCCGGCAACTTCGTCGCCTCGCGATAGAACGAGTGCAGCACGCGACGTAGCTTGATCGGATACCACAGCGCGTACATGGCCTCCGGCCAGCGCGACAGGCCTTCGCGCAATGCTGTAAGCGCGGTATCGAATTCGTCGAGTTGCGCTTCGTACGGCGGATCGATCAGCACCAGGCCGCGGCCGAATTTGGTCGTGCCGAGCTTCGGCGGCAGCAGCGCCTTCAATGCGGCGTACCCGTCGCGCTGGTGCACCGCGATCCGCGCGTCCCTGGCGAAGTTGGTCTTCAGCGCCGCCGCTTCTTCCGGCTGCAATTCGCAGGCGGCGATGCGGTCTTCAGGGCGCAGTGCGTGCGCCAGCAACCACGGCGAGCCGGGGTAGGTGGCGGCACCATGAGCCGCACGACAGGCCTTGATCGCAGCCAGATAGCGGGCAATCACCGGGTGCTTCGGCGCCTCGGCCAGCAGCCGCCCGATGCCATCCCTGGCCTCGCTGGTACGTTGGGCGGAGTTGCCGTCGAGGGCGTACAGCCCGCGCCCGGCGTGGGTGTCGAGGGCGAAACAGGGCGACGACTTGACGGTGAGCGCCTCGCACAATGCGAGCAGGGCGACGTGTTTGAGCACGTCGGCGTGGTTGCCGGCATGGAAGGCGTGGCGGTAGTTCATGCGGGCATTGTGGGTGCGCTCGGCAGGTTCGCGCCAGCCCGCTATGCTGCGGCGCATGCCGAAGGTGCTGATCGCCGAAGACGAAGCCGCCATCGCCGACGCAGTGTTGTACGCGCTGCGCAGCGAGGGCCTGGAAGCCGAGCACTGCCTGCTCGGGCGCGAGGTGCTGCCGCGGGTGCGCGCCGGCGGCATCGACGTGGTGGTGCTCGACGTCGGCCTGCCCGATACGAATGGCTTCGATGTATGCCGCGAGTTGCGCGGCTTCAGCGACGTGCCGGTGATCTTCCTGACCGCGCGCAATGACGAGATCGACCGCGTGCTTGGCCTCGAGCTGGGTGCCGACGACTACATGGCCAAGCCATTCTCGCCACGCGAGCTGGTCGCGCGCGTGCGCGCGCGGCTGCGGCGACCGCGCAGTGCCGAACCTGCATGGAGCGAGCGCGGCGCCTTCGCGATCGATCGTGATGGCCACCGCATCCGTTACCACGGCCATGCACTGGATCTCACGCGCTACGAATACGCCTTGCTGGCCGCCCTGCTGCAACGGCCCGGCGCGATCCTGACCCGCGCGCAGCTGATGGACCGTGGCTGGGACGATGCCGCCGACAGCGGCGATCGCACCATCGACACGCACATCAAGACCCTGCGCGCCAAGTTGCGCGCGGCGGGCATGGCGGTTGGGAAGGATAACGCCGACCCGATCCGCACCCATCGCGGGCTCGGTTACTCGCTGGAGGCGTGAAGTGCGACTGGGTCTGCGACTGTTCCTCGGCGTATTCCTGATCATCGGCCTCGCCGCGTTCTTCGTCATGCGGGTGTTCGTCAATGAAGTGAAGCCGGGCGTGCGCCAGGCGATGGAAGCCACGCTTGCCGACACCGCCACCGTGTTGGCCGCACTCGCCGCCGAGGACATGCGCAGCGGCCATATCGCCGATGGCGCTTTCGCGCGCGAAGTCGAAACCGCCGAGCGGCGCCGGCTCGACGCCGCGATCTGGAAATTCCACAAGGATCGTTTCGACTACCGCATCTACGTGACCGACGCGCAAGGCATCGTCCGCTACGACTCACGCGGCGAGGCGGTCGGCAAGGATTACTCGCGCTGGAACGACGTCTACCTCACCTTGCGCGGGCAGTACGGCGCGCGGTCCAGCCCGGAAACGCCCGGCGATACAGGCAACACGGTGATGCACGTCGCCGCGCCGATCATGCGTGGCGACCAGATCATCGGTGTGCTCACGGTGGCCAAGGCCAACCGCACCATGGAGCCGTTCATTGAAGCCAGCCAGCAGGAAATCCTGCGCAAGGGCGGCTGGTTGCTGGCCTTGTCGGCGCTGATCGGCCTGGCGATGACGGCGTGGCTGGCGCGCGGCATTGGCCGCCTCAATCGTTATGCGCAGGCCGTCAGTGCTGGCGAACGCGTGCCGCCGCCGCCGAGGCGCCGAGACGAAATCGGCGACCTCGGTCGCGCCCTGGAGACGATGCGACGCAAGCTCGATGGCAAGGAATACGTCGAACGTTATGTGCAGGCGCTCACCCACGAAATGAAAAGCCCGCTGGCAGCCATTCGCGGTGCCGCCGAATTGCTGCAGGAACCACTGCCGGAAGCCGAGCGCCTGCGCTTCGCCCGCAACGTCGAAGGGCAGGGCGTGCGCCTGACCGAGATGATCGACAAACTGCTCGCCCTTGCGGCAGTGGAGCAGCAGAGTTGGCTGCAGCGGCGCGAACCGGTTGCCATCAAGGATCTTCTGGAGCAAGTCGCAGACAACATGCTGCCGACCCTGCGCACGAATGATCACTCACTCGACATTGCACCGGTCCCGGCGGAAACAACGGTTGTCGGCGATGCCTTCCTGCTGCGCCAGGCGCTGCTGAACCTGGTCGACAACGCCGCCGCGTTCTCACCGCCGGGCAGGCGCATCGAGTTGTCTGTCGAATGCCGCGATGGGCAGGTCCGCCTGATCGTTGCCGATCGCGGTCCCGGCATCCCGGACTACGCTGGCGAACGCGTGTTCGAGCGCTTCTATTCGCTGCCGCGCCCCGATAACGGGCAGCGCAGTTCCGGCCTGGGCCTGCCGTTCGTGCGCGAGGTGGCGACGCTGCACGGCGGGGAAGTGAGTTTGCGCAATCGCGAAGGTGGCGGCGCGATCGCCACGCTGACATTGCCGCTGGCCTGACTTCACCCTCGCTTCACCGTCGCGCCATCGCCTGCGCACCGTCGTCGTCCAGCCTGTCGTCATTGCCACGATGGGAGCTGGGTCATGCGACTTTTACTGAAGATGTTCCTGGTGCTGGGGATGACGATCGCGATCCTGGTGCCGTTGCTGATGATCCGCGGCACCATCGACGAACGGCAGGAGTATCGCAACCAGGCCGTCGCCAGCATCGCGGGCAGTTATGCCGGCGCACAGGCGTTCGCCGGCCCGGTGCTCGTGGTGCCGTACACGGAGACGGTGCAAGCGGAGGAGAAGGACGACAAAGGTGTTGTCCGACAGGTGTCGCGCAATGTCGATGGCCGCTGGACGTTCTTCCCCGCGACGCTGGTCGTCGAGGGACATCTGCGGCCGGAATTGCGCCGGCTTGGCTTGCACCAGGTGCGCGTCTACGAATGGCAAGGCCGAGCGCAGGCGGCGTTCCGCGCGCAGATCCCGGTCGATGTGGACCCCGCGCATCCGCGTCGCATTGGCCAACCATGGCTCAGCTATGGCATCGCCGACGTACGTGGCCTGGTCGGTGCGCCGAAGCTGCGCATCGACGGGCGCGAGCTTGCGCTCGTGGAAGGCTTCGGCAGCCGCGATGGTAGCGGCGTGCACGTGCGGCTGGAGGCGCCCGCGGCTGGACAGTCGTTGCAGCTAGGGACGCAGCTCGACTTCGTCCTTGGCGGCACCGAATCGCTCGCGATCGTTCCGCTCGCACGCGACAACCGTTTCAGCCTCGATTCGACGTGGTCGCATCCGCGCTTCGGCGGCAGCTTCCTGCCGCGCGAGCGCCGCATCGGCAGCGACGGCTTCCATGCCCGCTGGGAAGTGTCCTCGCTCGCCACAGGCGCGCAGGCGCAATTCCTCGCCGGCAAGGCGATGCCGTCGGTCGATGCGGGCAACGGCACGCTGGACGGCCACCGTGCGGCGGCGGGCGTGTCGGTCGATGGCATCGATGCTATCGCGCTGTCGCTGGTCGATCCGGTCAACGTCTACTCGCAGGCCGACCGCGCGACGAAGTACGGCCTGTTGTTCGTGCTGCTCACCTTCGTTGGCTTCTTCATGTTCGAGCTGATCAAGCAATTGCCGATCCACCCGATCCAGTACGGCCTCGTCGGCCTCGCACTGGCGATCTTCTTCCTGTTGCTGGTCAGCCTCAGCGAACACATCGAGTTCGGTCGGGCCTACCTCATCTCGAGCGTCGCCTGCATCGGGCTGCTCGGTTTCTACCTCAGCGCGGTGTTGCGCAGTTTGGGCCGCGGCCTGGGTTTCGCTGCGATGCTGGCGACGTTGTACGCCGCGTTGTATGGCCTGCTGGTGTCCGAGGACAACGCGCTGGTGCTCGGTTCGGGCCTGCTGTTCGTGATTCTGGCGGCGATCATGGTGGTGACGCGCAAGGTCGACTGGTACCAGCTGTCGGCGCGTACGCTGCCGCGGCCGACTGGCTGAACGCGACGGATTCGGCAAATCCGCCACGGCAGTCGCCGTGGCGGCGTCATTCATGAGCCCACCATGACTGATGGCCCGGCGCCGGGCGCGGGGTGGAATGGCAGACTCGGCGCTTTGTGGCCTTGCAGGGGAATGCCGTGAAGCGATATCTGTTGGCTGCATGCGTGGCGCTGGCTGGCGCCGTGCATGCCGAGGAGTCGGTCGACCTGGAGATGACCAGCCGCATCCGCCAGGAAGCGTTCAATCATTCGCAGGTGATGCCGCTGCTGACCCATCTCACCGACGAGATCGGCCCGCGCCTGACCAACTCGCCGGCGATGGCGAAAGCCAATGCGTGGACCCGCGCGAAGTTCGACGAATGGGGCCTTGCCCGCGTGCATGACGAGCCTGTGGCGGCGTTCGGTCGTGGCTGGGAGTTCCGTTCGGCCAGCGTGCAAATGCTCAGCCCGCGCGCGTTTCCGTTGCACGCGTTGCCGAAGGCGTGGACGCCGGGCACGGCTGGTCCGGTGGAAGGCGAGGTGGTCGCGGCGAAAATTGAAGCGAAGGAGGACTTCGAGAAGTTCAAGGGCAAGCTGAAAGGCAAAATCGTCTTCCTCAGCGAGGCGCGCGCCTACAAGCCGGGCGAGAAGTCCGACTTCACGCGCCACACCGAAGCCACGCTCGACGATCTGACTGGGTTCACGGTGCCGGCTGACGAAAAGCCGGGAACGCGCGCGGAAAACCGCGAACGCCGGCGCAAGCGCAATGAATTCGCGCCGCTGCTCAATCGTTTCCTGATGGAAGAAGGAGCGCTGGCGACGGTGAGCATCAGCGGCTGGGACAACGGTCTGGTGCTGGTGTCCGGTGGCGGCTCGCGCAAGGCCGGCGAACCGGTCGGTGTGCCCGCACTGGCGATGGCCGCCGAGCACTACAACCACGTGATGCGCGCGCTGGAGCGCAAGCAGTCGGTGCGCCTGCGAGTCAACGTCGATGCCGGCTTCACCGGCGATGCCGACGAGCCCGCATACAACACCATCGCCGAGATCCCCGGCACCGGCCCACACCGCAACGAAGTGGTGATGATCGGCGCGCACATGGATTCCTGGCATGGCGGCACGGGCGCAGCCGACAACGGCGCAGGCGTGGCGGTCATGATGGAGGCGATGCGTATCCTCAAGGCGGTGGGCGCCAGGCCCGATCGCACCATCCGCATCGCGTTGTGGACGGGCGAGGAACAGGGCTTGATCGGTTCCGCCGACTACGTGGCCAACCACTTCGGCAAGTATCCGGAGCCGGCGGATCCGAAGGACAAGGACATCCCGGTATCGCTGCGCGACAACAAGGGCAAGCTGATCCGCACGCGCGAGTACGACCAGCTTGCGGCGTACTTCAACCTCGACAACGGCGGCGGGAAAATCCGCGGCGTGTATGCGCAGGAGAACCTCGCCGCCACGCCGATCTTCGAGGCGTGGCTCAAGCCGTTCAACGATGTTGGCGCGAACACCGTGACCCAGCGCAATACCGGCAGCACCGACCATATCTCGTTCGACCGCATCGGTTTGCCCGGCTTCCAGTTCGTGCAGGACGACCTGGACTACTTCACCAACGTCCACCACAGCGACATGGACGTGCTCGACCACATCGTGCCGGAAGACCTGAAACAGGCCTCGGCGATCGTCGCGGCGTTCGCGTACAACGCGGCGATGCGGCCGGTGAAGCTGCCACGCAAGCCGCTGATCGAGGATTGATGCTAAGACGCCGCGCCGCTTTGTGCCTGCGCGGCGTCCCTTTCAGACGAACAGCGATACGCCTGGCACCAGCCACAACGACAGGCTGGCAAGCGCTACGCCGATGCCGGTCGCCGCGAGCACGTCGCTCGGATAGTGCAGGCCCAGCACCACGCGCGAAACGGCGACGCTGGCGGTGAATGGGATCAGCACCCACGCCAGCCCCGGGTAGTGCGCGAGTGCAACGAGCGTGAACGCGACGGCATGCAGCGTGTGGCCCGAGGGAAAGCTGAACTCGTCCAGCGGCGCCACCCAGGCGTGGATGCGCGCATCGGATGCAAATGGTCGCGGGCGCTTGGTCCAGCGTTTCAACAACTTGTACAGGGTCAGCGCGATCACGCCGGTGGCCGCCAGGTGGGCGGACGCGGCAAGCCCGTCGATGCCATCGAACACGATCAGCGCCGCCATCAGCGTGTACCAGGCGACACCATCACCGAGTCGACTGATCGCGGCGAAGAACACGCGGGCACCGCTGCGCGCGCAGATCCGGTTGGCACGCAGGCACCAGCTGGACTCTGCGTTGAGGCGCGCTTCCATCAATTTGTCACGCTGCGGCAACAGATGCATCCTGCCTCCTCGCTTCCGCCAGATTGCGCAACAACGCGTCGAAATCGGCTGCGACCTGCTCCGGTCGTAAACCGGAGACCGCTTCGCGCGCAGCCATGCGCATGGCACCGCGCAGGACGTCGTCGCCGCCGATGCGCGTCACCGCTGCGATGAAGCCGGCGTCGTCGCCATCCGCGATCGCCGCGCCGTGGATGTCATGGCGCAGGTACTCGCGCGCGGCGCCGTAGTCGAACGCCACCGTCGGCACGCCGCTGGCCATCGCCTCGAGGGTGACGTTGCCGAAGGTCTCGCTATGGCTGGAAAACACGAACATGTCGCCGCTGGCGAAATGCCGTGCCAATGTCTCGCCGCGCTGGATGCCGCAGAAGATGAAGTCCGGGTTGTCGCGCGCGAGCTGTTCTCGCGACGGGCCATCGCCGACCCAGACGAAGCGTGCGTTCGGCTTGTGCTTCTGCAGTTCGCGGAACGCACGCACGGACAGGTCGAGGTTCTTCTCCGGCGCGATGCGGCCGACGTAGATCGCGGCGACGTCGTGTTCGGACAGGCCCCAGCTCTCGCGAAGCTCGTGGTCGCGCTTGCGGGGATCGAACAGGGTCGCATCGACCGCACGCGGCAGCCGCACCGGGTTGGCGAAGCCTTGCGACTGCAGGAATTCGAGCAATTCCCGCGTCGGCACCAGCGTGGCCTGGCCGCTGTTGTGGAAGCGACGCATCCAGCGCAACGCCGTCTGCTGCAGGAAGGCAGCACCGTAGTTGCGCATGTACTCGTCGAAGCGGGTGTGGAATCCGGTTGCGGCAGGGATGCCGAGCTTGCGCGCCGCACGCAAGGCCGACCACCCGAGCGGGCCTTCGGTGGCGACATAGATCGCATCCGGCGGCGTTTCGCTCCAGCGTCGCATCAGCCTGCGGGTAGCGGGAAATCCGAACTTCAACCCCGGGTAACGCGGTAGGCCGGCACCGCGCACCAGCATGGTGTCGCCTGTCGCAGCGAGGTCGCTGTCCTGCCGGGGCCGGATGACGGAGACCTCATGGCCGCGTGTACGCAGGCCCTGTTCCAGCCCCTGCACGGTCAACGCAACGCCGTTGACCTCGGGCGGATAGGTTTCGGTGACGATGGCGTAGCGCATATGCGGCTTCCCGTTTTGGGAAGGTTGCAAGCAGCGCATGAATTGCTCATGTCAGCCAGGTGACGAAGGGATGACGACGGGAACGGAAGTGCCCGTGTTCGCTTTTGGTAGCAGATCGTGCCAACGGCACGTTGCGGCGCATTTGCGGCAGTAGCATCCGGCTGCAGCCGTTGTATGGGGCTATGGAAGGAAGGCTGCACCCGGCGTCCGTCGTCACGGTGCGCGTGCGTGGCAGGCGGGCATTGTAAGTCTCGACCTGGAGGGAACAGTCCATGCACCGTTCAAGCAGGATGCTAACCGCCTTGTTTTTGAGTCTCGCCGCAATCCCGGCCTTTGCCGACGATGCGCCCTTGTCGCAACCCGCACCGGAACCTGCAGCCTGGCTGCAAGCAGCGTTCTCCAACCCCGCAACCACGCCCGCAGCCATTCCAGCGAAGTGCACGAAGCCCAAACTCCTGACCGATGCGCAGGGGCGGGTGAAAGTCGGTACCGAAGTTGCCCTGACCGCACAAAACACCGAGTACGCTGCCGCGAAGGCTGGCATGAACCTGGCTTGGCGACAGGAGATCAGTCACCCCGGAGCGAGTTACATCGCACCGCACTTCAAGCGCTTCAACTTGCCGGCGGGTGCCGCTGTCGTCGTGCGTTCCCCCGACAGTTCGCGCATGCGGACCTACACGAGGCAGGGCAAGCAACGGTTCCCCGATCGAGAAGGTTTCTGGGGGATGCACATCCCCGGCGACAAAGCTGTAGTCGAGATATGGTCACGCAATCCGGTCGGTAAGGGCGCGGTGCAACTCGACGGCTATGCCCGTGGCTACAGCGCCGCCGAGATGGGTGGCCAGCCCAACCTGGGCCAGCCCGAATCGCTTTGCGGTCCGGATGATTCGCAGAATGCGCAGTGCTACACCGGCGACATCTACACCAAGGGCAAGGCGGTCGCGCGCCTGCTGATCGGCGGCACCAGTGCTTGCACCGGCTGGCTGGTCGGCAGTGAAGGGCATCTGATCACCAACAACCACTGCATCAGCACCAGCAGCAGCGCCGGCAATACCGACTACGAGTTCTTGGCCGAAGGCAGCTGCGCCGCCAACTGCAAGAGTTGGGGAGCATGTCCAGGCACTGTGGCTGCGGATGCCGGAACGCTGGTGCAAACCGATTCGGCGCTGGACTACACGCTGATCAAACTGCCGACCAATGTCAGCACGACCTATGGTTACCTGCAGATGCGCACTTCCGCGCCGGTCGTCAACGAGCGCATCTATATTCCGGGTCATCCGGCCGCGTGGGGTAAACAGATCGCAGTGGTATCCACCAACCCGGCGGATCCATCCGGTTTTTGCGAGGTCAACAGCCTCAACGAGAGCCCCTGCTTCGGCGGTCCCGGCGACATCGGCTATACGTGCGACACCCAGGGTGGTTCGTCGGGTTCGCCGGTCCTTGCCAATGCCGACCACGCGGTGGTTTCGCTCCACCATTGCGGTGGTTGCAACAACACCGGTGTTCCGGTTACGGCAGTGATCAGCGACCTCGGTAGCAATTTGCCGGCCAACGCCACGACAGGGGGCGGTGGCAACACGCCGCCCGCTGCGAACTTCACCTTCAGCACCTCGGGCCTGACGGCGACCTTCGCCGATAGTTCCACCGACAGCGACGGCACCATCGCCTCGCGCAGCTGGAACTTCGGCGACGGCGGCACATCCACCGCCGCCAATCCATCGCACACCTATGCGTCCTCGGGCACCTATAACGTGACCCTGACGGTCACCGACAACCTGGGTGCAACCGGCAGTGTCACCAAGCCGGTGACGGTCAGCGGTACTTGCGGCATTCCCGGCACGAGTTGCACTGCGAACAGCCAGTGCTGCTCCAACAGTTGCAAAGGCAAGCCGGGTCGCAAGACCTGTCGTTGAAACTTTGATCCAGTGAACGAGCCGGGCGGGAAACCGCCCGGTTTTTTTGTGCCAATCGGGGCTTGACAGCGCCACCCGTATGTACTGTACTAGTAGTCACAGTACAGATAGTACGGAGCACCGATGGCCCGCACCCAAGCCCTGATGATCCAGATCGCCACCGGCGATCCACGCCCGATCAGCAAGCAGATCGTTGACGCAGTGCGCATGAAGATCGCCACGGGCGACCTCGAGCCCGGCGATCAATTGCCCAGCGTGCGCGGCCTGGCCCAGCAGCTGACGATCAATCCCAATACCGTCGCCAAGGCCTATGCCGAGCTCGCGACCGAAGGCTGGCTGGAATCGCGCCAGGGCCTGGGCCTCTATGTGGCAACGCCACGCCAGCGCCTCAGCGATGCCGAGCGCGAGCGCCGCCTCGACGACGCCATCCAGCGCTTCCTCAACGACGTGATCGCGCTCGATTACCCGCCTGACGAGGTGCAGGCGCGCCTCGACTACGAGTTTCGTGCGCTGGCACCCAAGAAAACCGCCTGACTTTTCCTAGTCCGAACCACTTTCGAGACCACCATGGCCGACTCCACCGAGACATCCTCTTCCGAATATGTCATCGAAACCGTCGCGTTGAGCAAGCGCTACGGCCGCAAGCTCGCACTCGACCACCTCGACCTGCGCATTCCGCGCGGACGCATCCACGCGATCGTCGGCGCCAATGGCGCCGGCAAGTCGACGCTGTTCCGCATCCTGCTCGGCTTCCTGCCGCAGACGGCGGGCGAGGCGCGCATTCTCGGCCGCGACAGCCAGCGCCTCACGCCCGACGATCGGTGCCGCATTGGCTTCGTCAACGAAGAACACACCTTGCCCGGCTGGATGCGCGTGTCCGAAGTGGCATCGATGCAGCATCGCCACTACCCGCGCTGGAACCAGCGGGCGTACGACGAAGTCATCGGCCACTACCACGTGCTGCCGGAACAGAAGGTCGGCCAGCTCTCGCGCGGTGAACGCGCCGGTTTCAACCTCGCGCTGGCGCTGGCGCAGACGCCGGAGTTGCTGGTGCTGGATGAGCCCACGCTGGGCCTGGATGTCGTCGCCAAGCGGGCATTCCTCGAATCGCTGCTGTACAGCAACGCCGCCGAGCAGTGCACGGTGATCTATTGCTCGCACCAGATGGAGGAGATCGAGCGCGTCGCCGACAACCTGATCATCCTCGAGCGCGGCAGGTTGATGAACCAGTCCGCGCCGGAGGACTTCTGCGCGCGCGTGACGCACTGGGTCGCGGACATTCCGTTCAAGGGGCCTGAGCCCGCATCGGTGCCGGGACTGCTGCAGCTGCAGCGGCTCGATGGCCTGCACCACTACCTGGTGCTCGACCAGGACGAAGACTTCGCCGAGTTCCTGCGCGCCAGCGGCGCGCGCTCGGTGCAGAGCATGCCGGTGAGCCTGGATCGCGCAGTCAACGGGTTCCTTGCCAAAAACCACGCGGCGCCGCTGCCGTTATCGAAGACGGCGGTCTGAGCGACGCAACAACGAATCAAGGAGAGCACCATGTGGGATCTGTTCAAGGCCGAAGTCATCCGCTTCCGCGGCTGGGCCATCGCATACGCAGCCGTGCACCTGATGGTGCTGGGTTTCCTGACGCGGGTGGTCGACCTCGCCCAACAGCCGTTGATGATGGTCTACATGGTCATCGGCGGCGTCTATGCCCTCACAGGACTGCTGCTGGGGCTGTACCAGATGGGTGGATATCGCCGCCCCAATGCGTGGCTGAACCTGCTGCACCGGCCTCTGCCGCACTGGCAGGTGGCGACGGCGCTGTTCGGCGCGGGCACGTTGTTGCTCGCGGTCGCGGTCCTGCTGCCGCTGCTCGTCATTGCAGGGTGGCAGGAAACGATGACCGCGCGCGTGCTCGATCTGCGCCACCTGCTGCTGGTGACGTCCGCATGGCTGGTGTCGGTGTGCGGATACCTGGCCGGCGGCAGCACGATGCTCGGCAACAAGCGTTACAGCGTCAGCGCGCTCGTGCCGCTGCTGCTGCTGTTCTTCAGCAATGCCACCGGCATCGGCGCGATCGCGATGCAGTTGCTCGTGATCGCCTGGCTGGCCGCGATGATCGTGTTCGGCTTCAAGCCCGACCTCGCCGCCACGCCGCGCAATCCGATCGGTGTCGTCGTGAATGCCGTGCCGCTGCAGGTGGGCCTGTGGTTCGCTTTCCTGATGGTTGGTTTCGGTCTCGAAATGGTGTGGATCATGCAGGGCTCGCATCCCAACAACCTCGCCATGCCTGTCCCCGGCAGCGCGAAGGAAGCAGACAACGCCGAAGGCAAGGACGTGATGGTCGCGGGTCTGAAGACGAGCACCGCGGCGGAAGCGCCGCTGTGGCGCGAGCAGGCCGCCATCTCGGACGTGTTCACCATCGGTCCGAACGTCTCGCAACTACCGGCGCACAACGAGCTGACCAACATCGCACCAATGGAATTCGACGACGAAACCCGCCGCGTGCGCTGGGTGTTCAGCCACGACAGCATGCGCTTCGAGGGCTACAACCTGGCTTCTTCGCGGGCTGCCGGTCGATTGGGTGTCGAGGGCGATGGCGCGTTCCAGGAGCCGCCGCTGCCCGGTCCGCAGGGTGCGCTGATCACCAGGAGCTCGGTATACCAGTACGACAGCGACGCGAAGCTGGTGCTGCCACGCGCGCACGTGCCCAGGGGCGAAACCATCGTGGGATTGGAAATCATCGGCGAACGTGTCGCACTGCTCAGCGATCGCGCGCTTTACATCTACGACGGACGCGAGCTGCAGCAGGGCGACGGCGTGCTCACCCCACGCTGGCGCGTGCCGGTGCCGGGCATCACCGGCACCCTGCAACGCATCGATCTGATGGAGTTGCTCGACGGTTATCTGGTGTCGTTCGCCTACACGCGGTGGCGGCACAACGGCGACGGTCCTTCGTACCAGCAGATCCTGCGGGTCGATGGTCCGGGGCAGGTGACGTCCGTCGCGCGACGCGAACTCACGACGGGATATGGCGTGCTGTTCCGCTACCAGAACTGGTATCCGTCGCCGGCTGTGTTCGCGTTGCAGCGTTACGTGGTGAATCTGTTTTCCAGCTATACGCCCGGCAACCAAGTGGATCGCCAGCCCATTCCGCGCAGCGCAATGGCGATCGCAGGCGCGCTGATGCTGGTGTCGTGGCTGGGCGCGATCTGGTACGTGCGGCGGACGACGCTGTCGCTGCCCGCACGCATCGCCTGGGTCGTGGCCTGCGGCGTGATCAGCATTCCCGCGCTGCTGAGCCTGTGGCTGTTGTATCCGGAGCGCGAGCGCCTGGACGAACTGCCGCTCGCGCACGCCGCGACCGCATGACGCGCTGACCCATCACATCGGCCCGTTGCCGATCCGACGGCGGGCGGGCAAGGAGAAGAACATGTTGACGTTCCCGAAGCGGTTCGGGGCGCGGCTGACCGTCGCCCTCGCACTATCGATATTGGCTTTCCCGAAACCGGCACTGGCCAACGACGATGTCGCTGAATTGCGGGCTGCCGTCGCCGCGGAACGCGAGCGGCCTCGCGCCCCAAGGATCGATCGCGCCGCCTTCCTTGCGCGTCCGGTCATGCGCGATGTCGTGCTCTCGCCCGATGGTCGCAACGTGGCCTACCTGCGTGAGCAGGGGAAGAATCGCAGCGTGTGGCTGTTACCGACTGCCGACGGCGCGCCGAAGCGCGTGCTCGCGAACACCGAAGCGGATCAACTGTCCTGGTCGCGCGATGGTCGCTGGGTGCTCCTGGAAACGCCGCGCCAAGTATTCGCACTGGCCGTTGCGGGACAGGGCGGTTCCGGGGTCGTCGCCATGCTCGGTGGACGCATGCGGCGGGAGTTCGCCGCGGTCGATCCCTCGTCGCCCGCAGCGATCGTGATCCTCGAGCGCCCTCCGATCGTCTCCCGCGAAGCGAAGCGCTGGCGCCTGTACCGCGTCGACATGCGCGGCAGGCAAACGTTGCTGCGCGAGGATGCGAAGGAGATCGTCGACTTCGCTTTCGATTCGCGCAGACGCCTAGCCTTCCTGCTTCGCGCCGAGGGCGAGGGCCATGTGGTGCATCGCGTCGATGCCGCCGGTCGCCTGCATGCAGCCATGCGCTGCGAGCGCATGGAGCGTTGCATGCTGCTCGCGACTTCGAACAACGGCGACGATGTGCTGCTGCGTACGAACGCGGGCGGGAATTTCGAACGGATCCAGCGCCTGGACGCCAGCGGGACGCTGCACCCCTTGCACGTCGATCCCCGCAACGAAGCCGATTTGAACGAAGTCGTGCTGGATCCGGTCACCCAACAACCGTTGATCGCCAACTACCGCAGCACTATCGCGGCGAGCTACGGCCTGACTTCGGAAGCGAAATCCCACGTCGACGCGATCAACCAGCACTTCCCGCAACGCAACCTGCGGATCGAAGTCGGCAGCGGACCCGCTGCGCGCTGGCTGGTGCACGAGCGTTCTGGATCGCTGCGTGGCGAACGCCTGCATCTCTACGATCCGCGAAGCGGCAGGTTCCGTGGGATCCTCGATGACGCGACATTCGCGATCGACGGCAAGCCCGTGCCGCGACCACCGGAACCGGCGATGGCCCGCAAGATCGCCTTCGCGTACCGCGCCTCGGACGGCATGCGCCTGCATGGCTTCCTGATGGTGCCGCCCGGCATCGATCCTGCGAAGGCGCCGCTGGTCGCCAGTGTGCATGGCGGCCCGTTCAACCTGTTCCGCCCGGATTTCAGCAATGACGGGCAATTCCTCGCCAATCGCGGCTATGTCGTGTTCCAGCCCAATTTCCGCGGTTCCACCGGGCACGGCCGCGATTATCTCTTTGCCGCAAAGGGCGATTTCGGCAACGGTCGCGTGCAGCAGGACATCGTCGAGGGCGTGCGCTATCTGCTGGCGCAAGGCATCGGCGATGCGGAACGCGTCGGCATCACCGGCGCATCGTTCGGCGGCTATTCGGCGTTGCTTGGCGTGACCTTCCAGCCGGAACTATTCAAGGTCGGCATCGCGGGAGTACCACCGGCGGATTTCGGCTGGACGCTGCGCGAGTACCTTGGCGCCGGACAGGAGATGGTGCCCGGCGTTCCGATGGCCACCAGCATGCGGCATCTGTCACTCGATCCTGCGGACCAGGCGATAGCAAAGCGATTGACCGAACAGTCGCCGATCGCCAACGCAAGCAAGCTGCGTCGCCCGCTGCTGATGCTGGCAGGTGGCGAAGACGAACGCGTGCCGATCCGTGGCGTGACCCACTACGCCGCCAAGCTCAAGTCGCTGGGCAAGGATGTCAGCCTGTTCGTCGACGCGGATGCCGGCCACAGCGTCGACGACACACTGACGCGCGAGGCCTACTACTTCCTGATGGAGACCTTGCTGCATCGCCATCTCGGCGGTGCAGCGCCGGAGGCGGCGGACAGCGAGCTGCGTACCCACGTGCGTCGCAACCTGCGCCTGGCCGGACGCGATTTGCAGCCATTGCTGCAGCGTTGACCATCGATCAGCGATAGACCATCGCGACCAGGTCGGCGGTCAACGCCGGCCTGTCCTTGCCTTCCACTTCCATCACGTTGCCGGTGACGAGCAACAGGCGGTCGCTGCCCTTGGCAGCCACCGACTTCAGCGTCACCCGCGCGCGCACGCGTTCGCCGGCGAGTACCGGCGACTGAAACTTGACTTGATCCACGCCGCAGTTCATCGCCCGCGAGGCGCCTTTCGGGATCGTGCCCAGCTTCATCTGCAGCGAGACCAGCATCGACAGCGTCAGGAAACCGTGCGCGATGGGTGCGCCGAACGGGCTTTCGCGCTTGCAGCGTTCCGCATCGACGTGAATCCACTGGTTGTCGCCAGTACTTTCGGCGAACTGGTTGATCATGTTCTGGTCGACGACGACCCAGTCGGAGACGCCCAGTTCCTTGCCGACGAAATCGCCGAGCGTGTCGAGATTGTAGTTCGGGATCAAGGGATTTCTCCTTTCGGAATGTGATCCTGCACATCGGCGTACTTCGCCCGCAGCCGCTTCTTGTCCAGCTTGCCGACACTGGTCTTGTCGATGGCGTCGACCAGCAGCACCCGCACCGGCACGGCATAGCGCGAGATCATGCCCTGCTCGCTGAAGTGGGCCAGGTGCGCCTTGAAGTCGTCCTCGCTGGCGGTTTGCCCGGCCTTGAGGACGACCAGTGCCAGCGGTCGTTCGCCCCAGCGCTCGTCCTTGACCGCGAACACCGCGGTTTCCGCCACCGCCGGGTGTTGCGAGAGCAGGTCCTCGATCTGCACCGACGATACCCATTCGCCGCCGCTCTTGATCACATCCTTGATGCGATCGGTGACCTTCAGGTAGCCCTGCTCGAAGTAGCCGATGTCCTGCGTGTGCAGGTAGCCGCCTGCCCATAGCTGCTCGGACGCGGCGGGATTGCCGAGGTAACCCTGCGTCAGCCAAGGCGCGCGCACGACTACTTCGCCCGCGGTCTCACCATCGAGCGGAACGTCGCGCATGTGTTCATCGACCGTGCGCAAATCCACCAGCGGCACCGGCGCACCGGCCTTGCAGCGGAAATGCAGGTCGTCCTCGGGCGAGGCCACATCGAGCTTGGGGTCGAGTTGTGCGAGCGTCAGCAGCGGGCCGGTTTCGGACATGCCATAGCCGCCGAACAGATCGATGCCGCGATCGCGTGCTTCGCTTGCCAAACCGTGCGACAGCGCCGAGCCACCGATGATGACCTTCCAGCCGTGCAGGTCGACTTCCTGCGCTTTCGGCGTCGACAGCAGCATCTGCAGGATGGTTGGCACGCAGTGCGAGAACGTCACGCCCTCGCGGTGGATCAACTCCAGCAAACCATCGGGCTGGTAGCGGCCGGGATACACCTGCTTCACGCCCAGTTGCAGCGCGACGTAAGGGATGCCCCAGGCGTGTACGTGGAACATCGGCGTGATCGGCATGTAGACATCACCGCGATGAAAACGCTGGCTGGACGCCGGCGCTGCCAGTGCGGCCATGGTCACGATGGTGTGCAACACCAGTTGCCGATGGCTGAAGAACACACCCTTGGGATCTCCAGTGGTGCCCGTGGTGTAGAACGTGGTGGCGCGTGTGTTTTCGTCGAAATCGGGAAAGTCGTAGTCGGCCGATGCCTGCGCGAGCAATGCCTCGTACTCGCCGGCGAAACCCAGCTGCGCCGGCGCGGTTTGGCCCTCGTCGCTCATGAAGACGAGCTTTTCGACGGTCGTCAGGCGAGGCGCGATCTCGGCCAGCACGGGTAGGAAATCGGCGTGCACCAGCAGCACTTTCGCGCCGGCGTGGTTGAGCGTGTAGAGGATCTGTTCGGGCGACAGCCGCACGTTCACCGTCTGCAGTACCGATCCCATCATCGGCACGGCGTAGAACGCTTCGAGGTAGCGGTTGCTGTCCCAGTCCATCACTGCCACGGTGTCGCCAAAGGCGGTGCCGAGCGCTGTCAGCGCGTTCGCCAGGCGGCCAACGCGTTCGTGCAGGTCCCGATAGCGGTAACGCTTGAGTTCGCGGTAGACGATTTCCTGATCCGGCCAGCGCGCCAAGGGTGCGTGCCAAAGTTGCTTGATCAGGAGCGGGTAGGGATAAGCCGTAGAGGCTGCCTGGGCTGTCGAGGTCGTCATGGCACGGACTCTCAGGATGTCCGCCCGATTCTATGCGCCCGGATCGTTCCGGGTGTCCCCGTCAGTCCGCTTCGATCTCCAGCGCGATTCCCAACCCGGCGATGTCTTCCGGCTCACCGGTAAGGTCCTCGCGCAACAGCGGACGCGTATCCAGCCAGCGTTTGGGCAAGGTCAGTGCGAGCTTGTTTCCGGCCGCGGTGAGTTTGAGCGCCGGAATCGCGTCGGCTTCATGCGAGCGATGCATCAGCACGGCCAGGCGCAACAACGCGACGCTGCGCCGCGCGGCGGCAAGCAAGCGGTCGGGGATGTTCTCGAACGCCGATTTCGGGATGTTGCGGCGATGCGTGCGGACCAGTGCGGCGAGGAAACGCTGGTTCTGCTGCGAGAAGCCGGCGATGTCGGAATTCTCCAGCACGTAGGCACCGTGCACGTGGTACTGGCTGTGGGCGATGGCGAGGCCGAGTTCATGCAGGCGCGCGGCCCAGCCGAGCATCTGACGGTTGTCTGCGTCCAGCGCCCAGGCATCTGCCACCTGGTCGAACAACTGCAGCGCAGTGTCCTCGACGCGCTTGGCCTGGGCAGAATCGATGCCGTAACGCTGCATGAGCGCGGCGACGGAAGCATCGCGCGTGTCGTCGGCACCGCCGCGGCCGAGCATGTCGTACAACGCGCCTTCACGCAGCGCGGCCTTGCTCACCGCCATACGCTGCATGCCGAGTGCATTGAAGGCGGCCTCGAGCACGAGGATGCCGCCCGCGATGATCGGCTTGCGGTCCGCGGACAGGCTGGGCAGGTCGATGTCCTCGATGCGTTCGGCCTGCAGCAGGCGGTCGCGCACGATCGGCAGTGCTTCCGCAGTGACGGCGCCCTTGGTGAGCTTCATCGCCGCGCAGATGTCGCCGATGGCCTTGTTGGTGCCGGACGAGCCGAGGACTTCGTGCCAGCCGAGGGCGCGATACACACCGGCGAACTGCTGGAACTCGGCGGTGACTTCGGTCAACGCCTCCTTCCAGCGCTTCTTCGACAGCTTGCCGTTGCCGAAGAAGCGGCGGGTGCTGGCGACGCAGCCGGCCTGCAGGCTTTCGCGTTCGATCGCCTCGAAACCGCTGCCGATGATGCATTCGGTGGAACCGCCGCCGATGTCGATCACCAGGCGCAGTTGCCCGGAATTGGGCGGCTGTGCATGCGCGACGCCGAGATAGACCAGACGCGCTTCCTCACGGCCAGATACCACTTCGATCGCATGCCCGAGCGCGGTTTCTGCGGGTAGCAGGAACGTCTGCGGCGCAGACAGCTGACGCACCGTATTGGTGGCGATCGCACGCACGCGTTGTGGCGGGACGTCGCGGATGCGCTGGCCAAAACGTTCCAGGCACTCCAGTGCACGCTGGCGCACTGGAGCGGTCAGTCCGCCTTTGCCATCGAGGCCTTCGGCCAGGCGCACCGTTTCGCGCAGGCGATCGACGATGCGCAACTGGCCGAGCACGTAACGCGCCACGACCATGTGGAAACTGTTGGACCCCAGGTCGACCGCAGCGAGCAGTTCGCCATCCTGTAGCGGCAGGGCGGAAGCGCGGGCACGGGCGAGGACTTCATTCATGGGCAGGCATGTCAGGTGCAGGGCACTCAGGTACAGAGCTTGGCAAGCAACGTGCCCTGAGCGGAATGGGGCATCGTGTCATCGCTCGGTGCGAGCTTGCGGTAATGGCCGTCGGCTTCCAGTTCCCAGGCGTTGAGGTTGTCCGCGAGGTAGTTCGCCAGTGCCTCGTCGTACACGCGGGCGGCCAGCGTCGGATCGACGATCGGGAATGCGGTTTCAACGCGGCGCAGCAGGTTGCGTTCCAGCCAGTCGGCGCTCGAGCAATACAGGTCGGGTTCGCCGTCGTTGGCGAACCAGTAGACGCGGTGGTGTTCGAGGAAGCGGCCGACGATGGATCGCACGCGGATATTGTCCGAGACGCCGGGCACGCCGGGACGCAACGTGCAGGCGCCACGCACGATCAGGTCGATCTGCACGCCCGCCTGCGAGGCCTGGTACAGCGCGCGGATCACCTGCGGCTCGTTCAAGGCATTCATCTTGGCAACGATGCGCGCCGGCTTGCCGGCCTTCGCGAGCTTGGCTTCGCGATCGATGCGCTTGAGCACGCCGGCGTGCAGCGTGAACGGCGATTGCAACAGGCGCTTGAGCTTGATCGCCGGGGCCAGGCCGGAGATCTGCTGGAAGATCTGATGCACGTCGCTGCCGAGATCCGGATCGGCGGTGAGCAAGCCGAAGTCGGTGTACACCCGCGCCGTACCGGAATGGTAGTTGCCGGTGCCGAGGTGCACGTAACGGCGCAGCTTGCGGCCTTCCCGACGCACGATCAGCAGCATCTTGGCGTGGGTCTTGTAGCCGACGACGCCGTACACCACCTGCACGCCGGCATCCTGCAGGCGATCGGCGAGGCCGAGGTTGGCTTCCTCGTCGAAACGCGCGCGCAACTCGACGACGACGGTGACGTCCTTGCCGTTCCGCGCGGCTTGCACCAGCTGTTCGACGATGGGCGAATCCTTGCCGGCGCGGTACAGCGTCTGCTTGATCGCCAGCACGTTCTGGTCTTCGGCGGCCTGCTTGATCAGGTCGAGTACTGGCGCGAACGAATCGAACGGGTGGTGCATCAGCACGTCGCCCTCGGCGACGCGCTCGAACATGGTTTCGCTGTCGCGCAGCACGCGGGGCTGGAACGGTGGGAACTTTAGTTCCGGACGCTGCACCAGGTCGTAGACCTGGATCACGCGATTGAGGTTGACCGGGCCGTTGATGCGGTAGACCGCGTTTTCCGGCAGGTCGAAATTCTCCAGCAGCGTGCGCACGATCGCCTTCGGGCATTGCTCGGCGATCTCCAGCCGCATCGCGCGCAGGTAGCCGCGGCCGATCAGTTCGTCGCGCAGCGCCAACGCCAGGTTCTCGACTTCTTCCTCGTCGACCATCAACTCGGAATTGCGGGTAACGCGGAACTGGTACGCACCCTGGACTTCCATGCCGGGGAACAATTCATCGACGAACACCGACAGCACCGACGACAGGAACACGAAATCATGCGGCCCGCCCGAGACTTCCTCCGGTAACTGGATGATGCGCGGCAGCGAGCGCGGCGCACGGACGATGGCGAGGTGTCCGGCGCGGCCGAATGCGTCCTTGCCTTTCAGGACGACGACGATGTTGAGCGACTTGTTGAGGATCTTGGGGAATGGGTGCGCGGGATCGAGCCCGAGCGGCGACAGCACCGGCATGATCTCGTCGCGGAAGTAGGCGCGCAACCATTTGGTCTGCTTCGCATTCCATGAATCGCGGCCGAGCACGCGCACTCCGGCGTCGAACATCGACGGTCGCAGCACGTCGTTCCAGCATTTGTACTGCGCGTCGACCAGTTGTGCCGCGCGGTCGTGGATGCGCTTGAGCACCGTTGCCGGCGCCATGCCATCGGGCGAGGGCGGTACGCCGAAGTCCTGCGCATGCCTGACGGTAGCGGCGCGGATCTCGAAGAATTCGTCCAGGTTGGTGCAGGAAATGCAGAGATAGCGCAGGCGCTCGAGCAGAGGCACCTGCGGGTCCATCGCCTGTGCCAGTACGCGGAAGTTGAAATCCAGTTGCGATAGTTCGCGATTGAAATAAAGCGTCGGATCGCGCAGTGGATCGAGTTCGGTGGAGACGTCAAGCACGGCGTTCATCGGGAGGCCTGCAAGGGAAGGGCGTCATCGTCGCGCGGGTGCACGCGTTCGGCGCCAAAGTGACAAGAGAAGGTACTGCCGCGGCCGACTTCGCTGACGATGCCGAGGCGTGCCTGGTGCAGGTTCAGCACATGTTTGACGATCGACAGGCCGAGGCCAGTCCCACCGCTTTCGCGTGAGCGACTGGTGGAGACGCGATAGAAACGTTCGGTGATGCGCGGCAGGTGCGCGGCTGGGATGCCGTAACCGCTGTCGCGCACCGACAACACCGCACCGCCATCGCCTTCGCGTGCAAAACGTATCGTGATGGTGCCACCAGCCGGGGTGTAGCGCACCGCGTTACTGACCAGGTTGGAGAATGCGCTGTGCAGTTCCTTGGTCGATCCCCAGAGATCGAGATCGGTCGTATCTTCGAGCACGACATGGTGACGCTGCTGGCTCAATGCCTCGGCTTCGCGCTTGAGTGTGGACAGCATGGGCGCCATCGCCACCGATTCGTCAGGCAATCGATCCTGCGCTTCCAGCCGCGACAGCGTCAGCAGGTCTTCCACCAACTGCGTCATGCGCTGCGACTGCCGCTGCATCTCCGCCAGCATCGGCGCCCATTCGGGGTTGTCGGCCGGGTCGAGCATGTCGAGATAGCCGTGCACCACGGTGAGCGGCGTGCGCAGTTCATGCGAGACGTTGGCGACGAAATCGCGGCGCACCTGTTCCAGCCGCATCAGTTTGCTGACATCGCGCGCGACCAGCAGCCACAGCTCATCCGAGTACGGGATCAGGCGCAGGTTCAGGCGCAGATCCGGATCGACGGGGGAGGCCGCATCCATCAACGGTTCGGCATTGCGCCCGGCGGTCAGCCAGTGCGAGATCGACAGCGGCTGCAGGCGTTGGCCCAGCGCCGCGCCGATGTCGCGCGGATAGTGCAGGCCCAGCAGGGTGTGTGCGGCTTCGTTGAACCAGATCACGCGCTGGCTGTTGCGCTCGACCACCACGATCGCATCCGGCAACGCGGTCGCCGCGGCGCGATAGGCGCGCAACATGTCGAGCAGGCGGCGTTTGCGCGCCCGCATGTCGGCCTGGCTGCGGTAGAGCAGGCGGTCGAGTTCGTTCCACACCCCGTTGCCCTGCGGCGGCGCCAGGCGCTGGCGCGCGGTCAGGCGCAGCAGCACACCGCGCAGCTTCCAGTAATGCCAGGCGACTACGCCCAGCGCGCTTGCCGTCACCACCGGCCAGGCGTAGCCGATCGCCAGCCCGAACGCGGCTGCGACAGCCAGCACCAGGGCGAGCTGGCCGAGTGTCTTGAACCAAGCGGAGCGGGCGCGGGGAGGCATGGCGTCAAGTCTAGGTGGTCGGCATGCCGTTGGGATAAACGGGCTGGCGTTGGCGGGGCGTGTCTGCTTGGTGCTTCCGATCCACGAACCTATCAACTACCAACAATTTCTTACATTCATACCGCCGCGGAAAACCGATACCCCGCGCCGCGCACGGTCTGCACCATTTCGTCGAGCTGGTGCGGCTCCAGGGTCTTGCGCAGGCGGCGGATATGCACGTCGACCGTACGCTCTTCGACGTACACGCTGCCGCCCCAGACGTGGTCGAGCAGCTGCGAACGGGTGTAGACGCGCTCGGGGTGGGTCATGAAGAAATGCAGCAGGCGGTATTCGGTCGGTCCGATATGGACCGGCGTGTCGCCGGCGAAGACCCGGTGCGCGGCGCCGTCGATGCGCAGCGTACCGACCTGCACGCTGCCGTCCTCGTCGTCCTCGCGCGAACGGCGCATGACGGCCCGGATGCGGGCCAGCAGTTCACGCGCCGAAAAAGGCTTGACTACGTAGTCGTCGACACCCGCCTCGAGCCCGCCGACGCGATCGTTCTCCTCGCCGCGCGCGGTGAGCATGATGATCGGGATCTCCCGGGTCATCGCGTCCTTGCGCCAGCGACGGGCCAGTTCGAGGCCGCTGGTGCCGGGCAGCATCCAGTCGAGCAGGATCAGGTCGGGGACGCGGTCGGCGATCGCGCTCTGCGCCTCGCGGGCATCGCCGGCGTGTACCGGCTCGTATTCGCCCTTGCGCAGCGCGAAAGCGACCATGTCGCGGATCGCGGGCTCGTCATCGACGATCAGAATGCGCTTTTGCACTTGGCTTCCGTGTCCTTGCGGCGGATGCCGGCATTAGACGACGGTTTTGTGACCGGTATGTGACGGGTGCGCCCTGCGTATGGAATCCCTACAACTATCGGTCATCGAGCACTTCATCCTTGATGCCCTGGCGGCGCAGTTCGAGCACGGTCGGAGTGATCGCGGCGATGCGGGCGTCGATCCGGGCCCGCGCGTAGTAGTCAAGATCGCTGCGTTTTTTCAGATTTTCCAGCTGGACCAGCGCGCGTTCGGGACGGCCATTGAGATACTCGGCCTCGGCATAGGCTTCGCCGGCACGAACTGGATCGCCGGCGATTTCGCTCGCCCGGGCATAGGTTTCCTGGAAGACCGGGTCGTCGCCGGCCGAAGCCGCCAACGGCCGCAGTACCGCCTGGGCCCGCTTGCCGGCCGCGGCGCCGCCGCGTTCGCCCAGCACCTTGGCGTAAGTCAGTGCCACCGGAGCGCTCCGCGGCATCCGCGCCAGCAGCGCTTCGAAGCGACGATCGGCGGCTTCGGCTTTGCCGGAGCGCGCTTCAGCTTGGGCCAAGGCCAGGCTCAACCAGAGATCACCGGGGTGGCGTTCGAGCAATGGGGCCAGCTCGGCCGCCGCTGCGCCGGCCTGGTTGGCCTGCAGTCGGGCGAGGGCGAGGCCGTATTGTTGGGCGTCGTCCAACGGGCCCTTGCTGCGCATGCGTTCGTATTCGCGGATCGCCACCGCCGGGGTGTCGGCGCTGAGCACGCGCAGGCGTTCGCGTGCCCAGCCGAACTGACCACTGCCGGCGCTGGCGAGGGCCGCACCCGGCAGGCGCAGGCGGCTGGGAATCAAGGGGTTGTCGCTGGCGCCGGCGCTGGCAAAGCTGCTGCGGCCGGCCAGTTGCGTCGCCCGTTCCTTGGCTTCGCCGATGCGGGTGGTGGTGATCGGGTGGGTCTGCAGGTAATCGGGCGTGCGCTCGCGTTCGCCACCCCGGTTGACACGAACGACCGCCTGCAAGGTGGTGAAGAATTCCGCCATCGCCTTCGGGTCATAGCCACTGCGGGCGAGGGCCTGGATACCGACGCGGTCGGCCTCGGCTTCATTGGCGCGGGTGTAGTCGATCTGCCGCTGCACCAGCAGCCCCTGCGCGCCGGCCACCGCCGCCATCGTCGCGTCGCCGCTGGAATTGCCGCCAGCTTTCTGCGCGACCACGATCGCGCCGAGCATCGCCAGCAGGATCGGGATGCTGTCGCGCTCTGCGCGCTCGACCGCGCGCAGCACGTGGTCCTGGGTGACATGGGCGATTTCGTGCGAGAGCACGCTGGCGACCTGGTCCTCGCGATCGGCCGCCAGCACCAGCCCGGCATTGGTGCCGATGTAGCCACCGAGCGTGGCGAAGGCGTTGATCTGGCGATCCTTCAGCATGAAGAAGGTGAAGTCCTGGCGCGGTTTGTCGCTGCTGGCGGCGAGCCGGTGGCCGATCCCTTGCAGCCAGTCCTCCAGCAGCGGGTCGTCGAGGACGTAGCCGTAATTGCGCAACTGGCTCAACGTCATCGCGCCGTATTCGGCCTGCTGCGCCGGGCCGAGCACTTCGCCTGCGGACGAACCGATGTCGGGCAGCCGAGTGTTCTGCGCGGGTGCGTTGAGCACGGCAAGAAAGAGGGCCAGGGCGGCGGTTAGCAGGGCGGGACGGCGCACGCAGTTCTCCAGCAGTCAGGCGGCGAGCATGCCGGGCGACGCGCATCGGCGCGTGAACCGGCAGTTAAGGAGCTTCTTCAATAGCCATTTCAAGCCGCAGTGTTGCGCAAGCGGACTGGAAAAGCGGCCCCACGCGACCCATGATTTGACCAGCAGGCTTTCGACCAGCCTACCGCCGACAAGTTTCCGGAGACCGCCTTGAGCGACGCCAGCCCCCTCGTCACCATTTACAGCACCGCGATCTGCCCCTACTGCGTCGCCGCCAAGAACTTCCTGAAAAGCAAGGGGCTGGGCTGGACTGAGGTCCGTATCGACACCGACCCGGCGGCCCGAGACACCATGCTCGCCCGCACCAGGCGCACCAGCGTGCCGCAGATCTTCATCGGCGAAACCCACGTCGGCGGCTATGACGACATGATGGCGCTGCACCGCGCCGGCAAGCTGGAACCACTGCTGGCCGGGAGCGCCGCATGAGTGCCGGCAAGGAAGGCGGCAACGGCAATCGAGGGGACAGCCGGGTCCAGCAGTTCACCGAATTCCGCCAGCGCATGAACGAACGGATCCTGGGCGAACCGAATCAGGTCGTGCGCCGCTTCTTCGCGCTCGACACCCAGGCCTACCAGGCTGGCGCGCTGGACGTGAAGACCAAGGAGCTGCTGGGTCTGGTCGCATCGCTGGTACTGCGCTGCGACGACTGCATCAGCTACCACGTTGCGCAATGCAAGGAAGCCGGCGTCAATCGCGACGAGATGTTCGAGACGTTCTCGATTGGCTTGATTGTCGGTGGTTCGATCGTGATTCCGCATTTGCGGCGTGCAGTGGATTTCCTCGACCAGCTCGAAGCGGGCCTCGGCGATGTGCCAACCGCACATGATCACGGCTGAAAGCGCGCAAATCGAAGGTTTCCGCTGCAACCGACTCCCGCTTCCGGCATAATTCGCGCCCTTAATTCACGGCGCCGCGCGCCCAGCGCCGCGCCCATCAGCTGGAAGCTCCCCCAATGACGCAGACCATTACGGTCATCCGCGGCGACGGCATCGGCCCGGAAATCATGGATGCCACCCTGCACGTGCTCGACGCGATGCAGCTGGGCCTGAAATACGAATACGCCGACGCCGGCCTGGTCGCGCTGGAAAGGCACGGCGAGCTGCTGCCCGCCGCGACGATGGACTCGATCCGCCACAACCGCATCGCGCTGAAGAGCCCGCTGACCACGCCGGTGGGCGAGGGCTTCTCCTCGATCAACGTCGAACTGCGCAAGCGTTTCGACCTGTACGCCAACGTGCGCCCGGCCAAGTCGTTCCCGAATACCAAGTCGCGTTTCCCGTCGGGTGTCGACCTGATCACGGTGCGCGAGAACACCGAGGGCGCCTACATCGGTGAAGGCCAGTCGCTGTCGGAAGACGGCGAAACCGCCATGCTGACGCAGAAGATCACCCGTCGCGGCTCCGAGCGCATCGTCCGTTACGCCTTCGAGCTGGCACGGCGTACCGGCCGCAAGAAAGTCACGGTGGTGCACAAGGCCAACATCCTCAAGTCGACCTCGGGCCTGTTCCTCAAGACCGCGCGCGCGGTCGCGGCGGAATACCCCGACATCCAGTGCAACGAGATGATCGTCGACAACTGCTGCATGCAGCTGGTGATGAAGCCCGAGCAGTTCGACATCATCGTGACTACCAATCTGTTCGGCGACATCATTTCCGACCTGTGCGCCGGTCTCGTTGGTGGTCTGGGCCTCGCCCCGGGCGCGAATATCGGCACCGACGCGGCGATTTTCGAAGCCGTGCACGGCTCGGCCCCGGACATCGCCGGCAAGGGCGTCGCCAATCCCTGCGCGCTGCTGCTGGGTGCGGCGCAGATGCTCGATCACCTCGGCTTGCCGGAGAAGGCGACCAAGCTGCGCGTGGCGATCATCGCCACGCTCGAAGCCAAGGATTCGCTGACCCCGGACCTGGGCGGCGAGGGCAACACGATGGGCTTCGCGAAGGCGATCGCCAGCCGCGTCTGAACGCTGTGCGTTTGACACATAGCAGCGCGCTCTAGACAATAACCGGCCTTTCGTCACGTTGGCGCGTTACGAAAGACCCGAACGAACCGATCGCATCGGGGTATAGCGCAGTCTGGTAGCGCGCCTGCTTTGGGAGCAGGATGTCGGGGGTTCGAATCCCTCTACCCCGACCACCCTCGGTTCACGTTGTGCCGGGAACGATGCGAGAATCCCTCGCGTTGCGCCCGTAGCTCAACCGGATAGAGCACCGGCCTTCTAAGCCGGCGGTTACAGGTTCGAGTCCTGTCGGGCGCGCCAATCAGCACGACAAGAAAGTTCTACGGTGGATGTAGCTCAGTTGGTTAGAGCACCGGATTGTGATTCCGGGGGTCGCGGGTTCAAATCCCGTCTTCCACCCCAGTTTCGTTTTTTGTTACAATTTTCAGCAGTTTCGGGCCGTTAGCTCAGTTGGTAGAGCAGTTGACTCTTAATCAATAGGTCCAAGGTTCGAATCCTTGACGGCCCACCAATCCCGAAGCGCCCGGCCTTACCGCCGGGCGTTTTTTATTGCCCGGTACGATCGGGTCGGCGTAGGTAGAATCGGCAACATTGCGAAAGTGGCGGAATTGGTAGACGCCCTGGATTTAGGTTCCAGTGCCGCAAGGCGTGGGGGTTCGAGTCCCCCCTTTCGCACCACGCCTGAGCCCTGCAGGAGCGGGTTCAGTCGCGACCGGGGGCCGATGCGCCAGCTAACTAAGGCTGGAACGCCCCCTGGCGCTGGTAGCCAGCCCCGTAATCAGGGAAACTATCGCGTTCCGCTGGGCGGGTGACGAGGTTTTTTGCGTCGCTGCGGCCAGCCAGCCACCAGACATCGTGCCGCGGCGTTAACCGCGGCAAGCAGGAGTCATCGCAAATGCAAGTTTCGGTCGAATCGCTCGGTAACCTCGAACGCCGCATGACCTTCCGCCTGCCGGCGGAAAGCGTCGACAACCAGGTCGGCGGCCGCCTGCGCGAGATCGCGCGCACCGCGCGGATCAAGGGCTTCCGTCCTGGCAAGGTGCCGACCAAGGTGATCGAGCAGCGCTATGGTCAGCAGGTCCGCGCTGAGGTCCTCGACGGCTTGCTGCGCGAGAGCTTCGACAGCGCCGTGCGTGAGAACGCGCTGCGCCCGGCCGGCAATCCACAGATCGAACCCAGCACCGAAGCCGCTGGCGAGGGCGAAATCGCCTACGTCGCCACCTTTGAAGTGGTGCCTGACTTCGGCGACATCGATGTCGCCAAGCTCAATGTGATCCGGCATGCGTCGGCGGTCGAAGACGCTGACATCGACCGCATGGTCGAGAACCTGCGCATGCAGCGCCAGACCTGGCACAAGGTCGACCGCGCGGCGAAGACCGGCGACATGGCGACGTTGGAAACCTGGTCCGACATCGACGGCGAACGACAGCCGGCCGAAGGCGTCGAGAAGGGCAGCACCGTGATCGGTTCCGGCGCGATGATGGCCGAGCTCGAGTCCGCCATTGTCGGCTTGGCCCCGGGGGAAGCGAAAATCGTTCCGGTGACCTTCCCGGCCGAGTGGCGCGCACCCCAACTCGCCGGCAAGACCGTCAACGTGCACCTGAAGGCGCTGGAAATCTCCGAGCCCCTGTTGCCGGAAGTCGATGCCGCTTTCATCCGCAGCTTCGGCGTCAAAAGCGGCGAGATGGACCAGTTCCGCAGCGATATCCGCAGCAACCTCGAGCGCGAGCTGAAGGGTGCGCTGATGGGTCGCCTGCGCCGTGAAGTCGGCGAACAGCTGATCGCGTCCTACGCGCACGTCGAAATGCCGCCGCGTCTCGTCGAAAACGAAGCGCGTGCGATGGCCGCTGGTGCCACAGAGCAGGCGCGCCGCCAGGGGCAACGCATCGATGCGGTCCCGGGCCCATTCATGGACGCTGCGCGCAAGCGTGTGCTGGTTGCATTGCTGGTGGGGGAAGTCGCTCGCCGCAACGAACTCAAGCTGGAGCCGAAGCGCCTGAACGAAACTCTGCGCCTGATCGCTTCGACTTACGAAGAACCCGAGCAGGTCATTGAGTTGTACCGCAACGATCCCCAACTCATGTCAGGTCTGCAGTCGCGGGTGATGGAAGAGCAGGTGATCGATTGGATCGCCGAGCGCGCCCAGCACACCGAGCAGGCGCTATCCTTCCAGGAAGCCATTCGCCAGTAAGCGGTGGCTTCCCTCCGAACAGAAGAGAGCCCATGAGCCACCAGACCAAAGCCCTGAACCTGGTACCGATGGTGGTCGAACAGACCAGCCGCGGCGAGCGCGCCTACGACATCTATTCGCGGCTGCTCAAGGAACGGGTGATTTTCCTGGTAGGTGGCATCGACGACCACGTCGCCAATGTGATCGTGGCGCAGATGCTGTTCCTCGAAGCTGAGAACCCTGAGAAGGACATCAGCCTGTACATCAACTCCCCGGGTGGCATCGTCACCGCGGGCATGGCGATCTACGACACCATGCAGTACATCAAGCCGGACGTGAGCACGATCTGCGTCGGCCAGGCCGCATCGATGGGCGCGTTGCTGCTGGCTTCGGGCGCCAAGGGCAAGCGTTACGCGCTGCCGAATTCACGGGTGATGATCCACCAGCCACTGGGCGGTTTCCAGGGGCAGGCCACGGACATCGATATCCACGCCCGGGAAATCCTGACCTTGCGCCAGCGGCTCAACGAGATCCTGTCCAAGCACACCGGGCAGGCGCTGGAGACCATCGCGCGTGACACCGAGCGCGACAACTTCAAGAGCGCCGAGGCGGCACGGGAGTACGGTCTGGTGGACTCGGTTCTCGAGCGGCGCCCTGAAGATTCGATCCAGGCTGCGTAAGCCACTGATCCCTATTGTTTTTCATCTGGCAGGGCGGGCCTCTGGTATTCCGGGCCCCGAATGCTATTCTCGGGCCGCAACGTGTGGCCGCAGCAGGTGTGGGGAATGAGCGAAGACCGTCAGGGCCGTTCCGGCGACAGCAACAAGATTCTGTATTGCTCGTTCTGCGGGAAGAGCCAGCACGAGGTCCGCAAGCTAATTGCGGGCCCGAGCGTGTTCATCTGCGATGAATGCGTCGAGCTCTGCAACGACATCATCCGCGAGGAGCTCGAGGAGAAGGCGCAGTCGGCGCGTAACCACCTGCCGAAGCCGCGCGAAATCCTCGACGTGCTCGACCAGTACGTGATCGGCCAGTCGCGCGCGAAGAAGACGCTCGCCGTCGCGGTCTACAACCACTACAAACGCATCGAAAGCCGGCAGAAGAACGACGACGTCGAGCTGGCGAAATCGAACATCCTGCTGGTCGGCCCGACCGGTTCGGGCAAGACGCTGCTGGCGGAAACGCTGGCACGCCTCCTCAATGTGCCGTTCACCATCGCCGACGCGACGACGCTGACCGAAGCCGGCTACGTCGGCGAGGACGTCGAGAACATCATCCAGAAGCTGCTGCAGAAGTGCGACTATGACGTCGACAAGGCGCAGCAGGGCATCGTCTATATCGACGAAATCGACAAGATCTCGCGCAAGAGCGAGAACCCGTCGATCACCCGTGACGTGTCAGGCGAAGGCGTGCAGCAGGCACTGCTGAAGCTGATCGAAGGCACCATCGCCAGCGTGCCGCCGCAAGGCGGTCGCAAGCATCCACAGCAGGAATTCCTGCAGGTCGACACGCGCAACATCCTGTTCGTCGTCGGCGGCGCGTTCGCTGGCCTGGACAAGATCATCCAGCAGCGCTCGACCGAAGCGGGCGGCATTGGCTTTGGCGCCAAGGTCAAGAGCACGACGCGCAAAGTCGAGGTCGGCAAGATCCTGTCAGAGGTCGAGCCGGAAGACCTGATCAAGTTCGGCCTGATCCCGGAGTTCGTCGGCCGTCTGCCGGTGGTCGCCACGCTCGAGGAACTCGATGAAGCCGCGCTGGTGAAGATCCTCACCGAGCCGAAGAACGCGATCAGCAAGCAGTTCAAGAAGCTGTTCGAGATGGAAGGCGTCGAGCTGGAAATCCGCGCCGACGCGCTGCAGGCGATCGCGCGCAAGGCGCTCAAGCGCAAGACCGGCGCACGTGGCCTGCGCACCATCGTCGAATCGGTGCTGCTCGATACCATGTACGAGCTTCCGTCGCTGGAAAACGTCAGCAAGGTGGTCGTGGATGAGTCGGTGATCGAGCACAAGACCGAGCCGTACCTGATCTACCAGACCCCGCCGGCCACGCCCAAGGTCGCCAGCGCCGAATAGGCACCCAAGCCCGCCGGAACCATCATATTCCGGCGGCAAGTGGCTGATTCACAATGCCCTTTCAAGATAACCGTGCTCTGGCCGCGGAAACCGCTTGCATCCTTTTCGCGCGGCCCCCATAACCGTGACTACGGCGCGTAGCGCTGTCTTTACTCCCGGACGGCTATCGTACGGATGCCGCTTTTACTGTTTCCGAACTCGCTGGAGCCGCCATGACCGACCATCCCGAATCCCTCGTCCTGCCGGTGCTGCCACTGCGCGACGTCGTGGTGTTCCCGCACATGGTGATCCCACTGTTCGTCGGTCGCGACAAGTCGATCCGCGCGCTCGACATCGCCATGGAATCCGACAAGCGCATCCTGCTGGTCGCCCAGAAATCCGCCGACACGGATGATCCGGCCGGTGCCGACCTGCACGAGATAGGCACGCTCGCGCAGGTGCTGCAATTGCTGAAACTGCCTGACGGCACGATCAAGGTGCTGGTCGAAGGCCTGTCGCGCGCGCGCGTCGACAAGGTGAGCGAGGGCGATGGCGCGCTGTCCGGGCACGGCGTCGTCGTGGAATCGGTAGACACGCGCGAGGCACGCGAGACCGAGGCCGTGGCGCGCTCGCTGATGTCGCTTTTCGAGCAGTACGTCAAGACCAATCGCAAGCTGCCGCCGGAGCTGCTGCAGACCTTGAGCGGCATCGACGAACCCAGTCGACTCGCGGACACCATCGCTGCGCACCTTGGCGTGCGCATGGCCGACAAGCAGCGACTGCTGGAAACGCTCGATACGGCGGCGCGGCTGGAATTGCTGGTCGGCTTCGTGGATGGCGAGATCGACGTCCAGCAGCTGGAAAAGCGCATCCGTGGTCGCGTGAAGTCGCAGATGGAGAAGAGCCAGCGCGAGTACTACCTCAACGAACAGATGAAGGCGATCCAGAAGGAACTCGGCGAAATCGACGAAGCGCCGAACGATCTGGACGAACTCGCACGCAAGATCGCCGACGCCGGCATGCCGAAACCGGTCGAGGCCAAGGCCAAGGCGGAACTGGGCAAGCTCAAGCAGATGTCGCCGATGTCGGCTGAAGCCGCGGTTGTGCGCAATTACCTCGATTGGCTCCTAGGCGTGCCTTGGAAGAAGCGCAGCAAAGTGCGCAAGGACCTCAAGGCCGCGCAGGACGTGCTCGATGCCGACCATTACGGCCTCGAGAAGGTCAAGGAGCGCATCCTCGAGTACCTCGCGGTGCAGACGCGCGTGAAGCAGATGAAGGGCGCGATCCTGTGCCTGGTGGGTCCGCCGGGCGTGGGCAAGACTTCGCTCGGGCAGTCCATCGCCAAGGCGACCAATCGCAAGTTCGTGCGCATGAGCCTCGGCGGCGTGCGCGATGAGGCCGAGATCCGCGGTCATCGTCGTACCTACGTCGGTTCGATGCCGGGTCGAATCGTGCAGAACCTCAACAAGGCCGGCAGCAAGAACCCGCTGTTCATGCTCGACGAAATCGACAAGATGTCGATGGATTTCCGCGGCGACCCCTCGTCCGCACTGCTGGAAGTGCTGGACCCGGAGCAGAACAACTCGTTCAACGATCACTACCTCGAGGTCGACCTCGATCTGAGCGAAGTGATGTTCGTCGCAACCTCCAATTCGTTGAATATCCCCGGTCCGCTGCTCGATCGCATGGAAGTGATCCGCATCCCCGGTTACACCGAGGAAGAGAAGCTCAACATTGCGATGCGCTATCTCGTGCCTAAGCAGCTCAAGGCAAATGGCGTGAAGCCAGAAGAATTGAAGATCGCCGAAAGCGCGATCCGCGATATCGTCCGCTATTACACACGCGAGTCCGGCGTGCGCAACCTCGAGCGCGAGATTGCCAAGATCTCGCGCAAGGTGGTGAAGGAGCTGGCGTTGGCCGGGGCGAAGAAGAAGGCCAAGGCCACGGCCGTCAACGTCACCTCCAAGAACCTCGACAAGTATCTCGGCGTGCAGCGTTTCGATTTCGGCCGTGCCGAAGCCGAGAACGAGATCGGCCTGGTCACCGGCCTGGCCTGGACCGAAGCCGGCGGCGATCTGCTGCAGATCGAGTCCACGCTGGTGCCGGGCAAGGGCCAATTGATCCTCACCGGCCAACTCGGTGACGTGATGAAGGAATCGGCATCGGCGGCGCTGTCGGTGGTGCGCGCGCGCACCGAGCGGCTCGGCATCGAGCTCGATTTCCTGCAGAAACAGGACGTCCATTTGCATGTGCCGGAGGGCGCGACACCGAAGGACGGGCCGAGCGCGGGCATCGCGATGGCGACTGCCCTCGTGTCGACACTGACCAAGGTGCCGGTGAAAGCCGACGTTGCAATGACCGGCGAGATCACTCTGCGCGGTCGCGTGCTGCCGATTGGCGGGCTGAAGGAAAAACTGCTGGCCGCGCTACGTGGTGGCATCCGCACCGTGATCATTCCGGAAGAGAATCGCAAGGACCTCACCGACATTCCGAAAACAGTGACACAGGGCATCAAGATCGTGCCGGTGCGCTGGATCGACGAGGTGCTCGATCTCGCGCTCGAACATCCGCTGAAGCCGGCACCGGCTGGCAGCGTGGGCGGGCTATCCGCGAGCGAACCAAGCGCGCCTGCTGCGAAAGTTGACCTCACGCACTGACGGACAACCTTTAGACGCCACGCGCAAGCGATGCATGCATCGCTTGCGTTTGTATGTGCAAGTCATTGATCACTGCTAGCGAATTCGCTTTGCAATGATGCGTCCTTTCGTCGGCCGATCGGCTGAAACCCGCATCAGCGCTAGCTTTCAGGTTGCGCATGAAAAATCGTACTGGTATAACGAACGCAACCGCGATGCGCTGAGGGCGCAACACGGCAAGGTCGATCGGGGAGCGCCTGCCGTAGATGCGGGGGACCCGGTTCCACATCCAGCGGTTCACATCCGCATAGGGAGACAAGAATGAACAAAGCCGAATTCATCGATCAGGTGGCTGAAGCCGCCGAGCTGACCAAAGCCGACGCAGGTCGCGCTGTTGATGCAGCGATCGCCGCAATCACCAAGGCGCTGAAGAAGGGCGACACCGTGACCCTCGTGGGCTTCGGCACCTTCTCGGTGCGCAAGCGCAGCGCCCGCGAAGGTCGCAATCCGCGTACCGGCGACACCATCAAGATCAAGGCTTCGAAGAATCCGGCGTTCAAGGCTGGCAAAGCGCTGAAGGATGCCGTAAACTAATCGGCTCACGCGGGGTCCTTCCGCAAAGCCTCGGCCAAGTTGGCGGGGTTGGCCAAGCCAGGGTGCTTAGCTCAGCGGTAGAGCGTCTCCTTTACACGGAGAGGGTCGGGGGTTCGAAACCCTCAGCACCCACCAAACGCGGTAGGTTTCAAATTAGGTTTTCAAAACGCGGAGTGGTAGTTCAGTCGGTTAGAATGCTGGCCTGTCACGCCGGAGGTCGCGGGTTCGAGTCCCGTCCACTCCGCCAGTTTTGCCAAGGGCGCCCGCAAGGGCGCCCTTATTTTTGCCTCCTGCGCCGGTCTTTCCCGCGTCTTCGCCCGGGAAGACCTTAGGGCGCTAAACTGCGCGGCTACGTCCATGAGCGCGCCGACCGATGCTGCAGAAACTCCGCGAAAAGACCTCCGGCTGGATTGCTACCGTCATCCTCGTCCTGCTGGCCATCCCGTTCGCCTTCTTCGGGGTCGACCAGTACATGTCGCAGTCGGTCGATGACTACGTCGCCACGATCGATGCGCCGCCGACCTGGTGGGAGGCCGCGCCGTCATGGTGGCCTGTGTCGATACTGTGGCAGCACGAGGAAATCGACGGCGCCGCTTTCCGCGAGCGCTACGAGCAGTCGCGCCAGGAACAGCAACAACGTCGGGGCGAAGGCTTCGACGTGCGCGCGTTCGAGAGCATCGAGAACAAGCGTGAGATCCTCGATGCGTTGATCGACGAACGCGTGCTGCGTATGACGTCGAACCGCGCCGGTGTTGCGATCAGCAAGGCGCAGATCCAGGAAACAATTGCTGGCATCCCGGCGTTCCAGGTCGATGGCAAGTTCGACCCGCAGCGCTACCAGCTCGCACTGGCCACGCAGGTCCCGGCGCGGACACCGTCGCAGTTCGAGAACCTGGTGCGGGAGAGCCTGCAGCAGTCGCTGCTGCCGACCAGCATCGGCGAATCCGCATTCGTCACCAATGGCGAACTTGATCGCCTGCTCAAGCTGTTAGGTGAAACCCGCGACGTCGGTTACGTGCGCTTGCCGCAGCCTACGCCGGACGCCGGTGCGATCAGCGGCGCGGAAATCGATGCCTGGTACAAGACGCATGTGCAGCAGTACCGTGCGCCGGAGACCGTGGCGATCGAGTATGTCGAAATCGATGCTGCAACCCTGCCGGTTCCCACTGCGGACGAGGCCGCGCTGCGCCAGCGCTACGAGCAAGAGAAAGCGCGTTTCGTCGAGCCGGAACAGCGCCTGACTGCGCACATCCTGGTACGCGTTGCCCCCGACGCCGACGCCGCCACGCAGAAGGCCGCCGAACAAAAAGCCGCGCAGCTTGCGATCCAGGCGAGGGCCGCAGGCGCGGATTTCGCCGCGTTGGCGCGTGCCAACTCCGACGACACCGGGTCGAAGGAGAGCGGCGGCGACCTCGGCTGGGTCGAGAAGAACGGCACGATGGTCAAACCGTTCGAAGATGCCTTGTTCGCGATGCAAACCGCTGGCGTCAGCGCTCCGGTCAAGACCGATTATGGTTGGCACGTGATCCAGCTGCGCGAGATCAAGACCGGCCAGCAATCCACGTTCGAACAGGCCCGCGAGCAGCTGGCGCTCGATCAGGCTGAAGCCGATCGCGAGCGTGCGTTCAATGATCTCACCGGCAAGCTGGTCGATCTGATCTACAAGAACCCGACTGCGCTGACCCCCGCGGCACGCCAGCTCAACCTGCCGGTGCAAACGCTGGGCCCGTTCGCGCGTGGCGCCGGCACCGGCATCGCCACGAACCCGGCTTTGCTGCGTGCTGCATTCTCCGAGACGTTGATCCAGGACGGGACGGTCAGCGACCCGATCGAACTGGCGCCGAATCACAGCGTGCTGATCCGCGTCACCCAGCACAATCCGGAGCGCGCGCAACCACTCTCCGTGGTGCGTGATCAAGTGATCGCCGAGATCCGTGTGGATCGGGCCGGTAAGGCGTTAGCCGCGACCGCTGACGCGATGCTGGCGCAGTTGCGGGCCGGCGCCACCCTGCAGCAAGCCGCTATCGGACAGCAGTTGGTACCGACCGAGCTGCCGGCGGTGCCGCGCGGCGCGCCGATGCCGGATCAAGCCGCTACCGAGGCCTACTTCTCTGTGCCGACCCCGGCGGCTGGCAAGGGTTCACCCGGCAAGGTGAAGCTCGCCGACGGCAGTATCGTGGTGTTCGTGGTCCACAAGGTCACCCCAGGCAATCCAGCAGCGGCTTCGGCGCAGGAGCGTGCGCTGCTGCAGCAGCAGCTCGCGCGATCGACCGGCATCGACGATGCACGTGCGTTCGTTGCGGCGATGCGGAAGCAGATGCGGATCGAGGTGGCGGAAGATCGCCTGTGACGGCGTGTCGCCTGGAATAACAAAAGCCCGGCGATGCCGGGCTTTTGTTTAATGGTGATCCAGCGTCGCGACCCGCTTACTCGACTTCGATTCCCGTCATGCCCAGGATGTTGTAGCCGGCATCGACGTAGGTGATTTCGCCCGTTACGCCTGCGGCGAGATCGGAGCAGAGGAACGCGGCGACGTTGCCGACGTCTTCGATCGTCACGGTACGGCGCAACGGTGCGTTCTCTTCGACATGGCCAAGGATCTTGCGGAAGCCGGCGATGCCGGCCGCCGCGAGCGTTTTGATGGGGCCCGCGGAAATTGCGTTGACGCGGGTGCCTTCCGGGCCGAGGTTGTAGGCGAGGTAGCGCACCGTGGCTTCGAGACTGGCCTTGGCCACGCCCATCACGTTGTAGCCGACAAGCGCACGCTCGGCGCCGAGGTAGCTCAGGGTGATGATCGAACCCTTGCGGCCCTGCATCTGGGGGCGTGCGGCCTTGGCAATGGCTGCGAGCGAGTAGGCGGAGATGTCGTGGGCGATGGCGAAGTTCTCGCGCGTGAGACCGTCGAGGAATTGGCCGGCAATGGCTTCGCGCGGGGCGAACGCGATCGCGTGGACGAGAATGTCGAAGCCGTCGCTCCAATGCTTGCCAAGTTCGGCGAAGCATTCGTCGATCTGCGCATCGCTGCTGACATCGAGCGGGATGACGATGTTGCTGCCGTATTCCGCGGCGGCTTTCTCGACCCGCGTCTTGAGTTTGTCGTTCTGGTAGGTGAAAGCGAGCTGCGCCCCTTCGCGGTGCATCGCCTCGGCGATACCGCTGGCGATCGACCGCTCGCTTGCGATGCCGGTGACCAGCGCGCGCTTGCCTTGCAGAAATCCCATGTTGCCTCCGTCGTGGCCGCGACGCGCGGCCGAGCTAAGACTCTAGTTTAGCCGGTCGCGACACCGCGCTTCGAACCGGCTGAGCTGCCTGGTGTCCTTCGTTTCGGCAACGCTGTTTTTACGGCGTGCCTGCAGAGGTGGCCGTATCCACCGTGCCGGTTCCGCTCGGGTCGCTTGCGACCGGCGACGGCATCGGTGCCAGGACCCGCAGCGTGCGATCGACACGGGCGATGCGGCCATCGACGAATGCGGGATTCAAGCGTCGCAACGCAACCGGGTCGAATCCCTGGGCGCGGGCCCAGCGATCAAGGTTGCCTGCCGTTGCCGGCAACGGTTGCGCGCTGAGCAAGGGCACCGTCCTGTCCAGCGCCTTGAGCCAGTCCTCGCGATCGTCGGCTTGTTCGAACAGGCAGGACAGTGCCCGCAACTTCTGGACATAGGCATGGGTGATGCCGGACAGGCCGGTCAACGTTTCCGGTTTGGCGTTGCGTGCATTCTGGCCGGTCCGGCGCAACGCGCCGAGGATGCGGTATTCGCCTGCGTTGTAAGCCATTACCGCCAGGCGCCAATCGCCGGCAAACATGCCGTGCAGGGTCTTGAGATAACGCACTGCAGCCTGGGTGGAATCGACGGGCGACAAGCGACCGTCGTATCCGGGGCGGATCGGCACGTTGTGGTTGCGGGCGGTGATGGCGATGAACTGCCACAGCCCGGCCGGGCCGCTGGGACTGCGCGCGCCGGGCTTGTAACCACTTTCGACGAATGGGATCAGCGCGTACTCGGTCGGCAGGTGCGCTTCGCGCAGGGCATCGACGACGTAGCCGAACAACGGCAGTACGTCGTCGCTGCCGGTCGCCAGCCGTTTGGGTGCGGTAGCGAAATGCTGGCGCCAACGCGGGCTGCTGTCCGCGCATTCCTTGTCGGCGAGGCCCTCGCGGAAGCGTTGGTAGATGTCGCGGCCATTGCGGGTGTTGATGGCGGGAGGAGGATCGATGGCGACCTCCGCCACGACGGCTTCGACTGCAGGTGGTGCCGTCGTGGCCATGTCCTGCGCGGACGCCGACATCGGCAAGGCCAGCGCTGCAAACAGGACATGGCTGCTGCGCAAGTTCATGCGCGGAAACCATCCTTCCAGCGTCGTAGCTCAGCGAAGGCTTCGACCCGGTCGACCGGCATGCGTCCCAGCCGCGTCGTGATCGCAGTGTGCACCGCCGGGGCATCGATGCGCAGGAACGGATTCGCGGTGAGCTCGGTGGCGAGCGTGGTCGGGAGTGTCGGCAATCCGGCAGTACGCATCGCGCTGGCTTCCTCGCTGCGGCGCTGGAGCGCCGGATTGTCGGGATCGACCGCCCGCGCGAACGCGGCATTGGCGACGGTGTACTCGTGGCCGCAGCAAATCTGCGTGACCCCGGGGAGCTCGGCCAGCTGATCGAGCGAGGCCAGCATCTGCGCCGGCGTGCCCTCGAACAGACGGCCACAGCCGAGACTGAAGAGGGTATCGCCGCAACACAAGACGCCATGGCCATGGAATGCGATGTGGCTCACGGTATGGCCGGGGATCGCCAGGACCTCGAAGCCCCATTCAGCAATGCGGACGGTGTCGCCGTCCCCCACCCGGGTGGTTGTAGTGGTGATGCGGTCGTCGACTGGCGCGATCACCGGCAGGTCCGGCCAGCGTGCCAACAAGGCTGGTACGCCACCGATATGGTCGTGGTGGTGATGGGTCAGCAGGATGCCGCGCGGTTGCAGGCCTTCGGCCGCCGCAGCGAGCACTGGTGCGGCTTCGCCGGGATCCACGATCAGCGCGCCACCGTCGTCGCCGGCCAGCGCCCAGATGTAGTTGTCCGCGAACGCGGGCAGGGCAAGCAATCGCATCGGTCGACGGTTCCGGTTGCATCCCGCAGAATTCGACCATGCCTGCGACGCTTCCCCCCAGTCAACCCGATCCCGTCGCCGCCATTGCCAGCTGGTTTGGCAGCGCTGAGGGATTGGCGGTCATCGATAGCGAGTTTGCCGCGGTGCAACAGGCCGCCGGCGAGCGTCCGGGACAGCCATGGCTCTGGTTGGCTGCCGCCGGTGCCGGTGCCGGTGTCGCTGGCGACCGCAGCGTCAGCCTGCGCCTCAATGGCAAGGGCTTCGACGGCCCGATCCGCTGTGCGCTGCCGCTGCCGATCGCCAGCGATGCGCTCGGCAGCGTGGTGCTGCAGCACGTGGCCGACGTCGACGAGGATCCGGCGGAGCTCCTGGCCGAATGCGTGCGCGTGCTGGTGCCGGGAGGGCGCTTGTGGCTGTTCGCGCTCAATCCACTGGCACCGTACCGATGGCGCTGGACCGGCGACGGCCCGGCCGCATACGAACCGATTACCTGGCGCCGTCGCCTGCGCGCTGCCGGACTGGTGCCGGAACCGATTTCGCAGGGACTTGGGCCACGCTGGAGGATCTCGCCGAATCCGGAGATGCAGGACGGTGCCGGCATTCGTGCTGCCTATCTGCTGCGTGCCGAAAAACGGGTGACGCCACTGACGCCAATGCGCGCACGTCCACGGCTGCGCTTGGCCAATGGCGTGCCTGCCGCATGACGACGGACGCGGGTTTGAAGCAGGTCGAGGTGCACACCGACGGTGCCTGTCTCGGCAATCCCGGTCCGGGCGGCTGGGCGGCATTGCTGCGTTATCGCGGGAAAGAACGCGAATTGGCAGGCGGTGAGACGCTGACCACCAACAATCGCATGGAGTTGATGGCGGCGATCGTTGCTCTGGAAACGCTGACCGAAGCCTGCATCGTCACCTTGCACACGGATTCGCAGTACGTGCGTCAGGGCATCAGCGAGTGGATGCCGAACTGGGTGCGCCGGCATTGGAAAACCGCCGGTGGCGACCCGGTCAAGAACCGCGACCTGTGGGAACGCCTGCATACTGCGGCGACGCGGCACCGGATCGACTGGCGCTGGGTCAAGGGGCACAGCGGTGATCCCGACAATGAACGCGTCGACCAACTGGCTCGCGCGGAAGCAGTGAAGTTCAAAGAGACGGCGAACACCTGATGCGGCAAGTCGTACTGGATACCGAAACCACTGGCCTGTCCTGGGACAAGGGCAATCGCGTCGTCGAAATCGGCTGCGTCGAACTCATCGAGCGCCGTCCGACTGGCCGCACTTTCCAGCGTTACCTCAATCCTGAATGCCAGTTTGAACCTGGCGCGCAGGAAGTCACCGGCCTGACGCTGGAATTCCTCGCCGACAAGCCGAAGTTCGCCGAGATCGTTGACGAGTTCCTCGAATTCGTCGATGGGGCGGAACTGGTGATCCACAACGCGGCGTTCGACATCGGTTTCCTCGACTCTGAGCTGACGCGGCTGGGTGCGCAGTTTGGCCGCATGCGCGATCGCTGCACGGTCCAGGACTCGCTGGAACTGGCGCGGGAGCGCTTTCCTGGTCAGCGCAATTCCTTGGATGCGTTGTGCAAGCGGCTCGGCGTCGACAACTCCCACCGACACCTGCATGGCGCGTTGCTCGACGCGCAGCTGCTGGTGGACGCCTACCTGGCACTGACTTCGGGGCAGCGGGAAATTGGTTTTGCTGTGACTGCGGAAACAGATCAGGTCATCAACATCGCGATCCTGGCCACCAGCGGCCCACGCCCATGCGTGCAAATCTCAGAGGTCGAACTGGCTGCGCACGAAGCCCGCCTCATGCAGGTGCGCAAGAAGGCCGGCAAGGCGGTATGGGATCAGGTCGAGGTCGAAGCCGAGGTCGCTTGAATGTCGGGCGAAACCTAGTGACTACGCACCAGCACCACGGTGACGTTATCCGAACCACCCCCATCCAGCGCTGCCGCGACCAGCGAATCGACGCATTCCTGCGCACTGCAGTCGTCGTGCGCCAGCACCTTGGCGATGTTGCGGTCGTCGACTTCCTCGGTCAGGCCGTCGCTGCATAGCAGCAGCTGCATGCCTGGACGCAACTCGCCGGTCATGGTCTCGACATTGAGATTGCGCGGATCGGTTACACCCAGCGCCTGTGTCACGACGTTGCGGTGCGGGTGGCTGCGTGCCTGTTCGGTGGTAATCGCGCCCTGGGCGATCAGCTCCTGCACGTAGCTGTGGTCCTGCGACAGCTGCGCCAGCTGACCCTCGCGCCATAGGTACACACGACTGTCGCCGACCCAGGCCACCTCGAAGCGGTTACCGGTGACACGGGCGGCCACCACGGTGGTACCCATCGGCAGCGCATCGTTGCGGCGCTTGGACTGGCGGATGATCTCTTCGTCGGCGATGCGGATCGCCTGCGCCAGCGGCGTGCCATCGCGCACCTCGCGCACGATGGTCTCGCGCGCCAATGCGCTGGCGACTTCGCCATATTCGTGGCCGCCCATGCCATCGGCCACCAGCCACAGGCCTAGCTCGCTGTCGCCGTAATAAGTGTCTTCATTCAGCTCGCGCCGCAGGCCGACATGGGTCAGGTGTCCAAATTCGATCATGCGTCGGGCATCGTTGGCGGCTCTCAACTGGAGAACGGAATGATCGGGGCCGGGCGGCCGCGGGGCAACCCAACTCATTGCGCCTTGTGACCCAAGGGCTGCCGACGTATCATTTGCGGCCCTGCGGAGCCGCCTCCGAAGCGGATTCCAGCCATCGGAGAGGTGGCAGAGTGGTTGAATGTACCTGACTCGAAATCAGGCGTACGTTTATAGCGTACCGAGGGTTCGAATCCCTCCCTCTCCGCCAGATATGCAAAGCGCCCCCTCGTGGGGCGTTTTGCATATCTGGGGTGAGGACTTGAGGAGAATCCTAGTGGGTTCGACAAATCGGCAGGACTGCCGATTTGGACAGCCGCAGGCTGCCCCGCAGGCGCGCAGCGCCGGAGGGGTGAGGCCCATGGATGGGCCGAATCAATCGCTCTCTCCACGAAGTGCCTCACTCGCTCGCGTTAGACTGCGCCCCCGATCCAGGCCGTTCATCCCCATGTCCGAAATCCTCGTCCCCGTCTCCTTCGGCGAACTGCTCGACAAGATCGCGATCCTGCAGATCAAGTCCGAGCGCATGTCCGACCCGGCCAAGCTGGCCAACGTCCGCAACGAATTGTCGGCGCTGGAGCAGACCTGGATGGCGCATCCCGCGGCGGTCAAGGACATCGCCAAGCTGCGTGCCGAGTTGAAGGCGGTCAACGAGCGCCTGTGGGTGATCGAGGACGACATCCGCATCAAGGAAAAAGCGCAGGAATTCGATGCCGAATTCATCCGCCTCGCGCGCAGCGTCTACTTCGAGAACGATGAGCGCGCCCGGATCAAGAAGGACATCAACCTTGCCCTGGGTTCGGCCTACGTCGAAGAGAAGTCGTACCAGGACTACAAGACCGGCGCGGCTCCCTAGTCCCTCGCCGGGGATATTGCGCGACTAGCGGACTCTCCGGAGGTAGCCCTTCGGATTCCAGGTGATCAGGAAGGATTCGCGACCGCGGTCGATCTCGAAGTCCGGATTAGCGGCGACGAAGGCATCGATCGCTTCGTACGGACCCGGATCCGGGCCAAGATCGAGGCCGTGGTGGCAGATCCCGTCCTCGACGATGAAATATCCGCCCGGCTTGACCAGCTTCGAATAAGTCTCGAGCACCTTCAGTGTGTTCTCGAAGGTGTGCGAGCTGTCTTCGATGACCATGATGTTTTCGGCGCCATCGATCAGGGCTTCGACCTGTCCGAACGACGCGCAGGCGTCCCCTTCGATCAATGCGATCCTCGGGTGTTGCCGGACGAGCGGCGGCACGCGGTTGTGCAGTATGTCGATGCCGATGACCCTGCCGTGGCCGACGCGATCGAAGAGATGGGCGAGGGCGAGCGTGCTGCCGCCGCAGAAATTGCCGATCTCGATGATCAGGTCAGGCTTCGTCTCGAAGATGATTTCCTGGTAGACCCAGAAATCGATCGGACTCTTGAGCGTCTTGATGCCGAAGTAGCTTGTCTTCTGGCGGATGCGATCCTGGATGATCGGCAGGACCTGCCTGAGTGGCATGTCCAGGTGTTCTTCCATGTGCTGCATCGGTCTTTATCCTGCATTGGCGAGTGCGGCCAGCTCAAACCATTCTGCCAAGATAATGGAACCGGTGGCGATACCTGCTCAATGCCGCCCGGCACGACGATCAGCCAGATAACGCTCGAACGCGCCGATCGCATCCTCGACGGTCACCAGATCCATCACCCCGTCAGGCTCGATCTTCGTTCCCCATTTCAGCTCCGAAGCCGGCTTGCCGAGGAACTTGCGCGCCGCATCGTCGTAGCGGTCGACGCAATAGCGCAGGTCCGAATACGGGCCGCTGCGTTTCGGATTGCTGGCCGCGTGCAGGCCAAGGACCTTGGCGCCCATCGCGTTGGCGATGTGCATCGGCCCGGAATCCGGCGTCATCACCAGGTTGGCGCGTTCGAGCAGGGCGGGGAGTTGCTTGAGCGTGTCCTTGCCGACCAGATCGAGCACATTTGAAGCCTGCGCCGGTGTGCGCATCGAAGCGAGGATCGCGTCGGTGGTGTCGCGTTCGAGCTGGCTGCGGCCACCGCACAGCACGATCCGCCAGCCGCGCGATGCAGCGTGGTCGGCTACCGCGGCGTAGCGTTCGGCACGCCAGTTGCGGCGGGCGTGGCTGGAACAGGGGGAGATCAGCAGCGTTGGCATCTCGTCGTCGGGCCATTGCGCACGTGCCCAGCCGCGCGCTGCATCAGGCACCGGCAGGTTCCAGGTGACCTCGGCCTGGCGCAGGCCGAGGGGTTCGCAGAAGCTGCCGATCGCGTCCAGCACATGGATGCCGGGGCGGTCGGGGATGCGTTCGTTGACGAACAGACCGTGGAGATCCTTGGACCTGGACTGGTCGTAGCCGATCCGGCGGTCCGCCGGAATGAACGCCGACAGCAGGTTGGCGCGTGCGGCGACTTGCATCTGCAGCAGCGCATCGAAGCGACGGCCGCGCAGTTCGCGGCGCAACGCGAGCATGCCGGCCAAGCCGCTGCTCTTGTCGTAGACCAGGAACTCGACCCCGGGCAGGCCTTCGAGCAACTTGAACTCGGCCTTGCCGATCACCCAGGTCAATGCGGCATCGGGCCACGCGCACTGCAACGTGCGCAGCAATGGCACGACATGGGTGGCGTCGCCGAGTGCCGACAGGCGCAACAGACAGATTGAGCGGGGCGCAGTGGGCACGTGGCTTGCTAGACTCGTTGGGATGGCCGCATTCGATGCCAATGAAAGCCTCACGCCGTTCCGCGAAGGCCTCGGATACGGGGCGATTCTGTTCGACCGCGTACGCCTGCGGCAAGCAGAATCGGGCTGGTTCGATCCCGACCACTGGGGCAGCCATGCTCGTTCGGTCGACAATGCCGGTCGCGGCGCGGCCTGGTTTGTCGACGCGCCCTTCGGCCCGTCGGTGTTGCGACACTACTTGCGCGGTGGGCTGGTGGCGCGTTTCAACCGCGATCGCCATCTCTGGCGCGGCCCCGACCGGACGCGCAGCTTCGCTGAATTCCGACTGTTGCGGGCCTTGCTCGAGCACAAGCTGCCGGTGCCTCGACCCATTGCGGCGTTTTACGTGCGCAATGGGCACAGCTATCGTGCGGCGATCCTGCTCGATCGCATCGAGCACGTCCATTCGCTCGCCCACCGTGCCAACACGCCGGGTGACACCGCACCCTGGGAAGAAACCGGGCGGCTGATCGCGCGTTTCCACCGCATCGGCCTCGATCACGCCGACCTCAACGCCCACAACCTGCTGTTCGACGATGCGGGCCACGGCTGGGTGATCGACCTCGATCGCAGCGTGATGCGCATTCCCGCGACCGGCTGGCGCGAGCGCAACCTCGCGCGGCTCAAGCGCTCGTTGCTGAAATTGCGCGGCGCGCGTAGCGTCGAACAGGTGGAAAGCGAATTCGCCCGCGTGCGCGCCGCCTACGATCGCGATTGGGAGCGCGGCTACTGATGGCCTGGTCGCTGCGATTGCATGGCGTGGGGAACGCCTCGGCGGTCGAACTCGGATCGGCGATGGCAACGATCGAGCGCGACGGGATGCCGTGGCTCACCATCGACTGCGGCAACGAAGGCCTGAGCCATTACCTTGCGCATTACGGCGAGCCGCCGCGTGCGCTCTTCATCACCCATACGCACCTCGACCACGTCGCCGGCTTCGAGCGCCTGTTCGTCGCCAACTATTTCGATCCCGAGCGGCGCGGACGCACATTGCTGTACGTGCCCGTGACCGTACTGCCGCTGCTGCACCAGCGCGTCGGTGCCTATCCGAGCGCATTGGCCGAAGGCGGCGCCAATTTCTGGGATGCGTTCCGAGTGGTGCCGGTCGGCGATCATTTCTGGCACGACGATGTGCGGATGGAAGTATTCCCAACACGACACCATTGGCCCGACACCAGCTTCGGTGTGCGCCTGCGCGGCAGCGTGGTCTGGACCGGCGACACCCGGCCGATCCCGGAAATGCTGGCGAAATTCGCCGATGCCGGCGAGACCGTGGCGCATGATTGCGCGCTGCACGGCAATCCTTCGCACAGCGGCATCGACGACATCGAGCGCGAATATCCGCGCGACCTGCTCGATCGCTGCCTGCTGTACCACTACGCCAGCGCTGCCGATGGCGACACGCTCAGCGGGCGCGGATACCGCGTCGCCCGGCCCGGCGACGTGATGGCCTTGAACGATCCGATCATGGGCATGGTCCAAGCACCATGAACGCCGTCCTGCATCCGGAATTCCCATTGCCGCACGACAAGCTGGGTCGGCCGTTGCACGACCTGCGCCTGTCGGTGATCGAGGCCTGCAACTTCCGCTGCCCGTACTGCATGCCGGCCGAGCGCGTGCCGGACGATTACGGTTTCGATGCCGCTACGCGGATGTCGTTCGACGAAATCGAAACGCTGGTGCGCGGCTTCGTGCGCCTGGGCGTGAGCAAACTGCGCCTGACCGGCGGCGAACCCTTGCTGCGCAAGCGCCTGCCGGAGCTGGTCGCGCGCCTTGCAGCCATTCCGGGCATCGACGATCTCGCGGTGACCACCAATGGCTCGCTGCTGGCGGCGCAGGCGCAGGCCTTGCGTGACGCCGGGTTGCGCCGGATCACGGTCAGCCTGGATGCGCTCGATCCCGCATTGTTCCGCGAACTGTCCGGCGGTCGTGGCAACGTCGACGGTGTCCTGGCCGGCATTGCCGCGGCCGAAGCGGCTGGCTTCACTGCGATCAAACTCAATTGCGTCGTACAGCGTGGTGTCAACGACGGCGAAGTGCGGCGGTTGCTCGAGCATTTCCGTGGCAGCGGCCATGTCGTACGTTTCATCGAGTATATGGACGTCGGCACCTGCAATGGCTGGCGCCGCGAGCGTGTCATGCCTTCGGCTGAATTGCGCGACGCGATCCACGCGCGCTGGCCGTTGCGTCCGCTCGATCCGCAATACCGGGGTGAAGTCGCGTCGCGCTACGCCTTCGTCGACGGCGGCGGCGAGATCGGATTCGTCAGTTCCGTCAGCGAGCCGTTCTGCGGCGATTGTCACCGCGCGCGCGTATCGGCCGACGGCAAGCTTTACACGTGCCTGTTCGCTGCAGACGGTCACGATCTGCGTGCCTCGCTTGCGCAGGGTGAAGGCGCGCTGGTCGATCGTGTCGCCGGCATCTGGTCGCGGCGCGCGGATCGCTATAGCGAGTTGCGCGGCAGCTCGGCTAGTTCCCGCAAGCACGTCGAGATGTACCTCATTGGTGGTTGAGTGAAAGCCAAACGCAGCAAGCTCACGCATATCGATCCCGCCGGCCGCCCGGCGATGGTCGATGTCTCGGCGAAAGCCGTCACCGCGCGCGAGGCTGTCGCCGAGTGCCGGGTCCGCTTTCCGGCGGACGTGGCGAAGCAATTGCGTGCTGCGGGGCTGAAGAGCGCCAAGGGCGGCATCGTCGAGACCGCGATCATCGCCGGCACGATGGCGGTCAAGCGCACGCACGAGCTGATCCCGTTCTGTCACCCGCTACCAATCGATGGTTGCCGGATCGCGGCCGACTGGCATGACGAGAAGTCCTTGCGGATCGAATGCGCGGTCAAGACCACCCACCGCACTGGCGTGGAGATGGAAGCCTTGACCGGTGCCACCGTCGCCGCATTGGCCGTGTACGACATGTGCAAGGCGTTGTCGCACGCGATCGTGATCGGCCCGGCGAAGCTGCTCGGCAAGCGCGGTGGGAAACGCGACTTTGGAGTTTCGCCATGACCGTGCGCGTCACCGTGCTGTATTTCGCCAGCCTGCGCGATACGGCTGGCATGGCATCGGAGTCGTTCGACACCGCTGCGCCCGACCTGCGCGTGCTGTATCTGGAATTGCGCGCGCGTTACGGCTTCGAACTGCCGGTTGATCGGTTGCGCGTCGCCGTCGATGGTGCATTCGCGCGCTGGGACGACGCGCCCCGCGATGGCAGCGAGATCGCGTTCATCCCGCCGGTGAGTGGTGGCTGAGATGCCGCGCTTCCAGCTGGCCGATACCCCGTTCGATACCGCTTCGCTGCGCGCGCAGCTGCTGGATGCCCGCGTCGGCGGTTACGCGAGCTTCGAGGGCTGGGTGCGCGACCACAACGACGGTCGTGTAGTGCACGGCCTGCGCTACGAGTCCTACACCGCGCTGGCCGAAGCCGAAGGCGAGAAGATCGTCGACGAGGCGCTGGCGAAGTTCGACGTCCTCGACGCACTGTGCGTGCACCGCGTCGGTGACCTGGCCATCGGCGAACTCGCCGTCTGGGTCGGCGTCTCCGCCGCGCACCGCGACGCCGCCTTCGCCGCCTGCCGTTACATCATCGACGAAGTGAAATCGCGCGTGCCGATCTGGAAGCACGAGCGCTACGCCGAAGGCGACGCCGGCTGGCTGCATCCGGAGTAAGTGCTGGCAAGAAACTATCTGGAGGGAAGCCCCCTATTAGTAAAAGGGGGCGCGGCGAGAGCCGCGGGGAAATTGGAAGCGATGGCCCGGGGCCCGAAGTTTGCAGCGCAAACTTTGGGGTCTGTTCCGCTTCGCGGAACAGACGGGCGATGGCCCCGCCGGCTGGCCTCGGCACCCGCGTCGATCGATACCGTTGCTGCCTTCCGGCCCTGGCGGGGTTTTCGATCTAGCGTCGCGAGGGGCCGACGGGGCCACCATAGAGACTTCGCGCATCACACCGCGCGATCAAAGTGCATTCATCTGAAAAGCTGGCGGAGAGAGGGGGATTCGAACCCCCGAAGCGCGGTTTAGACGCTTACACACTTTCCAGGCGTGCTCCTTCAACCGCTCGGACACCTCTCCGCTGGAACCTGAAAGCGGCTTCCGGCTGCATTCAGGGCCGCAAATTCTAGCCTTGACGCGGGTTTGGGACAAGCGATGCGTTGCCGTCGCAGTCGTTGCAAGCCGGCATGGCAGAATGCACCCATGTCCTACCTCGTCCTCGCCCGTAAGTGGCGCCCGAAGCGTTTCGCCGAACTGGTCGGGCAGGAACATGTGGTTCGTGCGCTGACCAATGCGCTGGATTCCGGCCGCGTCCACCACGCCTTCCTGTTCACCGGTACCCGGGGCGTCGGCAAGACCACGATCGCGCGCATTTTCGCCAAATCGCTGAACTGCGAGCGCGGCACGTCGGCCGAACCCTGCGGCGAGTGCAATTCCTGCCGCGACATCGACGCCGGCCGTTTCGTCGACCTGCTCGAGATCGACGCCGCGTCCAACACCGGCGTCGACGACGTGCGCGACGTGATCGAGAACGCCCAGTACATGCCCTCGCGCGGCCGGGTGAAGGTGTACCTGATCGACGAAGTGCACATGTTGTCGAAGTCGGCGTTCAATGCGCTGCTGAAGACGCTGGAAGAGCCACCAGGACACGTGAAGTTCCTGCTTGCCACCACCGATCCGCAGAAACTGCCGGTGACGGTGTTGTCGCGCTGCCTCCAGTTCAACCTCAAGCGCCTCGATGAGGCGCAGATCAGCGGCCAGATCACCAGGATCCTGGAAGCCGAAGGCATCGCCGCCGACCCTGGCGCGATCCGACAACTGTCCAAAGCCGCCGACGGTAGCCTGCGCGACGGTCTCTCGCTGCTCGACCAGGCCATTGCCTACACGGGCGGCAAGCTGGAAGACGCCGCGGTGGCGACGATGCTCGGCACTGTCGACCGCACCCAGGTCAGTGTGCTGCTGAATGCCCTGGCGGCGGGCGAGGGCGAACGCCTGCTCGCCACCGTGGGCACGCTGGCCGAATTCTCGCCGGACTGGGGCGCGGTACTGGATGCGCTGGCCGACGCACTACATCGCGTGCAGGTGCGGCAACTGGTGCCGAATGCGGCCATTGAAAGCGATCACGTCGATATCGACGCGCTCGCCGCGCAACTGCGGCCGGAGTTGGTGCAACTCTGGTACCAGATGGCATTGAGCGGTCGCCGCGAATTGCCGCTGGCGCCAAGCCCGCGCGCCGGTTTCGAGATGAGCGTGCTGCGGATGCTGGCGTTCCGCCCTGCGGAGGCAGGCGGTACGCGTGTCGATCCGGTCGCGCAACCGGCTGCACGCGGCGATGCCGCCAGTGCGGCGAAGGCGGCATTGGCAACCCCCGCAGCACCGGCACCTCTCGCTCCGAAGCCGGCGCCACCGGCGATTCCTCCGCAAGTGACAGCGCCGCCAGCACCTGCACCCACTGCGACGGCTGCGGTCGTCGATGCCGATCACTGGCTGCAGCTGGTTGCCAACAGCGGCCTGCGTGGCCCGGCACGACAACTTGCGGAACACGCAGGTTTCGTCGGTCACGACGATGGCGTGCTGCGCTTGTCGCTGTCACAAGCCGATGAACACCTCAAGGCGCCAGCCCTGGTCAAGATGCTCGGCGACGCGCTTGCGCCCGCACTCGGTGCTGCGCCGCAGATCCGTTTCGAGTCCGCGCAGGCCGCGGGCGAGACTTTGCACCAGCGGAGCGCGCGCGAACGCGATGCGCGCCAGGTCGCGGCAGAGAGCGCATTCATGAACGACCCCGACGTGCAACGCCTGATCACCCAGCACGGCGCCAAAGTGGTGCCGGATTCCATCCGACCTTTCGACGAGTAATAGAAGATGCGTGGAAATATCGCCCAACTGATGCAGCAAGCGCAGAAGATGCAGGAAAACATGCAGCGCGCGCAGGAAGATCTGGCCAAGCTCGAAGTCACCGGCAATGCCGGTGGCGGTATGGTCAGCGTGACCCTCACCGGTCGCATGGAATGCCGCAAGGTGCGGATCGATCCGAGCGTGTTGTCCGACCCGGAAATGGCCGAAGACCTGATCGCCGCGGCATTCAACGACGCGGTCAACAAGGCCAATACCGAATCGCAGGCGAAGATGTCGGCCGCGACGGCGGGCATGCCGATGCCGCCGGGCATGAAGTTGCCGGGACTGGGCTTCTGATTCGAAGCCTCGCATCGCGATGAGCAGTTCGTTGCTCGAACAACTGATCGAAGCCTTCCGCGTCCTGCCCGGCGTCGGGCAGAAGACCGCGCAGCGCATGGCCTATCACGTGCTCGAACGCGAGCGTGCCGGTGGCCAACGGCTGGCGGATGCCCTTGCGGCGGCGGTCGAGAAGATTGGCCATTGCGCGCGCTGCCGCGATTTCAGTGAGACCGAGATCTGTGCGACTTGCGCCAGCGCTTCGCGCGATGCGCATCTGCTGTGTGTAGTGGAATCGCCGGCCGATCGGTTGGCGATCGAGCAGGCCACCGGCTATCGCGGCCTGTATTTCGTACTGCAGGGACGGTTGTCGCCGCTGGATGGCATCGGCCCGCGCGAGCTTGGCTTGGACCAGCTTGCTTCACGTCTGGCCGAGGGCGAAGTGCAGGAGCTGATCATCGCCACGAACCCGACCGTGGAAGGCGAAGCGACTGCGCACTACCTCGCCCAGCTTGCGCGTCAACACAGCGTGCGCCCGAGCCGGCTTGCCCATGGTGTGCCGCTCGGTGGCGAACTCGAATACGTGGATCGTGGCACCCTGTCGCATGCGTTCGGCAGCCGCAGCGAAATGCCGTTGGGTTGATTCACAAGGAGACCTTGCGATGTCCGACACCATCTTCCACAAGATCATCCGTCGCGAAATCCCGGCCGATATCGTCTATGAGGACGAGCACCTGATCGCGTTCCGCGACATCGCGCCGCAGGCGCCGGTGCACGTGCTGTTCGTGCCCAAGACCCCGATCGCCACGCTCAACGACGTGCAGCCCTCGCAAGCGGAGGTCGTCGGTAAGCTCACGGTCGCGGCCGCCGATTACGCCAAGCGCGAAGGCTTTGCCGAAGACGGCTATCGGGTGGTGATCAATTGCAACGCCAATGCCGGGCAAACGGTGTTCCAACTGCACCTGCATCTGCTCGCAGGCGCCCCGCTGGGGCGTTTCGGCACGCCGAAATGACAACGCCCGGGATGGCCCGGGCGCTGCTCCGTACGAAGGTTGGGGTCATTTACCACCAGCCCCACCACGGCCACGGTGCTGGCCGCGTGACCACGTCGACGCGTTCGCGGATCGGCCACAGGTAGACCACGTCGGCGGCGACGCGCGGGAAGCGGTAGTCGTATTGACCAACCTGGCGGCTCTCGTAGCCGTCGATGCGCCCGGTGAAGGTGACTTCGCGGTTCACCTCGAACACAGCCGGATCGTAGAAGCCGGTGCGGCAGGCGATGAAGCGTCCGCCCGTGTCGTCGGCAGCCCAATACGGGCGGCCGAAGGTGCTGAGTTTGGTCGAGATCATCTCGAAACAGGTCCGGTTGGCCTGCGGCTCGGTGCGGACAATGCGGCCGCCCCAGCGCACTGCCGCGCCGGTGCTGTCGTTGGCGGTGGCGTCGCGCGGTGTGATCTCCGCGAATTCGCCCTGCAGCGGTTTTGGTTGCGAGGCGCAGGCGCTGAGCAGGGTTGCAGCGATGGCGAGTGCGGGAATACGGAAGTTCATGTCAGGCCTCCCGGTTTGGTCGATGTGCGCGCAGATCGCGAACCAGGCTACGGGCCACGGCCGATCCGCCAGTGGATGCAGCGTAGCGCCATTCGGCGAAACGCGCGCTGAGCGCCGCAAGCGCGGTAGCCTGCGGTCGTGCCTGCAGCACTCTCGTCGCCCAGTCGCCGGCCGGTTCGTGTGGTCCACGACCAAGGCCGAGCTTTGCGTAACGCGCACCAAGTCGATGCCAGGCACGCAGCACCGGATCGGGTTCGCGCGCCTCGCGCGTCACCAGCCACAGTGTGACCAGCAGCGCGAGGATGGCGACCAGGGTGAAGACCAGCAGCAACTGTTGCGGATCGATGTTGTCGATGCCCAGCGGCCGCAGCATCTGGCGCTGGCGCGAGGCATTGAAGCCGAGCACGAAATCGTTCCAGCCGCGTCGCATCCAGTCGCCAATTTCGAAAATCGGCGTCAGCTGCGCCATCACTCCGCCGTCCGCGGCAACGCGATCGGCGAGAGTGTCGAACACGCGTTCAGGTGCGACCGCCGCAGTCGGATCGACCCGCGTCCAGCCACGCCGCGGCAGCCACACTTCGGCCCACGCATGTGCGTCGGAGCGACGCAGGAGCCAGTAATCGCCGATTGGATTGCGATGGCCGCCGACGTAGCCACCTACGACCCGTGCTGGGATGCCAGCGGCGCGCATCAGCACGACGAATGCAGAACTGAACTGTTCGCAGTAGCCGGCTTTCTCCGTGAACAGGAATTCGTCGACTGCATGGCGGCCGGCGATTGGCACCGCGAGCGTGTACGCGAACTCTGCGCGAATCCAGCTCAGCGCGCGCTGCACAATCGCCTGATCATTACTGCCCGCGTCGTTACGCCATTGCCGCGCCAAGGCCAGCGTGCGCGGGTTGAGGCCGGGTGGCAGTTCCAGCGCAATACGCTGCAGGTTGCGATTCAGTTGCGGCTCGAAGGCGACCGGAGGCGCGGATTGCATGCGCCAGCGGGACAACTCCGCCAGCGGTTTGCGCACGCGCAAGCCGTAGTCGCTGGTGAGAATGGTTCCTGCTGGTGCGTCGATCGGCAGATCGAGTGCGACAAGGTGGCGGCGGTCTGTCGGTTCGAGTTCGAGTTCGTAGTCCCAGCGCATGCGGCCAGGACGTACCGGGGGCACTGAGCTATGGAGTTGCCAGCCCGATTGTGACCACGTGCGGCCGTCGAAATGCAGCATGACTGGCCCGCGCCAGTACATCTGATCCTCACGCGGCACCGGCCCGAAAAAACGCACGCGCGCCGCAGGGGTATCGTCGGTGAGCATCTCGGCCCATTGCCCGGGACTCATGCTGTCCGATAACCCGGGTCGCGCCTGCGCGCGTTCCGGTACACCCCACAGCGGTGCGGCCATGCGCGGGAACAGCCAGAACGCGGCCAGCGCCAACGGCAAGCCGATGGCGAGCATGCGTCCCACGACCATCAAGCGTCGCCATATCGGCAACGGCCGTTGGCCATCGCCGGATTCGAGCTCGGCCAAGCGCTGCAACGCGGCCAACGCCAGTGCCACCGCGAGCAGGCCGAGCAGTAGCGACAGTGGCCCCTGATCGAGCAGGAACGTGGCGAAAGGCGCGTACAGCGCGAACCCGACCAGACTGCGCGCATCGCGTAGGCCGACGGTTTCCGCAGGCTTGATCGCCAACATCGCTGCGAGCATGGCGCAGCCGGTATCGCGGCCGAAATTGACACCCATCACTGCCAGCACGCCTCCAACCGCTGCCAGCACCAGCAGCACGCGCAGCAAGGACGGCAGTGGTCGTCGCCAGGTCAGCACGGAGATGGCGAGTCCCGCTGCGCCTATCCCGATCGCCAGGCGTGGCTGCAACTGCAGCAACAACGGCAACAAGCACGCGCCGGCAGCGAGTAGGACCCAGGTGCGGCTGCGTTGATCCAACGTTGTGAGCGACCTAGCCATGTGGCATCAGTGCGAGCGCGCGCAGGCAAGCGTGGCGATGGGCCGGGCCCTGGCCGGGACCGAGCGCCGGGTGTGCTGGCAGATCGAGGCGATAGCGACGACCGTCGCGTTCGGCTTCGTCGACCCAGCGCGCGAGACGGCGGATGCGCGCTTCGTAATCCAGTCCGGTAAGCGTACGCCAGTCAAGCACGATGTCGGCCGCCAGCGGTTGCTCGTATTCGCGCACCAGCAGGCTGCCGTGCCGCGCCGATGGTTTCCACGCGATCGTGCGATGTGGATCGCCGCGACGGTATGCGCGCAGATGATGGACGTCGTCGCCAAGTGGATGCAGGCGTACCTGCGCCGCTTCGCCCTGGCCTTCCGGCAGTGGTGGGCCGTTCGGTTCTGGCGTGGGATAGACCAGCAATGGTTGCTCCGGCCAGACATAGGCCCAGGCGCGCACCAACCCGAGCGGACGTGTCGTGGAAATGCGGAGGCGAGGTACATCGAGCCAGCCGCGGCGCACGGTCGGCAACGCGAACTCGGCAACGCCGCTGCCGTTGTCGAGGGACAGTATCGCCTCGACATCGTCGTCATCGACGCGCAGGCCGCGACGTTCGCGCCCGCCTAATGCCCGTGCATGCAATCTCAATGGCAACGACATGCCGGCGGCGACCGGTTCGGCGCTGAGCGCGGTGAACTGCAGTCCGCTCAGTTGCAGGTGCGCGGCGAGCAGGCTGGTCTGCGCGGCGCCGAACAGCAGCAAGACCAGCAACAAGGCCGGGTTGTTGTTGTAGTTGAGTGCGCCTAGCGCCATCGCGCCCAGCAGCAGTCCGAAGAACAGACCGAAGCCAGTCGGGAGCACGTAGATGCGACGGCGATCCAGCAATACCGGAAACGCCTCCGGAGTCCGTGGGCGCACCCAGGTTTCGACACGCTTGCGCAGGTTGCGCCACCGCTTGCGCATGGTTGAGGCCGCCCTAGTCCACGGGCACCGCGTGCAGGATGCTCTTCGCGATGGCCGCGCCATCACCAGCATCGGTCTCTGCGGTCAGGCGATGCGTGGCCACCGCGGCGAACAGCGCCTGCACGTCTTCCGGGAGAACGTGCTCGCGCCCGAGCAGCAGTGCATAGGCGCGTGCCGCGCGCAGCAGCGCCAACCCCGCGCGTGGCGACAGGCCCACGCGCACATTGGCGTGACGGCGGCTGCGCGCCAGCAGTGCCTGCACATAACCGATCAGCGCTTCGCTGACATACACGTTGAGAACAGCCTCGCGCAGCGCGAGCACATCGCCAGTGCCGAGCAGCGGCGATGCCTGCGCGATCATGGCGCGGCGGTCGGTTCCGGCCAGCAGTTCGCGTTCGGCGTCCTCGCCGGGATAGCCGAGCGTCAGGCGCAATAGAAAACGATCGAGTTGCGAATCCGGCAACGGATACGTGCCGGCGAGATCAACCGGATTCTGGGTGGCGATCACGAAGAACGGATTCGGCAGCGCGTGCGTGGTGCCGTCGACCGTGACCTGGTGCTCGGCCATCGCTTCCAGCAATGCGCTCTGCGTGCGTGGGGGGGCGCGGTTGATCTCGTCGGCCAGCAGTACGTGGGCGAAGATCGGGCCGGGGTGGAACTCGAACCGCCGCGCCTGCGCATCGAACACCGACACACCGAGGATGTCGGCGGGCAGCAGATCCGAGGTGAACTGCACGCGCTGGAAGCCCAGCCCGAGTGTCGCGGCCAGCGCATGCGCCAGGGTGGTCTTGCCCAGGCCAGGCAGGTCCTCGATCAGCAGGTGGCCGTCGGAAAGCAGGGCGACGAAGGCCAGGCGCACTTCCTGCGGCTTGCCCAGCACAAGGGTATTCACCTGTGCCTCCGCGTCGCGCAGGGATGCGCGCAGCGTATCGGGTAGCATCTTCGCGGCTGGGAGTGCGGACATGGGACTCTCGCTGATCGATGCCCGAGTGTACGAGGACGCAGGCGCATGCGGAATGAGTACGAAGACATGACGGCGCAGCGATGGTTCCTGGGCCTGTGGGTTGCGGTCTGCCTGCTCAAGCTGCTGGTCGCGGCGCGCCTCCCGCTGTTCGTCGACGAGGCGTTCTATTGGCAGGAGGGCCGTCACCTCGCGGCCGCGTATTCCGATCTGCCGGGACTGACCGCGTGGCTGACGCGGCTTGGGGTGGCGATTGCCGGTGCGCACCCGCTGGCGCTGCGCGCACCGTTCCTGGTGTTGGCGGCGTTGGTGCCTTGGCTGGTGGTTTGGATCACCCGTCGCGAATTCGACGAACGCCAAGCCTGGCAGGCCGGCATGCTCGCACTGCTACTCCCATTGGCTGGCACGCTGGGCCTGCTGGCCTTGCCAGACGCCGCGATGGCGGTGGCGACCTTGCTTTGCGTCGATGCCGGGGCGCGGTTGTTGCGCCAGGTCGACGCGGGCGCCGCGCTGGAACTCGCCTTCGGCCTCGCCCTCGGCGCGCTCAGCCACTACCGTTTCATCGCCGTGATCGGCGTCGGCCTGGTCGCAATGCTTGCGTTGCCGGAAGGCCGGCGCGTGCTGCGCGATGTGCGGGTGTGGGTGGCGGTCGCGTTCGGTGCTTCGGCGTGGGCGCCGTTGGTGGCGTGGAATTTCGACAACGCCGATGCCGGCTTGCGCTTCCAGTTGATCGATCGCCACCCGTGGGCGTTCCACATCGATGGTTTGTGGTTCGTCGTCGTCCAGGCGCTGCTGGTCACGCCGTTGTTGTTCGCGGCATTGGCGCACGCGAGTTGGCGTGGCGTGACGGGCAGTGCCGTGGCGGCGCGTTATTTCGCCTTGCTCGGTGGACTAGTCGTGCTCGGCTTCTTCGGCCTCGGATTTTTCGCCGACGTGGAGCGGGTGAGCTTCCACTGGCCTTTGCCGGGTTATCTCGCCCTGCTGCCTTTGCTACCCGCGACGCTGGCGCAATGGCCGCGCTGGTTGCGGCGTGCGACGTGGGCGCTGGCGGCACTCGGCCTGGTGCTGCTGCTTGGCTATTACGCCGTGGTTTCCAGTGCCGATCTGCGCGCGCGTTTCGCCGCGCAGAAGTGGTACCCGGCCAATTTCGCGGGCTGGGATTCGCTTGCCGATGCGGTGCGCGCGCAACGCGCCACCATGCCGACGAATACGCGCATTGTTGCCGACAACTTCAAGATCGGCGCCGAACTCGGTTTCGCCCTGGACGATCCACGCATTGCGGTGCTTGATCATCCGCTCAATCGCAAGCACGGCCGCGCGCCGCAATTGCACTTGTGGCGACTGGAAAGCAGAGGCCGTCGCGACTGGGGCGAGGCGCCGGTATTACTGGTGGTCGGTGCCAGCGAAGTCGAATACAAGAACCTGCTCGCGCACTACCACGCGCTGTGCCGCAAAGTCGGGCCACTGCCGCCGCCGCGCGTGGTCAATATCGACCATGGCCGCCAACGCTTCCTGTTGTTCGCGCTGGATGGGGAATCGCCGCAAGCCGCGTGCACTGCACCGGCGATGGCGTATATCGACACGCCGTTACCTGGCGTGCGCATCGGTCGCACGTTCGATGTGCAGGGCTGGGCGTTCAAGGATGGCGTTGGCTTGCAGCGGGTCGAGGTCACCCTCGATGGCACAGTCGTCGCGCAAGCCGAATATGGCCTGTCCAGTCCAGGCACGGGGGCGTACTGGAAAATATCGAATGATCCGAATCATCCCTACGTCGGCTTCGGCGCCCAGGTGAAGGCTGGCGAGGTCGCGCCTGGGCGGCACTGGCTCGGGCTCCGCCTGCACGGGCGCGATGGCAGCGTCGAAGACTGGCCCGAGCAGCCATTGCGCGTGGTCGACAGGCCCTAGGCGGCGTCAGGGCAGCAAATACCCCGCCTGCCGCAACAGACGGGCGGTGGCGATCAAGGGCAGGCCGATCAACGCAGTCGGGTCGTGCGATTCGATCGCGTCGAACAGCGTGATGCCCAGGCCCTCCGACTTGAAGCTGCCGGCGCAGTCGAATGGCTGCTCGGCGTCCACGTAACGCTCGATCTCCGCGATATCGAGCGCACGAAAGCGCACGGTCGTCGTGTCCATCGCCGTGAAGCGGATGTCATCGCGCAACACGCAGACCGCCGTATGGAAGGCGACCGCATGTCCCGACATCGCCTGCAGTTGCGCGATCGCGGCCTCACGGCCACCGGATTTGCCGAGCGCGGCACCAGCCAGATCCGCGACCTGGTCCGAACCGATCACCCAGGCATCAGGTGCCTGCGCAGCGATTGCCGCAGCCTTGGCTAGCGCCAATCGCTGCGCCAGTGCAGTCGGATTTTCGCCGCGCAAGGCCGATTCGTCGACGTTGGGACGGGCGACGTCGAATTCGAGCCGCAGCCGTGTCAGCAACTCGCTCCGATAGCGCGAAGTCGAGGCCAGGATCAGTGCGGGCATCCCGTTCACGAGCAGACCGTTCAAGCCAGTGGCGCCCGGGCACGCTCAATCTGCGTCAGTTGCTGATCGAGACGCAGCCGCGCGTCGTCGAACGACGCTCGCACTTTGTCCAGTTCGACCAGGCTGGCGGTGGCGCCGTGCTGCTGCAACCATAGGCGCTGGCGCAGCATTTCGCGCATCGCAATCCGTACCGGGTCGGCCTCATCGCCGGCCACCGCTTCGATCTCGGCCCGGGCGGTGCGCAGGCGGGCTTCCAGGATGTCGGCGGCATCCAGCAGTTCACGCACCGCGCGTTCGCGCCGGTTGCTGCGGCCACGAAAGGCGAAGGCGAGGACAGCCGCGGCGACCGCGACGAGCAGCAGGAGCAGGATGGCGGTCACGCGCGACACCGGGCAGGAATTCCCGGCAGTCTGCCGCGGCAGCCCGGGGCGCGGCAAATTGATGGCGTGAATGCCTGAATGGGCACCGCATTTCGAGCCAGATCAAGGGTTTTGCTGGCTTCACGGTTTGACAGGGGCCGGGGCGGGGCCTAACATTCCGCGGCTTATGTCCGCTGATTTATCTGCAACCCGGCTGCCCGAGGTGCTGGACGCCTGGCGCATGGTGGCGGCGCGGCGCGGTTTCGAGGCTGTGCTGCCGCTGGCGTCGATGACGCGGCTGCGGGACAGCTTGATGGATACGGAAGGCGATGTGCGCGTGGCGATCGAGTTCGATCGAGATGCGTTGCAGGTGTCTTACGTCGAGTTGCGGATCGAAGCGGAACTGCCGTTGGAATGCCAACGCAGCCTGCAACGGTTCCTGTACCCGGTGCGGTTGGTACAGCGACTGGGCTTGATCCGTGATGAGGCGGACGAGGCCGGGTTGCCAGAGGATTACGAGTCGCTGCTGCTGCCGGAAGACGGCGTGCTGCGGCCGGCGGAACTGGTCGAGGATGAATTGATCCTCGCCATCCCGGTGGTCCCGGCAGCGCCGGGTACCGAGGCGATGGAGCGGGACTGGCCGGCGACCGCCGACGAGGAAGCTGCAAGCAATCCCTTCGCTGCCCTGGCGGCGTTGAAACCGAGCAAAGATTGAAGCGTCACCGCGTCATCCAATTACGAAGTTATCGAATTAGTCGTTACTGAATTGAAGCTGGAGCAATCCCATGGCTGTGCAGAAATCCCGTGTTTCCCCGTCCCGCAAGGGCATGCGTCGCGCGCATGACGCCCTGAGCGCCAAGCAGTTGTCGACCGATCCGACCACCGGCGAGACCCACCTGCGTCACCACGTGACCCCCGACGGTTTCTACCGCGGCAAGAAGGTCATTGCGACCAAGACCAAGGTCGTCGAAGAAGATTGATTGTTATTCCGGCAAGAGCGCCGGAGTAACTCTCGCCGTTGAAGCGGCTTGCGCCGCTTAACGCCGAGCGAAAAATCGGACGTGCGTTGCCGCAAGGACGCCATCGCGTGCCGGACCTTCGTGATCGTCTATCGGCAGGACAGGCATGACTCAAGTCTTTTCGCGTATCGCTGGCACTGGTAGTTACCTGCCGGAAAAGGTGCTGACCAACGACGATCTTTCGAAGATCGTCGATACCAGCGACGAATGGATCCGGACCCGCACCGGTATCCGCGAGCGTCACGTCGCCGCCGAAGGCGAGACCACGAGCGATCTCGCTTACCACGCCTCCGTGCGTGCGCTCGAAGCTGCTGGCGTCGATGCGAAGGATCTCGATCTGATCGTGTTGGGCACGACCACGCCCGACCTGATCTTCCCCTCGACCGCATGCCTGCTGCAGCACCGCCTCGGTGCCGACGGCTGCGCGGCGTTCGATGTCAATGCGGCCTGCTCGGGTTTCATCTTCGCGCTGACCGTCGCCGACAAGTTCATCCGTTCCGGTGCCGCCAAGACCGTGCTCGTGGTTGGTTCGGAAACGCTGACCCGCATGGTCGACTGGACCGAACGTACCTCGTGCGTACTGTTTGGCGACGGCGCGGGTGCAGTCGTACTCAAGGCGGACAGCGAGGCTGGCATCCTCAGCACGCACCTGCATGCGGACGGCGGCAAGAAGGAATTGCTGTGGAACCCGGTCGGTGTCTCGGTCGGCTTCAAGCCGGAAGAGCCGAACTGCGGCGTGCGCATCAACATGAGCGGCAACGATGTCTTCAAGTACGCGGTCAAGGCGCTTGATTCCGTTGTCGAAGAAACACTCGAGGCCAACGGCCTCGACCGTCATGACATCGACTGGTTGATCCCGCACCAGGCCAACCTGCGCATCATCGAAGCCACCGCCAAACGGCTCGACATGCCGATGGATCGCGTGATCGTCACTGTCGACAGGCACGGCAACACCTCCTCGGGCTCGGTGCCGCTAGCGCTGGACGAAGCGGTGCGTTCGGGCAAGATCCAGCGCGGGCAGTTGCTGCTGCTGGAAGCCTTCGGCGGCGGCTTCACCTGGGGTGCGGCGCTGCTGCGCTACTGATTGGCCACATGAAGTCTTCACGCAACGCCTCCGATCATCGGAGGCGTTGTCGCATCAGGCGTTTCAAACGCCAGCTATACGCGGCGGTACAGACGCCCGGGGGCATCGCCCCGTATCATTCGCGCCCCGGCTTTCGAGAAGCTCGCCACAGGATCGTCGATGACCACCTCGTCCTCGCTTGCTTTCGTTTTCCCCGGCCAGGGTTCGCAATCGCTCGGGATGCTCGCCGAACTGGGGGAGTTGCATCCGCTGATCCGCGAGGCTTTCGCCGAAGCCAGCGATGGCGCCGGCGTCGACCTGTGGGCGCTGTCGCAGGGCGGCCCGGAAGAAATGCTCAACCGCACCGAATACACCCAGCCGGCGCTGCTCGCCGCGGGCGTAGCGGTGTGGCGACTCTGGCAACAGCGGGGAGGCACGCTGCCGGCCATGCTGGCTGGCCACAGCCTCGGTGAATATTCCGCATTGGTCGCTGCAGGTGCGTTGTCGTTGAAGGATGGCGCGCACCTGGTGCGCCTGCGCGGACAGCTGATGCAGGATGCCGCTCCCACCGGTACGGGCGCGATGGCCGCGGTGCTCGGCGCCGAAGATGCCCTGGTGCAGGAAGTCTGCAAGGAAGTTTCCGGGAGCGAAGTCGTGGTGCCGGCCAATTACAACTCGCCCGGTCAGATCGTGATCGGCGGACATGCTGCTGCGGTCGATCGCGCCCTGGCGCTGCTGGGCGAACGTGGCGTGCGCAAGGCCGTGAAGCTTGCCGTCAGCGTGCCCTCGCACACCCCGTTGATGCGCGAGGCCGCCAATCGCCTGTCCGAGGCCATGTCGGGCTTGGCCTGGCACGCACCGAAGCTACCTGTGGTGCAGAACGTCGACGCCGAAGTGCACGACAGCACGCAGGCAATCCGCGACGCGCTCGTGCGCCAGCTTTACCTGCCAGTGCAATGGACCGGTTGCGTGCAGGCGCTAGCCGCGCGCGGCGTCACCCGCATCGCCGAATGTGGCCCGGGCAAGGTGCTGGCCGGCCTAATCAAGCGCATCGACAAATCGTTGGATGCGCGCGCGCTCGGTACGCCGGGTGAATTCGAAACGGCAATCGAAGAATGGAAGAATTTATGAGCCACGACTTGTTGAAAGGCGAAATCGTCCTCGTCACCGGCGCCAGCCGTGGCATCGGGGCGGCCATCGCCGACGAACTGGCCGCGCAGGGCGCGACCGTCATCGGTACTGCGACGTCCGAATCCGGCGCGCAGGCGATCGGCGAACGACTGAAGCCGACCGGCGGCCATGGCCGCGTGCTCGATGTCGCCGATGGCGCTGCGGTCGAAGCGCTGATCGAGGACATCGCCAAGGAATTCGGCCCGGTTTCGATCCTGGTCAACAATGCCGGCATCACCCGCGACAACCTGTTGATGCGGATGAAGGACGAAGACTGGCAGGCGATCCTCGACACCAACCTCACCAGCGTCTATCGCACCTCGAAGGCAGTGATGCGCAGCATGATGAAGGCCCGCAAGGGCCGCATCATCAACATCGCTTCGGTGGTCGGCGTCACCGGCAACGCGGGACAGGCCAACTACGCCGCGGCGAAGGCGGGGATCATCGCCTTCAGCAAATCCCTGGCGAAGGAAATCGGTTCACGTGGCATCACGGTGAATGTCGTGGCGCCAGGCTTCATCGATACCGACATGACAAAGTCGCTGCCGGAATCCGCGCGCGAGGGCCTGATCGGCCAGATCGCGCTGGGCCGCCTTGGCGAACCGGCCGACATTGCCCGCGCGGTCGCGTTCCTGGCCGGTCCCTCGGCCGCCTACATCACCGGCGAAACCCTGCACGTCAACGGCGGCATGTACATGCCCTAAGCGTCTGAACCACAAGGGCTTGCGCGTGCGTGCGCGGGCGGCCCGGCTTTCCCTTACACTATCCATCTGAACAGCCTCCCGGGAGGAGCGAGTACCCATGAGCAGCATCGAAGAACGCGTCAAGAAGATCGTGATCGAACAACTGGGCGTCAAGGAAGAGGAAGTCACCAACAGCGCTTCGTTCGTCGACGATCTCGGCGCCGACTCGCTCGACACCGTCGAGCTGGTGATGGCGCTCGAAGAAGAGTTCGAGTGCGAGATCCCGGACGAAGAAGCCGAGAAGATCACCTCGGTGCAGCAGGCGATCGATTACGTCAAGGCTCACGTCAAGGCCTAAGCCTTGCGTGATGCGTAGCAAGCCGGGGCCGCATACGCGGCCCTGTGCATTTGTGTGAGTGCAGGGCCGCCGTCGTGCGGCAAACGGGTCAGGAGTCGTCATGTCCAAGCGTCGCGTTGTGGTCACTGGTCTCGGCATCGTCTCGCCGTTGGGCAACGATCTGGCCAGCAGCTGGGATGGCATCGTCAACGGCCGCTCCGGCGTTGGTCCGATCACCCATTTCGACGCCTCCGGTTTCACCACGCGGATCGCCGGTGAAGTGCGCGATTTCGACGTCACCAAGTGGGTGTCGACGAAAGACGCGAAGAAGATGGATGAATTCATCCATTACGGTGTCGCCGCCTCGCTGATGGCGATGCAGGACGCCGGCCTGACCGTCGATGATTCCAATGCAGAACGGATCGGGGCGCTGATCGGTTCCGGCATCGGTGGCCTGCTCGGTATCGAGGAGCAGACCGGCAAGTACCTCGAGGGCGGCCCGCGCAAGATCTCGCCGTTCTACGTGCCGAGCACGATCATCAACATGCTGCCGGGCCAGATCAGCCTGCTCACCGGCATCAAGGGCCCAAATTTCTCCGCGGTTTCGGCCTGCGCCACCTCGAACCATTCGATCGGCATGGCGATGCGCATGATCCAGTATGGCGACGCCGACGTGATGGTCGCCGGCGGTGCCGAACGGGGTTCGACGCAGACGTCGGTCGGTGGCTTCTGCTCGATGAAAGCCATGTCCACGCGCAACGACGACCCGACCCGCGCCTCGCGGCCCTGGGACAAGGACCGCGATGGCTTCGTGCTCGGCGACGGCGCCGGCATCCTGGTGTTGGAGGAGTACGAATACGCCAAGGCCCGCGGCGCGCGCATCTATTGCGAGCTCGCCGGGTTCGGTGCCAGTTCCGACGCTTTCCACATGACCGCGCCCAGCGAGAACGGCGATGGTCCGGCACGCTGCATGGCGGTCGCGTTCAAGGACGCGGGCATCAATCCCGACCAGGTCGAATACCTCAACGCGCACGGCACTTCGACGCCGCTCGGCGACGTCGCCGAAACCCTGGCGATCAAGCGTGCGCTCGGCGACCACGCCTACAAGACCATGGTCAGCTCGACCAAGTCGATGACCGGCCACTTGCTTGGCGCCGCCGGAGGCGCCGAGGCGATCTTCTCGGTGATGGCGCTGCAGACCGGCATCATCCCGCCGACGATCAACCTCGATCAGCCGGGCGAAGGTTGCGACCTGGACTACGTGCCGAACGTCGCGCGCGAGAAGAAGATCGACATCGCCGTCTCCAACGGCTTCGGCTTCGGCGGCACCAACGGCACGCTGGTGTTCCGCAGGCTCTGACAAGACCACTCTGATGCGAGGACGAGCGCATGCTCGTCACCAGACCACTCGTCCCCGACTTCGACCTGCTGGCGCTGCACCGGCTGGCGCCTGCGCGCTATCCGGTGCTGTTGGAATCCGCTGCGGGTGGCGCGCAAGGGCGCTGGGACTTGTTGCTCGCCACCAATGGCGAGTCTCTGCAGCTTGATGCCGATGGCGTGACGCGTGATCACGCCAGGATCGCGGTTGAGGGCGACTTCCTCGCCGCACTCGATGCGCAGTGGCAATCGCAGCGCATCTCGCGGGAAGAACCGCGTTGGCCCTTCCGCGGCGGTTGGGCCTTGTTCCTTGGGTACGAACTTGCGGCGCAGGTCGAGCCTGTACTGCGCTTGCCGATTGCGCCCGGCAACTTGCCGGTGGCGATGGCATTGCGTTGCCCCGCTGCGGTGTTGCGCGATCACGCGACCGGCGAATGCGTGGCGTTGGCCGAAGTCGGGCAGGAGGCGTGGCTCGATTGCATCGTCACCGACCTCGATGCCGCACGCAGCTTGCCCGAGTTGCCGCAGTGGCGTGGACCGCTGCAACTTGCAGAAGACGAGCCGGCGCGTTTTACCGACGGTGTCGTCCGCGTCCTCGATTACCTCGCTGCGGGCGATGTTTTCCAGGTGAACCTTTCGCGCGGTTGGCAGGCACGCTTCGATGCGCCGCTCGACCCCACCACATTGCACATGCGCCTGCGTGCAGCGAATCCGGCGCCGTTCGCGGGCCTGTTCGCGGGTGATGGCTGGGCAGTGGTGAGCTCCTCGCCGGAACGCCTGGTTTCCGTACGCGGCGACGTGGTCGAAACGCGGCCGATCGCCGGTACCCGGCCTCGCTTCGTCGGCGATGACGATGCCGCGCGCATCCGCGAACTGGTCGGCCACCCCAAGGAGCGCGCCGAGCACGTGATGCTGATCGATCTCGAACGCAACGATCTCGGCCGCGTCTGCACGCCGGGCAGCGTCGAAGTCGACGAGTTGATGACGGTCGAAAGCTATGCCCACGTCCACCACATCGTCAGCAACGTGCGCGGTCGCCTGCGCAACGATGCCACGCCGGGTGCAGTGATCCGCGCGGTGTTCCCGGGCGGCACCATCACGGGCTGCCCGAAGGTGCGCTGCATGCAGATCATCGCCGAGCTGGAAGGCGCGGGCCGTAGTGCCTACACCGGCGCGTTCGGTTGGCTCAACCGCGATGGCGACCTCGATCTCAATATCCTGATCCGCAGCGCCGAGGTCGAAGCGGACACACTGCGCTTCCGGACCGGCGCCGGCATCGTCATCGATTCCGATCCGCAACGCGAATTGGACGAAACCCGCGCCAAGGCGCGGGGGATGTTGCGGGCGCTAGGAGTCGAGTCATGAGCGCGCGCATCTTCGCCGGCACGACCCAGGTCGATGCGATTCCCGCCGATGACCGTGGCTTCGCCTACGGCGACGGCCTGTTCGAAACCATGCGCGTGCATCGCGGCGTCGTGCCGTGGTGGGATGCGCATTGGGCACGGCTCGCACGAGGGGCACAACGGTTGCGGCTCGACTTGCCGGCCCGTGCCTTGGTCGAGAAGCACGCCACGGAATTGTTCGCCGATGCCGCCGATGGCGTGCTGAAGCTGATCCTTACCCGGGGCAGCGGTGGGCGCGGGTATGCACCGCCAGTGGACGCAATGCCGACGTGGGTGTTGTCGCGACATCCCTTGCCTCCGGTGCAGCGTGCAGGCGGATTGGTGCTGCGCTGGTGCGACACGCGCCTCGCACTGCAGCCTGCATTGGCCGGGCTCAAGCATTGCAACCGGCTGGAACAGGTACTGGCGCGCGGCGAATGGGACGATCCAGCGGCCCTGCATCGGGATGCAGACGAAGGCCTGATGCGCAGCATCGAGGGGGACGTGGTCTGTGCGACCGCCGCCAATCTCTTCGTGCTGCACGATGGTCAGTGGCGCACGCCACAGATCGACCGCTGTGGCGTGGCCGGCATCTGCCGCGATTGGGTACTGCACGAAATCGGTGCCGAGCAGGCACGTCTATCTGTGACGGACGTCGAAACCGCCGACGCGCTTGTCCTGTGCAACGCGGTGCGCGGTATCCTCGGCGTAGCGCGGCTGGGTGATCGCGCGTGGTCGCCACATCCGGCGGTGGCCACATTGCGTCGGCAACTGGCGGCGGCGAACCCGGCCTTTACCGAAACTGCGGAGGATGCGTGAGTCGTAGCCGTCGACGCCGGCGTCGTGCCGGGGGAATGTCCAAACTCATCTTCGTGCTGCTGCTGGCTGCGCTCGCCGCCGGTGGCTGGTGGATATGGCAACGCTACAGCGGCTTCGCCGATGCGCCGCTGTCCGGGCTGGAGCCCGGCGAAACCCTGGTCGTCGAGTCCGGCGACTCCTTTGCCGGCGTGCTTGCCAAATTGCGCGCGGCGGGTGTGCGTGAAGGCGAGAAGCTCGAATGGCAGGTGCTGGCCCGGCAACTCGGCGCCGCAGGCAAGTTGCAGGTCGGCGAGTACGCGCTGGCACCGGGAATGACACCGCGGCAAGTCCTGCTGGCGATGCGCGACGGCAAGGTGATCAGCCATCGTTTCACCATCGTCGAAGGCTGGAACATCCGCGAGCTGCGCGCGGCATTGGCGAAGGCCTCGCCGCTGGAACACGACACTGCCTCGATGACCGATGCGACCCTGATGCAGGCATTGGACCATGCTGGCCAGCATCCGGAAGGCCGCTTCCTGCCCGAGACTTATGTTTACACCCGCGGCGATAGCGAACTCGATGTACTCAAGCGCGCCAATGGTGCGATGGAAACGGCGCTCGAAGCGGCCTGGTCCCAGCGCGCCGCGGACACGCCGCTGAAATCGAAGGAAGAGGCGTTGATCCTCGCCTCCATCGTCGAAAAGGAGACCGGCATCGCCGAAGAGCGGCCACAGATTGCCGGCGTCTTCGCGCGCCGCCTCAAGATCGGCATGCGCCTGCAGACCGATCCGACCGTGATCTACGGCATGGGCGCGGCCTACGCAGGCAATATCCGTAAGAACGACCTGCTTGTGGACACGCCGTACAACACTTACACCCGCACTGGCTTGCCGCCGACGCCGATCGCGATGCCTGGCATCGACGCGTTGCGTGCCGCGGCCAATCCAGCTGCAGGAGATGCGCTGTATTTCGTCGCGCTCGGTGACGGCAGTGGACGTCACGTGTTCACAAGTTCACTCGGCCAGCACGAGGCCGCGGTGCGCGAATACATCCAGCGCTATCGCCAGCAGCAGCGCCAGGCGCAATGACTGGGTTGATCGCACAAGCGCGGCTGGTCACGCTGGAAGGCGGCGAGGGCGTCGGCAAGACCACGGTGCTGAATTCGCTGCGTGATGCCTTGCAATCGTCCGGTATGGAAGTCGTGTGCACACGCGAACCCGGCGGTACGCCGCTGGCAGAGCAGATCCGCAACCTGTTGCTGGACACCCATCACGAAGTACCCGCATTCGAGACCGAATTGCTGCTGATGTTCGCCGCGCGTGCACAGCACGTCCGCGAGACGATCCTACCGGCGCTGCAGCGCGGTGCGTGGGTGCTCAGCGATCGCTTCACCGATTCAAGCTACGCATATCAGGGCGGCGGGCGCGGTCTCGATGCTGCATTCATTGCCGAACTGGAACTCCGCGTCGTCGGCATCCAGCCAGGCCTCACCCTGTTGCTCGACCTGGGCGTGTTGCAGGGTCGCGACCGTACCCGAGGACGCGACCTCGCGGGTCATGGTCCCGACCGGATCGAGCGCGAGCGCGACGAGTTCTTCGAACGCGTGCGTGCGGCTTACCTGTCCCGCGCCGCGGCCGAGCCGCAGCGTTTCCGCGTGATCGATGCCACGCCTCCGGCGGATGTTGTCGCCGCGCAGGCAGTTGCATACTTGCGTGCGCACATGGACAGCGTGCAATGACGGCCTTCTCACCTTGGCAACAACGCGCCTACATCCATGTTGCCGCCGCACTCGACAGTGGCCGGCTTGGCCATGGCCTGCTGATATGCGGTCCCACCGGGCTGGGCAAGCGCGCCGTGGCCGAACGTCTCGCACAACGCTTGCTGTGCCGCGAGCGCAGCGCCGACGGCGAACCCTGCGGCCACTGCCGCAGTTGCCAACTGTTCGCTGCCGGCACGCATCCGGACTTCACCGTCATCTCGTTCATCCCGAACAAGGAAGGAACGCGGCTCCGCACCGAGATTGTCATCGAACAGGTCCGTGAACTCTCCGCGCGCATGGCGTTGACGCCGCAATACGGTGGTGCGCAGGTGGTGATCCTCGATCCCGCCGACGCGATCAATCATGCCGCTTGCAATGCCCTGTTGAAGACGTTGGAAGAGCCGCAGCCCGGCCGCTACCTATGGCTGCTCAGCGCCCATCCTGCACGCCTGCCGGCGACGATCCGCAGCCGGTGCCAGCGGCTGGAATTCAAGTTGCCGCCACATGAGGAAGCACTGGCCTGGCTGCGTGCGCAAGGCCATGCGCAATCCGCCGCGGACGAAGCACTCGACGCCGCACGCGGGCATCCCGGCCTTGCCGATGCCTGGCTGCGCGGCGACGGACTGGCGTTGCGACGCCAGGTCGCTGCGGATTTGAGCAAACTCGAACGCGGCGAACTCGGCGTGGTCGAAACCGCCCAAGCATGGGTGGCCGACGATCACGCCGAATTGCGTCTTCGTCATGCAGCGGACTTGGCTTTATCGATGGCCGCGCGCGGCTTGACCGATCCGCTGCGAACCCGCAGGCTGGCCACGTGGTTCGATTCGGCCAACCGCACGCGTGATCTATTGCGGACCACGGTGCGCGCCGATCTGGCGGTGGTGGAACTGTTGCTGGCGTGGCGCGCGGGTGCGCGTGCCCAGATGGCGCAAGGGGGGTAGTGCATGACCGGAGTGGCAGGAGCGGGCGGCGCACGGCAGGGCATCCTGTCGCTGGCGATCAAGGACAAGGCGGCGCTCTACAACGCCTACATGCCATACCTGAAAACCGGCGGCATCTTCGTGCCGACGCCGAAGCGCTACTTCCTCGGCGATGAAGTCTTCCTGCTGCTGACCTTGCTGGAAGAAAAGGACCGTCTCCCGGTCGCCGGCAAGGTGGTCTGGGTCACGCCGCCCGGCGCACAGGGCAACCGTACTGCCGGCATTGGCGTCCAGTTCGCCGACAGCGCCGAGGGCGAAGCGGTGAAAGGGAAGATCGAGGCGATCCTGGCCGGCACGTTGAACGCGGACAAGCCGACGCACACGATGTAAGTGTTATCCGGCCGACTTCGCGGCGGATAACTCGCCGTGTTCGAGCGGCCTTCACTCAACACGGCGAGAATCAAGGACGCAACGCGGGTGAATCCCACCCTGGTCGTGGCGCAAACCGATCGCCGTACTTGGCCTGCAGCGACTTCAACTTCGCCAGCAGCGCATCCGCGCCCACCGCGCGGATATGGGCGATCGGGCCGCCGCGGAACGGGGCGAAGCCGGTGCCGAAGATGACGCCGGCATCGAGCAGGTCCGCGTCGGCGACCACACCGTCGTGCAGTGCAGCGACGGCTTCGTTGAGCAGCGGCAGGATCAGGCGATCCTCGAGGTCCTCGGGGACCTTGTAGTCCTTCGGCACCTCGGGCTTTTTCGCCTTGCCATTTTCCCATGCGTAAAACCCCTGGCCATCCTTCTTGCCGCGCTTGCCGGGCTCGATCTGGCCGGAGAGTGCAGCCGGTATCTCGATGCCAAGGAAGGGTGCCAGTTCGGCGGCAACGCCGGCACCGACATCGAGGCCGACGGTGTCGACCAGCTCGATCGGACCCATCGGCATGCCGAACTTCACCGCGGCCTTGTCGATCACCGGGCCGGGGATGCCTTCGGAATGCGCGGTGACCGCCTCGAGCATGTACGGGAACAGGACGCGGTTGACGAGGAAGCCCGGCGTGCCGGCGACCGGCACCGGCAGTTTGTCGATCGCCTTGCAGAATGCAGCCAGGCGCTTCTCGGTATCGGCGGCCATGCGGTCGTGATGGATGATCTCGACCAGCGGCATCAGCGCGACGGGATTGAAGTAATGCAGTCCGGCGAACTGCGCGGGCCGTGTAATGTGCTCGCGCAATTCGGTCAGCGGGATCGACGAAGTGTTGGTGGTCAGCAGCGCATCGGGTTTCATGCGTGGTTCGACCTGCGCGTACAACTCGCGCTTGGCCTCCGGTTTTTCGATGATCGCCTCGATGACGAGGTCGGCCTGCGCCGCACCGTCGCCGGCGAGGTCGCCCTTCAGCCGCGCAGCCACGGCGGGGCGTTTGCCTTCGTCCTTCACCCGTTTGGCGAACAGTTCCTGCGCGCGCTTGAGCGCGCCGTCGATGAAGCGCTGCTCGCGATCCGACAGCGTCACTTCAAAGCCCTTGTAGGCCGACCACGCGGCGATGTCGCCGCCCATCACGCCGGCGCCGACCACGTGCACGTGGGCGATCCCATGATCCTTGCCACCAAGGCCTTTCAGGCGTTCCTGCAGGAAGAACACGCGGATCAAATTGCGTGCGGTCGGTGTGGAGGAAAGCCGGATGACCGATTTGCGCTCGGCCTCGAGCCGTGCCTGGATGCCGCCGCCGCTGCGGCGCCAGGTTTCGATCAACGCGAAGGGTGCGGGGTAGTGGTCCTTGCGCGCCTTGCGCGCGACTTGCTTGACCAGCATCGGCGCGAGTAATTGCCGCGCCGGCCACGTGTTGGTCAGCCAGGCCATGAAGCGTTGCTTGAACGGGCGCTGCGCGCCTCGCTTGGCGAGTTCCACCGCCGCGTCGACCAACTGCGACGGCTCGACCACCTTGTCGACCAATCCCATCGCGCGTGCAGCCGAGCCCGACAAAGTGCGGCCAGTGAGCATCAAGTCCATCGCCGCGGGCGCGCCCACCAGCAGCGGCAGGCGTACGCTGCCGCCCCAGCCTGGATAAATGCCGAGCTTCACTTCGGGCAGACCGATGCGGGTCGACGGATCGCTGGAGGCGACTCGGTAGCGGCACGCGAGGGAAATTTCGGTGCCGCCGCCCATGCAGTGGCCGTGGATGGCTGCGACCGTGGGGCAGGGCAGCTCGGCGAGGCGCTGGAACACCTGCTGGCCACGACGGATCGCGTCGCCGACCGTGCCTTTCTCGTCGAAGCTCTGGAATTCCTTGATGTCGGCACCGGCGATGAAGCCGGCCGCCTTGGCCGAACGGATCACCAGGCCTTTGGGGGGATCCAGCGCCAGCCGTTCGAGGATGGCGTCGAGCTCCAGCAGCACTTCCTGCGCCAGTGTGTTCACGTTCTGGCCAGCGCGGTCGAAGCTGAGCACGACGATGCCATCCGTGCGTGCTTCGGCCTGCCAATGCTGGAAGCGCAGTCCATCGAGGCCAGCGATCATTGCGGCACCATCCGATCCGGTACGGGTAAGACGGCTATCATCCGGGCCCTGTTTGACTGGCGTCAATGCCGTCCCCATTAAGGTGCCGTGAAGCAAAGTGGCATGGCCCTCTGGAACACATCGGCTGAGCCGTGATTCGTGACCAAGCCCACTGAACTTTCCAGTCGACCCGTTGTCCCACTGCCCGGCCAAGGCCGAGCTGACATGCAGGAGTGCCGGCGCGGAATGGCCGAGGATGAGTCGTTACAGGGACCTGCTCCACAGGATCATGCTCCCCAAGAGCTGGACCAGGCGCTGGTCGTGCGGGTGCAGCGTGGCGACAGTGCTGCGTTCGACCTGCTGGTGCGCAAGTACCAGCATCGGATCGCAGCGCTGATTTCGCGCTACATCCACGATTGGAGCGAGGTCCAGGACGTCGCCCAGGACACGTTCCTCCGCGCCTACCGCGCGATCGGGAACTTCCGTGGCGATGCCCAGTTCTATACCTGGCTACACCGGATTGCCGTGAATACAGCGAAAAACCACCTTGTCGCCCATAACCGCCGACCGCCGACCGATGACATCGACGTATCCGACGCCGAACAGTTCGATTCCGGCATCCGCCTGCGCGACACCGACACCCCGGAGCGCGAACTGATGCGGCAGGAGATCGAACGCACGGTGATGCGCGTGGTCGAACGCCTGCCGGAGGAATTGCGCAGCGCGATCACCATGCGCGAGGTCGACGGCCTCAGCTACGAGGAGATCGCGCAGAAGATGGACTGCCCCATTGGCACCGTGCGTTCGCGCATCTTCCGCGCGCGCGAGGCGATCGACAACGAATTGCGACCACTACTGGATACCGAACCGAAGCGGGAGCGTGCACGCTCATGAGCGAGAAGATCGAACAACATCACCGCCAGCAGTTATCGGCCCTGATGGATGGCGAACTCGCCCCCGACCAGGCGCGCTTCCTGCTGCGTCGCCTGCAGCACGACCACGAACTCGGCGAGTGCTGGGAACGTTGGCAGGTCGTTGGCGATGTGCTTCGCGGGCATGACAACGCGATGCTGCCCGCCGGGTTCGCGGCGCGCGTCAGTGCGGCGATCGTTGCGGATCGTGCGCAGGCGCCGGCAGCGATTTCAGCGCGCGCGCGCTGGGTGCGTTGGGGGGGTGGCGCGGCGCTGGCGGCGTCCGTGGCCGCAGCGGCCTTGTTCATGGCGCAGCAGATGCCCGATACCGCTTCGCCTGCGGGTCCCTCCGACCAGATCGTCGCTGCCAGCAATCTGTCCGTGCTGTTTGGTGGCACCGCCGCGCCGAGTACGCCCGTGCAGTCAGAACGCAACCTGTTGGCGAACGCGAATACGGATGTGGCCGGTGAAACCGAAACGCGGCGCCGTGCTGCCGGGCCGCGCGCCCGCGGACAGCAGCGACCGCGCAGCGTGATGCGCGCATCGCAGCGTGAGGCCACAGCGATCGTGGTGGCCGAAGCCGCGCCGCCCGCGGCGGCGGCAGTCAGTCCGTTCACGGATGTCACCTTGCCGGCCACGCGTCCTTGGCCGCGAACGGTGCTGCCGCAATACAGCGCCAGCGGTGCATTGACCACCGACTTCGGATCGGTTGGCAGCACTCCTGTGTTTCCTGCGTTCGAGTCGTCGCCGTCCTCGCCCTCGACTGAACAAAATGCCGGGCCGACGTCGCCAGACGCAGGTCCGCAACCTTGATCCATCGCGCAACACACGCAGTTGCGCACCAACAACCTGCATTTCCGAGGCCGATTCCATGACACCGCTTCGCACCATCGCCGTGCTCGGCATGCTCGCCCTGCCGATTGCCTGTACCGCACAAACCTCGTCCACCTCCGCTTCCACCCCCACAGGGGCGGCGGCAGTGCCCGTGCAGACCGCACCGATCGTCACTGGTCTGCCGGACTTCACAGGTTTGGTGGAGCAGGTCGGTCCTGCGGTGGTCAACATCAGCGCCGAGGTTGCGGAGCGTCGTCAGGCGCGCATGGAAGTGCCGGATGAGGAGGACCTACCCGAAATCTTCCGCCGCATGTTGCCGCCGGGGGCGATGCCGCGAACGCCGGGCGGCCCGCAGATGCCGCAGGGGCCGCGCGGCGGCGTGTCGATGGGTACCGGCTTCCTGATTTCGAACGACGGCTACGTGCTCACCAACCACCACGTGGTCGATGGCGCCGATGAGGTGACGATCAAGCTGTCCGATCGCCGCGAGTTCAAGGCCAAGGTGGTCGGCAGCGACCAGGCGTCCGATATTGCCCTGCTCAAGATCGCCGCGACGGGCCTCCCGGCCCTGCGCACCGGCGATTCCAGCAAGCTGCGGCCTGGCGAATGGGTGGTGGCGATCGGTTCGCCGTTCGGGCTGGACCAGTCGGTCACCGCCGGCGTGGTCAGTGCCGTGGGTCGTGCCAATCCGTACGCCGACCAGCGCTACGTCCCCTTCATCCAGACCGACGTGGCGATCAATCGCGGCAATTCCGGCGGCCCGCTGCTGAACACCCGTGGCGAAGTAGTCGGCGTCAATTCGCAGATCTTCAGTAATTCCGGTGGTTACATGGGCGTGAGTTTCGCCATCCCGATCGATGTGGCGATGAACTCGGTGTCGCAACTCAAGGCGACCGGAAAGGTGAGTCGCGGGCAACTGGGCGTGTCCATCCAGCAGATCGACAGCGATCAGGCCCGTGCATTGGGTTTGCCTGACGGCGGCGGTGCCTTGGTTGCCGACCTGGTCGCTGGCAGCCCGGCCGCGCGTGCGGGCATCGAACGCATGGACGTCATCCGCGCGGTCAACGGCCGTGCGGTGAATGTGGCCAGCGATCTGCCGCCGATGATCGGCAGCATGCCGCCCGGCTCGAAGGTCAAGCTCACGATCTGGCGGGATGGCAAACCGCGTGAGTTCACGGTGACGCTGTCCGAATTGAACGAAAGCCTGGCCAGCGGTGGCAGCGACCTGCCCACGCCTGACGACGCCCCCGCCGCCACCAGTCGCAGCAACGTGCTGGGCCTCGTCGCACAGGACCTGGCCCCTGCCGAGCGCCAGCGCCTGGGCCTGGAAGCTGGCGAAGGCGTGCGGATCGCACGCGTGGATGGCGCTGCCGCTGCCGCCCAGCTGCAACCGGGCGATGTGATTCTGTCGGTGGGCCGCGCCAGCGTTGGCAATGTCGCCGCCCTCGATCGGAGCCTGGCAGGCATCAAGGATGGTCAGACCGTGATGCTGCTTGTGCATCGCGGCGGACGGACGCAGTTCGTCGCAGTGACGGCGGGCGAGGGACGTGGCGCTGGGTGAGAGGTGCCTGCGAGCCACTGGCTCGTACACCGAGGAACGCTCGCAGGCTGCGCCTGCGGGCGCGGAGGTTCAAAGCGAGTCGCTACCCTCCTGGCTTCAGGGGAGGAAGCTAGGCGGTATGCGATAATTCCGCGTTAATTTCTCGAGAGACGGCGCGATGCGCCGCCCCGCATGCAGCTGATCCGCAACTTCTCCATCATTGCCCACGTCGATCACGGCAAGTCGACCCTGGCCGATCGCATCATCCAGCTCTGTGGCGGGCTTGAAGCCCGTGAGATGGAGGCGCAGGTGCTCGATTCGAATCCGATCGAGCGCGAGCGCGGCATCACCATCAAGGCCCAGTCCGTCTCGCTGCCGTACACGGCCAGGGACGGCAAGACCTACCAGCTCAACTTCATCGACACGCCCGGACATGTCGACTTCAGTTACGAAGTCTCGCGTTCGCTGGCCGCATGCGAAGGCGCGCTGCTGGTGGTCGACGCGGCGCAGGGCGTCGAAGCGCAGTCGGTCGCCAACTGCTACACCGCTGTCGAGCAAGGCTTGGAAGTGGTGCCGGTGCTGAACAAGATCGACCTGCCGACGGCCGACATCGAACGGGTCAAGCAAGAGATCGAAGCGGTCATCGGCATCGACGCCGAAGACGCCGTGGCGATATCGGCCAAGACCGGCCTCAACGTGATCGAGGTGCTGGAAGCGATCGTCAAGCGGATCCCGCCGCCGAAGCCGCGCGATACCGACCGCTTGCAGGCGCTGATCATCGATTCCTGGTTCGACAACTACCTCGGCGTGGTCTCGCTGGTCCGCGTCATGCAGGGCGAGATCAAGCCCGGCGACAAGATCCTGGTGATGTCCACGGGCCGTACCCACTTGGTCGACAAGGTCGGCGTGTTCACCCCCAAGCGCAAGGATCTGCCGAAACTCGGCGCCGGCGAAGTGGGCTGGATCAACGCGTCGATCAAGGACGTGCACGGCGCACCGGTCGGCGACACGCTGACGCTGGCGAGCTTGCCCGCCGCGCAGCCGCTGCCGGGCTTCCAGGAAATGAAACCGCGGGTGTTCGCAGGGCTGTTTCCGGTCGATTCCGATGACTATCCGGCACTGCGCGAGGCGCTGGAAAAGCTCCAGCTCAACGATGCCGCGCTGCGCTTCGAACCGGAATCCTCCGAGGCGATGGGCTTCGGTTTCCGCTGCGGTTTCCTCGGCATGCTGCACCTCGAGATCGTGCAGGAGCGGCTGGAGCGCGAGTACAACCTGAACCTGGTGACCACTGCGCCGACCGTGATCTACGAGGTGCTGCTGACCGATGGCAGCGTGATGCCGCTGGACAACCCGGCGAAGCTGCCGCCGGCCAACAGGCTGCAGGAAATCCGCGAGCCGATCATTCTCGCCACGATCCTGACCCCGCCCGACTACGTCGGCAACATCATCACCCTGTGCGAGGAAAAGCGCGGTTCGCAGCAGGGGATCCAGTATCTCGGCAGCCAGGTGCAGATCAGCTACGAACTCCCCATGGCCGAAGTCGTGCTGGACTTCTTCGACCGGCTCAAGTCGGTAAGCCGCGGCTATGCATCGCTTGACTATCACCTGGTCCGCTTCGATGCCGGTCCATTCGTACGCGTGGATACGTTGATCAATGGCGACAAGGTCGATGCGATGAGCCTCATCGTGCACCGCGCCCACGCCGATCGCCGCGGCCGCGAAATCGCGGAGAAAATGCGGGAACTGATTCCGCGGCAGATGTTCGACGTCGCCATCCAGGCAGCGATCGGTGCACAAGTGATCGCGCGCACCACGGTCAAGGCCATGCGCAAGAACGTGCTGGCGAAATGCTACGGTGGCGACGCGACGCGCAAGAAGAAGCTGTTGGAGAAGCAGAAAGAGGGCAAGAAACGGATGAAGCAGGTCGGACGGGTGGAAATCCCGCAGGAGGCCTTCCTCGCCGTGCTGCAGGTGGACAACAAATAGCCGGGAATGCGGAATCGGGAACAAGGAATCGATAAGCTCGCGGTTCCGGTTCCCTTACCGATTTCCCCTTTCCCGATTCATGCTCCGAAGGAGCTCGCATGCGTTGGTTTGAAATCGCGTTGGTGGCCTTGACCTTCGCCACCGGCATCATCTGGTTGCTGGATCGGCTGTTCCTGGCCAAGCGTCGTGCCGAGCGCGCCGGGTTGCTCGAGGCCAAGGAGCCGGTGCTGGTCGACTATTCGCGGGCCTTCTTCCCGGTGCTGGCGGTGGTGCTGGTGTTGCGCAGCTTTATCGCCGAGCCGTTCCGGATTCCGTCCAGTTCGATGATGCCGTCGCTGCTGATCGGCGATTTCATCCTGGTCAACAAATTCGCCTACGGCCTGCGCCTGCCGATCAACAACCAGAAGATCATCGCCATCGGCGAACCCAAGCGCGGCGACGTGGCGGTGTTCCGGCCACCGCACCATCCGGAACAGGACTGGATCAAGCGCGTGATCGGCCTGCCCGGCGATACCGTGGCCTATCGCGACAACCAGGTTTACGTAAACGGTGAACCATTGACCTACCGGCCGCTCGGACGCTACATCGGCAAAGGCCGAGGTGCGGACATGACCGGCGCGTCCCTGATGCAGGAGGACCTGCCCAATCGACCGCATCCGGTCCTGGAACGCGACGATTTGCCGTTCTTCATTCAAGGGGAAGGGGAGTGGACGGTGCCCGCGGGTCACTATTTCGTCATGGGCGACAATCGTGATAATAGCGAGGACAGCCGGTTCTGGCAGACACACTTCCTGCCGGAATCGAACTTGCGCGGTAAGGCGTTCCTGATTTGGATGAATTTCGACCGCAGCGCCGGGGGCATCGATTTTTCGCGGGTCGGTTCCGGCATTCCGTAATCCAAGGGGAGAGGGGCAGATGAAGCGTTCGCAGAGTGGCATGACCCTGATCGGGTTCATCTTCGTGTTGGCGGTGGCAGGTGTGTTCATCTACACCGGCATGAAAGTGATCCCGATGTACACCGAGTATTACGGCGTCAAGCAGGCGATGAAGGGCATGTCGCTGGAGCCTGGGATCAACAATTCGTCTCCAGACCGAATCCGCAACCTGTTCTTTCGCCGTCTCTACGTGAACTATTCGGAGAACGTCGAAGATAAACACGTCAAGATCGAGCGCATGGAAGGCGGTTGGAAAATGACGGTGAACTATGAAGTGCGCAAGCCGCTGATTTACAACCTGGACGTCGTCGGCAAGTTCACGGCGACCCAGGATCTGGTCCACGGCGGTCCTTCCGATTAACGGACGTAACGATAGCTTCGGTCATGCATTCAAGGATGCGGGCCTGCTTGCGCAGGCCCTCACCCATCGCAGCGCGGCCGCCGTACACAATGAGCGCCTGGAATTCCTCGGCGACGCGCTGGTCAACCTGATCGTCGCCGAAGCACTGTTCGAATACTGGCCCAAAGCCGACGAGGGCACCTTGACCCGCGCGCGTGCAGAGTTGGTGCGCGAATCGGCGCTAGCAGTCATTGCCCGCGAACTCGACATCGGCTCGCGGCTGATCCTCGGCCCCGGGGAACTGAAATCCGGCGGCCACCGGCGCGATTCGATCCTCGCCGATGCGCTCGAGGCCCTGGTCGCCGCAATTCATCTCGATGCCGGCTTCGAAACCTGCCGTGCCGTGGTTTTGCCTTGGTTCGAGGCCTCGATCGCGGCACTGCCGCCACCGAACAAGCTCGGCAAGGATGCCAAGACCCGGTTGCAGGAATGGTTGCAGGCCAGGCAGAAGCCGCTGCCCATCTACGCCCTGTTGTCCGAAAGCGGAGACGAGCACGCCAAGATCTTCCGTGTCGAATGCGGCCTGACTGACCCCGCGATCAGCTGTGAAGGCGAGGGCAGCTCGCGCCGCGCAGCGGAGCAAATGGCGGCGGAAGCGGTGCTGCAACAGGTTGATCGCCACCGATAGACCGCTTCAGCCCTACAATCCCCGCATGAATTCCCCCACTTATCGCGCCGGCCACGTCGCCGTCATCGGCCGTCCCAACGTCGGCAAGTCGACGTTGGTCAACGCGCTCGTCGGCGCCAAGATCAGCATCACCTCCAACCGCCCCCAGACCACGCGCCATCGTCTGCTCGGTATCGCTACGTTCGAGCAAGGACAACTGCTGCTGGTCGATACGCCAGGTATCCACCGCGAACAGAAGAAGGCGATGAACCGTTGGATGAACCGTGCCGCGCGCGGTGCGCTGGAAGGCGTCGATGCCGCGTTGCTGGTGATCGAGGCCGGCCGCTGGGACGACGAGGACACGCTTGCCTACGACGCACTGCGCGCGACCGGCGTTCCGGTGGTGCTGGCCGTCAACCAGGTCGATCGGACCAAGGACAAGACCACGTTGCTGCCGTTCCTGGCGAAGGTCAGCGAAGGGCGTGAGTTCGCCGCGGTGCATCCGGTCTCCGCGTTGAAGCGCAAGGGATTGGAAGCCTTGGTCGACAGTCTCCTGGCATTGGTGCCGGAACAACCGGCGCTGTATGCGGAAGACGAAATCACGGACAAGAGCCAGCGCTTCCTTGCTGGCGAGTTGGTGCGCGAACAGCTGATGCGCCTGCTCGGCGCCGAGTTGCCGTATGCGACGACGGTCGAGATCGAACGCTTCGTCGAAGACGGCCAGTTGCTGCGCATCGGTGCGGTGGTCTGGGTCGAACGGGAAGGGCAGAAGGCGATCGTGATCGGCAAGGGCGGCGAGCGCCTGCGCGACATCGGAACTCGCGCGCGCGAGCAGATGGAGCGGCTGTTCGACCGCAAGGTGTTCCTCGAAACCTGGGTGCGGGTGCGCGAGGGCTGGTCGGACGACGAAGCCGCATTGCGAACGCTTGGGTACCATGACTGATAGAAGCCGCGACTGAAATGCGCATCGAGGCCGAGCCGGCCTACGTGCTGCATGCGCGGCCGTGGCGCGAAAGCAGCCTGCTGGTGGAAGTCTTAAGCGAGCATCACGGTCGCCTTGGCCTGGTCGCGCGCGGCGTGCAAGGGCCGAAACGGCACGTACTACGCGCCGCATTGCAACCGCTGCAGCACATCCGGCTGGACGCCGTGCAACGTGGCGAGTTGGCGCAGTTGCGCGCAGCGGAGGCGCTGGATGCCGCACCGCAATTGCAAGGCGATGCCGCGCTGGCGAGCTTCTATCTCAATGAGCTGGTGTTGCGGCTGGCGCCGCGTTCCGATCCGCATCCGGAACTCTATGCGACGTACGGCGAAACCCGTGCGCGCCTCGGTGCCGGTGAGCCGCTGGCGTGGACGCTGCGCCGTTTCGAGCGTGACCTGCTCGATGCGCTCGGCTTCGGTATCGCATTCGACGTAGATGGCGATGGCGTGCCGATCGATCCGGCGGCGCGTTACCGGCTCGATCCCGAGCATGGCGCGCGCCGCCTGCTCAGCGATCGCGGTCACGGCGACCGCACCAGCGCAGCGACTGGCCGTGCCTTGCTGGCGCTGGCCGAAGACCGCATGCCCGGCGTCGAGGACCTGACCGGCTTGCGCCGTGCCTTACGCTCGGTACTGGAGCATCACCTGGGCGGGCGTGGTTTGAAGTCCTGGGAAATGCTGGCCGAACTCGGTCGGCTGGCACCCGCGCGCTCAGGCTGAAGCCAGCGTGTCCGCTGCCGCGTGCGCGAAGCTTTCGCGCGCAGCGATCGACGCTGTCCCGTCCCGTAACCGCTTGACCGCTGCGCCGAGCCGCACGGCACCGACGAAACTGCAACTGGCCTGCAGTCGATGCAGTTGCGCATGCACGATCCCATCGTCGCTCGTTTGCAGTCCCGCGAGCACGGCATCACGTTGTGCTGCGAGTTCGCCCAGGAAAAGTTTGCGCAAGGCTTCCACGTGCATGCGGTTGCCGTTCATCGCATCGAGCGCGGCTTCCTCATCCCAGGTGGGCAGCTTGCCACAACCGGTCGACGTTGCCTCCTCTGCGACGTCGTCATGACCCAGGATCCGACGCAATGCCCCCTGCAGTTGCGCGGAGCTGAGTGGTTTGATCAGCGCTTCGACGAAACCCGCATCGAGCAGTGGGTCCAGTGCGCTTCGATCGCGTGCCGCGGTATGCGCCAGTGCCGGTGTTGGCGCGCGCTGGCGCAACTGCTGCAGCAACTCGATGCCACTGCCATCGGGCAGGTTCGCGTCGATCAGCCATAAATCGTAAGCGTGCATTGTCGCCAGCGCCCGGGCAGTGGCCAGCGAATCGGCCGTGTCCACGATGGCGGGCAGCGCTTCCGCTGCGGCGGCGAGAAAGGTGCGGCTGGTCGGGTCGTCCTCGACCAGCAGGATATGTGGAAGGCGTGGCTTCATCGCAAGCTCCCTTTGCGTCGGTATGCTTCCTCCATGTCGCGACCGATGTTACCTCTGCTGATCGTCCTGCTGCTGGCCGGGTTCTGGCCGGCGCAGGCGCGGACGCTGCAGGCAAGGATCGCGAAGATCAACACTGCGGTGGCGACGCTCGAAGGCGTCAGCGTGCGCCTGGACTGGCCAGCGCAGGCGACGCAGGGCGATCTCGAGTTGCATGCCCGTCAGATCGACGCCGTCGACCTTGGCTATCACTACCGCGACGTCCATTGGCGATGCCCACTGCAAGGCGATGGGCAGGGCGGTTGGCGCTGCGATGGCGTGTTGCGCAGCGGACGCAGTCAGCCGTTGCGACTGTCGCTGGCTTTGGGCACTGCCAGCACCGATGCCGTACTCACCCGGCGCGATGCGCGTTTCGCCTTGCGCCGGCAAGCAGCGACGCCGGATTTCACCGCGCTGGAACTGACGCGCGTGCCCGTGGCCTGGGTCCAGGCGCTGCTCACCCAGGCATGGCAGGACGCGCGATTCAAATCCGGCACCCTGGATGGCCTGCTCACCGTGCGAGCGCCGACCAACGCGCCCTTGCGCATCGATGGCCAGTTGGTGGCAAAGGCCGTGGGACTCGATACGACCGACGGCAGCATCGCGGCGGAAAATCTCGGCGGCCGTTTCGACATCGACTATCGCAAGCTTCAGGCAACGTCTCTGTTGACGCTCGATGGTGAGCTGCGCGGGGGCGAGTTCCTCGCTGGCAACACTTATGTCGCCTTGCCGCAGTCGCCGATCGCATTGGACATTGCAGGTGAACAACCGATTGGCGAGGGCTGGCGCCTGCCGCGCATCGCCTGGCGCGATGGCAATGCACTCGTGGCCGAAGGTAGCGCGGCGTTCACGCCAGCTGTCGACCTGGGGGCACTCGATCTGCGCATCAGCAGTCGCGATGTCTCGCCGCTGCGCGAACGTTACCTGTCCGGCTGGCTTGGCCTGTTCGGCCTTGGCGATCTCGAACTGGCAGGCGCGCTTGATTTGAGCCTGCGCGTCGATGATGGCCGCCTCGCCGCACTCGATGCCGGGCTGCACGAAATCGCCCTGCGTGATCCACAGGGTCGTTTCCGTTTCGACAGGCTGGATGGCGACGTGCGGTTCTCCGCGAGTTCGGCCACCAGCAGCGATCTGCGCTGGCAAGGCGGTCAACTGTATGGACTCGATTTCGGTGCAGCCACCTGGCCTTTGGCGAGCCGCGACGGCACGCTCCGCCTGCGCGAGGCCGTCACGGTGCCGATGCTTGGCGGCAGCCTGCGTTTCGACGGCCTTGCCTTGCGGCCGCCGGCCGGCGACCAGGGCATGACGATGCGCTTCGGCCTCAGCCTGGATCGCCTCGATGTCGGCAAGCTGGCGCAGGCCCTGGACTGGCCGGCGTTCCGCGGCGAACTCAGCGGACGCATTCCGAATGCGCAATACGCCAATGACCGGCTCGACTTCGATGGTGGCCTCGAGATGCACGTCTTCGATGGCAGCGTGCGGGTGTCGGCGTTGTCGATGGAACGCCCGTTCGGCGTGGCGCCGACGTTGTCCGCGGATCTCGCCCTCGACGATCTGGACCTGCTGGCCCTGACCGAGGTATTCGACTTCGGCAGCATCACCGGCCGTCTCGATGGTCGCATCAGCGACCTGCGCCTGGTCGACTGGAACGCGACCGCGTTCGATGCCGACCTGCATACCGAGCGCAAGCCGGGCGTGCGCCAGCGCATCAGCCAGCGCGCGGTGCAGAATATTTCCAGCGTCGGTGATGCTTCGTTCATCACCAGCCTGCAGGGCCAGCTGATCGGCCTGTTCGACGATTTCGGCTATGCCCGCATCGGCATCACCTGCCGGTTGGCGAACGAGGTCTGCGAAATGGGAGGGCTCCATTCAGCTGATAGCTCTTATTCAGAAGCGAAGGGATTTACTATCGTCGAAGGTTCCGGCGTGCCACGGCTGAACGTAGTCGGCTTCAATCGCCAGGTCGATTGGCCGACGCTGCTGGAACGTCTGGCAGCGGTGGGCAAGGGCGATGTCAAACCTGTGGTCGAATGATTCGTAGTCGAAATAACCGGAAGTCGAATAGGAGAGCGTTATGCGTCGTTGGATGGGGATGCCGATCGCTGCAGCGCTTGCGCTGACCGCGTGCGTGACGATCAATGTGTACTTCCCGGCTGCCGAGGCCAAGGAAGCGGCGAAGGAGTTCGTCGAGAAGGTCATCGGCGACGAGATCAAGGAACAACAACCCGAGGCCAAGCCCGATGGTGGCGGCATGGCGATGCGCATCGACTGGCTGTCGCTGGTCGGCATCAGTAGCGCCTATGCGCAGGGTCAACCGGACATCACCATCAAGACCCCCGCGATCCAGGCGATCCAGGCGCGCATGGCAGCACGCTTCGATAGCGCATTGCGTGCGGGCTTCGACTCCGGTGCGCTCGGGTTCGGCCGCGATGGCCTCGTCGTCGTGCGCGATCCGGCCAAGCTGGCACTGAAAGACCGGGTGAGCGCGCAACAAGCGGTGGCGGACGACAACCGCGATCGCAAGGCGGTCTATAAGGAAGTCGCCGTCGCCAACGGCCATCCGGAATGGGAAGCACAGATCCGTGGCGTGTTCGCCAAGCAATGGGTCGATAGCGCGCGTAGTGGCTGGTGGTACCAGGACGCGAGCGGCGGCTGGAAGCAGAAGTAAGCCTGCACTGTGTCGATACGACGGCCCGCAATCGCGGGCCGTCGTCGTTTCCGGGGTTCTGCGGGTGCGGGCTTCTGAGACAATAGCCGACTCGCCGAAACGCAGTGATTCCGTGGCCCGCATCGACCAGACGCCGTTCCAGATCGACATCCTCAACCTTGGTCACGATGGCCGTGGCGTCGCCCGCCGTCCCGATGGCAAGGCCGTGTTCGTGGCCGGGGCGCTGCCGGGCGAGCAGGTGATGGCGCAACAGACGGCGCGCTCGCGCCACTACGATGAAGCGAAGACGCTGGAAGTCCTGCGCGCATCGGAACATCGGGTCGTGCCGCGCTGCCCGCACTTCGGCACCTGCGGTGGCTGCGTGCTGCAGCATCTGGCCGAGGAGCAGCAGATCCATGCCAAGCAACGCGTGCTGCTGGAAAACCTCGAGCGCATCGGCCATGTCACCCCGGGAACGGTATTGCCGCCGTTGACCGACGTCGCCTGGGGTTATCGGCGCAAGGGGCGGTTCTCGGTGCGTCGCGTCGAGAAGAAGGACAAGACCCTGGTCGGCTTCCGCGAGAACGATCCACGTTTCGTTGCCGACCTGTCCGAATGCCACACCGTGATCCCACAGATCGGCACGAAGGTGTCGGCGCTGGCGGCGCTGATCGATGGCATGGATGGGCGCCGCGAAATCCCGCAGGTTGAATTCATCGCCGGCGACGACACCATCGTGCTGGTGTTCCGTCACCTTGCCCCGCTGAGCGAACGCGACCGCAATGCGCTGGTCGCGTTTGCGCAGGAACATGACTTCGCGATCTTCCTGCAGCCCGGCGGCATCGATTCCGTGCATGCCTTGTGGCCGGACCATCCGAAGCTCGCATTCCGGTTGTCGCAATGGGATGTCGAATTGCAGTTCCGCCCGCTCGACTTCATCCAGGTCAACGCAGGGCTCAACCAGAAGATGATCGCCAGCGCAATGACGCTCCTGGATGCGCAACCGGACGAACGCGTGCTCGATCTGTTCTGCGGTCTCGGCAATTTCACCCTGCCGCTGGCGCGCGGGGTACGCGAGGTGGTCGGCGTCGAAGGCGATGCCGGGCTGGTGCGGCGCGCGCGCGAAAACGCCGCGCACAACGGCCTCGCGAACGCCGAATTCCATGCCGCCGACCTGGCCCAGGACCTGGCGGGGCACACGTGGATGCGTGCCGGCTTCGACCGTCTGCTGATCGATCCGCCCCGTTCCGGCGCCGACGTGGTGTTGAAGCAACTGCCACTCAAAGGCTTGAAGCGGATCGTGTACGTCAGCTGCCATCCTGCTTCGCTGGCGCGCGATGCCGGTTACCTGGTCAACGAGCGTGGCTGGAAATTGCGTGCGGCGGGCGTGATGGACATGTTCCCGCATACCGCGCACGTGGAAAGCATCGCGATGTTCGAGCCCTGAGCCATGGGAATCGAAATCGAACGCAAGTTCCTCGTCACCAGTGACGGCTGGCGCGCAACTGCGCACGAAGTCGTGCCCATGGCGCAGGGCTACCTCAACGACCTAGTTACCGTCGACAGCGGTGCGATGCGGACCTCGGTGCGCGTACGTATCGCCGGCGATGCGGCATTCCTCAACCTGAAGTCGCGCGAGCTCGGGCACACACGACAGGAGTTCGACTATCCGATCCCGGTCGCCGATGCGCGCGCCTTGCTTGAGCTGTGCGTCGGTGGCGTGATCGACAAGCGCCGGCACTACGTCGAACACGCCGGGCACCTTTGGGAAGTCGACGAGTTCCTCGGTGACAACGCTGGCCTGGTCGTTGCCGAAATCGAGCTCAAAAGCGCGGAGGAGCACTTCGCCAGGCCCGATTGGCTCGGCGTCGAGGCCACCGACGCGCTCCGCTACTACAATCTGGCCCTGGCCACGCACCCGTACTCGCAATGGAGCGAGGCCGAGCGCAACGCCATGGATCTGAAGGAGTGATGCAATGCTCGTGATCGGCATCGCCGGTACCGAATTGAATGCGCAGGAGCGCGACTGGCTGCAGCACGACGCCTGCGCCGGCGTGATCCTGTTTACCCGCAACTTCGCCTCGAAGGCGCAGGTGGCCGAGTTGTCCGCCGCCATCCGCGAAGCCGCGCCACGGCCGCAACTGATCTGTGTCGACCAGGAGGGCGGTCGCGTCCAGCGCTTCCGCGAGGGCTATAGCGCGCTGCCGTCGCTCGAAAATTTCGGACGCCTGTATGAGCGCGATCCGGTCGCCGCGCTCGAGCTCGCGCAGGAACACGCCTGGTTGATGGCCAGCGAAGTGCGCGCCAGCGGCGTGGATCTCAGTTTCGCGCCGGTGGTCGATCTCGGCCGCGGCAATCGCGCCATCGGCGATCGCGCGTTCTCGGCCACCCCGCAGGTCGTCGCCGAATTCACCCGTGCCTATGTACGCGGCATGCACGCTGCAGGCATGGCGGCGACGCTCAAACATTTCCCGGGCCATGGCTCGGTGCTGGAAGACACGCACTTCGACGACGCGGTCGATTCGCGTTCGCTGGACGAGATCCGCGCGCTCGACCTGGTGCCTTTCGTCGCCGGCATCGAGGCCAAGGCCGAGGCAGTGATGATGGCGCACGTCGCCTATCCGCAAGTTGCGCCGGAACCGGCCGGTTATTCGAAGCGCTGGATCGAAGACATCCTCCGTACCGAAATGGGTTTCGGAGGCGTGGTGTTCTCCGACGACATCGGCATGGCCGCGGCGTTCTCGGCCGGTGGCATCAAGGCACGCATCGACGCGCACCTCGATGCCGGCTGCGATGTGGTGCTGGTCTGCCATCCGGAACTGGTCGTCGAGTCGCTGGCTGCGGTCGAAAATCGCAAGCTCGACACCACGGTGGTGACCGGGCTGATCCGGCGCGGTGCGATGGGGTGGGACAGCTTGCTCGCCGAAGCACGCTACGGGCACGCGCAGGCGCGATTGTCGGGTGGCCTCGCATGAGCCAGGCGCACGAGCTCGCCGTCGCGCTGGCGAATGCCGACGTGGTGCACGATCGCCCTGCCATCGAGCGGGTGATCGCAACGATGGCAGTGGCCATCTGCAACGACTATGCCGGCGATGTGCCCGCTACGCACGACGGCGCGTGCTCCAGACCAGTATTCCTCACCGTAATGCACGGCGCCCTGCCATTCGCCGGGCAACTGGCACTGGAATTGGGGGCGCGCGGACTCGACCTCGAGTTCGACTACCTGCATGCAACGCGCTATCGCGGCGCGACCTCCGGCGGCGAACTCGCCTGGAAGCATCGTCCGGCCACGCCGCTGCGTGGCCGCCGCGTACTGCTGGTCGACGACATCGTGGACGAAGGCCACACCTTGGCCGCAGTGCGCGAGTGGTGCCTGGGCGAAGGTGCGCGCGAGGTGCGCATCGCCGCGCTCGCGGTGAAACGCCACGACCGCTGTGTCCCTGGCCTATGCGCGGATTACGCCGGCCTGGACGTCCCGGATCGCTACGTCTTCGGCTATGGCATGGATTACCACGAACAAGGCCGCAATCTGCCCGCGATCTACGCGCTGAAGGACTGAGCATGGACGACATCGCACTGGCGGTGATCGGCGGTACCGGCGTCTACAAACTCGCCGCGCTCGAACAGGTCGAAAGCCACCTGCCGGAAACGCGCTATGGCTTTCCGTCGGGTCCGGTGCGCGTGGGCATGCTCGCCGGCAAACGCGTGGCGTTCCTCGCCCGACATGGCGAAGGCCACAGCGTGCCGCCGCACAAGGTCAATTACCGCGCCAACCTGGTCGCGTTGCAGATGGTCGGCGCCAGCCGCGTGCTCGCGCTCAATACCATCGGCGGCATCACAGAGGCCTATGGCCCGCGCGTGTTGGCCTGTCCGGACCAGTTGATCGATTACACCTGGGGGCGCGTCTCCACGCTCAGCGAGGAAGAGGGCAGCGAAGTGCTGCACGTCGATTTTGGTGATCCGTACACCCCCGCGCTCCGTGCGCAGATTCTTGCTGCGGCGCAGCGCGCGCAGGTCGCCGTGGTGAATGGCGGTTGCTATGGCGCCACCCAGGGACCGCGCCTGGAAACAAAGGCCGAAATCGCGCGGATGAAGCGCGACGGCTGTGACCTGGTCGGCATGACCGGCATGCCGGAAGCGGGCCTGGCGCGTGAACTGGGTCTCAGTTATGCCTGCCTGGGAATCGTCGCGAATTGGGCTGCAGGTTGCGGGGATAGCGCTGAAATCACGATGGAAGAGGTGCTGGCCAACGTGGACGCAGCCTCTGCAGGCCTGTTGCCCCTGTTGCAGGAATTGTTGGCAGACCGCTAGGTCTGCGCAGGACAGGGATGTCCTGCCCGCGGTCCGGCAGGGCCGCGTGGGCGAGTCCGGAGCTGTGCCGGACTCGTGATGTCGGGATGCTGCAGGAAGCAGCATCCCGACAAATGAGACGCAAGTAATTGTCAGCGGCGCGCGCGCTTTGCATACTCGCGCCGTGTGCCATGGCCGCCCCCGCGCCAGCGCACGCATACCGCACACAGACGAGGTCACACAGGATATGCAGTACGGCACCGTGAAATGGTTCAACGACGCCAAGGGATTTGGCTTCATCGCTCCCGAGGATGGCAGCGCCGATGTGTTCGTGCATTACTCGGCGATCAGCGCAAAGGGCTTCCGCAGCCTGCAGGAAGGGCAGCGCGTGAGCTACGAGGTCACCCAAGGCCCGAAGGGCGCACAAGCCGCCGGCGTAGTGCCTGTCGCCTGAAGAAACGCCAAGACGACTCTTTCAAGCCCCGCTCCGGCGGGGCTTTTTTATGGCCGCAGGCGCACAATCGCCGCAGTTGCAACGGAGTCGCCGATGCCTACGCCGCCGCTTGAAACACATGCGTTTGAAGCGAACACATTCGAAACGCACCTCGTCGACAACCAGCCACCGGAGTTCGCACCACGCGACTTGTGGGCCGACGACATGGCGCTACGCGAGGCGGTGCAGCGCGAAGGCGGGATGGAATTCGCCGAACGCATCGCACGCTACGGCGCCGTGGCCGGCGACGAACTCTACCGGCTGAGCTTCGACGCCCACCGCGACAAACCCCGATTGCGCACGCACGACCGCTTCGGCCAGCGCATCGACCGGGTCGAGTTCCATCCGAGCTACCACGCGGTCATGCAGGCCGCGATCGAACACGGCGTTGCTGGCCTGTCGTGGACCGCATCGCAACCGGGCGCGCATGTCGCGCGCGCGGCGCTGAGCTATCTGCACCACCAGGTCGAACCCGGCACGAGTTGCCCGTTGACCATGACCCACGCCGCGGTGCCGGTGCTGCGGCACGAGCCTGCGCTGGCGGAATGGGCGGAGAAAGCCGCCGCGGCGCATTACGACCCGCGCGAAGTGCCGATCGCCGACAAGCGTGGTGCCACCGTCGGCATGGGCATGACCGAAAAGCAGGGCGGCAGCGACGTGCGCGCCAATACGACGACCGCGACGCCGCTCTCCATCGATGGTGCTGCTTCAAACGGGGAATACAACCTCGTCGGCCACAAGTGGTTCTTCTCCGCGCCCATGTGCGACGGCTTCCTGGTGCTGGCGCAGGCGCGCGGTGGGCTCAGCTGCTTCCTGCTGCCGCGGCGTTTGCCCGACGGCACGAAGAATGCCTTCAGGCTGATGCGGCTGAAGGACAAGCTGGGCGACTGGAGCAATGCGTCGTCTGAAGTCGAATTCTGCGGCGCATGGGCGCGACGCATCGGCGAGGAAGGACGCGGCATCGCCACCATCCTCGAGATGGTGATGCTCACGCGCCTGGATTGCATGCTCGGTTCCGCCGCCGAGATGCGCATGGCGCTGGCGCAGGCCCTGCACCATTGCCGCAATCGCCGCGCGTTCGGCAAACGCATCGCCGAGCACGCGCTGATGCAGAACGTGCTGGCCGACCTGGCGATCGAGTCGGAAGCTGCGTTGGCCTTGTCGATGCGCGTGGCGCGCGCGGTCGACGCCGCGCCGCGTGATCCGGCCGAGGCCGCGTTCGCGCGCATCGCCACCGCGATCGGCAAGTACTGGATCTGCAAACGCGCGCCGGCTTTCGTCAACGAAGCGCAGGAATGCCTCGGGGGTGCTGGTTACGTCGAGGAGTCGATCCTGCCGCGCCTGTACCGGCAGGCACCGTTGAATTCGATCTGGGAAGGCAGCGGCAACATCCAGTGCCTCGACGTGCTGCGCGCATTGCACCGCGAGCCGGAAACGGGCGTGGTGTTGCTGGCGGAACTCACGGCTGCATCGGGTTTGTCGCCATCACTCGACGTCGAGACCGAAGCGCTGAGGAACACGCTGGCCAAGCCGGGTGATCTCGAAGCCGGCGCCCGCTTCCTGGTCGAACGCATTGCACTGGCTTTGCAGGCTTCCGTCCTACTGCGTGCATCGAGCCCGGTCGCCGAAGCGTTCTGCCGCAGCCGGCTCGCCGGGCAGCACGGACTCGCCTTGGGCACCTTGCCGACCGATATCGATTTCAAGGCAATGCTCGGCAGGGGATTGCCGCCCGAATGAGGCATGTCCGCTACGGTCTGCTGCTCGCCTTGCTTCTGCCAGTGGCGGTGCTGGCCCGGCAAGCGCCCGATATGGCCAAGCCGTCCGAGTTCGCCGATCGCATCGTCGTCGACAAATCCGAACGGCGCATGCAGCTGTTCCGGAACGGCCGGGTGATCCGCAGCTACCGCATCCGGCTCGGCGACGCGCCTGCCGGGCCCAAGCGCCAGCAGGGCGACGAGCGTACGCCCGAAGGTGAATATCGCATCAGCGGTCGCAACTCCAACAGCCGTTTCCATCTTTCATTGCGCGTGTCGTATCCGAATGCGGCGGACCGCCGGCAGGCGCGCAGCCGCGGCGTCGATCCGGGCGGCGACATCATGATCCATGGTGGTAACTCATCGGCATGGCCGTTCGATTGGACCGACGGTTGCATCGCACTGACCGACGCCGAGATCGAGGAAGTCTGGAGCCTGGTGCCGACAGGCATCCCGATCCGCATCGATCCTTGAGGTCTTTTTACCGCGCGGTGTGGGCACTGCTTGAAGACTGTCGCTTGAGTTCGGCAAGCAGGCTCATGCGCTACTCGCAGACGTATTCGCGTGGCGCCACCCGTTTGCACAGGTCCGGCGGGCCGTACTTCTCCCATAACTCGATGAAGCCCATCGTCTTCAGCAACGCGGGGAACTCCGGCAGCGCGCGTAGCGGTTTGCCGGCCGGGCTCCACATCAGCGCGAAGAAATCGCTGTTGTCGGTGCCTTGCGTGGTGCGCAGCAGTTCCAGCGCGCGGCTCGGTTGGCCAAGCTTGATCAGGGTCAGCGGAATTTGTCCGGGCACCTGCTTGTGCGGCTTGGACAGGAACGTATCGAGCACCGCCAGGGCGCGTTGCCGCGCGGAGGCATCGCCGAACATTCCCTCTGCAAGCACTTCCGTGCTGCCTGACGGTAGCGCGCGCAACAAGTTACGCGACCCTTCGGGCCAGATCCGGATCGCCGTGGCGGCATCGCCGCGATCGAAAGCGATCTCGGCCAGCTCGCGGTTGGCCAGTGGCAGGCCGGCCGATCTCGCCTGCTTGAGGTATTGCTCAGCGCGCTCGATGTCACCCGCGTAGCGGTACATGTTGCCGCGCCAGCGCACCACGTTCGGCATCATCGGGTCGACCGCCAGCGCGTGGTCGAGCAGGGCGACGCCGCGTTCGTGGTAGCCGGTCATGATCAAGCTCAGGCCGTACCAGAAGTTGCTGGTGACATCGTCCGGATCGATCTGCAGCGCGCGATCGAAGGCCTCGCGTTGCTTGAGATAGCCGCCGCGCAGCTTGCCGTAGGACAGGCCCATGGCGGCGTACGGCTCGGCCAAGGTCGGATCGAGCGCCAGCGCTTCGCGCGCGTGCTCCAGCACATCGGCATGTGCCTGCGACAGATCGATGTCGCTGTAGGAACTCGTGACGACGGTCAGCGCCGCCAGGCGCGAATAGGCGCGGGCGAATTTCGGATCGAGTTTGATTGCCTGGTGCAGATCGGCAAGGGCGTCGGGGAAGCGCGGATAATCGCGCCGGTCGAAGATGGCGGTGGCCTGCAGGTACAGCGAGTAGGCGTCCGGGTTGCTCGTCGCGACCGGGACCAGGCGCGCACGCTGCTCGCCTTCCAGCACCACTTGCAGCTGGTCGGTGATCGCGCGCGCGATGTTCTCCTGCAGTTGGAAGACATCGCTAAGGTCGCCATCGTAGGCATGCGACCACATGTGGGTGCCATCCGATGCCTGGATCAGTTGCGCGGTGATGCGCACCTTGTCACCTTGCTTGCGCACCGAGCCTTCCAGGATGTGGGCTACACCGAGCGTTCTACCGATCTCACGCAGGTCCTCGTTACGACCTTTGAAATGGAACGACGACGTGCGACCGGCGACTTTCAGATCCTTCACCTGCGCGAGCGCGTTGAGGATTTCCTCGGCCATGCCGTCGGAAAAATATTCCTGGTCGCGATTGGGGCTGAGGTCGGTGAAGGGCAACACGGCGATGGACTTGCTCACCGTCGCAGGCACTGGTTTCGCGGCCGAAGCCGCCGCCGAGGCGACCATCACTGCGGCACGACGCGGTGCGAGCACGAATTTGTCGAAGCCGAAGTAGGCCAGCGCGAGCGCCAGCAGGACCAGGATCATCCGCTCCATGCGCCGCGCCGTCTGTGGCGCAATGGATTCCTCCGGCTTCACGTCGGCATCGCGTTTCAAGCCTTCCGGCGTCAACTCGAACACCCAGGCGAAGATCAACGCGGGCAGGGCGCCCAGCGCCAGCAGAACCACGATGCTCCGCGGCAACCACCCGGGCGCTCCGAACATCGGCAGCACCGTGCCCGCCACCTGCACGATCAGCCACGCACCGACCAGGTACAGCCCGGCCATGCGGATGACGTTGCGGCGCTTCAGTTCTGCGATCAGGGGCATGTTCGGTCCTGCTTCGCGCCAACCGTGGCGATGCGGCCCGATGCGTGAGCAATCCGATCGATCAACGCCCTTCCCCGGTTGAGTCCTGCCGGACTGATTCCAGCCACCCAGCCAAACGCCTAAAGCACGGATGTGCGGTCAGTCCGAGTGGATCGCTTGGTTGGGGGGGCGGTCAATCCAGGAACTGCAGCTTCGCCAGCTCCGCGTACAGCCCATCCTGGGCCATGAGTGCGTCGTGGGTGCCTTCGGCGATGATGCGGCCGCGATCCATGACGACGATGCGGTCGGCCTTGAGCACCGTGGCGAGGCGATGGGCGATGACCAGGGTGGTGCGGCCCTGCATCAGGTTTTCGAGCGCATGCTGCACCGCGCGTTCGCTCTGCGCGTCGAGCGCGGAGGTGGCTTCGTCCAGCAACAGGATCGGCGCATTCTTGAGCAGGGCACGCGCGATCACCACGCGTTGTTGCTGACCGCCGGACAACCGCGCACCGCGTTCGCCGAGTTCGCTGGCGTAGCCATCGGGCAGTTCCGACAGGAATTCATGCGCCTCGGCCGATTTCGACGCGGCGATGAGCTCCCCATCGCTGGCGCCGAGGCGGCCATAGCGAATGTTGTCGGCGGCGGTGGTGGCGAAGATGGTCGGCGACTGCGGGACCAGGGCGATGTGTTCGCGCAATGCGGCCGGATCGAGTTCGCGCACGTCGACGTCGTCGACGCGCACGTGGCCGGACTGCGGATCGTGGAAGCGCAGCAGCAACGAGAACACCGTGCTCTTGCCCGCACCGGAGGGGCCGACCAGCGCCACGGTTTCGCCGGGCCGTACGTGCAGCGTGAAGCCATCCAGCGCAGCTGCATCCGGACGCGACGGGTAACGGAAGACGACGTCATCGAAATGCAATTCGCCACGCAGTGGTTGCGGCAGCGCAGCGGGTCGTGCGGGGCCGACGACGTGGGCGCGTTCGTCCAACAGTTCGCTGATCCGTCCCATGCCGCCAGCAGCGCGTTGCAACTCGTTCCACACTTCCGCCAGCGCGCCAACCGATCCGCCACCGAACAAGGCGTACAGCACGAACTGGCCCAAGGTGCCGGCGCTGAGACGACCGGCGATCACATCGTGCGCGCCAGACCACAGCACGATGGTGATCGCGCCAAAAATCGCAGTGATGGCAACCGCGGTGACGATCGCCTGCACGCCGATGCGCTTGCGTGCAGTGGCGACTGCGCGCGCGACCGCGTCGCCAAAGCGACCGCGTTCGTAGGGCTCGCGTGCGTGCGCCTGCACAGTGCGGACCGCGCCGAGCACTTCGCTGGCGAGCGCATTGGCGTCGGCCACGCGATCCTGGCTCTGTCGCGAGATCTTCTGCAACCGGCGTCCGCCCATCACGATCGGCAGCACGAACAACGGAATCCCGACCAGCGCGTAAGCGGCCAGGCGCGGACTGGTCACGACCAGCATGACGATGCTGCCCAGCACCATCAGGAAGCTGCGCAGCGCCACCGACATGCTCGAACCGACCACGCTTCTCAGCAGCTCGGTATCGGCGCTCAGGCGCGACACCAGTTCGCCGCTGCGGGTGCGCTCGAAGAACGCCTGGTCGAGCGCGAGCAGGTGGCCGTACAGGCGTTGTCGCAGGTCGGCAACGACGCGCTCGCCCAGCAGAGAGACGAAATAGAACCGCGCCGCGGTCGCCAGTGCCAAGGCAACGGTGACCAGGAACAGCAGCATGAAGGCCGCGTCGACGTTGCCTGCACTGCTGAAACCATGGTCGATCATCCTGCGCACCGCCAGCGGCAGGCTCAGCGTCGCGGTCGACGAGGCGGCAAGCGCGATCAGCCAGGCGATGAACAGGCCGCGCTGGCGCTGCACGAACGGCCACAACGCGCGCAGGCTACTGAGGGGGGCTTTGGTCTGGCTCGGATCGGGAGCGTCGGGCATCAGGCATTGTCGTCGAAGCGCACCCGGTTACGGGTGGCGTCGCGCAGCTGCAGTTTCAAGCCTTCGACGCGATCGGCGGGCAAACGCACGCGCAGGCGCAGGCCTTCGGCAGTGAAGGATTCGTCGAGCTTGTCGCCGCCATGCGCGGCGAGTGCAGCATGCAAGGCACCGATATCGTCGAAGCCGGCACGCAGTTCCAATTCACGCATGGCGATCAACGGCCGGCGAGGCGCCGTACGCAGGCATTCGGCAGCAGCGCCCCCGTAGGCACGCACCAGGCCGCCTGCGCCGAGCTTGACACCGCCAAACCAGCGTGTGACCACGACCATCACCTGATCGAATCCCTGGCCGTCGATGGCGGCGAGGATCGGGCGTCCGGCAGTGCCTGCGGGTTCGCCATCGTCGCTCGAACGGTATTCGCCACCGATCCGGTAAGCCCAGCAGTTGTGCGTCGCCGCGTCGTCCGCGACCTGCGCGAGGAAGGCGAGGGCAGCTTCAGGCGTGGTCGCTGGCGCGGCCTGTGCGAGGAAGCGGCTGTGCTTGACCTCGATGGCGTGCGAGACGGGTGCGGCGAGCGTGTCGCTCATTCCGCCAGCGCACGCAGATCTTCGGGCAGGGTGTGCGCGGGGTAACGATGACGGAACTCGCGCAGGCTGGCGCGCGCTTCGTCGGTCTTGCCGGCTTCTGCGAGTTCGCGGATGCGCTGCAGCCAGGCCTCGCGCACCTGTGGGCTGTCCGCGGTGGCGGGCGGAACGACTTCCTCGTCGGCTTCGAAGGTATCCATTGCTGCATCGGCTGCGACGTTTTTTTGCCGGGCGAAGCCCTGCGCGTTGTGGCTTTCGCGGGCAGCGGCAGGCGCGGCCAGTCCTGGCGCCGCAGTCGTCGCGGCAGAGGCGGGGGGCGGTGCAGGGGGTGCAGGTACCGCGACGGGTGTCGGCTCGTCGAACACTACCGCCGTTTCCTCAGGAGGAGGAGCGACCGGCTGCGGAAACGCCTGCGGCTCGGCTTTGGCGGCAGTGCCAGCCGCTGCGGATTCGACAGGGGGAACGCCGCGCTGGAGGACCTTCCGCGCTCTGCGTGCTTCGACTTGGGCGGCCGGAGGCTTGCTGAAGTCCGCCGAAGGCAACTCGACCTTGGGTTGAGCCGCCGTGTCGGCGGCGCTCTCGGCCGTCATTCCGCTCGATTCCGCCTGCACCGACGCTGCGCTGGCCGCTTCGTCGTACACCGTGGCTTCCGGCAACGGCCGCAACTGCCAAGCGATGCCGACCGCCAGCGCCAGCGAGGCGGCGATGCCGAACGCGACTGGCCAGCGCGGGGTCCGCTTGCGTGCCGGCGTCGTCGCGGCGTGCGCGGCGGCGAGGATGCGCGCATCCAGCGCCGGCGAGGGCTCGCCATGCGGGCCGAGTCGCGCCAGGCGCTGTGCCAGCACGCGCTCTTCAGGCGTCAGCGGTTCGTCGTGGATGTTCATTCGTGCAACCTGGTGCGCAGCTTGTCCATCGCGTAGCGCAATCGCGATTTCACCGTTTCGCGACCGACGCCGGTGATGGCGCCGATCTCCTCCAGCGTCAGTTCCTGCTCCAGCCTGAGCAGCAGGACCTCGCGCTGTTCCTCCGGCAGTTCATCGAGGGCGAGTTGCAGCCGTCGGCGTTGTTCGAATTCCGACAGGTTGCGCTCGGGGGTGTCGGGATCGGGTATACGGGCGGCGCGCTCGTCGCCGTCCTCGGGTACGGGCGGGCGGTATTTCAATGCCCGCCAGTGATCGGTGAGGCGATTGTGGGCGATCCGGTACAGCCAGGTACCGAATGGGGCGTCCGGCACCCAGCCGGCGCGGGCGGCGATCACCTTCTGCCACACGTCCTGGAACAGCTCGTCGGCCAATGCCCCGTCGCGCAGATGCCGCAGCAGGAACCGGTACAGCCGGAGGCGGTGGCGCGCATACAGCTGCTCGAAAGCGGCAGTCTCACCGGCCGCCCAAGCCAGCATCAGGCGCTCATCGCTGGCTTCGGCGCTGTCGTTCATGCCGAGCAGGGTAAGGGCTGGCGCGGGCGGCGGGAAGCCGGGACCGGCCATCGGGTAGGGTTGGCAGAGGAGCATGTCCTTACCAACGGTCGGATCGAGGGGGTGGGGTTGCCGGAGCAGGACACCAAACCACGTTATCCTGCCGATATGAGGGGTAAGGCATCCGCGCGCAGCCTCGGAGAGGCAGGCACCGACACGCCAACGGCGGATTCCGCTGGTTCGGCGCTGGCGGCCGCACAAGCGCGCATCGCTTCGCTGCAGAAATCCGAGCGTTTGCAGCAGGCGTTGTTCGAGATCGCGGACCTCGCCGGTTCCGACCTCGAGATGCAGGACATGCTGCGCCGTATCCACGCCGTGGTCGGCGGGCTGATGTATGCCGAGAACTGCTACATCGTCCAGTACGACAGCGAGCGCCGCAGCGTGCGCTTCCTGTACTTCGCCGACAGCAGTGACCCCTACGTCGCCGATCCCGAGCATGAGATCCCCGAAGATGAGCTGCCCAACAGCCTGACCATCGCGCTGCTGCATCACGGCGCACCGCTGCGCGGGCCGTCCGAGGTAATCCGCGAGACGCTCGGCGTGCCGCGCGACTCCAGCCACGGCCCGGACAGCGAGGACTGGCTCGGCGTGCCGATGCACCGCGACGGCAGGGTTTGCGGCGCGATCGTGGTGCAGAGTTACAACCGCCAGGTCGGCTACAGCGACGAGGATCGCGCGCTGCTGGCTTATGTCGCCCAGCACATCCTCACCGCGCTCGACCGCAAGCACGCGCGCGCCGAACTCGAGCAACGCGTCGAGGAACGCACACGCGAATTGCAGCAGGCGAACCGGGAACTGCAAGCGGAGATCGTCGAACGCCAGCGCGCCGAGCGTTTGCAGCGCGCGTTGTTCCGGATCGCGGAACTGTCGATCACCAGCGAAAGCCTCGAGCGTTTCTACGCGGAGGTCCACGACATCGTCGGCGACCTGCTGTACGCGCGGAATTTCTACATCGCGCTGCTCGCAGGCGAGAGCGACATGATCGAGTTCGCCTATTCCGTCGACGAGCGCGACGCAAAGCGCGTGCCGCGCAAGGTCGGCCACGGCCTGACCGAATACGTCCTTCGCACCGGCAAGCCCCTGTTGGCCGACCGGGCCCGGATCGAGGCGCTCGCAGCGGAAGGCGAGGTGCAAATCATCGGCACGCGCTCCAACTCCTGGTTGGGCGTCCCACTGCTCCGCGAAGAAGCCGTGGTGGGCGTGATCACCGTGCAGAGCTACTCGCCGGCCATCACCTTCAGCAAGCGCGACCAGGAACTGTTGACCTTCGTCGCGTACCACATCGGCAGTGGCCTGGCGCGCAAACAGGCGCAGGAACGGCTCAAGGGCGCCCATGTCGAACTCGAGCGGCGGGTCGAGGAACGTACCCGCGAACTTGCCGCCGCGAACGACGAGCTGCTGTCGCAGATCGGCGAACGCGTGCGCGCCGAACGCCGCCTCACCCACCAGGCCCAGCACGACGCCCTGACCGGACTGCCCAATCGCAGCCAGTTGCTCGAACGCCTCGGCGCAGCGATCGCGCGTGCGCGCCACGGCGGCGAGAAGAAGACGTTTGCTGTGCTGTTCCTCGATCTCGACCGCTTCAAGCTGGTCAACGACAGCGTCGGCCACGCCGTTGGCGACGAATTGCTGATCGAGACGGGGCGCCGCATCGTGGCCACGGTGCGCTCCGAAGACATGGTGGCCCGACTCGGCGGCGACGAATTCGCCATCCTGGTCGAATCGATCGATGGCCTGCCGATGGCCGAGGAGCTCGCCAACCGCATCCTGGGCGCCCTCGGTGCACCGGTGTGGGTGGCCGGACGCGAATTGTTCCCGACCGCCAGCATCGGTATCGCGCTATGGCTGCCGCGTTACCGCAGCGGCGAGGAAATGTTGCGCGATGCCGACGCGGCGATGTATCGCGCCAAAGGGGCCGGCCGCGATCGTTGCATCGTGTTCGACGAAGTGATGCGCGAGGAAGCCACGCGCATCCTCGACCTCGAGGCCGACCTGCGCCGCGCGATCAACAACGACGCATTCGAGCCCCACTACCAGCCGATCATCCACATCACTGATGGCACCGTCGTCGGCCATGAGGCGTTGCTGCGGTGGCGCCACGAGCGCCGCGGTTTGCTCGCGCCGGGCGAGTTCATCAACGTCGGCGAGGACAGCGGCCTGATCGAGCAGGTCGACTGGCTACTCTATGCACGGGTGATCTCCGACATGGCGCGTCGCGACACCGGCTACGTCTCGATCAACGTTTCGCCGCGGCATTTCCGTTCCGCCGATTTCGCCGATCGCCTGCTCGGCTTGCTCGAAGCCGAAGGCATGGATCCGGCGCGATTGCGCATCGAGATCACTGAAGTCGCCCTGCTCGACGACGCCCCGCGCGCGCTGCGCACCCTGCGCGTGCTGCGCCAGCAGGGTGTGCTGGCGCAACTCGACGATTTCGGCACCGGTTTCTCGGCGTTGTCGTACCTGCACCATTTCCCGATCGAATGCCTGAAGATCGATCGCAGCTTCATCGCCGGCCTCGGCGGATCGCAGCCTGAAAGCGTGGCGGTGATCCGCGCGATCCTTGCGCTTGCCGTGACACTGGGCATCGAGACCATCGCAGAAGGCGTCGAAACCGAAGCGCAGCGTGATGCACTGGTGCAACTCGGTTGCGTGTATGGCCAGGGCTTCCTGTTCGGCCGGCCGGCGGCGCTGACGCAGTTCGATTGACCGACTTTGTCGGGTGGAGTGCCCACCCGACGTTGTTTGCAGAACCTGCTCGGCCCGCACCTACTCGGCCCGCACCTACTCGGCAATCGTCGTCACCGCTGCATCGCCATCGGCTGCCGTGGTTTGCCGTGCCTTTGCGATGAGCTCGCGCAGTTCTGCACGCAGGCCCCATCGATCGTTATCGGCGCTGCCCGCAGCAGCGGCAATCTCATTCCAGTTCCAGCCTTCCAGGTGCGTGCCGCCACGCAGCGCATCGGCGAAAGCGGCCACGGCCGCGGCGAAGCGCAACGTGGCGCTCGGCTGGGCGCGCAGCTGCGTGCGCTGGATCGGGGTCTCGATCAGACGGCTCGCGTCTTCGCCAGGGCGCTTGTAACGCAGGCGCAGGTGGGCGAGTTCGCCGGTCCTGGCAATCGTCGCGACGGATTTGCCGTTGCCGTAACGCAGCGGCGGCAGGCGTCGTGCGCCGGAACCGACCGGAGTGATTTCGTACAGGGCCGTCACTTCGTGGCCTGCACCGATGTCGCCGGCATCGACCTTGTCGTTGGCGAAGTCCTCGCGCTGCAGTACCCGGTTTTCGTAGCCGATCAGACGATATTCGGCGACCGCGGCAGGATTGAATTCGATCTGGATCTTGACGTCGCGGGCGATGGTCAGCAGCGTCGACTGCATTTCCTCGACCAGCACCTTGCGGCCTTCCTGCAAGGTATCGATGTACGCATGGTTGCCGTCGCCGACATCGGCCAGCTTCTCCGCCAGCGCATCGTTGTAGTTGCCCTGGCCGAAGCCGAGCGTGGTCAACGCGACGCCGCTCTTGCGCTGGTCGGATACCAGCGTTTCCAGTGCGCCCTGGTCGATGGTGCCGACGTTGAAATCGCCGTCGGTGGCGAGGATCACACGGTTGACGCCATTCTTCACGTAGGCCTGCTTCGCCATCGCGTAGGCGAGGCGGATGCCGTCGCCGCCGTTGGTGCTGCCACCGGCGGCGAGCCGGTCGAGCGCGGCGAGGATCGTTTCATGCTGATCGCCCGGCGTCGGCGACAGCACCAATCCCGCGCTGCCGGCATAGACGACGATTGACACCCGGTCTTGCGCGCGCAGCTGCGGCACCAGTTGGGCGAAGGACTGCTTGAGCAGCGGCAACTTGTCGGGTGAATCCATCGAGCCCGAAGTGTCGATCAGGAACACCAGGTTCGACGGCGGCAGCGTCGCCTTCGGCACGTCATAACCCTTGATCCCGATCATCAGCAGCTGGCGTTTCGCGTTCCATGGCGCCGGCGCGAGCTCGGTCGTGACCCGGAACGGCACGTCCTTCGTCACCGGCGCGGGGTGGCCGTAATCAAAGTAGTTGATGAACTCCTCGGCACGCACGGCATCCGCGGGTGGGCGCGTGCCGTCGCGCAGCATCCGGCGCACGTTGGCGTAGCTGCCGGTATCGACATCGATGGAAAAGGTCGATACCGGCTGCTCGCTGGCGCGATGGACCGGGTTGTCGTCGTGCTGCGCGTATTTCTCGGTGTTGGCGGGCTGCTGGTAGCCGTCGTTGGCCTGGCGCGCGCGCGCGTAGCCCATCGAGGCCGGCGCGGCCATTTTCATCTGTGCGGGAGGTGGCGGGGTTGCGAACTGTGCTGCCGCCATGTCCATGACGGCTGGTTCCGCAGGCGCGATTCCGGATGCGATCGCAGACGGATCGGCTTCCTCATTGGCGCTGGCGACAGTTTCCTTCGTAGTGCTGCAGCCGCCCAGCGCGAGCGCGCAGAGCAGGGCGGTGGCGAGGACTGCGGTGGTCTGGGTCGTGCTGGTCTGGGCATGGCGTGGCATGGGGCATCTCCCGTGGTGGACGGGAGGGGGAACGCACCGCCTGTGCCGATGGGGTTACGCGGAGTCTCGGATCACCAGCAGCCGTTGCTCGGTCATATCCTCGATCGCATAACGGACGCCTTCACGGCCCAGGCCGGAATGCTTCACGCCGCCATAGGGCATGTTGTCGACGCGGAAGCTGGGGACGTCGCCGACGATCACGCCGCCGACATCGAGCCGGTCCCAGGCGCGCATCGCGTGTGTGAGGTTGCCGGTGAACACGCCGGCCTGGAGGCCGAAGTCGCTGTCGTTGGCGCGCGCGATGACGTCGTCGAAATCGTCGAACGCTTCCAGCGTTGCGACTGGGCCGAAGGCTTCCTTGCGGTAGAGATCGCAGGTACGCGGCACGTTTTCCAGCAACGCTGCCGGCAGCATGTTGCCGGCGCGCTTGCCGCCGGCGATCTGCTTCGCGCCGCCCTTGACCGCATCGGCGATCCACTGCTCGATGCGCCTGGCGGAGGCTTCGTCGATCACGGGGCCGATGAACACGTTCTCATCGCGCGGATCGCCCATGCGCAGCTTGCCGACTGCGGCCTTCAGTTTCTTGCGTAGCTTGTCGTAGATATCAGCGTGCGCGTAGATGCGCTGCACGCTGATGCAGCTCTGGCCGCTCTGGTAATAGGCGCCGAACACCAGGCGTTCGACCACGTGGTCGAGCGGCGCGCCCGGATCGGCATCGATGATGCACGCGGCGTTGCCGCCGAGTTCCAGCGTGACTTTCTTGCGCCCGGCGCGAGCCTTCAGGTCCCAGCCGATCAGGCCGCCGGTGAAGCTCAGCAATGCGATGCGCTCGTCCTCGACCAGCAGGCCGGCGTCTTCGTTGGAGCAGGGCAGGATGGAGAACGCGCCCTTCGGCAGGTCGGTTTCGGCCAGCACTTCGCCGATGATCAATGCACCGATCGGCGTGCGCTCCGCCGGTTTCAGCACGAACGGACAACCAGCGGCGAGTGCCGGCGCGACCTTGTGCGCCACCAGGTTGAGCGGGAAATTGAATGGGGTAATGAAGGCGCAGGCGCCGATCGGCACGCGCTTGACCATGCCGCGGTAGCCGCGCGTGCGTTTGGAGATCTGCAGCTCGATGATCTCGCCGTCGATGCGGGTGGCTTCGCCGGCCGCGATGCGGAACGTGTCGATCAACCGGGTGACTTCGCCGCGCGCATCCTTGATTGGTTTGCCGGCTTCGATGCACAGCGCCAGGGCCAGTTCTTCCTGGCGCTCGGTGAAGCGGCGCACGCAGTGTTCGAGCACGTCGCGACGCGCGTCCGGGGTGAATGCCGCCATGGCTTCGCGCGCCTTGTACGCTGCCACGATCGCCTTGCGCACGGTGGCCGCATCGGCGAAGGCCACGCGGGTGGCGCGCTTGCCGGAATACTTGTCCAGTACCTCGAGGTCGGTATTGGCCGCGACCGGTTTGTTGGCGAGGTAGTAGGGGTAGCGCTTGTTCAGCATTGCAGGCTCCTTTGCCATAGCGTCCTCCATGTGATGTTAAATCGCGGCATCGCCTTGTGATCGCGGCATCCCTGTGTAGGAACGGCTTACAGCCGCGAGCTCTAGCTGCCGATGTCGAAAAGCTCGCGGCTGTAAGCCGCTCCTACAAAAACTACGACTTGCCTTCTACCCGTACGCGCAAGTGGCCATCGCTCACGCGCGCGTCAAGTGCATCGCCAATCGCAGCTTGTTCAACGCTGCGCACGATGCGGCCATCCGCGTGCTGCAGGATGCTGTAACCACGCGCCACCGTCGCCAGCGGACTCACCGCCTCGAGCGAGCGCGCCAAGCCGCGCAGATGCAGCGCGTCGTGTTGCAGGCGCCACGCGATCGCCGCCTGCGGGCGCGCCGACACGCCGGCAAGGCGCTCGCGCAGGCGCGCCAGCCGGCGTTGCGGGTGCGTCGCACGCAGCACCGCGTCGGCATGGCGCAGGCGTGCGCGTTCGCGCAGGAGTCGCTGCCGCCACGCCGCAGTCAGGCGGCGCAACGCTTCGGCCTGGCGCCGGCACAACAGGTCCAGTCGTGCACGCGGCCGCATGGCCTGCAATCGCAATGCCGCGCGATCGGCGCGTTGCATCGCCTGTCGCAATCGCTGCGTTTGCAGGTTTACCAGGCGCGTATCGAGCGCGCGCAGGCGACGGCGCAGGTCGTCGCGATGCGGCACCAGCAGCTCGGCCGCCACCGACGGCGTCGGCGCGCGCAGGTCGGCGGCGAAATCGCTGAGGCTGAAGTCGGTTTCGTGCCCGATGGCCGAAACCACCGGCATCGGCGCCGCAGCGATCGCACGCACCAGCGCTTCGTCGTTGAACGCCCACAGGTCCTCCAGCGAACCACCGCCACGCGCAAGTAGCAGCGCGTCGTAGCGACCAGAACGTATCGCGCGTTGCAGCATCCTCGCGATCTGCGCCGCAGCGGTCGCGCCTTGCACCGGTACCGGCAACACGTCGACGTCGACGAGCGGGAAGCGCCGCGCCAGCACGCTGAGCACGTCGCGCACCGCCGCACCGCTGGGCGAGGTCAGCACACCGAGCCGGCGTACGTACGCTGGCAGTGGTCGCTTGCGTGCGGTCTCGAACAGACCTTCCGCGGTCAACCTGGCCTTTAATTCTTCGAACGCGCGCCGCAGCGCACCTTCGCCGGCTTCCTCCAGCGAATCCAGCACCAGCTGGCAATCGCCGCGCGCTTCGTACAAGGTCAGCCGGCCGCGCGCGAGCACGCGCAGGCCCTCGCGCGGCACGAAATTCAGCCACTGGCTCTTCGGCTTGAACAGCGCGCACCGCACCTGCGCACGCGCGTCCTTGAGGGTGAAGTACAGGTGGCCGGAGCCCGGCCGCGTCAGGTTGCCGAGTTCGCCTTCGACCCAGACCAGCGGGAAGGCGCCTTCCAGCAGGTCGCGCGCCAGCGTGTTCAGCTGGCTGGGGGTCAGGATGTCCCGCTGCGGGGGTGTGTAGGCGGCATCGGTCGGCACCGCGCCAGACTAAACTATGCGCATGACCAAGCACGAACTTCCCTGCGCCAGCCTGATTCCTGAAGACAGGTTCGGACCCGCACCGCGCCGCGCGACGCGCCAGGTGCGCATCGGCAATGTCGTGGTCGGCGGCGATGCGCCCGTCGTGGTGCAGTCGATGACCAACACCGACACCGCCGATGTCGCCGCGACCACCAAGCAGGTCGCCGAGCTGTGGCGTGCGGGTTCCGAAATGGTGCGGATCACGGTCAACACGCCGGAAGCCGCAAGCGCAGTGCCGAAGATCGTTGACCGCCTGCTGATGATGGGTGTGGAGGTGCCGATCATCGGCGACTTCCACTACAACGGCCACCAGTTGCTGGCGAACGAACCGGCCTGCGCCGAAGCGCTGGCGAAATACCGGATCAATCCCGGCAACGTTGGCTTCGGCAAGAAGAAGGACCTCCAGTTCGCACAGCTGATTGAGTTCGCGATCAAGTACGGCAAACCGGTGCGTATCGGCGCCAATTGGGGCTCGCTCGATCAGGCATTGGCGACGCAGCTGATGGACGAGAACCATTTGCGCGCAGAGCCGTGGGAGGCAGCGCGCGTGCTGCGCGAAGCGCTGATCCGCTCCGCGCTCGATTCTGCACATCGTGCGCTCGAAATCGGTTTACCCGCCGATCGCATCGTGCTGTCGTGCAAGGTCAGCGGCGTGCAGGAACTGATCTCGGTGTACCGCGACCTCGCCACGCGTTCGGATTTCGCCCTGCATCTCGGCCTGACCGAAGCCGGCATCGGCAGCAAGGGCATCGTCGCTTCCTGTGCAGCGCTCGGCGTGCTGTTGCAGCAAGGCATCGGCGACACCATTCGTATCTCGCTGACGCCGGAGCCCGGTGCGCCGCGCACGCACGAAGTCGTGGTCGCGCAGGAATTGCTGCAGACGATGGGCCTGCGTGCGTTCACTCCGATGGTCACCGCCTGTCCGGGTTGCGGCCGCACCACCTCCGAGTTCTTCCAGGAATTGGCGAAGACTGTTCAAGAGCATGTCCGCGCCAAGATGCCGGAGTGGAAAATCAAGCACCCCGGCGCGGAAAACCTCACGCTGGCGGTGATGGGTTGCGTGGTCAACGGTCCGGGCGAATCGCGTCACGCCAACATCGGCATCTCGCTGCCCGGCACCGGCGAAGCACCGGCGGCGCCGGTATTCATCGACGGAGAGAAGAAGGTGACGTTGCGCGGCGAGAACATCGCTCGCGAATTCGTCGCGATCATCGACGATTACGTCGAGCGCAAGTACGACCGGCCCGTCGAAGCCGGCTGATGTCGAACCCGGCTGCTTCGAAGCAGGCTGATCCTGCCGCTGCCGTCCGCGCCGAGGCGCGTTTCGGCGCTGCGTTCCTGCGCAAGTACCGCTGGCGGTTGCTGCTGCTGTTCATCGGCCTGCTGCTGCCGCTGTGGGCTTTCGCCGAACTCGCCGACGAAGTGCGCGAGGCAGAGGCATTCCCGTTCGATGAGCCGATCCTGCGATTTGCGCACGCACTGGCCCGGGATGGCTTCGACCAGGCGTTCGTGCTGTTGTCCGCACTAGGCTACCAGTATGGCGTGGTGCCGTTCGACGCGCTGCTGGTGCTGGGCCTGGCGATCAGGCGCCGCATGCGCGAAGGCTTGTTCGCCGGTGTCGCCATCATCGGTTCGGCGTTGTTGAACCTCGCAGCGAAGCCTTCCTTTGCGCGGGCACGGCCGAGCCTGTGGGAATCGATCGCGCCGGAAACCACTTTCAGCTTTCCCAGCGGCCACGCCATGGGCTCGATGACGCTCGCCTGGGTCGTGGTGTTGCTGTGCTGGCACACCCGATGGCGTTTGCTGGTGACGCTCGCCGCGGCGATGTTCACGCTGCTGGTCGGACTGTCGCGCGTCTACCTCGGCGTGCATTACCCGTCCGACATCGTCGCCGGCTGGGCCGCGGCCTCGGTATGGGCGGTCGGCATCTATCTGCTGGTGTTCCGCGGCAGTTTGCGGCCGTGGCGACACGCACAGGCTGAGTGACTACTCGCCGGGCTTGGCTGCGGCGACCGGCGCTTCGCTGGCGTCGCGGCGCGCGAGCTGCGCCTCGCGGTGGGCGATGTAGGCATTCGCGGCGAAGATGATCACGGCACCGATGACGGTCCAACGGTCGAGCCGCTCGTCGAACAGCAGGTAGCCGAACAGCGCCACCACCACCAGTTGGACGAAGCTGATCGGGGTGAGCGCGGAGACATCGCCGAGCTTGATCGCGCGCGTCCACAGCAGATGGGCACTGGTGCCGAGCACGCCACTGGCGATCACCCACAACCATGCGATCCCGCTCGGCCATTCCCACACGAACAGCGCTGGCCCCAGCGACATCGGCACCCACAGCAACGTGGTCCACAACACGATGCGATCGGCGGGTTCGGTGCTGGAGAGCTGCTTGATCTGGATCGCGACGGCCGCGCTCAACACGGCGGCCAGCACCGCGACCAGGCTGCCGGTCGTGAAGCCTTCCGTACCCGGCCGCACGATCACCAGCATCCCGACGAAGCCGATGGTGACGGCGATCCAGCGCCGCGCACGCACCTGCTCGCCCAGCCACCACACCGCAGCGACGGTGACGAACAGCGGCGTCGAATACGACAGTGCGATCGCCTGCGCCAGCGGCAGGTTGCCGATCGCCCAGAAGCCGCAGAACATGCCGAGCACGCCGATCACGCTGCGGAACACATAACGCGGCAGGCGATCGGTCTTCAACAGCTCCGGACCATGCCGGATGAGCAGCGGCAAGGTTGCGATCAGGCCGAAGAAGTTGCGGAAGAACGCGACTTCGAAGGTGTGAAGCGAGCTGGAAGCGAGTCGGACCGCGACGGCCATCAGTGCGAACAGGATGGTGCCACCAAGCATCAGCAGCGCGGCGCGGGTGTGGCTATTCACGCACTTCACTCCAGGCTTGTTCTGCGCAATCAGCGGGGGTAAGGAGCAGGGCGATCACCACTGCGCGCCGATCACCCGTGGTTCCGGCTCCAGTGCGACGCCGAAACGTTCCTGCACCGAGGCCGCGATGCGTCGCGCGAGATCGAGGATCTGCATACCCGTCGCATGGCCATGGTTGACCAGTACCAGGGCGTGCGACGCCGCCACGCCGGCATCGCCATCGCGATGGCCTTTCCAGCCGCATTGGTCGATGAGCCACGCGGCCGACAGCTTGCGCGTGGTGTCGTCGTTGCCGCGGAACACCGGCAACTTCGGATGCGCGGCTTGCAGGGTCTCGGCCTGCGCGGCCGGCAGGATCGGATTCTTGAAGAAGCTACCGGCATTCCCGAGCACAGCCGGATCGGGCAGCTTGCGCTGGCGGATGCGGATCACGGCTTCGGCGACCTGCGAGGCGCGTACGCTGCCGATGTCGATGCCCATCGCCGCGAGTTCGTCCCCGAGGCCGGCGTAGTCGAGTTTCAGCGTCGGTGTGCGTGACAGCGCGAACTCCACCGCAGTGACGACGTAACGGTCGGGTTCGCGCTTGAACAGACTGTCGCGATACGCGAATGCGCAAGCCGTCGCGTCGAGGCGATGCAGTTCGCGGCTGCTGCGCTCGAAAGCTTCGACGCGGTGGATGCAGTCGCGGACCTCCGTGCCGTAAGCGCCGATGTTCTGGATCGGGGCGGCGCCGACCGTGCCGGGGATCAGGGCCAGGTTCTCCAGTCCGGCGAGACCGTGGCCGAGCGTCCACAACACCAGCGCATGCCATTCGACGCCGGCGTCGGCGCGGACGATGGCATGTTCCCCGTCGTCCTCGATAATCGAAATCTTCTGGCTGCCCAGTGCGAGCACCGCGCCTTCGGCATCGCCGGCGAACAACAGGTTGCTGCCGCCGCCAAGCACCAGCAGCGGGCCATCCCGTAGCAGTGCATAGCCGAACAATTCCGGCAGCGCCGCGGCATCGCTCACTTCCACCAGCATCGGCGCGCGCGCGGGCACGCCGAAAGTATTGCGGCCATCGAGCCGGGCGTTCTCGATCAGTCGGTACGTGCTTGTCATGAAGCAGTGTTTGTCATCGAGCAGCACCCGTCATAGGACGGGAATGGTGCCGCTGCTCGGCGATTCCTTGCGCCGGCGCATCGCATCGACGCATTCACCAATCAGTTCAGGGCCGCGATAGATCAATCCCGTGTAGATCTGCACCAGCGTGGCGCCGGCCGCGGTCTTGGTCACCGCATCGGCGCCGGAGAGGATGCCGCCGACGCCGATCATCGGGATCGTGTCAGGGAGGCGCGTGCATAGTTTGCGCAGCACGAACGTCGATCGGTCCATGAGCGGCCGGCCCGACAACCCGCCGGGTTCGTTCGCATGGCGCCCACCCTCGGCGCCGACGCCGACGCGCGACACCGTGGTGTTGGTGGCGATCACGCCATCGACGCCGAGATCGCCGAGCACGCGCGCGGCGGCATCGATGTCGTCGTCGGACAGGTCCGGCGCGATCTTCACCAGCATCGGCACGCGCTTGCGGTGCTGCGCGCCCAGGCGTTCCTGCGCCTCGCGCAACGTGCCGACCAGGCGGCGCAGCGCCTGTTCTTCCTGCAGCTCGCGCAGGCCGGCGGTGTTGGGCGAGGAGATGTTGACGGTGATGTAGTCGGCGAGCGGGTACACGCGCTCGAGGCAGTACAGGTAATCCAGCTCCGCCGAATCGTTCGGCGTGTCCTTGTTCTTGCCGATGTTGATGCCGAGCAAGCCGTGCTTGCGGCGTGCGCGCGAGACGTTCTTCACCAGCGCGTCGACGCCATCATTGTTGAAGCCGAGGCGGTTGATGATGGCATCGTGCCGGGGCAGCCGGAACATGCGCGGCTTCGGATTGCCGGCTTGCGGCTTTGGCGTGACCGTGCCGACTTCGATGAAGCCGAAGCCGAGCGCAAGCAATGCGTCGATGTGCGCGCCATTCTTGTCCAGCCCGGCAGCCAGGCCGACCGGATTGGGGAAATGCAGGCCGAAGGCGCGGGTAGGCAGCGGCTTCGGTGTGCCACCCAGCAGTGGATTCAGGCCGGTGCGATAGGCAGCCTCGAGCGCCGAGAGGCCGAGCGCATGTGCGCGCTCGGCATCCAGGCCGAACAGGAATGGGCGGGCGAGGCCGTACATGTCCTGTCAGTGGCTCACAGGTCGAACTTGATGCCTTGCGCCAGCGGCAGCGCGTCGGAATAGTTGATCGTGTTGGTCTGGCGGCGCATGTAGACTTTCCATGCGTCAGAGCCGGATTCGCGGCCACCGCCGGTTTCCTTCTCGCCACCGAAGGCGCCGCCGATCTCCGCACCCGAGGTGCCGATGTTGACGTTGGCGATGCCGCAATCCGAGCCGGACGACGCGAGGAACGCCTCGGCCGCCTTCAGGTTGGTGGTGAAGATCGCCGACGAGAGGCCCTGCGGCACGGCGTTCTGCTGGTCGATCGCGTCGTTCAGCGTCTTGAACTTCATCACGTACAGGATCGGCGCGAAGGTCTCGGTCTGCACCACTTCGGAATCGTTCGACAAGCCGGTGATCAGCGTCGGCAGCACGAAGTTGCCCTTGCGGTCGGTGAGCGCGGCGCCGCCGCTCTCGACCTTGCCGCCGGCCGCCTTCGCCTTGCCGACTGCGTCGAGGAACGCGTCGACTGCATCGCTGCTGTTGAGCGGGCCCATCAGGTTGGCCGGATCGGTCGGATCGCCGATCTTCTTCTCGACTTGGCCATACGCAGTCTTCAACTTGCCCAGCACGTCGTCGTAGATCTTTTCGTGCACGAACAGGCGGCGGGTGGTGGTGCAACGCTGGCCGGCCGTGCCGACGGCACCGAATACGATCGCCGGGATCGCCAGCTTCAGGTCAGCGGTGTCGTCGACGATGATCGCGTTGTTGCCGCCCAGTTCGAGCAGCGATCGGCCCATGCGCCGCGCCACGCGCTCACCGACCATGCGGCCGACCTTGGTGGAACCGGTGAAGCTGATCAGCGGGATGCGCTTGTCGTCGACGAAACCCTGCGCGAGCTCGCTGCCGGCGTCGTTGAACAGGAAGAAGATGTCCGGGAAGCCACCGGCCTTGAGCGCTTCGTTGCAGATCTTCTGCGCGGCGATCGCCGACAGCGGCGTCTTCGGCGAAGGCTTCCAGATGGTGATGTCGCCGCACACGCCGGCGACGAACGAGTTCCAGGCCCACACCGCGACCGGGAAGTTGAACGCCGAGATCACGCCGACGATGCCCAGCGGCTGCCACTGCTCGTACATGCGGTGACCGGGGCGTTCGCTGTGCATGGTCAGGCCGTAGAGCTGGCGCGACAGGCCGACGGCGAATTCGCCGATGTCGATCATCTCCTGCACTTCGCCGTCGCCTTCCGGCTTCGACTTGCCCATCTCCAACGCCACCAGCGAACCCAGCGCGTCCTTGTGCTTGCGTAGCGCTTCGGCGCACAGCCGGATCGCTTCGCCCCGGCGTGGCGCCGGCGTCGTGCGCCAGATCTTGAACGCCGCCTGGGCGCGCTCGACGATCGTGTCGTAATCGCTTTGCGACGAGGCGTACACCCGCGCCAGCACTTCGCCATCGGTCGGATTGACCGGCTCGATCACGCCGGCATCGCTGGTCTTCGACCATTCGCCATTGCCGAGGTAGGTGCCGGATTCGGTCGCGCCGAGGCCGAGTGCGGTGAGGACGGGGTGGGTCATTTCAACTCCTGGTAACGATGTTTGGGCGCCGCCGGAAGACGACAGGTATTGGAAAGTCCGCACACGGATGCGCGGCTGTTGCGTCTCGCGACCGAACTGGCGACCCCGGCGCGATTCGAACGCACGACCTGTCCCTTAGGAGGGGACCGCTCTATCCAGCTGAGCTACGGGGCCACGAAACCATAATTTTCGCACGACCCCCTGCAGTCCGGCGAATCGGCGCGAAAAACACGCCTGGAGTCAGGCCGGTGGCTGGTCCTCGGCGGCAATCGCGGGAGCGGAGGCCTGCTCCTGCCGCGAAACGACGCTGGTCGCGGTCAGGTCGGCGGTGACATTGCCCAGGGTCGCGAAGACATCCGGGATCGTGTCGACCGCCAACAGCAACCCCAAGGGCGCCACGGGCAGCCCCATCGCCTGCGTCACCGGCAGGTTGGTGGCCATGAAGCTGACCTGGCCCGGCAAACCCACCGAGCCGCAACTGATCACCACGGCAAGCGCCGCGCCGGCGATGAGTTGTGCCGCGCTCAGGTCGATGCCGTAGGCCCAGGCGATGAACGCCGCGGCGCTGACGTACTGCACCGGACTGTTGATCCGGAACAGCGATACGGCCATCGGCAGGACCAGTGCGGTCACTTGCGGCGGATAACCAAGCCGGCGCTGCGCGCTTTCCAGCATTGCCGGCAGCGAGACCAGCGACGACTGGGTGCTGGCGGCGACGACCTGCGCCGGCAGGATCGCAGCCGCGAAACGGCGCAATGGTTCGCCGCCCCAGAACATCGCGACCGGCAGCATCATCAGCGTCACCGCGAGATACAGCGCGCACTGCAGCAGGATGTAGACGGCCAGCGCGCCGATCATGCTGACCCCGGCACGTGCGCATACCGCGAGGATCAGCGCGAATACGCCGACGGGCGCAATCCACAGCACCCAGCGGACGATCACGATCATCGCGTCCGCGATCGCCTGGCAGAACGAGACCACCTGTTGCCTGCGCTCGTGCTCGATGCGGGTGAGGGCGAAGCCGAAGAACAGGGCGAACACCACCAGCGGAAGCATCGCGCTCTGCGCGGCGGCTGCGATGGCGTTGCTGGGGATGATGGCGACCAGTGCGTCGACCCATCCCGCCGCCGGCGTCGGCGCTGCGGCACCTGCGGTTGCCGCGCGCAAGGCCTCGCCGATGGCAGGATCACGTGGGATCAGTGATAGCGCGAACGGCGCCACGGCCGCAGTGAACGCCGCGCCCGCAGACAGCAGGACGACGAACACCACGATCGCGCGACGTGCGATACGCCCGGACAACGCCGCATCGCTGGCGCTGGTCACGCCGATGACGACCAGTGCCAGCACCAGCGGCACCACCGTCATTTGCAGCGCATTGAGCCAGAGTCGGCCGATCGGTTGCACCACGTCGGCAACGCGCACGGCCAGGACGGGATCCTGCCATGCCAGCAGCAGGCCGATCAGTGCGCCGGCGCCCAGGCCGATCAGTACACGCGCGGTTGCGCTCATGGTTGTCCCTGCATGTCCGGTAGGTCCCAGGCTTCGCGCAGGAGCGCGTATTCGTGTTGCGGCAACAAGACGAAGATCGGCTGCTGTTTCGCGTCCAGCCATGGCAGCAGCGCGTCCATGGTCGAATCCGCCATCGCCGTGCAACCCGCTGTATTGCTGTTCCCCTCTTTCCAGAGGTGCGCGAAGATGCAGCTGCCCGCGCCGGCAACGCCGCGCGGGTTGTGTTCGATCACGAAGCCGAGGCGGTAGCGCTGGTCGCCTTTGGCATGCAGGTCGAGCCGCATCGGCTCGGTCGAACCGGCGACAGCATCCGCGCCCACCACGTCGGCGTCGACGATGCGGTTGTAGAGCGGTGAACCGCTGACGTCGATGCAATAGTGCGACGCGCTCATCGCGGCGTAGGGCAGGGCGGTATTCGCATGCGGTGCATAGCCGAAGGCTTCGCCGATCGCAAAGACGCCCGCCGGACTGCGGCCGTCGCCCTCGCGTTTGACCGGTCCATCGGCTGGCGGATCGTGCAGGCCGATACCCCAGGCAGCGCCCTTGCGACCGATCACGACCTGGGTCGATGGCATCACGGCACGCCAATGTCCGGCAGTGTCGCGTTCGTAGGTCTGCAGCGTGCCGTGGTCGGCGTCCCAATCGGCAATGGTCACCAGCACGAGTTGTCCGGCCTGGTTCCAAGGCGTGGCCTGTGGGGTGGCCGCGGGACGATGGGCGCAACCGACGAGCGCGAACAGCGCCGCAATCGACAGCAACCAGGCAAGCAAGCGTCGGGTACGGAAAGTGCGCATGGGATTACCGAAGGTGGGCAATCGAGCTTACGGTTCCAGCATTGGCTGGATCCGGTCCAGGTTCGCCAGCAACTGCGCGTGGCGGTCTTGGCCCTCTTCGCACAGCAACACGAATACCCCATCCAACAGGTGCTGCAGGGCCGAGTGGTACAGCAACGGCTCGATGTAGGGCCGCTCGTCGTGCGCCGACACCAGCAGCGCGATATCGGCATGCGCGCGCAGCGAGTTCGAGGTATGCCGGGTTACGGTTATGACCTTGCCCTTCTGTTCGCGGAAATAGCGGCAGATCTGGCACAGCGCCGGTTGCTTGCCGTGTTCGGAGAACACCAGCAGCACATCGTCCTTGCCGGCGGCGGACATGCTCGCGGTCATGTGCGCTGTATCGAAGTTGTGCACGGTGAGGATGCCGAGCAGCGACAGCTTCAACGCGAACGCGCGCGCATGGATGTCGTCCTCGCCGAGGCCGATGATGAAGACCTTGCCGGCGCGACCGATCGTCGCGGCAACGGCATCGATCGCATCGGGTGGGTTGATCAGCCGGGTTTCCTCCTCCGCTTCCGATTTCCGCCGCCACAAGTCGCTGGCCAACGCGATGCGCGGGTCGGAGCCGGCCGCCGCCGTAGCGACCGGCGCATCGTCGCTGCCTGCGCGGGCGATGGCCTCGCCGACCGAGTACTTGAGGTCGGGATAACCCTTGAAGCCGAGCTTCTGGCAGAACTTGACCACGCTCGACTGGCTGATCCCGAGCGCATCGGCGAGTTGCTGCGACGAGTAGTCGCGCAGCAGTTGCGCGTTCTCGAGGATGAAGTCGGCGATGCGGCGTTCGATCGCCGACATCTGGTCACGCTCAGCTCGTATTTTCAGCAGCGACGACATGTCAGTCGGCGAGCAGCTCTAGCCCGCGGATCTCGCGGATTCCGAGGCCCGGGGCATCGGTGATCGAGATCTCGGACTCGTTGAAGATCACGCCACCGTCTACCGGATTGAAGGCGCACAACGAAGGGCCATCGAGATCGACCTTGGTGATCACGTCTGCCTTGGCCACCGCCACGTGCACCGCGGCCGCCACGCTGATGCTGGTCTCGAGCATGCAGCCGATCATGCAGTCGATGCCGTGCATCGCGGCGATATCGGCGATGCGGATCGCATTGGAGATGCCGCCCGTCTTCATCAGCTTGATGTTGATGATGTCCGCGGCGCGCATGCGGATCAGCTCGATGACTTCCATCGGCCCGAACACGCTTTCGTCGGCCATGATCGGTGTGTGCACGCGCTCGGTGACGTAGCGCATGCCTTCCAGGTCCTGGGCCTTGACCGGTTGTTCCACCAGTTCCAGGCGCACGCCGGCATCTTCCAGGGTCTGGATCGCGTAGACCGCCTGCTTGGCGGTCCAGCCCTGGTTGGCATCCAGGCGCAGCAGCGCGCGGTTCTGGACCGCGGCATAGATCGCCTTGGTACGTTCCACGTCCAGGCCGATGTCCTTGCCGACCTTGATCTTCAGCGATTCGAAGCCGCGATCCACGGCTGCGATCGAGTCGGCCACCATCTTGTCGATGTAGTCGACGCTGATGGTGATATCGGTGGTGATCACCGGATCGCCACCGCCGAGCATCTTGTACAGCGGCGCGCCGTACAGCTGGCCGAACAGGTCGTAGACCGCGATTTCCACCGCGGCCTTGGCGCTGGTGTTCTTCTCCATCGCACCCTGGATCAGGCGGGTGATGCGGTTGAGATCGGCGATGTCCTGTCCGATCAGGCGCGGCGCGATGTAGTGGCGGATCGCCTCGACGATGGAACCGTGGGTGTCGCCGGTGATCACCGCGGTCGCCGGTGCTTCGCCGTAACCGACGTGGCCGGTATCCGTGTGCACCATGACGACGACGTCATCGACCCGCTCCACGGTGCGCAACGCGGTCTTGAACGGCGTCTTCAACGGAACCCGCAGCATGCCGAACGTGATCTTGGTGATTTTCATGGTGTCGGCGCGTTCCTGGAGCTTGCGTTTCGGAACATCAGGGGCGGATGCGAACGATATTGGTGATGCGGTCGACATACGTTTGGGTGGTGTTGAATTGGAGAGGCGTGAGTGGCGTCACCGAGACGCCATTGAGATGCATCGAATGCAGTTGGCCATCGGCACCGAGGTAGCTGCCGCCGTTGGTGTCATGGATCACGTAGGGCACGCCGTCGATGCGGCCGATCATCATCATCACGTGGCCGGGGATGTAGATCAGGTCGCCGACCTGCAGCGCGGCTACCGCCGCCATGCGTTTTTCGCGGCCGTCGGTGGCGCTGAAAGGTATGCGGTTCAGCGCGGGGCTCACGCTCTGGTCGCTGGTGTTGCGCGGCAGCTCCACGCCCATGCTGCGGTAGACCTCGGACACGAAGCCGCTGCAATCGCGGCCGTTGTAGTCGTGACCCCAGCCGTAGCGCTCGCCGAGGAACTTGAAGGCCTGGCGGATGAGGTTGGCCTGGGTCAGCGGCAGGTAGTCGTCAGTGTTGTCGGTGTTCTTCTGCAGCAGCGCGGGCGCGAAGCCGAGCGTGCCGTCATCGCGGCGGACCGGCAACTCGAGGATCCACGAGGTGTAGGGATGCTGGCCGTTGACGGGTGCATTGGTGGGTACGGCGGCCAGCGGCACGCGCACGCCCATGTCCAGTTGCAGTTCCGAAACCTGCGGCCGTTCGCGGGTGTATACGGTCTCGGCCTTGGCGCCGGTGACGATGCGGTAGGGCGTGCGTTCGGCGTAGCCGAGCACCACGTCCTGCGGACCCTCGGCGACATGATGTTTTTCGATCCAGGCCGCATAACGCGGACTGACCACGAACAGCCAGCCGCCATCGCGGCTGGCGTGGGTGATCACGACCGGGGTGCCCGGGAACAGCGCGTTCTCCTGGAAGCGATCGATGTCGGTATCGCCCCGGCTGCTGAACACGCGCAGCAACGTCGGGAACGTGCGCAGCGGTGCGCGATGCACGACCAGGCCATAGCGGGTCGGTTGCGTTTCGGGAACCGCGTCCAGATTCAGGGCGTCGACGACGCCATCCAGCGTTGCAGTGGGAATGGCGTTGCCGTCGACGTCGAACAGTGGTTTGGTCGGTCGTTGCGACAGGTCCTCGATCCAGGCCTTGACCTGTGCACGAGTCAGCGTCGCCGGAATCTGGTGCAGGTCATGCATCGAATCATCGACCTGCATGAGCTTTGCGTTCTGTGCGGCGATCGTCGCGCGATCCATCACCACGGCGTCCGGCCGCTCGGCACGCGCGACCCAGAATTCCGGGGACAGGTGCGCCGGTTCGATGCCGATCACGCCGCTCGCCGGCACCGCGACGGGCGACGGGACAACGGCTTCGCGCGCTAGCGTTGGCCCATTGAGCCCACCGAGCAGAGTGAGGACGAATGCGGCTGCGTGCAGGTTCTTGAATCGCATGGTAGGCATGGTCGCCATCACTTCAAATTGGGGCCAGCGACGACAGCACCGTCGCCATCAACAGACCGAAACCAGTCCCGAGGATATAACCGAGCAGAGCCAGCAGGATGCCAACCGGCACCAGGGCAGGCGCGTAGCTCGCCGCCAGGATCGGCGTCGCCGCGACGCCGCCGATGTGCGCCATCGACGCGATGCCGCACAGGTACAGGTCGAAGCGGAACAACTTTGCAGCCAGCACCAGCAGCAGCGCATGAAGCGCGATGATGCTGATGCCGCACAGCAAGTACAGCGGCGCGGTGGCGATGCCCTGGAAGTTGCTCTGCGATGCCATCACCGCGACCACGCCGATCAGCAACGCACCCGAGATCGGGCTCGCGCCGGGAAAACGCGCCAGCGGCGTATGCGCGACGACGAGGCCGGCGACGGTGGCGATCAGGATCGTCCACGTCGTCGTACCGAACATGTCGGACGTCGGCAGCAGCGCAGCCAGCCATGACGCGCCTGCGGCGGCCAGCAGTGCAAGGCCGAGCCAGAGCAGCACGTTCTCCGCTGCCGTCGGCCCGGTCTGGCGTGTCGGCGCGACGACCAGGTTCGCGCTGGACTCGGCGCGGGTCCAGCGATTGAACGCCGGCGCGAGCCGTGCCGCCGAGAACAACACCACGAACCACATCGAGTAGCACAGCGCGTCCATCAGCAAACCCAGCGCCAGCGCGTCGTCCGACATGCCGATCGCCTGCTTGACCGCGACCATGTTCGCCGTGCCGCCCACCCAGCTGCCACTCACCGCTGCGAGCGGTTGCCAGCCCGTGGCGGCGGGCAGTACGTTGCGGAACAACAGATAGGTGACGACGAAGGCGATGAACAGGCTGACGGTAGTGCTGAAGAACACGGCCAGCACGCGCGGACCGAGCGCGAAGATGGCGCGCAGGTCGCAATTGACCATCAGCAGGAACAGCAGGGCCGGGATGAGTTGCGCGATCAGCAGCTTCTGCGCCGCCTGGATCTCGACATTGACCTGCCAGAGGCCAAGGACGGCGAGGGCGGTGACCGACAGGTACACGAGCACGATCGGCGGCAGGATCGCGAACACCTTCCAGCCGGTCCGCCGCTCCAGCGCCGGGAAGATTCCGGCTGCCAGCAGCATGACTGCCAGGTAGGGCCAGACCGTCTTGATCATCGCGTCCCCTTCGTCCTCCGCACGGCAGGAATTGCGCGGTGCGGAATAGCTGATTCCTAAAGCATACATCAGAAGAATAAATTATTGACGATGCCGGGCGACCATGTTACACAGCGGTCCTGGCCAGCGGTCATGGTTGTTTTCGCCGGGGAAGCACGCACGTGCAGGCATTCTGGACTAGGGACACAGCAGCGGCACGGCGCTGGCATCGCGTCGGCTTCGCGCTGCTGTTGGCCGTCGCGTCCGGGGCCTGGATCGCGTCCGCGCAGGACACCGGTGCGGACGAGGTCGCCGCCGTCGCGGCGCTGGTCGACGACGGTCATTTCGCAAAGGCAGCCGAGCGCATCGATGCCGCTTTGGCGCTTCCCGGCACGTCGGCGGAAAAGCGTTCGACGTTGGCATTCGAACGCGAGCGCATGCGCCGCATCCTGCTGGACTTCACCCTCGGCGCGGACGAGGTCAAGGCGCGCGTCCGCAAACAGATCCCTGATCTCATCGACGCCGAGTTCGCGAAGTGGGACGCGGCTGGCCTGTTCGAGCATCAGGTCATCGATGGCAAGACGCTGTACTTCAACCGCTCTCCATCCAACCTGTTCCGGTTGAGCGCGGAAGCGCGGGCCCGTCGCAAAGTCCAGGCACCACTCGTCGATGGTCCGATGGAAACGCCCAACGCGCACCATCGCGAGGTGCGCGACGCAGCGTTGGCTCAACAACGCAGTAGCGTGGCACCGCGCCGCGTGCGAGTGACGCAATCGTTGACGGTCAATGCGGACGCAGTGCCCGCCGGCGAAACCATTCGTGCGTGGATTCCTTATCCACGCGCGTTGCCGGGACAACAGGAAAACCTCCGCTTCGTTGACAGTGTCCCCGCGAAGCACGACATCGCGCCAGAATCTGCGTTGCAACGCACCGTCTATCTCGAAAAGACCGCGCAAGTGGGGCAGCCGACCGCGTTCTCGATCACCTACGAACTCACCGTCTACGGCCAGTACCACGCGATCGATCCGCAGAAGGTCGTGCCGGCTGCCATCACACCGGAGCTGGCGCCATTCGTGGCTGAGCGCGCGCCGCACGTCGTGTTCACCGATGACATCCGCGCGTTCTCGCGCAAGATCGTCGGCGACGAAAAAAATCCATATCGGATCGCACAGAAACTGTTCGCCGCCGTCGACGAGATTCCTTGGGCCGGCGCACGCGAATACTCGACCATCACCAACATCAGCGACTACGCGCTGCATGCCGGCCACGCGGACTGCGGCCAGCAGACGCTGCTGCTGATGACGCTGCTGCGGCTCAACGGCATTCCCGCGCGCTGGCAGTCGGGCATGGTCTATTCCGACGGCGACTACGACAACCTGCACGACTGGGGCTGGCTGTATCTCGCGCCCTACGGCTGGGTGCCGATGGATGTCACCACCGGTGTCTTCGAGGACGCCCCGGGGCTGGAGTGGTTCTACCTGGGTGGATTCGACGCCTACCGCATCGCCTTCAACGACGACTACGGCCGCGAGTTCGTTCCGGCCAAGCAGCACTTCCGTTCCGAAACCGTCGATCTCCAGCGCGGCGAAGCGGAATGGAAGGGCGGCAATCTGTATTTCGACCAGTGGGACTACGACTTCAAGTGGCAAGTCCTGCCAACGGCCATGGATCCGGCAAAGAAAGACCGACCCAGCACCACACCTGACCACACACGATTGCCGGAGGGGGCATGAACAGCAGGGCTTTGCATAGAACAGCACTTTGTATCGCCATGGGAATGTGCCTGGCGGCGATGGTGCCGGTGGTACGCGCGGCCAACAACGACGGTTCGCTCGCAGGGCGATCGGCAGCGGGTGTGCAGCTCACGGTCACTAATCCGGAAACCGGATTCAGCCGCACGGTAACCGCGGACGCCGATGGCAACTACCGCTTCCCGTTTTTGCCAGTCGGCAACTACACGCTGCAGGCGAGCAAGGATGGCGCCGCGGTCGGCCGGCCGGTGTCGGTCACGGTCAACCTGGGCACCACCAGCACAGTGAACTTAGGTGACGCCACCGCAGGCGTAGCAACCCTCGACACCGTCGAGGTCATCGGGACTGCATCCATCGTCGACGTCACCTCGACCGAGTCAGCTACCAACATCACAAAAGTCGAGCTCACACGCCTTCCTGTGCAGAGGGATCCCCTGGCGGTTGCCCTGCTTGCGCCGGGAATCACCCGCGGCGAGTTTGGGGGCATTTCGTTCGGTGGTTCTTCGGTCGCCGAAAATACCGTCTATATCAATGGGCTGAATGTCACCGACTTCTATAACCGCGTCGGCTTTTCCTCGGTGCCATTCGCGTTCTACAAGGAATTCCAAGTCAAGACTGGTGGCTACTCGGTGGAGTTTGGCCGGACTACGGGTGGAGTGCTGAACGCGGTGACCCAATCAGGTACCAATGAGTTCGAGTTCGGCGCCGAGGTGACTTGGCAGCCACTGTTCCTGGAAGAGGGCAAGGATTACTACGACGCTGACGGTAACCCGCTATTGATCAGCAGCTATGACGAGACAGACGAGCGTGACCTTACGTTGCATGCGTCTGGTCCGATCATCAAGGACCGGTTGTTCTTTTTCGGGATGTACCAGCTGCGCGACAATGAGCGCACCAACACCGACGACACCGGAGGTTTTATATTCGAAGGTAGTGCCGATGATGCCTTCTGGGGTGCAAAGCTGGACTGGCAAATCAGCGACTCGCATCTCCTGGAGTTGTTGGCTTTTTCAGACAGGAATCACACGGTCACGGATTCGTACGAGTTCGACCTGGCTTCTGGCTCTCGTGGCGACTATCAGAACAGCCAGTTCGTCAACAATGGCGGTCGCAACTGGGCATTGACCTATACCGGCTATCTCACCGATGCCTTCTCGATGAAGGTGCTCTATGGCGAGAATGAGCGGGAGTTCTCTCAGGTCAGCAAGAACGATATCGATTGCAGCCGCGTACGAGATCGTCGTGCGGGTGGATTAGGCGACGTCGGCTGCACTTCCAGCGGTAGCGTGGCCGAACGCCTCGATACTAGGGAGGCGGCGCGTATCGATTTCGAATGGTCGCTGGGCGATCACTTGCTGCGCTTCGGTCTGGATCGGGAAACCAACACCTCCGAACACCAACAGTACTACCCCGGCGATCGGCGCCTTTACGAGATCAGGACTACGAGCCCGGGCGCCACGCTTGAAAACGGCGGCGTGGTCCCCGCTGGAGCGACGGCTTACGTTCGGGCGCGTCGCAATGAGGTCGATGGTGAATTCGAAACGCTGAATACCGCTTGGTATCTCGAAGACAACTGGTCTGTAACGGACAACCTCGTGCTCAACGCCGGTGTCCGCATGGAAGGCTTCGACAACAAGAACTCCGATGGCGAAAGCTACATCAAGATCGACGACATGCTGGCGCCTCGGTTGGGGTTCTCGTGGGACGTAAGTGGCGATGGCCGGACCAAGGTTTTCGGCAATCTTGGCCGCTACTTCCTGCCCGTGGCCAACGTGATCAACATCAAACAGGCAGGCGGTTTCCTGGACGAGCGGACTTACTACGTATTCGATGGATTCGAACCGTTTGAATATAACGGCTCGACCTATCTCCGTCCGATCCTCGGCGCCCAGATCGGTCCGGTCGACAATTCGCAGGGCGATGGCACGGTCGGCGATCTCCGTGGCGAAGTGGATGCCGATATCGATCCCGTTTACCAAGACGAGTTGATCCTCGGCTTTCAGTCGATGATCAACGACAAGTGGTCGTGGGGCGTTCGCGGCATCTATCGCGATCTGCATAACGCAATCGATGACATGGAGATCACTTCCAACGGCATCCTTTGCGGCGGCGAGCCTGGATCCATCGGGTTTGTCATGGGCAACCCGGGCGAAGATCTGACCGTTTATACGGACACCGACTGTGACGGCGTCAACGACGGATTCGTCACCATCGATACCTCGCGCGCAGGCTGGGCATTGTTCGACGACGATGGCAATTACATCGGCGAACGGGGCTATTCCACGCCGAAGCGGACCTACAGCGCACTTGAGTTTGTCATCGATCGGGCATGGGACGACAAATGGGCGTTGAACGCGTCCTACACACTGTCGTATAGCAAGGGTAATGCGGAGGGGCCGGTCAATTCCGATACGGACTTCTCCGACACCGGACGTACCGAAGCCTTTGATGATCCATGGGTCAACCTTGGCGGTTATGGCTACCTGCCCAACGATCATCGCCATCAATTCAAGGTGCGTGGGACCTATGCATTCAACGAGCACTGGCAAATGGGTGCCACGCTACAGTCGCAATCCGGTCGTCCGGTCAGCGCGTTCGGTGTCGGCAATCCGTTCGACGGCACCAACTACCACAGCTTCTATGTCTGCGTCGCGAACTGCACTTCTAGCAATGTTTCAGAGCGTGTTTACGAACTGCACCAACGCGGCACGGCCGGAAGGCTGCCGTGGACCCATGACCTTGGCCTAAGCCTGACTTACTTGCATTCCTTTGGCGGAGTCGACCTCAAGGTCAAGCTTGCTGTCTACAACGTGCTCGACGAGAAGAACGTGATCGAAGTCGATGAGGAACTTCAGACCGAGATCGAGGATCGACTCAATCCCGAGTATGGGCGTCCCACGTCCTATCAGTCTCCCCGCTACGGCCAGCTCACCGTCTCCATAGATTTCTGATTTCACCCCGTTGGGCGGCCTGCAAAGGCCGCCCTTTTTTTCGGCTCGCGGCTGCGAGCTTTGGCCCGCATGACGCTACGCATGATCCTCCAGTCGACGACGAACGAACCCTCGGAAGCCGAACCTGCACGAGCGGAGCCCGGTCCCACGGGACAGATCGATGGCGTCGACCTGCAATCCCTCGCACAGCAGGTGCAAACACCTTTTTATGCCTATTCGGCGACGGCGATCAGGCAACGCATCGCCGAACTGCAGGCTGCCCTGCACGGACTCGACGCGCTGGTGTGCTTCGCGGTCAAGGCCAACAGCAACATCGCGGTGCTCCGTCTCATGCACGAATGCGGAGTCGGCGCGGACATCGTGTCGGCTGGCGAGCTGCGCCGCAGCCTGCATGCCGGCATTCCCGCGGCGCGCATCGTGTTTTCCGGCGTCGGCAAGCGCGAAGAAGAAATCGCCGAAGCGCTTGCCGCTGGCGTCAGCCGCTTCAACGTCGAGTCGCGCGATGAACTGGAAATGCTGCAGCGACTCGCCCATGCGCAGCAGCTGACCGCGCACGCCGCGGTGCGCATCAATCCCGACGTCGACGCCAGGACGCATGCCAAGATTTCCACCGGTCGCGCGCAGAACAAGTTTGGTGTCAGCGTGGTCGAGGCGCGAAGCTGGTTCGCCGATGCAACGATGTTCCCGAACGTGCGGCTGGACGGCCTGCACGTGCATATCGGCTCGCAGATCCTCGGACTGGATCCGTTCAAGCGCGCACTGGGTCGCGTTGCACGGTTCTGGCGCGAACTTGAGTTGCAGGGTCATGAGATCGACAGCATCGATGTCGGTGGGGGCCTCGGCGTGCGCTATCGGAGCCGAGACAAGCCGGTGGCGACGCGCGACTACGTCGATGTCATCCGCGATGCCTTCGCCGGTTTTCCCGGTCGTATCGTGCTGGAACCGGGACGTTGGCTGGTGGCCGAGGCAGGCGTGCTGTTGACGCGGGTGATCCGCGTCAAGCCAGGCAGCCGTCGCGAGTTCCTGGTGGTCGACGCGGCCATGAACGACCTGCTGCGGCCCAGCCTGTACGACGCCTGGCACGACATCGTTCCGGTTTCGGCCATGCCGGGGCCCGTGGCCGCCTACGACATCGTCGGGCCGGTGTGCGAAACCGGCGACACGTTCGCACTCGCGCGTGACCTGCCTGTCTGCGCGGCGGGTGATCTGTTAACCATCAATGGCGCCGGTGCCTACGGCGCGTCGATGGCATCGAACTACAATTCGCGACCGCTGGTTGCGGAAGTGCTGCTCGACAACGGGCGCTATGCGATCGTACGCCGCCGGCAGACGTTCGATGACATGATCGCCGGCGAACAGTTCCCGGAGGATTGGCGATCGGCATGAGCGCAAGCGTGCAGCGGTATTGGATTCCGATTGTCGTGTGGCTGGCGTTCTGCGCGTGCATGCCGGTGCATGCCGCTGCGCCGAGCGCTGTATTCGATGCCGCGATCGACGACGCCGTGGCGCGCTATCACTTGCCCGGGATTGCCGTCGGCGTGATCGAAAACGGCAATGTCGTTTACGTACGCACCGTCGGTGAACTGGTCGCGGGTTCCGGCGCACCGATTACGCCGGACAGCTTGTTCAAGATCGCATCCAACAGCAAGGCGATGACGAGCAGCGTGCTGGCGCGCCTGGTCGATGCCGGCAAGCTGAAATGGGACGACCCGGTCGTCAAACACCTGCCGCAGTTCCGTATGCACGACCCGTGGGTCACGCAGAACATGCAGGTGCGCGACCTGCTGGTCCACAACAGCGGACTGCCGCAGGGTGGCGGCGATCTGATGCTGTGGCCGGAGCCGAACGCGTTCACGCGCGCCGACATCATCCATGGGCTTGGCTACATCAAGCCGGCTTACGGTTTTCGTTCCGGTTATGCCTACGACAACCTGCTGTATGTAGTTGCGGGCGAAGTCGCGGCAGCGGCAGGTGGCGCTTCGTACGAAGAGCTCGTGCGTCGCGAGCTCTTCCAGCCGCTCGGTCTGTCGCGCTGCCGCGTCGGCGCGTTCGATCGCAACCAGGTCGGCAATGTCGCGCAACCGCACATGCACAAGGACGGCCGCAACGTCGTCATCCGCGGCGACGACGCGATCGTCCCTGCGATCACCTCCGCAGCGGCGGGCGGAATCCGCTGCAGCCTCGGCGACATGCTCACCTGGGCGCGCAACTGGCTGGCACCGACCGAGGAGCAACTGTCGTGGCTGTCGCCCGCGCAGCGTCGTATCGCGTGGACCCCGGTCACGCCGATGCCGATCGCGCAACGTCGCCGCGACTGGGATCGCACCCACTACTACGCCTATGCGCTCGGCTGGCGCGTGGCCGATGTCGACGGCACCTGGACCGTATCGCACACCGGCACGCTGATGGGCATGTATTCGGTCATGACCCTGCTGCCGGACAAGAAATCCGGCTTCGTCGTGCTGATGAATGGCGAGGCCGATGAAGCGCGCACGGTGCTCAACGAAGTGCTGGTGAAGCACTTCACTGATCCCGGGCACGGTGGTTCCGTAGGCGATTACGCAGCGCGCATCGCGAGCGAGCCTCGGTCGACGCAAGCAAAGCAGGCGCCGGACACGTCGGCGCGGAAACCTGCGACTGCGAAAGCGCTGTCGACAGAACTCGGCCAGTACCGCGACCCGTGGTTCGGCGAGGTGTCGATCTGCGCCCACGATGGCGATGTCCGCTTCAGTGCGGCCAAGTCGCCGTTGATGACAGGGCAGGTCATGCAGGTGGGCCGACGCTATCTCGTCGATTGGGACGATGAAAGTGTCGACGCCGAAGCCTGGCTCGACTTCGCCGGACCGACGATCAGAATGTCCAAGGTCGATCCCGCCGCGGATTTCAGCTTCGATTACGAAGACTTGGCTTTTGAGCGCATCGGCGACTGCGCAGCCGCGGCGTCCGACGACCGCGGCCAGCCCGACCTCGTCGATATCGCCTCGCTTGTTCCTGACATCGCCCTCGATATCCGCTACGCCGGCGCCAACAACTTCGTCGGTGCGTCGATCGATGGTTACCTTGTGCCTAAGTGCTACCTGCTGCGGCCTGCTGCGGAGGCACTGCAACGGGTCGAATCCGCGCTGCGCGGACGGAATCTGAGGCTGAAGCTGTTTGACTGCTATCGGCCGGCGCGCGCGGTTCGCCATTTTGTACGGTGGGCCGAGGATCTCGCCGACCAGCGCACCAAGCCCGACTATTATCCAAACCTCGACAAGCGCGCGTTGCTGGGTGACTACATTGCCCCGGTGTCCGGCCACAGTCGCGGTGCCACGGTCGACCTGACACTGTTGCGATGCGATGCCGGTGGCGGTGGCTGCCTGCCGCTCGACATGGGCACGGATTTCGATTTCTTCGACGTGCGCGCCAACACCGACTCACCGCAGGTGACGGTTGTGCAACGCGCCAATCGCGAGCTGCTGCTAGCGGCGATGAAGCAGCAGGGCTTCAGGAATTACCCGTACGAGTGGTGGCATTTCACGCTCGATCCAGAGCCGTCGAAAGCGATCCTCGACGTGCCCGTGCAATAAGGACTGCAACATGGGCAACCACGCCACATTCTTAGCGACAACGCTCCTCCTCAGTGGTTGCGTCAGCGGAGGCCATCGCATGCAGGAAGCGAAAGTCGACCAGTTGATGAGCCGCTACGACGGCGCCGTGCCGGGCGCATCGCTGCTGGTCATGCACGATGACGTGCCGCTGATCAGCCGCGGCTACGGATTGTCCGACCTCGAATCGAAGGCCGAAGCAGGGCCCACGACGAACTACCGCCTGGCTTCGATCACCAAGCAGTTCACCGCCGCTGCAATCCTGTTGCTCGACGAGGACGATCGGCTCGGGCTCGACGATCCGATCCGAAAGTGGTTGCCGACGCTGCCGCCGGCCAACGAGACCATCACGATCCGCCACCTGCTCACCCACACCTCGGGGCTGATCGACTACGAAGACGTCATGCCCGCTACGGCGACCGAACAGTTGCGCGACGCTGACGTGCTGCGCTTGCTGGAAACGCAGGAGCGCGGTTACTTCGCCCCAGGCACCGATTACCGCTATAGCAACAGCGGCTATGCGCTGTTGGCGCTGATTGTCGAACAAGCATCCGGACAGAGTTTCCAATCCTTCCTGCGCGAACGCGTCTTCCTCCCACTGGGCATGCACGACACTCTGGCCTATGTGCGCGGCGGGCCGGAGATCGCCCATCGCGCCTATGGATACAGCGAGATCGACGGCGGCTGGACGCGCACGGACCAGAGCCCGACAAGTGCCGTACTTGGCGACGGTGGCATCTACTCCTCGATCGACGACCTGGCGAAGTGGGACGCGTCGTTCTACGACGATCGCCTGCTCAGCGACGCATCGCGCCGCCTGGCCTTCACGCCGTGGACGAAAACCGACACCCCCGATGTGGAGTACGGCTTCGGCTGGCGCATCACCGGCGAAAGCCAGTGGCATTCCGGCGAGACCATCGGCTTCCGCAACGTGATCGTGCGCTACCCGCAGCAGCGGCTGACTGTGATCCTGCTGAGCAACCGGGATGATCCCGAGCCTTACGGTACGGCGCGCGCGATCGCCGGGCTGTTCCTCGACCCCTGAGGTCCGTATGCGGACGCCGGCGCAAGGCCGGCGTATCCGTTGAACTTGATGAACGACGGCGGCTGCGCTCCACGAATCCGGTAGCGCCAGTCAATTGTTGGCCGAGGTTGCGACGCTGCCGCGGGGCGACGTTCTATCGCGCGGGTCTAGTCATGTTTCACGAATGCACGATGGCCCGACTCCGCACGCTGGATGAATACGATCGTTGTTTCGTTTGATCGGCCAGAGGCATCCGTTCGTCTGCCGGATGCCCGGAAAACCGGCCAGTGCGCGTTGCAAGTCATGTAAGAGTCGGAGGAGGGCCATGCGGTCGCCTCGAAAGCTGTTGCTTGGCGTGACCCTGGTCGAACTGATGGTCAGTTTGGCCGTGCTTGCGATCCTTGCGACTGTCGCGGTGCCGTCGTTCGTCGATTTCCTCGACAAGAATCGCGTGCGTGGCGCCGCCGATGCCGTGGTCAGCCTGGTCAGTAGCGCGCGGGCCGAAGCCGTGAAGAACGACCTCGATGTCAGCATCGCCATGGTCGGGAGCGGGGCGGCATGGTGCATGGGCGGCAATGCCGCGACGCCACCGAGCGGTGGACTACCAGCCGGTGCGGCCGATCCCTGCGACTGCATCGACCCGGCGGACGCGACCGAGTGCCTGATCGCTGGACAGCGCTTCGTCATCGAGGTGGGCGCGTATCCCGACGTCCGGGTCGGCACCCTGCCTGCGCCGCTCACGTTCGACAGCACGCTGGGCGCGATCTCGCCGCTTGGGTCGCGCAGCGTCGTCCTGACCTCGCCAAGGGGCAAGTACGACCTCTCGATCCAAATCAATTCGCTTGGCCAGGCCCGTCTTTGCATACCGGCGGGCAAGCCACTGATCTCCGGCATCGCGCCATGTTGAGCAACGCAGGCCACAACCGCACAACGCGCCAGCGGGGTTTTAGCCTCGTCGAGCTGATGGTGGCGATGCTCATTGGGCTGATCGTTTCCGGCGCCGTGCTTGCACTGGTGGTCGCGATCATCCATTCGAACCGACAGACCCTCCAGACCACACGGCTCAACCAGGAGCTGCGGGCGACGCTGGCCGTCATCGCCAACGACCTGCGCCGGGCACGTGCCGTCGACGACCCGTTATCGACGGCGGTGGTCCCCGGTGGCAATCCTTACCGGGCGGTGAGCACCGCCATCGCAGGCTGCGTCGTCTACGCCTACGAAGACGCCATCGATGGTCCATGGCATGTGATCAAACTGGATTCCGGCCGCGTCGTGCTGCAGGGCGCGACGACAAAGCCCGCGAGCTGCTCGCCGGCCGGCACGCCGGAGGTGCTCGGTTCCAACCAGGTCGAGATTACGGGATTGACCTTCACGCCAACCACGACGTCGACCACGCCGCCACAGGCCACGGACGAGAGCCTCGTGCGGGCGATCGAAGTGACCATCGCCGGACGCCTGATCGACGAAGACCGGAGCCTGAGCACCATCACCAGGACCATGGCCCAGACGGTCTACGTGCGTTCGGTCGGCACGGGTAGCTGACTCGAGGAACATGGGCATGCACGCGATTCGATCCACGGCACCGTTCTCCCGCGAGTCAGGCGCGGTCCTGCTCGTGGTGGTGATGATGTTGTTGCTCACCGGGTTGCTGACGTTGTTCGCGCTCAAGGTAGGTGTTTTCGAACAACAGAGCACTGGCAATGACGTGCGCGAACGAGCGGTCACCGAGGTGGCCGAGGCGGGCCTGGCGCAGGGCTTCGAGTACCTGATGCGGCAGCACACCGAACTGCTGAAGGACCCGTCGCGCTGGGAACCGTGCCCTGCCGACGACACCTTCCCCTGCGGCGCGATCACCGCTGCGACTTTCGACCACGACGGCGACGCCGCCACGCCGGAAGTCTCGCGCCGCACCTCCATGTACCGGCTGAAGGCGGACGTCACCCACACCATTCCCAACATCGACATTGCACTGTCGAAATTCATGCTGCCGCTGTCTGCCGAGATCGGCACCGTGCCCAACGGCTGGACGGCCGCTTACGGCGTGGCTCCGGTGCTGTGCTTCGCCGAGCATGCTGAGAATCCCGGCGCCGAGGGCATCCCATGTGGCAACGGCGGCACCGGGTCCGCAGCGACCAGCATGAGCATCGCTACCTTCGTCAGCGTGGCGAAGCTGCCGGACGAGGGCGCCAGCAAGACGCTGGTGCAGACCGTTGGCCAGTATCCCAAACTGAGCGACGACCTCCTGACCCTGCCGCCGATCACGGCATCCGGCTCCGCAGGTGTTACCGGCACGCTGCAGGTGGTGACCAATCCCAACGCGGGCGGGGCGGGGGTGCCAGTCTCGGTGTGGAGCCGCATCGACGTCGCCAAGACCGGCACCACCAACACCTGTTACGCGGACGAATTCTTCCGGTACACGCCGGGTGGGGTGACGCCGACGCCCTACCAGGGCACGATTCGTTGCGATGACTGCCGCTGCGACGCCAAGGGCGCGCCGCCAACGCTGAGCTACGACAGTAGCGGCAACGTCCAGGCCGAAGGCATCGACGTGCTCGATGTCGACGCCGGCACCGACTCCACCACCGGCTACCACCAGGGCGGGCACGTCGGGATCAACTTCAACGTCCGCGCCGATGCGCTGTCGCATGCCGACGGGATCTGCGAGTTCCCGGAGGACATGTTCAAGTATGTCTTCGGCACCGCGACATGGGACGACACGGACGCGGATTGCTTCGCGGAAACCAAACTCGACTCGGTCCTCTACCAGAATCCCGACAATCCGGCCGCGTCCGCGTCAGTCGGCCCGGACGAAGCCTATCTGTACAAGAACGCGGACAAGATCATCGCCAAGCCCCAGAACGCCGCGCTGCTGAAGGCGGGGCAGGCGGGCACCACCGCACTGCTGTCCTCCGCATCGAGCAGCGGGATCATCTGGTGCCAGCAGCACACTCCGAACAGCTGCGACATCGGCGCCAATGACCAGGTCGGCACGCCGAACGCGCCGGTCATCCTCGTCCTCGACGGCCCGGTGAGCATCCAGGGCACGGTGTTCGGCTTCATTTTCATCCGCGACACCGGCACCGCGTTGAATCCGGCCACCGGCAGCAGCCTCCCCGGCGCCTGCCCGAACGATTGCATCCTGACGATGAATGCCGGCGCCGCGGTGTACGGCGCGCTGGTGCTGCAGGGGCAGATGAAATCCAACGGCACCTCCGCCGTGATCTACGACGGCCACGTGCTGCAGGCGGTCATCGACCAGGCTGGGCCGGTGTACGCGACGCTGCCGGGCGCTTGGACCGACCGGCGCTCCTATTGAGGTGGGTATGGGCCATGGGCAGCTTCCGTACTGAGAATCGCGCCGCGTCGGGCTTCAGCCTGCTCGAAGTGCTGGTCGCCGTCGTGGTACTCGCCGTCGGCTTGCTGGCGCTCGCGTCCTTGCAGGGCAGCCTCACTCGCGCCTCGGCCGAGGCGAAGGTGCGCGGTCGCGTCGCCGCGATGCTGACGGCGCGCATGGACACATTACGGAACGGAGGCTACGGCGCGTTGGCCACGACCAGCGTGGTCAGTACCGAAGCCGATGATTGCGACCCGGCGTCACCGGATGCCAGCGACTGGATCGACTGCACGCGGACGCAGGCGGCACTGGGCAGCTTGAGCCTGAACCAGGTGGTGCAGACGTTCTCCGGGGCGGTGACGTTCTCGGAGGGAGAGCCCGCGAATCCGCAGATGGCCCAGTTCAGGCGGGTCACGTTGACCGCCTCCTGGAGTGATCCCACCGGAAGCAATCATCAGATCGGGATTGCGTCGGACGTCAGCGCGATGGCGCTGACCAACATCCTGATCCCACCCCCGGATGACCTCACGACCGGTGCGGGCGGGCCGATCGTGCGCACGCTGGATCCGGCCACCGCTGGCGTCATCCCGATCGCACTGGGCACCGACGCGGCGAGCGCCACCTCCAATCCTGTCCCCGAACTGGTCGGACAGAAGAACAACCAGCAGATCGTGGGTACCAAGTTCACCGTCCTGAACTACACGCCGCCTGCTGAAGGTTCCGTCGTCATCCGGAAGCGGTTCGAGAACGAGGTCATCAAGTGCAGCTGCCAGTACGGCGCAGGCGGAGACAACCTCCCCGAGATCTTCCGCACCGCCCGATGGCCAGCGATCTGGACCGGCGAGCGCTACGGCCTGCATGACCCCGGCACACCGGCGCCAGGCCAGGCGGTCAGCGCAGGCCCGGAGCCGGACGTGCTGCAAAGCCCGCTGTGCCAGGAATGCTGCCGCGACCACCACGACACCGGTGACACCGATGTGGTCCGCTTCGATCCCGAACGCAGTGACGGTGTTGGCAAATACGATGCGGATGCGAACGGCGTGCTCACACCCGCCGCAGACACCATCAGCGCGACCTACGTCAACGCCTGCCGGGTGATCCGCGTGGATGGTTTCTGGCGCACCGCATCGGACATGTATGCGCGCCAGTACGGCTTGCTGGAGACCCAGCCGGTGGCTGGCGTCGCCGCGAAGAGCGGCTTGCCGACGGACGACGCGGCCGACATCTACACGGACTTCGTCAAGGGATTCCTCTCGCAGTACGACGGCGAAAGCGGTGCGCCCACGGTGGATGGCCAGGCTGCATTCGACGCCACGCCCGGCATCGACGCGCCCACCATCGTCATCGACCCGGCTTCCAACACCGACTACCGCTACCTGCACGGACGCGCGCTATACGTCGATTACCTCGAGGAGGACGCGCGGACCAAGCTGGCCGACGTCCTCGCCGACACCGGCGAGGGTGGGCTCTGCCCCGAAGGCACCGCGGCCGAAGACTGCGTGATGCCGTTCCTCCCGTTCACGGCCGCCAACCTCACCGAGATCGCGCGATGGGAGCAGCTCGGCACGCCGGGCATCCTCAACATCAACAGCGGCAACCTGCTCGCTACCGATCCGGCTCAACCCTCCGGTGGGCGCACCATCGGCGTCGCCGTAGGCACGGCCGAGAACCGCAGCAGCGTGCGCCGTTCGAATTCGGGGATCGCGGTCAACCAGGTGCTGGCGAATGTCGCGGGCATCGACCCCGCGGACAACAGCAACCCGCTGGACGACACGCAACGCTTCGACGTGCTCGGTCCGGACGCCGGACCGGCCTTCGACGTCCGCCACACCGGCGGTGGCTCGAATCCATTCGTGTTCTTCACCCTCGGCAGCGACGTCGACCGCGAATGCTTCAAGCCCGTCGACGCCGACCACCACTGCATCACCGCGAGCGGCACCGTCCTGCCACAGGCGGGGTCGGTGCGGATCGCCTCGTACTGGGTCGAGACCACGACTACGCAGGAACTCACCGTGACCTGCGCTGGCGAGACGGCGACGGCTACCGTGGCGGTGCCAACTTTCCAAAACTTCGAAGTGACGACTGCGACCAGCGACGGCACCGCCGGTAGTATCGCCGCGCCTTCCAGCGACAACACCACAGCCGAAACGACGACTGTGTCGTTCACCGCCATCGCCGAAGGCGGACTCGTCGAGTTCACCTTGGCCGAACAGGCCGGCAGCCCGACTTACGCGACGATCGCCAGTTGCACTACCAACGCCGCCCACGACGAGATCAACGACATCGTCTGGACAACCCCCTGGACGCAGCCCTGAGGTGCACTCGCTACGCCGCGATGCGGCAGGCGACGGTGTGGGCAGTGATTCGGATAATCCGAATGGGAAAAAGAAAAGGCCGGAGCAGGTGCGCCGGCCTTTGTGTTTTGGTGGAGCGGAGGAGGATCGAACTCCCGACCTTCGCATTGCGAACGCGACGCTCTCCCAGCTGAGCTACCGCCCCATCACGGGCAAAATTCTAACGGCCCCGGCGCAGGGACGCCAGTCGCTGGGATTGGCCAGGGCCGACGAACACGGGCAAGGGATTAGAAGTCGTACTGCACCATGAAGCGGAAAGAACGCGGCGCCTGGAATGAAAGGGGCATCCTGTAGGTGTCGCTTGGCAATCCGGTAGCGGCGATTTCGGCCTGCTCGACCTGCGAAGTGACCTTCTGCGAGTTTAAGACATTGAAGATATCCATCTTGAATCGCACACCTGCAGCCCACGAGGGTTGGTAAGCCACGTTCAGATCGAGGTTGGTCGCCCAAGGCAAACGCCCCGCCGTGCCACGCGGACGGTGAATGGGGTCACCCTGTGCCGTCACTCCGCAACGCATGAACGCGGATCCGTATGGGTGCGGTCTATAGGAAGTCGGCGACGGATCCAGGTCAAGGACTCCCAGGCAGTTCGTCGGGCGGCCCGACTGCACTAGCAGGTTTGCACCGGCCGACCATGCTTCAGTAAATGCATAGCTACCGAACAGCTTCAGACTGTGGCGACGGTCATTCGGCAGGTAGCCGTAAGTGTCTGTTGTCAGCTCAAGGTAGTCGAAATCCTCGGTGACATTGGTGTGTAGATCGCCGGTATCCGACTTCACGCCGCCTTCGATGTTGCCCTTGCTCTTGGCATAGGTGTAGGAGCCGTGCAAGAACAACCTGTCCCAATTGCCGTCGAAGAAGAACTCGATCGCGCTGTAGGTTCGCCTGGCTTTCGGCGACAGGCGTGCACCGGGAATCACGTTCTCCACCAGACGGCCGTCGCCGTAATAGTTCGTCACGAAAACAGCGTCTTCGCCCGGGTTGAAGATGCGGCAATACGGGAAGCCCGGGTTAGGGAGCGCCGGAATGGGGCCGGCATCCGGGTCGTAGCCGTTAGCCTCGAGGATCGCGGTGTAATCGCAGGTGTCCTCGATGGCCGACTTCAGGTCACGGAAAATGCCCCGCACGCCCAGCGTGGCATTGCCGGTCAGTTGCTTCTGTAAGCCGAGGATGTACTCGTCCTGGTACATCGGCTCCAGATTCTTCGCAGCGATCGCAATCGGATCCGTGAGCCTGTATCGAAGGTTCACGCTCGGCGGCGGTGCCATCGCATGACGGCCGGCGCTAGCGAACACCTTGAAGGTCGAATCACCGTTCACATCCCACGAGAAACCCGTACGTGGGCTGAACTGGTCCATCCTGATGAAGGATCGACCCTTGCTGTCGGTGTTCTCGAAGTGATCCCAACGGCCACCGAAGTAAGCAACGAAATTGCTGGTGATGCTCCAGCTGTCTTCGATGTAATACGCATCCTGGTCGAGAGAGCCGATCCTCGACTGATAATCGTCGCGATCGTATCCAAAGCGCAGCAGGTGTTCGCCAAGCTGCCACTCGCCGCCCAGTCGGAACTGCCTGCGAGTGTCGTGATTCCCGTTTGCATCGTCCAATCGCAACCCGCTCGCCTGTACAACATATTCCTTGCGCTCGAATTCGCCGCGACCGGCCAAAGCCGACAAGGTGAAGTTGTCAGTCAAAGTGCCGGTGTAATTCAGGACATAGTTGTCGCCGCTTTGTTCCACGTAACGCGTACCCAGGTAGTCGGTACGATCCAGTTGACCGAAGCGGTTGCGATACACGTCGGTTTCGGTGTCCTGCTTGTCGGAGAATGCAGTCAGCTCCAGGAGGTGGCTGTCGGTAATGTTCCAGTCCATCTTCAGCAGCCAGTTCGGGTTCTTGGTCTCGGCGCTGGTATTGGTGGACGCCACGACATTGCCCCACGTCTCGGCCTCGTTTCGGCCGTAGGACAGCAAGCCGTAGGCGAACAGGCGATCCTTGACCAGCGCGCCGCTGGCCCAGACCGACGCCACGGTGTTCCAGGTGGAATCGTTGGAGTTGTCCTGGCGCAGCGTGCCGTTGGCCAGATGCACGTTCTTGACGTCCTCGCGCAGATCTTCCGGGCTCCAGAAGATGTTGCCGCCGGCATGGAACTCGTTGGTGCCGCGCTTGGTGATCTGGTTGACCACGCCGCCCAGCGAACGACCGAATTCCGCACCGTAACCACCGGCCTTGATCTGCTGTTCGGCGATCGCCTCGAACGGGACTTGGGCGAAGTTCAACCCGCGGAACGAGTTGGTGATGTTGAAGCCGTTGATGAAGTACTGGTTCTCGGCGACGGACGAGCCGCCGAACGAAGCCAGGTTGCCGAACGCGGCGTCGCCGCGCACGGTGCCCGGTGCCAGCAGCGCGACGCTGGTGGTGTCGCGCGCGACCGGGATCTTCGCGATCTGCTCGGCGGTCAGGATGGTGGTGGATTCGACCGACGAAACGTCGATCGGGTTGATCGCACCGGTACCGTTTCCGTTGGAAACGAAATCGATATTGGCGGTGAAGCCGATGTTGACCGTGGCATTGCGTGCGGTTGTCGTGCCATCCACGCTCTTGCGTGTCAGCACGTACTGGCCGATCGGTAGCTGCGACAGGCGGAAGCCACCGTTTTCGTCGACGGTGATGGTGCGAGAAAAGCCGTTGGCCGGATTCGCGATGGTGATGGAGTCGCCGGCTGCCGCACGGCCCGCCACGGCGCCCGCGGTATTGCTTTGCGCCTGCGCGCCACCCACGAAACAAAGAGCGAGCGCAACGGGCAGCGCGCTCCACTTCAAGCCTTTGGCAAAGTACTGAGAAGCCATTTATCTAATCCTCAATGGAACTGTCGGCCTGGAAGGAAAATGAGTGACGTCAGGCGGCGCAGAACGTCCAAGCCTTCCGGCTTACGGTCCAGTTACGAAAACACCGGCTCTAGGCCGGTGTTGGTCAAGTGCTCGATTGGGCGCAGCGCTCGATGAGCTACCGCCCCACGAAGCGCCGAATTATACGGACGCCTCCGCACTGCCGCCACCGGCTAGCAAGGGCGTCAGTCGCGTTTCCAGCTGCGTCCGACGCCAGCCGGCGAGGGCGCCAGGCCAGTCGTGGCCGTCAAGCAGGGCCTCCAGCCAGCGGCGCGAGGCGAGCACGCCGTCGGGAAGGCCAAGTTCAAGGCTGATTTGCGCGACGGCGTCCTGCAATTTGCGCAATGCGGCCTTGTCCCGGTCGTCACCGCGCACGGGTGGCGCATCGGCTTCATCAGCCACCGGTGTGGTCAGTGCCTGCCAAAGCGGATCGGTCAGGCTGCGCGGGGCCTTGGGGATCGCGTCGAGTTGGCGCTGCAGGCTGGCGCGATCGATCGGCGGGTTGCGCGCGAGCGTGGTCGCGAGCTCGTTGTCGAGGATCCAGTTGCGCGGACGATCGCTGTCGCGGGCGTAGGTCTCGCGCCAGCGCAGCAGCCGCAGCAGGCGGCGTTGACCGGCGGTATCCAGGAATTGCGCGGCGCGCAGCGACAGGTGGGGCCAGCGCTCGCCACCATTGTCGCCCGCCGTGGCCAGCAGGCGCGCGCTGTCCTCATCGTGCCAGGCACGACGGTGTAGTGCATCGAGTTTGTCGGCCAGGTCGAGGTACAGGGTGTCGAGATGGCGTACATCGTCGGCGGCATATTCGAGCTGCGCCGACGACAGCGGCCGTCGCAACCAATCAGACCGCGTTTCGCCCTTTGCCAAGGCAACGCCAAGACGTTCCTGCACGAGTCGCTGGTAGCCCATGCCAGCGCCGATGCCAGCCAGTGCAGCTGCGATCTGGGTATCGAACAACGGCATCGGCAGCACGCCACAAGCGCGCTTGAATGCGATCAAGTCCTCGCTGGCGCTGTGCATCACTTTCAGCACGGACGGATCGGTCAACAACGGTGCCAGGGCGGCGCACATGCCCGGCACCAGCGGGTCGATAAGGAGGATTTCCTGTTTTGAAGCCGCGTCATCGATGGCGAGCTGCACCAGTGCCAGCTGTGGCCAGTAGGTGCGTTCGCGGATGAATTCGGTGTCGAGGCCGACGCGGGCAGGGCGGCGTTCGAGGCGTTCGCGGAGTACGGCGGGGTCGGAAATCCAGTGGTTCACGTGTTCGATCAGTGCTGACATGTGTGGAGCCTAACGGCGATCGCAGGCGGGTGTCGAACCCGAGGCGAGTTGCCGGGATCGACGCCATGGCCTAACGTCGTCGCGCCCGGCCCGCGGGCGTCGTTCAGGCGAAGGTCAATTGCGCGCGAATCGGATCGCAAGCCTGCTGCTGTTGGCGGTGATGCTGATACTGGCGGCGTGTTCGCGCGACCCGGCGCCCGAGGGACGCGCGACGCGCGTGCCCAGCGTCATCATCAGTGGCGATGAAGCCGCCGTGGTGCCCGCCTGGCAGCCGCCGGCCATCGAGATTCCAGAAGGCCGCATCGATGCGGTGCGTGTGGAAGCCGAGCAGGCCCTGGCTGCAGGCCGTTTGTATGGTGGAGAGCGCGACGCGTTGCCGCTATTGATCGCATTGCGCGCGCAGGCGCCGGGCGACGCGCCCGTGCAGGCGGCCTTTGCGCGCGCGTTGCAGGCGCTGGTCGCGCAAGGTGACGCCGCATTGCAGCAGATGGACTTCGAACCGGAATACCTGCGTCGCGCGCACGAAACCGCGGCCGTGGCGCGTTCCGCCGCGCCGGACGACCCTGGCATTCGCGCTTTTCTGACGCGGCTCGATCGTGCCGACGAGGCGCTGCAGTTCAATCGCCGCGGCGAGAGCGAACTGGAAGCCGGTCGGCTGGGTGAGGAGAAGGGTGGCGCGCTCGCGAGTTTCCGCGCTGCCTTGCGCGTGCGCCCTGGCGATGCGCGCGCGCTGCAGGGTCTGGCCGCGGTCGAGAGCACGATGATCCGGCGCGGCGAAGAGGCCGCTGCACGCAGCGAATTCGAACTTGCCGAGCGCTGGTTGAAATCCGCGGAGCAGGTGCGACCGGGCATGCCGACGTCCGCCGATGCGCAGCAGCGCATCGCGGCAGTGCGGCGGGCGCGCGTGAATGAGTTGCGCGACAGCGGCCTCGAAGCATTGCGTCGCGAAGGCGGAATTCCGCAGGCACGGCGTGTGTTGTCGGACCTTTTGCGCATCGCCGCGCCCGGCGATCCTGCAGCCGCCGAATTGCGCGAGCGGATCGATTTCGCCAGCCACTACGGCCTGTTCCGCCCCGGACAAGCCTTCACCGATGGCTTGCGCAGCGGCGCACGCGGGCCGCAGTTGGTGGTGGTGCCGCACGGCGGTTTCCGCATGGGCGCGCGCGATGAGGACGTCGAAGCCAGCACCGCCGAGCGCCCGGCGCATTACGTGAGGTTCGAACGTGGTTTTGCGATGTCGCGGACCGAGGTCACGGTCGGTGAATTCCGTCGCTTCGTCGATGCCACCGGGTATCGCAGTCGCGCGGTGCGCCGAGGCCATTCCATCGTCTACGACGAGCGCAGCGGCAACCTGGCGCGGCGCAGCGGTGTCGATTGGCGCAGCGATTACGTCGGTGCGCCGGCGAAGGAAGACCTGCCGGTGCTGCACGTGAGTGCCAAGGATGCGCAGGCCTATGCCGAATGGTTGTCGCAGCAGAGCGGGCAGCGTTACCGGCTACCGAGCGAGTCGGAGTTCGAGTACGCGTTGCGCGCCGGCCACGAGGGTCTGTTCCCATGGTTTGGGCTTACGCCAGTGGCCAGCGCGGGCAATGTCACCGGTGCCCGCGATATGTCGCCCAGCGGCCGCAAATGGCGTAACGCCTTCATCGGCTATGGCGACGGCTGGTGGGGACCGGCGCCCGCAGGAAAGTCCGCAGCCAATGCATTCGGCCTTCACGACCTCGCCGGCAATGTCAGTGAATGGGTCGCCGATTGCTGGCACGACAACTACCGCCGCGCACCCACCGATGGCGAAGCCTGGGTCAATCCGGGTTGCCGCAATCGGGTCATGCGCGGTGGTTCATGGCTCAGCGCGCCGGCGCAGGTGCGTTCGGCCTGGCGCTTGTCGGTGGACGCGGACACGACCAATGCGCGGCTCGGGTTTAGAGTGGTGCGCGACCTGTAACGACGGCAAGGAGAGGGCAGATGAGGATCGATCCGTTCGGCAACCAGGCGCAGGCAGGCGGCAGGCAGCGGCGCGGTTTCGGCGGTATCCGCTGGTGGGTTCTGTTGCTGTTCGCTGGCTATGCCGCGTACTACTGGTTCTCGAACCAGACCGTGGATCCCTACACTGGGGAGAAAGCGGTGATCGACAAGACCCTGTCGGTCGAGGACGAGGAAGCGCTGGGGCTGCAGGCCTATCAGGAAATCCTGTCGCAGGAGCGCCCGGTCGATCCCAATTCCCCGGCAGCGAGGCAGGTTCGCGAGATCGCCCAGCGGTTGATCGCCAAGACGGATGAAGTCGAGGCCGCGTTGGCGGCGGAAACCGGCCAGCCGCCGCAATACATCTCGCGCGGCTTCGAGTGGGACGTGAACGTGATCCAGTCCGACCAGGTCAACGCGTTCTGCCTGCCTGGCGGGAAGATGGCCGTCTACACCGGCCTGTTCAATGTGGCGAAGAACACCGACGCGATGGCGATCGTCATGGGCCACGAGATCGCCCACGCGCTGCTGCGCCACGGCGCGCAGCGCATGACGCAGCAGAAGGTCGGGCAGATCGTGCAGATGGGTGGTGCGGTTAGCGGCATGGATGCCGGCTCGCAACAGATGGTGATGGCCGCAATGGGCTACGGCGTGCTGCTACCGTATGCGCGCAAGCACGAGACCCAGGCCGATTACGTGGGCCTGATGCTGGCCGCGGCGGCTTGCTTCAACCCGCAGGAAGCGGTGCCGCTGTGGGAACGCATGAGCGAAGCCAGCGGTGGCGCCGGGCAGCCGGAGTTTGCGTCCACGCACCCCAATCCCGGCACGCGCATCCAGAACCTGCAGTCGCTGATGCCGAAGGCGATGGAATACCGGGCGAAGTATTGCCGGGAGGGCGGGGCTGCCGTCGGCGCCCATTGATCGATCTTCGGCCTGATCCTGTGGGAGCGACGTAAGTCGCGAGCTTCTTAGCCGTCTATCGCGACTTACGTCGCTCCCACAAAAATCAAAACAAAATCAGAAGCTCATGAACAGGCCGCCATTCACCGGGATGTTCGCGCCGGTAATGAAGCCAGCCTCATCGGCGGTGAGGAACTCGACAGTACGCGCGATCTCGCTCGGCTTGCCGAGCCGGCCGACAGGCACGCTGTCGATGATCTTGGTGCGGACCTCTTCCGGCACTGCCATCACCATCGCGGTCTCACAATAGCCGGGCGATACCGAGTTCACGGTGACGCCCTTGCGTGCGACTTCGCGCGCCAGCGCCATGGTGAAGCCGTGCATGCCGGCCTTCGCCGCGGAATAGTTGGTCTGGCCGAACTGGCCAGTCTGGCCGTTGACCGAACTGATGTTGACGATGCGGCCGAAGCCGCGAGCGAGCATGCCGTCGACCGCGTACCGGCACATGTTGAACACGCCGTCGAGGTTGATGTTCAACACCGCATCCCAGTCGGTCCGCTCCATCTTGCGCAGCGTGGTGTCGCGAGTGATGCCGGCGGCGTTGACGAGGATGTCGAGCGTGCCGTGTTCGGCCTCGAGCTTGCGCACCAGTGCGCCGCAAGCATCGAAATCACCGACGTTGGCGGCTTCGAAGCGGACGTCGAGGCCATCGACTTCACGCTGGAACTCCGCGACGCGTTCGGCGCGTGCCCCGAGATCGGCGGCGATCACGGTGCGCCCGGCACGGGCGAGGGATTTGCAGATCTCGGTACCGAGACCGCCGATGCCGCCGGTCACGACGGCTACGCGTTTGCTCATGGGATGGAAACCGGGGAATTGTTGCGCTGCAACATACGCGCGCGGGTGCGTCGGGTCAACGCACCGACCGCATCGCTTTTGCGACAGGCGGCATGATTTTGCGAAAGGTCGCCCCAGCGCAAGCCGCCGTCAACGCGATTTGGCGGTGTCCTTCGGCTTTTGCGCGGCCGGCCGTCCGATACCGCCGACCAGGTTCTGCTGGAACTCCTTCCATAGTTCCAGGTTGCGCTCGGTGAGCTGGTTGAGCATGGTCCACGGCGCCTGGCCGATCAGTCCGCTCATCTGCTGGCGGAACTGCTGCTGTTGCTCGAGGAACATCTGCATGGAGCGCTCGAGGTAGCTGCCCATGAAGCCTTGCAACGAGTCGCCGTAGAAACGGATGATCTGGCTGAGCAACTGCGTGGACAGCATCGGTTCGCCGTCCTGCTCGTGCTCGGCGATGATCTGCAGCAGCACCTGCCGGGTCAGGTCCTCGCCGGTCTTGGCGTCACGGACTTCGAACTCCTCGCCGTCGACGATCAGCTGGCGCACGTCTTCGATCGTGATGTAGCTCGAAATTTCGGTGTCGTACAAACGGCGATTCGGATATTTCTTGATGACGCGCGTTGCGGACATGCGGTGGACCCGGGCAGACGACTGCGTGGAGCATGGCGCAGTGCAGCACGGGTTGCAACTTATCTGTCAAGCCCCGCAGGTCATGATCACGGATTTTGCCCGCGGCACGTAGTGGGTGCGTTCATTTTTTGCCCGCCATGAGGGTTTTCCCTCAGGCGCCATAGAGCAGTCGCCATCGAGGAATGCCAGCTGCGGCAGGCTGGCGCCCGGATCATGCCGCCGCGCATCGGCATGGACGCTGTTCATTCGATGCTTGCAGCGCTCCAAGTCGTCGACACGGAATAGCGACAACGCCTCATCGGCGTTGTCCCTGTTTTCCATGCGTGTTCCAGGTACATGCCAACCTTTGCATGCGCAGCGGCGTTCTGGCGCAGCTGCCGCTCGACGTCCTCAAGCGCGACGTCAATGAGCCATGGTTACCACCCCATGTATTGGCCACCATTCGCCGACAGGTTGGCGCCGGTGATCCAGCCTGCCTCATCGGGGATGAAGAACGAAACTGCGTATGCGATTTCCTCGGGTTCGCCGAGGCGGCCAGTGGGAATTTGCGCCACGATCTTGTTGCGCACTTCCTCCGGTACGGCCATCACCATGTCGGTACCGATATAGCCGGGTGAAACCGTATTCACGGTGATGCCGAAACGTGCGTTTTCCTGCGCCAACGAGATGGTGAAGCCGTGCATGCCCGCCTTGGCCGCGGCGTAGTTGGCCTGGCCGTACTGACCTTTCTGTCCGTTGATCGAACTGATCTGGATGATCCGTCCCCACTTGCGCTCGCGCATGCCTTCGATCACGGGGCGGGTGACGTTGAAGCAGGAGTTGAGGTTGGTGCAGATCACCTCGTTCCACTGCTGTGAGGTCATCCGATGGAAAGTGGTGTCGCGGGTAATGCCGGCATTGTTCACGAGGATGTCGACCGGGCCGACTTGGCGTTCGACTTCGCGCACCATCGCTTCGGCGTCTTCCGCGGTGGATACGTCGCCCTTGGCCAGTGCGATCTCGAAGCCTTCGCTGCGCAGCCGCGCCTGCCAGGCCTTGGCCTTTTCCTCATTGCGATAGTTGGTCGCCACTTTGTGGCCCGCGGCTGCCAGGCGTTTGCAGATCGCCGTGCCGATTCCGCCGGTCCCACCCGTTACCAACGCTACCCGTCCTGTCATTACCTGCTCCTTTCCAATTGAGGACCATCGATTCTAGACAGCATCCGTGACACGCATGTTGTGCAGTGCAATGGGTGCGTTGGGGATGCGTTGCGGCGCGAATGCATCCTGCGCGGCGGCAAGTGCATCCGCCACCGTATCGACATGTGCCAGCGCCGCGGGGGGCTGTCCCAACGCCTGCCATGCCGCGCGCAGAGCCGGCAATGGATCGCCCGCATCGATCGGCAAGGCCGCCAGCGATTTCGACAACTTGCGGCCTGCCTTGTCGATCACCAAGGGTAGGTGCGTGTAACGTGGCGTCGGCAAGCCGAGCGCACGCTGCAGCAGGATCTGCCGTGGCGTCGAGTCGAGCAGGTCGGCGCCGCGCACCACGTCCGTGATGCCTTGAGCGGCATCGTCGACGACCACCGCGAGTTGGTAGGCCCAGTAACCGTCGGCGCGCTTGAGCACGAAATCGCCGACCTCGGTGCTGACGTCCTGGGTGATCCGGCCCTGGACGGCGTCGTCGAAGCACAGCCTCGTACCCGCGGGCACTCGCAACCGGATCGCCGGCCCTTGCTTAGAACGGCCATGTCGGTGCGTGGTGGCGACGCAGCGCTGATGGATGCCTCCATTGCTGGCGAGGTCGCTGCGGCTGCAATGGCAGGCGAACGCGGTGCCCTCCGCAAGCAAGCGGTCGAGCGCAGCCTGGTAGACCGCGCCACGTTCGCTCTGGCGCAGAATCTTGCCATCCGATGCCAGCCCAAACCCGATGAGCGTGTGGAGTTGTTCCTCGGCGGCACCGGCGACTTCGCGTGGAGGATCCAGATCCTCGATCCGCACCAGCCACTGCCCACCCGCATGCCGCGCCAGCAGCCAGCTGCCGAACGCAGCCAGCAATGAACCGAAATGCAACGGTCCGGTCGGGGAGGGTGCGAAGCGGCCGCAGTAGGACGGAAGACTCATCTCACTTGAATTTAATCGAGTCTTGCCACATTTTGCGAATAAGGCCGCGAGGTGCGCGGCACGGAAAAATGACAATGTTCAATCGCATAGCCTTGTTCGTGGCCACCAACCTCGCCGTGCTGGCACTGGTCAGCGTGGTGATGTCGGTCCTCGGCGTGAATCCACAGCAGTTCGGCGGCCTGCTGATCATGGCGGCGTTGTTCGGCTTCGGCGGCTCGTTCATCTCGCTGCTGATGTCGAAGTGGATCGCCAAGCGCACCACGGGTGCCCACGTGATCGAGCAGCCGCGCAACGAGTCGGAGCAGTGGCTGTTCTCGACCGTGCAGCGGCAGGCGCAGGCAGCCGGCATCGGCATGCCCGAGGTCGCGATTTACGACGCCCCCGAGATCAACGCCTTCGCCACCGGCGCCAACCGCAACAAGGCTCTGGTCGCCGTCTCCACCGGCCTGCTGCGGGCGATGAACCGCGATGAGGCCGAGGCCGTGCTGGGCCACGAAGTCAGCCATGTCGCCAACGGCGACATGGTGACGATGGCGTTGTTGCAGGGCGTCCTGAACACCTTCGTGATCGTGCTGGCGCGCGTCGTCGGCCGGGTGATCGACGGTTACCTCAGCGGCAATCGTGAGGGTGGCGGCATTGGTTACTACGTGATCGTGTTCGTGCTCGACATGGTGTTTGGCCTGTTCGCCAGCATGATCGCGATGTGGTTCTCGCGTCATCGCGAGTTCCGAGCCGATGCCGGCGGCGCCAAGCTGGCCGGTCGCGACAAGATGGTCGCCGCGCTGGAACGCCTGTCGTTGACCTATGGCGAAAGCACGCTGCCGAAGCAGGTTGCCGCGTTCGGTATCAGCGGCGGCGTTGGCCACGGTCTCAAGCGCCTGCTGATGAGTCATCCGCCGCTGGAAGAACGCATCACCGCGCTGCGCAATGCGCGTCCCGAGGCGTCGGTGCGGCAGGGCGTGGTGACCTGAGCGGCTGTATCGGTCGGCACGAACGAGCATGAAAAAGCCCGCCGGATGGCGGGCTTTTTCTTTGCGCGCGTCAGCGGGCCTATTCGAACTCGTAATTCATTTCGGGCCCGGCGGCTGCCAGGAAGTATCCCTGCACGTAATCAACGCCGCTGCCGAACAAAAAGGTCATGCTGGCCGCGTCCTGCACGAACTCGGCGATGGTCAGCGTGCCGGCGGCGCTGGCTTTCCCTGCGATGTCGCGGATCTTCTCCTGGTTGTCGGGGTTGCTGGTCAGCTCCTGCATGAAGCCGCGGTCGATCTTGACCATCGCTGGGCCGAAGTGGGTCAGCAGCTGGGATGAGTTCAACCCGGCGCCGAACTGCTCGAGGCCGACGCGGCACCCGAACTGCGCGACCGCAGCACGGAAATCCTGCGCCTGGCGCAGGTGCGTGAACACCTTGGCCTCCGGCAATTCCAGCACCAGCAGTCCGCCATGGACGTCGTGTGCGCTGAGTTTCTCGCCGATGAAACGCACCAGGGTGTCGTCCTGCAACGAGGCCTGGGTGATCTTCACCATCATCGTGGTGCGCTTGCCAGCGCGTCCGCGTTCGGCGATCACCGCGATTGCACGGCCGACCACCCAGCGGTCGATTTCCCACAGCAGGCCGTGTTCCTCGGCGATCGGCAGGAACGAATTCGGCTGCACCAGTTCGCCCGGGCTACTCCCTTGCATACGCAGCAGGGCTTCATAAGTCTCGCCGGGTTCGCCGCGCAGGCTGATGACGGGCTGGTAGTGCAGGACGAAGCCGTTGCCTTCGATCGCCGTCTGGATGCGCGCAACCCAGGCCTGCACGCGCTCGACTTCGGCACGGTCGACCGCGGCCGGATCGAACACCTCGACCCGGTTGCCGCCAACGCCGATCGTGGACTGCACCCCTTGGTTGGCCTTGGCCAGTACCGCGGTGACGCTGGCGATCTTCTCGCCGATCTGCACGCCGCCGACGCTGGTGGTGGCGTTGAGCGAGCGCGCGCCAACCTCGAGCACATGGTCGGCGAAAGCGGCGCGCAGGTTCTCGGCGACTTGCGTGGTACGGGCGTAGTCGCTGTTGCGCAGCAGCACGGCGAACTGGTGTTCACCGAAGCGCGCGGCGACATCGTGCTCGCCGAGCACGCTGCGCAGGCGGTCGGCGAAGCTCACCAGCAGGTTGTCGGCGGCGTCGAAGCCAATCTCCTGCACCAGCTTCACGAAATGGTCGGGCTCCAGCAGCAGCAGGCCGTGGTGCGCGCCGTTCTGTGCGGTTTCGGCGACCGCACCTTCGAGCATGTGCAGGAAGGTGCCGCGGTTGAACAGGCCGGTGACCTGGTCACGCTGGCGCAGCGCTTCGACTTCGCGTGCGAGTTCCGGATCGGTTTCCTGGCGCCGGAACACGATCTGCACGCAGGGCTCGCCTTCGTAGGTCGCGGGAGTGAAGTCCATCACCGCGGGGAAGTGGTTACCTTCGAGGTCGCGTCCTTCCAGCTCGTAGTGTGGCGGCGGAACTTCGCCCTTGGACAGCTTCTTCAGTACTTTCTTGAATTCGTCGACGTGCGCCGGCGCCACCAGGTCTAGCAGCGACATGCCTTCGATGTCCTCGAACGAATCGAAGCCGAACATCTCCAGGTAGGCCACGTTGGCGCGGATGTGCATGCCTTCGTGCACGTAGGCGATCGGGTCGCGCGAGGAGTCGATCAGCGCATCGCAACGGCGCTCGGTCTCGCGCACCTGCGCTTCCAGCAGGCGTTGCGCGCGTCGTGCTTCGAGGTCGGCCCATTCATTGCGCACCACCGCCTGCACGTGGTCGATGCGGCCGCGCAGGGCGATACCACGCACGCCGCGCTCCAGGGCTTCGAGGACCACGGCATCGTCGATGCGATCGACCAGCAGCAGCACCGGCAGATCCTTGCCGCTGCCGTCCACGGCCCTGGTGACGATCTCCAGCGGCAGCGATCGGGAATCGCGCGCCGTCACCACCAGGTCGAACGGCTGCGTGGCGATCTGCGTGGCCAGTTCGGCCTCGTTTTCCGGGCGCGTCGGGCGCACGGCGATCCCATCGTTGCGCAGGCCGCTGACGATGGCCTCGGCGGCTTCCACGCTATCGTCGACGATGAGCAGACGCAGCACGCTGTCTTTGTTGAATCGCATCCGCACCTCTCTCCGCAACCAATGAGCCGGCAACACTGAAAACAGGCCAAGCCAGACTCGGCGGGTCAGTCTTTGTCCAGGTCGGACGGTTTGTGCCCTTATTGTTCAGTTATGACATGAACAGCGGGTTCAGGTCCATGCGCACGCGTCACAACAACGGACGCTTGCCCGGATCGCCCGCCACTTCGCGAACGAGGCGCGGCACCAGATAACCTGACAAACGTGCCGCTAACGCCGTGTGCAGGACGCGGGCGTCGTCGTCGGAGACCTCGAAATGCGCGGCGCCGACGACGCGGTCGAGCTGGTGCAGGTAATAGGGCAGTGCTCCGGCTGCGAAGCCACGTTCGCTGAGGGCGACCAGGGCGTCGACCGAGTCGTTGACCCCGCGCAGCAGCACCGCTTGGTTGAGCAAGGTGGTACCAGCGGCGCGCAGCCGTGCCAGGGCGGCATCGACGTCGTCATCGAATTCGTTGGCGTGGTTGGCGTGGATGACCACCGTGACCGGCCATGGCAGCGTGCGCAGCCATGCGATCAGGCCATCGTCGACTCGCTCAGGCAGCACCACCGGCAGTCGGGTGTGGATGCGCAGGCGCTGCAGGTGCGGAATCGCAGCTAGGGCGGCGGTCAACTCGGCCAGCTTTGACGTCGCCAGAGACAATGGGTCGCCACCGGAGAGGATCACTTCATCGATGCTGGCGTCGGCGGCGATCAGCGCCACGGTCTCACCCCAACCGCCCGCTGCGGCGGTTTCCTCGCTGTACGGGAAATGCCGACGGAAGCAGTAGCGGCAATGCACCGCGCAGCTGCCGGTGGCGATCAGCAGGGCGCGGCCGCGATACTTCTGGATCACGCCGTGTCCGGTGCGCGCGGCGGCGTCGCCGACAGCGTCGAGGTCGAAACCCGGCACGATGCGATCCTCGTCATCCAGCGGCAGAACCTGCCGCAGCAACGGGTCGTTCGGGTCGCCATGGCGCATCCGTGCGACGAAACCACGCGGCACCCGCAGCGGGAACGACCCATTGGCAGCAGTGCCGGAAATCCGCGTCGCAAGCGCCTCCAGGCCCAACAGCGACAGCAGTTCGCATGGGTCGCGCACGGCCTCGCGCCACAGCTGTTGCCAGCGTGGCGGCTGCATCTGGAGGGGGGCTGCGGGTATCATGTCGCGTCCGGCTGTTTTCCGAGCATGTTTTTGGGCGCTCCGGCGTCGCCGGAAATCCCAAGCCCACCATTTTAGCCGTCCCACGGATGGCTCAGCAGATTGCATCAATTTAGGAGCACCCCTACATGGCCAGCCTAGGCATGAACGACGTCAAGACCGGACAGAAGATCCTGGTCAACAACGAGCCGTGCATCATCACCGAGACCGAATACGTCAAGCCGGGCAAGGGCCAGGCCTTCACCCGCATCAAATACCGCTTCATCAAGTCCGGCCGGGTGGTCGAAATGACGATGAAGGCGACGGACTCGGTCGAAGTGGCCGACGTGGTGGACACCGACATGCAGTTCCTCTACGCCGACGGCGAGCACTGGCACTTCATGCAGCAGGAAACCTTCGAACAAGTCCAGGCCGACAAGGTCGGCGTCGGCGATGCCGCCAAATGGCTGAAGGGCGAGGAAGCCTGCGTGGTGACTCTGTGGAACGGCACGCCGATCCAGGTGACGCCGCCGAATTTCGTCGAACTGAAGATCGTCGAGACCGACCCGGGCGTGCGCGGCGATACCTCTGGCGGTGGCGGCAAGCCGGCCACGCTGGAAACCGGCGCCGTCGTGCGCGTGCCGTTGTTCGTCGGCCAGGATGAGGTGATCAAGGTCGACACCCGTTCCGGCGAATACGTCAGCCGCGTGAAATAAGCGATGGAATCGACGCTGGGTTATCTGGTCGTCTGGCTTTTCGGCGTCCTGCTCGCAGCTGGCGCGGTGGTGTGGCTGTGGAACACCACACTGCCGCGCATCTTCCCGGCCCAGGTGCGTGCGCTGTCGTACGGCGAAGCGCTGCGGCTGATGATCCTGGCCTGGCTGCTGTTCGGTGCCGGTGCCTTTGGCCTGACCTACGCGCTCGGCCTCGGCTTCTGGTAAGCGCATGCAGCGCGAAGCCTGCGACCTCCTGATCGAAGCCGGCCACGTCGTGCCGGTCGTGCCCCACGGCGTGGTGCTGGAAGACCACGCCGTCGCAGTGCGCGATGGCGCCATCGTCGCCGTGCTGCCGATCGGCGAAGCGCGCCTGCGTTTCGAGGCGAAGGAAACCGTCTCGCGCCCGGATGCCGCGCTGATCCCCGGCCTCGTCAATGCCCACACCCACAACCCGATGACGCTGCTGCGCGGCGTCGCCGACGATCTACCGCTGATGCAGTGGCTGCAGGGCCATATCTGGCCGATCGAAGGTGCGGTGATCGGGCCGGAGTTCGTCGCCGACGGGGTGGCGCTGGCCATCGCCGAGATGCTCCGCGGCGGCACGACCTGCTGCAACGAGAACTATTTCTTCCCCGATGTGCAGGCCGCGGTCTACCACCGCCACGGCTTCCGTGCGCGCGTCGGGCTGCCGATCATCGACTTCCCCACCGCATGGGCGAAGTCGTCCGATGAATACTTCGATCGCGCCGGCGAAGTGCATGACCAATGGCGCAACGATGCACTGGTCGCGACCGCATTCGCACCGCACGCGCCGTACACGGTGTCGGACACGAACTTCGAGCGCATCCGCATGCTCGCCGACCAGCTCGATGTGCCGGTGCACTGCCACGTGCACGAGACCGCGCACGAAGTCGCCGAATCCCAGCAACAGCACAGCCAGCGCCCCTTGGCGCGGCTGGACCGCCTTGGCCTGGTCAACGACCGCCTGATCGCTGTTCATATGACGCAATTGACCGACGCCGAGATCGCGCTGTGCGCAGAACGTGGCGTCAGCGTGGTGCATTGCCCGGAATCCAACCTCAAGCTCGCATCGGGTTTTTGCCGCGCCGCCGACGTGCAGCGCGCGGGCATCAACCTCGCCATCGGCACGGATGGCGCTGCCAGCAACAACGACCTCGACATGTTCGGTGAAATGCGTAGCGCGGCGCTGCTGGCCAAGGCCGTGGCCGCTGACGCTTCCGCCCTCGATGCCGCGACCGCTCTGCATGCAGCCACCCTCGGTGGTGCGCGCGCGCTCGGGTTCGATCACCTTGTCGGCTCGATCGAACCGGGCAAGCAGGCCGACCTGGTTTGCGTCGACCTCGGCGAACTCGAGACCCAGCCGTTGCACCATGCCATCTCGCAACTGGTCTATGCCTGCGGCCGCCACCAGGTCAGCGATGTCTGGATCGCGGGCAAGCGCAAGTTGCGCGAACGCATGCTGATCGACATCGATACTGCCGCGCTGGTCGCGAACGCCCGGCAGTGGCGCGACCGCATCGTCGCGATCCGGGTGGGCGAATGAGCACACTGCGCGACGACCAGCTTCGAGAAGGCAATTTCAGCCAGGCCGAACTCGACAAGTTCGGTGCCCTGGCCAATCGCTGGTGGGATCCGGAAGGTCCGCAGAAGGCGCTGCACGCGTTGAATCCGGCCCGCCTTGGCTACGTCGCCGAACGCGTCGCCCTGCGTGGTGCGGCAGTGCTCGATGTCGGTTGCGGCGGCGGTTTGCTGAGCGAAGCACTGGCGCGCGAAGGCGCGAAGGTGACCGCGCTCGATCTGGCCCCCGACCTGATCAAAATCGCGAAGCTGCACCGGCTCGAATCCGGCGTCGACGTCGATTACAAACTCTGTTCCGCCGAAGCGCTGGCCGCGGAACAGCCCGGCAGTTTCGATGCGATCACCTGCATGGAGATGCTTGAGCACGTGCCGGAACCTGCATCGGTGTTGTCTGCATGCGCCACGCTGCTGAAACCTGGTGGGCGCCTCTTCGTCTCCACGCTTAACCGCACGCCAGCCGCGTTCGCACTGGCGATCGTCGGCGCCGAATACATTGCCGGCGTCCTGCCCAAGGGCACGCACCAGTACCGCGACTTCATCAAGCCCTCCGAGCTGGCGACCTGGCTGCGGCAGGCCGGGCTGCAGCTCGAGGATGTCAGCGGATTGATGTACGAGCCGTGGCGCAACGCGGCGCGGGTGATCCGTCGCACCGACGTCAATTACCTCGTCAGCGCGTTGAAGCCGCAATGAATTGCACGTTCCCACGCCTGGTCCTGTTCGATCTCGACGGCACGTTGCTCGACAGCGCCCCCGACATGCTGGCCACGGTCAACGTGATGCGCGCGGAGCGTGGCGCGGCCCCGATGACGCTCGACGCATTGCGTCCGCACGTGTCGAAAGGCGCGCGCGCGATGCTGGCGGCAGCGTTCGCGGACATGGCGAACGAACAGCGCGAGGCGCTGGTCCCGGTGTTCCTCGCGCAATACGAACTCGAACTGGCGAAGCACGGGAGCCCGTTCGACGGCATCGAACGGCTGCTGGGCGCGATCGAAGCCGACGGCGGGCGCTGGGGCATCGTCACCAACAAGCCTGAATACCTGGCGAAGCAGCTGCTGCCGATGCTCGGCTGGCAGACGCGTTGCGCCATCCTGATCGGCGGCGACACCTTGCCGCAACGCAAGCCGCATCCGTTGCCGTTGCTGCACGCCGCGCAGACGTTGTATGTCGCGGTCGAAGACTGCGTCTACGTCGGCGATGACGAACGCGACATCGTCGCCGCGCGCAGCGCGAACATGCCGTCGGTGGTAGCGCTGTGGGGTTATCGCTTGCCCGACGATGAGCCGGCAGAGTGGGGTGGTGATGTGCTGGTCGAAGCGCCGCAGGACCTGCTCGATGCGGCGATCTGGCCGCGCAAACTTTCAGAAAGCGCGCAATGACCGATCCGCAAGCGCCGGCCAGCTTCGTTGAAAAATGGCGCGCGCGCTGGCCGGAATGGGCCATCGCCGAAGTGTTCGTGCCGCATGCGCAACGCGACACGGCAGTGGCCTGGTTCGCGCTGCGTCAGGAACTGACCGACGCCGCCTGGGGCGGCAGCGATCCGCGCCCTGGCGAAGCGAAACTGGCGTGGTGGGCCGAGGAATTGCACGGCTGGACCCAGGGCCGACGCCGGCATCCGCTCGGCGCGGTATTGCAGCGCCAGTCCGCGCATTGGCAACTGCTCGCGGCTTGCTTGCCAGCGCTGCGCGCGAGTCGCGAACGCCAAACCGATGCCGAACAGGCGATCGCCGAGCTGGAGCCATTCGCGGAGGCCGTCGCTGGCATCGCCGCGACGCTTTTCGCCAGCGAGGCACCTGCGCCTTATGCCAGCGTGGTCGTCGGCCTGCTCGCCGAGCGTGTCCTCCAGGGCGGAGAGGCCGCGGTGCCGTTGCACCTGCGGGCGCGCCTGAGCGAGGCCGCGCCGGATGTCGTAGTGCGTCACTGGGCCAATGAGCTCCTGCAGCGCTGGCCACCGCCGCAGGAAGGTTCGCGCCCCGGGCGCATCCAGGCGGCGCTGGTACGTGGGCGCTTGCAGCGATTCGCTTCCGGCAGCCCGGCCGATGTACCACTGCCGCGCTGGAATACCCTGTTCGCAGCCTGGCGCGCCGCCCGCAGCTGACCCTGGCGGACACAGCGTTGCGCGAGCGTTCGTGCCTTGGCCGCTACAATGCCCCTCGTCCGATCCAGCTGAACGACTGCCGTGTCCACGTCCCCGACCACGCCCGCTACCTTGCCCGACGTCGCCCACGATGCCGCTGCCTTGGCGCGTCCGCTGGACTGGGTCGGCATGGAGAAGATCGCGCTGCCGGTCCGCATCCACGATGCCGACGGCAACACCGTGCAAGTGGCGGCCTCGGTCGATGTCGCCGTCGACCTGCGCGATGCCGATGCCCGCGGTATCCATATGTCGCGGCTGTACCTGCAACTGCAGCAGGCATTCGCAAGCGAAGCGATCACGCCACCAGGCCTGCGCCGCGTGCTGCAGGGCTTCATCGAGTCACAGAACGGCCTGTCCTCGCGCGCGCGGTTGCGCGTGCGCTACGAACACCTGCTGCAACGCGCAGCGCTGGAAAGCGGGCATGTCGGCTGGAAGCGTTATCCGGTCGAGATCGATGCGGAATTACGCGATGGCCATCTGCAGTTGACGCTTGGATTCTCCGTCGAATATTCCAGCACCTGTCCGGCCTCGGCCGCGTTGTCGCGCCAGCTGAATGCCGAACGTTTCGCCGAGGACTTCGCCGCGGCACGGCCGTTGTCCACGCACGTCGTACGCGACTGGCTGGCTTCGGAGCGCGGACTCGCCGCCACGCCGCACGCGCAGCGCAGCCGCGCTGAAGTGCGCGTGGAATTGCGCCCGGCGTTCGACGAACTGCCGTTGCTGGCGCTGGTTGATGCGATCGAAGCTGCGCTCGGCACGCCGGTACAGACCGCTGTCAAGCGCGAGGACGAACAGGCCTTCGCCGAACTCAACGCCGCCAACCTGATGTTCTGCGAGGACGCCGCTCGCCGCGTGGCCGCAGCGCTATCCGCCGATGCGCGGATCGAGCGTTACGACATCACGGTGGCGCATTTCGAGAGCCTGCATCCACACGATGCGGTGGCCCGGGTCTCCGGGCGCAATCCCGCCTGACATCGATCAACGTGTGGTGGTGCCCTCGAGCACCAGTAGTGGATCGATCCGCACGTCGAACCAGTTCATGCCCCAATGCAGGTGCGGCCCGGTTGCGCGCCCGGTTGCGCCGACTGCACCGATGACCTGGCCCTGCTCGACCCGGTCGCCGACCTGGACGTCGATCCGCGACAGGTGCAGGAAGTTCGAGCTGACCCCGTGCCCGTGGTCGATCAGCAGCGTGCCGCCAGTGAGGTAGAGATCGAGGTTGGCGAACGTCACCACGCCCGCCGCCGGTGCTTTCACCGACGTGCCCGCGTCGGCGGCGATGTCCATGCCCGAATGCGGTGACTTCGGCGCACCGCTGCCGTCCGGAAGCATGTAGATGCGCTGGTTGCCGAACCGACCGCTGATCCGGCCTTGCACCGGCCAGATGAACGCCTGCGTGAAATCGTTGCGGTCGTCGTCCCGCGTGCGCGCCGCCACCACCAGTGCCTGCTCGCGCTCGATGCGCGCGGCGATCTCCGGTGGCGGGTTCACCGTTTCCGGTGGAACGCCTTCGATGCGTTCGATTGGCCAGTCTCGCGGGGTGATCGCGATGCGATGCTCGATCGTGCCGGTGCCGGGTTGTTTGATCGAGACGACGAGCTCACCGCTCGCATCGCGACCGATGCCGAACACGAAGCGACCGTCCGGCGATACGCGCAACTGGCGTTCGCCCACCGTCACCGTAGCGTTGGGCTGGGCGCTGCCGATCACCAGTGCGCCTTGCGAGGCGGTTGTGGGCAGTACGGTGGCGTGTATAGGCGCAACGTTGTCGAGGCGCATCGGTGGCGCCTGCGGCGTCGATGCGCACGCCGCCAGCATCATCGCGCAGGCGACGATGCCCCAGCACCTCACCGTGCAAACTCCAGGCGCCGTCCCTGCGGTGCGCCGACCAGCCGGCTGCCGTCCCAAACCACCACGCCGTTGACCCAGGTGGTTGCGATGCGCGAGTGGAACGTGGTGCCTTCGAACGGCGACCAGCCACATTTCGACAGCACGTCTTCGCGGCGCACCGTCAACGGCGTGTCGTCGACGAGCACCAGGTCGGCGGCATAACCTTCGCGCAGGAAGCCGCGCTCGTGCACGTCGAACAGCTGCGCCGGCGCATGCGCGAATTTCTGTACCACCTGCGCAGTGGTCAGGTGGCCTTCGTGCACCAGTTCGAGCGCGGCATTCAGCGCGTACTGCACCAGCGGCAAGCCGCTCGGCGCGGACGTGTAGGGCCGCGCCTTTTCCTCCAGCGTGTGCGGGGCGTGGTCGGTGGCGAGTACGTCGATGACGTCCTCGGCCAGCGCACGCACCAGCGCTTCGCGGTCGCTGGCGTCCTTGATCGCGGGATTGCATTTGATCAAGTTGCCCAGGCGCTCGTAATCAGAGCGGTCGAAGCGCAAAAAATGCACGCAGGTCTCGGCAGTGATCTGCTTGCGGCTGCCGTCGGCGCGGATCAACGGGCCGGTTTCGAACAGCGCCAATTCGTCGGCGGTGCTGATATGCAGCACATGCAGGCGCGTCCCATGCCTGCGTGCCAGCGAAATCGCCAGTTCGGTCGATTTGAAACAGGCTTCGCGCGAGCGGATGTCGGGATGGAACCGTGCCGGGATGTCGTCGCCGTACTGCGCCTTGTAGCGCGCAAGCTCGGCGTCGATCATCGGTGTGTCTTCGCAATGCGTGATGATCGGTGTCGGTGCATCGCGGAAGATGCCATCGAGGATCGCCGGGTTGTCGACGAGCATGTTGCCGGTCGAGGCGCCCATGAACACTTTCACGCCGGGCGCGCTGCGCGGGTCGAGGCGCTGGATCGCGGCGAGGTTGTCGTTGCTGGCACCGAGGTAGAAGCCGTAGTTGCCCCAGGCACGGCCGGCGGCGCGGCGGTATTTGTCCTCCAGCGCGTCCGCACCGAGCGTCGGCGGGCTGGTGTTGGGCATGTCCATGAAGCTGGTCAGCCCGCCGGCGACCGCGGCCGCCGATTCGGTCGCCATGTCGGCCTTGTATTCCAGCCCGGGTTCGCGGAAATGCACCTGGTCGTCGATCATCCCGGGCAGCAGGCGGCGGCCGTTGGCCTCGACGACGGTTTCCCCGTCGCGCGCTTTCAACCCGCTGCCGATCTGCGCGATGCGGCCGCCTTCGATCCGCAGGTCGCCGTCGAATTCGCGACCTTCGTTGACCAGGCGGGCGTTGACGATCAGCGTTGACGGCATGTTTCGGTGTCCTGACGGGAGTTGTTAGGAGCGCGGAGGCACGGGGTCGTGCCCACCCGGGTGCAGCGGATGGCAGCGACCGATCCGGCGCAGCGCCAGCCAGCCGCCGCGCCAGGGGCCAAAACGCTGGATGGCCTCGATCGCGTATTCGGAACAGGTGGGCACGAACCGGCAACGCGGCCCCAGCAACGGGCTGAGCCAGCGTTTGTACGCGCGCAGGCAAGCAATGAGGAGATGGTCGATCACAAGTCCGTAATGCGGCATAACGCACGGTGCTCGCGCGGGTTGCCGCTATTGGCGGGGCAGGGTATAACAGCGCGCTTTCCCGTCCAAGGGAAGAGAAGGAACCATCGCACGTGGCAGTGAAGAAACCCGCGAAGAAGGCCGCCAAGGCCGTCAAGAAGACCAGTAAACCCGCTGCCAAGAAGGCGGCCGTCAAGAAGCCGGCTGTTAGTAAGCCTGCAGCCAAGAAGCCAGCCGCGAAGGCCGCGGCGGCCAAGAAGCCGGTCGCCAAGAAGGCTGCGGCGAAGAAACCAGTCGCCAAGAAACCTGCGGCCAAGGTCGCGGTGAAGAAGCCTGCTGCAAGCAAGCCTGCGGCCAAGAAAGCCGCCGCTCCGGCCAAAAAGCCAGCCGCCAAGCCAGTAGCCGTCAAGAAGCCGGCGGCCAAGCCAGCGACCAAGACCGCACCGGTCGCCAAGCCGGCTGCTGCCAAGCCGGTCGTGGGCAAGCAAGCCGACACCAAGACGGTTGCACCGCAAGCCCCCGCGCCCAAGGCAGCCGCTCCTGCCAAGGCCCCGGCCAAGGCAGCGCCTGCTCCAGTCGCCAAGCCCATCGTGGCGCCGCGCCCACGCCCGATCGGCAAAGTTGCCGTCGCCGTCATCGCCCGGCCGCAGACGCCCGCGCCCAAGACCAAGGTCAAGGTCGTCCCGTACAAGACCGACAACACGGGCCGCCCGATCGTGCCGAACGGCTACGTGCCGTCGTCGGATGAGGAGTACATGAGCGCCCTGCAACTCGAGTATTTCCGTCAGCGCCTGTTGTCGTGGCGCGCGGACCTGGTCGAGGAATCCAAGCAGACCATCGAGAACCTCAAGGACGAAGTGCGCGACGTCGGTGACGAAGCCGAGCGCGCCACCCGCGAAACCGAGAACTCGCTGGAACTGCGCACCCGCGACCGCTACCGCAAGCTGATCGGCAAGATCGACAGCACGCTCAAGCGCGTGGACTCGGGCGAGTACGGCTTCAGCGTGGACTCGGGCGAGGAGATCGGCCTGGAGCGCCTGGAAGCGCGCCTGACCGCCGAGCGCACGATCGACGAGCAGGAACGGTGGGAACACCTGCAGAAGCAAATGGGCGATTAGGCCGTCATCATCGCCAAGCAAACAAAGCCCCGCTTTCGCGGGGCTTTTGTTTTGTGCGGTCACGATTCACCGCCCTGGCTCGAGCCCGCGAATGGCATGTGAGCCATCGCAATGCGCACCGTAAGCTTGAAGCGGACATGGGCCACGTTGCATGATCCACTGGTACGCATGGAGCTACGCCAGTGACGGATTACAGCCATCCGCTCTTCATCAAAGGGCACTACCAAGTCGTCGCCCTGACGTCAGAAGAGCAATACGAACCCGAACGGGTCTTCGCCTATGCAGTTCTTAACTCGGCTGGGGCCAAGCTCCGGCATGAATTGACCTTGGATGATGCCAAGGCCTGGGTCGAAGTGTTGATCGAGAAAGATCGCTTTCCCACTTCCACGCCACCAGTGTCGATCCGGCCGAATCGAGTCCGGCGATGAGCCTCATGGCAGCGAGCAATCAAAAGTTGATCCTGGCGCTGGCCTTGGCGCTGGGGACATTGGCTGCGGGGACTTACTTCTCCGGGTTTCTGACACTGCTCCTGCTGAAGCTCAATACCGGCTTGCTGGAGTGGGATACCTACCTTGGCTATCTCAAGGCAATCGACCTGCCAGAGGTCAGGCCGTACGTAGGCAAGATCAAGGTTGGCGGCTACGTCGGTTTCGGCTTGCCTTTGCTCGGCTATTTCGCACTCCTGGTCCTGATCCTCAAGCCTGCGAAGAAGTCGATGCATGGCGATGCCCGGTTTGCCCGGGCCAGCGATCTGGCGAAGCACGGCATGCTCAAGCCGTCACCGAACGGCATCGTCGTCGGCAAGTTCAACGGCAACCTCGTTCGTCTTGGTGGCCAGCAATTCGTGATTCTGGCCGCACCGACGAGATCGGGCAAAGGCGTTGGCGTCGTTATTCCAAACCTCCTCGATTACCAGGAGTCGATGGTCGTTCTCGACATCAAGCAAGAGAATTTCGACCTGACCAGCGGCTGGCGTGCAAGCCAAGGTCAGGAAATCTACCTGTTCAATCCGTTTGCAGAAGACAGGCGGACGCATCGTTGGAATCCGCTCTCATACGTGTCGCGCGATCCGGCGTTCCGCGTGTCGGATCTGATGAGCATTGCGGCAATGCTGTATCCCGATGGCGCCGACGATCAGAAATTCTGGGTCAGTCAGGCGCGCAACGCGTTCATGGCATTTTCGCTCTATCTGTTCGAGAACTGGGACAACGAGCGGGACAGCGGCTTTCCCGGCGCTCAATGTGCACCGACGCTCGGCGCCGTCTACCGCCTCTCGTCCGGGGATGGAACCCAGCTGAAGGCCTATTTCCAGGCCCTTTCAAGCAGGAAGTTCCTGAGCGGAAATGCGCGTTCGGCATTCGCGAACCTGCTATCGCAGGCGGATGAAACATTCTCGTCGATCCTGGGCACATTGAAGGAGCCGCTCAATGCCTGGATCAACCCGGTCCTCGATGCTGCGACGAGCGGCGATGACTTCATGCTGACCGACCTGCGCAAGAAAAGGATGACGATCTATGTCGGCATCCAGCCCAACAAGCTTGCGGAAAGCCGCTTGATCGTCAACCTGTTCTTCAGCCAGGTCATCAATCTCAATACGAAGGAGTTGCCGCAGAAGAATCCGGAACTCAAGCACCAGTGCCTGTTGCTGATGGATGAGTTCACTTCGATAGGCAAGGTGGACATCATCGCCACGGCGGTCGCCTACATGGCCGGGTACAACATCCGTCTGCTGCCGATCATCCAAAGCATGGCGCAGCTCGATGCCGTCTACGGCAAGGATGTTTCGCGGACGATCATTACGAACCATGCCCTCCAGATCATCTATGCGCCGCGTGAGCAGCAGGACGCGAATGATTATTCGGACATGCTGGGCTATACCACCGTCCGCAAGCAGAACGTCACCCGTGGCCGCGAAGTCTCGCGCAGCGAATCCGAGGAGCGCCGCGCGCTCATGTTGCCGCAGGAACTCAAGGCAATGGGATTCGATAAGGAAGTATTCCTGTACGAGGGGATTCCGCATCCTGTGATGTGCGACAAGATCAAGTACTTCCAAGACCGACACTTCACGTCACGCTTGCTTCCAAAAGTGGAAGTGCCAAGGCTAGACATCTGACGCGGATTGGAGGCTGCAGCCGTCGCTCCAGTACTGGACGCGGGCTTTGCTTGGAGACGGATGTGGGAATGGGCCCGCCCCCCGGTGCCACCCTTACAGCAAGGCCTTGAGCCGGTACATGGCTTCGAGTGCCTGCTTCGGTGTCAGTTCGTCCGGATCGAGCGCAGCGAGGGCTTCCAGCGCGGCCGAAGTCGGCGTGAACAAACCAATCTGCTGCGGCGCATCCAGCGCCTGTGCGGTCATCGGCGTGGACGGCGCATCGCGCCCTTGCTGCTCCAGTTCGGCCAGGCGCCCACGTGCTTGTCGCACAACGGTTTTTGGCAGGCCGGCGAGGGCGGCGACCTGCAGACCGAAGCTGCGGTCGGCTGGTCCATCTTTGACCGCGTGCATGAACACCAATGCGTCGCCGTGCTCGACGGCATCCAGATGCACGTTGGCGATCCCGCTGCCGGGCTCGGCAAGTGCAGTGAGTTCGAAATAGTGCGTGGCGAACAGCGTGTAACTGCGATTCACGGCTGCAAGGTGACGTGCGCAGGCGTCTGCCAGGGCGAGACCGTCGTAGGTCGACGTGCCGCGGCCGATCTCGTCCATCAGCACCAGCGATTCGCTGGTGGCGTGATGGAGGATGTACGAGGTTTCGGCCATCTCGACCATGAAGGTCGACTGTCCGCGCGCGAGGTCGTCGCCGGCGCCGATGCGGGTGAGGATGCGGTCGATCGGCCCGATCACCGCGAGCGTCGCCGGTACGAAACTGCCGATGTGCGCGAGTAGCACGATCAGCGCGTTCTGGCGCATGTAGGTGCTCTTGCCCCCCATGTTCGGACCGGTGATCACCCGCATGCGGATGGTGTCGTTGAAGACGAGATCGTTCGGTTCGAACGGCTCATCGCGTACCGCTTCCACTACCGGGTGGCGGCCGCGCTCGATCCGCAACCCCGGGACATCGCTCAATTGCGGCTGCGACCAGTCCAGCGCCTGCGCGCGTTCGGCAAAGCCTGCGAGCACGTCGAGCTCCGACAGCGCTGCCGCGCAACGCTTCAGTGGCTCCAGGCGTTCATTCAATGCATCGAGCAGGCCTTCGTACAGCAGCTTCTCGCGCGACAGCGAACGTTCGCGCGCTGACAGCACCTTGTCCTCGAACGCCTTCAATTCCTCGGTGATGTAACGCTCGGCGCCGGTCAGCGTCTGTCGCCGCGTGTAATGCGTGGGCGCCCTGTCGGACTGGCCCTTGCTGATCTCGATGTAGTAACCGTGCACACGGTTGTAGCCGACCTTGAGCGTCGCGATGCCGCTGGCCTCACGTTCGCGCGCTTCCAGGTCGATCAGGAACTGGTTCGCATGCGTCGACAGCCGCCGCAACTCGTCGAGTTCAGCGTCGTAACCTTCCGCGAAAATGCCGCCATCGCGCGCCAGCACCGGCGGCTGCGGCACGATCGCGGATGCCAGCAGGTGGGCGTGTTCGCCATGCTCGCCCAGTTCTGCGGCCAACGCCTGCAGGCGAGGGGAGTCGAGCGGCGCCAGGATTTCGCGCAACGCCGGTAACAGGCCGAGGCCATCGCGCAACGTGCTGAGGTCGCGTGGACGCGCGCTGCGCAAAGCGACGCGGGTGAGGATGCGTTCGAGATCGCCGAGTGCACGGAAGGTTTCGCGCAACGTGTCGTCAGTGCGCTGATCGATCAACGTGGCGACTGCATGATGGCGTTCGCCGAGCACGCGTCGGTCGCGCAGCGGGCGATGCAACCAGCGCCACAGCAGGCGCCCGCCCATCGGGGTGATCGTCGAATCGAGTACGCCGAGCAGCGTCGCCTTGACGTCGCCATCGATGCGACTGTCGAGTTCGAGGTGCCGGCGTGTCGCTGCGTTCATCGCGATCGCGCCATCACTGGCCTCGACTGCAATCGCGGTCAGGTGCGGGAGGCGCTGCTTCTGCGTCTCCTCGACATAGCCGAGCAGGGCGCCGGCGGCGGCGATCGCACGTGGTTTGTCGTCGATGCCGAAACCGGAAAGATCATGCAAACCGAAGAATTGCAGCAACTGGCGGCGGCCGCTGTCGGCATCGAACAGCCACGGTGCGCGTCGGCGCAGGCCGTTGCGTTCGAGCACGGCCACCGGCCAACCTTCTTCGTCCGGCAGCAGCAGTTCGGCGGGTTGCAGGCGCGCGAGCTCCGCTTCGAGCGCATCGTCGTTGTCGACTTCATTAACGAGGAAACGGCCGCTGGCTAGATCGGCCCATGCCAGCCCATAACCTTGCTTGCCGCGCGACAACGCGAGCAGCAGCGTGTCGCGACGTTCATTCAACAACGCCTCGTCGGTGACCGTGCCCGGCGTGACGATGCGGACGACTTTGCGTTCGACCAGTCCCTTCGCCAGTGCGGGGTCGCCGATCTGCTCGCAGATCGCCACCGATTCGCCCAACGCGACCAGCCGCGCCAGATAGCCTTCATAGGCATGCACCGGCACGCCAGCCATCGGGATCGGTTGTCCCGCAGAAGCGCCGCGTTGGGTCAAAGTGATGTCGAGCAGCCGCGCGGCCTTGCGCGCGTCGTCATAGAACAATTCATAGAAATCGCCCATGCGGAAGAACATCAACACGTCCGGGTGTTCCGCCTTGGCGGCGAAAAATTGCTTCATCAGGGGCGTGTGTTGCTCGAGGGACATCCGCGGCGCGCTTCCTTGTTCTCAATACATGGGATAAAACGGCCGCCTAGTTTGCCGGAAAGCCGCGATCGAGATGGACGCCCCCAGCGATATCGAACTACACGCGCTCGCCGACGCGCTAGGTACTCGCCTGCGCGACGCGCGGCACCGGCTGGTTACCGCCGAAAGCTGCACTGGCGGCTGGATCGCCAAGACCGTCACCGACATCGCCGGCTCGTCGGACTGGTTCGACTGCGGCCTCGCGGCCTACAGCTACGAGGCCAAGCAGGCACTGCTCAGCGTGCGCCCGGAAACCCTCGAGCACTTCGGCGCGGTCAGTCGCGAAACCGTGATCGAAATGGTGTCGGGCGCGCTGGTCCATTCCGGCGCCACGGTCGCAGTCGCGGTCACCGGCATTGCCGGGCCGAGCGGAGGTACGCCGGACAAGCCCGTCGGGACGGTGTGGATCGCCTGGAAACGCCGTGGCGGCTATCCCAAGGCCGAGTTGTTCCACTTCGAGGGCGACCGCGAGGCCGTGCGCCGGCAGACGGTGGCTGCGGCCCTGCAGGGGTTGGGCGCGCTGGTCGATTAGAGGCCACCGAACCTGTAGGAGCGGCTTATAGCCGCGAGCTTCCCCTGTCAGGGCAAGTGGCCATAGCCGCTCCCCCTGGGGTTGCACTCATGATTCGTTAGTAGTATTACTACTAACCATGGATCTGACCGAAACCCAGCAAGGCATTCTCGCCATGATCGCCGAGCGGATCGAGGCCGACGGCATGCCGCCGTCGCAAACCGAGATCGCCAGGGCCTTCGGCTTCAAGGGCGTCCGCGGTGCGCAATACCATCTGGAAGCGCTGGAAGCGGCGGGCGCGATCGAACGGATTCCCGGGCGGGCACGCGGGATCCGGGTGTGTCAGATGCCGGTCCCGCCGCAGCAGGAGCTGACGCTGCAAGCCAGCAGCGACAACACCTTGCGGTTGCCGGTACTGGGCCGGGTCGCCGCCGGCACGCCGATCGGTGCCGACATTGGCTCGGACGATTACGTGCTGCTCGACCGCGTCTTCTTTACCCCGGCGCCCGACTATCTGCTCAAGGTCAAGGGCGACTCGATGCGCGACGAAGGCATCTTCGACGGCGACCTGATCGGCGTGCACCGCACGCGTGATGCGCGCTCCGGCCAGATCGTGGTGGCGCGGGTCGACGACGAGATCACGGTCAAACTGCTGAAGATCAGCCAGGACCGCATCCGCCTGCTGCCGCGCAATCCCGACTACGCGCCGATTGAAGTGCAACCCGACCAGGACTTCGCCATCGAAGGCCTGTATTGCGGGCTGGTGAGGCCGAATCGATGAAGACGCGTGCGGCTTTTTCCGACACGCGGCCGGGCGGTTCGCCGGTGGTGGCTTCATGCCGTCGACAACTATTTTTGCTGCCGGACGTTGCTGTCTCAGCCTGCGCGACAGCGGCGCCCTAGCATCCCTCCCATCACGCCTACACACCTTCATATCAGCTGAGGACTCCACGATGGACGAGAACAAAAAGCGCGCCCTGTCAGCCGCCCTGGGCCAGATCGACAAGCAGTTCGGCAAGGGCTCGGTGATGCGCATGGGCGACCGCGCCGTGGAGGCCGCCGAGGTCATTTCCAGCGGTTCGCTGATGCTCGACGTCGCGCTCGGCATCGGCGGCTTGCCCAAGGGGCGCGTAGTCGAGATCTATGGGCCGGAATCCTCGGGCAAGACCACGCTGACGCTGCAGGCCATCGCGCAGTGCCAGAAAGGCGGTGGTACCGCCGCTTTCATCGACGCCGAGCACGCGCTCGACCCGATCTACGCGCAGAAGCTCGGCGTCAACATCGACGACTTGCTGGTATCGCAACCGGATACGGGCGAGCAGGCACTGGAAATCGCCGACATGCTGGTGCGTTCCGGCGCGGTGGACATGGTGGTGGTCGACTCGGTTGCCGCGTTGACGCCGAAGGCCGAAATCGAAGGCGAAATGGGCGACCAGCTGCCGGGCCTGCAGGCCCGTTTGATGAGCCAGGCGCTGCGCAAGCTCACCGGCAACATCAAGCGCAGCAACTGCATGGTGATCTTCATCAACCAGCTGCGCCAGAAGATCGGGATCATGATGCCGGGCCAGAGCTCGGAAGTGACCACCGGCGGCAACGCGTTGAAGTTCTACGCTTCGGTGCGCCTGGATATCCGCCGCATCGGCTCGGTCAAGAAAGGCGATGAAATCATCGGCAACGAGACCCGTATCAAAGTGGTCAAGAACAAGATGGCGCCGCCCTTCAAGCAGGTCATTACCGAGATCCTGTACGGCGAGGGCATCAGCCGTGAAGGCGAACTGATCGAGCTGGGTGTCAACCACAAGCTGGTCGAGAAGTCCGGCGCCTGGTACAGCGCCTACGACGAGCGCATCGGCCAGGGCAAAGAGAACGCCCGCCAGTACCTCAAGGACAACCCGAAGGTCGCGACCCGCCTGGAAGCCGAACTGCGCGAGAAGCTGGCACCGCCTGTGGTGGTTGCCAAGCGTGAAGAAGTGGAGCTTCCCGAGGCTTGAGTTCTGTTCCTCCCCTGTCGCCAAGGATGGCAGCAGGGGAGGAGCGGCTTGAGGCCTGCCGGCGGAAGCGGGACCGGAGGAAAGCGTGTCAGAGAAAAGTGTGAGCGAGGATCGTGCCGATCCGCCGGAAAACACCCGGTCCAAGCGCAGGCGGCCCGAGCCCACCCCGACGCAGCGCGCGTTGGGGCTGCTGGTCCGACGCGAGCACTCGCAGAAGGAGCTCGCCCGCAAACTGACCGCTCGTGGGATTGAAGCGGGCGATGCGCAGGCCGCCGTTGCCAAATTGCGTGAAGCCGGCTGGCAGGATGACACCCGCTTCGCCGAAAGCCTGGTCCGCAACCGCGCCGCCGCCGGTTATGGACCGGTCCGCATCCGGGCCGAACTGGGCATGCACGGGCTGGGTCGTGACGCGATCAGCCGTGTGCTCGAAGACTTCGACGGCGGCTGGGCCGAGAATGCGCGCGACCTCGTCCGCCGCCGCTTCGGCCCAGCCGTCGCCGATGATCCCGACCTGCGCCGTAAAGCCGCCGATTTCCTGATCCGCCGCGGCTTCGAGGCGGCCAGCGTCCGCAGCGCCACCCGGTTCGATCCGGACGACTGAGCTGTTCCCGGCCGCATGTGCCGTGGGGCAAGCGGCCCCGCGGCCTGATACCCTTGCGGGTCTTGGGTTGTCTGCTCGAACTCGCGCCCGCATCGTGCGGGGAGTGGGGGTGCAGCGTGCGCCCGCCTTCCTTCGAGCCGCATGAAGACTAGCAACGACATCCGCAGCGACTTCCTCGAATTCTTCCGCTCCAAGGGCCACGCCGTGGTGCCTTCGAGTTCGTTGGTGCCGGGCAACGACCCGACCCTGCTGTTCACCAACGCCGGCATGGTCCAGTTCAAGGACGTATTCCTCGGTGCTGAGAAGCGCAGCTACACCCGGGCCGCGTCGTCGCAACGTTGCGTGCGTGCCGGCGGCAAGCACAACGATCTCGACCAGGTTGGCTACACCGCGCGTCACCACACCTTCTTCGAAATGCTGGGCAACTTCAGCTTCGGCGACTACTTCAAGAAGGACGCGATCCTCTGGGCATGGGAACTGCTGACCAAGACCTGGCAGCTGCCAGCCGAACGCCTGCTGGTCACGATCTACCACACCGACGACGAAGCCTTCGACATCTGGCATCGCGAAGTCGGCCTGCCCGCCGAGCGCATCATCCGCATCGGCGACAACAAGGGCGCGCCGTTCGCTTCCGACAATTTCTGGCAGATGGCCGACACCGGCCCGTGCGGCCCGTGCACCGAGATCTTCTACGACCACGGCGCGCATATCGCCGGCGGCCCGCCCGGTTCGCCGGATGAAGACGGCGATCGTTTCATCGAGATCTGGAACAACGTCTTCATGCAGTTCGATCGCCAGCCCGACGGCACCCTGCTGCCGTTGCCGGCGCCATGCGTCGACACCGGCATGGGCCTGGAGCGCGTCTCGGCCGTGCTGCAGCACGTGCACAGCAACTACGAGATCGACCTGTTCCAGCACCTGATCAAGGCCGCCGCGGCGATCACCGCCACCAGCGACCTCGAACACAAATCGCTGCGCGTCATCGCCGACCACATCCGCGCCTGCAGCTTCCTGATCGTCGATGGCGTGCTGCCGAGCAACGAAAGCCGTGGCTACGTCCTGCGCCGCATCATCCGTCGCGCCGTGCGTCACTTCTGGAAGCTCGGCGCGCTGCAATCCGATGGCGCGTTCTGGCGCATGGTCGCGCCGCTGTGCGAAGTGATGGGCGAGGCCTATCCGGAACTGCTGCAGAAGTGCGAATTGGTCGAACGCGCGCTCAAGGCCGAAGAAGCCGCGTTCGGGCAGACGCTCGACGCCGGCATGCAACGCCTGGAGGCTTACCTCAAGCAAAGCGGCGGCACGATCGACGGCGATCAGCTGTTCCAGCTGCATGACACCTACGGCTGCCCGCCTGACCTGATCGCCGACATCCTGCGCGAGAAGGGTACGCACCTGCCGGAAACGGCGATGGCGCAGTACGAAGTGTTGATGGAGCAGCAGCGCGAACGCGCCCGTGCCGCAGGCAAGTTCGCCGGCGGCACCGCACTGCCGAGCGAACTGATCGCACAACTGTCGCCGACCGAATTCGTCGGCTACGACCACCTCGATGCCGGTGGCTTGATCGTCGCCGCGCTGCTCAAGGACGGTCGCCCGGTCGAGGCGATTTCCGCAGGCGACGAAGCCATCGTCATCCTCGATCGCACCCCGTTCTACGCCGAGTCCGGCGGCCAGGTCGGCGATGCCGGCCAGCTGGTCGAGCAGGGCGTGATGTTCACCGTGCGCGATACGCAGAAGCTCGCCGGCCAATTCCATGGCCACGTCGGCAGGATGCAGGCCGGCATGCTCAAGCGCGGCGACCACATCGTCGGCGCAATCGACCACGTCCGTCGTGCGGCCACCGTGCTCAACCACAGCGCCACGCACCTGCTGCATGCAGCGCTGCGCGAAGTGCTGGGCACGCACGTCACGCAGAAAGGCTCGCTGGTCGCGCCCGACCGCCTGCGTTTCGACTTCTCGCATTTCCAGCCGGTCACCGCGGCCGAACTCGCCGAGATCGAGCGCCGCGTCAACGCCGAGATCCGCGGCAACCACGCGGCCGAAGTGCGCCACATGGGCATGCAGGAAGCGCTCGACTTCGGTGCCATGGCGCTGTTCGGCGAAAAGTATGGCGAACGCGTGCGCGTACTCCGCATGGGTGACACCTCCACCGAACTCTGCGGCGGCACCCACGTCAGCCGCACCGGCGACATCGGCCTGTTCAAGATCGTGTCCGAAGGTGGCGTGTCCGCCGGCGTGCGCCGCATCGAAGCATTGAGTGGGCAGGGCGCACTCGATTACGTCGCCGACGAAGAACGTCGCCTCGACGAAGCAGCGCAACTGCTCGGTGGCAACCCCGCCGATGTCGGCGACAAACTGCGCGCATTGCTCGACCGGCAGAAGAAACTCGAGCGCGAACTCGAACAACTGAAAGCCAAGGCCGCCTCCGGCGCGACCTCCGACCTCGCCGGCTCAGCCGTCGACGTCAACGGCATCCGCGTCCTCGCCTCACGCCTGGAAGGCTTCGATGCCAAGGCCCTGCGCGACGCGGTCGATCGCCTCAAGCAACAACTCGGCGACGCAGTGATCGTCCTGGCCGGTGCCAGCGACGGCAAGGCTGCCCTGGTCGCGGGTGTCAGTGGCGCGGCCGCCGGCAAGATCAAGGCAGGGGAACTGCTGTCCCATATCGCCGGTCAGATCAACGGCAAGGGCGGTGGTCGTCCCGATCTCGCCCAGGGCGGCGGCGACGATGTGCCGGCCCTGCCGAGCGTGTTGGCGGCGGTGCCGCAATGGGTCGCCGAGCGGCTGGGTTGACCCTGTGACTTCCTCCGCTTGTAGCGGGTCGTACCCGGCCGGTAGTATGTTCATGAATATGTGCAAATTGGACGCGCACCGCGCCCTGATTCGACGCGGTGGTCTCGACCGGCGGTTCGGACCGTCGGTGACAGGAGAGAATCAATGCTGATCTTGACCCGCCGTGTCGGCGAAACCTTGATGATCGGCGACTCGGTCACTGTGACCGTGCTCGGCGTCAAGGGCAACCAAGTGCGGATCGGCATCACCGCACCCAAGGATGTCGCGGTACATCGTGAAGAAATCTACCAACGCATCCAGCGTGGCGACGAGCCTGCTGGTGGCGGTCCTGCCAAGAACGGTTTGCCCGACGCAGGGTGAGTCTGTATCCTTCGCGGCGCACTTCGCAGAAGTGCCTCACGGAGACTTGCCCGAGAGGCCGAAGGGGCTCCCCTGCTAAGGGAGTATGGGGTCAAAAGCTCCATCGAGGGTTCGAATCCCTCAGTCTCCGCCAGTTACAAAGCCTCGCCGATGTTTGACGAGGTGCCGGTATCACCGGCATAATTCCGCTTCTGCGCCCGTAGCTCAGCTGGATAGAGCACCAGGCTACGAACTTGGTGGTCGGGAGTTCGAATCTCTCCGGGCGCGCCACACAGAAGACGAAGGGCCAACGAGTGCAAACTCGCTGGCCCTTTCGTTTTTTTGCGCCTGGTCATTCGAACAGAGCTTGCTTGCCGCGAATGGTATTCATGGCGGCCTCCCTGGCGATTGATGCGAATCAACGCCTTCACGACCAACCCATGCAGGCGATATCAATGCAGGTCGCGCAGGTCGAGGCGGCGCAACTTCGGCGCCCATTTCGCGGTCCCGGCGACGATGGCCAAGGTCATGCAACCGCCGAAGATCACCGACGGCACCAGTCCGAGCAGACGCGCGGCGAGGCCGGATTCGAATGCGCCAAGTTCGTTCGACGAGCCGATGAAGATGCCGTTGATCGCCGAAACGCGGCCACGCATGGCGTCGGGGGTCGCCAGCTGCAGGATGGTCGAGCGCAGCACCACCGAAACGCCGTCGAACATGCCGGAGCCGAGCAACAGCAACGCTGACAGCCACAACTCGCGCGATAGCGCGAAGCCGATGATGCACAGGCCGAAGCCGGCGACGGAGGCGAGCAGCAGGCGCCCGGAATGGCGTTCAGGCGGATGTTTCGACATCCACAGCCCGACGATGACCGCGCCCGCGGCCGGTGCCGCACGCAGGATGCCGAGCGCTTCCGGTCCGGCTTCCAGGACATCCTTGATGAAAGCCGGCAGCAGCGCGACGGCGCCGCCGAACAACACCGCGAACATGTCGAGCGCCAACGCGCCCAGCACGATCTGGTGGCCGAACACGAAGCGCAGGCCTTCGCCGATGCTGGCGAAGATCGGCGCGCGCTCGCCTTCGATCGCAGGCTCGGTGACGCGCATCACCAGCAACGCGATGCCCGCGAGCACTGCGAATGCGGCCGCTACGGCATAGGCCAGGGTCTTGCCCGACCAGGCGATCAGCGCACCGCCGATGGCCGGGCCGATCACCAGGCCCAACTGGAACACGACGCTGCCGATGCCCGAGCCACGGCCAAATTGCGCGCGCGGCAACACCCGCGCGAACAGCGAGTTGTAGACCGGGCTGAGGAAGGAACGGACCATGCCGGTCAGCGCGATCGCGCCATAGATCAGCCAAGTGTTGCGTGTAGGCAGCCAATCGGCCGCGATCGCTACCAGCAATACGGCCGTGACTGCCAAGCCGGCGCACGCGACCGCACCCAGTCTGCGTCGTGGCAGGTGATCGACCAGGTAGCCGGCGAATGGCGCCGTGCAGAAGTAGGGGACGACTTCGGCGAGGCCGACCAGGCCCAGCGCCAGTGGATCGTGGGTCAGTTCGTAGATATGCCAGCCGACCGTGACCGCGACGATCTGGTACGACAGGATCGCGAGGATGCGGTAGCTCAGCAGTTCGAGGAAGCCGCGATTGCGCAGCGGCGAGTCGGCGTGCGCGGCGGCAGCACTCACGCGGCGCGCTGCGCTTGTTCGCGGATGAAACCGAGCAGCGCGGCGAGCCCGTTGCTGCGCGTCGGCGACAGGTGCTTGGCCAGTCCGATCGCGGCGATATAGTCCGGTTCGGTGGCGAGGATTTCCGCCGCCGGCCGGCCCGAGTAGACGCGCAAGGCGAGGAACACCAGACCGGAAACGATCGCCGAATCGCTGATCGCGGCAAAGTCGAGTTTGTTCCCATCACCTGACGGCACGATCCACACCATCGACTGGCACCCGTGCAGGCGGTGCTCCTCTGACTTCCACGCTTCGGGGAAGGTCGGCAGCTTGCGCCCGAGGTCGATCAGGTATTGGTAACGCTCCGACCAGTCGCTGAAGAAGGCGAATTCCTCGGCGATGGCGGTCTGCGCCTCGGCGGCGGTGGGTTCGAGCGGAAAGGCAAGGTCGTTCACTTCTGATTTCTCATCGCTGCGCGCTTTGTAGGAGCGGCTTATAGCCGCGAGCTGTTCGATTCAGGCCAAATTCGCGGCTATAAGCCGCTCCTACCGCTTAGGTAAATTATGCGCGCTTCCACCTGACTCCCTGCGGAGTGTCTTCCAGCAGGACACCTTCGGCGGCGAGTTGGTCGCGGATGGCGTCGGAACGGGCGAAATCACGATTCTTCTTGGCCACGGCGCGTTCGTCGATCAGCGACTGGATGCGCGCATCGTCGTCGTTGGAGGCGCCGCGTGCGAACCACGCTGCCGGCGTCTGTTGCAGCAGGCCGAGCGCAAGACCGGCGCCAAGCAGTTCCGCCTTCAACCGGCGTTTGTCTCCGCTCGACTCGGCCTTGCGTGCATCCGCAGCGATGCGGGCGATCTCGGCCAGCACCTGCGGCGTGTTGAGGTCGTCGTCGAGCGCGGCTTCGATGCCGGCCGGAATCACGGCAGGCGCCTCGATGTCCGCGAGGTCGCGCAAAGTGCCGTACAGCCGGTCCAGCGTGCGTACGGACTGCTCGATCAACCCGTCCGACCAATCCAGTGGCTGCCGGTAGTGCGCCGACAGCAACGCATAGCGCAGCGCTTCCGGCGGATGCGCGCGCACCAGGTCGTGGACCTTCTCGATGTTGCCCACCGACTTCGACATCTTCGCGCCGGCCAGGTTGAGCATGCCGTTGTGCAGCCACCAGCGCGCAAAGACCTTGCCGCCGTGCGCGCATTCGCTCTGTGCGATCTCGTTCTCGTGGTGCGGGAATTGCAGGTCGACGCCGCCGGCATGGATGTCGATGGTCTCGCCCAAGTGCGCTTCGGCCATGGCCGAGCATTCGATATGCCAGCCCGGGCGGCCGCGGCCCCAGGGCGAGTCCCAGCCGGGGAGATCGTCGGTCGAGGGCTTCCACAGCACGAAATCGCCTGGATCGCGCTTGTATGGCGCCACTTCCACGCGCGCGCCGGCCAGCATGTCCTCGGGATCGCGGCGCGAGAGCTTGCCGTAACCGTCGAACGTAGCGACCGCGAACAGCACGTGGCCCTCGGCTGCATACGCATGACCGCGTTCGATCAGCCGTTCGATCATCGCGACGATCTGCGGGATGTGGCGGGTGGCTTCCGGCTCCAGGTCCGGCGGCTGGATGCCGAGAGCGCCCATGTCCTCGCGGTAGGCGGCGGCGAAACGGTCGGTGATGACGCTGATCGGCACGCCCAACTCGGCAGCCGCGGCGTTGATCTTGTCGTCGACATCGGTGATGTTGCGGGCGTAGCGCACCGCGCCGTAGCGCCGGCGCAGCACGTCGGCGAGTACCCCGAACAGCACCGGCCCGCGCGCATTGCCGATATGCACGTAGTTGTAGACCGTCGGCCCGCACACGTACATGGTCGGGCAACCCGGATCGAGCGGGGCGAAGTCTTCGACTTTCTTGGTCAGGCTGTTGTAGAGGCGCAGGCTCATGCGGGCTTCATGGCGTAGAGCCGACCGATTCTACCGGGCGAACAGCCAGGATTCAGGCCGGGCACATCCTCAGCCTTTACACTGAATACGATGCGCCACTCCCTATGCCTGCCACTTGCCGGTCTACTGTCCCTGGCTTTCGCCATTCCGACGGCATGGGCGCAGGACACCATCACGGTCATCCAGCCCGAGAACGTGCGCATGGACGTGGCACAGGTGATGCGCGTGCAGCCGGTCTACCAGACCTTGCGCGCGACCCGGATGGAGCCCCGCTGCCCCAATACGGACGCAGCCGAAGAAGATGAGAAGGGCCTGTCGCGCATCTATGGTGCGGTGAAGGGGGCACTCTCGCGCAAACCCAAGCCGGCCACGGCCGAGGACTGCGAGATGGTGCCGGTCGAACGCGAATTCCGCCGCCCCATCGCCTATGACGTCGACTACGTCTATCGCGGCATGAAATACCGCTCGCGCCTGCCGTACGACCCGGGCACCCGGCTGCGGGTGCGGGTTTCGGTGATGCCGCATATCCCTCCCCAGGGCGAGCGCTGAACCGTTGCAGCCGAAACGTTCCTTGCGCCGGGCCGACCCTCGTGCGAGCATGCGCGCCTTCATGAACCGCGCTGTTATGAACCAGACCCACGCCGACGCCGACGTCCTGACCTCCGCCTACATGGCGGCGGGAATGACCTCGCGCGCGCGCCGACCGTTGCCCCGTCAATCCGCTGGGTAAGGCGCTCGCGCCGGTTCGTGTCTACGAAAGCCCAGCCTCAGTGCTGGGCTTTTTTGCTTTTGGATCCTAGGACGTCATCACGATGAAACCCGCTTCTATTAGACATTTCCTGAACACCCAGGACTGGTCGCGCGCCGATCTGGACGCATTGCTGGTGCAAGCCGCCGCGTTCAAGCGCAACAAGCTCGGCGATCAGCTCAAGGGCAAGTCGGTCGCGTTGGTGTTCTTCAACAGCTCGCTGCGCACGCGCACCAGTTTCGAACTCGGTACGTTCCAGCTCGGCGGCCATGCCGTCGTGCTGCAGCCGGGCAAGGATGCGTGGCCGATTGAATTCAACCTCGGCACGGTGATGAACGGTGAGGCCGAGGAGCACATCGCCGAGGTGGCGAAGGTGCTGTCGCGCTACGTCGACATGATCGGCGTGCGTGCGTTCCCGAAGTTCGTCGACTGGTCGGTGGATCGCGAGGACCGCGTGCTGCGCGGCTTCGCCCAGCACGCCACGGTGCCGGTGATCAACATGGAAACCATCACCCATCCCTGCCAGGAACTCGCGCACATATTGGCGTTGCAGGAGCACTTCGGCACCGCCGACCTGCGCGGCAAGAAGTACGTGCTGACCTGGACCTACCACCCGAAGGCATTGAACACCGCCGTTGCCAACTCCGCGCTGACCATCGCCACGCGCATGGGCATGGATGTGACCTTGCTGTGCCCGACGCCCGAATACGTGCTCGACCAGCGCTACATGGACTGGGCTGCGCAGAACGTCGCCGAAAGCGGCGGTTCGCTGCAGGTCAGCCACGACATCGACAGCGCCTACCGCGGCGCCGACGTCGTCTATGCCAAGAGCTGGGGCGCATTGCCGTACTTCGGCAACTGGGAGCCAGAAAAGCCCATTCGCGACGCCCACAAGCACTTCATCGTCGATGAAGCCAAGATGGCACTGACCAACCACGGCGTGTTCTCGCACTGCCTGCCGCTGCGTCGCAACATCAAGGCGACCGACGCGGTGATGGATTCCCCGCAATGCATTGCCATCGAAGAAGCCGAAAACCGCCTGCATGTGCAGAAGGCCATCATGGCCGCGCTGGTTTCGTGATTTGTAGGGTGGGCTTTAGCCCACCAATTTCACCCAAGACGACAGCGGTGGGCCAAGGCCCACCCTACGAGAATCGAAAATGAAAAAAGACATCGTCCTCGCCTTCTCCGGCGGCCTCGACACCAGCTTCTGCGTGCCCTACCTGCAGGACCGCGGCTGGAACGTGCACACCGTGTTCGCCGACACCGGCGGTGTCGACGCCGAGGAACGCGCCTTCATCGAACAGCGCGCGGCCGAACTCGGCGTGAGCAGTCACGTCACCGTCGATGGTGGTCCGGCGATCTGGGACGGTTTCGTCAAACCCTTCGTCTGGGCGGGCGAGGCCTATCAGGGCCAGTATCCGCTGCTGGTGTCCGATCGCTATCTGATCGTCGACGCCGCGCTCGCGCGTGCGCACGACCTCGGCACCAGGGCGATCGCGCACGGTTGCACCGGCATGGGCAACGACCAGGTGCGTTTCGACCTGGCGGTGAAGGCGAGCGGCGATTACCAGATCGTCGCGCCGATCCGCGAAATCCAGAAAGAGCACACGCAGACCCGCGCCTACGAACAGGCCTATCTTGAAAAACGCGGCTTCGGCGTGCGCGCCAAGCAGAAGGCCTACACGATCAACGAGAATCTCCTCGGCCTGACGATGTCCGGTGGCGAAATCGATCGCTGGGAAGCGCCGGGCGAAGAAGCGCGCGGCTGGTGCGCGCCGCGCGAACGCTGGCCGGCCGAGCCGCTCTGGGTGACGCTCCGTTTCGTGCAGGGCGAAGCCGTCGCGCTCGATGGCAAGGAAATGTCGGGCGCACAACTGCTGGCGCAACTCAACACGATGTTCGCGCAGTACGGCGTCGGTCGTGGCATGTATACCGGCGATACCACGATCGGGCTCAAGGGCCGCATCGTGTTCGAAGCGCCCGGCCTGGCCGCGTTATTGGCGGCACACCGCGCGCTGGAGGAAGCCGTGTTGAGCAAGCAGCAGAATCGCTTCAAGCCCGACATCGCGCGCAAGTGGGTGGAGCTGGTGTACGAAGGCTTCTACCACGATCCACTGAAGACCGATCTCGAAGCCTTCCTCGCCTCCAGCCAGCAGATGGTGAATGGCGAAGTCGTCCTGGAAACGCGCGGCGGCCGTGTCGATGCCGTCGCCGTACGCTCGCCGCACATCCTCAACGCCAAGGGCGCGACCTATGCGCAATCCGCGGATTGGGGCGTCGAGGAAGCCGAAGGCTTCATCAAGCTGTTCGGCATGAGCAGCACATTGTGGGCCGAGGTCAACAAGAGTGCAGGGAACGACTGACGTGCTCGCCGACGTCCTGCGCCATCTCGAAGCACTGGTGTCGTTCGACACCCGCAACCCGCCGCGTGCCATTGGCACCGGCGGCATCTTCGATTACATCCGCGCGCAGTTGCCAGGTTTCCGTATCGTCGTGAACGATCACGGCGCCGGTGCGGTGTCGCTGCTGGCGATACGCGGTAACCCCACACGCGTGTTCAACGTGCACCTGGATACGGTGCCGTCGTCGCCGGCGTGGAGCGCAGATCCGCACACGTTGCGCATCACTGACGATCGCGCGATCGGCCTCGGTGCCTGCGACATCAAAGGCGCGGCGGCGGGTCTGCTGGCCGCGGCTGCGGTCACGACAGGCGATGCCGCATTCCTGTTCAGCAGCGACGAGGAGGCCAACGATGCGCGTTGCATCGATGCGTTCCTCGCCAGCGATCATGGTTTCAGCGAAGCGATCATCGCCGAGCCCACCCTTTGCGAAGCGGTGCTCGCACATCGCGGTATCAGCTCCGTGTTGTTGAAGTTCCGTGGTACGGCGGGGCACGCCTCCGGCTCCAATGCGATGCAGGCCAGTGCCTTGCACCAGGCGATACGCTGGGGCAGCCATGCGCTCGATTTCGTCGAGTCGCAATCGCACCAACGCTTCGGCGGCCTGACCGGGCTCCGCTTCAACATCGGCAAGGTCGAAGGCGGGATCAAGGCGAACATGATTGCGCCGAGCGCCGAAGTGCGATTCGGCTTCCGGCCGTTGCCATCGCAGGACATCGACGAGTTGCACGCGCGGTTCGGCAGTTTTGCCGATGCTTTGGAGCATTACCAAGAAACCTTCCGCGGCCCGTCGCTGCCGTCAGGCGACGTCGCGATGGCGGAGGAACGCCGGCTCGCCGCGCGCGATCTCGCCGACGAACTCGGCTTGGCGATCGGCAACGCGGTCGACTTCTGGACCGAGGCTTCCTTGTTTTCCAGAGCCGGCCTCACCGCGTTCGTCTATGGCCCGGGCGATATCGCACAGGCGCATACCGCCGACGAATGGGTCGCGCTCGAACAACTGCAACGCTATACCGAATCCGTCAGCCGGATTCTGAAAAAAGACCTCTGAAATGATGACCACCGCCCACGATCTCCAGACCCGCCAGACCATCGTGCGCCTGCTTTCGAGCATGGCCAGCGCGAAGGAGATTTCGCAGTACCTCAAGCGTTTCTCACAACTCGACGCAGCGCGTTTCGCCGTGGTCAAGGTCGGTGGCGCCGTGCTGCGCGACGACCTCGAAGCGCTGACGTCGTCGCTGGCGTTCTTGCAGGACGTCGGACTGACCCCGATCGTGATCCACGGCGCCGGCCCCCAGCTCGATGAGGACCTCGCCGCTGCGGGCATCGAGAAGCAGACCGTCGACGGCCTCCGCGTGACCTCGCCGGAGGCGTTGGCGATCGTGCGTCGCGTCTTCCAGCAGCAGAACCTCAAGCTGGTCGAAGCGCTGCAGGCCGGCGATGCCCGCGCGACTTCGATCATTTCCGGCGTATTCGAGGCCGAGTACCTCGACCGCGACACCTACGGCATGGTCGGGCAGGTGCGCCGCGTGAACCTCGCGCCGATCGAAGCCAGCCTGCAAGCCGGATCGATCCCGGTCATCGCCAGCCTCGGCGAGACCGTCAGTGGCCAGATCCTCAACGTCAACGCCGATTTCGCCGCGAACGAACTGGTGCAGGTGCTGCAGCCGTACAAGATCATCTTCCTTACCGGTACCGGCGGTCTGCTCGACGACAACGGCAAAGTGATCGATTCGATCAACCTGTCGACCGAGTACGAACACCTGATCGCACAGCCGTGGATCAACGGCGGCATGCGGGTGAAGATCGAACAGATCAAGGACCTGCTCGACAAGTTGCCGTTGACTTCATCGGTCTCGATCACCAAGCCGGCCGAACTGGCCAAGGAACTCTTCACGCACAAGGGTTCCGGCACGCTGGTGCGGCGTGGCGAGCGCGTGCGGCAGACGAATTCGTGGGACGAGCTCGATCTGCCTCGGCTGCGCACGCTGATCGAGTCCGCGTTCGGCCGCAAGTTGCTGCCGGATTACTTCGAGAAGACCAAGCTGTTCCGCGCCTACGTCAGCGAGAACTACCGCGCCGCCGTCATCCTGACCGATGAAGCCGGTTACACCTATCTCGACAAGTTCGCGGTGCTCGACGAAGCGCAGGGCGAAGGCCTCGGGCGCGCGGTGTGGCAGGTGATGCGCGAGCAGAACCCGCGCCTGTTCTGGCGCTCGCGCCGCGGCAACCCGGTCAATCCGTTCTACTACGCCGAATCCGACGGCTGCTTCAAACAGGACAAGTGGAAGGTGTACTGGTATGGCCTGGAGGGTTTCGACGAGATCAAGCATTGCGTCGAACATTGCGCGACGCGCCCGGCGACCTTGAAGGATTGAATCGATGACTGCAGTCACACACAACAACCCCTGGGCCGTGCCGCCGATGCTGCGCGGTGAGCACGTGGTGCTCGAACCGTTGCAGCCGGCGCATGCCGACGGATTGCGCCATGCCGTGCAGGACGGCGAGTTGTGGAAGGCCTGGTACGGCAGCACGCCATCGCCGGAGAAAATGGAGGCTTACGTCGCCACGGCGATGACGATGCAAGCCGATGGCATCGCCATGCCATTCGTTGTGCGCGATCGAAATGGCGACATCGTCGGGACCACCCGTTTCTACGATATCGCCACGACGGTTCCCCGACTGCACATCGGCTACACCTGGTACGCCGCCCGCGTGCAACGCACCGGCCTGAATACGCAGACGAAACTGCTGTTGCTTACGCATGCATTCGAGACGTTGGGATGCATTGCCGTCGGTTTCAAGACCAGCTGGTTCAACCATCCATCGCGAACGGCGATCGCTCGTCTCGGCGCCAAGCAGGACGGTGTGCTGCGCAACCACATGCGCCATAACGACGGCAGCATCCGCGATTCGGTGGTGTTCTCGATCATCGATACGGAATGGCAGGCAGTGAAACGCAACCTGCAGGCGAAGCTGGAGCAGCACGCGCATGGCTGACAGCATCAAGCTCGGCATCGTCGGTGCCCGCGGCTACGTCGGGGCGGAGCTGATCCGCCTCGTGGCTGCACATCCGCGATTTGAGCTGGCATTCGTCTCGTCACGCGAGCTCGATGGCCAGCGCGTCGCGGATCACATCAGCGAATACGTCGGCGACCTGCGCTACACCTCGCCGGACCATGAACAACTGCCAGCGCTCAGTGCCGACGCCGTGGTGCTGGCGCTTCCCAACGGCAAGGCAGCGGCTTGCGTAGCGTCGTTCGATGCGGCGGGTGTCGACCCCGGCTTCAAGCAGCCTGTGATCATCGACCTGTCCGCGGATTACCGTTTCGACGACAGTTGGTATTACGGCTTGCCGGAACTGACGCGCACCCGGTACGCCGGCCAGAAGCGGATCAGCAATCCTGGCTGCTACGCCACCGCGATGCAGCTGGCGATCGCACCGATGTGCGATGCGCTCGACGGACCGGTGCAGTGCTTCGGCGTCTCCGGATGGTCCGGTGCCGGTACCACGCCATCAGATAAGAACGATCCGGAAAAACTACGCGACAACCTGATGCCCTATGCGCTCATCGGGCACCTGCATGAGAAGGAGGTCACGCGCCAGCTTGGCCACCCGGTGGAATTCATGCCGCATGTCGCACCGCATTTCCGTGGATTGACGATTACCGCGAACCTGCACCTGTCCAAAGCCTTCACGCACACTGAGGTCGTCGCGCGCTATCGGCAGCATTACAGTGGTGAAGCGCTGGTCGATGTGATCGATGCTGCGCCGTGGGTCAGCGCCATCGCCAACGCGCACCACGTCGAGCTCGGCGGATTCACCTTGTCCGAAGATGGTCGTCGCCTTGTCGTCGTCGCCACCGAGGACAACCTGCTCAAGGGCGCAGCGACGCAGGCGTTGCAGAACCTGAATCTCGCGTTCGGGCTGGAAGAGGCCACCGGCATCCCTTCCTCCCCTGTGGGAGCGACGTAAGTCGCGATTCACTGGCGAGACTGTCGCGACTCACGTCGCTCCCACAGGAAAGAAGCAAGCGGGAACCGAAATGTCCGATCTGCTATGGCAAAAACCCGGGGTCAAGGTCGACGCGCGCATCCAGCGTTTCCTCGCCGGCGAGGACGTGATCCTGGATCGCGAGTTTTTCCTGTTCGACATCGAGGCCAGCCGCGCGCACGCCGAAGGGCTGCAGCAGATCGGCATCCTGGATGCCGACGAGGTGGCGGGGCTTGCGCGTGAACTCGCGACGCTGGCCGACGACTTCCGCGCCGGCCGCTTCGTACTCGACGATACATTCGAAGACGGCCACTCCGCGATCGAAGCGCGCCTGATCGAACGCCTAGGTGATGCCGGCCGCAAGATCCACACCGGTCGCAGCCGCAACGACCAGATCCTCGTCGCGACGCGGCTGTGGCTGAAGGATCGACTCGTGCGCGTGTCCGCACTTTGCCGTGAGAGCGCCGATGTCGCGCTCGCTCGCGCCGACGCCGAACGCGCCCTGCCTCTACCGGGCTATACCCACCTGCAACGCGCCGTGGTGTCGTCGGCGGGCATGTGGTGGGCGGCGTGGGCCGAAGGCTTCATCGATGACGCAGTGCGCGCGCATGACACGTTGCGTTGGGTGGATGCGAACCCGCTGGGCAGTGCTGCCGGCTACGGCGTCAATCTGCCGTTGGCGCGCGAGCACACCACGCAGGCACTGGGCTTCGGCCGCCTGCAGGTGTCGGCGGCGTATGCGCAGTTGTCGCGTGGCAAGTTCGAGATGGCGGCGATCGACGCCCTGGGCTCCGCCTTGCTCGACTTGCGTCGCCTCGCCTGGGACCTGTCGCTGTTCACCAGTGCCGAGTTTGGTTTCGTCGCCCTGCCGGCCGAATACACCACCGGCAGCTCGATCATGCCGAACAAGCGCAACCCCGACGTGATCGAACTGATGCGGGCGAGCTACGCAAGCGCGGCGGCGGCCCGCACCGAGATCGAGCAACTGCTGTCGCTGCCATCGGGTTACCACCGCGACCTGCAATTCTCCAAGGGGGCGATCTTCCACGCCTTTGGCCGCGGCCTTGGTGCGCTGGAGCTGCTGCCTGATCTCCTGCGCAACCTCGAATGGAAGCCGGAACGCACGCGCGAAGCGCTCGATCCGTCGATGTACGCGACCGACCTCGCGGTCGATCTTGCGCGCAAGGGGCTGCCGTTCCGCGATGCCTATAAGAAGGCCGCGGACCCTGCGTCCTGGGCGCAGGGCGATCCCGAGGCGAGTCTTGCTGCGCGCGTATCGCCCGGCGCAGCGGCCGATCTTCGGCTCGACGAACTGCGTCGGCGACTGGAAGCGTTGGGCTGATGTCCATGCACGCGTTCGGCGAACAGACGTTGCCGACGTGGAAGCGCGCCGTGCTCAAGGTGGGCAGTAGTCTGCTCGCAGCCGACAACGGCGGCCTGTCCGAACGTTTCGCCGCCGGCCTTGCGCAGTTCGTCGCGCAGGCGCGCGCACAGGGCAGGGAAGTGGTGATCGTCTCGTCAGGCGCAGTCGCAGGGGGACGCGGCGTGTTGCACGCCGCCGATACCACGCTGACCCAGCGCCAGGCGCTTGCCGCGCTCGGCCAGGCGCCGATGATCGCGCTTTGGCAACGCTTGTTCGATGTGCCGGTGGCGCAGGTGCTGCTCAGCCACGACGACCTGCGAAATCGACGCCGCTACCTCAACGCCCGCGCCACGCTGCGCGAGCTGCTGCAGCTAAAGGTGCTGCCCGTTATCAACGAGAACGACACCGTCGCCGTCGACGAACTCAAGCTCGGCGACAACGACAACCTCGCTGCCGTGGTCGCAGCGCTGGTCGATGCCGACCTGCTGCTGATTGCCACCGATACTCCTGGTCTTTACAGCGGCCACCCGGTGCACGATCCGGAGGCGAAGCCCGTACCGCACGTGGCCGCGATCACGCCGGACATCGTCCGGATGGCTGCAGGCGATGCCGGTACGCTCGGCACGGGCGGCATGCGGACCAAACTCGAAGCTGCAAGCAAGGCCGCGGCGGCTGGCATCGCCACCGCGCTGTTCTGCGGCCGTGATGCGGACACCGTCGCTGCACTCGCGCAAAACCGGCTGCGTGGCACGTTCATCGACGCGCATGGCGACCGTCTGCTCGCGCGTAAGCTATGGATGCGACATGCACCCCCCGGCCTGCACGGCGTGCGTGTCGACGCGGGTGCAGCGCAAGCGCTGGATACGCGTGGCGCATCATTACTACCCGGCGGCGTGGTTGCGGTCGAAGGTGAATTCGGTCGCGGCGACCTCGTTGAAATCCGCCTCGCAGGCGATGCGGGTGCCCGCGTGCTTGCGCGTGGGCTGGTGCAGTACAACTCCGCCGACTTGCGCCGCATCGTCGGTCGCCATAGCCGCGAGATCGAATCCATCCTCGGCTATCGTTACGGTGAAGCGGTGATCCACCGCGACGACCTCGTCGTCCTGCCGCCGGGGCATGTCGAAAAGGAGCCTGCCGCATGAGTTACGTCCGCAACCTCGCCGAACGTGCACGCGACGCTGCGCAGGCGATCGCCGCACTCGATGCGCCGCAGCGCGCGCGTCTGATCGCAACGATGGCGAACAAAGTCGAGGAAGGTCGAGACACCATCCTCGCTGCCAACGCCAGCGACCTAAAGCGCGCCAACGCGGCAGGCACCACCGGCGCTATGCTCGATCGCCTCAAGCTGGATGCAGGCCGTCTCGCGAACATCGTCGCTGCGCTCCGCGAAATCGCGTTGCTGCCCGATCCGGTCGGCCAGGTCACCCGTCGCGAGACGCGACCGAACGGGTTGGTGATCGAACGCGTGCGCGTCCCGCTCGGCCTGATCGCGATGATCTACGAAGCGCGCCCGAACGTGACTGCCGATGCGGCTGCGCTCTGTCTCAAGGCCGGCAATGCGGTGATCCTGCGTGGTGGCTCCGAGGCGTTGGCCAGCAACAAGGCCATCGCGGCCAGCCTGCACCGCGCCCTGCGCGAGTGCGGTCTGCCCGAGGCGGCGCTGGTGCTGATCGAGGACACCGCACGCGAACACGTGCTGGAACTGCTGCAGCTCACCGACCTGATCGACCTGGCGATCCCGCGCGGCGGCGAGAGCCTGATCCGCTTCGTCGCCGAACATGCGCGGGTGCCGGTGATCAAGCATTACAAGGGCGTCTGTCACCTATACGTCGACCGCGCCGCCGACCCGCAGCTCGCCACGCGCCTGTTGCTCGACGGCAAGGCATCGCGCCCGGGCGTGTGCAATGCGCTGGAAACGCTGCTGGTGCATGCAGACATCGCCGAGAGCTTCCTGCCTGAAGCGCTGTCCGCGTTGGCGGAGCGGGGCGTCGAAATACGCGGCGACGAGCGCACGCGAGCCTTGTTCGCACCGGCGATCGCCGCCGACGACGACGATTACGCCGCCGAATTCCTCGACCTGATCATCGCCGTACGCGTGGTCGACTCGCTCGAAACCGCACTCGCGCACATCCGCCGCTACGGATCCGACCACACCGAAGTCATCGCCAGCAACGATGCCGCTGCGGCCGAAGCCTTCGTGCACGGCCTGCGCAGTTCGGCGGTGATGGTCAACGCCTCGTCGCGCTTCAACGACGGTGGCGAACTTGGCCTTGGCGCCGAAATCGGCATCTCCACCACACGCCTGCACGCCTACGGCCCGATGGGGCTGGAATCGCTGACCATCGAACGCTATGTCGTGCGCGGCGACGGACAGGTGCGGCATCCGGATCTGCTTGATTAGGCCTTGCTTCAAAAAAGCTTGGCGTAACCAAGAATCAGCGCGCCAATATCTCGAGGATGTCGAGCGCTGCCTTCTTGCGTTGGACTGGCAAACGTCGCAAATGCATCAACGCATGGCTTTCATAGTCATCCTTCGCATATTCGGCGACAAGCACCGCGGAGGTGAGTTCGCCATCATCGGGCCGGCACGGGCCGCGCCCGGTCGCTAGCCACTCGAAGTAGACGCCTGTTTCCAGCGCGATCCTCATCATGTGCTCGACGTTGGGCAGCGTGCCGCCTTGCCGTTCCCATTGCGTGACTGCGCTGCGCTGTACGCCGATGCGGCGCGCCAGTTCCGCCTGGGATATCGACGCAAGTGCACGGGCCTTGCGTACGCGTGAAGAACAGGTGTGCATGGAGCCTCCTTTCCTTGTGTGGCCTATGCCTGCTCTATGAAACGAGTAAACCTGTACTTGCCGGACAGCAATTCTTACGTCAACTCGTCCAGTACGGCTCTCCAAAGGTAACCGTTGCCGCCTGGCAGCGCCGTATTCCACGCCTAGGAAGCTGCGCTTACCGCCATTCTCTGCATTCATGCATTGCGGCTGTCATTTCTGTATGCGATTGAAGGTCCCCGGATCGGCGTGGCAGCCCAATCTGGCGACGAAACAAGCCAGTTCGCTGGGCTGCGCGCATCCGCGTGCACCTAACTTTGGGATGGGTGGCCGCCTTGAGGCTGACGGAACGACCGCTGGTGGGCAAAAGCGGGCTGATGACCAGCCTGTTCGCGTATGCCGAAAAAGTTGCCAGGACCGACAGCACTCTCCTCATCACTGGAGAAACCGGGACAGGCAAGGACCACCTGGCCAGGTACGTGCACTCGCGAAGCCGGCGTGCGCAGCAAGCCATGATGTGCATCAATTGCGCGGCGATCCCGGACACCCTGATCGAGAGCGAATTGTTCGGTTACGAACGCGGGGCATTCACGGGGGCGCAGCAGTCCTATCCGGGCAAGTTCAAACTGGCGGACAAAGGCACGTTGCTGCTCGACGAGATCGGCGATCTGTCGTTTCCGGCCCAGGCCAAGCTGCTGCGCGTGATCGAGGAGCAGGAGGTCTTCCGGATCGGAGCCCGGCGCAGCGAATCCGTCGATGTACGCATCATCGCGTCGACCAATCGCGATCTTGAATCCATGGTGGCCGAAAAGCGCTTCCGTCCCGACTTGTTCTTCCGCCTCAATGTCGCGCGCATCCATGTGCCTCCGTTGCGCCAGCGGCGCGAAGACATCCCGCTGCTGTTCGCGCACTTCCTTGAGGAAATAGGCCAACACATCGGCATTGCCATCGACGGCACTTCGTCCGAAGCGCTTGACTGCCTGTTGCGCCATCCCTGGCCAGGCAATATCCGCGAGCTGAGGAACGTGGCCGAGTCGCTGTTCATCGATCCGCCGCACGGACTTGTGCAGTTGCAGCATCTGCCGCCTGTCGTGCAACGCTGCCTCGACGGGCTGGAGCGGGCCGAAGCCTCCGAGCGGGAACGCATCCTGACAGCGCTGTTCGCGACCCACTGGAACAAATGTAGGGCAGCCAAGGAGCTGCATTGGTCGCGCATGACGCTGTATCGCAAGCTGACCAAATACCAGATCACCAAGCCGCTGGATTGATCTGCGGCCAGCTGAGCCGTTGCGAGGCGCATGTATCGGATCGGTGTGACAGTGTCACATCAGCATGTGACACCTGCAGACGTCCAAGAACGAACTGCCTGCTGCGTTGCACGTGATTGCTCGATGTAACAGTCGACATCTCCACGCAAGCGCACGACCGCATCGCGTCGTCCAGGAAATCCCACTGTCTTCAACGCGTTGCGTGCAGATCGCCGGCGCCAGACCGCGTTGGCACGCGATGTGCGTTGCTTGCCATCGTCGCGGGCGCTCCTGTCAGCGATGGCAGGCGAATCGGGAGACGACATGGCCGACGAGCGCAAAGAGCAGGTCGACCTTTCGACTCGCGTCCGCCGTTACGCCAACGCTTTCAACATTGGCTACAACGCATTTGAAGTCGTTCTCGAGTTCGGCCAGCAGCTGTCGGAGGAAGAAGACGCCGCAATGCACACACGGATCATCACGCACCCGATCTACGCAAGAGCCTTGTACGAAAGCCTGGGCGACTCGTTGCTGCGTTACGAACGCGAGTTCGGCTGGTCGGACGACGCCGTACGCGGCGAAGGTGCGTCGGGCACGTCGGGGAACCGCTCGTGAGCGCCGCGGAAACGGTCATGCAGGATCCGGCGATTGCCAGTCCCTCCGCCGCGACTGCGTGGAGCGAATCGCTGGCGATCCTCGCGGGTCATCTGGACCAGCACGCCGACATGGTGACCGGGCATTGCGAGCCCCTGGCCCTGATCGCGCCACTCCGGACGGAGCCGCGATTCGCGTGGCTGATGGAGACCTTCGATCTGGGTGAATTCGATGCAGCGGTGCTGGTCATGGCGATCGCGCCCGAGCTCGATCGCTCATTCGAGCGACGTTACGCCAGGGTCCGAAACGGCAGCGGTCCGATGCGGCCCGACTGCGCGACCTGCTTGGCGTTGCTATGCGGTGCGCAGTCCGAGTATTTCGCGGCGTTCGATCGTTTTACCTGGGATGCTCCGCTGTTCCGGCATCGCTTGCTGAGCCTGATCGAGCCGGCAACGCGCGGACTCGATCCGTTGCGGAGCGCGGCACTCGCCCCGGATCCGCAGATACTACGCACGCTCTTCTACGGCGACGGGCTGGATCCGCGCCTGGCGCGATTCTGTCGCTTGCTGCAGGCAGGCCCAGCCAGTGTTACCGAAGATGCCGAGCGGCGGCGCGTGGATGCCTTGGTGGCGCATGCATCGAGCCACCGCACACCACTGCAGCTCATCTTCCAGGGGCCGGCGGGGAGCGGGCGGCGCGATGCGGCTTTGGCGCTGGCCGCAAACAGGGGCGCGAAGCTGCTGGTCGCCGACCTGGCCTACGCCTACAGCCTGGGTGATTTCGCCGAACTGGTGACGCCCCTGTTCCGTGAGGCCTGGCTGCAGGACGCGATCCTGTACATCGAAGGGCTCGATTCACTGATGGACGCGTCGCCGTTGCCGGAGTTGCAACGCTTCCTCGACGATCTCGCCGACGATGGCGGCATCAGCATCATTGCCAGCAGCAAGGCGTTGCCATGGAACGGACGACGACCCTTGGCGGCGCTGACGATTGAGTTCGGCACGCACTCTATCGCGAAGAGTACCGATCTGTGGCGCGAGACATTGTCCACCGATCGATCTCCGTTGTCGGAAGACGAGCTCGTTACGCTCGCAGGCCGTTATCACCTCATGCCCGCGCAAATACGCGCCGCCGCTGCCACGGCCCGGCATCTTGCGCGCTTGCAAGGTCGGCGGGTCGCGAAGCCGCTGCTCGAGGACTTCGCCAATGCGTCGCGTTCACAGGGTTCATTCGAGCTGGCCAAACTCGCACGCAAGGTCGGGCCGGCTCATCGCTGGGAGGATCTCGTGCTTCCGGTCGATGCGCATCGGCAACTGCGCGAGATCTGCGCACGCCTGGAGCACAACGCCAAGGTCTTCGAGACCTGGGGCTTCGGTGCACGCATGACGCTGGGCAAAGGCACGTCGGCGTTGTTCGCGGGCGGCTCCGGCACCGGCAAGACGATGGCCTGCGAGGTGATGGCCGCCGAACTCGGGCTGGATCTGTACAAGATCGACCTGGCGACCGTCGTCAGCAAATACATCGGCGAAACAGAAAAGAACCTGGATCGCATTTTCGTCGCGGCCAGGCAGACCAACGCGATCCTGTTCTTCGACGAGGCCGATGCGATTTTCGGCAAGCGATCCGAAGTGCGCGACGCGCACGATCGCTATGCCAACCTCGAAGTCGCCTACCTGCTGCAGAAGATGGAGGAATACGAAGGCCTCGCCATCCTCGCCACCAACTTGAAACAGAACCTGGACGAGGCCTTCCTCCGTCGCCTGACGTACACGGTGCTGTTCCCGTTCCCGGACGCAGCGGACCGCGAGCGCATCTGGCGCCGGATCTGGCCCAGCGATACGCCGCTCGCGGAAGGCATCGATTTCGCCACGCTGGCGGCGCGTTTCAAGCTCTCCGGCGGGAACATCAAGAATGCAGCGCTGGCGGCCGCCTTCTTCGCGGCAAGCGATGGCGAACCGGTCGGCATGCGCCACCTGATTCACGGCGTGCGTCGCGAGTTGCAGAAGGCGGGCAAGACGTTGGGCGAAATCGACCTTGTGTCGCTGGAGTCGATTGCTCCAGTCAATGACGGTGAGTTGCGTTATGGCTGATGCCGCGTCCACTGCCAAGCCTCAAAAAAAGCACGGTCGTAAATCCAAGGCCCGTGAGCAGCGCAAGTCCTTGCGCTCTGCGGCACCGACGGCGATTCCGGCAGGCATGCGCCGTGCGCTGCCGCCAGGAAGCGGGCAGCCCTTGCCTCCGTCCATCGCGATGCAGATGGGCGCCCGCTTCGGCGCCGACCTCAGTGCCGTCCGGCTGCATACCGACGCGCAAGCGACACAGGCGGCGGACGACTTTGGCGCGAAGGCCTATACGGTCGGATCGCAGGTCGTGTTCGCCCGGAACCGCTTCCAGCCGGACAGTCGTGAAGGCCAGCATTTGTTGGCGCACGAACTCGCGCATGTCGTGCAGCAATCCCGCGGTGGTGCGGCGCAGCCCAGCTTCGAGGGCACCGGGCCGTTGGAACGATCTGCGGACACCGCTGCGTCGCTGTCCATGCAGGGCGAAGCGGCCATTGCGGTCGGTGGCGCTTCCGCACCTGCACCGATGTGCCAGCCGGACGACGATAAGCGTAAGCCCAAACCCAAGCGCGCGCGGTTTGACGATGAGGAGGAGGGCGAGGATTCACCGCGCAAGAAGGACAAGGAAAAGACGCAACAGCGCAAGGAGGAGCGTGCGACCGCTGGCAAGCAGGAAAGCCAGATGACACAGGCGCAGGCCGAGAAAGAACTGCGCGCCCTGGAAGACAGTTACAAGCAGCCGGGTGCCAAGACCCGTTCGCCCAAGCGCAAGACGGAAGATCTCAAGCGCTACCAGAAGCTGTTGAAGCTGGCGCCTGGGTCGCAACTGGATAAGAACAAGCGCCAAGGCGCATTCGATGAACTGCAACGCACGCCGGCCAAGACGGCGGGACCACCCCAGACCAAGAACGTCGCCGGTGGGCCGCAACTCAAGGACCAGGAATTGCGCGCGGGCAAGGATCACTATGCACAGCCGGATTACTCGCTGTACCGGCGCAAGAAGGACGGCTCGCTCGAGCGCGTGCACGTCAACCTGAAATCCGACCAGATCGATATGCAGACGCCGGCCAAGGCGAAGGCGACCGCCAGGGCTTACGTCAATCAGGCGATCAAGAACAGCAGGCACCTGGCCGACGGCGAAAGCATCATCATCAGTTTCTCCCGCACTCCGAGCAAGAAAGTGCAGGAGGAGATGAAACACGAATTCTTCCGGACAGGTTCGCCGGTCAGCGAAGTCCGCTTCGGCACCACCACGCACAAGCGGGACGATTACAAGCCGCCCGCCCCACCTCCGCCGTCGAAGGCGAAGCCTCCGGCAAACGCCGGCAAGAAGAAGGCGGCGAGCCCGAAACCCGGCGCCAAGCCTGCGACAAAAGCACCAGGGACCAGCAAGAAAACCACGACGCCTCCCAAAAAGGTCGCATCGCCGCCTGTGGCCAAGTCATCGCCGGCTGCAAAGAAGGGCGACCAAGCCCCGGCGTCGAAAGCTCCGGCGAAAGCAGGCGGAAAGTCCGACAAGAAGGCGCAGACGCCCCCGGCGAACAAGACCCCGGCGAAAGGCGGCGGTAAGGCCAGTAACAAGGCGCCAGCGGCCACGACGTCGTCGCAAACCGGCGCTGGCAAGAAAAAATCGACGACAACCGCCACTGCGAAAGTGCCACCACCGAAGCCAGCGACGTCCGCACCCCCGGGCGCGACAGCCGGGGGCAAGAAGCCTGGAGCGAAGAACAAACCGGCAACGGCGCAACCCCCAGGCACCAAGCCGCCGATCGTCAGTGGCGCCGCGCCAGTCACAGTGAAAAAACCATCGCCAGCGACCAAGCCACCGGCGCAAAAGCCGACGACGACCACCACCACACCGAAGATCACGGTAGCTACGCCGCCGACACCCGCCAAGGCTGGTGCTACCACAACGATACCGCCGCCTAGTCCACCTCGCTCGACACCCAGGATCACGCCGCGCATGCCGACGCTGAAGAGGGCGGCGGGTTTCGGCGCGGGGATGGCCTTCAGCGCCCTGACTGCGGCGCTCGCAAGCTACGTGTGGGGCAAGATGCTCGACGAGCAACACGAAAAAGACATGAAGGAAAACATCGAGCCGGCGATCAAAGCCCAGCTCGAAGCGCTCGGCGAGAAGTATCTCGACATGGCGGTCGTAGCTCCGGGCTCGACGTTCTACGCCAACGTCATCATCTCGTCCACCTACAGCAGTGACAACGCCACTGGCCAAGGCACGGCGTACCTGGGCACCAAGCTGCTCAAGGTCCAGATCAGTCCCGTCAATCTCAATCATTCGGGGCAATCCACGGAAGGATTCCCCTTCGACTGGTTCCCGCTCTCACAGAACGAAACGGTGACGACGACTTTCTCGATCCAGCTGGATCCGGTGCCCTTCGAAGAGTTGGTGGGATATGCCAAGTCGAAGGGCCTGGCGCTCGACAACTTGAAGAAGTACGCCACTGAACAACGCGAACTGGCCTCGTTCGACGGTGGTAAAGGGGCCGCACGCGCCGCGCATTGGAACGAAATGCTGCAGTTGTTCGAGTAACGGAAATGACGAACTCCTCTGCACCCGCGCTCAAGAGCAATGCCAGCCAGCTGAAGGCCGCGCGCGGGCCGCAACAGGAGCGCAGGCCTCTGTCGAGCAGCCTGGAGCGCGCGCCGGTCCCCGCTGGAAAAGCGCGACCGCTGGCCACGGGCATAGCCGCCGAGATGGGGCAACGCCTTGGTCAAGATTTTTCCGGCGTACGCGTGCATGAAGGCACCGAGGCGCAAGCGAGCGCAGAAGCGTTGCAGGCGCGCGCCTATACCTATGGCGAGCACATCGTATTGGGGCGCAACGCTCCGCCGCCAGATACCTTCGAGGGTAAGCGCACGCTCGCGCATGAACTGGCGCACGTGGTCCAACAGCGCCGCGGTGGCCCACCGCCGGCGCTGTCGTCGCAAGCGCCGCACGAAGCCGCGGCCGAACGCGCTGCCTCGGCTGTGATGTCAGGCAGCCAGTCGGTGTCGGTCTCCGGCGCCACTGGTGTCGGTGTCGCGCGCGATGAAGACAACAAGAGGAAGCGGAAGCCGCAATGGGCCAAGGGCCTGTCGCCGGATCAGAAGCGCGATCTGGAACGCAAGAAGGAAGTGCTCGATGAATTCAAGGAGCGCGCCCACGACGACAAGGCCGCGCTGGACGAAGAACGCACCAGGAATCGCAGTGGCGCCTCAGAGCAGGCGCGCCATCGTGATCGGTCCAAGGATATCGACCTGCACCATGGGTTCCCCAAGTTCATCGGCGGCAACCGCATCCAGACCTACATCAAGCTGACCAAGGAACTGCACTACCTGTATCACGAAGAGCTTTATCTGCTTCTCGAAAAGGAACTCAAGGCTTTGGGCAAACTCCCCAAGGAGGCTGGTCGCGCGTCACGCAAGCACTACGGACGCATGGTCAAGTCATTGAGCCCGCAACAGCAGAAGGACTTGCAGGCCAAGATCCTCAAGCACGCGAAAGAATTCGACGATCGCTATCGCAAGACGGAATACCCGGACAAGCGCCAGCGACTGGAAGCGGCCGTCCGTCGCGGTATTCGTGAAGCAGACAAGGAGAACGCGACCAAGGGCAAACAGGCGCAGGCTGGCAAGTCGGCGGCCAAGACTCCGGCGAAATCCGGCAAGCCACCGGCGAAATCGCCAGCGGGTGCGCCGGCCAAGCCAGCAGCCCCGTCAAAAGCCGCGCCGGCTGCGAAACAGAAAAGTGCCCCGGCAAAGCCCGCGGCGAAACGCGGCGCCAAGCCCACAGCGCAAGCGCCTGCCAAGCCACCTGCGAAATCGTCTGCGAAGCCGGCGGCAAAAGCGCCTGCGCAGTCGGCACCTGCCAAGGCACCCGCGAAAGCGTCGCCGCCGCCGGCCAAGCCGCCTGCGAAATCAGCAGCAAAAGCGCCAGCAAAAGCGCCCGCACAAACTGCACCAGCGAAAGCACCTGCGAAAGCGTCGCCATCTCCATCGCCTGCGAAGCCGGCGGCAAAAGCGCCTGTGCAACCAGCACCCGCTAAAGCGCCCGTGAAGGCATCGCCACCACCATCAACACCGGCACCGGCACCAGCAAAACCTAGCGCCACAACTGCGCCGAAGCCGGCGCCGAACGCGCCTACTGGCGCCGCCAAGCCTGCGGCTCCAGCCGCAGTTGCGCCACAGAAGCCACCCGCACCGCCGCCCGCCGCGGCCAAGGCCGCGCCGTCACAACCGCAGAAAGCGCCGCCGCCGACCACCGCTGGAACGCGCGTGGCCGACACGAATGTTCCGAGTGCGCCGCAACCGTCGGCCGGCGCCGCCAAGATGCAGGCGGCCGCGGGCGGATTGCAGCTTGCGGGGCAGGGCCTGGCCGCTTTGGGCAACTACGTGCAGGGCAAGGCAGCGGAAGAAGCGTATCAACGCATGCTGCCTGCGATCCAGGCGTTGCAGAACAGCACGGACGAAGGCGTGTGGGTGCACTTCGTGTACTCAGCACAGGACCCGCATCCCGATTCGGCGATCAACCCGGTTCCCGTCTTCAGTCACATCGAAACCCAGATCGGAACTCGCGACAACAAACGGACACCGGCCGGCCTCACCGCTGGCGGTAGCAGCACCCGCGTGAACTCGACGTGGTTACCACCCGGACAGCGCAGCCTGAAGACAGAACTGAATGATCTTTTCAGGCGCCTGAAGGTGATGCAGACCTGGGGCGAACGCGAGACCAAGCGCACCTTCGTCGGCCGCTTCCTGCTGGAACGCAAGGGCGATTCGATCGATATCGGGCTGATCTACGAAGCGCGCGCGCATCTGGTTTCGGCGCGCATCGCACTCGAACAAAAGCGGCCGCTAGCAGCCGAGGAATCGATGAAAGCCGCGGACGCGTTGCTCGATCAGATGATGGAACGAATCGAAGCCTACACCGGGCAGAAATTCTGAAGAGGCCACGATGCTCGACTACGTCGACAACCTGCTGCGCCAATTGCTGATCGATCGCATCGACGAGATCAGCGACGAGTCGCAGGTTCGCTTCCAGCCGCCGGACGACGACTGGCGTACATATGTCAGCACCCTGGCCGTCGGCGGTCAGCCGGCGAATGCGCTGAACGTGTACCTGTTCGACCTGCGCGAGAACCGCAAGCTGCGCAGCAACGAACGTTGGCGGGAACCAAGCGTGGATGCCGACGGACAGTTGCGCGAGGTGCCCGCAGCGCGCCGCGTCGATTGCCATTACCTGATCAGTGCGTGGAGCCCGGCCACCTCGACGCCGGCGGTCGAACCAACGGTCGACGAGCATCTGCTGCTCTATAAAGCGATAGCCGCGCTCAACACCGCCGATCCGCTGCTGCCGCGCGAGATCTATGCGCCGAATCCGCTGCCGCCCGGTTTTCCGTCAGCGATCGCCGATGCCGAACTGCCGATCATGCTGTTGCCGCCGGAAGGCTTTCCCAAGCTCGCCGAGTTCTGGGGAACGATGGGCAACAACCATCGCATGAAGCCTGCGATCTACCTGCAACTGACGGTCCCCATCGTCTACCCATCGCAACCGGCCGGCACATTGGTCACCACGCGCATCAGCGAATACCGCGTGCACAGCGTCGCCGGAGTCGGCGAGATCTGGATAGAGATCGGCGGCCGCACTTTGGACAGCACGAATCCGCAACCGGACGGCAGCCCTTCGCTGCTGGCGGGTGCCTGGGTGCTGATCGAAACGATGGCAGGGATCCGTCTGCAAGACACACGCAGCGATGCAGCGGGTCGCTTTGCCTTCGCGCATCTCGCGCAGGGCGATTACCGACTGCGCGCCTGGACCGAGAACCTGGCCGAAATCACGCGCGAGATTCGCGTGCCGTCACCAACCGGTGAATACGAATTGATCTTCTGAGAGGAGTGTCGCCATGGCCGTGCAAGTGTCTTACCCCGGTGTCTACATCGACGAATTCACGCCTGGTGCGCCGATCCAGGGCGTCGCGACCAACATCGCCGCGCTGGTCGGGGTCGCCCTGCGTGGGCCGCTCGACCGACCGACGCGCGTGACCAGCTGGGAGCAGTTCCAGCGGGTCTTCGGCGACGAACCCGTGCCCGGGTTCTATCTCTGGTACGCCGCACGCGGTTTCTTCGAGAACGGCGGCACCGTCTGCTACGTCGTGCGCGCCAGCGACGGCGACTACGACGAGGCCAGCTTCGATAACCGTGCCGGATCGCCAGCCATCATCGTGCGTGCGCGCCAGCCTGGCGTAAGCGGCATCAGTGTCGGCGTGACCGAGCAGCATCGCCTGATCGCGGCGAACACTTCGCTGTATCGGCCGGCCGGCGTGTTGCAGTTGCAGACCGGGCGCGATATCGAACTGCAGCCGAGCCAGGCCTGGCGTTTCCGCGCTGGCGACGAAATCACCATCGCGGCGCTGGGCGAGCGGCGGCGCGTCGTGCGCATCAGCGGCAACGTGTTGCGCGTGTCCGAAGCGTTCGTCAATGCCTATGCAGCGGGCGCTGCGGTGCGCCTGGCGGATACCCAGAACAGCACCAGGATCGTACGGCTCGTGTCCACGGTGCCGGTCGCGCCCGATGCGCTTGTCACCGGCACACTGCTCAACTTCGATCCAGGCGGCGCCAACGTCGGCGGCGTGGTGGATTCGGTGCAGACCGAATTCATGAGCGATCCACTCGTTCCCGCTACGACCGAAACCAGCTATCGGGTGACGTTGCGCTCGCCGCTCGGCACTGGCTTCAGTCTCGATCCAGGTGGAACCGCTACGCCAACCCAATCCGAAGAGCTCCGCATCACGGTGCAACTCGGCGGACCGACGCATTACGACAACCTCGCGATCGATCCTGCACACCCGCGTTACTTCGTGCGCATCGTCAATGAAGCGCCGGCCGGCCTGGTCGAGATACAGCGGCTGGAGCCGCCACCGCCGACACCGTTGCCGGAAAACACGCTGGCGGGCGCAGCGTTGCTGGCGCTCGCCGGCGGTGCGGCCGAAAACCTGGCGGTGCTGGCAGACGTGACATCGGCCGTGGCCGACGCTGAGTTCATCAACGCCCTGGACACGCTACGCGCCATCGATGAGGTGACGTTGATCGCGATCCCGGACCGTCGCACGGCGCCGGTGCAGCAGGCGCTGGTGGACCACTGCCAGCAGCTGATGGATCGCTTCGCCATCGTCGATTCGAATTACGACTTCAGCGATGACCAGCACACCGACGTCGAACAGCAACGCACCCAGTTGGCCAGCGAACGCGGTTATGCCGCGCTGTACTACCCATGGTTGCGAGTGTCGCCGAAAGGCAGCGGCGAGCCGATGCTGGCGCCGCCGTCGGGACACGTCTGCGGCATCATCGCGCGCTCCGACGCGAGCAAGGGCGTGCACAAGGCGCCCGCCAACGAGATCGTCAACGGTGCGGTCGGGGTCGAGCGCCGCATGAACAAGACCGACCACGGCCTGCTCAACCTCGAGTCGATCAACGTGATCGAGCAGTCCGGCATCGGACGGCCGGTGTTGATGGGCGCGCGTACCACGGCCACCGACCTCAACTGGTTGCACGTCAGCACGCGGCGATTGTTCAACTACCTCGAGGAATCGATCCAGGAAGGCATCCGCTGGGCGATTTTCGAGCCGAACAACCTACAGCTCTGGCAGAAGCTGCGGCGCAGCATCACCGACTTCCTGACCCGTGCATGGCGCGACGGCGCGCTGTTCGGCAAGACCGCGGAGGAGGCGTTCTACGTGCGCATCGACGAAGAACTCAATCCCTTCTCCGAGCAGCAACTCGGCCGCCTGTACATCGAGATCGGGTTGCGTCCGACGTATCCCGCGGAATTCATCATCGTGCGCATCGGCATCTGGCCCGGTGGCGCCGAAGTCAGCGAAGGCTAAGGAGAAACCGCCATGGCAGAGCGTAAAGACCCGTATGGCACCTACAACTTTCTGGTCGAAATCGAAGGCATCGCGCGCGCATCCTTCCAGGAAGCCAGCGGCTTCGATTCGAGCATCGAAGTGGAGGAACACCGCGAAGGCGGCGAGAACATCACCACCCGGAAACTGCCGGGCATGGTCAAGTTCTCGAACATCGTCCTCAAGTGGGGTCTGACCGACGACCACGAACTCGACGACTGGTACCAGCAATGGGCCAGCGGCGATCCGGCCGCCAAGCGGCAGAGCGGATCGATCGTGTTGCTCGATCGCCAGGGACAGGAAAAGAAGCGTTGGAATTTCGTCAACGCATGGCCGACCAAACTGACCTGGCCGAGCTTCAACGCAGAGAACAGCGACCTCGCCATCATGACGCTGGAATTGGCGCATGAAGGATTGAAGGCCGCATGAACTACGTTCCGGTGATGCCGGGACGATGAAAGACACAGGAGACGACCATGGACATGGCGGTATTCCGTACCGAATTCGAATTCACGTTGCCTTGTGGCTTCCTCGACGACGAAGGCACGCTGCATCGCGATGGGGTGATGCGTCGCGCGACCGCAGCCGACGAGATCCTGCCGCTGCGCGATCCGCGCGTCATCAAGAACCAGGCGTACCTGGTGTTGATCCTGTTGTCGCGCGTGGTCACCCGCCTGGGCAACCTCGATCCGATCACGCCCAAGACGATCGAGTCCCTGTACGCAACCGACCTGACGTTCCTGCAGAACCTCTACAACGAGGTCAATCGGCTGGATGGCGCGCAATCGCAGGCGACATGCCCGCAATGCCAGCACGTCTTCGAGATGGAGGCCGTAACGCCGGGGGGGTCTTGAGCTACCCCCCGGACGAGCTCCACGGGGAGGTAGCGTTCGTGGCTTACCACTTTCACTGGGCTCACGAATCGGTCATGGCGCTCGAGCACGCCGATCGTCGGCGTTGGGTACGCGAGATTTCCAACATCAATCGCGCGATCAATGAGGTTTGATGCGATGTCGCAGGCAGTACGCAAACCGAGAACCGCCACTCCGCTCTTGTTGGGCGGGTTGCCCGCGATCGGGCACGTGCTGCGCGGTCGCATGCGTACGATCGCCGCTGCGGGACAGGACTCGCGTCACCGCGGAACGGCGGGTTGGCGGGCATCGGCCTTCGTTCGTGACCTGCTGCAACGGCATCACTGGATGCGTCTGGGGGCGACATGGCCAGAACAGGTCTTCGCAGCCCCGAACACCTTGATGACCGTGAATGCACCGCACCAGCATTGGCACCTCGCGTATGCGCCGCGCGTGATGCTGCAACTGGCTTCCAGCACTCGTGCGATGCCGATGGTTCCGCAGACGACTGCGCCGGACTCGGTGCGGCAACACACCGTGTTGCACGACGGGCCAAGGTTCGTCAGCACGCTGGTCGAACGGGTGCTTCAACACAGCCAGCGTATCGACACGCTCCAGACGATCGAACACGCAGCGCCGGCGACGTTGCGCCATGAGGCTAGCGCATCCGCTGTAACCGAATCCAGGATCGCGCCAGCGCCGGATCGGGAAGGGCGTGTGCAGCGCGTATTCCGCACCAACGCGGGCAGCGTGTCCAAGGCGACGGCGGAACGCAGCGCGGCTTCGCCGCAATCCACGGCGCCGACGGCGCGGCAAGCGCTACAGGCGACCGAGCGTGCGCCGTCGCGCGATGCACCGCCGATCAATATCGAACACCTTGCCGACCGCGTCGTCCACGCCATCGACCGCCGTCTGGTCGCGCAGCGCGAACGTTTCGGGAGGGCCTGAGCCATGTCGCTGGAAAAGGCCCTGATCACCAATACCATCTCGGGCGAAAGCGTGTCCGTGTTGTTCAATCCGGAGGACTACACGCTCGCCAAGGACATCAACTACGCGCAGTCCGCGATCCCGGGGCTGAGCGCGCCATTGCTGCAGTTCGTCAATGGCAACATGCAGACGCTCGACATGGAGCTGTTCCTCGACACCTACGAGGAACATAGCGTCAACGGCAAAGTGCTCAACCAGCGCGGCCAGGATGTGCGCGAGCTCGCGAAGCGCATCACCGACCTGATGAACATCATGCCGTCGACGCATGCGCCGCCGGTGTTGTTGTTCACCTGGGCGTCGCTGAGTTTCACCTGCGTGCTGGCCAAGGTCAGCCAGAAGTTCGTGATGTTCCTGCCCGACGGCAAGCCCGTGCGTGCACGCCTGACGGTGACGTTCAACGAGTTCCGCAACATCGATCTCGAAGCCAAGGAGATCAAACGCGAAACCGCCGATTACACCAAACGCTACATCGTGGGAGAGGGCGAAACGCTGTCCGCCATCGCGGGCCGACTCTACGGCGACGCACGGCTGTGGCGCCCGCTGGCGCTCGCGAACCGGATCGAGAATCCACGCGTGCTGCCGGTCGGGCTGGCGCTGCGCGTTCCGCAGTTGCCGTATCGCGATCCCGACTCGGGTCGCCTGCACGGAGCGGCGCCATGAGCCTGCGCTTCGTACCCGAGTTCCGTCTGTCCATCGATGGCGAACCGGTGCCGTCGAGCCTGCGTGCGGCGATCACCGGCGTCACCCAGGCCAGCGGGATGGAGGGCGCTGACCGCGTCGAAATCGCAATGGCCAACGAAGGACTGTGCTGGCTCGATCACGGCCTGCTGAAAATCGATCGGCCGCTCAAGCTCGAACTCGGCTATGCCGATGAACCGCTCACGCAGGTATTCGTCGGTGAAATCGTCGCGCTCGAAGCCAGTTTCCCCGGCGGCAGCGCGCCCACGTTCACCGTCGTGGCACAGGACAAGCGGCATCGGTTGAGCCAGGGAACCAAGGTGCGGTGGTTCGCGATCCCTATCCCCACCGTCGGCAATTTCGCGGTGCCGGATCCGATCACGGCGATGGCGGTCACTGCCGAGAACGGCATGATCCCGGTGATCGATCCTGTCGGCGCAGCGATCGCGGTCCTGTTGGGCGGCGTCGATGCGGTTGTCTCCATCACCGATCCGGGCAGCGCGCAGAAGTTCGTGCGCAAGCAGGCCAACGAAAGCGATTACGACTTCCTCGCCCGCATCGCTACCGAAAACGGTTGGGACATGCTGGTCGACCACGGTGGCGAACTCGGTGGGCACCTGCTGCGCTTCACCTCGCCGCTCGATCACCTGCAACCCGATGTGACCTTGGCTTATGGGCGCTCGCTGCTGGAATTCCAGCCGCGCATCAGCACCGTTGGCCAAGTGTTTTCGGTCAGCGGTTACGTCTGGGTACCACAGATCAAGATGGTGTTCGTGGTGACGCTCGGTTGGGATTGGGACCGGATGGCGCTGACGCTGTCCGTGTATCCCGGCATGGTGCCGCTGGGCGCGAGCGGCTCGCACCATCTGGTACAGGAACCGCTTACCGCGACGTCGGCACCGCGCAAGATCTTGTCGGAGATCATCCCCCGCTTGAACAAGCGCTTGACCGCCACCGGCAGCACCGTCGGCGATCCACGCATCCAGGCAGGACGCGTACTGCGCATCGAAGGCGTGGGCGAACAGTTCGGCGGCCTGTATCGCATCACCGGCGCCACGCACACGCTCGATGGCTCCGGTTATCGCACCCAGTTCGAAACGCGCAAAGAGATCTGGTTCGGTTCGATCCCGGCGTCGGAGCAGGGCGCCGTGCGCGTGAAAGTGCCGTTTGCGGCTTAGGTATTCGGAACAGGAGAGAGATCGATGGCAGGCGTGATGTTCGAGATGGGATCGCTGGGCCTTGAAGCGCCGGAACCGGATGATCGCCGCATCACAGGGGTCTGCGCTGCGATGGTGATCAGCAACCTCGACAGCACCGGGGAAGGTCGCGTCCAGCTGCAGATTCCGTGGTTGCCCGGCTACATGCCATGGGCGCGCGTGTCGGTTCCGATGGCCGGCATGGCGCGCGGGATGTATTTCATCCCGCAGATCGGCGACGAAGTGCTGGTGGCCTTCAGCCAGGGCGACGTGCGGGAACCGTATGTGATCGGCAGCCTGTGGAGCACGATGGATCGGCCGCCAGCGCTGCTGCCGACCGACCCGGTGACCAAGCGTTCGATCCGCACGCCAACCGGGCATGAGATCAGTTTCGACGAGAAAGGCACGCTCAGCATCACCAGCAGCTCGTTCGACAGCGTAACGCTCTCGCCGACCGGCATCGACATTTCCACGGTCGGAAGCACGGTCTCGATCTCGCTGTCGAAAGCCGGCGACCTGACGATCAGCGCGCTCAAGTCCATTTCCCTGGATGCCCCGTCGATCTCGATCGGCGGACTCAAGACCGTGGATGTATCGGTGAAAGGCAAGACCAGCCTCACCCTCGATGGCGGGTTGTCGTGCTCGGTCAAAGCCGCGCGCATCGACCTCAACTGAAGCAGGGGAGCATCGCCATGTCACTCGCAGCCCGCATCGCCGACCCGACCAATCATCCAGGCGCGATCGCGCCCGGACCGGGCGTGCCGCCAAGGGTATTCATCGAGAAGATGATGGCCGCGCGCGTGGGGGATCTGCATGTCTGTGCGTTCCCGCCGCCTGCGGGACCGCATCCTCCCAACACGATCGCGACCGGCAGCGCGACGGTATTCCTTGGCGGCATGCCCGCTGCGCGCATCGGCGATACCTGCGGCTGCGGCGCGCAGATCAGTTTCGGCGCATTCACGGTGCACATCGGCCCATGAACGACGCCTACGCCAAAGCATTCCTGGGTCGCGGCTGGTCGTTTCCTGTCGCGCTGGATTCGGCACAGCGCATGGCGCTGGTCGAATACGAAGAGGACGTGCGCCAGGCGATCCTGATCATCCTGCAGACCAATCATCACGAACGCGTCATGCGTGCGGACTTCGGTGCCAACCTGCGAGCGCTGGTGTTCCATCCGCTCAATACGACGACGATGTCGCTGGCCCGGCACCAGGTCGAGCAAGCCCTGGTGTTGTGGGAGCCGCGCATCGACAGCATCACGGTGAAGGTCGAAGCGCGGCCGTTGCAGGCGCGGATGGATATCGAAGTCGTTTATCGCGTCCGTCGCACCAATACTTTCTACAACCTGGTCTATCCCTTCTACCTGCGCGAAGGCCGCGAAGGCGGTGCACGATGACGACGCGTGCGCCACTGCTTGATCCACGCGCACGTGAAGCGGTGTTGGGTGCCTTGCGCGCGCGCGTGCCGGGCTATCTGCCGGAATGGCTCGACGTCGATGCCGAGCGCGCGGATGCGGGGCAGGGGCTGCTTGCGGCGCTGGCGTACCTGCGCAATGTGCTGGGCGACGCGCTCAATCGCGCGCCCGGGCGCGCGAAGCTGGCGTTCCTCGAGTCCCTCGGACATACGCTGCTGCCCGGCCAACCGGCGCGCGTGCCGTTGGTGTTCACCTTGTTGGAGACCGCGCCGCAGGACGTGGTGCTGCCCGCACGCAGCCAGGTCGCTGCGCAGTTGCCGCCGCCGCCGGCATCGCTCGAATCCAACGGCGGGGCCAGTACACGCACTCCGGAGGCGCCGCGCTACTTCACCACGCGCACCGTCACCCTCACCCGGGCGAAATTGGCGGCGCTGTACAGCAGCGATCCGCGCATCGACGCCTATGCCGATCATGCTGCGAGGACGACGCAAGGCTTCGTCACCTTCGATGCACTGCAGGCATCGCCGCACGAACTGTACCTGGGCCACGACGAGTTCTATGCGTTGGCGGGAACGGCCGAGATCGCGCTGAGCTTCGACATGGCCGGCGCCGAATACGCCGACCGGCACCTGGCCCTGGAATGGGAATACCTGAGCAAGGATGGCTGGTTGGCGCTGAGCGTCGAGGAAGATTCGACGGCGCGACTCACGCGCGATGGCCGGATCCGTCTGCGCAAGCGTTGCGGTCCGGACGGCAAGCTCGACAAAATCATGGAACGTGAGAGCTATTGGATCCGTGCCCGCGTCGGCGCCAAACCTCCTGCTGCGCGCGTCCTGGAACTGCGTCCCGACGGCAGTCTCGTGCTCGATCGCGCCGGCGCGCTGTTGCAGGGCGACATGGTCACCATCGATGGTGAGACGACGACGACGGTGACGACGGTCCTCGATCGGCTGATTCGCCTGGATCGGACCTTGCCTGGGCTCGAACCGGATATGTGGTTGCGGGTGGCGGACGCCACGCCGCCGTTGTCCGCGGAAAGCGAAACCTTGCTGGGCGCGCCGCCGCAGATCGATGTCGTCCGTACCCGCGTAGGCTTTACCAAGTCCGGCCTGAAGCCGGAGGCGGCCTATGCCAACAGCGCACCACTGGATACCGAGAACGTGTTCTTCCCGTTCGGGTTGCAGCCCGCCAAGTTCACCACCTTCTTCATCGGCAGCGAAGAAACCTTCAAACGCCGCGGGGCGCAGGTCGAGATCGCGATCACCCTCAAGGCATCCCAGTTCGGCAAAGTCGGCAGCAACGGGTTGACGCTGGGTTACGAGTACTACAACGGCGAGCGCTGGCAACCACTTTCCACCAGCCTGCCGACCAAGCTCGACGATGCGACCGATCGCTTCCAGCAGAACGGGGTGATCAGCTTCAAGTGCCCTGACGACTGGGCGGAGTGCGCCGTCAACGGCGACAAGAATTACTGGTTGCGCATCCGCATCGACAACGGCGATTACGGGAAACCGCTGCAACTCGAAGTGGGGACCAATGCCAGCGGCGATCCTGTCGTCAATGCGGTGGCCAGCAGTCTGCAACCACCGGCGATCGCCGAGCTCACGCTCAGTTACACCTATTTCACGCCGTCGCAACTGCTCAGCCACTGTGTCGCCTACAACGGCTTCGTGTTCCGCGATCACAGCCAGGACATACGCTGGACGCGCCGACCGTTCACGCCTTTCCTGTCCAATGAGGAACGCGAACCCGCACTCCATTTCGGATTCGATCGCAAGTTGCCATCCGGTTTGATCGGCTTGTATGCCGACGTTGCGGAAAGCAGCGAAGGCGATCCGCCGGTATCGCCATTCGTCTGGGAATACCGTACCGCCGAAGGTTGGAGCGAACTGACCGTCGTCGATGAAACCAGCGGCCTGCGTCGCAGCGGGATGATCCAGTTCGTCGGCGCATCCGATGCCGAAGCGATCGACGGCCTGGGCGGGGTGTTGTACCGGATTCGTGCCCGATTGAAGCCTGGAGACCGACTGCAAGCGGCATCGGTGCGCGCGCTGTGGATCAATGCGGTGTGGGGCAGCCAGGGTGAATCGGTGCTGCGCGAAGTGATCGGCCGCTCCGACGGCAATCCCGATCAGGTCATGAGCCTGCCGGAACGACGCCTGCCGGTGCTGGATGGCGAACTGGTCGAAGTCCGCGAATGGGTGGGGCGTGGCCCGGGTTGGCGGGGCGTCGTGGAAGGCGTGCCGGAAAGCGATTTGCGCTTCGAACGCGATCCGGTCAGCAGCGAGCCCACTGCCGTATGGGTGCGCTGGAAACCGCGCCAGCACTTGTTCCAGGCCGGTGCGGACGAGCGCAGCTATGCGCTCGAGCCCACGCGTGGACGGTTGCTGTTCGGTGGCGATGGGTATGGGCGCATTCCGCCCGCTGGTGCCCAGGTCGCCTTGTCCTTCATCACTGCGGTCGATGAAACGGGCAACGTCCCGGCGCACACGATCACCGAAATGCGCACCGGCATCGCCCATGTCCAGGCCGTCGACAATCCGGTCGCGGCCGAAGGCGGCGCGAATTCCGAAGCGGTGGCCGAGGCTGCCGTGCGCGCGCCGCAACGCCTGCGCCATCGCGGCCGGGCATTGGCCACCAGCGATTACGAATGGCTGGCGCGGGAAGCCTCACCTGCCGTGGCGCGCGCGCGATGCCTGGCGCTGACCGGTGCCGAAGGGCGCGTGCAGCATGGCCATGTCACCGTCGCGATCGTGCCGCGCGGCGCGCAACGACTGCCACTGCCGAGCGCAGGACTGCGCCGGCGCGTGCGCGACTTCCTTGCGGCGCAGGCGCCGGCGACGGTCGCATCGAGATTGCGCGTGATAGGTCCGCGCTACGTCGAAATCGGCGTGGTCGCGCAATTAGTCGTTGCCGACCCGGAGCGTGCTGCATTGATCGAAGCGAGCCTGCGCCGCCGCCTGGACGCCTGGCTGCATCCGACGCTCGGGGGAGCGCAGGGCGAGGGCTGGCCGTTCGGCGCAACGGTGTATCTGTCGGATATCGCCACGCTGGTCGAAACGACGGATGGCGTCGATGTCGCTTCGCGCGTTGCGTTGCGCGCCGATGGCGGTTGCATCGGCGATGCCTACACCTTGCCGCGCGGTGCGCTGGTCGCTGCCGGCATCCACGAACTGAAACTCGAACTGGCGATGGAGGCGGGCCATGCCGCTGCCTAAACCCATCCTCGACGATCGCACCTTCGAGCAGCTGGTCGACGAAAGTCGCAACTTGTTGCCGCGCGCGGCCCCGGCGTGGACCGATCACAATGTGTCCGATCCCGGCATCACCCAGATCGAGTTGTTGGCCTGGTTGTGCGAGATGGGCCTGTATCGGTTGGATCGCACGCCGGACGAAGCGATCCGCGGCTTCCTGCGCCTGGTCGGCATCACACCGGCCCCGGCGCAGGTAGCGCAGGCCGTCGTGACGATCGCGACGGCTGCACAGCAGTCCTTGCCCGCGGGTTTGCAGTTGCGCGTGGCCGGAGACGGACCGGTCTTCCAGACCACTGCAGCGGTGGATCTCACAGCGGCCAAGCTGGTCGCCATCATCAATGGCGCCGGCGACGATGTCATCCTGCTCAACGAAACAGGGTCTGCGACGTTCCTGCCATTCGGCATCGACGCCAAACCGGGGACTGCCTGTTACTTCGGCTTCGATGCGCCGTTCGCGACGAGCAGCGTGTGCTGGCACGCCTGGACGCCGACGCCGGAAGCCGATGCCGACACGCGTCGACGTCTGGTCGCAGAATACGAAGAGGTCGAACGCGAGCGCAGCGAAACCTGCGCAGTCACGGTACGCGATAACCCACCGTGGTGGCTGCATTACGACGTGCGCACGGCCTGGGAATACTTCGCAACGGATGGCACGTGGAAAGCATTGCCGAATATCGTCGATGAGACCCGTGCCCTCACGCTGAGCGGGTCGATTCGCTTCGATGTGCCCGCGGACCAGGCGCCAGGCGACGGGGCTACCGATGGCCTCGATCCGGCCCTGCATTTCGTGCGCTGCCGGATCTTGCGCGGCAACTTCGAATGCGCATCGGCCCTGAGCCGCATCGCCATCAACGCCATACCCGCCGCGCATGCCGCCGACGCGCCCATCGCGCTGCTCGGCACCAGCCGTGGCCATGCGCAGCAACGCTATGCCTTGCCGCAATCGCCGGTGGTCGCCGGCAGCACGCAGTTGACGGTCACGCTGGGAGCCGACGTCCAGAGCGATTGGCGCGAAGTACGCGAATGGGACGTCAGTGGTCCGCACGACCGCGATTACCTCGTCGTGCCGGAACGCGGTTCGATCGAATTCGGCAATGGACGCCGCGGTACGGTGGCGGCGGCGCAGTCGACGCTGGAGATGCGATACCAGATTGGCGGCTCCACGCCTGGAAACGTGCAGGCGCGTTCGCTCGAAGTCTGGCTGGACGATGCGCACAACCAGGCGTTGGTGCCGAATTGGTCGCTACTGGCACCGACGCTGGCCTTGCAACAGCCGTTCGCAGCCTTCGGCGGTACCGAAGCAGAATCGCTCAAGGCCGCGGTCGCACGTGCGATAGAAGCCACACGCAAAGTGTCGGTCGCATTGACGCTGGCGGACTTCGAACGCATCGCGCTGGAGACGCCAGGCGTGCCGGTCGGCCGCGTACGCGCGCTCGCCGATCATTTCCCCGTGCTGCCATGTTTCCGCGCGGCCGGCAGCATCAGCGTGGTGGTGATCCCGGATTGCCGGGGCCCGCGACCGATGCCGACCGATGGCATGCGTGCCGCCGTGCATCGCCAGCTGACGCGCCGACGCAGTCCCGGTACCGAGTTGCATGTGGTCGCGCCGACCTACGTCACGGTGCGCGTGGTCGCCAAGCTGCATGCCGACCGGGGTGCCGATCTCGATGTGTTGCGCGAAGCCGCGATAACGGCGATCGACACGTATCTCAATCCGTTGCGCGGTGGGCCGGCGGGCGAGGGCTGGCCGGTCGGGCGCGATGTGTATCGCAGCGAAGTGCTCGCTCTGCTGGCCGCCTTGCCCGGCGTGACCAGCGTCACTGGCCTTGGCCTGCAAATCGAGGGCGACGACGAACCGCGTTGCGGCAATGCGCCTTTGTGCAAGGACAGTCTGCCTGCGCCAGGCGCGCATCGCCTCGCGATCGTCGGCGCATCGCCATTACGCCTCATCGATAGGAGTCATCCGCATGAATGCCCCTAAGCTTCTGCTCCCCGAAGATCCGCTCGAGAGGCTCAACTACTTCAACAGCCAGCGTCTCGAGGCGATCGATTTCCGACTCGAACAGGCCTACCACATGCGCGTGCGGCGCTGGCTCAACCGCTCGCTGTACTCCCCCGGAATCGGCGCGGGGCTGGAAGTCACGCCCGATCCGGTCGACACCCATGCGGTGATCGTGAGCCCTGGCCTGGCGCTGGATTGGTTGGGCCGCGAAACCATCCTGCTCAACGAACGGAAGGTGATGGCATGCGGCACGCCGCGTCGCGCGGATGGCGTCACGTTCGGCAATTACCTGGTGATCGCCTATCGCGAAGAAAAAGTCGCGCCGCAGAGCGACGGTTGCCGGGTGCAGGGGGTTTACGACAACGGGCTGGATGCGTGCGGATGCACCCGATCGCCCCTGGAGACCAACAGTTGCAACGGCGGTTGCGGCTGCAGCGGTTGCAAGTCCGGCAAAGGCTGCCAATGCGGTGCTACGGGTTCGGAAGCGTATGCCTGGGGTGCGCCGTCGCGGATACGCAGCGAACCGTTGCTGATGTTCCAGGACACATGGCCAACAGAATCGTCGGGGAAGATCCTCCTGGCGCAGATCGAACTGGACGCGCAGTGCAAGGTGATCAACGTCAAGTCGGGCATGCGGCGTTATGCGTCCGCGTCCAAGCCGCCGACGACGATCCCGATCAGCCTCGAAGGCGAGAAGGACATCGACAAGGACAATTCAAAGGTCCTGCAGTTCCATATCGAAGGCGGCTATCCGGATACCGCGCTGTTGTACCTGCAGGGGTTCAAATTTTCGACCCTGTACTACACCGAGATGGGCAAGCACACGCACGTGATCACGTCCACGAGCGACAAGGTCAAGAAGGACTTGCGACATACCCACGAAGTCGACAGTTTCAAGCTGAAGGATTCCGGCGCGCACAACCATGTTTTGCATACGGAGTCCGATGGCAGCACAAGCCTCGAGACAGCAGATGCCGATTACGTGCCAACGACGTCATTCATCGACGGCGTCGGCGATCACGGCCATGGATTGGAGGAGTTGAAGCTCAACGAGAAGCTCAACGAGTGGGAACACGACCACAAGATCACCTCATCCGCCGCGAATACTGGCGTCACCGATATCAGCACACGCACCGGGACCTCGCGTTCGCATCTCAAGGCACTCCAGGTTTCGTTTGACGGTACCGACATCACCGCACAGATACTGGTGCAGCTGGAGGCCTTGAACCCCGGCAACTGGGCCGAGCTGGGTGACGGCGGCAGCAATCACGAACTGGTCAAGAACGGGACGGGCCCGATCGACCTGCGTCAGATCGATGGTGTCGACCTGAGTCCGGGGACATCGCACACGCTCATCTTTGCTGTCGCTAGCGGCGGCGGTCAGCTCCACTACAACCTGTACGTGAGCTAGGCCATGTATCCGACCCGGCATGCCTTGCTGCGCGACCGCCGCTCCTGGCAAGCGGCGTTGACCGCGCTGGTCGCCGATGACGATGGCGTGCTGACGTTGCAACCCCTGCCGCAAACGCCCACGCCGGTGGTCCTGCCACCGCCGTACGAAGTCGACGCTTCGGGCCTCGCTATCGCGCCCTGCCTGGGCTTGTTCGTTGCCGACACCGCGCACGGGCGCGTGATTTTCCGTGACGACTTCTGTTGCGATCGGGCCGTGGTCGCGCCCGTCGTCTACGACTGCGCGGATGGCCTGGGTTTCGAAGGTCCGCGCGGCCTTGCCTATGGATCGCATGGGCTCGCGGTGGCCGACAGTGGCCACGCGAGGATGCTGATGTATCGCGTGGAGACGCTCACTCTGCTGCGCGATCTCCATGGTCCTTTCACCGAGCCGCGCGGGGTCGCCATCGACACGCAAGGCCGCCTGTACGTGCTCGATCACGGCACCAAGCGCATTTACCGCCTGCACGCCGACGGCGCGCCCGACACGGATTATGGCGATGCGCTGTCGGCGCAGTTGCAATTGCCTGTGTTCCTGGCGCTCGGCAACGATGGCGTGTTGTGGGTCAGCGACGCCAGCAATGACACCGTCCAGCGGTTCGCCGAAGACGGCACTGCAGGGCCGGCGTTGCCGGCACCGGAAACGGGTTGGAAACCACGGGCCTTGGCCATCAACGGCACACGCGCCTATGTGGCAGATGCGCACAGCGGCTCGATCTTCGCTTTCGAGGGCGATATCTCGCTCGGCCGGTTGCCGGGTTATCGCGGACCGGTGACTGCATTGGCGATCGGCGACGACGGCGCGCTCTACATCAAGCCGGGCATGGACGATCAAGTGATCGTCGCCTGCGCGAATGCGGGCGTGGCGGCCGCGGGCGAATTGCTCGCCGGCCCGCTGGACGCCGGCGAGCGCAGCGATTGGGAACGTGCGGCGCTGGATGTCGTCGTCCCTGGAACCGCGCGCATCGAATTTTCGGTGTTTTTCTCCGACACGGCAGTGCCACCACCGGCTGCCAACGAGTGGCTCACCGCCCCGGCGAACGATGTCCTGCTGGCGACCCTGGCCAGCAATGCGATGCCTGGACCCGGCCAGCGTCGTTTCCTATGGTTGCGCGCGCGTTTGTACGCCGGGTCGAAGGGTGAAGGACCGTCGCTGAAGCAGGTGCAGGCGGCGACCGCCGACGAGGATTACCGGCAATGGTTGCCGTCGGTTTACGCCGAGCAGGACGCCGACACCGTGCTGATGCGATTGCTGGCATTGGCGCGCAGCGAGATGGGCGACGCCGAAACGATCATCGCCGACCTGCCGCGCCTGGCTGCGCCCGACTTCGTTCCCATCGCAGCGTTGCCGTGGCTTGCCGATTGGCTGGCTTTCGACGTACCCGGCGATCTCCCGTCGCAAGCGCGCCGCGACGTGCTGGCACGCGCTTACGACTACGCACGCAAGCGCGGCACGGTCGCTGGGTTGCTGGCCTTCGTGCATCTGCACACCGGCTTGCGTCCGCGCCTGGTCGAGTGGCACGCGTTGCGCCGCATCTGGCGGCTCGGCAATGAATCGGCACTGGGGTTCGATACCGCACTGCCATCGGCGTCCGCCGACGGGATGTCGGTACCGGACCCGACGATCCTCAAACGCACCGATCCGGCATGGGGATGCAAGGCGCCGGAGCGGATCGTGGTCGGCCACAGCATCGTCGGCACGGATCGTCCAATGCCGCGCGCCGACCTGGGGTCGGTGCTGTTCGACGACCATGCGCATCGCATCACGATCCTGGTGCCGCCTGGTCAGGCCGACGACCCCAACCTGCGTGCCCGCCTGCATGAAGTCGTCGAAGCGGAAAAACCGGCGCATGTCGGCTGCGAGATCTGTTTCCTGGAACCCGAGATGCGCATCGGCATGGCTGCACGCATCGGCGTGGATGCCGTGATCGCGGGTGAAGGCGAACCGCTGCGCTTGTCAGAAAGCAACCTCGGCCACGACGCACATTTAGGCGGTACGCCGCCGCCCACAGGCACCGTCGGGCAACACGCCCGCATCGGTCGCGGAATAGTCCTCGGATAGGAGCATGTCCATGAGCTGCTGTGAATCCAATTCCCATCACGCCAACGCAGCCGGCAAGCTGCAGGCGCCGAAGCGCAACCATTACTACTTCAGCAAGATGATGGACGTGCTGCAGTTCGACATGGAGCAGACCTACGGCATGCAGCATCGGATGCTGACCAACCGCCTCGCCGTCGGCACCGGCGTGCTGTGCGGGCTCGGTGTCGAGGTCGACGACAAACTGCTGTGCGTGAATGCGGGCGTCGCGTTCGACCACGTTGGCCACCAGGTGATCGTGCCGGGTCGCTATTGCATCGATCCGTGGCATGTCCCGGGCGAATGCGGCAAGCCGCACGAGGACCGCGCGCGCGACAAGGCGCACAAGGTCACGTTGTGCCTGGGGTATCACGAATGCCTTGCCGACTATGCGCCGGTCATGGTCACCGACTGTCGTAACGAGCAGGCGTGCGAAGCGGGCAGTGTGGTCGAGTCGTTCAAGCTCTGGGTGCGCGATGGCTGGCCCGATCCGCGCGCGGACTTCTGCGAAGCCCTGAACGAGCAGGGGGCCAGCTACGAAGTGATTGCCACGATCGACACCGGGGGCGCGCCGCGGATGGTCGCCGTCGCTGGCAACGGCAAACGCGCCGTCGTGTTGAACGACGTCAGCAAGCCGGTGATCCAGGTAATTGATCTGGCCAGCAACAGTGTCATCCAGGAATTCCCCGGCAAGTTGTCGGCGCCGCTTGGTGGCGTGTCGGTCGCGCCGGATGGCGGCCATGCGCTGGTGACGCATGCCAAGGGCGTCGTCGTCGTCGATTTGCAAAGCGACCCGCCCGCCATCGTCGATGCATTCAACACGCAGAAAAACTATGGCCGTTGCGTGGCGACGCACGCCGGTGCACGCCTTTACGCGATCGCCGGCGACAAAGTCCATCGCATCGATATCGCCAGCAAGACCGAAAAGCCAATCCTGTCAGGGCACAAGCCCGATGACCTGGCCGTGTCGTCGGATAACGCGAGCCTTTTCGTATCCGATGCCAGCAACAAGAACATGATCCTGGTCGAGACCGCCGGCGACACGGAGGTCTGGAAAAAACCATTGGCTGCACCAGGCGATGCCTTGGCCGCCACCGGCGCCGCCGGCGATACCACGGCCTGGTCGATCACCGCCAACCAGATCCGCCGTTTCGATAGCAGCGGCGCGGCACAGGATTCAACGGTGACGCTGGCGCCGATCGATGCCGCCTTCAGCAGCGATGGCCGCCACAACTACATTGTCCATAAAGCAGGCAGTGCATCCAGCGAGGTGGTGATTCTCGATGGCGCCGATACCAAGGAAGTCGCGCGCGTGGCGCTGGACGCCGGGTCGACGGCGATCGCCACCGTACCGAAGCGTGCGCGTGCCGTCATCACCCATGCCGATGCAGGCAAGGTCAGCGTGATCGACGCGATCGACTTGCGCACGCGCTTGTGCCGGATGCTGTCCGGTCCCTGTCCCGCACCGGACGAGAAGCCGTGCATCGTGCTGGCAACGGTGGAACTGTCGGCGGATGGCACGATCGGCAAGGTCGATGCCTGCAGTTTCCGTACGCGCCTGCTCAGCAACGAACTGCTGTTGGAATTGATCCTGTGCCTGGCCGAACGCCAGGATGCGTGCTGCGGGGGAGTCGCGGTCAAGCAGCCCGAGCCGCCACCGCCGCCTCCGGTGGAGGAAGCCTTGATGAAGGTGGCGCGGGTCGAGTTCCTGCGCGCCGATGGTCAGGTGGCCAAGGTGCTGTCGGATCCCAGCGACCCCGTGCAGCTATCCGCACGCACCCGCGTTACGGCGATCCGCTTCCATTTCACCCAGCCCGTTGATGCGGCCACGGTGATCTCGCCGGGTTTCAACGACGATCCCGCCAAGTTCAGCCTGCTGGTGCGGGGTGGGAACAGCCCGCTGCCCAGCGGCATCATCCCCGGCGCGACCACACCGGACGGCACGCACGCGATGTTGTTCACCGTGCACCCGGAAATCGGCGCGTTCGGTCGCGGCGATTACAAGGTCGTGCTGTTCGGCGATAAAGACACCGCGGGCCAGCGTCCTGCCGCGGCCGGCATCGACGGCAGGCGCCTCGATGGCGAACCACTGGGCCTGCCTTCCGGCAACAACAGCGAGGGCGGGAACTTCAAATTCGCCTTCATCGTCGGCTAAAGAGAGGAAACCATCATGTCCGCTCATTGCAAATCCGCACTCCAGACGCTCGAACGCGTGCGCTATTTCCCGCGGCAATTGATCACTGCCGATGACATGACGCTGGAGCAGGAGTACTTCCGCCAGAAAATGCGGCGCCACAATCGATTCCTGCACGGCTGGGGCGTGGTGTGCGGTGGAATCGTGGAACCCGCGCCGGACGCCGAGCACCCGTGGCAAGTGCGGTTGTGTCCGAGTTTCGTGGTGGCGCCGCAAGGCGACGACATCCCGGTGCCGGAGCCGGTGCTGTACGACCTGGCGACCGGAATCTGCGACCGCGAACCCTGCCAGCCATGGCCGTGTCCTCCGTCGGCGAGTGCGGCTGGTGCTCGTGGACGACAAGAGCCGATCTACCTGGCGATCCGTCACGCCGAATGCGATTCGCGGCCTGTGCGCGTGCATCCACTGGGGTGCGGTTGCGACGAGTCGCTCTGCGAGTACTCGCGCATTCGCGACGACTTCGAGTTGAAGGTGTTGTGCGAGCTGCCGAAGTCGCATGTCGAGGCCGCTGCCGCCGATGGCAAGTGGGCGGGGCAACTGCAGGACTGGGGACGCGAGGGGCCGCCACCCGTGCCCGCCTGCCCAGGTTGCCCGGACGAGCCCTGGGTGGTCCTGGCACGCATCCGCCTGCCCAAAGAGGCAGGGCAGCCGATCACCGCCGGCATGATCGATTACTTCGGGCGTCGCGTGCTGTACAGCGCGAATGCGCTACGGGTAATGATGCTGTCGCTGTAGCAGGCGTTATGCGATGCGCTTGCTGCTGACTTACGAAAAAGCCGGCACACGGCCGGCTTTTCCAAACACCTGATTGATTGGTCGGGGAGACAGGATTCGAACCTGCGACCTCTACGTCCCGAACGTAGCGCTCTACCAGACTGAGCTACACCCCGACTGAGCCGCGCATTGTAGGGAAGCGGTGGGGTACGGGCAAGGGGCAGGGGACCGGAAAGCCGCCGAAAACGGTAAACTTCGGGGCTGTTTCAGGGCCTGGCGGCTATCCGCGTGGGCACTGCGCACGCCACCGCCTTTCCGGAGTTCGATCTTGATCAAGCCCCGCACGCCGCCCGGGGTCATGGAGCTACTGCCCCGTGACCAGATCGCGTTCCAGCGCATGCTCGACGTAATTCGTCGCAACTATGAGCGCTTCGGCTTCCTGCCGGTGGAAACGCCGGTATTCGAGTTGTCGGAGATCTTGCTGACCAAGTCCGGTGGCGAGACCGAGCGCCAAGTGTATTTCGCCCAGTCCACCGGTGCCCTGGAACAATTTCATAAAAGCGGAGCTTCGGAAGGCACACCGGAACTGGCTTTGCGCTTCGACCTGACCGTGCCGCTGGCACGCTACGTTGCCGAGCACGAGCACGAACTCGCATTCCCGTTCCGTCGCTACCAGATGCAGCGCGTGTACCGCGGCGAGCGTGCCCAGCGCGGCCGCTTCCGCGAGTTCTACCAGTGCGACATCGATGTGATCGGCAAGGACGCGTTGTCGATCCGCCATGACGCCGAGATTCCGGCGGTGATCTACGCCGTGTTCAGGGAGCTCGACATCGGCCCGTTCACGATCCAGCTCAATAACCGCAAGCTGCTGCGCGGCTTCTTCGAAGCGCTGGGCGTGGCCGACGGCGCGCTGCAGGCGCTGGTGCTGCGCGAGGTCGACAAGCTCGACAAGCGTGGCGAAGACCATGTGTCCGCAACGTTGATGGGCGAGGGCTTCGGCCTGACCGCCGACACGGTGACGGCGATCCTCGCCATGGCGAAGGTGCGCTCGACATCGCATGCCAACGCGCTCGAGATGCTCGACCAGCTCGGCGTTGGCGACAACGAATCACTGCGCGATGGCATCGCGGAGTTGCGCGAAGTGCTGGAGCTGGTGCGTGCGCTCGGCGTGCCGGAGACGCATTACGCGTTGAACTTCTCGATCGCGCGCGGACTGGACTACTACACCGGCACCGTCTACGAGACCACGCTCAACGATTATCCGCAGATCGGCTCGATCTGCTCCGGCGGACGCTACGACGATCTCGCCAGCCATTACACAAAATCGAAATTGCCTGGTGTCGGCATCTCGATCGGGTTGACACGTTTGTTCTGGCAGCTGCGCGAGGCCGGCATCGTCTCCAGCGCCGAGAGTTCCGTGCAGGTGCTGGTGGCGTTGATGGATGAGGCGCGGTTGACGGATTCGCTGGCCCTGGCGCGGCAGCTGCGCGCGGCCGGCATCGCGACGGAAGTACAGCTGGAAGCGAAGAAGATCGGCCGGCAGTTCCAGTACGCCGATCGTGCCGGCATCCGCTTCGTGGTGCTGGTGGGCGAAGACGAAGCCGCACGCGGCGTGGTCGCGGTGAAGGACTTGCGTCGCGAAGCGCAGTTCGAGCTGCCCCGCGACGAACTGGCCGGCGCGTTGCGCGTTGAACTGGAACAACAGCGCGTCATCGAGGGGCAGTGATGCAGGCAGTCAAGCTGGATGGACGTTCGCTCACGCGGACGCAGTTGGTGGCGGTGGCGCAGGGCGCCAGCGTCGAACTCGACCAGTCGCAGTTGGGCGCGGTGCGCCGCGCCGCCGATTTCCTCGCCGAGCAGGTCCGCCGCGAGGAGCCGATGTACGGCGTCAATACCGGTTTCGGCAGCAACGCCGACAAGCTCCTTGGCGCACATCGTCCGCGCAGCACGTTGCCAGGTGCCGCACCAGAAACCGAATCGCTGCATGAAGAATTGCAGCGAAACCTGATCGTCACGCACGCGGTGTGCGTCGGCGAACCGTTCGCACCGGACGTGGTACGGGCGATGCTGGTGATCCGCATCAATACGCTGATGCGCGGCCATTCCGGCATTCGCGTGGAAACCCTGCAGGCGCTCGTCGCCATGCTCAACGCCGGCGTAGTGCCGGTGCTGCCGAAGCTCGGCTCGGTCGGTGCGAGTGGCGATCTTGCGCCGCTCTCGCATCTGGCGATCGTGCTGCTTGGTGGGGGCGAAGCCTTTTATCGTGGCGAACGCCTGCCTGGTGCCGAAGCGCTGAAGCGCGCCGGCCTCGCGCCGGTCACGCTGTCGCACAAGGAAGGCCTGGCGCTCAACAACGGCACGGCCCAGATGCTGGCCACCGGCGTGCTTGCGATCGAGCGCCTGGCCGACCTGATCGACACCGCGGACCTCGCGGCGGCAATGACGATCGATGCTTTCGCCGGTCGCCTCGGAGCCTTCCGTGAGGATGTGCACGCGTTGCGTCCGCATCCTGGCCAGGTGGAAGCCGCAGCGCACCTGCGCCAACTGCTCGCGGGTTCCACGCTCGCCGATATTCCATATCACCTCGTGCCGCGTTTCCGTTCCTGGCAACCGTCGAGCTGGGACACTCCGGAAGCGCAGGCGCTGCGCTTCGATATCGGCTGGGACTGGGTGCCGTTCAACCAGCGCCACGGCCGCGAGAAGTTCTACACCCGCTTCCGACCGTTCCGTGGTGGCAAGAAACACCAGCCGCAGGACAGCTATTCGCTGCGCTGCGTGCCGCAGGTGCACGGGGCGGTGCGCGATGCACTGGAGCAGGCGCGACGCGTGCTGGACGTCGAGCTCAATGCACTCACCGACAATCCGATCATCTTCCCCGACATGCCGAACGCGGCCTTTGTCGAGGACCAGATCGTGTCGGCGGGCCACTTCCACGGCATGCCGCTGGCGCTGGCAATGAGCTACGTGAAGGCCGCGATCCCAGTGCTTGCATCGATCTCCGAACGCCGTCTCAACAAGCTCGTCGATCCGGCGACGAACGACGGCTTGCCGGCGTTCCTGATCGGCAACGAGGACGGCACCGAATCCGGCCACATGATCGTGCAATACACCGCCGCGGCGATCGTCAATGACCTCGCCAGCCGCGCGATGCCGGCTTCGGTCTATTCGATCCCGACGAGCGCGAATGCCGAAGACCACGTATCGATGGGCGCGAACGAAGCACGCCACGTGCTCGACATGGTCGACGATCTCGGCAAGGTGCTGGGGCTGGAGCTGTACACCGCCGCACAGGCGCTGGACCTGCGCCGCGACATGATCAACGCCGCGCGCGCACTGGCCGCCCGTAGCGACGCCGCGGCCTTCGCCGCGAAAGTGCAGGGCGGACCGCTGCCCGACAGCGCAGACCGCCAGGGCTTCCTTGCTGAAGTCGAGGCCTTGCGCATCGAACTGGCGAGCTCGGAACCGTTCCATCCGGGTCGCGCCGTTGCCGCCGCGCATGCCGCGATCCGCGCTTCGATCCCGTATCTGGACCGGGATCGCGCGCTCGATGGCGAGGTCGCGACCGCCGTGGGCCTGGTTGCGGAAAACCGCGTCCTCGCGGCCGCCCGGGCCGCCTGATACCCGCTAGTCGTGCACCGTCGCCCTAACGAGGGGTTGACGGTGTCCCGTTTCATGCATTAATGTATTAATGCGCTAATACATTAATGCATGAAACCACATGAAACACCGCCCCCAGCCACTGCCGGATCGCGACGCCGAGGCCAATCTCAACGCCTTGGCGCAGGCGCTTGCGTCGCTGGCCAAGGCCGAGGACGTGCGCGCCTTCCTCGAGGACCTGTGCACGCCGGCCGAGCTCGAGGCGATGAGCGACCGCTGGAAGGTGGTGCCGCTGCTGCTGGAAGGCGTGCCGTACCGCGAGATCCACGACCGCACCCTGGTCAGTGTCACCACTATCGGCCGGGTCGCGCGCACGCTCGAACATGGCACGGGTGGCTACGCCGTCGCCGTGCGCCGCCAGCGCCGTCAAACCGCTTCCCACTGAGATTCCTGCATGAGCCCGACCGCCACCGCGGCGGTGCGTGACCGTCTGCGCATCGCCATCCAGAAAAGCGGACGATTGAGCGAACCCGCGCGCGCCTTGTTGGCTTCGTGTGGGTTGAGCTGGCGCGAGAGCCGCGATCGTCTGTTCTGCTACGGCGAATCGCTGCCGGTCGACCTGCTGCTGGTGCGCGACGACGACATTCCCGGGCTGATCGCCGATGGCGTGTGCGACCTTGGCATCGTCGGGCGCAATGTCTTGCAGGAACAGGTCGGGGAGCGTGCTGCCAGCGCGCAGCCCGCCGTCCACCGCGAATGGCGCGCGCTCGGTTTTGGCGGCTGCCGGTTGGCGTTGGCGGTGCCGGAAGACTGGAAGTGGGATGGCCCCGCGCAACTAACCGGCAAGCGCATTGCCACAAGCTATCCGGCGCTGCTGTCGCAATGGTTGGCCCAGCAGGGCGTGAACGCAGAGGTCGTGACCTTGTCCGGTTCAGTCGAGATCGCGCCGCGGCTGGGGAAGGCGGAAGCCATTTGCGATCTCGTTTCCAGCGGCGCCACGTTGACTGCCAATCACCTCAAGCCAGTGGAGACGTTGCTGGAGAGCGAAGCGGTGCTGGCCGGACCGGTGGTGCCATTCGGAGGCGTGCGTGCAGAGCTCGCCGCATTGCTGCTGCGTCGGCTCGATGGCGTGCTGCGACTGAAGGACAGCAAGTTGCTGCTGTTCCAGGCGGCGCGCGGCGCGGTGCCGGAATTGCTGAAGCTGCTGCCGGATGCGGAACCGCCGACAGTGACCATCATTGATGGCAGCGATCGCCTTGCACTCCAGGCGTTGTGCCACGGCGCCGTGACCTGGCAACGACTGGAGGACCTCAAGCGTGCGGGCGCCAATAGCCTGCTCGTGTTGCCGGTGGAGAGGATGCTGGCATGAACGAGCCCGGCCACATGCAGAGTTGGAACAGGCTCGACTGGGCGCAATTGGATGAGGCTGCCCGTCGCGCGGCATTGCGGCGGCCGGCACAGGTCGTGGCGGCGCAAACCTGCGCGGCGGTCACGGCGATCCTGGACGATGTCCGTGCGATGGGCGACATCACCTTGCGTGAACTGAGCCAACGGTTCGATGGCGTGGCATTGACGCGTTTCGAGGTACTAACAGAAGAATTCGACGCGACGGAGGCTGTAGTGCCGCTAGCGGTGCGCACGGCCATCGCCGATGCCGCGCAGCGCATCGAGCGCTACCACCGCGCCGGCATGGTGCAGCCGTATGCGGTCGACACCGCGGATGGCGTTCGCTGCGAGCGCATCCTGCGCCCGATCGGGCGCGTTGGCTTGTACGTGCCCGCGGGTAGTGCACCGCTGCCGTCGACTGCCTTGATGCTGGGTGTGCCGGCCCGTTTGGCGGGTTGTCGCGAAGTCGTGCTGTGCACGCCGCCACGCGCCGATGGCAGCGCCGATCCGGCCGTGCTCTACGCAGCACGGCTATGTGGCATCACCCGGGTGTTCAAACTCGGTGGCGCGCAGGCGATCGCCGCGATGGCTTATGGCACCGACAGCGTGCCCAAGTGCGACAAGCTGTTTGGACCCGGTAACGCGTTCGTCACCGAGGCGAAGCGCCAGGTGTCGACGCAGGCCGACGGTGCTGCCATTGACATGCCGGCGGGGCCATCGGAAGTGCTGGTGATCGCCGATGCCGGTGCCGATCCGGCGTTCGTCGCAGCCGACCTGTTGTCGCAGGCCGAGCATGGTCCGGATTCGCAGGTGTTGCTGCTGTCCAACGACGATGCGTTGCTCGATGCAGTGGAGCGCGAACTCGCTGTCCAACTGGATGTGTTGCCGCGCGCCGGGATTGCGCGCCAGGCACTGGCATCCTCGCGCGCGATCAAGGTCGGGACACTCGATGAAGCCTTCGCGATCAGCAACACCTATGCGCCCGAGCACCTCATCCTGGCGCTGCGGACGCCGCGGGGTTGGCTGGACAAGGTCGAAGCTGCCGGTTCGGTGTTCCTGGGTGATTGGGCACCGGAAGCGCTCGGCGACTACTGCAGCGGCACCAACCATGTGCTGCCTACCGGCGGCGCCGCGCGCGCCATCAGCGGCTTGAGCGTCGCCAGCTTCCAGAATGCAATCAGCGTGCAGGCGGTGGATCGCGTCGGCATCGAAAGCATCGGGCCGACCGCGGTCGCGATGGCGCGCGCGGAAGGGCTCGAAGCGCACGCGCGCGCAGTGACCATGCGGCTGGAGGCGATATGAACCAGCTGCAAGCATTGTTGCGCGAGGACCTGCGCGATTTCGCCGGTTATCGCTCGGCCCGCAGTGACGCGTTCGACGGCCTGGTCTGGCTCAACGCCAACGAATCGCCGTGGCCGAACTCCGTCGACAGTAGCGAAAGTGTGCGTCGCTATCCGGAGCCGCAGCCACAGACATTGCGTCACGAACTTGCCGCACTCTACGACTGCGCACCCGAGCAGACGCTGATCGGGCGCGGCAGCGACGAGGCGATCGATCTGCTAGTGCGTGCCTTCTGCACCCCGGGCCGCGATGCGGTGCTGGTGACGCCGCCGGTATTCGGCATGTACGCAGTGTGCGCGCGGTTGCAGGGCGCCAGGGTTCTCGAAGTGGCAGCGTGCGACGAACCAGGCGGGTGGCGCGTCGATCTCGATGCGGTGGCTGAATCCGCGCTTCGCGACGGTGCCAAGCTGGTGTTCCTGTGCTCGCCAGGCAATCCCACCGGCGAACTGCTGTCGTTGCCCGCGATCGCGGCACTCGCGCGCAAACTCGAAGGCCGCGCGCTGGTGGTGGTCGACGAAGCCTACGGCGACTACGCCGACGCGCCTTCCGCAATGACATTGCTGGCCGATCACGCGAACCTGGCCGTGCTGCGTACCTTGTCAAAGGCGCACGCGTTGGCTGCGGCGCGTATCGGCTGCCTGATCGCGAATGCGGAGCTGATCGCTCTGTTGCGCCGTTGCCAGGCGCCGTACCCAGTGCCCGAGCCGTGCGCGGCCCTGGCACTACGCGCGCTGTCGCCCAAGGCGCTCCTGCGCACCAGGGCGCACGTGCGCGAGACGTGCCAGGAACGTGAGCGTCTGCGCGTTGCACTGTCCAATCTGCCCGGCGTCCGCCGCGTGTATGGCGGGCATGGCAATTTCCTGCTGGTGCGCTTCGATGCCGCGGAACTGGTATTCCGGCGCCTGCTCGCCGCCGGTATCGTCGTACGCGACCTTCGGGCATGGGCACGACTCGACGATGCCTTGCGGATCACCGTCGGTACCCCCGCGCAGAACGATGGGGTGATCGCCGCGCTGTCCACGCTGGAAGCAGCGGCATGAATACGGCGCTCAGACCGATCCTGTTCGTCGATCGCGACGGCACCTTGATAGAGGAGCCGGCCGACTTCCAGATCGACCGCTACGAGAAGCTGCGCTTCGTTGCCGGGGTGATCCCGGCATTGCTGCGGCTGCGCGATGCCGGTTACGAGTTCGTGATGGTGACCAACCAGGACGGGCTCGGCTCGGATGGATTTCCGCAGGCGGACTTCGACGGCCCGCACCAGCTGATGATGCAGGTCTTCGAGAGCCAGGGAATCCGCTTCCGTGACGTGCTGATCGACGCCAGCCTGCCGGCCGACAACGCGCCCACGCGCAAACCCGGCATCGGCCTGGCACTGCCTTACCTACAGGATCGCGGCATCGATTGGACGCGTTCGGCGATGGTCGGCGACCGCGAGACCGATAACGCCTTCGCGCGCAATCTCGGCATCCGCGCATTCCAGCTGCGTACCGCGCAGTTCGGTGGCGAGTGGGACTGGGCTGGCATTGCGCACGCATTAGCTGACGTCCCGCGCACTGTCACCGTGCAGCGCAATACCCGGGAAACCCGCATCACGGTGACCGTAGACCTTGATCGTACAGCCGAGCCAAAGGTCGGCACCGGCCTGGGTTTCTTCGACCACATGCTAGAACAGCTCGGAAAACATGGTGGCTTCGCACTCGAGCTGCGCTGCGAAGGCGACCTGCACATCGACGAGCATCACACCATCGAAGATAGCGCGCTCGCGCTCGGCCAGGCGCTGCGCGAAGCGCTGGGCGACAAGCGCGGAATCGGACGTTATGGGTTCACCCTGCCGATGGACGAAACGTTGGCGAGCGCTGCGCTGGATTTTTCAGGTCGCCCCTATTTTGTCTTCGACGGGAGCTTCGCCCGGGAGCGCGTTGGCGATTTGCCGACCGAGCTGGTGCCGCATTTCTTCCGTTCGTTGTGCGAAAGCGCGGGCCTCAATCTCAACCTGAAGGTCGACGGCGACAACGATCATCACAAGATCGAAGCCTGCTTCAAGGTTGTCGCACGCGCGCTGCGTCAGGCGATCCGCCGCGAAGGCCACGAATTGCCGAGCACCAAGGGACTGTTATGAATCCGGTCGCCTTGATAGATGCCGGTGGTGCCAACCTCGGCTCGGTCCGTTATGCGCTCGAACGTCTCGGAGTGACGCCGCGGATCGTGCGCGACGCGGATGGCCTGCGCGACGCGCGACGAGTGATCCTGCCCGGCGTCGGCGCCGCCCCACCGGCGATGGCCTTGCTGCGCGAGCGCGGGCTCGTCGATGCCGTCCGCACGCTGGAGGTACCGCTGCTCGGCATCTGCCTTGGCATGCAGTTGCTGTTCGAAGCTTCGGACGAGGGCGACGTCGAATGCCTCGGCCTGTTGCCGGGGCGCGTGCAGAAGATGCAGGCGAGCGACGGCATCCGTGTGCCGCACATGGGCTGGAACGCACTTGAGCCAATGCGCACATCCACGCTTCTCGATGGCATTGCCACGGGCGCGCAGGCGTATTTCGTCCACGGCTACGCCGCGCCGGTCACCGAAGATTGCATCGCTGCGTGCACGCATGGGCAGCGCTTCGCCGCAGCCGTGCAGCGCGGCAGGATCTACGGCGCACAATTCCACCCGGAACGGTCGGCGGCAGTGGGTGCACACTTGCTCAGCAATTTCATGGCGGTATCCGCGAAATGAGTTTCACCATCTATCCGGCCATCGATGTGCGCTGCGGCCGCGTAGTGCGCCTGCACCAGGGCGACTATGCGCGTGAAACGCGCTACCCCGAAGATCCTTACGCGTTGGCGATGCGCTATGCGGATGCCGGCGCCAACTGGCTGCATCTGGTCGACCTGGATGCGGCGCGGGAAGGCGGTTACAAGCTGCAACCGTTGCTGCAGCGCATCGTCGAGGACGGACGCCTGCGCGTGCAGACAGGTGGCGGTATCCGCAGTGCGAGCGATGTGGAGGCACTGCTGGAGCTTGGCGCACACCGAGTGGTGGTCGGGTCGCTGGCGGTTGAACTGCGCGAACGCGTGGCCAGTTGGCTGGCCCGGTATGGTTGCGACCGTGTGACCGTCGCACTCGATGCGCGTTGTGGCACGGACGGCCGTTGGTGGCCTGCCACGCGAGGCTGGACCGGAACCGGGCAGGCGACCCTGGGCGAACTGGTCAGGTTCTACAGCCGCTCTGGGTTGCGCCACCTGTTGTGCACCGACATCGCGCGTGATGGCACGCTGGCCGGGCCGAATCTCGCACTGTACGCATTGCTGCGGGAATGGGCGCCGAAGATCGAGCTGCAGGCTTCCGGCGGTGCGCGCAACGTTGTCGATGTCGAAGCTGCGCGCGATGCTGGCTGTGCCGGCATCGTGCTCGGCAAGTCCCTGCTCGATGGCGAGCTGACGCTGGCGGAAGCGCTGGCATGCTGAGCCGTCGCATCATTCCCTGCCTCGACGTGCGCGATGGTCGCGTAGTGAAAGGCGTGCGTTTCCGCGACCACGTCGACATGGGCGATATCGTCGAATTGGCGCTCCGCTATCGCAACGCTGGCGCCGACGAGCTGGTGTTCTACGACATCACTGCCAGTCCGCAGGGACGCAGCGTCGACCGCGGCTGGGTCGAGCGCGTGGCGCGTGTGCTGGATATCCCGTTCTGTGTTGCCGGTGGCATCCGCAGCGTCGAGGATGCGCGCGGCGTACTCAACGCCGGGGCCGACAAGATTTCGATCAACACCCCTGCGCTCGAGCAGCCGGCACTGATCGGTGAAATCGCCGAAGCGTTCGGCGTGCAATGCGTGGTCATCGGCATCGATAGCCTGCGCGACGAGGACGGTGAATGGCGGGTGCGCAGCCACACGGGCGACCCGGACAAGACGAAGGCGCTATCACGGCGTACGCTGGATTGGGTGGTCGAAGCGCAACAACGCGGTGCCGGCGAGATCGTGTTGAACTGCATGGCTAGCGACGGCGTGCGTGATGGCTACGACTTGGCGCAGCTGCATGCGGTGCGCGCGGTCTGCGCCGTCCCCCTGGTTGCGTCTGGGGGTGCAGGCGCACCGGAGCACTTCGCCGCCGTGTTCCGCGAGGCCGATGTCGATGCCGCGCTTGCCGCCAGTGTGTTCCATTCCGGAGCGATCGCGATCCCGGAACTCAAGCGCTACCTGCAAGGGCAGGGCATCGAGGTGCGCGATGTTGATTGAACGGGTCGAAACATTGGCGTGGGACAAGCAGGGCGGCCTGTTGCCTGCAGTCGTGCAGGATGCCGACACCCTGCGCGTACTCATGCTTGGCTACATGGATCGTGCCGCGCTGCATGCGACGCTGGACAGCGGCCGCGTCACTTTCTTCAGCCGTAGCAAACAACGATTGTGGGTCAAGGGTGAAACCTCCGGGCATTACCTGGGCTTGGTGACGATCGAGGCCGACTGCGATGGCGATACCTTGCTGGTACAGGCGCGTCCGGCAGGGCCAACCTGCCACCTCGGCACGCAAAGTTGTTTTGCTACCGCGCCGGGTAACGTCCTGGTCGAGCTAGATGCGTTGATCGCCAGCCGCGAGCGCGAGCGTCCGGCCGACAGTTACACCACGCGATTGTTCGATGCCGGGGTGCGCGCCATCGCGCAGAAGGTGGGTGAGGAAGGCGTGGAGACCGCACTGGCGGCCGTGGTTCAGGATGATGCTGCGCTACTCGGCGAGGCTGCCGACCTGCTGTATCACCTTGCCGTCCTGCTGCGGGCGCGCGGATTATCACTGCCGCAGGTGAGCGCGGTGCTCGCAGCGCGGCAGCGTTGATTCCGGGTTTGTTGGCACTATCCGATGACCGTGCGGCGGGTTGAAACCCGCCCTACGCCGCGCTGACCGAATGCCGCACGCAGTTGCGGCCGTCGTTCTTGGCGCGGTACAGCGCTTCATCGGCAAAACGCAGGGCTTCCTCTGGTGCGATCGTGCGATCAGGCGCCACCGTATGCACACCGATGCTGATGCTCAGGCGGACGTGGCGTCGACCGCTATAAACCGGTGTATTGAGGATGCGTTGACGCACCACTTCCGCCGCCTGCAACGCGCCCTGGGCATCGATCCCCGGCAGTACCGCGACGAACTCCTCGCCACCGAAGCGCGCGACCATGGCATTGCGATCCGCCAACGCTTCGTTGAAGCAACGCGCTACCGAGCGCAAGCACTCGTCGCCTACGAGGTGGCCGTAGTTGTCATTGATCTGCTTGAAGTTATCCAGATCGGCCATCAACAACCCGAGCGATTGACCGCCATCGAGCACATCGCGTAACTGCTGCTCGAACACCTCGCGGAAATGGCGGCGGTTGTACGAACCGGTCAGCGGATCGCGACGGCTGTATTCGCGCAACTGCGCGTTGGCCTCATTGAGCTGCGCCATCGCCGAACTGAGCTCGGTGGTGCGGGCGGCGACTTTGCGTTCCAATTGTTCGTTGGCCTCGCGGACGACGCGCTCGTTCTCCTCGCGCAGGCCTGCATATCGGTAACCCAGCGCGACCGACAGCAACAGCATTTCCGCAGCAGAGCCCAGCTGCACGCCGTACTCCGTGAAGAACGTCTTGGGCAGCAAGCCAAAGGCGATCGCTGTGAATGCGGTGATTCCCAGCAGGAACAAGGCCCACGCCAGCATGAACAACTTGGCCGGCGCATAACCGCGGCGGTACAACACCACCGATTCCACCACCAGCCAGGTCACACTCGGGAATACCATCACGGCGACCGCGGGCGTGGTGATGCGGTAGGGCAGTACAAGCGATGCGCCCGCCCAAAGCAGGAAAAACGCGATGAAGCCAAGGGCGATGCGATTGCCCAGCGGCCAACGCTGCGGCAGCTCCAGGAAGTACCTGGCGAATTGCTGCATCGCCAGCAACGCTATGCTGATCGAAAGCGGGATCGATTTGTCCGCCAGCCATGGCCAGTTGGGCCACAGGTATTCGAATCCCAGGCCATACAGGCTGATCAGGTTCAACCCGAAGGCAGCGACATGGAACGTGTACCAGAGGTAGCCGGTGTCGCGCAGCCAGAACCACAGCACCAGGTTGTAGACCAGCAGCGCGAGCAGGATGCCGTAATAGATGCCCTGTCCGAATTGCGTGTCGCGCGCGAGCTCGGCGAAGGCGGTGGGCGTGTACAACGCCAGCGGCACCTGCATCGAACTCTGGCTTTGCACCCGTAGCAGCATTTCGACGGGTTCGCCGGGCGGCAGGCTGACGAGCATGTTGGGCTGGCGATAGCGGATCGGTCGCGCACTGAACGGCAACATGTCGCCGCCGGCCTGGTGCTCGATATGGCCATCGGGATAACGCAGGTAGAGATCGAGGTAGTCGCTGAGCGCGTACTGCTGCAACAGCACCCAGCGCGGCTCGTCAGGATCCTGGTTGACGATCTGGGCGCGGAACCAGAAGGCGCCGTCCTTGAAGCCGAAGGTCGGACCATCGGGAGGCAAGGGCGCGAAGCCGCCGCTCTTTGCCAACGTGAACATCGCCGTCGCATCGGCACGGCCATCGGCGTCGTGGTGATAACTGACATACGGGGTCAATTGCAGCGACTGCAGCCTCGTATCGAGGGTGGCCACGGGTTGTGCGACGGCGCCGCCGGCGATGAGCAGCCAGCCCAGTAACAACGCCATCCATCCCTTGCAGAGTCCGTGCATGACACCCCCGGGGGAACGATACGCCCTGTCCGGGGCGTGGCCAAGTCGGTGTGGCCGGGTCCTGGGAGTCTTCCGGTCGTCACCGGACACCCGCGATACTGGGGAATGCGCCTACGTCCCCTATTGACCACCAGCTTCGTTTGCGCCGCCTTGTGGGTGGCCGATGTCCATGCGCTCGCGTCGCCGTGCAATGGCGGCACGGTATTCGAGGACCGCAATGGCAATGCTCACCAGGACAGCGGGGAACGCGGCCTGGCGGGTGTCCGGGTGTCCGATGGTGAGCGGATCGTGGTCACCGATACCGAGGGCAGCTATCGATTGCCAGTCGAGTCCGGTCGCACCATTTTCGTGATCAAACCTGCGGGCCATGCCTTCGCCAAGCGTGCAGATGGCCTGCCGGATTTCTGGCGACACGTGCAGACTGAGCCCGGGCCATCGCTGAAGTACGGTGGCATTCCGGTTGAAGTACCTGGCTGCCGCGATTTCGCCCTGCAGCCGGATCAGCCCAGAACGGAAGTCCTGGACGTGCTGGTGTTCGGCGATCCGCAGCCGAAATCCATGGCCGATGTCGACTATTTCCGCCGCGACATCGTCGAGCCGCTGGTCGGCCGGCATGGCGCGCAGTTGGGTCTATCGCTGGGCGACATCGTCAATGACGATCTTGCGCTCTATCCGGCGATGAATGCCGTAACCGCGCAGCTGGCCGTGCCATGGCTGCATGTCGCCGGCAACCATGATCTCGACCTTGACGCCGCGAGCGATGCGGACTCGCTCCGTACGTTCCGCAACCACTTCGGCCCGGATACGTTCGCGTGGGAGGAGGACGAAGCCACCTTCGTCGTGCTCGACGATGTGGTCTATCGGCCCGGTCAGAAGCCGGCCTATGTGGGTGGTTTGCGCGAAGAACAATTCGCTTTCCTCGAGGCCTACCTGCCCACGCTGCCGAAGGACCGCCTGTTGGTCCTTGCGGTCCACGTCCCGTTCTTCAACGTTGCGCCGCCAGGGAAACCGGAAACGTTCCGCGTCGAGGACCGCGAACGCCTGTTCGCGCTATTGCGAGCGTTTCCGCATGTCCTGCTGCTGAGTGCGCACAGTCATAACCAGCGGCATGTCCTGCACGACGCGACCAGTGGCTGGCACGGCGCCAAGCCGCTGCACGAATACAACGTTGGCGCTGCCTGCGGCGCGTTCTGGTCCGGCGCCAAGGATGCGAACGGCATTCCCGACAGCGCGATGAGCGACGGCACCCCAAATGGCTATGCCTCGTTGAAAGTGAAACGCGGTGGCGAGTACGCGCTCGCCTGGCATCCTGCGCGCGATGCCGATGCGACGATTGGATTGCATGCACCAAAGGTGTTGCGACGCGACGCCTATCCGGCGTGGGGTGTGTACGCCAATGTGTTCATGGGACGCGACGACAGCCGCGTCGAATACCGCATCGACGATGGCGACTGGAAACCGATGGTGAAGGTCGCGCAGCCGGATCCACGCTTGCTGGTCGAAAACATGCGCGACGATCTGACGGATACCTTGCGTGGCTACGATCGCTCGCCGGAAGCGATCCCGTCGCAGCATCTATGGCGCGGAGCGCTGCCGACTGACCTCGATCTGGGCGAGCATCGGATCGAAGTACGGGTTTTCGATGCATGGCGCGGGGAACTGCGTGCGCATGCGCGCTATCGACTGGCTGCGGCGACGGAATGATCGCAAATGGTCCGTCCCCGAGGCTCCTACGAGACGGTTGACTGATTCCGTGTGAGCTATGACGGTTACCAAGGACCATGATCCATAGCGGTATCGGCCCTGCCTGCTACGTCAAAGCGTAATCAACGTCCCCGCAGCAATCACATCACCCGTCGGCGCCCCGGTTGGCGATCCGCCCGGCGGTTCGATCGACACCGCGAGTTTGGTATCCGGCTTCAACCCCGCGCGTAACGCCACAGGAATAACAAAGGCCTGCGTGTGGACGCTGTCGCTGACGCCCAGCGAGTGCGGTGGGGCGTTGTTGGCGAGCAGCCACAGCTCCGGCACCTTGCCGGCGGGAACCTTGGCATCCGGCATCGGCATCAGCAGCAGGGTGCAGGCGTCGGCGTCGACGGCGGTCATGAAAACGCGGGCGCCGTCGGCCTGCGACATGGAGGCGACCATCGTGATCGGGTGCGGGACCATGTGCTCGTGGCCATGCGGTGGCCGCTGCGTGGCCACCAGTGCGAGCAGGCTGGCAGCCGTGGCGGCAAAGCCGGCGACGCTGAGGCCGCGCCAGAAGTTGAGGCGTTCCCACAACGGCAGTGGCGCGACCGCCGTCGCTGCTGGCGACAGGCCGACGTGCGTGCGGATGCGGTGCCACAGGCCCAGCGGTGGTACGACGGGTTCGATCTGGTCGAGCATCGGCGCGAGCCGTTGTTGCCATGCGGCAACTTCGCGCGCGAGCGCGGGGTCGCGTGCCATCCGTGCGGCGAATGCGCGGCGTACCTCGGCATTGAGGACGCCCAGCACGTATTCGCCGGCGAGCACGTCGTCGCTCGGCGGGTCCGGCGGCAGGTCGTGGTAGTCGGTGCTCATCGTTCCAGGCAACTCCGCAGTTGTTGCAGGCCGCGGCGGATCCAACTCTTGACCGTGCCCAGGGGGGTGCCGGAACGCTGTGCCAGTTCCTCGTAAGTGACGCCCTCGAAGAAGGCAGTGCGGATCAGCGTGCGTCGTTGCGCTTCGAGTTCGCCGAGGCAGCCTTCGAGCTGGCGCTTGTCGCCCGCCAGTTCGGCGGCGGCGTGCGCGTTGGCGTTGCCGTCGGGGATGTCTTCGACCAATTCGATCGGCAATGCGTTGCGCGCGTGGCTGTCCGCACGCAGGCGGTCAATCGCCTTGTTGTGCGCGATCATCGCCAGCCATGAGATCGGACTGGCCAACGCGGCGTCGTATTGCGCGGCCTTGCGCCAGATCGAGGCGTAGACCTCCTGCAGGACGTCTTCGGCATCGCTGCGTTCGCGCAGCAGGCGCAGGCAGATGCCGAACAGTTTGGCGGACGTGGCGCGATAGAGCTGCTCGAACGCGGTGCCATCGCCGCGTGCGACCTGTCCCAGCAGCGTCTCGAGGCCGCGTCGATCCATCGTCTGCGTAAAGTCGGTCATGTCCACCCCGGATACTGCCGATGGCGATGTTAGCCATAACCGCGCCGATCTGCGCGGTGGGGCGGTAAGGCGGATTGCGAGCACACCCGGGGTCATACCGCAGATACGGTTTGGACTGGTATGAGGATGCAGCAACGGGCTCAGCCGCCGAGCAGGCGATCCACCACGCGTTCAGGTTGCTGCATCCAGCCGAAGTGATCGGCCCGCGCGCCGAGCGTCGCGTCGTCGAGCACATCGATGGTGGTGCGTGCGCGCGGGAGTTTGGATAGCAGGAAGCGCAAGGAGGTTCAGGACCTTGCCAGTCGTGGACCATCCGCACTGCGTGGACGTCGAGATCGAGCGTGGCCATCGCCGCATCGAAATCGACATCGACGCCGTCCGCGGCGTAACGTCCGCTGAGCCCTGTGCGCGTCCAGTCGCGGATGAAGCGGCGCGCCTCGTTGCCGGCGATCCTGAGCTGGCGGCCGGGCAGGTAACCGCGCCGGTCGGCGAGCCAGGGTGCGAAGCGATACACCAATGGCAGCACGCAGCGTACCGGCCATGGGTACGCGCGCCAGTACGGCGAATTGCCGGCGACGACCCACAACCGTTGCGCTGACGACGGCGACAACGCGAGCCGGCAGCAGGCCAGTTGGCTGCCGAGGCTGTGGCCGCCAAGGATGCGCGGCAGGTCGCCGATGTGTTCGGCGATGACGGCTTCGCTGGTCGGCAGGTCATGCAGCAGCAACTGGCGGTAACCCCAATCGCTGGTGCGATTCGCACGCAGGCTGCTGGAACCGATGCCGCGCCATTCGTGCACGAACACGGCGATGCCGCGCGCAGCCAGGGCTTCGGCAAGCGGCAGATAATGTTTTGCGGGGATACCCATTGCCGGTAGCCAGAGCAGGCTGGCCTGCGGTCGCGCCGGGGTGCGTGCGATCAGTTGCCAGCGGTGACCGTCGCCGGCTTGCGCAGGCAGTTCAAGCGAAGCGATGGATTCATCCACGCGGTGCGGCGCCGAAGTGATCGAGCACTACTATCTCGCTGCGTCCCGGGCGATAACCACCGAGCAGCGCTGCATGGACGTAATTCGCGGCGGCGACGCAAGCGCCGGTCAGCGTATAGGCGCGGCACAGATTGGCGGCGATGGCAGAAGCCAGCGTGCAACCGGTGCCGTGGGCTTCCAGCGGCAAGCGCTGGTGGGCGATTTCACGTACGTTGTCGTCGTCGACGAACACATCGACCACTGCATCGCCGCTCGCAAGATGTCCGCCCTTGAGCAGCACCGCGCGTGCGCCGCGCGTACGCAAGGCATGTGCCGCAGTGTGCATGCCGGCGATGTCGGTGATCGGTGCGCCGAGCAGCAGTTCGGCTTCGGGAAGGTTGGGGGTGACTAGCGTCGCCAACGGCAATAACCGCGTGCGCAGCGCATCCAGCGCGTCGTCGGCGAGCAGCTTGGCGCCGGACGTGGCGACCATCACCGGGTCGAGCACCACGAACGGGGGACGATACGTTTCCAGTGCATCGGCAACCGCATGGATCACTTCCGCAGTCGCCAGCATGCCCAGTTTCACCGCGCCGATGCGGAAATCGTCGAAGCAGGCGTCAATCTGTGCGCGCAGGAACGCGACATCGGGGACATGCACCGCGGTCACGCCGCGGGTGTGCTGCGCGGTCAGTGCCGCGATCGCGCTCACGCCATGCACGCGATGCGCGGCGAACGTCTTGAGATCGGCCTGGATGCCGGCACCGCCGCCAGAATCTGATCCCGCAATGGTCAATGCCGTCAGCATGGCTCGCTCACACGTTCCAGGTAGCGCCTGAAAAGAGCTGACTACCGTGCACGCTCTGATTTACGGGTGGATTGACGACCGGTATCAAGAACTCTTCGCCGCCAGTACCAGCAAGGCCACGACATTCTCCCTCATGCGAAGGGGGATTTTTCTGATCGACTTCAGGCATAGCGCTTCCAGATCGTCCTGCGCGTACTCCTCGCCAATGACCGCGGGGGTCCATATCTCGGTCCCAGGTTTGATCATCCCGCGTCCTGTGCCCAGCCATTCGAGACTCACCCCGGTGACGACCGCAATGGCAACCAGATGCTGCATGGACGGATGCGCGCCGTTCTTTCTTTCCCACTGCGCCACGGCACTGCGTTGTACTCCGACCGCGTTCGCCAGTGTCTGCTGAGACATCTTTGAAAGGGATCTTGCGCGACGTATGCGGTTCGATTGCGCTGGCACGTCTGGATTCCTTCCAAATGAGCACTTGATTAACTATATGCTAACTAGTTAGTGAAATCGCCACCAACCCGTGCAGATTCAATAACACCGATTCAAATATTGAGTAGGACGGGACCTGCAAAGGAAAGCCAGGCCTCAATTACCGGTGGGGTTAGTTAGAGCAATCGTACATTGCGCATGTGGCAAGTGGCGGCTATGCAGAAGGCGCGTTTGATTGGGTGCCTGGGGATGCATGCCTGAGTCATTCGGCACGCTGTTGGACGCGTCGGCGATTCCACTAACCAACAGGGAACTTATATGCGCCGCATATGGAAGCTGTCGTTGATATCGCTAGTCATCGCGCTGCCGGTCGGGGCAGTCGCTATCGGATGGATAGGCACCAATACCACCGGCGTGGCGCCGGAAGGCATGCGGCCGGAACTGGCGCAGCAGATCGTTGAAAGATGGTCCCCTTACGTGCAGGAGACCTATCGCACCAGCCCGTCCGAATGGGCGCAACGCATGCACAGTACGTTCGAGCGCGCGGACATCACCAACCTCGAGCGTGCGGCCAGTGCGGAAAACTTCCAGCAGATGACGTCTGCCCTGCTGGGTGCGAGCACCTTGAGGCAAACCGAGAAATTGGCGCCGGAAGCTCTGGGCACGCCGGGGAGCGACCTGGTTTACACGCCCGTTACCCCGTGCCGGATCATCGATACCCGCATCGTCGGCGGTGCCATACCCGCTGGCGGAACCCGTTCATTCCATGGGTTTACGGCCACCGATTTCACGGCCCAGGGTGGTGACGGGACAAACTGCGACATTCCGCTCAATGCCTCCGCGTTGACGGTGAAGATAACCGCATCCCTCCCCGCGAATACCGGTCATTTCGTGGCATACCCGTCCAACGAAGCCAAACCCCTTGCCGTGTCGCTCAACTACCAGCCTGGAGTAAATACCTCGAACGAATCGCACTTCCGGCTGTGCCGGCCGGCGTGCCCGACCGAGTTCAGCGTGTTCAGCCTTACCCAGGCCCACCTCGTAGTCGATGTCAACGGCTACTACATGGAACCGGAAGCCACGGCCCTGGATTGCACAGTCGCAGAGGAAACCGGGAACCTGGCTCTGCTTCCGACACTGCAGCAGGTCGACGTGAGCTGCCCCGCGGGCTATGCCGCAAGCGGAGGCGGGTGCGGGGGCGTGCTAGGAGTCACCGCGACCCAGTCCGGGCCCCTCGTAGATGTCGGCGGGCAGCCGATAGGTTGGCAATGCGACCTGCTCGGATCGGTTCTCAGTGTCTTGGGCTATAAAATCAGCGCGGTATGTTGCAGAACCCCTGGGTTCTGACAACTCGTCCCGTTGGGTTGAAAAAGCCGGCCTAGCGCCGGCTTTTTCTTTGAGGCACGGATTCGTTCAAGCGCTGCCGCCGGCGATGGGCTCGCCGGCCAGCGTGCGCGCAAGTTCGAGCGCGGATTCGAAATCGGCGACGAAGTGCAGCTCGCCTTCACGTGGATGCAGGTGCATCTTCTGGATCACCCGGCGCGGCTGCGGTTGCAGGCCCGACACGATCACGACGATGCCGCGGCGGTGACAACGGTCGAGCAACGTTTCCAACGCGTGCACGCCGCTGGCGTCGATGATCGGTACCAGCCGCATACGCAGGATGAAGACTTTCGGTGTCTGGACGAATTGGTCGAGCAGGTCGTCCAGCCGGCTGGCGGCACCGAAGAACAGTGGTCCGCTGATCTGGAACGCTTCCACGCCCTTTGGCAGGCGTGCGCGCTGGGTCAGGTCGGCGCCGGCAGCACCTTCGTCGCCGTTTTCGTCGATCATCTTGAGGCCGGAACTGACTTCGACCGCATCGGCCATGCGGAACATGAAGACGAATGCGGCCACCACCAATCCGACTTCGATCGCCAGCGTCAGGTCGAAGAACACAGTCAGGCCGAAGGTGAGCAGCAGCACCAGCCGGTCGCCCTTGGGGGCGGACATCGTGTGGCGGAAGTGTTGGTACTCGCTGATGTTCCAGGCCACGACCAGCAGTACGGCTGCGAGCGCCGCCAACGGGACGTAGCGCATGTACGGCGCGAGCACCAGCATGAACACCAGTAGGAACATCGCATGCAGCATGCCGGCGACAGGCGAGCGCGCGCCGGCGCGCACGTTGGTGGCGGTGCGCGCGATCGCGCCGGTTGCGGGCAGTCCGCCGAATACGGCCGCACCCACGTTGGCGATGCCTTGCGCCACCAGCTCCGCATTGGAACGGTGGCGGCCGCCGGTCATGCCATCGGCGACGACGGCCGAAAGCAACGACTCCACGCCGGCGAGGAACGCGATGGTGAACGAGCTCGGCAGCAACTCGCGCGTGCGTTCGAACGGGATATGCGGAAAGTCGAACGTCGGCAACGCGGAGGGCAGGCTGCCGAAACGACTACCGATGGTTTCGGCCGGCAATGCAAACCCCAGGCAGACTGCGGTGCATACCAGCAGCGCGATCAGGAAGCCCGGCCAAGTCGGACGCCAGCGGCGCAACGTGACGATTACTGCAAGGCCAAGCAGCGTGAGTGTAACGGCAGCGGGTTGCGTCGTTACGATGTGCTTGGCGTAGGCGGTCCAGCGTGGAATGAACTCCGCTGGCACCGACGCCATCTGCAATCCGAGCGCATCCTTGATCTGGCTCGAGAAAATGCTGACGGCGATCCCCGCGGTAAAGCCGGTGATCACCGGCTGCGGCATGTACTTCATCAAGGTACCGAGGCGCATCAGGCCGGCGGCGATCAGCATCAGTCCGGCGAGCAGCGTGCACAGGATCAGCCCGCCGAATCCGAACTTCTCGATCACCACGAAGACGACGGGGATGAAGGCTGCTGTCGGCCCGCCGATCTGCACGCGAGAGCCGCCCAGTGCGGAGATCAGGAAGCCGGCGACGATCGCCGTATACAGGCCCTTCTCCGGGGTCGTGCCGCTGGCGATGGCAAGCGCCATCGCCAGCGGCAGCGCGACGATGGCGACGGTGAGGCCGGCGATCGCATCGCTGCGGAGATCATTCCAGCCGTAGCCACCGCGTAGCACGGTGAACAGCTTGGGCACGAACAAATGCGCGTACTGCCTGGCCGCGATCGCTTCCACACCAACCCCCGGTCACTTGTTCCCTACAACACTTCCGATGCGTAGTCCGCCAAGCGCGACCGCTCACCGCGACGCAGTGTCACGTGTGCGCTGTGGTTCCATCCCTTGAACCGATCCACGGCGTAGGTGAGACCGGATGTCGTCTCGGTGAGGTAGGGCGTGTCGATCTGCTCGACGTTACCGAGGCACACGATCTTGGTGCCGGGACCGGCACGCGTCACCAGGGTCTTCATCTGCTTCGGCGTGAGGTTCTGTGCTTCATCGAGGATCAGCCAACGGCTCAGGAACGTGCGGCCGCGCATGAAGTTGAGCGAACGGATCTTGATACGCGAGGCGAGCAGGTCGTTGGTGGCGGCACGACCCCAGCTGCCGCCGTCCTGGTTGTGGGTGAGCACTTCCAGGTTGTCGGTCAGCGCGCCCATCCACGGCGTCATCTTTTCCTCTTCGGTTCCGGGCAGGAAGCCGATGTCCTCGCCGACGCTGACCGTTGCGCGGGTCATGATGATTTCGCGATAGCGTTGCTGGTCCATCGTCTGCGCCAGGCCCGCGGCGAGCGCGAGCAGGGTCTTGCCGGTGCCGGCGGTGCCGAGCAGGGTGACGAAGTCGATCTCCGGATCCATCAACGCATTGAGCGCGAAATTCTGTTCGCGGTTGCGCGCGGTGATGCCCCAGACCGCATGCTGGCTGTGGCGGTAGTCGTCGACGATCTGCAGCACCACGCGTTCGTCGGTGACTTTTGCGACTTTGAGTTCGGCTTCCTCATCGCCCGGCAGGTACAGGAACTGGTTTGGGTGCCAGTCGTCGTCTTCCTTGTGCGCGATCTCGTAGAAGGTGCGGCCCTTCTCGGTCCACGATTTCAGTTCCTTGCCGTGGCGCTGCCAGAAATCCTCGGGCAACGCAGTCGCGCCGGTGTAGAGCAGGCTGAAATCGTCGAGGGCGCGGTCGTTCTCGTAATCTTCCGACACGATGCCTGCGATCGAGGCCTTGATCCGCAGGTTGATGTCCTTGGAGACGAACACCACCGGCACGGCGGCATCGCTTTCCTTGAGCACGAGGATCGCGCCAAGGATGTGGTTGTCCGGGATCACCGCACCGAAACGCTTGCCGGCATCGAACGCCGTCGTCTGGAAACGCAACTTGCCGATGCTCTGCGGGCCGCGCAGCTGCACGCCCTGCGGACGGGTGAGGGTGATGCCGGTAGCGATCTTGTCGGGACCCTGGGCCTCGATCAGTTCGTTGAGGAAGCGGCTGACCTGGCGTGCGTTGCGGCTGGCTTCCGAGTTGCCTTTCTTGGCGTGATCGAGCTCTTCGATCACCTGCATCGGCAGGAACACGTCGTGCTCCTCGAACTTGAACAGCGCGGTCGGGTCGTGCATCAGCACATTGGTGTCGAGGACGTAGATGCGCTTGCTTCGGGTCATGCAAGTTTCCTGGCGGACGAACAGGGCAGAGCCGCCGTGACCCGCGGAGCGGGACGGCAGTACGGGGTGAAAAGGAAGGCGGTCACTTCGTTTGAGTGGTCTTCAATGCGTCAAGTACGGCCTGGGCATGCCCAGGCACCTTCACCGGCCGCCATGACTGGCGGATGACGCCCTTCGGATCGATCAGGAAGGTGCTGCGTTCGATACCGATGTAGTCGCGGCCGTACAGCTTCTTCGGCTTGATCACGCCGAAGGCGTTGCACAGCGCTTCGTCGGCGTCGCTGACCAGGTCGAACTTGAAGCCCTGCTTGGCGCAGAAGTTCTGGTGCGATTTGGGCGAATCGCGGGAGACACCGAGCACCGTTGCGTCGAGTTTCTTGAACTTCGGCAGCAGTGCGTTGAAGTCGATGCCTTCGGTCGTGCAACCGGGCGTGCTGTCCTTCGGGTAGAAGTACAGGACCAGCCACGAACCCTTGTAGTCGGAAAGCTTCGCGTTGGTTCCGCTGGACAGCGCCAACGGCAGATTCGGAATCTTGTCGCCGGTATCGAGCATCGTCAGAACTTCATCGGATCCATGATCGCGTCGAGGTTGAGGTGATCGCAGAACTCGAGGAAATCGTCGCGCAGTGCGGCGATGTGCATGTCAGAGGGAATGCCGACCGTCACCTGCGCCGAGAACATGTCCGCGCCGGTCTGCATCGCCCGGTAGCGAGAACAGTGCAGGCTCTCGATGGTGATGCCCTGGCGGTCGAAGAAATCGGCGAGCTGGAACAGGATCCCGGGCTTGTCGGATGCCACCACCTCGACGATGTAGGGCAGCAGGTTGGACTGTGGCTGTTTCGGTCCCGTGCGATACCAGACCAGCTTCAGGCCCTCCTCGCGCTCCAGTTTGCCGAGCATGGTCTCGAGCTTGGCCACCGCATCCCAGGAGCCGGTTGCCAGCGCGGTGACCGACACATCGCGACCCACCGTGCTCAAGCGCGTGTCGACCAGGTTGCAGCCGCTGTCGGAAATACGACGGGTCACCGCCAGCAGCGGCGATTGCGGATGCGTGGTGTACGCGTTGATGAGGAGGTGGTTCTCGTTCGGCGACGGCCGGGGAGTCTGATCGGTCAAGGCGGCGCCCGCGTAAGGAATCTGTCTGAACGGCCCCGGCACGAGGCCGAGGTCCGGGTTCAGCATACTTGCCGCTGCTTTCGCGCCGCAAGCGGCATCAGGCCTGAAACGTCGGTTTACCGATGGGTGATTACTGATTAACCTCTATCTTCTGTCCTTCGCCCCCAATCTCCCCGAAATGCGCCTATTCGGCAGCATCACCGCGCTGGCGACGCCGTTCACGGCCGCCGGCGAACTTGACCTCGACGCTTGGCAGCGCCTGCTCGCACAACAGTTGAGCGCTGGCACGCAGGCCGTGGTCGTGGCCGGCTCTACCGGAGAGGCTGCAGCGCTGTACGAGGGCGAGCTTAGTGCCCTGCTGCGCAGCGCGGTCGAATTCGTCGCCGGGCGCATCCCCGTGCTGGCCGGCACCGGCCACTCGAACACCGCCAAGACCATCGAACAGACCCGCCGCGCCGCTGCGCTCGGCGCTGATGCCGCACTGGTGGTGACGCCGCCTTACGTGCGCCCGACCCAGGCTGGCCTGGTCGCGCATTACCAGGCAGTCGCCGACGACGGTGCGCTGCCGATCGTGCTCTACAACGTGCCTGGCCGCACCGGCTGCGATCTGTTGCCTGAAACCGTTGCCGAACTTGCCGGACACGCACGCATCGTCGGCATCAAGGAGGCCCGGTCGGAACCGGAACGCATGACTGCACTGCTGCCGTTGCGCAGCACCGATTTCAGCGTGCTCAGCGGCGATGATCCCACTGCATGCAGGGCCATGCTGGCCGGCGCCGATGGCGTGATCTCGGTAGCGTCCAATGTGTTGCCGGGCGCATTCCGCCGCCTGAGTGATCTCGCCCGCGAGGGCGAACGCACCCAGGCCGAAGACCTGGATGCGCGCCTGCAGGCGGCCTACGACTTTCTTGGCGTCGAACCCAATCCAATCCCGGTCAAGGCGCTGCTGGAGCGTTTTGGCATCGGCCACGGCCTACGCCTGCCGTTGTTGCCGCTGTCGGATGTCCATGCCGATACCGCGACGCGCATCGCCGCCGACATCCTCGCCCTCGAACAATCCCTCCGCGACGCGCTCGCGGCCTGAAGACCACTGGAACATTTATGCCTGGAGCAGCCATGCGCCTTTCCGTTTCGATCCCACGCCTCCTGATCACCGCAGTGGTCGCCGCCACGCTCGCCACCGGCTGCAGCTGGTGGCGCAAGGACAGCAAGCTGTACGCGCAGAACCCCGAAAGCCGCCCGCTGGAAGTGCCGCCGGACCTCGACATGCCCAGCACCGAATCGGCGATGAAGATCCCGGCGACGGCTTCGGCCACGTTGCCGTCGGCACCGGCCGCTACGACTGCGGCCGCCAACGGCTTCACCGTTGCCGGTACGCGCGACGACATCTTCAACAAGGTCGGCGACGCGCTGGGCAAGGTTGAAGGCCTGACTGTCGCCAGCCGCGCGCAGGTGCTTGGCGTTTACGACGTCAATTACGAAGGCGCGAACTTCCTGGTGCGTGTCAGCGCGGTCGAAGCTGGCGTCTATGTCTCCGTTGTCGATCCGCGCGGACTCCCGGCCAGTGGTGAAGCGCCGACGAAGCTGATGGCGGCGTTGAAGACCGCACTCGGCGGCTAAGCCGGCAACCATCGCAATGCAGAACGGGCGCCGCGAGGCGCCCGTTTCGTTTCACGCAGACAGTCGAGGATCAGCGCTCGAGCAGGTCCAGTTTCCCGGTCTTGCCTTCCCACTCCTTGGCGTCCGGCGGCGGATCCTTGCGGGTGGTGATCACCGGCCAGGCCTTGGCCAGTTCGGCGTTGAGCGCGACGTAACCCTCCTGTCCGCCCGGCACGTCGTCTTCGGGATAGATCGCGTTGACCGGGCATTCCGGTTCGCACAGGGTGCAGTCGATGCACTCGTCCGGGTCGATGACGAGGAAGTTCGGGCCTTCGTGGAAGCAATCGACCGGGCACACCTCGACGCAGTCGGTGTACTTGCACTTGATGCAGCTTTCGGTGACGACGAAGGGCATGGCGGGATCTGGGTGTGAGCGGCGCCATTAGTGTACGACCCGCCGTGTGCAAACGAAAAAGCCCGCGCATCGCTACGCGGGCTTTTTGGACAGTCCGCACATGAATGTGCGGGCTCTTGCGAGGGACTCGCATAAAAAATGGCGCTCCCTACGGGATTCGAACCCGTGTTTTAGCCTTGAGAGGGCCACGTCCTAGGCCTCTAGACGAAGGGAGCAGTTGCTTGGCCGTCGCATCATGGATGGACCGCCACCGGTTGGACGACCGGCCCATGCCCGGAAGCCCGGCGCACAGAGCTTGCTAGTATATGGAGCGCCGTGGCCGCAGGCAACGGAACGTCCTTTCATTCGGCCCAACTGATGCGGCGTAGCCGCCCCTGATGCCTATCCATACCGAACCGACCACCGTTGCCGGCGCACACTTGCAATTGCGAGTGATTCCGCGCGACGCGCATACGATCTCGCGCAAGGACATCAGTCCCAATGCGCTGCGCGTGCTGTACCGACTGCGCGAAGGCGGCTTCGGCGCCTACCTGGTCGGCGGCGCGGTGCGCGATTTGCTGGTCGGCGGCCACCCCAAGGATTTCGACGTCGCCACCGATGCCACGCCGGAGCAGGTCAAGGCGCTGTTCCGCAATTGCCGGCTGATCGGTCGTCGCTTCCGCCTTGCGCATGTGGTCTACGGTCGCGAGATCATCGAAGTCGCCACCTTCCGCGCCAATGTCGACGACGGCAGTGGCGATCGCGAGCTGCACGAAGGCGGGCGCCTGCTGCGCGACAACGTCTACGGCACGATCGAGGACGACGCGGTGCGGCGCGACTTCACCGCCAACGCGCTGTACTACGCGATCGAGGATTTCTCGGTGCGTGATTACGTCGGCGGCTACGAAGACGTGAGCAACCGTCTGATGCGTCTGATCGGCGATCCCGAGACGCGTTACCGCGAAGATCCCGTACGCATGCTGCGCGCGGTGCGACTGGCGGCGAAGCTTGGCTTCGGGATCGAGACTGCGACCGCCGAGCCGATTGCGCGGCTGGCGCCGCTGTTGGCCGAGTCTGCGCCGGCGCGCTTGTTCGAGGAATCGCTGAAACTGTTCCTGTCCGGTCATGCGGTCGCCGGTTTCATCGGCCTGGAACAGCACGGCCTGCTGCCGGCACTGCTACCGGAAACCGCGGCCGCTCTGAAATCCAACCGCAGCGGGGCGCTGCGCCGGATGCTGCTCGAAGGCCTGGAAAGTACCGACAAACGCGTGGCGGCCGACGAACCGGTGTCGCCAGCGTTCCTGTTCGCGCTGCTGCTGTGGCCGGCGTATTGCCGCGCGTTGATGTCCTTGCAGGCCGGTGGCATGCATGCCGCTGAAGCAGAGCGCCGTGCGGCCGATCGCGTCACGCTGCACCAGCTCAACACCATCGCACTGCCGCGTCGTTTCTCTCTGCCGATGCAAGAGATCTGGTTGCTGCAATCGCGGTTCTCGCAACGCCAGCGCAAGCGCGTGTTCCGGCTGCTGACGCATCCGCGGTTCCGCGCCTCGTTTGACTTCCTGGTGCTGCGGCAATCGGCTTCGCCGGAACATGCAGACGACATCGCGTTCTGGCGTGAGGCGCAGACCCAATCCGGTGAAGCGCTGGCGGCGCATCTCGATGCGCACCCCGCGTCCGATGCAGATGAGGGCGCACCGACGAAACGCCGGCGCCGGCGCCGGCGCCGCGGCCCCGCCACATCGGAGTGAGCATGACCGCCGTCGCGTACGTCGGCCTTGGCGGCAACCTGGGCGATACAGCGGCCACCTTGCGTGACGCCATGCAAGCGCTGGACGCTTTGCCAGGCACGCGCCTGCTGCGCGCCTCGCGCCTGTACCGCACCCGCGCGTGGGGCAACGAGGCGCAACCCGATTTCATCAACGCGGTGGCGATGCTGGAGACGCAACTGTCCGCCCGCGCCTTGCTCGACGGCCTGCTCGGCGTCGAACGCGAGTTCGGGCGTACCCGCGCTGCCGACGGAAGCGATCGCTGGGGCCCACGCACCCTCGACCTCGACCTATTGATGCACGGGGACGACGTGATCGACGAACCGGGTCTGCACGTGCCGCACCCGCATCTGCACGAGCGCGCGTTCGCGCTGCTGCCACTGGTCGAGATCGCACCGGAAGTAGTGATTCCGGGTATTGGTTTCGCGCGAGAAGCATTAGCGAAAGTGGAAAGCGGCGATGTACTAGCGATAGGCTAAGTGTCGTAAGGTGGGCTTTAGCCCACCTTGATCTTGTCGCCTGCATGCATGGTGGGCTGAAGCCCACCCTACGGAATCCGTTCCCTCCACTAGGTTGCACGCGATGTACGCAAATGCGCCGAACGACAAACCCTGGACCGTCCCGATGCTGGCCGAAGCCAAGCGCGACGGCCGCAAGCTGGCGATGCTCACTGCCTACGACACCGGTTTCGCCCGCGTGTTCGACGAGAACGGTATCGAGCTGATCCTGGTCGGCGACTCGCTCGGCATGGTGGCGCAGGGGCACAACAGCACGCTGCCGGTAACGGTGGAAGACATCGCTTATCACACGACCTGCGTGGCCCGCGGCCTGAAGCGCGCGCTGCTGATCGCCGACATGCCATTTGGTGCCGATGCGACGCCGGAGCGTGCGCTTGCCGCGTCGATCCGGTTCCTGCAGGCGGGCGCGACGATGGTCAAGCTGGAAGGCGCCGGCCACAAGCTCGAGACGATCCGCTTCCTGGTCGAGCGCGAGATCCCGGTTTGCGGACACCTCGGGCTGACCCCGCAATCGGTACTGCGTCTCGGCGGCTACAAGGTCCAGGGCCGCGAAGACACGGCGGCAATGAAGCTCCGTGAAGATGCCCGGCTGGTGGAAGAGGCCGGCGCGACCCTGATGGTGCTGGAATGCGTGCCGTCGCCGCTGGCTGCCATGGTGACTGCCGCCAGCACCATCCCGACCATCGGCATCGGTGCCGGCCCCGGTTGCGACGGCCAGGTGCTGGTATTGCACGACTTGCTAGGGCTCAACACCGGTCATCGGCGACCCAAGTTCGTCAAGGATTTCCTCGCCGAGGGCGGCTCGGTTGCCGGTGCGGCCCGCGCGTTCGGCGATGCCGTGCGCAGCGGTGCCTTCCCCGACGCCGAGCACAGCTACGCATGATTGAAGTCATCAGCGACCTTGCTCCACTACGCAAGCGGATCTGCGATTGGCGCTGCGCCAAGTTGCGCATCGCCTTCGTGCCGACGATGGGGAACCTGCACGCTGGCCATCACTCCTTGATCAAGCTCGCGCGGCAGCATGCGGACCGCGTGATCGCCAGCGTCTTCGTCAATCCGACCCAGTTTGGCCCGAACGAGGACTTCAGCCGCTATCCGCGCACGCCCGAAGCCGATGCTGCGGGGCTCGAAGCTGCCGGTTGCGATGCGCTGTGGCTGCCTTCGGTGGACACCATGTATCCCTACGGCGTCCACGGTGCCGTCCGCATGCAGGTGCCTGGCGTGACCGACACCCTCGAAGGCGCGCATCGTCCCGGGCATTTCGATGGTGTCGCCACCGTGGTCTCGCGCTTGTTCAACCAGGTGCAGCCGGACGTGGCCGTGTTCGGACGCAAGGATTACCAGCAGCTGGCGGTGATCCGTTACCTGGTTCGCGACATGGCGTTCCCGATCGAATTGTTCGCGGGCGAAACTTTGCGAGAGTCCGACGGTTTGGCGATGAGCTCGCGCAATCAGTACCTGACGGCCGAAGAGCGCCCGCGGGCGGGCGAAATCCATCGTGTCCTGCAGGTCATGCGCGCGGCGACCATGGCCGGCACGCCGCGGGCCGAAGTCGAAGCCGAGGCCCGGGCGAGGCTGGGCGAAACCGGTTTCACTGTCGACTATGCCGTGCTGCGCCGGCCCGACCTGTCCGAGCCGGTCGACGGCGAGGACGGGCCCCGGGTGGCCCTGATCGCAGCCCGGCTGGGCCGGACGCGCCTGATCGACAACATTGAGTTCCAATAAGCGCACGAATAAGTTGCTGAATTGACGGCAACGCTATGTTGCAGTGCGGAAAATGGCCCCTATACTTTGCGCCTTCGGGCAGCGCTCCCTGCGGCCCCGTGGAGCCTTCTCCATGCAGCTGAACCTGCTCAAAGCCAAGATTCACCGCGCCACCGTGACCCATGCCGAGCTGCATTACGAGGGCTCGTGCGCGATCGACGCACGCCTGCTCGATATCGCCGGCATCCGAGAGTACGAGCAGGTGCACATCTATAACGTCAACAACGGCGCGCGTTTCGTCACCTATGCGATCCGTGGCGAGGAAGGCTCGGGCGTCATTTCGGTCAATGGCGCTGCCGCGCACTGCGCACAGCCGGGCGACCTGGTGATCATTTGCGCCTACGGCCAGTGCGACGAGGCCGAGGCGGCCAAGTTCAAGCCGACCCTGGTCTATGTCGATCGCCACAACCGGCTGACGCATACCAATCACTCGATGCCGGCGCAGGCTGCGTAAGCGCCGGCGCATGGAAGCGACCCCGGACTTCTCAGCCCTTCGCGCGCACGCTGCGCGCCTCGCCGACACTTCGCTCAAGCAGCTGATCGCGGACGATCCGGCGCGCGCGTCGGATTACGCGCTGCGGGTGGGGCCGCTATATGCCAACTTCGCCCGCCAGCGCTACGACCGTGCGGCCTTGGATGCGTTGTTCGCGCTGGCCGAAGATGCCCGGGTAACGACTGCGGTGCGTGCGCTGTTCGACGGAGTCGTAGTCAACAGCACCGAAGGTCGCGCTGCGTTGCATACCGCATTGCGCAGTGATTTGTCGCAGACGCCAGTTGCGCGCGCCGCGCATGGCGAAGCGATGGCGGCATTGACGCGGATGCGCGCGCTGGTCGCAACACTGCACGGCTCCGGTGTCACCGATATCGTGAGTGTCGGCATCGGCGGTTCCGATCTGGGGCCGCGCCTTGTGGTCGATGCCTTGCAGGATCCTTCGTCGACTGCGCTGCGTTTGCATTTCCTGTCGAATGTCGATGGTGCTGCCGTACAGCGCACGATCGCGTCGCTCGACCCGGCACGCACGGCCGTGGTGCTGATCTCCAAGACCTTCGGCACCCAGGAAACGCTGCTCAATGGCGCCATCCTGCGCAACTGGTTGGGCGACGACATCCGCCTGTACGCCGTCTCCGCCAACGTGGAACGCGCCGCAGCCTTCGGTGTTGCCCCCGAGCGCATCCTGCCGATGTGGGATTGGGTCGGCGGCCGGTATTCGTTGTGGTCGGCGGTCGGGTTCCCGATTGCGCTGGCGCTCGGCATGGATCGCTTCGAGCAACTGCTTGCCGGCGCTGCCGAGATGGACGCGCACGTGCTAGCCGCGCCGCTGCGGGACAACCTCGCCGTTTGGCACGCGCTGACTGCGATCTGGAATCGTAACGCTCTCGGTCGCGGCAACCAGGCCGTGCTGTCGTACGACGAACGCCTCAAGTTGCTGCCGAACTTCCTGCAGCAGCTGGTCATGGAAAGCCTCGGTAAATCGGTGCACCTCGACGGCTCCCCCGTCACCGAGGCGAGCGTACCGGTGTGGTGGGGCGGTATCGGTACCGACGTGCAGCACAGCTTCTTCCAGGCACTGCACCAGGGCACCGAAATCGTTCCGGCCGACTTCATCGGCGTGATCCGGGCCGATCATCCGCATCCCGGCAACCATCAGGCGCTGCTGGCCAACCTGCTGGCGCAGACGGAAGCGCTGGCCAATGGCCAGGGTAGCGACGACCCGCACCGTATTTATCCAGGCGACCGGCCGAGCACGCTGTTGTTGCTCGACGCACTCACTCCACACGGGCTAGGCATGCTGCTCGCGTTGTATGAACACAGCGTCTACGTGCAGTCGGTGCTGTGGGGGGTCAACGCTTTCGACCAGTTCGGCGTCGAGTTGGGCAAGCAGGTCGCGAACCGGCTGCTGCCGGCGGTGCGCGGCGAATCCGTCGATGTCGCCGACCCGGTGACGCGCGTGCTACTCGGCCAGATCAACCGCGATCGCTGACGTCTCGCGTGCGGCGTGCTGCGCCAGTGCCCATTCGACGTGTTCGCGCACGACGGCATTGTCGATATCGCGTCGTGACTGCAGCGCTTCGATCACCCCGGAAGTGGTCGGCGCATTCCCCAAGGCCACCGCGATATTGCGCAACCAGCGCTCGTAGCCGCTGCGCCGGATAGCCGAACCCTCAGTGCGTTGCAGGAACTCCGTTTCACTCCAGGCGAACAATTCGACAAGCGACACGCGGTCCAGGTCGTTGCGCGCACGGAAATCCGGTTCGTCGGTGCGCTTCGCGAACTTGTTCCAAGGGCACACCAGTTGGCAGTCATCGCAACCGAAGATGCGATTGCCGATCAGCGGGCGCAGCTCCTCGTCGATCGCGCCTTCGTGCTCGATGGTGAGATAGGCGATGCAGCGGCGTGCATCAAGCCGATGTGGTGCGGTAATCGCCCGGGTTGGACAGATCTCGATGCAGCGCGTGCACGTCCCGCAGTGCGCGCTCGCCGGCGCATCCACCGGCAACGGCAGGTCGACGTAGACCTCGCCAAGGAAGAACCAAGAGCCGCCATCCTTGTCGATCAGGCAGGTGTGCTTGCCGATCCAGCCGAGCCCGGCGTTCCGTGCCAGTGCACGCTCCAGTACCGGCGCCGAGTCGACGAATACGCGATGGCCGAATGGCCCGATTTCATCGGCGATACGGTCGGCGAGTTTCTGCAAGCGCTGCCGCATCAGCTTGTGGTAGTCGCGGCCCAGCGCATAACGGGCAACGTAGGCGCGTTCGCCGTCGGCGAGGGTGGTCCAGGCGGCTTCATCGTCCTGGCCGTAATCAAGACCGACCGAGATCACCCGCAGCGTTCCCGGGATCAGTTCGTCCGGGCGCGCGCGCTTGTCGCCGTGCCGAGCCATCCAGTCCATCGAACCGTACAGGCCCTGCGCTAGCCATTCGCGCAGGTAGGCCTCGTCCGCACCCAGTTCGATATCGGAGATGCCGCAGCGTTGGAAGCCAAGGTCCCGCGCGAGCACCCGGATACGCGCGGCAAGGGCGGCGTAGTCCGGGACGGAGGCAGGCACGGGCGAAAGCGCAGGCATGTGCCAAGTATAGAATCGTGCGATGGCCGCAACCGTCACGCTATACGACACCTCCGCCCTGCGTCGCATCGAGACGCAGGCGACCGCATTGCTGGGCGGAGATGCGTTCGAGCTGATGCGCCGCGCCGGGCGGGCGGCATGGCATTGCGCGCTGCGCAACTGGCCACAGGCGCAACGGATCGTGGTGGTGTGTGGTCCTGGCAACAACGGCGGCGATGGTTACGTCCTGGCACGCCACGCACTTGAGGCCGGCCGCAACGTGCGCGTTGTGCTACTGGCCGAGCACACGCCGCGCAGTGAACTGGCGAAACGCGCACGGGACGAATACCGGTCACTGGGCGGGCGCAGCGAAGCATTCGTCGACGTGCTGCCGCCCGGAGACCTGCTGGTCGATGCCATGTTCGGAATCGGTTTCGACCGTGTGCCGGAGCCGGCAGTGCGGACCTTGATCGAAGCGATCAACGTGCATCCCGCGCCGCGACTCGCACTCGATGTACCGAGCGGTGTCGATGCCGATCGCGGCGCGGCGCCAGGAGCGGCAGTGCGCGCGACGCGCACTTTGGAATTCATCGCTGCCAAAACCGGACTACGTACCGGTGCCGCGATCGATCTTGCAGGGAAACTCGAACTTGCCGAGCTGCAACTGGGGCCAGAAACACGCGGAGGCGTTGCGCCGCAGGCGATTGGCTTGACGCCAGAGAGCCTGCGACAAGCATTGCGGCCGCGCCGTCGTGACGTGCACAAAGGTACCTTTGGACGTGTGTTCTGTCTCGGTGGCGACCATGGCAGCGGCGGCGCGATCCTGTTGTGTGCCGAAGCGGCATTGCGCAGCGGTGCAGGCCTGGTCGATGTGGCCACGCGCGAAACGCACATCGCGGCACTGCTCACGCGCCGCCCGGAAGCGATGGTGCACGCGGTTGAGCGCAGCGAAGACCTGGCCACGCCGCTGCAGCATGCCGATGTGGTGGCGATTGGCCCAGGATTGGGGCAAGGGCTCTGGGGGCGAGTGTTGTTCGCTGCAGCCCTCGCGGCAAACAAGGCATCGGTACTGGATGCCGATGCGTTGAATCTGCTTGCGGCGCGCGAAACGCAAACCGCACTGGCCGACGCGATCCTCACGCCGCATCCCGGAGAAGCCGCACGCCTGCTCGGCACGACAACGCAGGTCGTGCAATCGGATCGCTTTGCTGCGGCGAGTGCATTGGTCGAGCGATTCAACGCGGTGGTGGTATTGAAAGGCGCTGGCACGATCGTCGCAGCGCCCGCGCAAACCCCTCGTCTGATCGGCGCCGGCAATCCAGGCATGGCTGTCGGCGGCATGGGCGATTTGCTGACCGGCATCATCGCCGCGCTGCGCGCGCAAGGGATGAGCGCATTCGACGCCGCGTGTTGCGGCGCGTTACTGCACGCAACGGCTGGCGATGCAGCTGCGAAGGAAGGTGGTGAACGCGGCTTGTTGCCATCCGATCTCTTGCCGCATGTGCGCAGGCTTGCCAATCCGGATTGGACGGCTTGATGCATTTGCTGTTACCCGACGCGCATGCCACGGAGACGCTGGGACAGGCGATGGCGGCGACACGTCCAACAGCCGCAGTCGTCTACCTGCATGGTGAGCTGGGCGCCGGGAAATCGACGCTCGCGCGCGCGCTGTTGCGCGCGCTGGGCGTGACAGGCGCGATTCGCAGTCCGACGTACACCCTGGTCGAACGTTATCCACTGCAAGGTGGCCACGAAGCGCTGCATTTGGACCTGTATCGCATCGGTGATGCCGGCGAGCTCGAATTCCTTGGCCTCGATGCGACAGACGCGGCGCTGTGGCTGGTGGAATGGCCGGAGCGGGGCGGGGCAGGGTTGCCAAAGGCGGATATGCGGGTCGATCTGGATATTTCAGGCTCCGGTCGGACAGCTGTACTCACCCCTGTCACCAAAAGCGGGCATGGCTGGCTGGAACGTCTGGCCCAGAACCCGGGGTTGCAGGCCTTTCTTGCTTCAAGCTGACAGGAAGTTGAAGCAGGTGTTGGATTCATAAGGGAAAAGTGCTTGCAATCCGGCTTTCCTAGTGCTTAACTTTGGGTCATGCGAGTGAAGGGGGCGACTCTCCAGCAAGTCCTGCTCGGCGCGGCGCTGATCTTCGCGCTGTGCTGGAATCTCGCTCATGCCCGTGAAATCAAGGGCTTAGCGCTGGAGCAGGGGGCTACCGGCACCCGTGCCGAGGTTCTCCTCGATATCCCGGCCGAATTCACCACACTTTCACTCAGCGGCCCCGATCGACTGGTCGTCGACCTGCCTTCCACAAAGCTCGGCCGCAACGTGCAGTTGCCGGCGGGCGCCGGCATCGTGAAGGCAGTCCGCACCGGAAAACCCGTGCCCGGGACGACACGAATCGTGTTCGATCTGGCCATGCCGGTAGTCGCTCTGAAACCGCGTCTGGAACCCACCGCGAATGGCGCCCGTCTCGTTCTGGAATGGCCAGGTGACGCACCAATCGGTGCGGCGACATCGGAAGGCATTGCGCAGGACCAGCCCGCACCCGCCAAACCCATCGACCCGGCTACCGCGTCGGCCGAAGCCACCGCGCGCCTGGTGGCCAGCCTGCCGCAGGCCGAGTCGAATCGTCTTCCGTCGACATCGGTATCGCCGCAGCAACCGCAGCCAAATGGCACGCCCTCAACAGGCACACCGTCGTTGCCGCCTGCGATGCCGGCCCAATCCACCGCCAAGCCCCTCGTGGCGGCGCCAGTCGCACCGCCGCCGGGCGCGACCAAGACCGTGCAGCAACTGATGCGTGGCGGCATGCGTCCGCTGATCGTCGCGATCGATGCCGGCCACGGTGGCCAGGACCCCGGCGCGCGTGGCCACAAAGGTTCGCGCGAGAAGGACATCACCCTGGCCATCGCCCGCGAACTCGCACGCCAGGTCAACGCGACGCCCGGGCTGAAGGCCTATCTCACCCGCGACACCGACATGTTCATTCCGTTGGCGCAGCGCTACCAGCGGGCGCGCGCGGCCAAGGCTGATCTGTTCGTGTCGATCCACGCCGATTCCTTCACCAATCCCGACGCCAGCGGTTCGTCGGTTTTCGTGCTGTCGCAACGTGGCGCCTCGTCGCAGGCCGCGCGTTGGCTGGCGAACCAGGAAAACGCGGCTGACCTCGTTGGCGGCGTCCGCCTGCAGGACAAGGACAACACGCTGGCCTCGGTGCTGCTGGACCTCTCGCAGAGCGCGACGATGAAGGCGTCCGAAGACATGGCCAGCCACGTGCTGTCGGGCCTGAAGCGTTTGGGCAAGACGCACAAATCCACCGTCGAACGCGCCAACTTCGTGGTGCTGCGTTCGCCAGACGTGCCGTCGATGCTGGTTGAGACGGCCTTCATCTCCAATCCTGACGAAGAACGCCGGCTCAACGATCCACGTCACCAGCAGCAACTCGCCCGCGCCATCCTCGACGGCGTCAACACCTATTTCACCCGCCAGCCGCCCCCGGGCACGTTGTATGCGGCACGGGCGGAAGCCGCGGCGAATCCAACCGCTGCGCTTGGTGCCGGCGGCAGTCCGTAAGCGCTGTTTCGTCGAGCGGAGCAAGCTCCGCATGTGGCGGGCCGGATATCATCCCGGCCATGCCGATCCGCCAACTCCCCGATACTCTGATCAACCAGATCGCCGCCGGCGAAGTGGTCGAACGTCCCGCGTCCGTGGTCAAGGAACTGGTCGAGAACGCCCTTGATGCCGGTGCGCGTCGGATCGAGATCGAACTGGAGGAAGGCGGCATCCGCCTGATCCGCATCCGCGACGATGGCGGCGGTATCCCGCCCGGGGAATTGCCGCTCGCGATCGCGCGTCACGCCACCAGCAAGATCGCTTCGCTCGACGACCTCGAAGCGGTTGCGACGCTCGGGTTCCGTGGCGAAGCCTTGCCGTCGATCGCCTCGGTCAGCCGCTTCACCTTGGCTTCGCGCCGCAACGGCAGCGAGCACGGTGCGGCATTGCAGGTCGATGGGGGCCGCATCGGCGAAGTCGTGCCGAAAGCGCATCCACCAGGCACCACGGTCGAAGTGCGCGACCTGTTCTACAACGTGCCGGCGCGGCGCAAATTCCTGCGTGCGGAACGTACCGAGCTTAGTCACATCGAGGAATGGCTGCGGTCGCTGGCGTTGGCGCGGCCGGATGTCGAATTGCGCGTGGCGCATAACGGCCGTCCATCGAAACGCTATCGTGCTTTTTCAGAGGCTGGCGGTGATGGTGAATTGGCATCCCCGGATCGCCTGCTCGAAACCCTGGGCGAAGAATTCGCGAAACAGGCCCTGCGCATCGACCACAGTGGTGCCGGTTTGCGCCTGCATGGCTGGATCGCGCAACCGTCCTACAACCGGGCCAGCGCAGATCAGCAATACCTGTACGTCAACGGACGCAGCGTGCGCGATCGCAACGTCGCGCATGCGGTGAAGCAGGCTTATGCCGACGTCCTGTTCCATGGTCGCCAGCCGGCCTATGTGCTGTTCCTCGAACTCGATCCGCGCACGGTCGACGTCAACGTGCATCCGGCCAAGCATGAAGTGCGATTCCGCGAAGCAAGGCTCGTGCACGACTTCGTCTATCGCACTTTGCAGGGTGCCCTGGCGGAGACGCGTGCCGGGCTTGCAGCGAACATCGCACCAATGCCGCATGTCGAGTCAGGGCAAGCGCCGCCCCGGGCCTGGGCGATGCCGCAATCGAACCTGGCCCTGCGTGTCGACGAACAGCGCGCCGCCTATGCCGCGCTGTACTCCATGCCAGCGACATCACTGCCGGAATCGTTGCCGCAAGCGAACGACAGCGAAGCGCCGCCGCTTGGGTACGCCGTCGCGCAGCTCCATGGCATCTATATCCTTGCCGAGAACGCCGACGGCCTGATCGTGGTCGACATGCACGCCGCGCACGAACGCATCGGCTACGAAAAACTCAAGGCTGCACACGATGGCGAAGGCCTGCGCACGCAACCACTGCTGGTGCCGATGACGATCGCCGTGTCCGAGCGCGAAGCCGAAGTCGCCGAGCGCGAGGCGGCGACGTTGTCGCAACTGGGTTTCGAGGTTACCCGCAACGGCCCGCAGTCACTGGCGCTACGTAGCGTGCCGGCCCTGCTTGCCGACGGCGAAATCGAGGCGCTGCTGCGCGATGTGCTCGCCGATCTGCGCGAACACGGCGAAAGCCTTCGCATCGCTGCCGCGCGCGATGAACTGCTGTCGACCATGGCCTGCCACGGTGCGGTGCGCGCCAATCGCAGGCTGACCATTCCCGAAATGAACGCCTTGCTGCGCGAAATGGAAGCGACCGAACGCTCCGGGCAATGCAATCATGGCCGCCCGACCTGGGCGCGCTTTACCTTGGCCGAAATCGACCGCTGGTTCCTGCGAGGACGTTGAGATGCGAAACAAAGTCATCGTGTTGTTGGGCTGTCTGATGCTGTCGGCATGCAAGGGCGACGAGGGCGCCGAAGCAACACGAGTGTCGCAGGCAGAACTCGCATTCGCGTCTGCACAGCAAACGTGGCGCGCGGAACGCCGTGCCAGCCTGCTCAAGCCCGACGGCTGGACTTCGCTGATCGGCCTGCACTGGATCGACCAGGGGTCGCATTACATCGGCAGCGACCCGGACAACGGCGTCCGCATCGGCAAAGGCCCGGCGCACCTGGGCATGCTGGTGCGTGGCAAGGATGATGATCTGCGTTTCATCCCGGAAAGCCACGCCATCGTGACGTTGGATGGACAACCGTTGAGCGACGGTGCCAACCTGAAATCCGACGCGGATGAAGGCGGTCCCAGCGCGATAGGTTTTGACGAAGGCAAGGGCATCGCGACGGTCATCAAGCGTGGCGATCGTTACGCGCTGCGGGTCAAGCATGCAGACGCTGACTCCCGTACCGGCTTCACCCGACTCGAATATTGGCCAGGCGGACGCGATTGGCAGATCGAGGGCAGGTTCGTCGCGCACCCAGCGGGCAAGACCATCCCGGTCGTCAACATCATCGGCACGACCGATGAAATCAAGAACCCGGGCGTTGTCGAATTCCAGCGCGATGGCAAGACCTATCGACTTGAAGCACTCGATGAAGGCGAGGGCGAACTGTTCCTGGTCTTTGCCGACCGCACCAGCGGCCACGGCAGCTATGGCGCCGGCCGTTATCTGTATGCGCCGATGCCGGACGCGCAGGGCAACGTCATGCTCGACTTCAACCACGGCTACAACCCACCGTGCGCCTTCACCGCGTTCGCCACCTGTCCGCTGCCGCCGCCGGAAAACCGCCTCGACCTCGCCATTACCGCGGGCGAGAAGGCTTACGAAAAAACCAAGCACTGACAAGGAACCACATGCGCCCGATGCAATCACTGCTGTTGTCCGCTCTCGTCAGCCTTGGCATCGCCGGGGCACAGGCCACGACGCCAACAATTGCGAAACAGCCGCCCGTGCCGCTGCTGTGGAAGGTTTCGGATGCCGATAGCACTCTCTACCTGCTTGGTTCCTTCCATTTCCTGATGCCGCAGGACTATCCGTTGTCGCCGGATGTGGACGCTGCCTTCGCGGATGCCGAATCGTTGGTTTTCGAGATGTCACCGGAGGAAATGTCCTCCGCCACGCTGGCAGTGCAGATGACGCAGGCCGCGCTGCGTACCGACGGCACGACGCTGGATAGTGAGCTGTCGCCGACTGTCGCCAAGCAACTCCAGGCCTGGCTGGACAAAAACAAGGCCGTGCTGCAGAAACTGAACCTGCCACCGGAGATCCTGCAACGGTTCGAACCCTGGTTCGTGGCGTTGACGGTCACCATCGTCGAGTTCGAAAAATTCGGTCTGGATCGCAAGCTCGGCCTTGAAACGCATTTTTCCGAAGCGGCCCAGAAGGCCCAAAAGTCCACCTCTGGCCTTGAAACCGGGGCGCAGCAGATCGCCTTCTTCGACAGCATGAGCAGACAGGAGCAAACACAGTTCCTGGAAGAGGCCCTGAGCGATTCGGCTGAAGGCAAGCAGGCGATCGAAAAGCTGCACGGTGCCTGGCGTCGCGGCGATGCCGCCACGCTGTGGAACGAGATGGCAGCCGAAATGCGCAAGGAGTCCCCTGCGCTGTACAAACGCATCAATGTCGAGCGCAACGACGTCTGGCTGCCCCAACTCGAACGGCGTTTGAAGGAATCTACAGCGGACGACACGCTGGTAGTGGTTGGCGCGTTGCATCTGCTCGGCAGCGATGGCGTGGTCGAGAAACTGCGCGCCAAGGGCTATACGGTCGAGCGCGTGTGCTCGGTGTGCAAGCCAAAGAAAGGCTGAGGTAGGGCGGGTCTTGACCCGCCATCGCAGACATTCGGCGGGTCAAGACCCGCTCTACGGCAGCGGCGCTTCCAGCACGATGCAATCGACCGGACACGCGGGGATGCACAGCTCGCAACCCGTGCACAACGGTTCGATCACGGTGTGCATGTGCTTGGCCGCGCCTATGATGGCGTCGACCGGACAGGCCTGGATGCACTTGGTGCAACCGATGCAGTCGGCTTCGACGATCACTGCGACCAGCGGCGATTTGTGTTCGCCGCGATTGCGATCGTAGGGTTTCGCCGCAACGTCCAGCACTTTTGCCAATGCACGCGCACCCGCATCACCACCAGGTGGGCAGCGATCGACATCGGCTTCGCCTGCAGCCATCGCTCCGGCATAGGGCCGGCAACCAGCGTAGCCGCACTGGCCGCATTGGGTCTGCGGCAGGATGCGGTCCAGCCGTTCGATCAGGGCGTCGCGATCGATGGCCCGCGCGCTCACTTCACTGGCATGCCCGGCTGCGCGCCGGCATCGGCATCGAGCAGGTGCAATGCATCGCCATCGAAGCCGGCTGAGAGAATCATTCCTTCGCTGACGCCAAAGCGCATCTTGCGTGGCGCCAGGTTGGCGATGAATACGACGTTGCGCCCGACCAGCTTGTCCGGTTCCGTGTACGAGCCGCGGATGCCGGAGAAGATCTGGCGCTTGCCGAGTTCGCCGGCGTCGAGCTCGAAGCGCAACAGCTTGTCGGAGCCATCGACGAATTCGCAGGCCAGCACCTTGCCGATCCGCAGGTCGAGCTTGGCGAAATCGTCGATGCCGATCAAAGCAGCTTGCTGCCCTGTAGGAGCGGCTTCAGCCGCGAGCTTTTCCCCAGCTGTATCGCGATCGGCTTTCGCGGCTGAAGCCGCTCCTACAACAGCCGTCGGGGTTGGGGCGAGGGTTTCCTTGGAAGCTTCGATCATGGCGTCAATCTGTTTCGGGTCTATGCGGGTGAAGAGCGGCGCATAGGCATTGATGCGGTGCGCCAGCATCGGTTTGTCGAGATCGCCCCAGACAACGACCGGTGCAGCGAGGAAAGCCTCGGCATGCTGTGCGAGGCGCGGCAGCACCGGCTTCAACGCGGCGGCGAGCACGCGGAACAGGTTCAAGCCCTGCGTGCATACCGCCTGCAGCTGCGCTTCGGCGCCGTCCTGCTTGGCCAGCACCCAGGGTTTGGTTTCGTCGATATAGCGATTGGCTTCGTCGGCCAGCGCCATCGCCTGGCGCAGCACGCTTGCCGCTTCGTTGCGTTCATAGGCTTCGCGGATCGCGGGTAACGCGTCGATGAAGCGTGCATACATCGCCGGTTCCGGCAACGCATCGGCCAATTGGCCGTCGAAACGCTTGTCGATGAACCCGGCGCAACGGCTGGCGAGGTTGACGAACTTGCCGACCAGGTCGCTGTTCACGCGCGCGACGAAATCGCTGAGGCTCAGGTCGAGATCGTCGACGCCACCGAACGACTTCGCGGCGAAGTAATAACGCAGCGCTTCCGGATCGAGTCCGGTGTCGAGGTAGGTGCGCGCCATGATGAAAGTGCCGCGCGATTTGGACATCTTGGCGCCATCGACCATGAGATAGCCGTTGACGTGCAGCCGAGTTGGCGCGCGCATGCCGGCGCCGTGCAGCACCGCGGGCCAGAACAGGCCGTGGAAATTGACGATGTCTTTGCCGATGAAGTGGTGCAGCTCGGCCGTGCTGTCGTGGGCCAGGTACTCCATGTAGTTGACGCCGTCGCGCTCGCACAGCGCCTGCAGGCTGCACAGGTAGCCGATTGGTGCGTCCAGCCAGACATAGAAGTACTTGCCGGGATGGCCGGGGATTTCGAAACCGAAGTACGGCGCATCGCGCGAGATGTCCCACGCGCGCAGGCCGCCTTCCGCATCCAGCCATTCCTGCAACTTGGCCTTGACGCCGGGGATCGCAACATCGCCAGCCAGCCATTGCCGCAGGAAATCGCTGAACTGCCCGACTTCGAAGAAGAAGTGTTCGGACTCACGCAATTCCGGTGTGGCGCCACTGATCACCGATCGCGGCTCCTTCAGCTCGGTCGGCGCGTACGTCGCGCCACAGTTCTCGCAGTTGTCGCCGTACTGGTCGGGTGTGCCGCAGTTCGGGCAGATGCCCTTGATGTAGCGATCGGGCAGGAACATGCCCTTGGCCGGGTCGTAGAACTGTTCGACCGCGCGCTTGGTGATGTGGCCGGTGGTGACGAGCCTGGTGTAGATCGCTTCGGTCAGGACGCGATTGCCGGGTGAATTCGTGGAGTCGTAATGGTCGAAGGCGACCAGGAACTCGGCGAAGTCGCGCTCATGGCCCGCCTGCGTGGCCGCGATGAAGGCTTCCGGCGTGATCCCGGCCTTCTCCGCGGCGAGCATGATCGGCGTGCCGTGGGTGTCGTCGGCACAGACGAAACGTACCTGGTCGCCGGCCATGCGCCGCGCGCGTACCCAGATGTCGCCCTGGATGTAGCCAACCAGGTGGCCCAGGTGCAGAGGACCATTGGCGTAGGGCAGGGCGCAGGAGACGGCGACGTTGCGGGTCATGGCGGGAGCGGTGTGGATGGCCCGCGATTATCGCATGCCGCAAAAACGCGACGACCCGGCGAAAGGCCGGGCCGTGCGGCGCCGACTGCTTGCTTGTCTTACTGCATGCGTGTCCAGAGCTGCTGCTTGCAGATGAAGGCCAGGCAACCCGATACCTCGAACTTCCTGCCGTCTTCGAGCAAACGCGCCTTCGATTTGTAGGTCTTGCCCGCCGATGGCTTCAGCACGGTGCCGCCGCTCCAGCCGTCGCCGTCACGCTTCAGGCCCCACAGGATGACCATGCCCTCGATCGGCTTGTTCTTGTTGGCGCCGCTGCACTTGTCGCAGACCGGGTCCGGCGCGTACAGGGTTTCGACGACCTTGCCGGCGATTGTGCCGTTTTTCGCTTCGTACACTTCGACGATGGAGCGGGCCTGGCCAGTTTCCTCGTCGAACGTCTTCCAGCGGCCGACCGGAGAATCCTGGGCCGAAGCGGCGAAAGCGGTCGCGAACAGCGGCAACGCCAGTAACGTCGCGAATGCGTGGATGCGCATGGAGTTCTCCGTGGTGGGGGTGGGGGTTTTTATACCGCATCGTCGAGGGAGAGAGATTGTGATTGATGCGACATCCCGGGCTTGCAGAAGTTCAAGCCCAGGCGATCAGCACGCAAGCCGCTACAATTCCCTGCTTCCCCAAGCGATCCAGGCCTCATGCAGCCACTAGAGCAACGCCTCGCCGCGATCATCGATCCTGCCACCGGCTTGACGCTTGCGGCGGGTGGTGCCCGCATCCGCGCGGTCGAGAGCGAAGGCAAGGTGGCAGTCGCGGTCACGCTGGGATATCCGGCGGCTGGCTGGCATGACGGCCTGCGCGCTGCCGTGAGCGAAAGCCTTGCGAGTGCGGGGCTCGCCCTGGCGAGCTTCGAGTTGAACCACCGCATCGATGCGCACGCGCCACAGGGCACGCTGACACCGCTGCCGCGGGTGCGCAACATCATCGCGATCGGCTCGGGCAAGGGCGGCGTCGGCAAGTCCACGACCGCGGTCAACCTGGCCTTGGCCCTTGCGGCGGAAGGCGCGAAGGTCGGCGTGCTCGATGCCGATGTCTATGGCCCCAGCGTGCCGATGATGCTGGGACTGTCCGGCCGGCCCGACAGCCCCGACGGTAAGTCGATCGAGCCCATGCGCGCGCACGGCATCGAGGCGATGTCGATCGGACTGCTGGTCGAGCAGGACACACCGATGATCTGGCGCGGACCAATGGCCACTTCGGCGCTGACCCAGTTGCTCAACGAAACCCTGTGGGGCGAGCTCGACTACCTGATCGTCGACCTGCCACCTGGTACAGGCGACATCCAACTGACGCTGGCGCAGAAGATCCCGGTCGCGGGCGCAGTGATCGTCACCACGCCGCAGGACGTGGCGACACTGGACGCGCGCAAGGGACTGAAGATGTTCGAGAAGGTCGCGGTGCCGGTATTGGGCCTGATCGAGAACATGGCGGTGCACGTGTGCTCCCAGTGCGGCCATGCCGAACACATCTTCGGTCACGGCGGCGGCGAACGCACCGCCGCACAGTACGGCGTACCACTGCTGGGCTCGTTACCGCTGGAAATCGGCATCCGCGAGCAGGGCGATGCCGGCACGCCGATCGTCGCCGCGGCGCCGGATTCCGCGGTGGCGCAGGCCTATCGCAACGTCGCGCGCCGGGTCGCCGCACAGCTTGCGCTACGGCCGCGGGCACCGGTCAACATCGGCGCACAGCTGCTGTAGGGCGGGTCTTGACCCGCCATCGGATCGCAGCCTGGACGCGCGGCGAGTCAAGACCCGCCCTACAATTCAATTTTTACCGGAAGAACCAGACCGCATGAGCATCAAGTCCGACCGCTGGATCCGTCGCATGGCCGAATCGCACAAGATGATCGAGCCGTTCGAACCCGGCCAGGTCAAGCACGCCGCCGACGGCCATCGCATCGTCAGCTACGGCACGTCCAGCTACGGCTACGACGTGCGCTGCTCGCGCGAGTTCAAGGTGTTCACCAACATCAACTCGACGATCGTCGACCCGAAGCATTTCGACAGCGGTAGTTTCGTCGACGTGGTGGGCGATGTCTGCATCATCCCGCCGAATTCGTTCGCGCTGGCGCGTACGGTCGAATACTTCCGCATTCCACGCGACACGCTGGTGGTGTGCCTGGGCAAGAGCACCTACGCGCGCTGCGGCATCATCGTCAACGTGACGCCGCTGGAACCGGAGTGGGAAGGTCACGTGACGCTTGAGTTTTCCAACACCACGCCGCTGCCGGCGCGCATCTACGCGAACGAAGGCGTGGCGCAGATGCTGTTCTTCCAGTCCGACGAGGTTTGCGAGACCTCGTACAAGGATCGCGGTGGCAAGTACCAGGGGCAGACCGGTGTGACCCTGCCGCGCACCTGACAGTCTTCTTTCGTAGGAGCGGCTTACAGCCGCGAGCTTTTGCGCTCACGATCGCATGCGCACAACAAGCTCGCGGCTGTAAGCCGCTCCTACAATGGTCAGGCAAGGATCAGGGCTTCTGGTAGGTCACGAAGAAGCCCTGCAGATCGCCGTTTTCGATATAGGGCTGAACGCTCTGCACCTTGTAGCCATGCCCGGCGAATGCCTGGTGCGCGCGGCTGAGCGAATTAGCTGCACCCTGGTTGCGGAAACCCCAACTGGCATCGACCCAGATGGTCACGGCCGCCATGTTGGCGCGCGCCGCTTCGGCGGCGGAATCCTCGGGCTTCTTGTCGAACAGGCCGGCCTGCGCAGGCAGGGCGCAGGCGAGCAGGACGGCGAGCAACAAGTGGCGCATCGGTAACCTCGTTCCAGTGATCGGTCGTCCGATGCTAGCAGCGCGCCCATCCGCGTCGCTGACCAAGCTCTAACTAACGCGCTACGAGCTTAACGCGTCGCGCAGCGCCTGGATCCGCCGCACCAGCTCCTCCATTGCATACGGCTGTGCCGCCGCCATGCCCCACACGGGCCGCGGCCAGGCGATATCGTCTTCATAGCGCGCAATCACGTGCACATGCAGCTGCGGCACCAGGTTGCCGAGCGCGGCGACATTGAGCTTGTGGGGCTTGAACACCGCCTGCAGTGCTCGGCTCGTCCGGGCGATCTCGCGGGTCAGTTCAGCTTGCTGCGCGTCGCTCAGGTCGATCAGTTCGGCTGCATGTTCAACCCGGGGCACCAGAATCAGCCATGGGTGATTGGCGTCGTCCATCAATTGCAGCTCGCTGAGCGCGAAGTGCGCGACCGGGTGGGTGTCTTCGGCCAGTTGCGGATGCAGGTGCCAGCCGTTGTTGGTTTGGCGATTCATCGCAAGTTCTCCGCGAGGAAATCGAGGGTGCGCTGCCAGGCCAGCGCGGCGCTGGCGGGTTCGAAGGCATGGATGTCGACGTCGCGGTTGAACGCATGCCCCGCATTTGGATAGACGAAAACTTGCGCCCGTGGCTGCTTCTGCCGATGCAATTCGACATCAGTGGGCGGGATGCTGGCATCGCGTTCGCCGAAATGGAACATCAGCGGCGCCCGTGCCGGTTCATCGAGGAACGGCACGCTGCGTGCGCCGTAATAGCCGACCGCAGGCAAGCCCAGCCGCGTATTGCAGAGGAAGGAGAGGCTGCCACCCCAGCAGAAACCGACCGCACCGACGCGCAGGCCTTCGGTGTGCAGCAGGTTCATCGCCGCCGCCAGCACATCCATCGCGCGATCGAAGCCCAGTGCAGTCACCAAGGCGCGGCCGCGCTCGAAATCGGGCTTGTCGTAGGCCAGTTCCACGTCGCGTTCAACCAGGTCGAACATCGCCGGCGCGAGGGCAACGAACCCCGCCGCGGTAAAACGTTCGGCCACGCTGCGGATATGGGCGTTGACGCCGAAGATTTCCTGGATGAGCAGTACGGCACCGCGTGAAGGCCCGCTCGGATCCGCGCGCCAGGCGCGCACTGGGCCATGCAATGTGTCGAGATCGATCCAGAGGCTCATGACGTGATCGTACTCCCGGAGGCGGCCGGCCAGCCGATCCGGAGCGGGGGGCTATAATTCCGCTCTTGCCTGCCCGATTCCCTGCACGATTTCCCGCCATGTCCTTGCAAAACCCAAAAATCGGATTCGTCAGCCTCGGGTGCCCGAAGGCGCTGGTCGATTCCGAACGCATCCTCACCCAGCTCAAGGTCGAGGGTTACGACATCGTCCAGAGTTACGACGCGGCCGACGTGGTGGTGGTCAACACCTGCGGCTTCATCGACTCGGCGGTGACCGAGTCGCTGGACGCGATCGGCGAGGCGCTGGCGGAGAACGGCAAGGTCATCGTCACCGGTTGCCTCGGCAAGAAGCCCGAACAGATCCGCGCTGCGCATCCCGGCGTGCTGTCGATCAGCGGCCCGCAGGATTACGGTAGCGTGATGAACGCGGTGCATGCGGCGCTGCCGCCGAAGCACGATCCATTCATCAATCTCGTGCCTGACACCGGCATTAAGCTCACGCCGAAGCACTACGCGTACCTGAAGATTTCCGAAGGCTGCAACCACCGCTGCAGCTTCTGCATCATCCCGTCGATGCGTGGCGACCTTGTCTCGCGCCCGGTCGACGACGTGTTGCGCGAAGCCGAGAAGCTCGCGATGGGCGGCGTCAAGGAATTGCTGGTGATTTCGCAGGACACTTCGGCCTACGGCGTCGACGTGAAATATGCCGAGCGCGAATGGCGCGGCAAGCCGTACCAGACCCGCATGAAGGCGCTGTGCGAAGGCCTCAGCGACCTCGGCATCTGGACCCGTCTGCATTACGTCTATCCGTATCCGCACGTCGACGACATCATCCCGTTGATGGCGCAGACCCATAACGGCATGCCCAAGCTGCTGCCGTACCTCGACATCCCGTTCCAGCATGCCAGCCCGCGCGTGCTCAAGCTGATGAAGCGTCCCGGTGCGGTCGACAAGACGCTGGAGCGCATCCTGCGTTGGCGCGCGATTACACCGGAGATCACGATCCGTTCGACTTTCATCGTCGGCTTCCCTGGCGAGACAGAAGCCGAATTCGAAGAACTGCTCGATTTCCTCGACGAAGCGCAACTCGACCGCGTTGGCGCATTCGCCTATTCGCCGGTCGATGGCGCCAAGGCCAACGACCTGCCCGATCCGCTGCCGGAAGCTGTGAAGCAGGAGCGTCTGGCGCGTTTCATGGAACGGCAGGCCGAGATTTCCACCGCCAAGCTCGAAGCCAAGGTCGGCACGGTGCAGCGCTGCCTCGTCGATGCGATCGATGGGGACCTGGCAATCGCGCGTTCCATGGCCGATGCGCCGGAGATCGACGGACTGGTGCAGATCCAGAACGGCTTCGAGGCCGGGCTGAAGCCGGGCGAGTTCGTCGACGTCGAAATCCTTGGCAGCGACGAACACGACCTCTACGGCGAGGTCGCGTTCAACGGCTGACCAGGGCGTGTTAACGCCCTAGCGCGTCGCCTTTACCGGCACGTGTGCATACTCCGGCCCGTCTTCCTCACAGAGGTGGTGCGGCCATGCGATCAGTGAGCCATTTCACGCGGTTGGCCAAAGCGGCCTCGCGTTTCACCGGGCGCCCGGTCTGTTTCTCGCTGGCGGCCGGTGTCGTGTTGGTCTGGGCCCTGACCGGTCCGTTGTTCGCCTTCAGCGATACATGGCAGCTGGTGATCAATACGGGCACCACCATCGTCACGTTCCTGATGGTGTTCCTGATCCAGTGCACGCAGAACCGCGACACCGAAGCGATGCAGATCAAGCTCGACGAGCTGATCCGGTCCACGCAGGGCGCCAACAATCGCTTGCTCGACCTCGAGGAGCTCGAGGAAGCGGAGCTCGAGGCTTTCCGCGAGCGTTACGAGGCGTTGGCCGAGCGTGCACGCAGCCAGAGGTCCAACGGCGATCAGCAGCACGGCACGCCGGATCTGGAGCAATAGATGACCAGAACAAATCCGCCATCAGGCATCCCCCGTTTGGGGGATGCCAGGCAGGGAGTGGCCGATGGTGGGGGTCGGGGCCGTTGCGGAAAGTGCAGCCACTCGCTGCATTTTCGGGAAGCCTGACATGAACATGAAGTCGATTCTGCCGTTGACGGTTCTTTTGCTCGCGTTGGTGGCGCAGGCGCAGGACCCTGCCGTGGTCGCGCCGGATTTCTACAAATGCACCTTCGAGAACGAACACGCGCGCCTGTGCGAGGTCAGCTTCAAGCCCGGTGCCACGATCCCCTCGCATTCCCACCCGCAGCACCTCGTGTACGCGGTCACCTCCGGGAAGATCCGCATCTTCAAGGCGAACGCCGAACCGACGGATGTGGAGTTGGTGCCTGGACAGGTGCTCTGGATCCCGGCCGAGACCCATCACGGCACGAACACCGGTGATGCCGAGCTCAAGCTGCTGGTGGTCGAGTTCAGGGACCTCAAGGACGCGGCCATGGACAAGGCCGAGGACAAGGCAAAAGCCGACACTGAGAGCAAACCATCCGGGCAGTGAACCGGGACGCAGCGCGTGCAGCCGGCAGCCGGCGCGGCTCTAGGACACAGATTTTGCGTACCATCCAGCCTCGGACTTGATCAGGGGGAATGGACGATGGGCGCAGCGTTACTGCGGGTTGTTGGTGCGACGATGATGTTGGTAGCGGTTGTGGCATGTACTCGTGGCGAAGCAGCCTCGAGCGCCGCCGCGGTGCTGACGCGTGGGGAAGTCGAGGCCCTGGTCAAGCGTGCCCATGCGGCGGCGCTGGCTCAGGATGTCGATGCAGTAGGTGAACTCCTGGCGGCTGACGTCCGCATCGAGTTGACGATATCCGCCGGTGGTGAGGTGCAGACGATGCACCTGAGCCGGGATGAGTACCTGCAGCAAACCCGTGAGGGCTTCGAACAAGCCAGTGGCTACGAACTGATTCCAGGCGCACCGACCATCACGATCGCTGCCGACGGCAAAACTGCAGAGGTCCAGCAGTCGAGCACCGAGCGGGTAACGATGATGGGGCAAAGGCTGGTCTCCACGAATCGAAGCGTGTCGCGGGTGCAAGCGACCCCGGATGGCCCGAAGTACGTCTGGATCAAGGCAACCTCGACCATCGACGTGGAATGACGGTCGACGAATGAAGGCAATAGATCAGCTGACGTCGTAAGTCAGATCAGCGATCACGAAGCGTACGCTGCCACCCGGCAGCGTCGCTTCGAATTCGTCGTCAATGCGTTTCTTCAGCATCGCCCTTGCCAGTGGCGAGTCGATGCTGATGTGGCCGAGCTTGGCATCGGTTTCGTCGGGGCCGACGATGCGGTAGCGGCTGAGTTCGCCACTGGCGATGTTTTCCACTTCGACCGAAGCGCCGAAGAACACTGCTTCGCGATCCGACGGCGGCGTGTCGACCACGCGCAGGACCTCCAGCCGTTTCGACAGATAACGCACGCGGCGGTCGATCTCGCCGAGTTGCTTCTTGCGGTAGGTGTACTCGGCGTTCTCGGAGCGATCACCCTCGGCCGCCGCAGCGGCGAGGGCTTTCACTACTTCCGGGCGCCTGACCCGCCACAACTCGTCCAGCTCGGCCTTTAGCCGTGCGTGGCCTTCACGGGTGATCAGTGCCGTGCTTTTCTCGGCGGGCGGGCGCCAACGACTCATGCTGCGAGTGACGGCAACGGCTTCATGTACCGCGCTTGAGGTTGTACGGGAGGTCGCTTTCGATGTGCTTGCCCTCCTGGTCGAGCAGGCGGATTTCATCGTTCGACAGGATCTCGTACAGGCGATCGTCCTCGGCCTTGCTGTTCGGGTCGAGACGGATGTGCTTGTCGTCGGCTTCCACGGACCAGGTGCCGTCGACCGGCGTGGTTTTCACTTTGCGGTCCTGGTAGGTCTCAAGCAACGTGAACGTGCCGTCGGCGTTGAGCGTGACGCGGGTGTCGATGCCCGGGCAGTCGGCGCAAGGGAGCATGCCGACGAACTGACCGGCAAAACCCTTGACGTCGAATGGCACGTCGGCGGCGCTGCGGGCAGGTTCGGATTCGAGGGCGACCGGCGCGGGCGCCTGTTCAGCGGGAACGGCGGGCTCCGGCGCGGACGCAGTTTCGACGGGTTCCGGCTTCTTGCACGCGACGACGGCGAACAGGCTGATGCAAGCGATGGCGAGCAACTTCTGGTTCATGCGCAACAACTCCACGGTTCGAAGGGAATGACTGGAAAACATTAACGACGACCACCAAAAATGCTGCCCAGGACGCCGCGCAGGATCTGCCGACCGATCTGGCTGCCAACGGTGCGCGCGGTCTGCTTGGCCATGGTCTCGACCATGCCCTGGCGGCGTTTTGTTCCGAAGACGGCATCCTTCACCGACTGGCCAAAGCCGCCTTGCTCGGCGTCGTCCTGTTCGCGAGGCTTCAAAGGAGTATTTTTGGCAGGTGGGGCCTTGGCATGCTCGGTCGCGACTTCCGCTTTCTTCGCGAGCATCTCGGCAGCGGAATCCCGATCGATCGCCTTGTCGTACTTGCCGCCGACAGCGCTGCCGGCGCGCACCTGTGCGCGTTCGGCGTCGGTGATCGCGCCCATGCGGCAGCGCGGTGGTGCTATCAGCGTGCGTTCGACCGGCATTGGGATGCCTTTCTCCTGCAGCGTCGAAACCAGCGCTTCGCCGACGCCGAGTTGCGAGATCGCCTTCGCTACGTCGAGGTTGGGGTTGGCGACGAAAGTTTCCGCCGCGGTCCGCACCGCTTTCTGGTCGCGCGGCGTGAAGGCGCGCAGTGCGTGCTGCACGCGGTTGCCAAGCTGGCCGAGGATGTCGTCCGGCACGTCATCCGGAAACTGGGAGCAGAAATACACGCCCACTCCCTTGGAACGAATGATGCGCACCACCTGTTCGATGCGCTGCTGCAGTGCCGGCGGCGCATCGTCGAACAGCAGGTGCGCTTCGTCGAACACGAACACCAGCTTCGGCTTGTCGAGGTCGCCGACTTCCGGCAGATTCTCGAATAGTTCCGACAACAACCACAGCAGGAAACTGGAATACAGGCGCGGCTTCAGAATCAGCTGGTCGGCGGCAAGGATGCCGATCACGCCGCGACCGTCCTGCGTCGTGCGCATCAGGTCGGCCAGTTCCAGCGCCGGTTCGCCGAAGAACATCTCCGCGCCTTCCTGTTCCAGCCTCAGCAGCGCGCGCTGGATCGCGCCGACCGACTGCGTGCTGACCAGGCCGTAAGAAGTCGAAATGTCCTTGCGTTCATCGGACACCAGGCCGAGCAGGGCGCGCAGGTCTTCGAGGTCGAGCAATAGCAGGCCGCGGTCGTCGGCAAGTTTGAACACGATGTCGAGCACGCCACTCTGCGTGTCGTTCAATTCGAGGATGCGCGCGAGCAGATGCGGGCCCATCTCGCTGACGGTGGTGCGCACCGGATGGCCGAGCTTGCCGTACAGGTCCCAGAACAGCACCGGGCTGGCTTCGGACTTGTAGTCGGTGATCCCAAGTTCGGTGATCCGTTGCTGGATTTTCTCGTTCGGCGTGCCTGCAACCGCGAGCCCGGCCACGTCGCCCTTCACATCGGCGAGGAACACCGGTACGCCGATCCGCGAGAAGCCTTCGGCCAGTGTCATCAGCGTCACCGTCTTGCCGGTGCCGGTGGCGCCGGCGACCAGACCATGGCGATTGCCGTATTTCGGCTGCAGGTAGACATTACCGCTCTGCGGCGTGGTGATGGCCTTGCCGACGAGGATGGGGTCCATGCGTGATCCTTCCGAGTGGAAGGCCGATTCTATGCGGGAATGACGTAATTTCACTTTGGATCGATCGTCCCCGCGGAAGGGAGGGCACGATGCGCAAGGACGTGACGGCTTGCCGTTTTTCGCAACCCGGGGCTACTCTGCCCGGACCTTCGCGATCCTTGCAGTCCATGCCTCCCCTTGCATTCGTTCCGCGCCACTTGGCGTTGCTGGCCCTGGCGGGCCTGTCCCTCGCTGCCTTCGACGCCGCTGCGCTGTCGCGCCGTGACCAGGCCAACATCGAAGCCCTCAACCAGCGCATGGCCGCCGCCGAGACGCGCTATCGCGAAGCGATGGTGAAGATCGGCAACGCCGACCCCAGCGGCGCAGCCGAAAGCAACGCCGCGCTGGAAGACATGGAAGACGTGGTTGCGGCCTGCAGCGCGCAGAAGGGCTGCCAGCTCTCGACGATGCTCGCGGCGTACAAGCGGCTGCTGAAGCTCAATGCCGATGCCGAGGCCGAAGTCGTCGAAGATGCACCCGAAGGCGACGACCATGCTTCGCCGCTGACGGCCAACGTCCCCGAAGCGGCCCGCGCGGCGCAGCTGCTCGCTGACGATCACCGCTTCGACAAGATGGTCCAGTACAACCCGGCAGTGCAGGCCGGTATCCGCCGCTGGCTCACCGACATGCGCGGCGCACTGATCACCAGCTACGAGAATTACCAGTACATGCGCCACCTGATGTGGCCGCAGTACGAGCGCGCCGGGCTGCCGGAAGCCTTGCTGTTCGGGATCATGGCCAAGGAATCCAACGGCAAGGCACATTCGACGTCGCGTGCCGGCGCCGCCGGACCCATGCAGTTCATGTATGCCACCGGCCGCCGTTTCGGCCTCGGTCCCGATGGCACCGGTTTCGACACCCGCTACGACCCGCGCAGCGCGGCTGAAGCGAGCGCTGCCTATCTCAATGAACGTATGGCGGAACTCAACCGCAGCATTGAGCTGGCGCTGGCCGCCTACAACGGCGGCGAAGGTCGTGCGTTGCGTGTCTACACCGCTGGTGGCGGCCGCGGCTTCTGGGAATCCGATGTGTACAACCAGTTCCCGCCGGAAACGAAGGATTACGTGCCGATGGTGATCGCCGCGGCGTGGCTGTTCCTGCACCCGAAGCAATATGGCCTCGATTTCCCAAAGGTCGACGCCAAGCCCGCGCCGTTGCGCCTGGTGCAGGCGTCGTCGATCTACCAGCTGACGATTTGCCTCGGCAACGGCGGCACACGCGAAGGATTCATGCGCGCGCTGCGCAACCTGAACCCGCGTTACGAAGCCGAAAGCTGGCTGCCCGCAGGCAGTACGATCAACGCCACGACCAAGATCGTCGGCCTGTACAACCGCTATTGCACCCAGGGTCCGCGCGCGGAATTGGCGCGCACGCTGGTGATGAGCGATCCGAACTCGGCGATCGTCTACAGCGTGCCGGTGCAGCCGCCGGTTTCGACGTTCGTTCCCGGTGCGGGTAGCGCGCCCGTCGCCGTCGCCACCGACGTGTCGGCTGCGCCAGCAAAACCGAGCGAATACCGGGTGCAAGGCGGCGAGACGCTGACGTCGATCGCGCGCAAGTTCGAATGCGATACCAAGGAACTGGCGAAGGTCAACGGCATCAAGGGGCCGCGGTTTGCGATCCGGCCGGGGCAGACGTTGAACCTGGAGGGGTGTCGCAACTAGGCGACTGGCGAATCCGGCCGAGCGAGCTACGACAGACGTGCGAGTTGTTGGCCGAGGCGAACCGGTGACTCGGCCGACAGATGCGACGCCAACTCCGCGACACCTTTCGGCAACAACACGATCACCGTCGAGCCATAGTTGAACCGTGCCATCTCGGCGAAGCGTTCGAGACGGATGTTTTCGCCGCGGTAGTCCTTCACTGTCACCGGGCCACCATAGGGCGGGATCTCGACGCCACTCCACACGGTTTCCACGCCGGAAACCAGCAACGCGCCGACCATCACCACCGCCATCGGACCGAAGTCGGTGTCGAAGTGACAGACGAGTCGTTCGTTGCGCGCGAACAGCTTCGACACCGCGCCGACGGCGTCGGGGCCAACGCTGAAAAGGCGGCCGGGCACATGCACCGTCTCGCGCAGGGTGCCAGTCCACGGCATATGCACGCGGTGGTAGTCCTTTGGCGAAAGGTAGACGGTGGCGTAGACGCCGCCGTCGAAGGCCTCTGCCGCTGCTTCGTCCGCCAGCAACTCGGCCGTGGTGAAGCCGTGGCCTTTGGCCTGGAAGACGTGTCCGGCGTCCTCATGCAGCACGCCTTCGTCGGCATGGCCGATGTGGCCGCATTCGCTGACGCGGCCATCGGCGGGCATCAGCAGTGCGCGTGGATCAGGGTCGGGGGTGCGCGCGCCGGGCTTCAGTGCGCGGGTGAAGAACGCATTGAAAGTCGGGTACGCAGAGGGATCGGGCTCGGCGGCTTCGGACAGATCGACGCCGAAGTTACGCACGACGGTGTCGATCAGCCATTGCTTGGTTTTCGGATGGGTCGAATACGCCAGCTTGCGCGCGAGAGACGACAGCAACCGGTGCGGCAGGACGTAGGTCAGCGCGGTTAGCGGACTCATCGCGTCGACGCCGTGGTCAAAGCCAGCAAGTCAGCCGCAATCGCCTTCGGCACCAGCGGCGGCTGGATCACGCCAGCCATGCGCCCCTGCGGATCGAGCACGGCCAATGCGGCAGAGTGATCGACGCCGTACAGGTCGGCCGGCTGGCCTTGCGCTGGCGGCGCCTTCATGAACACCAGGCTCAGCGATTTGGCGAAGGTTTCCAGCGACGGGATGTCGGCGGTCGCGGCGAGGGTGTCGCGGTGGAAGGCGTGGGCGTATTCGCCGATATCGTCGAGCGTATCGCGCTCGGGGTCGACCGAGACGAACAGCACGCGCGGCCGGGTCGAGTCGGGCAGGGCGGCCCATTGCTTCTGTGCCTGCGCCAACTCGGTCAGCGTGGTCGGGCACACGTCGGGGCAGTGGGTGAAGCCCAAGAAGATCACGGTCCAATGACCCTTGAGTTCGCCCGGCACCAGCTGGGTGCGGTCGGATTGCTGCAGCGAGTACGCCGGAAGTTCGCGCGGCTCCGGGAACAGCCTCACCGCCTGCATCGTCGGCCATGCCGTCTTCGGAGCGGCGCCGAAATGACGCTGCGCGGCCCACAGGCCAAGGGCAGCGGCGAGCGCGGCAATGAGGATATAAGCGGTGGTGCGATTGAACATGCCGGATCCGGAATATTGAGAAGAGCCGCGAGGCGCGGCCATTCTAGCTGGGCCGCACCGCTATAATCCCTGTCCTTTCAAGAACCTGCCGCCATGACCGCCGAGCTCACGACGATCATCGACCTGATCCGCTACGGTGCCAGCCGCTTCAACGCTGCCGGGCTCACCTTCGGCCACAGTTACGACAACGCCCTCGACGAGGCGACCCAGCTGACCCTGCACGCGCTGCACATGCCGCACGACCTGAGCCCGGTCTATGGCCAGGCGCGGGTCACGGCGGAGGAGAAATCCGATGTGCTGGCGTTGTTCGCACGGCGCATCAACGAGCGGATTCCAGCGGCCTACCTGGCTGGTGAAGCGTGGTTTGCCGGCCTCAGCTTCAAGAGCGATGCGCGTGCGCTGGTGCCACGTTCCCCGATCGCCGAACTGATCGAGCGTGGTTTCGAGCCCTGGCTAGGCGGCCGCGAAGTGCTGCGTGCACTCGATCTGTGCACCGGCTCTGGCTGCATCGGCATCGCGATGGCCCACTACAACCCGGATTGGCATGTCGATGGCGTCGACCTCAGCGACGATGCGCTGGCGCTGGCCAGGGAAAACAAGGTACGCCTGCATGCCGACAACGTACGACTGCTCAAGTCGGACTTGTTTTCCGGGCTCCAAGGCGAGCATTACCAGCTGATCGTCACCAACCCGCCCTACGTCACCAACGCCGAGACCGATGCGCTGCCGAAGGAGTATTCCTACGAGCCGCAACTGGGCCTGCGCGCGGGCAACGACGGCCTCGACCTGGCGCTGAAGATCCTGCGCGATGCGCCGCTGCACCTCGATCGTGAGGGGCTGCTGATCTGCGAGGTCGGCGAAGCGGAAAAAGCATTGGTCGAACTGCTGCCGGAGCTGCCGCTGGCATGGGTGGAGTTCAAGGTCGGGCAGATGGGCGTGTTCGTCGCCGAATGCGCTGATCTGGTCGAGCACAACGCGCGCATTCGCGAATTGGCTGACGCGCGCGGTTAAGTTCCAGCGGCAACCAAATTTCGGCGGTAAATTGTTTTTCTCGTTGTTCTGGCTTCGCCAGGATGATGGCAAGAGCACAACAGGAAACGGATCGACAACGTGTCCAGCAACACCTTCGGCAAGCTGTTCGCAGTGACGACCTTCGGCGAGAGCCACGGGCCGGCGATCGGCTGCGTGATCGACGGTTGCCCGCCGGGACTGGCCATTACTGCCGAAGAGTTCCGCCACGACCTAGATCGCCGTGCCACCGGCAAGACCCGCCACACGTCGGCACGGCATGAAGCCGACGAAGTCGAAATCCTCTCCGGCGTGTACGAAGGCCGCACCACCGGCACGCCGATCGCGCTGCTGATCCGCAACACCGATGCGCGCAGCAAGGATTACGCGAACATCGCGGCGCAGTTCCGACCCGGTCATGCCGATTACACCTACTGGCAGAAGTACGGTCATCGTGATCCACGCGGGGGCGGGCGCTCGTCCGCGCGCGAGACCACGATGCGCGTCGCGGCGGCCGTGATCGCGAAGAAGTGGCTGCTGGAAAAGTTCGGCGTGCGGGTACGCGGTTATCTGGCGCAGATCGGCGAAATCGTGCCGCGCGGCTTCGATGCCGCGGCGATCGAAGCCAATCCCTTCTTCTGGCCTGATGCCGGCCAGGTCGCGGAGCTGGAGAGCTACATGGATGCGTTGCGCAAGTCCGGCGATTCGGTCGGCGCGCGCGTGACCGTGGTCGCCGACGGCGTGCCGCCAGGGTGGGGCGAACCGATCTACGGCAAGCTCGACGGCGAACTCGCCGCGGCGATGATGTCGATCAACGCGGTCAAGGGCGTGGAGATCGGCGACGGCTTTGCCGCAGTCGCGCAACGCGGCACCACCCATCGCGACGAGGCGACCCACGACGGGTTCCTGTCCAACCATGCCGGCGGCATCCTTGGTGGCATCTCCACCGGCCAGCAGGTCGTGTGCTCGGTCGCGTTCAAGCCGACTTCGAGCCTGCGGCTGCCGGCACGCGGCCTGGACGTCGAAGGCAATGAGGTCGAGATCGTGACCACCGGCCGCCATGACCCCTGCGTCGGCATCCGCGCCACGCCGATCTGCGAGGCGATGCTGGCGTTGGTCCTGATCGACCAGGCGCTGCGCCATCGTGCGCAATGCGGCGACGTCGGCGACGTGACGCCACGGATTCCATCTGCGGTGCATGCATCCAAACCGGGTGAAGGCAAACGATAGCGGCCAGACGCGCAGCGCCAAGAGGCGCGAAGCAGCGGCTGCGCCGCACATCGGTTCCCTCCCCATCATTCCGCAGGCGGGCCAACGCTGCGCCTGTAGCAAGCACAAGAGGTCGTTATCTAAATGAGCAAGACATTCAAGGTTGCAGTGGTTGGCGCCACGGGTGCGGTTGGTGAAGTGATGTTGTCCATCCTCGCCGAGCGCAATTTTCCGGTCGGCGAACTGGTCGCGCTGGCGAGCGAACGCTCGGCTGGCGGCAAGGTGAAGTTTGGCCATCGCGACGTGGTGGTGCAGGACCTGGCGACGTTCGATCCGACCGGCGTCGACATCGCGTTGTTTTCGGCGGGTGGCTCGACTTCAAAGGAATACGCGCCGAAGTTCGCCGCGGCTGGCGCAGTCGTCATCGACAACTCCTCCGCATTCCGCTACGACGCCGACGTTCCGTTGGTGGTCAGCGAGGTCAACCCGGACCAGGTGAAGAACCGCCCGCGCGGCATCATCGCCAATCCGAACTGCTCGACCATGCAGATGCTGGTCGCGCTGGGGCCGTTGCACCGCAAGGCCAAGATCGAGCGCATCAATGTTGCCACCTACCAGTCCGTCTCAGGTGCCGGCCGTTCGGGGCTTGAGGAACTCGGCCGGCAGACTGCGGGCATCCTCAATTTCCAGCAGGCCGACCCGCAGCGCTTCCAGGTGCAGATCGCCTTCAACCTGATCCCGCACATCGACGACTTCCTGGACAACGGCTACACCAAGGAAGAGATGAAGCTGGTGTGGGAGACCCGCAAGATCCTCGGCGACGACAGCATCCAGGTGAACCCCACCGCGGTGCGCGTACCCGTGTTCTACGGCCATTCCGAGGCGGTCAACATCGAGACGCGCGACAAGCTCACCGTGGCCGAGGCGCGCAAGTTGCTGGAAAACGCCCCTGGCGTGGAAGTGGTCGATGAGCACAAAGCCGGCGGCTACCCGACTCCGGTCACGCATGCCTCCGGCCGCGATGCGGTTTACGTCGGCCGTATCCGCGAGGACTTCTCGCACCCGCGAGGACTGAACCTATGGGTCGTCTCCGACAACATACGCAAGGGTGCGGCGCTGAATGCCGTGCAGATCGCGGAGCTGGTAGCTGCCGAAGGCTGACTCTCTGCCGGGTTTCAGCCGCGGGCTTCGTACCCGCAGCTGAAACCGTCCTGCAGTGCACTAAAGTGTGAACAGGCGCGTCTAAACGACGGAAATCATTGCCAGCAGCCACGGCACACGGCTAGAGTCGGGCCGAGCGTTGCTCGGGGGGAGTGGGCGTGATCAACAAGTTGCGAGCTGCTATGGCCATCGCCCTGGTCGCCGTCGCCGGCCCGGTGGCGGCGCTCGGGCTAGGCCAGATCCAGGTCAAGTCGAAGCTCGACCAACCGTTGTTGGCCGAGATCGAAATCATTTCCAACGATCCGGCCGAACTCGAGCAGCTTCAGGCACGCCTTGCGTCACCCGATACATTCCGCCGCATCGGGCTGGAACCGCCCAGTGGCGCCGCCGCGGATCTGCAGTTCAGCGTCGCGCTGGATGCGCGCGGTCGCCCAGTGATCCGCGTCACCAGCGCCGCGCCGATCAATCAGCCGCTGGTGACCTTCCTGGTCGAAGTCGACTGGGGCCAAGGCCGGTTGGTGCGCGAATACTCGGCCTTGCTGGATACGCCACGAACAGTCGCGGCGCCGGCGCAGCCGCCGATCGAGGCGCCGGAAGTCTCACCATCGAACACCATCGTGCAGGCGCCTGACGCCGAGACCTCGGCCGGGATACCCGAGGCTGAAGCCGCGGATTCTGCCGAGGAACAACCGGAAGCAAGCATCGCCACTGCACCGCCTGAGCCCATCGAAGCGGCGCCGGTCGACATCCCGGCTCCATCGAGCATTTCCGGTTCGGCATTTGACGTGCACCAAGGGGACACGCTGTCCGAGATCGCCAGCCGCCTCGACGCCGGCCGTGGCTACAGCCTCGACCAGACCATGCTGGCGTTGTTGCGAGCCAACCCCGAGGCCTTCATCCGCAACAACATCAACCTGCTGAAGGCAGGCGCTGTCCTGCGCATCCCGCAGGCGAGCGAAGTGGCGCAGCTCAGTGCGAGCGAAGCCGCGGTGGTGGTGCGCGATCAGATCGAACAATGGCAAGCCATACGCGACCCGGCGCCGCAGCCGGCTGCCGTGGTCGATGGCGGCGATGGCGCGTCGACCTCCGCAAGGAGCAATGCCGGTCGCGTGGCAGGGGCCAGATTGGAAATCGTGCCGCCGTCGAACGGCGGCAACCGACCGGGAACACGATCCGGCGCGAGCGCCGGGGGCGAGGGCGAAATGCTGCGACAGGAACTGCAACAGTCGAAGGAAGACCTGGCCGCACGTAACGCCGAGGTCGAGGAACTCAAGGCCCGCGTCGCCGATCTCGAAAAGCTGCAGCAGCAACAGCAACAGCTGATCAGCATGAAGGACAGCGAGCTGGCCGCAGCGCAACAACGCCTCGCAGATGCGCGCAAGGCCGCGCCGGCGCAGGTCGCCGCGAACCCGGCTCAACCGGCGGACAAGCAGGCGCAGGCCACGATCACACCGTGGTTGTGGGGTGGGCTCGGCCTGATCGTATTGAGTCTGCTGGCCTGGCTGTTCACCCGTCGCCGCACCCCTGAAGCGGCACCGGTAATGCGGCGTGGTTACGACACCGCCGCCTTGGCAGCTGGTATCCCGACTGTGGCACCGGACGCCGCAGTGGCTGACGTTCCCGCTGCACCAGCGCAGCAGCAGGCGCCGCACTGGACCGCAGCGCCAGCGGCGATCGGTGCGGCACCGACCTGGCACGCCGGCACCGCGACACCGGCGCCTACGCCACCCGCTGAATTGGCCGAACCGGCCAACGCCAGCCAGCAGATCGAGCTGGCCCGGGCCTATCTCGATCTGGGCGACGACGAAGCCGCTCGCATCCTGCTGCGCGAAGTGATCAACGGCCGCGACCCCGTCGCGCGTGAAGCCGCTTCGCGCATGCTGCGCGAGCTTTGAGATGCATGCTTTCAAGATGCGTGCAGTGATGCGCGCAGCGCACGGGACCTAGGCGATGCGCTACGCGCTGGGCGTCGAGTACGACGGCAGCGACTTCCTCGGCTGGCAACGACTCAGCAAGCCAGGCGAGCCAGGCGATGCGACGGTGCAGCAGGCACTGGAAACGGCGCTGGCTTTCGTCGCGGACGCACCGATCGCCACCGTCTGCGCCGGCCGCACCGATGCTGGTGTGCACGCGGCTTGCCAGGTCGTGCATTTCGATACCGGGATCGAGCGCGACCCGCGAGGCTGGGTACTCGGCGCCACGACACAGCTGCCGCCGTCGATCTGCGTGCGCTGGTGCGTGCCGGCCTCCGATGATTTCCACGCACGTTTTTCGGCACGGGCGCGGCGCTATCGCTATCGCATCCTGAATCGTGCAGTGCGACCGGCGCTGGGCCGGCAGTATCTGAGCTGGGAGCGTCGCCCGCTCGACGCCGACGCGATGCATCGTGCGGCGCAGAGCCTGCTCGGAGAGAACGATTTTTCCGCATTCCGCACCGTCCATTGCCAGGCTCCGCACGCGCGCCGCGATCTGCAGGAGATCGAAGTGCGGCGCAACGGTGAAGAAGTCGCGATCGAGGTACAGGCGAATGCATTCCTGCATCACATGGTGAGGAATATCGTCGGCTCGCTGCTGATGGTCGGCCGCGGTGAGCAGCCGGAGGCATGGATCGCCAAACTGCTCGCCGGACGCGATCGCACGTTGGCGGGACCGACCGCGCCGTCCGCTGGCCTGGTGTTCCTCGGGCCGAAATACCCGCGCGAATGCGGCCTGCCGCACGAGGTGACGCTGTGAGCAAGACGTTGTTCCGCACCCGGATCAAGTTCTGCGGCCTGACCCGCCCGGGCGACGTGCGCCTGGCCAGCGAACTTGGCGTCGACGCGATCGGCTTCGTCTTCGCCGAGCGCAGCCCGCGCCGGCTGCAAGCCGAGGAAGCGCGGGCGATGCGCAATGCCCTGGCGCCACTGGTCGATGCGGTCGCCTTGTTCATGGACAACCCGAACGAGGAAGTGCGTGAAGTCGTCCGCCACGTCCGCCCGAGCCTGCTGCAGTTCCATGGCAACGAGAGCGACGCCTTTTGCCGGAGTTTTGGCGTGCCCTACCTGAAAGCGATCGCGATGGGCGAACCAGGCATGCACTACGCCCCCAGCCTGCAGGCACGCTACCCCGGCGCCGCTGGTTTCCTGTTCGATAGTCATGTTCCGGGCGAACAAGGCGGCAGCGGCAAGACGTTCGACTGGTCGCGGTTGCCCGGCGACCCCGGCAAGCCCTGGCTGCTGGCCGGCGGCCTCTCCCCGGACAACATCTTCGACGCAGTCATCGCGACCCGCCCGTGGGGAGTGGACGTGTCCAGCGGCATCGAAAGTGCCCCGGGGATCAAGGACGGCGATAAAATGCGTCGTTTCGTCGAAGAAGTCCGCCGTGCCGACTGCCACTCAGATCACTGATCTCCCTCTTGCTGCTGGGATAGATTTCCATGCCTATCCGGATGCCAACGGCCATTTCGGCCGGTTTGGTGGGCGTTTCGTCGCCGAAACCCTGATCGGGCCGCTGGAGGAACTGGCTGCGGCCTACGATGCCGCGCGCATCGATCCGGCCTTCATCGCCGAATTCGAGAACGACCTGGCGCATTACGTCGGCCGCCCGAGTCCGATCTATCACGCCGAGCGGCTGAGTCGCGAAGCCGGCGGCGCGCGCATCCTGCTCAAGCGCGAGGATCTGAACCACACCGGCGCGCACAAGATCAACAACACCATCGGCCAGGCGCTGCTCGCCAAACGCATGGGCAAACAGCGGATCATCGCCGAAACCGGCGCAGGGCAGCATGGTGTCGCCAGTGCGACCGTGGCGGCGCGGCTCGGACTCGAATGCGTCGTCTACATGGGCGCGACCGACATCGAGCGACAGAAGATCAACGTCTACCGCATGAAGCTGCTCGGCGCGACCGTGGTGCCGGTGACGAGCGGTTCGCAGACGCTGAAGGATGCGCTCAATGAGGCGATGCGCGATTGGGTCACCAATGTGCACGGCACGTTCTACATCATCGGCACCGTCGCCGGCCCGGATCCATATCCGCGCATGGTCCGCGACTTCAACGCCGTTGTCGGCCGCGAGGCGCGAGCACAGATGCTGGCCGAATACGGGCGCCTGCCGGATGTCGTCACCGCATGCGTCGGCGGCGGCAGCAACGCGATCGGCGTGTTCCACGCGTTCCTGAACGATCGCGATGTACGCCTGGTCGGCGCCGAAGCGGCAGGCGAGGGCATTGCCTCCGGCCACCATGCCGCGTCGTTGTCGGCCGGTCGCCCCGGCGTGCTGCACGGCAATCGCACTTATGTGCTGTGCGACGACGATGGCCAGATCATCGAGACGCATTCGGTCTCCGCCGGCCTCGACTATCCCGGCGTCGGTCCCGAGCACGCATTCCTGAAGGACACCGGCCGTGCCGACTATGTCGGCGTCACCGATGACGAAGCGCTGGCCGCGTTCCACCAGTTGGCACGTACTGAGGGCATCCTCGCCGCGTTGGAATCCAGCCATGCGATCGCGCAGGCGGTGAAGCTCGCACGTGGGCTGCCGAAAGACGCGATCGTGCTCTGCAACCTGTCCGGCCGCGGCGACAAGGACGTCCATACCATTGCCGCACGCGAAAACATCCACTTCTGAATATCCACTTCTGAGCACGAACCACGGAGCATGACCATGAGCGACGAAAACCAGACCCAGGCCGCAAACGAAAGCGCGGCAAACCAGCTTGACCCGGCCTTCTTCACCGTCGTCAACGAGTACCTGGAACTGACCAACCGCCAGTCCAAACAGCAGGGTCTCAAGCGCATCAGCATGGCCAGCCTGTTCGCGGCCGCGCGCTTCAACGCGCACGTGTACCTCGCCAATGCGAGCGATCCCGGGCGGGACCGCACTGATTTCCTCAACTACATGACTACGCTGTACCGCCGCATGTTGAACGAACATCTGGACGGCCTCGGCCATGAACGCGGTATCGATGTCGGCGTCTCCGAGCTCGCTGCCGAATACGCCGCCGCGGCTGCTGCCGGTCCGGTTTCGCCTGCGACGCCTGCCGCCGAGTGAGTCGCCTAGACGCGAAATTCGCTGCGCTGCGCGCCAGCGGGCGCAAGGCGCTGGTGCCGTTCGTTACCGCGGGCGATCCATCGCTCGCGGCGACGGTGCCGGTGATGCATGCGTTGGTCGAAGCCGGCGCCGACGTGATCGAACTCGGTGTGCCGTTTTCCGATCCGATGGCCGATGGTCCGACCATCCAGCGCAGCTCTGAACGCGCGCTCGCGCGCGGTGCGGGGCTGTCCTACGTGCTCGAATGCGTGCGCGAGTTCCGCCAGCGCGATGCGGCAACGCCGGTGGTGCTGATGGGGTATCTCAATCCCGTCGAAATCCGCGGGTATGGGCGTTTCGCCACCGATGCGGCGAATGCCGGCGTCGACGGCGTGTTGCTGGTCGACTTGCCGCCAGAGGAAGCGGAGGCCTTGCGCGCCGCTTTCGCCACGCATGGCCTGGACGTCATCCTGCTTGCGTCGCCGACCACGACCGACGCGCGCCTGGCTCGCTTGTGCGCGGACGCGCAAGGCTATCTCTACTACGTCAGCTTTGCCGGCGTCACTGGCGCCGACCGGCTCGATACCGATGTCGCCAGCGCGCGTTTGCGCGAGATCCGTGCGGCGACGAAGGTGCCAGTGGCGGCGGGATTCGGCATCAAGGATGCGGCGTCGGCTGCTGCGATGGCGCGCGATGCCGATGGCGTGGTCGTGGGCAGCGCCCTGGTCGCGGCACTCGCGGATGCGAGCGATCCGGCTGCGCAAGCCGCCGCTTTCCTGCGTCCATTGCGTGCAGGCCTCGATGCCATCGGTTAGGCAGCCGCTGCGCTAGACTGTCCCGCTCGCTCGTAGCTTGAAAAAACGGGAAACCGCATGTCCTGGTTGAAGAAACTGATGCCCTCGCGGATCCGCACCGAAGGCGGCACCAAGCGCAGCGTGCCCGAAGGCCTGTGGGAAAAGTGCGATCGTTGCGGCGCCGTGCTGTACCGGCCCGAACTCGAGGAGAACCTCGAGGTCTGCCCGAAATGCAACTTCCACATGCCGATTCGGGCCCGTGCGCGCCTGGCCTCGCTGTTCGACGTGGACAGCATGCAGGAGATCGCCGCCGAACTCGCCCCGACCGACGTGCTCAAGTTCAAGGACCAGAAGAAGTATTCCGACCGCATCAAGGCCGCGCAGAAGTCCACTGGCGAGCGCGACGCGCTCGTCGCAATGCAGGGAACGCTGAAATCGAGGCCCCTGGTCGCCGCATCGTTCGACTTCGCCTTCATGGGTGGTTCGATGGGCTCGGTCGTCGGCGAGCGTTTCGCGCGCGCGGCCGAAACGGCGCTGGAGCTCGGCTGCCCCTTCATCTGTTTCTCTGCCAGCGGCGGCGCGCGCATGCAGGAAAGCCTGTTCTCGCTGATGCAGATGGCCAAGACCTCGGCTGCGCTCGCGCGCCTGCGTGCGGCGGGACTGCCGTACATCTCGGTCATGACGCATCCGACCACCGGCGGCGTGTCGGCGTCGTTCGCCATGCTCGGCGACATCAACATCGCCGAACCGGAAGCCCTGATCGGTTTCGCGGGCCCGCGCGTGATCGAACAGACCGTGCGCGAGAAGTTGCCGGAAGGTTTCCAACGTTCCGAATTCCTGGTCGATCACGGCGCCATCGACCAGATCTGCGATCGTCGTGAAATGCGCGATCACCTCGCTCACTTGCTGGCCATGTTGATGAAGCAGCCGGTGCCCGAGGACGAAACGGTAGTCACTGCATGAGCCGCAAGTATTTCGGCACCGATGGCATCCGTGGCCGGGTCGGCGAGGGCGCGATATCTGCCGATTTCGTGCTGCGCCTGGGCAATGCCTACGGCCACGCGCTGCTGCAATCCATGCAGGGCGGCCGCGGCTGGCGCAAGCCGGTGGTCATCATCGGCAAGGACACACGCATTTCCAACTACATGTTCGAGGCGGCGCTCGAAGCCGGCCTGGTCGCGGCGGGCGTCGACGTGCAGCTGATGGGGCCGATGCCGACGCCGGCAGTCGCGCACCTGACACATTCGCTGCGCGCCGATGGCGGCATCGTGATCTCCGCGTCGCACAATCCGCATTACGACAACGGCATCAAGTTCTTCTCGGCCGAAGGCGAGAAGCTCGACGACGCGACCGAGTTGGCGATCGAGGCCGCGCTGGAACAACCGTTCCGCACCGTGCCGTCGGAGCAGCTCGGCAAGGCCGTGCGCACCCGCGATGCCATCGGCCGCTATGTCGAGGCCTGCAAGAATTCGGTCCCGAAAGGTTTCGATCTCAGCGGCACCCGCATTGTGGTTGATTGCGCCAACGGCGCGACCTACCAGATCGGCCCGCTGGTGTTACGCGAACTCGGTGCGTCGGTGGATGCGATCGGTGTGGACCCGAGCGGCCTCAACATCAATGATGGCGTGGGCTCCACTCATCCGGAAACACTCGCCGCGCGCGTGATCGAGACCGGCGCGGATCTCGGCATCGCCTTCGATGGCGATGGCGATCGCGTCCTGTTGGTGGATCGCGACGGCACGGTGTGCGACGGTGACGATCTGCTGTACGTGCTCGCCACCGATTGGCAGCAGAGCGGTCGTTTGCACGGCCCCGTAGTCGGCACATTGATGACCAACTATGGTTTTGAGCGCGCGCTGGCCGAACGCGGCATCGGTTTCATCCGCGCCAAGGTCGGCGACCGGTACGTGCACCAAGCACTTCTACAGCACGAGGGGGTGCTGGGTGGGGAAGCCTCGGGTCACCTGCTGTGCCTGGATCGCACCAGCACCGGCGATGGCATCGTCAGCGCGCTGCAGGTGCTGGAAGTGCTGCGTCGTCGCGGCCTGTCGTTACACGACGCGCTGGCCGGCATGAGCAAAGTGCCGCAGAAGACGGTCAACGTGCGTTACGAAGGTAATACCAAGCCGGCCGAAGCCACCAGCGTGCTGGCCGCGCTGGCAGTGGCACAGAAGGCGGTCCAAGGGCGTGGGCGTGCCTTCCTGCGACCATCCGGCACCGAGCCGGTAGTGCGGGTCACCGTCGAGGCGGACGATGCGGCCTTGATGCAGTCGACACTCAATGCCTTGACTGATGCGGTGCGTGCTGCGGCGCAATGAATCATGGCCTGCTGGAAAAACAGGGCTTGCAATGACTTCCCAGATTCCGACCCTCGACATCCGCCGCTTCGACGCTGATCGCGACGCCTTCGTCGCCGAGCTCGGCGCGGCTTACCGCGAATGGGGCTTCGCCGGTATTCGTGGCCATGGCATCGATCCGGCACTGATCGATGCGGCCTACGACGTATTCCGGCGTTTCTTCGCCTTGCCCGAGGACGTCAAGCGCAAATACCACGTGGTTGGTGGCGGTGGCGCGCGTGGCTATACGCCATTCGGCATCGAGACCGCGAAAGGCGCGCTGTACTCCGACCTCAAGGAGTTCTGGCACATCGGCCGCGAGATTCCGCGCGACTCCAAGTACGCCGACGTGATGCCGCCGAATTTGTGGCCGGAAGAAATCCCGGAATTCCGCAATATCGGCTACGGCCTGTACCAGGCCCTCGATCAGCTCGGTTCGCGGGTGCTCAGCGCGCTCGCGCTGCACATCGGACTGGCGGAAGATTACTTTGCCGACAAGACTGACTTCGGCAACTCGATCCTGCGCCCGATCCACTACCCACCGATCACCACGCCGGACATCCCCAACGTGCGTGCCGGCGCGCACGAGGACATCAACCTGATCACCCTGCTGGTCGGCGCGAGCGCGGCAGGGCTGGAGGTGAAGTCGCGCAAGGGCGACTGGGTGCCGTTCACCGCCGACGCCGACACCATCGTGGTCAATATCGGCGACATGCTGCAGCGGTTGACCAACCATGTATATCCGTCGACGACGCACCGCGTGGTCAATCCGCCAGGTGAACTGGCACGCCAGCCGCGCTATTCGACGCCATTCTTCCTGCACCCGAACCCGGATTTCCTGATCGACGTGCTGCCCTCGTGCATTACACCGGACAATCCCAGCCGTTATCCCGAGCCGATCACCGCGCACGGATATCTGGAAGAGCGACTGGCGGAGATCAAGCTCAAGTAATGCATCGATGCCTCGCTGCCGTTGCAGGGGCTGTGCTGCTGGCGGCTTGTGCGCCACATGCCGTACGCCCGTCGGTGCCGGCTTATCCGCTGATGGACGGGCGCTGCGACGAGTTTCCCGCGATCGCGCAAGCCCGGTATGCGGTTGCGGAAGGGATCATGCTGTACCAGTTCCAGGATCGCCATTACGTCTGGTTCTGCTACACGATTCCTGAAGGCGACTTCGGCACGATGGACCTGCATGTCGCCGCGCCTGGATTGGAGGCGCCGCTGAATCTGCATGTATCGGCGCAGTTGGGTGAATGGCGCGTGGATCGTCCGGAGGACGCGCCACTGAATCCGCAAAGCGATCGTTGGTGGAACCATCACGGCTGGGCCGGGTACTGGACCGGTTTCAATGGGTTCGAAACGCGAGCGGACGAGCAGGGTCAATCACCTCGTTTCAGGCGACATCCCGGTCGGGAAGTGCAGCTCGATAAACGTCGGTTCGGACGTGGTGAATGGCACTGGTCGATCGAGGTCAACGGCATCACTGGCGCGGACGGCAAGCGGCGCACCCTACGCTACCCGGATCACGGCGAACTACGGTTGAGCGTCGACTAACCTGATAGGTCTCACGCCATCAAGTGCGGGCATTGCGAAAACGACGCCGTGTAATGCCCTGCAACAACGATTTGAACCAACGTATCCGCTGACGCTGCAGGGAGGAGCGACAACCCGGCAGGCGCGGCGTCGGTACGGTTTTCTGGATGGGCATCGCCAGGTTGCGCGCAAGGAGATCTGCGGGTGCGATCGCTGATCGGGATGGTCGAGCCAACAGTACGAACTGGAAGTTGAAAAATTCGTCATCGTTGGCCAGGGCTTCGACGGCGGCAATGGATTCCGGTTGCAGCTTCATGCCGTATTCGCGGTTGGCATCGTCGATGCCCAGGACTACCGCAAACAACTTCTCGATTTCCAGGCCAGCGTCGGCAAGCAGTTGCGCCATGCCTTCGCGGGAGAAGAAGCGCAAGTGGGTGCGATCGAGCAGGCCATAGTCGCCATAGTCCCAGCGGCCTTCGAGTAGCATTGCCCGCACGCTGCCGTGGGTGATGCAAGGCAGGGAGATCGCGACGACACCGTCGGGAGCAAGCCGGGTCACGCAACGCCGCAACGTCGTAGTGGGGTCGGCGATATGTTCCAGCACATCGCCCAGCAGGATGGCGTCGTAGCAACAGTCCGGGTGTGCGTCGAAGAAGTCGTCGACGGCGCCATTGTGCACTTCGCCAAGCACTTCCCCGGCTGCGGCAGCGGAGGCCGGGTCCTGTTCGACGCCCGTTACACGATGGCCCTTGGCCATGAAGGTGGCGCCTACATAACCGCTGGAGCAGCCAACTTCGAGGATCTCCATTGCTGATTTGCCGGTACCGATCACCAGCGCGTGCAACAGGCTGTGGCCATTGTTCGGGTCGTCGAGGTCGACTTTGAATCGATACTTGATGTTGTCCTCGCCCATTCCTCGATCTTACGCGCCGCCGCGTTGGCGTCGTGAGGCCATGCGCTAGACTGTGCACCTCGTCAAACAGGATTGGTGCATGCGCCGTCGGATCGTGGCCGGTAACTGGAAACTGCATGGCGACCGCAAATTCGCGTTCGCGTTGCTGGACGAAATCGTCGCCTTCGCGGCGCCGCAGGGTGTCGAGCGTATCGTGCTGCCTCCGCTCCCTTACCTGGGTGAGCTGGTCGAACGCTATGACGAGAGCCTGCAGTTCGGCGCGCAGGATGTCAGCGTGAACGAGCAGGGGGCCTATACCGGCGAAGTTTCCGCGGCGATGCTGATCGACGTGGGTGCCCGTTACGGGTTGGTTGGACATTCAGAGCGCCGCCAGTACCACCGGGAAAGCAGTGAGTTGGTCGCCGCCAAGTTCTTCGCCGCCAAGCGTGCCGGGCTGACGCCAATCCTCTGCGTGGGTGAATCCTTGCATGAACGCGAGGCCGGGCAGACCGAGTGGCGGATCGAGCAGCAACTCGATCCCATCTTTGCAGAGGGCGGGGCGCAGGCGCTGGAAGGGGCGATCGTGGCCTACGAGCCGGTCTGGGCGATCGGGACCGGCCGTACCGCCACACCGGAGCAGGCGCAGGCCGTGCATGCCTTCATCCGTGGCGAAATTGCCGCGCGCGATGCTAAAATTGCCGATTCGTTGCCGATCCTGTACGGCGGCAGCGTGAAGCCCGACAATGCCGGCGCGCTGTTTTCGCAGCCTGACGTCGACGGCGGGCTGGTGGGTGGCGCGTCGCTGGTCGCCCGGGATTTCCTAGCCATCGCCGCTGCGGCGGTGGCGTAAACGCAGAGCTTCCGATGCTGTTGATGATCCTCAACGTGGTGTATGTGCTGCTCGCGATCGCGATGATCGCGATGATCCTGATGCAGCGGGGTGCGGGTGCCCAGGCGGGTTCCGGCTTCGGCGCCGGCGCTTCGGCGACGGTGTTCGGTTCGCGCGGCGCAGGCAACTTCCTGTCGAAGAGCACCAAGTGGCTCGCGATCCTGTTCTTCGGGATCAGCCTGTTCATGGCCTGGTACGCGACCAACAGCGCGACCAAGCCGGCCGAGGTGCAGCAGAGCAGCGTGATGGACGAACTGCCCAAGGCGCCGGCCGCTGACAATGCGGTCCCGACCGCACCTGCAGCGCAGGCCCCAGCCGCCACGGTCCCGACTGCACCGGCGACTGCGCCAGCGGCCGATGCAACGGCGCCGGCAACGCAACCGCAGGAACAACCGGCTCCGCAACCTTCGCAGGGCGGTTGATCCGGCTTACAATATTCGACTCCGCATCGTGTTTGATGCGGAACCGCTTGCCCAGGTGGCGGAATTGGTAGACGCACTACCTTGAGGTGGTAGCGACGTAAGTCGTGGGGGTTCGAGTCCCCCCTTGGGCACCATAAAGAACGGAATAGGGAATCGGGAGCAGGGAGTCGGAAAGTTGGGCCGCATCGACGCGGATCGCTTTCCCGGATATCCCACCCGCTTCCCTGTTTCTGCGAATTCAGCGATGAGCCAAAGCCGCGATACCGCGGCATAGCCGAGAGAACACGAGTGCTGGCCGAATACCTGCCGACCCTGCTGTTCCTGATCGTCGCCACGGGGATCGGCGTCGCCCTGATCCTCGTCGGCAACCTGCTCGGGCCCAAGCGTCCCAGCGCCGAAAAGCTGTCGCCGTACGAATGCGGCTTCGCCGCGTTCGAAGACGCGCGCATGCAATTCGACGTGCGCTATTACCTGATCGCGATCCTGTTCATCGTGTTCGACCTCGAAATCGCGTTCGTGTTCCCGTGGGCCCTGGTGTTCCGTGAACTCGGCGTGTTCGGGCTCGTCGAGATGGGCGTGTTCCTCGCGTTGCTGGTGATCGGTTTCGTCTACGTCTGGAAGAAGGGCGCGCTCGAATGGGAGTGATCCAAACCGTCTCGGGCCTGATGCATAACCCGCTGCCGGAAGGCCGGGTCGATGACATCCTGATGCCTTCGAAGGACAACAATCCGCTGCTTGAGCACGGCTTCGTCACCACCAGCATGGATGTGCTGTGGAACTGGGCGCGCACCGGCTCGATGTGGCCGATGACCTTCGGCCTCGCCTGTTGCGCTGTCGAGATGATGCATGCGGGCGCTGCGCGCCTCGACCTGGATCGCTATGGCGTGGTGTTCCGCCCGTCGCCGCGCCAGTCCGACGTGATGATCGTGGCCGGTACGCTGGTCAATAAGATGGCCCCGGCGTTGCGCAAGGTCTACGACCAGATGCCCGACCCGAAGTGGGTGATCTCGATGGGCAGTTGCGCCAACGGCGGCGGCTATTACCACTATTCCTACGCGGTGGTGCGCGGTTGCGACCGCATCGTGCCCGTCGACGTGTACGTGCCGGGTTGCCCGCCGACCGCGGAAGCGCTGGTCTACGGCATCCTGCAGCTGCAGAAGAAGATCCGCCGCACCGCGCAGAATCCGTTTGCGCCGACAACCGAGAAGAGCGCCGCATGAGCGAGCCTGCGACCGCCTTCGCCGAACGCCTGCGCGCGCGCTTTGTCGGCGCCGTCGTCGATGTCGCCGAACCGCGCGGCGAAGTGACGCTCGAAGTTGCGCCATCCGACTGGCATGGCACCTGCCGTGCATTGCGCGACGAGTTCGGCTTCGAACAGTTGATGGACCTGTGTGGCGTCGACTACCTCGGCTATGGCAGTGACGAATGGGACACCAGCGACGTGTCCTCGGAAGGTTTCAGCCGTGGCGTGGAAGGCAAGGGTCCGGGTCGTTTCGCTTGGGGCGAACAACCCAGTGGCGCGGCTGCTGTTCCGAAGCGGCGTTACGCCGCAGTCGCGCACCTGCTGTCGGTGCAGCGCAACCGCCGCGTGCGCGTGCGTTGCTTTGCCGAGAACGATGATCTGCCGGTTGTCGCATCGGTCACGGATATCTGGATCGGCGCGAACTGGTTCGAGCGTGAAGCCTTCGACATGTTCGGCGTCATTTTCGAAGGCCATCCGGACCTGCGTCGCATCCTCACCGACTACGGCTTCGTCGGCCATCCGTTCCGCAAGGATTTCCCGCTGATCGGCAACGTCGAAGTGCGTTACGACGCCGAAAAGCAGCGCGTGGTGTACGAGCCGGTCACGTCGGTCGAACCGCGCGTACTGGTGCCGCGAGTGATCCGCGACGACGCGCGCTACGCGACGGCCGCAGGCGAACGTGCTGGATCAGAGCAGGCGCAGAAGGTCGAGGTGAAGAAGTGAGCGTCCAGCTTCAAGACAACGCGCCGAACACCTCGGGTTTGCGCAACGCCGAGATCCGCAACTACACGCTGAACTTCGGCCCGCAACACCCGGCCGCACACGGCGTGCTGCGCCTGATCCTCGAGATGGATGGCGAAACCGTCCAGCGTGCCGACCCGCATATTGGTCTGCTGCACCGCGGTACCGAGAAGCTCGCAGAATCCAAGCCGTTCAACCAGTCGATCGGCTACATGGATCGCCTGGATTACGTCTCGATGATGTGCAACGAGCACGCTTACGTGCTTGCGATCGAGCGACTGATGGGCATCCAGGCGCCGGAACGGGCGCAGTGGATCCGCACCATGTTCGACGAGATCACGCGCATCCTGAACCACCTGATGTGGGTGGGTTCGAACGCGCTCGACCTCGGCGCGATGGCGGTGTTCCTCTACGCTTTCCGCGAACGCGAAGAGCTCATGGACGTGTACGAGGCCGTGTCGGGCGCGCGCATGCACGCCACCTACTACCGACCCGGCGGCGTCTACCGCGACTTGCCAGAGCGCATGCCGCAGTACAAGGAATCGCCGTGGCGTAAAGGGCAAAAGCTCAAGCGTTTCAACGAGTGGCGTGAAGGTTCGATGCTCGATTACCTCGAGCGTTTCACCGAGGATTTCCCGAGGCGCGTCGACGAGTACGAGACGCTGCTGACCGAGAACCGCATCTGGAAGCAGCGCACCGTCGGCATCGGCGTGGTGACGCCGGAAGACGCGCTGGCCTGGGGCATGAGCGGCCCGATGGTGCGCGGTTCCGGCATTGCGTGGGACCTGCGCAAGAAGCAGCCCTACGCCAAGTACGCGGAAGTCGACTTCGACATCCCGCTCGGCACCAACGGCGACTGCTACGACCGTTACCTGGTGCGCGTCGCCGAAATGCGCCAGTCCACCCGCATCATCGAGCAGTGCATCCGTTGGCTGAAGGCCAACCCGGGCCCGGTGATGCTGGACAACTACAAGGTGTCGCCGCCGTCGCGTGAAGCGATGAAGGACGACATGGAAGCGTTGATCCACCACTTCAAGCTGTTCAGCGAAGGCTATTGCGTGCCGGCCGGCGAGACCTACGCCGCAGTCGAGGCACCTAAGGGCGAGTTCGGCGTGTACCTGGTCAGCGACGGCGCCAACAAGCCGTTCCGTTGCAAGCTGCGCGCGCCGGGCTTCGCCCACTTGTCGTCGATGGATGCGATCGTGAAGGGCCACATGCTGGCCGACGTGGTGGCGATGATCGGCACGTACGACGTGGTTTTTGGTGAGATCGATCGATGAAGGCCACAGGTAATTTTGAAAACGCGCGCAACGTCGATCCGCTGGTCGTGCTCAGCGACAAGACCCGCGCCCATATCGACCACTGGCTGGCGAAGTTCCCGCCGGACCGCAAGCGCTCGGCCGTGCTGCAGGGTTTGCATGCCGCGCAGGAACAGAACGACGGCTGGTTGACTGACGAACTGATCGCGGCGGTCGCCAAGTACCTCGATCTGCCGCCAGTCTGGGCGTACGAAGTCGCGACTTTCTATTCGATGTTCGAGACCGAGAAGGTCGGCCGCAACAACGTCGCCTTCTGCACCAACATCAGCTGCTGGCTCAATGGTGCCGAGGATCTGGTCGCGCACGCCGAGAAGAAACTCGGCTGCAAGCTGGGCGAATCCACCGCCGACGGCCGCATCTTCCTCAAGCGCGAGGAAGAATGCCTCGCTGCATGCTGCGGCGCGCCGATGATGGTGATCAACGGTCATTACCACGAGAAGCTCACGCCTGCGAAGGTCGATGAACTGCTCGACGGTTTGAAGTGAGGCAGGACGGAATGGCGCACCAGACAACTGGCCCGGTCGGTCCTGCTCCGCAGGAACACAACGTCGTCTACACGACGTTGCACTACGACACGCCGTGGTCGTACGAGAACTACCTCAAGACCGGCGGCTACGCCGCGCTGCGCAAGATCATCGAAGAGAAGATCGCGCCGGCGGACGTGGTCGAGATGGTCAAGCAGTCCGGCCTGCGTGGTCGCGGCGGCGCTGGTTTCCCGACCGGGTTGAAGTGGAGCTTCATGCCGAAAGGTGCGGGCACCAAGTACATCCTGTGCAATTCGGATGAATCCGAGCCGGGGACCGCCAAGGACCGCGACATCCTGCGCTACAACCCGCATGCGGTGATCGAGGGTATGGCGATCGCCTGCTACGCCACCGGTTCGACCGCTGCATACAACTACTTGCGCGGCGAGTTCCACCACGAACCGTTCGAGCACCTGGAAGAAGCTACCGCCGAGGCTTACAAGCACGGTTGGTTGGGCAAGAACGTCCTCGGCTCGGGCGTCGATATCGACATCTACAACGTGCTCGGCGCCGGCGCCTACATCTGCGGCGAAGAAACCGCGCTGATGGAATCGCTGGAAGGCAAGAAAGGCCAGCCGCGCTACAAGCCGCCGTTCCCGGCCAATTTCGGCCTGTATGGCAAGCCGACCACGATCAACAACACCGAGACTTATGCGTCGGTGCCGGCGATCATCCGCAACGGCGCCGAGTGGTTCCTCAACCTTGGCAAGCCGAACAACGGCGGCCCGAAAGTGTTCTCGGTGTCCGGTCACGTCAACAAGCCGGGCAATTACGAAATCCGCCTCGGTACGTCGTTCTCCGAACTGCTGCAGATGGCCGGCGGCGTACGCAACGGGCACAAGCTGAAAGCGGTGATCCCGGGCGGTTCGTCGATGAAGGTGCTGCCTGCCGACACGATGATGGCCTGCACGATGGATTACGACTCGTTGCAGAAGGCCGGTTCGGGCCTCGGTTCGGGCGCGGTCATCGTGATGGACGAGACCACCTGCATGGTGCGCGCCTGCCAGCGCATCGCACGTTTCTATTTCAAGGAAAGCTGCGGCCAGTGCACGCCATGCCGCGAAGGCACCGGCTGGATGTACCGCATGCTCACGCGCATCGTCGAGAAGCAGGCCACGCTCGACGACCTGCACATGCTGCGCGCCGCCGCGGGCCAGATCGAAGGCCACACCATCTGCGCGTTCGGTGAAGCCGCGGCGTGGCCGGTGCAGGGCTTCCTCCACCACTTCTGGAACGAGTTCGAGTACGCGATCGTGAACAAGCGCTTCCTTGTCGACGATCAGCGCGCCGGCGCTGCGCAGGCGGTGGCCGCATGAGCGCGCAGCCGGTGAATCCGAATCTCCCGCCGGATCACGTCACCGTCTTCATCGATGGCGTCGAGATGGCCGCGCCGAAGGGCTCGATGATCATCGCTGCTGCCGACAAGGCCGGCATTCCGATCCCGCGCTTCTGCTACCACGACAAGCTCAGCATCGCGGCCAACTGCCGCATGTGCCTGGTCGAAGTCGAGAAGATGCCGAAACCGGCACCGGCCTGCGCCACGCCGGTGATGGATGGCATGAAGGTCACCACGCGCAGCGAAAAGGCGTTGAAGTCGCAGCGCAACGTGATGGAATTCCTGCTGATCAACCATCCGCTCGACTGCCCGATCTGTGACCAGGGCGGCGAATGCGAACTGCAGGACCTGTCGCTTGGCTACGGCCGCTCAGTCAGCCGCTTCAGCGAGCGCAAGCGCGTGGTCGCGGACGAAGACATGGGTCCGTTGGTCGCCACCGACATGACCCGCTGCATCCAGTGCACACGTTGCGTGCGCTTCACCGCGGAAGTCGCCGGCACCTACGAGCTTGGCGGCATGATGCGTGGTGAGAACCTGCAGATCGGCACCTACGACGGCAAGCCGCTGACGACTGAACTCTCCGGCAACGTCATCGACGTGTGCCCGGTCGGCGCGCTGACCAACAAGGTGTTCCGTTTCCGTGCGCGACCCTGGGAACTGATGGCGAAGGAATCGCTCGGCTACCACGACGCGCTCGGCAGCAACCTGTTCCTGCATGTGCGCCGCGGCGAAGTGCTGCGTGCCGTGCCGCGCGACAACGAAGCCGTGAACGAATGCTGGTTGTCGGATCGCGACCGCTATTCGCACCAGGGTCTGTACGCGGAAGACCGCGCCACCAAACCGCTGGTCAAGGATGGCGATGACTGGCGCGAGGCGACGTGGGAAGAGGCGCTGGCCAAGGCCGCGAAGATCCTGCGCGACAACCCCGCCGACGATCTCGGCGTGCTGGTGCATCCGGCGACTTCGAACGAGGAGGGCGCCTTGCTCGCACGCCTCGCCGATGCGCTCGGTACCGGCAACCTCGATCACCGCATCGGCCAGCTTGACCTGTCCGATGGCGCCGTAGCCGAAGCGTTCGCAATGCCGGTTGCTGACATCGAACAGGCCGACGCAATCGTTATCGTCGGTTCGCAGCTGCGTTACGAACTGCCACTGCTGCACCAGCGCGTGCGCAAGGCGGTCCAGCGCGGCGCCAAGGTGCATGTGGTCAATCCGGTCGATTTCGAGTTCACCTTCGACATCGCCTCGAAACAGATCGTGTCACCGTCGCAGCTTGCCGCAGCGCTAGGTTCAGTCAAATTGGATGGCGCAACCCGTGCGGTGGTGATCGTCGGTGGCGTCGCCGAGGCTGGCCCTCACGCAAGCGCGATCCGCGCTGCCGCGCGTGCCTTTGCGAGTACGAACAACGCCGCAATCTGCCGCATTCCGCAGGGCGCCAACGCGCTCGGCCTGGCCCGTTTCGGCGTGCTGCCGACTTCGCGCGATGCACAGTCGATGCTGGCCGATCCCCGCAGTGCCTACGTGCTTTACGGCATCGAGCCGGGACTCGATTTCGCCGACCAGGCGCTGGCGATGAAGGCATTGGGCAGTGCGCAGGTCGTTGCATTCAGCCACTTCGCATGCGCGTCCACGAAGCGCGTCGCCGACGTGATCCTGCCGATTGGCGCATTGCCCGAGGTGGACGCGACGTTGACTAACCTCGAAGGCCGCGATCAGGCCGCTGTACCTGCCGGCAAGCTGCCAGGCGAGGCGCGCGCCGGCTGGCGCGTGCTACGCGCGATTGGTGCCGAACTCGCAGCCCCGGGTTTCGAATTCACCGATCTGGTCAGCATGCGCGATGGCGCCGAACCGCGCGCAGTCGTCGTTGCCAAGGGCAGGGCTGTTGCTGCGGCTGGCGATGGTCTTGAAGTTGCTGCCTCACAAGCGATCTACCGTAGCGATGCAGTCGTGCGTCGCGCCGCCGCGCTGCAATCGCATCCGCTGACGTTGGGCGCGCGCATCGTGCTGCATCCGAGCGATGCACAAACTGCGGGCTTGACCGTCGATGCGATCGCCAAAGTCGGCAATGGCGTTGGCACCGCGACATTGCCGGTTGCGATCAGCAATCAGGTGGCACCGGGCAGCGTCTGGATCGAATCGGGCTATGGCGCCACCGCGCCGCTCGCCGCTGCTGGCAAGGTGGAGGTCCGTCGCGCATGACGCCCATGACGACTCTCTTCGATCCGTTCCGCGACTGGCTGCTCTCGTTCGGCGCGATTGGTACGCTGGTCTGGATCGTGCTGAAGATCCTCGCGATCGCGATGCCGGTGATCATCACCGTTGCGTTCTACGTCGTGTGGGAACGCAAGCTGATCGGCTGGATGCATGTACGCCACGGGCCGATGTACGTCGGCAAGGGCGTCCTCCAGGCCTTCGCCGACGTGTTCAAGCTGCTGTTCAAGGAAGTGGTGCAGCCGACCGTCGCGCAGCCGTTCCTGTATCGCCTGGCGCCGTTGATCGCGCTGGTGCCGGCGTTGGCCGCGTGGGCGGTAGTGCCGTTCGATACGAAGGTCGTGTTGTCGAACGCCAATGCCGGCCTTCTGTACCTACTGGCGATCAGCTCCCTCGGTGTGTACGGCATCATCCTCGCCGGTTGGGCATCGAACTCGAAGTACGCCTTCCTTGGTGCATTGCGTGCCGCGGCACAGATGGTGTCGTACGAAATCGCGATGGGCTTCGCCCTGGTCGGCGTATTGATCGCCGCGGGCAGCCTCAACCTCAGCGAGATCGTGATGGCGCAGGCCGGTAATGCCGGCTTCCTGGAGTGGTTCTGGTTGCCGCTGCTGCCATTGTTCGTCGTGTTCTTCATCTCCGGCGTGGCCGAGACCAACCGCGCACCGTTCGACGTGGTCGAAGGCGAATCGGAAATCGTGGCCGGCCACATGGTCGAGTACTCCGGCTCGCAGTTCGCCCTGTTCTTCCTGGCCGAATACGCCAACATGATCCTGGTCAGCTTCCTGACCTCGATCTTCTTCCTCGGCGGCTGGTTGAGCCCGCTCCACGGCTGGAACATCCCGCTGCTGTCGGTGGACGGCTGGTGGTGGCTGTTCGCGAAGGTGTTCTTCTTCGCCAGCTGCTTCATCTGGTTCCGCGCCTCGTTCCCACGCTATCGCTACGACCAGATCATGCGGCTGGGGTGGAAGGTCTTCATTCCGATCACCATCGCCTGGATCTGCGTCACCGCGCTACTGGCGTACTACAACGTGTTCGTGCCGGGAGCTTGAGAACTGACATGAACCAGCCTTCATCCAACGCGATCGTTGCCTACTTCAAAAGCCTGCTGCTGATCGAGCTGGGGCAGGGCCTTTGGCTGACGCTGAAGTACCTGTTTCGCCCGAAGTACACGCTGATGTACCCGATGGAGAAGACGCCGCAGTCGCCGCGTTTCCGCGGTTTGCATGCGCTGCGTCGTTATCCGAACGGCGAAGAGCGCTGCATCGCCTGCAAGCTGTGCGAAGCGGTGTGCCCGGCGCTGGCGATCACCATCGACTCGGAGCAGCGCGCCGACGGTACCCGCCGCACCACGCGTTACGACATCGACCTGTTCAAGTGCATCTACTGCGGCTTCTGCGAAGAGTCGTGCCCGGTGGATTCGATCGTGGAAACGCACATTCACGAATACCACTTCGACAAGCGCGGCCAGAACATCGTGACCAAGCCGCAACTGCTGGCGATCGGCGACCGCTTCGAGTCGGAAATCGCCGCGCGCCGCGCTGCCGACGCGCCTTTCCGCTGAGGGTTACATGGATTTCTCCTTGCTCGCCTTCTACGCATTTGCCGCCGCCGCCGTGATGTCCGCGGTCGGCGTGATCAGCGTCAAGAACCCGGTGCAGGCAGCCCTGCTGCTGGTGCTGACCTTCTTTTCGATCGCGTGTACCTGGATCCTCGCCGGCGCCGAGTTCCTCGGTATCGCCCTGATCCTGGTTTACGTCGGCGCGGTGATGGTGCTGTTCCTGTTCGTGGTGATGATGCTCGACATCGATGTCACCCCGTTGCGCGAAGGCTTCGTGCGCTACCTGCCGATCGGCTTGGCCGTGGCGGTGGTGATGCTGGTCGAGATGTTCACCCTGATCGGTGTCAAGGCGATGGTGGCGGCGCCATTGACTGCAGATGCTGCCGCGGCCGCAAACATTCCCAACACCACCTGGTTGGCGCGCGCACTGTTCACCGACTTCCTGCTGCCCTTCGAGGTCGCCGCGGTGATCCTGACGATTGCCGTGGTCGCCGCGGTGATGTTGACCCTGCGCCGTCGCGTCGGCGCCAAGCACCAGAATCCCGCCGAGCAAGTGCGGGTTCGCGCGAGCGATCGCCTGCGCATGGTGAAGATGGATGCCGTCAAGCCCACTGAACCAGTGGCTTCCGAGGAGGCGAAATCGTGATCGGACAACTTGCCCTCGGTCATTATCTCGCATTGGGTGCCGCGCTGTTCTGCATCAGCGTCGCCGGCATCTTCCTCAACCGCAAGAACGTGATCGTGCTGCTGATGTCGATCGAGTTGATGTTGCTCGCGGTCAACATCAACTTCGTCGCCTTCGCGCGCGAGCTCGGTGATGCCGCCGGCCAGGTGTTCGTGTTCTTCATCCTGACCGTCGCGGCTGCGGAAGCCGCGATCGGCCTGGCGATCCTGGTCACCCTGTTCCGCAACCGGCGCACGATCAATGTCGCCGAAATCGATACCTTGAAGGGCTGAGCCGATGCCGGGCGTCGAACACGTAATCTCGAAATCCGTGCTGCTCGCGATCGTGCTCGCGCCGTTGCTAGGCGCGATTCTCGCCGGCCTGTTCGGCCGTCGTATCGGCCGCGTCGGTGCACACAGCGTCACCATCCTCGGCGTGGCGATCAGCTGCGCGCTGTCGTGCTGGGTGCTGTGGCAGCTGGTGGGGCAGGGCGCGCCTCCGTTCAACGAGAACGTCTACACCTGGTTCCAGGTCGGCGGCATCCAGGCGCACGTCGGTTTCATGATCGACAAGCTGACCGCGATGATGATGGTCGTGGTCACCTTCGTGTCGCTGCTAGTGCACGTCTACACCATCGGCTACATGGAAGAAGACCCGGGTTACCAGCGCTTCTTCAGCTACATCAGCCTGTTCACCTTCTCCATGCTCATGCTGGTGATGAGCAACAACTTCCTGCAGCTGTTCTTCGGCTGGGAAGCGGTGGGCCTGGTGTCCTACCTGCTGATCGGTTTCTGGTTCAAGCGCCCGACCGCGATCTTCGCCAACCTCAAGGCGTTCCTTGTCAACCGCGTCGGCGACTTCGGCTTCCTGCTCGGCATCGCCGCGGTGCTGTACTGGTTCGGCACGCTGGACTACGCCACCGTGTTCGCCAATGCGCCATCGCGCATCGGCGCCGACGTCGTGGTCAACATCTTCAATGGCCATGAATGGTCGGTGGCGACGCTGATCTGCATCTGCCTGTTTATCGGCGCGATGGGCAAGTCCGCGCAGGTTCCGCTGCACGTGTGGCTGCCGGACTCGATGGAAGGCCCAACCCCGATTTCGGCGCTGATCCATGCCGCAACCATGGTCACGGCCGGCATTTTCATGGTGGCGCGCATGTCGCCGCTGTTCGAGATGTCGCAGACGGCGCTCAACTTCGTCCTGTTCATCGGCGCGACGACCGCGTTCTGGACCGGCCTGATCGGTATCGTGCAGAACGACATCAAGCGCGTGGTTGCATATTCGACGCTGTCGCAACTCGGTTACATGACTGTGGCGCTCGGGGTGTCTGCCTATAGCGCGGCGGTGTTCCACCTGATGACCCACGCCTTCTTCAAGGCGTTGCTGTTCCTTGCTGCCGGCAGCGTGATCATCGGCATGCACCACGAGCAGGACATGCGTCGCATGGGCGGCCTGCGCAAGTACATGCCGATCACCTACATCACCAGCCTGATCGGCACGCTGGCGCTGGTCGGCACGCCGTTCTTCAGTGGCTTCTATTCCAAAGACACGATCATCGAAGCCGCCGCGCACAACGCGCATGAAGCGCACAACTGGGTGGCCACTTATGGCTACTACGCAGTGCTACTCGGTGCCTTCGTGACCGCGTTCTACAGCTTCCGCCTGCTGTACATGACCTTCCACGGCAAGGAACACTTCCACGACCCGGCGCCGGATCATTACATCGCGCCAGAGGCTGACTCCTCCGAGCACGAGCAAGCCTTGGCGGAAGAACACGGACACGAGGACGATCACGCGCATATCCCGCACGAATCGCCATGGGTGGTGACGCTGCCGCTGATCCTGTTGGCGATCCCGTCGATCGTTATCGGCTTCTTTACCGTCGGTCCGATGTTGTTCGGCAGCGATGTGCTGGGCCATGCCAAGCAATTGCCGTTCTTCCTCGGTGCCATCGATGTGCCGGCGGCGAACGATGTCATCGGCAAACTGGCCGAGGAGTTCCACGGCCCGGTCGCCTTCGCGCTGCACGGTTTCAAGGCGCCGGCATTCTGGCTCGCCTTTGCCGGATTCGCTCTGGCCACGGTGATGTACTGGTGGAAACCGGAATTGCCTGCCAAGGCAAGCAAGCTGTTCGCATGGCCGATCCGCGTGCTCGAGAACAAGTACGGCATGGACGACCTGTGGATCGGCGGCTTCGCAGGCGGCGGTCTCGCACTGGGCAAAGTGTCTCGCGGCGTCGATACATATGTCATCGATGGCGCTGCAGTCAATGGCAGCGCACGCATCGTCGACCTCGTCGCGGGTGTCGTGCGCCGCGTGCAGTCCGGCTACCTCTACCACTACGCCTTCGCGATGATCATCGGCTTGATTGCCTTGCTCGCCGTGATCATTCGTTACTGGCGCTGACCCTCTTCCTGGAATCGAACGCGTGGCGAACATGCCGTTGCAAAGCTGGCCCTTGCTAAGCCTGTTGATCTGGCTACCGATCCTCGGTGGCGCGCTGACCCTGATGCTCGGCAACGGCCGGCCGCAGGCGGCACGCTGGCTGGCGCTCGCGACTGCGTTGCTGACCTTCGTGCTCAGCATTCCGCTGTTCACCGCCTTCGACTACGCCAATGCAGGCATGCAGTTCGTCGAATCGAAGCAGTGGATTCCGACCTACGACATCATGTACCGGCTCGGCGCCGACGGCATTTCGATCGCGTTGATCGGACTGACGACGCTGACCACGGTGCTGGTGCTGATTGGCGCGTGGGGTTCGATCGACAAGCGCGTAAGCCAGTATGTCGCGGCGTTCCTGTTGCTAGAAGGATTGATGATCGGCGTGTTCTGCGCGCTCGATGCGATGCTGTTCTACGTGTTCTTCGAGGGCATGCTGATCCCGATGTTCCTCATCATCGGCGTGTGGGGCGGTCCGCGCCGCGTGTATGCGTCGATCAAGTTCTTCCTCTACACCTTCCTCGGCTCGGTGTTCATGCTGGTCGGGCTGGTGTACCTGTACCTGAAGGGCGGCAGCTGGCAGCTGCCAGACCTAACCGCGCTGCCTTTGACCGCGCAGGAACAGATGTGGTTGTTCTTCGCCTTCCTCGTCGCGTTTGCGGTGAAGGTGCCGATGTTCCCGGTGCACACCTGGTTGCCGGATGCGCACGTCGAGGCGCCGACCGGCGGTTCGGTGATCCTGGCCGCGATCATGCTGAAGATCGGCGGATACGGCTTCCTGCGTTTCACCCTGCCGATCGTGCCAGACGCCGGCCACGAGTACGCCTGGGTGGTGATCGCGTTGTCGCTGATCGCGGTGGTCTACATCGGCCTGGTCGCGCTGGTGCAGGACGACATGAAGAAGCTGATCGCGTATTCGTCGGTCTCGCACATGGGTTTCGTCACCCTCGGCACCTTCATAGCGTTCAGCCTGGTGCGTGAGGACGGCAACTTCGATGCGGCACGCCTCGGCCTGCAGGGCGGCATGGTGCAGATGATCAGCCACGGCTTCATCTCCGGCGCGCTGTTCTCCTGCGTCGGCGTGCTGTACGACCGCGTGCACAGCCGCATGATCAAGGACTACGGCGGCGTCGCCAACACGATGCCGTGGTTCGCGACGTTCATGGTGCTGTTCGCGATGGCCAACTCCGGCCTGCCGGGCACGTCCGGCTTCGTCGGCGAATTCATGGTCATCCTGGCCAGCTTCCAGGCGCATCCGCTGCTGGCGTTCACCGCTGCGATCACGCTGATCCTCGGCGCTGCCTACACCTTGTGGCTGGTCAAGCGGGTGATCTTCGGTGAAGTCGCCAATGCCCACGTGGCCGAACTGGAAGACATCAATCCGCGCGAAGCGATCGTGCTCGGCGTGTTCGCTGTCGGCGTGCTGTTGATCGGCCTGTGGCCGAAGCCGCTGACCGATCTGATGGAACCATCCATCGCGCAACTCGCCAGCCAGTTGGCTGCGACCAAGCTGTAAGGATGCACCTGCAATGACGCCGACCATGCCCACCGCCGCCGAACTGCTGCCGCTGCTGCCCGAGCTGGTGTTGGTCGGTGCCGCGTTCGCACTGCTGATGCTCGACCTGTTCCTCGATGAACGTCGTCGCGTCGTCACCCATGCGTTGTCGATTGCCACGCTTGTCATCGTCGCGGCGCTGATCGTTGCTGGCGTAGGCGGGCAGGGCACGGTGCTGAACGGCATGTTCGTCCGCGACGTCGCGGCCGATGTGCTGAAGGTCGTCGCCTGCGTGGTCTCGGCGCTGGCGATGGTGTATGCGTGGCCGTTCCTGCGCGAACGCGGCCTTTACAAGGGCGAAGTGCCGGTGCTGATGCTGTTCGCGGTCGCCGGCATGATGCTGCTGATTTCCGCCGGTAGTCTCGTGATGATCTACCTCGGCCTGGAAATGCTGGCGCTGTGCTCGTATGCGCTGGTCGCTATCGACCGCGACAGCCCGCTGGCATCCGAAGCGGCGATGAAGTATTTCATCCTCGGCGCACTGGCTTCGGGCATGTTGCTGTACGGCTTGTCCCTGATCTACGGCGCTACCGGTACGCTTGATCTGGCACAGATCAATGCCGCGGCGGCAACCGTGCAGCAGCCCATGTTGCTGCTCACGGGCATGGTGTTCGTCGTCGCGGGCATCGCCTTCAAGTTCGGCGCCGCACCGTTCCACATGTGGTTGCCGGACGTGTACCACGGCGCACCGACCCCGATCACGTTGTTCATCGGCTCCGCCCCGAAGCTGGCGGCGTTCGGCATGGCCTACCGCCTGCTCGAAACCGGCGCCGGCCCGCTCGACGACCACTGGCGTGTATTGATCGCCGGCCTCGCCGCGCTGTCGCTCGTCATCGGCAACCTCATCGCGTTGATGCAGACCAATCTCAAGCGGCTGCTGGCGTATTCCACGATCTCGCACGTCGGTTTCCTGTTCCTGGGCCTCGCCGGTGGCGGCCCGCAGGGTTATGCGGCGGCGATGTTCTATGCGATCAGTTACGCCATCATGTCCGCCGCAGCCTTCGGAGCGATCATCATGCTCTCCAGGCGTGGCTTCGAAGCCGACCGCATCGACGACTACAAGGGCCTGAACGCCCGCAATCCGTGGATGGCAGGGCTCGTGCTCTGCATCATGGCCTCGTTGGCCGGCGTGCCGCCGTTCCTCGGTTTCTGGGCCAAGCTCGTCGTACTACGCGCAGCGCTGCAAGGCGACATGCTGTGGCTGGCGATCGTCGGCATCGTGTTCGCCGTGATCGGTGCGTTCTACTACTTGCGCGTGATCAAGGTGATGTACTTCGACGAACCAACGGGCGAAGTGATGGTGCCGCGAGACAACCAGCCACTGCAGGTCGTTTTTGGCGTCAACGCGCTCGTGCTGTTCGTGCTGGGGATTTTCTGGAATCCGATCATGGCGTGGTGCCAGCAGGCTTTCGGTACCTGAATTCAGCCAATCAACAAGGCGTGACGGATATCACGCTTCTTGCCTGCTTCTGATACCCCGTAGTGCCGTAGATTGTGATGGTTTGGTTAAGACGACCAGACTCACATCATGAACGGGGGTTTACGGTGGCAACGAAGCATTTTTCGGGGAGTTTCAAACGTAGCGCGCTCACTGTCGCGCTCGGCATGTGTTTTGTTGGCACGATCCAGGCGCAGTCCAATATCACCGGCACCATCTTCGGCCAGGCGCCAGCCGGTGCCGGGACCACCATCGTCATCGAGAACCTCGATACGGGCCTGTCGCGTACCGTTTCGGTCGACAGCGAAGGACGTTATCGCGTCTCTTCGCTACCTAACGGCCGGTACAAGGTCACGCTGCAGAAGGACGGCGCCAACGTCAGCGTGCGCGACAATGTCGAGGTCAACATCGCAAGCGGTGTTGACATCTCCTTCGCTGGCGCGACCTCACTCGACACGGTCGTCGTCTCGGGCGACGTGATTCCAGTCATCGATGTATCGCAGACCGATACGCGCACGGTGCTGACTGCGGAGCAACTGAACAAAATCTCGATCGGACGCACTGTCGCCGAAGTCGCCATGCTGGCACCCAGCGTGGTCAGGAGCGACAGCTATGGCGGCATTCCGAGTTTCGGCGGTTCGGCGGCATCGGAAAACGCCTACTTCATTAATGGTTACAACGTCACCAACCCGCTTACCTCCGTCGGCTTCAGTACTCTGCCGTTCGATGCGATCGGCGAGCAGCAGATCCTGACCGGCGGCTACGGCGCCGAATTCGGTCGCTCCACTGGTGGCGTGATCAACATCGTGACCAAGCGTGGCGCCAACGAGTGGAAGGGTGGCGTGTACACCATCTGGGCGCCAGAAGGCTCCCGTGCTGCGCCCCGTGACCTCTACTATCCCGACACCGGTTTCTATCCGCTCAGCGATACCACGAAGCCGGTGAACGAGCGGACCGACGGCACGTTGAACGTCTGGCGTCAAAGGAACCAGTCTTGGTCGCTGACCTCGGGTGTCTACATGAGCGGTCCGTTGGTCAAGGACCGTTTGTTCGTCTATGCCAACGCCGAGGCGATCAAGCGGGAAGGCACGGAGGTCCTGTCAGGCCGTGTCGATTCCCAGAACTCCACCGCAGCGCAGACGGGCTGGCGCGAATACCGGTTCAACTCGCCGCGCTGGGCCGCCAAGGTCGACTGGAACATCACCGACAACCACGTCCTCGAATTCACCGGAATCCAGGACCGGACCACAACCGAATCCAAGCGTAGCGACTTCTTCTATCCCACGCTGACTCACGCGGTCGTGCCGCGGAGCATCACGACCAACGATGACAATGCCCGGCTCTATATCGGCAAATACACCGGCTATCTGACTGACGCACTGACGGTTTCTGCCCTGTACGGCCGCCAGACCGTGACCCACAACAATTCCCTGCCAACGGGTTACGACCCCAGCTGCCCACAGATCAGCGCGCCGACCAACGCAAAGGCTCCGGGCTTCGCATACAACACCTGCCAGGTGTCGAGCAGCACAGCGTTGCCCGTGACCCAGCCCGAGGAAAGGACCGAAGGTTGGCGTCTGGACGTTTCCTATGTGCTCGGCGACCACGATCTGCGCGTGGGTTATGAACGTCAGACGGCAGAAGCATCAATTCATAACGGAATGGCAGGCGGCGCGCTCTGGACGTACGTCAGGGCTGCCGATCCGAATGCAAACATCAGCACAATCGTCGGTTCTCCGGCGGCGGCTGGTGGTCTGGGCACGCAGGGCTACTACGTAACCCGTGGGCTCCGCGCCGCCAATTCCGATCCGAGCGTCGAGCAGTCCTCGCAATACATCGAAGATCGCTGGCAGCTCACCGACAACTTCCTGTTGTCGCTCGGTCTGCGTAACGAGCAGTTCACCAATTTCGACGGCATGGGCCGGCCGTATATCTCGCAGCGCAACCAGTTGGCCCCGCGCGTGGGCTTCTCCTGGGACTTCCGCGGCGATGCCACCCTGAAGTTGTTCGGCAACGCGGGCCGTTATCACCTAGCAACCCCGAATCAGGCCGCGATCCGCGGTGCTTCGGCATCGTTGAATACGGTCGAGTACTTCACTTATACCGGGGTCAATCCCATTACGGGCGCCCCCGAGGGCCTGACTTCGATCCCGTTGACCGGCGTTCCTTCCACCACCATCTGCCCGGGCACCCAGCAGATCTCTTCCAATGCCGAGTGCGGCTTGTCGCCCGATCCGAAGACGACGACCGCCAAGGACATCAAGTCGCACTACCAGGACGAGTACATCATCGGTTTCGAACATAGGTTTTCCGATGCTTTCACGTGGGGCAGCAAGTTGACCTACCGCGACCTCAAGAGTGCGATCGACGACATCTGCGGTGACCTGCTGCTCAGCAAGTGCTTGAACGCCAATCCGGGTACGACCAACAGCTTCTACTTCAAGCAGCCCGATGGCACCTACGTCGTCAAGACGTTCACGGCCGAGGAGATGGGTTTCCCGAAGCTCAAGCGCAAGTACTACGCCCTGGACCTGTTCGCCGAACACCCCTTCAGCGACAAGTGGTACGGCAAGATTGAGTACACGTTCTCGCGCAACTGGGGTAACACGGAGGGCCAGTTGGCTTCGGACCTCGATACGGGCAACGGTGGCCAGGCGGACGTCGGTCGCACCCAGGATTGGGACCTGTGGCAGTTGATGGTTGGCTCCAATGGCTTGCTGCCCAACCACCGCAAGCACCAGCTGAAGGCGTTCGGCTACTACGAGTGGACGCCTGAGTGGCGAACCGGTGCGACCGTGATCGCGGCATCGGGCCGTCCACGCAATTGCACCAGCCATTTCCCGGTGGACAGTGCCGCTTTGTACAACGGCTCCGCCTACTGGTTCTGTGGTCTGTCGGGTTCGGGCACCGCCCCGGGAACCCCAGGCTACATCGCTCCGGCGGCTGATTACGGCGTCTCCCCGCGCGGTAGCCATGGCGAGACGCCGTGGTCCATCCAGTTGAACCTCAACGTGGCCTACACGCCGGAGTGGGCTGCTGGCAAACTGACTTTGCAGGCTGACGTGATCAACGTCCTCAACCGTCAGGTGGCAGGCGCGTACAACCCTCGTTACGAGCAGGGCAGTGCGTCCGTTCGCCGCAACAAGCCGAATCAGTTTTACGGCCAGGAAATCCAGACTTCGGAGCCGCGTTACCTGCGCCTCACAGCGCGTTACGATTTCTGAGTCCTGAGCTGTTTGCTGCAAAAGTCAAAGCCGCTGGCAATCGCCAGCGGCCTTTTGTTGGAGTTGCCATCAAGCGGGGTTGCAATAAATCCAACAGCCCACCATAATTCCGCTTCTGCTGCGGGGTGGAGCAGTCTGGCAGCTCGTCGGGCTCATAACCCGAAGGTCGCAGGTTCAAATCCTGCCCCCGCTACCAGTCTTCTGGCTGGTGAAAAAGGCTCCTCGGAGCCTTTTTTGTTTAGCAAGAGAGTCGGGCTTTACGGATGCGTTCGCCAGGACGTGCCGTGCCGAAATCCAGCTGTATCGGACAAGGGGCCCGTTGGGCCCCTTGTTGCTTTTGACAGCAGGTTTTTGGACAACAAGCTTTTGACATCAGGTTTTCCGGACATGAGTTTTCGCGACTTGCCGTTTGGAGGAGCGACGCCATATGACAGACAAAGCGAGTGAAATCGCGGCATTGCTGACCCCGACCGTCGAGTCGCTGGGGTTGGAGTTGCTTGGCGCCGAATACCTGCCTTCACCCGGGGGCGCGGTGCTGCGCCTGTATATCGATGTGCCGGAAGGCGACGAACGTTTGGTCGGCATCGACGAGTGCGAAGCGGTCAGCCGAGAAGTCTCCGCACAGCTCGATGTCGAGGACCCGATCAGCGGCAATTACACGCTTGAAGTGTCCTCGCCCGGCATCGACCGTCCGTTGTTCACCGCGAAGCAGTACACGCGCTTCATCGGCGAAACCGCGAAGGTGACGCTGAAGCTGCCGCAGGACGGACGCCGGCGCTTGCAGGGCAGGATCGTGCAGGTCAGCCCTGATGGAAGCGGAGGCGGCGACATCGTGTTCGAGGTCGATGGCAAGCCGTTTGCGGCGTCCGTCGACAACATCGAAAAGGCGCGGCTGGTGCCGGATTGGGTGGCACTCGGCTTTGCGCCTGCCAAGGACAAGTCCGGTCGCGATGCGCGTCCGGGAAAACTGAAAAAGGCCGGACGCGAGACGCGTCCGGAGCAGAAACAAACCAACAAGCCGGCGGCGAAGAAGCCGTCCCGTGCGGAGTAAAGTGATGAGCAAGGAACTATTGCTGGTAGTGGATGCGGTCGCCAATGAGAAGGGCGTGCCGGAATCGGTGATCTTCGAGGCGATCGAGGCCGCGCTCGCGTCCGCCGCCAAGAAGCGCTATCACGACCAGGACGTGCTGGTGCGCGTTTCGATCGATCCGAAAGACGGCAACTACCAGACGTTCCGCCGCTGGGAAGTGGTCGCCGACGACGTGGTGATGGAATCGCCGGACCGTCAGGTCCGCCTGATGGACGCCATCGATGAGAGCGAGGGCGCCGAAGTCGGCGACTACATCGAAGAACAGATCGAGAACCCCGATTTCGGCCGCATCGCCGCCCAGGCCGCGAAGCAGGTCATCGTGCAGCGCGTGCGCGAGGCCGAGCGCGCGCAGGTGGTCGATGCCTGGCAGGATCGCATCGGCGAACTGGTGACCGGCGTGGTCAAGCGCGCCGAGCGCGGCAACATCTACGTCGACCTCGGCGGCAATGCCGAAGCCTTCATCCCCAAGGACAAGGGCATCCCGCGCGACGTACTGCGCGCCGGCGACCGCGTGCGCGGCTACCTGTACGACGTGCGCAGCGAGCCGCGTGGCCCGCAGCTGTTCATCAGCCGCGCCGCGCCGGAATTCATGATCGAACTGTTCAAGCTCGAAGTGCCGGAAGTCGGCCAGGGCCTGGTCGAGATCAAGGCCTGTGCCCGCGATCCGGGCGACCGCGCCAAGATCGCGGTACTCGCGCACGACCACCGCACCGACCCAATCGGCGCCTGCATCGGCATGCGTGGTTCGCGCGTGCAGGCGGTGTCGAACGAGCTCAACGGCGAACGTGTGGACATCATCCTGTGGAGCGACAACGCTGCGCAGTTCGTGATCAACGCGATGGCGCCGGCGGAAGTCCAGTCGATCATCGTCGACGAAGAAAAGCATTCGATGGACCTGGCCGTGGCCGAAGACCGCCTCGCCCAGGCGATCGGCAAGGGCGGCCAGAACGTGCGCCTCGCCAGCCGCCTCACCGGTTGGCAGCTCAACGTGATGACCGCGGACCAGGTGCAGGCCAAGAGCGAGGCTGAACAGGCCAACGCGCGCCAGTTGTTCGTGGACAAGCTCGAAGTCGACGAAGAAATCGCAAGCATCCTGGTGGCGGAAGGCTTCAGCACGGTCGAGGAAATCGCCTACGTGCCGGTCGGCGAGCTGCTGGCGGTCGAGGGCTTCGACGAGGACATCGTCGAAGAGCTCCGTGCCCGTGCCCGCGATGCGCTGCTGACCGCGGAACTGGCCGCTGAGGAAGATCTCGACGAGCACTCGCCGGCCGAGGATCTGCTCACGCTGCCAGGCATGGACGAGGCTACGGCCTACGTGCTGGCTTCGCGCGGCATCCGTACCCGTGACGACCTGGCCGACATGGCGGTGGACGAGATCACCGACATCGAGGACATGGACGCCGAGCGTGCCGCTGCGCTGATCATGGAGGCGCGTAAGCACTGGTTTGAGTAACTAATCGAACGTAGGGCGGGCCTGGCCCGCCACGCGGATTGTCCGGAGGGTCAAGACCCGCCCTACAATCGCCCACTTCGGCCGCCGCCCCGGCGACGGCCAAACGAAACCGGAAACCGAATGTCGCAGCAAACCACCATCCGCAAACTCGCTGAACTGGTGAATACGCCGGTCGAGAAACTGCTGGAACAGCTGGCCGAGGCCGGCATGAAGTTCAGCGGTCCCGACCAGGTCGTGACCAGTACCGAGAAGATGAAGCTGCTCGGCTTCCTGCGGCGCACGCACGGCAAGGCCGACCAGGCCGCCGAGGAAGCCGCTGCGCCGAAGAAGATCACGCTCAACCGGCGCAAGGTGCAGGAACTGACCGTGGCCGCCGGCCGCACCAAGAGCACGGTGGCGGTCGAGGTGCGGCAGAAGCGCACCTACGTCAAGCCCGATGAAGTGCAGGCCCCGGTCGCGAAGGGTGTCGATCCCGAGCGCGATGAAATCCTGCGCAAGCTCGAGGAATCGCGCCAGCGCAACCTGACTGAGCAACAGAAGCTCGCCGAAGTCGACAAGCGTCGCGCTGAGGAACTGGCCGAACGCAAGCGTCTCGAACAGGAAGAAGCCGAACGCGTCCGCGCCGCCGCTGCTGCTGCCGCTGCCGAAGCCGCCGCGCTCGAAGAGACCACCAAGCCCAAGCCCGGCCACCACGGCCACCCGAAACCGGCAGCGCCGCGCGTCGACGACAAGGGCGGCCAGAAGCACAAGCCGAACCGCGGCTCGCACGTCATGGTCGCCAGCGTCGAAGACGACGACAACGCCGCGCGCTTCGCCGGTCAGTTGCACCTCAGCGCTTCCGAACGCGCGCGTCGTACCAGCGCCCGCGGCAAGCCCAAGCCCAAGCGCCACGTCGAACAGGCGCGCAGCGGCACCAGTGGTGCGCATGGTTTCTCGCGCCCGACCGCCCCGATCGTGCGTGAAGTCGCGATCGGCGACACGATCACCGTGGCCGACCTCGCGCAGAAGCTGGCGCTGAAGGGCGGTGATGTGGTCAAGGCGCTGTTCAAGATGGGCGTGATGGCCACCATCACCCAGAGCATCGACTTCGACACCGCCGCACTGGTGACCGAGGAACTCGGCCACACCGTCGTCAAGGGTGGTGGCGAGGACGTCGAGGACGCACTGCTCGCGCACGTCGAAGAAACGCAGGGCGAGAAGTTGCCGCGTCCGCCGGTGGTCACCATCATGGGCCACGTCGACCACGGCAAGACCTCGCTGCTCGACTACATCCGCCGCACCAAGGTGGCCTCCGGCGAAGCCGGCGGAATCACCCAGCACATCGGCGCGTACCACGTCGAAACCGACAAGGGCGTCATCAGCTTCCTGGACACCCCGGGCCACGCTGCATTCACCTCGATGCGCGCGCGCGGCGCCAAGCTCACCGACATCGTGGTGCTGGTGGTCGCTGCCGACGACGGCGTGATGCCGCAGACCCGCGAAGCGGTGCAGCATGCGAAGGCGGCGAAGGTGCCGTTGATCGTGGCGATCAACAAGATCGACAAGTCCGACGCCGATCCGCTGCGGGTTAAGAACGAACTGCTGGCCGAGGAAGTGGTCGCCGAAGATTTCGGCGGCGACACCCAGATGGTCGAGCTGTCGGCCAAGACCGGGCAGGGCATTGACAACCTGCTCGATGCGATCCTGCTCCAGTCCGAAGTGCTCGAATTGCGCGCAAACCCGACCGGCCGCGCCAGCGGCGTGGTGATCGAATCCTCGCTCGACAAGGGCCGCGGCCCCGTCGCCACCGTGCTGGTGCAACAAGGCACGCTGCGCAAGGGCGACTACCTGGTTTGCGGCGTGCAGTACGGTCGCGTGCGTGCGCTGTTCGATGAGACCGGCAAGCAAGTCGACTCCGCCGGTCCTTCGATTCCGGTGCAGGTACTGGGTCTGTCCGGTGTGCCGGATGCCGGCGACGACTTCGTCGTGGTCGAAGACGAGCGTCTGGCGAAGGACGTCGCGCAGCAGCGCGACGCCAAGCGCCGCGAGTCGCGCCTGGTTGGCCAGGCGGGCAACCGCATGGAAGACATCATGGCGCAGATGGGCGCCGCCGAAGCCCAACTCAGCCTGCCGTTGATCATCAAGGCCGACGTGCAGGGTTCGGTGCAGGCGCTGCGCGAGGCGCTGACGGCATTGTCGAACGATCAGATCCGGATCAACGTGATCGGCGGCGGCGTTGGTGGCATCACCGAGTCCGATGCCACGCTGGCGGCGACGTCGAAGGCCACGATCATCGGCTTCAACGTGCGTGCCGACGCCTCGGCGCGCCGCGTGATCGAGGGCAACGGCGTCGATCTGCGCTACTTCTCGATCATCTACGACGTGATCGACCAGGTGAAGCAGGTCGCTTCCGGCATCCTTGGTGTCGAGATCCGCGAGGAGATCATCGGTACCGCGGAGGTGCGTGACGTGTTCCGCAGCTCCAAGTTCGGTGCGGTCGCCGGCTGCATGGTGGTCGAGGGCGTGGTCAAGCGGAACAAGCCGATCCGCGTGCTGCGCGACAGCGTGGTCGTGTTCGAGGGCGAACTGGAATCGCTGCGCCGCTTCAAGGAAAACGTCGACGAAGTGCGCAACGGCAACGAGTGCGGCATCGGCGTGAAGGCGTACAACGACGTCAAGCCGGGCGACCAGATCGAATGCTTCGAGCGCATCGAGGTGCAGCGCACGCTGTAAGCGTGCCTGTAACCACCGTGGCCCAGAAGTCCTTCCATCGCACCGATCGCGTTTCAGCCCAGCTCCGTCGCGAGCTGGGCACGCTCGTGCACGCGGCAGTGCGCGAGCATGGCCTCGGCTCGACCAGCGTGTCCGACGTGGAAGTCACGCGCGACATGGCCCATGCCAAGGTGTTCGTCACCGTGCTGCAGGCCGAGCGTGCGAAGGAAACCGTGAAGGCGCTGAAGGCACTGGCTCCGGAGCTGCGTTACCAGCTCGCACGCGCGGTGAAGATGCGCCACGTGCCGGAACTGCATTTCCATTACGACGACTCGGTCGACCGCGGCGAACGCATTGACCTCCTGTTGCGCGACCTCCCGGATACGGCCCCGGCCGACGATACCGACAAGGCCGAATGACGCTTCGTTTTCCGTAGAGCGACATAAGTTGCGATCCACGGAAACTGGCGGGGCCTCCCGGTCGCGACTAAAGTCGCTCCTATCCATCCAAGCCCAGGCAGAAGCTCGCGACTGTCGTCGCTCCTACACGATGCCCCGATGAGCCAGAAGCCACGCACCGTGTTCCGCGAATTGCATGGCTTGCTGCTGCTCGACAAGCCGCAGGGACTCAGCTCCAACCAGGCGCTGCAACGCGCTCGACATCTGTTCCGCGCAGAGAAAGCTGGTCACACCGGCAGCCTCGACCCCCTGGCCACTGGCCTGCTGCCCATCTGCTTCGGCGAAGCCACCAAGATCGCCGGGGGATTGCTCGGGGCGCGCAAGGCCTACGAGACCGTGGCGCGCCTGGGCATCGTTACGGATACCGACGACGCCGAAGGGCAGCCACTGCGCGAGCGCCCAGTGCCCGAACTGACGATTCCCCGCATCGACGCCGCGTTGCAGCAGCTGACCGGCTGCATCCGCCAACGCCCGCCGATCTATTCAGCGCTCAAACGCGGGGGCGAGCCCCTGTATGCCAAGGCACGACGCGGTGAAACGGTCGAGATCGATGAACGCGAAGTCGACGTGCACGCCTTCGACCTGCTGAATGCAGCCGATTTGCTGCACGGCGGCGAACCGCTGCTGCGCCTGCACGTCGAATGCGGCTCCGGCACCTATGTGCGCAGCCTGGTGCGGGACCTCGGGGAGTTGCTTGGCTGTGGCGCACACGTGGCCGAATTGCGGCGGCTGTGGGTCGATCCCTTCCGTGAACCACGGATGTGGACGCTGGAGGCCCTGCAGGACCTAGCTGAACGCGCCGGCGAGCGCGTCCTCGACGCCTGCCTGCTGCCGATCGAGGCTGGCATGACCGCGTGGCCAGAAGTCCAGGTGACGCCTGCGCAGGCACAGCGACTGGGACAGGGGCAGTCACTCACCGGCGATTTCCGCCCGACCGGCAGCGTGGCGCTGTTTGACGGCAGCGGCCGCGCACTGGGGTTGGGTGAGGTCGATGAAGAGGGCAGGTTGCGTCCACAGCGCCTATTCACCTGGGCAGCAGCCCTCGGTCAACCGGCACCAGAATCGGCTAAACCCTTGTCCTGAAAGGCTTGCGCGGGCTACAATCCCGCGGCTTTTCGAAGCACTTTGCAACATTCCCCAAGCAAACGGCGGGCCAAGCGGTGCGTCCAAACGAATCGGGCGTTCCTGCAAGTCACGCATCTACGAGGTTTTACATGCCCATCGACACCAGCAAGGTCATCACCGAACACAAGCGCGGCGACAACGACACCGGTTCCCCCGAAGTCCAGGTTGCCCTGCTCACCGCTCGCATCGAGCAGCTCACCGGTCACTTCAAGACCCACAAGCAGGATCACCACAGCCGTCGTGGCCTGCTGATGATGGTCAACCGTCGTCGCAGCCTGCTCGATTACCTGAAGCGCAAAGACAACGAGCGTTACAAGGCCCTGATCGAGAAACTGGGGCTGCGTCGCTAAGCAAGACTCCAACCGCGGCGCAGCAATGCGCCGCGGTTTGCTTTTTGCGGGCCGGCTTTTTTGTGAGCGCGAAGCCCGCGCCTGAACGAACACACGGCCGCCAAGTTCGGCGACCACCCGCGCGGGGCACGGGCCCCGTCCGGTCAATCCGAAAGAAAGACATCCAAGGACATTTCACGTGGCAAAAATCACCAAGAGCTTCCAGTACGGCAACCAGACCGTCACCCTCGAGACCGGCGAGATCGCCCGCCAGGCAGGCGGCGCCGTCATGGTCAGCTGCGACGGCACCGTATTGCTGGTTACCGCGGTCGCCGCCAAGTCGGCGCGCGAAGGGCAGGATTTCTTCCCGCTCACCGTCGATTACCAGGAGAAGTTCTACGCCGGCGGCCGCATCCCGGGCGGCTTCTTCAAGCGCGAAGGCCGCCAGACCGAGAAGGAAACGCTGATCTCGCGCCTGATCGATCGCCCGATCCGCCCGCTGTTCCCGGAAGAATTCAAGAACGAAGTCCAGATCATCGCCACCGTGATGTCGATGAACCCGGAAATCGACGGTGACATCCTCGCGCTGATCGGCGCTTCCGCCGCGCTCTCGCTGGCAGGCACTCCGTTCCAGGGCCCGATCGGTGCCGCCAAGGTCGGTTACAAGAACGGCCAGTACCTGCTCAACCCGACCACCACCGAGCTGAAGGATTCCGAGCTCGAACTCGTCGTCGCCGGTACTGTCAATGCCGTGCTGATGGTCGAATCCGAAGCGAAGGAACTGTCCGAAGACGTGATGCTCGGCGCGGTGATGTTCGGCCATCGCGAGATGCAGAAGGTCATCAACGCGATCAACGATCTGACCGTCGAAGCCGGCACCAAGCCGTCGACCTGGCAGGCTCCGGCCAAGAACGACGCCATGATCTCCGCGTTGAAGGAAGCTGTCGGCGGCAAGCTCGCCGAAGCGTTCCAGGTGCGCGACAAGCTGCAGCGTCGCGACGCGATCTCCGCGATCAAGAAGGACGTCATGCAGTCCCTCGCAGGGCGTACCGAAGAAGCCGGCTGGAACGCAGGCGAGATGTCGAAGGAATTCGGCGAGCTCGAATACCAGACCATGCGCGGCGCCGTGCTGAGCACCAAGGTCCGCATCGACGGCCGTGCGCTCGACACCGTGCGTCCGATCGCCTCGAAGGTCAACATCCTGCCGCGTGTCCATGGTTCGGCACTGTTCACCCGCGGTGAAACGCAGGCGATCGTCGCGATCACTCTCGGCACCGCACGTGACGGCCAGGTCATCGATGCCGTCGCTGGCGAGTACAAGGAACACTTCCTGTTCCACTACAACTTCCCTCCGTACTCGGTCGGTGAAGCCGGTCGCATGATGGGTCCGAAGCGTCGCGAAATCGGCCATGGCCGCCTCGCCAAACGCGGCGTGCTCGCCGTGATGCCGACGATGGAAGAGTTCCCGTACACCATCCGCGTCGTCTCCGAGATTACCGAGTCGAACGGCTCGTCCTCGATGGCTTCGGTCTGCGGCAGCTCGCTGGCGCTGATGGACGCTGGCGTGCCGATCAAGGCGCCGGTCGCGGGCATCGCGATGGGCCTGGTGAAGGAAGACAACGACTACGTCGTGCTGTCCGACATCCTCGGCGACGAAGACCACCTCGGCGACATGGACTTCAAGGTCGCGGGCACCGAGAAGGGCGTCTCCGCGCTGCAGATGGACATCAAGATCCAGGGCATCACCGAAGAGATCATGAAGTCGGCGCTGGCGCAGGCCAAGCAAGGCCGCCTGCACATCCTCGGCGAGATGGCGAATGCGCTGACCGCGCCGCGTCCGGAGCTGAGCGATTTCGCGCCGCGCCTGATCACGATCAAGATCCACCCCGACAAGATCCGCGAAGTGATCGGCAAGGGCGGTTCGGTGATCCAGGCGATCACCAAGGAAACCGGCACCCAGATCGACATCCAGGACGACGGCACCATCGTCATCGCCTCGGTGAACGCGCTCGCCGGCCAGGCCGCCAAGTCGCGCATAGAGCAGATCACCTCGGACGTCGAGCCGGGCCGGATCTACGAAGGCAAGGTCGTCAAGCTGATGGACTTCGGTGCGTTCGTCACCATCTCCCCCGGCAAGGATGGCCTCGTGCACGTGTCGCAGATTTCCAACGAACGCGTCGAGAAAGTCAGCGACGTGCTCAAGGAAGGCGACATGGTCAAGGTCAAGGTACTGGAAGTCGACAAGCAGGGCCGCATCCGCCTGTCGATGAAGGCCGTCGACGAGATCGAAGGTGCCTCGGCCGAGTAAGTCGTCGCGTCATCGCAGCATTACGAAAAAGCGGGCTTCGGCCCGCTTTTTCTTTGTGGATTCAATCGGCCCGAGGCTTTTTGCCTCTAGCTTCGAACAGCGCATAGAGCGCAATCGCCAGCAGCAATGGCGCCAGGTAATAGAACGCACGATAGGTGAGGAGCGCAGCCAGCAGCTGCGCTTGCGGCAATGCATGCAGGAGCACTGCGAACACCGCTTCGAGTACGCCGATGCCCGCCGGGATATGCGCGATGGCGGACGCGACGGCGGCAAGCAGCAACACGCCAAGGACACTCGGGTACGAAGCCTGTTCCGGCATCAGCACGTAGACGATGGCCGCCATGATCGACCAGTTCGTGACCGCGAGAACGACCTGCAACAGTGCAAGCCGAAGCGACGGAAACCGGAAATGATGCCTGCCCACATGGAACACGCGTCCATGCGACAGCCTGCAGGCAACGAGGTAGGCCACAGCGATCGCGAGCATCAGCCATCCAAACCATCGCAGGCCGGCCGCGCCGACCTCCCAGCCCATCGGTGGCACCACGATTCCCGACGCGAATACGCATCCGGCGAGCACGAGGTAGCCCAGCCAGTTGGTCGCGACGGTGAAGGCGATGATGCGGCTGATCTTGCTCGTGCTGAGTCCCGAGTGTGAATACAGCCGATAACGGAATCCTGCGCCGCCGACCAGTGCGCCGATGTTGAGACTGAAGGCATAGCTGGTGAATGCGATCGCCATGACGCGGCGCGTCGACAGCGCATGGCCGCTGTATGCACGCGCGGCCAGGTCGTAGCCACAGTAGATGAGGTAACTCAACAACGTCAGCGATGCCGCAGCCAGCAACGTGGACGCGCGATAACCGGCGATGGCCGCGGCGACTTGCGACCAGTCCACCGAGCGCGCGTAGCGGATCAGCAGGATCGCGACCAAGCCCAGGAACGCAACGAACAGGACCCGCGCGAACTGCCGCAATCGTGGATGGCGATGCACCGTCATGGAGGTTCGCCGGTGCTCGCGCCCGCAGGTGGCTGCACGAGCGCGACCTTCGGCGTATGCGCAGGCAACAGGCCTGCCCAGTCCGGAAAGTGCCGCACGCAGTGGAAGACCACTGGCTGGGTGAGCTTGTGCCAGAGCCTGCGGCGTGGAATGCCGGCCGGATCGACCGGGCGGCAATGGCGTTGCTGCAACTCGTCCAGCCGCTCGCGCAGGTGGCGCGCGAACGCGGCATCGCGCACGAACACGTTGGCCTCGAGGTTGAGCGACAGGCTCAACGGATCGAGATTGCTCGAACCAACCGTGGACCAGACATCGTCGACCACGGCGACCTTCCCATGGAAGGGCCGCTCGCAATACTCGTGGATGCGGACACCGGCCTCGAGCAGATGCCAGTACAGCGATCGCGCGGCGGATGATGCGAGTTGCGAGTCCGGTTCGCCCTGGCAGATGAGCCGCACCGTCACCCCGCGCCGCGCGGCGTCGCGCAACTCGTGCAGGAAACCGTAACCCGGGAAGAAATATGCGTTGGCGATGACGACTTCCCGGCGTGCGGCCAGGATCGCGTCGCGGTACTCGCGCTCGATCGCGTTCTGCCGCCTGCCGTTGTCGCGAAGCAGGAACAGCGCATCCGCGCCACCGGCGCGCGAGGCCTCTGCGGCCTGCCATGGGTGTTGCCACGATTCCCCGGTGCCGTCCGACGCGATCGCAGCCAGGGCGAAACTGCGGATGTCGGCGACGATCGGGCCTTCCACCTCGATCGCGTAGTCCTGCTTCGCGCCCGGCCCGAAATCGGCCAGGTGGTCGGCGGAAAAGTTGATGCCGCCGACGAAGGCCAGTTCGCCGTCGATCACCAACAGCTTGCGATGCAGGCGCCGGAAGACGTGAAGGCGCACGCCGAACAAACGATGATGCGGATCGAAGACGCGGAAATGCACGCCCACTGTGGTCAACGCCCCGAGAAACTCGGGGGAAAAGCCTGGCGAGCCGTAGCCGTCCACGGTGACTTCGACGCGCACGCCGCGCTGAGCGGCTTCGACAAGCAGGCGGTGTAGTTCCAGCCCGACCTTGTCTTCGAACAGGATGAAGGTTTCGATCAGGATTTCATGTTGCGCACGCGCGATGGCAGCGAACGCACTGGCAAAGAACTCTTCGCCGTTCTCCAACAGGTGCACGCGGTTACGCGTACGCCATAGGGACTCGGTGTGGCGCGCGGCCGGCCACTTGTAGCCGGAGCCGCTCATAGCTTGATGCCCGCTAGGAGCGGTGCGTGGTCGGACAGGTGGGACCACGGCCGCGATGACAATACCTTAGGCTTGTGCGCGCTGACGTTGCGCAGGTAGATGCGATCCAATGGCATCACCGGCCATCGCGCGGGGAATGTCGCCGCAACGTGCCCGTGCGCTTCCTCGAAGGCTTCGTGCAGGCCGCGACGCGTGAGCAGAGGGTGCCCGCGCCGGCGCCAGTCGTTGAAATCGCCCGCGACGATCAATGGCGCATCGGCGGGGATTTCGTTAGCAATGATCGCGCATAACAATTCCAGTTGCTGCTTGCGGTGCCCCTCGCGCAAGCCGAGATGCACGCAGATGGTGTGCACTTGCGTGGCGCGCCCCGGGATGTCGATCACGCAATGCAACATCCCGCGTTCCTCGTGGCCGTGTACGGTGACGTCACGGTTCTCGTGATGCACGATCGGGAACTTCGATAGCAGCGCGTTGCCATGGTGGCCGTCGGGGTAGACCGCATTCTGGCCATAGGCGAATTGCGTCCAGATAGCGTCTGCCAGGAATTCGTACTGCGGCCCTTCGGGCCAATTGAGGTGACGCTTCGCATGCCGCGCATGCGCACCCAGCACCTCCTGCAGGAACACCATGTCGGCCGACACGTCGCGGATCGCATCGCGCAACGCGTGCAGCACGAAGCGGCGATTGAGCAGGTTGAACCCCATGTGGGCGTTCAAGGTGAGGATGTTGAATGCAGGCATGCGGCCGGCGAATGCGTCCATCCGTACGGAACAACCGGATTCTGCCGGTCCGGGATTGCGCGCGATGTGAGGACGCCGGGCGGGCGGGATTTCAGCCCTGGCGGGTGCTTCCGAACAGATCGGTTTGCGCCTGGACGCTGTCCGCCTCGACGAAGCCGGACAAACCCACCCCGACGAGGCGGTAACGCGTCCGTGACGGCAATTCCACGCGCGAACGCAAATCGCACGCGATCTGCGCCAGCTCGTCCGGCGATGACGGACGTTCCGCTGGCGTCAGGCTGCGGGTGAGGGTCCTGAAATCGCTGGTCTTGAGCTTGAGCACGATGGTGCGGGCGATGCGGCCGTCGTGCTGTTCGCGTTCACGCTGATAGCCGGCCCAGGTTTTTTCGGCGAGGCGACGGATGTGCGGTTCGAGTTCGTCGAGGCGCAGGTCGTGTTCGAAGGTGTCTTCGGCCGAGATCTGCAGGGTAGGGCGTTCGGACACCACCGGATGCTCGTCGATGCCGAGCGACAGTTCGTGCAGGCGTCGGCCCCATCGGCCGAAGCGTTGCTCCAGGTGCGATGGCGGCAATGCACGCAGGTCGGCGACGGTGGCGATCCCGAGTTCTGCGAGCCTGGCTTCCATCACCTTGCCGACTCCAGGCAGGCGCCCGACGGGCAACGGTGCGAGGAAGGCTTCGACCTGGTGTGGGCGCACCACGAACAGGCCATCCGGCTTGCGCCAGTCGCTGGCGATCTTGGCGAGGAACTTGTTCGGTGCGACGCCAGCCGATGCAGTGAGTTGCGTCTCTTCGCGGATCGCGGCGCGGATCGCTTCGGCGGTAGCCGTGGCGCTCGGCAGGCCAGTCTTGGTGGCCGTGACGTCGAGATAGGCTTCGTCCAGCGATAGCGGTTCGACCAGATCGGTATGGCGCGTGAAGATCTCGCGCACCTGTCTCGACACCGCCTTGTAACGCACGAAATCCGGCGGCACGAATACCGCCTGCGGGCACAACCGTTCGGCGCGTACCGCTGGCATCGCCGAACGCACGCCGTACTTGCGCGCCTCGTAACTCGCTGCGCAGACCACCGAGCGTGCACCACGCCAGGCGACGACCACCGGCTTGCCGCGCAGTGATGGGTCATCGCGTTGCTCGACCGACGCGTAGAACGCGTCCATGTCGACGTGGATGATCTTGCGGGGTGGCGTGGGCATTGCCCGGATTCTAAAGCCGGGGAGTCATGGAACTTTTCAGCGCCAGAACGGAATCCGGTACGAAGTGGGGTTGCCCGGTTTGCTGCTACCGGTTTTCGCTTCATTTTTGTCGATTTCTTCCTGCTCATCAGCAGTAGGCTGGCGCGCGACCAGCAATTCATGGCGTCCCTGTGCAAGCGAACGCACGTCGATCATCGCCAGCAACGCCGGGCGGTCAGTGCGAGAGTCGCTGCTGAGATCGTACTGCAGAGCCACTGGTTTGCCGTCAATGCTGACGGGATGCAGCCGCTGCAAACAATCGAGCGTCGCCGCCGAACGCTCGGTTTTCTTTAGCGCAAGGATGGCAGGGCAATCGCGACGCAAGGCAGCGTCGTCCCGCTTCGGCTGGTAGGGCACGACCAGCCGTAGATATGGACCGACCACGGTTGCGCTCTGGATGTACGGGACTGCGCCATCGCGCGCAGGATTGCGGAATTCGTCGTAATGCGCCGGAGCCAAGGTGCGACTCGAATCAGCTTGCAACGACGGGAAGAGTGCGTAATTCCCTAGCGTGTTGGGTTCGCGGAGAGTCTCGTAATTCCAAATTACGGCCCAGGTCGCAGCCGCGATGATGCACATCGTAAGCAGGACAACGCGCCGCTCGCCGCCATGACTTGTCAGCAACGCCATTGCCATATTGCTGGTACGGCCTAGCCCCACCCTGGCAAAGCCTCTCAAGGTCGCCGCCAGCGTTCGATGCGGCAGACTGCCTGGTCGCAGACGTGCGCCGTACAAGTGATCCAGCTGGCGCGACAGAAGAAAGGGGATGAGGACAACCAGACTGCACAATGCCAGCACGAGCTTGAAGTCGATATCGAAACCAAACCTCGAACCCACGAGTTGGACCGTAGTGAATGTCGCTGCCAACAGCAGGCTCACCGATAGCATCAATGTGGCCATCGTTACGCCGGCCGCAAACACAGTCGTAGCCAGGTTGTCGGCGCGTTCGATCGCGGTTGCTGTCCCGTCGTGGAGTCGTTGTTCGACCTCACGTTGTACCGGGCCGATCCGCAGTCGCTCCCACAGAATGCCGTCCGGATAGACGGAATCCATCCCGACCAGTGCAATCCAGCGGGCGCGTAACAATAAATGGATGACAAAAGTCGCGGCCAGCATGACTGCCGCGCTCTTCGCATAGAAGTAAACGAACAGCAGCGGCTCGAACCAGATCATGCCGAGCCTCGGTTCGAGCGCGAACCAGGCATCGTCCAGCCAGCCCGGTAACTGCAGCATGGCGAACACCGCCACGCCCGAAATCAACAGCTCTACTTCCCAGGTCGGTGTCGTGTTGCGTGGCAGGCGCTGCGGGATTGCCGTATAGCCGTCGGGGAGCTCGTCAGGTCGGGTCATTACGGCCATGCATCGTTGAAGTGCCCGCAGGCTGGCAAAGACGCCCCGGACATGCAAGGACGCTGTTGCCGCCATCACGCAGTCTTTGGCAGTCTGCACGCCTCGATTGGAGAGCCTTCATGCAGCGACCCCGTCATTTCTCGATGCTGCGCGATTTCCACCTCGCCGACTGGTTCACGCTGGCGAACGCGTTCTGCGGCACCGGCGCGATCTTCGCGGCGATGCGATTCCTGCAGGAAGGCGTGGTACGGGACCTGCTGATCGGCATGGCACTCATTCCGCTAGCTTTTGTATTCGACACGCTCGACGGGCGCGTGGCGCGCTGGCGGCAATCCGCCTCCACGCTCGGGCGCGAGCTGGATTCGCTGGCGGACGTGATCTCGTTCGGCGTCGCGCCGGCCGCGCTGGGCTATGCCTGTGGCCTGCAGGGCGGGTGGGACTGGATCGTGCTGTCGTACTTCGTCGGTTGCGGTGTCAGCCGCTTGGCGCGCTACAACGTCACTGCCGAACAGCTGTCCGGCGCCGAGGGCAAGGTCAAGTACTTCGAGGGCACGCCGATCCCGACCAGCCTCCTCATCGTCATCGTGCTGGCCGTGGCAGCCTGGAGCGGGCGCATCGACGAGCAGCTGTGGTTCGGGATGTGGCAACTGGGCCCCTGGCAGCTGCATCCGCTGGTGCTGGTCTATGCGCTGTCAGGCTCGCTGATGATCAGCAAAACCCTGCGCATCCCGAAGCTCTAGAAGGCGCCATCAAGGCGTAATGTTGCACTGCAACATTAGCGGGGCTAGCATGCGCCAAACCAAGGAGTAGACATGGCGAGCACTGCGCGAGGCGCCGGCTTCAACAGTACCGATTTCGAGGCGCTGGCACGGCAATACTGGAATGCCTGGGGCGAAACGATGCGTGGCGGCGGCAATGCCGGGTCGGAACCGATGCATGCCGGCGCGAAAGCCTGGCATGAGGCCATCGACTGGTGGACGCAGCTCGTCCACGGCAACCGTACCGAGGTCAATGCCGCCGTCGAGCGCTTCAACACGCAGGCCCGCGACTGGTATGGGCAGATGCAGCAGGTGGCGGCGCAGTTCGCCGGCCAGGATGCCAGCGCCGCCGAGATCACGCGTGCCTGGAAACAGGCGCTCGGTGCCGTCGGCGAAAACCCCTTCCCGGAGATGTTCCGCGCCATGCGCGGGCAGGGGCAGCAGGGGCTGGAACAATGGATCGAGGATGCCTCGCCCTACCTCGACGCGTGGAAGCGCGAGGGCGCCTCCTGGCTCGGCATGCCTGCCTTCGGCCTCGCCCGCGAGCATCAGGAGCGGTGGCAGGCGCTGATGCAGGCCAGGCTCGACTATCAGGAACAGACCAACGCTTACAACGCACTGATGCTCAAGTCGGCGCAACGCGCCTACGAAGTGTTCGAAAGCAAGTTGGCCGAACGCTCCGAGCCGGGCCGCCAGCTGCAATCGGCGCGCGCCTTGTTCGACCTGTGGATCGACGCGGCGGAAGAGGCCTATGCCGAGATCGCCTTGTCGCCGGAATTCCGCAAGGTCTATGGCGCCCTGGTCAATGCGCAGATGCGCGTGCGCGCGGGCGTGCAGAAGGAAGTCGAGCAGCTCAGCGGTTCGCTGGGCATGCCGACCCGCACCGAAGTCGATGCAGCGCATCGCAAGATCGCCGAACTCGAACGCCAGTTGCGCCGCCTGCGCGATCGCGAGGTCGCGCCCGCCGCACCCACAGCCGCGAAGCCGGCGGCGAAGAAGCCGGCTGCCAAGCAAGCAGAGCCTGCCGCCAAGAAAACCGCCAGGCCCGCGGTGAAAAAATCCACGAAGGGGAAGCGCTGACATGCACGGCCCACTCAACCTCACTCCCGAAGCGCTGGCCACCGAGGCCATGCAGATGCAAGGCAAGCTCGGCGCCGGCCTCGACACGCTGCGCAACGTCGATGATGTCGAATACGGCGCGACGCACAAGGAAGAAGTGTGGCGCGATGGCAAGGTCGCGTTGTACCGCTACCGCGGCGACAAGACCCCGACCGCTACGACCCCGCTGCTGATCAGCTATGCGCTGGTCAATCGTCCCTACATGGTCGACCTGCAGGCCGACCGCTCGATCGTCAAGGGCCTGCTCGCCCGCGGTGAAGACGTCTACATCATCGATTGGGGCTATCCGGATCGCTCCGACCGCTTCCTCACCCTCGAGGACTACATCGAACGCTTCCTTGGCGGCGCGGTCGACTACCTGCGGCGCACGCATGGGCTGGATGCGATCAACCTGCTCGGCATCTGCCAGGGCGGTGTGTTCTCGCTGTGCTACTCGTCCCTGCATCCGGACAGGATCAAGAACCTGATCACCATGGTCACGCCGGTGGATTTCCACACCGCCGACAACATGTTGTCGCACTGGACGCGCGGCATGGACGTGGACCTGTTCGTCGACACGCTCGGCAACGTCCCGGCCGACCTGATGAACTGGTGCTACCTCACGTTGAAGCCGGCGCGCCTGTTCGTGCAGAAATACGTCGGCCTGGTCGATATCCTCGACGACAAGAAGGCGGTCGAGGACTTCCTGCGCATGGAAAAGTGGATCTTCGATTCGCCGGACCAGGCGGGCGAGGCATTCCGCCAGTTCATCAAGCAGTTCTACCAGGCCAATGGCTTCGTCAACGGTGGCATCACCATCGGCGAGCGCGAAGTGCACCTCGGGCTGGTCGACATGCCGGTGCTCAATATCTATGCGGAACAGGACCACCTGGTACCGCCATCCGCTTCCAAGCCGCTCAAGGGTTTGATCGGCACCGACGACTACACCGAGCTGTCGTTCAAGGGCGGCCATATCGGCATCTACGTCTCCGGCCGCGCGCAAACGGAAGTGCCGGGCACGATCCACGACTGGCTCGCCAAGCGCTCGCGCTGACGGTTAGGCTATCCGGCGTATCGTCAGTTCCAAGGGGAGTGGAGTGAAGAAATTGCTGTGGATCGCAGCCATCATCGTATTGGTGGTGCTGGGAAAGCGTTGGTTGAGCGGCGACTCCCCATTGAGCCTGGTCTCGGTTGATGTCAAGAATCCGTACACGCCGTCATCGCCGTTGTATGAAGCCAGCCAGCGTTTCGTCGATGGCGTCAACGCCGACCCGAAGTTGAAGTCCAGATTCTCTGGCGTGTTCACCAGGCAAGGCATCTATTCCGAAGTCAGTACTGCACTGAAGCGCGGCGCAAAATCGCTGGATGGCTCGATCCTGGTCGGGGCAACAACGGCAATGGCGCGCGCATTGCCGCAGCTCGACACCCACAGTTGTGCGCAGGCCCTGCGCGAGCGTACGACCTACGATGCCGGGCTAAGCGAAAAAATGCGTGGTGCCTTCGAGCAGATATCGCCACGCCACCATGCTGCGTTGATGACCTTCTACCTGCAGGCCTTGAAGGCCGAAGTGGAAAACGCGCCCGAACGACCAGTCGATGAAGCTGCCCTGCGGAGTGCATTGAACAATCTTGGCAGCCAGTATCAGGGCCAGTACGCCGAGCGCTTCGTGAACGCGATGAGCCACAAGGCGGCGGCCGCTGACGAGGATTTGTGTTGGGCCGGCAAGACTTTGTTGCATGGCGTTACCCTGATGGGCGATCACGATCGCGAGGTCCTGTCGCGATGGGGGATTGCGGGTGGCTGAGCAGTAGTCGCCAGCGGTTTACCAGTCGTTAGACACGTTTGATCATCGATCCACTCCCTTCCCGATCGTTGCAGGGAAGGGGATGGAGGGTGCGGTCGCCCGCCATTCGGTCAGTCAGCGGCGCACCCTCCATCCAGAGCGCTTCGACTCAAGGCGACTCGTAGCTCAACGTCGTGTCGTTCGGCAGGATCAGCTTGCTCGTCGCCAGATCGAGGATCAGCGACGAACCCGTCGCAACAGGCTTCATGTTCGGTCCGGGCTGGCCATAGAACACGAGGTCGCCAGCGGCCAGCAGCACCAACCGATTGCCGGCGTGCACCACGTCTTCCTGCGGGAAGAAATTCACGCCGACGTACTGCGGTTCGCCGGCGACGGTGGGCTTGCCCTGTTGCAGGTTCTGCGCATGGTTGAGGCTCAATGCAGCGAAGTTGAACGGACGCAGCGTGCCGTCTGGCGACTGCTCGGCCAGCGTCAGCATCAGGTTGGCGCGCATGCCGGTGGCGGCGACGATGCCCTCGAAGCGTGGCATGCCCGACAGGTGCAGATCGTTGCTGAGGGGCGAAGTCGCGAACACGACGCGATCATCAGGGAGTGGCGCGGTTTCGTTGACGTCCTGACCGAGATAGTCGTTGTAGTCGGCGTAGCCGACGCCTGCGTTGGTGCCGAGCAAGCCGGTGACCTGCGGATACAGCGTGACCTTCTTGCTCTGCGCCGGCCATTTCGGCTCGTTGCGCCACTGGCCGGCGTCGTCCTTCACCTGCACCTTGGGTGCGTCGAGGATGCCGGTGTTGCGGTTCTTCAGGAACTGATCGAACCACGCCGTCATCACCGTGATCCAGTCGCTGCGATCCGGCCACGCGTGATCCCACTGGCCCAGCCACGCCTTGAACGGCACGTTGCTGCGCTGCAGCGCTTCGATCCAGCCTTCCATGTTGTGCGGCTTGACGTTCCAGTCCTGCAGGCCGTGGATGTAGAACACGCTTGCGCGTTTCTTCAACGGATCGGCGTTGAGTTCGGCGAGGTGGTCGCGCGCTTGCCAATACGGTGTCTTGTTGCCGCTGACGAACGAGGTGAATGTTTCCGTAGTGACTTCGACGCGTTCCTCGCAGGCTTCGCCGGCCACCGCATCCGGCACATTGACTGGATCGAGCAACTGGCTGCCGGTATACAGGCCGGCCGGACCGAGGCCGGTCAGCAACCAGTAGTAGGTGTTGAAACCAATGGTGTCGTCGATCGGCACGCCGTTGACGTAGTTGTAGCGGTACATGTCGGAGATGCCGCTGATTGGCACGATCGTCTTCAGCGACGGCGACCCTTCGACCCACAGGTCCTGCGGTGCGGTGCCGTCGTAGCTCACGCCCATTGCGCCCACGTTGTGGTTCGACCACGGCTGCGCGGCGAAGTATTCGACGGCGGTGGCGAGGTCCTTGGCTTCCTCCGGTCCACCGATGCTGAAACAGCCGCCGGAATTGCCGGTGCCGCGCACCGAGAGAATGGCAATGGCGTAACCGCGTTTCACCAATTCGAGGAATGGTTTGCCGAAAACGGCATTGATGCCGGTTGCCTTGGTCACGGTCGGATCGCCACCGCCGTAGTACGGCGTGATGTCGAGCACCAGCGGCACAGGCCCAGGGATGTTGGGTCGCACGACCCAGCCGTCCAGCTCGACGCCGTCGGCCATGGTGATGCGATGGTGCTCGGTGATGCCCGTGGTCCAGTCGACGCCGGGGATCGGCTGTGACACGTCGTGCAGATAACTGGAGACCGATGGCGACGGCGTGGCCACCGGCGCTTCCACCGGCAACGTGCCGATGTCGAGGGCGAACACAGCCGGGACGGCCAGCGCGGCGAATGCGACGGTGAGGAACTGACTGCGACGGGACATGGGCACGGCTCCGAATGAACCTTGCCAGTGTCGCGACGCATCCCGTCCCGAAGCATCGGGTAAAACCCCCATTGATCCCTGGGGAAAGCCCCGTTCACGACGTAAACCGTGACACGTGCGCAGGGATTAGACTTGCTCCAACGCCTCGACCCGCCAAGTCCATGAACCAAGCCCGCCCCTTTACTCGCTCCCGCACCGACCGCGTCATCGCCGGCGTGATGGGCGGCATTGCACAGCGGTTCGGCTGGAATCCGACCTTATTGCGCGCCGTCTTCGTCGTCTTGTCGATCGCATCGGCGGCGTTCCCCGGCATCCTGGTGTACCTGATCCTGTGGCTGCTGATGCCGGAAGGCGACGATTGAGCGACGCAGCAGACGTCAGGCCCGTGTTGCTGTTTGCCGCACGCGTGCTCGGCATTGTGTGGACATTGCCGAACACCGCGCTCGGCCTCGTCGCCGGGACGATCGGAATCGCATTCGGCGCGCATGCGCATGTACGCGCACGTGATCTCGCCATCGTGTTTCATCGCTGGCCGTGGGGCCCTGGCGGGGCCATCACGTTGGGCAACACCATCCTGCATACCGGCGACACGCTGGATTCGGATTGCGTGACGTACGCGCATCGCGCCGGCCATCTCGATGAGCCCTTCATCCGCCTTGCCGATCATGAACGCGCACACGTTTATCAATACATGGCGCTAGGTCCGTTGTTCCTGCCGCTCTACCTGCTGAGCGGCGGCATCAGCGTGCGCAACCGCTTCGAGCGCGCGGCCGACCGCTATGCGCTCAGCGGGCGCGGCTGGTGGCCGTGGGCGGTGTCCGACGAACGGCCGCGGACTTTTACTTCTCGATAACACCGCCGGTAGTAGGCTTCAACCGTCGGAGAACAAGCAGAAGGCGTTAACAAGCCAGACGCAATCGCTCCGGCACGGAAGGCTCAGCCACTAGAGGGTCATACCTCGAAGACTGGGCCTTCTCTATATGCGCGACGCTTTTGAGCACCGTCATAAGCGTGGTAGCAACGCCGCCGTTTCTCCCAACGGCAGTGCATCCGGACCGAAGCGGCGTTCGACGAAAGTGATGGCGTCCGTGTCCACGAGCACCACGCTGCTGCACCGCGTGCCATAGGTTTCCCCATGCACGAATGGCGGCGATAGTGCGCGTTCGAATTCAAGGCCAACGCCGGTGTCGGGCAAGGCCGCATCGGGCGCTGCTGTGGTGTCGGCCAGCGCATCGAACAACTCCACCAGCATCGGCGCATCGTTCGTGGTGTTATCCAGCCATGAGGACAGCGCACGCGTGGCATGCATGCTCTTCGGCCAGGACGCATCGAACGCGCCGTTGGACATCGCATGCACGCCTGGATTGATCGCGTGCGTGACGTAATGCGGATGATTGCTGGCGAAGGCAAGCGCAGTGCCGTCCCACACCACCAGGTTGAAGCGCCCGTAGTCCGGTGCTTCTGCGGCCAGCGCAGCGAGATATGCATCGGCTGACGCATCGCCGGAAACGAACCCGCGCACCAGCGCACCGCGCGAACGTGGCGCGTTTTCCGGATTCAAGCCCACACGCACATTGGTCACGGCAGCCAAGCGCCCGCGAGTCGACACCATCAGCCAACTACCGCCCTGCAACAGATCGCGGCCGCCGTAGACGTCGGCATGCTCGGGATCCGGTCCAGCCGGCGCCGCCGGGCGCCCATGGAACTCGTCGCGATTGGCGATGAGGGCCAATGGGTAGCGGGGGTGGAGACCCCAGGCGAGGGCGATCAGGCACATGCGGGCAATGCTAGCCGAGAGCTTGCCCCGGTGCGCTGGCGTTACGCTGGCCACCCCCGCGTCCGGAGGCGCCATGTCCAACGTCATCCAGATCACCCCTTTCATGCATGTCGAGGACCTGGAGCAGGCGCTGGCCTTCTTCAACGGTATCCTCGGCTTCGAAACCCTGTATCGCCAACCGGGCTATGCCTACATCCAGCGCGAGAAGGCGGGCATCCGCATCCTCGAAAGTCGTGGCGACGAAGCCGCGCCTGCGGGCAACCGCCGCTTCGCCTACTACGTCGACGTGCGCGATGTGGACGCGTTGTACAACGAACTCAAGCCGAAGCTCGACACCTTGCCCCAGGGCGATGTGCATGGACCGATGGACAAGTCCTATGGCCAGCGGGAACTGCTGGTCCTGGTGCCGGATGGGAATTTGCTGGCGTTTGGGCAGGCGATTGAGGAGAAATAGCGGGCATCGAGACCGCTTTCCGGGCTGCGGAATCAGGTTCTGCGACCGCATCGATGCTTCTTGGCAACGGCGGAGTTGGAGCGCAACCCATGGGCTTTCCTTCGCGGCGTAACCGAAGGGCATTGCGCTATCGAGGTACCATCTCGACCTCCCCATTCGTGAGATGCCGTATGACCAACGCCATGTACACCGCGTCCGTTCCCGTCTTCAAGCAGATGCTCGGCGCGCTGTCCAGGATCCTGGACAAGGCCCAGGCCCATGCGGTGGACAAGAAGATCGAGCCGGATGCGCTGCTGCAGGCGCGGTTGTTCCCGGACATGTTTCCATTGCTGCGGCAGGTGCAGATCGCCTGCGACATGGCCAAGGGCGTGTCGTGTCGTCTGGCGGGGGCAGATGTGCCGGCGCATGAGGACAGCGAGCGCACGTTCGACGAATTGAAGGCGCGCATTGCCACAACGTTGGCACTGATCGATGGCCTCGATGCGGCGTGGTTCGAAGGCAGTGCGCTACGCGAGATCGTGTTGCGCCCTGGCACACCCAAAGAACGCCGTTTCGACGGAGAGGCCTATCTGTTGAGCTACGGCTTGCCGCAATTTTTCTTTCATGTCACCACTGCGTACGCGCTACTGCGACACAACGGCATCGAGATCGGCAAGATGGACTACATGGGCGCGCGCTGATCCCAGCTCGCGTCGTTTTGTCGGAGGCATTTCCTGGTCCTCCAACGAAAAAGGCCAGACTCTCGTCTGGCCTTTTCATTGGTGCCGGAGGTGGGACTCGAACCCACACGCTTTTAAGGGCGGCGGATTTTGAGCAACCTTCGCAGCCTACCATAAGCCATTGTTTCGGCGACGGGTGTAACTGGCTAGTTACGTAACTGGCTAATTACGCTAGCTTTTTTGGTAATGCCGGGGTAACTTTGGGTAGCAAGGGCGGCGCGCCGCGTGTCGCCCGCTACGGGCTATGCACGGGCTATAGCCCGTAGGGAACCGCCCAGGAGCGCCCCGATGGCCGACACCAAGATCGCACTAACCGAGGCGGCAATCGCCATGCTGCCGACCCCGCCGAAGGGCAAGAACCGCATCTATCGCTTCGCCGATATGCCGGGGCTTGCCGTGCGCATCACCGGCAACGGCAAGCGTCATTTCCTTTGTTGCCGAATCTCCGACGCGCTCGACTCACGCGGTATGCGTGTGGAGCAGCGCACGTCGTTGGGAATCGAATGGATCAAAGGCGGCGGCACCGTCTTGCAAGCGAAGGACAGGTTCAAGGCACTAGGCGGAGCGGCCCCCGAGTCGAGAACGCAGAAGGCGAAGCGCCTACGCGCCGAGAAGCAGGTGTCCGAAAGGGAAATCACAGTCGGCAAGCTCATCGACCGCTACATCACCGAGTGGGCAAAGCCGAACAAGAAAAGCTGGGACGAGGATGACAGCCGATTGAACAAGGTCGTCCGTCCGGTGTGGGGCGAGCGCAAGGCCAAGAGCATTACCCGCGCCGATGTGGACGCCCTTGTGGCTCCGGTTGCCATCGGCGACCCCGACAACGGCATTTCGCCACGTCGCGCTGAAGCGAATCACCGGCTAGCTGTGGTCCGCAAAATGTTTAGCTTCGCGGTCGATAAGGGAATCATCGACGCGCATCCGTGCCTGCGCATGAAAGCGCCGGGCGGAAAGATCGCTCCACGACAGCGCGCGCTGACGACGGCGAAAGAGCTTCGTCTGCTATGGCGCCTGACCGACCCTAGCGGGCCGTGGACGAAGCCGATGCACAAGGGCTGGCCGCGCGACGTGCCGTGGGAAGCCCGTGGTCGTATGCGCCGCGAGATCGCCGACGCCTTGCGCCTAGTGCTGGCGACTGGCTGCCGGTCGAATGAAGCGGCGGGCTTGGCATGGAAGGAACTCGACTTGGATGCGGGGGAGTGGGTGTTGCCCGCAGAGCGCAGCAAGAACCGACGTCCCAACCTGGTCCCGCTACTGCCACCAGTGGTCGAAATGCTGCGCGAGCGACGGGAACTGGCGAAAGGCGACTACGTGTTCCCCGGCTTGCGCGCCGGTACGCCGCACCTCAACGACAAGCACCTGAGCGAAGCGCTGCGCTATGCCTGCGCCCGGCTCGCACGTATCGGCCTACAGCCGTTCACGACTCACGACCTGCGCCGCACAGTCGAAACGGGGATGGCGGCCGCGAAGGTGCCGAAGGAGTACCGCGACCGCGTGCTGAACCACGTGGACGCGAGCGTGGGCGGCAAGCACTACAACGTCCACGACTATGCCGACGAAAAGCGCGAAGCGCTGGAAAAGTGGGCGCGTAGGCTGGAAGCGATGCTCAAGCCCGAGCGTGACAATGTGGTGCCGCTGCGGAGGGCCAAGCCGTGAGTTGGAACAACGTTCCGTTGCGCTTCCTGCGTAGTCGCGCAGGGCTTGTGCCGTTGCCGCCGTTCGTTCGGGACTACGGCGATGCGCTGCTAGGTACCGAATGGCGGGAGTATGTCGATCATCGCTATTTCAGCCCGGCGGCTCTGCACTGGGCGGACGAAGCCATGAGGCACCTAGCCGAGCATGGACAGCTGCCACCCGACGAAGCCGAAGCGCTTGAACTTGTATGGCGCGCCGTACGTGCTGGGCTAATGCCTACAAAGGCGCAGAGAAACCAATACGAACTGGCGTGTGAGTACGAGGCATGCGAGCGAATAAAGGCGACGCTCCACGTCGAGCATTGGCGTCAGAACGGCTTGGAGCCGGGCGATGATGAACTGAGTGCGGGCGACGAGGTTGAAACCGCGGAACGCGTTTTCAAGGATGCCGCCATGCGCAGGTTTGGAATGACAGATGATGCGGTCGACAAGATGCTTGCGCGTCGCCGTGGCGCCCATGAAGTGCTTTGGGGTACGCGCTAGCCGTTTTACCCGTACCGTTCTGCAGTGTTGCAGTAGCCCTGTGCCAACAACACAAGGGCTTAGGCCATGCAACACGACGTCACATCCATACTCGACGGCTATCTCACGCTCGACCAAACGGCGGCGGAGCTTGGCATTCACATCGTTACGCTAAAGCGGTGGAAGTCGCGCCGCTACGGCCCCAAGCCGATCCGCGTCGGTGCTCGGCTCTACTACAAGCGCGACGACTGGCGAGAGTTTTTCGAGAACGCCGATAAGGCGAAGCGCGGCGGGAGGGTTGGCTAATGACCTCTCGCTCGCATGCTCAACGGACAAAGGGTGCAGAGCGAGCGCCTAAGTCACAAAGCAAAAGCCCCGCCGACGCGGCAACGTCGAACGGGGCGGCAACGAAACCGGGCAAAGGTTCCAACGCGAAGCGTAACCCCGCACGCGCACAGTTGCATCACAATGGCGATGCCACGCCTGTAGAGCGAGTGCTGGCCCGACTCGGTGACTTCGATCGCGAAGGGGACGGCTGGCTTGCGCTATGTCCTGCGCACAACGATTCCAAGCCTTCGCTTCGCATTTCCGAAGGCGACGACGGCCGCGCGTTGCTGACCTGCCGCGCTAACTGTGCGACGGACAGGATCATTGCAAAGCTAGGCATCACGCTCGCCGACCTGTTCCCGGCGACGCCCACGAAATCGAAGCCTAAGAAGCGAACTGTTCAAGCTCCCAAGCCGCGTGCCACCCGCAAGCCGAAGGCGGTAAAGGAAATCAATGCCGACGAGCACACTGAGGCGATGCGCGAAGCCAAGCGCCTGTTTCCCAAGTCGTCGTTTGCCGGTTACAAGCTCGCCGCTCTTTACCCATATCGTCGTGCCGATGGCTCTGTCTGGTGCTGGCGTTGGCGATTTGAACACGCGGCCGAGGATAAGGAAATCGGTCCGTTCCATTTCGATGGCGGCCAATGGGTAGCGAAGGAACCGAAGCCGCCGCGCGCCGGGAAGCCTCTGTATCGTTTGCCCGAGTTGCTCGCCAGTGACGGCCCAATAATCGTTGTGGAGGGCGAGAAGTGCGCCGACGCATTGGCCGCGCTCGGCATCGTGGCGACCACAAGCGGAAGCAGCAGCACGGCGAAGAGTGCGGACTGGTCGCCGCTGGCCGGGCGCGAAGTGCGTATCTGGCCCGACAACGACGACGCGGGCGACCGTTACGCCGCCGAAGTGGCCGCGAAGTTGGCAGACCTGGGCTGCGACCTATCCCTCATCGACGTCCAAGCGCTCGATCTTCCCAACAAGGGCGACGATGCGGCCGACTGGCTCACGAAGCATCGCAAGGTAAAGGCCGCCGACGTGCTGGCGTTGCCAACCGTAGAGCCGGAGACTGACGAGGACGCGCCGACCGTGCAGCTGATATGCGCTGCGGACATTCAGCCCAAGTCGATTCAATGGCTGTGGAAGGGATGGCTGGCGCGCGGCATGCTCCACATCCTCGCGGGCGATGGTGGCACTGGCAAAACGACCGCGATGCTCAGCGTAGCCGCAGCCATCACAAAGGGCGGCAAGCTTCCCGATGGTTCGACCGCACCAGTCGGTAACGTGCTGATTTGGACAGGTGAGGACGACGTGGAGCGGGTGCTGGTGCCACGACTCGCCGAGGCAGGGGCCGACCGCCGCCGCGTGTTCGTCATTCGTGGTGTCGACGACGGCGAAGGCTCCCGGCCTTTCGATCCATCGGCCGACATGCGAGCACTGGAATTGCAAGCCGGGAGAATCGGTAACGTGGCGATGGTTCTAGTCGATCCGATCGTCAACGCGGTCACAGGCGACAGCCACAAGAACGCCGAAGTGCGGCGCGGGCTGCAACCACTAGTGGATCTCGGTTCTAAGCTCCAAGCGGCCATCGTCGGCATCACGCACTTCGCCAAGAACACGGAAGGCCGTAAGACGACAGACCGCATCATCGGGTCAGTGGCATACACCAACTTCTCGCGTGTAGCGTTGGCGACGGTGAAGGGCAGGGGCGGGGAGTGCCGCCTTGTTCGCTGCAAGAGCAACATCGGCCCAGATGGCGACGGCTTCAGCTATTCCATCGACATTGTTCAACGCGAATACGACGGTGAGTCCAACGACGTGTCGCGCATCGAGTGGGGCGCTCCACTCTACGGTTATGCCAGTGAACTGCTGGACCAGGTCGAAGCCAAGAAGCTTGCAAGGGACGAGGCCGCCGACTGGCTGAGCACGCGGCTCGCAGATGGCCCGGTGGCGCAAAAGGACCTAGCCGAGCAGGCGAAGGCTGACGGCGTGGCGTGGCGCACGGTGGAGCGCGCTAAGGAAACCCTCAGCGTCATGGCGTATCCCGAGCGGTCGCAGGGCAAGGGCCGTGGAAACGGGCGCTGGATGTGGGAGCTGCCAAGGTCGCGCGGGGTGACAGAGCGCCGCAAAGTGCGATGACGCGAAGGAGTGTGCACAATCAGCGGCATCGACACTTGGGGACGCGTCAATGCCGCTGGCACTCAAAGGGGAGGCAGGAAGCTGGCTTCCTGTTTCTATCGACCGGCTGGATGCCCTGTTGATTAAGGAGATTTATCACGGGCGAGGCTATGACAACGCCTATGCCCTTCGCAGGAACATCGCCTACAGCCTCCAGCACGTTCAGTACCTAGAACAGACGATCACCGATCTAAAGCTCACCAACGTCTTGACAACGCAGACGTGGAAGGCGGAGACCATCGTTGGGTGCGGGATCATCGAGTCGCTGCTTCATTTCCTAATCGTCGCGACTGGCAACCGGACAACGGCCGACTGGGAGACCAAGCAGGAGTTCACCGGGGCCAACAAGGTTATTGAAGGGAAGACGTACAGGATTGACTCGGTAGTCAAGCAGAAGCTTGATACGCCAGCACCCGTGCCGATGACCTTCGACACGATGCTTAAGAAGGCCGAGAGCAAGAAGTTGCTCGGTCCCGATCACTCGGTGTACGCCAAACTCAAGCGCCTGCGCCCACTCCGAAACCGAGTTCACCTGCAGGAAATCACGCAGCATGTCGATCACGACTTCAACGCTTTTACTGCGATCGACCAAAAGCTAATGATGCAAGTGCTGCACGCGGTGTTCACTGGTCCGACGTTCGCGCCTTCGACGGCACAGCGTGCCTACTTCACGTACCTCGAAAAGTATCTCGACCCGTAGTCGATTAAGGCCGCCAAATCACTGGCGGTGTTAATCGTTTTAGGTGTGGCTGGCGGTGTTAATGGACCAGGGTCGCAGCACTAGGATCGACTCTCGCAGCGTTCGCAGGCGGCCTAGCTGGGGCGGCTGGAGTAGCCCCATAGCTGGGCGGCTCTGCGCGTGCTCTGGAGGTGCCTCTGGAGCGCAAATTGGCCGGGGTTAGTGGCGCGGTTGCCCTGTCGTTGGCGATTCGGTGCGTAACCGGCGAGTTACACAGGTCGCAGCGGCCTCGCGCGAGCGTACGCGCGGGGGGCGGTCGAAACTTGGCGGCCTTAATCGTTGCCTGCCATTAAGGCCGCCAACACCGCCACACACTTGGCGGCCTTAAACAGCCCTTACGTGGCGGGCTTCCTAGACTAGTTTTATGTTTAAGGCCGCCAAATAATTTGTATTACGCGAGGTGTATTGCGCGACGAGGACACAAGGATGGCATTAGTTCAACTTCCGCCGGGATTTGCATGGACGTATCACGATGACCCGGAAGACCCCCATGTTGCGCTTTGGTTTGGTAAAGAGTTTCTCGGTACCGTCAGGTGGGACGATTCCCGTGGTGAGTTTGCGGTTGTCGCCATCCTCAATCGCCAATTCTTCGTTGAGTTTTACAGCACCGCTAACGCTGCTATTGATGGGTTGGCGAACGAAGCCCTATCGCGCGTGCCGTGGGTCGACTAATGGCGCAGAGCCTTCGTCTATCTGCACTCACGTTGCGCTGCTCGACGCGCCCTTGTGTGACGCCTCGATCTAACGCGGCGCACCGAATAACCGCCGCTCAACCCTATAAAACAAGTCTCGGCATCTACGTTCACTGGGCCATAGCCCGTACGTAGCCCGTAGCGGCGAAGTCCCACGGCCTGTGCGCCGCGTTTGTGCGCGAGTGGTACGCGCGCGCCGCTGTTCGCGTACCACGGTCGAACTGGAGCATGGCATCGCACCTACAACGGAGGCCCAGGAGGCCACGACCATGCCGAACGCACCGCAGCATTCCAGCACCCGCGAAGCCTTCCGCCAGCATGCGCAGCAGCAGGCTGCGTCGCAGGGCATCGTTTCCACCACCCGCCAGAGCGTGCTCACTGGCATCACGCACGCGCACCTCAACGAGATCAGCTATGCCGGGCCGAAGCCCGAGGGCACGGACAACGACAACCTTGCTCTTACGGCACACAAGCACTTGAGCGAAGTAGCCACCGACATGATGAAAGTGGTGGACCTCGCAGGTGCACACAGCCGCGACACGACCATCACCGACGCTGCGGCCTATATGCTCACCGGCGAAGCCATCGAAAAGGCCGTCGAGGAGAAGTGCGAACTGCTCGACGTGGTGCGTATGCGGCTGACCAACCGCCTCCACGAAGTGCGCGCCGAGGTCGAAGCCCTGCGCCAGCCGCCAGCGAACCGTAGCTACCTCAACGCGCAGGCTGCCGAAATACGGGCCGAGCTTCGCGGCATGTCCGAGGGCAAGCGATACGACTTCATCGCGAAGGTCATGGAAGGCGGCGAGGGCGAAGTCATGGCGTATGCCATTGCCAGCGCCCCGAGCTTCCTGTCCGGTGTTACCGGGGCGAAGCATGCTCAGGCTGTGGACTTCGTACTGTCGCTGCGCAAGCCGCAGTTGCTCGGCGTCGAGGACATGCTGACGGCGAACATCGCGCGCTATGACAAGGCTATCGAAGGGCTGCGCCGCGTGTTCTACGGATCGTTCGACCGCGAGCGCGTGAAGCAGATTCGTGCGCTGGCAACGTCGAGGCGGTGACCTATGCGCCTCACCGACTACGACCTGCGCGGCATATGGCGGCTGCCGTCGCAGGTGCGCACCCCGCTAAAGGCGGCCGCCAACGCGCATGGTCACCGCAAGCGACACCCGAGGGCGTTTCTCGAAAAGTTGGCGGCAGCGGTGCAGGCGCTCAACGACTTCGCCGGTACGCACATGGTTTATCGGGACAGCGTGCATCGCACCATGACCGAAAGCGGCCTGACGCCCGACTACCCCGACTGTGACGAGCAATGGGGCGAGATCGGCGAAGGGTCGCGGGAAAGCATCGTGCACGCCTTGGACAAGTGCGACGCGACCAGCTACGCCATCGGCAACGCTCGCGCCCTGCTACGCCGCATGGAACAGGAGGGCGCATGAAGGTCGAGTCGAAGAACCCGCTACAGCGGAAGGGCGTGGAGTGCCAGGTCTGCACGCATCCCGACCGCGCCAGCATGGAACTAGGGTTGGCAAACAAGGTGACAGAGCGCGTACTGGCGAAACGATACGGCGTCAGCCGCGATTCGCTGGGCCGCCATCGTCGCCACCACATGACGCCCGACCTTTTGGCCTCGCTCATCACTCGGGGCCGAATGAGCCCAACCGACTTGGAGAATCTTCGGATCGTAGAGTCCGAGGGCTCGCTTCAACATCTCGTTGCGGTGCGCGGCCGACTGTATGGAATGATGGACTACGCCGAGTCGATCAATGACTACAAAGCGGCGTCGGCCATCGGCGAGCGGATCGTGAAAGTCTGCGAAACGATTGCCAAGCTCCTGGGCGACATTCGCACCGGCACCGTCAACGTGACGAACAATATGCTGGTGATGCCGGAGTTCCACGCGTTCCGAACGTCGATCATGCAGGCGCTAAAGGCCCACCCCGAGGCGCGCGAGGCCGTCGCACTGGCGCTGCGAAGCTATGAGTCCCCAGCGTTGCCGACTGCCGAGACGCCCGAGGAAAGAGCCGAGGCGGAGCCGGTGCTGGCGAAGGCCCGCGAGGTAACGCGCCAGAACAGGGCAAAGAAGATCATCGAAGGGGAGGCGCGACGTGTCGGCCCTAGCGAATGATCTACTCCGCGCGCTTGACCATGCACAGGTGATGCGCGACGCCGGGATGGACCCCGACCCGTGGCAGGAAAAGGTGCTGCGCTCGGACGCCCGGCGGATGCTGCTTCTGTGTTCGCGCCAGTCGGGCAAGTCCACAACGTGCGGCGCGCTCGCGTGCGCATCGGCGATCTACGACCCCGGCCTTGTGCTGCTCATCGCACCCGCGCAGCGCCAGTCGCAGGAGTTGTTCCGAAAGGCAGTGCAGACGTACCACGCTCTAGAGGACGTGCCGCGCATCGTGAATGAGTCGGCTATGCGCATGGAGCTGGCGAACGGCAGCCGCATCATCGCGCTGCCCGGCACCGAGGGCACGATCCGCGGCTATTCGGCGGCCAAGACGATCATCGTGGACGAGGCGAGCCGCGTAGATGACGCGTTGATGGCTGGCGTTCGCCCGATGCTGGCGACGACTCAGGGCCGGTTCGTTGCGCTCACCACACCTTACGGCAAACGTGGATGGTTCTACGAATCGTGGGCGCATGGCGAAGGTTGGGAACGAACGATGGTCACGGCCGACCAATGCCCGCGCATCGATCCCGTGTGGCTGCGCCAAGAGCGCGAGCTGATTGGCGACTGGCAGTTTCGCCAGGAATACCAGTGTGAATTCGTTGATACCGACGAGCAGTTCTTTTCCAGCGACTTGATCGAAGCCGCGTTGACCGACGAGGTGGAAACCCTATGGAACTAGAAGCGATCATAACCGTGCCGTGCGACGACCGACGCTTGAAGGATGGGCTGTCGTTGAAGGTGATGCGGCGGTTCGCGGTCGGCGTAGACGTCGGCCAGTCCCAAGACCCGAGCGCCATCTGCGTTGCGTCGCGCATCGTCACGGAGCCCTTGAATCCCGCGCTCGCGCAGCTCAACCCGTTTCCCAAGCCACGCGTTGAAGTGCATCACCTGGAGCGGCTCAAGCTCGGCACGCCGTACCCGCAGCAGGTCGATCACATCGCGAACATGCTTCTGCGCGCGCCGTTGGTGACGCTCAATCCCACGGTGCTCGTCGATTACACGGGCGTTGGACGGCCCGTGTTCGACATGTTTCATGAGCGGCCCGCGCTGCGCTGGGCGCGCGGCATCGTCATCACGGGCGGTCGCGAAACGTCGGCGATTCCTGCCGGGTGGTCTGTGCCGAAGGTGGAGCTAGTCAGCAAGCTTCAAGCGCTGCTGCACTCGGGGCTATTGAAAATCCCGCGCTCGCTGCCCGATGCCAAGGTGTTGACCCGCGAACTGCAGGACTTCCGCGTGCGGTACACCGACGCGGGCAACGCGGTGTTCAACGCCCGCGAGGGTGCTCACGACGACCTGGTCCTTGCGCTGGCGCTGGCCGTGTTTGGCCTGTCGCGGCCCGAGCCCGCGACCTACGTGAAGTTGGTGAGGCCGCGCTAAGGCGGCCTCACCGGGTGACATCTATTACTTCTTGCGCTGCGACAGTGCGCTACCTGCCGCGGACTTCGATGCAGCCGAGGTGCGGCCATCACGCAACACCTTCGATGCAGCAGTTGCTGCCGTGCGGGAAGTCGATTCCCTCGGGCTGTGGGCTTGCGTCAACGCGCTCGCCGCCGCCGTCTTAGATGCCTTACCAGTGCTGGAAGAGTTCAGCACCTTCGCTGCCGCAGTCGCGGCCTTGGAGCCAGTCGTCTTTGCCATGAGTGTTTTCCTTTCGGTCAAGAAGAGTGGGGCGAGCAATTTGCCCGCCCCACCGTTTCTGCTTAGGCCGCCCACTGTTCCGTGGACGCGTCATAGACCCGGGCGGTAGCCGCCCCCTTACGGATGACGCTGATGGTGCTCAATGCATCCTGCTTGTTGTGGTAGCCCTCGGAGGTCGCGATGACCTGATGGTTACCCGCACTGCGGATGTTGAAGTACCACTGCCCGTTGGCCGTGCTCTTGTGAACGTAAAAGTAGATCATTGGTGCATGTCTCGAATTGAGGCAACACACCAGCAACACACGCCCTCGTGAGCGAGTTCTCAGTTCCAGCAGCCAAGTTTGCAGCTAAGTAGGCTTAGCAGTAGAATGTAGAACGCACCTTGAAGTAGTAGTGCTCCCAGTGTTGGTTGCATTTAGGTGTGAAAACTAAGGTGAGCGATTTGCCGTCCATGCGCCGTTAGGTCTAGCCACCTAGCGGCGCTTTTATTTTGGCCTACGCACACGGACAGCCCGAACGCTCAAACGGTGGGCGGTGTGCGCGGCTCGTTATCTTGTCACTTGCTTTCCTCTCCTAGCATGTGGCCCCGCAACGACGAGAAAGATTCGAACCACTTCTTCTTAATGTCGTCGTCCCAAGCTGGGTCGAAGTCGGGGAACTTCGAAAGCAGCAACTCCGCTGCAGTCTTTGCTGGTTGTTGAGGCGGCCGCATGCTGCCCTGATTGTCCTGAGGTGCGGTGTTCTTTCCGTTGCGCTTGCTACGTGCAGGGCCTGAGCGCTTCGCCGTTGGCGTCTTGACGTGTCCGGAGACGGTCAATCCCGCTTCATTTGCGGCCGAAAGAAAGAAGGACACGGCCTTGGTGATGGTGCTGCCCTTAATGCCCTGATCGCGAAATGCGCTTTCAACCTGCTGAGTAGTGGCTGCGCCCAAATCGAGATGCGGTGTTTGGAGGAACGGGTAGCGCGATTCCAGCAACTCCCGCATGAGGGCACTTCGGTCGGCCTCATTCGCTGCGGCGGCCACCAGCTTCTTAAGCGTCTCCGACGGCTTACCGTTCTCGTCAACGAGGCCCAGGTACTTGTAAGCAGCGACGAGCGCCGCAATAGCTGAGTTGGACTGTCCCGAGAACACGCTCTGGTCGATGCGCGCGGGCAGGCCGCGATCCTGCAACTTCAGCAGCGAATTGATGAACGTCTTGTACGTAACGTACGGCGGCGTGACCAACTTCGGTTCGGGCTGACTGGCCATAGTGGTTCTCTCGGGATCCCCGTTTTGTCAATCATGGAGTCGTCGTTTTGTGAAGTCAACCGGTTTCGCGAAGAAAATTTCGCCACGTCTCTCCGTTGTGCATGTGAAAATATTGTTAAGATGCACAACATATTGAAACATAAGGAAAATATGCGTAGTAGCGTTACGCGCGTAACTTCTAAGTCTCTACGTTAGAGACTGCTACATAGTTGGAACTGATATCTAGTAGTAGATGTTTAGTGCGCAAAGGCTGCTTACTACGTTTCCGTCGCGCACTGTGCGACACGCCTCTACTAGCTAACTACTTAAGCTTTAGCTACTAGCTAGTAGGCGCGGGGCGCGGGGCGCGGGGCGCGGGGCGCGGGAGCACCGGGGCGCGGGAGCACGGGTTCAAGTAGGCTCCCGCAAACGGGGGAGGGAGCCGAGATGCGATGGATGAGTTTCGTTCTCGTCGCGCTACTGACGGGATGCGGTGGTAGTGGAGGTAGCCGCTACGGCGACTACGATGATTACGCCGCCGACGCGGATGCTGCCGCCGAAGCCGCCGAAGAAGCATCCGAGGAGGCCAGACAGGCCGTGTACGAAGAGCATGGTGCCGATAGCGATGGCAGCGGAGCCGATGCAAGCAACGTGGATGCCTACAACGTAGAGGATGGCGGCAATTACGTTTGTACCGAGGATTGCTCGGGCCACGAAGCGGGCTTTGCGTGGGCGCAGGAAAACGACGTTGCCGACGCTTCTGACTGTGGAGGCAACTCGCAATCTTTCGTCGAAGGGTGTGAGGCGTTCGCCCAGGAGCGCCAAGAGCAGGCCGATCGCGAAACGCAGGAGGCCGCCGAACAGGCCGCCGAGGATGCGAGCGCCGACGCCGACGAGTACGAAGACGAGGCGGATGACGACCGTGGCCGCCTGATAGACGGGCGCTACTAGCGAGGCTGCGCAATCGCGCACCCGTAGCGCCACGTAGCAGCCCTTACGGGCTATGCACGGGCTACGGCTCAACTGCGCAAAAACAAAAGGGCTAGGCCGTGAGGCCTAACCCTATGTTTTTACTGGTGCCGGAGGAGGGACTCGAACCCTCACGAGTGTTTAGCTCGGCGGATTTTGAGTCCGCTGCGTCTACCGATTCCGCCACTCCGGCGCGGGTGCGAAGTATAGCCGAGGGCAGTGCGACTCAGAAACCGCCGTAGCGCGCCATTGCGGCGGCGAAGATGAAAATCGCAGCGATCAGGACCAGTTCGAAGCGGACGATGCCGCTGAGTTTGGCGACTCCGGCGGCGTCGGGGCGGTAGCCGGGGTTGGCGGCGAGGGCCTTGCGCCAGCGCAAGAAGCGGATCGTCGGCAGGAGCGATACCAGGCCGACCAGCACGAAGGTGCCGAGCTTGGCGTGGAACCACGGGTTGTGCTGGTAGAAATCGTAGGCTTTCACGCCGAAAGCGATGCGGCACACACCGGTGACCAGTAGCGCGACCGCCGCCATGCCGTAGCCGGCGTCGAGACGGGCGAGGCGTTGCAGGGTGGGGCCGTCGACCGGGCCGCGCAGCAGCACAGACTCGGTGACAAGCATGGCGATCAGGGCGAAGACGAGCAGGTGATGCAGGGCGGCCAGCAGGAAGTCGGTCAGCATGTTTCAACCCGATGATTGTGGTACTTCGATGATCGAGCCCCTCTCCCCGCGGGAGAGGGGTTGGGGTGAGGGGCGGGCGAAGCGATGGCCTCGGTGCCAGCGGGCGATGTGTGGGTCCTGTTGCTTCGTTGCCCCTCATCCGGCGCTTCGCGCCACCTTCTCCCGGAGGGAGAAGGACGCATCATGCGGCTTCGTCTGTCGCCAGCGTGCTGCTTTCGCGCACGAACCATTCGCCTGACTGCGGTACGAACTTCGAGCAGCATTCCATCGGCGCTTTGTAGATGTGCAGCGAGATCGCGACGGCGTCTTCGCTGGCGTTGCGGATGGTGTGGTACTCGTGCGGCGGGATCAGGCTGCCAGCACTGCCTGGACCGGCGTGCATGCCGCCGGCGGCGCGGAAGCGGAAACGTTCACCGTCGCGTTCCAGCAGTTCGTACTGGACGATCTCGAGTTCGCCGTCCCACACGCCTTCGACGCACCACAGGCCGGAGTGGTCATGCACCGGTGTGCCCTGGCCCGGGCCCCAGGTCATCGCTACGACGCTGTAGCCATGACGTTCGCTGCGATAGATCTCGCGGCGTGCGTAATGGTCGACGATGGGTTCGTGCACGCACTCGGGCAGGTGCACGTCGCGGTCGCGGATCATCGCGCACAGGGTGTTGCGCAGTGCCGCGGTGATGGCGTGTTCGTCGCCGCTGGTGACGGCGGTGTCGAGCGCGGCGACGAGTTTGTCGTGACCGGGGAAATGAATGTCGGGCATCGCGTCGTTCATGTTGATTCACCAGTTACATGCGAAACCGAGTTTACCCTTTCGTGGGGTGGGCTTCAGCCCACCGCACCAGCAGACGGTGGGCTGAAGCCCACCCTACAAATCGGCGAGGAAGCCGCTCACGGCCGGGCCGAAGCGCTCGATATCGACCAGGAAGGCGTCATGGCCCTGCGGCGACGGCAACGGCAGGAATTCGACTTCCGCGCCGCCCGCGCGCAGGCCTTCGGCGACCTGCTGCTGTTGTTGCAGGGGGAACAGGATGTCGGTCTGCACGCCGATGGACAGGGCCTTATCGACGCGGATCTGGGCAAGTCCTGTCATCACGTCGCCGCCGTATTCGGCGAGATCGAACCAGTCCATCGAGCGGCTGAGGTAGAGATAGCAGTTGGGATCGAAGCGGCGCACGAAGCGGCGCGCGTGGCCTTCGAGGTAACTCTCGACTTCGAACTCGAGGCCGAACGGATCGTCGTCATCGCGGCGGTCGGAATCGAGCCGCACGCGGCCGAAGCGGCCGTCCCATTCCAGCGCCGAGCGATAGGTGATCACGCCGAGCTTGCGCGCCATGCGCATGCCGGCTTCGGGATAGGTTTGGTCGTCGTACTGGCCGTTGTTCCAGTTCGGGTCGAGGCGGATCGCTTCGCGCTGCAGCGAACGGATTGCGATCGAGAATGGCAACGCACGCGCGCTGCCGGAGATGTTGATGTGGCTGCGCGCCGAACCCGGATGACGCAGCAGGTAGGCGAGCGCGGTCATGCCGCCCATCGAGTTGCCAATGATGCAGGCGAGGCGTTCGATGCCGAGCCCATGCACGACCGAGAACGCGGCGTCGGCACCGTCTTCGACCGAAAGTTCAGGGAAGTCGAGGCGGTACAGCTGGCCCGTCGCGGGATTGATCGATGCGGGCCCGGTCGAGCCCTTGCAGCTGCCGAGCGAATTGACGCAGATGGCGAACCAGCGGTCGGTATCGATCGCCTTGCCCGGTCCGAGCATCGCTTCCCACCAGCCCGGTTCCGGATTGCCGGTGTTCATCGCTGCATGTGCGTCGGGCGAGAGGCCGGTGACGATCAGCACCGCGTTGTCGCGTTCGGCATTGAGCGTGCCCCACGTTTCGTACGCGGCGCGCGCACCGTGCAGCGCGCCACCGCGTTTCATCGGGAACGGCGAGGGCAATTCGAAGAAGCGGGTTCCGATCGGGATGAATTCGGTCATTCGCGCATGTTGCCGATGGTGAGTTCGACTGGTGCAGTGGCGGGCAGGCGCACGCGTACCGGGGCTGATTCCAGGTCGCCTTCCTGCGGCATTGCATTGCCGCTGCCGGATAGCCGCGCGATCACCTCGACTTCCTGCAACGACGACAGCTTCTGCGTCGGCATGGGGCTGTCGCCATCGTCGAGTGTGGCCGTGAACGGCAATTCCTGCACGCTGTGCTTCTCGACCGCCACCGGCATCGGTGGTCCGCTCGGAATACGTGCGATCACGAAGATGTTGGAGTCGTGGCGCAGGCGCACGCGTGAGGCGAGGTCGGGATCGAGCTGGACTTTCACCGTGATCGTGTGGTCGCCCGTGGCAGCGGCCGGCGCTGGCAACGGTGGCAAGCCGGCGGCGGTACGCGCGGCGTCTATTTGCGGACGCAGGGTGGCTGCGGTCCTGGCATCGACTTGCGGCAGCAGCGATTCCCAGGTCTTCGCGGCGTCGGCATGCTTGCCGGCCTGGCGCTGGGCGATGCCCAGGAACCAACGCGCGCGCTGGTGCTGTGGCTGTGCCTGCAACGCACGCTGCAGCAATGCGATCGCAGCATCGTCGAAGCGCCGTTCCGACGCGGCCATGGCGCGCGCCTGTGCCGCTTCGACCAGCACGTCGGCATCCCGCGGTGCCAACGCCACGGCCTTGGCGTAGGCCTCACGTGCATCGGCGAAGCGCTGTTCGGTGGTGTAGGCCTGGCCGAGCAGGCGCCAGCCGTCGGGTTGCTTCGGATCGCGATCGAGTTGCGCTTCGAGCTGGACGATGGCGTCGTCGAGCGTCGGCGGCATCGCAAGCGCTTGTGCATCGAGCGCGGTCGGGGTGCCGACGAGCTGGTAGAGCGCAAGTGTCGATATCGCGACGGTCGCGGCAATGCCGAGCGCCAGGTTGCGTGAGCTACGCCACAGCGGCCGCAACAGCAACGCGAGGACGGCAAGGGTGAGGGCGATTGCGAGAACGAGGAAAGCGGTCATCACCACTCCTGCGTGTCGTCGGTGGCGACTGTGCCGTGATCGGAGCGCTTGCGCACGATATGCGCGACGACCATGCCGCCGATCAGCACCAGCACGATCGGCCCCAGCCACAGCAGCCAGGTCTTGCCGGCGACGCGCGGACGGTACAGCACGAACTCGCCGTAGCGCGCGACCAAGAAATCCCTGACCTCGGCGTTGCTCTTGCCTTGCCGCATCAGTTTGAGCACTTCGCGGCGCAGGTCGTAGGCGATCTGCGCGTTGGAATCGGCCAGCGACTGGTTCTGGCACATGACACAGCGCAACTCGGAGACGAGCGCGCGGAAACGTTGTTCTTCCGCAGCGTCGTTGAACTGCAGCGGTGTTGGATCGGTCGCGACCTGGGCGATCGCGAGCGCCGGCATGCACGCCAGCAGCAAGGCGAGCAGGAAGGCCTTCATCGTGCGTCCTCGATCCGCTGCAGGGCCGGCAGCAGTTCACCGGCGATGAGCGCGTCGGTCAAGGGGCCGACATGCTTCCAGCGGATCGTGCCGTTGCCATCGACGAGGAAGGTTTCCGGTGCGCCGTAGATGCCCCAGTCGATGGCGGATTTACCTTCGACATCGGCGATCACGAGCCAGTATGGATTGCCGAACTGGTCGAGCCAGCGCAACGCGTCCGCTCGATCGTCCTTCCAGTTGTAGCCGACCACGCGTATGCGCTTGGTTTCGGCGAAACGGGTGATCACTGGGTGCTCGACCTGGCATTCCGGGCACCAGCTGCCCCAGACGTTGAGCAGGAATGGCGCCCCGCGCAGGTCCTGTAGCGTCACTGTGCGTTGTGGTTCGTGCAGCACCGGCAATGCGAACGCCGGTGCCGGCTTGTCGATCAACGGCGAGGGCAGGGCGTCGCGGTCCGGTTTGCGGCTGAGCCAGACGCCGGCGGCGAGCAGCACCGCAATGGCGGAGAAGATCGCGAGAGGAAGCCAACGATTCAATTTCATGGATCGCCATCCCCGAAATTTCCGTCAGGGCTCATATGACCCCGGGCGATAGGCACACCGATTTGCGGTTCCCAACTCTCTTCTGAGCTGGGAAGTTTGCTATGGCTGCGTTCACTACCTTCAATTTCTTTCGGTCTGAAACGTCGATCCGTTGCTGTGACGAAGCCACCCATCGCCATCAACAGCGCACCGAGCCAGATCCAGCGTATGAATGGTTTGCTGTGCACCCGCACCGCCCATGCATCACCGCCAAGCGGTTCGCCCAATGCGACGTACAGATCGCCGGTAAACCCTGGTGCGATGCCGGCCTCGGTCATCACCTGGCCGCCGCTGGCGTAGCTGCGCTTTTCCGGATGCAGCGTGGTCAGCGGTGCGTCGTCGTGCAGGACCTGCACGGTGCCGCGGTCGGCGATGTAGTTGGGACCTTGCAGGCGCTGCACGCCTTCGAAACGGAATGCATGGCGGCCGAGTTCGACGGTTTGCCCAGGCTTCAACGCGAGCTCGTGTTGCTGGTTCAGGCCCTCGACCAAAAGAGCGCCGACCAGGAACACCGCGATGCCGACGTGCGCGAGCGTCATGCCAAGCATTTCGGCGGTGAAGCGTCGTCCTTGCGAATTGGGTTTACTTCTTTGAAGCCGAGTCCACAGGAAACGCGCCGTGCCCGCTGCAACCCAGGCTGCGCCGGCCACGCCCGCAGCGACCTTCCACTGGCCTTGCGGCGCGAGGAAATACGCGGCGATGCCGATCCCGAGCGCAAGCCCGAGCCACGGCAGCAGCATCGCGATCGGTCGCGACGCCTGTTCGCGCTGCCAGCGCGTCAAGGGCCCGAATGGCAGCAGCAATACCAGCGGTGCCATCAGCACCACGAACAACAGCGCGAAGTAAGGCGGGCCGACGGAGATCTTGCCGAGGTTCAACGCATCGGCCAGCAATGGATACAGCGTGCCGAGCAACACCATTGCGCATGCCGAAGCCAGTAGGAGGTTGTTGGCGAGTAACAGGGTTTCGCGCGAGCTCGCCGCGAACGGTGCGCCGTCTTCGGCGTCCGGTGCGCGCAGCGCATACAGCAGCAGCGAGCCGCCGATGACCACGCCGAGGAACGTCAGGATGAACAAGCCGCGCATCGGATCGGAAGCGAACGCATGCACGCTGGTGAGCACGCCCGAGCGCACGAGGAAGGTGCCGAGCAGCGATAGCGAGAATGTCGCGATGGCGAGCAGCAAGGTCCAACCGCGGAAGCTGCCGCGCTTTTCGGTCACCGCCTGCGAATGCAGCAACGCCGCACCGGCGAGCCACGGCATGAAGCTGGCGTTCTCGACCGGATCCCAGAACCACCAGCCGCCCCAGCCGAGTTCGTAATACGCCCACCACGAACCCAGCGCGATGCCGATGGTGAGGAAGCCCCAGGCGACGTTGGTCCACGGCCGCGTCCAGCGCAGCCAGCGCACGTCGACGCGGCCATCGAGTAGTGCCGCGATCGCGAATGCGAATGGCACCGCGAAACCGACATAGCCGATGTACAGCATCGGCGGGTGGATGATCATGCCCGGGTCTTGCAGCAGCGGGTTGAGGTCGCGGCCTTCGAGCTCCGCCGGCAGCAGGCGCTCGAATGGGTTGCTGGTGAAGATCAGAAACGCGAGGAAGCCGATGCTGACCAGCCCCATCACGCCAAGCACGCGTGCGATCACCTCGCTAGGCAGGCGCTGCGAGAAACGCGCAACCGCCGCGGTCCACAACGCAAGAATCAGCGCCCACAACAGCAGCGAGCCCTCGTGAGCGCCCCAGACCGCGGTGTAGCGGTAGACGATCGGCAGCAACGAGTTGGAATTGGTGGCCACGTAGCGCAGCGAGAAATCCTGCGTGACGAACGCATGGCTCAGGATCGCGAAAGCGAGTGCGACCAGCGCGAGTTGCAGATAGGCGGCCGGACGCGCGATCGCCATCCACGATGCGCGCCCACGCTGTGCGCCGGCCAGCGGCAATGCGGCTTGCAGCGCCGCAACCAGCAGCGCCAGGATCAGGGCGACTTGGCCCAGCTCCGGAAGGATATGCACAGGCAGCATTTACTGTGTGCTCGCCTTGTCGGCGGGCATCGGCACGTCGTGCTTGCGATGTGCCATGCCCATCTTGTCGGCGACTTCCTTCGGCATGTAGGTCTCGTCGTGCTTGGCCAGCACTTCCTCAGCGACGAAGGTGTCGCCCTGCATGCGTCCCGTTGCGATCACGGCCTGCTTCTCGCGGAACAGGTCAGGGAGGATCCCGGTGTAGACCACGGGCAATTGCGCATCGCCGTCGTCGACGCGGAAGTGCGCCTGCATCGAGCCTTCTGCGCGCTGGAACGAGCCGGCCGCGACCATGCCGCCGAGACGAAAACGGGCGCGCTCGCCCGCTTCGCCCTTCAATACTTCCGAGGGCGTGTAGAGGTAGGCGACATTGCGCTGCAGCGCCATCGCAACCAGCGCGGTGGCGATCGCGGCCGCGACGACCAGCGCCAGCACCAGCCACAGACGGCGTTTGCGGGTCGGATTCATCGCGTCAGTTCCGAAGGTGTCGTGCGCGCAGCTTCACGCGTGGCCCTCAGCTTCGCGGCCCGCAACTGCTGGCGGATCTGGATGCGCGGCGCAATCAGGTCCCACAGCAGCACGACAACGAACACCGTGTAAGCGGCGATGACGTAGTTCTGGTAGCTCATCGGCCGCCTCCTGCACCGTCAGCCTTGGTCGGCGGATTGGCAATTCGTAGCACCCAGTCCTTGCCGGCTTCGCGACGCAGGTTGTCGGCACGCGAACGCGCCAGCAACGAACCGATGAACCACAGCTTGGTGCCGATGATCATCGCCACCAGTGGCGGCACCATGCTCGGGTCGATGCTCGATTTGCCGAGCAGGCTGATCGTCTGGCCCTGGTGCAGCGAGTTCCACCACACCACGGAGTAGCGGATTACCGGCAACAATGCGACGCCGACGATGGCGAGCAGACCGGCAGCGCGCGCGGCAGCGCGGCGATCGTCGATGGCGTTGTAGAGGCCGATCACACCGAGGTAGAGGAAGAGAAGAATCAGTTCGGTGGTCAGGCGCGGATCCCAGTCCCACCACGTGCCCCACATCGGCTTGCCCCAGATCGAACCGGTGGCGAGCGTGATCACGGTGAACGCAGCGCCGATCGGTGCGCAGGCCATCGCCAGGATTTCGCACAGCTTGATCCGCCAGACCAGCGCGATCGCCGCGTAGACGGCCATCAACCCGAAGACGAACATGCTCATCCAGGCGCTCGGTACGTGGATGTAGAGGATCCGGAAGCTGTCGCCCTGCTGGTAGTCGGCCGGCACCTGGAACAGCGCCGCCCACAGCCCATATGCCATCACCAGCACGCCGAACGCGTACGCCACCGGCGCCCAGCGCGCCGCGAAACGGTCGAAGTAAGGCGGCGAACCGAGTTGGTGGAACCAGCGGACGACAGGATTCATCATGCTCTTAAACAGCGTTAACTCAGGGCAATACGGATGGCCGCGGCCGCAGCCAAGGGCGCCAGTACCAGCGCCAGCACCAGGCCGGCACCGAGCAGCAGCAGCGCGCCGGTCGGATCGAGGCCCTGCGACGCGGCGGCCACGCTGCCGGCGCCGAACACCAAGACGGGCACGTACAGCGGCAGCGCCAGCAGGGCGACAAGGATACCGGAGCGCCGCATGCCGACGGTTAACGCGGCCACCACCGCGCCGAGCAGGCTCAGCAGCGGCGTGCCCAGGGCGAGTGAGGCCAGCAACACCGGCAATTCGCTGCGTGGCAGGTGCAGCAGTTCGCCGAGGAAAGGCGTGGCGACGAGCAGCGGCAGCGCGGTCGTCGCCCAGTGCATGAACGTGCGCACCAGCACCAGCCACGACAGCGGCACCGGGGCCAGCATCCATTGCTCGAGCGAGCCGTCCTCGGCGTCGCCGCGGAACAGCGTATCCAGTGCGAGCAGGCCGGCCAGCAGGACGGCCAGCCACAGCACCGCCGACGCCACCTTCGACAAGGCCTGTGCTTCGCCGCCCAAGGCCAGTGCGAACAGCACCACGACCAGCAGCGCGAACAGCGCCGGCTGCAGCGCATCGCCGCGACGGCGCCAAAGCAGGCGCAGGTCGCGCAAGCACAGGGCCTTTGCCGCTCTCAGGAAGTCCGATGTGCCGTCCATGGCGTTAATGACTCTGCTCCGGATAGCCCGGCCCGGCCATCCCTGGCCGGGCGTTCGGAGTCGCAGCCGATGCCGATAGGGCATCGGCTGGGCGCGACCCCTCACCCAGCGTCAGCATCCGTGTCCGCACCGGCGGTGCGGCATAGGCACCGTGCGTGGTCAGCAACGAGGCACCGCCATCGCGCAGGTGTGCCTGGACCATGCGGTTGACGAGATTGATCCCGTCGAGGTCGAGGTTGGCGTAGGGCTCGTCGAGCAGCCATAACGGCGCCGGCGCCAGCCACAGCCGGGCCAGCGACAACCGCTTCTTCTGCCCCGCCGACAGCTGGCGGGCGAGGATGTCCTCGTAACTGGCCAGGCCGACGATGCCCAGCGCATTGCCCGGCGTCTGCCCACGACGGCGGCCGTGCAGGCCGCAAAGGAAATTCAGGTTCTCGAGCGCCGACAGATCCGCCTTCAGGGCCGGCAGATGGCCGAGGTAGGCGATCGCGCGGGAACGCAGCGACGCCTTTGCCGGTTGCCCATCGATGTCGACTTCGCCCGCATCCGCTTGCAGCAACCCAGCCAGTACGCGCAGCAAGGTGGTCTTGCCGGCGCCGTTGTCGCCTTGCACCAGCAGCGCCTCGCCCGCGTCGACGGCGAAATCGAGTGGGCCGAACACCGGCTGCTCGTTGCGCGCAAAACGCAAGCCGCGTGCGGCGAGCAGCGGCGGGTTGCGGTTGGTCATTAAGGGGGTGTTCCAGCTAGAGACGGTTATCATTTTAGCTGTCGTTCCCCCACTACGCCGAATCCGGTGAGGTCAGGGAAGAGCCAAGATCGATTCCGAGGGAACGGATGAGCAGCGCAACGAGGTTTCTGGACGTTCTACTGATTGCCGCTGCGTTGTTCCTGGCCTGCTTCTGCGTCCTGCTGTTCAGAAGCTTCAATCAGGCACCCCCGTTCGAGGGGCCGGTCGGAGGCTACCTGCCGCTGCAGGCCTTCCAATCGAAAATCGAAAGCTGCAAGTTCAGCGCGCACCGCCGGATCCTGATCTCCGGCTGGATTGCCAGGCCGGGGCAGCGCCGGGGCAAGCACACGACCACTGTCGTCATACGCGACGCAGCCGATGGTCGGCTCTATGCGATGGAAACCGATCTTCCGCCACGGCGGGATGTCTCCAAAAGATTGAACTACTTGCTCGGCGACAGGATCGACTACACGACGTCCGGGTTTGCGGCTTCGCTGAACTTGCAGAAGGCCGGGCACAGGATCCGGGAGGGCCAGCTGTACATCGCCTATGACGAGGGCGAAAGCTACACGCTGGTACCGACGACGTGCTCGTTCTCGGGGGCACGATGAAACGGATCCATGTTCCGGCCCCCTGGCTTCTCCCTGTGCTGATCATAGTCGCGGTCTTCTGCCTGAATTTCTTTGTCTTCGAAAAACGGGCTGACGGCGACGATGCGTTGTTTTCCGCAGCGATCAGCAAGAACGGCCTTTGGCAGTTCCTCCAGTACCGCTACATGCACTGGTCCGGCCGGGTCCCGAACGACATCGCCCTTGTGCTGCTCAATCACATGGTGGCGTGGAAGGTACTGAATGCATGCATGCTGCTGCTGTTGTGCGACAGCATCGGCCGCATCGGGTTTGCCGATCGTTTGCCTCGCTCCGCGTCGATGGCATGCGCGTTCGCACTTTTCATCCTGTTCACGCCGGGCGTGCTGTCGGAAGCGGCGTGGTGGGTGACCGGATCGCTCAACTATCTGTGGCCAGCCGCACTGGGTGCCTACGGTGCATTGCAATTCCTCGACAGGCGAGAACGCTCCACGCTCGGCCACCTCAGCCTGATGATCGCTTCCGGTCTGGCTGCCTATAACGAGCAGGTCGCGATTGTGATGATCGGGATGCTCGCGCCGATCATGTGGAGGCTGGCAGCGACTCGGGAATGGAACAAGTGGGACATCGCCCACGTCGGCTTCGTGCTTTTGAATGCGGCCATCGGGCTTGCGGCACCCGGGGCCCGTAACCGCTACGAGCTCGAGCAAATCCGCTGGTTCGCCAACTTCGACGCGCTCGATTTGATGGAGAAGGCGAACATCGGCATGGGGCTGGTTGCCAGCACCATCGTCAATGCCCAGAACCTGCTGGTCGCGATGCTGGCCGCGATTTCCGCATGCTTCGTCTTGCGCAGTCCCGCCAGCCGCTGGGCACGCATCGCGATCCTTGGTGGGTTGATGTTCGTGGGGGCCAACTACCTCATCGGGCTTTCGCTGCCCGCCGACTCGAGGCTGGCAGCGATGTATGGCGTGACTGCGGTTTCTGGCGTCAATGCAGCCTGGTCGAAGGCTTATTCGTTCATGGCAGTTTCGCTGTTTTCGACACTCTGCCTGGTCGCCGCCACGGCCCTGGTTTTCTTCAAGCGATCGCCGCGCGAAGCGTTGCTTACGGGTTGGGTTCTGTTGGCTGCGCTCGCCTCGGTGGCAGCCCTGGGTTTGTCGCCGACGGCTTTTGTCTCCGGGGACCGCGTCCGGTTCGTCGCGTCGGTTGTCTTCCTGGCCGTGACCTGTCGGGCGTTGGCTGTGTTCCGTGAACAATACGGGGAGCTGGCATTCAAGGGCGCGATGGCGCTTGCGGGTGCAATCGCGGTCCTGCGGGTTCTTCAGCTGGCCGATTGAATCGGCTGATGACGGGCACTCAGCCTACCCAGTCAACGCAATCTGAACTCGCCGCAGCAGGCCGCACGCGGTACGCGCGCAGGCGCGCTGGCTCGCCACGCCGCCAGTACAGCGTGGCGAGTTGACCGAAACGCCGCGCCATCGCATCGAAATCGGCCGCAGGTATGCCCACGACCAGCCAACTCGGCTCGCGCCAGGTGCGGTTGCGGGCCGAGGAAAACGCGGGGCGGAACGGCGCGCCACTGGCGAGCAGCGCTGCGTTGAGCGATTCGTCGGCCAGGCGATTGGTGTGTTCTGGGCGCTCCACCGAATAGGGGTTCCACGCCGACAACAATCCGAACGAGGTGCCTTCCGGGAACGCGGATTCCAAATCCGGTGCGGGTGCACCGATTTGCAGCGCATGCCAATGGCCGTCGCGCTCCCAGCGGTAGTCGGCGTCCAGATAAGCCTGCATTAGCGCGACGATGCGGGCATCGTCGAAGTCACTGGGGGTCACGAAGCGTGGCCTGCATCCATGCTACAAAGTCGCCATTGTACCGGCTCCCCCACTTCCGATGCCCCTGACCAAGCTGCCCAAAGTCGGCACCACCATTTTCACCGTCATGTCCCAGCTCGCGCTGGAACACAAAGCCGTCAATCTCGGCCAGGGGTTTCCCGATTTCGCCGTGCCGGATCGGCTGGTCGAAGAGCTCGACAAGGCCATGCGTGCCGGTCACAACCAGTACGCGCCGATGACCGGCATTCCCGCGCTGCGCCAGGCCATCGCCGCCAAGACCGAGCGTTGCTATGGCTATCGACCGGATGCCGATAGCGAGGTCACGGTAACCTCGGGCGCCTCGGAAGCGATCTTCGATGCCATCCACGCGGTGGTGCATCCGGGCGAGGAAGTGATCGTCCTCGATCCCTGCTACGACTGCTACGAACCGGCGATCGACCTGGCCGGTGCGAAGGCGGTGCATGTGCCGCTCGATCCGCAGACCTTCGCCCCCGACTGGGACAGGGTCCGCGCCGCGATCACGCCCAGGACGCGGGTGTTGATGATCAACAGCCCGCACAACCCGTCCGGTGCGATGCTCGGCGCAGACGATATGGCCGTGGTCGCTGATCTGCTCCGCGATACGAAGATCTGGCTGCTCTCGGATGAAGTCTACGAGCACATCGTGTTTGATGGTGCCCGTCACGAATCGGTGTTGCGCTATCCCGAACTGCGCGAGCGCGCCTTCGTCATCTCCAGCTTCGGCAAGACCTACCACTGCACCGGCTGGAAGATCGGCTATTGCATCGCGCCACCGGCGTTGTCCGCCGAATTCCGCAAAGTGCACCAGTACAACACCTTCTGCAGTTTCGCCCCGGCGCAGCACGCGTTCGCGGCGATGATCGAGCAGGAGCCTGAGCACTACGAACAGCTCGGCGCGTTCTACGAAGCCAAGCGCGACCATTTCCGCGAACAGTTGCTGACGACGAAGCTCAAGCCATTGCTGGTGCCGGGCGGTTATTTCCAGCTCGTCGATTATTCCTCCGTGAGCGACCTCGACGACCTCGCGTTCTGTCGCTGGCTGACCACCGAAAAAGGCGTCGCTGCGATCCCGTTGTCGCCGTTCTACGAGACCCCACCTCAGGGCCAGCGCCTGGCGCGACTGTGCTTCGCCAAGAATCCGTCGACGCTCGACGCTGCGATCGAACGCCTGCAGAAATTGTGAATGTGGCTGCATTTGTGGGAGCGACGTAAGTCGCGATCATCAGGTCACATCGCGACTTACGTCGCTCCCACAAAGAACGAAAAGGAAAGAACTGGGACTTTATGAACAACCTGCGTATTTCCCTCGTCCAAGGCGACACCCGCTGGCACGATCCAGCCGGCAACCGCGACTATTACGGCCACCTGATCGCACCGCTGCACGGCACCACCGACCTGATCGTGCTGCCGGAAACCTTCACCAGCGGCTTCAGCAATGACGCGATCTCGCAGGCCGAAAGCATGGACGGTCCAACCGTCGCCTGGCTGCGCGAGCAGTCGCGCAAACTCAATGCGGCGATCACCGGCAGCGTCCAGATCCGCACCGACGAGAGTGTCTTCAACCGATTGTTTTTCGCCACGCCTGATGGCGCGTTGAAGCATTACGACAAGCGCCATCTGTTCCGCTATGCGAAGGAACACGAGCGTTACGCCGCAGGGCGCGACCGCCTGACGGTCGAATGGAAGGGTTGGCGCATCTGCCCGCTGGTCTGCTACGACCTGCGCTTCCCGGTGTATTCGCGCAATCGCTACGATGTCGAACGCAAGGGCGGCCTCGATTACGACCTGCTGATCTACGTCGCCAATTGGCCGTCGGCACGCGCGTATCCGTGGAAGACGCTGCTGCGCGCCCGCGCCATCGAAAACCTGTGCTTCGTCGCCGGCCTCAACCGCGTCGGCACCGACGGCAATGGCCTGCATTACGCCGGCGACAGCGCCGTGATCGATTTCCTCGGCCACCCGCTCAGCGAATCCACCGACGAAGAACTGGTCACGACCACCACGCTTCCCGCCGCCGAACTGCTGGCCCATCGCGAGCGTTTTCCGGCCATGCTGGACGGGGATGCGTTTACGCTGGCGTAGGGAAGTGGCGTCTTACCACTTCCTTTACGAATACTGGAGTTAACTGAAACTCCAAGCGGTTCGCGTCGCATCACCCCGAGGGGTGGTCATGAGGCTGGACGGACAAGCGTTGTTGTTGGCTTGCGGGTTGATGCTGGCCGCTGCATTGCCGGCGACGCCGCCTGCATCGCAGACCGCGGGTGCCAAGCCCGACGGTGTGGCACCCGTGATCCTGCTGGAAATCGAAGGCGGCATTGGTCCGGCTACGCGCGATTACATCCAGCGTGGCCTCAAACGTGCAGCCGCCGAGCACGCGCCTGCGGTGGTGCTGCGCATCGACACTCCAGGCGGACTCGATGCCGCCACTCGCGACATCAACCGCGCCATCCTGGCCTCCGAAGTGCCGGTGATCGCGTGGGTTGCACCACAAGGCGCGCGTGCCGCCAGCGCCGGCACCTACATCGTCTATGCCTGCCATCTGGCGGCGATGGCACCAGCCACGTCGTTGGGCGCAGCGACACCGGTGGCGCTGGGTGGGCCTGGTCCCGGGTCCGCACCGGGCACCGCGCCGAAGAAGGAAGACGAGACGCCGAATAAGGACGACGGCAAAGCCGACGGCAAGCGCAAGGACACACCGCGCGACGATAACGCAATGATGCACAAGGCGATCAACGACTCGGTCGCCTACCTGCGCAGCCTTGCGGAACTGCGTGGCCGCAATGCCGACTTCGCTGAGGCCGCGGTGCGCGATGCCGCGACCCTGACAGCCGCCCAGGCGCAGTTGCAGAAAGTGGTTGAGATCATCGCCGACAACATCGACTCGCTCTTGCGCCAAGCCAATGGCCGTAAGGTCAAGTTGCGCAAAGGCGATGTGGTCCTTGCGACGGCTGCTCGATCCGTGGTCGCCGTCGCGCCCGACTGGCGCTTCAAGCTGCTGGCAGTGATTACCGAACCGACGGTCGCCTATCTGCTTCTGCTGGTGGGCTTGTACGGCCTGCTATTCGAAGGCTACAGCCCTGGCGCTGTCTTCCCTGGAGTGGTTGGCGCGATCAGTCTGCTGATGGCGCTGTACGCATTACAGGTGTTGCCGGTCAATTACGCCGGTGTCGCGTTGATCGTGCTCGGTGTCGCCTTGATGACGGCAGAAATCGCGATGCCCAGCTTCGGTTCGCTCGGAATCGGTGGGCTGGTCGCGTTGATCGTCGGCTCGCTGATCCTGTTCGACACCGAAGTGCCGGGTTTCGGTGTGCCTGGACAGCTCATCGTCGGTATCGGCGTGGCCAGCGCTCTGGTGTTCACGACCACAATCTGGCTGGCGGCGCGCGCCCGTCGGCGCCCGGTGGTGACTGGTGTCGAGGAATTGGTCGGACATATCGCCATCGCCATGCGCGATTTTGATGGTCGCGGCCAGGTGCAGATTCGCGGCGAACTCTGGCAGGCCGAATCGCCCGCGCCGGTGCGCCGCGGCCAGCCGGTGCGCGTGCAGGCGCTGGATGGCCTGGTATTGCGCGTCACCCCGGTCAACGAAGCTAAGGGAGTCTAGCCATGGGCATCATCGTGTACTTCCCGGTACTACTGATTGCGCTGGTGTTACTGGCCACTGCGATCAAGATCCTGCGCGAGTACGAGCGCGGCGTGGTGTTCCAGCTCGGCCGCTTCTGGAAGGTCAAGGGGCCGGGGCTCATCATCCTGATCCCGATCGTGCAGCAGATGGTACGCGTCGATCTGCGCACCATCGTGATGGACGTGCCGCCGCAGGACGTGATTTCTCGGGATAACGTCTCGGTGAAGGTCAATGCGGTGGTCTACTTCCGCGTGGTCGACCCGCAGAAAGCGATCATCAACGTCGAGCACTTCTACGAAGCCACCAGCCAGCTCGCCCAGACCACGTTGCGTTCCGTGCTCGGCAAGCACGAACTCGACGAAATGCTGGCCGAGCGCGACAAGCTCAACGACGATGTCCGCACCATCCTCGATGCGCAAACCGATGCATGGGGTATCAAGGTCGCCAATGTCGAGATCAAGCACATCGACCTCAACGAAACCATGGTGCGCGCGATCGCCAAGCAAGCCGAAGCCGAGCGCGTGCGTCGCGCCAAGGTGATCCACGCTGAGGGCGAGCTGCAGGCTGCCGAGAAACTGGTCGAGGCCGCCAAGCTGCTCGGTGCCGACCCGCGCGCGATCCAGCTGCGTTACCTGCAGACCTTGACCGAGATCGCCGGCGAGAAGAGCTCCACCATCGTGTTCCCGCTGCCGATGGACCTGGTCGAGCCGATGTTGACCCGGCTCAAGGGCGCATCACCATAGCGTCGTTCAAACCAGGCCGGTGCCGTAGAACACGCCGATCACCACGAACACCGCCAGCGTCTTGATCACGGTGATCGCGAAGATGTCTTTGTAGGCCTGGCGATGGGTGAGGCCGGTAACGGCGAGCAGGGTGATCACCGCGCCGTTGTGCGGCAAGGTATCCATACCGCCGGACGCCATCGATGCGATGCGATGCAGCACTTCCATCGAGATCCCTGCGGCCTGTGCATTGGCGATGAAAGTTTCCGACATCGCTGCGAGCGCGATGCTCATCCCGCCGGACGCCGAGCCGGTGATGCCGGCGAGCGCGGTGACGGTGATTGCCTCGTTGACCAGCGGATTGGGGATGGCACTTAGCGCGTTCGCGACGACGAGGAAGCCTGGTAAGGCGGCGATCACCGCGCCAAAACCATATTCCGATGCGGTGTTCATCGAAGCGAGCAGGGCTCCGCCGATGGCATGGCGGGTGCCGTCGGCGAAACTCGCCATCACCGGTTTCCATGCGAAGGCCAGCACGGTGGCGATGCCGACCAGCAACGCGCCTTCGACGGCCCAGATCGCAGCGACTTTCGACACTTCCTGCACTACCGGCGTGGCGTTTCCCATCACCGCCGGCACGAATTCATGACTACTGCCGTAGACGCGTGGAATCCATGTGGTCAGCAGTTTGTTGGCAACGCCGACCAGCACCAACGGCAGGATCGCGACGAATGGATTGGCCAGTGCACCGCCGGCAAACACGGCCGGTTCGTTGAGCAGCGTCGAGGGATCGCCATAGCCTTCGCCGTTTGCGGCGGCCTTGCGTCGGCGCCATTCGAGGTAGGCCAGACCCAGGATCAGGATGAAGACGCCACCGACCGTGCCGAGGATCGGCGCGGCCCAGGAATCGGTGCCGAAGAATGCGGTGGGGATGATGTTCTGGATTTGCGGCGTGCCTGGCAGCGAGTCCATGGTGAAGGTGAACGCGCCGAGCGCGATGGTGCCGGGGATCAGGCGCTTGGGGATGTCGCTCTGGCGGAACAATTCTGCCGCGAACGGATAGACCGCGAAGACCACGACGAATAGCGACACGCCGCCGTAAGTGAGCACCGCGCAAACCACGACGATCGACAGCATTGCGCGGCCGGCACCGAACAACCGGATGGTGGCGGCGACGATCGCCTTGGAGAAACCCGAGATCTCGATCAGCTTGCCGAAGATCGCGCCGAGCAGGAACACCGGGAAGTACAGCTTGAGGAAGCCGACCATCTTGTCCATGAACAGGCCGGTGAACATCGGCGCAACCAGCGAGGGATCGGTCAGCAGCACCGCACCGAGCGCGGCGACCGGCGCGAACAGGATGACGCTGTAGCCGCGGTAGGCCACCAGCATCAGAAAGCACAGCGCGGCCAACACGATCAGAAAGGACATTCCTTCGCTCCACGGCGATCCCCAGGCCGCGAGTGTCGGGAATGCAGGGTCACGCGGCCCATTGTCCGAAGGTACGATGCCACCCGCAGCGGGGCGGCCCTAGCCTTGCGGGCAATGGCGGCAGGGGGCCGCTGGCAAGACATACCCGCAGGAGGGACGTAATGAGGCGCAAGCATCTGAGTCTGGCGATCGGTTCCGCGCTGCTCGCATCGGCGATGGGGTCACCGCTGGCACTGGCGCAGGACACCGCACCTGCCGCCACCAAGTCCGAACCCAAGACGCTCGACGTCGTCACTGTGACCGCGCGCAAGCGGGAGGAGACGCTGCAGGAAGTCCCCGTCGCCGTCACTGCCTTCACCGCAGATGCGCTGGACAAGCTCAACGTCGAGGACCTGGGCGATCTCGACGCGCAGGTACCCAACCTGACGATCTACGCCGCGCGTGGTTCTAGCAGCACCATCACCGCTTATATCCGTGGCGTCGGCCAGTCCGATCCGCTGTGGGGCGTCGATCCCGGTGTTGGCATCTACATGGACGACGTCTACATCGCACGTCCGCAGGGTGCGTTGCTCGATGTGTTCGACGTCGATCGGGTGGAAGTGCTGCGCGGTCCGCAGGGCACGCTCTACGGCAAGAACACCATCGGCGGCGCGATCAAGTACATCTCCAAGCCGCTGTCGCCGGAATTCAACGGCTACGGCCAGGTCACGGTCGGCAATTACGGCCAGCGCGACCTGAAGGCAGCGGTCGGTGGTGGACTCGGCGGAAACGATGCCCTGCGCGCGCGCCTGTCGGTCGCCGACCTGCATCGCGATGGCTTCGGCGAGAACATCGTCACCGGCGAGGATGTCAGCGACAAGAAGATCAAGGCCTTCCGCTTCAACATCGGCGCGTACGTAACCGATGACGTGAACCTGCAGTTTGCAGTCGATCACATGGACGACACTTCCGGTGTCCGCGGCGCCCAGATGCTGGCGCCGAACCGCTTCGTGCCGGGCACGCTCCCGCTCGACGATCGCTACGACGTCCGCAACGGCATGCCGAACATCAACGACACCGAAATGCTCGGCGTCTCGGCGGCCGTGAACTATCGCTTCAGCGAGGACTGGAACTTCAAGTACATCTGGGCCAAGCGCGAATCGGACACCGAAACCAACATCGACTTCGACACCCTGCAGAACAAGATCGCCGACGTAAAGGCGTTTTACAGTGACGAGCAGGTCAGCAACGAGTTCCAGGTCAATTACGATGCCGGCGGGCGTTCCCGCGGCGTGATCGGCATCTACGCCTTCGACGGCGAGGCCGGTGGCCAGGTGCTCAACAACTTCTTCAACCTGCTCTTCGGCGACACCCAGGGCACGGTCTACACGGAAAGCGTCGCTGCATACGCCGACTGGTCGTTCAACCTGACCGACAAGCTGGAACTCAGCGTCGGTGCCCGGTATACCGACGAGGACAAGCACGCGGTGGTGTTGAACCGCGGCTACAGCGACGCGACTTACACCAATCCCATCAGCGTTGCCGCCAACTTCGACAAGACCATCAACTTCAAGAATGTCTCGCCGAAGATCTCGCTGGACTACCAGATCACGCCCGACATCATGGTCTACGGCCTGGCGTCGCGCGGCTTCAAGTCCGGTGGCTTCAACATCCGCGCGCAGGCCACCGCGGTGCCGCGCTCGGCGGAGCCGTTCGAGGACGAGCAGGTCGACAGTTACGAGGTCGGCACCAAGATGGGCCTGTTCGACCAGCGGCTGTTCCTCAACCTGGCCTATTTCCACAACAAGTACGACGACATCCAGCTGTCGATCTTCACCGGTTACGACAGCAACGGCGACGGCGTCGACGACGCGTTCTTCGGTGATTTCACCAACGCGGGCGCCGGCACGGTGCAGGGCTTCGAGGCCGAGTACCAGTGGCTGCCGACGGAGCACTGGCTGATCTCCGGCAACCTTGCGTGGCTGGATGCGCAGTACGACGAGTACCTGTTCAAGGGCTTCAACATCGCCCACCAGCAGGAATTCACCAATGCCCCTGAATTGTCCGGCGCACTGAACGTGGAGTACCGGACCGACCTCGGCGGTGCCGGCAGCCTGTCGGCGCGCGTCGGCTATTCCTGGCAGGACGATGTCGTAGCCACCACGGAAGTCGTCTTCGATCCGGTGTTGCGCACCTCGGTATCGCCGATCACGCAGGATGGCTACGGCCTGGTCAACGCCGGCGTCATCTGGAAGGCCAACGATGCGTGGACGGTGTCGCTGCAGGGCACCAACCTGGCCGACAAGGAATACCGCACTACCGGCTACGTCCTGCCGACACTCGGCGTGCGGACAGGCTTCTACGGCGCACCGCGCCAGTACACGCTGAGCGTGCGTTACGAGTTCTGAGTATTCCGCCACACCCCGAAGTGGCGCGAATCCAGCGGCGGGCCTCGGCCCGCCGCTGCGTTATGCTCGGTTCGAACCAGAGCCAAGGGCGTGGGCGCGGTCGTGATGCAAGCGCAAGCTGAGACTGTTCCGTGTTGAGCGTGGGCGTCGTCGTCCTGGCGGCCTTGCTCTGGCTCGGCGCGCTGTTCGGCGTGGCGTTGTACGCGGAGCGCCGGCCGGCCGTACTCGCATCACGATGGCCATACGTCTATGCGCTGTCGCTGGCCGTGTACTGCACGTCGTGGACGTTCTACGGCACCGTTACCCAGGCCGCGCGCTACGGCTGGCCGCTGCCGCCGACCTTCGTCGGCACCATCCTGCTATACGCGTTCGCGGCGGTGGCGATGGTGCGCCTGGTGCGCCTGGCTCACGCATCGAATGCGACCTCGCTGGCCGACCTGATCGCGACCAGGCTCGGCAAGGATTCCTGGGTGGCCGCGACCGTCACTGCGGTCGCCGCGCTCGGCCTGATTCCGTACATCGCATTGCAGCTGAAAGCCGTGGCGATGAGCTACGCGATGCTGACGCGTTCTGGCGCCGAGGTTCCGCAGTCGCTGTGGCAGGACGGTGCGCTGTACGTGGCGTTGTCGATGGCCGTGTTCGCGATGCTGTTCGGCACGCGCCGGGTCAGTGCTGCCGAGCACAACCGCGGCCTGGTGCTGGCGATTGCCTTCGAATCGATCTTCAAGCTGGCGGCGATGCTCGCGCTCGGGGCGTTCGTGGTGTTCGGGCTCGACCTGCCGGACGTCGCGGCGAAGGTCCCGCAGTCGGAGCCTGACGCCGGCGGCTTCATGCCGCTGGTCCTGCTCGGTGTGCTGGCGATGTTCACCTTGCCGCATCAGTTCCACGTCGGGGTGGTCGAGTGTCGCGACGAGTCGCACGTGCGCACCGCGCGCTGGCTGTTTCCGCTGTACCTGCTGCTGATCGCGTTGCCGTTGCTGCCGCTGGTGCGTGCCGGCGATGCCTTGCTTGCGGGCACCGGCTTGTCGTCGGACCTGTACGTGCTGGCGTTGCCACTGTCGCAAGGCCAGGATGGGCTGGCGCTGTTCGCTTTCCTCGGCGGCCTGAGCGCAGCGACCGGCATGGTGGTGGTCAGCACGCTCACGTTGAGCCTGATGATCGGCAATCACTGGCTCGCGCCCGGCCTGTTGCGCGGCGCGTGGTTGCACTCGCGCGGCGGCGACCTGCGCGGCACGGTGTTGTTGCTGCGTCGGCTCGGCATCGTCGCGATCATGTTGCTGGCCTGGGCCTACAACCGGTTGATCGCGGGCAACGATGCACTGGCCGATGTCGGGGCGGTGTCGTTCTCGGCATTGGCGACGCTGGCACCGGCGCTCGGGTTCGCTGTATGGCGGCCGCAAACGCCGCCGCGCGCCGTGGTAGCCGGCATCGTTGTCGGATTCTCGATCTGGTGCTGGGCACTGCTGGTGCCGCTGGCGGCGCAGGCACGCGGCATCGCGCCGGAGTGGCTGCACGACGGACTCTTCGGAGTGAGCTGGCTGGCACCGGATGCGTTGTTCGGGCTGACCGGCTGGAGCCGGCTCGGCCGCGCGGTGGCATCGAGTCTGTTCGTGGGCACGCTGGCGACGTTCGCGGTTGCGGCGTGGCGGCAGGGGCCGCGTCGCGAAAAGCGTGGTTTCGACCTGCGCACGCTGCGCAACGCCGGTCGCCGCTTCCTGCCGGAGCCGCGTCTGGACGAACTGCTGCAGGACGCTCCGGCGAGTGGTCCGGTGCCGGCAGCGATCGAGGCGCGCCTGGAACACGAACTCGCCGCGGTCCTCGGCAGTGCTTCGGCCCGCCTGTTGCTGGACGCGGCGCAGCGCGAAGTCGGCGCCGACCTCGACACCGTCGCAGCGATCGTCGGTGAGGCATCACAGGACCTGCGCTTCAACCAGCGCCTGCTCGAAGCGGCGATGGAAAACATGAGCCAGGGCATCAGCGTGGTCGATGCGCAGTTGCGGCTGGTGGCCTGGAACCGACGCTACGCCGAACTGTTTGGATTCCCCGAGGAGTTGCTGCATGTCGGCCAGCCGGTGGCGGACCTCGCCGCCTGGGCGTTGCAGCGTATGCCGCACCACGACACGAACGAGCGCGCGCTGGAACGCCGACTGGCGCACATGCGCGCCGGCACGGCGCACCTGTCCGAGCGCGTGTTCCCGGACGGCAGCATCGTCGAGATCCGTGGCAATCCGATGCCCGGCGGCGGTTTCGTGGCGACCTTCACCGACGTCACCGCATTCCGCCGCGCCGAGGCCGCGCTGATCCAGTCGAACGAAACCCTCGAGGAGCGCGTCGTCGACCGCACCACGCTGCTGGAGCACGCCAAGCGCGAAGCCGAACGCGCCAACGATGCCAAGAGCCGCTTCCTTGCCGCGATCGGCCACGACCTGCTGCAACCGCTGCATGCCGCACACCTGTTCACCGATGCACTGTCGCAACAGTTGTCCGATGCGGGCCAGCGCGCATTGGTGGCGCAGACGCGCGGCGCATTGGATTCGACCACCGACCTGCTGACCGGCCTGCTCGACATGTCGCGCCTGGAAGCGGGCGGCTTGTCGGCACAGCTGCGCGATTTTCCACTCGCCGAAATACTTGATCCGCTGGCATCGGAATTCCGCGCCCTGGCTGCGGAACGCGGATTGGAGTTCCGTTACGTCCCCAGCCGCCTATGGGTGCACAGCGATCCGCAATTGCTGCGCCGTGTGCTCCAGAATTTCCTCGCCAATGCGGTCCGCTACACCGCGCGGGGTCGAGTGCTGTTCGGCGCGCGCCGCGAGGGCGACACACTGCGCATCGAAGTCCACGACAGCGGCCCGGGCATCGCGGACGATCAACAGGGCGCGATGTTCGAGGAATTCCGCCGAGGCGAGGATGCGGCCGGGCAGGGACTGGGGCTCGGATTGGCGATTGCCGAGCGCATGGCGCAATTGCTCGACGCACCGTTGTCGCTGCTTAGCCGGCTCGGTGTCGGCACGATGTTCGCGATCAGTGTGCCGATCGCCATCGCGCCAGCAAGGGAAGATATGGCGCTATCGGATGCGCGTGTGCGTCTGCCCGGCACCCACGTATTGGTCGTCGACAATGAGCCGATGGCGCTCGATGCACTGCAGCGCCTGTTGCAAGGCTGGGGTTGCACGGTGAGCGTGGCCAGCGGCGGAGATGCCGCGCAACGTGCGCTCGCCGATCGTGTGGCCGACCTGTGGCTGTTCGACTACCACCTCGACGACGACGACACCGGCGTCGCGCTGTGCGATCGACTGGTGCAGGCCCATGGCGCGCGACCCGCCGTCATCCTGAGCGCCGATGTGGGCGAGGGCGTCCGCCGCGCGGTGCACGAAGCCGGTCTCCCGCTGTTGATCAAGCCGCTCAAGCCACTGGCGCTGAAGTCGGTGCTGGACCGGCTGCTGGCTGCACGGACGGTTCAGTAGGGTCGATTCGCCCTGCAGCGGAGGAGAAGCGATGGCTTCTTCTCCGTCTTGGCCCCGCTTCGCACTGCAGGCTTTATTTCTTGAGCTTCGCAGGGAACTGCTTCGCAATCCCGTCGGTGAGCGCATCGGCGAACATGAGCATGTGCTCATGGCCTTCGTCGTATGCCTTGATGTCCGCCGCCCAGTCCTTGTTGAGCCTGGCGACGACTTCTCCGGTCGTGAGATCCAGATGCTTCTGCAGCATCGCTTCCAGGTCCGCCTTTGGCCAATGCGAATTGGCGGTGCTCAGGAAGGCGGCGATGTCCTTTCCGTTTGCCGACCACTTGGCTTGGGCGGCCGTCAATGGCTCCTTGTCGCCCGCCTTCGCCGCCGCGACCACTTCGGTGGCGATCGTGATGTGGTCGCGCAACAGCGCGGCTAGTTTGTTTCCCGCATCTTCGCCGTAGTACGGCTTGATCGCCACCCCGATGTCGTCCTGGTTCTGGAGCAGACGCTTGGCGACGGCATCAGTGTCGGGCAAGCCGGCCAATGCGCTGATGATGTAATTGCGGGTGTAGGTGATGTGGTCTTCCCACAATTTCCTCATCGCAGCCTTCAGTTCTTCCTTGCGCTCGGCCTTGGATGCGCCCTGCATGCTGGCGCTGGCAGCAGCAACAAGATTCGCCTCCGGTGCAGACTGTGCGATGGCGGCCGGGCTGGCCAAAGACGCCGTGAGTAGTAGTGCCAGGATGATCGCTTTCATGATGCGATTCCTCCTACGTGAGAGACCGATCATTAGGCGCGCCGCCGTGAAACCAGCGTAAAACGGCCCAGTCATAACGAAGCCCGGAATAGCTCAGCGATATCGGCTGCCATATCGTCGAGGCGCAATGCCATGCGAACGATCATTGCGATTCACGCCAAGATAACAATCGAAATTCATGGAGCAGCGGCCGTGTCCGCCTAACGTCATTCAGAACGTTTGAAGATTTGCGCCATGAAGCATTCTGGATGCATGAACCGTTCACGTTCGGCCCGGATGCAGCGCACGTCAGCAACCTCTTCACATATTTGGGAATTCCGCCATGCCTACTTGCACCGTCCGATACAACGTCCGGCTCATCCCGAAAATTCCAGAGGCCCAGGCCATGAACGCGATCGGGATATTCACCGAAGAACGTGCCCCGAACGAACAGGGTGACCCCGGCCCCCTGATTTCGCGCCGGCTCAATAATTTCAGCGGCCCGGCCGGCAGTTCTCTCAGGGAAATCGTCAGGCACGGGAATACATGGCAGATGGACGTGCAGGATCGGGTTGGCCCATTGGAATGGGATGCCTGAGCGAATCTCAGCGGAGATCAACCGGTTGCCGAAGCCGTTGCGCGCGTACCGCTACAACTGCCGCGCCGGATCGCTCAGTTCCAACTCCCGCAATACCACGCCCGCCTGGGTGCGATTGCGTACGCCGAGGCGTTCGAAAATAGCGGTCAGGTGCGCTTTGACCGTGCGTTCCTGCACGTCGAGGCGGTCGGCGATCTGCTTGTTGAGCAGGCCTTCGGCGACCAGCACCAGCACGCGGAACTGCTGCGGCGACAGGCTGGCCAGGCGCGCGGCGAGGTTGGCATCGTGCGTCGATGATTGCGCGCGCGCTGCCGAGCTACGCAATGTCGCCGGAAGCCATTGTTCGCAGGCGAGCACGGTGCGGATCGCGTTGCGCAGTTCGTCGAGGCCGGAACTCTTGGGCAGGTAACCGGCGGCGCCATGGTCGAGCGCACGGCGCACTACGCGAGGATCGTCGTTGGCGGAGACGACGACCACGGCCACGCCGGGATACTGCGCACGGACCGCTGCGAGGCCGGCGAGGCCATGGTTGCCCGGCATGTGCAGGTCGAGCAGCACGAGGTCGATGTCAGGTTCGCTCTCGAGTACGGCGAGCACGCCGTCGAGTGAATCGGCTTCGCGTACCTGCAGGTCGGCGACAGCGTCTGCTGCGGCACCGCGCAGCGCAGCGCGGAACAGCGGGTGGTCGTCGGCAATCAGCAGGGTGGGCATGCGGTGAAGCTACTGGATCGTCCAGCCGCCGTCGACGTCGATGGTGTGTCCGGTGATGTTGCGTGCGGGCGGCGAGATCAGGAACGCGGTGATGCCGGCGAGTTCGTCGAAGCCGATGAACACGCCTTTCGGCATCGGTTTCAGCATGACTTCGCTGACTACCTGCGCCTCGGGGATGCCGCGCGTGCGCGCCTGGTCGGCGATCTGCTTGTCGACCAGCGGGGTCTTCACGTACGTCGGGCAGATGGTATTGATGGTGATATCGACGTCGGCGGTTTCCAGCGCGACGACTTTCGAGAAGCCAAGCAGGCCGTGCTTGGCGGCGACGTAGGCGCTCTTGTACGGACTGGCGACCAGCGAATGGATCGAGCCGATGTTGACGATGCGGCCGAAGCCGCGCGCGCGCATGCCTGGCAGCAACGCACGCGTCAGCCGCGCGACGCCGACCAGCATCACCTGCACCAGGAAATCCCACTTCGGCATCGGGAATTCCTCCAGCGGCGCAACATGCTGCAAGCCCGCGTTGTTGATCAGGACCTCGACCGGACGCGATACCGCGGCGACTGCCGTGGCGACGCTGTCGTCGGAGGTCACGTCGAGCGCCAGCGCCTCGGCAGAACCGCCGGATGCGCGGATCTGCCCGGCCACGGCGATAGCGGCGCCGAGATCGAGGTCGGTGACGACGAGATGGTGGCCGGCGCCAGCCAGCTCGGTGGCGACACCGGCACCGATACCGCTGCCAGCGCCGGTGATCAGGATGCAGCGAGCGGTCATGGACTGCGGGTAGTCATGGACGTTCTCCTCGGCCAAGACTAGCAAGTGGCTGTCCTGCCAACTTGGTACGAAAGTACGATGCCGCGCCGACTCAGGCTTGCTAGGGTCGCGGGCATGATGACTGCATCCTTCCCGTTGCGTGGTTCGATCCTGGCCGGCGTCGCACTGCTGGCCGCTTGCGTCGCGGCGGTTCCGCGTCCGGCCAGCTCGGAGGCATCGATGTTCACCACCATGCGGGTCAGCGAGCATCGAGGCACCGACGACTTGCTGACCGGCGGCCTCGGCCTCGATGGCCTGCGTGCGATGACGCCACCCGTGCTCGCGAATCCGGAGCGACCTTCGCCCGCGGAATTGCGCCGTCGCGCCTTGTGGAACAACTGGCGCGGCATCGCCGACCTTGCGCCGGGTGGTGGCTACGGCGACCTGTACGGCAGCGTTGCGAACGTGCCCGGTCGCGAATTCCACGCTTACGCCACGGTCCCGGGCGCAACTCAGCCGCATCGCGTGATGCTGCAACTGCCCGATGCCTTCGACCAGGGCAAGCGCTGTGTGGTGGTCACCGCCGTGTCGGGCTCACGCGGCATCTACGGTTCCATCGCGGTGGCCGGGGCCTGGGGCCTGCCGAAGGGCTGCGCGGTGGCTTATACCGACAAGGGCGCAGGTACGGACTACTTCGATCTCGATGCGCGGCAGGGTGTGCGCACCGACGGTACCGTGGGCGCTGTCGACGATGGTCTCGCGTTCACACCGGAGCCGATGGCGGGCAACGGGATTGCATTCAAGCACGCGCATTCGCGCGACAACCCCGAAGCGGTTTGGGGCCGGCACGTCAGGCAGGCCGCCGAATTCGCATTGCAGGCATTGAACGAGGCGCTGCCGCAAGCGCCGCGTTTCACCTTCGACAACACCCGCGTGATCGCGGTCGGCATCTCAAACGGTGGCGGTGCGGTGCTGCGCGCGGCGGAACTGGAAGGCAGCGGAGCCGAAGACGGCTGGCTGGATGCAGTCGTCGCCGGCGAGCCGAACATCGTCGTCGCCGATGCGCGCCCGCTGTACGACTACACCACCGAAGCGGCGCTGCTCATGCCCTGCGCCTTGCCGCAGCTGGGGTTGCCGCCGATGCCTTACGCGGCACAACGCTGCGCTGCACTTGCAGAGGCGGGACTGATTGCCGGCGCCGATCCCGTCGCGCAACAGAAATCCGCCTACGACGCCTTGCGTGCCTCCGGGTGGACCGACGCCGCCTTGCGTGCAGGCTCGATCAGCGTCGCGTTCGACCTGTGGCGCGCGGTCGCGGTGACCTATGCCTCGACGTACGGCCGCTATGGCGTCGGGGAGCATCCCTGCAAACAGAACTTCGCCGCGATGACGCCGGCACTGGCGCCACGCCCCGCAACGGCGGCCGAGCGCAGTGCCTGGTGGGCGGACGCCAGTGGCATTCCGCCGGGTGCAGGTGTCGGCATCACCGACGGCATCATCGCAACGACGCCCGATCCGACACTGCCGGGATTGCGTTGCCTGCGTGCGCTTTGGGACGGGCAGGGCGCCGATGCGGACAGGGTGCGTCAAGGGATCGCAGAAACCCGCGCCGCATTGCCGCGCGAGGGCCTGCCGGTTGTGGTGATCCATGGCCTCGACGATGGCCTCGTGCCGGCTGCCTTCAACAGCGCGCCCTATGTCGCCAAGGCGAAAGCCGCCGATCGCGACGTGCGCTACTGGCAGGTGCGCAACGCCCAGCATTTCGATGCGTTCCTCGGCTTTCCGCAGTACGGTGCGCAGTACCTGCCGTTGCTGCCTTATATCTACGCGGCGCTCGACCGGGTCTGGGCGCATCTCGAAGACGGCAGCGCACTGCCGGCGGATGCGGTGATCGAAACGACACCGCGCGGCGCGGGCAAGCCGCTCGACGCCAGCCATCTGGCCATACCACTTTGATCGCGTGACGCAAACGCCTGTCGCGCCTCTGCGGTGGCCATGTCCAGTCCATCACTGGGATTGCGGTAGCGTCGGCACGACACACGCATGCCGGACATCCCATGCCTTATGCATCCACCTATGCAGCCACTGAACCGGGTCGCGCCGATGTCGATGGCCTGGCCGGCCCTGCCGTCGTCGAGTTCGGTGCGCCCTGGTGCGGCTACTGCATCGCCGCCCAGCCATTGATCGAATCCGCGTTCGCGCGGCACGCCGACGTGCGTCATATCAAGATCGAGGATGGTCGCGGATTGCCGCTCGGCCGATCGTTCCGGATCAAGCTATGGCCGACGCTGGTCTTCCTGTTCGACGGAGAGGAAGTCGAACGCATCGTTCGTCCGACGGACTTCGCCGAAATCCTCCAGGCCTTTGAACGGATCGATGCGTCCTGAGGGTCGATTGTCTTTCCGGAACGGCGTATTCCTCTTCCGGAATCCAGCAATGACCTTCGCGAATGCGAAATGGTCATTCCGGAGCGTGGAAATGCCCTTGCGGAATCCCACGCTTGCATTCGCGAAGGCGAATTCGCCCTTCCGTTGCACCAAATCAGCGCAACGGGATGACTTCGCAGCCCTCCGTTGATGAAAATTTCATCAACGGAATGAGTCTTTTGGATTCCGGAAGGCGAAAAAGCCGGGTCAGCGACGTGCCTGCTGCTTACGCTCGCCGTTTGTGGAAATACACCTGTTCCGCCGCCCAACGCAGCGGTGCCGAATGCAGGAACAGGTCGAACGGCCAATCGCACTGGAATCGGTCGTAAGCCCAGCGCAGCGCGCGCTTGGCTTGGAAGCGTGGCGCGGCGCGTGCCGCCACTTGCTCGGGCGCCTCGCCGCCGTCTCGCACGTATCGTGCGATGGCATCGCCAACGCACCAGCCATGCTGCCAGGCCGAATGGATGCCGCCCGCCGTCACCGGCGAAACGATGCCGGCGGCATCGCCGGTCAGGATCACGCCCGGTGCCGTGATCTGCGATACCGGGCCGCCGCATGGCACCAAGCCAGCGCGTGTTGCCATTGGTGTCGCGTCAATCGGCAGGCCGACAACGCCGCGGATGCGTTGCAGGAAGCCATCGATGTCTGGACTGCGCGTCTGCGCATTGCTGTGCCGCAACGCGAGTCCGACTTGGACGCCGGTCGGATTCTGCGCGACCCAACCGATGTAGCCGGGCGCGTAACGCTTGCTGATGAAGCAGTGCAGCGCATCCGGTTCAGGTAATTGCAAGCCGGCGAATTCGTGTTCGATCCCGTAGAGGAAATCGTCGACGCGACCGAGATTCGCGCGTTCGGCGACGCGCGACTTGGCGCCGTCGGCGCCGACCAGATAGCGCGTGCTGCCGAGGCCTTCGACCTGCCAGCCGACGCCATCCTGCGTGGCGTTGGTGAACGATTGCTGCAGCCTTAGTTCAACGCTGTGCGAACGCAATTCGTCCGCCAGCCAGCGCATCACGTTGGGCGTGTCGGTGGTGAGGAAGTAGTAATCTGGCGCGACCAGCGACAGGCTGCGCAGATTGGGGGCATACAGGCGCACGCGTTCCACGCGTTGCACCAGTGCCGCCGGCACGCGGTTGAGCCAGGTCTGCTCGGCGGCTTCTTTGACGATGATCCCGGTGGTGTGGAGTTTGATCCCAGGGTCGCGCTTGCGCTCGATCACGCACACGCGCAATCCGTAGTGCGCCGCCGCAAGTGCGCATGCCGCGCCGGCAAAGCTGGCACCGACGACCACCACGTCCCAGTCGTATCGTTGAACTGCCGTCATTGCTCGCTGCTGTGTCGTAGGTGTGCGAGGCAGTGTGGTGATGCGATGTGGAGTGGATACGAGTCGCGTGTGAAGTCAGCAAGAAGCGCAAACACGAAGGGCGCCGAAGCGCCCTTGTGTCGTCTCACTTGCGTCGGCGCTTAGCCGCCGCCCTGACGTCCGCCACCGGGACGCCCACCACCACGCGGACCGCCGGGCCTCGGACCACCGGGACGTGGGCCGCCGCCGGGGCGACCACCGGGTTTGCCACCCGGACGCGGACCACCGGGGCGCGGGCCACGCGGCTTGTCGGCGTACGGGTTGTAGCTGCCGGGGTTGGCGTGATCGGACGGGAAGCTCGGCGCGTTGGCAGGGTGGCCATATGGACGCGATGAACGCTGGCCTTGGCCCTGGCCGCCGCCGGGGCCACGCGGACTGCGTTGATCCTGGCCGAAGCCGCTGTCGCGACGCGGCGGACGATCACCGTAGGCACCACCGCCTGGGCCGCGCGGACCACGCTCGCCGCCAGGGCCGCCTGGACCGCGTTCGCCGCGGCCCTGGTAACCGCCTTCGCTGCGTTCGCCATACGGACGATTACCACCCGGACCACCACTGCGCGGACCACCCGGACCGCCCGGACGCGGGCCACCGGGACGGCCTGCGCCGCCGCCAGGCTTGTTGCCATAAGGCTTGCGCGGACCACGTGCGCCATCGGGATTGCGATGACCGGCCGGGCCGGTGTCGACGCCTTCCGGCACGTACCAAGTGCGGAATGCGGCGGGATTCTCATGGCTACCGGGTTGTGCATCGCCACGCGGACCGCGCTGGCCTGGCTGGCGCGGGCCCTTGGGCTTGAACGCCTTGTGCGCCTGCTTGGCGGCAGCTTCGCCACTGACGGTGAGGCCGCCGTGAGGCTTGTTGCCGCCGCGACCGCGGCCGCGGTCTTCGCGCACATGATCGAAGCGCCGCAGTTCGCGGCCTTCATCGGCGGTGTTATGGCCGCTGATGTAGCCAGCCGAACGACGCTCGCCGCCGACGTGCACGGTCGACTTGGCGGCCTTGCGCTGGCCGATCACCGGTTGCAGCGTCAACGCCGACGGCGCGCCGTCTTCGAGGCCAAGCTTCTTGCGCAGCGCTTCGACCTTGTCGGCCTGCAACTCCTGCGATTGCCCGCGCAGCAGCGGCTGCGGCAGGGAGACATCGCCATAGCGGATGCGCTTGAGGCGGCTGACCTGGCAGCCCTGCGATTCCCACAGGCGGCGCACTTCGCGGTTGCGGCCTTCCTTCAGCAATACGCGGAACCAGTCGTGCGAATCGCTGCCGCCGATGCGTTCGATCTCGTCGAACTTGGCCGGGCCGTCTTCCAACGCGATGCCGCGGGCAAGGCGGTCGACGATGTTGTCCGGCACGTTGTCCATGCCTTCCGGCGCGCGCACGCGGCAGACGTATTCGCGCTCGACCTCGTAAGACGGATGCATCATCGCGTTGGCGAGTTCGCCGTCGGTGGTCAGCAGCAGCAGGCCGGTGGTGTTGATGTCGAGGCGGCCGATCGCAATCCAGCGCGCGCCTTTCAGGGCGGGCAGCGCTTCGAAGATGGTCGGGCGGCCTTCGGGATCTTCGCGCGTGGTCACTTCGCCTTCGGGCTTGTTGTACATCAGCACGCGGGCCGGTTCGGTGAGCGCGCTGGCGACGAAGGTCTTGCCGTCGATCTCGATCTTGTCGCCGCCGGTGATGCTCTGGCCGACTTGTGCGACCGCGCCGTTGACCTTGACCAGGCCGTCGGCGATGCGCTGCTCAAGTGCACGACGCGAGCCCAGGCCGGCTTGCGCGAGGACCTTGTGCAGGCGCTCTTCGAGGCGCGGGGTTTCAGCGGATTTTTCGATGTCGCCGCGTTTCAGCGTGAGCTTGCGGCTACTTTTATCTGGAGTGTCACTCATCTTTCTGCTCCGACGAGGCCTGCTCCATTTCAAGAGCTCCGGCGTCGTCATCTGTTGTTGCTACGGGCGTCGTCTCGACGGCGTGGTCGTCTTCGATGTCGTTCGTATCCGCCGCGCGCTCTCCCGGCGCGGCTTCGGGTTCGCCGGTGAGGGCGGGGGATTCGTTTTCGCCGCCGGTTTCGTCGGCGTCGGTGTCAGCGGTGATATCGCCGATCGGCATGCTGCCGTCCGATGTGCCGGCGTCGAACTGGAATTGCGGCTCCAGCTCGCCGAGATCCTTCAGTTCCGACAGTGGCGGCAGTTCGTCAAGGCGCTTGAGGCCAAAGTAGTCGAGGAAGATCTTGGTGGTGCCGAACAACGCCGGCTTGCCGGGCACGTCGCGGTGGCCGACCACGCGGATCCACTCGCGTTCCTCCAGCGCCTTAATGATGTTGCTGTTCACCGCGACGCCGCGGACCTGTTCGATCTCGCCACGAGTGATGGGCTGGCGGTAGGCGATCAGGGCCAGGGTTTCCAGCGTGGCGCGGGTGTACTTGGTCTGGCGCTCGGTCCACAACCGCGCGACCCAGGCATGCACGTCGGCTTGCACCTGGAAGCGGAAGCCTGAGGCCAGTTCTACGAGTTCGACGCCGCGGTCGGCGCAACCTTCGCGCAGGCTCTGCAACGCTGTTTCGACGCTGTCGGCAGGGGGCGGCGCGTCTTCCGGGAACAGCGCGTGCAGCTGCGCCAGCGTCAGCGGCTGGTTCGCGGCCAGCAAGGCGGCTTCGACGATGCGGGTGATGAGTTGTTGGTCCATTGCGCGGTACGTGTGGGCGAACAGGCTCATGGCCCGTTTCGACTTTCAGTGGAATCGTTGGCGGCGTCGGGTTCGTCGTCGAATTCGCTCGACAGTTCCAGCGCGGCCGGGTCGCCTTCGCCGATGGCGAGGGACTTGACGTAGATGATGCCGACCGACGCCGGTGCGATCGGGGCTTCCTGCACGAGGTCGAGCAGGTGTTCCTTGGCCAGTTCGAGCAACGCAAGGAAGGTCACGACCACGCCGAGCTTGCCTTCGTGCACTTCGAACAACGATTCGAAGCGGTGGAACTTGCCGTCTTCCAGGCGCGTGAGCAGTTCGCCCATGCGCTGGCGCACGCTGAGTGCGTCGCGCTTGATCGCGTGCTGGGTATACAGCTCGGCGCGCTTGAGCACGTCGTGGAGTGCCAGCAACATTTCACGCAGGTCGACCGGCGGCGGCAGCTTGACCGAGGCGCGGTCCGGCACGAAGGCGCTGACCGGGACGGTGTCGCGATCCTGCCGGGGCAGGGCATCGATATCCTCGGCAGCCTGCTTGAAGCGTTCGTATTCCTGCAGGCGGCGCACGAGTTCGGCGCGCGGATCGCCTTCTTCATCCTCCGCCATCGCCGAGCGCGGCAGCAGCATCCGCGACTTGATCTCGGCCAGGATCGCGGCCATCACCAGGTATTCGGCGGCCAGCTCGAAGCGCATCTCGTGCATGGCCTGGATGTAGTCGACGTACTGACGGGTGATCTCGGCGACCGGGATGTCGAGGATGTCCAGGTTCTGCCGGCGGATCAGGTACAGCAGCAGGTCGAGTGGACCTTCGAAGGCATCGAGGATGACCTCCAGCGCGTCCGGCGGGATGTACAGGTCCTGGGGGATCTGCAGCACCGGTTGGCCGAGCACCATCGCCAGCGGCATTTCCTGCTGCTGCGGTTGGACGGGCGCATGGTTTTGCTGGGTCGCGTCGGACGCGTTTTCAGAAGTCATCAATTTAGCGGCCCCCTCCGGGCCACTGAGTCTCGCAAGAGCGCGTGCTGGGGCAAGGCTTGGTCACACGGAAGCGTCAAGTTAAAGCAGGCGTCTGGTACGACGGGCGTCGCTGGTCGAACATCCCCGAACACCACACGCGACACGCACCGCTATGTTGCGGCGGACAGCGAGAAGGGACGTCGGGCAGGGGTCGGGTTGGGGCAGCGGGCGCGTGGGTCGCGATGGGCCGCTGCATCCGGCCTCGAACTATGGACGCAGGGTACGGGCTGCGCTGGCCGCTGTCTAGCGGGTGGCTGAATGCTGCGCGGCTACAATCGGCGCCTGCGAATCGAGGAAGCAAGCGCATGTGGTACGCGATCGAGGGCCATGACGGTCCGGATGTCCTGGCGAAACGGCTGGCCGCACGAGGCGATCACCTGGCGCGGCTGCATGCCCTGCGGGACGCGGGGCGGCTGATGTTGGCCGGTCCGTGCCCGGCGATCGATGCCGAGGATCCAGGCCCGGCCGGGTTCAGCGGGAGCATCGTGATCGCTGAATTCCCTTCGCTCGAAGATGCCCGCACCTGGGCCGATGCGGATCCCTACATCGCGGCAGGCGTCTATGCCCGCGTCGACGTGCGGCCGTTCAAGCCGGTGCTGCCATGATCCAAACGGAGCGCAGCGATCGTGTCGAACGCATCCGTGTCGCGCTCGAAGCGGCCTTCGCGCCGCAATCGCTGGAGGTCATCGACGATAGCCACAGGCACGTTGGCCATGCAGGCGCGCGCGATGGACGCGGCCATTTCAATGTCGACATCGTCAGCCCGGCCTTCGCCGGCATGTCGCCGCTGGCCCGGCATCGTGCGGTGTACGCCGCGCTTGGTGAGATGATGGACACCGACATCCACGCCCTGTCGATCCGAGCCAGGACCGCTGAAGAACACTGAGCATGGGCGGTAATTATGTTGCGGTGCAACGTAAATCGCCCCGGTTCTGCTGCGGTGCAGCAGCTCCGAAAGCCCCGCCAGGCCTACGTATCATCGTTTTGAGGCGGGGCGTTGGCAGCAAGATAACGCTTGCTTTACACGTTTCGTTGAAAACGTTTACAGTCGCCCCGGGCTATCGCAGCTCGCGGAGGGTCGATGAGCGGCGTGAACATCACCATCAAGGATGTCGCACGACGCGCCAATGTCTCGGTTGCGACCGTTTCGCGAGCCCTCAACGGACATGAGAATGTTACCGAAGCCGTGCGCCAGCGGGTGTTCAGCGCCGCCCACGAATTGCGTTACAGCCCGCATCATGCCGCGCGCAGCCTCAGCAGTCGCCGCACTCGCACCATTGGGGTGGTGCTGCCGGATCTCTACGGTGAATTCTTTTCCGAATTGATGCGTGGCATCGACCAGGTCGCGCGCGAGCGGGGCCTGCATTTGCTGGTGTCCAGTTATCACGGCAATCCGGAAGAGCAGGGTGTTGCGTTGCGGGCGATGCGTGGTCGCGTCGATGGCCTGCTGGTGATGTCGCCTTACCTCGACAATGTCGATGGGCTCGCCGACAACCTGTCGCATTCGATGCCCGCCGTCCTGTTGAACACGCATTTGCCCGGTGCAGGCATTCCCACGTTGAGCATCGACAATTACGGCGGCGCGCGCACGCTGATGCGCCACCTGATCGAAAGCGGCTACCGCCGCATCGCATTTATCGCTGGCCCGGAAGACAACTTCGACGCCCACGAACGCCTGCGTGGTTATGGCGATGCCATCGCAGAAGCATTGCCGGACGCCAAGCCCTGGATATTGCCGGGCGATTTCGATGAAGCCTCCGGACACCGTGCCGGCCGCGAATTGCTGGCATCGAAGCAGCGTCCCGACGCCGTCTTCGCGGCCAACGACATGATGGCGCTGGGCTGCCTGTTCGCGTTCAACCAGGCCGGCTTGCAAGTGCCCGGCGATGTTGCCCTGGCCGGATTCGACGACATTCCACTCTCGCGCTACGTGCATCCTTCGTTGACGACGATGCGCGTCGACATCACCGAATTCGGCGGGCGCGCACTGCGTGCCTTGCTCGATCGACCAGAACAGGACGACGCGACGGTCCCGACGGAAATCCTGCTCGCGCCCGAACTCATCGTCCGCGAATCGACCCGGGCCGAAGCGCCGCGACAGGCTCGCACCGACAGTTCCTGATCCAGCGCCGGCAGCAACGCGCCCGGGCTCCTTTTCCATGGATGCAAATCGACCTACCCACACCTTGTCCGCTGATGTAACCGATTACACGAATACCTGACCGCCCTGGGAGGGGACATGTCATGAAGCATCAAAACCAGTCGTCGCGTCGTTACAACCGCACGTTGTTGTGCTGTGCATTGGCCAGTTGCCTGGCCTTGGCTGCCCCGATTGCCATCGCGCAAACCACCGCCGCCACGGTCCGCGGCCAGGTCACGGTGGACGCTGCCCCTGCTGCCGACGCACGCGTGACCGCGACCAACCTCGCCACCGGCTTGACCCGCACCGTGCAAGCCACCGGCAATGGCAGTTACACCGTGACTGGCTTGCCGCCGGGCACCTATCGCATCGACGTTGCTGCGGGCGGCCGCACCAGTTCGCAGACTGTGCGAGTGCAGGTCGGACAGACCGCGACCCTGGATCTCGCTGTCGGCGCGGCGGCTGCGCCGACGACTCTAGAGACGGTGACGGTGGTGGGGACCGTGCTGCCCGAGACCAAGACATCGGAAGTCGCCACCTATGTTTCCCAGAAGCAGATCGAGGTATTGCCACAAGCGTCGCGTAACTTCCTCGCGTTCGCCGACACGGTGCCCGGCATGATCTTCGAAACGAGCTCCGATGATTCGACCAAACTGCGCGGCGGCGCGCAGAACTCCAACGGCATCAACGTCTTCATTGATGGCGTGGGCCAGAAGAACTACGTCTTGAAGGGCGGCGTAAGCAGCCAGGATTCGACCAGCGGCAATCCGTTCCCGCAATTGGCCATCGGCGAATACAAGGTTATCACCTCCAACTACAAGGCCGAATACGACCAGGTCAGCAGTGCGGCGATCACTGCGGTCACTAAATCAGGCACGAACGAGTTCGACGGCAGCGTCTTCTGGGACAGGACCAGTACCGATTGGCGGTCGCCTACTTTTGCCGAGGAACGCGCCGGCGGTAGGAAGACGATTTCACTCACGGAGCAGTACGGCGCCTCGTTCGGCGGGCCAATCATTCGCGACCGCCTGTTCTTCTTTATGACGTATGAAGCCAAAGACCTCACCCGGCCGCGTGACGTCAGCCCCGATGACTCTGCGTTCAGTCTCGCGGACCTGACGGAGGAGCTGCGTGATCAGACAGGCCCCACGTCGGCGGCATTCGAGGAGGACATGTTCTTCGGCAAACTCACCTGGCAGCCGGACGACGCGAACCTGGTCGAGTTGTCCGCGAAGGTGCGCGAAGAGGTGGAAGTCACCGGCATCGGCGGTGCGAACACCCTTTCTTATGCGAGCAACAAGAACAACGACAGCACGCGCATCGACCTGCGCTGGCAATGGACGGTCGGGGACTGGTTGAACGACGCGCACATCACGTCCGAAGACGACTACTGGAATCCGCGCCCCGTGACGATCGGACCGGGCTATAACATCGTCAACACGCTCAATGACAATAACGGCAGGTTGATCCTGAATGTCGGCGGCGGGCGCGACTTCCAGGACAAGGGCCAGAAGGGGTATGCGTTCCAGGACGACCTGACCTTCACCGGCTGGGAAGGGCACACGATCAAGGGCGGGGTCAAGTTCAAGTCCGTACGCGTGGATGCATTCCAGCAGCAGCCGTTCAACCAGCAGTTCCGGGTCGACTACTACCGCAACCTGGCGGCAGGGAACACCACGGTCGACAGCTTCATCCCATTCCGGGTCGAATTCGGCGCCCCGCTGCCAGGGATCGCGGATCGCAACGTGAGCTCACGCAACAAACAGTTCGGCATCTATCTGCAGGACGATTGGGAGGTCAACGAGCACCTGACGCTGAACTTCGGCCTGCGTTACGACTACGAGGAAACGCCCAGCTATCTGGACCACCGGACGCCGGACAACCTGGCCGCCGCGCTACGCGGATGGCAGAACATCCAGAACACCGACTACAACATCGAGGACTACATCAGTAACGGCAACAACCGCGATGCCGACGACGACAACTGGGCGCCGCGCCTGGGCTTTTCCTATGACCTGAACGCCGATCAGCGCCATGTCATCTTCGGCGGCGCCGGTCGTTCCTACGATCGCAATCTATTCGATTACCTCGCGCTCGAGCAGGCCAGGAACACGTTCCCGACCTACTCGTTCAACTTCGACGTGGCAGGTCACCCATGCACGCAAGGCACCGGCAATTGCGTTGCCTGGGATCCCAGGTACAAGGATCTGAACGAGCTTTATGCACTGGTCGCTGCCAACCCCAACCTGGGGCAGGAAGTGAACATGATGAACAACAACCTCGAGACGCCATATTCGGATCAATTCAGCTTGGGCATGCGGAATGTCGTGCCGCTGATGGGGCACGACTGGAGTACATCGGTCACCGTGGCGCATATCCGTAGCTACGACGGCATCATCTTCTCGCTCGGCAACCGCTATCCGGACGGAACGTTTTACGGTCCCGGCCGCACGTTCGGTGGTGCTCCGTTCGGCCAGCCGATTCCTGGCTTCGGCACGCTGGTCAAGGCCGACAACGGCCTCGAAACCCGTGCCAACCAGTTGCTGCTGTCCGCGGAGAAGCCCTTCACCCCCAGTTCCCCATGGAGCGTGACGCTGGCCTACACCTACACGGACTCGGAGGAGAACCGCAGCAATGCGGCCAACGGCGACGAGCATTACGTATTCGACTACCCCAACCTGGACGACCACCCGTGGGTGGAATCGATCGGCATCTCCAAGCACCGTTTCGTAGGCACAGGCGTTGTCGAGTTCTGGGGTCTCACGTTCTCGACCAAGCTCACGTTGGCGAGCCCTGCCGCCAAAAACGTCCTGAACTGTATCCAGCCGACTCCGGCCGGCCTGGACAACTGCGCCTACGGCACATTCGAGGCTGGGTACTTCGATGACGCCAAGTTCCGCCAATGGGACATCGCGGTGCAGAAGGAATGGACCATCGAAGGCGACCTGAGCCTCTGGGTGCGCGGCGATGTCTTCAACGTCACCAACGCACAGAATCTGACGGACTTCGGTACGTTCAGAGGCGTCGATGGCGTGCAAGACGTCAACTACGGCATCCGCACCGGCAACGGGACGGTCTGGCCGCCGCGCATGTTCAAGCTCTCCGCGGGTTTTAGATGGTGATGTCGCCCCGACCCGCCCGCATTTAGCGGGCGGGTCGTTTGCGAAGCTCCAATGGATTTCTTGAAGACAGGTTGATTTGCTAATGCCTTTACTCGCTGGTCGTTTTCGATTTTTGCTCATTCCGGTGTGTTTGCTGACGGTCATCGCCGCATGCCAGCGGCAACCGGTTTCAGATCAGGCGACAGCTGCGTCCAACCCGCCTGCGACGCCCCTGCAGATGCAGTCGCGCGATGTTCCCGCGCTGATCGACGACCTCGAACGCCGCACCTTCGATTACTTCTGGGAACTGGGCAACCCGGATAACGGCCTGGTGCCGGATCGTTGGCCGACGCCTTCGTCTTCGAGCATCGCCGCAGTTGGTTTTGGCCTAACCGCATACGGCGTCGGCGTCGAACGTGGCTGGATCAGCCGCGAGCAGGCCGTCGACCGCACGCTGGCCACGCTGCGTTTCTTCGCGCGCGCACCACAAGGGCCCAACGCGTCCGGCGCCGCCGGCTACAAGGGCTTTTTCTATCACTTCCTGGAAATGGACAGCGGCGTGCGCAGTGGCACCAATGAAGTGTCGACGGTGGATACGTCGCTGCTGCTCGGCGGTGTCCTGTTCGCGCAATCATATTTTGATCGCGACGATCGACGCGAAACCGAGATCCGCCGTCTTGCGGAGAAAATCTATGGTCGCGTCGATTGGCCTTGGGCGCAGGAACGTGGTGCCTGGATATCGATGGGCTGGACGCCGGAGCACGGCATGCATGCCTACGACTGGAAGGGTTACAACGAAGCGATCCTGGTGTACATCCTCGCGCTCGGATCGCCGACGCATCCGGTCGGCAAGGATGCGTTCGAAGCCTGGACCTCGACCTACGATCGCACCTGGGGCAAGTTCCATGGCCAGGAGCACCTGAGCTTCCCGCCGCTGTTCGGCCACCAGTATTCGCACATCTGGATCGACTTCCGCGGCATCCACGACAACTACATGCGCAAGCGCGGGATCGATTACTTCGAGAACAGCCGCCGCGCGGTGCTGTCGCAGCAGGCCTATGCGGAAGAAAACCCGTCGCAGTGGCAGGGTTACGGCAAGAACGTCTGGGGCCTGACCGCCAGCGATGGCCCGATCGACGCCAGCTTCGAATACAAGGGCGAGGCGCGCCTGTTCCGCACCTATTCCGCGCGTGGCGCCGGCATCGAATACATCCTCGACGACGGCACGATCGCGCCGACCGCAGCCGCCGGTTCGATCGCCTTCGCGCCGGAGATTGCGATTCCGGCCATCGAGGAGATGCATCGACGCTACGGCAAGCAGATCTACGCCGAATACGGCTTCCTCGATGCGTTCAACCCCAGCTTCACCTATGCCGATGCCGACCTGCATCATGGCAAGATCGTCGACGGCATCGGCTGGATCGATGGCGACTATCTCGGTATCGACCAGGGCCCGATCGTGCTGATGATCGAGAATTATCGAAGCGATTTCGTGTGGCAGGTGATGCGCAGGAACCCGCACATCCGCCGCGGCCTGGAACGTGCCGGCTTCAAGGGCGGATGGCTGGAGCAGAAGGCGAGCGCAGCAGCCGATAGCCAGCACGCTTCCGTCACAAAGCCGCACTGACGATTGCTGCATGCGCTCGCGCTCACCACTGCCATGGCTGTGCTGCCTGCTGCTGGCGTTGTGCGGCGGCTGCATGCGCGAACGCGACGATGGCAAGGAAGTGGTGCGGTTCTGGGCGATGGGGTACGAAGGCGAAGTCGTCGCCCAATTGATCCCGGAATTCGAGCGCCGCAATCCCGGCATCAAGGTGGACTTGCAGCAACTCCCCTGGTTGTCTGCACACGAAAAACTGTTGACTGGATTCGCTGGCGATGCGTTGCCGGATGTGGTTCCGCTCGGCAATACCTGGATTGCGGAGTTCGCCGCGCTCGACGCACTGGAACCGCTCGATCCATTCATCGCGCGAACGCCTTCCCTGGACACCGCCGATTATTTTCCCGGCCCCTGGGACAGCGGCGTCGTCGATGGCAACGTCTATGCCGTGCCGTGGTACGTCGAAACACGGCTGCCGTTCTATCGCACCGACTTGTTGAAGAAGGCCGGCGTCAGTGCGCCACCGAAGAGCTGGGACGAGTGGCGGACAGCGATGGCCGCGATCAAGCGCGAAGTCGGCCCGGACAATTACGCGATCCTGCTGCCGCTCAACGAATTCGAGCCGCTGCTGAACCTGGCGATCCAGGAACCCGAACCATTGCTGCGCGACGACGGCCGTTACGGCAACTTCCGCAGCGCCGGTTTCAGGCATGCGCTGGGGTTCTACAAGGAGATGTTCGACAAGCGTTGGGCGCCGTTGGCCACGAACGTGCAGATTTCGAATGTCTGGGACGAGCTGGGCAACGGCTTCTTCTCGTTCTATATCTCCGGCCCCTGGAACATCGCCAAGTTCAAGGAGCGCCTGCCGCAGGACCAGCAGGACGACTGGATGACGATGCCGTTGCCCGGACCCAATGGAGCTGGTGCTTCGGTAGCCGGCGGCACCAGCCTGGTGATCTTCCGCCAGTCGCGCCACAAACAGGCTGCGTGGAAATTGATCGAATACCTTTCCGAGCCTGGAACGCAGGCCCGCTTCCACGCGCTGACCGGCAACCTCCCGCCGCGCCGCTCGCCGTGGCGCACACCCGCGTTGGGCAATGATCCTCATGCGCGTGCGTTCCGCATCCAGCTTGAACGCGCCGTATCGACGCCGAAAGTCCCGGAATGGGAACGCATCGCCACCGAGATGCGTCTGGTGGGCGAGCAGGTCGCGAACGGTCGCATGACCGTCGACGAGGCCGCGGTCGAGCTCGACCGGCGCGCCGACAGCATCCTCGAGAAGCGACGCTGGATGCTGGACCACCACACGCTCTCGGCTGGTGCGCAATGAAAGCCTCGACGGCAGGCTGGATGTTCGCGGCGCCCGCGCTCGGCGTCATCGGGGTGTTCTTCGTCTTGCCGGTCATCGCCGCGCTGGCACTGAGCCTGACCGATTTCGACATCTATGCGCTTGCCGATATCGACAACCTGCGCTTTGTCGGTTTCGACAATTACATCGGCCTGCTGCAGAACCCGCTGTTCTGGAAGGCGCTCGGTAACACCTTGTATTTCGTCGTCGTCGGCGTGCCGTTGTCGATCGCGGTCTCGCTGGGCGCCGCGTTGTTGCTGCATTCCAAGCTGGGTCGGTTCAAGCCGTTCTTCCGCACCGCATTCTTCGCGCCGGTGGTCACCACCGTGGTCGCGGTGGCGGTGATCTGGCGCTATCTGTTCCATACCAAGTACGGGCTGGTGAACTGGGGCCTCTCGTCGGTCGGCATCGATCCGGTCGACTGGCTCGGCGATCCGCACTGGGCGATGCCGACGATCATCCTGTTCGCGGTGTGGAAGAACTTCGGCTACAACATGATCATCTTCCTCGCCGGGTTGCAGTCGATCCCGGAGGATCTGTACGAAGCCGCGCGCATCGATGGCGCGTCGGTGTGGCGGCAGTTCCTGCATGTGACGCTGCCGATGCTCGGCCCGGTGCTGTTGCTGGTCGGGATCCTGACCATGGCCGGCTACTTCCAACTGTTCGCCGAGCCTTACGTCATGACCCAGGGCGGGCCGCTGGAAAGCACGGTCAGCGTGCTGTACCTGATGTACGAAGAAGGGTTCAAGTGGTGGAACCTCGGCAATGCATCGGCCGTGGCGTTCTTGCTGTTCGTGCTGATGACCGCCGTCACCAGCGGCTTGCTGTGGTTCGCGCGCAGGCGGGGAGCGGAATGATGCATGCCGCCCAGCACCGCTTCGCTGCGGCGATCATCAATGGACTGTTGATCGGGCTCGCCGCCCTCAGCATCGCGCCGTTGCTGTGGATGTTGTCGGTGTCGTTCATGCAGACGGGCGAAGCGAGCCATTTCCCGCCGCCGTTGCTGCCCGACGCACCCACCTGGCACAACTACCGCGAGCTGTTCGTGCGTGCCGGCATGGGTCGCTATCTGGCCAACAGTTTCCTGGTCGCGACCTGCATCACGCTGCTCTCGCTGCTGTTCAACACGATGGCGGGCTATGCGTTCGCGAAGTTGAAATTCTTGGGCCGCGATCGGGTGTTCCGCGGGCTGTTGGCGGCGCTGGTGATTCCGGGACAGGTCGCGATGATGCCGCTGTTCCTGATGCTGAAGCAGATGGGCCTGGTCAACACGTATGCCGGTGCGATCGTGCCGGGGATGGCGGCGATCTTCGGCATCTTCCTGGTGCGCCAGTACGCCAGGACCATCCCGGACGAACTGCTGGAAGCCGCGCGCATCGATGGCGCCGGCGAATTCCGCATCTTCTGGCAGATCGTGCTGCCCGCGCTCAAGCCGATTTTGGTGACCCTGGCGATCTTCAGCTTCCTCGGCGCATGGAACGACTTCATGTGGCCGTTGATCGTCCTCAGCGACCAGCAGTTGCAGACCTTGCCCGTGGCGTTGGCGTCACTGTCGCGCGAGCATGTGATGGATAACGAACTGATGATGGCGGGCTCGGTGGTGACGGTGCTGCCGGTGCTGCTGTTGTTCCTGGTGCTGCAGCGTTATTACCTGCAGGGCCTGCTGGTCGGGAGCGTCAAAGGGTGAGGATGGTCTTTGCATTGCTGCTTGCGCTTGCTTTCGTTGCATCGGCGCAACCAGGCCCACGCGCTCTCGACAGCTTCGACACCATCGACAACTGGAAAGCCGTCGCCTCCGACAGCGTCTCGGCCAGCCTGCGCCAATCCGATGGCGTGCAGGGCAAGGCTCTCTGCCTCGACTACGACTTCAACGGCGTCTCCGGCTATGCAGTGGCCCGGCGCACGTTGCCGATGACCTATCCGGCCAATTACGAATTCGCGTTGCAGTTGCGCGGCGAGGGCCCGGTCAACAACCTGGAGTTCAAGCTGAGCGACTCCAGCGGCGACAACGTCTGGTGGGTCAACAAACCGAACTACCCGCTGCCGCGCGAGTGGACGCCGTTGAAGCTCAAGAAGCGGCATATCACGTTCGCGTGGGGTCCGAGCGAAGACAAGACGCTGCGCAAGACGCAAACCTTCGAGATCACCATCAGCGCCGGCAAGGGCGGCGGCAAGGGCACGGTGTGCATCGATGAACTGCTGTTCCGCGAACTTCCTGTCGACGACACGCCGGCGCCGAAGCCCGTCGCAAGCGCTTCGACGCATGTCGCCGATGACGGCGCGGCAAACGCGGTCGATGGCGACCGCGCGACCGCATGGCGCGTGCCGAAGCGCGCCGGGCAAACGCTGACGCTGGACCTCGGTCGCGAACGCGAATTCGGCGGCTTGAATCTGCGTTGGCGCGACGGCGAACATGCCTCGGTTTACCGCATCGCTTGGTCCGACGACGGCCGCACCTGGCGTGAAGCTCGCAAAGTGACGCTGGGCAACGGCGGCGTCGATCCGATCGCGCTCCCCGAATCGGAGGCGCGCTATCTGCGCCTGATCCTGGAAGACGGGCCGGGCACGAACTTCGGTCTGGCCGAAGTCGCCATCGAAAAACTGGCTTTTGCCGCGACGCCGAACGATTTCATCAAGGCGTTGGCGAAGGATGCGCCGCGCGGCTGGTATCCGCGCGGGTTCGTCGGCGAGCAGCCGTACTGGACGATCGTCGGTGTCGACGGTGGCAAGGAACAGGGCCTGATTGGCGAGGACGGTGCGATTGAAGTCGCGAAAGGCGGCTTCAGTATCGAACCGTTCGTGGTCAGCGACGGCAAGTTGGTGACCTGGGCGGACGTGCGCGCGACGCAGTCGCTGCAGGACGGCTATCTGCCGATTCTGAGCGTCGAATGGAAGCATGCGGACTTTGGTTTGCGCATCACCTCGTTCGGTCACACATCGTTTTCAGGCGACCGTTCGCAGCTTCATGCCCGCTATCGACTGAGCAACCCCACAATCTCGTCACGCGACTACATTTTCGCGTTGGCCGTGCAGCCGTTCCAGGTCAACCCGCCAAGTCAGTTCCTCAACACCGTAGGCGGCGTCAGTCGGATCGAGGTGCTGTCCTTCGAGGACGGCATCGCTTCCGTGGCCGGCAAACAACGCGTCTACGCCAGCGTCAGTCCCGATGCTGCCTTTGCGACTGCATTCGATGCCGGGATGGCGGTGTCGCATCTTGCTGAAGGGACGCTGCCCGACACGAAACGCGTTTCGGACGAAACCGGCTTGGCTTCCGGTGCGATGCTCTATCGCTTGCATCTGGGGCCGGGCGAGTCGAAAGACATCGATCTGCTTATCCCGCTGACAGGCGGTGCCTTCTGCGAAGGCAATACCTGCACCGCGGATGCGATGCAACGAAGCGTGGCGGACGAATGGCGCAAAGAGCTGGGCCATGTCCGGATCCGCGTGCCGGAAAAGGCGCAACACCTGGTCGACACGTTGCGTACGGCACTGGCGCACATGCTGATCAGCCGCGTCGGTCCGCGTCTGCAGCCGGGCACGCGCTCCTACGCGCGTGCATGGATCCGCGACGGCGCGATGATCTCGGAAGGACTGCTGAGGCTCGGTCGCGAAGATGTCGCCGCTGAGTTCCTGCGCTGGTACGCGCCGTACCAGTTCGATAACGGCAAGGTGCCGTGCTGCGTCGACGACCGCGGCAGCGATCCGGTACCGGAAAACGACAGCCACGGCGAGCTGATCTACGCCGTCGCGGAACTGTATCGCTACACCGGCGACCGCGAACCGCTCGAGGCGATGTGGCCGCACGTCGTCGGTGCCGTGAAGTACATGGACGAGTTGCGCCTGAGCGAGCGCACCGAGGCCAATCGGGCCAGTAACCCCGCGTTCTACGGGTTGATGCCCGCGTCGATCAGCCACGAAGGCTATTCGGCCAAACCGATGCATTCGTACTGGGACGATTTCTGGGCGTTGCGCGGTTACAAGGACGCCGTCGAGATCGCGCAGTGGCTGGGACGCGATGCCGATGCCGATCGCTTCGCGGCGTCGCGCGACCAGTTCCGGGATGACCTGTACGCCTCGCTGCGCGTTGCGACACGTCAACGCGGCATCGACTTCATTCCGGGGTCTGCCGAACTCGGCGACTTCGATGCCACGTCGACCACGATCGCGCTGGCGCCCGGAGGCGAACAGGGCCGCCTGCCCGAAGACCTCCTGCGCAACACTTTCGAGCGTTACTGGAAGGAATTCGTCGAGCGCCGCGACGGCAAGCGCGAGTGGAAGGACTACACGCCGTACGAACTGCGCACCATCGGCAGTTTCATTCGCCTCGGGTGGCGCGATCGCGCGCATGAAGCCCTGGATTTCTTCTTCGCCGACCAGCAACCGCGCACCTGGAACCAATGGGCCGAAGTGGTATCGCACACGCCGCGCAAGCCGTTCTTCCTCGGCGACCTGCCGCATGCGTGGGTCGAATCCGATTACGTCAGGTCGGCGCTGGACCTGTTCGCCTACGAGCGCGATGTCGATGACGCACTGGTGATCGCAGCCGGCATTCCGGCCGACTGGCTGGACGGGGAGGGCGTCGCGATCGAGGGCCTGCGCACGCCGCACGGCAAGCTGGGCTACTCGTTGCGTCGTACTGGCGGCAAGTTGCGCCTGCAGCTATCTGCGGGACTACGCGTGCCGGCTGGTGGCATCGTGTTGCCGTGGCCCTATACCGGCAAGCCGGGTGCCGCGCGGATCGACGGCGCGGCGGCGCAATGGAACAATGGTGAGCTGCGGATACGCGCGTCGCCGGCGAACGTGGAAGTTGAGCTGGCGAAGTAGGGCGCCTTCCCGATCGATCAACCCGGCAACGGATCGGCCAGGCTGCGCCCATGCGTTGCGATCACGTTGCCGTACCAACGGGCGCTGTCCTTGGGCGTGCGTTCCTGGCTGTCGTAATTGACGTGGACGATGCCGAAGCGCTTGGAATAGCCGAGCGACCATTCCAGGTTGTCGAGCAACGACCACACCATGTAGCCACGGATGTCGCACCCGGACTTGATCGCGTCGTGGATGGCGGTGATGTGCTTGCGCAGGTAGTTCGTGCGCAGCGGATCGCGGACGCGACCCTCCTCAGCGACGGGAGGATCGAAAAAGGCGGCGCCGTTCTCCGTGATGTACAGCGGCAGATCGCCGTAGCGTTGCTTCACCCATTGCAGCGTGTCGGTAAGCCCCTGCGGAAAGACTTCCCAACCGGTTTCTGTGTAGGTGCCAAGCGGTTGTTTGACCGCACCGGCGCGTAGCGGATAGCTGCCGTCGGCGCGGGTGACGTTGCGGGTGTAGTAGTTGATGCCGATGAAATCGAGCGGCTGCTTGATCAGGGCGAAATCTTCCGCCGGCCATTCCGGCCAGGCGTCCCCGAAGATTTCGCGCAATTCGTCCGGGTAACTACCGAGCAGGGCAGGATCGAGGTACTGGCGGTTCATGTAGGCATGCGCTCGCTCGACCGCGGCCTTGTCCTCGGTAGACTCCGACGCGGCGTACTTCGGTTCCAGGTTCACCACCAGGCCGATCTCGTGCTTGCCGACTGCGCGATAGGCCTTTACCGCGGCACCATGGGCGCGCATGAGGTTGTGGCTGGCGATCGGCGCCTCGAAACGGCTGCGATGTCCCGGCGCCAGCGCACCGTGCAGATAGCCGCCGTCGGTGATCACCCAGGGTTCGTTGAGCGTCACCCACTTCTTCACCCGGCCATCGAGCGCGCGGAACATCACCTCACCGTATTCGGCGAACCAATGCGCGATGTCCGGATTGAGCCAGCCGCCGCGGTCGTCGAGGGCGGCCGGCAAGTCCCAGTGATACAGGGTCACCAGCGGTTCGATGCCGTTGGCCAGCAGTTCGTCGACCAGGCGCGAATAGAAGTCGAGGCCTTGCTGGTTGACCCGGCCGGTGCCGTCCGGCAGCACCCGCGACCACGACACACTGAAGCGGTATGCCTGCAGGCCGAGCTCGCGCATCAGCCTGACGTCGTCCTTCCAGCGCCGGTAGTGGTCGCAGGCGACATCCCCGGTATCGCCGTTGAGGGTCATTCCCGGGGTATGCGCAAAGCGGGTCCAGATGCTCGGCCCGGCGCCATCGGCCAGCGGCGAACCTTCGATCTGGTGGGCCGCGGTGGCGGCACCCCACAGGAAGCCTTCCGGGAACATGTAGTCAGGTGCAGCGTAGTCCTGTGCAGGCGACTGGCTCATCGCGTAGGTTCCCCTGATCGCTGGAAGTGGCGGCATGTAAACGATTACATGGCAGAATAGCCCAGCTCTCGATCAAATGCATGGCCGCTGTCCACAACTTCGCCGGGAGGCACATGGCAGGTCTGTCGCTGGAAGGGATTCGCAAGGTCTATCCGAACGGCCAGGTCGCGGTCGACGACGCGAGCTTCACGGTCGGCGATGGCGAGCTGCTGGTGCTGGTCGGGCCGTCGGGCTGCGGTAAATCGACGCTGCTGCGGATGATCGCGGGCCTGGAGGCCATCAGCTCGGGCACGCTGCGCATCGGCGAGCGCGTGGTCAACGACGTTGCCCCCAAGGATCGCGACATCGCGATGGTGTTCCAGAGCTATGCCCTGTATCCGCACATGAGCGTCGCCGAGAACCTGGGCTTTGGCCTGAAGTTGCGAGGCCTCCCCAAGGATCAGATCGCCGCCCGCGTGGGCGAGGCGGCTGCGACGCTGGAGCTGGGGCAATTGCTCGACCGCAAGCCTGCCGCATTGTCGGGCGGACAGCGGCAACGCGTGGCGCTCGGTCGTGCCCTGGTCCGGCAGCCGCAGGTATTCCTGCTCGATGAACCGCTGTCAAACCTCGACGCGAAGCTGCGCATGTCGATGCGCGTGGAGATCGCGCGTCTGCACCGCCAGCTCGGCGCCACCATGGTCTATGTCACCCACGACCAGATCGAGGCCATGACCCTCGGCCAGCGCATCGTGGTGTTGAAGGATGGCGTGATCCAGCAGATCGATACGCCGATGGCCCTGTACGCCAGGCCTGCGAACCTGTTCGTCGCGACGTTCCTTGGCAGCCCGGCGATGAATGTGCTGCGCGGGCAGGTGGTCCAGCAGGACGGCCTTGCCCTGGATCTCGGCGATGGCTGGAGTGTGCCCCTAGGCGATGCAGACCTGCCGGCGCAATGCCTCGGCCGTGAGATCGCGGTCGGCGTACGCCCCGAGCACCTGCATACCGCCGAGGCTGGCGAGGCGCGCGCCGCCTTCGCGCCCGAAGTGGAAGTGGTCGAACCCGTCGGCAACGAAGTCTTCGTCAACCTGCGCCATGGCCCGCAGTCTCTAGTGGCACGTTTCGGTCCGCAGACCCTGCCGGAGATCGGCGCTCCGCTGCCGATCGCCCTGGCTTCGCGTCACCTGCATTTCTTCGAGCCCGAATCCGGCCGCCGGATCGACGCCGAGGCCTGAGCGTCCCCTTTCCGGCCGCTCGGGACGGCGCTGCGGCAGCCCGTTATACTCGCCCGTGAACATGACGCTTGCGTCGTTTCACCGCAAGTAAATTCAGTCACTTAGCGGAAAAATCAAACCTATCTTCTTATTATGCAACGCCGGCGCGAGCCATTGGCGTTGCAGGGGCCCGACGACCGCCGCATGCGCCTGTCCACGATCAAGCTCTCCGGTTTCAAATCCTTCGTCGATCCGACCACGCTGCACCTGCCGACCAACATGACCGGCGTGGTCGGGCCGAATGGTTGCGGCAAGTCCAACATCATCGATGCGGTGCGTTGGGTGATGGGCGAAAGCTCCGCCAGTCGCCTGCGCGGCGATTCGCTGACCGACGTGATCTTCTCCGGTTCGTCGTCGCGCAAGCCGGTGTCGCAAGCCACGGTCGAACTGATCTTCGACAACGCCGACCACACCATCACCGGCGAATACGCCGCGTTCAACGAGATCTCGGTCAAGCGCACGGTCAGCCGCGACGGCCAGAGCAATTACTACCTCAACGGCACCAAGTGCCGCCGCCGCGACATCACCGATCTGTTCCTCGGCACCGGCCTCGGCCCGCGCAGCTATTCGATTATCGAGCAGGGCATGATCAGCCAGATCATCGAGGCGCGGCCCGAGGATCTGCGCGTGTTCCTCGAAGAAGCTGCCGGCATCTCCAAGTACAAGGAACGGCGCAAGGAAACCGAAACCCGCATCCGTCATACCCGCGAGAACCTCGATCGTTTGAACGATCTCCGCGAGGAAGTAGGCAAGCAGCTCGAGCACCTCAAGCGCCAGGCCCGCCAGGCGGAGCAATACCAGTCGATCCAGGCCGAACGCCGGATCAAGGACGCCGAGTGGAAGGCGCTGGAATACCGCGCCCTCGATACGCGGGTGCAATCGCTGCGCGAGAAGTTGTCGCAGGAAGAAACCAAGCTGCAGCAGCTGATCGCCGAGCAGCGCGAAGCCGAACGCCAGATCGAAACCGATCGGGTCCGCCGCGAAGAAGCCACCGAAGCATTGAACAAGACGCAGGCCGAGGTTTACCAGGTCGGCGGCACGCTGGCCCGGATCGAACAACAGATCGCGCACCAGCGCGAAATGGCGCAAGGCCTGCAGCGTGCGCGCGACGAAGCCCAGAGTGCGCTGGCCGAACTCGGCAGCCACATCAGCGGCGACGAAGCCAAGCTCGGCGTGCTGCGCAGCGCCATCGCTGAGGCCGAACCGCAACTGGCGCAGCTGCAAGGCGACGACCAGGCCCGGCAGGACGCACTACGCGAAGCCGAGGCGAAACTGGCCGACTGGCAGCAGCGTTGGGACGCACACACCCGTGCGCAGTCCGAAGCCGCGCGCGCCGGCGACGTCGAGCGTACCCGCGTCGATTATCTTGACCGCCAGGCTCTCGATGCCGACCGTCGTCGCGAACAACTCCTCGCCGAACGTGCCGGCCTGGACCTGACTGCATTGGCGGAAGCCTTCGCCGGGATCCAGGCGCAGCACGACACGCAGAAAACCTCGCTCGACGGCCTCAATGCCGACGTCGAGACACGCAAGCACGCCGTCACCGAACTGCAGGACCAGCAGCGCACCGCGCAGACCGAACTTGCGGACGTGCGCAAGCAAGCGCAGGAAAAGCGCGGCCGCCTGTCTTCGCTGGAAACGCTGCAGCATGCCGCGCTCGGGCAGGAACAGGGCGCCGCGACGGCGTGGCTGAAGCAGCGCGGGCTGGATTCCGCCGCGCGTGTCGGCGAGAAGCTCGTCGTCGAAACCGGCTGGGAAAACGCAGTTGAAAGCGCGCTTGGTCAACTGATCGAGGGCGTGCTGGTCGAATCGCCGGAAGCACTGGTCGATGCGCTGGGTGAGCTCGGCGAAGGTCGCTTGACCCTGGTCGATCCACACAATGACGCCATCGCTTTTGCGCCGACGTCATTGGCAGCGAAGGTGCAGGGCCCAATCGCGATCCGCCGCATCCTGTCGAAGTTGCATGCGGCCGAGACCCTGAGTGATGCGCGCGCGCTGTTGCCTGGCCTCGGCGATGGCGAATCGGTCATCACCCGTAACGGCGAGCGCCTCGGTGCCGGCTGGGTACGCGTACTGCGTTCCGGTGCGACCAAGCAGGGCGCGTTGTTGCGCGAGCGCGAGATCCAGTCGCTCCGCGCCGAAATCGAACAACTGCAGCACCGTGAGCACGAGCTCGAGCGTGGCATCACCGCCTGGCGCGATCGTTTGCTTGCTGCCGAGCAGCACCGCGAAGACGCGCAGCGCGCGTCGTACCTTGCCCATCGCAGCGTGTCGGAACTGGCAGGCCAGCTGCAGAGCCAACAGGGGCGGCTGGATTCCGCACGCAATCGCATCGAGCGCATCGATGCCGACGTCGCGCAACTCATCGCCACGCTCGACACCAGCCGCGAGCAGGCCCGTGAAGCGCGTGCAAAGCTCGAAGACGCCGTCACGCGCATGGGCGAGCTGGAAACCACGCGCCAGGCGCTTGACGCCGAACGTCGCACGCTCAGCGAAGCCCGCGACGCCGCGCGTTCCGCCGCCCGCGAATCGCGGGACACCGCACACGCGTTGGCACTGACCCTTGAATCACAGCGCGCGCAGATCGTCGCGTTGTCCCAGGCGCTTGAACGTATGGGCGGGCAACGCGGTCAGCTCGATACGCGCCTCAATGAACTCGCGTCGCAACTGGCCGAAGGCGATACGCCGGTCAACGCGCTGGAGAGCGAGCGCCAGGCCGCACTCGAAGAACGCGTACGTACCGAAAAAGCGCTGGCAGCCGCACGCTCGGCGCTGGAAGGCATCGACAACGAACTGCGCGGTTACGAACAGACCCGCCACCAGCGCGATGAACAGGCGCTGGCGCAGCGCGAAAAGATTTCGCAGCGCAAACTCGACCAACAGGCGCTGGTGATCAAGGCCGAGCAGCTTTCCGTTGCGGTGGTCGAATCCGGTTTCGTGCTCGATGAAGTCATCGCCAGCCTTGCGGCCGATGCCGACCTCGCGGTGTGGGAGAAAGCGGTCACCGATTTCGACGCCAAGCTGCGCCGATTGGAGCCGGTCAACCTGGCCGCGATCGCCGAACATGCCGAGGCCGCGCAGCGGAAGGACTACCTCGACGCGCAGAACACCGACCTCACCACCGCGCTGGAAACCCTGGAAGACGCGATCCGCAAGATCGACCGCGAAACCCGCGGTCGCTTCAAGGACACCTTCGACCGCGTGAATTCCGGTGTGCAGGAACTCTACCCGCGCCTGTTCGGCGGCGGCCATGCCTACCTTGAACTCACCGGCGAAGACCTGCTCGACACCGGCGTTGCGATCATGGCGCGCCCGCCGGGCAAACGCGTCTCGAACATCTCGCTGCTGTCCGGTGGCGAGAAGGCGATGACTGCGGTGGCGCTGGTGTTCGCGATCTTCCGCCTCAACCCGGCACCGTTCTGCTTGCTGGACGAGGTCGACGCGCCGCTCGATGAAGCCAACGTCGGTCGCTTCACGGCGATGGTCAGCGAGATGAGCGAGGCGGTACAGTTCCTGTTCGTGACCCACAACAAGGCGACGATGGAAGCCGCGCACCAGCTCTCGGGCGTGACCATGCGAGAGCCGGGCGTCAGCCGCCTGGTCTCGGTGGACCTGGCCGAAGCCGCGCGCCTCGCCGGCGCCGCGTAACGAGGAGAAACGATGGATACGACCGTGTTGCGCATCGCCATCGCCATTGCTGGTGTGTTGTTGATCGCCGCGATCTATTTCTTCGGGCGCCCGCGTAAACCGGGACAGGGCCGGCGCGTCGCGGAGCGCAGCGACGGCAGCCGCATCGAGCCGACACTGGGGGCGCAACTGGAAGACGAGCTCGCCAGGGGTGGGTCAGAACCGACCGTGCAATCGGAACTCGGGCTGTCCGGCAGCGAATCCGCCGATGCCGGGCACAACGACCTCGGTCGCCGTGGCGAGGCGAGCTTCGAAAAAATCATCACGCTGTATGTCGCCGCGCGCGCCGGCGAGAAACTGCGCGGCCCCGACATCGTCGTCGCTGCGGAGAAGGCCGGGTTGACCTATGGCCACATGCAGATCTTCCATCGACTGGTCGAGAACCATCCCGAGCGCGGACCGATCTTCAGCGTCGCCAACATCATGCGACCCGGCAGCTTCGACATGGCGACGATCCAGGAGCTGGAAACGCCGGCGATCGCGTTCTTCCTGACGCTGCCGGCGCCGCTGACCGCACTGGATGCCTGGGAAAAGATGCTACCCACGGCACAACGCATGTCCGAATTGCTCGACGGCGTGGTGCTCGACGAGTCGCGCAATGCACTCGGCCGCCAGCGCATCGCCCACATCCGCGACGAACTGCGCGGCTATGATCGTCAGCATGAAGCGCCGCCCCTGACCAAGCCTGCGCGCTGGTAGCCCTTGCTCGCCTTCCTGCGAAAGCGGGACAAGCGCCAAGCGCTGAACATCCGAGGGATGCTCCGAAGAGCGAGCGCAGCAAGTCATCTGGGTCTTGCTTTTGCCGCTGCTGAATCAAAGTCAAAATGGATCCCGTCGTTCGCCGGGATGACGGCGTGAAGGACTAGCGCGTGACAAAGACCACCTCCAAGCCTGCCGACCGCGTCATCGAACTCCGTCGCAGGCTCGACGACGCCAACTACCGCTACCACGTGCTCGACGAGCCGGACATCCCGGACGTCGAATACGACCGCATGTTGCGCGAGCTGGAAGCGATCGAGGCAGAACATCCGGAACTGGCGGACCCTAATTCGCCCACCGCGCGCGTCGGTAATGCGCCATCCGGCAAGTTCGCATCGGTTCGCCATGCAGTGCCGATGCTGTCGCTGGCGAACGCTTTCAGCGACGGTGAAATCCAGGAATTCGTCGCGCGGATCAGCAAGGAAACCGGCGATCAGGAACCTGCGTTCTCGGTCGAGCCCAAGCTCGACGGCCTCGCCATCAGCCTGCGCTATGAGCACGGTGTGTTCGTGCGTGGCGCGACGCGTGGTGATGGAGCCACCGGCGAAGATGTCAGCGCCAACCTGCGCACGGTGCGCACAGTCCCGCTGAAGTTACGCGGCAAGGCGCCGCCGGTGCTCGAAGTCCGTGGCGAAATCTACATGCCGAAGGCCGCATTCGAGCGCTACAACGACTGGGCGCGCGAACATGGCGAGAAGACGCTGGCGAATCCGCGCAATGGCGCAGCTGGTTCACTGCGCCAGCTCGATGCACGCATCACCGCGCAGCGGCCGCTGGCGTTCTATGCCTATGCGCTGGGCGAAACCGATGGCGCGAAGCTGCCATCCACGCATTCGCAGACGTTGGCATGGCTGCGTGAGCTAGGGTTTCCGGTCTCTCCAGAAGTGGACGTCGCACGTGGCGCTGGCGGGTTGCTCGAATATTTCAATCGCATCGGCGAGCGTCGCAACGCATTGCCGTACGACATCGACGGCGTGGTCTACAAGCTCGATCGTTACGACCAGCAACGTGCGATGGGCTTCGTTTCGCGTGCGCCGCGCTGGGCATTGGCCCACAAGTATCCGGCGCAGGAAGAAGCGACCACAGTGGAATCCATCGAGGTCAATGTCGGCCGTACCGGCGCAGTCACGCCGTGGGTGCTGATGACACCGGTCCATGTGGGCGGCGTTACCGTGACCCGGGCGACACTGCACAATGCCGATCAGATCGCACGGTTGGACGTGCGTGTCGGCGATACGGTGATCGTGCGGCGCGCCGGCGATGTGATCCCGGAAGTGGTGCGGGTGATCGAAGAACGGCGGCCACTGGACAAGCGTGGCAAGCCGCTGCATCCGCCGTACCAGTTGCCGACGCAGTGCCCGGTGTGCGGCTCGGCGGTCGAACGCGAGGAAGGGGAAGTCGTCGCGCGTTGCACGGGTGGTCTGTACTGCGCAGCGCAGCGGGTGCAGGCGCTGTTCCACTTCGCATCGCGCAGGGCGATGGATATCGACGGCCTGGGTGAGCGGTTCATCACGGCCCTGGTCGAGTTCGACTACGTGCACAGTGTCGCCGACCTGTATCGGCTGACGCTCGACGATTTCGTCGCGATGAAGCGTCGCGCCGATGAGCGTGAAGGCAGCACGCCAGAAACCGTGAAAGCGGGCAAGGTCGCGACCAAGTGGGCCGAGAACCTGATCGCGGCCATCGATGCAAGCCGCAACACGACACTGGAACGCGTGCTGTACGCGCTCGGCATCCGCGATGTCGGCGAATCGACGGCCAAGACGCTTGCGCGGCACTTCGGCGCGCTCGACCCGCTGATGACCGCCGATGAGGCCACGCTGACGACGGTGCCCGACGTCGGCCCGATCGTCGCCGCGCGCATCGCCCACTTCTTCGCTGAGCCGCACAACCGCGAAGTGATTGCCGCATTGCGCGCCAACGGTGTGCATTGGCCGGAAGGTGCGCCGCAGCGCTCGAGCGAGGGTCCGCTCTCTGGGCAGACAGTGGTGTTGACCGGCGGTCTGGAGGCGATGTCGCGCGATGAGGCTGGGGCAAAGCTTGAAGCCCTGGGCGCCAAGGTGTCAGGCAGCGTGTCGAAGAAAACATCCTTCGTCGTTGCCGGTGAAGCAGCGGGCAGCAAGTTGGTGAAGGCCCAGGAATTGGGCGTCGAGATCTGGGACGAGGCGCGGCTGCTGGCGTTCCTGGCCGAGAACGGGCAATGAGCTTCCCCTTCACCTGTGGGAGCGACGTAAGTCGCGATCAGAGCGCAGCGATGCCACACGATCGCGACTTACGTCGCTCCCACAAGAGCAGGGACAGGGTTTGGGGCAGGGGCGGATGATGTCGGATTGGCAGCCGACGGCCGCGTTTGATGCGCTGCGGTTGCGCGCAAGGCTCAACGCACTGATCCGTGCGTTCTTTGCCGCCCGCAGCGTGCTCGAGGTTGAAACGCCGGTGCTGTCCCGCGCCGGCAACACCGATCCCAACATCGCCTCGTTCTCGCTGCAATTCAGCGGTCGCACCGAGGGCGCGCCGCGCACGCGCTGGTTGCGCACATCGCCGGAATTCCCGCTCAAGCGCCTGCTCGCGGCAGGACTTGGCGATTGCTACGAACTCGGCCGCGTGTTCCGCGATGGCGAGGCCGGCGGGCGCCACAATCCAGAGTTCACGATGCTCGAATGGTATCGGGTGGGTTGGGACCATCAGCGCCTGATCGATGAAACCGGGGCGCTGGTGCAGGAGGCGCTGGCGCTAGTCGATCGTGATGCCGAAGTCGTAAAGCAGAGCTATCGCGAGTTGTATTCGCAGCGCCTCGGCCTGGACCCGATGCAGGCCAGCGACGAGCAGTTGCGCAATGCACTTGGCGATATCCGCATCGACCCGGCTGGCCTGACTCGCGACGACTGGCTCGATCTGCTGATGACGCATCGGCTGCAGCCATCGTTTCCCAGCGATCAGTTGCTCGTTGTCTACGATTATCCGGCATCGCAATGCGCACTCGCTCGCATCCGTAGCGACGACCCGCCGGTAGCGGAGCGCTTCGAGCTCTATCTCGGTCCGCTGGAGCTGGCCAACGGCTATCACGAACTCGCCAACGCGGGCGAACAACGGGCGCGGTTCCAGCGCGATCACGCCATCCGACAGATGCGGGGACACGCCGAACCACCGTTGGACGAAGGCCTGCTCGCGGCCTTGCAGCATGGCCTGCCGGCCTGCGCTGGCGTTGCGCTGGGCGTCGACCGTTTGCTGATGGCGATGCTGGGCACGGACCGCATCGGCGACGTGCTTGCGTTCGATTTCGCCCACGCCTGAAACGGCGGCTAAATGTCTTTTTAGCCGCGCAGACGAGGGCGGCAAATCTTCTGCCGCGATTCAGTTCCGCACGCTAGAGTGCGCGTCAGGCCACGGAGGAGTGCCGTCATGCGACTGCTGATCGCTTCAAGTCTTGTGCTTGTGTGCAGTGCGGTCGCTTCCGGCGCCGCGGTCGCGCAGCAATACGGATATGAGTCTTACCCTGGCAACGACAGCGGCATCGTGCGTTGCGAGTCGGTGAACGGCCGCACGCAGCAATGCCCGGCCGATACCTACGGCGGCGTGCGCCTGGTGCGCCAGTTGTCCCGCGGTGCCTGCGTCCAGGGCCAGAATTGGGGTTACGGCCGCAACGGCATCTGGGTGTCGGGAGGATGCCGCGGGGAGTTCGCCCTCGGTTATGGCGGGCGTAATGACGGCTACGGTTACGACGATCGTTACGGCGACGCGGGCCCACAAGTCATCCGTTGCGAATCCAATGATGGTCGCAGCCGCGGCTGTCCGATCGACGCGCGTGGCGGTGTCCGCCTGATCCGCCAACTCTCGCGCTCGCCCTGCATCGAAGGCCAGACCTGGGGTCGCGATCGCCACGGCTTATGGGTATCGCAGGGGTGCCGTGCCGAATTCGAAATCGGCTATCGCCGTGATCGCGGCTACGGCTGGGGCCGCAATGACAACCGTTATGACGATGGTTACGGCGGTCCGCAGACGACGCGATGCGAGTCCAGCGATGGTCGTGGCCGGCGTTGCAATGTCTCGATTCGGCGCGGCGCGGAGCTGGTCCGGCAATTGTCGCGCTCGGTGTGTATCGAAGGTCAAAGCTGGGGCTGGGATCGCCAAGGCGTCTGGGTCGATCGCGGTTGCCGCGGTGAATTCAACGTCTGGTGATTTCGCAGCCCAGTGTCGTTCCACTAAACCGCCGCGCTTTGCGGCGGTTTTTTCATCGTCATGCCGCTGCCGCTAAACTAAGCGGATGAGCGCCGACATCGATTACGCCCGCTACGACCGCATTCGCCCAATCCGCTGGACCGGCGATGCGCTCGAACTGCTCGACCAGCGCAAGCTGCCGTTCGTGGTCGAGTACCTGAGTTGCCGGACCAGCGATGAGGTCGCAGCCGCGATCCATGCGTTGGCAGTCCGCGGCGCACCGGCGATCGGCATTGCCGCGGCCTGGGGCGTGGTGTTGGCGACGCGCGCGATTGATTCTGACGATGTCACCGATGCTGCGAGCAAGCTCGAGCCGGCCTTGCAACGACTCAACGCGGCGCGTCCGACTGCAGTCAACCTGGCCTGGGCGCTCGCACGCATGCGCGCGGCGCTCGCACGCGCCGGCGCCGACTGGCGCGACGCACTGGAACGCGAAGCGCGCGCGATCGATACCGAAGATCTCGCCGCCAACCGGCGCATGGGTGCACTCGGTGCGGCGCTGATCGAACCTGGCAGTGGCGTGCTCACGCACTGCAATACCGGCTCGCTCGCCACTGCGGGTTTCGGCACCGCGCTCGGTGTCATTCGCGCTGGCGTTGCACAGGGGCGCATCGACGAAGTGTTCGCGGGCGAAACCCGCCCATGGCTGCAAGGGGCGCGCCTGACGGTGTGGGAGTTGCAGCAGGACGGTATCGACGCAACCCTGATTGCCGATGCTGCCGCCTCGCACCTGATGAAGACCGGCAAGGTGCAGTGGGTCGTGGTTGGCGCTGACCGCATCTGCGCCAATGGCGACACGGCCAACAAGATCGGTACCTACCAACTGGCGATCGCGGCCAAGCACCATGGCGTCAAGGTCATGGTGGTAGCGCCGTCGTCTACAGTCGACATGGCCACGGCCAGCGGCGATCTGATCGAAATCGAAGAACGCGATCCCGGCGAGCTTCACGGGATTGGCGGAACGCGCACGGTGGCCGAAGGCATCGGTGCCTGGAACCCTGTTTTCGACGTTACTCCGCACGATCTGATCGACGCGATCGTGACCGAAAAGGGCGTGATCGAGCACCCGGATGCCGCCTCGATGCGGGCCGCTTTCGGCGCCTGAGATCGCGGCTGCAAAAATCCTCTAAAAAACACCCCTAAGTCATTGTTTCTGCGTGCGAATAAGCGGACTTTACAGGCCGCTTTCATGCTAGAATTTCACATCTGTTGATCCCGCCTGTTTGGGCTGTTGCGGATACCCCTCCGCAGCCCATCCGCGGCCATAAAAAAACTGAGCAAACGGAATCCGAATGGCCGAACTCGCCAAGGAAATCATCCCGGTCAACCTCGAAGACGAGATGCGTCGCAGCTACCTCGATTACGCAATGAGCGTGATCGTGGGGCGCGCGCTTCCCGACGTCCGGGATGGCTTGAAGCCCGTGCATCGCCGCGTCCTGTTCGCGATGAACGAGCTCGGTGCGCACAGCAACAAGCCGTACTACAAGTCGGCGCGTATCGTCGGTGACGTCATCGGTAAGTACCACCCGCACGGCGACCAGTCGGTGTACGACACGCTGGTGCGCATGGCGCAGCCCTTCTCGCTGCGTTACCTGCTGGTGGACGGGCAGGGCAACTTCGGTTCGGTCGACGGCGACTCCGCCGCGGCGATGCGTTACACCGAAGCGCGCATGGCCAAGCTCACCCATGAGCTGATGGCGGACATCGACAAGGAAACCGTCGACTTCCAGCCGAACTACGACGAGAAGGAACTCGAGCCCACGGTCATGCCGACCCGGGTGCCGAACCTGCTCATCAACGGTTCGGCCGGCATTGCGGTCGGCATGGCGACCAATATCCCGCCACACAATCTGTCGGAAGTGATCGACGCGACCATCGCGCTGATCGACGAGCCGACGATCGATATCGACGGCCTGATGCAGTACATCCCAGGCCCGGATTTCCCGACCGCGGGCATCATCAACGGCACCGCCGGCATCCACCTGGCCTACCGCACCGGCCGCGGCCGGGTGCGCATGCGCGCGCGCGCCGAGATCGAGGTCAACGATGACAACGGTCGCGAGGCGATCGCGGTCACCGAGATCCCGTACCAGGTCAACAAGGCACGGCTGATCGAGAAGATCGCCGAGCTGGTGAAGGAAAAGAAGCTCGAAGGCATCAGCGAGTTGCGCGACGAGTCCGACAAGGACGGCATGCGCATCTACATCGAGGTCAAGCGCGGCGAATCGGCCGAGGTCGTGCTCAACAACCTCTACCAGCAGACGCAGATGGAGTCGGTGTTCGGCATCAACATGGTGGCGCTGGTCGATGGCCGCCCGCAGTTGCTGAACCTCAAGCAGATCCTCGAGGCGTTCATCCGCCACCGCCGCGAGGTGGTGACCCGCCGCACCATCTTCGACCTGCGCAAGGCGCGCCAGCGTGCGCACATCCTCGAAGGCCTGACGGTCGCGCTCGCCAACATCGACGAGATGATCGAGCTGATCAAGACCTCGGCGAACCCGAACGAAGCCCGCGACCGCATGCTCGCGCGCACCTGGGAGCCGGGTCTGGTCGGCGCGCTGCTGGCTGCAACGGGTGCAGAAGCGTCGCGTCCGGAAGACCTGCCGAATGGCGTCGGCCTGGTCGACGGTCGCTACCAGCTCACCGAAACCCAAGCCCAGCAGATCCTCGAGATGCGCCTGCACCGCCTGACCGGGCTGGAGCAGGACAAGCTGACCGAGGAATACAAGCTGCTGCTGGAAACAATCCGCGGCCTGATCGAGATCCTCGAGAACCCCAACGTCCTGCTCGATGTGATCCGAACCGAGCTGCGCAACGTCAAGGAAGAATTCGGCGATGCGCGTCGCAGCGAGATCCGGGCCAGCGAGGAAGACCTCGACATCCTCGACCTGATCGCGCCGGAAGACGTCGTGGTCACGCTGTCGCATGCGGGTTATGCCAAGCGTCAGCCGGCCAGCGACTATCGCGCACAGAAGCGCGGCGGCAAGGGCCGCAGCGCTGTGGCGACCAAGGAAGAGGACTTCATCGACCAGCTGTGGCTGGTCAACACCCACGACACGTTGCTGACCTTCACCAGTACCGGCCGTGTGTTCTGGCTGCCGGTGCATCAGTTGCCCGACGCCGGTCCGAATGCGCGCGGCCGTCCGATCATCAACTGGATTCCGCTCGAATCTGGCGAGCAGGTGCAGGCGGTTCTACCGGTACGCGAGTACCGCGACGATCGTTACGTGTTCTTCGCCACCCGCGACGGCACGGTGAAGAAGACGCCGCTGACGGAGTTCGCGTTCCGCCTGCAGCGCGGCAAGATCGCCATCAACCTCGACGAGGGCGATGCATTGGTGGGCGTCGCCCTGACCGATGGCACCCGCGACATCATGCTGTTCGCCAGCAACGGCAAGGGTGTGCGCTTCGCCGAGAACGAAGTACGTTCGATGGGCCGCACCGCGACTGGCGTCCGTGGCATGCGCCTGACCGCGGGCGAGGAAGTGCGCAGCCTGATCGTGATCGAAGGTGACGGCGACATCCTTACCGCCAGCGAGCGAGGCTTCGGCAAGCGCACGCCAGCGACCGAGTATCCACGCAAGGGCCGCGGCACCCAGGGCGTGATCGCACTGCAGACCACCGCCCGCAACGGCAAGCTGGTCGGTGCGATCCAGCTCAGCGACCACCATGAGGTGCTGCTGATCTCGGACGGCGGCACCCTGGTGCGCACGCGCGCCGCGGAAATCTCGCAGGTCGGTCGCAATACCCAGGGCGTGACCCTGATCCGCCTGGCTGCGGACGAGAACCTGCAGGCGGTGGAGCGCGTCGATGCTTCGCTCGATGACGAAGTCGAGGCGATTACAGCGGTCGACACCCAAGGTGAGTCCGCTCCGCCGCTGCAATGATCGCTATGTGATGCTGAAACAAAAAACGGGCGGCCATTGGCCGCCCGTTTTGCTTGCGAACGTGACTTACCTGGGTCAGATCATGCCAGCTGCGATAGCACGTATTCGGCTGAAGACACCCGGTATTCGCCAGGGGCTTCGACATGCAGTTGTTTGACCACGCCGTCCTCGGCATAGAGCGCGAAACGCCGCGAGCGCGTACCCATCCCGTAGGCGCTGGCGTCCATTTCCAGGCCGAGTGCACGGGTGAAGTCGCCGTTGCCGTCGGCCAGCATCATCAGGCCATCCGGCACATCCTGGCTCTTGCCCCAGGCCTGCATCACGAAGGGATCATTGACCGACATGCAGGCCACATCGATGCCCTTTTCGCGGAATTCGTCGAAGTGCTCGACGAAGCTCGGCAGGTGGCGCTCGGAGCAGGTTGGAGTGAATGCGCCGGGCACAGCGAACAGCACCACCTTCTTGCCGTCGAACAGGGTACGGGTGTCGATGGTTTCGACGCCTTCGCGGATGCGTTGCAGCGGGATTTCGGGCAGGCGGTCGCCGGCTTGGATGGTCATGCAGTTCTCCCTTTGGATGAACGCAGTTTAGACGCGAACCGATAAATCCGCGTCAAGAATCTTGAAACGCCGCCGCTCGTTCGCATCTGATTCCGGACGGCGATTGCCGTCGTGTCCAAGCCAAGGTTCAACGAATAGGAGGTGTATGCGATGAGTATCGTCCGTTACCGCCAGTGGCCGGGCCAGGCGTCCTTGCAGAACGAAATGAAGCAGGCGTTCGACCGCCTGTTCGAAGGCAGTCTCTTCGACCAGGCCGGTTCCGACGACAGCTCCGTGGTCACCAGCCAGTGGGTGCCGCGGGTAGACGTCAAGGAAGAGAACGACCGTTTCGTGCTGTACGCCGATCTGCCAGGCATCGATCCCAATGACATCGAAGTATCGATGGACAAGGGCCTGCTTACGATCAAGGGTGAACGCAGCAGCGAGACGTCCGAACAGACCGACCGCTTCTCGCGCATCGAACGTCGTTACGGCAGCTTCCATCGCCGTTTTGCGCTGCCTGACAGCGCCGATCCGGAGGGTATCCAGGCCCACGGCCGCAACGGAGTGCTGGAAATCACCATTCCCAAGCGGCCTGAGTCCGCGCCCCGGCGCATCCAGGTGGGGCGCTACGAGGAAGAGCGTCCTGCGATCGACGCACCGAAGACGTCGCCGCACTGACGCGCTGCAGTCCTTCGCTGCGTTAATCTTCTGGCCCGCGTCGACCTGTCGCGGGCCAGATTCTTTGTCGCGGATGGCCACGCATGCAATTCAAGGACTACTACGAAATCCTCGGCGTCGAACCCGGTGCGGGCGAGGCGGAGATCAAGACCGCGTATCGACGCCTGGCGCGCAAATACCATCCGGACGTCAGCAAGGAAGCCGGCGCCGAGGAAAAATTCAAGGCGATCAACGAAGCGTACGAGGCGTTGCGCGATCCGCAGAAACGTACGGCCTACGACCGGTTGCGCGCACGCGGTTATCGACCCGGCGATGAAGTACAGCCGCCGCCGGGTGGCTTCGGTGGCGGTCCTGGCGGATTCGATTTCGAGGAAATCTTCGCCGGCGGAGGCGCCGGGGGTGGTTTCAGCGATTTCTTCGAATCGCTATTCGGGCGTCAGCGCGGCGGTTTCGGCCAGCAGCCGGGGCGGGGCCCGCAACCGCGTGGCGACACGCGAGCGAAACTCGCGGTGCCGCTGGAAGCGGTCTACGAAGGCGGCAGCGTGCGCATCGGGATCAACGGTAAGACCCTGGATGTGCGCGTGCCCAAGGGCGTGCGACCGGGGCAGGTGATCAGGCTGGCCGGACAGGGCGCGCAAGGCGACTTGTTGCTTGAAATCGAATACGCCGCCCACCCACGATTCGAAGTCGACGGTCGCAACATCGTCCATGTGTTGGCAGTCGCCCCTTGGGAGGCGGCGCTCGGTGCCACCGTTAGCGTGCCAACGCTGGGTGGGCCGGTCGAGCTGAAGATCCCGGCCGATTCCGAAGCCGGGCGCAAGCTGCGCCTGCGCGGACGCGGGCTGCCAGGCACGCCGCCTGGCGATCAGATCGTCGAATTGGAAGTGCTGGCGCCGCGCGTCCACAACGACACGCAGCGCGAGGCTTACCGGATGATGCGCGACGCGTTTGGCGACGACTGGCGTCGCGCGTGAGGTTTCGCTGCGAAGTCAGGCGCCCAGCATCTGCTGGATCATGTCCGCCAGTTCGGTTTCGCTGAATGGCTTGGTGATGTAGGCCTTGGCGCCCTGGCGCATGCCCCAGACGCGGTCGGTGTCCTGGTCCTTTGTTGTCACCAGCACGATCGGGATGTGCTTGGTCGTGGGTTCGCGCGAAATCGAGCGCGTCGCCTGGAACCCGTTGAGGTTGGGCATTACCACATCCATGAGGATCAAGTCGGGCAGTTCGCGCTTGGCCGCTTCGACGCCGGCGGCGCCGTCTTCGGCGGTCAAGGCCTCATGACCGAGTTTTTCGACGATGCGCCGGATGCCCATCAACTGGGAAGGTGAATCGTCGACGATCAGGATGCGTGCCATCTGTGGTCCCCAAGAGTACGAGTCGATTGTAGCGGTCGGACACGACACCGCAAGGTGGGCCTGTTGACCATACGGAGCAGGTCAAACCGCAACGACCGTCCGTCCGAGCGAGCCGCCCGCCAGCATGGTGGCGAACACTTCGGGCAACTGCTCCAGCCCGACTTCGCGGGTGCAGATGCGTTCCAGGTGCGCCGGCTTCCAGTCGCTGGCCAGGTGCTGCCAGACGGCTTCCCGGATATCGCGCGCGGTGCCCGCCGAGGCCACGCCCAGCAGCGACACGCCGCGGATGATGAACGGCATCACGGTTGTGTCGAGCGCATGGGTCGCCGCCAGGCCGGCGCTGGCGACGTTGCCGTAGGGGGCGGTCTGCGCGAGCAGGCTGGCCAGCATCGGCCCACCGACGTTATCGAGGCCGCCGCCGAAACGGACGGATTCCATCGGTTTCGTGGTCGCAAGCGCATCCCGTCCGAGTACCTGTGCGGCACCGACCGAATGCAGGTAGTCGGTGTGTTTGGTCTTGCCGCTGATCGCATGCACTTCGAAGCCGGCACGGCTGAAGATGTCGATCGCCAGCGAACCGACGCCGCCGGTCGCGCCGGTCACGGCCAGCGGGCCAAGCTCCGGTGTCTGCCGGTTCTCACGCATGCGGAACAACGCCAGCGCTGCAGTGAAGCCAGCGGTACCGAGGATCATGCTTTCGCGCAGGCTCAACTCTTGCGGGAGTGGAATCGCCCATTGCGATTCGATCCGCGCGTATTCGGAATAACCGCCATCGCGGGTCTCGCTCAACCCACACCCGGTGACCAGCACTGCGTCGCCTTCCTTGAATTTCGGATCGGTCGACGCGACGACATGCCCGGCGACATCGATGCCGCCGACCAGCGGGAATTTCCGCAGGATCTTGCCTTGGCCGGTGCCGGCGAGCGCATCCTTGAAGTTGACCGAGGAATAGGCGGTCTTGATGACGATTTCGCCGGGTGCGAGATCGTCAAGCGCGATCGACTCGATGCCGCTGCGGTAGCCGGTGGCATCGTTGTGGATGCGGAAGGCGTTGAAACGTACGGGAATTGCCATGCTTTTGCTCGTCATTCCAGCGAAAGCTGGAATCCATTTTGACCTTGCTTCAGATGATATCTGGATACAGATCGCGCCAGTCCAGGTTCCCGGATTCAATCAACTCGATCTTCCACGTCCGCTTCCAGGCTTTGATGGCCTTTTCCCGTAGGATCGCCGAGTCCATGGTGCCGTGAAGTTCGTACCAAACAAGGCCATGGATTCGGTATTGCTTGGTAAATCCATCGACTTGGTTATTCTTGTGCTGCCAGACACGCTGAATCAGATCAGATGTCACACCCACGTAGAGCGTGCCGCGTATTGCACTGGCGAGGATGTATACAGCTGGCTGAATCGTGCGGGTCACGAATAAGGGCGAAAGGTCAAAATGGATCCCAGCCTTCGCTGGGATGACGGCAAGAGCAAACTAGCGCAAATCCCCGCGCCGTTTCTGGTCGAGCCATTTCGAAGACCGCGCCGGCTGGTAGGCGCGCATCCACGCGAACAGGTCGTCGATATCATCGCCGTGCCACAGGTCACGGCGCTGGTCGGCGTGCAGGAAGCGTTCTTCGACCATGCGGTCCATCATCGCGATCAGCGGCGCGTAGAAACCATCGACGTCGAGGAAGGCGCAAGGCTTGTCGCCCAGGCCGAGCTGGCGCCAGGTCAGCATCTCGAACATCTCGTCCAGCGTGCCGAAGCCGCCGGGCAGGGCAATGAAGGCATCGCTGAGATCGAACATGCGTGCCTTGCGCTCGTGCATGTTGGCGACGACTTCGAGGCGGGTGATGTCGTGGTGGGCGACTTCCCAGCCGACCAGTTGCTCGGGGATCACGCCGATGACTTCGCCGCCGGCTTCGAGTGCGGCGTCCGCGAGGGTGCCCATCAGGCCGACGTTGCCCCCGCCATAGACCAACGTGAGTTTTTCCTGCGCAAGACGCGTGCCGAGTGCGATGGCGCGCTCGGCGTAAGCCGGCTTGCTGCCAGCGTTGGAGCCGCAATAGACGCAGACTGCCTGCATGGATCTCCGTCGCGATCGGCTGTTGGCCCTAGCCCCTAAGTTAGGGGCGGTTCGCGCCGTAGGCGCGAAAGGGCGGGTATGGCCTGCAATTTCGGGCCCCGAAGTTTGCGCAGCAAACTTTGGGTGTTCATAAGGCCAATGTTAGTTGGCCTTATGAATCGCGCGCTTGTCCACCGCCATGGCGGCGTCGTGGATCGCTTCCGACAACGTCGGGTGCGCGTGGCAGATGCGGGCGAGGTCGTCGGCCGAACCGTGGAATTCCATGGTCAGCACGCCTTCGTGCACGAGCTCGGACACGCCCACGCCGACCAGGTGCATGCCGAGCACGCGATCGGTTTCAGCGTGCGCGATCACCTTGACGAAGCCAGCCGGCTCGCCCATCGCCACCGCGCGTCCGATCGCAGCGAACGGGAAGCTGCCGGTCTTGTACGGGGTACCGTCGGCCTTGAGCTGCTGTTCGGTCTTGCCGACCCAGGCGATTTCCGGCTCGGTGTAGATCACCCACGGAATGGTGTCGAGGTTGACGTGGCCCGGCAGGCCGGCGATCAGCTCGGCGACTGCGATGCCTTCCTCGAAACCCTTATGCGCCAGCATCGGACCGCGCACGCAGTCTCCGATCGCCCAGACACCGTCGACGCCGGTGTGGCAGTGCTCGTCGACTTCGATCATGCCGCGCGCATCGAGCTTGACGCCCGTGCCTTCGGCCAGCAGGCCCTTGGTGGCGGCGCGACGGCCGACCGAGACCAGCAACTTGTCGAACACAATCGCCTGCTCGCCCTTGGTGTCGGCGTAGGTGACGTGCACGCCATCCTTCTTGACGTCGGCCTTGCTGACCTTGGCGCCGAGGCGGATGTCGAGCCCCTGTTTCTTGAATTCCTTCGCGGCGGTCTTCGCGACTTCGGCATCGGCGGCGGCGAGGAAGTCGGGCAGGGCTTCGAGGATGGTGACTTCGCTGCCGAGGCGCTTCCACACGCTGCCCAGCTCGAGGCCGATCACGCCCGCGCCGATCACGCCAAGGCGCTTCGGCACGGCGGTGAAGTCGAGCGCGCCGACGTTGTCGACGATGTGTTCGCCGAACTTGGCGAACGGCAGTTCGATCGAGTCCGAACCGGCGGCAAGGATGACGTTCGTCGCCTTCAGTTCGACTTCGGAACCATCATGCTGTTTCACCTTGACGACGTTGCCGGCATGGAGCGTGCCGAAGCCGTAGTACGGCGTCACCTTGTTCGCCTTGAACAGCATCGCGATGCCGCCGGTGAACTGCTTCACGATCTTGTCCTTGCGGCCGACCATGGTCGCGACGTCGATCTTCGCGTCCTTGGTGGTGATGCCGTGCTCGCCGAATAGGTGCTGCAGATTGTAGAACTGGCGCGAGCTGTCGAGCAGCGCCTTCGACGGGATGCAGCCGACGCGCAGGCAGGTGCCACCGAGTGCCGGTTTGCCGTCCTTGCCGAGCGCTGCGTCGATGCACGCGGTCTTCAGGCCGAGTTGCGCGGCACGGATCGCGGCGTGGTAGCCGGCAGGGCCGGCGCCGATGACGACTACGTCGAATTGCTCGCTCATTGTTTTCTTGTCCTTTGTCTTTCCCTTCTCCCCTCGGGAGAAGGTGCCCGAAGGGCGGATGAGGGGCGGCGGAGCGGTGCTAGCAGCAGATTGCGATGCGGGCTATTCACCCTTGTTACCGCTTGAGTATCAGTGCTTCGTCACCCCTCACCCCAACCCCTCTCACCTCTGGACACCCTTCGGGCGCCGCTGGGAGAGGGGTTCAAAGCAATTACATGCCAAGCAGCATGCGGTGCGGATTCTCGAGCTGGTTCTTGATATCGACCAGGAACAGCACCGCGTCCTTGCCATCGATGATGCGGTGGTCGTAGCTCAGCGCGATGTACATCATTGGCGCGGCGACGACGGCGCCGCCCTCGACGATCGCGCGTTCCTTGATCGCGTGCATGCCGAGGATCGCCGACTGCGGCGGATTGACGATCGGCGTCGACATCAGCGAGCCGAAGGTGCCGCCGTTGGTGATGGTGAAGGTGCCGCCCTGGAGGTCTTCCAGGCCGAGCTTGCCGTCGCGCGCCTTCTTGGCGTACTCGGCGATCTGCGCTTCGATTTCGGCGAAGCCCAGGCGATCGACGTTGCGCACGACCGGCGTGACCAAGCCCTTGTCGGTCGATACGGCGATCGAGATGTCGGCATAACCGTGGTAGATCACGTCGTTGCCGTCGACCGATGCGTTGACGATCGGATGACGCTGCAGCGCGTTCGCCGCGGCCTTGGCGAAGAAGCTCATGAAGCCGAGCTTGATGCCGTTGGCTTTCTCGAAGGCCTCACCCAGCTCCTTCCGCATCGCCATGACCTTGCCGAGGTTGACTTCGTTGAACGAGGTCAGCATCGCGATCGAGTTCTTCGATTGCATCAGGCGTTCGGCGATGCGCGCGCGCATGCGCGTCATCGGCACGCGCTCTTCCGGGCGCGTGCCAGCAGGCACAGGGGACTTGGCGTAATTGATGAGGTCTTCCTTGGTGACCGCACCCTTACGGCCGGTACCTTCGACCTGCGACGGATCGATGCCTTCCTTCACCGCGGTGAAGCGCGCGCCCGGCGGCAGATCAGCCGCGCCGGCAGCAGCCTTCGGCGCCTCGATCTTGGCGGCAGCGGGTGCCGCAGCCTTGGCGGGCTCGGCAGCCTTCGGCGCTTCGGTTTTGGCCGGCGCAGCGGCAGCGACGGCACCTTCCTCGATCACCGCGATGACTTGCTGGCTGGTGACGGTGGCGCCGGCTTCGAACTTGAGTTCCTTGAGCACGCCATCGACCGGCGAGGGCACTTCGAGCACGACCTTGTCCGTCTCGAGGTCGAGCAGGTTCTCGTCGCGCTTGACCGCGTCGCCCGCCTTCTTGTGCCAAGCGGCGATGGTGGCGTCGGAAACGGATTCGGGCAGAACCGGGACTTTGACTTCGATGGCCATTTCGGCGTCCTAGAAATTAATTCGAATGAAGTAGAAAAGTTATTCCGCGCACTGGTCGCCGTTGCAGGCGTTGACCAGCGCATCGGCGACGAGTTGGGTCTGTTCGGCGACGTGCTCGGCGAAGTGGCCGGCGGCCGGCGAGGGTGAGCGCGCGCGGCCGGCGTAATGCAGCGTCTGTTTCGGCTGCAGGCAGCTGCGGAGGTGATGCTGGATCTGGTACCAGGCGCCCTGGTTCTGGGGCTCTTCCTGGCACCACACCACTTCCTTGACGGCGGCGAAGCGCTTCAACTCTTCGACCAGCTCGGAACGCGGGAACGGGTACAACTGTTCGACGCGGATGATCGCGACGTCGTCGAGGCCCTGCTTCTGCGCTTCTTCCAGCAGATCGTAGTAGACCTTGCCGGAACAGACCACAACGCGCCTGGCCTTCTTGGCGTTCGCAGTGGTGTCGGGGATCAAACGCTGGAACGTGCCGTTGGCGAGTTCATCGAGCGACGATACCGCCAGCTTGTGGCGCAGCAGCGATTTCGGCGTCATCACCACCAGCGGCTTGCGCGTGGTCATGCGCTGCTGGCGGCGGATCATGTGGAAGGCCTGCGCCGGTGTCGTCGGCGCGCACACCAGCATGTTGTCGAGCGCGCACAGCTGCAGGAAGCGCTCCAGGCGTGCCGAGCTGTGCTCAGGGCCTTGCCCTTCGTAACCATGCGGCAGGAACAACGCCAGGCCACACAGACGGCCCCACTTGGCTTCGCCCGAGGACAGGAACTGATCGATGACAACCTGTGCGCCGTTGGCGAAGTCGCCGAACTGCGCTTCCCAGATATCGAGCGTCATCGGATCGGCAGTGGCGAAACCATATTCGAACGCCATCACCGCTTCTTCGCTCAACAGCGAATCGATGATGGTGACGCTCTGCGGGTTCTGCACCAGCTGGCGCAGCGGCAAGTAGTAAGCGTCGGTGTTCTGGTCGTGCAGCACCGCGTGGCGATGGAAGAACGTGCCGCGGCCGCAGTCCTGGCCGACCAGGCGCAGCTTGTAGCCTTCCTCAAGCAGCGTTGCGTAGGCGAGGTTCTCGGCGAACCCCCAGTCGCCCGCTTGTTCACCAGCCGCCATCTTGCGGCGGTCTTCATAGATCTTGGCGACGCGCGGATGCAGTTTGACTGTGTCCGGGATCGCATTGATCGCCGCGGCGAGCTTGTCCAGCGCAGCGCGCTTGACTGTCGTATCGGTCTTGTCCACCAGCTTGCCGCTGAGGTATTTGCTCCAGTCGACGGTGAATTCGTCGGCCTTGACCTGTACCAGTTCGGTAGTGACTTCACCGGCGTCGAGCTTGTCGCGGTAGGCGTCGACCACGGCCTTGGCGGCCTCGGCGGTGACGCTGCCTTCGGCGGCGAGGCGGTCGGCGTACAACTCGCGCGTCGTCTTGTGGGCGCGGATTTTCTGGTACATCAGCGGCTGCGTCGCCGCCGGCTCATCGGCCTCGTTGTGGCCATGGCGGCGGTAGCAGACGAGGTCGATGACCACGTCCTTGCCGAAGCGCTGGCGGAAATCGAAAGCGAGTTCGGCGCAGAACACGACGGCTTCAGGATCGTCGCCGTTCACATGCAGAATCGGCGCGCCGACCATCTTGGCGACGTCGGTGCAGTACAGCGTGGAGCGTGCGTCTTCGGCGGCGCTGGTGGTGAAACCAACCTGGTTGTTGATGACAACGTGGATGGTGCCGCCAACGGCGAAACCGCGCGCTTGCGACATCTGGAACAGCTCCATCACCACGCCCTGGCCGGCGAACGCAGCGTCGCCGTGCAGGAGCACCGGCAACACTGTCTTGCGTTCCTTGTCGCCGCGACGGGTCTGCCGTGAGCGTACGCTGCCGACAACCACGGGATCGACGATTTCCAGGTGCGAGGGGTTGAATGCGAGTGCGAGGTGCACGGGACCGCCGGGCGTGCCGATGTCGGCGCTGAAACCCATGTGGTACTTCACGTCGCCGGTGTGGGCGATGTCGCCCCCGACGTGTTCGAACTTGCCTTCGAATTCGTCGAACAACTTGCGCGGCGACTTGCCGAGCGTGTTGACCAGTACGTTGAGGCGGCCGCGATGAGCCATGCCCATCACGACTTCCTTGACGCCGGCTTCGCCGCCGCGACGGATCATGACGTCGAGCAAGGGGATCAGGCTGTCGCCGCCTTCCAGCGAGAAACGCTTCTGGCCGACGTACTTGGTGTGCAGGTAGCGTTCCAGGCCTTCGGCCGCGCTCAGGCGCTCGAGGATGCGCACCTTGGCCTCCGGCGAGCGACCGTAGTTGCCGGCGGCGGTTTCCAGGCGTTCGTACACCCAACGCCGTTGCTCGGCGTCGGTGATGTGCATGAACTCGGCGCCGATCGAGCCGGTGTACGTGGCCTTGAGCAGCTTCAGCAGGTCACCGAGCTTCATCCGCTCGCGTCCGGCCACGCCGCCGGTGCTGAACTCGGTGTTCTGGTCGCTCTCCGAGAGGCGATGGAAGCCCAGCGCCAGGTCCGGCGCTGCCGGCATGATCATCATGCCCAGCGGGTCGAGGTTGGCGGCAAGGTGCCCGCGCGATCGATAGGCGGTGATCAGCTTGCCTACCGCACGTTCACGCTCGTCACCGGCCGCGCTGGTGCCGCCACCGTCGAGCATGCCGCGTGCGGCACGACGCCCGGCGACGGCGATCTGGTCGATCACCACCGAATGCGGGATGTCACCGGCTTCGCGGCCTTTCAGCGCGTCGAAATAGGCTTTCCATTTCGCCCCGACGCTGTCGGGGGCGACCAGGTACTGCTCGTATAGATCCTCGATGAAAGCGGCATTGGCGCCGAGTTGCGAGGACTGGGCAAACTGCTTCAGGAGACTGTCCACTATGGCGTCGGGAAGCTCTAAATGAGGGCAAGCGGCTGATCCGACGGGATTTTTGGTCCACGTCGGTGCGTCCGTAAGGTGGGCGCGAAAGGTCTGGAATTATAGCCGGAGCTGTTGCCGCGCTGCATCAAATGACGTTGCTGTGCTTTCCCTTCTCCCAGCGGAGAAGGTGCCCGGAGGGCGGATGAGGGGCGGCGGAGCAAGGATGTTGAAGCTTGCCGCGGGACTTGCCGAGTTCGATCGCGGGGTTTGAGAACTATCGCTTCTTCGCCCCTCACCCCAACCCCTCTCCCGGTGGGAGAGGGCTCAAATCCCAAGAGCGCGATATTCGGTCACTAGCCGCGCGCGCTCCCAAACCGCGGTAAACGCGCCGCGTAGCTGCCGCGCCCGTCCGGGAGAGTGCAGGTCGGCCTCGCCGTCGAAACGGTGGCCGAGACTGCGGAAGTAGTAGCCCCCGGCGTCATTGGCGACGTAGGCGGAGGGATAGTCGCGATCGATCTGCTCGGCGACCTCGCGGAACAGGAACACGCTCGGCAGCCGTTGCGCCAGCAGTAATAGCGGTGCATGCGCGCGTTGCGGCGTGGCCGCGTCCTGCAACAGGAAGCGCGCCTCGTTGCCGCGGCCGGCGGTGCCGAAGCGACGCAGCGCGTCGATGATTTCCGGTGCGTCGAACAGGCTGGGATCGAGTTCGCGGCTGTAGATCCAAAGGCAACGACGAGCCGAGGCGATCAGGGCGCTGGTGACCGCGATGGCCGATTCGCGATCCTCGATCGCAGTCGGCCCGGACAGCGCGCGGTGCATCGCCTGGTGTTCGATGCCGGCTTCCCAGAAGCGTTCACCATAGGGCACGAAGCCATGGCGGGCGTAGAAATCGATGGCCGACACCTGGGCATTGAGCGCCACTTCGCGCCAGCCACGCAGCTGGGCCTCGCCGATCAGCGCCATCAGCAGCGCATCGCCGACGCCTTTGCCGCGCCATTCCTCCAGCACGGCCATGCGCCCGATCTTGTGCTCCGGAGTGAGCCGGCCGGTGCCGATCGGCGTGCCGTCGAGTGCACGCGCGAGTACGTGCACGCAATGCGGGTCGAGCGCGTCCCATTCTTCTTCCACCGGGACGTTTTGCTCCTGCACGAACACGATCTCGCGCACTGCGCGCAACTCGGCCATGCCGCGCTCGTATTCGATGGTGTCGACGCGGAACGGTTGGAGGGTGTCGGTGCTCATTCTTCCTCGTCCAGTTGCATCTGATAGTGGCCGCTGGCGAACAATTCGATCACCGCATCGCGACCGGCCTGCGACAACGCGGCGTAGATCGCGCCATCGATGGCGCTTGCCGCCGCCAGCCGCTGCGCATCGCGCGCCGGCAATGCCAGTTCGCGACCGCTGACGTACAAACGCGCCCCTTTGCCGGCCTTGCGCCATGCCATCCGCGACCACGGATGGCGCAGCAGCTGCGCGCCATGGCCGAGGTCCCATTCGACCTCGATCCGGGGGGGCGGCGTCTGCAGCGGCGCCAGTTCGCCTGCACTCCGATATAACGTGATGAAGCGGCCAAACCAGTCACCGAGGCGGTCGGGGTCGTTCATCCGCAATGCGTTCAGGGCTGCAACGACTCGCGTCATGGCGGCAGCATCAATCTCGTTCGGGTCGCCAGCCGGGGCCAGGTCAGGGTCGCGGTAACGCAGCGCCTCGTCGGCTTCGGCGGCCAGGGTATCGACGAAATCGCCGAGCAACTCCGCGGCTGACGGTGCGCGCATGCCGATCGAAAACGTCAGGCAGGCGTCCTCGGCCACGCCGTGGTGCGGTACGCCCGGTGGCAGGTAGAGCATGTCGCCCGGGCCGAGCACCCAATCGTGGCTCGGGTGGAACTCGCGCAGCAATTTCAGCTCGACGTCGTCGCGGAATGCCGTCGGTGGGGCTTCTTGTCCAAGAGCCTGACGCGCATCGATCTGCCAGCGCCTGTGACCCTCCGCCTGCAGCAGGAAGACGTCGTATTGATCGACATGCGCGCCGACCGAACCGCCAGGCGCGGCGAACGACACCATCACGTCGTCGATGCGCCAGCGAGGCAGGAAGTCGAATGCCGGCAGCAGTGCGGCGACGTCCATGTCCCACTTGTCCACGTCCTGGACCAGCAACGTCCAGTCGTGGTCGCCGAGTTGCGGGAACATCGCTTCCTCGAACGGGCCATGGCGCAGCAGCCACTTGTCGCTGGCGCGGTCATGCGCGACCAGCCGTGACAGCGCGGTCTCCTCGCAGGCCAGGCCGGCAAGGTCTTCCGGCGACATCGGTGAAATGAAGCCGGGAAAGGCGTTGCGGATCAGCAGCGGCTGCTTCTGCCAGTAATCGCGCAGGAACTGCGCCGGTGGCATGCCGAGCGGGGGCAGGGTCGCGGCATCGACTTCGAGCGGCAGCAGCGCGGCTTTCGACGTGGAAGCCTTCTTCATGGCGTCGCGATCTCGTCGTAGCCACGGCCTTCGAATTGCAGCAGGCACCAGCCGTGGCCGAACGGATCGGCCAGCTGCACGATGCGGCCCCAGCCGGCTTCGCGCACCGCGCCCTCCTGGATCGCGCCTGCTGCAACTGCGCGGATCAGCGCGCTGTCGAGATCGTCGACCACGACATCGACATGCAGTGGTGTCCAGTGGCGCAGATAGTCGCGCGTCGAAGCGCCGGCGCCGATGCTGCCGGCGTGCTTGTGCAGCAGGTAGATCGGTATCTGGGCGCCGAGCAACTCCAGTGCGTCTTCACCGAAGTGCCGCCCTGGGTGCAGTCCGAAGGCATGCGTATAGAACCGTTCCGCGGCGGCGAGGTCCGCCACATCGATGTTGAGCAATAGCTTCATGATGCGTGCCACGTCCTATGCAGCGGGGGATCAGGCCGATTTTACTGGCAGACCCTACTTGCCGGCGGGTCTACGCTTTGTGTGCACTTGGGCCTTGAGCTTGGTGCCGACCTCGACGATGGCCTTGATCGCAGGGATCAGCTCGTGGCCCAGTGCGGTCAACGTGTATTCCACCGACGGCGGCGAAGTCGCCAGCACGCGCCGCCCGATCAGGCCCTTGCCTTCGAGTTCGCGCAGGCGCGCGCTCAGCACGCGCGCGGAGATGCGCGGGATGTCGTGGCGCAACTCGCCGAAGCGGCGCGGGCCGGCGCTGAGGTACCAGATGACATTCGGGGCCCACGCGCCACGCAGCAGCGACATGCACTCTGTGAGCGGGCATATCGGCGGCGGCGCGTCGACTTTGCTTTTTCTGAGCGGCAGGCCCATGCGTGCGACACAACCTGTTTTTGGGATGGAGATTTCCTGGTTACCGGATGGATACCACATTCTGTTGCTAACCACCAGTTATGAGGTATCCGTTAGTAACCTGGTATGGATAGGATACGCCCCTCGACCATTTCCTGGGGCTGCGGCATGGAGCACGGCGGTAAAAACGAGGCGACGAGTCGCCTGGGCATCGAACATCCGATCATCCAGGGGCCGTTCGGCGGTGGTTTGTCGACGGCGAAACTCGCCGCGACGGTTTCGAATCTCGGCGGGCTGGGTTCGTTCGGTGCGCACATGCTGCAACCCGGCGACATCGGGCGGGTGGCCAACGACATCCGTGCGCTGACGTCGCAGCCGTTCGCCATGAACCTGTGGGTGTCCGATCACGATGCCGGCGGGCTGGATCTGGATGACGCCACGTTCGAGCACGGCTGGCGCCTGTTCGAACCGTATTTCCGCGAACTCGGCGTGGCCAAGCCCGAGCGCTTCGAGCGTGGCCATCCGTCATTCGATATGCAGATCGAAGCGTTGTTGGAAGCCCGGCCGCCGGCTTTCAGTTTCGTATTCGGTATCCCATCAGAAACGATCCTGGCCGAATGCCGCCGTCGCGGTATTGCCACCATCGGCGCGGCGACTTCGATTGCCGAAGCTCAGGCACTCGATGCCGCCGGCGTCGACCTGATCGTGGCAACTGGCGCCGAAGCCGGCGGTCATCGTCCGTCTTTCCTCGCGCCCGCCGAGGAATCGCTGATGGGCACGCTGACGCTGGTGCAGTTGGTCAGCGATCGCGTGAAAGCGCCGGTGATCGCCGCGGGTGGCATCGTCGATGCCCGCGGCATCCGCGCCGCGCTCGCGCTCGGTGCTCAGGCGGTGCAGATCGGCACGGCGTTCCTCGCCTGCGAAGAATCCGGCACCACCAGCGCGCACCGCGATGTGCTCTTCAGTGAGCGCGCGCAGCACACCACGCTGACCCGCGCCTTCACTGGACGCCTCGCGCGTGGCGTTCGCAATCGCTGGACCGAGGAGCAGCGCCTCGCGGAGCTGCCGCCATTCCCGATCACCAGCTGGTTCCTCTCGAAACTGCGCCCGGCCGCCATCGCCGCAGGCCGCACCGACCTGGTGTCGCTGTGGAGCGGCCAGGTCGCCCCCAATCTCCGCCACCGCAGCGCAGTGGCGTTGATGCAATCGCTGTTGTCCGAGCTGCCTTACAACAGTTTGTCCCCACTCCCCCAAGAAGAGGAAACCTTTGCATGAAGCTTTATTACGCTCCCGGCGTCTGCTCGCTTGCATCGCACATCGTCGCCCATGAAGCCGGTATCGATCTTTCGATCGAGAAGGTCGATACCAAAGCCAAACGCACCGAAACCGGACGCGACTACCTGGAAGTCACTCCGAAGGGCTACGTGCCCGCGCTGGAGTTTGATGACGGCGAGGTGCTGACCGAAGGCCCGGCCATCCTGCAGTATCTGGCAGACCTGAAGCCGGAGAGCGGCCTGGCACCGGCGAACGGCACGCTGGCGCGCTCGCGCCTGCAGGAGACGCTCGGATATATCAATTCCGAGATCCACAAGAGCTATAGCCCGCTGTTCAATCCGGCGACGTCCGCCGAAGTACGCGACGAACGCAAGGCCTACCTGCGCAAGCGCTACGACCTGCTCGACAAGAAGCTGGCGCAACAATCGTGGCTGCAGGGCGACACCTTCACCGTGGCCGATGCCTACCTCTTTGTGGTCACCAACTGGGCGAAGGGGGCCGAGCTCGACCTGTCGGAATTTTCCGCATTGACGGTGTTCCAGCAACGCGTCGCGGCGCGCCCGGCAGTCCAGGCGGCGATGCAGGCTGAAGGGTTGATCAAGGCTGCCAAGGCCGCCTGAGCCGGCGGCATCGATTCCAAGGAATCGACGCCTGCGTCAGATGTCCTTCGCGAGTTTTTCCGCAAGCCCGATGTAACCGGCCGGCGCCAGCGCCAGCAAACGCGCCTTGGCGTCGGCCGGTAATTCGAGGGTGGCGATGAACTCGCGCATCGAAGCCTCGGTAATGCCGTGGCCGCGGGTCAGCGCTTTCAATTGTTCGTAAGGATTGGGCAGGCCGTGGCGACGCATCACGGTCTGCACGGCTTCGGCCAGCACTTCCCAGGCTGCGTCGAGGTCGGCATCGAGCCGTTCCGGCGCGACGGTCAGCTTGCCGATGCCCTTGGCCAGCGAATCGAGTGCCACCAGCGTGTGGCCGAAGGCGGTGCCGAGCGCGCGCAGCACGGTGGAATCGGTGAGGTCGCGCTGCCAGCGGCTGATCGGCAGCTTGGCGCTGAAGTGCTCGAACAACGCGTTGGCGATGCCGAAGTTGCCTTCGGCGTTTTCGAAATCGATCGGGTTGACCTTGTGCGGCATGGTGCTCGAACCGACTTCGCCTTCCTTCAGCTTCTGCTTGAAGTAACCGAGCGAGATGTAACCCCAGATGTCGCGCGACAGGTCGATCAGGATGGTGTTGGCGCGACGCACCGCGTCGCCGACTTCGGCCACGCAGTCGTGCGGCTCGATCTGGGTGGTGTAGGGGTTGAACACCAGCTTGAGACTTTCGACGAAGCGGCGCGCGAATGCGGGCCAGTCCACGTCCGGATAGGAAACGACGTGGGCGTTGTAGTTGCCGACCGCGCCATTGATCTTGCCGGTGAACTCGACCGCGAGGATCTGCTTGCGCTGGCGTTCGAGGCGCGCGACGACGTTGGCGATTTCCTTGCCCAGGGTGGTGGGCGAGGCCGTTTGCCCGTGTGTGCGCGAGAGCATCGGCTGCGCCGCCTGCGCGTGGGCCAGCTTGCGCAGGCTGGCGATGACGCCATCGAACGCCGGCATCAACACCGTCGCGCGGGCTTCTTCCAGCATCAGCGCGTAGCTCAGGTTGTTGATGTCTTCGCTGGTGCAGGCGAAGTGCACGAATTCCAGTGCAGGAGCGAGCTCGGTGTCGTTCTTCAGCCGTTCCTTGATCAGGTACTCGACCGCCTTGACGTCGTGGTTGGTGGTCCGCTCGATCTCCTTGACCCTCGCAGCATCGGCGGTCGAGAAGTCGGCAGCGAGTGCGCGCAGGCGGGCCGCGGCGGCAGCGGAGAACGGCTTGAGTTCGACGATGCCCGGTTCATTCGCCAGCGCCAGCAGCCATTCCACCTCGACCTTGATCCGTGCCTTGATCAGGCCGAACTCGGAGAAGATCGGACGTAGCGCGTCGACCTTGCCGGCATAGCGGCCATCGAGCGGGGACAAGGCGAGCAGTTGGGCGTCGGACATGGTGTGGGGACGGCGAAAGGATGCGTAATTCTAAACGGTCGCGGGTATAAGCTCGGCCGATCGGATCAAGGAGTGGTCGGCAATGGCCAAGAACAGCGGATTCCGCCTCGAACGCGACAGCATGGGCGAGCTGCGGGTACCCGCCGACGCGCTGTGGGGTGCGCAGACCCAGCGTGCGGTCGACAATTTCCCGATTTCCGGCCAGCCATTGCCTCGCGACTTCATCCGGGCGCTCGGGCTGATCAAGGCCGCGGCCGCCGAAGTCAGCGCCGGGTTCGGGGAGTTGCCGAAGGCGCAGGCCGCTGCGATCCGCAAGGCCGCGCTGGAAGTCGCCGGCGGCGCGCACGACGCGCAATTCCCCATCGACGTGTTCCAGACCGGCTCGGGCACCTCGAGCAACATGAATGCCAATGAGGTGATCGCGACGCTGGCAACGCGTTCCGGCAAGGCCGGCGGTAGAAACAAGTTCGTCGTGCATCCGAACGATCACGTCAACTTCGGCCAGAGTTCCAACGACGTGATCCCAACCGCGATCCGGGTATCGGCGCAGCTGGCGGTGGCCGAACAATTGCTGCCGTCGCTCAAACACCTGCGCAAGACCATCGAGCGCCGTGGCAAGTCGCTCGACAAGATCACCAAGACCGGCCGCACCCACCTGATGGATGCGATGCCGCTGACCTTCGCCCAGGAGTTCGGCGCGTGGGCGGCACAACTCGCTTCCGCCGAAGGTCGCATCCAGGATGCGTCGAAACGCCTGCGGCGGCTGCCGATCGGAGGGACCGCGATCGGTACGGGCATCAATGCCGATCCACGCTTCGGCAAAGCGATGGCGAAGGCATTGTCGGCATTGGCAAGCACGAAGTTCGAATCGGCCGGAAACAAGTTCGAGGGGATCGCTGCGCAGGATGATGCGGTCGAACTGTCCGGCCAGCTCAATGCGCTCGCCGTGGCATTGATGAAGATCAGCAACGATTTGCGCTGGATGAACGCCGGGCCGCTGGCTGGCCTGGGCGAGATCGAATTGCCGGCGTTGCAGCCGGGCAGCTCGATCATGCCGGGCAAGGTCAATCCGGTGATCCCCGAAGCCACCTGTATGGTCTGCGTGCAGGTGATGGGGCATCACGCCGCGATCAGCATCGCGGGCGCATCCGGCAACTTCCAGCTCAACGTGATGCTGCCGCTGATCGCGTACGACCTGCTCGATTCGATTCGCCTGCTGTCAAATGCGATGCGTCTGCTGGCCGATTCCGCGATCGCCGGCCTGAAGGTGCGTCGCGGCAACGTACAGGAGGCGCTTGCGCGCAATCCCATCCTGGTGACCGCACTCAATCCGATCATCGGTTACGAGAAGGCGGCGGCGATCGCCAAGCGTGCCTATGTCGAAGGTCGGCCGGTACTGGATGTGGCGCGTGAGATGAGCGGGCTGCCAGAGAAGGAGCTGCGCAAGCTGCTCGATCCGGGTGCATTGACGAAGGGCGGAATCCGCGGTGGTGGCGCGGGAGGCTGAGCCCCCCGCGCGTGCCGCACTTCATTGGTTGGATGTGGTGGGCTTGGCCATATCGGTGGCTTGCGCGGCCTCGGTGGTTTCGTTCGATGCAGTAGCCTGCACCGCACCGCGCACTGACCCGCGGATGCTTTCGCGGATGCCGTCGCGGATCTCATCGCGGACGCGCGCGCGTTCGGCGTCGCTCATGCTGTCTTCCTTGCCGCAATCGTCGATGTCCTTCTGCGTCATCGTCGCGTAAGGCACGAACTCGGGCAGCGCGTCGGCCAGCTTGCCTTGCGTGGCCAACAACGTCGGCAGGTGCTGGCACAGCCGTTGGGCGTCGGCCTCCAGCGCCTTGGCTTCACCCTCGAGCTTCTGCTCGACCTTGTCGGTGTTGCCGGTGATGACACCGAACAAGGCTTCCTTCATCGCTTTGCCGGCCAGGTCCGCGCCCTTGACGCCGATGGCCATGCCGGTGTCGGCGATATCGATGACGTTGTGGCGATACTGCAGCAGCAGTGCACGTTGTGCAGGCGAGATCGCGATGGGCTGGCCGTCGATCAGGAAATCACCCCGGGGCGTGATCTCGGCCTTGGGCCGTCCATCCGGCCCATCGCCGAGGTCATGGCCATTGATATTGATGTTGTGGCCGAGGGTGATATTGCCACTGGCGAGTTCCTCGCGCGCCTTGGCGATGGCGCTGTCGGCGGCCTTGCCGAACACCGTCTGCGGCGCGGCCGATTGTCCGGCCGCAGGCGGTGCCGGCGCTGCCGGCGGCTTGCTGCAGGCCAGCAGCGGGAGGCTGGCGAGCAGGGCGGTAGCGATGGCGTAGGTCGTCTTCATGGTGTCCTCATGCGGCTCGATGACAAAGCGGCTTAGTTGTCGTCGCGCCAGCGGCGCAGGCGGATCGCGGCGAAGATCATCCCGGCGCCGGCGATCGCGCCGATCCACAGCTGCGGGGTCAGCAGCGTGGAGTACATCGATTTGATGTTGAGCAGTTGGCGGACCGATTCGGGACCGTCGACGTTGGCGTGCTCGAAGGTGGCGACGTCGATCCACGAGCCCGGCCAGACGCTCAACAGCGCGCGGCCCACGATGTTCTTCCAGAACCAGATCGTTTCCAGGTTGAACATCTGCATCAGGTCGAACCAGGTGACGAAGATGCCGGCGAACACCGGGATCATGATCGCCCACAGGAACGGCTTGCTGCGCGACCAGACCGAGCAGAGCAACAACCAGCCCACCGTCGGCAGCGCCCACAGTGCGTACACCGGGATGCTGGCCACCAGCAGAGCGGCATTGTCCAGCGGGCTGCCTGGACCCCAGATCAGCTGGAACGGATTGCCGCCATGCATCAGCGCAACTCCACTGATCAGCAGGAGAAAGGCGAACATCGTCGCAACCGCCGCGCCGACGGCGAGGGTCGGGGCCACCAGCAACGCACTGGTTGCCTTCGAGAGCACGGTTTCGGTGTCGGACAGCGGCAGCGATTTCCAGAACAGCACGCTGCGGTCCTTGCGTTCGTCGTAGAGCGCGCCGAGGCAGTAGAAGAACACCACGAAGGCCAGCACGATGAAGGGCCAAGTCGAAGCCAGCAGCATGCTCAGGTCGATACCGCCGGCGAGGTGACGCATCTCTTCCGGACCAAGACGCTCGCTGAGCGCGCCCAGATCGAGCCCGTTGATCGTCACGCCGTCGGACGTGGCCTTAGCCGCGATGCCGTCGAGTTTGCCGGACGCGATCGCCTTGCGGGCGGCCACTTCGCCGACCACGATCGCCATCAGCGTCAGCAGGATGGAGATGCCGCCGGCGACCAGCGGCGCCCAGAAGAAGCCGCCCTTGTGCTCCCAGAACTCACGTTTGAGCAGCAGTTTGAACTTGTGGGTGGCGTGCGGCGCCATCACAGGCTTACGGGTTTCGACGACAGCGTTCATGCGTAGGTCCCTTTCATGGTGGCGACGAACAGATCGGCCAGGCCCGGCGTGCGGGTTTCGCCGAATGCGGCGAGTTGGCTGAGCGGAACGTTGTCGAACAGCATCACGGTCTTGCCGAACGGCAGGGCGCGCTCGTCGATCGGTTTCAGCGCACGCGCTGCATCCGTGGCGTCGGCGTTGACCAGCACTTCAACGAAGCGTTCGCCGACAGCGTCCATCGGTGCGTCCAGCACGATCTTGCCGTCGCGGATGAACATCACGTCGGTGAGGATGTGTTCGATCTCCTCGACCTGGTGCGTGGTGATCAGGATGGTCTTGTTCTCGTCGAAATAATCTTCCAGCAGGCGCTGGTAGAACTGCTTGCGGTAGAGGATGTCGAGGCCGAGGGTCGGCTCGTCGAGAACCAGCAGCTTGGCGTCGATCGCCATCACCAGAGCCAGGTGCAGCTGCACGATCATGCCCTTCGACAATTCGCGCACTCGCATGCCCGGCTTGAGCTGGGTATGGGCGAGATAGCCCTCGCACTTCTTGCGGTCGAAACGCGGATGCACGCCGGCAACGAACTCGATCGCCTCCTTGACCTTGATCCAGCGCGGCAGCACGGCGACGTCGGCGATGAAGCAGACCTGGTTCATCAGTTCGTCGCGATGGGTGCGTGGATCGAGCCCGAGCACGCGCAGGTCGCCATCGAACGGAATCAGGCCGAGCATGGCCTTGAGCGCGGTGGTCTTGCCGGCGCCATTGGGGCCGATCAGACCGACGATCTTGCCGGTTTCGATGTCGAACGCGGTGTTGTCCAGCGCCAGCTTGTTCTTGTACTGCTTGCGCAGGCCGCGGGCGTTGACGACGGTGTCTGCACCGCTCTTATCAGTGCCCTCAATTGCAACGTTCTTGAGAGCGGCGTTCATTGCGCACCCCCATTGCCACGCAGCAGTTTTTCCAGCGACAGGCCCAGGCGCTGGATGCGTTCCAGCACCAATGGCCATTCTTCGCGCAGGAAGCGTTCGCGTTCGCTGGCGAGTAGTTTTTCGGATGCCCCTTCCATGACGTACATGCCTAATCCCCTACGTTTTTCTACGAGTGCCTCGTCCGCGAGTTCCTGGTAGGCGCGCGAAACGGTGATTGGATTCAGCCGATACTCGGCCGCGACCTGCCGCACGGAGGGCAGGGCATCGCCGGGCTTGAGCAGGCCGTCGAGCATCATTGCGACGACGCGCTCTTTCAGCTGGCGGTAGATGGGAGCGCCATCGCTCCATTCGATTGCGGTCATGGTTCAGCCCCGGGGTGCGAACGAGAAATACGGCATCGCCACGGATTGGCGGCTGCGGCGGATCGGTGTCTGTTCCGCCGGCTTCGACACACTCGCGGCTTGGGCGGAACCGCCATCGAACGTTTCGGCCAGCACGGCGAGGGTGGCAGCTTCGGCGGCGAAGGCAGCGACTTGGGCCACTGCATCGGCGGCTTCGGTAGTCTTGGCAAGGCGGCTTTCGAGGAGCTTGGCCCGTGCCTCGATGTTGCGGGCGGTTGCTTCGACCCTGTCCACCTTGTTCGCGGAGGCCTGGGCGAACGCTGGGGCCGTGGCTGCTGGCTGCAGCGGCATCGGGCTGGCCGCAATCAGGGCCAGGACCAGCATGCCGGTGGTGGCGAGTAGCGCGGCGACCGTGTTGTGGAGCTTGCGGTTCATGGTGAACGTCCTGCTCTGGGTGATCGGTGTTGTAGGCAACTATAACACCAGATTACACCCAGTCAACGACTTTCGACCCAACTGATGGCATAGGTGGCGGCCCCTGACGGGTCGGACGCCGCCTTTCCAATAAGATCGGGCTTGCGACAATTCCCCAGGAGAAATGCCGATGCCCCGGTTCCAGCTACGCATGGTGTGTTCGATTGGCTTTCTGCTGGCCGCTGGCATGGTCATGGCCGGCAGCGGATTGCTGGACCGCAGCTACCGTCCCTTGGCCGGCAAGGCTCCGGTGAACCTGCAACAGGCGCACGGCGGAAAGGTGCTGTTGGTGGTGAACACCGCGAGCAAATGCGGTTTCACCCCGCAATTCGAGGCGTTGGAAGCCTTGCACGCCAAATACAAGGGCGAGGGTTTTTCCGTGCTCGGCTTTCCTTCCGGCGATTTCATGAACCAGGAATACGCCGACGAAAAGCAGATCCAGAAGTTCTGCACACTGACTTATGGCGTCAAGTTCCCGATGTTCGAGAAGGTCCACGTCAAGGGCGATGAGGCCACGCCGCTATATCGCGATCTGGCCAAGGCCACCGGAGAAGCGCCCTCCTGGAACTTCCACAAGTACCTGATCGGTCGCGACGGCCAGGTGCTGGCCAGCTTCGGCACCCGCACCAAACCCGACGACAAGGTGGTCATCGATGCCATCGAACGCGCCCTGAAGGCGCCACGGCCGGCCAAGCCTGCCGCGAAATCCGGCTGATGCGATTGCCCAGGCCACGCGTGGCCGCGACAATGGGCGCTTCGCGTCGCGATCGCGGCGGACAGGAGTAAGTGCGGATGAAGGCTTTCGTGCGCGGCATTGCCGCGCTGTTGACCCTGGTGGCGGCTTCGGCTGCGATGGTCCCATTGAATGCGCGTGCCCAAGACAAGCAGGCTTTGGTAAGCGAACGCGACAAGATCAGTTACATGATCGGCATGGATGTCGGCCGTTCGATTGCGCCAGTCGGCCCCGACCTGGACCTCGCCGCGTTCGAGCGTGCGATCAAGAATGCGTTCGCCGGCGGCAAACCGTTGCTGGACGAAAAGGAAACCAAGGCCGTTGGCCAGGCGTTGATGCAGCGCATCGGTGCCCGCGCCGGTAAAGCGCCGGCAGGTGGCACGCCGCCGCCGGAAGTGGCGAAGGACAAGGTCGGTTACCTGGTCGGTAGCGATGTCGGCCGTTCGTTGGCGCCAATCAAGGGCGAGTTCGATCTCCCTGTGCTGCTGCAGGGCGTACGTACTGCGATGAACAACGGCAAGCCGCTGCTCGCGGAGGCCGAGGCCAATGCCCTCCGCGACGCTTTCAGCCAGCGCTTGCAGGCGAAGATGCAGGCCGAAGCCGCTGCCGTCGCCGACAAGAACAAGGCCGAAGGGGGTGCGTTCCTCGCCAGGAACAAAGCAGTGAAGGGTGTGTTCGTCACGCCGTCTGGCTTGCAATACATGGTGTTGCGCCAAGGTGCCGGCCTGCGGCCGAAGCCGAACGACAAGGTGCGCGTGAACTATCACGGCACGTTGATCGACGGCACCGTATTCGACAGTTCCTACGACCGCGGCCAGGAAGCGGAATTCGCACTCAACCAGGTGATCCCGGGCTGGACCGAGGGCGTCAGCATGATGCCTGTGGGCGCCAAGTACCGTTTTTGGATCCCGTCGGAACTCGCCTATGGCGAAAAGGGCCCGCCCTCGATCGGCCCGAATGCCATGCTGATCTTCGACGTCGAACTGATGGGCATCACCCAGTAACCGCAGCTTCAGCCAACCGCCAACACCCTTCACCGGACCGGTGATGACCGATCCCACTCTGGAGTCTTGCTCGATGAAATCGTTCCCGCGCCATGCCGTAGCCGTGTTCTCCCTGTCCGCACTGGCCTTGCTCGCTACCGGTTGCAAGCCCGGCGAAAAAGCTGCCGCCGACAAGCCGGAAGCCGCCAAGCCCGGCGAAACCACCACCAGCACCAAGGCCATCCCGGGCCTAGCCACCGAGAAAGAGCAGGTCAGCTACTTCATCGGCATGCAGATGGGCAAGCAGCTCGAGCAGGTGAAGGACGAAGTTGATCTCGACACGCTGGTGGAGGCGGTCAAGGCTTCGCTCGCCGGCGAGAAACTGCTGTTGACCGACGAGCAGGCGCAGCAGATCGGCGAAGCCTTCGGCCAGAAGATGCAGGCCAAGCAGATCGCCAAGATGATGGCCGATGCGAAGAAGAACCTCGAGGATGGCCAGAAATTCCTCGCCGAGAACGCGAAGAAGCCTGGCGTGAAGACCACCGCTTCCGGCTTGCAGTACATGGTGATCACCGAAGGCAAGGGCGCCAAGCCCCAGGCCAGCGATCAGGTCCGCGTGCACTACAAGGGTTCGCTGCTGAGCGGCAAGACCTTCGACAGCTCCTACGACCGCGGCGAGCCGGCGACCATGCCGCTGGGTGGTGTGATCCCGGGTTGGAGCGAGGGCCTGCAGCTGATGACCGTGGGTTCGAAGTACAAATTCTTCATCCCGGCTGCGCTGGCATATGGCGAACAGGGTCCGCCGGTGATCGGACCGAATGCGACGTTGGTGTTCGAGGTCGAGCTGCTGGATATCGTCAAGCAGTAATACCGAGCTGGCATAACGTCCCGCGACGACCACCTACAAGACGGGATCGAGTATGCGCGTCACCATCTTTGGCACGGGCTATGTTGGCCTGGTCACCGGAACCTGCCTCGCCGAGGTCGGTCACGATGTGGTCTGCGTCGACATCGACGCAGCCAAGGTCGAGGGCCTCAACCGCGGCGTGATTCCGATCTTCGAGCCAGGCCTGGAGCCGATGGTGAGGGAGAACCACGGTGCTGGTCGGTTGCAGTTCACCACCGACGCCGCGTTCGCCATCGAACGCGGCGACGTGCTGTTCATCGCCGTCGGCACGCCGCCCGACGAGGACGGCAGCGCCGACCTCCAGTACGTGCTGGCGGTGGCGAAGACGATCGGCCGGCATCTGCAGCGCGCCACGGTGGTGGTGAACAAGTCGACGGTGCCGGTTGGCACCGCCGACAAGGTGCGTGCGGCGATCACGGCAGAACTCGCAGCGCGTGGTGCCGACGCCGCGTTCGACGTCGTCTCCAATCCGGAGTTCCTCAAGGAGGGCGATGCCGTCAACGACTGCATGCGCCCCGATCGCATCATCATCGGCGCCGACAATCCGGCGGCGGTGGAAAAGCTCAAGCGCCTGTATGCCCCGTTCAACCGCAACCACGAGCGCATCGTGGCGATGGACGTGCGTTCGGCAGAGCTGACGAAGTACGCCGCCAACGCGATGCTGGCGACCAAGATCAGTTTCATGAACGAGATCGCCTGCATCGCCGAGCAGGTGGGTGCCGATGTCGAAATGGTGCGTCATGGCATCGGCTCGGATCCACGCATCGGCTGGCACTTCATCTATCCCGGTGCGGGCTACGGCGGCTCCTGCTTCCCGAAGGACGTGCAGGCGCTGGCGAAAACCGCGCACCAGCACGGCTGCGAGCCGCGCCTGCTCAATGCGGTGGAAGCGGTCAACGATGCGCAGAAAGGACATCTGTTCGAGCTGATCACGCGCCATTTCGGCGACGTGCGGGACAAGACCTTTGCCGTCTGGGGCCTGGCGTTCAAGCCGAACACCGACGATATGCGTGAAGCCTCCAGTCGTCGCCTGTTGCAGCAGTTGTGGGACGCGGGCGCCAGCGTGCGCGCCTACGATCCGGAGGCGATGCAGGAAGCCCGGCGTGTCTTCGGCGCACGTGGCGACCTCACGATGTGCGAATCGGCCGGCGCGACGCTGGAAGGCGCCGATGCCCTGGTCGTGGTGACCGAGTGGAAGCAGTTCCGCAGTCCCGACTTCGCCAAACTGAAAGTCACCTTGCGCGACGGCGTGATCTTCGACGGCCGCAATCTCTACCATCCGGCGGAAGTCGAAGCAGCTGGCCTGGCCTACTATGGCATCGGTCGCGGTCGCTCGGTGCGCGCGCCATGACCATCGATCCCAACATCGAAGCACGTTTGATCGAACTGGAAACGCGGTTGGCGTTCCAGGAAAACGCGCTGGCCGAACTCAGCGAAGCCTTGGCGACTTCGCGTCTGGAAGCTGCACGCAATGCCGAGTTGTTGCGGCGCGCGCTCGAAGAACTGAAACAGAATCGCGGCGATTTCTTCGCCGATCCAGCCAGCGAACCACCTCCGCCACATTATTGATGTAACGTTCGTGCCAGCCTCCGCAACAACGCAATCGAATCCGGATTTATGAGCGACACTCTTCGCGACCAGTTGCTCGGCCTTGGCTTCAAGCCGGCTCCAAAACCCGAGCGCAAACCAGAGCGCAAGCCCGACCCGCGGCCTGCTGGCAAGCACACGGGCAAGCCATCGCATGCGAAGCCCGCACACGCCAGACCGGCGGCAGGGCAGGGTAAACCCAAGCCTCAGCGCACGCGCGAAGAGATCGATCTTGCCAAGGCCTACGCGATTCGCGCGCAGAAGGAAAAAGACGAACGCATCGAGGCTGAACGCCTGAAGCAGGAAGAGGCGCGCAAACGGCGTGAGGCCAAGGCGCAGCTCGCCGTGTTGCTGAAGGACAAGGCGCAGAACGATCCCGCGGCCGAGTTCGTCCGCCACTTCGATTACGGTGGCAAGATCAAGCGCGTGTACGTCACCGAAGCGCAGCTGAAGGCGCTCAATGCCGGTGAACTCGGCGTGGTCCAGATGGATGGCCGCTACCAGTTGGTCGACGCTGCGTTGTTGGCGCAGGCCGAAGCGATCTTCGCACCTGCGGTCGCCCTCAAGGTCGACCCGAACGCCCCCGCCGACGCCGATCCCTACGCCGACCCGCAGTACCAGGTGCCCGACGACCTGGTCTGGTAACAGGGCCGATCCATGGCCGGCTTGCGCCGGCGCCAGCGTTTCACGTTCGGTAGCCTTCCCCCGGCTAGCGGAGCCTGTTGTGGACGCTGCGGTCCGTTACTGGGCGTTCCTGAGCTATAGCCACGCCGATCGGCTCGACGCCGAGCGATTGCATCGCTCGCTCGAGGGCTACCGGATTCCGTCGCGACTGGTGGGGCAGTTGGGCCCGGCCGGCGCAGTGCCGTCGCGTTTGCACCCCGTGTTCCGCGATCGCGACGAGCTCACCGCCAGCGAACGCATTGGCCCTGTGGTGGAAAGCGCGCTTGCGTCCAGTCGCGCAATGATCGTGTTGTGTTCGCCGGCGGCCGCCGACTCGTCGTGGGTCGATGCCGAGATCGTCGAGTTTCAGCGACTGCAGCCGCAGGCACCAGTGTTGTGCGTCCTCCTCGCCGGCGTGCCGATGGCATCGGCCGATCCCGACACCGCATCCCAGGAATGCCTGCCACCCTCCCTCCGCGTGCGTTTCGGCAATGGCAAAAGCCTGGCTGACCTTGCGCCTGTTGCAGTGGATCTGCGCCCGCAGGGCGATGGCTGGCGAATGGGCGTGCAGAAACTTGTCGCCGGCCTGGCGGGCGTACCTCTCGGGCAGCTGGTCCAGCGTGACGCGCACCGCAGGCACCAGCGCATGGCTGTGCTGTCGGCAATGTTGGCGCTGGTTGCGATCGGCGTCGGTGCACTGGCGTTTGTCGCAGTGCGTGCGCGTGATGAAGCGCGGGCGCAGCGCGTCCAGGCCGAAGGCCTGGTCGAATTCATGCTTGGCGACCTGCGCAAGAAACTCGATCCGGTTGGCCGCCTCGATGCGCTCGATGCCGTGGGTAGTCGCGCCTTGCAGTATTACGACAGCCAGAATCCGCGCACGCTTGATGCGGACGCGCTTGGCCGGCGTTCGCGTGCGTTGCACTTGATCGGCGAGATCAGCGATCGACGCGGCGACATCGATGGCGCGCGTGGTGCCTTCTATCGTGCCCGCGATACCACCGCCGAACTTCTCAGGCGAGCCCCGGGCGACGGTCAACGTGTCTATGAACACAGCCAGAGCGTGGGCTGGGTCGGCTACATCGACTGGCAACGCGGCGACGGTGTCGCGGCGGAAAAGGCCCAGCGCGAATACCTGCGGCTGGCGCAGCGCCTGCACGAGATCGACCCGAAGAACCAAGCCTGGTTCATCGAACTCGGAAATGCCCACTCCAACATCGGCACCATGTTCAAGGAACAGGGCAGGACGGCCGAGGCGATCGCGCAGTACGAACTGGCGCGGGGCGTATTCCAGCAACTGGTCGACGCCGAGCCGAAGGATGCGACGCACCTGATCGCCCTTGGGCAGGCCTGGTCCTGGCTGTCCTCCTCGTACATCGATGCGCTGCGCCTCGACGATGCATTGCGGGCGCGCGAACGCGAGATCGCTATCTACGCGCCCTTGCTTGCGCGCGAACCCGACAACGCCATCGCCATGGAACGGATGATGATCGCGCGCCGTTTCAAGGCGCAGCTCCTGGCAGACCGGGGTGAGCTGGCGATTGCTGAGAACGAGGTCCGCGAGGCGGTACGGATGAGCGAAGCACAGCTGCAGCAGGAACCGGACGACACCGTCTGGCAGAAGGCCGCGGCGAAGTCGCACCTGCTGATGGCGGACGTGCTGCGTCAGCGACGCGACCCGTTGCAGGGCATGGTGGAACTCGAACGCGCACGCGCGCTGGTGGCCGGACTGCGGGCACGCGACGACAGCGTGTGGGCCTGGAGCGTCGAACTGCCGGAATCGCTGGCCCAGGTCGAATCCGACCTGCAGCACGCCCTCGGGAACAACGTCGACGCCTTGCAGGTGGCGGAGGATTCGACCAAACGCCTGCGCCGGACCATGCAGGATGCCAAGCAGCGCGACAAGACGCGGCGTTGGCTGGCGCTGGCCGTCGCGCGCACTGCAGCGTTGCTCGACGACGCTGGCGAGCACGCTTCGGCGCAAGCAGCCTGGCGAGAGGCCAGCGCGCTCCTGGAGGCGTCGGATCGTCTCGACGTCGACGCCATGCGCTGGCAGATGCGTGCACACCTGGCGTTGGGCAATGCAAGCGACGCGGCACGAATACGGAAGCGCCTGCAACAAGCCAGCTATCGCCATCCCGACCTTGCCGAAGGCGGCGCCCGCACCGATGGTCGGTGAGGACGTTGTCTTCCATACCCGAGGAGAAATGCGTCATGGGCCTCAGCAACGACAACCCGAGCCGTGCCGGCGCGCTGCCGTTTCCGAAAGCCATCAGGTTGCAGATGACGCTCCTGCAGCTGCAGGGGAACGATGTCAATTTCAGCCTGACCTCAAGCTCGCCCGGCGTCGTCGTTTCGGGAACGCCTCCGAAGATCAATCTCGTCGGCATCCGTCAGCCGGTGCTACTCAGGATTGAACTGGTGGGTTCGGTAGCGGAGGAGGGGGACGCACGCTTCCTGGACAATCCTCACGATGCCATGCACTTCGGCCACGGCCACGCTCCGCCGACGGGTCCTGGTACCGCTGGCGGCATGTTCGTACCGCTGGCCGTGTCGGACGATGGGCGCGAACTGACTTTCCTCGCCAGGAATACGGGCAATGGCGAGGACTATCGGGCGAAGTTCAACTACACCCATGAGGCCAACTCGAGGGCCAACGCATCAGGCGGCCCAATCATCATCAACGACTGAGCCCATGGCGCCCACGGCGATCCCCTCGACGCCATCGACCGCACTGATCGTAGGCGTCACGAGCCATCGCGACCTGGATGCGGACCAGCTCCCGGAGCTGCGTGCGCGCCTGCTCACCGAGCTGTCCGGACTTCGCAACCAGTTCCCGGATCTGTCGATGATCGTATTGTCGCCACTGGCCGAAGGCGGCGATCGGCTGGCGGCGGAAGTCGGGCTGGAAATCGGCGCACGACTGATCGTGCCGTTGCCGATGCCTGCGGAGATCTACGCCGCGGATTTTTCCACGCCGGCTTCGCGCGCGCAGTTCGAACGATTATTGGCGCAGGCGGAAGTGATCCAGATGCCGTTACCCACGGGCGACCTGGACGAATTGCTCCAGCCCGGGCCGGCACGCGACCGTCAATACATGCTTGCGGGACTGCATGTCGCCAGCCATTGCCATGTGCTGCTGGCGTTGTGGGATGGACGCGAGAATGGCGGGCTCGGCGGCACGGCGCAGATCGTGCGCTATTACCTCGGCGGCCCAATGCCGGGCGCGCGCCGCGCCAGCGACAACCTGCGACAGATGCTGGCCGGCGACGACGACAGCCTGGCGTTGCACCTGCCGGCGTATCGCGTTGCACCGACGACTGCGAGGGCCGAAGCCGAGCCACCGGCGTGGTTGACCAGCGCCGGTCGTCGGTCGTTGGGCGCTGGCATACCGCCGGACTACCGACGGATTTTCGAGCGCATGCAGACCTTCGAGGAGGATCGCCGCCGTCATGCCGCGTTGCCACACGCGAGTTGGGGGCAGGACCCGGCGGAACGGTTGCTGCATGTGGTCGATGGGATGGCGGTGCACTACCAGCGGCGCATCGGCGCTGCCATGCGTGCGATCCACGGCCTCGCGGTGCTGATGGGCCTCGCGTTCCTGTTGTATGCGGACCTTGGCGCGCCGGACTGGATGTTGCGAGTCTTTTTGCTGTTCTTCTCCATCGGCCTGCTGATCGCCGTCGTCGCGCACCGGCGCGATTGGCATCGCAAGTACATCGATTACCGCGCATTGGCCGAGGGTCTCCGCGTCCAGACTTTCTGGCGTCGCGCCGGACTGACGATGACCGGCGACCCCGAGTTCGCGCACGACAATTTCATGCAGAAGCAGGATGTCGAACTCGGGTGGATCCGCAACATCATGCGTCAGGTCGGCTTGATGCCACTGCCAGAAGCGGACGATCCGGCCCGTGCCGTCGATGCCGTGATCGAAGCTTGGATCGGTCGGCCGGATCAATCGGGGCAGCTCACGTACTACCAACGCAAGGCGGCGTTGCGCGAGCGTCACCATTGGCGCACGCAATCTCTAGGCAAGGCCTGCCTGTGGGCCGGCATCGCCATCAGCCTGTTCCTGGCCTTGTTCCATCACGGTCTCGAAGACATCACCCGCAACTTGCTGGTGACGACGATGGGCACGCTGTCGCTGATCGCCGCAGTGCGCGAGGCTTACGCGTATCGAAAAGCAGACAAGGAGCTGGTCAAGCAATACCGCTTCATGCATCGCATCTACCGCAATGCCCGCATCGCGCTGGACACTGCCAGCAGCACCCAGGAACGTCGCGAAATCCTGCGCGCATTGGGCGAAGCGACATTGGCCGAACACGCCGAGTGGGCGTTGATGCACCGCGATCGGCCGATCGAACACGGCCGGCCGTAGCGGACTAACCGCGGTTCAACAATTCACGACCGCGACGTGCCAGTCGACGCAGGCTGGACTCGCCAGGTCGCGCACGATGGCCTGATTCAAGTGCGGCAGCTTCGAAGTCGCGATGTCGTGCGGTGACAGGTTCTTGGTCGATACCCCAGGCATAAACTCGATGCCAGCCGCGGCATAGCAATGCTGCACCATGGCCGAGCAGTACAAAGCATTCTCCTGCGCCAGCAGATTGGCGCGGCTGCGCAGGCTGGGGCGATGCATCGCGAACAGCGTGCCGACCAGTTCGCGCAACGAATACGTCGACAGCCCCGCGAGCAGGTCGAGCCCCGCCGACAACACTTGCCGGGTCTGCTGCGGATCGAGGCCGAAATCGAGAATGGCCAGGTTCGGGAACTGCGCTTCGTCGTGGTAACGCGCAGCGCGGTTCTCCTGCACGCCGAGGCGGATCTGCTTGCGCACGACGTCGAGGTCGGATTCCAGTACCCACCAATGTCCGTCGACGCGGCGTTCGCTGAACAGGAACGCATGCGACCACGGGCTGCGGTGGCCATCGTCGGTCAGCGGTGCCTGCGCCTTGCGGATGGCCTTGTTGATCCATTCGCCGCCGCCGCACAGGCCGATCCGGCCGGGCGCGGCGTGCCGCTCGATCCACTCGGCGTTGCTGGACATGTCGTCGGAGATCGCTGGCACAGTCATTGTGTCGGGGAGGACGAAACTATTCCGGATCGTAATCCAGATTCGACGCCAGCCAGCGTTCGGCCTGCACGAGATCGACGCCCTTGCGCCGCGCGTAATCGGCGGCCTGTTCCTTCGAGACGCGGCCGACCACGAAGTACTGACTCTGTGGATGGCTGAAGTAGTAGCCCGAGACCGCTGCGGCCGGATACATCGCAAAGCTCTCGGTCAGGTGGAGACCTGTGTTGCGCTCGGCATCGAGCAGACGGAACAGCGTGACTTTTTCGCTGTGCTCGGGGCACGCCGGATAGCCGGGAGCAGGACGGATGCCGCGATAGGCTTCCGCGATCAACGCTTCGTTGTCGAGCACCTCGTCGGATGCGAAACCCCACAACTGCTTGCGCACGCGTTCGTGCAGGCGTTCGGCGAGCGCTTCGGCGAAGCGGTCGGCCAGCGCCTTGAGCAGGATCGCGTTGTAGTCGTCGTGGTCGGCTTCGAAGCGCGCGACGTGTTCCTCGATACCCAACCCGGCGGTAACGGCGAAGCCGCCGATCCAGTCCTGCTTTCCGGACTCCTTCGGCGCGATGAAATCGGCGAGGCAGAAATCGGGGCGATCGATGGGCTTGTCGACCTGCTGGCGCAGGAAGTACAGAGTGGTGGGAGCGCCATCGACGTCGACCACCACGTCGTCGCCAATGCTGTTCGCCGGCCAGATGCCCACCACGGCCTTCGCGGTCAGCCACTTTTCCGCGACGATGGTCTTCAGCATCGCCTGTGCATCGCGGAACAATTCGCGCGCCTGCGAACCGACGACTTCGTCGTCGAGGATCGCCGGATACTTGCCGGCCAGTTCCCAGGTGTTGAAGAACGGCGTCCAGTCGATCACGTCGACCAGGTCGGCGAGCGGGTAGTCGTCGAATACGGTGATACCGGGCTGTTGCGGCGCGGGCGGCGTGTACTCGCTCCAGCCACCGTCGAACCGCTGCGCACGCGCCTTCTCCAGCGACACCAGCCGCTTGGCATCGCCACGGTTCTTGTGGCGGGTGCGGATTTCGGCGTAGTCGGCGTCGTTGGCGGCGACGAAGTTCGCGCGCAGGTCGACGCTGATCAGCGACTGCGCGACACCCACGGCACGCGATGCATCCTTCACCCACACCGTCGGCGACTTGTAGTGCGGATCGATCTTCAGCGCGGTGTGCGCACGCGACGTGGTGGCGCCGCCGATCAGTAATGGCATCGTCAGGCCCTGGCGCTGCATCTCACGCGCGACGTGGCTCATTTCCTCAAGCGATGGCGTGATCAGGCCGGAGAGGCCGATCAGGTCCGCATTCTCGGCCTTGGCACGGTCGAGGATGGTCTGCGCCGGCACCATCACACCCAGGTCGATCACGTCGAAATTGTTGCAGGCCAGCACCACGCCGACGATGTTCTTGCCGATGTCGTGCACGTCGCCCTTGACCGTGGCCATCACGATCTTGCCGTTGGATTTGCCGACATCGCCAGTGCGGAGTTTTTCGGCTTCGATGTAAGGCAGCAGGTAAGCGACCGCCTTCTTCATCACGCGCGCGGACTTCACCACCTGCGGCAGGAACATCTTGCCGGCGCCGAACAGATCGCCGACCACGTTCATGCCGGCCATCAATGGCCCTTCGATCACGTCGAGTGGGCGCGTGGCTTCCGCGCGCGCCGCTTCGGTATCGACCTCGATGTACTGGTCGATGCCATGCACCAGTGCGTGGGTGAGCCGCGACTGCACCGGCTTGTCGCGCCAGGCGAGATCCTCGACCTTCTTCTCGCCTTTCTTGCCCTTGAACTTGTCCGCGATCTCGAGCAGGCGTTCGGTGCCGTCAGCGCGGCGATTCAGCACCACGTCCTCGACGCGTTCGCGCAGCTCGGCGTCGAGGTCGTCGTACAGCGGCAGGCCGCCGGCGTTGACGATGCCCATGTCCATGCCGGCCTTGATCGCGTGGTACAGGAACACCACGTGGATGGCCTGGCGTACAGGTTCGTTGCCGCGGAACGAGAACGACACGTTCGAAACGCCGCCGGAGATATGGCTGTGCGGGAAACGGCGCTTGAGTTCGCGCGCGGCCTCGATGAAGTCGACGGCGTAGTTGTTGTGCTCCTCGATGCCGGTGGCGATCGCGAACACATTGGGGTCGAAGATGATGTCCTCGGGCGGGAAGCCGATCTGCTCGGTCAGCAGTTTGTAGGCGCGCGAGCAGATCTCGATCTTGCGCTCGGCAGTATCGGCCTGGCCGACTTCGTCGAACGCCATCACCACCACGGCCGCGCCGTAGCGCCGCACCAGACGAGCCTGGCGTAGGAACTCGGACTCGCCTTCCTTCATCGAGATCGAGTTGACGATGCCCTTGCCCTGCAGGCATTTCAGGCCCGCCTCGATCACGCTGAACTTGGAGCTGTCGACCATCACCGGCACGCGTGCGATGTCGGGTTCGGCGGCGATCAGGTTGAGGTAGGTGACCATGGCCTGCTCGGAATCGAGCATGCCTTCGTCCATGTTGACGTCGATGACCTGCGCGCCGTTCTCGACCTGCTGGCGCGCGACCACGACGGCTTCGTCGTAGCGGCCTTCCATGATCAGTTTCTTGAACTGCGCCGAGCCGGTGACGTTGGTGCGCTCGCCAACGTTGACGAAATTGCTTTCCGGCGTGATCTGCAGCGGCTCCAGGCCGCTGAGGCGGGTGTTGCGAGGTAATGAGGTCATGCCGCGTCAGCCAGCTCCGGAATACGTCGCGGTGATAGGTCGGAGACCGCTTCGGCGATCGCCTTGATGTGCTCAGGCGTGGTGCCGCAACAGCCACCGACCAGGTTCAGCAGGTTCGCTTCGGCGAATTCGCGCAGCACCAATGCCATGTCTTCCGGTGTTTCGTCGTAACCGCCGAACGCATTCGGCAAGCCGGCGTTCGGATGGCAGCTGACGTAGGCATCCGCGACTTGGGCGAGCACGTCGACGTGCACACGCAGATCCTTGGCGCCGAGAGCGCAGTTCAGGCCGATCGATAGCGGCCGCGCATGCCGCAGCGAATACCAGAAGGCCTCGGCGGTCTGCCCCGACAGCGTACGGCCGGAGGCATCGGTGATGGTGCCGGAGATCAGCACCGGCAGGCGTCCGCCGTGCGCTGCGAACTCATCGTCGATGGCGAACAGCGCGGCCTTGGCGTTGAGCGTGTCGAAGATGGTTTCGACCATGATCACGTCGGCGCCGCCTTCGATCAGGCCGGCCACGGCTTCGCGATAAGCGCCGGCGAGTTCGTCGAAGGAGGTGGCGCGATAACCGGGACGGTTTACGTCCGGGCTCAGCGATGCAGTCCGGCTGGTCGGACCAAGCACGCCGATCACGAAACGGGGTTTCGCGGGGTTCTTCGCCTCGGCCGCGTCGCAGGCGGCACGCGCGAGCTTGGCGCCTTCGAAATTCAATTCGCGCACCAGATGCTGCAAGTGATAGTCGGCCAACGAGATCGAGGTCGAGTTGAAGGTGTTGGTTTCGATCAGGTCGGCGCCGGCCTCGAGGTAGGCCGCATGGATGTCGTAGATGATCTCGGCCCGGGTCAGCGTCAGCAGGTCGTTGTTGCCTTTCTGGTCGTGGCTTTGGCAGCCGCAGCCCGGACCGTGCGCGTGGCCACCATCAGCGAATAACGCGTCGTAGCCTTCGGCGAAGCGCTCGCCGCGGTAATCGACTTCCTGTAGGTCGTGGCGCTGGATCATCGTGCCCATGGCGCCATCGATGACCAGGATGCGTTCGGCCAGCGCCGCTTCGAGCTTGGCGACGCGTTCGGGATGCAGCCAGGGCAACGTATCTGTGGAAACTGGATTCATGGCTTCACTCCAATCAGTGAAATCACTTCGAAATGCGGAGGGCGCTTCTCGCGGGTGACGGTGGCACTGGTCGCGATCGCCAATCCGGCCTTGTCCGCGAACTTGCGCAACTCCTTCTCGCTGAAACCGAGGTTGGCGTGGCCGTAGGCCTCGACCACGGCGCGGTGCTCGTGCTTGGCCAGGCTCGAGAGCAGCAGGCGGCCGCCGCGACGCAGCACGCGCGCGGCCTCGGCCACTGCCTGTGCCGGCTTGGCGGCGTAAGTGAGGGCGTGCATCAGCACCACCAGGTCGAAGCTCGCGTCGGCGAAGGGCAGGGCGTGCATGTCGCCCTCGCGCACTTCCACGTTCGCGAATGGGCGGAGACGTTCGCTCGCGGCCGCGACGACGCGGGCGCTGGCATCGACGCAGACGTAGCGGCGCGAATACGGGGCCAGCAGTTCGGCCAACACACCGTCGCCGGAGGCGATGTCGAGTACGTCGCCTGGTGCGAGCAACGGCAACGCGGTGCGCGCCAGCGCTTCCCACGTACGACCGGGCGAATAGTGGCGTTCCATGTCACCGGCCACCGAATCCGCCCAGTTCTGGTCCGAAGCACGCATCGCCAGTACCGCCGGCACGCGTTCGGCGTCCTGTCGCAGCAGCGGGTCGTCGCTGGCCGTGCTCATGGTCTGCCACAAAGCCTGCTGCGCCGGGTCGAGAGCAGCCTCGTCGAAGCGGTAATAGGCCGACACGCCGGCGCGGCGATCGCGCACGAGTCCGGCTTCCTTGAGTTTGGCCAGGTGCGTCGACACACGCGGCTGCGCAAGGCGCGTGATCGCCGACAGCTCGGCGACGGTCAGTTCCTCGCGTTCGAGCAGGGCGAGCAGGCGGACGCGGGTGGCGTCGGCGAACACTTTCAGTTGGGTCGACCAGCCCTCGAGATCCATGGATAGCGCCTTTATCAACGTATCGCGATATAGCGATAATTATGATCCCGATCCGTGCTCGGAGCAAGCAAAGCGGCCGCGATGGGTGGGGTTCTGCAACGTGCGCGGCTACAATTCGCAATTCACTTGCGATCAATCCGGGGTGCCCGCGTGGATTTCCGCTTCACCGAAGAGCAGTTGATGATCCAGGACGTGGCGCGCCGCATCGCGCAGGAGAAGATCGCGCCGTCCGCCGAACACCACGACCAGACCGGCGAATTCCCGCTGGCCAACATCCGCACCCTTGGCGAGAACGGCCTGATGGGCATCGAGGTGCCGGCCGAATATGGCGGTGCCGGCATGGACCCGGTCAGCTATGTGCTGGCCATGATTGAAATCGCCGCCGGTGACGCCGCGCATTCGACCATCATGTCGGTCAACAACTCGCTGTTCTGCAACGGCATCCTCAAGAACGGCACCGAAGAACAGAAGCAGCTGTACGTGCGTGCGATCGCCGAAGGCCGCGAGATCGGCGCCTTCGCGCTGACCGAACCGCAGTCGGGTTCGGACGCCACTGCGATGCGCTGCAAGGCCATCAAGCAGGCCGATGGCACCTATCTGATCAATGGCAAGAAGAGCTGGATCACTTCCGGCCCGGTGGCCAAGTACATCGTGCTGTTCGCGATGACAGACCCGGACAAGCATGCGCGCGGGATCACCGCGTTCATGATCGATACCGCCCGCGCCGGTTTCCACCGCGGCAAGACCGAGCCCAAGCTCGGCATCCGCGCGTCGGCGACCTGCGAGATCGAATTCGCCGATTACGTTGCGCAACCGGACGAAGTGCTGGGCGAGGAAGGTCACGGTTTCAAGATCGCGATGGGCGTGCTCGATGCCGGCCGCATCGGCATCGCCTCGCAGGCCATCGGCATCGCCCGGGCCGCGTACGAAGCTACGCTGACCTATGTCAGGGACCGCAAGGCCTTCGGCGCGCCGATCGGCACGTTCCAGATGACCCAGGCCAAGATCGCCGACATGAAATGCAAGCTGGATGCAGCGCTGCTGCTGACCCTGCGTGCGGCATGGCTGAAGGGACAGGATCAACGCTTCACCAATGAGGCCGCGATCGCCAAGCTCACCGCGTCAGAAGCGGCGATGTGGATCACCCACCAGGCCGTGCAGATCCACGGCGGAATGGGCTATTCGAAAGAGATGCCGCTGGAGCGCTATTTCCGCGACGCCAAGATCACCGAAATATACGAAGGCACCAGCGAGATCCAGCGCCTGGTCATCGCACGCAACGAAACCGGATTGCGCTGATCCGATCACCACAGGCCCGCGTGCAAGCGCGGGCCTCGTTGTTTTGAAAGATCGCTGAAGTATTTGCACTAAAACCAAACGGATTGGACCAGATTTCATGAGTACTACTCCATGAGCACTGCACGCAAAGCTCCCGCCAAGACCGCTGGCAAAGGCCGCGCCGTCGCCAAGCAAGACATCCAAGAAAGCGTCGCCGTCGCCGTCGATCTCGAACCCATCATCGCCGCCATGCGCAAGCGCCTGCCGAAGGCGCGCCATGCCGAGGGCGAAGCCTTCATCAACGCGTTCTACCGCCGCATGGGCGAGGACGAATTGCCGCAACACGACGCCGACGGCTGGGCCGCGTTGGCGGTGGACTTCCTCGATTTCGCGCGCGCGCGCAAGACCGGTACCGCGCTGGTGCGGTTGTACAACCCGACCAGGAAGAGCCACGGTTGGGAAACGCCGCACACCGTGCTGCAGATCGCCAACGACGACATGCCGTTCCTGGTCGACACGGTGACCATGGCGCTGGCGGAACAGGGTATTGGCGTGCACGTGCTCGGCCATCCGGTCGTCACCTTCCAGCGCGACAAGGCTGGCAAGTTGGTGGCCGTGGGCGGAGGCATGCCGGAATCCCTGATGCATCTGGAGATCGACCGCCAGTCGCCCGAGGCAATGCCGAAGATCAAGCATGCGGTGGAAACCGTGCTTGGCGATGCGCGCGCGATCGTGCGCGACTGGTCGCAGATGCGCGACAAGATGGCTGCAGTCGCGGAAGATCTCGCCTCGCGCGAGTCGGCCGATCCGGCCGCGCTCATCGAGGCGCGTGAGTTCCTGCGCTGGGCCTCCAGCGACCATTTCACCTTCCTCGGCTATCGCGAATACGAGGTCGTCAAGCTGGGCGGCGAAGACGTGCTGCGCGGCGTCAAGGACAGCGGACTCGGCCTGCTGCGCGGGCACGATGACAGCAAGCCGCGCCCCCTGACCTCGCTGCCTGCGCATAACAAGCAACGTGCGACCGGCGATGCGCTGATCCTGACCAAGACCAACGCGCGCGCAACCGTCCATCGTCCCGGCTACATGGACTACATCGGTGTCCTTGGTTTCGACGCCAAGGGCAAAGCCACCACCGAACATCGTTTCGTCGGCCTGTATACGTCCAGCGCTTACAACCGCCGGCCATGGGACATCCCGCTGGTGCGCCAGCGACACGAATACGTGATGCAGAAGTCCGGGCTTGCGCCGAACAGCCACAGCGGCAAGGCGCTGCGCCACATCATCGAAACCTTGCCGCGCGACGAATTGTTCCAGGCCAGCGGCGAGGAGCTGCTGCGCATCAGCACCGGCATCCTCAACCTGCAGGAGCGCGTGCGCAGCAAGCTCTTCCTGCGCCGCGACCGCTATGGCCGATTCTTCTCGGCCTTGGCTTACATCCCGCGTGACCGCTTCAACACCGACGTGCGCCTCCGCATCGAGGCGATGCTCAAGCGCGTGCTGCATGGCGAGCACATCGACACCAGCGTCGTCCTCGGCGAATCGCCGTTGGCACAGCTGCATCTGATCGTGCGGCCGAAGTCGGGCGATGTGGTCGAAGTCGACAATGCCGCGATCGAGGCGGAGCTGGCCGAGATCGTGCGCAACTGGCGCGACGACCTGCGTGATGAACTGGCCGCTCGCCATGGTGAGGAACGTGGCCTGGCGCTGCATGCGCGCTATGGTCGCGTGTTGCCGACCGATTACCTGGAGACCGTCGGTGCGAAGGTGGGCGCGGACGACGTCGGACACCTCGCCGCGCTGACTGGTCCCGACGACTTGCGCCTGAGCCTGTATCGCAGCCGCGCCCATGCGGCCGGCGAGGGTGGGTTGCGCTTCAAGTTCTACCGCCAGAATACGGATATTCCGTTGTCGGATGCGTTGCCGATGATGGAGAACATGGGCCTGCGGGTGATCTCCGAGCACCCGTACCGCATCGTCGTCGACGGCAAGCCGCTTTACATCCAGGACTTCGAAGTCGAAACCGTTGGCGCCAGGCTCGACATCGCCAACATCGACGAGAACTTCGAAGCTGCGTTCGCACAGATCTGGCGTGGCAATGCCGAGAATGACGGCTTCAACCGGTTGATCCTCAATGCCGGCCTGTCGTGGCGCCAGGTCGCAATGCTGCGCGGTTACTTCAAGTATCTGCTGCAGGTCGGCGTGCCATTCTCGCAGAGCTACGTCGAAGAGACGTTCTCCCGTTATCCGTTGCTGGCGCGCTTGCTCGTCGAACTGTTCGAAGCCCGCTTCGACCCGTGCACGGGCAGCGAGAGCAAGGCCGAGATCCAGGCCGGCGCCGAGCGCTTCCAGCAGCAGCTGAGCAACCTCGCCAAGGGCGATGCCGCTGTGCTGGCCGCATTGCAGCCGGTGATCGACGCGCGTGCCGACAAGCGTGACGCCCAGATCATTGCGACGCGCACCGCGATCAAGGCGTTGCTCGAACGCGTGGCGAGCCTCGACGAAGACCGCATCCTGCGTAGCTTCGGCGGCGTGATCGATGCCACCCTGCGCACCAACTACTACATCCAGTACAAGGACGGTCTGCGCGTCGATGGCGGCCCGGCGGACTACATCAGCTTCAAGTTCGATTCGAGCAAAGTGCCAGACCTGCCGAAGCCGCGGCCGTATCGCGAGATCTGGGTGTATGGCCCGCGTGTCGAAGGCGTGCACCTGCGGTTTGGTCCGGTCGCGCGTGGCGGTTTGCGCTGGTCGGATCGTCGCGAAGACTTCCGCACCGAAGTCCTGGGCCTGGTGAAGGCGCAGATGGTGAAGAACACAGTGATCGTGCCGGTCGGCTCCAAGGGCGGCTTCTTCTGCAAGCAGTTGCCGGATCCGGCAGTCAATCGCGATGCATGGTTCAACGAAGGCGTGGCCTGCTACAAGCGCTTCATCAACGGCCTGCTCGACATCACCGACAACATCGATACCAGCGGCAAGATCGTGCCGCCGCGCAACGTGGTGCGTTACGACAACGACGATCCGTACCTGGTCGTCGCCGCCGACAAGGGCACGGCGACTTTCTCCGACATCGCCAACGGCATCGCCACCGCGCACGGTTTCTGGCTCGACGACGCCTTCGCGTCAGGCGGCTCGGTCGGTTACGACCACAAGGGCATGGGCATCACCGCGAAGGGTGCGTGGGAATCGGTCAAGCGCCACTTCCGCGCAATGGGCCGCGACAGCCAGACCCAGGACTTCACCGTGGTCGGCATCGGCGACATGTCCGGTGACGTGTTCGGCAACGGCATGCTGCTGAGCAAGCACATCCGCCTGTTCGCTGCGTTCGACCACCGCCACATCTTCCTCGACCCGAACCCTGATGCGGCGAAGACGTTCAAGGAACGCGAGCGGATGTTCAACCTGCCGCGTTCGTCGTGGGACGACTACGACAAGAAGCTGATCAGCAAGGGCGGTGGCGTGTTCTCGCGTTCGGCGAAGTCGATCCCGTTGTCGCCGGAGATCAAGACGGCACTCGGCATCGACTCCAGCATCGAAGCGATGAGCCCGTTCGAGCTGATGAACGCGATCCTGAAGGCGCCGGTCGACCTGTTGTGGAATGGCGGCATCGGCACTTACGTCAAGGCCAGTCGCGAATCGAACAGCGATGTCGGCGACCGCGCCAACAATGCACTGCGCGTCAACGGCAACGAACTGCGCTGCAAGACGGTGGGCGAGGGCGGCAACCTTGGCCTCACCCAGCTCGGCCGCGTCGAGGCCGCACAGCACGGCGTGCTGCTCAACACCGACTTCATCGACAACTCCGCCGGCGTGGATACCTCGGACCACGAGGTCAACATCAAGATCCTGCTCAACGGCGAGGTGCAGAAGAAGAAGCTGACGTTCGAGGCGCGCAACAAGCTGCTGGCGTCGATGACGGACGAAGTTGGCGCGCTGGTGCTCACCGACAACTACCGCCAGAACCAGGCGATCAGCCTGATGGAGCGGATGAGCAAGACGCGCCTGGGCTCCAAGGCGCACTTCATCCGCACGCTGGAATCGCAGGGCCTGCTGGATCGGCAGATCGAGTTCCTGCCATCCGACGCCGAATTCGCCGAACGCAAGGCGAGTGGGCAGGGACTGACGCGGCCGGAGCTGTCGATCCTGCTGTCGTATTCGAAGATCGTGCTGTTCCAGCAACTGCTCGACTCAGACGTACCGGAAGACCAGTACCTGTCGAAGGAACTGGTGCGCTATTTCCCAGAACCGTTGCAGCAGAAGTACGCCAAGGCGATGGAACAGCACCGCCTGAAGCGCGAGATCATCGCCACCGCGGTGACCAACTCGATGGTCAACCGCATGGGCGCGACGTTCACACTGCGCATGCAGGAAGACAGCGGCCGCGCACCGGGCGAAGTGGCAAAGGCCTTCACCATCACCCGCGAGACCCTCGATGTGCGTGCGTTGTGGGCGCAGATCGATGCGCTCGACGGCAAGGTGGCCGAAGCGGTGCAGATCGATGCGCTGCAGGTGATCTGGTCCCTGCAACGTGCATTCACGCGTTGGCTGCTGTCTCGTCCAGGTGCGATCCCCGACATCGCCACCGCCGTCGCGCGTTACCACGATGGTTTCAAGGACATCCGTGCTGGCGAAAATATTCTCGGACCAGGGCAGCGGCCGGGCTACGAAGCGACCCTGCGCGACTGGAAGGCCAAGGGCGTGCCGAACGACCTTGCCCTGCAGCTGGCGGCATTGCCGTACCTGGAGCCGGCCAGCGACATCATCGAACTCGCACGCGAGCGAAAGCTGCGTCCGGTGGAAGTGGCGAAAGTGCATTTCCGCCTCGGCGAAGCCCTGCGCCTGCCGTGGTTGATCGAGCAGATCGATGGCCTGACCGTGGAAGGCCGCTGGCATGCCGTTGCCCGTGGTGTGCTGCGCGAGGAACTGGCTGCGCAGCAACGCAAGCTGGTCGGCCAGGTGCTGGCGATGCCCGGCGCGAATGCCGATGCCAAGGTCAAGCACTGGGTCGAACGCGACGATGCCTCGCTGCGCTTCACCATGGCCATGCTCAACGAACTGGCCGCGCAGAAGACGCTGGATTACCCGACCGCATCGGTCGCCGTGCAGCGACTGTCGCAACTGGCGTCGCGTGGCTGAGGGTTGATGCCAGTGGCGTGAGGTTTAACGAACGGCGGCATCCGGTATGCTGATTGCAGCAACCGCCGGAGCCGCCGATGAGTTCGACCCAGCGACTCGCTTTCCTCGCCAGCCCTTCGCCCGAAGCGCAAACCGCCTTGGGCGAACTGGTCGCGCAACACGGCCAGCACGAACCCGAAGCCGCCGACGTCCTCGTCGCACTCGGTGGCGACGGTTTCATGCTGCAGTCCCTGCATCGTTATGGCGCTCTGGGCAAGCCGGTGTTCGGGATGAAGCTGGGTTCCGTCGGCTTCCTGATGAACCACCATCGCAGCGACGAACTGCTGACCCGCATTGCCGCCGCCGAACCCGCGGTCCTGCGGCCGCTGGAAATGGTTGCCCAAACCGAATCCGGCGCCAGCGTCGGCTCGCTCGCCTATAACGAAGTCTCGCTGCTGCGCCAAACGCGCCAGGCCGCGCACTTGAGCATCGACCTCAATGGCCAGACCCGCCTCGACGAACTGATTTGCGACGGCGTGATGGTCGCAACGCCCGCCGGCAGCACCGCCTACAACTTCTCCGCGCACGGCCCGATCCTGCCATTGGGATCGCGCGTGATCGCATTGACCCCGATCGCACCCTTCCGCCCGCGCCGCTGGCGCGGTGCGTTGCTCAAGGCGGATACCGAAGTCCGATTCCGCGTGGTCGATCCCTACAAGCGTCCGGTCAGCGCCACCGCCGACTCGCACGAAGTCCGGGATGTGGTCGAAGTCACAATCCGCGAATCGCAGGAACGTACAGTGACGTTGTTGTTCGATCCGGAACATAACCTCGAAGAGCGGATTCTTAGCGAGCAGTTTGTGACTTGAGGCTGCTATTAACCCGAAGCCGTCATTCCTCTCCGCTACATGTGTACTCAAGCCCCTGTTTTAACAGGGGTTTATTGTTTGTGGTGTCGATATTCCCTACGCGGTTACCTGCGGACGACCTCGTCCTTACAACGAGCTTTAGATCTCCTTGCTGCCTTCAGCAAGGAATCGGACTCCCGCCGTGCGGCGTTCGCCGCCGAGGTGATGAGTGGCGCTATGTGAACAGGCCGTTCGTCCCTGCAAAGACATGTCACTTGACCCGGCCGGTACAATGCCAAGCTGGTGGGTAGGGCATCGCCGTGCAATGCGGCGGGCCATAAAAAGGAAAGGGGATGCATGAAGTTTATGGTTCGCGGCGCAGGTGCGCTGCTGGTGTGTGCTGTCCTGGTTGCTCCGGCCTGGGGCCAAGTCACGATCCCCGAGGAATATGGCAAGACAATCAAGTCCGCCGAAGCAGTCGGGGCCCTGGGTCCGAACCTGTTCGGCGATCAAACAAGCTTCTACACCGGTGCGACGACGTTCTCGGCCACGGACGTGAGCCTGCCAGGCAACAGTTCCCTGCCAGTGGCCGTAGGACGGCGATTTGTGGTCCAGAGCCGGGACATGGAGGCGGTTAACAACCTCATGTCGGCGGACGGCATGTTCGCGGACTGGGAGTTGGACATCCCGCATTTGCATGCTGTTTTCAGCACTGCGGCCTACGACAGTAACGGTGGTTGGCAGGTCAGGAACGGCCAAGGCGACCCGAACCTCCGTTGTTCTGCTGGAGGTTTGCGGGAACCGCTGGTTGCGACCGGGTCTTTTGGAGGGCTTTGGGAGGCCAGTGAGTACTGGCACGGGTACAACGCCTACATCCCAGGCGTTGGCGATCAGGAGATGCTGAGCGTCGGAACGTCGAACCCGCATCAGCCCACCGATGGCAAGACCTATGAGTGGGTCACCAACAACCAGTGGTATTTCTCGTGCCTGCCCAACACCGCCAACGGCGTGCCGGGCGAAGCGTTCCTTGCAATTTCGCCGGACGGCACACGGTACTGGTTCGATTGGTTCGCCAGTCGAGAAGCTTCGACGATCGTGAAAGAGAAGGGCCCAGTCCAAGCGCTCAGCGAGTCGGGCGAGTCGACCACCAGCACCACCGATGCCACCAGTTCCGACCAAGTCACAACTATGGCGCCAGTAGGCGACAAAACCAGCCTGACCCGCATGGAGGTTTGGATCCTGCCGACGCGGGTCGAAGACCGGTTCGGCAACTATGTCACCTACACCTATGACGCCACCCATCCGTGGCGGCTCACGACGATCGCCGCGAATGATGGACGCCAATTGACGCTGGGCTACAACACCGACGGGGACATTGCGTCGGTGTCAGACGACACGCGCACTTGGATCTATAGATATAGCAGCGGACTGAGTGAGGTGGAATTGCCGGACACGTCGAAATGGTTGATCAATTTCGGGACGGTGCGTCAGGCCTACACCTCACCTCAGCCCAACCAGAACATTGTCGCGTTCTGCGAGCAACCTAGTTCCGGTGCCACGCAGCCGATCTACACTGGCACCATCACTCATCCCTCCGGGGCAGTCGGCGAGTTCCGGTTCCAGTCCAAGCTGCACGGTCGGTCCTACGTGCCCAAGGTGTGCATCAAGCCGGATCCCTACGGCGCAGCAGACTATGCACACAATCCGTTCTACTTCGACACGGTCGGCCTGATCCAGAAGACGATCAGCGGCCCCGGGTTGCCCGTGGCGCAATGGAGCTATACCTACGGCCCGCCGAACAATAGCTGGGCCGAGGATTGCACCAGCGGCTGCGTGGCGACCAAGACGGTGGAAGTGACCGGCCCCGGCGACTTCGTGCGCTACACCTTCGGCAACAAGTATCGGGACACCGACGGCAAGCTACTGAAAGTCGAAACGGGCAGCGCACTGACCAGCATTCTCAAGACCGAAACCACGACCTACCTACTAGACCCCACGAACCAGGCCTACCCGAGCCAAGTGGGTCGAAGCCCCTATCTGCGAGGGGATCATTCTGCTGAAAAACTGACGCCCAGCATCCAGCGCCAGATCACCCAGCAGGGGACGACGTTCACCTGGCAGGCCAATCAAACAAACGGCGTTTACAGCTTCGACCAATTCGCCAACCCGTTGAGCGTGACCCGAGCGAGTTCGCTGGGTTACACGCAGACCAATGTCACCGAGTACGAGCACAACACCAGCAAATGGGTGCTCGGCCAGGTCAAGAAGCTGACCACCGATGGCATCGAGGTTTCACGGACCGACTATCACGCCATCACCGCATTGCCGACGGCCAGCTACAGCTTCAACAAACTGCAACACAGCGCGGCTTATTACACGGACGGGACGCTCAGGCAGCTCACCGACGGCCGCAACTACACCACGACCTTCTCGGTCTGGAACCGTGGCATTCCGGAACTCATCCAGTATCCGGCCACGCCTGATCAGCCTACCGGTGCCAGTGTGTCGGCGCATGCCAACCCGCTTGGCTGGATCGAATGGGCTGAGGACGAGAACGGCTACAGGACGTGCTACGGCTACGACGCGATGGGTCGTCTGGCCAACATTACCCATCCATCTGAAACGGCGCCGGTGGAGAACGACGTTTGCGATACGTCCAAGTGGGCTCAAACCACGCGAACGTTCGCGCCGGTACTCACGAGCGAATACGGTATTGCGGGCGGGCATTGGAAACAGATCGTCAGCACCGGCAATGCACGCAAGGTGTCCTATTTCGATGCGATGTGGCGGCCGCTCGTGACGGAAAGTTACGACAGTGCCGATGCAGCCAACACCCGCAGCGTGAGCGTGACGCGCTATGACGCGGGCGGTCATCCTGTATTCCAGTCGTACCCGCTGCGCAGCCTTACCGATTACGCGACCGTCACGCAGGGCTCGCGCACCACGTACGACTCCCTCGATCGCGTCACTCGCGTCGAGCAGGATTCCGAACTGGGCGTACTGGCCAGCACGACCGAATATCTGACTGGCTTCCAGACCCGCGTCACGAACCCACGGGGTCATGCGACCACTACGTCGTACTACGTCTACGACCAGCCGACGCAAGACTTGCCGAGGGTCATGCTCCTCCCGGAAGGCGCGCGCACCACGGTCTATCGGGATGTGTTCGGCAAACCCACCACTCTCGTACGGGGCAATGCCGACAGTTCAGTCTGGAACGGCCGCTACTACGTCTATGACGCCAACCAGCAACTGTGCAAGCGCGTCGAGTTGGAGACCGGCACGACCGCGATGGGCTACGACGCGGCTGGCAATCTCGCCTGGTCTGCCGCCGGGTTGCCCTGGTCCAACACTACTGATTGCACCATCGATACCACCGGACGTCGCGCCGACCGGACCTACGACGCCCGCAATCGGCTGAAAACGCTGAGCTTCCCGGATGGCGTCGGCAATCAGGTCTGGACCTATACCCCGGATAGCAAGCCCGACCAGATCACCACGTACAACGCCACCAACAACGGCGTGCCGGTGATCAACGCCTATCACTACAACCGACGCCGGCTGCTAGATGGACAAGGCGAATCGATCAGTCAGCCCGAGTGGTACACGTGGGGTCTGGGCTATGGCTACGACGGCAACGGCAACCTGGCATCGCACGTCTACCCCAACAACGTTACGGTGGACTATGCGCCTAATGCCCTGGGCCAACCGACCAAGGCAGGGACCTACGCCACCGGCGTCAGCTACCACCCGAACGGCGCCATCGCCCAGTTCACCTATGGCAATGGCATCGTTCACACGCTGGCTCAGAACACGCGGCAGTTGCCTGACCGCAGCAAGGATGCGTACGGCGGTACTTCGACGTTGGACGACAGCTATGACTTCGACGAGAACGGCAATGTCGCCGCGATCAGCGATGGTCTGGCTGGAGCGTGGGGCAATCGCACGATGACCTACGACGGGCTGGACCGGCTCAAGACCACCACCACCACCTCGCCGATGTTCGGCAGCGAGGGTGCCAGTTACGAATACGACGTGCTGGACAACCTGACCCGCGTCCATGTCGGCGGGACTGCCGCGCGGGATCACTACTACTGCTACGACGCGGCTTGGCGACTCACCAACGTCAAGACCACGAGTTGCTCCGGCGCCAGCGTGATCGGCCTGGGCTACGACCTGCAGGGCAATCTGGACAACAAGAACGGCCAGAACTACGACTTCGACTTCGGCAATCGCCTGCGGATCGTCACCGGCAAGGAACATTATCGCTACGACGGTCATGGACGTCGGGCGCTGGCCTGGGCGCCGGGGTATGCCAACGGCAACATCCTGTCGCAATACGATATGGGCGGTGTGCTGCGCTACCAGCAGGATTCCCGCAAGAGCAAGCAATACGCCCATTTCTATTTGGGCGGCAGCCTGGTGGCCACGCGCGAGACGCCGATCGGGACGAACAACCATGTGGTGAAGTACCAACACACCGATGCGCTGGGCAGTCCGGTGGCGGTGACCGATGCCAGCCGCGTTGTACTGGAACGCAGTGAGTACGAGCCCTACGGCAAGGTGCTAAATCGCCCGGTCCACGATGGTCCCGGCTACACCGGGCATGTGGAGGATGCGGCGACGGGGCTGACGTATATGCAGCAGCGCTATTACGACCCCGGCATCGGACGGTTCTTGAGCGTCGATCCGGTCACGGCGGATGGCAATACCGGCGGGAACTTCAATCGCTATTGGTACGCCAACAACAACCCGTACAGATTCAAGGACCCTGATGGACGTTGTTCGACCGGTTGGGGATTCTTGCCGTGCCCGATCCCGGTAAGCATGCGTGATCCGGCAATGGTTCGAGCTGACCAGATTCGTGGGCACGATGGGCGAATGGTGATGGGGTTTGTAGGCGGTTCGGCCGCCTTGGGCGCTGCGCCTGCTGTTGCTGTCGAGACTGGTGCCGCTACAGGCCTAGCCAATTTAGCCAACAAAGCTGCGACTGCGGCCGAAGGCATGCTAGTAAAAGCTAGGGATACGGTGCTCACAAAGACAGCGGAAGCTGGGAAGGTTGTTGCTACCAAAGTCGGGGAAGCTGCGCAGGCTGTTGCAGCGAGGGTTTCCAATGTGGTCACGAACGTCTTAACTAATCCTGCGGTGACCAGCTTCTTGGGGTCAGAAGTAAGGATGGAGCAGGCTAGCGATGTTGCTACAGAGACCGTCGAGGGCTTAACAGGAGTGGAGTCCCCAGCAGCAACACCCCAAGGCTTGGCCGCCGGTGCTTTTGCGGAAGAAATTCGAGATCGGCTTGATGAAAACTAATAATCCGAGTCTGGGGTGGGCATTAATCGTGCTTGGCATCATGGCAATCATCCGCGCGGATAAGCGACTCGCGCCAGGCGCGCCAATTGTGCTCGGTGAATATGCATACGTAGTCAGCATTGGACTGATCGGAATTGGCGTATACCTTCTCTACAAAAACAGAGATAAGAATCGCTAGATCGGAGATCAAAGGGGACGGAGGCAATTAAACCGAATCCCATAACGCACAAGGCCCCGTAGGGTGGGCTTTTAGCCCACCATCTTTGTTCTTCCATTCGGTGGGCTAAAGCCCACCCTACGAGGGAAGGGTTCGGTGCACGGGGTTGCCTGTGATGTCGGGCGATTCCTATGCAAGGTTGCGCTGTGCACCTATGGCGACGGTGCTGCGGGTTGCGCACGATCCGGACATGTCCAACTATCGTCGCGCTCGGGTTCCGGGCGGTTCGTTCTTCTTCACTGTGGCGCTGGCCGAGCGACGTTCGTCGCTATTGATTGATCGCATCGACGACTTGCGTGCGGCGTTCCGCGCGGCGCAGGCGAAACTAGGACCAAAGGGGACGGAGGTAATTAACCAGTCTCTTTGCACTGCCTTCCCCTGGGTCTGACCGTGGTTGGGCTATTCAAGGTCTTCGCAACCATCTGCTGAAAACGTTCGTCTCCGAGAGGACCAAAGGGGACGGAGGTAATTAACCAGTCTCTCTGCTCTGCCTTCCCCTGGGCCTGACCCAAGTTGGTCGATTCAAGGTCTTCGCAACCATCTGCTGGAAGCGTTCGTCTCCGAGCACGCGCTCCTGAACCAGATGGCGGCGAATGTTGGCTAGGTCTTGCTCCGAAGTTCCGGGGGACAAAGGGGACGGAGGCAATTAATCCGATCCCATAAAGCACAATGGCGGGACCAAAGGGGACGGAGAAGGTGCTGCGGGTTGCGCACGATCCGGACATGTCCAACTATCGTCGCGCCCGGGTTCCGGGCGGTTCGTTCTTCTTCACCGAATCAAAGGGGACGGAGGCAATTAAGCCGGCTCCATAAGGCAAAATAGGGGTCAGAGAACAATTAGCTGACCCATGAAGCACAAGGCCCGCAATCGCGGGTCTTGTCGTTTGTGGGACCGGGAACAAAGGGGACGGAGGTAATTAACCAGTCTCTTTGCTCTGCCTTCCTCTGGGTCTGACCGTAGTTGGACGATTCAAGGTCTTCGCAACCATCTGCTGGAAACGTTCGTCTCCGAGCACGCGCTCCTGAACCAGATGGCGGCGAATGTTGGCTAGGTCTTGCTCCGAAGTTCCGGCAGCAAGCCACTGTCGATACGCCGAGGCACGCGTGGAGATGTCGGCGCCAAGTGCGAGATAGACGGGATGCGGCGACAGCAGTGGATCGCAGGTCGTTCCAAGGTGTGTGTGGACACTCGACCAAGGGAATGCCTCAGGCGTGGAGACCATGGCGGCGCGCACGGGATTGAGTTCGATGTAGCGGATGACAGTCAGCAGGTAGCGCTCCGAGTCGACCAAGGAGGACTTGAAGCGGCCTTGCCAGAGCGTCCCGCAGCGGCCATGCCGGATGTTGAATGCTTGGACGTAGGCCTGACCGGCCATGCGCATTGCTAGCGAGACGGCGCCTAGGCGTTGGGCACTCAGAAGCAAGTGGACATGATTGTCCATCAGCACAAACGCATGGACGGCGATGCCGTACTTGCAGCAGGCTTCGCGCAGCAAACGCTTGAAATGGCGACGGTCATCGTCGTCGATGAAGATCGCGCAACGGTTTACGCCACGCTGGGTGACGTGCATTGGCGTACCGGGTAACTCGAGCCGTGGTTGGCGTGGCATGGCGAATCGAGAAGGATGTCTCGATCAGCCTGGTACACGGCAAGCAATGGCGCTGTCAGTAGCGGGGAGATGGTCGGGTAGGAATTTGCCGCTTAATTACCTCCGTCCCCTTTCAGAAGTCAGGCGCTCAGGCCGTGCGGCTCGATGATGCCGGTGGCAATGCCGGCAATGACCAGCAGGATCAACAGCACCGACAGCGCGATGCGGCGCGTCAACGCGTTCACCGTGCGCTTGGTCGTGCCCTTGTCGACGAGCATGTAGTAGAGGCCGGCGCCGAGGTTGTAGATGATCAACCCGAGGAAGGCGACGATGAACAAGGTTTTCATGAGGGCGATGCCTGCGACGAAGAAATAGGTGTCCCGCCTGTCGCTAGCCATCTCCGACGGATGAGCAGGGCCACGGTCATCGCCAGCAGGAACAGGCCGTAGGCGACTGAGGTCGCGAGCACCTGCTTCCACATCGGGCCGAACTGCGGGTCGGCGTTCACCATGCTCCAGTGCATGCCGATGACGGCGGCGATGAGGGCCACGATCAGGCTGGTGGTGTCTAACAACGCTCGTGCCGGTCCGCGCGGTGCACGCGGATAGGCCCAGAACAGGACGGCGAGGATCGAGAACCAGGGAATGAACAGGATCAGGGCGAGGTTGAATTCGACTTGCGGGTTCATGGGAAACCCTTTGGGAGCGGCGAGTTGCGATGCCGCCATGCTAGGCCGACCAGATCAGTTCGCCTAGAATCAGAATCAGGTAAAAAAACCATATCAGTTCAGACGGCGGACTCACTACACGCCGGTCTGGCGGGGGAGAGGTCGCCCACGTGAAGCGCTATCAGGCTCTGGCCGACGACATCGCACGCTCGATCCAGGCCGGCGTGCTGAAGCCCGGCGATCGCCTGCCATCTGTGCGGCAGGCCAGTGCGGCGCGCAAGCTCAGCCCGGCTACCGTCTTCCAGGCTTACTACCTGCTGGAGGCGCGGGGACTGGTGCAGTCGCGCGCACGCTCCGGCTACTACGTGATGCGCGCGCCGCCGCCGTTGCCCCCGGAACCCGAGGTGGCATCGCGACCGGACGGCGAATCGCGCGAGGTCGATGTCAGCCAACTGGTGTTCGAGGTGCTGCAGTCGGCGATGGTGCGCGACGTGGTGCCGCTGGGCTCCGCCTTCATGAGTCCGCTGCTGTTTCCGCTCGATCGGATCGGGCGCGCACTCGCCACGGCCGCGGTGAACCTCGATCCGTGGAGCACGGTCGACGATCTCACGCCCGGCAACGCTGCACTGCGACGTCAGATTGCGTTGCGGTACTTGATCGATGGCATGGAAGTCGGCGTGGATGAAATCGTCATCACCAACGGCGCGTTCGAGGCGCTGAACCTGTGCGTTGCCGCAGTGACCCAGCCTGGCGATGCCGTGCTGGTGGAATCGCCGTGTTTCTACGCCACGCTGCAATCGCTGGAGCGCAGCGGCCTGCGTGCGATCGAAGTGCCCACGCATCCGCGTGAAGGCATCGATCTGGACGCGATCGAAGCGGCGATCGCGCGCCACGCGCCGCGTGCGTGCTGGCTGATGCCCACCTTCCAGAATCCGCTCGGCAGCACGATGCCCGAGGAGCGCAAGCGCGCGCTCGTCGCGTTGTTGGCGCGGCACGGCATTCCGTTGATAGAGGACGACGTCTATGCCGAGCTGCACTACGCCGACAAGCGTGCGCTGCCAGCGAAGGCTTTCGACCGCGATGGCCTGGTGATGCATTGCTCGTCGTTTTCGAAGAGTCTTGCACCGGGTTACCGCATTGGCTGGGTCGCCGCCGGCCGGTACGCGCAGGAGATCGCGCGTCGCAAGCTGACTTCCACACTCAACACCAACGTGCCGACGCAGATCGCGCTGGCGCGCTATCTCGAACGCGGCGGCTTCGACCGCCATCTGCGGCGCCTGCGCAAGACGCTGGCCGCGCAGCAGGAGCAGTACATCGCGGTGATCGCACGCGCCTTCCCCAAGGGCACGCGGGTGACGCGGCCGGCGGGCGGCTATTTCCTGTGGATCGAATTGCCCGAGGGGACCGACGCCTTGCGGCTGCAGCGACGGGCATCACACTTGGGCATCAGCATCGCGCCCGGACCGATGTTCTCCGCCATTCGCGGCTTCGGCCATTGCCTGCGGTTGAACTGCGGCCATCCGCTGGACGCACGCATCGACTCGGCCGTGGTCACGCTGGGGAAGCTAGCTGCGACGGCCGGCGATGGCTGAATGCAGGTCTTCCCCACGCGTGCCAGTTAAATCTTCAGGAACCTGCGCCGGCGTACAGGAGACGGGTGCAGCCCGATGCCCCAGAATGGGCGCTGTTTTTCCCAACGACTGCGACATGACGATACGTCCTGCTTCACTCGACCGCGAACAGTTGCTCGCCTGCGCCCGTGGCGAAATGTTCGGCCCAGGTAACGCACGACTGCCGGCGCCGCCGATGCTGATGTTCGACCGCATCACCCATATCGCCAGCGAAGGCGGGCAGTACAACAAGGGCGTCATCCGCGCCGAGCTCGACATCACACCGGACCTCTGGTTCTTCGCCTGCCATTTCATCGGCGACCCGGTGATGCCGGGCTGCCTCGGCGTCGATGCGATGTGGCAGTTGGCGGGTTTCTACCTGCCGTGGCTCGGCGAGCCTGGGCGCGGTCGTGCATTGGGCGTCGGCCAGGTGAAATTCAGCGGGCAGGTGATGCCCGACGCGAAGCTGGTCAGCTACGAGATCGACATCCGCCGGGTGATGCGGGGCAAACTGGCCCTGGTCATCGCCGATGGCCGCACCCTGGTCGACGGCCGCGAGATCTACGTTGCCAACGACCTGCGCGTCGGCCTGTTCACTTCCACCGAGGGCTTCTGAGCATGCCTCACGCAACGAACCGGCGCGTCGTCGTCACCGGCATGGGCATCGTGTCGTGCCTCGGCAACGACCTGGACAGCGTGTCCGCGTCGCTGCGCGCCGGCCGCGCAGGCATTACCCATCGTCCCGATTACGCGGAACTCGGCCTGCGCAGCCAGGTCGCCGGCGTGCCAGACATCGATCTCGAAGCGCAGATCGACCGCAAGCTCAAGCGCTTTATGGGCGATGCCGCCGCGTACAGCTATGTCGCGATGCACGATGCGATCGCGATGGCAGGGCTCGATGCCGAGACCGTCAGCCATCCGCGCACCGGGTTGATCGCGGGTTCCGGCGGCGGCTCGCCGCAATGGCAGATCGAGACTGGCGACTTGCTGCGCAACAAGGGCGTGCGCAAGGTCGGGCCGTACATGGTGCCGCGTACGATGTCATCGACGGTATCGGCGACGCTCGCCACGTCGTTCGGTTTGCGCGGCGTCAGCTATTCGATTTCCGCGGCCTGCGCGACCTCGGCGCACTGCATCGGTGCGGCGGCGGACATGATTCGTCACGGCGTGCAGGACGTGATGTTCGCCGGCGGCGGCGAGGAAGCGCACTGGGGCATGACCGCACAGTTCGATGCGATGGGCGCTTTGTCGACGCACCACAACGACACGCCGCAGTCCGCGTCGCGGCCGTACGACGCGGGTCGCGACGGCTTCGTCATTGCCGGCGGTGCTGGCATGCTGGTGCTGGAGGAGTACGAACACGCGAAGGCACGTGGCGCGCACATCCTCGCCGAACTCGTCGGCTATGGCGTGACCTCCGATGGTGTCGACATGGTCGCGCCCTCCGGCGAAGGCGCGGTGCGCTGCATGCAGATGGCGCTGGCCGGCATCGACGGGCAGGGCGGCGGCGTGGGCAAGATCGATTACCTCAATACCCATGGCACTTCGACGCCGCTGGGCGACATCGTCGAGCTGGAATCGGTGCGGACCGTCTTCGGCGATGAAATACCGCCGCTGTCCTCGACCAAGGCGCTCAGCGGCCACTCGCTCGGCGCCGCCAGCGTGCAGGAAGCGATTTATTGCCTGCTGATGCTGCGCGACGGGTTCCTCGCCGGCTCGGCGAATATCGAGACGCTGGATCCGCGCGCCGAAGGCTTCCCGATCCTGCGCGAAAGCGTGCAGCGCGAAGTCGACACGGTGATGTCGAACAGTTTCGGGTTCGGCGGCACCAACGGCACGCTGGTGTTCCGTCGCATCGCTGACTGAAGAGGTCGGATCCTCGTAGGGTGGGCTTTAGCCCACCAGCTTTTTGTTTCTTCCATTCGGTGGGCTAAAGCCCACCCTACAGCCCTCACGTCGCGCGCACAGCGCGAGGTCGCGCCTTCAATCTGCTGGTCACCGACGCGCTGGTGAGTTCGCGCAGCGCGTCCTTGCCAATCCATTGCGCCGAGGCATGCGGTGAGGCGACAAGACGCCGGGCCACCGCCACTGCAGCGGCATTCAGCGCGGCGTTGCGTTTCCCGGTCGCACGCAAGGCCATGTTCACGGATTTCTTGACGAAGTGTCGGTCGTCGGTGGCGGCGCGTTCGATGTAGAGCAGGCCCTGGGCGAACTGTTCGTCGCTGGCGCGCTTGTCATGGACGGTGAGGCCCCACAGCAGCGCGAATGCCGCGCGTTTGACGTACTCGGCGCGCTTGTCGCTCCACTGCGCGACCTTCTGCCAGGCATGCGGCGTGCGGTCGAACAACGCAAAGCACAAGGTGTCGCAGATCGCCCAGTTGTCGAAGTCGCGGCACCAGCGGTCCATCTGTGCGGCCGTGACCTTGTCAGGTTCCTCGACGTACGCGGCCAGCGTGCGGGCTTCGTAGACGTCGGTCTCCCAGAGTGCCGCGGCGAGGGCGTGGTTGCGTCCGAGCTGTTTGGCCAGCTTCTGGATCGTCGACATCGACACGCCCAGTGCCTTGTCTGAAGGGATGGCATAGCGCGCCATGCCATCAAGCGTGGCCTTGGTGGCATTGCGTTTGAGCCACTTCAGCGCTTCTTGCACCTGCTCCTCCACCGGGCGTTCGGGCGCGGTGGAGGTGTTGCGGCTTTGTGTTTGCTTCTTCGTCGCCTTGGTCGCAGTGCTCTTCATCCCAATGGCTTCCATTGCAGAAAGATGGAGTGACGACGCAGAACCGTGCGGGTTCAAGCCAGCGGGCGGTTGAGCTCAGTGCGCCAGTTGGCAGGATCCGGGCTCGACTCCGGACCTGCGACGTAGCATTCCCAAAGGTTCGGCGCCGGCGTGTGTCCATTCTCGGCGATCCAGCCCATGAACTCGCCCCATGCCGAACCTAATCCTTCGTATCCACCGTGGTAGACCGTCCGCGCGACTTTCACGGCGGGCAACTGGCCTGGTTGCACGCGTCCGACAGGGTTCACAGGCGCTGCAATGGGAACGCCGACTTCGAAGTCGAAGGTGTCAGACGGCATCGTCAGATGATGCGAGAACAACGGCCCAGCCGGGGCGATGCCTTGCGCAGCAATGGTGGCCATCAACTCGCCGATCGCCGGACCCATGACATGGGGCATTTCCTCGCGCGGAATGGTGAGGCGGATGATGGCGGCCGATTGCGCCGAGGTCTGGGTGATCTGTGGGGTATCGAGCATGGGATGTCCTCCTTTGTTGATGGCATGTCGTCAGTAAGTGGGTGGACGTCAGCCGGTTCGGCTTTGCTGTCTGCGATGCAGCACGCCACCGAGCCAGACGCAGGGCAGGGCGGTGAGTGCGAGCGCGATCGGATACCAGGCGGGACCGAGGTTCATGGGGATCGTGGCGATGGCACCGGCCGTGCCCATGATCAATCCGATGACGGCCAGGACCAGCACATGGCGCATCGGGTTGCGTGGCGCGAATCGGGCCGTGATGTAACCGCCCATCACGGCGAAGACGCAGCGGTAGGCCAGTGCCGTGAAGTTCTGCACCGGGTCGTACATCGGTTGTCCCCAGGGCGGATAGAACTTGAGGACGTGCAGCAACTGGTCGGTGCCGAGCGAAAGCACGGCGGTCGCTAAAAAGCCCAACAACACAGCGCCGATGCTTCGCAACAGGTTTCCAGGACTCGTGTGTGTTGTTTGGGCGTTCATGCGGTCTCCCTTGCATTGGATGTGTTGCGGAACGAATCAGACGGTTTCCAGCAGTTCTTCCAATCGGTCGTAGCCAGCCGCCATGCCTTCCTTCATGCCGCTGGCGAGCGCGCCGTCGCGGGCTTCCTTCGATGAATAGAGCACCGTGATGTCGACGATGGTGCTGCCGTTGCGTTCGTTGAAGACCACTGTTGCCACCGTTTCGCCACCGGTCCAGTCCTGGTCGAACAATTCGGTGCGGATGAGGCGTTCGGGCTTTTTGATTTCGCGATGGACGCCGCCCATCCCCATCTCGACGCCGTCGTCCTTGCGCCACACGAAGCGGTAAGGGCCGCCAACACGCAGGTCGATTTCGCAGACCGGCATCGTCCAGCCTGGCGGTCCGAGCAACCAGCGCTTGACCAGCTCCGGCTTGGTGAAAGCGTCCCAGACCAATTCGCGCGGCGCATCAAGGGCGCGGGTCATGAGGATCTCGCGATCGCTGGGCGTGGTGACTTGCAGGGTGCGGGCAATGTCGTTCATCGAGGTGCTCCTTGGCGTTTCTTGCGTTGTGGAGGGTTCTGCTTCTTCCCTGCCTTCAACTCATCGAGCAGGGCATCGAGGCGCTGGTAGTTGTGCTCCCAGATCTGGCGATAGCGCTCCAGCCAGCCGTTGGCTTCCTCGAGTGGTGCGGCTTCGATCCGGCAAGGTCGTCGCTGCGCATCGCGGCCACGCGAGATCAGGCCCGCGCGCTCGAGCACCTTCAGGTGTTTCGAGATCGCCGGTTGGCTCATCGCGAACGGCTCGGCCAGCTCCATCACGGTGGCTTCGCCTGTCGAGAGCCGGGCCAGGATCGCGCGGCGCGTAGGGTCGGCGAGGGCCGCGAAGGTGGCGTCGAGATGATGGGATTGCACTTTCTATAACCACAAGGTTAGATAACTTAGTGGATATATACAGGCCAAGGGATGCACCGTCAAGAACCGACGGACAGACAATTGCTGGTGTGCATTGGAGCCAATTCCGTGTGCGCGTCTCACGCCCAGCGACCCGCCTGTCCGATACTGGGCACATGGAATCCGTCACCCAATCCCAACCCCTGATCGTTGCGATCACTTCGCGCGCACTCTTCGATCTCGAGCACAGCCACGATCTGTACGAACGCGAGGGTGTCGAGGCCTTCAGTGCGTTCCAGCGCGAGCACGAAAACGATCCTTTGGCGCCGGGAATCGCCTTCCCGCTGGTCCGCAAGTTACTGGCGTTGAACGCAGGTGCGCCGGCGGATGCGCCACGGGTGGAAGTCATCCTGCTGTCGCGCAATTCTTCCGACACCGGGCTGCGCACCTTCAATTCGATCCAGCATCACGGCCTGGCGATTTCCCGCGCGACCTTCACCTCGGGTGCGCCGACGTGGCCATACATCAAACCGTTCGGGGCGCAGCTGTTCCTGTCGGCGAATCCGGAATCGGTGCGGCGGGCGCTCGAGCATGGCGTTGCGGCGGCGACGATCCTCCCCGCGAAAGCTGCATTGCAACGCCACGATCAGTTGCGCATCGCATTCGACGGCGACGCGGTGATCTTTGGTGACGAAGGCGAACGGGTGGCGCAGGAGCAGGGCATCGCCGCGTTCCACGACCACGAAGTCGCGCGCGATGGCGTGCCGCTTTCGGGCGGGCCGTTCCGCGGCTTCCTCGATGCGCTGCACCGTTTGCAGGAAGCGTTTCCGGCGGGGGACGATGCGCCGATTCGCACGGCGCTCGTCACCGCACGCTCAGCGCCTGCGCACAAGCGCGTGATCCTCACTCTGCGCGAATGGGGCGTGCGGTTGGACGAAGCGCTATTCCTGGGAGGAAGGCCGAAGGGTCCATTCCTTGAAGCCTTCGGTGCCGACATCTTCTTCGACGATTCGTTGCACAACATCGACTCGGCCCGGCAACACGTGGCGGCCGGGCATGTGCCGCATGGCGTGTCGAACAGCCGCTGACAGCCGGCCGTTGACAGAGTTTCGCGGTCCCTCAGTTGTGGCCGCTATGATCGAGTTGACTGCGGATTTCGCCGCCGGGTGAAGTGCTCGTGTGCACGTTGGCATAGGCGAGACCACGTCTCAGGGCAGTCACGAGGGCGTCGAACTCGTTGGGCGAAACGCCTTGTGACACGGGACCTACGACATCGGCTGCAGTGATCACGCCACTGATGTGCGCCGGCGGTGCCGGGCACGCCTGCACGCCCGCTGGCGTCGGCGGGCTGGCTAGGTTGGAACATAGCCACACTGCGACGCCGCCATTCGCACCACCCTGGCCGATATGGATATGCGCCTGGGAGACGCTGCTTTCTAGACCGTCATAGGCCAGCTCGTATTGCAGCGATGTGCCGTCGGGACTGAGCCAGGCGCGGAAGCCGCCGCTGGCTGCGGTCAGAACAGCGGGCACCTCCTGGCTGCCGACGAGCACTCCCTTGAAGGCCGCGTCTTCTGCCTGGGCAGGGGCGAGCGGCAACAGCAGTGCAGCAAGCGACAACATGCCAATGCGTTTCATGACGGATTCCTCGCGCGTCTACTGTCCGGGGACAGCTGTCCCCGGACCAGGTACTGGTATATGTCGAGCTGGGCGCAAGAGGTTCAATCCTGGCAGCAGCCTCTCTCCCGGACAATGCGCTTGGGGAGATTACGAGTCCGTCAATGCGTGTTGCCGTTCATCGGAAGGCGGATGTCGGCCAGTTTCCATTGCAAGCCATTGCGCCGCAGCACGAAGACGATGGGCTTGCCGGAGTCGTCTTGGATGGTGGCGGTGAAGCGCGATAACGATTCGTAACGGTAGCGCGCGTCGTGCAATGGTTCGGGGACAGGAAGCGGCTCGCCGTTCGCGTCGACTTGCGGGCGATTGAAGCTGTCGCGGGTGTTGCGCCACAGGCGGCGGCCTTCCATCACGCCGGCCAGTCCGACGGGAGTCACCATCGCATCGACAGTGCCGTTGATCACGCCCGTGGCCATGCTCAAGGCGAATGCGCCAATCGGGTTGGCCTGCACGTCGGCTCCAGCCTCGCGCACCAGCGCGTCGAGCAGTTGCGCCTTTAGGCTGGCGCGCAGCGCGGGGAAATCGATCTGTTTCGCCAGCGCGGCGGTGTTCTGTTCCTTCACCGCGGTACGGATCGCGCGCACGGTGAGGTAGGGACCAGCGCCGACATACGCGGCGAGCGCGATGATGACGACCAAGAACAACGACAGCCACTTCTTCATCGGAATCGTCCGGTTGCGTCGATGGTGTGAGCTTAGCTTGTTGCAGGCGCGGAAAAAAAAGGCCGGGCGGGGCCCGGCCGAGGGGCACAACGATGCTCAGGTCAGAAGCGAGCGCCACGCTCACGCGTTTCCAGCGGCGCGAGGCGTGCCTGGTCATGCAGTTGTAGTTGCCGGATCTCGAACGGCGCGCCGTAGCCGGACGGAACATGGCTGTGATCGAAATCCAGCACCAGCATCCCGCCGCCGCGTTCAAACCACGCCGCAGCGTGTGCCTGTGCAATCGGTCGCAGCACGCGATCCGGACCGGAAGCGTAGAGCGTGCCGCGGGCTTCGTAACGCCCCGCGGAGCCGGCTTCGATCGGCAGTGCCACGCGCAGTGCCTGCGTATCGAAAGCGTAGTCGCCCTTGAAGCGTGCAGTCGGTGCGGCCACCGCGAATGCGGTGCGTGCATCGCGCGATACACCTTCGCCGTTGGCGAACACCTGCAGTTCCCACAATCCCGGTGTGTTGCCGATCTTCGCGGGAAGCCGCACGCGCGCTGACGCATTGCCGTCGCTGCCCTTGGCCACGGTCACCGGTCGGCTGCTGCCATCGGGTGCGACGAGCAGGGCTTCAGCTTGTGTGGCGATAGCGCGGCCGCCGCGCGTCATGGCGATGTCGACTGCAATGGTTTCGCCGCTTAGCGCGTGGCTGCGGTCCGCGCGGGCACGCAGCACCATGTCGCTATCCGGTTCGAATACGTGCACGACATAGCGCCCTTCGGCGTTGTCCACATGCAACTGATAGCGGCCGCCAGGGTGTTCGGGAGCGAGCTTGACCACCACCGAGCCCGGATCGATGTCCATCCCGGCCGCTTGCAGCTCTGCGTCGCCCGCGGCCTGTTCCAGGCGCACCGCCTTGCCGTTGCCGTGCATGCGGACATCCACGGGTTTGAGTCGCGCCGCGCTGTGACCAGGGCTGACGCGGATGACGGCGCCCGGTGCGGTCAACGTGAGGTCGATCCCGCGAGCCAACTCGGCGCCATCGACGGTTTGCCAGTATTCGCGGCTCTCGGCGACATGCGTTTCTGGTGTCGTTAGCGATGCGAGGGGATCGAGTGCCCATGAAAACGACACCGGCGCATGTTCGAACTGGCCGATCGGAGCAGGAAGCGACACAAGTCGTGTCGGGATCTGGTCGTTGTGACTCGGGGGCAATAGTGGTTGGGCGGCAAGCGCTGCGAACGATGCTGCAGTGATCGAAGCCGCGGCGAGCGCGGTGAAAACGAATGTGCGCATGGCCGGCCCTCAGAGGTTGAGATCGTTGCGGAGGATGGTGTCCAGGCCGAAGCAGGCGCGACGGCTCTGGTTGTGGCTCAGCGGTTCGCTGCCGGCCATGCGGCTCTTGTCCTGGAACCAGACGGTGCCCGCGGCCGATTGGCTGGTGCAGTTGAGGAAACCGTCGGAGCAGCTGGCGAGCCAGTTCTGCGTGGTCTCGAGGCCCACGTTCTCGGCGTAGCCACCGCAGTAGCTATCCGAATCCCAGATCGCCGAGTCGACGTCGGTGCCGACCACGCTGCGGAACGTCCTGGGCAATGCCGGACGGCCACCGGTGCCGTACAGGTAGTTGGCGTTGTAGTAGGCCATCCAGCTGACCTGCTGCTGGCGCACCGCGTCGGACTTGTAGCCGAGCAGCCAGCCCAGTGACGTTTCGAACACATTGCCATTGATCACCGCATCGGCCAGCGGTGTGCCGCCGGAAGAGGGCGCCAACGCGTTGACGCGCACGACCTTGCTGATGATGTTCGGGTAGCGGCTGTCCCAGGTCGGGTTCGACAGGATCCAGCGCATCACGTTGCCGCCGTTGGAATGGGTCAGCACGATCAGGCGGGTGATGCCCTTGCTGCTGATGAAGTCGCTCAGCTGTGTTGCCAGGCAACCGGCAGCGCGGCTGTCCCACATGTACTGGGTGAAATCGCAGTTGATGACGGTGTAGTTCGCCGTATTGGCCAGCCCCTGGCGTACGGAGTCGACCATCTTGGGTTGCCAGTAATCCTGGTAGGCGTTGGTTTGACTGCCGGTGCCGTGTACGAATGCCACACCGGTGACATCGGCTGCCATCGCACAAGGCGCTATGACAGCCAGGGATATGCCTGCAAGAAGCAGGCTGCAAGCCAGATTTCGCACGTTTGTTTCCCCCGACTTCTGCGCGGCTTCACCCTCACGGCGTTGCCGCGGAAAGGTATGCCTGCGTCGTCCATGACCAACGCATCGCCGCGGAGCATACCCATACGTACGGGTATGTCATGCCGCGGTGCGGCATGGAGCCTGTGCCAGGTCACGAAACGGCAATGCCGGTGGACGCATCGAGCTGATCCAGGCCCAGCCCGGGCGCCTGACGCCCGCGAACCTATTGGCGAGTCAGAACTCCAGGTCGAGCGCGGCGCAGAGGTAATCGACGAACGGCGCGAGGCCGGCGAGATCGCTTGCGAGCGACTGCCGCAGCTTCGGGCCAAGCATCACGCTGTCGTCAATGGCGCGGAAGGCCACGAAGTTCTTGCGCTTGAGATCGTCGATGAACTCGAACTCCGCCGGGAACCCGCGCGGGGGCCGCACCAGCTTCTCCTCATCGTCGAGATCGAATCGGCGCCTGAAGGCCGGCGCATGCGCCGCAGCTTTCCAGCTGCCGGGATTATCGAAGATGAACTGCCGCAGCCTGCGCTGCGTCGCCGATTCCGGATGCCACAGCCCGGCGCCGATGAAACAGTTGCCGGCTTGCAGGTGGAGGTAGAACGAGGGGGCTTCGACCTGGCGCCCGCGCTCGTGGAACAGGCGCGCGCCTTGCCACGACTTGTACGGCGTCTTGTCGTTGGCGAAGCGGGTGTCGCGCTGGATGCGGAACATCGAACCGCCGACCGGCTTGGGATCGGCGCGGTAGTGCGTGCTGATTTCCGCAAGGTGCGGCTGCAAGTCGGTCAACAGTCTCTGGAACGGCTGGCGCACGTGCGTGTCGTAGTCGCCCTTGTGCGCGAGGAACCATTCGCGATTGTTATGGCGCGCCAGTCCGCGCAGAAACTTGAAGCTGGCATCGGTGAAGTAGGTAGTCATCGCAGGCTCGCTTCGATGTCGCGGCCCCAGCCTTCGAGCTGGTCGAGCAAGGCCAGTTTGCCGCCATCGCCGGCATGGGTCACGCGCAGTGCGGCCAGCTCGGTACGGAAGCCGTCGAAACTCAGTTCGGACAAACCCGATTCCTGGCCTAGTCGCAACCGGCGGTAGTCGTCCCAGCGCTGGCGTTCAGCGGTGTCCAGCGTGTGCGGCCAATTGCGGGCGCGATAGCGGAACAACAGCTCAGGTAACCGCGCGTCCTGGAAGTGGAATTCGTGCCCGGCGAGCGCGTTTGGCGGGATCGAACGCACCGCGGCGAACTTGCGCTTGTCGCCATCGCCGATGAAGCCATCGTAAAGCGAGGCGTCGACATCGGCTGGTTCGCGCACCCGATCGCTGGCATACACGCGGCGCACTTTCTCGACGAGTGCAGGGCCCGCCTCGCGCAGGCGCACGGCGCGACGCTCCACTGTCGCCGGATCGATCAGCAAACGGGTGAAATCGGCTTCGCGCAGGTGATCCCAGGCCACCAGGGCCGGACATTTGCTGAGATGTACTTCCTTGAGTGGAATCCGCGTCTCGCCTTCGGGCAGGTCGGCGATAGGCGTGTAGAGGCGGTCGGCGATATCTTCGGCGTCGAGGTCGAGCAAGGCATCAGGCTCGCTATCGAGGTCGAATACGATGACCCGGTTGTCGACACGCGGGTGCCGTGCCAACGGCAACACGGCGGCTGCGCACAATCGCGACGCAGGATATCGTTGGGACACGTGCAGTACCGGCGTCATGGCCACCACATCGATCAACTGCGCGGCATAGCGCTTGTCGCGCAGACGCAGTGCGTAGTCCCACAATTTCGGCTGCGCCGCCCTAAGCCTGCGCGCCAGGCCGATCAGTGCGCGCACATCCGACAGCGCTTCGTGCGCGTCGCCTTCGCGAACGCCGTTGGCCTGCGCGAGGTGCTCCAGCTTGAAAGAGGTCGCGCCATCTTCGCGTTGCGGCCATTCGATACCTTCCGGGCGTAGCGCATGCGCCAGCCGCATCACGTCGAGCAGGTCCCAGCGGCTGTTGCCGCCGCGCCACTCGCGTTCGTAGGCATCGTAGAAGTTGCGGAAGAAGCCGTAGCGGGTGAATTCATCGTCGAAACGCAGCGAGTTGTAGCCGAGCGCACAGGTTTCCGGTCGCGCCATCTCGTCGAAGATGCGGGCGAAGGCTTCCGCTTCGTTGATGCCGTCGCGCAGTGCCTGCTGCGGGGAGATGCCGGTGATCAGCGTGGCGACAGGCGAGGGCAGCAGGTCGTCGGCAGGCTGGACGAACAGGCTGATCGGTTCGTCGACCTGGTTCAGTTCGGCGTCGGTGCGGATGGCAGCGAACTGGGCGATGCGCGACGTGCGCGGATCGCTACCGAAGGTTTCCAGGTCGTAGAACAGGAAGCTGGCCGGCATCGTGGCTCACAAGGGGGTGGTGATCGCAGCATGCGCCACGGGCGTCTCGCCAGTTGCGACAGGTCTCAGGCTTCGCTGGCCAGCGGCGACAGGCGCCGCTCGACCTCCGCATCCAGCCATGCCCAGTCGATGCCGTCGAGCGAGTCGCGGCCGCGGGTGGCCTCGACCAGCAATTCCCGTTGCACGCGGCCACGCTCGAAGGCGGTGGCATAGGGCAGGCGGCGGAAGGTCACCATCGCGTAGCGCGGTGCGAAACGGCCAGGATGGCGCTCGGCTAGTTGCCGCTCCAGGGCGCGTTGCAGCAGGAAATCGGCATCGTCGACGCGCGCACGCATCTCCAGGTAGTTCTCGAGTGCCATCGCCTGGATCGCCAACGCGTTCGGTCGACGTTCGGCCTCGAAGGCGGCGAATGCAGTTTCGAGGTCGCCATCGCCGTCGAGGTGGTTGGCCAGTGCGACGCAATCCTCGAACGCGCAGTTCATGCCCTGGCCGTGGAACGGCACCATCGCATGCGCGGCGTCGCCGAGCAGCACCGCGCGGCCATCGAGGTGCCAGCGCTCCAGGTACAACGTCGCGAGCGTGCCGGTCGGATTGTTCTCGAAGTCCGATTCGAGCTCGGGGATCAGCGGCAGCGCATCGGCGAAGTCGCGGGCAAACAGGGCGCGCGCATCGGCGCCGTCCTGGATCGTCTCGAAGCTTGGATCGCCTTCGTTGGGCAGGAACAGCGTGACAGTGAAGGTGCGCTCGTCGTTGGGCAGGGCGATGCACATGTAGCCGCCACGCGGCCAGATGTGCAGGGCGTTCGCCTCGAGTTGGAAATCGCCATCGATGGTGGGCGGGATCTCCAGTTCCTTGTAACCGTGACCGAGGAACTCCGTGCGCTCGCCGAGCGGTGTGCACTTGCCCATTTCGGATCGCAGGGCGGAGCCTGCGCCGTCGGCACCGACCAACGCCGTGAAAGCATGCGGATGCGAGGCGCCGTCACCGAGGAAATGGGCGATACCGCGGTCGAAGTCGACGTGATCGAGGCGTCGGTCGAAGTGCAGGCGGGCGCCGGCAGCTTCGGCTGCGTCGATCAGCGTGAGGTTCAGCTCGCCACGACTGATCGACCAGATGACTTCCGAATCGTCGCGTCCGTAACGTTGCAACTGCTGGCTGCCGTCAAGGAAGTGGACCATGCGACCGCGCATCATCACCGCCTTGTCGAGCACCGCTGCGTCCGCGTCGGCGTTGCGCAACGCGTGCAGGCCGCGTTCGGCCAGGGCCAGGTTGATCGAGCGTCCGCCGGCGTAGCCGAGCACGCGTGGATCGCCGCGGCGTTCGAACACATCGACCTGCCAACCGCGCTTGGCGAGCAGGGTGGCGAGCAGGGCGCCGGCAAGGCCCGCGCCGACGATGGTGAGATGGCGCGAGGTCATGCCGATGCTCCGCGCCAGGCTTCGACCGTGCGCGCGAAGCGCAGCACGTCGGTGTGGGTGTTGTAGAGGGGGGCGGGGGAGATCCGGATCACGTCGGGTTCGCGCCAATCGCCGAGCACGCCCTGCGAGGCCAGGAATTCAAACAGGGCTCGGCCACGCTCGCGTCCACCGATGACGCGCAACGACAACTGCGCGCCGCGGCGTTCCGGTTCGCGTGGGGTCACGATCTGCAACGTATCGGCCAAGCGTTCGCGGATCACTGCCTCGAGATAACCGGTAAGCCGCAGCGATTTTTCGCGCAGCGCCATCATGCCGGCGCGTCCGAACAGATCGAGCGAAGCACGCAGCGGCGCGAGGCCGAGGATCGGGGGGTTGCTGAGCTGCCAGCCGTCGGCGCCCGGCGTCGGTACGAACTCCGGACCCATCCGGAAGCGCGTGGCCTGATCGTGGCCCCACCAGCCGGCGAAACGCGGGCGATCGGTCCGTGCGTGGCGCGCGTGCACGAAACAGCCGCCGACCGCGCCTGGTCCCGAGTTCATGTATTTGTAATGGCACCACACCGCGAAATCGGCATCGCTGTCGTGCAGTTGCAGCGGTAGATTGCCGACGGCATGCGCGAGGTCGAAGCCGACAATGGCGCCGGCGGCGTGTCCCAGGCGCGCGATTTCCTTGAGATCGAAAGCCTGACCGGTGCGGTACTGCACCCCGGGCCATGCGATCAAAGCCAGGCGTTGGCCATGCTTGGCGATCGCGCGCTCGATGGCCTGCATCGAGATCGTGCCATCTGCTTCGTCGGCTTCCAGTTCGATCAGGTCAGTCGCCGGATCGAAGCCGTGGAAGCGCACCTGCGATTCGAGCGCATGGTGGTCGGACGGAAACGCGCCGGCTTCCATCAGGATCGCCGGACGCTCGCGTGTGGGTCGATAGAAACTGACCATCATCAGGTGCAGGTTCGCAGTCAGCGAATTCATCGCCACCACTTCGGATGGCTGCGCACCGACCACGGTCGCCAGCTGCTCGCGCACCAATTCGTGGTACGGCATCCAGGGCGCCGGTTCGAGGAAGTGGCCCTCGACGGCATCGCGTGCCCACTTGTCCAGCACCTCTTCGACCATCGCCCGCGCGCCCTTGGGCTGCAGGCCGAGCGAGTTGCCGCAGAAGTAGGCCTGTTCTTCCGGCATGCCGTGGCCGTCGTGCAACGGAATGTGGAATTCGTTGCGCAACTCGCGCAGCGGATCGGTGGCGTCTTGCGCTTGCGCGTAGGCGTCGCTGAAGAGGTCGGTCATCGGGTCACTGGAAGCGATTGGCGGACAATCCGAGCCATTCCAGCGCGGTGCCGTGATAGAGGCGCGCCTGCTCGGCGGGATTCAATTGCAGCGCGGCGATACCGGCACCGGGCTGCTGTTCACCGAGTGGGAACGGGTAGTCGGTACCGAGCATGACCCGCGACACATCGCACGTGTCGATCAGGTAGCGCAATGCGCGTTCGTCGGCCACCCACGAATCGAAATACAGGCGCGAGAGGTAATCGCGCGGATTGCGGAAATTGTCGGTGGCGACCAGGTCCGGACGCATGTTGAAGCCGTGTTCGATGCGGCCGATGGTGTAGGGGAAGCTGCCGCCACCATGCGCCAGGCACACCTTCAGTTTCGGCAGGCGTTCCAGCACGCCGCCGAAGATCAGGCAACACGCCGCGCGCGACTGCTCCGCCGGCATGCCGACGAGCCACGGCAGCCAATATTTCGGCATCGATTCGGCACCCATCATGTCCCAGGGATGCACCAGGATTGCCGCGCCGAGTTCGCTTGCGGCCTCGAAAAACTCGAACAGCTCCGGCGCATCGAGGTTCCATTCGCCGATGTGCGAACCGATCTGCACGCCCTGCAGGTTGAGCTGGTCCATGCAGCGCTCGAGTTCACGCACGGCCAGCGACGGGGACTGCATCGGAACCGTGCCGATGCCCGCGTAATGCCGTGGGTGCTCGCGACACGTTTCGGCCATGTGATCGTTGAGCGACTGGTGCAACTCCAGCGCGTGGTGCGGCTTGGCCCAGTAACTGAACATCACCGGCACCGTGCTGATCACCTGCACCTGCACGCCGAAGCGCGCGTAGTCGGCGATGCGCTCGTGCGGATCCCAGGTCTTGGGCCAGATCTCGCGGAAGAACTTGCCATCCTTGTAGATGCGATGGCGCCCGTCGTCGCCGTGGTGGATCACCGGGAAGCGGATATCGCCGTACTTCGCGGCGAGATCGGGCCAGTCGCGGGGCAGGTAATGAGCGTGGGTGTCGATCTTGAGCATGCGGTCAGGCTTCCGGCGTCACGTACTTGGCCGGGGCCGGATTGAGATGCCCGCAATGCTTGCACGTGCGGTGTTCGGGCGAAGCGTAGAACCGATCGAACACCGCGAGGAAATCCTTTTCGACATCGACCAGATGGAAGAACTCTTCGTAGAGTTTGGTATTGCAGCGCTCGCAGAACCACAGCAGCCCGTCGTCCTCGTGCGCCAAGCGCTTGCGTTCGATGACCAGGCCGATGGAGTCGGGCATGCGCTGCGGCGAATGCGGCACGCGTGGCGGCAGCAGGAGAGTTTCGCCAGCGCGTATGGGGATATCGCGCACCGCACCGTCCTCTTGGATACGCAGCACCATCTCGCCCTCGAGTTGGTAAAACCATTCAGGGCCTTCATCCCAGTGGTAGTCAGTGCGCTGGTTGGGACCGCCGACCACCATCACGATGAAGTCGCCGTTGAAGACGCACTTGTTGCCGACTGGCGGCTTCAGCAGGTGACGGTGCTCGTCGATCCACGCCTGGAGATTGAATGGGGCGGGTAGCATGGTAGTTACTCCTTCACCACGGCGATGCACTTCAATTCGATCGCGATCGGCGTCGGGAGTGCAGTGATACCGAGAGTGGTGCGACAAGGCGCCGTCGCGGTGTCGGGGAAATGTTCGGCCCAGACTGCGTTGTAGGCCTTGAAGTCACGGGACATGTCGGTGAGATACACAGTCACGTCGACCAGGTCCTCCCATCGCGCGCCGCTGGCTTCGAGCACGGCGCGCACATTGGCGAACACCGCGCGCGCCTGCGCCACGATGTCGTAATGGCGCACGCGGCCATCGGCAAAATATTCATTACCGACGATCGCGTTGGTCGCCGGATCGCGTGGGCCGATGCCGGACAGGAACAGCAATTTGTCGACACGGCGCGCATGTGGGTAGATGCCTACTGGCTTGGGTGCACTCCCGGTCTGGATGGCATCGCTCATACATCAGCTCCCGGGCGTCCACTCAGGCGAGCCAGTGCAGTTTCGTAGGCTCCGGCCAACTGCTCCGGCGACGCGACGTCCATGCCCATGTTGCGCACGCGACCGTCGTGCAGGCTGTAGACCCAGCCGTGCACGGACAGTTGTTGTCCACGTGCCCATGCATCCTGCAGCACCGTCGTCTGGCAGACGTTGACGACCTGTTCGATCGCGTTGAGTTCGCACAGGCGCGCATGCCGCAACGAGTCGAGTTCGACTTCCTCCAGCAACGCCATGTGCTTCTGCGCCACGTCGCCGACATGGCGCAACCAGTTGTCGGCCAGGCCGATGCGGCTTCCGGTCAGGCTGGCGTGAACGCCGCTGCAACCATAGTGTCCGACGACAAGGATGTGCTCGACCTTGAGCAGGTCCACGGCGAACTGGATCACCGACAGGCAGTTGAGGTCCGCGTGCACCACCACGTTGGCGATGTTGCGATGAACGAAAACTTCGCCCGGGTCCAGCCCAAGAATCTGGTTGGCCGGCACGCGCGAGTCCGAGCAGCCGATCCATAGGTACTTCGGCGACTGTTGCTTTGACAGGCGCTTGAAGAAGCCGGGATCCTCCTGCCTGATGCGGTCGGCCCAGTCGCGGTTGTTGCTAAGCAGGTCGTCGAGAGTGCTCATGCAGGCTCAGTGACTCCGTGCCGGGGAACATTATTTTCGCTTGATTGTCCCGACTCTGCAGCACGGGGGCGCGGCGCGACCTCCAGATTGCGGCTGGAAACAGTATTGCCATCATTTCCACGCAGCCTGATCCGGTATTTGCCGGGTGCGAGATACAACGGAGTTTCCAGTTCATCCGCACTGAGCACCACGAACTGATCCGCGGGAACGGCATCGACGGCTTCGGCGGCATACCGTGCCTCGATCAGGCAAGGCAACCGTTGCAAGCATGCCGACGGGCCGACGGCGACGGCTTGGCGTTTGCCTTCGAGGTCGAGCCAGCGTGGGCGGAGGTCATCTGACGGTGTCGGCAGCAGAACGGTGACATCGTGATACGTAGTGCGGAAAGACCAGGCTTTCTGCGTTGCGCGCGACACGAGAACGGTCGGGCTGGTGACAGCGAATTCTCCGAGCAGATGGTGATAAGCGGACGTTGTGTCCGTGGCGCTGCCGTATTCGAGTGTGGTCTGGTCAACGCTCAAGGGAACGATGCCGGTGAGCCTGTTGAACTCGAGCGCCATCGGCCTGGCGTCATCCGGCAACTGTCCTGGGGACTTGTCGATATGCGCATAGCCGGCATGGACGAAAAGCTTGGCGTTCGGATTCGATTTGAAGACTCGCTCGCTCAGATGCGCAGCCTGGCCCGTCTCACGGTCCTGTGCGGTGGTGCCGGCCTCGCTGGCCGGCTCGTAAGGAACGACCACGTAACCCAGTCGCAACGCTTCTCGGATGATTTCCCCATATATCGGCTCGCCGATATAGAAGCCGGTTTTCTCGATTGGATACCCGCGTGTTGCGAGCGCAGCGTCACCGGCGTCCACGGCTTCCGCCGCGAAATGGGTGTAACCGATGGCCCGCATTTTCGGCAGCAATGCCAAGGTCAGCAGGCGCGTCTGCGGACGATGATGCGCCTCGTTCACCATGACGACTTGCCGGGTTGCCGCTTCTTTCAGGATGTAGTCGGCCGCGGATACCGCAATGAAACTGTCCTTGTTAGGCAGCGCATCCAGTGCCATGCGTGACGCCCCGCTAGGGAACAAGCGGCTTGCCTCGTTCGGGCGACCGAGGATGCTCAGTTCGCTGGCGAGCATCTGGTCGACAACGTGCTTGAAGTGTTTTTCCTTGCCTGTCTGAACGTTGCGTGCGTACAGGAATTTCGAAAAATGATCGGGTTTGGCGCTGAAGCGACTGAAGAAGGTGGCGATGCGGATATTGCCCCAAGCCATGGATTGGGAGAGGGCAGGAGGCGTTGCAGAAATTGCAATCGCAATCGCGAGAAAGCACCAAGTCGCGGCAGAGCCCGGAGTCATTGCGACAGGTCCAGGCAAACATTGCGCGGCTCGGTGAAGAAACGCAGCGCCTCCGTCCCACCCTCGCGGCCGAGGCCGGACTGGCCCATGCCGCCGAACGGCGTGCGCAGGTCGCGCATCAGCCAGGTGTTGATCCAGATCACGCCCGCGCGCAGTTCCGCGGCGAAGCGATGGGCGCGATTGAGGTCGCGCGTCCACAGCGATGCGGCGAGTCCGTAGTCGCCGGCATTCGCCAATTGCAGTGCTTCGCCGTCGGAATCGAATGGCTGCAGGGTCACCACCGGGCCGAAAATCTCCTCGCGGTTGCTCGCGCAATCCGGGCCGAGGCCATCGATCACGGTTGGTGCCACGAACCAGCCGGGACGATCCAGCGTATTGCCGCCGCACCACACATACCCGCCTTCTTCGCGTGCGCGGGCAATGGCGGCGACGACTTTGTCATGGTGTGCCTGCGATACCAGCGGACCGAGATGGTTGTCTTCGTCGATCGGGTCGCCGACGCGCAATGCGAGCGCGCGCTCGACCAGCGCGTCGCGAAATGCGTTGTAGATACTGCGTTCGACAAGGATGCGTGAGCCACACAGGCAGATCTGGCCGCTGTTCTGGAATGCCGAACGCACGATGGTGTCGAGGTTCGCTTTCCAGTCGCTATCGGCGAACAAGAGCGTCGGATTCTTGCCGCCGAGTTCCAGCGACAACTTCTTCAGCAGCGGCGCCGCGAGGCCGGCGATGCGGCGACCGACGAGGGTGCTGCCGGTGAACGAAATCGCCTTGACCTTGGGATGGACGACCAGCGGCTCCCCGACTTCAGGCCCGAGTCCATGCACGATGTTGAGCACGCCTTTCGGGAAGCCTATTTCGGCAGCGAGCGCGCCGAGCATCGTTGCGGTGTGCGGCGTCACTTCCGACGGCTTGGCTACGACGGTGTTGCCGGCGGCCAATGCAGGAGCAATCTTCCATGTGAACAGGTAGAGCGGCAGGTTCCAGGGCGAGATCGTGCCAACCACGCCAAGCGGCTGCCGCAGTGTGTAGTTCAGCCCGGCCTGGCCGTGGTGCGATTCGCTGGCGAATTGCGTGGCGGCATGGGCGAAGAAACGCAGGTTGCTGATCGCGCGCGGAATCTCGACTTCGCGTGCGAGTTTGATCGGCTTGCCGCCATCGCGCGATTCGGCGTGGGCGAAATCGTCGAGCCTGGCTTCGAGCGCATCTGCGAGTTTCTCCAGCCAGCGCGCACGTTCGCTGTTGGGTAATGCCGACCAGGCAGGGAAGGCGCGTTCGGCGGCAGCCACCGCGGCATCGACGTCCTGCGCATCGCCATCGGCGACTTGTGCGTAAGCCTGCCCGGTTGCAGGGTCGAAGACATCGCGCCAACGGCCATTGGCCGCTTCGCGTGCTTCGCCATTGATCCAGTGAGTAAGACGCATCCTGCAAGCTTAACGCGCGCGTCACGCCTGCGTCAGCGTATGGAGGGGTTCAGATCGATTGCATTCGCCCGCCATCGATAGCGAGGCTGACGCCATTGACGTAGCCGGCAGCCGGTGAGCACAAAAACGCGATCACGCCGCCGATCTCGGCCGGTTGCGCGAAACGTCCCACCGGTACGGTCTTGCGCATGCCATCGATGATGTCCGCCTCGGACTGGCCCGAGGTCTGTGCGCGGTCGTGGATGATCTGGGTGATGCGACCGGTCTCGGTGTAGCCGGGCAGCACGTTGTTGACGGTGATGCCGAACGGCGCCAGTTCGCGCGACAGGGTCTTGGCCCAGCTCGCGACCGCGCCGCGGATGGTGTTGGACACACCGAGGCCGACGATGGGTTCCTTCACCGACGTCGAGATCACGTTGACGATACGGCCCCAGTTGGCGCCGCGCATGCCCGGCAACACGGCCTGGACGATGGTCTGGTTGGCGAGCAGATGCTTGTTGAACGCATCGAGGAAGGCGGTGGCATCGGCGGTATGTGCCGGCCCGCCGGGTGGACCACCGGTGTTGTTGACGACGACATGCACCGGTTTGCCGGCGGCGAGCGCTTCGACTTGCGCGCGCAGCGCGTCGTGCTGCGACACATCGGCCGCGATCCAGCCGTGCTGCTGTGAGCCGTTGTGGGGTAGGGCGGCAACGACTTCCTGCAAGGCGTCGGCACGGCGCGCGAGTACGGTGACGTCAGCGCCGAGCAGGGCGAGTTCATGGGCGGTGGCGCGGCCGATGCCCTCGGAGGCACCGCAGACCAGGGCGTGCTTGCCGGTGAGATTGAGGTCCATGTCAGTCGGCTCCAGTGGGAAAGCGTTCGCGCATCAGCGCAGCAACAGTGCGGCTGGGTTCGCGATCGGATGCATCGAGTCGTTCGGCCACCGCGACCCGATTGGCGATCGGGTGGTTCTGGCTGAGCTTGAACTTCATGTCGATCCGTTCGACATGGAAGCGGAAACCGATGATGCCGCGCAGCTGGCTGGCGTGGTCGTCGCGCCCAGGCTCGAAATGCCAATCGCTGCCGACCGCAGCTTCATGCTGGTCGCTTAGCGCAGTGACGAGTTCCGCCAGCGAATCGGCGTCGCCGAACGTGCTCAATTCACCATGCAGGTGGGCGACGACATAGTTCCAGGTCGGCACACGTGCTCCTTCTTCCTTGTCGGTGTACCAGGCCGGCGATACATAGGCATGCGGCCCATGCAGGATCGCCAGCGCGGGGCCGGCATGGCGGGCCTGTGGGTTCGGACGCGCCCAATGCCCGCACAGCTCGACCTTCCCCCCGTCGCGCGCGTACAGCACCGGCAGGTGGCTGACGACCGGAGCAGCATCACGCACGGTGATCAGAGTGATGAAGTTGTCGCGGGCAACGAGGCCGTCGAGGGCGCTGAGATCGGACTCGGAGAACGACGGCGGCAGATACATGCAGCGTTGCTCAACCGTTTGGCGGCAGTTTCTGGATCATGCGCTCGCGCAGCCTGCCGTCATCGCCCTGTGGTGGTGCGATCTCGTCGAGGTTGAAGCCGCGATCCAGCGCTTCCTCGGCATCGAGGCCGTCGTAGGCGACGAATTCTGCATCCATCAACGCGGCGCGGGCCGTGTCTTCGCTGTCATAGGCCAGCGTGTTGCCGTCGCTGTCGAAGACTTCAGCGGTGCCGGCCTCGCGCACGCGCAGGCGGGCCCACACGAGCGTGCGGCCGAGCGTGGCCAGCCACCATTCGTAGTGCGCATCGTTCATGGCGCGATCGCCCAGAGCCAAAGGATGCAGGCCATGCCCAGGCCGGCGAGGATGACAATCAACGATATCCGTGCGGGTGTTGCCAGACCGCTCAGTTGCGGATCGCGTGCTTGGTAGTAGCTGCCGCGCAGTAACCAGGACAGCGCCGATGGCTTGAGGAAGGCGCCGGCGCCGAGCTGTTTGGCGACATCCGGATGGCGATCGCGCACGTGTACCAACGCCAGCGGCCAGAAGATCACGAACGCGGTTGCACCGGCGATGGCGAAGGCGACGAAGAGCAGGGCAAAGAACAGCAGCATCAGAACTCCGCTTGCCCCGGCGCACGCGGATAGGGGATCGCGTCACGGATATTGCTCAGTCCGCAGACGTAAACGACCAGGCGCTCGAAGCCGAGGCCGAAGCCCGCATGCGGCACCGTGCCGTAGCGGCGGAAGTCGCGATACCAGCTGTAGTGCACCGGATCGAGGCCGAACTGCGCCATCCGTGCGTCGAGCAGGTCGATGCGTTCTTCGCGCTGGCTGCCGCCGATGATTTCACCGATGCCCGGCGCCAGCACGTCCATCGCGGCGACGGTCTTGCCGTCGTCGTTGAGGCGCATGTAGAAGGCCTTGATGTGTTCCGGATAGTTCAGGACGACGACAGGACGGCCGACGTGTTCCTCGGTGAGCCAACGCTCGTGCTCGGTCTGCAGGTCCAGCCCCCATTCCACCGGGAACTCGAACTTCTTGCCCGATTTCTGCAGCAACGTGATCGCATCGGTGTAGTCGATGCGCTCGAACGGCGCGTTGACGAAACCCTCGATCCGCGTGATCGCATCCGGTTGCACGCGTTCGGCGATGAAGGCGAGGTCGTCGCCGCGTTCGTCGAGCACGGCGCGGAACAGGTACTTCAGGAAATCTTCGGCCAGCTTCGCGTTGGCGGCGAGGTCGTTGAACGCGACCTCCGGTTCGATCATCCAGAACTCGGCGAGATGGCGGGTGGTGTTGCTGTTCTCCGCACGGAAGGTCGGGCCAAAGGTATAGACCTTGCTCAGCGCCAGCGCATAGGCCTCGGCGTTGAGCTGGCCGGAGACGGTGAGGAAGGTCTCCTTGCCGAAGAAGTCGCGCGAGAAATCCACGGCACCGTCGCTGCCACGCGGCAGGTTCATCATGTCCAGCGTGGAGACGCGGAACATCTGGCCGGCGCCTTCGGCGTCGGAGGTGGTGATGATCGGCGTACTGACCCAGTAGAAGCCGTTCTGGTGGAAGAATCGGTGCACCGCCTGCGCCAGCGAGTTGCGGATGCGGGTGACGGCGCCAAACAGGTTGGTGCGTGGACGCAGGTGGGCGACTTCGCGCAGGAATTCGAGCGAATGCGCCTTGGGCTGGATCGGATAGGTCTCCGGATCCTCGACCCAACCGACCACTTCCAGCCTGGAGGCCTGGATTTCGAAACTCTGGCCCTGGCCCTGCGATTGCACCAGCGTGCCGGTGGCGACAACGGCGCAGCCGGCAGTGAGACGCTTCACCTCATCCTCGTAATTGGCCAGGGTATTGGGCGCGACGACTTGGATCGGCGCGAAACAGGAGCCGTCGCTGACATTGACGAAGCTCAGCCCGGCTTTGGAGTCGCGCCGGGTGCGCACCCAGCCGCGGACCGTGACTTCGCCGCCGGCGGGCAACTTGCCCGCGAGCGCATGCTCGACGCTGACCACTGTCATGCCTTGAATCCTTGCCACTGCGGGCACATTTCTGAATCGCGAAGTGTACCGGACCGGTTGCATTACGGCGTCCGGGCTATCATTAAGGTCGTATCCGATTGGAGTCGCCATGGCCGTCACCCTTGCTCCCGCTGCCCTTGCACGCGTTCGCGGCTATCTCGCCGAGACGCCGGGCGCGATCGGCCTGCGTTTTGGCGTCAAACGCACCGGCTGCTCCGGCTGGGGCTACGTGGCCGATCTCGCGAAGGAAGCGCGCGAGGGCGACACCGTGTTCGAGCAGGACGGCGTACGCATCCATGTCGATGCCGACAGCCTGGCGCTGGTCGACGGCACCGAGATCGACTTCCTCAAGCAGGGTTTGAACGAACAATTCGTATTCCGCAACCCGAACGTCGCCGGCGAATGCGGCTGCGGCGAGAGCTTCACCACCCAGGCCGACGCGGCCTGAAGGTTTCGACCAGCCTTTGGCACGGTAGCGGTCCAAGCATCGGACGCTAGACTCGCCCGGTTCGCCCGCCGGAGCCGACCATGATCCGTTCCCTCGTCTTTGCCGCGGCCGCCGTTGCGGCCTTCGCCGTAGCGCCTGCGTACGCGCAGAACACAGATGCCGCGAAGACCCTGCATCAGCTGTTCGACGACGAATGGGAACGCGGCCTGCGCGAAAGCCCTGAAAACGCCAGCTACAACGGCGACAATCGCTACAACGACCGCTGGACCGATCTCACACTGGATGCGATCGCACAACGCGAAGCCGAAGATCGGGCTGCACTGGCAAAGCTGCTCACGATCGACCGCACAGCGTTGTCGCCGGCCGATCAGCTCAACTACGACACCTTCGAGTGGCAGCTGAAGCACAGCGTCGAACGACAGCAGTTCCGCGAGTATCTGCAGCCGATGGGCCACCAGGGTGGCGTGCAGACTGCGGACGGCATCATCGAGGTGCTGCCGTTCGCCAGCGTCCAGGACTACCGCGACTGGCTCAAGCGGTTGGAGGCATTGCCGGTGGTGATCGACCAGACCATCGCGCTGATGCAGGAAGGAACGAAGGCCGGCTACATGCCGCCGCGGGTGCTGATGCAGCGGGTGCCGGCGCAAATCGCCGCACAGATCGTCGATGATCCGACTGAAAGCGCCTTCTATAAGCCTTTCGCGAAATTTGCCGACAGCGTTCCCGTCGGTGAGCGCGCTGCGCTGCAAGTCGAGGCAAGACGGGTGATCGCCGAACGCATTGTCCCGGCCTACCGCAAGCTGCAGGCATTCTTCAACGACGATTACCTACCCAAAACCCGCGCCACGATCGCCGCCACCGACCTGCCGAACGGCAAGGCCTATTACGACTTCCTGGCCGGTTACTTCACCACCACCGACCTTGGCGCCGAGGAGATACACGCCATCGGGCTGAAGGAAGTCGCACGCATTCGGGCGGCGATGGAGAAGATCAAGGATGAGGTCGGTTTCAAGGGCACGCTGGGCGAATTCTTCACCTTCCTGCGCACGGATCAGAAGTTCTTCCACAAGTCGCCGGAGGCCCTGCTTGAGGCCTATCGTGCGATTTCCAAACGCATCGATCCGGAGTTGGTCAAGGCGTTCAGGACGATCCCTCGATTGCCCTACGGCGTGCGCCCGATCCCGGCCAACATCGCGCCCGACACGACCACGGCCTACTACCAGGGCGGCGCCACCGACGGCAGCCGCGCCGGCTATTACTACGTCAACCTGTACAAGCCGGAGGTGCGGCCAACCTGGGAAATGATGGCGCTGTCCCTCCACGAGGCGGTGCCGGGCCATCACTTCCAGTTCGCCCGTGGACTGGAACTGCCGGACGCGCCGATGTTCCGCCGCACCGCATACTTCGTCGCCTATGGCGAGGGCTGGGGCCTCTACGCCGAGCAACTCGGCTACGACATGGGCCTGTACGACGATCCTTATGACCGCATGGGCCAGCTCGCCTACGAGATGTGGCGCGCGGTACGGCTGGTGGTCGACACCGGCATGCACGCCAAGGGCTGGAGCCGTGAGCAGGCGATCGGCTACTTCAAGGACAACGCGCCCAAGACCGACCAGGACATCGTCAACGAAATCGATCGCTACATCGCCTGGCCCGGCCAGGCCCTGGCCTACAAGATCGGTCAGCTGAAGATTTCCGAGCTGCGGGCCCGCGCCAAGCGCGAGCTGGGGGCGAACTTCGACCTGCGTGCCTACAACGACGCGGTACTGGAGACCGGCTCGGTGCCGCTGGACGCGCTGGAAAAGCACATCACGGCCTGGATCACCGCCCAGCAACAGGCCCCCGCCGCCCGCTGACGGCCGGGGAGGGCGGATTTGCACCTAAGCCCTTGAACCTGCCATACTTTCCGGCTCCCGCTCCGGTGGGAGACCCTTGCTCCACCGCGTCCAGTCCGGGTGACGGGGAGCTGCCAGGTCCTGCTTCCGCAAGGAACGCCGGGCCGCATCCACAAGGAAACAACAATGCGTCATTACGAAATCGTGTTCCTGGTCCATCCGGACCAGAGTGAACAGGTCCCGGCGATGATCGAGCGTTACAAGACGCTGATCGAGAACGGCAACGGCAAGATTCACCGTCTCGAAGACTGGGGCCGCCGCCAGTTGGCGTACCCGATCGAGAACCTGGTCAAGGCCCACTACGTGCTGCTCAACATCGAAGCGGGTCAGGACGTGCTCAACGAACTGGTCGACGGCTTCCGCTTCAACGACGCCGTGCTCCGTCACCTGGTGATGAAGCGCGACGACGCGGCGACCGACCAGTCGCTGATCATGAAGAACAAGGACGAGAAGGGCGACAAGCCCGAGCGCGGTGAACGCCGTCGCCGTGATGAAGACGAAGGCGCGATTGGTATCGCCGACGCCGACGACACAGCAGAAGCCGCATGAGCTTCAAACCGTCCAAGTCCAAGACCAAGTCCGGGAAAGCACCCATGTCCAAGTTCTTCCGCCGCCGTAAATTCTGCAAATTCACCGCCGAGGGCGTGAAAGAGATCGACTACAAGGATCTCAACACCCTGCGCCAGTACCTGACCGAGACCGGCAAGATCGTGCCGAGCCGCATCACCGGCACCAAGTCGAAGTACCAGCGCCAGCTGCAGACGGCCGTCAAGCGCGCGCGTTTCCTCGCGCTGATCCCCTACACGGATAACCACAACGCCTAAGCGTTGCGGCTCATCCCACCTGTCATTCGGACAGCCAACAGTTGCGGGCTGCGGCCCGCTAACGAATACGGAGTAATACGATGGAACTGATCCTCCTGCAGAAAGTGACCAACCTCGGCAACCTTGGCGACAAGGTCAACGTCAAGCCGGGCTATGGCCGCAACTTCCTGGTGCCGCAGGGCAAGGCCGTGCCGGCCACCGCTGCCAACCTTGCCGAGTTCGAAGCCAAGCGCGCCGAGTACGAAGCCAAGGCCAAGGCCTCGCTGGAAGGCGCCGAAGGCCGCCAGGCGCGCCTCGAAGGTGCGACCGTCACGATCGCCGCCAACGCTTCGACCGAAGGCAAGCTGTACGGCTCGGTCGGCCCGCGCGATATCGCCGAAGCACTGACCAAGGCCGGCAACCCGGTCGAGAAGTCGGAAGTGGTGATGGGCGAAGGCCCGATCCGCCACATCGGCGAGTTCGACGTCATCGTGCACCTGCACGCCGACATCGAAGCGACGGTCAAAGTGACCGTGGTGGCCGAAGCGGCTTAAGCCTCTACTGCATCGCAACACGAAACGGGCGCCGCGAGGCGCCCGTTTTCGTTGGGCCGTCGCAGCGGGTGAGACGGGTCTCTGGGAAAAGTTATGCACAGGATTTCCCACGACTTGTCTGCAACACCCTGCCAGCGAGGCGACTAGGATGACCGGTCTGCTTCAACAACAACTACAACAGGATCGCATCGACGATCCGGACAGGGGAGTTACATCGCTGATGAGCGCACGCCAGGGATTTCGTGCCGACCCCCACGCTTTGAGTAGCCGTGCGGACAGCCGCATCGAGCAGCTGCGCGTGCCACCGCAATCCATCGAAGCCGAGCAGGCGGTGCTCGGCGGCCTGATGCTGGATCCAAGCGCCTACGATCGCATCGCCGACCAACTCGTCGACGGCGACTTCTATCGCCGCGACCACCAACTGATCTACCGCGCCATCCGCGAACTCGCCGAGAAGAACCGTCCTTACGACGCGGTCACGCTGGGCGAGTGGTTCGAGTCGATGAACCTGGCCGAACAGGTCGCCGGTGGTGCCTACCTAGTCGAGCTCGCCAGTACCACGCCCTCTGCGGCCAACATCGCGGCGTATGCGGAGATCGTCCGCGACAAGGCGGTGCTGCGGCAGTTGATCGAAGTCGGCACCGGTATCGTCAATGATGGCTTCCAGCCTGACGGCCGCGACAGCGGCGAGATCCTGGCCAAGGCCGAGCAGGACGTGTTCGCGATCGCCGAAGCCGGTGCGCGCGGCCGCACCGATTTCACCCCGGTCACCAAGGCGCTGTCGGAAGCATTCGATGTCCTGCAGACGCGCTACGCGAGTGGTGGCAGCGTCACCGGCCTGCCGACCGGCTACACCGAATTCGATGAGATGACCGCCGGCCTACAGCCGACCGACCTGCTGATCCTTGCCGCGCGCCCGGCGATGGGTAAGACCACACTTGCGCTGAACATGGCCGAGTACGCTGCGATCAAGTCGAAGAAGGCCGTTGCGGTGTTCTCTATGGAAATGTCGGCGAGCCAGCTGGCATTGCGCCTGATTTCCTCCAACGGCCGCGTCAACGCAACCCGACTTCGCAATGGCCAGCTTGAAGACGAGGATTGGAGCCGCGTCACCGGCGCCATCCGCATGTTGCGTGATGCCAAGATCTTCATCGACGACACCCCGGCACTGTCGCCAGAAGTGCTGCGCGCCAAGGCGCGCCGGCTCAAGCGCGAGCACGACCTCGGCCTGATCGTGATCGACTACCTGCAGCTGATGGCGGTGCCCGGCAACAGCGAGAACCGCGCCACCGAAATCTCCGAGATTTCGCGCTCGCTCAAGGGCCTGGCCAAGGAGCTCAACGTACCGGTGATTGCGCTGTCGCAGCTCAACCGCTCGCTGGAAACCCGCACCGACAAGCGCCCTGTGATGGCCGACTTGCGCGAGTCCGGCGCGATCGAGCAGGATGCCGACGTCATCGTCTTCATCTATCGCGACGAGTACTACAACAAGGAAAACTCGCCGGATAAGGGCCTGGCCGAAGTCATCATCGGCAAGCAGCGTAACGGCCCAACCGGATCGATCAAGCTCAAGTTCTTCGGCGAATACACCCGTTTCGACAATCTCGCCCACGATTCGGTTGGCAGCTTCGAGTAAGGGGCGTCGGGAACCATCGACAAGGCAGGAGTAGTGCAATGATCGAGCCGATCAAGATCGAGTACGACCTGCCGCTGAGCGCCGTCGATGCGTTCACTTGCTATGCGCTCCGCATCGGTGACTGGTGGCCAGCCGGATTCACCGCGTACGGCGATGACGGGCTCGATACGATCGTGATCGAGCCGCAGGCCGGCGGACGCATCTACGAACGAAGCCATGACGGCAGCATCTACGACTGGGGCATAGTCCGTGCGTTTGTCCACGGCATCGAACTCGTGCACTCGTTCCATCTCGCCCAGGACAAGCAGCACCCGACAGAGGTCGCGGTGCGCTTCAACGACACTCACGGCGGTTGCCGGATGTACTTCGAACACCGCGACTGGAGCCACGAGAACGTCCACGTGCGCGACAAATTCCTGCCCGCTGGTGGCGGCTGGGATGTCGTACTCGGTGCCTTCGTCGAGTTCACCCGCAGCTAGGGCGAGTAACCGCATGGATCGAAGTGAAACGCCGGCCCAGCCATGCTCGATGCCGGGTTCTTCGGTTATCGCGCGATAGCACGCACCGGCGCCGGCTCCTGTGGCGACGGCTGGATCGCTTGCTGCGCCACCTGTCGACCAACCTCGCGCGTCTGTTCTTCATTCAGCGCATTGAGTTGACTGAGGCTGGTGTCGACGGGCGTGTTCGTGGCGGTCTGGGTATCGATCCGGGCCAAGTGCTTGGTCGGCGAGCTCAAGTCGCCTTGGACCGCAAACGCGTAATCGCCTTTCTCGCTAAGTACCACGTGGTCGATGTGCTGCAGGCTGGCTTGCTTGGCCGCAACTGCTGCGCTGGTCGCCAGGCGATCACTGGAGAGGTCAGGCGTTCGATGCAGGCTTGCTTCCAGCCGCCCGACGGCAGCGACGCTCTCGGTCAGGAGTGCGTGGTCGGGATGTCCGGGTTGGGTGGCGTCGGTGCGGATCGGGAGATCGGCGACCCTGGTTTCCGGCGGCACAGGGCCGATAGCGACCTTTGCGTAATCGAAGCGACTTGCCAGCGCTTCATCACGTGGCTCGGCGTTCCTGCAATCGGCGACCACGCGGCACACCTGGCCGGGTGCCAGCGTTTCAACCACGCCTCCCGGATGTTGCCGGTCTACCTTGTTCCATATCCGGTAGAGCAGCATGCCTTCTTCGGAGCGATGCACCACGTTCATGCCTGGTGCGCTCGGTTCAGGCCTTTTCTGCAGGAACGGGGTATCGCTCAGCGTGTTGAGGTAATCCACCATCAGATTGCCGGATCGGATCGCCAATCCGTTACGGTGATAACCGCCGCCGACATCGGAATGTGCGCCACCCACCATCACCGCAAGGAAACGGCCATCTGCAGTCATGCCCTGGTCGATGATGCTGGTGGACTTGAACAGCCCACGGCGCTCGTCTTCGGCGGTGATCTGGAAGCCTGAGATCACCGAAGGTGGTAATCGACGATCGTGATTGCGTGGTTCGCCGGTTCCGACTGGATCGAACAGACCCACAGCTTGTGCAATCTGGCCGGGTGGAACCAACGGTGGTTTGGTGTATTCGATGACGGCCCGATCAGATTCATCGGTCGTTTTCTTGATGCCGGTCCAGTCCTGGATGCCGCGCTCATGCACGAGTCGCGCGAAACCAGCCGCTTGTTCTGCGCCACGGCTGAAGCCGATGTTGGCGAGGTGGATTTCGGCGTTCGGGTCTTCCTTCTTCCAGTCAGCAGCCTGTCTGATGAATTGGTCGTACATTTTTTCAATACGCTCGTCGTAGGTGAAGCCAATGCCACCATCGAGCGTGCGCACGACTACGTTTCGCTGCGTGCCAATTCCTTCGACATATCCGACGTGAATACTTTTGTTGCTGCTATGCTCCAGTGCCTGAAGCTGGTCTTTTACTTCACCCACATTGGTCGCGTGTTCCGGGTTACGGATGGCGTCGTTCCCTGTGCCATCAAAGGCAGCCACAAACAGGCGTTCGTGCGGGTTGCCCGCATGATTCAAAACGGGAACTCGCATGTGCTCCAATGAGCGCTTGGCGGTTTCGAAAGTCGCCATGTCGTGGGCGTTTGCCGGGTAGTAGCCGACTCCGTCCTCGAGGATGCCGTCCTTGCCGGGCTTGTGCTTTTCCTTGCTCATGGCGCCCTCCGTGGCTTAGTAAGTGTGACTCCAGGCCAAGATCACTTCCTGGCGGAAGTCGCTTTTCCTAGTCGCGGTGTCCTTGAGGGCGATCATCGCCTTCATATAGACGTTGATCGTTCGGTCGTTAACCTCGAGGAAGACATCCGGACCACCGATGGTCGCCGCGGTTTCGACTGGAATTTCTTCCTGTGGGACGTTATGCAGGATCAGCTCGTCCTTGAAGATGTTGCCGATATCAACCTGTGCTTCATGCGGCACCCCGTCCTTTGATTTCCACTTGACCACTGCGGGTTCGGGGAAATTATCGATGCCGATATAAAGCGCGCCACCCCAATACTTCTTGTAGTTCTGCATTTTTGGCGGCGATGCAACCTCATCGGGCTCCTGCTTGACGTGATAGAAGTCGTTGTAAAGAACCGAGCAGCCGATCGTGTCGTAGCAATAGGCTTCGAAATTGTGGTCTTTAAACCGCAGCGGGAATTCATTGCGAACGACGTGACCGCCGCTATCGGAATTGGACATAGACATGGCGTGCTGGCATCCGAAGATGGGGAGGCAGAGCAGGGCTGTTAGGAGGGCCTGAGATAGCGGCGACCGATGCGAGCTGGATATCGCGAAGGGCTTGCCCGGCCAGGTTTCGCTCGATGCGGTGAAAAACTTGCGGACCGGCGTAGCGCTTGCCAGACGTCCCAACCCAGCCTTGGTCATGGTTGCATTCCCTCCTTGGAGCGGGCTCCAGACTATGCATGGATCCGGGCTCGTGCAACTCGGGGTCTGCGGCGTTCCGGTTTGCACGCCCGTTACACTATGTCCATGGCCCGCCCAACCTCCGCCACTATCCATACCGACGCGTTGCGTCACAACCTTTCGCAAGTGCGCCAGCGTGCGCCGAATAGCCGGGTCATGGCGGTGGTCAAGGCCGACGGCTATGGCCATGGCCTCGAGCGCGTCGCACGTGCGCTGACGGGTGCCGATGCCTTCGGTGTCGCGGCGTTGAGCGATGCCGAGCGGCTTCGCGCTGCAGGGTTGTCGCAGCCGATCGTGTTGCTCTCCGGCTTCGACGAGCCCGACGACCTGTCACAGCTGCGCCGGCTCAATGTCGAAACCGTCGTCCACCATGTCACCCAGCTGGAGATGTTGGAACAGGCCCCACCGGGGGAGCCGATTCGCTGCTGGCTCAAGCTCGACACCGGCATGCATCGTCTCGGTTTCGCACCCGAGTACGTACGCGAAGCGCACACGCGATTGTGGGCCATGCCGGCGGTGGCCGATGACATCGTGCTGATGAACCACTTCGCCAGTTCCGATGAATTCGACAAGCCACAGACGCGCGAGCAGTTGCATGTGTTCGCGGAAGCGACGGCGGGTTTGCCGGGCGTGCGTTCGCTGGCGAATTCGGCCGCCGTGCTCGGTTGGCCTGCCGCGCATGCCGATTGGGTGCGGCCGGGCGGCGCGCTGTATGGGATTTCGGTGGTTGATGGCACCTCTGGCACCGATTTTGGCCTGCGCCCGGCGATGACGCTGAGCACGCGCCTGATCGCGGTCAACCGCATCCGCAAGGGCGAGCGCATTGGCTATTCCGCGACCTGGGAATGCCCCGAAGACATGCCGGTTGGCGTCGCGGCGATCGGCTACGGCGATGGCTATCCGCGCCATGCACCGGCGGGCACGCCGGTGCTGCTCAATGGTCAGCGCGCCAACATCATCGGCCGCGTGTCGATGGACCTGATGACGATCGATTTGCGCGCACAGCCCGATGCCAAACCTGGCGATCCGGTAGTGCTGTGGGGCGTGGGCCTACCGGTCGAAACCATCGGCGCGGCAGCGGACACCATAGGCTACGAGCTGGTGTGCTCGATCACCCGCCGGGTGCGCTTCGTCGAGGACTGACGGCTCTCAGAAGGCGATCCGAAGGGCGAGGAAACCACCATAGCTCCACGAACCTTCCGCCGATCCGAACGCCGGTCCGGCTCGGAATGCGGCAGCGACGAACTCGAACTCGAAGCGCTCCCATTCCTCCAGTGCCAGCACCGCATCGATACCGCTGCCGAGTTCGCGATGCGTGCCGGTGAGTGCGACATCCAGCCGCGCATCGCGTAGCGACGTCGCAGGCTCAACGAGTCGGTAGCGGTGATGGACCAGGTCAAGCGAGCTTGATTGCAGCAGCGTGAGTCCCGCGCCGAACGTCAACACTTGAAGATTCGACAACTCCGGATCGAGCAGGACGCCATAGTGGCCGTAGCGCTGCACGCCGCCGAAGCCGGCTTCATTGGCATGCAGGCCGGTCTGTCGGAAAGCGTAGTCGGCGCCGTCGTCGGAATTCCGGTCGCCCGTGCCGAACGCGATACCGGCGATCAGTCGTGGCTCCCACGCGAGCGGCAGAATCCAGTTGAGGCCTGCGTCCATCGCCCAGCCACGCACATCTTGCTGGCTGACGCTCGCCACAATGCTTTGTTGCACCGGAAAACTGTTCCAGTCCAGCGTCTCGAATTCGGCGAGGTGCTCCTTGCCGCGCACCTGAGCCGCATCGAGCCAATAGCCGAGCATCCCGTGCGCGCCGAAATCGATCCCGCCCATCAGACGTGCACCAACCCAGGTGAGACGGGCGTCCGATTCGTCCTCGCGATCGAGCTGGACTACCCGCCCAGGGAACTCGCGATGCGAGCGGTCGTCCTGATGCAAGGCAAACAGCTGCAGGACATGATTCCGGCGCCAGCCCCATGAGGCCTCCGCGATCACGCGGTGCACGCGATCATGTTGCGGATCGACGAAGTCGCGATCGGAACGGCTGGGTGCCAGCTCGCGCGCAAATGCCAGCGCGAGATCGAAACGCTCCGCCTCGTACTCCACCCGGATCGCATCGAGTTCCTCGTCCCACCACCAGCGGCGATCGTCCTCGAAGTCGAGGCGGCCGAGATCGAGGCTCAGATTCGAACCAGCGATGTGCTCGCTGTAGAGCCACATCTCGCCGCGTTCCACGAAGCGATTTGAGACCGTAGCGGAGGTGTCCGGGCGCAGCACTTCCTCAATGCCTGTGCGCACCTGCGCGAACAGCGACAGCGGCCTGCCCAGACTGTAGAACGCCTCCACTTCGAGCTCCTGCGCCGATAGTGAGCGGTTGACCCGGCGCGCCGGATCGTCGACGGGAAATCGGCGTAGTGAGTCCTGGACGATCTCGATTTCGCCGCCGACGATTAGCGGCCGCCCTGCAACCTGCACGCTCCACGGTTCAAGTGGGCGCCGCTTGTCCTCGCGTTCGGTCAGTCGCTCGCGTAGCGCATCGTCTTCCGTATCCCCGGGTTCTTCCGATCCGGTGGCGGCGGGTTCCTGGTCCGAGGCCCAGGCTGGTGTCGCCGGCACCAGCGCCAGCACGCCCAGCAGGAGCGGCAACGACGTGATGCGAGCCGCGTTGCGAGACATGTATGCCCCTGCCGGTGGGTTCGTTCGCTACTGCAGGCCTTCGATCGGTGCGAGCAGGTCTTCAAGGAAAAACGCGGATAGCGCGGCACGACCGGTCAGGCCGGCCTTGGCGTAGATCGAACGCGCCTGCTCGCGGACGGTGCGCTCGCTGACGCTGCGGACCTGGGCGACCTCCTTGGTGCTGAGGCCCTTGAGCAGCAGCAGGGCCACCTCGCGCTCCGCCTCGGTCAGGTTCCAGCGCGAGAACTGCGTTTCGATCGCCTGGCCCAGGCCATCTAGGTAGGAGCGGGCTTCCGAGCGCCAACGCTGCCCCTGCACGCGGGCGATCTCGATGTCGTGGATCACCTGTAGGTTTTCCTCCCGCTGGCGCAGCGCCACCCGGAACAGCAACGCGACGCCGACGCTGGTCATCACCACCGGCGCGATCTCGAGCAGGTTCAACACGATGTCCAGCGCGCTCGAGTCCGGCTCTTCGATGAGGTCAATCGCAATCAGCAACACGAGGCCCACGACCACCGCGACCGCGGCCCAGGCGCGGGTTCGGAAATCGATCAGCTCGTTCATGGCGTTGCCTCACGAGTTTGTGGGGATCCCCACCCGGCAGCGGCGCGCCGGATGGGGCAGTGCAGTAGGCTGAAGCGTACTCCCACGCTGTTATTACGGTGCGGTCGAGAACGTGCTTTCGGTGATCGTCTGGTTGTGGCTCTTGGTGACCGCCAGCACCTCGAACTTGTAATCGGTGCCCGGCTGCAGGAATTGGGCCGGCACCTTCACCGCCGTCACCGTGGCCGGCAGGTCCACGCTGAAGATCCGCAACGGCTCCGGCAACTCCACAATCACCTGGTAGCCGCCGATCTTGCCGCCCGGAGGATCGGCCACAGGATCCCAGTCGATGACCGTGTTGTTGTGGTCGGTGATGCCGCCTGCGGTTGGGGTGACGACGTGCGGGCCGGCAGGGATGTCATGGCTCAACACCGTGGTGCCGACCATGCGCTGGCCTTCGACCGTGCGGCCTTCGATCAGATACTTGCCGGCGGGGAACAGTACCAGCAGGTCTTCCAGTGGCAGATCCTGCAGCGACGGCTCTGCGCTCTCGAAGAACAGTTCGGTCACGCCGATCAGACCGACGCTGCTGCTGGCCTCGATCTCCAGCATGGTGCCGCGGCCGTTGGGGCCAATCACTTCCAGTGCCTCCCAGCCCTCGCCGTCGATCAACATCTGGATGCCTGCGTCCTGGGCTGTGTCGTTCAGTTCGATCAGGATCCGCGCCTTCGAGAACTGGATCGGCTTGCCGCCCCCCTGGGGCAGGGCGGCGAACGACGCCAGCAAGGTGACTGCGGCGGCAAGTCCCACGATCGGCTGCGTCCATCGACGGCCGGGCCGGCGACTGTCTGCATCCACGCCGCGTGGCAGCTGTGGGAGGTCGGGTGCTGCAACTGATTTGCGTCTGACAGGAATCGTGATCATGTCGTACTCCTTGATCTGGGGGAGCCGATGGCCGGTCGCGCGTGCGCGACGTCGGTACCGCCGGTTTCCAGCGGACTACGCCGTCGCTGACGGGGCGTCCATTGGCGCTATGACGTAGGTCAAGCGCGAGTGAGGCAGGGCGCGGCGGCAGTCACGGCGGAGGCACGGGATTCCACCCGAAGGCGATCCAATGACACCCACATCACAGCGGGCTCATCGGGTGCGCCTCTTCTGCTTGGCCAGGGTGAATCTAAGAACGGCCCCGTTTTTTCGCGGAGCTGATGTCGGTCGTGCCGATACGGCCTTTCGATTGACGCTGTTCTCGCGCCCGTGATTCACTCGCCGTGAACTCCGGGAGATGTGCATGGCCGCCACTGCACCGCGCAAACGCGTTCGTCGCGAACCGATGTCACGGGTGGACACCGCCTGGTTGCGGATGGAGCAGCCGACCAATCCGATGATGATCACGGCGGTATTGATGTTCGCCGAGACCATGTCGGTGATCGACCTGCGCCGTTTGATCAAGCAACGCTTCCTCGCCTACACGCGTTTCCAGCAGAAGGCGGTGGACACGGCGGCCGGCGCGTCTTGGCAGACTGACGACGACCTCGACCTCGACTGGCACGTGCAACTCACCGCGCTGCCGGGGCGTGGGGGCAAGCGTGCACTTGAACGCCTGGTCAGCCAGCTCGCCTCGACGCCGCTCGATGCCGGGCGGCCGTTGTGGCAATTCCACTTGATCGAGCGATATGACGGTGGGTCTGCACTGGTCATCCGCATCCACCACTGCTACGCCGATGGCATCGCGCTGGTGCAGGTGTTGCTGTCGCTCACCGATACCACGCGCGAACCGACCAAGGGCAAGGACCTGACGCGCGCGTGGCTGAAGCAGGACGGTGCCGAGGTGGCGCGACGGGTCGGCGCGGTCGACAAGTACATGCAGCTTGGCAGCAAGGTGGTCGAGAAGGGCATGGAGATGTACCGCGATCCCAGCCTCGCCGCGGTGTTGGCCAAGGAAGGGGGTGAGATCGCCCGCGAGCTGATTACCGCGCTGTCACTGGCGGATGATCCACCGTCGCTGCTGCGCGGCAAACTCGGCACGAGCAAGCGCGTGGCCTGGGCTGAGCCACTCGATCTGGAAGAAGTGAAAGCCGTTGGTCGCGCCTGCGACTGCACGGTCAACGATGTGCTCATGGCGACGGCTGCCGGCGCCCTGCGCGAATACATGCTCGAGCGTGGCGATCGCGTCGATGGCCTGACCATCCGCGCCACCGTTCCGGTCAACCTGCGCCCGCTGGAGCACGCGAAGAAACTCGGCAATCACTTCGGTCTGGTGTTCCTTGATCTCCCGGTCGGCGAAAGCAATCCGATCCGTCGGGTCGAACGCGTCGCTGCGTGCATGAATAACATTAAAAATTCACGACAAGCTATTGTTACATTTGGTGTTTTGGCTGCTCTTGGAATGGCGCCGCCGGCACTGCAAGGGCTGGCGTTGGAACTCTTCAGCCGCAAGGCGAGCGTGGTGGCGACGAATGTCCCGGGACCCTCGCAGACGTTGTACCTGGCCGGATGCGCATTGCGCGAAATGATGTTCTGGGTGCCGCAGACCGGTTCGATGGGCGTGGGCATTTCCATCTTCAGTTATAACGGTCGCGTGCATTTCGGCATGATCGCCGACGCCAAGTTGATCCCTGATCCGGACGCCGTGATCCGGCGTTTCGGCAGCGAATTCGACAAGCTCTTGTACCTGGCGCTGATGGGAGATTGGGACAAGACGTTCGATTCGTTCGCCGCCGAAGCATTGCTGCCGGAGCAGACGCAGGAAGCGATCGCATTCCTGACCAGTTGATGACTCGACGAGGCATTCCAACCGCAGGCTAAACGCAAGCCTGCGGTCGTCACCCATCACTGACATCTCCGTGCTTACCTTGTCGCGGCCTATTCAGGTCCGTTGACGGATCATTACTATCCCTGCGACAAGGAGATGCACCATGAAAATGCAACTGAAGGTTGGCCTTGCGGCGATGAGCATCTCGCTGCTGGTGTCCAGCTGCGCCACTTATACCGGCCAGACCAATGCGCCGGACGACCCCAACCGCACCCAGCGTGGCGCGATCATCGGTGCCGTCGCCGGTGCCGTCGCCGGCCTGTTGAGCGGCGATGACGCCACCGAGCGTCGCCAGCGCGCACTCGTCGGTGCAGGCGTCGGTGGACTCGCCGGTGGTGCGATCGGCGCCTACCAGGACCGTCAGGAAGCCGCGTTGCGCCAGCGCATGGCCGGCACCGGTGTCGATGTCGTCCGCAACGGCGACAACATCACCCTCAACATGCCGAGCAACATCACGTTCGACTTCGATCGTTCCGATCTGAAGCCGCAGTTCCTGCCCGTGCTCGACAACGTCGCGCGCACGTTGACCGAATACAACCAGACCGTGGTCGAAGTGGCGGGCCACACCGACAGCGTCGGCACCGATGCCTACAACCAGGCCCTGTCCGAGCGCCGTGCCAACTCGGTCGCCGGTTACCTCGGTTCGCACGGCGTGATGAGCCAGCGCATGATCGTGGTCGGTGCCGGCGAGAGCCGTCCGGTCGCCAGCAATGAGACCGAGTCCGGTCGAGCGCAGAATCGCCGCGTCGAAATCACGCTGGTACCCGTACGCAGCTAAGTCTTCAATTCACGGCAAAAAGAGAACGGGCCGCATAAGCGGCCCGTTTTTCTTATTTCGCGGAAGTTCCTGCTGTTACCAGATCTTCACGCGCGCCTCGGGCGCGAGGTAGAGCGCATCGCCCGGCTTGGCGTCGTACGCTTCGTACCAGGCATCGATATTGCGCACCGTCTGGGCGCGGAAGTTGGCCGGAGCGTGGCCGTCGGTAAGCACGCGCTGGCGCAGCGCGGCGTCGCGGATTTTGCTGCGCCAGGCCTGAGCGTAGGCGAGGAAGAAGCGCTGGTCGCCGGTCAGGCCATCGATCACCGGCGCTTCCTTACCGCCGAGCGACTTCCTGTACGCCATGTACGCGATTGCCAAGCCGGAAACGTCGGCGATGTTCTCGCCCGATGTCTGCACGCCATTGAGGTGCAGGCCCGGCAGGGCTTCATACGCGCTGTACTGATCGGCGAGTTTCTTTGTGGACTCCTTGAAGTGCTTGGCGTCTTCGGGCGTCCACCAGTTGGCGAGGCGGCCCTGGGCATCGAACTCCGCGCCGGTGTCGTCGAAGCCGTGGCTAACTTCATGGCCGATCACCGCGCCAATCGCGCCATAGTTCGCGGCCGGATCCGCCTTGGGGTCGAAGAACGGCGCTTCCAGGATCGCCGCCGGGAAGTTCATTGCATTCTGCAGCGGCAACTGCACGGCGTTGACGGTCTGAGGCGTCATCCACCACTCACCACGATCCACCGGCTTGCCCAGCTTGGCCAGTTGGTGTTTGTACTCGTACAGTTCCGCGCGCAGGCGGTTACCGAGCGCGTCATCGGCACGGATCTCCAGCGCCGCGTAGTTGCGCCAGGTGTCCGGGTAGCCGACGCTGACGCGCATCGTCTTTGCCTTCTCCTTGGCCTTGGCCTTGGTCTCGGCGGTCATCCACTCCAGCGAATCCACGCGCTCACCGAACGCTGCGAGGATGTTCTGCACCATCTCCTCGACCTTGGCCTTGGACGAGGCCGGGAAGAACTTCTCCGCATAGAGCTTGCCGACCGCGTCGCCGAGCGCGCCATTGGTGGCGTCGAGCGCACGCTTCCAGCGATCGCGCTGCTTCGGTGTGCCTTGCAGCGTGGTGCCGTAGAAGCCGAAGCGGAGATCGGCATAGGCCTTGGGCAGCAAAGCGGCGCTGTGGTTGATGGCGTGGAAGGTAAGGTAGTCCTTCCAGGCCTGCAGCGGTTCGTTGCCGACCACGCTGGCGATGCCGCTGATCGCGCCCGGTTGCCAAGCCACGATGGTCTGCTGTGAGCCGAGGCCCGCAGCGTCAAAGAACGTGGCCCAGTCGATGCCCGGCGCCTTCGTCGCGAAATCCGCGGTCGCCCATGGATTGTTGGCCTTGTGCACGTTCTGCGAATCGACGACCGGTGCGTGGGCCTTCGCGATCTTGGTTTCGAGCGCGACGATGGCCTTCGCCTTCGCTTCCGCATCGGCGATGCCCGCGGTCTCCAGCAACGTAGCGATGTAAGCCTCGTACTTCTGTCGCGCGTCCGCCATTTCCTTGTCGGACGACAGGTAGTACTCGCGGTCGGGCATGCCTAGGCCGCCTTGCATCAGGGTGGCGACGTAGTGCTCCGGATCTTGGAGGCCTTGCGCAACGAACACGCCGAACAGCTTGTCGGTGTAGAAGTTGGTGGAGTTGAGAGGATCGGTATCGGCACGCACGGTGCTGCCAAGCACGCGGGCAAGGTCGCTCGAGGAGGCGATCGCTTCGATTTTTGCAAGTTCAGGTTGCAGCGGTTGCAGGCCGCGTTGCTCGATACCGGCCTCGTCCATGTACGCGGCGTAGTAATCGGCGATCTTGCGCTCGTCGCTGCCGGCGGCCGGCTTGGCCGCTTCCAGCGATTGGAGCAGTTCGGAGTTCCGTTTTTCCGCCAACTCCACCAGCACCACGAAGCTGCCAGTGCCTGAACGGTCTTCGGGAATGGCGGTCGCCTTACGCCAGCCACCGTTGGCGTAGGCATCGAAGTCGTCGCCCGGTTTCACCGATTTGTCGATGCCGACGAGATCAACGCCGGATTGAATGGGCTGCTCCGTTGCGGCCGCAGGCGTCGCCTGGTCGGGTGGTGGTTCTGCCTTGCAACTGCAGAGGAGGGCGGTGGCAAGGATCCATCCAAGGCGCTGCATAGGGTTGCTCCACGGTGTCGGGGTCGCCAACATAGCCTGAGCCGCGTGAGCGCGGCATGGCCGTTGGTCATGCCACAAAAGAAAACGGGCCGCTTCCGCGGCCCGTTTTCTGGTGATGGTGGAGGTGGGGGCTACTGAATTGTGTGCTGCAACGTACGTTTTGCGCAGATCGCTATCGCGTTGCCTTACCGCGTACCGTCAGAGTTACCGTCAGCGGTGATCGGCTTCAGGTGCCTCTCGCCTTGGAAATCTGAGGCCCGCCTTGCCACAAGACGCGTTACCGGGTGTCGGCATTCTTAGAGGGAGACGCCTTGATTCGACGACATGCGCCTCGATTCGTGAAGTGAGGCGGCGCAGCATCAAACTCGCTGTAACAGCGGTAGCCAACATCGTACTGAACCCTTCGGTACTTAAGCTTATGTGCAGACTGCAGTTTCTGAAGAATACAAGATGCTCTGCTCTCAGGGGCGCCTGAAACGCAACTCTTGGAATACCGATCCAACAGCCGCGTTGCAGTGGCGCTACGCCGCGACCGAAATCCTTCATTCGCATCGAAGAAATAGAACATTAGAAAGGCGGCATCCCATGCCTGCTTCTGCGAAGTTTCTGGTCGCTCCATCAGTACTTCCTGGCACCAATCTCCTCCGCAGAACTCGATTCTCTCCCGAAGGCCTTGTCCCGACGGCCAATAGCGTTTGTCCGCATAGTCCTTCTTAAGCACGGCTTCCGGGTTCATAGCGGGATCTTCGACGCCCTCGGCCTGCACACCTAGGCAGGGACCTAAGGAAGCCAGCACAAAGAGCAGATTTGTCAGACGCATAGGTCCTCCAGAACGACTGGCGCGAAATGGGCAATTTCAGGGCGGGGGGAAACGAAGAGGAACAATCGGGCCATCTCCGAACGGGAGCGCCGGCGGCGGCGGAAGTATTGAGGGCACCCTGTCGCCGGGCGCAGTTGACAGATGCCAGTGATCTGGTGCGTGGCGCATTCCGTTGGTGAAGCCACATCTGGCGGCACAATCCGTGACCGTGCCATTGGGGATTTTGCACAGGGCAGGGTTCGAGTTGCATCCGAAATCGCACGCCTTTCCTGCAGGGTGGTTGCGCCCAGCATGATAGGGCGCACCTTCGCTCCCGCCTGTGATTGTCAACTGCAGACCAAGACAGAGTTGCAGGCACAGGATGTTGCCATGCAATCCAGGGGCGGGAATGATCGTGTTATCGCCTCGCTTGTAGCGGATGTATCCGGCAGGAGCGACATAGACGCTTCGATCCGGGTTATTGGAGTACATCGGACCATAATTCTGCCCGGGACTGGCGCTCCAAAGCCCTTGGGGGTCGACTGTAGCAACCGGATTGCCGTCGGCGTAAGCATAGAGATTTAGTCCGCCTTGGAGGCCGATCGGGTCAGCCTCCAGGTAGCGGCCTAGCCGCGCATCGTAATCGCGAAAATAGTTGTAATGCAGCCCAGTCTCGGCATCGTAGTACTGGCCAGGGAAGCGCAGATTCAGGGCTTGATGGACGCTGTCGCCATCGGGATCATCGTCGATGACTGCAGCACCGAACGGATCGTAGCTCGCCTGCCAGACCACCGTACCGAGCTTGTCGGTCGCCCGCTGCGGTGTGCCGAGGGCATCGGTATGTACATACTTGTAGTCCCGGTCAGTCACATCCTTGTACGCCAGCACATAGCGGATCGCATCCATCTTCAGGCTGAGGTTGTTCCAGCTATTGGCCTGGGTGCTGAGCATAGGATCCCGCGTGCCTGCGACCAGGTGATGGCGGCCCAGCGATACCCATGTGCCTGCCGCAGCGCCGGCACCGACGCATGTCGGGAAGGTGACAAACCGGAATTCATAGCACTGTGAGTCGGATGTCCACGCCCATCGGATGTAGAGGTCGTAGTCACCGGTATAGGGCGGCTCCCAAGGCCATTCCAATTGGAAGCTGGAACCGGTGCGAGGGCAGAGCAGGTAGTTGCCATTGATGGCCTCGGATGCACGCTTGACCGAGCAGGCCGCATCGCTCGCGGGATTGTCGATGGTCTGATCGACGCCGAACGGCGCGGCCGGTGCTGCTGGCGCTCCCAGAAGGGCGATCGGCGCGCCATCGAGGTACACGTACTCCTGAGTCACGCTGCCATCAGGTAACAGTTCCGCCAGTAACTCTCCGGAAGGGCCGTAAACGAACCGTGTGTCGCCGTACGGCGTGCTCTTGAGGGTGCGTTGCCCAAGGGCGTTGTAGCGGTACGCCCCCAAGAGTGTGACCGGGCTCTCCAGATCGGTAACACCCATCAGGCGGTTGTTGGCCGTATAGGTTAGGTCCCAGCCATGGCCGTCGAGTGCTTGCCGTCTGGTTTCGTTGCCATTGGGATCGTGCGTGTAACTCCATTGCGTGTCCGAAAGCAGGCGATTGGATTGTGGTTGGTAGGCATACGACGTCGTCTGGCCATCGGCACTCAAGCTGGTGCGATTGCCGACGGCGTCGTAGCCATAGTCGCGTGTGCCAAACGCACCGGAAGCTGTATCCAGCCGTGCCTGGGCGTCGTACGTCAAAGCCTGCGAGTCGCCGTTGAGCGTGCGCTGGGTTGGGTTGCTGTCGCCGTCATAGCTCCCATAGCTGACCGCAGAGCGTCCGCCGGCGTTGAACGTCACCGGTCGATACTGCAGGTCGTATTGCCGGGTTTCGCTGAGCCCGTTGCCGTAGATCCAGCTCCTGGCAGGACCGAAGGGAAGGTGCGAGATGTTGCGCGCCAGGGCATAAGAATTACCACCATCGATGACCGTTACATTGGTCACCTGGCTGCCCCCGTTGTAGACGTATCGAACCTTGCGCTGCGAGGGGTAAGTGATCTCGGTGATATTGCCTGCGGCATCATGCTGGTAGCTGACGACGCCCGCGTTGGTGGTCTGCTTGGCGGCACGGCCAAGCACGTCATAGTCATATCGAACGAAGTCGCCAATACCGTTGGTTGCGATACAGAGCCGACCTGACCCATTGACACAGGTGTCGAAGGTGTACGACTCGTCGTCAGCAGTACCGACGCGGTCGACGGTCTTAAGGCGGTTGCCTGCATCATAGGTATAGGCCGTCGCTTGCCCCAGCGCATCAGTAGATCCGATGACATTTCCCGCGGCATCGTGCGCGAAGGTGGTAATTCCGGTGTCCGGACTTTCCAGGCGGATGCGATTGCCCAGGTCGTCGTAGAGCAGGGCCGTGGTGGCTTGATTGCCATCGGTGACACTTATAAGCCGATCTTGAGCGTCATACCCATACGAGGTTGCGACCTGCCCTGGCAGCAGTGTCTGCGTGAGGCGCTTGAAATCGTCGTAGGTGTAAGACGTTGTGTTGTTCCGTCCATCGATGCTGCTCGTAAGCGTGCCCTCGGGATGGACAACGTACTGAGACTGATTGTCCGCATTGATCAGGTCCTTGGTGCGCCCGTACGCATCGAAGGTTCGTTGAACCCAGCGACGCTCTGTGCCCGCATAGTCCTCGAGATACGATTCCTTCTTGCGGTTACCAGCCGCGTCCAATGTGTAACTGATTGCGCCCGCGCCCGGAGACCACACTTTCGTTATATCGCCGGCGGCGTTGTATTCAAAGTTGGTTGCGATGTCTGTGTTGATGCCATCACTAAAAGACAGCGCTGTCACCCAGCGTCGGTCGTTGTAGGTCCAGGTGGTTGTGCGTGTGCTGCCTGTTCCAGCCTCCGTTACCGACTTCAGCAAGTCGGTACCCGGGTAATACGTATACGTCAGATGCAGGCCGTTCGGCCGATCTTCAGAGGCAACTTGTCCGGTTGCGGTATACGTGATGTTGTTGCGAAGCTGGATGCCGTTGGGGTCTGTGATCCGCAGCAAGCGCTTGGTGGTGGCGTGATACTCAAGGCGCGTGATATCCGAGACATCAGTGCGCGGCCCATCGATCTGCGAGAGTTGGCCATAGGGACCGTTGTACTGGAGCGTCACACCGCGTGAGATCGGCGTTCCATCTGGCCGGAAGCCAGAGACCGATTCCTGAATCACGTTGCCCGCTGCATCATAAGCACGCTGCGTCACCTTGATCTGGCCTGCTGACACCGAGGGCTGGCTGATCGAGGTGGGCTTGTGGATAAAGCGCGGATCGTAGGTGTAGTCCGAGCGGCGCGCTGTAGACTTCCCTGCGGCCTCGATCATGAAACCGAACTGGCCCTTCGAATCGTAGTTGCCGAACTGTGTCGCGCGCCCGAATGCGGTGCGGAGCGTGACATTCATGTTGAGGTCGCGTTGGATCTCGGAATCGGCGAACCCACAGGTTGAAAAACCAGGGCCAACAACCGCGTCCACGAAGCCCCGCCCGTTGAGCGTTCTGGTCTGGAAAAGGGCCTGATTCGACAAAGCGTCCGTGACGGTGCGCTCTCCAGTGATGTCGTTGTAACTGATGTCGTAGCGCTTCAGTCCACCGGTGAAATAGTTTGAGATTGCACGCCCGTTCGCATCGAATGTCCAAGTAACGTAGCGCTCGCTGGCCTGGGGCGTGGCGTTACGTCCGACACTAATGCCCGTGAGCAGGTATGGGCTGTACGGCGATTCGTAGTGGTAGGTGTGGTAGACCCCGTCCGGATCCTTGAGTTGGGTAAGGTTCGCCCATGCGTTGTAGGTATAGGTCCAGACCCGGCCGCTGTGATCGGTTGCGCTGATGATCTGACCGTAGGTGTTGTACGCGAACGTCAGCGACTCACCGGTATTGGCCGTCACCTTGGTAAGCCAAGGTTTGCTGCTGTACGTAGCTGTTAGCGTGCGTCCCGTGGCATCGGTAATCGTGGTCCATTTGCCTTGCGAGTCGTAGCTTTCCGTCGTGTTGTCTTCCGTGACGTACTGCCAGCCGCTTCCATTGGCCCTGAGGACGCCGTGGAAATATGGTCGCAGGGGCATGTACTGGCCGCCTTGCAGAGTGAACGGGATGACTCGGCCGTCAGGACGTCGCACCCGTGTCGGCTCACCTGCGATCGCGGGCGGTAGCACCGCTCGATCGAAGGTTGTCGTCCAGTAGTTACCCATCAACTTGGACTTGGAGCCGAGCGCATTGTAGGAACGCTCGAACTCCAGAATCGAAAGACCGGTGCGGGCGTAATCGGTTTCCTGCTGGAAGCTGTTCCCTATACCGATGGTGATCGGGTCGGCAACTGAGCAGTCTTCGCCGTTGCCTTCTTCCTTGTCTTTGTTGTCATCGGGCGGCCGTCGAGACACGGCGAACAATATCGCTGGCGTACTCAATGGCGTCGCGTCCTCGGATGTTACGGACACGTTGTACTGGCCAATCTTGTCGCCGGTGCGTAGCCGTGCGCTCGCAGAGCCGCTTGCGCCCGGAGTCACGGCGGACGGATCGGCTAGGGCTCCTGTCGAATTGGTGGGCCCTGCGATGGTGAAAGCAAAGCGGTTGGTAGTGGAGCTGGTTTCGATGGGATATGAAACCGGATTACCCCTGAAGTCAGAAATGGAAATTGTGAGAGGTCCCAGGGCCCACTCAGTTGCGGGGACCGACTGTCCGCTGCCTGAGGCGATTCGAAGTGTGCCGGGCACTACCGTGCCGACGTCATTACTCAAAGGCTCGCTGGGATAGGAATTAATATATCCGCGAAACTTGTAGCTGCCCGCCTTGTGTGGGTAGACCCACCACGATTGCCAGCTTCCCTCGGGCCAGCAGAGCTCATCGCCGGCAAAGGGGCCGTTGTAGTCCAAGTAGTAGTTGGTCGGGTTTTCTGGCGTCGGAGCGGGGCATAAATCGTCATCCAAGTAGAAATTCCTGAATCGATATACGGTCCCATCCAGTTGTGTCCATTCAACGCGGTAGAACGGCGTCACCCCGTCCAGCAAGATGTTGTACCCCATGCCCCAGTCAGTGGTGGCCATTTGGGTATCGGTCATGCAATTGTCCCAAGCCCCAGCCGAGAGGCAGGCCGTGATTTCGCCTGGCTGTGGACTAGCAACCGCTTCGGAATGCAAACTCGATCGAGCGGAGGAGGTCGCGCGCGCCTTGGCTTTAGTGATCGTACCGTCAGCACCAATGATGGTCGTTGACGTGTCAACGATGGTTGGTTTAGAAACCGGCGACGCGGCCAGCGCCTGAGTCGTAATAAACAGACAGGCGCTAACGAGCACCATCCTTGCGCTTCGAATGATTCGAGACATTGGAATTCCCTGACGTCCATATCAGCAACGGGAAACATCGGGTCTCTAGGCCAAGGTGGAAAGCTCACTGGGCGACGATGTTTACCGTCGTATGGCGAAGGCCCGCATCGGGCGGCATCGCAAAAAAAAAGCCGAAACCCCTTTTTTACTAAGGATTCCGGCCTCTATTGACAGCTTTGGAACTTGAAATGGTGGAGGTGGGGGGAATCGAACCCCCGTCCGAAGGCACTCCATCTCCGGCACTACATGCTTAGCTCGCCGTTTGGTCTCGTCCTGCGGCAACACGACGTGCGAGGCACACCGCAGGACACACCCGCTTTATTGGAGCCGTGGTTGACGGGTCGCCGCCACGGCCGATCCTGTGATGATGACCCTACATCCACGAGCACAGGCACAAGTGGGTTCGGGGCTTACGCCTTAAGCGGCGAGAGCGTAGACGTCGTCGTTGGCGTCTGAGGTTTTGCGGCTGGATTAACGAGGAAAGCTGCCCCCTCGGCATGCGCCAGACGATTTCGCAACCCCCGTCGAAGCCAGGTGCACCCCCGGGAATGTCGATGTCGCCGACTCGGTCAGTATAGGGGCCGATCCGGCGCGCACAAGCCGGAGGGCCGTCACGGCCAGCGGCGATTCATGGTGCCGGCTATTCACAGTGCAGGCTATGCTTGGTCGGATGTCGCCGCCTTCGCCCACTATCGAGCGCGAGATGGAGCCGGTCGAACCGGGTCGCGAGCCAGCGCAGGAGGTCGCGCCTCGGCGGCCAGGCAGGACCGGTTTTGTCCTGGCATTGGTCGTGCTGGTGTGTTCGCTGCTGCTCGTGGTGCTGTCGTGGCGCGCTGCGCGCGAGCGCGAGCTGGCGGCGTCGCAAGCGGAATTCGAGGCGGCGACGCGGGAAACCGTTGATTTGCTACAGCAACGGCTGGTGAACTACGAACTCACCGTTCGTGGCGGCGTCGCATTGTTCGCGACGGTGGCGCGGCCGAGTCCTCTGCAATGGCGGGCGTTCGTCGACGGCCTGGAGTTGCCGCAACGATTTCCGGCATTGACCGGGTTGGGGTTCGCCGCATACGTCACGCCGCATGGATTGGAGCGGCTGCAACTGGAAAGCCGCGCCGCTGGCTATGGCCTGTTCAACGTATGGCCGCGCGGCATCCGGGCGCAATACGGCCCGATTCTGTACCTGGAACCGAGGACAGCCGAGAACATCAGTGCACTCGGCTTCGATATGTACAGCGAGCCTGTGCGTCGTGCAGCGATGGACGCCGCACGCGACACTGGTACGTTGCGCATGAGCGGCCGCGTGCGCTTGCTGCAGGACGCCGATCGCGATGTGGCCGGGTTGCTGATCTATGCGCCGGTCTACCGCGCTGGCGATGCGCCAAGCTCGATCAGGGCGCGGCGAATGTCGATGCAGGGCTGGGTCTATGTGCCGTTCCGCGTGAACCGCTACGTCGAAGTCGCATTGCGCCCGATGCGGCGTGAACTGCATTTTCGCTTGTACGACATCACCGAGGCCAAGCCGGAGCTGTTGTATGCCGACCCCGGTTTCGAACAGAACGGCCATCACGCCTTCGCGCATAGCTTGACCACCGAGCACTATGGCCGGCGCTGGCGTTTCGATTTCGTCTCTGGCCCGGAACCTGTGGCGGCGCCGGCCATCGCCGCGTTGCGCAACACGCTGGTGGTCGGTTTGTTCGCGTCGCTGTTGTTGTTCGGCATTGCCTGGTCGATGGCGCTCACGGAGGCGCGCGCGCAACGGATCGCCGCGCGCATGACCGCCGCGCATCGCCGAAGCGAAGCGCACGTGCTCGCGCTCAATCGCAGCCTGGAAGCACGGGTGGCAGTGCGCACGCGCGAGTTGAGTGAAGCCAATCGCGAACTCGAATCCTTCGCCTATAGCGTCTCGCACGACCTGCGCGCGCCGTTGCGCGCAATAGAGGGCTTCAGCGGCGTATTGGGTGAACGTTACGCTGCCATACTCGACGAGACCGGGCGCGATTACCTGGGACGCGTGCGTAACGCCGCCTCGCGGATGGGCGAATTGATCGATGCCCTGCTGAAGTTGTCGCGACTCGGTCGCAGCGAACTCAAATTGGAACCGCTCGACCTGAGCCGGATCGCCACCGAGATCGTTGAAGAATTGCATGCCGGCGAGCCCGGACGGGAGGTCGCGGTCGATATCGGATCCGGTCTGCGGGCGACGGGTGATCCGGTGCTGGTGCGCAGCCTGCTGCAGAACCTGATCGGCAATGCCTGGAAGTTCACCCGCAGCCGCGATGATGCGCAGATCGAATTCGCGGCGAACCTGGCTGGCGAGTTTTTCGTTCGCGACAACGGCGCAGGCTTCAACGAGGCTTATGCCGACAAGCTGTTCCGCCCGTTCCAGCGCCTGCACGACGACACCGGATTCGTCGGCGACGGCATCGGCCTGGCCTCCGTCAAGCGCATCGTCGAGCGCCATGGCGGCACGATCCGCGCGGAGGGCCAGGAAGGCGAGGGTGCGGCCTTCTACTTCAGCTTGCCAGCAGAGAGCGGGGAATAGCGTCTCACGCGTCCTTGTTGTGCCGCCGCAGCAACCGCTGCTTCTCACGGTTCCAGTCGCGTTCCTTGCTGGCGTCGCGCTTGTCGTGCGTCTGTTTGCCCTTGGCCAGCGCCAGCTCGGCTTTGACCTTGTTCGCCTTCCAGTACAGCGCGGTCGGTACCAGGGTGTAGCCATCGCGCTGCACGCGACCGATCAGTTCGTCGATCTCGTGTTTGTGCAGCAGCAGCTTGCGGGTGCGCTGGGCGTCGGCGATGACGTGGGACGAGGCTGAGATCAGCGGGGTGATCTGTGCGCCGAACAGGAACAGTTCGCCGCTTTTCACCACGGCATAGCTCTCACCGATATTGGCGCGGCCCGCGCGGATCGCCTTCAGTTCCCACCCCTGCAGGGCCAGGCCCGCCTCGAATTTCTGCTCGAGGTGGTATTCATGGCGCGCGCGCTTGTTGAGCGCGATCGTTCCACCGCCGTTTCCCTTATCCTTACTGGCCTTCTTGCTCATGCTGTCCATTCTCGCCGAAGCGGACGTGTAGCGATACGAGGGCGTGCCAGCGCATCCCGAGTAGGCCGCGACGTTCCGTCCCCGAAGGGTTGCCCATGCGTGCTCGCCAGGCTGCGTTGCGCGCCTTGGCCGTAGAATAACTACGGCGCTGCGGCGCACGCCTTGCCTGGCGAGCGCGCATGGGCAACGCGACCTACTCGGGATGCGCTGACACACCCACGATGCCCACGATTCGCCGCTCCGCACTGGTCGAACACTCCGCCGCGCGCATGTTCGCGCTGGTCAACGACATCGCCGCCTATCCACGGCGCTTCGACTGGTGCGACTCGGCCGTGGTACTGGAAACCAGCGACGAGCGGGTGGTCGCGCGCCTCGACCTGGGCCTGGGCGCGCTGCGCACTTGGTTCACCACCGAAAACACGCTGTCGCCGCCGCACCACATCGACATGCAGCTCAAGGATGGCCCGTTCAAGCGGCTGTCCGGGCGCTGGCAGTTCCATGCGCTGGACGAATCGGCGTGCAAGGTAACGCTCACCTTGGAGTTTGAACCGAACAATAGGCTCCTGGGGCCGGCGTTCGCGCTCGGTTTCCAGGGGCTGGCGGATCGCATGGTCGATGACTTCGTGCGCGTCGCCGATCGAGGCGTCGAGTGAAAGTCGAAGTCGTGCTGGCGTGGCCGCGGCGATTCAAGGCGGTGCTGCTGGACCTGCCCGAAGGCGCGACTGTCGCTGATGCGCTGGCGCGAAGCGGGCTCTCGTTGCCCGACGGGATCGTCGCCTATGCGATTCACGGCTTGCGCTGCGATACGGCGCAACTGTTGCACGACGGCGATCGGATCGAATTGCTCCGGCCGTTGGTGGCCGATCCCAAAGATGCGCGGCGTTGGCGCGCCGCCGATAGGAAAGCGAGGCCCTAGCGGCCGCCTTTCTTCTTGTCCTTGGGCAGGTTGCCGAACTTGCGCATTTGCTGCGCCAGTTCCTGGTCCTGTTCCGGAAAATACTCGCCTTCCCAGCGGGCGAGAGTTTCGCCTTCGAACCACAACGTCAGGTTCTTCACTTCGGTCTTGCCGGTCCGGCCGGTGCGTTGGCTTGCGGCGTAATCCCAGCGCTCATGGTGGAACGGATCGGCGATCGACGGCGAACCCAGCAGCACCATCACCTGGCGCTTGTCCATGCCTTGCTGCAACTGCTCGACGTTCGCTTTCTCCAACAGGTTGCCCTGGTGGATCGGCTGGCGGTACAGCACGCCGCAACCGGCAGTGACAGCGGCGAGGGCGAGGGTCAGGAGCAGCTTGCGCATCGGTTTCCACACAGGCGGAGAGTGCCGCGATGATACACTGAAGCCCTCGGCCCGCGACGGCGCAGCGCAGCGCGTCCGCCCGGATTTCACCAGGGCGTTAATCCGCTGTTGTCGGGCCCCTGATGTGGCAGGAGCGACGATGGAATCGCAGGATCTACGCAAGGCCGGGCTCAAGGTCACCCATCCACGGATGCGGGTCCTCGAGCTCCTCGAGCAGACCAAGCCGCGGCACATGACGGCCGAGGACATCTATCGTGCGCTGCTGGAGCACGGTGACGAGATTGGCCTGGCCACGGTATACCGGGTGCTGACCCAATTCGAGGCAGCGGGCCTGGTACTCAAGCACAACTTCGAAGGCGGCCATGCGGTGTACGAGCTGGACCGTGGCGACCACCATGACCACATGGTCGACATCGACACCGGCAAGGTGATCGAGTTCCAGAGCAGCGAGATCGAGAAATTGCAGCGCGAGGTCGCCGCCAAGCACGGCTACGAGATCGAGGAGCACGCACTGGTGTTGTACGTACGCAAGAAGCGCTGACGTTGCTCCTTGTTCCGTCAGGCGTCAGGCGGCGGCAACGATTTCGATCTCGACGAGCCAATCCGTCGACAAAGTCTGGACGACGATTGCGGTCGTCGGGATCCGGCGCTCGCCGAGTGCCTGTGTCCGTGCGAGCGCATTGGCTTCTGCAAAAGCGGGATCGCGTAGATAGCTGGTGAGTCGCACGATGTTCTCGGTCGTCATGCCGGCGCTGGAAAGTATGGTGCGGATATTCGACCAGATCAGCTGTAGCTGGTCGTCCAGGTTTTGCCGGCGGCTCCGTGTTCATCCAGGCCCATCGTGCCGCTCACGAACAGCAGACGTTCGGGACTGCGGACCTCCAGAGCGTGGACATAATCGGGTGTCGCCGGATAGATCCCGGCCCTGGGGTTATGCGTGACCGTTTCCATCGCGCTTTTCTCCTGCTGCCTGGGCGTCCTAGGTGACGTCGCTGAGCAAACGCTTCGCCGCCGCGCGGGCTTCGCGCGTCAATTCCACGCCGCCCAGCATCCGCGCCAGTTCTTCCTCGCGTTCCTTGGCGCTCAGCGCATGCACTGCGCTCTGGGTAACGCCATCGTTGGCGGCCTTGCTGACGCGGTAATGCGCGTGGCCCTGCGCCGCGACCTGCGGCAGATGGGTCACGCAAAGCGCTTGGCGTTTGCTGCCGAGTGCACGCAGCTTCTGCCCGACGATCTCGGCGACTGCGCCGCCGATGCCGGAATCGACTTCATCGAAGACCATCGTCGGCACCGCGTCGAGGCCCAATGCAGCGACTTCGATGGCCAGCGAAATGCGGGACAGTTCGCCGCCGGAGGCGACTTTGCGCAACGGTCGCGGTGGTTGCCCAAGGTTCGCAGCGACTAGGAATTCGACGCGCTCGCTGCCTTGCGGGTCCGGGCGATCGCCTTCGTTCGGTTCAAGCGCGACCTCGAAGCGACCGCCGCCCATGCCAAGCTCGGTGATCAGTGTGGTGGTGCTTGCGGAGAGCGAGGCAGCGGCCTTGCGTCGCGCTGTCCCGAGTGCATTGGCGGCCTTGCGCCATGCGGACGTGGCAGTTGCGATCTCGAGGTCGAGCACGTGCACGCGTTCGCCGGCACTGCGCAGGATTTCGAGTTCTGCAGCCAATGCATCGCGCTGCGTGGCCAATGCGTCCGGTGCGACCCGGTGCTTACGGGCGAGGTCGTGGAGGCGGCCGAGGCGATGTTCCAGTTGTTCGAACGCCGAGGGATCGAGGTCGAGGTCGGCACGCACGCGTTCCAGCAAGGCGATGGCTTCATCGAGCTGGATCGCAGCGGCATCGAGCATGGCATCGACTTCACCCAACCGAGGTTCGTGTTCGGCCTGCTTGGCCAGTTCATTGCGGACCTGCTGCAGCTGTCGCGACAGCGACGGCGCTTCGTCGCCACCGAGGCGGGCGAATGCGTCGTCGCAGGCGGCGATCAGTGCGGCGGAATGGCCATGGCGGCGGTGCGTGGCGACGAGGTCGGCGATGGATGCCGGTTCCAGGTCCTCGCGTTCGAGTTCGGCCAACTGGTGTTCGAGCCAGGTGATGCGTTCGGAGACGTCGCCTTGGCGCGATAGCGTGTCGCGTTCGCGCAGCAGGACATTCCAGGCCTGCGCAGCGGTGCGCACTGCGGCCAGTTCGGCTTCGTGACGGCCGTAGGCATCGAGCAGGGCGAGCTGGCTAGCCTTCGACAGCAGGGCCTGGTGCTCGTGCTGGCCATGGATTTCGACCAGGCGCTCGGCGAGGTCACCGAGCTGGCCCAGCGTCACCGGGCGGCCGTTGATCCAGGCCTTGGAGCCGCCATCGGCGCGGATCGTGCGGCGCAGTTGGCAACCCATGCCGTCTTCGAGCGTGCCGTCGTCGAGCTCCTGTTCGCGCAGCCACGCCAGCGCATCCGGAGCGTCGCTCAGGTCGAATAGTGCGATCAGTTCCGCGCGTTCAGCACCATGGCGCACCACGCCACTGTCGGCGCGCGAGCCGGAAAGGAAGCCAAGCGCGTCGACCAGCAGGGACTTGCCGGCACCGGTTTCGCCGGAAATCACGGTCAAACCAGGGCCGAAATCCAGTTCAGCCGCGCGCACGACGGCGAAGTCCTTGATGGCGAGATGGGTCAGCATGCGCAGCGATTGTGCCGTGCCGCGGTGAAACGACCAAGCGCTTGCGTGCGATGCCCCGGGGGCTTATATCCGGTGCATGAGCCGTGTCTTCGCCGACGACAAGCCCTTGGACCCCCGCGCTCGTCAGCTGCTGCGCACGCTGATCGCGCGTTATATCCGCGACGGTGAACCGGTCGGGTCGCAGACATTGGCCAAACATGCAGGCCTCGACGTCAGTCCGGCGACGATCCGCAACATCCTCGCCGACCTCGAAGACGTTGGCCTGCTCAGCTCGCCACATACCTCGGCCGGGCGGATACCCACTGCGCAGGGGTACCGGGTGTTCGTCGATTCCCTGTTGCAGGTGCGGCCACTGCCGGAAGGTGAGCTGGCGCGACTGAAGCACGAGTTGCCGGCGGGGTCCGGTACCCAGGCGTTGCTCGGCAGCGCGTCGGAACTTCTGTCGGCGATGACCCATTTCGTCGGGGTAGTCAGCGTGCCGCGGCGGGAGCAGTTCGCGTTCCGTCATATCGATTTCGTGCCGCTGGACGCACAGCGGGTGCTGGCGATCCTGGTGTTCGCCGACAACGATGTGCAGAACCGGATCATCCAGACCCGCCGCGCCTACGACGCCGGCGAACTCGAGCGAGTCGCCAATTACCTCAACCATCATTTCGCCGGTCTGCCGTTGTCCGAGATCCGCACCACCCTCGTGCGTGAGTTGCAGGCAGCGCGTAGCGAGATGGAAATCCTGCTGGCGCATACGGTCGAGCTGGCCGAGCAAGCCCTGGCCCCCGCCGGCGACGACATGGTGCTGGCCGGGCAGACCCGACTGATGGGGGTGCAGGAGCTGTCCGATCTCGACCGCCTCCGCGAACTGTTCGAAGCCTTCGCCCGTAAACGCGAGATCCTGCAGTTGCTGGAACGCACCCTGCGCGCGCCCGGCGTGCGCATTTTCATTGGCGAAGAGACCGGGCTGGCGCCGCTCGAAGGCGTTTCACTGGTGACGGCCCCATACATGGCCGGCGGCCAGGTGCTGGGCGTGTTGGGCGTGATCGGGCCGACCCGCATGGCCTACGACAGGATCATCCCGGTGGTACAGGCGGCGGCGGATGTCCTCGGGGCGGCCCTGAAGGCGCCGGCCTTGAAAGACGGGTAGCAGGCCCTAATACCAGTCCCCAGGGCGGCACGGTGGCCGCGGATGGATGCTGGAAGAATGACCAACGAACCCATGCAGGATGCCGACGCCACGTTGGCCGGCGACAACCCACTGATCGAACAGATCGAAGCCCTCAAGGGCGAACTCGAACAACTACGCGCCGAGGCGCTGCGCGAACGCGCCGACCTCGACAACCAGCGCAAGCGCCTGGCGCGCGAGATCGATACCGCGCGCAAATTCGCCAACGAACGCCTGCTCAGCGAGCTGCTGCCGCTGTTCGACAGCCTCGAAGCCGGCCTCGCGGTCGCGCCGCAAGCCGACCCGCTGCGCGAGGGCATGGAGCTCACCCTGCGCCAACTGCATCGCATCGCGGAGAGCAACGGCTTGGTCGAAGTGGTGCCGGCGCCCGGCGACAGTTTCGACCCCGAGCGCCATCAAGCCATGAGCATGATCGAGGCGGATGGCTTGCCGCCGGGCTCGGTCGCGCAGGTGTTCCAGAAGGGCTACGTGCTGAACGAACGATTGCTGCGCCCCGCGTTGGTGGTCGTCGCCAGGCACGACTAAGCCTTGAACCACCGGGCATGAGCCCCAGATAACGCACATCGGCGCCAGGCTCTAGTCAGTTTGGCGCGCCACCAGACAAAAGATTTGGAGAGGGAGCAACACCATGGCAAAGATCATCGGCATCGACCTCGGCACGACCAACTCGTGCGTAGCGATCATGGAAGGCGGCAAGACCCGCGTCATCGAGAACAGCGAGGGCGACCGCACCACGCCTTCGATCGTCGCCTACACCAAGGACGGCGAAGTCCTGGTTGGCGCCTCGGCCAAGCGCCAGGCCGTCACCAACCCGAAGAACACCTTCTACGCGGTGAAGCGCCTGATCGGCCGCAAGTTCACCGATGCGGAGGTGAAGAAGGACCTCGGCCTGGTGCCGTACGCGATCGTCGAGCACGACAATGGCGATGCCTGGGTCGCGACCAGCGACGGCCGCAAGATGGCCGCGCAGGAAATCTCCGCCAAGGTGCTGGAGAAGATGAAGAAGACCGCCGAGGCGTATCTCGGCGAGACCGTCACCGAAGCAGTGATCACGGTGCCGGCGTACTTCAACGACAGCCAGCGCCAGGCGACCAAGGACGCCGGCCGCATCGCCGGCCTCGACGTCAAGCGCATCATCAATGAGCCGACTGCGGCCGCGCTTGCCTATGGCATGGACAAGGCCGGCGGCGACCGCAAGATCGCGGTGTACGACCTCGGCGGCGGTACCTTCGACATCTCGATCATCGAGATCGCCAATGTCGATGGCGAGAAGCAGTTCGAAGTGCTGGCCACCAATGGCGACACCTTCCTCGGCGGCGAAGACTTCGACAAGCGCGTCATCGACTACCTCGTCGACGAATTCAACAAGGACCAGGGCATCGACCTGCGCAAGGACCCGCTCGCGCTGCAGCGCCTGAAGGACGCGGCCGAGCGCGCCAAGATCGAACTGTCGTCCTCGCAGCAGACCGAAGTGAACCTGCCATACGTGACGGCGGATGCTTCTGGTCCGAAGCACCTCAACATCAAGCTGACCCGCGCCAAGCTCGAATCGCTGGTCGAAGACCTGGTGAAGAAGACGATCGAGCCGTGCCGCATCGCGCTCAACGATGCCGGCCTGCGCGCCAGCGACATCGCCGAGGTGATCCTCGTCGGTGGCCAGACCCGCATGCCGAAAGTAGGGCAGGCGGTCGCCGAGTTCTTCGGCAAGGAACCGCGCAAGGACGTCAACCCGGACGAAGCCGTTGCTGTGGGCGCCGCGATCCAGGGCGGCGTGCTCGCCGGCGACGTCAAGGACGTACTGCTGCTCGACGTGACCCCGCTAAGCCTCGGCATCGAGACCCTCGGCGGCGTGTTCACCAAAATCATCGAGAAGAACACCACCATTCCGACCAAGGCCGCGCAGACCTTCTCCACCGCCGAGGACAACCAGTCCGCGGTGACGGTGCATGTGCTGCAAGGCGAGCGCGAACAGGCCCGCTACAACAAGTCGCTGGCCAAGTTCGACTTGTCTGGCATCGAGCCGGCGCCTCGCGGCATGCCGCAGGTCGAGGTGTCGTTCGACATCGACGCCAACGGCATCCTGCACGTCCATGCCAAGGACAAGAAGACCGGCAAGGAACAGAAGGTCGAAATCAAGGCCGGTTCGGGCCTATCGGACGAAGAAATCCAGCGGATGGTGCAGGACGCCGAAGTGCACCGTGAGGAAGACAAGAAGTTCCATGACCTGGTGCAGGCGCGCAACCACGCCGACGCGCTCATCCACGCCACCCGCAGCGCCATCACCGAACACGGCAGCAAGGTTCCGGGCGATGTGATCGGCAATGTCGAAGCTGCATTGGCCGATCTCGAGACCGCGATGAAGGGCGACGACAAGGGTCAGATCGAGGCCAAGTCGAAGGCGTTGGAAGAAGCAGGGCAGTCGCTGTACGCGGCCGCTGCTGCTGCAGCCCAACCGGGAGCCGAATCCGCCACGGCTGGCCAGGGTGCGCCGCGCAACGACGATGTCGTCGATGCCGAGTTCACGGAAGTCAAAGACGACAAGCAGGCCTGATCGACTAAGGTAGTGACAGCTCGGGCAGGCCAACGCGCCTGCCCGTTGTTTTGGGGAGTGGTACGAGGTCCATGAGCAAGCGCGATTACTACGAAGTCCTTGGCGTCCAACGCAACGCATCCGACGAGGACCTGAAGAAGGCATATCGCCGCTGTGCGATGAAGTACCACCCTGACCGCAATCCGGGCGACCACTCCGCCGAAGCTTCGTTCAAGGAATGCAAGGAAGCCTACGAAGTGCTGTCCGACGCCACCAAGCGCCGGCAGTACGACACGCACGGGCACGCCGCATTCGAGCACGGCATGGGTGGCGGTGGTGGGGGGCCGGGTTATGCCGATGTCAACGACATCTTCGGCGACATCTTCGGCAACATCTTTGGCGGTGGCGCGCGCGGCGGCCCGCGTCGCGGCGCCGATGTCGGCTACGTGATGGAGCTCGACCTCGAGGAAGCCGTCGCCGGCATTGAGAAGCGCATCGAAATCCCCACGCTGGTCTCATGCCAGCACTGCAACGGCAGCGGTTCCGAAGACGGCCAGCTCGACACCTGCGGCACCTGCCACGGCCGTGGGCAGGTACGGATGCAGCGCGGCATCTTCCAGATGCAACAGACCTGTCCGCATTGCGGCGGCCGCGGGAAGATCATCAAGAACCCGTGCAAGCCGTGCATGGGCGCAGGGCGGCTCGAGGAAGAAAAGATCCTGTCGGTGAAGATTCCCGCCGGCGTCGACAACGGCGACCGCATCCGCCTGACGGGCGAGGGCGAAGCTGGACCCGCCGGCACGCCGCCAGGCGACCTCTACGTCGAAGTCCGCGTGCGCCCGCACGAGATCTTCGAACGCGATGGCGACGACCTGCATTGCGAAGTGCCGATCCGCATTTCGCAGGCGGCGCTCGGCGACACCATCCGCGTGCCGACGCTGGACGGCGAAGTCGAACTACGCATTCCGTTCGAGACCCAAAGCGGCAAGGTCTTCCGCCTGCGCGACAAGGGCGTCAAGTCGGTGCGCAGCCGTGCCCCGGGGGATCTCTATTGCAAAGTCGTGGTGGAAACCCCGATCAACCTCACCGTGGAACAGCGCGAGTTGCTGGAAAAATTCGAGGCCACCTTCGTCGGCGAAGGCGCCCGGAAGCATTCGCCCAAGTCCAGCACTTTCCTCGACGGAGTGAAGGGTTTCTGGGACCGCATGGTCTCCTGAGCGGTCGCCCAGGCTGTGACAAGAACTGTCTCTTCATATTCTTGACGGGCGTCAAGCAACGGGAGCAGTCTGGTCATAGGATCGTCCCGGATACCGGGGTACGCTGGTCACAGGATGATGACCACAAACGAACCAGCTTCGCTTGGCGTGCGCGATCCGGGCCTCCTGATCGGCGCCATGCAGCGCGCGGCGGTGGAAGGGCTCGGCAAGGCGCTGGAAACGACCCTGCGCCAGGCGGACGATTACCTGTTCGATGGCACTGATCATGAACTGACCGCCTTGCGCGACCTGCGCCGGGCCCGCACGCAGATCGCAGAGCGCTTCGAGCAAACCCTGATCAATGGCTTCCGCCGTTTGAGCGGCATGGCGCCATCGGTCAAGACGGACAACGTCACGCTCAGTCTGCTTGCCGATGATGCGCTGGAAGAACAGCTGGCCAACGAGCAGCTGGCCGACAACCTCACGCGCCTGCACGCGCCGGCGCTGGAGTTGATCGAAAAGCGACTCGCAGTGCTCGTCAATCGCCCGGAACTGGCTGCGGACGAGAATCCCGCCGGTCCGGTGTGCCTTGCCGAAGTCATGCGTACCGCACTGCATGCAGTCGAACTTTCGACCAGCGTGCGCATCATTCTGTACAAGTTCCTCGAACGCGAGCTGGGCACGGCGCTGACGGCTCTCTACGAGCGCATGAACGCGACTCTGGTCGGAGCCGGCATCCTGCCGCAGCTCAAGTCGACCAAGCGTGCCGAGGCGCCGCCGCAACCGGCTCCAGTTCCAGCCACCGCTGCCACTGCAGCCGTGGCGAACGCCATCGCCTCGGATTTCGCGATGAGCGGACCCGGGGACCAGGCGCTGTTCTCCAACCTGATCGGCCTGCTGCAATCGTGGCGGCAGAACGTGGCCACGTCGCTGCCGGGACAGTACACGGAAGCCGGCAAGAGCCTGCAGACGCGCGAAATGATGTCGGTGCTGTCGTTGATGCAGCCCGACCCGCCGCCCAGCCTGCAACTGGCCCTCGGCGACGACAAGCTGTCGCTGGCCGAGCAGTTGCGTCGCGAAGTGCTGGCTGGTGCGCGTCGCCTCGGCATGGGCGGCGACAACCTCAACCTGTCGAACACTGACGAGGATGCCGTCGACCTGGTCGGCATGCTGTTCGACGTGCTGCTCGATGAACGCCATTTCGAACCCGACGTGCGTCGCAAGATCGGCCGCATGCTGGTGCCGTACGTCAAGGTGGCGGTCAAGGACCGTCGCATGTTCCTGTACAAGGGCCACCCGGCGCGACGCCTGCTCAACGTGGTCGCGGAAGCCTGCGAAGGCAACCATGGCGAAGGGCCCCAGGAACGCGAACTGCTCGATCGGGTCGACACGACCATCGATCGCCTTGTCGCCGACTTCAACGAGGATCTTGCGATCTTCGAAACGCTGGAGCACGAGCTGCGTGCCTTCATGGAGCAGCACAGCAAGCGCATCGAGCTGGCCGAACGCCGTGCCGCCGAAACGCAGCGTGGCCGCGAGCGCCTGGAGCAAGCGCGTGAGAGCGTGTCGGTCGATCTGGCCGTCTACCGCGATTCACGCACGTTGCCGCCGGTGCTGGACGAGTTCGTCACTCGTTACACCCATCACCACCTGACCCAGGTGGTCTTGCGCGAGGGCAGTGATTCGCCACGTTACAGCGAAGCGATGCATGCGTTGCGGGATGTGTTGTTCGTCTTCGATCACGCCGAGCTCGGTACGCCGCCTGAACTCCTGCCCGCACTCAAGCGCGAACCGCTGCTGGAGATCTTCGCCAGTTCCGGTTGCGCTGGCCCTGCCGCCGACGATGCGCTGGCGACGATCCAGCGTACGCTGGCGCAAGTGGCGGCAGGCGAGGAGATGGCCGCACATGCCGCACACCTGCCTGAGCAGTTTGTACAGCCTGCGGCGCCTGCGCCCGAACCGGGCATCATCGTGGTCGCCGACAAGAGCGAACTCGACTTCGATCACGAGATGGCCGAGCGCATGCGAGCGCTCGAGATCGGCACCTGGCTGATGCTGACCAGTGAGAGCGGCCGGGTCGAACCGGCGAAAGTGTCGTGGGTCAGCCCGATTTCTTCACGCCTGTTGTTCGTCAACCGCCGCGGCATCCGCGTGCTGGTCGCCTCGGCGGAAGAACTGGCTGCCATGGCCAAGCTTGGAAAGGTGCAGCTACGCGGTGCCGACAACGCATTCGAGGATGCGTTGCACCAGGTGGTTGGGCGGCTGCAGTCGAGTGTTGTGCCGGCCTAGGAGTGCTTCGCGCTTGTTTGGGACTGGCGACTACCGCTAGCCTGCACGGATGACGACTCCCATTCGCGTGTTGATCCACGGTGCCACTGGCCGCATGGGCCAGGCCCTGTTGCGGCTGTGCGCAGAGCAACCTGACTGCATCGTTGTCGGCGCGATCTCGCGCAAGGTCGGGCAACGGGTGATCGACGGCGTGCCGCAATTCGCCGCCAGCGAACTGCACGGCGTACCAGCATTCGATGTTGCCATCGATTTCAGCCTACCAGAGGGCTTCGACGGCATCCTGGCGCTCTGCGTCGAGCGCGGCGTAGCGCTGGTATCGGGCACCACGGGGCTCAGTGACGCGCAGCGGCTTGCGCTCGAGGCTGCTGCTGCACGTATCCCCGTATTGTGGGCCTCCAATTTCAGCCTGGGCGTGGCGGTGCTGACCGAGCTGGTCGAACGCGTCGCGCGAGCGCTGCCGGGTTGGGACTGCGACATCGTCGAAGCGCACCACACCCAGAAGCAGGACGCGCCTTCGGGCACTGCGCTGAGCCTCGGCGCGGCGGTGGAGCAGAGCGGGGCCAAGCCGCATTACGCCAGCCTGCGCGCCGGCGATATCGTCGGCGAGCACACTGTCCAGTTCACTGGCATGGGTGAGCGCATCGAGCTGGTGCACCGCGCCACCAATCGCGACATCTTCGCGCGCGGCGCCTTGCATGCGGCTGCCAGGCTGATAGGCCGTTCCCCGGGGTTGTACCGACTCCGCGACCTGCTGGCCTGAATACCCCTTGATGTACTGCCGCGTGCACACGCGGCTAACCAGCGCAGCGCAATGCTGCCTTTCCGCCGCCCACCTTCGGCGGCGTCAAGGAGGCTGTCCATGCATAGCTCATTGACCCTCGCGCTCAGCGCGATCCTTGCAGCAGCGGTGTTTCCCGCTGCAACTGCGCAGTTCAATAGCGACCCGGTGATCCGTGAACCGAGCGCGCCCAACATCAAGATCCGCGATGACGACGGCAGCCTGCGTGCCGGCCTGCGCTGTGGCGTCAAGCAGCGGACGCCGCTGCAGCGTGATGTCCTCGAACGCAACCTGCGTGAATTCAGAAAGCAAAGCCCGTTTGCTGCGTTAGCTGAATCACACGGGTCGATCACGATTCCGGTGTGGTTCCACATCGTCACCAAGACCTCCAAAGGCAAGAACCCCACTTTGGTCGGCAACGTCACCGATGCCCAGATCGCCGATCAGCTAGCGGTCTTGAACGACGCCTATGCCGGCCGCGGCTTCTCCTTCACGCACGGCGGCACCACGCGCACCAACAACGGACGCTGGTTCGACGGTTGCGCCCGTTACAGCACGGAAACCACGATGAAAGCGGCGTTGGCGGTCGATCCGGCCCACAACCTCAATTTCTACAGCTGCAAACCAGGCGACTACCTGGGATATGCCTATTACCCGGATTCGTTCGACGAAAACGACACCCGCCATGGTGTGGTGGTGCTGCATTCCTCGTTCCCGGACGGCGCCACCACCAATTACAACGAAGGCGACACGGGCAACCACGAGGTTGGCCATTATCTCGGTCTCGCGCATACCTTCGAGGGCGGCTGCGCCGAACCCGGCGATTCCGTCGCCGACACCCCGGCGGAAGAGAGCCCCGCATTCGGTTGCCCGGTCGGCCGGGATACCTGCCCAAGCGCGGGCGTCGACCCGATCTACAACTTCATGGACTACACCTACGACTCCTGCATGAACACCTTTACGAGCGGCCAGGACGCTCGCATGGAGGAGATCGTGGCCCTGTACAAGCCCTCGCTTGGGCATTGAACCCTAGTACTCCTTTCACGCCCGGCTCCGGCCGGGCGTTTTTGTGGGCAAAGCCCTGGCACTACGCTTTTTGATGCACTGCGACGTGTACCCCGGGCCCCGGCCTGCGATTCTTGCCCCGCCGCACTTCCTGCGGCTTTTTTTTGGGGGTTCCTCCAATGCACAAACGCCTGACCCTGGCGCTCAGCGCCGTGCTCGCCGTAGCCGCGTTTCCCGCCGCAACCCAACAACCCGCCGATCCGATCATCCGCGAGTCGGCTACGCCCAACATCAAGATCCGCAACGAAGACGGCTCCGTGCGCGGCGGCCTGCGCTGCGGCGTCAAGGATCCGTCGCAGGCGGAACGCGATGCCGTCGACCGCGGCCTGCGGCAGTTCCGCAAGGAAACCAATTTCGGCGCGCTGGCGGCGTCCGCGGTCGGCCCGATCACCATTCCAGTCTGGTTCCATATCGTCACCAAGAGCAAGAACGGCGTCGTGACCGGCAACGTCACCAATGCCCAGATCGCCGACCAGATGCAGGTATTGAATGATGCCTACGCTGGCCGTGGCTTCTCCTTCACCCTCGGCGGCACTACCCGCACTAGCAACAGTCGCTGGTTCGACGGTTGCGGTCGCAGCGGCGTCGAGAGCGCGATGAAGTCTGCGCTCGCCGTCGACCCGGCACATAACCTCAACATCTACAGTTGCAAACCGGGCGATCTTCTGGGCTTCGCCTATTTCCCCAATTCATTTGCCGAAACCGACACCCGCCACGGCGTGGTGATGCTGCATTCCTCATTCCCGGGCGGCTCCACCGCCAATTACAACGAGGGCGACACCGCCACCCACGAAGTTGGCCACTACCTCGGCCTGTACCACACCTTCCAGGGCGGTTGCGCTGCACCTGGCGATTCCGTCGCCGACACCCCGCCGGAGCCAGCGCTGCATTCGGTTGCCCGGTGGGTCGCGATACCTGCGCCGGCGGTGGCGTCGATCCGATCCTGAATTTCATGGATTACACCTACGACTCCTGCATGAACACCTTCACGACGGATCAGAGCATCCGCGCGCAGGACATGACAGCGACCTACCGGCCTTCACTGGGCCACTAAGTTAAATAAAGCTAGGTGATTTGGCGCCCGGCTCCGGCCGGGCGTTTTTTTTCGGGCCGCGCCCCGGTACAATTCCCGCTCGCCTGAACCCCGCCCGTCGGACCGGTCCCGTACCGCGTCCGCGGTTTCTTGCAACCCGGTTTTTACCCGGGCGGCGGTGTCAGCACCCCCCGGCAGCCAAGGCGACCCCCGTGACCCAACCCGCAATCCTTGCGCTCGAAGACGGCACGATCTTCGAGGGCATTTCCGCAGGCGCGCCCGGCCTTTCGGTCGGCGAAGTGGTGTTCAACACCGCGATCACCGGCTACCAGGAAATCCTGACCGACCCGTCCTACGCCCGACAACTGGTCACGCTGACCTATCCGCACGTCGGCAACACCGGCTGCACGGTGCAGGACGACGAGGCCCGTCAGGTCTGGGCCAGTGGCCTGATCGTGCGCGACGTGCCGCGTCGTCCCAGCAACTGGCGCAGCGAGGTTTCGCTGCCGGAATGGTTGCAGAAGCGTGGCATCGTCGCGATTTCCGACATCGATACCCGCAAGCTCACCCGCCTGCTGCGCGACACCGGCGCGCAGAACGGCGCGCTGATGGCCGGGACCATCGACGCCAGCAAGGCCGTCGAAGCCGCGCGCAAGTTTCCAGGCCTCAAGGGCATGGACCTGGCCAAGGAAGTCAGCACGCGCAGCACCTATGAATGGCGCGACGGCCAGCTCGACCTCGACCGCAACGTCTTCGTCCACGCCGAGGCCAAGCACCACGTCGTCGCCTACGACTTCGGCGTCAAGCACAACATCCTGCGCATGCTGGCCGAGCGCGGCTGCCGCGTGACCGTGGTCCCGGCGCAGACGTCCGCCGCCGACGTGTACGCGTTGAATCCCGACGGGGTGTTCCTCTCCAATGGCCCGGGCGATCCGGAACCCTGCGATTACGCCATCAACGCGATCCGCGAGTTCATCGCAAAGAAGACACCCACCTTCGGCATCTGCCTCGGCCACCAGTTGCTCGGCCTCGCCGCGGGCGCGAAGACGCTGAAGATGAAGTTCGGCCACCACGGCGCCAACCACCCTGTGCAGGACCTGGCCAGCGGCCGCGTGATGATCACTTCGCAGAACCACGGCTTCGCCGTCGATGAAACGACGCTGCCGGCCAATGTGCGCGTGACCCAGCGCAGTCTGTTCGATGGGTCCAATCAAGGCATCGAGCTGACCGACGCACCTGCGTTCTCATTCCAGGGACACCCCGAAGCCAGCCCGGGCCCGCACGACGTCGCCCCTCTCTTCGATCGATTTATTGCGTCGATGGAGGCGCGCTGACATGCCAAAGCGCACCGACCTCAAGACCATCCTGATCATCGGCGCCGGCCCGATCGTGATCGGCCAAGCCTGCGAGTTCGACTATTCCGGCGCGCAAGCCTGCAAGGCGCTGCGCGACGAGGGTTACCGCGTGGTGCTGGTCAACAGCAATCCCGCGACGATCATGACCGACCCGGAGATGGCCGATGCCGTCTACATCGAGCCGATCAACTGGCAGATGGTCGAGAAGATCATCGCCAAGGAAAGGCCCGACGCGCTCCTGCCGACGATGGGCGGACAGACCGCGCTCAACTGCGCGCTCGATCTCGCCGACCATGGTGTGCTCGAAAAGTACAACGTCGAATTGATCGGTGCCTCGCGCGAAGCCATCCGTATGGCCGAAGACCGCGAGTTGTTCCGCGTGGCGATGGCGGAGATCGGGCTGGAATGCCCGAAGGCCGAGGTCGCCAGGACGTTCGAACAGGCGATCGAGATCCAGACCAAGGTCGGCTATCCGACCATCATCCGCCCGTCGTTCACGCTCGGCGGCAGTGGTGGCGGTATCGCCTACAACAAGGAAGAGTTCGAGGACATCGTCAAGCGCGGCCTCGAGTTGTCGCCGGTCGGCGAAGTGCTGGTCGAAGAATCCGTGCTCGGCTGGAAGGAATTTGAGATGGAAGTCGTCCGCGACACCGCGGACAACTGCATCATCGTCTGCTCGATCGAGAACTTCGACGCAATGGGCGTGCATACGGGCGACTCGATCACCGTCGCACCGGCGCAGACGCTCACCGACAAGGAATACCAGCGCCTGCGCGACGCTTCGATCGCCGTGCTGCGCAAGATCGGTGTCGACACCGGCGGGTCCAACGTGCAGTTCGGCATCAATGCGCAGAATGGCCGTGTCGTCGTGATCGAAATGAATCCGCGCGTGTCGCGTTCGTCGGCGCTGGCGTCGAAAGCCACTGGTTTCCCGATCGCCAAGGTCGCGGCCAAGCTCGCCGTCGGCTACACGCTGGACGAACTGCGCAACGAGATCACCGGCGGCGCGACGCCGGCGTCGTTCGAACCGACCATCGACTACGTCGTCACCAAAATTCCGCGCTTCGCCTTTGAGAAATTCCCCCAGGCCGACGCACGCCTGACGACGCAGATGAAGTCGGTGGGCGAGGTGATGGCGATGGGCCGCACGTTCCAGGAATCGCTGCAGAAGGCGCTGCGCGGACTGGAAACCGGCAAGGTCGGCCTCGATCCGACCGGCCTGGACCTCGGCAACGAAGACGATATCGCCAAGCTCAAGCGCGAACTCAAGGAACCGGGTCCGGAGCGCATGTTCCACATCGGCGACGCGTTCCGTGCCGGCATGAGCGTGGAAGACGTGCATGCGCTGTCCTTCGTCGACCCCTGGTTCCTCGATCAGATCGAAGAACTGATCGCGACCGAGCGCGAAGTCGCTGCCGGCGGGCTTGCTGCGCTGGACAAACGCCGCATGCGCGCGCTTAAGCGCATGGGGTTCTCCGATGCGCGCCTGGCCCAGATCGTCGGTACCGACGAGACCGCGCTGCGCACCCTGCGTCGCACGCTGGGCGTGCGCCCGGTCTACAAACGCGTCGATTCCTGTGCGGCCGAATTTGCGACGAGCACGGCGTACCTGTATTCGACCTACGAGGACGAGTGCGAGGCAAAGCCGAGCAATCGCGACAAGATCATCGTGCTCGGCGGCGGCCCAAACCGCATCGGGCAGGGCATCGAGTTCGATTACTGCTGCGTGCACGCCGCCCTCGCGCTGCGCGAGGATGGGTTCGAGACCATCATGGTCAACTGCAATCCGGAAACCGTGTCGACCGACTACGACACCTCCGATCGCCTGTACTTCGAGCCACTGACGCTGGAAGACGTGCTCGAGATCGTCGATCTGGAGAAGCCCAAGGGCGTGATCGTGCAGTACGGCGGGCAGACGCCGCTGAAGCTGGCGCAGGCGCTTGAGGACAACGGCGTGCCAATCATCGGCACGTCCCCGGATTCGATCGATCTGGCCGAAGATCGCGAGCGTTTTCAGCAGTTGGTGGAAAAACTTGGCCTGGCACAGCCGCCCAATCGCACCGCGCGTAACGCCGAGCAGGCAATCGCGCTGGCAAATGAGATCGGCTATCCATTGGTCGTTCGGCCGAGCTATGTGCTCGGTGGTCGTGCGATGGAGATCGTGTATTCCGACGTCGACCTGTCGCGCTACATCCGCGACGCGGTGAAGGTGTCGAATGACTCACCGGTGCTGCTTGATCGCTTCCTCGACAACGCGGTCGAGGTCGATGTGGACATCATTGCGGACAAGGAAGGCAACGTACTGATCGGCGGCGTGATGGAGCACATCGAGGAGGCCGGCGTGCATTCCGGCGACTCCTCGTGTTCGCTGCCGCCGTACTCGCTGTCGGCCAAGACCCAGGCGCGGTTGCGCGAACAGGTCGTTGCGCTGGCGAAGGCGTTGAACGTGGTCGGCCTGATGAACACCCAGTTCGCGATCCAGACCAACGACGACGGCGACGACATCATCTACCTGCTGGAAGTGAACCCGCGCGCCTCGCGCACGGTGCCGTTCGTGTCCAAGGCCACCGGCATGCCGCTGGCGAAGATCGCAGCACGCTGCATGGCGGGCAAGACGCTGGCCGAGCAGGGGGCGACCAAGGAAATCATTCCGGACTATTACTCGGTGAAGGAAGCGATCTTCCCGTTCGCCAAGTTCCAGGGCGTCGATCCGATCCTCGGGCCGGAGATGCGCTCGACCGGCGAGGTGATGGGCGTTGGCCGCAACTTCCCCGCCGCGTTCGCGCGTGCGCAGGAAGCCGGTGGCATCAAGGCGTTGCCGCCGACCGGCAAGGCCTTTATCTCCGTGCGCGACCCCGACAAACAGCGCGTGCTGTCCGTGGCGCAGGAATTGATCCGTCGCGGCTACAAGCTCGTCGCCACCGGGGGCACCGCTGCGTTCCTGCGCGAGCAGGGCGTGGAATGCGAGCAGATCAACAAGGTCACCGAAGGCCGACCGCACATCGTCGACCTGATCAAGAACGGCGAAATCGTCTACATCGTCAATACGACCGAAGGCCGGCAGGCGATCGCCGACTCGTTCTCGATCCGCCGCGAAGCGCTCCAGCAACGGGTGACGTACTCGACCACGGTCGCCGGTGCGCGCGCGTTGGTGAATTCGCTCGACCACCGTGGCACCGGGCCGGTATGGTCCCTGCAGGAACTGCATGCCGAGGTCAACGGCGCGACGGCATGAGTCGCGCCGAGCGGTCCGCTCCGGCACAATCGGTCATCAGAATTGATTAGTAGTCGGCCACGTGCCGACGCGAGGAACAAGCAATGAGAGCACCGCTTACGGTGAAAGGCGCACAGCGTTTGCGCGCCGAGTTGGAAGAACTGAAGTCGGTCAAGCGCCCCGCGGTGATCGCCGCAATCGCCGAGGCGCGTGCGCATGGCGATCTCAAGGAAAATGCCGAATATCACGCGGCGCGCGAGCAGCAGGGCTTCATCGAAGGCCGCATCAAGCAGCTCGAAGCCGAGCTGTCGCATGCCCAGGTCATCGATATCGCTGCGCTAAATGCCGGCTCGCGTGTCGTGTTCGGCGCTACCGTCGAATTGGCTGACGCGGATAGCGGCGAAGAAAAGAAGTATCAGATCGTCGGCGACCTCGAAGCCGACATCAAACAAGGGCTGATCGCGATCTCCTCACCGGTCGCGCGGGCATTGATCGGCAAGCACGAAGGTGACGTCATCACCATCGACGCGCCTGCTGGACAACGCGAATACGAAATCGTCGGCGTTCGCTACGAAGGCTGATGGCAACGGCCACGCTGCTGCTGCCACCTCGCGTCCGCCTCGCCGGACAACCGCTCCCTGAACCAGTCGCGCGCGCCCTTGGCCGCGCCGATCGCGCGCCCGTGGGCGAAGCCGGCGTCCGCCCGCAACTGCTGCGACACTTCACGCTCCTGCCGCGCAGTTGGCCGATGGCCGCCTTGACCCGTCAGCAGGATGTCGGTGACGCGACGCCTTCGGCATGGTTGCGCGCCGATCCGGCCTATGTGCGTCCCGACATCAACGGCGCGCGATTGCTCGCCTACGGCGACGCGCTGCAACTGACGCAGGCGGATGCCGATGCCCTGCTGCCGCCATTGCGGCCGTTGTTCGGCGATACCGGTTTCCCGATCGACGCGCCGACGCCATCGCGCTGGTATCTGCGCCTGCCGCGCGAAGCAAAGCTGCCGACGTTTATCGAGCCCGCCGAGGCACTCGGCGCCGACCTGTTCGAGCACCTGCCTGAAGGTCCCGATAGCCGGCGCTGGCGTGCTTTGTTGAGCGAAGCGCAGGTCGTGCTGCATAACCATCCGCACAACGCTGCGCGGATCGCCGCTGGCAAGCCGCCGGTCAATTCGCTGTGGTTCTGGGGTGGCGGCATCCTGCCGGACCACGTCACTACGACGCACGCACTGATCCAGTCCGACGACGCCACCGTGCTGGCCCTGGCTGCAGCCGCGAAAGTACCGACTGCTGCGTTGCCATCGCGCTATGCATTGACAACGGTGGATGCCTTGCTTGATCTCCGAGCTGCGCGCGACGTGCAGTTGTTGGCGAACGACTGGCTCTCACCGGCGATGGGTGCGGTGCGTCGTGGCGAACTCGAACGCCTGCAGTTGGATTGCGAAGACGGCAGCGGCTTCGTACTGGAACGCCGCCAGCATTGGCGTTTCTGGCGCAAGCCACTGGCCCGTTTCGACAAATGATCGCTGCAAGAACGATCCGCCGTCGCGACATCGGCGCCAACGGGAACTGGCCCGCGACAGTGCCGTCACTGCTGCAACGCATCTATGCAGCCCGCGGTGCGCTCAATCTCGAACAGGCACAGCCGCGGCTGGCGCAATTGTTGCCACCGGACACGTTGGGCGGACTCGAAGCGGCGACGCGCTTGCTCACAGCAGCGATCGCGCAGGATCGCCACATCGTCGTAGTGGGCGATTTCGACTGCGATGGCGCCACTGCCTGCGCGGTCGGCGTGCGTGGGCTGCGGATGCTCGGCGCGCGTCGGGTCTCGCACGCGGTGCCGAATCGCGTCATCCACGGTTACGGCTTGTCCCCGGGGTTGGTCGATGATCTCGCTGCCCTGCAGCCGCACCTGCTGGTCACCGTCGACCACGGCATTGCCTGTCACGCCGGGATCACCGCGGCCAAGGCGCGCGGCTGGCAGGTGCTAGTCACCGATCACCATTTGCCGGGCGCAACGCTGCCACCCGCGGATGCGATCGTCGACCCGAACCTGCCCGGCGATGCTTTCCCGAGCAAGATGCTGGCCGGTGTCGGCGTGATGTTCTACGTGCTGCTGGCGTTGCGGCGACACCTGCGCGACGGTGGTGCGTTCACGGATGGCGGGCCGGATCTGTCGACGCTGCTCGACCTGGTTGCCGTCGGCACGGTCGCCGATCTGGTGCCGCTCGACGCCAACAATCGCGCCCTGGTCGCCGCCGGCTTGCGTCGGCTACGTGCCGGGCAGGGCTGCGCTGGCCTGCGTGCATTGATCGAAGTCTCGGGTCGCGATCCGCGCACGCTGACCGCCACCGATATCGGCTTCGGCCTGGCACCGCGCATCAATGCCGCCGGCCGGCTCGAGGACATGGCGGTCGGTATCGAATGCCTGCTCAGCGACGACTTCACCCATGCCCGCGACATCGCCGCCACGCTCAACGAGATCAACAGCGAACGCCGCGCGGTGCAGCAGCAGATGACCGACGAGGCCGAGTTGGCGCTGGCAAGAGTCGCGCTCGACGGCAGCGCGCTGGCACCGGCCTTGTGCCTGTTCGATGCCGAATGGCACCCCGGCGTGGTCGGCCTGGTCGCCTCGAAGATCAAGGAACGCGTGCATCGTCCGGTCATTGCCTTCGCCCCGGCCGAACCGGGCAGCGAGCTGTTACGTGGCTCCGCGCGATCCATCCCCGGTCTGCATATCCGCGATGCGTTGGCAGCCGTGGATGCCGCGCACCCCGGACTGATCGGCAAATTCGGCGGGCATGCCATGGCCGCGGGACTGAGCCTGTCGTTGCCGGCGCTGCCGCAGTTCGAACTGGCGCTGCGTGAGCAAGTCGAACGCATGCTCGATCCGGCACTGCTGCAGGCCGAGATCGTCAGCGATGGCGAACTCGAGGGCGGCGAGTTCACCCGCATGAGCGCCGAGGCGTTGCGGGATGGCGGGCCATGGGGGCAGGGCTACCCGGAACCGTTGTTCGACGGCGAGTTCGAGGTGCTGAACTCGCGCGTCGTCGGTGAGCGCCACCTCAGGCTGGAACTTGCCCCTTTGCAGCCTCTGGATGGCGGACAGCGCCTCAACGCGATCGAGTTCGGCGGCTGGAATGGCGAAACGCCGCCAACCCGCATCCGCATCGCCTATCGGCTGGAGCCGGACGATTACCGCGGCGGCCAGGCCGTGCAATTGGTGATCGTCCATCGCGAGCCTGTGTAAGGCCGCCGGCACTGCTAGAATTCCCGGCCGTTTGCCAATGATTTCCGCAACATGATCGAGCTGAATCCCATCCGCCAGCGCATCGCCGACCTCACGGGCCGGCTGCATGCGCTGAGGGGGTATCTTTGACTACGACGCCAAGGTAGAGCGTCTGGAAGAAGTCAACCGGGAACTTGAGAATCCCGATATCTGGAACGACTCCGCACGCGCCCAGGCGCTAGGCCGCGAGCGTTCGCTGCTGGGCAAGACCGTCCACGGCATCCGCGAGCTGATGGAGGGCCTTGAAGGCTCCAATGAGCTGCTGGACCTGGTCGAGATGGAAGACGACCAGGACACCGCCAACGCGATCGTCGTCGACGTCGAGCGCTATGCCCGCGGCGTCGAGCAACTCGAATTCACCCGGATGTTCTCCGGCAAGATGGATTCGCATTCGGCCTTCGTCGACATCCAGGCCGGCGCCGGCGGCACCGAGGCGCAGGACTGGGCCGAGATGCTGCTGCGCATGTACCTGCGCTGGGCCGAGTCGCGCGGCTGGAAGACCGAACTGCTGGAAGTCAGCGGCGGCGACGTTGCCGGCATCAAGTCGGCGACGTTCCGGGTGGAAGGCGATTACGCCTACGGCTGGCTCAAGACCGAGATCGGCGTGCACCGGCTGGTGCGCAAGTCGCCGTTCGACTCCGACAACCGCCGGCATACGTCGTTTACTTCGGTGTTCGTGTCGCCGGAAGTCGACGACGACATCGATATCGATATCAATCCAGCCGATCTCAGGACCGATGTGTACCGATCCTCGGGCGCTGGTGGCCAGCACGTCAACAAGACCGAGTCGGCGGTGCGTATTACGCACATTCCCACCAACACGGTCGTCGCGTGCCAGACCGAACGTTCGCAGCATGCCAACCGCGACCGAGCGATGAAGATGCTGGCCGGCAAGCTGTACGAGCTCGAAGTGCAGAAGCGCAACGCCGAGAAGGATGCGCTGGAAGCGACCAAGTCCGACATCGGCTGGGGCAGCCAGATCCGCAACTATGTGCTCGACCAGTCGCGGATCAAGGATTTGCGCACCGGCATCGAGCGCACCGATACGCAGAAGGTGCTCGATGGCGACCTTGACGAGTTCATCGAGGCCAGCCTGAAATCGGGGCTCGAGGCAGGGTCGAAACGCAGCGATGCAGCGTAATCTCCGTCTGGGAGCGGCGTAAGTCGCGACTGGGGCCGACTAGCATCGCGGCTTACGCCGCTCCCACAAAAAGCCATCCACCCTTGCCAGCAGCCATGACCGACGAAACGACAACGCCGCACATCGACGAGAACCACCTGATCGCCGAGCGTCGCGCCAAACTCACGGCGCTGCGCGCGCAGGGCGTGGCGTTTCCGAACGATTTCCGTCGCGCCGATTACGCCGGTGACCTGCAGGCGCAGTACGCCGATGCCGAACGCTGGACCGGCGAAGCGCTGGAAGGCGAGGGCACGCGCGTAGCGCTGGCCGGGCGCCTGCTGGCGAAACGAGTCATGGGCAAGGCCGCCTTCGCACAGATCCAGGACGTGTCCGGCCGGATCCAGCTGTTCCTGCAATCGACCGTGCTCGGCGACAGCTACGACGCGTTCAAGGGGTGGGACGTCGGCGACATCATCGCTGCCGAAGGCACGCTGATGCGTACCAAGACCGGCGAGCTGTCGGTCAAGGCCGACGTGCTGCGGCTGCTGACCAAGTCGCTACGGCCACTGCCCGACAAGTGGCATGGTCTGAGCGATGTCGAACAACGCTATCGCCAGCGGTACGTCGATCTGATCGTGACGCCGGAAGCGCGCGACGTTTTCGTCAAGCGCTCGCAAGTCATCGCCGCAATCCGGCGCTGGCTCGATGCGCGTCGCTTCCTCGAAGTCGAGACCCCGATGATGCATTACATCGTCGGCGGCGCGACCGCGAAGCCGTTCGTCACCCACCACAACGCGCTCGATCTCGACCTGTACCTGCGGGTGGCGCCGGAGTTGTATCTCAAGCGCCTGGTAGTCGGCGGCTTCGAGCGGGTGTACGAGATCAATCGCAATTTCCGCAACGAAGGCGTCAGTACCCGCCACAACCCCGAGTTCACCATGCTCGAGTTGTACGAGGCCTATGCCACTTACGACGAAGTCATGGACCTGACCGAGGCCATGATCCGCGACGTCGCGATCGAGGCTATCGGTACGACGGCGCTGCAGTGGGAAGGCAATGCGATCGATGTCGGACCGAAGTTCCGCCGCTGGAAACTCGAAGAGGCGGTCCGCGAGTTGAACCCCAACATCAGCGCCGCCGACTGCCGCGACCGCGACGCGCTCGTACGCCACTGCGAGCGCCTCGGCATCCACGTCAAAGCCCAGCATGGGTGGGGCAAGCTGCTGCTGGAGATTTTCGAGAAGACGGTCGAGGCCGGCCTGGTCCAGCCGACCTTCATCACCCACTATCCCGTGGAAGTCAGCCCACTGGCGCGTGAATCGGACAGCGAGCCCGGCATCACCGACCGCTTCGAACTGTTCGTCGGGGGCAAGGAACTGGCCAACGGGTTCTCGGAATTGAACGACCCCGAGGACCAGGCCGCACGCTTCCGCGCCCAGGTCGACGCGAAGGAGGGGGGCGACGACGAGGCCATGCATTACGACGCCGACTACATCCGTGCCCTCGAAGTCGGCCTGCCGCCGACCGGTGGCCTCGGCGTCGGCATCGACCGCTTGGTCATGCTGCTTACCGACTCGGCCTCGATCCGTGACGTGCTGCTGTTCCCGTACATGCGACCGGAAACGCACGGCTAACCGGTCCACCGGGCAAAAATAACCGCGGCGGAGTATGCTCGGCCCGTCCGCCAGCCAAGGACGACGGCCAACTCTATGCGGGTTAATGATGTGAATGTCGTCATCGTCGACGATCAAACTTCGGCGCGCAGCATGTTGCGCCACATCCTCGAGGACATCGGTCCCGAGTTAGCCGTGCACGATTTCGGCGACCCGACCGTCGCGCTCGGCTGGTGCGAACAGAACCGTCCCGACCTGCTCCTGCTCGATTACCGCATGCCGGGAATGGACGGCCTTGAGTTCGCGCGGCGCTTCCGCCGGCCGCCAGTGCACCGCGATGTGCCGATCGTGCTGGTCACCGTGGTCGGCGACGAGCCGATACGTCAGGCTGCGCTGGACGCCGGCGTCATCGACTTCCTGGTCAAACCGGTCCGGCCACGCGAATTGCGTGCACGTTGCCGCAACCTGCTGCAGCTGCGCCAGCAATCGGAGAACGTGAAGCAACGGGCGTTGTCGTTGGAGCAACGACTGCTGTCGAGCATGAACGAGGTCGAGGAGCGCGAGCGCGAGACCCTGTCGCGGCTCGCACGCGCGATCGAATATCGCGATGCCGGCACCAGCGCCTACCTGGAGCGCATGTCCCATGTGGCGGGGTTGATCGCCGAAGGCCTTGGCATGTCCGAGGATGAAGCGCGTGTCATCGAGATGGCCGCACCGCTGCACGACATGGGCAAGATCGCGATCCCGGATGCGATCCTGATGAAGCCGGGTCCGCTCACCGAGAGCGAGATCATAGTGATGCGCAAGCATCCGCAGCTGGGGCACGAACTGCTCAGTGGCAGCCAGAACCGGTTCATCCAGACCGGCGCCATGATCGCGCTGCGCCATCACGAGCGCTACGACGGCAGTGGCTATCCAGACGGCCTGGCCGGCGACGCCATTCCACTGGAAGCGCGCATCGTGGCGGTCGCGGACGTGTTCGACGCACTGATCTCGCCACGCCCGTACAAGCAGCCGTGGAGTGTCGATTCCGCACTGGCTTATATCTACGCCCAGCGCGGACGCCTGTTCGATCCACGCTGCGCCGATGTACTCATACGCAACCGTGCCCGGCTGGAGGACATCTGCCAGCGCTACTCCGCGGTCAACCCGCGGCCGTGGTCGGAGCGCTGATGTCGGCGCTGCTGTCCAGGGTAAAGCGCCAGTTTGCTGGCCGACCGGACAGCGAGCATCAGCAGGCGCTGGTTCGCCTGGTCATGCTGGTGGTCGTGTTGATCTATGTGTTGCTGGTGGCCAACCTGCGTCCGGAAGTGGCGGAAGCTTCACAGCTGTCGCTGCGTTTCCTGGGGTTGGCGTTCGCGGTCAGCTTGATCATCATCGGCTGGATCACGGCGCGGCCGGCGGCCTCGCACCCGCGTCGTCTCCTAGGGATGTGCGTCGATTACAGCCTGATGGGCGTCGGCATGTACCTGCTGGGGCAGTTGCTGGCGCCGATGTACGTCATCATCCTCTGGGTCACGATCGGCAACGGCCTACGCTACGGGCCGCGTTATCTGTATCTGGCGATCGGTTTCGCCTGCACCACCTTCCTCACGGTGATCCTGACCACGCCGTACTGGCAGGCCAATCCCTGGATAGGTTGGGGCTTGCTGGTCGGATTGATCGCCGTGCCTTTGTACTTGAGTTCGTTGCTGAAGGCGCTGGTGCGGGCGACCGAAATGGCCAAGGCGGCGAGCGCGGCCAAGAGCCGCTTCGTGGCCAACATGAGCCACGAATTCCGCACCCCGCTTAACGGCATCGTTGGCATGGCGGAACTGCTGGCCACCTCGTCGCTGACGCCGGACCAGCGCGATAGCGCCGAAGTCATTCGCGCCTCGGCACGCTCGCTGCAAGCCCTGGTCGAGGATGTGCTCGACATCTCCGCGATCGAAGCCGGCAAGCTCAAGCGCAACGACACCGATTTCAGCCTGCGTGCGCTGATCGACAACATCAAGATGATGCTGCAACCGAGCGCGCACGCGAAGGGTCTGGCGTTCGACATCCTGCTGCCACCTGACGTGCCTGATGCACTGAATGGCGATAGCGGTCATCTGCAGCAGATCCTGGTCAATCTGTTGACGAACGCGATCAAATTCACCGAGACCGGCAAGGTCGAACTCGAGGTGTCGGTGCTCGAGCGCAGCTCGGAAGCGGGGCAGTTCTGCTTCTCGGTGCGCGATACCGGCATCGGCATCACGCCGGAGGCGCTGAAGCGCATCTTCCACGCCTTCGAACAGGCGGACAGCGGACGCGACCGCCGCTATGGCGGTACCGGCCTCGGCACTACCATCGCGCTGGCCCTGACCGAGATCCTCGGCGGTCACCTCAGTGTCGAAAGCGAGGAGGGCGTCGGCTCGCATTTCTGGATCGACGTGCCGTTCCGGCTGCAAGCCGCGAAGCCGGCCGCGACTGCCACCAGCAACGTCATCGCTTTCAGCGATCCGTTCGTGCGCCATCGCGCGCGGGTCCGGCCGCTACGTGTGCTGGTCGCCGACGATCAACCCGCGAATGTGATGGTGATGCAACGCCTGCTGGAGCGCGCCGGACATCGCCTGCAACTGGTCGAAGACGGCGAAGCGGTGCTGAACGCACTTGAGGCGCAGCAGTTCGATGTGGTGATCACCGACCTGCACATGCCCGGCCTCAGCGGCTTGGAAACGATCAAACAAGCCCGCTTCATGCAGGCCGGACACAAACGGACGCCGTTCATCGTGCTCACCGCCGATGCCACGCCGGAAGCACAAATGGAATGTGAGCGCGCCGGCGCTTACGCATTCCTGTCCAAGCCGATCGTTGTCGAAAAGCTGCTCGACAAGCTCGCCGAGATCGGCGACGGCATCGTCGCCAGGTCGGACGAGCAGGCTGCACCGCGACCCGTGGTTGTCAGCGATGGCGCGATCTCGCGGCAGATACTGGACGAGCTGCGGCAGATGGATCTGGGCGAAGCCTTCGTACAGCGTTTCCTGATCGAATGCGCACGCGATGCGCGCAAGGCCATCGACGAATTGGAGACGACTGGTACAGCGGCGCGCTGGGACGCCTACCGGGATGCCTGCCATGCGCTCAAGGGCGCGGCCGGGAACATGGGTGCAGTAGTGCTGGCCGAAAATGCGTCGGCCGCCATGCGGATGGGCAATATCCAGCTGCAGGGCGACTGGCGCGCGATATTGGCGCGACTGCGGCTACAGCTGGAACAAGCGCTGACTACACTGCGCCAGCGCGGCGACCTGCCGCGCGCCGAAGCCGACGGCGATCGCGGCTAACCCAAAAATCCGTTGCCCCGGTTCAGCTCGCTACGTTGATGCTGGCTTCCTCTGTCGTCGTTTCCGGACGCCGCAACTGTGCGCGCACCAGCCGTTCCATCATCCGCAGCTGCTTGTCCCCGAGTTGCAGCGCGGTGTCCACCCAGATTTCGGTGATGCGGGTCAGTTCGTCCAGGCTGAGCGGATGCACATGGTCGCGAACACGATGCAAGGCCAAGCGCGCGGCGGCGATGCGGCGGTTCTGTCGGATCAGCTCATGTACTGCGCGCACGCCTTCGCCCTTGGGCACCAGAACATCAACGATGCCCATGCGATGCAGCTCGTCGCTGCTATACATCACGCCGTTGAGCATCATCTCTTCGGCTAGCTTCGGGCTGACCCGGCGCGACAGCAGCGAATAGGCACCCATGCCCGGGAACAGGCCAAACAGTACCTCCGGGAAACCCATCTGCACGCCGCTTTCGGCAACGACGGTCTGGCAGGCAAGGGCGAGTTCAAGGCCGCCGCCGAGCGCGTCGCCTTCGATCAGGCCGATCGTGTGGGCGTTGGGATGCAGCCGGCTGTGCAGCAAATGCACGCTATCGACACATTCACGTGCATAACGCAGCAGGCCCCCGCGGTCACGCGTGCGGATCAGCTGCGCGAACAGATCGAGGTCGCCACCCAGGTTGAAGACGTGCGTGTCGGATGCAAGCACGATGTGTGCCAAGTGCGTTTCCGAGAGGGTGGATTGTTGCGCGATCGAATCGATGGTCTGTTGCGCGAACAGCCGCAACTCACGCAACAACTTCGGCGAGAAGCAGGCTCGATACGCCGGGTCGGCGAATGCCTGCTGCGCGTGCATGAAGCACCAGTGCGAATCGTTGTTGGGATCGTGCTGGATGCGGATGGTGGATAAAGTGGTATCGCGATGTAGTGGCTCGACGTTGCGCATGGGAGTTTTCCCCTGAATTGGGGCCGCCAACGATCGGGCTCGGAGGATGGCGGCCATTTGGAAGGCACAGCACGCCCGATTGCCGACCTCTATGCACCCTCCAAGGGTAAACCGCAAGTGAATTGTCAGGGCGGCCGGATAGGCGGATTGACTGGGCGGTCCGCCCGGAATGGCTCAGGGGCGGGGGGCGAGTCGGGTAGGTTCTTGCGCAGAGTCTTGCCGACGTTGCCCTTTGGGCTGCTCGGTGCGGAATTCGAAGAACTTGGGCAGCCGGAGACGCTGGCGTTATCGACTTTCCGGTCAAACCGGTACGGCCGCGCGAACTACACGCACTCCGCAACCTGCCATGAACGAGGCGAGGAACGCGAGCGTGAAACCCTGACACGTCTGGCACACGCGGCCGGTATCAGTGCTGCCTACCATGAGCGCATGTCACACGTCACCGGGCTGATCGCGGAACATCAGGCATATTCGAAGACGGGGTTTGGTTGATCGAATTGGCCGCGCTGTTGCATGACATCGGCAGATTGCGATCCGACACCGTGCCGTTGCTGAAGCCCGCGCCGCTGACAGAAGAAGAGACGGCGATCATCCGTCGCAGATCAGCCATGAGCTGTGGCAGCGCATAGAGCCTTTTGCAAACGAACGAGCGTTTGAAATTGAAAGGCAAGCGTGCGCGGGCTCACGACTCGGCACGATTATCCGAGCCGATGGCTGGCCCCGTTCAGCTGCCCGGCGTCGCGGCGTATCGTTCGGGGAAGGCGGCATACACTCTCCTTTGGAGATAGGGGGGCATATGAGCAGAAGGGCAGTAGCCATTACCGGATTGGGGGTGTTGTCACCCATCGGGCTGGATGTGACCCAGGTCACGGCCTCGCTTTCCAGCACCCGCTCCGGTATCTCCCTGATCGAAGCGGCGCCCTTGAAGAAAGCTTTTCCCGCAGGAGTCATCAGACGCTCCTTCGAAGATGAGTTTGCGAAACTGGAACAGCCGTTCCTTGACCGTTGCCAGCACTTGGCGATTCTGGCGGCCCGTCAGGCCATCCTGGATGCCGGCTTCAACGATTTTTCCGACTATGGAATGCGCGCCGGGCTCTATTACGGCAATGTCAACGGTGGCGGTGCTACCGCGCAAGCTTGGTATCAGCAATTGCTCGTCGAGGGGAAGCAAGCCGCGCGGCCGTTTACGGCGATGGCGATCATGGGCAACGGCGGCGGGGCGCAGATCGCGATCCGGCACCAGATTCGGGGCCCCGTCGTCACCCACGCCAGCGCGTGCGGATCGTCGGGGGTCGCCATCGGCGAAGCAGCCCGCGCGATCGCCGACGGCTACTTGGACGTTGCGATCGCCGGCGGTGCGGAAGCGCCCTTGATGGCCATTCCCTTCAGCGTTTTCGATGGCACCCGCGCACTTGCGCCTCCCGACCCGTCCGATGTTGCACGCAGCTGTAAGCCGTTTGCGACTGACCGCGCCGGGCTGGTGCTTGGCGAAGGCTCTGCTTTCCTCGTGCTTGAATCGGAATCGCACGCCAGAGCGCGCAACGCTCGGTGCTATGGGTACGTGACGGGCTACGGCATATCGAGTGATGCTCACCACATCGGCATGCCGGAGGCGACGGGGCAGGCGGCAGCGTTGCGTGCTGCGCTGGCGGATGCAGGCATTGAACCTGGCGAACTCGATTATCTGAACGCGCACGCCACAGCCACCCATGGCGGCGATGTCATCGAGGCGAACGCCATCCGCTCCGTATTCGGCGACTCCGCCGAATCGGTGCCGGTGAGTTCCACGAAGTCTGTGCATGGACATCTGCTCGGCGCAACCAGCGCGCTCGAGTTACTGATCACGGTGATCGCCATGAACGAATCGTTGCTCCCAGCGACGGCCCACCTCGAAGAGATCGACCCACGCTGCGGATTGAATCACGTGGCTTGCCAGTCCATTGCAAACCGGCCCATTAAGCGAGCGCTGTCATTTTCTTGCGGCTTCGGTGGCACCAACGTGGCATTAGTCGTTGCGTGTGAACCGAAGGCGCCATCGTAGCGGCGATTTTTCAGAGGTGCCCCACAGCAGGAGAGCAAAGCAATGAACGCGGTCGAACTTTCTACATCGATAACGGAATCCCTATCGGCGAGTCGCATTTCCACAGACATGACGCGATCCAAGGTGAATACCTTGTGGATAACACTGAACCAGGACCCTAACGGAGGCCCCCAGAATTTCACACCGGCGTTGCTGGCTGAATTTCACGCCATGATGCAGACCTTGAAGGCGAGTGGCGGTCACTGGTCGCACGACGGGCAGCAGCTGCCCTTCCATTACGCCGTCATGCAATCCAATCATCCCGAATACTTCAGCCTGGGCGGTGACCTGAGCCACTTCCGCACTTGCATCAACGAGCGAAACAAGGCGGCGCTGTACGGGTATTCGAGGCGCTGCCTGGAGCTACTACATGACTGGTCGACCTTGCTCAAGGACACGGTGACGTCGATCACCCTGGTGCAAGGCCGGGCGCTGGGCGGAGGTTTTGAAATCGCGTTGAGTACCGATTTCCTGATCGCCGAGGAACAAAGCACCTTCGGGTTCCCCGAAATCATGTTCGGGCTGTTTCCATGCACGGGTGGTATGGGTTTGCTGGCCCGACGCGTGGGCGTCCATCAAGCCGAGCGCATGATGACCAACAAGCGAATCTATTCGGCACCGGAACTGCTCGAGATGGGCGTGATCGACGAAATCTGCCCGACCGGCCGTGGCCAGCAGGCCGTAGAACAGTTCATCGCGACGCATGCCTCCCGCCGGAAGGCCCGCATGATGCTACAGCGTAGCCGGCACCGTCTCGCACCGCTCGACTACCAGGAATGCGCCCAGGTAGTAGACGAATGGGTCGAGACGGCCTTGCAGCTGAGCGCTGAAGAACTGCGCGCGCTGGATATGCTGATCATGTTGCAGCAGGGACAACAGGCGGAACCTCGACGTTTGGCGGCGTGAACGGCGGGCACGGTTCGAAAATTCACGAGTGGGTCGGGGGTGGCCGAGGGCTGCTCCCCATCACGTGGATCGGCTGCGGCGATCAGGCCGTCGTGGCGTCAGGACATCGCGCAGGCCGGCGATGCTGCACCTGATCGCCTCTTCGATATCCGCCCGCCACTGTTGCTTGGTGTGCCGTAGCTCTCCTGCAGAAACCGTCATCAGCCGATTGGCGAGCGTGGCGAGGCGTACCGCTCCCAGATTGAGGCTGACCCCCTTCAGGGCGTGGGCGTGAAAGCGCACCGCCTCGATGTCGACGTTTTCCAGCGAGGGCATCAGTTCTGCGCTCAGCCGCTCCATGTCCGCGATGCCAGCCGAGAGCATCTTGGTCAGGAACTCTGGTGCTTCGCTGACTTCGCGCAGGACATCGAGTACCTGCAAATCGATATACGCGACCGGCACGGCCTTCAACAGCGCCGATGGGTGCTGGGACACCTGCAACTGCGAATCGGGACCTGGTTCGTTCTGGAACTGGCCGGCCAAGGCCGCGCGCAGTTTTTCGAACGTGATCGGCTTGTGCAAGAGTCCTGCCGCACCCAGATCGAGCAGCCGTCGCGTGGTGGCCGCAGTGGTATCGGCGGTGATGAAGAAAGTGGGTGCCGTGTGCACCTTCCCGAAGCGATACAACTCGAATACTTCGGCGCCATCCATGTCCGCCATATGGAAATCGAGAAAGACCGCGTCGAACGACATCGTATTGAGGCATTCAAGTGCCTCCGCACCGGATTGGGCGGTCGCGACAATGTGCCGGTCCTTCTTGAGCATTTCCTTCACCAGCATCAGGTTCGTTGCATGGTCGTCGGCGACCAGGATGTGCTTGGCGTCGACGGCATGGGCCGGCGCTTCCTCGGGGACCTCAGCGGACACTGAGGTGGCCTTGACCATGCGCAACTCGAACCAGAACAGGCTGCCTCGGTGCGGCACGCTCTTCACGTGTAACGTGCCTCCCATCAGGGTGACAAGCTCCTTCGCAATGGTGGTGCCCAGCCCGGTTCCTCCATATCGTCGGGCGGCGCCGGTGGATACTTGATAGAACGGCTCGAAGATCTTTTCCTGGAGTTCCGGCGGTATGCCGATGCCGGTGTCCTGCACACTGAATCGCAGCAAATACTCATCGGCCAGGTCTTCGATCACCTCCACAGAAACGTCCGCCCGTCCCTTTTCGGTGAACTTGATGGCATTACCGGCCAGGTTCATCAGCACACTGCTCAGTTCATGCGCGTTGCCTATCACGGCTTGTTGCACCCGCTCGTCCACCTGGACCGCGAACTCGATGTTTCGGACGGCAGCGATCGGCCTCAGCGTGAGCTGCAGGTGCTGCAATACGCTCGCCAGATCGAACGCGGCCGATTCCGGCCTGATCTGCTTGGCTTGATGCTTGGCCAAGTCCAGCAGTTGATTGATTTCCGTATTCAGTGCCGATGACAGCTTCAGAATAGCGGCGGCACGCTCGGAGATGAGCGGATCGCGCGTTTCGGCTTCGATCAGTTGCGCTGAAGAGACTATGCCGGTCAGCGGTGTGCGCAACTCATGACTGACGTTCGCCAGCAGCTGGGACTTGGCCTGGCTCTCACGTTCGGCATGTTCGCGAGCGGCATGCAATTTTCGGAGCAGCATCGAGGCATACAACGGGACCACGATCAGTAGCACGATGTGGGATAGCGAGATCAACGGCTGTCCCCGCCATACCGGCGAAACCCAGACCACGATCAAGAATCCGGCCAGCGTCACGCACTGGCAGATCCGCATCGGCACGACACCGACACGGAAACCGTGGCCGAGTATCGTGAACAGGTAGAAGCCCACGAAGACAAGGGCTGGCGGGCCCATCAGCGCCAGCCAGCCCGACAGCATGATGGGGTCGAGGATCGCCGTAACGACCACGACCTCCCAGGCCGAGAACGGCCGCAGGCGGGTGGCAAAGTGCAGCGCCACGAAATTGTAGGCGGCATGGATCGCGAGCCAGGCACCGATCTGCGTCCAGCCGATCGCGGGCGACGACGGCCCCCAGAACCAGATCGCAAGCACCATCAGCGCCAGGATCGGAAAACCCAGCTTCAGTCGAAGCAGGGCCTGGGCCTTCACACTGAATTCGATGTCGTGGTCAGATGCTAAGTGGCTTGCTGTTTTCATCTTGATCAGCGCCCCACCGCATTTTCGTGTGACCGGCAGCCCCCTTACGCCAGCCGGGATCGCTTCCTGCGGAGCATCGTAGTCCGACCGCAGCCAAACCGCTACTTACGCCAGCTACCAGGATTGGCGCCGTGATCGGGGCGGGCAGAATTACGTATGCTGCATATCCGTGCAGGAATCGATTTCCAGGGAGACGGTCTATGGACAAAGAGCAGGTTTTGGCGAAGCTGAAAGAGATGCTTCATGAGCGCTTTTCAATCGATATGAGCCAGCTGCGCGGTGATACGCGGCGGGCGGATATCGGAATCGACTCCATCCTGATGGTCGACCTGATGCTCGACATCGAAACCGAACTGGACTTCACTTTTGACATGATGGACATGCCGTCGAATCCATCCTTGGACGAAGTCAGCGAGCTGATCCTCAGGAACTTGAACAAGTCGGCGACCTGATCTGATACCCGAGTAGCCGCTGATCGCGTGATCAGCAGCTGCAACAGCCTCACGAGCCTATTGGGTGTTTTTCAGGACGCCTTGGCAGCTGAGTCGCGCAACTCGCGGCGCAGGATCTTGCCGACGTTGGTCTTGGGCAGTTCGGTGCGGAACTCGACGTACTTGGGCTGCTTGTAGCCAGTCATGTTCTGGCGAGCGTGTTCCTTGACCTGCTCGGCGGTCAAAGTCGGATCCTTCTTCACGATCACCACCTTGATCGCTTCGCCCGACTTCTCGTCCGGTACGCCCACCGCGGCGACTTCAAGCACGCCTGGCATCATCGCAACCACGTCCTCGATCTCGTTCGGGTACACGTTGAAACCGGACACCAGGATCATGTCCTTCTTGCGGTCGACGATGTAGAAGAATCCCTTCTCGTCCATCCGCGCCATGTCGCCGGTGTGCAACCACCCATCGGCGTCGATCTGTTTGGCGGTTTCCGCCGGGCGCTGCCAGTAGCCCTTCATCACCTGTGGGCCCTTGATGCACAGTTCACCGACTTCGCCGACCGGCAGCATGTTGCCATCCTCGTCCTTGACGCAGGCATCCGTCGATGGGATCGGCAAGCCGATTGAGCCGTTGTAGTCCTTCAGGTTCCATGGGTTGATGCACGCAGCGGGTGAGGTTTCGGTCAGGCCGTAAGCCTCGATGAGCGGGCAACCGGTGACTTGCTTCCAGCGTTCCGCCACTGCGCGTTGCACCGCCATGCCGCCGCCCAGCGTCAAGCGCAGGTGCGAGAAGTCGACCTTGTCGAAACCAGGCGTGTTGAGCAGGCCGTTGAACAACGTATTGACGCCGGTAATGGCCGTGAACGGAATCTTCGACAGCTCCTTGACGAATCCGGCCATGTCGCGCGGATTGGTGATCAGGTAGTTCAGCGCGCCGAGGTTCATGAAGACCAGGCTGTTCGCGGTCAACGCGAAGATGTGGTACAGCGGCAATGCAGTAACGATGAGTTCCTCACCGGGTTTCATGCTGCCGGCGATCCAAGCCGAGGCCTGCAGCATGTTGGTGACGAGGTTGCGGTGCGTGAGCATCGCCCCCTTGGCCACGCCGGTGGTGCCGCCGGTGTATTGCAGGAACGCGATGTCGTCGGGAGCGATCGCGACTTCGGGCAGCGCCCGCATCTGGCCGAGGGTGAGGGTGTCCTTGAAGCGAATGGCACCGGGAATGTCGTAATCGGGCACCATCTTCTTCACGTGCTTGAGCATGAAGTTGACGATCGCGCCCTTGGGGAAGCCCAGCATGTCGCCCAGGCCAGTGGTGATCACCTGTTGCACCGGCGAGTCCGCGACGACTTCCTGGACGGTCTGGCCGAAATTGTCGAGCACCAGGATCGCGCTGGCGCCCGAGTCGACCAACTGGTGCTTCAGCTCGCGTGGTGTATACATCGGATTGACGTTCACCACCGTCAGCCCGGCGCGCAGGATGCCGAAGATCGCGATCGGATACTGCAGGCAGTTCGGCAGCATGATCGCGACGCGATCGCCTTTCTTCAGCTTCAACTCGCCGAGCAGGTAGGCCGCGAATTGTTGGCTGAGCCGGTCGATGTCGCCATAAGTCAGCACCTTGCCAAGGTTGGCGTAAGCCGGACGATCGCGGAATTTGTCGATCGCGTTCTGCAACACCGCGACGATCGACGGGAATGCATCGATGTCGATCTGTTCGGGAACGTCGGACGGATAGCTGGACAGCCAAGGACGTTCGAAACTCATTGCGATCTCCCCCGAAATAACCGCTGGACGTCGGCAAATGCGGCGCCGTATGGGTGTTTTGAATGATTGGAGCACAGGCCCTAGGGGCTGGCAAGGTCAGTCCGGCCGCGCTTACGCTAGGCCCGATCACGTTTCCGGAATGGACCCAACATGGCTAGCCGATTTGGATCTATCGCCTGCATCCTGGCGTTGTGGGTCGGGACTGCCGGCTGCGCCCGCACCCCACCGGAGCAAGCACTGCGCGAGACCGTCGCCGAACTGGAGGCAGCGGTAGGGGAACGGGATGCGGCCGCCGTGGAAGCGCAACTGGCGGAGGATTTCATCGGCCCGGATGGGCTCGATAAGACAGGCGCGCGACGCCTGGCACAGGCGCTGTTTTTCCGCTATCGCTCTACTGGAGCAACGTTGGGCCCGCTGGAGATTGCACTGCAGGACCGTCACGCGACTGTCCGCTTCACGGCCGCACTGACAGCCGGCGCAGGCGGACTCTTGCCGGAATCCGGACAGGTGTATGAGGTCGAAACAGGCTGGCGCCTGGAAGACGATGAGTGGCGACTGGTTAGTGCGCAGTGGAAAGAGCGGCTGTGACAGCCAGATAAACGAAAAAGGCGGCCGCAGCCGCCTCTTTCTTTACGACGCGTAGCGCTTACGCCGCTTTCTTTGCCGCCAGCTGGCGCAGCACGTAGTGCAGCAAACCGCCATGCCTGAAGTATTCGACTTCCTTCGGCGTCAGCAGCAATACTTTGGCTTCAAAGCGGGTCTCATCGCCGCCTGGTTTCTTCGCGATCAACGTGGCGAGCTTCGCCGCACCGTCGTTGAGACCGACGATATCGATCGTTTCCGAACCATCCAGCCCTAGCGACTTCGCATTCTCGCCATCCTTGAACTGCAGCGGCAGGACGCCCATGCCGACCAGGTTGGAGCGATGGATACGCTCGAAGCTCTCGGCGACGACCGCTTTCACGCCCAGCAGGTTGGTGCCCTTGGCCGCCCAGTCGCGCGAGGAGCCGGTGCCGTATTCCTTGCCTGCGAAGACCACTAAAGGCACGCCGTCGGCCTTGTACTTCATCGCCGCGTCGTAGATGGCCAGCTTCTCACCGGCACCGCCGTTCTTCGGGAAGTACAACGTGTTGCCGCCTTCCTCGCCACCGAACATCAGGTTCTTGATGCGGATGTTGGCGAACGTGCCGCGCACCATCACGTCGTCGTTGCCGCGGCGCGAGCCGTAGCTGTTGAAGTCGGCCGGCTGCACGCCCTTGGATTGCAGGAAGCGACCCGCCGGCGAATCCTTTTTGATGTTGCCTGCAGGCGAGATGTGGTCGGTGGTGATCGAGTCGCCGAACAGGCCGAGCACGCGCGCGCCATGCACGTCGTTGATGTGGCCGACAGCCATGGTCATGCCGTCGAAGTAGGGCGGGTTCTTGATGTAGGTCGAGGACTCGTCCCACTTGAACGACTCGCCATCCGGCGACGCGATCTGGTTCCAGCGGCTGTCGCCCTTGAACACGTCGGCGTAGTTCTGCGCGAACAGTTCCGGACCGACCGTGGCGGCGATGGTGTCGCCGATTTCCTTGTTCGACGGCCAGATATCGCGCAGGAATACGTCCTTGCCGTCCGGGGTATGGCCAACGGGCTCGGTGTTCAGGTCGATGTCGACGGTGCCGGCGAGCGCATAGGCGACGACCAGCGGCGGCGACGCCAGATAGTTCATCTTCACTTCGGGATGCACGCGGCCTTCGAAATTGCGGTTGCCGGAAAGCACCGACGCGACGACGAGTTCGTTCTCGGCGATGCCCTTCGACACTTCATCCGGCAGTGGGCCGGAGTTGCCGATACAGGTGGTGCAGCCGTAGCCGACCACATAGAAGCCAAGCTTCTCCAGATCGTCGAGTACACCGGCTTTCTTGAGATAGTCGGTCACGACCAGCGAACCCGGGCCGAGCGAGGTTTTCACCCATGGCTTGGCCTTCAGCCCGAGCTTGACCGCATTGCGCGCAAGCAGGCCGGCGCCCAGCATCACCGCCGGGTTGGACGTATTGGTGCAGGACGTGATGGCCGCGATGACCACGGAACCATCGGCCAGGTCGCAATCCTGATCGTGGATGCGGATCTTCGATTTCGGCTTGGCAGCGAGGTGTTCGGCCTGTGGCTGGGCGCCGCCTTCGGCCTCCAGCCGCGCCACACCATTCTTGGCCTGGCGATTGACGGTCAGGCCCTCGAGATTGGCGTGGAAGTTGTCCTTGACCTTCTCCAGCAGCACGCGGTCCTGCGGGCGCTTGGGGCCGGCCAGCGAGGGCCTGACGTCGTTGAGGTCGAGCTCGAGCGTGGCGGAGTAGGTCGCGTGCGGCGAATTGGCGTCGTGCCAAAGCCCCTGCGCCTTGGCGTAGGACTCGACCAGCGCGATCTGCGCTTCGCTGCGGCCGGACAGGCGCAGGTAGGTCACGGCTTCGGCGTCGATCGGGAAGATGCCGCACGTCGCGCCGTACTCCGGCGCCATGTTGGCGATCGTCGCGCGATCGGCCAGCGGCAGGTGCTGCAGGCCGTCGCCGTAGAACTCGACGAACTTGCCGACCACGCCCAGCGCACGCAGCATCTGGGTGACGGTCAGCACCAGGTCGGTGGCGGTGGTGCCTTCCGGCAACTTGCCGGTGAGCTTGAAGCCGACGACCTGCGGAATCAGCATCGACGATGGCTGCCCGAGCATTGCGGCTTCGGCCTCGATGCCACCGACGCCCCAGCCGAGCACGCCGATGCCGTTGATCATGGTGGTGTGCGAGTCGGTACCGAACACGGTATCCGGGAACGCCTGCAGTTCGCCGTTGACTTCACGGCCCATCACCACGCGGGCGAGGTTCTCCAGGTTCACCTGGTGGACGATGCCGGTGTTCGGCGGCACGACCTTGAAGTTCTCTAACGACTTCTGGCCCCAGCGCAGGAAGCTGTAGCGCTCCTGGTTGCGTTCGAATTCGATCTTCCCGTTGAGCTCCAGTGCATCCGGGCGGCCGAACACGTCGACCTGTACCGAGTGGTCGATCACCAATTCGGACGGGATCAGCGGATTGATCTGGCTGGCGTTGCCGCCGAGTTTGCCGACCGCATCGCGCATCGCCGCCAGGTCGACCACGCAGGGCACGCCGGTGAAGTCCTGCAGCACCACGCGCGCCGGCATGAAGGCGATCTCGGTGTCAGGCTCGGCCTTGGCGTCCCATTGGGCCACGGCTTCGATGTGCTCCTTGGTGACCGTGACGCCATCCTCGTGGCGCAGCAGGTTCTCGAGCAGGATCTTCATCGAATAAGGCAGCTTGGCCAGATCGAAGCGCTCGCCGAGTTTCGGCAGGCTGGAATAGGTGTAGGACTTGCCGTTGACGTCGAGTTGCGCGCGAGTGGCGAAGGAGTCGGCCATTGGGGCTCCGGGTGCAGCGAGTAAGGGGGAGGCGGGGAGAAAACACGCCGAGATTCAGCCCCGTAATTATGCCGCAAACGACCACCCATGGAACGGAGGCTCATTGCATCCGGACGCTCTCGAGCGAAGCGTCAGCGTCCAACGAGCGACACAAGGCGAGCGCAATTTGCGGTGTGACGGGTGTGCGGAGGCCCTGCTCTGGCGTTGTCCACGCAGCGAAACGACATCCGTCGCGTGATGACGACCGCGCGCCCGCTTGTTGCGTCGCACCAAGCCGGGGCTGTCTGCACCGTACTGGTGCGTATTATCAGTTTCAACTGAAATCTTTCGTAATAAAAACAATAAGTTGCGACGAATTTGTACTGGCATGACACTTGCTTGGCCCTACCTGTTCCCTAGGAGGGCGTCCATGTTTCCAGAGCACAGGCCACCGCTCATCGACGAACCCGGCGTCGCCTTCGACTTGGTGGACACCGCACATCGCGCCTTGCTGTTGGGCCCCGTCAGGGGAACGACGCAATGAAAAAACCCAGGCTCGTCCTGATCGGCAATGGCATGGCCGGCGTACGCACGCTGGAAGAGTTGCTGAAACTCGCGCCGGACCTTTACGACATCACCGTCTTCGGCGCCGAGCCGCATCCCAACTACAACCGCATCCTGCTGTCACCGGTACTGGCCGGCGAACAGACGCTGGAGGAGATCGTCCTCAACGACTGGTCGTGGTACCGAGAACACGGCATTACGTTGCATGCAGGCAAGAAAGTCGCACGCATCGATCGTGCATCGCGCCGGGTGATCGCGGAAGACGGTACCGAGGCCGCATACGACCGCCTGCTGCTCGCCACTGGTTCGACGCCTTTCATCCTGCCGATCCCGGGGCGCGAGCTCGAGGGCGTGCTGGCTTACCGCGACATCGCCGATACCGAAGCGATGATCGCGGCCGCAGCGCGGCATCGAAGTGCGGTGGTGATCGGCGGCGGTCTGCTCGGGCTGGAAGCGGCCAACGGGCTCAAACGTCGCGGCATGGACGTGACCGTGATCCACCTGCTGGACAGCCTGATGGAGCGGCAACTCGATCCGACCGCGGCCAACCTGCTGAAGATTTCGCTGGAACAACGCGGGATCGCTTTCGCCATGTCGCGCAAAACCGAGGCCTTGCTAGGCGACGAGCAGGGCCGGGTGCGTGCCGTGCGTTTTGCCGATGGCGCAGAGATTCTCGCCGAGCTGGTGGTGATGGCCATCGGCATCCGCCCGAATGCCGAACTGGCCGAGCAGTCCGGCCTGCATTGCAACCGCGGCATCGTGGTCGACGACACCATGATGACGTACGACCCGCGCGTATATGCCATCGGCGAATGCGCCAGCCATCGCGGTGTTGCCTATGGCCTGGTGGCACCGTTGTTCGAGCAGGCCAAGGTCTGCGCCAATCACCTGGCACGCTTTGGCATCGGTCGCTATGCGGGATCGATCACGTCGACCAAGCTCAAGGTCACCGGCATCGATCTGTTTTCCGCCGGCGATTTCATGGGCGGAGAGGGCACCGAGGAAATCATCCTGTCCGATCCGATCGGCGGCGTTTACAAGAAACTCGTGCTGAAGGACGACAAGCTGGTCGGCGCCTGCCTTTATGGCGATACCGCCGACAGCTCGTGGTATTTCAAGCTGCTTAGGGACGGCCGCAACGTGGCTGACATCCGCGATGCGCTGATGTTCGGCGAGAGCAATCTCGGGGACACCGGCCACGGCGGCGCCGACAAGGCGATGGCGATGGCCGACGACGCCGAAGTCTGCGGCTGCAACGGTGTGTGCAAGGGCGCGATCGTATCGGCGGTCAAAAGCAAGGGGCTGTTCACCGTCGAAGAAGTGCGCAAGCACACCAAGGCATCGAGTTCCTGTGGCTCGTGCACCGGCCTGGTCGAACAGATCCTTGCCAGCACGCTGGGTGGCGATTATTCGGCCACGCCGAAAAAGAAACCGCTGTGCCCATGCACCGAGCACAGCCATGAAGAAGTGCGCACGGCCATCCGCGAAGAGCATCTGGTCGAGATGGCGAGCGCGATGCGGTACCTGGGCTGGAAGACGCCCGACGGCTGCGCCAGCTGCCGGCCGGCGCTCAATTACTACCTGCTCAGCACCTGGCCGCATGAAGCGCGCGACCAGCCGCAGTCGCGCTTCATCAACGAGCGCGCCCACGCCAACATCCAGAAGGACGGCACCTATTCGGTCGTGCCGCGCATGTGGGGTGGTGTCACCAACGCAAGCGAGCTGCGCCGCATCGCCGACGTGGTCGACAAGTACCGGATCCCTACGGTCAAGGTCACCGGGGGCCAGCGCATCGACCTGCTTGGCGTCAGGAAAGAGGATCTGCAGGGTGTTTGGCGCGACCTCGACATGCCCAGTGGCCATGCCTACGCCAAGGCGTTGCGCACGGTGAAGACCTGCGTGGGTTCGGAGTGGTGCCGTTTCGGCACGCAGGACTCCACGCGCATGGGTATCGAGCTCGAACAGGCGCTGTGGCGCATGTACGCGCCGCACAAGGTCAAGCTGGCGGTGTCGGGATGTCCGCGCAACTGCGCCGAATCCGGCATCAAGGATGTCGGCGTGATCGGCGTGGACTCGGGCTGGGAGATCTACGTCGGCGGCAACGGCGGCATCAAGACCGAAGTCGCCCAGTTTTTCTGCAAGCTGAAGACGCACGAGGAGGTGCTCGAGTACGCCGGCGCCTTCCTGCAGCTCTATCGCGAGGAAGGTTTTTACCTCGAACGCACCGTGCATTACATCGGCCGCGTCGGCCTGGATTACTGCAAGCAACGCGTGCTCGAAGACGTCGAAGGCCGTCGTGCGTTGTATGCGCGCCTGCAGGATGCGTTGCGCGATGAACCTGATCCTTGGCACGAGCCGGAGAAGGCGAAAGTCGATCTGCGCCAGTTCAAGCCCATTCCGATCACCGTCAAGGATCCGGCCTATGCGGAATGACAATGACCGCAACATCTGGCTGCGCGTATGCGCGCGCGACGAGATCCCGGTGCTCGGTGCACGCGTCATCCGGCGCGAAGGCGGCGACGACGTCGCCCTGTTTCGCACCCAGGACGACCACGTGTTCGCCGTGATCGATCGCTGCCCGCATCGCGGCGGCCCGTTGTCGCAGGGCATCGTGCACGGCCGCAGCGTGACCTGTCCCCTGCACGGCTGGAACATCGGCCTCGACGACGGCCACGCCGTCGCACCGGACGTGGGTTGCGCCCAAGTGTTCCAGGTGCGCGAACTGGACGGCAATGTGTATTTGCGGCGCGACGAACTGTTCGCTGCCGATTCGCCCGTCGCGCTGTCGTGTAGCTCCTGACCATGCACGTCGCGGCCGTCCACGCTCCATCGCCGCGACGCGAAACGCGCTCGACCTGCTGCTACTGCGGTGTCGGTTGCGGCGTGGTGATCGAAAGCGAAACCGGTACCGATGGCTTTGAGCGCATCGTCGGCGTGCGCGGTGACGAAACGCATCCGGCCAACTTCGGACGGCTGTGTTCCAAGGGCTCGACGCTGCATCTCACCGCCGCGCGCGAAGCCTACGCACAAGTGCGTGCACTGCAGCCGGAATACCGCCGCGACCGCAGCCAGTCCCGCAGGGCGGCCAGTTGGGACGACACGCTCGACTACGTCGCCGCGCGGCTGGGTGACATTGCCCAGGCGCATGGGCCGGACGCGCTCGGTTTCTACATTTCAGGCCAGCTGCTGACCGAGGACTACTACGTCTTCAACAAGCTTGCGAAAGGACTGATCGGCACCAACAACATCGATACCAACTCGCGGCTGTGCATGAGTTCGGCCGTGGCCGGCTACAAACGCACGCTGGGTGCAGATGCGCCACCGTGCAGTTATGAGGACCTGGATCAGGCGCGCACGGTGTTCGTCGCCGGCGCGAATCCAGCGTTCGCGCATCCGATCCTGTTCCGTCGGCTTGAGGATGCACGCGCGCGCAATCCGAAGTTGCGAGTGATCGTCGCCGACCCACGCCGGACCGACACCGCCGAAAGTGCGGACCTGTACCTACCATTGGCGCCCGGTAGCGATGTGGCTTTGTTCCTGGCCATGCTGCACGTGCTGATCGGCGCATCGCGGATCGATCGCCCCTATATCGCCGCGCATACCAGCGGTTTTGCCGAGCTGGAAGCGCTGGCACGCGAATGGACGCCGGCGCGCGCGGCTTCGGTGTGCGCGCTGCCGGAAGCCGACATCGTCACGGCTGCGCATTGGTTTGCCGATGGCCCGACCCTGTCGCTGTATTGCCAGGGTCTGAACCAGTCGACTTCCGGCACCGACAAGAATGCGGCGCTGATCCACCTGCACCTGGCGACCGGACAGATCGGCAAACCCGGCGCCGGTCCGTTCTCGCTGACCGGCCAACCCAATGCGATGGGGGGACGCGAAGTCGGTGGCATGGCCAATCTGCTTGGCGGTCACCGCGATCTCGCCAATCCGGAGCATCGCGCCGAAGTCGCCGCGCTATGGGGCGTGCCGTCCGTGCCGGCCACCCCGGGCAAGACTGCGGTGGAAATGTTCGAGGCGGCGGCCGACGGCGCGATCCGCGCGCTGTGGATCGCCTGCACCAACCCGGCGCAGTCGCTGCCCGACCAGCGCATGGTGCGGCGCGCGCTGGAACGCGCCGAATTCGTCGTGCTGCAGGATGCCTATGCCAATACCGCCACCGCGCCTTACGCGGACGTCCTGCTGCCGGCGAGTACGTGGGGCGAAAAGGAAGGCACGGTGACGAATTCGGAGCGGCGCATCTCGCGCGTGCGCGCGGCAGTGCCGGCGTATGCGCAGGCGCGCGCGGACTGGCGCATCGCATGCGACGTGGCGCGACGATTGGAGCCAAGGCTGCGCCCAGGTTTGCCGCGGCTGTTCCCCTACGAAACAACCGAGGAAGTCTGGAACGAACACCGCGAAAGCACCCGCGGTCGCGATCTGGATATCACCGGCCTGTCCTACGCCATGCTGGAGGCGAAAGGGCCGCAACAATGGCCATTGCCGCAGGGTGCGGCTGTGGGCCAGACACGTTTGTACGGCGACGGCGTCTTCGCCACGCCGGATGGCCGCGCGCGCATTGTCGCCGCCGCACCGCGCGAGGTCGCCGAGCCGGTCGACCACCGTTACCCCTTCGCGCTGACCAGCGGCCGCCTGCGCGACCAATGGCACGGCATGAGCCGCACCGGAGCGGTCGCGCAATTGTTCGGGCATGCGCCCGAGCCGGCGATCGATGTGAATCCGGACGACGCAGCGCGTATCGGCGTCGCCGAGCACGATTTCGTCTACGTCACCTCGCGTCGCGCCAGCCAGGTCATGCGCGTGCGGCTGGACGACAGCCTGCAACCGGGTTGCACCTTCATCGCCATGCATTGGGGTGAGGAGTGGGTCGGCGGTCGCGCCGGTCGTGCATCGGCGCTGGGCATCAATGGATTGACCACGCCGGCGTTCGATCCGGTATCGAAGCAACCGGAACTCAAGCACGCGGCCGTGAAGTTGCTCAAGGCCGACCTGCCATGGCAATGGATCGTGGCGGGGTATCTCGCCGACGGCGATTGGCTGACACTGCAGCAACAGCTGCGTCTCGGCTTTGCGGACTATGCCTATGCCAGTTGCGTGCCGTTCGGGCGCGAACGCAACGGGTTGCTGTGGCGCGTGGCTGCGCACGAACCGGCGAGCGCCGCACAGGTGTCGGCGGTGGAACGCCTGTTCGGTCTCGACGATCGCGCGCACGTGCTCAGCTACAACGATGCGCGCCGAGGCTCAATGCGCCGCTTGCGTATCGATGACAGTCGTTTGACCGGCATGTCCATCGCCGGCGACGTGTCGGCTTACGGTTGGTTGCGCGATTACCTGGAAAATGGCGAACCGATTTCGGCGCTGGGCCGCCTCCTGCTGCTGCCGTCGCGTTCGCCACCGGCTGCGCACAAGCCGCGTGGGCGCACGGTGTGCAACTGCATCGGCGTCGGTGAGCAGGCCATCGGCGACTGGTTGCGCGCTTATCGCGGCCTCGCCGCGAACGCTTTTCCGGGGCTGCAAGCAGCGTTGCGCTGCGGCACGCAATGCGGCTCCTGCGTTCCGGAACTCAAACGCCTGATCCGCGAACACGTTGCGGAGCCGACGCCATGACGCAGCCTGTCGCCCTCGACATCACGTCGCTGCTGCGCGAACTCGGTCGCGGCGCACGCACCGCGCGCTCGTTGTCGCGCGAGCAGGCACGCGGCCTGTTCGCCGCGATGCTGGCCGGCGATATCGACGAGTTGCGCCTCGGCGCCTTGTTGATCGCGTATCGCATCAAGGGCGAGACCGCCGCAGAACTGGCCGGCATGCTCGACGCCGCGCAGGCAACGTTGACGCCGCTGCCGTTGCCGACCATGTCCAGCGCACCGGTTGTGATCGCCAGCTACAACGGCGCGCGCCGGATGCCGAACCTGGTACCACTGCTGGCCTTGTCGCTGGCCGCACGAGGCGTGCCGGTACTGGTGCACGGCGATGCGGCCGATGGCCATGGCCGCATCAGCAGTGCATCGGTGTTCGCCGAACTTGGCGTCAGGGCCTGCACATCATTGCCAATGGCAGCAGCGGCGCTCGAGGCCGAGAGGTTCGCCTTCGTGCCGATCGACGTGCTGTCGCCTGCGTTGCTGCGACTGCTGGCCTTGCGCGAACGCGTCGCCTTGCGCAATTCGGCGCACACCGTGGCCAAGCTGCTCAATCCATTCGCTGCGCCGGTGCTGCGAATGGTCAATTACACGCATCCGCCATACCGCGACACTCTGTTCGAGTTGTTCAACACGCAGGCGCCACCGTCCGCCCCGGGCGTGTTGCTGGCGCGCGGCACGGAAGGCGAAGCCACGGCCGACCCGCGGCGCCAGGTAGCGGTCGAATGGCTGGCCGATGGCGTCGCACGCACCGTGATCGAAGCCGCATACGGCGATGCGGATGCCGCCGTGCCGCTGCCAGAAACGGATGCCGCAAGCACCGCGCGCTGGATCGAACGCGCGCTCGCAGGCGGCGTTGCGATACCGACGACGTTGCAGCAACAGATCGACACCATTGCCGCGTTGTGCGCGGCAGAGCGTAGGCAAGGCAGAACTTTGGAAAACGGAGGCGCTTCGCGGCGGTTGTCGCCGTGAAGCATCGGCAATGGCTGGCATTTCACAGGTGAGGATCGGGACATGAAAAACGTGCTTGGCCATTTGCGCAGCGGCAACTGGAAATCGTTGCTCGCCTGTTTCCTGTATTTCGATACCGGTTTCACCGTGTGGGTAATGTACGGCCCGTTGGCGCAATCGATCAGCGGTGACCTCGGGCTGACGCCTTCGCAGAAAGCGTTCATGACCGCGGTGCCGGTGCTCTCGGCGGCGTTGCTGAGGGTGACATTCGGCAATCTGTATCAGGCGATGGACGGCCGCAGGCTCGCCCTGATGGGCATCATCCTGTCGTCGATTCCACCGGCTGTGCTGTTGCTGATGCCGGGTGTGCCGTCGCTCACGTTGCTGCTGGTGCTGGGCGTGCTGCTGGGCATGGGCGGCGCCAGTTTCGCCGTGGCCTTGCCGATGGCGGGTAGCGGCTATCCGCCAAAAGTGCAGGGCCTGGTGCTGGGCCTGGCGGCGGCTGGCAATATCGGGGCGGTGGTCGATGGTTTCCTGTTTCCGACGCTGGCCGAGCACGTCGGCTGGCAGTATTCGATGGCGGCGGCATTGCCGTTGCTGGCGCTGTCGGCGGTCGCGTTGCTGTTGTGGGCGAAAGACAGTTCGCCGAAATCCGGCAGCGTGCCGCGCGCGGCGACCGGGTTCGCCACCAGCATGGTGGTGTTGATCGGGTTGGTGTTGATCGTCAATGCGGGCCTGTTCGGACTGGGCGGCAAGCTCGGCATGCTGTTGCTGCCGGTGATCGGCTCGCTGCTGGTGGTGGCGGTGCTGCCGGGGCGTTACCGCGCGGTGTTCGCCGAGCGCGACACGTGGTCGATGATGCTGATCTATTCGATCACTTTCGGCGGCTTCGTCGGCATGTCGTCGTACGTCAGTCCGCTGCTGATCGATCTGTACGGCATCTCGCAGGTGCACGCCGGATTGTGGATGGCGGCGCTGGCGTTCACCGGCGCGATGCTGCGGCCGCTTGGCGGCTGGCTCGCCGACAGGGTTTCGGGCGTACGCGCCTTGCTGGTGCTGCTGGCCGCGATCGCCGTGTGCGATCTGGCCTTCGCCGTATTGCAACCGGGCGTGCAGGGCGGCATCGCGTTGCTGGTGGCCTTGTACGTCTGCTTCGGTCTTGGCAACGGGGCGACCTTCCAACTGGTGTCGCAGCGCTGGGTCGGCAAGGCCGGGCTCATGTCGGGCGTGATCGGCGCTGCGGGCGGCATCGGCGGTTTCTATTTGCCGATGGCGCTGGGCACCGCGCGCGAAACGCTGGGCAGCTATTGGGTCGGCTTCGCAGTCTTCGGCGGCCTTGCCGCGGCTTCGTGGTTGATGCTGGTCGCACTACGCAGCGAGTGGCTGGTGTGGGCGCTGCCCGAGCCGGAAGAAGACGCAGCCCTGCCGCTGGATGGTGCGACCGAAACGGTCTGATGCCAGATGAACCTGTTTCCGCTCTTCGTCGACTTGCGCAGTCGACCGGTCCTCCTGGTCGGCGGTGGCACCGTGGCCGAGCGCAAGGCGCGATTGTTGCTCGAAGCCGGCGCGCACCTCAGCGTGGGTGCACCGACGCTCACGCCGACGCTGGAGGGATGGCGGGATGCAGGGCGAATCGTGCATCTGCCTGGCGACTTTCAAGCGCACTGGCTACAGGGGCAGCGCCTGGTGATCGCGGCAACGGATGACATCGCCGTCAACCAGGAAGTCGCCGCTGCCGCCGAAACGCACAACGTGTTCGTCAACGTGGTCGACGATGCCGAGCTTTCCAGTTTCCAGGTACCTGCAATCGTCGATCGATCGCCATTGGTGATCGCGATTTCCTCCGGTGGCGCAGCGCCGATGCTGGCGCGGAAAGTGCGCGAACGGCTGGAAGCGACGCTGGAGCATTCGCTGGGCCCGCTGGCCCGGTTGCTCGAAGGTTTTCGCGGGCGGATTCGTGCACGTTTTCCCGACCTGGCCCAGCGGCGGCGCTTCTATGACGAACTCTGGCGCGGCGAGGTCGCGCGCCTGGTCGAACAGGCGCAGCCGGAAGACGCCAGCCAAGCCCTGAGCGCTGCGCTCGAACAACCCGATGGCGCCACTGCAGGCAGCGTGACGTTGGTCGGAGCCGGACCTGGCAATCCGGAACTACTGACGTTGGCGGCGCTGCGCGCGCTGAGCACGGCCGACGTGATCCTGTTCGATCGGTTGGTCCAAGCCGACATTCTCGCCATGGCGCGCCGCGATGCCGTGTTCATCGACGTGGGCAAGGAGGGCGGTGGCACGCACGTGCCGCAGGAACGTACGCACGAACTATTGCTGGAATACGCCCGCACAGGCGCGCACGTGGTGCGGCTGAAGGGGGGAGACCCGTTCGTGTTCGGTCGCGGTGGCGAGGAAATCGAGTTCCTGCACGCGCATGGGGTGCCGTACCGCGTGATCCCGGGCATCACTGCCGCACTGGCCTGCGCCGCCTACACCGGTGTGCCGCTGACCCATCGCAATCATGCGCAGTCGCTGCGGCTGCTCACCGCGCATTGCAATACCGATTTCGGCGACGAGGACTGGGCGGCGCTTGCCGTTGGCCGGCAAACCCTGGCGGTCTACATGGGCGTGCGCGCTTTGCCGGTGCTGCGGGAAAAACTGCTCACCCACGGCGCACAGCCGGACACACCTTTCGTTCTGGTCGAAAACGCCAGCCTGCCACAGCAACGCACGGTCTGCGGCACGCTTGCGGAACTGGTCGAACTCGCCACGCAACACGCTGTGCAATCGCCGGCACTGCTGATCCTTGGCCCGACGGCGCAGTACGCCCAGCAGTTGCACTGGTACGGCGCGCCGCCGCTCACCAACGCATGAGCGACAGTCGCACCGCGGTTGTTACAAGCGCGCCTGCACCGCTGCCGCTACTTCGCGCCGGCGCAGCAGGAAATCCCACAAGCTGCCCCCGAGTTGCCGCCATAGCACCGCCGAACGCAAGGCGGCCAGCAGCACCGCGCGAATCTCGGCGACGACGCCGGCCTGACCAAGGTAGTGGGGGTTGCCCTGTACCATCACGCGCGGACGCAGGTGGCTGACGGTATCGGCATACAGGCTGCCGAGCGCCGCAAGGATGTCGGGATGGGTGCTGCCCAGGCGCTGCATCGATGGTGCCAACGCGATGATGCCGTCATGGACCTGTTCGGCGGTGGCGGTCTCGTGCACGAAGCGGCGTTCGAGCTGGATGACCGCAAGCGCAAGGCGCGGCAGCAATTCATCACGCGCGGCGTTGCCGAAATAGTCACGCAGCAGCCTCAGGCCCGGCTCCACGGCCTGCGCATCACCGTACACGGCCTCGGGTGACGCGGCATCGATACGGAACACGCTATCGAGCGCCGTGCTGACCACGGCGTGGTCGGCCTGGCCGGTTTCGGCGATCTGCCGCACCTGCTGCAGTGCCTGCACCAGGCCAGCCAGGGCCAGTACGCGTTCTTCCATGTCGCTCATGCCGCCTGCTCCCGCAATCGTTGTTCCAAAGGTGCATCCGTAGCGGCGATCACGGCACCACCCAGGCAGACGTCACCGGAGTACAGCACCAGCGATTGCCCCGGGGTCACCGCACGTTGCGGACGCGCGAACCGCACTTGCAGGCCGCCGTCATCGCCTACCGCAATCTCGCAGGCTTCCTCCTGCTGCCGATACCGGGTCTGGGCCATGCATTGGAACCGTGCTGCAGGCGGCGCCCCGGCGATCCAGTGCGCCGGCCCGGACCACAGGGCCTGCGAGAGCAGGTACTGGCTCTCGCTCCCCTGGTCGACAACCAGTACGTTGTGCACCACGTCTTTGCCGACGACATACCACGGCGCAGGATCGCGTCCGCGCACGCCGCCGAGCTGCAGGCCTTCGCGCTGGCCGAGGGTGAAATAGAACACGCCCGGGTGCTCGCCCAGCACGTGGCCTTGCGGGTCGCGGATCTCGCCGGTTTTCGCCGGCAGATAGCGCGACAGGAATTCGCGGAAATCGCGCTCGCCGATAAAGCAGATGCCGGTCGAATCCTTCTTGGCGTGCGTCGGCAGACCGGCCTCGCGCGCGATCGCGCGCACGTCGGTCTTGATCGAATCGCCCAGCGGGAATTTCGTCGCTGCGAGCTGTGCCTGGCCGAGCTGATGCAGGAAGTAGCTCTGGTCCTTGCCACGATCGGCGGCACGGAGCAGGCAATGCCGGTCGCCGACACGTTCGACCCGTGCGTAATGCCCGGTCGCGATGGCCTCGGCACCGAGCTCACGCGCGGCATCGAGGAAATACTTGAACTTGATCTCGCGGTTGCACAGCACGTCCGGGTTCGGCGTGCGACCGGCGGCGTATTCGGCCAGGAAATGCGCGAACACACCATCCCAGTATTCCCGTGAAAAATCGCGGAAATGGATCGGCATGCCGAGCCGGCCGCAGACCGCAACCGCATCGCGGCGATCGTCCTCTGCGCGGCAGTCGCCGCTACCGTCGTCGGCCCAGTTCTGCATGAACAAGCCAGCGATGTCTTCGCCCGCCTGCTTGAGCAACAGCGCGGCGACGGACGAATCCACGCCGCCGGACATGCCGACGATGGTGCGCGCTGCAGTCATCGAAATGCCGTCATGCCAGATGCTGCATCAGGTCGAGCGGATGCCGGCGCCCGGCCAGGAAATCCGTCACCGCGCGCCACACCAGCGGGCTGCGGTGGCGCGCCTGCTGCGCCTGCAACTCATCGGGTGTCAGCCACAGGGTCTGGACGATCCCCTCATCGAGCCTGCGCGATGGATCGTGCGTGACGGGTTCCGCCGCGAACGCGAAGCGCAGGTAATGCCGGCCACCACTGCCATCCCCTTGCAACGGTGATTTCCACTGGTAGGCACCAACGAATCCGGTCAGGCGTACGTCCCAACCGGTTTCCTCGCGGGTTTCCCGCAACGCGGCCTCGACCAGGCTTTCGTCCGGTTCGAGGTGGCCGGCCGGCTGGTTGATCACCAGCGCGCCGTTGACCCGTTCCTCCACGCACAACAGCCGCCCGTCGCGCACCACGACCGTGGCCACGGTGACGTCCGGTTGCCAGAAGCGGCCCTCGCGGTAACTCACGTCAGAGATCGTCCTTGCCTGGGGTCAGCTCGGCTTCCATCTCGTCGGCGCTGCGGACTGCGGCGTCGATGGCATCGTCGAGTTCCTTGGTGCTGGCATCGGCACGCAACTTGACCACAAACACCGCGTATTCGTCCTGTTTGGCCCAGGCACCTAGTTTGCTGACGTTGGTGGCTACGAGCAGCCGGTTGGCGACTTCGGCCGGAAAATCCTTGTCCTTGGACTTGTAGCCGGGCGACCAGATCTCGCGCACCGTGTGCTCACCGAAGGTTTGCACCGGGGAGCGCACGAACACCAGCTGGCTGCGCTTGTCCTTGCCTTCGACCGCGAAAGTCAGTTGGTAGTCGCCGTCCGAGTCGACCTTGTACTCGTATTCGAGTTCCTCGAGTTGCGTCTTGATTCGCGGATCGGGCTCATTGGCCGGCTTGGCCGGTTCGGCGGCGATGGCGGCTGTGGACAGCAGTGCAGCGAACAGGATCGAGATGCGGCGCATCGGACTTCCCCAGTGGTGGTTGCCGGCATTTTTGCAGGCGCGGAGAGGGGCGTCCATGACAGGGTGCCTATTGGGCCGGGAGCGCTTCGTATAATGAGCCCATGACGACCCGCAAGACCGAACACGAACGCGACCATGGAGTCCTGGTCGAAACCAGCAAGCCGGAAACCGCCCGCCCACCGCTGTATTCCGTCCTGTTGCTGAACGACGATTACACACCGATGGATTTCGTGGTCGACGTGCTGATGCGTTTTTTCGCCATGGACCTGGAGAAAGCAACTCAGGTCATGCTCCACGTCCACACCCGTGGCCGCGGCGTATGCGGGGTATTCACCCGTGATGTGGCCGAATCCAAGGTGGCGCAAGTGAATGAATATTCAAGACTCAACCAGCACCCCTTGCTGTGCACGATGGAAAAGGCGTAAACACAGGTCGTCGGTTGCGCGCTGACCCGCAACCCGAGGCACTGGAAAAGGCCGACCGACACCCCAATCTGCGTGGGTAGTAGTCAGGAGGCCATCGCTTCATGTTTAGCAAAGATCTCGAGCAGACCATCGGCCAGTGTTACAAGCGGGCCCGCGAAGCGCGTCATGAATTCATGACCGTCGAACACCTGTTGCTGGCCCTGCTCGACAACCCGTCCGCCGAAGCCGTGCTCAAGGCCATTGGCGCCGATTTCCCGCGCCTGCGGCAGGAGTTGGAGCAGGCGATCGAAACCTCGGTCGCCAAGCTCGCCGACGACGACGGCCGCGACACCCAGCCTACGCTCGGATTCCAGCGCGTGTTGCAGCGCGCGGTCTACCACGTGCAGTCCTCCGGCAAGAAGGAAGTCTCCGGCGCCAATGTGCTGGTGGCGATCTACGGCGAAAAGGACTCGCACGCGGTCTACTTCCTCAACCAGCAGGACGTGAACCGGCTGGACGTCGTCAATTACCTCTCCCACGGCATCGCCAAGCAGGGCGATGGCGAGGAGTCGCAATCGCAGGATGAAAGCAGCAAGTCCGGCGAGGGGGGCGAGGGCGAGCACAAGGGCGACGCGCTGGCGGAATTCGCCAGCAACCTCAACGAACTGGCGCTGGCTGGCAAGATCGATCCGCTGGTCGGCCGCGCCGACGAAGTCGAACGCACCATCCAGGTGCTATGCCGCCGCCGCAAGAACAACCCGCTCTACGTCGGCGAAGCCGGCGTCGGCAAGACGGCGTTGGCCGAAGGGTTGGCCAAGCGCATCGTCGAAGGTGATGTGCCGGAAGTGCTGGCCGACGCCGTGATCTACGCACTGGACCTCGGCGCGCTGGTCGCCGGCACCAAGTACCGCGGCGATTTCGAGAAGCGCCTGAAGGCGGTGCTGGCACAGCTGAAGAAGCACCCGGGCGCGATCTTGTTCATCGACGAGATCCACACCATCATCGGTGCCGGTTCCGCCTCGGGCGGCACCATGGATGCGTCGAACCTGATCAAGCCCGCACTGGCCACGGGCGACCTGCGTTGCATCGGCTCGACCACATTCCAGGAATACCGCGGGATCTTCGAGAAGGACCGCGCCCTGGCGCGGCGCTTCCAGAAGATCGACATCGTGGAGCCGACCGTCGGCGAGACCGTCGAGATCCTGCATGGCCTCAAGCCCAAGTACGAAGCACACCACGGCGTGACCTACGCTAACGAGGCGCTGCAGGCCGCGGTCGATTTGTCGGTCAAGCACATCGGCGACCGCTTGCTGCCGGACAAGGCCATCGACGTGATCGACGAGGCGGGCGCGCGCCAGCGGCTACTGCCGGAAGGCACTCGCAAGGTGCTGATCGACGTCGAGGAGATCGAAACCATCGTCGCCAAGATGGCGCGCATCCCGACCAAGCAGGTCAGCGCCTCCGACAAGGATGTGCTCAAGAACCTCGAGCGCAACCTGAAGATGGTGATCTTCGGCCAGGATCAGGCGATCGACACGCTGACCTCGGCAATCAAGCTCGCGCGATCGGGCCTGGCCAATCCAGACAAGCCGATCGGCAACTTCCTGTTCGCCGGCCCGACCGGCGTCGGCAAGACTGAGGTCACCAAGCAGCTCGCGCTGCAGCTCGGCATCGAGCTGGTGCGCTTCGACATGTCCGAATACATGGAATCGCACTCCGTCAGTCGCCTGATTGGTGCGCCTCCGGGTTATGTCGGTTTCGACCAGGGTGGTCTGCTGACCGAGAAGATCGTCAAGACGCCGCACTGCGTGCTGCTGCTCGATGAGGTCGAGAAGGCGCACCCGGACATCTTCAACATCCTGTTGCAGGTCATGGACCGCGGCATCCTCACCGATACCAACGGGCGCGAAGCCAACTTCAAGAACGTGGTCCTGGTGATGACGACCAACGCCGGTGCCGCACAGGCGGCGCGCCGGACGATCGGCTTTACCCAACAGGACCACAGCACCGACGCGATGGAAGTGATCCGCCGCAGCTTTACGCCGGAATTCCGCAACCGCCTCGACGCGGTGGTGCAGTTCCAGGCGCTGGGCATGGACCACATCCTGCGCGTGGTCGACAAGTTCCTGATCGAGCTGGAAATGCAGCTGCATGAGAAGAACGTCTCGCTGTCGGCGACGCCACCTGCGCGGGATTGGCTGGCGCAGCACGGTTTCGATCCGCTGATGGGTGCGCGACCGATGGCCCGGTTGATCCAGGACAAGATCAAGCGCGCGCTGGCGGACGAGTTGCTGTTCGGCAAGCTGGCCAACGGCGGCCGTGTCAGCATCGACGTGCGCGATGGCGAACTGGTGGTCGACACGCAGCCGGAGCCAGAAAAGCTGCTGCCGGTCACCGTCTGACTGGCTGATCCGCACCAGCAAAAAGGCGGCCAATGGCCGCCTTTTCATTCAATTGGTTACCGCAATTATTTCATGCGATAGGTAATTCGACCCTTGGTCAGGTCGTATGGGGTCATTTCGACCTTGACCTTGTCACCTGTGAGGATGCGGATGTAGTTCTTCCGCATGCGCCCGGAGATGTGCGCGATGATTTCGTGGCCGTTCTCGAGCTTCACCCGGAACATCGTGTTCGGGAGCGTCTCGGTGACCGAGCCTTCGAATTCAATGACATCGTCTTTGGCCATGCGTTTCCTGGATGGTGGCGGGGCGGCGATGGGCCGCCCGCAAAGTCGAGCATTCTGACACGCGCCCGGTCGTGCTGGCAAAACGCCGGCTAAGTCGCAGCAAGCAGACGGGCGGGCAGGAGGCCGAAACGTGCGCTCCAGCTGCCCTGTGGCTCGGATTGGGAGGCGAGGGCAGTGGCTTGCTGCAGGAATTGCGCGCGGGGCCACGATTCCGCGCCGAGGCTGACCAGATGCTCGTTCTCGACCTGTGCATCGATCAGGGGCCAGTCCCAATCGCGCAGGCGCTGGGCGAGGGCGGCAAGCGCCACCTTGGAGCCACCCGATGCGGCGCTGAACATGCTTTCGCCGAAGAACATCCGTCCGACCGCCACGCCGTAGATGCCGCCGACCAGGCGCGCGCCGTCGAACACCTCCACGCTATGGGCGTGTCCGAGTCGATGTAGTTCCACGTAGGCGGCCTGCATGTCGCGCGTGATCCAGGTTCCACGCTGCCCCCGGCGCGGTATGCGCGCGCAGGCGCCAATCACGTCGGCGAAGGCGGTATCCGCACGGATCAGCCAATCGCTTCTCCGTAGCTCGCGGCGAAAACGCGACGGTAAGCGCACACCATCCGTGCGAAACACCATGCGCGGGTCCGGGCACCACCACAGGATCGGCTGGCCGTTGGAATACCACGGAAAGATGCCATGGCGATAAGCGTTGAGCAGGCGGGCAGGGGAGAGGTCGCCGCCCATCGCCAGCAGGCCGTCGGGCTCGCGCAAGGCTGACGACACCGGCGGGAATGGCGCCTCGGAATTGGCATCCAGTACCTGCACATGAAGAGCCGGTAGCCGCATCGTCAGTGGTCCGCGCGGAACGGCGAGTGCATCGCCAGCGTCGTTGCATAGCGCTGCACGGAGGCGGTTTCTTCAGCGCACCAGCGTCCGACGGCCATGGCGAACTCAGGGTCGGCGATCCAGTGCCGGCTGCGCACGAGCGTCGGCAAGAAACCCCGCGCCAGTTTGTGTTCTCCCTGCGCACCGGGTTCGAACACGCGTAAGCCCTCGCGCAAGCAGTACTCGATACCCTGGTAGTAACAGGTTTCGAAGTGCAACCCTGGCAGTGGCTCGCTTGCGCCCCAGTAGCGTCCGAACAAGGTGTCGCCACCGCGCAGGCAAAGGGCGCCGGCAATGGTTTCGCGACCACGTTCGGCGAAGAACAGCACCAACTGCCGTGGCATCGCGCGTGCAAGGTGCCGGAAGAAATCCAGCGTAAGGGCCGGGGTGTTGCCGTAATCGCGGAAAGTGCGCAGGTAGTAGCCGTGCATCGTGGCGAGATCCCCCTCGCTCGCCTCGTCGCCATGCACAGTGCGGAATGCGATGCCCGCGCGCTCGACCTTGGTCCGTTCCTGGCGAATGTTCTTGCGATGCTTGTGATCCATTGCCGCGAGAAACTCGCCGAAATCGTGCCAGCCGGCGTTGTTGCGCCAGTGGTACTGCACGTCGATACGTGGCAGCCACGTCCGGTCGAAAGCCGCATCGTCTTCCGCTGTGTGGAAATTCACGTGCGCCGACGACAGCGCTTCGTTCGTGCATGCATCTGTGAGCGCCTGCACCAGCGCATGTCTTTGCGCATCCGTGTGCGCGAGCAGTCGCGACCCCGTCACGGGCGTGTATGGCACTGCACACAACAACTTCGGGAAATAGTCCTGGCCGTGCTGCGCGTAGGCATGCGCCCATGCGTGGTCGAACACGAATTCGCCATGCGAATTGGTCTTGCGATAACCGGGAGCGGCGGCGAGAAGCAGGTCGCCATCCCACAGGCCCAGATGCTGCGGCGTCCAGCCGTAATGCGGGCGCAGGCAGCCGTGCTGTTCCAGCCCGGCGAGGAAAGCATGGGTGACGAAGGGGTTGCGCCCGTCGTGGAGCGCATCCCACTGCAGCGCAGGGATTTCGGACAGCGCGCCGATGACGCGCGCCGTCAGCATTACGCGTCCTTGTCGAGGAACTTCTCGGCGTCGAGCGCGGCCATGCAACCGAAGCCGGCCGAAGTGACGGCCTGGCGATAGACCTGGTCGGCGACATCGCCCGCGGCAAACACGCCAGCCACCGAAGTCTGCGTCGCGCAACCGCTAAGGCCGGAGCGGATTTCGAGATAGCCGTTGTGCATCGCCAGCTGGCCTTCGAACAGCGACGTGTTCGGGGTGTGGCCGATGGCCACGAACAGGCCATGGATATCGATGTCGCGAACGCTGTCGTCCAGCGTCGACTTGACTCGCAAGCCGGTCACGCCGGCATCGTTGCCGAGCACTTCGTCTACGACGTGGTGCCACACCGGCTCGATCTTGCCGGACTGGATCTTGGCCTGCAGCTTGTCCTGCATGATCTTCTCGGCGCGCAGCGTGTCGCGGCGGTGCACGATGTAGACCTTGCGCGCGATGTTGGCCAGGTACAACGCTTCCTCGACCGCGGTGTTGCCGCCGCCGATCACCGCCACGTCCATGTCCTTGAAGAAGAAGCCGTCGCAGGTCGCGCAGGCTGAGACACCGCGGCCCATAAACTTCTGTTCCGATTCCAACCCCAGGTACTTTGCCGTCGCGCCAGTGGCGATGATCAGCGCATCGGCGGTGTATTCGCCGTTGTCGCCCTTGAGCTTGAACGGGCGCTGCGACAGGTCGGCGGTATGGATGTGATCGAAGATCACTTCGGTGTCGAAACGTTCGGCGTGCCCCTGCATGCGGGCCATCAGGTCAGGTCCCATCAAGCCATGCGCATCGCCTGGCCAGTTGTCGACTTCGGTAGTGGTCATCAACTGGCCGCCCTGCTGCAGGCCGGTGACGACCACTGGTTTCAGGTTGGCGCGGGCGGCGTAAACCGCTGCCGTCCAGCCTGCGGGACCGGAGCCGAGGATCAACAGGCGGCAGTGCTTCGAAGTGGTCATGGTTATAATTTGCAGGATTAGGAGTGTGCTGGCGCATAGCTTGGCGGCGCAGTCCTGGCAAAACAAGGCACAACCCGGCGACGCTTTGTTGCGACCGGGCACAAATGCAACCCAGCGCCGCGCACGCGGCGTTTCCTCTTCTCAGGAGCGACGTAATGCGTATCGGTGTACCAAAGGAAACCAAGACCCTCGAAGGGCGCGTTGCGCTCGTCCCCGCCGCCGCGGGCGACCTGGTCAAGCGTGGTCATGAGGTGTGGCTCGAGCAGGGCGCAGGCCTCAAGAGCGGTTTCAAGGACGAGGCTTACACCAAGCTCGGGGTGAAGATCGCACCAGACGCTGCCGCACTGTATGAGAAAGGCGAGCTCATCGTGAAGGTCAAGGAGCCGATCGAAGGCGACCTGGCACTGCTGCGCAAAGACCACTTGCTGTTCTGCTACTTGCACCTCGCGCCGCTGCCCACGCTCACCAAGCGCTTGCTCGACATCGGCCTGACTGGCATCGCCTTCGAAACCGTCGAGCTCGATGACGGTTCGCTGCCGCTGCTTGCGCCGATGTCGGTCATCGCTGGCAAGATCGGCGTGCAAGTGGGCACGCATTTGTTGCACCAGCCGGAAGGCGGCAAGGGCAAGCTGCTCGGCGGCCTGCCGTCGACCGAGCGCGGCAAGGTCGTCGTGTTCGGCGCAGGCCAGGCCGGTGGCAATTCCGCGGCGCTGGCGGCAGCCGGCGGCGCGAACGTGGTCGTGTTCGAGAAGCGCCAGGACCGCATGGAGGAAATGATGCGCCTCGGCAACAACGTCACTGCGCTGTATCCGTACGACGAAGTGGTGGCACGCGAAGTCGCTACCGCCGACCTCGTGATCGGCGCCGTCCTGGTCACCGGCGCCGTCGCGCCGCACGTGCTGACCCGCGAAATGCTCAAATCGATGGAAGATGGCAGCGTCGTCGTCGACATCTCGATCGATCAGGGTGGCTGTTTCGAGACCTCGCGTCCGACCACCTGGAAAGAACCCACCTATGTCGAGGAAGGCGTGATCCACTTCGCCGTCACCAACATGCCCGGTGCCGTGCCGCAGACCTCGTCGCAGGCGATCTGCGCCGCGATCCTGCCGTGGGTCAACAAGCTGGCCTCGGGCAACTGGCGCGACAGCAAGCCGTTGACGCGCGGGATCAACATCGAAGGCGGGAAGCTGGTACACCCGGCGTTGATGGGGATGAAGCTGTAACGTGTCGTCTGGAAGGTCTTCCCGCGGAAAGCGGGAAGACCTCCGAGATTGGACCGGATCGACCTGTCTTTATTCCGGGTTTAGCCGTATATTCAATAACTAACGGAACGTAGCTAAGGCAGAACATAACGGTGGCGCAAGCGTCCCCAGCAGCACGCAAACGGGCAGCGGCCGACAAGGCCGCGAAGGCGCCGCCGTCGCCACGCCGCCAACGGCTGATGCGCGACATCGCGTTGATCCTGATCACGCCGTTACTGCTGTACCTGTTTGCCAGCCTGTACACGTTTTCGCCGAGCGATCCTGGTTGGTCGCATTCCGGTAGCGTTACCGCGCCGATCCAGAACTATGGCGGTCGCGTCGGCGCGTGGGTTGCCGACGTGTTGCTGTATCTGACGGGCTACGTCGCCTTCCTGCTGCCACTGATGCTGGGACTGATCGCGTGGATCGCGCTCTTCGGCATGGACAGCGATGGCGATGGCGACGCCGACCTCGGTCCGGCCTTGCGCCTGGTCGGCATCGTCGGCTTCCTGGTTTCCGCTGCGGGCTTCCTGCATCTACGCGTCAGCGCTGCGCCGGATTTCTCCGCGGGCAGCGGCGGCATCCTTGGCCAGCTGGTAGGACGTTCGTTGTTCCGAGGTTTCGGCGCACTCGGCGCCAATCTGTTTACCGTCGCATTGCTGCTGATCTCGACCACGCTCGCCACCGGGATTTCGTGGCTGACGGTGATGGACAAGATCGGCCAGTGGGTGCTTGCGCTCGGGCCGCTGTTCCGGCGCGGCAGCCAGCAGGCCGCCGAGTGGCAACAGGCACGCGCGTTCCGCGAGGAGCGCGAGGAAACCCGCAAGATCGAAACCGAACTACGTGCGAAGCGCGCGCCAGTTCGGATCGAACCGCCACCGGCACCCATCGTCGAAAAAAGCGATCGCGCCAAGCGCGAGCAGCAGATTCCGTTGTTCCATGTCGGCGACGGCTCGGGCATCCCGCCACTGGCGCTGCTCGATGATCCCAAGCCGCAACAGAAGAGCTACAGCGAAGAGACGCTGGAGACACTGTCGCGGCAGATCGAGTTCAAGCTCAAGGATTTCCGCATCGAGGCGCAGGTGGTCGGTGCGTATCCGGGACCGGTGATCACGCGCTTCGAACTGGAACCCGCGCCCGGCGTCAAAGTCAGCTCGATCAGCTCGCTCGACAAGGACATCGCCCGTGGCCTGAGCGTGAAGTCGGTGCGCGTGGTCGATGTGATTCCGGGCAAGTCGGTGGTCGGCCTGGAAACGCCCAACAGCCACCGCGAGATGATCTATCTCAGCGAATTGTTGCGCTCGAAGGAGTACGACAAGTCGCCCAGTCCATTGACGCTTGCCTTGGGCAAGGACATCGCCGGCCGCCCGACGGTGGCCGACCTTGCGCGCATGCCGCATCTGCTGGTCGCCGGCACCACCGGCTCGGGCAAGTCGGTCGCGGTCAATGCGATGGTGCTGTCGCTGTTGTACAAGGCCAGCCCGGCCGACGTGCGCATCCTCATGATCGACCCGAAGATGCTGGAACTCAGCGTCTACCAGGGCATCCCGCACCTGCTGGCACCTGTCGTCACCGACATGAAGGAAGCGGCGAACGGCCTGCGCTGGTGCGTTGCCGAGATGGAGCGGCGCTACAAATTGATGAGTGCGGTCGGCGTGCGCAACCTTGCCGGCTTCAACAAGAAGGTGAAGGACGCGCAGGACGCCGGCCAGCCGTTGATGGATCCGTTGTTCAAGCCGAACGCAGAACTCGGCGAAGCACCGCGCCCGTTGGAATCGATGCCGTACATCGTCGTGTTCATCGACGAATTCGCCGACATGATGATGATCGTCGGCAAGAAGGTCGAAGAACTCATCGCACGCCTGGCGCAGAAGGCGCGTGCGGCCGGCATCCACTTGATCCTCGCCACGCAGCGACCGTCGGTGGATGTGATCACCGGCTTGATCAAGGCGAACATCCCCACACGCATCGCGTTCCAGGTCAGTTCGAAGATGGATTCGCGCGTGATCCTCGACCAGAGCGGTGCCGAGACGCTGCTTGGCCACGGCGACATGCTCTACCTACCGCCCGGCACCGCGATGCCGGAGCGCGTCCACGGCGCGTTCGTTTCCGACGATGAAGTGCACCGCGTGGTCGAGCATCTCAAACAGATCGGCGGTACACCCGACTACATCGAAGGCGTGCTCGACGAAGTGCAGACCCTCGGCGACGGCAGCGTCGTTGGCGCTACCGGCCTGCCGGAAAGCGGTGGCGGGGGAGGGGACGAATCCGATCCGCTCTACGACGAAGCCGTCCGTATCGTCACCGAGACGCGTCGCGCTTCCATCTCCGGCGTGCAGCGTCGTTTGAAGATCGGCTACAACCGCGCCGCACGCCTGATCGAGGCGATGGAAGCCGCCGGCATCGTCACGCCACCCGAGCACAACGGCGATCGCAGCGTGATCGCACCGCCACCGCCGAAATAGTTCATCTCCGGTTGCGGGTTTCGTCGGAGCGTATTCAGCATCGAGGCTTCACACTCGCTACCAATGATCCGTTGGAGTTCCAGCATGCGTGGTATCCACATCTTCGGCCTGGTTGTCGCCCTCGTTGCCAGCAACGCCATCGCTGGCGCCCGCGACGACCTCAATGCGTTCACCAAGGGGCTGAAAGGCCTCGACGGCCAGTTCACCCAGCAGGTGTTCGATGCCAACGGCAAGCGCAAGGAAACCTCGAGCGGGCGCGTCGCGTTGTCGGCGCCGCGACTGTTCCGCTGGGAATACGTCAAGCCATTTCCGCAATTGATCGTCGCCGATGGCAAGACCGTCTGGGTTTACGACCCCGACCTGCAGCAGGTGACCAAGCGGCCGCAGGGCACCGAGGAACAGAACAGCCCGCTTGCAGCGCTGATCGATCCGTCCAAGCTGGACAAGGACTTCGTGATCAAGGACACCGGTAACAAGGACGGCCTCGCGTGGCTGCTGTTGACTCCGCGCAACCCCAATGAGGCGAGTTTCCAGTCCGCACGCCTTGGTTTCGGCAAGGACGGGCTGGCGCTGATGCAGGTGGTCGACGCGCTGGGCCAACGCACCGAGATCGCCTTCAGTGGCTGGAAGCGCAATCCGTCGTTCGCCAAGTCCGCGTTCCGCTATACGCCTCCGAAAGGCGTGGATGTCGTCGGCGAGTAAGGCGTCTCAGCAGCCGCGACCGTGCAGGCTAGAATCGCGGTGTGGCCAAGTCTCGTAATGCATTGCCCGAAGGCGACCTGCTGAGCGTCGATCGCGACGCACTGCGGCCGCTCGCCGAGCGCGTGCGGCCGCGCACCCTCGATGAAATGGTCGGACAACGCCGGCTGCTCGCACCGGGTTCGGCCCTGCGCCGCTCCGTCGAATCCGGCCATGTGCATTCGATGATCCTGTGGGGTCCTCCGGGTTGCGGCAAGACCACATTGGCATTGCTGCTGGCCAAGTACGCCAATGCCGAATTCCGCGCAATTTCGGCGGTACTCGCGGGCCTGCCTGAAGTACGACAGGTATTGGCCGAAGCGGGCCATCGTTTCGCCGAGGGCCGGCGCACGGTGCTTTTCGTCGACGAAGTGCACCGGTTCAACAAGGCGCAGCAGGATGCGTTCCTGCCGCATATCGAACGCGGCACCATCCTGTTCGTCGGCGCGACCACTGAAAACCCTTCGTTCGAATTGAACTCGGCGCTGCTGTCGCGTTGCCGCGTGCACGTGATGGAAGCCGTGTCTGCGGATGACATTGCCATCACCCTCAAGCGCGCGCTCGATGATGCGGAACACGGCCTCGGTGAGCGCGGCTTGCAGGTGACCGACGAGCTGCTCGCATTGATCGCCCGAGCGGCCGACGGCGACGTGCGCCGCGGGCTGACGTTCCTCGAAATCGCCAGCGATCTGGTCGGCGAGGGCGGCACAGTCACCGAAGCCGTGCTCGAACAGGTGCTGGCCGATCGCACGCGCCGCTTCGACAAGGGCGGCGACCAGTTCTACGACCAGATCTCCGCGCTGCATAAGTCGGTACGCAGCACCAACCCGGATGCTGCGTTGTACTGGTTCACCCGCATGCTCGATGGCGGCTGCGATCCGGGCTACCTCGCACGTCGGCTCACACGCATGGCAGTGGAGGACGTGGGCCTCGCGGATCCGCGCGCCTGGCAGATGGCGATCGAGGCCTGGGATACCTACGATCGCCTAGGCAGTCCCGAGGGCGACCTCGCCCTGGCGCAGCTCACGATTTATCTTGCCAGTACTGCGAAATCCAACGCGGGCTACGTTGCCTTCAATGCAGCGAAAGCTGACGTGCACGAATACGGCACGCAGGAAGTACCGCTGCATATCCGCAACGCGCCGACCAAACTGATGAAGCAACTCGGCTACGGCAAGGGCTACCAGTACGATCACGACGCCGAAGGTGGGATCGCGCTGGATCAGACCGGCTTCCCGGACACGATGGGCGAGCGCGTGTATTACCAACCGGTCGAGCGCGGACTGGAGATCAAATTGAAGGCGAAACTGGATGCTTTGCGTGCAGCCCGGGAACGAGCGAGAGAAGGAAAAGCCTCGGATTGAATTGACTTCAATAACAATTCATAACTAATTGAATCAATGACTATTTGGTGGCAGCAGTTGTGGCTAGTGATGCTCGGTGGTGCCCTCGGCGCCGCCGGACGCTACTGGCTGGGCGGGGTGCTGTTGCGCCATCTCGGTGACGGTTTCCCGTGGGGCACGTTCGCGGTGAACTTGATTGGTGCCTTCGCTGGCGGCTTTCTCGCAGTGTGGCTGGAAGGCCGGGGCCAGGCGGCGTTGTACTGGCGCGCGTTCCTGATCGTTGGTTTGCTCGGCGGCTTGACTACGTATTCCGCGCTGATGATCGAGTGGCTGCTATACACGCGCTCATCGCGCGGCGAGTTGGCCTTGCTGTACCTCGTGCTGACGTTGGCGCTCGGATTGCTGCTGGTCTGGGGTGGTGCACGGATGGCACATGCATGGCGACCCTGACCACCGGCCTGCGCGCGCTGCCGCGCAGCGTGTGGCTGCTCGGCACGATCAGCCTGTTGAACGACAGCGCCAGCGAGATGATCTATCCGCTGCTGCCGTTGTTCCTCGCCGGCACGTTGGGCGCCGGGCCGCGTGTGCTGGGTCTGATCGAGGGAGTTGCTGAAGCAGTCAGCAGTCTGTTGAAACTGGTTGCCGGCGCCTGGTCGGATCGCATGCAACGCGCGAAACCATTCGTGGTCTCCGGCTATGGCATTGCGGGCGTGGCACGGACATTGATCGCGGCCGCGACTGGCTGGTGGATGGTGCTGCTGTGCCGGCTCGCCGATCGCGTCGGCAAGGGACTACGCAGTTCTCCACGCGACGCCATGCTCGGCCGCAGCATCACCTCGGATCAGCGTGGACTCGCGTACGGGTTGCATCGGGCCATGGACAACGCGGGAGCGGTGATCGGTCCATTGGTCGCTGCCGGGCTGTTGGCGCTTGGATTCGAATTACGCACGGTGTTCTGGTGCGCAGGCGTGCCCGCCGTAGTCGTACTTCTACTGACATTGCGCCTGCGCGAACCGGAAGCCGCGGCGGTGATCGAACCCACGCGCTTCAGCTGGCGCATGCAGGAGTTCCCGCCCGCCTTCAAGCGCTACCTGCTGGTGCTCGGGCTTTTCATGCTCGGCAATTCCTCAAACCTGTTCCTGCTGCTGCGGGTGCGCGAACTCGGTTTTGCGCAATCGCAGATCCCGCTGCTGTGGGCATTGATGTCGCTGGTGGCGGCGGTCTTCCTCACGCCGCTGTCGTCCTTGTCCGATCGCATCGGCCGACGTCAGCTCATCATTGCCGGCTGGATCGCCTACGCCGTGATCTATCTGCTGCTGGGGTGGGGCGGCTTGCCGGCTTGGAGCGTCTGGGGGCTGTTCGCGGCCTACGGGTTGTTCATCGCGGCGACCGAGGGCGCGGAGAAAGCCTTGGTCGCCGATTTGGTACCACGAGAACAACTCGGTACCGCATTCGGTTGGTACCACCTGACCCTGGGCATCACGTTGCTGCCGGCGTCGTTGCTCTTCGGCTGGTTGTGGCAGAGCGTTTCGGCGTTCACTGCATTTGCCTTCGGCGCGGGCTGCGCTTTGCTGGCGGCTGCGCTGCTGGCGATCTGGCTGCGAAAGACCTGAGTCGGAGCCACTGGCAGCCGGGTACGGCTCGGCGCATCCTTGCCCGCGCGGCGAGGGGCCGCCTGTTGCGGAGACATTTCATGCGAATACTGATTGCGGGAATTATCGGCGGCATCCTGATGTTCATCTGGAATTCCGTGGCGCACATGGCGCTGCCGCTTGGCGAAATGGGCTTCAAGGTGGCCGCCGAACAGGACACGGCCATCCCTGCCGTGCAAGCGACCGCCACTTCGGGCGAAGGCATCTACATGCTGCCTGGCATGTCGCCCGAACAGTGGAGCGACGAGGCGGCGCGAACGGCCTTCGTCGAGAAGTACAAGTCCAGCCCGTATGCGTTCGTCGTGTATGCCCCGGGTAATCCGGCTCTCGCGGACATGGTCCCGAACCTGATCAAGCAATTCGTTACCGACACGCTGGCCGCAATCGTTGTGGCATGGGTACTGTCGCTGGGCGCGTTCGGCTTCGGCAAGCGCGTGGCGATCGCCGGTGCATTCGCGGTGTTCGCCTGGCTGGTGATCAGCGTGCCGTATTGGAACTGGTATTTGTTCCCCGCAGCATTCACCGCCAGCACATTGATCACCCAACTCGTCGGGTGGCTACTGGCCGGCGCGGGCATGGCGTGGTGGCTGGGCCGCAAGGGCGGCTGAGCTCGAAACGCGATGGTATTTTCGGGGTCGGCGAGCTTTCGCCGACCCTTTCATTTGTAGGCTCTTCGTCCAGTCAGGGCCTAGCCCGATCTGGTTCAGCCCGGTTGTCCAAAACAGTCAGTCCTCGACCATCCCCGCGCCCGCGCCCGGTCCGCCAATCCGGGTTCGCCGATCGTCTCAGCCGGGCAGGCCAACCCGCGGGCAAGTTTCGATTGCTACCCCGGCAGCGTGATCCGAACCGCCGAAGTCGTGACTGTCATCACTTTTTCTGCAAAAAATGAGAAAAAAGTGATCTCTCATAAGAGGCTCGCACAGCGGCACACCGACTAAATCGTTCGGATGCCGGCCCTCCGGCGCAGGCACGGACGCCAAAAATCCGTTCCGGCTGTGGCCGGCTTCCAAATATCTCGGGGGTTTACGAATGAACTTGCAGTCCCATTTGCTTAGCGTCGCGGTGGTTGCCGCGCTTGCAGTTGCCGCACCCGCTTTTGCCGCCAAGGTCGACCATCCGGCCGCCGGCCGCGCCCTCGGCCTGATCGATGGCAACAAGGCGGCGGCGCATCGTGCCGATGCCGACGCCTTCTCGGTCAAGGACGTGATCGTCGACCGTGACGGCACCGAGCACGTCCGCGTCGAACGGACCTACCGTGGCCTGCCGGTGATCGGCGGCGACATGGTCGTGCATTCGCGCAATGGCCAGCTCAAGAGCACCAGCCTGACGCTGAAGTCGAGCGCCCGCCCGGACATCCATGGCGGCAAGCTCAGTGGCGACGACGCCACCCTCGCTGCCGGTGTCGACTTC
>NZ_JALDWJ010000001.1 GCF_022758295.1 Lysobacter sp. CFH 32150 | reverse complement strand
ATCTGGTCACCGGCGATGCGGGCGACACGATCACCTACACGTTCAGCGCGACCAACACCGGCACGGTGACGTTGGCGCCGGTGACGGTCACGGATCCGTTGCTGCCCAGCCTGACGTGCACCATCGCTAGTCTGGCACCGGCCGCGACCGCGTCGTGCGCAGCAACCAACAACACCTACGTGATCACCGCGGCCGATGTCACGGCGGGCAGTGTGGTGAACACCGCGACCGCGACCGGCGATGCGCCGGGCACGATCGTCGATCCGACCGCGACCGACAGCGCGACGGTGACGACGGCGGCAACGCCGACGGCGTCGCTGACGCTGGCCAAGAACGCCGCGGTGGCGGACACGAACGGCAATCTGGTCACGGGCGATGCGGGCGACACCATCACCTACACGTTCAGTGCGACGAATACGGGCACGGTGACCTTGGCGCCGGTCACGGTCACGGATCCGCTGCTGCCGACGCTGGGCTGCACGCTGGCGTCGCTGGCACCCGGTGCGACCGCGTCCTGCACGGTGACCAACAACACCTACGTGATCACGGCGGCTGATGTCACTGCCGGCAATGTCGTGAACACGGCGACGGCCACCGGCGACGCGCCGGGCACGATGACCGATCCAACCGCGACCGATACCGCCACGGTGACGACGGCGGCGACGCCGACGGCATCGCTGACGCTGGCGAAGAACGCCGCGGTAACCGACACGAATGGCAACCTGGTCACCGGCGATGCCGGCGACACGATCACTTACACGTTCAGTGCGACCAACACGGGCACGGTGACGTTGGCGCCGGTGACGATCACCGATCCGCTGCTGCCGAGCTTGGGTTGTACGCTGGCGTCGTTGGCACCCGGTGCGACCGCGTCCTGCGCGGCGACGAACAATACCTACGCGATCACCGCAAGCGATGTGACCGCCGGCAACGTGGTGAACACGGCGACCGCGACCGGCGACGCGCCGGGCACGATCGTCGATCCGACCGCGACCGACAGCGCGACGGTGACGACGGCGGCAACGCCGACGGCGTCGCTGACGCTGGCGAAGTCGGCTTCCGTGGCGGACACGAACGGCAATCTGGTCACGGGCGATGCGGGCGACACCATCACCTACACGTTCAGTGCGACGAATACGGGCACGGTGACCTTGGCGCCGGTCACGGTCACGGATCCGCTGCTGCCGACGCTGGGCTGCACGCTGGCGTCGCTGGCGCCGGGCGCGACCGCGTCCTGCACCGCAACGAACAACACGTATGTGATCACCGCGGCGGATGTCACCGCGGGCGACGTGGTGAACACGGCGACGGCGACCGGCGATGCGCCGGGCACGATTGTCGATCCGACCGCGACCGATACGGCCACTACGCCGACGTCGGCGACGCCAACGGCGTCACTGACGCTGGCGAAGTCGGCCTCCGTGGCCGACACGAACGGCAATCTGGTCACCGGCGATGCGGGCGACACGATCACCTACACGTTCAGCGCGACCAACACCGGCACGGTGACGTTGGCGCCGGTGACGGTCACGGATCCGTTGCTGCCCAGCCTGACGTGCACCATCGCCAGTCTGGCACCAGCGGCGACCGCGTCGTGCGCAGCAACCAACAACACCTACGTGATCACCGCGGCCGATGTCACGGCGGGCAACGTGGTGAACACCGCGACCGCGACCGGCGATGCACCGGGCACGATCACCGATCCAACCGCGACCGATACGGCCACCACCTCGACGGCCGCGACGCCGACGGCGTCGCTGACGCTCGACAAGTCGGCCTCGGTGGCCGACACGAACGGCAATCTGGTCACCGGCGATGCGGGCGACACGATCACCTACACGTTCGATGCGACCAACACCGGCACGGTGACGTTGGCGCCGGTGATGGTCACGGATCCGTTGCTGCCCAGCCTGACGTGCACCATCGCCAGCCTGGCACCGAGTGCGACGGCCAGCTGTGCGGCAACGAACAACACCTACGTGATCACCGCGGCGGATGTCACGGTGGGCAGCGTGGTGAACACGGCGACGGCGACCGGCGATGCACCGGGCACGATCACCGATCCGACCGCGACCGATACGGCCACCACCTCGACTTCAGCGACGCCAACGGCGTCACTGACGCTGGCGAAGGCGGCCTCGGTGACCGATACGAACGGCAATCTGGTCACGGGCGATGCGGGCGACACGATCACCTACACGTTCAGCGCGACCAACACCGGCACGGTGACGTTGGCGCCGGTGATGGTCACGGATCCGCTGCTGCCGAGCCTGGCGTGCACCATAGCCAGTCTTGAGGCGGGTGCGACGGCCAGTTGTGCGGCAACCAGCAACACCTACGTGATCACGGCCGCCGATGTGACGGCGGGCAACGTGATGAACACGGCAACCGCGACCGGCGATGCACCGGGCACGATGACCGACCCGACCGCGACCGATACGGCCACCACCTCGACCGCGGCCACGCCGACGGCGTCGATGACGCTGGTGAAGTCGGCTTCCGTGGCCGACACGAACGGCAATCTGGTCACCGGCGATGCCGGGGACACGATCACCTACAGCTTCAGCGTGGAGAACACCGGCACGGTGACGTTGTCGCCGGTCACGATCACGGATCCGTTGCTGCCAAGCCTGACGTGCGCGATCGCCACCTTGGCACCGGGTGCGACCGTGTCCTGCGCGGCAACGAACAACACGTACGTCATTCAGACAAGCGATGTGGGCGGGGTGACGAATACGGCGACGGCGACGGGCGATGCGCCCGGGACGATCCCGGATCCGTCAGATAGCGACTCGGTGTCGACGCCGGAGGTGGCGGCGCCGACGGCGTCGCTGACGCTGGCGAAGAGCGCGAGCGTGGCCGACACGAACGGCAATCTGGTGACCGGCGATGCGGGCGACACGATCACCTACACCTTCAGTGCGACCAACACGGGCACGGTGACGTTGGCGCCGGTGACGGTCACGGATCCGTTGCTGCCCAGCCTGACGTGCACCATCGCCAGTCTGGCGCCAGCGGCGACCGCGTCGTGCGCAGCAACCAACAACACCTACGTGATCACGGCCGCGGATGTCACCGCCGGCAATGTCGTGAACACCGCGACCGCGACCGGCGACGCGCCGGGCACGATGACCGACCCGACCGCGACCGATACCGCCACGGTGACGACGGCGGCGACGCCGACGGCATCGCTGACGCTGGCGAAGAACGCCGCGGTAACCGACACGAACGGCAATCTGGTGACGGGCGATGCGGGCGACACCATCACCTATACGTTCAGTGCGACCAACACCGGCACGGTGACGTTGGCGCCGGTCACGGTCACCGATCCGCTGCTGCCGAGCCTGAGCTGCACCATCGCCAGCCTGGCACCAAGCGCGACGGCCAGCTGCACCCCTGCGAACAACACCTACGTGATCACGGCCGCTGATGTGACCGCGGGCAACGTGGTGAACACCGCGACCGCGACCGGCGATGCGCCGGGCACGATCACCGATCCGACCGCGACCGATACGGCCACCACCTCGACGGCGGCGGCGCCGACGGCGTCGCTGACGCTGGCGAAGAGCGCGAGTGTGGCCGACACGAACGGCAATCTGGTCACCGGCGATGCGGGCGACACGATCACCTACACGTTCAGCGCGACCAACACCGGCACGGTGACGTTGGCGCCGGTCACGGTGACCGATCCGTTGCTGCCGACGCTGGGCTGCACGCTGGTGTCGTTGGCGCCGGGTGCCACCGCGTCCTGCGCAGCAACGAACAACACCTACGTGATCACGGCCGCCGATGTGACCGCGGGCAACGTGGTGAACACGGCGACGGCCACCGGCGACGCGCCGGGCACGATCGTCGATCCGAGTGCGACCGATACGGCCACCACCTCGACGGCGGCGACGCCGACGGCGAGCGTGGTGCTGACGAAGTCGGCGTCGGTGACTGACACGAACGGCAACACGGTGACAGGTGATGCGGGTGACGTGATCACCTACACCTTCAGCGTAGAGAACACGGGCACGGTAACGCTGGCGCCGGTGACGATCGCCGATCCGCTGCTGCCGAGCCTGAGCTGCACGCTGGTGTCGCTGGCACCGGGTGCGACCGCGTCCTGCACGGCAACGGGCAACACGTACACGATCCAGGCCGGTGATGTGCCTGCTGGGGTGGCGAATACGGCGACCGCGACCGGTGATGCACCAGGCACGCTCGCGGATCCGAGCGACAGCGATACGGTGACGACGCCGACGGCGGCGACGCCAGTGGTGAGCCTGTCGGTGGTCAAGGCGGTCCCGACCAATGCCGACAACGATGGCTCGGGCTCCGTGACGATCAACGATGTGCTGACCTACACGATCACCGCGACCAACACTGGCGACATCGCGCTGACAGGTGTCGTCGTCAGCGATCCGCAATTGACGCCATCCAGCATCCCCTGCGCGAGCCTTGCGCCGGGTGCGACGTGCGTGCTGACGGGCATCCACACTGTCGTGCAAGCCGACGTGGATGCAGGGGCAATCGTCAATACCGCAACTGCGGATTCGGCCCAGACGTCGAGTACTTCGAGCAATACGGTCACAACGTCGGTCGTTGCGGTCAGCGCAATCGACCCCACGCTGTTGCGGCTCGTCAAGCAGGCCGCGCAGCGCGATGTGAAGTCCGGCGACCTGGTTCGCTACACAGTCACCGTCGAAAACGTCGGCGCATCAGCGGCGGCCAACGCGACGCTGGTGGACACGCCGCCAGCCGGCTTCACCTATGTCGACGGCTCACTCCTGGTCGACGACGACAACGACGCAGGCATGCTGGCCGGCACCAGTCCGCTGCGCATCAGTGGTATCGACATCGCCGTCGGTGGCCGCGCCACCATCGTCTATTACCTGCGTGTCGGCGCGGGCGTGGGCAAGGGCGTGCACCTCAACAGCGTGTCCGCGATTGGCCCGAGCGGTGATCCGATCAGCAACGTCGCCACCGCCGAAGTCGACATGGCAGGTGATCCCTTGCTCGATGACAGCCTGATCCTCGGCACCGTCTTCGACGACCGCGATGGCGACGGCAGTCAGGACGAAGGCGAGCGGGGCATCCCGGGCGTGCGTATCGCCTCGGTCGAAGGCCTGATCATGGAGACCGATGCCTACGGCCGCTACCACCTCGCCGGCGTGCCGGCAGGCGACTGGAGCCGTGGTCGCAACTTCATCCTCAAGGTCGATGCGGCTACGCTGCCGCCGGGTTCGCAGTTCACTACCGAGAACCCGCGCGTGCGTCGCATCACTCCGGGAATCCCGGTGCGTTTCGACTTCGGCGTCAAGCTGCCTGAGGGTGAGATTGGTCCCGGCAAGTCCGAGACCAATATCGAACTGGGCGAAGTGTTGTTCGAAGCTGGTAGCGCAACGGTGAAACCGGAATACGCACCGCTGTTCGCCACCATCGTTGGAAAGCTTCGCGAACACGACGGCGGTCGCGTGACGATCACGGCGCAGGCCGAAGCCGAATCGATCGCCTTCGCCCGCGCTAGTGCGGTGCACGCGGAACTTGCCAAGCAGTTGTCGCCGGAACTTGCCGCCAAGACGCAGATCGACGTGTCGGTCGGCACGCAGACGGTGGTCAGTCTCGACACGGCCATCAGGCTCGGCGAAGTCCTGTTCGACACCGACAAGGCCACGATCAAACCGGCATACCGCGACCTGATCCGCGAAATCGCGGCGACGCTCAACCGCGAAGGCCATGGCGTGATCGGCGTCATCGGTCGCGCCGACCCGCGCGGTGCCAATGCCTACAACGTGCAACTCGGGTTGCGTCGCGCCAAGGCTGTGTTCGAGGCGATCGCGGCGGAACTCACGCCGGAGGTCAGACAGAAGGTGCGGGTGGATATCACTGACGATCCCAACGCCGCGGTCGGCGTGGGCGACCGCTGAGGACATGACCATGAAGACCAAGATGAAGCTTCTGGACATGACCCTGATCGCCCTGCTCTCGGCAGGCGCGACGCCAGTGCTTGCGCAAAACGCAACCGTCCCGCAATGCACCGGCGACGAATGCCGCAGCGACGAAGGCTTGCTGTTCCGCGTTCGCACCCGTGGCGAAGAACAGCCGGTCGCCACCGGAAACGATGCGTCCGCGTTGCAACAGAACCGACGCGTCGATGTCGTGCGCGAACTACCCGGCAGTGTCCGTATTGCCGGCAAGTTCGCAATCGACCTGCCCAACGGCGGCCTGGTCTGGGCCACCGAAGACCCGACCCTGGGCCAGCCCATCCTCAGCGTGCAGGCCGGTTCCACTGCCGCGTTCGAAGGCGGCCGCATCACCAAGCCGCTGCATTTCCACGGCTACACCAACTACGCCTCGTTCATCGACAAGCTGCAGGTCACGGTGTATCGCGGCAGCGATACCGACCTGGTCACGCCGCTGGCGACGATCGAGCTGCCGGTGTCGAACGTGGCCGATGCCGAATGGGATGGCGCGCTGCCGGCTGGATTGAACCTGCAGGCCGGCGACGACTTGCTGTACGTCGCCCGCGCGTACGGCAAGGACGGGACCTTCGACGAAACCAACGCACAGCGCGTCCAACTGGTCACCCCTGCGGACTTCGAGCGCGGCGTGCAGGTCCTGCGCGCAGACGTGCAACGCACACTGGGCCAGGCAGTCGATGGCGATACCGCACAATCGCTGCAGATCGGCAATGCCATCTACGGCCAGAGCCAACTGCGCATCCAGAACATCCCGGTCTACGGCTCGCGCGTGCGCATCCAGGGCCGCGACATTGCCCGCGACACGCAGCTGACAATCAACGGCCAGAGCTTCCCGGTCGATCTCGAACGCAAGTTCGTCGCCGAATTCCTCGAGCCCGTCGGCACGCATCGCTACGACGTGGTGGTGAAAGCCGGCAACGCCCCGGTGGTCACCAAGACGCTCGACGTCGACGTCACCGGCAAATACAGCTTCCTGGTCGCGCTGGCCGACCTCACGCTGTCGGAGAACAACGTCGGCGGCAATATCGAACCGCTGGCCGGCGATGATCGCTACGACGACGACTTCATCAGCGAAGGCCGCCTCGCGTTCTACCTGAAGGGCAAGGTGAAGGGGAAATACCTCATCACCGCACAGGCCGACACCCACGAACGCGAAGTGGACCGCCTGTTCAACGGCTTCCTCGATGCCGACGCGCAGGACGTATTCCGTCGCCTCGATCCGGACCTGTACTACCCGGTGTATGGCGACGATTCGACCACGTATCGCGACGTCGATACTCAGGGCAAGTTGTACGTGCGCGTGGACTGGGACCAGAACCAGGCGCTGTGGGGCAACTTCAACACCGGCATCACCGGCACCGAATACGGCCAGTACCACCGCTCGCTGTACGGCGCGGCGCTGAACTGGCGTTCGCGCGGCGTCACCAAGCTGGGCGACGCGAAGAGCGAACTGCGCGCGTTCGGTTCCGAGGCGCAGACCGCGCTCGGCCATAGCGAATTCCTCGGCACCGGCGGCAGCCTGTACTACCTGCGCCACACCGATGTGTTGCCGGGCTCGGACAAGGTCACGCTGGAAGTGCGCGACCGCAGTACCGGACGCGTCGAAGCGCGAGTCGACCTGCAACGCGGCGCCGATTACGAAATCGACGAATTGCAGGGCCGCCTTATCCTCACGCGTCCGCTTGCGCAGGTGACGCGCGAGAACGTGCGCACGCTCACGCGCGACATGCCGCTCGATGGCTATGAGCAACTGCTGCTGGCCGATTACGAATACGTTCCGGTGGGTTTCAACGCCGACGACGTCAGTGCCGGTGTGCGCGGCAAGCAATGGTTCGGCGACCACGTCGCGATTGGCGGGACCTGGATCGACGAGAACCGCAGCGGCGACGATTACTCGCTGCGCGGTGCCGACCTCACCCTGCAGGCTGGTCGCGGCACCTACCTGAAGCTCGAACAGAGCCGCACGGAATCCACCGTCGCGCCGATTTTCTATTCAGATAACGGCGGTCTTGGTTTCGTCCAGCGGAATCCGGTCATCGGCGCACGCGAAGGCGACGCGAAGGCCGTCGAAGCCCGCGCCAACTTCAAGGAACTCGGCTGGACCGAACGCGACTGGAGCCTGGGTGCGTGGTGGCGCGATGTCGATGCGGGCTTCTCCGTGTCGCGCTTCGATACCGGCCTCGGTATTGAGGAATACGGTGCCGAATTCCTTGGTTACTTCACCGATGGCTTCAGCCTGTTCGGCCGTTACAGCCATGCCGAACGCGGCACCGACACGCTGGAGCAGAGCCAGCTCACCGCCGACTGGCGCCTCAACGACGCCGCGCGGCTCGGTGCCGAGTTGCGCCAGGTCAGCGAACAGCGTCTCAGCGGCGACACCGATGCGCTGCTCGCGGCGTTGAGCTACCGCCACCGCATTGGCGCGACACTCGAGCTGTACGGCGTCGGCCAGGTCACGGCAGACGATGACGACGGGCGCTACGAGAAAAACAACCTGCTCACGCTGGGTGCGAAGTACCTGTTCGGCGATCGTTCCAGCGTCGGCGCCGAAGTCAGCGGCGGCAGCCGCGGCCACGGCGGCAAGCTCGATGCCGAGTACCGTCTCAGCCCGGACCACACGCTCTATGGCGCTTGGGGCTACAGCACCGACAACACCGAACGCGACCCGCTGTTCAACAGCGCGCTGCAGAACGGCTGGACGCTGGGCCAGCGCTGGCGCCTGTCGAACCAGGCCAGCCTGTTCAACGAAAGCCAGTACCTGAAGGATCCGCGCGACCGCAACAGCGGCATCGCCCACACCTTCGGCATGGATTTCTATCCGGCGCAGGGCTGGCACTACGGGTTCACCGTGATGGATGGCGAACTCGATGCCGCATCCGGCCAGGTCGACCGTCGCGCCTACAGCGTCAGCGGTGGGCGTACCGATGCACGCATGCAGTGGTCGAGCAAGCTCGAATATCGCGAGGACACCGGTGCCGAGCAGCGCGAGCAATGGGTGACGACCAATCGTCTGTTCTACAAGGTGAACGAAGACTGGCGTCTCGCCGCACGCGTCAACTACGCGGACACGCAGGACGACATCATCGCCTCCGCCGGCGCCAAGCTGGCCGAAGCCAACCTCGGCTTCGCCTGGCGTCCGCACGACAACACCCGTTGGGCCGCGTTCGGCAAGTACACCTATCTGTATGACCTCGCCACGCTAGGTCAGGAAGGTGGCGTGCAGTTCGATCAGAAGTCGCAAGTGCTGTCGCTGGAGGCAATCTACCAGCTCGACGATCGCTGGGAACTCGCCGGTAAGCTCGCCAGCCGTTGGGGTGATTACCGCATGGGCCGCGGCACCGGTACCTGGCTCGACAGCCGTGCCGACTTTGCCGCCGCGCAGGTGCGCTATCACCTGATCGCCAAGTGGGAGGGGCTGGCTGAATACCGCTGGCTCGGCGTCCGCGATGGTGGCGACCGCCGCGGCTGGCTGGTCGGCGTCGATCGGCAGCTTGGCGACAACTTCAAGGTCGGTCTCGGTTACAACTTCACCGATTTCAGCGATGACCTGACCGACCTGGAATACGACAACAAGGGCTGGTTCCTGAACCTCGCCGGCTATTACTGAGTTATCCGGCCGCTTTCGCGGCGGATAACTCGCCGGGTTCGAGTGGCCTGCGGCCGCTCAACACGGCGCAGGCCACGTCGCAGGCGAGAGCAAGTCGCCAAAATCCTACCCGTCATCGCGGCCTGGCCTGATGCCCTTGGGGCGGCGGTTATACTGGAATGCCAGGCGCCGGCTTCCCGGCGACAATCAAGGACTTGCATTCCCATGGCACGTGGCATCAACAAGGTCATCCTGGTCGGCAACCTCGGCAACGACCCGGAAGTGAAGTACACGCAGGGCGGCATGGCGATCACCACGCTTAGCCTGGCTACCACCAGCGTGCGCAAGGATCGCGACGGCAATCAGCAGGAAAAGACCGAATGGCACCGGGTCAAGCTGTTCGGCAAGGTGGGCGAGATCGCCGGCGAGTACCTGCGGAAGGGCCGCCAGGTCTATATCGAGGGCCGCATCGAATATGGGTCCTACGAGAAGGACGGGGTGAAGCACTACACCACCGACATCATCGGCGAAGACATGCAGATGCTCGGCGGTGGCGGTGAAGGCGGTCGTGCGGAACCGCGGACGGAGCGCAGCGAGCGCCCATCGTCTCGGCCACCCGCGCGCCAGGATTCGCCGCGCCGCGATGCCCCGGCGGCCAAGGCCAGCGATTTCGCCGATGACTTCGCCGACGACGATATTCCGTTCTGAACAGCGATCGCCGCGGAGCGGAGATCGAGCGATGGCCTGCAGCGGAGACTGATGTGACGACCTGGTTGGTGACCGGCGGCGCCGGTTTTATTGGCGGTAATTTCGTTCTGGATGCGGTGCAGCGCGGTCTGCGGGTCATCAATCTCGATGCGCTGACGTATGCGGGCAATCGCGACACACTGGCTTCGGTCGACGGCAATCCCAACCATGTGTTCGTGCATGGCGACATCGGTGACCGTGCGCTGGTCGAGCGTCTGTTGCGGGAACATCGCCCGGACGCCGTGATCAACTTCGCCGCGGAAAGCCATGTCGATCGCTCGATCGACGGCCCGGCGGCATTCGTGCAGACCAACGTGGTCGGCACCTTGGCGCTGCTTGAAGCAGTACGCGATTACTGGCGCATGGTCGAAGGCACGGCGAAGGAAAACTTCCGCTTCCTGCATGTGTCCACCGATGAGGTCTACGGTTCGCTCGGCGACTCGGGCAAGTTCACCGAGAGCACGCCGTTTGCCCCGAATTCGCCGTACTCGGCGTCGAAGGCCGCGTCCGACCACCTGGTCCGCGCCTTCCACCACACCTACGGGTTGCCGGTGCTGACGACCAACTGCTCGAACAACTATGGGCCGTACCAGTTCCCGGAAAAACTCATCCCGCTGATCATTGCCCGTGCCCTGGCCGGTGAGCCATTGCCCGTTTATGGCGACGGCAAGAACGTCCGCGACTGGTTGTACGTCGGCGACCATTGCGCCGCGATTCGCGCAGTGCTGGAAGGCGGTCGCGTCGGCGAGACCTACAACGTCGGCGGCAATGCCGAACGCCAGAACATCGAAGTCGTGCATGCGATCTGCACGTTGCTGGACGAACGCCGCCCGCGTGCCGACGGCAAGCCCCGCGCCAGCCAGATCACGTATGTCGCCGATCGTCCGGGCCATGATCGCCGCTACGCGATCGATGCCAGCAAGTTGCAGGACGAGCTCGGCTGGACGCCCGCATACAGCTTCGAGCAGGGGATCGCCGACACCGTCGACTGGTACCTGGGCAACCAGCCCTGGGTACAGCGCGTCCTCGACGGCAGCTATCGCCTCGAACGCATCGGAGCGGCCGCATGAGTCCTGCCGCGGTGCGCAAGGGCCAGCTTCGAAAAGGAATCATCCTCGCTGGCGGTTCCGGTACCCGGCTGTATCCGATCACCCAGGCGATCAGCAAGCAGCTGCTGCCGGTGTACGACAAGCCGATGATCTATTACCCGCTCAGCGTGCTGATGCTGGCGGGGATCCGTGAAGTGTTGATCATCAACACGCCGCACGAGCAGCCCCTGTTCAAGAACCTGCTCGGCGATGGTTCGCGTTGGGGCATGAAGATCGAATACGCCGTGCAACCCAGTCCCGATGGGCTGGCGCAGGCGTTCCTGATCGGACGCGAGTTCCTGGCCGGCGGCCCAAGCTGCCTGGTACTGGGCGACAACATCTTCTACGGGCACGGTCTCACCGAGCTGCTGCAGCGTGCCAATGCGCGGGAGCAGGCCGCCACGGTGTTTGGATACTGGGTGCGCGATCCGGAGCGCTATGGCGTGGCCGAATTCGACGCCACCGGCACTGTGATCGGACTCGAGGAAAAACCCGCCCAGCCGAAATCGCACTACGCCGTCACCGGCCTGTACTTCTACGATGGTCGTGCCAGCGACTTCGCCGCCGGGCTGAAGCCGTCGCCGAGGGGCGAGTTGGAGATTACCGACCTCAACCGTTGCTACCTCGAAGCTGGCGCCTTGCAACTCGAGAAGCTCGGCCGTGGGTTCGCCTGGCTCGATACCGGCACGCACGAGTCGCTGGTCGAAGCCTCGAGCTATATCGAGACCATCGAGAAGCGACAAGGGTTGCGCGTGTGCTGCCCGGAAGAGATCGCGTACTTCAACCAGTGGATCGATGACGCGCAATTGCGCGAACTCGCCAAGCCGCTGGCCAAGAGCGGCTATGGTCAGTACCTGCTCGGCCTGCTCGAACACGGGCGCATCGGATGAGGGTCATCGAGACCGACCTGCCAGGTTGTCTGGTGATCGAACCGCGGGTATTCGGCGACGAGCGCGGCTTCTTCTTCGAATCGTTCAACCACGACAAGCTCGCCGCGCACGGCCTGCAGCCGGCGTTCGTGCAGGGCAATGTGTCGTCGTCCAGCCGCGGCGTACTGCGTGGCCTGCACTACCAGTGGCCCAAGCCACAGGGCAAGTACGTGTCGGTGGTGGAGGGCGAGGTCTGGGACGTTGCCGTCGACATTCGCCGCGGTTCGCCGACGTTCGGCCGCTGGACGGCGGTGGTGCTCAGCGCCGAGAACAAGCGTCATTTCTGGATCCCGGAAGGCTTCGCGCATGGCTTCGTCACCTTGAGCGAACGTGCGGTGTTCACCTACTTGTGCACTGCGACCTACGACCCTCAAGCCGATGCCGGCATCCGCTGGAACGACGCGCAACTCGCGATCGACTGGCCAGTGAGCGCACCGTCGCTATCGGACAAGGATGGGCGCGCGCCCTTTCTGGCGGACGTCGCTGAAGACCGCCTGCCGATCTACGTGGCATGAAGTTCCTGTTGCTCGGCGGTACCGGCCAGGTCGGGACCGAACTGCGTCGCAGCCTCGCGCCACTAGGCGAAGTGGTCGTGGCGACGCGCAGCGGCAGATTGGGCGATCACGCCTGCGAAGTCGCCGACTTCGATCAACCCGATTCGTTGCCCGCACTGGTCGATCGCATCTCGCCGGACGTGGTGATCAATGCCGCCGCCTACACGGCGGTCGATCGCGCCGAGAACGAACGCGACGCCGCATTCCGTGCCAACGCGGCTGCACCGGAGGCGCTCGCAGGGGCCTGCATCGTGCGCAATGCGCTACTGGTGCATTACTCGACCGACTATGTGTTCGATGGACGCGGCACCCGCCCATACCGCGTGGATGATGCGACCGCGCCACTCGGCGTTTACGGCGCGAGCAAGCTCGCCGGGGAACAGACGGTGCGTGCCAGCGGTTGCCGCCACATGATTTTTCGCACCGCGTGGGTGTATGCCGCGCACGGCCACAACTTCCTGCGCACGATGTTGCGCGTCGGCGCCGAGCGCGATGAGCTGCGCGTGGTCGCCGATCAGTTCGGCACGCCGACCCCGGCTGCACTCATCGCGGATGTCACCGCGCAGGCGCTGCGACAGGCGTCGCAGACCTCCGGACTCTGGCACGTGACTGCATCGGGGCAAACCAGTTGGCACGGCTTCGCCGAAGCGATCTTCGCCGGTGCAGTCGAACGTGGACTGCTCGCCCGGGCACCACGCGTAGCGGCGATCACGACCGCCGACTACCCGACGCCCGCAGCGCGACCGGCGTATTCCGTACTGGACACCTCGACGTTGCAACGCGACTTCGGGATTGCGTTGCCGGACTGGCGCGAAGGACTCGCGCGTGTGCTGGACGAACTGAAAAACTAGGGCACGCGAGCGCGCCCCTCACTTCACTCCATGCATCCAGCGCCTGAGCAACGGCGCCAGGACCAGGAACAACAGGGCCGAACCAAGGCCGATCCACAGCATCAGCCGGAACAACTCGCTGTACTTGCCGGCGGCCTCGAGCAGGTCGATCGCACCGCCTTCCGGAATCTCCAGCGAGGCCAGCTTGCCGAACTGCGCGGCCAACACTTCCGAATACGCCGTCGCGAGCCAGAAACCGCCCATCATCAATCCGACCACGCGCGCGACCGACAGCTGCGTCACCGCGGACAATCCGATCGGCGACAGGCACATTTCACCTACTTCGAGCAGGAAGTAGGCGAGGACCAGCCACCACACGCTCGCCAGCGCGCCGTCGCCGATGGTTTGCGCGGCGGCGATCAGCGGTAGGAACGAAAGCCCGGCGAACAGCAGGCCGATGGCACTCTTCGCGGGCTTGCTCGGGTTCCAGCCGCGTCGTTCCAGCCATGGCCACAGCCAGGCGAACAGCGGCGACAGCAGCACGACGAAGAAGGAGCCAAGGAAGGTCAGCGAACCGGCAGTCTGCGGCACCAGAACCACGTCGCGGAAGCAGGCGATGGCCATGCCGATGGCCAGCAGCGCAATCATCCAGAGCGCGAGGCTGTGGTTGCCGCGATCGCTAGCACGCAGTGCGATCACCATGAGGACCGGACTGGCCATCATCACGAATAACGACCACGGCAATGTGCCGCTGCTGTCGCTGACAAGGGTGGGGAACATGTCCTTGGTCATTAGCCGGTCGGTGAACGTCAGCCACGAACCGTAGGTCTGCTCGTACAAGGTGAAGAACACCAGCACGCCGAGGATCATCACCAGCAGCGAGATCATCTGTTCACGTTCGATCTTGCTGCAGTGGCGGATGAGGAACCACACGAACCACAGACCGAAGGCGATCGCGACGATGTGCATCGCGCCATGGACGGTCCACGTGCGCTGGATCAGCTGCCACACCACCGCGACGCCGGCGAACGCGCCGAGATAGATCCACCACTCGCGCGGCAGCGGGCCGACGCGTTCGCGCAGCTTCACCGGGTCGTTGGGTTCGGCGTGGCCGTGCAGGTATTTCTGTCCCCACAGGAACATGCCGAGGCCGGCGAGCATGCCGATGCCAGCAGCGCCGAAGCCGTACTTCCAGCCGTAGGTTTCGCCGAGGAAGGCGCAGATCAGGCCCGCGAACAGCCCCCCGACGTTGATGCCGGCGTAGAAGAGGGTGAAGCCCGAGTCGCGGCGTGGATCGTCCTCCGCATAGAGCTTGCCGACGATGGTGGAGATGTTCGGCTTGAGGAAGCCCACGCCCATGATGATCAGCGCGAGCGAGAAGTAGAACACCTGCAGTGCGCCTTCATCGCGCACCACGACGCCGTCGACCACGCGCGCCTGTTCGCCCTCGACCGCCATGCCGAGATGCCCCAGGCACAGCAGCACGCCGCCGAGCACCACGGCCTTGCGCATGCCGAGCCAGCGGTCGGCGATCAGCCCACCGATCACGGGTACGGCGTAGACCAATCCGCCATAGGCACCGATCAGGTCGTAGCCGGCGTCGTCACCGAAGCGGTGGTACTTCAACAGGTACAGCAGCAGCAGGGCCTTCATCCCGTAGAAGGAGAAGCGCTCCCACATCTCGGTGAAGAAACAGACGAAGACGCCTTTGGGATGGCCCAGGAAGTCCTCGCGCGCCGGAATGTCGGTGGTGATGGTGGACACGCCGCGCCCCGTGCTGGATACGCGCGAGTATAGCCGTGGCCCAGCACTGGACTTGCCCGGGGCGAGGTCTTAGCGTGTCCGGCTCACGCCGTGACCCGGCGCCCTGGGAGGGGACATGAAGAACGAAGCGGTTCCGCAACTTACCTTTCGCGCCGTGCTGCTGGCGATCATCCTCGCGGTGATCCTGGCCGCGGCGAACGCTTACCTCGGCTTGTTCGCCGGACTCACCATCGCCACCGCGATCCCGGCTGCTGTCGTGTCGATGGCCGTGCTGCGCGTGCTCGGCGGCGGCACCATCCTCGAGAACAACATCGTGCAGACCGGCGCGTCTGCGGGTTCGTCGATCGCGGCAGGCGTGATCTTCACGATCCCGGCGCTGGTCATCCTCGGTTACTGGGATGACTTCCGTTATTCGTGGGTGCTGGCGATCGCCGGTCTGGGTGGTCTGCTCGGCGTGCTGTTCTCGGTGCCGCTGCGGCGCACGATGATCGTCGAGGAACCGCTCGCGTTCCCGGAAGGCAAGGCCGCTGCGGAAGTGCTGAAGGCCGGTGACAATCCAGGCCCCGGCGTCAAGATCCTGGCCATGGCGGGTGCCATTGGCGCCGTCGTCAAGCTGGCTGCGGAAAGCGGATTGCGGCTGATTCCCGACAATGCCGTCGGCGCGGGTTTCTTCGGGAAGTTCCTGGGCTACATGGGCTCGGGCTTGTCGCCGGCGCTGCTTGGCGTCGGTTACATCGTGGGCCTCAATGTCGGCATCGTGGTCGTGTCCGGCAGCATCCTGTCGTACAACATTGCCATCCCGCTGTACCACGCCTTTTTCCAGGGCAATGATCCGGCACTCGCGGCACAACTGGTGGGTCTGGGCGCTGCCGATGCAGCGGCCCTGATCCGTGCCGAGAAAGTGCGTTACCTCGGCGTCGGTGCCATGTTGATCGGCGGCGTATGGACGTTGTTCTCGCTGCGCAAGTCATTGGTCTCGGGCATCAAGAGCGGCATCGCTGCCGCACGCAAAGGAACCGGCCGCGTTGTCGCCGAAACCGAGCGCGACCTGCCGATGAAATGGATGCTGGTGGCGCTGGTGCTGTTCACGCTGCCGCTGCTGGCGCTGTACCAGGCCATCGTCGGGCAATGGACGGTCAGCGTCCCGATGACGATCATCATGATCGTCGCCGGCTTCCTGTTCGTCTCGGTATCGGCGTATCTCGCCGGTCTCGTCGGTTCGTCGAACAATCCCGTCTCCGGGATCACCATCGCCACGATCCTGTTCGCATCAGTGGTGCTGGTGTTCCTGCTCGGGCGCGATTCGCCGATCGGCGCTGTCGCCGCGATCATGATCGGTGCGGTGGTCTGTTGTGCCGCCGCGGTCGGTGGCGACAACCTGCAGGACCTCAAGGCCGGTTACCTGGTCGGTGCAACACCGTGGAAGCAGCAGTTGATGCTCGGCATCGGCGCATTCTCGTGCGCGCTGGTAATGGCGCCGGTGCTGAACCTGCTGTCCGCTGCCTACGGTATCGGACCGGCGACGCCCGAGCATCCCAACTCGCTCAACGCGCCGCAGGCGATGCTGATGGCGTCCGTCGCCAAGGGCATGTTCGGCGGCAAGCTGCCCTGGGACATGATCGCGATCGGTGCCGGCATCGGCGCGGCGATCATCGCGCTGGACTCCTGGTTGAAGAAGCGCGGCTCGCATTTCCGCGTGCCGGTACTGGCTGCCGCGATCGGCATCTACCTGCCCCTGGAACTAATGGTGCCGATCTTCCTCGGCGGCCTGCTGTCGCACCTGGTCGAACGCAAGTTGCACCTGCATGCCGATACCGAGGAAGGGCGCGATCGCATCCATCGCCCCGGCACGCTGTTCTCCGCCGGCCTGATCACCGGCGAGGCACTGATGGGCATCCTGATTGCGATCCCGATCGTCGTGTCCACGCGGGCCGATGTGCTCGCTTTGCCTGCGTCGTTCCATTTTGGCCAGTGGCTCGGTTTGGTGGTACTCGGCATCGTCGGCTGGTTGCTGTATCGCACCGGCGTCAAGGCGCATGTGCCGCAGTGACCTCTAAATCTCGGCCGGCCGATGCCTCGCGTCGGCCGGCCGTTCTTCTTTTCGAACCTGGAGTGATCCGATGAATCCACGTCCTCTCGCGTTGGCCTTGTTGCTGCTTCCCGCGTTCGCACCCACCACTTCGCACGCCGCACGCGGGTTCGAAGTGCGCGACCTCGCCACGCTGGATCGCGTCTCGACGCCGACACTGTCGCCGGATGGCCGCAAGCTCGTGTTCGCCAAGCGCGTCGTGGATTTCGCGGCGAACAAAGCCTCGACTTCGCTATGGGTAGAAGACCTGTTCGCGCGCGACGCGGCGCCGCCAGAGCGGCTGACGCCGGAAGGCTGGAACGTCAATTCGCCGGAATTCTCGCGCGACGGCCAGACCGTGTATTTCCTCAGCGCCAAGTCGGGCTCGATGCAGCTGTACGCGATCCCGGCGGCGGGCGGCACGCCGAAGCAGGTCACCGATTTTCCGACCGACATCGGCAGTTACAAGCTCTCGCCGGATGGCGCGCAGATCGCCTTCAATGCCGAGGTCTTCGACAGCTGCGGTTCCGATTTCAACTGCACGCTGAAGCAGTTGAAGGAACGTGAAGACAAGAAGAGCACCGGCGTGGTGTTCGACCGCATGTTCATCCGCCACTGGGATGCCTGGAACGATGGCCGTCTCAACCGCGTGTTCGTCGCTGCGCTCGGCGACGGCAAGGCGCCGCTGAAGACCGCGAAGCTGGTTGGCAAGGACGTGCTCGCCGACGTGCCATCGAAGCCGTTTGGTGATGCGACGGAATACACCTGGGCGCCGGACGGCAAATCGCTGGTGCTGGCCGCGCGCAAGGCCGATCGCGAAGAGCCGTGGTCGACCAACTTCGACCTTTACCTCGTCAATGCCGACGGTAGCGGCGCGGCGAAGAATCTCACCACCGCGAACAAGGCCTGGGACACCGGCCCGGTGTTCAGTGCCGATGGCAAGACGCTGTACTACCGAGCCATGAAACGACCCGGCTTCGAAGCCGACCGTTTCGCGCTGATCGCGATGGACCTCGCCAGCGGCAACACGCGCGAGATCGCGCCGAAGTGGGACGCATCGGCCGACGGCATCACGCTGTCGGCGGACGGCAAGGCGATTTACACCACCGCAGGAGAGCTCGGTCAGCATCCCTTGTTCAAGGTGTCGCTCGACAACGGCGAAGTCAGCCAGGTCGTCGGCGACGGTTCGATCTCCGCGTTTGCATTTGCCGGGCCGACGCTGGCCTTCACCCGCAACACGCTGCAGACCGGCGACCAGCTCTACGCCACCAGCCTCGATGGCGCACCGTTGCGCGCGATCACGCCGAGCGCCGGCGAGATGCTGAAGGATGTCGGGTTCGGTAACTTCGAGCAGTTCAACTTCATCGGCTGGAACAACGAAACCGTGCACGGCTACGTGGTCAAGCCGTGGAATTACGAAGCGGGCAAGCAGTATCCAGTCGCGTTCCTGATCCACGGCGGCCCGCAGGGCAGCTTCGGCAATGGCTGGAGCTATCGCTGGAATCCGCAGACGTACGCGGGCCAGGGCTATGCGGTGGTGATGATCGACTTCCACGGCTCGACCGGTTACGGCCAGGCGTTCACCGACGCGATCAGCGAGCACTGGGGTGACCGCCCTCTGGAAGACCTGCAGAAGGGCTGGGCCGCTGCGCAGAAGAAGTACGCCTTCCTCGACGGCGACAAGGCCTGTGCTTTGGGCGCGAGTTACGGCGGCTTCATGGTCAACTGGATCGCCGGCAACTGGCAGCAGCCATGGAAGTGCCTGGTGAGCCACGACGGCGTGTTCGACCAGCGCATGATGGGTTACGCCACCGAGGAACTATGGTTCACCGAGTGGGAGCAGGGCGGTACGCCCTACGTCGTGCCAAAGAAATACGAGGAGTTCAATCCGGTCAACCATGTCGCCAAATGGAAGGTGCCGATGCTGGTGATCCACGGCCAGCTGGACTTCCGCATCCCGGTCGAGCAGGGCATCGGTGCGTTCACTGCGCTGCAGCGGCAGGGGGTCGAGTCCAAGTTCCTGTACTTCCCCGACGAGAACCACTGGGTGCTGAAGCCGCAGAACAGCGTGCTGTGGCACGACACGGTCAATGGCTGGTTGAAGGCGCACCTCGGCGAGTAAAAGTCCGGATCGGCCGCCCGGCGTTGCCGGGTGGCCGGCCGTCGGCCTGGATTGCCGCTTTGCCGGCCGATTGACGTTATGAACTGGTAGACGTGAGCGGAGTCAGGACCATGGCGGAAGAACAGAAACCGCGCCCGGCCAACCGTGGCCTCGAGCGGCGCAGGGGGCCGGATCGCCGGCAGGGCTCGGAACGCCGGGAGGAAATCCGCTTCGAGCCGGGTCGCGAGGACCGCCGCAGCGGCAAGGATCGACGTAGGCACGGCGGCTGGGACAGCGACACCGCTTCTCGTTATTAGGTCAGGGGCCTATTGCTAGCAGCAGCGCGAGCGGCCCTTGCCGTATCGCGCCTGCATGCGCTCGGCGAAGAACGCCTTGCGATCCATCGGTTCGCGGTCCGGATGCTGCGCACGGACGTGCGCGGCATAGGCCTCGTAGTCCGGCACACCGACCGCGAGCCGTGCGCCATGCACGGCCGTATTCCAGATGCGACTCAGGGTCTCAGCGAGCCACGTCGAACGTCGCATAAGGCGTCTCCTGCGCGGTCGGTACGCTGCTGCGGCGTGCGGCCAATGCCGTACGGATGCCGAAGAACAGCGTCAGCAGCAACACGCTCATGAAGAGCGCGCACAACGCCGCGTCGAGCTGGTTGTTGAAGGCGATGCGCTGCATTTCGGCCAGGGACTTCGCTGGCGCCAGCACTTCACCGTTGGCCGCAGCGTCGGCGAACCTGCGCGCGTTGGCGAGGAATCCGATCTTCGGATCGGCATGGAACAGCTTCTGCCAGCCGGCGGTCATGGTGCACACCAGCAGCCACGCGGTCGGCAACGCCGGAATCCACAAATACTTTTCGCGCTTCATCTTCACCAGTGCGACGCAGGCGAAGATCAAGGCCAGGCCCGCGAGCATCTGGTTCGCGATGCCGAACAGTGGCCACAACGTATTGATGCCGCCGAGTGGATCGGTGACGCCCTGGACCAGGAACCAGCCCCAACCACTGACCGCGAGCGCGGTGCAGGCGAGGTTTGCCGCCCAGCTTTCGGTGCGCTTGAACGGCGGATAGGCGAGTCCGACCAGCTCCTGGATCATGAACCGCGCGACTCGGGTGCCCGCGTCGATCGTGGTCAGGATGAACAATGCTTCGAACAGGATCGCGTAGTGGTACCAGAACGCCAGCATGCCGCCACCGCCGGCGATGCCGTGCAGGATCTGCGCCATGCCCACCGCCAGCGTTGGTGCCCCGCCGACGCGCGACAGGATGGTTGTTTCGCCGATCTCGCTGGCCGTGGTGGCGAGCATGTCGGGCGTGATCACGAAACCCCAGCCCGAGATCGCCTGCGCCGCGGATTCGACCGTGGTACCGATCAGAGCCGCCGGCGAATTCATCGCGAAGTACACGCCGGGATCGAGCACGCATGCGGCGATCAATGCCATCACCGCGACGAAGGCCTCCATCAGCATGCCGCCGTAGCCGATCAGGCGTGCATCCTTTTCGTTCGACAGCATCTTCGGCGTCGTGCCGGAACTCACCAGCGCGTGGAAGCCCGATACCGCGCCGCAGGCGATGGTGATGAACAGGAACGGGAACAGGTTGCCCGAAAATACCGGGCCGCTGCCGTCGATAAACCTGGTGATCGCCGGCATGCGCAAATCCGGCGCGGCAGCCACGACAGCGATCGCGAGCAGCACCACGGTGCCGATCTTGAGGAAGGTCGAAAGGTAATCGCGCGGCGCCAGCAGCAGCCATACCGGCAGTACCGCGGCGACGAAGCCGTAGCCGATCAGCATCCACGCCAGGTTTTTGCCGTCGAAGGTGAAGTACGGCGCCCACTCTGGCGAAGCCGCGACATGACCACCCATCCAGATCGATAGCAGCAATAGCGCAAGGCCGAGCAGCGAGACTTCGAGGATGCGGCCGGGTCGGAAGTAGCGCAGGTACAGACCCATCAGCAACGCAATCGGGATCGTCATCGCCACGGTGAACGTACCCCACGGACTGATCGCCAGCGCCTTCACCACGACCAGCGCGAGCACAGCAAGCAGGATCACCATGATGGTGAGGATGCCGATCATCGCGGTGATGCCCGCCGCCGCACCCAGCTCGCTGCGGATCATTTCGCCCAGCGAGCGGCCATCGCGGCGCACCGAGCAGAACAGGATCATGAAATCCTGCACGGCACCGGCGAGGATCACCCCGAACAAAATCCACAACATGCCGGGCAGGTAACCCATCTGAGCCGCCAGCACCGGGCCGACCAGCGGGCCGGCACCGGCGATCGCGGCGAAGTGGTGTCCGAACAGCACCGACCGTTGCGTCGGCACGTAATCGAGGCCGTCGTTGCGCCGCCACGCCGGCGTCGCGCGCGTGGGGTCGAGTCCCAGCGCCTTCTCGGCGATATAGCGCGAATAGAAGCGATAGCCGATGAAGAGGATCGACACCGCCGCGGCGACGATCCACATCGCGCTGATCGTTTCGCCGCGCGACAGCGCGACGGTGCCGAGGCAGAACGCCGCGAACAGCGACAGCGCGGTCCATCCGAGTTTGCCCACCAAGCTCATTGCGCCTCCACGACCTGTAGGTGCGAAATTCATTCGCACGTTGTTTGCAGCTACAGCCAGCGCACCTTCTTCAGATACGCGAACAGACCGACGCACACCACCACCACGATCCCGATCAGGATCCAGTAGCTGTTTGGGCCGGCGAGTTCCGGCATGTGCGTGAAGTTCATGCCGTACCAGCTGGCGATCAGCGTCGGTGCGGCCAGTAGTGCGGCCCAGCCGGCGAGGCGCTTGACCACTTCGCCCTGGGCGATGGTGGCCATCGATAGATTCACGCTCATCGCCGCGGTCAACATCTCGCGCAGGGTGTCGGTGGATTCGTTGACACGCAATGCGTGGTCGAGCACGTCGCGGAAATACAGGCGCACTTCGTCCGGCACCAGGGCACCGTGGATGCGGGTGAGCTGGGCGAGGATGTCCTGCAGCGGCGCCACCGCCAGTCGCAGCTGGGTCAGTTCGCGCTTGAGTTCGTACAGCTTGACGATGGTGTCGCGGCGGAACGTGTCGCTGAAGATGTCGTGTTCTAGTGCGTTCAACTCGTCGCGGAACTCGCCGACGATCGGCAGGTAGTTGTCGACGACGAAATCGAACACCGCGTACAACGCATAGGCCGGTCCCAGCGCCAGCAGCTCGGGCTCGCGCTCGACCCGCGTGCGCACCGGCGCATACGACAGCGACGCACCGTGGCGGACTGTCACCAGGTAGCGTGGCCCGACGAACGCGTGGGTTTCACCGAAGCGCACATGGCCCTCGATCGCCTGCGCCGTGTGCACCGCGATGAACAGGGAATTGCCGTAGGACTCGATCTTCGGCCGTTGGTGCGCGTGGTGCGCGTCCTCGACGGCGAGGTCGTGCAGTCCGAACTCCTCCTGCAGCTTGTCCAGCAGTTCCTCTTCCGGTTCGTACAGCCCGACCCAGACGAAGCTGCCGTCATCGATCGAAAGCACATCGCTGATCGCGTCCAGGGTGATATCGCGGCGATTGCCCTGGCGATCGTAGACCGCGCAATTGACCACGCAGGCCGGCAGGGCAGGGTCATGTTGCTGAGGGGCTTGCGGGCTCATGCGCGCATCGTGCCCGCACGAGTGCGTCGCGGCAACCCATGGGAGCGAGCAGTCGCGACCCGGCGAGCCCTTTCGCGACTTACGTCGCTCCCACAGTGCGTTGGTGTGCGAGTGCCAGGTGTACTGGCAGCAGCAGCGCGATCCATGGCGCGGCGTATTGCGCATTCGGTAGCAGTTGCAATGCCAGTGCGACCAGCGCACACGCGGCAATGCCACCGAGCCAGCGCCGGAACCGGGGGCCGGGGTCGTGATCACGTACGACCCTCAGTGCACCCGGCAACAACAGCAGGCACAACGGATTGAGCAGCAACAGGTTGTGGTTGGCCCATCCGGCGCGATGCGCGGTGCAGCACCAGATGAAGGCGAGCAGCAAGCCAAGCAGGCCGGACAGCGTCCAGAACGGTAATGCCATCGCTGCGAGCAGTCGCGGGCGACGTTTGCCCACCCGCAAAATCGTGAATGCCAACGCGATGCCGACCAGTGCATAAGGCCACCAGCGTCGCGGCGTTTCCGCCGGCTCCGGTGCAATCCGGTGCGGCAGCAGCACGTACTCGGACGTGACCAGCGGACGGCCGTCGGCCAGCTTCGTTTCGCGCAGGCTGTCGGCCAATCGCATCGGCACGAAGGCTTCCTGCCAGCGCGACAGCGGGCGATCGGCAAACGGGCCGAGGCCGAGGTCGAAGCCCAGCCACATCCAGCCGGCGGGCGAAGCAAGCCGTACCGCTTCGCTGCGATAGGTGTTGCCTTGCGAACGGCTGATCATCTGCTGGCGCAACGTGCCCCCCAGGGCACGATCGAGCGCGTCGCGGACGCGGGTCGAACAGTTGTCGGTGAAGTAGTCGTACCGGTAGCGAGCATTTTCTGGCTTGGCGTTCTCGGCAAGCGCAGCTGCGAGCTGTGTCGCCTGCGTCGACGTCAGATCGAGCCATTGCAGACTGACGCCGCGCCCAACTTCGCGGTAGTACTCCATGTCCTGCCGCAGCGGCAGTTCCATCAGCCGGTACGACATCTCGCCGCGGATGAAGCGCCTGAAGAAATCGGGCTCGTCGAGGTCGAAGAAGCCGAAGTTGTAGGACAACGGTTCGCCACGTGCCGGATCATCGACCACGATCGCGTTGTGCCCGAAGCGCTCCCAGAAAATCTCGCCCGGCTGCATCGTGGCCACTCCGATGCGTGGCGCAGCGCTCACTGTGGCGGCCAGCAGCCACAGCAGCACGGCGGATAGCAGGAGTGCGACGCGGCTAGTGGTCGGCATGCACGCTGAGGTGCAAGGCGTGCAGGCGGCGCGCGTCGGCGCGGGCGACGCGGAAGCCGAAACGACCGAGGGTGAGTTCCTCGCCGGCTTCGGGCAGGTGCCCGATCGCCGCGGTCACCAGTCCGCCGATGGTGTCGTATTCGTCGTCGTCGAAATCGGCGCCGAAACGCTCGTTGAAATCGCTGATCGGCGTCAGCGCATCGACCACGAACTGGCCATCGGCCTGCGCCGCGATCAGCGTCGCTTCGTCTTCGGCTTCGTCGTGTTCGTCATCGATCTCGCCGACGATCTGCTCGAGCACGTCCTCGATCGTGACTAGGCCGGCCACGCCGCCGTACTCGTCGATCACGATCGCCATATGGTTGCGCGACTGGCGGAACTCGCGCAGCAGCACGTTCAGGCGCTTGGATTCGGGGATCAGCACCGCCGGGCGCAACAGTTCGCGCACATTGGCCGGGCCGTTGTCGGCGACCACGCCACGCAGCAGGTCCTTGGCCAGCAGGATGCCGAGGATTTCGTCTTTATCGTCGCCGTGCACCGGAAAGCGCGAGTGGCCGGATTCGACCACCAGTTTCATCAGGTCGATGAGTTTCGCGTCCGCGGGCAGGACCACCATCTGCGCACGCGGGATCATCACGTCGCCGACGGTGAGGTCGGAGACCGCGATGGCGCCTTCCATCATGCGCAGCGTGTCGGCCGCGATCAGGCCGTCGGCCTGCACGTCGCGCAGCAGTTCGACCAGGTCTTCGCGGGTGGTGGGTTCGCCGGAGAGCGCCGCGCTGATGCGATCCAGCCAGGAGCGCCGTTTTTCCGGAGGTTCGACCGAATGGGTACTGTCGTCTTCTGACATGGTGTTGGGGCGGGACTCCGCGGGCGGAGCGACCAGAAAGAGTCTAGCGCGGAATCGTTGCGGGCCGGTGAAACGGCCCGCAAATGGCCCGTTCACGCCTGCATGTCGCCTCGGTGCGGAAAATCGGCCTCGGGAATGAACCGCGGAGGATGCGACATGCCCGAGAAACGCACCATCGAGCGTGCCCGTCGCGACAAGCGCGAGGGGAAAGCGCCCAGCACCCAGGCCGGCGAATTCGTGCGCGAGGAAATCGAGCACATCCGCGAAGGCAAGCACGGCGCGCGATCGGCCAAACAGGCGATCGCGATCGGTCTTTCGAAGGCACGTCGGGCCGGCGTCGACCTCCCGCCACCAAAAGAAGGCGTTTCGGCCGAGACGCGGCGCAAGGCGAAGCGGGATACGGAGGCCGGTGAGAAGCACGCGAAGCCTTCCGCCAAGCGTGGCCGTGCGGTCACCAAGGCGTTGAAGCGCGAAGGACATGCGGCGGCGAGCAAGACGGCGCTGTCGCGCCAAGCCAAGAAAGCCGCGTCCAAACGCACTGCCACCGAGCGATCTGCGGCCGCCAAGAAGGCGGCGCGGACCAAGGGTGCGGCAGGACGTTCTGCGGCTGCACGCAAGGCGGCACGGACGCGGGCCGAGCATTCGCACCACGCCTGATGAGCGACGCGAATTGGCGCCTTACTTCTCCAGGTAAGGATCTTCGACGCCGAGATCGGCGAGGATTTCGCGCTCCAGTCGTTCCATGCATTCGGCCTCGCGCTCGTCGTCGTGGTCCCAGCCGAGCAGATGCAGGGCGCCATGCACGGTCATGTGCGCGTAGTGCGCGGCCAGCGGCTTCTTCTGCTGCTTCGCTTCGCGCGCGATCACCGGCGCGCACAGGACCACGTCGCCGAGGAGCGGCAGCTTCACATCGGCCGGCAAGCCATCAGGCAACTCAGCCGGAAAGCTGAGCACGTTGGTGGCGTAATCCTTGCCACGGTAATGGCGGTTCAGTGCTCGGCCTTCCTTGGTGCCGACGACGCGGATGGCGAGGTCGGCTTCGCGGATGCGCCCGCTGAGCGCAGCGGCCACCCATTTGCGGAAACTCACCGCAGCGGGCAAGCCCGTGCGGGGCAGGGCGTAACTGACCGAAACTTCGAGACGAACCGGGCCGCGCGTCATGGCTGCGAGTCTACGCCGGTCCGGTCGCAGAATCTTGTGCATCGCGCGCGTCGTAGGCATTGACGATGCGGGCCACCAGGGGGTGGCGCACCACGTCGCGCGATTCGAAGAAGGTCAGGGTGATGCCTTCGATGCCGCGCAGCACTTCGATCGCATCCCTCAACCCGGATTTCACGTGCTTCGGCAAGTCGATCTGGGTGAGGTCGCCGGTGACCACCGCGGTCGAACCGAAGCCGATGCGGGTGAGGAACATCTTCATCTGCTCGATGGTGGTGTTCTGCGCTTCGTCGAGGATGACGAACGCGTCGTTGAGCGTGCGTCCACGCATGTAGGCCAGCGGCGCGATCTCGATGACGTTTTTTTCGAGCAGCTTGATGACTTTCTCGACCCCGAGCATTTCGTACAGGGCGTCGTACAGCGGACGCAGGTAGGGATCGACCTTCTGGCTGAGATCGCCCGGCAGGAAGCCGAGTTTCTCTCCGGCCTCGACCGCGGGGCGCACCAGGATCAGGCGCTGCACCCGCGATTCGTTCAGCGCTTCGACCGCCATCGCCACTGCCAGGAAGGTCTTGCCGGTGCCGGCAGGGCCGACGCCGAAGTTGATGTCGTGTGTGGCGATCGCATGCAGGTATTTCGCCTGGTTGGGGCTGCGGCCGCGGATGGTGCCGCGCTTCACCCGGATCACGACTTCCTGCGGCTCGACGTCGTTGGCGACGACACGGTTGGCGTCGGCGGCACTCAGCCGCAGGTTGATCGCATGGCCATCGAAGGTTTCGTCGCCCGCCTCGGCGTACAACTCGCGCAACAACTGTTCGGCCTTGGCCGCTGCGGCGTCGGGTCCGGTGACACGGAAGACGTTGCCGCGGTTCGCGATTTCCACGCCCAGGCGTAGTTCGATTTGGCGCAGGTGGCCGTCGAATGGCCCGGCGAGGTTGGCCAGGCGTTCGTTGTCGGCAGGTTCTAGGGCGAAGTCGCGGCTGGTCGCATTCATGCGGCCGCAGGGTAGCGCGGCAGCGTCGATGAGGCCATCACAAGCGACCGTTCGTCGGTTTGGGGTTGCAAATAAATTAATCATTGAATTAAATATGGCCATGACCACCCAACTCCCCACCGGACGCCGCAAGTCGACCACGCGCAAACGCGCGCCGGGCCGTCCGCGCGGCGAGAGCCCGGACCTGCGTCCGCGCCTGCTCGATGCTGCGATCGCGTGCTTCGTTCGCACCGGGATCGCGGCGACCTCCTTGCGTGCGATCGCCACCGAGGCTGGGGTAACGCCTGCACTGCTGCATTACTACTTCGGCAGCAAGGAACAACTGGTGGACGCCCTGGTCGAGGAACGCATCCTGCCGGTCATGGGCGAGATGCGCGAAGTGATGATGCGTTCCGGCGACGATGTCGCTGCGTTGGTCGCGGGCTTCGTGGGCAAGATGAGCGAACTCGTCGCGCGCCATCCGTGGTGGCCGCCGTTGTGGGTGCGGGAAGTGTTGTGCGAAGGCGGCATGCTGCGTGAACTGCTGGTCACCCGCATCGCCACGACGCTGCCGCAGCAGATGACGCAACGCTTCGCCGCCGCGCAGGCACGCGGCGAACTCAATCCCGACCTGGATCCGCGCCTGCTGTTTGTGTCACTGATCGGGCTGACGCTGTTTCCCGCCGCGGGCGCGCCGATCTGGCGCCGCATCTTCGACGCCAACGATCTCGATGGCGATGCCCAACGCCTGCACACCATTGCCTTGCTCGACCGTGGTCTGGCCCTGCCACAACCGAAACTCCCGGAGCGCACATGAGAAGCGTGATCCTCGCCGTCCTTCTCGCGGCACTGTCTGCGTGCAGCAACGACGCGCCACAGGCTCTGGGTACGCTGGAATACGATCGCATCACGCTACCGGCGCCGGCCGCCGAGCGCATCGTCGCCATCGACGTGCGCGAAGGCGAGCGCGTCGCCGCGGGTCAGCCCCTGTTGCGCTTGGAGGCGACGCGCACGGAAGCCGCGACTTCGGCCGCGCAAGCCGAAGCGCAGCGACAACGCGAGGCGCTCGCCGAACTCGAAGCCGGTCCACGCAGCGAAGCCATCGCACAGGCACGCGCACAACTCGCCGCCGCACAAGCGCAAGCGCGCGACGCTGGCGCCTACTACGCGCGCCTGCAACCGCTGGGCCGACAGAAACTGGTTGCAGCGGCCGACGTCGATCGTGCCCGTGCCGCAGCTGGCAATGCCGATGCGCAGGTGCGTGCGGCGCAGGCGGCCCTGCTCGAACTCGAACACGGCACGCGCAGCGAACGCCTCGCCCAAGGCGAAGCTGCGGCGCGTGGCGCGACGGCGCAAGCCAGCGCGCAACAGGTCACGCTCGACAAATTGAAGATCACCGCGCCGCGCGCCGGTCGCGTCGACAGCCTGCCGTACAAGCTAGGCGACCAGGCTCCGGTCGGCGCGCCGCTTGCCGTGCTGCTCGTTGGCGATGCGCCGTATGCGCGGGTCTACGTGCCAGAGCCGATCCGTGCCAGCGTGCGCGTGGGGCAGGACGCACGAGTCTTTGTCGCCGGCAGCGAACAGGCGCTCAGCGGCAAGGTACGGATGATCCGCAGCGAGCCGAGCTTTACCCCGTACTACGCGTTGATCGGCAAGGACGCAGCGCGCTTGAGCTATCTCGCGGAAATCGAGTTGGGCAAGGATGCCGCGGAGTTGCCGGCCGGCTTGCCGGTGCGGGTCGAATTCATGCCATGAACAGCCGCGCAATGAACGAGGCCGATGCCCCCGCAATCCGCGCGCGGGGCCTGACCAAGCAATTCGGCAACCTGGTCGCGGTCGATCACGTCGACCTGACGGTGCCGAAAGCGCACGTTTACGGCTTCCTCGGTCCGAATGGCTCCGGCAAGTCGACCACTATCCGCATGCTGTGCGGCTTGCTGACGCCGACCGCCGGTGAGATCGAAGTACTGGAGCTGCGCATCCCCGAGCAGGCGGAGGAATTGCGCCGCCGCATCGGTTACATGACGCAGAAATTTTCGCTGTTCGAGGACTTGAGCGTACGCGAAAACCTCGAATTTCTTGCCGCGGTGCAGGACATCCCGAAAGCGCGAGCCAGGCAACGCATCGACGAACTGATCGCCCAATACCATTTCGGCGATCGGCAGAAGCAACTTGCCGGCACGTTGAGCGGCGGCCAGAAGCAGCGCCTGGCGCTGGCCGGTGCCGTGATCCACCAACCGGAACTGCTTTTCCTCGACGAACCGACCAGTGCGGTCGACCCGGAATCGCGCCGCGATTTCTGGGAAAAGTTATTTGAGCTTGCCGACGCCGGCACCACCATCCTGGTGTCGACGCACTACATGGACGAAGCCGAGCGCTGCCACCGCCTGGCGATCCTCGACACAGGGGCACTTGTCGCCGACGGCACGCCGGACGAACTCACCTCGGCGCTCGAAGGCCGCACTGTCGTCGTGCATGCGGAGCAACCACGTCGTGCGCAGCAGACATTGCTGGCAGTGGACGGCGTGCTCAGCGTGGCCCAGATCGGCAACACGCAGCGCGTGTTGATGGCGGCCAATGGCGATGCGGCGGCGCGTCTGCGTGAAGCCCTGGCGCATGCAGGTTTGCAGGCGGAAGTCGAACCGGTATCGCCCAACCTCGAAGACGTCTTCGTCGCTGCGACCCGCGGTAGCGATGCGGCCAAGGCGCGCGCGGCATGAACTGGCGCCGACTGTTCGCGATCGTGGTCAAGGAGCTGCGCCAGATGCGTCGCGACCGCATCACGCTGGCGATGATCGTCGGCATCCCGGTGATGCAGCTGGTGCTGTTCGGCTATGCGATCAATCTCAACCTGCGCGGGCTGTCGGCGGCGGTTGCCGACCAGGCGGGCACGAGCGGATCGCGCGCGCTGGTGATGGACATGATCGCCACCGGCGTCGTGAAGCCGGCGACGGAAGCGCGAACGCCACAGGAACTGATGGCGATGCTCAAGCGCGGCGAAATCAGCGTCGGCGTCGTGGTGCCGCCGGATTTCGAACGCCGCCGCGCCGAGGGCCGCGAAGCGGTGCAGGTGCTGGTCGATGGCAGCGATACCGTGGTGCAGAGTGCAGCAGTCCAGCTGGCGCAGCTGCCGATCGATGGCGGTACGGTAAAACCGCCGCAGATCAGCGTCGTGAGTTTCTACAACCCCGAGCGTCGCTCGGCGGTGAACATCGTGCCCGGCCTGATCGGCGTGATCCTCACCATGACCATGGTGTTGTTCACCGGCGTCGCCATCGTGCGCGAGCGAGAGCGCGGCAACATGGAATTGCTGATCGCCACGCCCGTGAGCCGCAGCGAACTGATGATCGGTAAAGTGCTGCCATATGCCGTCATCGGCCTGATCCAGACGACGGTGGTGCTTGCCTTGGGCCTGACGATCTTTTCGGTGCCGATCCGCGGTAGCGCCTTCGATGTCTATCTCGCCGCGATACTGCTCATCTTCGCCAACCTCACCCTCGGGCTGCTGATCTCGACCAAGGCGCAGTCGCAGTTCCAGGCGATGCAGATGACGTTCTTCGTGTTCCTCCCATCGATCCTGCTGTCGGGCTTCATGTTCCCGTTCGCCGGCATGCCGAAGATCATCCAGTGGCTGGCAGAGCTGCTGCCGCTGACGCATTTTCTGCGCCTCATCCGCGGCATCATGCTGCGCGGCGCAGGTCTCGTGGACATGTGGCCGGAAGTGCTCGCGCTCGTGGCGTTCACCACGGTGATGATGACGCTGGCGATCAGCCGCTTTCGCAAGCGGCTGGACTGAGCCGCCCGCGCTACAGCGCGCGGTGCATCACGTAGATGTCGGTCGCGCCGAGCGTGGCGTGGCGGAATGCACCGGGCACGCGACCGACGATGGCGAAGCCGTGGCGCTGCCACAGCCGCACCGCGCCTTCGTTGCTGCTGACCACGAAGTTGAACTGCATGGCGGTGAAACCGGCGCGGCGCGCCTCGTCCATCGAGTGTTCACACAGCGCCGAGGCGATGCCCTGGCCGCGGGCGCGGGCGGACACCATGTAGCCGGCGTTGGCGACGTGGTTGCCGAGCCCGGGTTGGTTGGGTCGCAACATGTACAGGCCCAGCACCTCGCCGTCGCGTTCGGCGATGAAGCAGCGGCTCGGCGGCGTGGTCCACCAGGCGCGCGCTGTGTCCCGATCCAGATCGGGCGGGTAGCTGTAGGTGTCGCCGGAGGCGATCACCTCGTGGAACACCGGCCAGGCGCGTTCGAACCCGTCGGCATGGATCTCGTGGATCTGCAGGTCGGGGCTCACGGCGGGCGCGATCAGGCTGCTGCCTGATCGTCGGCCATCATCACGCGGCCACGCAGCGAGTTGGACATGGCCTCGGTGATCACGAGATCGACGAATTGGCCGACCAGGCGCGGGTGGCCGGGAAAGTTCACCGAGCGCATGTTCTCGGTCTTGCCCGTCAGCTCGTTGGGGTTCTTCTTCGACGGGCCTTCGACCAGCACCGTTTGCGTGGTGCCGACCATCGCCTGCGAAATGGTCGCGGCATGGGCGTTGATGTGCGCCTGCAGGCGTTCCAGCCGCGCGTGTTTCACCGCATCGGGCGTGTCGTCTTCGAGATCGGCCGCGGGCGTGCCGGGGCGACGGGAGTAGATGAAGGAGAACGACTGGTCGAAACCGACGTCCTCGATCAGCTTCATCGTCTTGTCGAAGTCGGCATCGGTTTCGCCGGGAAAACCGACGATGAAATCCGACGAGATCGAGATGTCCGGTCGCACCGCGCGCAGCTTGCGAATCTTCTGCTTGAACTCGAGCGCGGTATAGCCGCGCTTCATCGCCGCGAGCACGCGGTCGCTGCCGGCCTGCACCGGCAGGTGCAGGTAGTTGGCGAGTTGCGGGACGTCACGGTAGGCCTCGATAAGCGAATCGCCGAACTCAAGCGGATGCGAAGTGGTGAAGCGGATGCGGCCGATGCCTTCGATCTCGGCGATGGTGCGGATCAGCAGGCCGAGGTCGGCGATTTCGCCGTCGCCCCCGCTTTCATCAGGAGCGATTGGGCCGCGGTACGCGTTGACGTTCTGCCCGAGCAGGTTGATCTCACGCACGCCCTGCGCAGCGAGTTGCGCGACTTCGACCAGCACGTCTTCGAACGGACGGCTGACCTCTTCTCCACGCGTGTACGGCACGACGCAGAACGAGCAGTACTTCGAGCAGCCTTCCATGATCGAGACGAAGGCGCTCGGACCTTCGGCGCGCGGCTCGGGCAGGCGGTCGAATTTCTCGATCTCAGGGAAGCTGATGTCGACCTGCGGCTGGCCGGAGGCACGGCGGGCACGGATCAATTCGGGCAGGCGGTGCAGGGTTTGCGGGCCGAACACCAGGTCGACGTAGGGCGCGCGCTTGACGATGGCTGCGCCTTCCTGCGAAGCGACGCAGCCGCCGACGCCGATCAGGACCGGCTTGCCGTCCTTCTTGAGCGCTTTCCAGCGGCCGAGCTGGCTGAAGACCTTTTCCTGCGCTTTTTCGCGAATCGAGCAGGTATTGACCAGGATGACGTCGGCTTCTTCGACGTTCTGCGTCAGCTCAAGCCCATCTGATGCGGCGAGCACGTCGGCCATCTTGGCCGAGTCGTACTCGTTCATCTGGCAGCCGTGGGTCTTGATATAGAGCTTGCCTTTCTTGGAAGGCGAGCCTTCCAAGGGCTTGCCGCGCGGCGCGGCGACAGTCGGGTCGGTCATGTCGGTCTCGGTCCGGGAGGGCGGCGGTGAATCCGCGCCGGAAGGGGGCGGCATTGTAGCCCTCGGAGGCCGCAATGCGGTCCTCGTCACGTTTACTGAAAAAACGGCAACGCTGGCCGTGTTCATATAAATCAAATACTTGTCAAAGCGCTCCGGATGGGAGGAGACTCGCGGCCATGAAGGGGGCAAGGGGAATTTTGGCGCTTTTGTGCGTGCTGGCAGCGGCTCCTGCCGCGGCCGGCACTTTGTACCGTTGCGACAGCGCCGATGGTTCCCGCAGCTATGTCAGCAAGCGTGTCGCGGGGGCCAAATGCACCGTGATCAGCTACAAGTCATCGCGTGCTTCCGCGCCGACGCCTGCAGTGTCCAAGGCGCCCGTGCCGGCAGTCGGCAGCGTGACACCGGCCAACCTGGTGTCCGGTTCCCCGGCGACGGTAAGTGTGCCTGCGGTCGAGACGGTCACCACTCCGGTGCAGTCGTCCTCCGCTCCGACCACGCGCCTAGTGCAAGGGCAGGTCTATTCCTACATCAAGGACGGCGTGCGCCACTACACCAGCAAGCCGCCGCGGGGCGTGGCCGGTGCGACGGCGCTGCGCACGATCAAATACAGCTTCATGGAAACCTGCTTCGCCTGCGGCACCAGGCCCGGGGTGAACTTCAATACGCTGCGGCTGAACACTGCGGCCTACCAGGCCGAGATCGCGGCCGCCGCGCGCCAGCATGGGGTCGAGGAATCGATCGTGCGCGCCATCATCCACGCCGAATCTGCCTTCAACCCGAACGCGCTCTCCCGTGTCGGGGCGCAGGGGCTGATGCAGTTGATGCCCGCCACCGCACGCCGGTTCGGCGTCGGCAACGCCTTTGACGCCAACCAGAACATCGCCGGCGGGGTGCAGTACCTGGCTTGGCTGCTCAAGCGCTTCGACGGCAACCTGACCCTCGCTGCGGCCGGCTACAACGCTGGCGAGGGCGCGGTTGACAAGTACAAGGGCGTGCCGCCCTACAGCGAGACCCGCCGTTACGTCGAACGCGTCGCCGTCCTCGCCGAACGCTATCGCGGCGCGCTGGCCAGCAACGTGCGGGCGGCGCAATAGGCGCAGAACCCGATTCAGGCGCTCTCCAGCCACTGAATCCGGCCACTTCTGTTGTCGGCTTGTTAAGCGTTCCGTTACACTTCCCCGTCTTTGTGGCCGCTTGCCAATGCGCTCTGCGTGGCGAGGGCCCAGCCTCGATTAGCGTTCTTTTGCGGAGTGCCGGATGGCCAACGTAGGGGTAGGGATCAACGATCCCGCTCATGTTCACGACGGGGAACCCGTCAACCAGGGCCGTCGCCGGTTCCTGACCGCGACCACCAGCGTGGTCGGTGCGGTTGGTGTCGGCATTGCGACGGTACCGTTCATCAAGTCGTGGAATCCCAGCGCCCGGGCCAAGTTGGCCGGTGCGCCGATATCCGCCGACATCAGTGCCCTGGCCGAAGGCCAGCGTCTGGTCGTCGAATGGCGCGGCCAGCCGATCTGGATCGTCAAGCGCTCCAAGGCAATCCTCGACCTGCTGCCGACCCTCGACAGCAAGCTGCGCGACCCGAAGTCGGAAAACCTCGACCAGCAGCCGTCCTACATCAAGGGCGAGACGCGTTCGATCAAGCCGGACGTCTCGGTGCTGGTGGGCCTGTGCACACACCTCGGCTGCTCGCCGGAGATGAAGGCCGAGATCAAGCCTGAGCCGTTCGATCCGGAATGGAAGGGCGGCTATTTCTGCCCTTGCCACAAGTCGCGCTTCGACATGGCAGGACGCGTGTTCCAGGGCGTGCCGGCGCCGACCAATCTGGTCGTGCCGCCGCACCATTACGAGAATGACACCACGCTCGTGATCGGCGTTGATCCCTCGCCGTCAAGCAGCACGGGGGCCGCGTAAGTCATGGCAAACATCTTTAGCCGCGCCACTAATGGCGTGATGGATTGGGTCAACGCGCGTGCGCCGGGCATGATGCCGGTGTATCGCAAGCACATGACCGAGTACTACGCGCCGAAGAACTTCAACTTCTGGTACTACATGGGTTCGCTGGCGCTGCTGGTGCTGGTCAACCAGATCGTCACCGGTATCTTCCTCACGATGCACTTCAAGCCGAGCGCCGCAGAAGCGTTCTCCTCGGTCGAGTACATCATGCGCGACGTGGAATGGGGCTGGCTGATCCGGTACATGCACAGCACCGGCGCTTCGCTGTTCTTCATCGTCGTTTACCTGCACATGTTCCGTGGCCTGATGTACGGCTCGTACCAGAAGCCGCGCGAACTGGTGTGGATCCTCGGCATGGTGATCTACCTGGTGCTGATGGCCGAAGCCTTCATGGGTTACGTGCTGCCGTGGGGCCAGATGTCGTTCTGGGGCGCCAAGGTGATCATCTCGCTGTTCGGCGCGATCCCGGTGATCGGTCAAGGCCTCACCGAATGGATCATGGGCGACTACCTGCCCGGCGACGCCACCCTCGGCCGCTTCTTCGCACTGCATGTGATCGCGCTCCCGTTGGTGCTATTGCTGCTGGTCGTGCTGCACTTGGGCGCGTTGCACGAAGTCGGCTCGAACAACCCGGATGGCGTCGAGATCAAGAAAGGTCCCAAGGGCAACCGCTGGTCGACCACCGCACCGCGCGATGGCATCCCGTTCCATCCGTACTACACGGTGAAGGACACCTTCGGCGTCGGCGTGTTCCTGATCCTTGCCGCCTTCATCATCTTCTTCGCGCCGGCACTCGGTGGCTTGTTCCTCGAGCACGACAACTTCACCGAAGCCAACCGCCTGGTCACGCCGGAGCACATCAAGCCGGTGTGGTACTACACGCCGTACTACGCGATGTTGCGCGTGATCCCGCACAAACTGTCCGGTGTCATCGTGATGTTCGGTGCGATCGCAGTGCTGTTCCTGGTGCCGTGGCTGGATCGCGCCAAGGTCAAGTCGTACCGGTACCGCGGGCTGTTGTCGAAGATCGCACTCGGCATCTTCGCGATCTGCTTCGTGTGGCTTGGCAAGATCGGCGCCGGCCCGGGTACGGATCCGGTGGAGACCATCATCGGCCGTGTCCTGACCTTCTTGTACTTCGCTTTCTTCATCACCATGCCGCTGTGGACCAAGCTCGACAAAACCAAGCCGGTGCCGGAACGGGTGACGACGCATGACTAACTTCACCCGCAAACTGACCACGTTCGCAGCTGGCTTGCTGATCTCGACTTCAGCGCTCGCTTCCAGCGGTGGCAACGAGCAGCAGGCGGACACTGACCTCGGCGACCGCGTGTCGCTGCAGCGCGGTGCGCAGCTGTACATGAACTACTGCTCGGGTTGTCATTCGTTGAAATACCTGCGCTATTCGCGCATGGCCGAAGACCTTGGTCTCAGCGAAGAAGAGGTGATGAATAACCTCAACTTCACCGGCGCCAAGTTCGGCGAGACCGTGCTGACCGCGATGCCCGAAGCGCAGGCTACCCAGTGGTTTGGCAAGATGCCGCCGGACCTCAGCGTCATCTCACGCGTGCGCGGCAGCAACTGGATCTACACCTACCTGAAGTCGTTCTACCTGGACGAATCGCGTCCGCTCGGCTGGAACAACACCGTGTTCCCGAACGCATCGATGCCGAACCCGCTGTGGCAGCTGCAGGGTCTGCAGCACGCCGAGTACGGCAAGCCCGATGCGGCCACCGGCGAACGCCATGTCGAAAAGCTGGTCTTGGCGCAGCCAGGCAAGCTCGACAGCGAAGCGTTCAACCAGGCCGCGCGCGACATCACCGCTTTCCTCGAGTACGCCGGCGAACCAGCCGCGCTCAAGCGCCAGAGCATGGGCGTCTGGGTGGTCCTGTTCCTGGCGGCGTTCACCTTCCTGGCGTACCTGCTGAAGAAGGAATACTGGCGCGACGTGCACTAGGCGGATCCCTCCGCGAGAGCACGGCCACCCCCACGGTCGGGCTTTTCACGAAAAGCCGCTGGAGTAGGGCTTTTCGGTAGGATCATGGCTATGCTCGAGGCCGTGGCGACCGCCCGCAAGGGGTGGGCGGCGTCGTGACGACCGGCGGATTCCGGTCGCTGGAGAGGTCGATGATGGCCGCAAGCCCGCGTATGCGTAACGCCCTGACTTTGTTTTCATCCACCGATTGCGTGCTGTGCCATCGCGTGCGCTTGGTGCTGGCCGCCAAAGGCGTCACCTACGACCTGATCGCGGTCGATCCGCAGAATCCTCCGGAAGACCTGATCGACCTCAATCCGTACCACTCCGTGCCTACGCTGGTGGAGCGCGAACTGGTGCTGTACGCCGCCTCCGTGGTGACCGAATATCTCGATGAGCGTTACCCGCATCCGCCGCTGATGCCGGTGGATCCGCTCTCCCGCGCGCGCCTGCGCCTGGCGATGCTGCGCCTCGAACACGACTGGGTGCCGCAGGTGCAGGCGATCCAGCTCGGCAACAAGCAGCAGGCCGAAGCCGGCCGCAAGCGCCTGAAGGAGCTGCTCACTGCGTCGGTGCCGCTGTTCAAGGCCAGCAAGTTCTTCCTCAATCCGGAAATGAGCCTCGCCGACTGCGCCATGGCGCCGATCATCTGGCGTCTGCAAGCGCTCGAGATCCCACTGCCGAAGGACGGCAAGGTGATCGAGGATTACGGCAACCGCATCTTCCGCAATCCTGGTTTCATGCGTAGCCTGACCGACCAGGAAAAGAAGCTGCGCGATTTGCCTACATGAGCGAAGACAGTCCGGCGATGACCAGCCACCGCCCGTACCTGCTGCGGGCGTTGAACGAATGGATCGCCGACAACGGCATGACCCCGCACCTGCTGGTCGATGCCACCCGCCCCGGCGTGCAAGTGCCGACGCAGGCGATCAACGATGGCAAGGTCGTGCTCAACATCGCCGAGCGCGCGGTCGCGCGGCTGCTGATCGACAACGAGAGCGTCAGCTTCACCGCCCGTTTCGGCGGCGTCAGCCATCCGGTGGTTGTGCCGATCAGCGCAGTGCTTGCGATCTACGCGCGCGAAACAGGGCAGGGCATGGCATTGCCGGAGGACGTCGCCACTTCCGGCCCGCAAGACGAACCGCCGCATTCGCCGGATACGCCACCCGAGGATGCAGGCCCGACGCCGCGACGCGGGCATTTGCGGGTGATCAAGTAGCCTCGCCCCAGTATTTGCTGGTCCCGCGCAATTAGTGCAACTCGATCACATTGGCCGCCCGCGTCGGCCCGACGAACGACACCAGGCGCTCACCGCGCAATACGAGCTTGCCGATGTGGCGATCGCTACCGTCATACGAGTACTCGAAGCGGAAGCTGCGTTCGAAGCCGAGCCGGCCGTCTTCGCCACGGTGCAGTCGCAAGCCGGAGGCGTGCACGGTCTGGTCCAGCCATTGCACGCCAGCGGCGCGGCAGGCATCGCGGCCGAGGTGTTCCGCCCGCTCGGCGGCGGCGCGACCGGCGCTCCAGAATGCGAACGCCATCGCAGCAACGATCATCAGGATGAGTAGAGTCGGCATCCATGTAATGTGGCGATAGCAGTGGCCGGTCGCAAGCGTCTTGGCACACGATTCAAGGATACGGAGCCAACTCACGCATGAAACTTGTCTTCCCAGGCGGTGAACATCCGCAAGTGCTGCTCGGGCTTGGCGTCAACCGGATCGGTTCCGACCCCAAGGCCAATATCCTCCTCAACTATCCAGGGGTGCAGCCGCAACATTGCCAGCTGCACGTCACCCACAGCGGGGTGATGCTGGATGTGCCGCACGGCACCACGGTCAGCGTCAACGGACGCCAGGTCGATGGCCTGATCGCACTGCGCCCGGGGGACAGCGTCGCCTTCGACCACGTGCAGGCACGGCTGACGGCAGTAGAAGCCCCGGCGCTGGTGCGGCGTGGGCAGCTGCCGTCGCCGGCGAACGACGACCCAGGCGCCACTGCGATTCGGCCGGCGGTGCCGCGCTACGTGTTGCGTGGCGTCTCTGGCGAGGCTTTCGGCCGCACGTATCCGATCCACGGCACGACCACGATCGGTCGCTCGCCGGAATGCACGCTGCGCCTCGACGAATCCGGCATCTCGCGCGTGCATGCGCGCCTGCAGCCGACCGAGGACGGCATGCTGCTCGAGGACCTGGGTTCCAGCAACGGTAGTTACGTCAACGACAAGCGCGTACTGCGTGGCGAAGCCAGGATCGGCGATGAGATCGGTTTCGACACCTTGCGTTTCCGCCTGACCGCAACGGGCCAGCCCGAGCAGGTGCATGCGGAACGGAAAGCCGACCCGTCGCGGTTGCAGGTGTCGCCGTGGCCCTGGATCGCGCTGGCCACGGTCGCGCTCGCGGCGATCTGGGTTATGGCGGCGCTGCGCTAGCCAGCAGGCCGGCCCAGTTTCATCGAAAGATCGATCGCGTGGACGTGCTTCGTCAGTCCGCCGATCGAGATGCAATCGACGCCATCCGCGGCGACGGCGCGCACGGTATCCAGATCTACGCCGCCGGATACTTCCAGGGGAATTCGACCAGCCGCACGTCGCACGGCCTCGCGTCGCGTGGCAGCATCGAAGTCGTCGATCAGGATGCGTTCGCACCCCGCCTGCAGCGCTTCATCGAGTTGTTCCAGGGTTTCCACTTCCACGATCAGCGGCAACGCCGGATGCATCGCACGTGCGGCATGGATCGCGGCCTGGAGTGAACCCGCAACGCGGATGTGGTTTTCCTTCAGCATCACGGCATCGAACAAACCGATGCGGTGGTTGACGCCCCCGCCGACCCGCACGGCGTACTTCTGTGCCAGGCGCAGGCCGGGGATGGTTTTGCGAGTGTCGAGGATTTGCGGGTCAGGAGCCGGCACCCTGGTGCCGCGTACCGCATCCACATAGGCCGCGGTCGTGGTCGCCGTGCCGCTTAGCGTTTGTAGGAAGTTGAGCGCCGCACGCTCGGCGCTGACCAGTGCGCGGGTGTGGCCTTCCAGCGTCGCCAACACCGTGCCCTTGCCGACGCGATCACCCTCGGCGACACGCCAGTCGATGCGGACGTCCGGATCGAGCGCGCGGTGGCAGGCATCGAACCACGGTCGTCCGCAGACCACCGCGTCTTCCTTGCACAACAGGTAGGCGATGTCGGGTGCATCAGGCAATAGGGAGGCAGTGACGTCACCGCTGCCGAGGTCTTCGGCGAGCGCGCGGGCGACGTCGGATTCGATCACCGTGGTCGGCGGCGCCTCAAACCGCGTGCTCATGCGGATCGAATTCATTCTTTCGGAAAGCCGGCCACCTGCCCCGTGGCGATGCCTTCCTCGACCAGCAGCACCGGGATGCCGTCGTCGATGCGATAGACGAGCTTGCGGTCACGGGTGACCAGCCCCTCGCGTAAGGCATCGGCCTGCGGCGTGTCGTCTATACGCTTGATGCCACCCGCCTTGATGGCCTGGTTCAACGCCTCCAATCCGCGCGCCTCCAGCAGCGCCAGCGGCTGGCGGGTGGCGGGGCAGGCGAGGATGTCGAGGAGTTTCCGGTCCATGGCGATGCCGACGACGTAGGAGGCCGGTAGAATACTTTGTTTAGAGCGGCGTTTTGCCGCAGGAAGCAGTCATGCCAGCACCCTTGGTCGGCATCGTGATGGGCTCCCGTTCCGACTGGGAGACGATGCAGCACGCCGCGCAGAGGCTCGAGGCCCTGGGGGTGCCGCATGAAGTGCGCGTGGTGTCGGCACATCGCACGCCGGATGTGTTGTTCGACTATGCCGCCACCGCCGCCGAGCGCGGCCTGCGCGCGATCATCGCTGGCGCTGGTGGTGCCGCACACTTGCCTGGCATGCTCGCCGCCAAGACCGCGGTGCCGGTGCTCGGCGTGCCGGTGCAATCGAAAGCACTCAACGGCATGGATTCGCTGTTGTCGATCGTGCAGATGCCCGCTGGCATTCCCGTCGCGACCTTCGCCATCGGCAACGCCGGTGCCGCGAACGCCGCATTGTTTGCCGCCGCGATGCTGGCGAACGAACACCCGCATATCGCCACCGCGCTGGCCGCGTTCCGTGCCAAGCAGACGAACGACGTGACCAGCAACGACGACCCGCGCAAATGACGACGGTTGGAATCCTCGGCGGCGGGCAACTGGCCCGCATGCTCGCGCTTTCCGGCGCGCCGCTGGGCCTGCGCTTCCTGGTGATGGACAACACCGCCGACGCCTGCGCCGGCCAGTTCGTGCCGATGGTGGTCGGTGATTACCGTGACGAAACCGCGCTGGCGGAATTCGCCAGCCGCATCGATGTCGCCACCTTCGACTTCGAGAACGTGCCGGCCGACAGTGCCGAGTGGCTCGCCCAGCGCGTTCCCGTGTTCCCGAATCCGCGCGCGCTTGCCGTGGCACAGGATCGTCTCGCCGAGAAGACTCTGTTCCGCGAACTCGGCATCGGCGTACCGGCGTTCGCCGCGATCGACACCCGCGCCGACCTCGATGCCGCGCTTGCGGTGATCGGCGCACCCAGCATCCTCAAGACCCGCCGCCTCGGTTACGACGGCAAGGGCCAGTTCCGCATCAGGACGCTCGCCGACGCGGACGCCGCCTGGGTTGCGCTGAGCGGCAACACGCATGGCTTGATCCTCGAAGCCTTCGTGCCATTCGAACGCGAGCTGTCGGTGGTCGCCGCACGCGGCCGCGATGGCGAGTTCCGCGCATGGCCGCTGACCGAGAACTGGCATGAACACGGCATCCTCTCCGCCAGTCTTGCCCCTGCGCACGTGGCGCCCGCGCTCGCTGCGCACGCGCTCGACTACGCGCGCCGCGTGGGCGAAGCGCTCGACTATGTGGGTGTGTTCGCACTCGAACTGTTCCTGCGTGACGGCGAACTGCTGGCCAATGAAATGGCCCCGCGCGTACACAACTCCGGGCACTGGACCATCGAAGGCAGCGAGACCTCGCAGTTCCAGAACCATTTACGCGCCGTGCTCGGCCTCCCGCTTGGCGACACTCGCATGCTCGGCCACGCCTGCATGCTCAACTGGATTGGTGACCTGCCCGATGCCAACGTCGTGTTGAACGAACCCGGTGGCCACTGGCACGACTACGGCAAAGCCCCACGTGACGGGCGCAAGGTAGGGCATGCGACGGTGCGCGCGGACTCTGCCGAACAGCTGGCAAGTGCGTTGCAACGCGTGGGCATTGCGCTTGGTCGCGAAGCACAGGTTGCGCCTGCCATTCAAGCGCTGCGCTGACGGCGCACGCTTCGGCCTGGAAAACAAAAACGGCCGGGTACTCCGGCCGTTTTGCATTCGACGATGGCGATTCCGGTCAGCGCATGTTCGACGCGACGAAATCCCAATTGACCAGGTTCCAGAACGCTTCGACATACTTCGGTCGCGCGTTGCGGTAGTCGATGTAATAGGCGTGTTCCCACACATCGCAGGTCAGTAGCGGGGTGTCCTCGCCAGTCAGCGGCGTGGCGGCATTCGGCGTGCTGGCCAACGCCAGCGAGCCGTCCGGACGCTGCACCAGCCAACCCCAGCCGGAGCCGAACGTGCCGACCGAAATCTTGGTGAACTCTTCCTTGAACTTGGCGAAGTCGCCGAAGGCCTTGCTGATGGCATCGGCCAGCTTGCCACCCGGCTCGCCGCCACCCGCATTCGGTCCGGAAGCCGGCTTCAGGCAGTTCCAGTAGAAAGTGTGGTTCCAGATTTGCGCGGCGTTGTTGAACATGCCGCCCTGCGCCTTGCGGATGATGTCCTCGAGCGCCATGTCGGCGAACTCGGTACCCTCGATCATCTTGTTGAGGTTGTCGACGTAGGTCTTGTGGTGCTTGCCATAGTGGTAATCGATCGTCTCGCCGGAAATATGCGGCTCGAGCGCGGTACGGTCATAGGGGAGAGCAGGCAGTTCGATAGCCAAAGTCGGCTCCTGTGGGCTGTGGGGGAGGCGGCCTGTGGCCGCGCGAAGGCTTACAATTGGCTTCGCAATTGTATCCCCACGTCGTGTTGAGACGCCGTCATGGCCGCGCAACACGCTATTGCAGGAGTTGTCCATGTCAGTGCTTGAGCGGATCCAGGCCGAAGTAGAAGGCCATCCGATTGTCCTTTTCATGAAGGGAACCCCGCAGTTCCCGATGTGCGGTTTTTCCAGCCGAACTGTGCAGGCGTTGAAGGCCGCGGGGGCGACAGGCATGCACACCATCAATGTGCTGGAAGAACCCGAGATCCGTGCCAATCTGCCGCGCTATTCCGATTGGCCGACGTTCCCGCAGCTTTTCATCAATGGCGAACTGATCGGCGGCTGCGACATCACGCTGGAGCTGTTCGAATCCGGCGAGCTGGCACGCATGATCACGGAAGCGCAGAAGGCGTGAGCGTGGCCGCGGCCACGGAGTCGAACGCGCCGGTGCTGGCCGGACCTGCTCTGAAAGGGCGTGTCGTGCTCGTCACCGGCGCGCATGGCGGGCTCGGCGGCGCGGCATCGCTCGCCTGCGCGCGCGCAGGCGCGACCGTGGTGTTGCTCGGCCGGAAACCGGCGAAGCTGAATCGCCTATACGACGCCGTGGCTAAGGAAGGACCGGAACCATTGCTGTATCCGCTGGACCTGGAGGGCGCATCGCCCGACGACTATGCGGAACTGGCAGCGCGCATCGAAACCGAACTCGGACGGCTCGACGGGCTACTGCACTGCACGGCCGAATTCCGCGGCCTGACTCCGCTCCAACACACGGACCCGGCTGCATTCGCGCGTGCGGTGCATGTCGGCTTGACCGCTCCGTGGTGGCTCACGCAAGCCTGCCTGCCATTGCTGCAGAAGGCCGAAGACAGCGCAGTCGTGTTCGTGCTCGATGACCCGGCGCGCGTCGGACAGGCGTTCTGGGGCGGCTACGGCGTGGCGCAGCACGGTCTCGCTGCATTGGTCGGCATGCTGCATGCCGAGTCGGCGAAGACTTCGATGCGCGTGAGTGGCCTGCGTCCGGGCCCGATGCGTACCGCGTTGCGCGCCAAGGCTTATGTCGAGGACGGCGACCGTGATGCGCGCGATCCGGCGACGTATGCCGACGCCTGCGTCGCCCTGTTGTCGCCTGCTGGCGCTGCGCATCGCGGCACGGTGTGGAGCCCGCGGCCATGACGATCGCGTCCGCCGCGCTCCTGTTGTTCCTCATCCTGGATCCGCTCGGCAACATTCCCGTGTTCCTGAGCCTGCTCAAGCCGCTGCCGGTCGCGCGTCGGCGCATCGTCCTGGCGCGTGAGTTGCTGATCGCGCTGGTCGTGTTGATGGTTTTCCTGCACGGCGGCAAATACATGCTGGAGCTGATGCACCTGCGTCAGGAGTCGGTGTCGATCGCCGGCGGTATCGTCCTGTTCCTGATCGGCATCCGCATGATCTTCCCGCCACCCGAAGGCCTGATGGGCGAGTTGCCCGGTGGCGAGCCCTTCATCGTGCCCATGGCCATTCCGCTGGTGGCCGGCCCTTCGGGCATGGCCGCGGTGATGCTGATGGGCAGCAACGACCCCGGGCGCCTGGCCGACTGGAGCCTGGCCCTGCTGATCGCCTGGGTCGCCACTGCCGCCATCCTGTTCTCCGCGACCTACCTCTACAAATGGCTGGGCTCGCGGGTGCTGATCGCGGTCGAGCGGCTGATGGGCATGCTCCTGGTGGCGATCTCGGTACAGATGTTCCTGGATGGTATCGGCGTATACATCCGCGCTGGCTGAGTCGTTCAGGGGACGGTGTCGACCGCTGTCATTCCGCCGTCATTCCCAATTGTTACCGTGTTAATCTGGCGTTAACCCGTGCGCTACCGCATGGGTGGGGATGCAGAGTTGCCGACGAGCCCGCAATAAGGAATTTGCGCGCGTTGGCATGCGCCATGACGCCGCCACTTTCCTGCAATCGAGGTCAACAAGATGAGTCATCCGAACCGCGCCCGCGTATCCAAACTGTCGCTGGCCCTGATCGCTGCGCTTGCCGCGGCACCTGTTTTTGCGCAGAGCACCTCCGCCGCCCTCGGTGGTCGCGTGGTCGGTGCCGATGCGCAACCGATCGCTGGCGCTGAAGTCACCATCGTCCACACTGCTTCGGGCACGGTCAGCAAGGCCACGACCGACGCCAATGGCCGTTACACCGCCCGCGGTCTCCGTGTCGGCGGTCCGTACACGATCACCGTGAACAAGGCAGGCGCCGGCACCGATAGCGAACAGGGCGTGTACTTGGAGTTGTCGGAGTCGAACAACGTCGACCTGAGCCTCGCCAGCGGTGCGGCTACTACGCTCGAAACCGTCACGATCGTAGGTACGGGCATCAGCGTGTTCGCGCCGAACGCCATGGGTACGGGCAGCAACATCAGCCGCGATCAGCTGGACGGCTTCAGCTCGATCAAGCGTGACCTGCAGGATTACGCGCGCATGGATCCGCGCATGTCGCAGACGGACAAGGAGCGCGGTGAGATCTCGGCCGCCGGCCAGAACACCCGCTACAACTCGATCACCATCGACGGCGTCACCACCAACGACAAGTTCGGCATCGAGTCGAACAACCTGCCGACGATCCGCCAGCCGATCTCGATCGATACCATCGACGCGGTTGAGGTGAACGTCGCCAAGTATGACGTCACCGAGAAGGGCTACACCGGCGCCAACATCAACGCCGTCACCAAGTCTGGCACCAACGATTTCCACGGCTCGGCGTATTACGTTTACCGCGATGCCGACATGGTCGGCGACAGCGAGCAAGGCGCACCATTCACCGGCTTCAAGGAAGACTTCAGCTACGGCGCCACCTTCGGCGGCCCGCTGATGAAGGACCGCCTGTTCTTCTTCCTGAACTATGAGAAGAGCGAGCGCACTGCACCGTCACCCGAATTCGGCCCAGTTGGCAGCGGCAAGCCGAACATCGTCAACATCACCCAGTCGCAGATCGACCAGGTGATCGCCGAGGCCCGGGACAAAAACCTGATCCCCGGCAGCCTGGTGGCCCAGGACCTGTCGACCGAGTCGGAGAGCTGGCTCGCCAAGTTCGACTGGAACATCAACGACGACCATCGCGCATCGTTCCGCATCAACCACACCGAGCAGCTGGAAGCGTTCCAGGGCAACTTCAGCCGCAATGGCCTGTCGCTGTCCAGCTATTGGAACAGGCAGCCGAAAGAGTTCGACAACTACGTCGCCCAGCTGTTCAGCGACTGGTCGGAGAATTTCTCCACCGAGGCACGTCTCTCGTACCAGAACTACCAGAGCAAGCAGCCGCTGATCATGGCCAGGCAGCCGCAGATTCGCGTCGACTTCGGCTCGGCCAATCTGCGCCTCGGCACGGAACAGTTCCGTCATGCCAACGTAATCGACAACAAGACCTGGAATGGCTACTTCGCCGGCAACTGGTACATGGGCGACCACGAGCTCAAGTTCGGCGTGGATCACGAGAAGAACGAAATCTACAACCTGTTCCTGGACTCGGGGTTCGGCACCTATCGCTTCCGCAGCCTTACTGATTTCGAGAACGGCGTTTACAGCGAGTACCAGTTCCGCACATTCCCGGCTGGCGGTTCGCTTGACGATGTTGCGGCCAACTTCACGCTCGAAAACACCGGCCTGTTCGTCCAGGACACCTGGACGCTCACTCCGAACCTGACCCTGCTGTTCGGCGTGCGCGCCGACATCCCCAATGTCGATGAGCCGCCGCGGTTCAATGCCGCGGCCTCGGCTGCGTTCGGCCGCCGCAATGACGTCACGATCGACGGTAATTACCTGATCCAGCCGCGCTTCGGCTTCAACTACACCTTCGACAGTGAGCGCCCGACCCAATTGCGCGGCGGTATCGGCCTGTTCCAGGGCTCGGCCTCCAATGTCTGGCTGACCAACCCGTACACGAACAACGGCCAAACCATCCAGGTATTCGGTTGTGGTACCGGCATCGGCTTCACCAATTCCTGTACGGGAGCTCCGCCGTTCCTGGATGCCAATGCGCCGCGCCCGCAAATCGGCACGGCACGACAGGACGTCGACTTCGTCGAAGAAGACCTGCACCAGCCGTCCGTATGGAAGGCCAATCTCGCGTTCGAGCACGAATTGCCGTGGTACGGCATGGTGGCTTCAGCCGAGCTGCTGCTGACCAGCGTCAACACCGGCCTCTACTACGAACACCTCAACCTCGGCGGTGCATCTCGCATCGGCGCCGACGGCCGCAATCTGTACTGGGGTACCTACAACACGGCTACGCCTTCGGTCTCGGGTGCCCGTGCCAATGCCAACGCGGCTTACCGTGACGTCCTCCTGGCCAGGGAGACCAACAAGGGCGAGGGTCAGAACCTCACCTTCAGCCTCAGCAAACCGATGATCGGCGACAGTCATTGGTACTGGCAGGCTGCGTACAGCTACACCAATGCCACCGAAGTGAACCCGCTCACATCGAGTCGATCCATCTCCGGCTGGCAGAACCGCGCGGTCTTCAATCCGAACGAGGAGGTTTCCGCCCGTTCGAATTACTCGATCCGCCATCGAGTCACAGCCGCCCTGCAGTTCAAGCAGGCCTTCTGGGGTGACAACGACACCAGCATCGCGCTGTTCTACGAAGGCCGTACCGGCAAGCCGTACAGCTGGACGTTCTTCAACGACATGAACGGCGACGGCACCTCTGGCAATGACCTCCTCTACATCCCGGACAACCGTGACGGCGTCGCCTTCGTGTCGCAGGCCGACAAGGATGCGTTCTGGAACTACGTCGCCAGTCACAAGGAGTTCAATGGCGCGGCGGGTGGCGCGATGGAGCGCAACAGTTCGGAAACGAACTGGATCAACAACTTCGACATGCGCATCAGCCAGGAACTGCCGGGCTTCTTCGAGGGCAACAAGGCCGAGTTGTGGATTGACATCCTCAATGTCGGCAACCTGCTCAACAAGAAATGGGGCCATATCGACGAAGTCGGGTTCGACAACAACTTCGGTGGTGTCGTTCGCAGCCCTGTAGACTTTGTCGGTATCAATGCCCAAGGCCAGTATGTCTACGACTTCCGCGGAGACGAAGCGCTGACGCGTCGCGACCGTACTGGCGAATCGCGCTGGTCGCTACAGGTCGGCTTCCGCTACAAGTTCTGATCGGCGATACCCATGACACTCGAAACGGCCGGGGTAACCCGGCCGTTTTCTTTTGCGCGTCCCGCTGCGCTAAAGTCGTCATCATGAACAACGATACGAAAGCTGCGAAAGCGACGAACGCCACCCTGCCAACCGCCAATGCACGCATCTACCCGCGGGGCGGGTTGGATGTACTTTCGCGCGCGGAAGTCGCGCGCCTGCGGGATGCCTCCAGCGGCGGCATGCACGACTTATTGCGGCGTTGCGCGCTGGCGGTGCTGACCAGCGGCAGTGCCTCCGATGACCCCCGTGCGGCGCAGGAGCTGTACCCGGATTTCGACATCGAAGTGCTGCAACAGGACCGCGGCGTGCGTATCGACCTGCGCCACGCGCCAGCAATGGCCTTCGTCGATGGCGAGATCATCCGCGGCGTCGCCGAACTGTTGTTCGCGGTTGTGCGCGACCTTGCTTACACCGCGATCGAACTGGTCAAGGAGGGCGGTCGCGACCTCGAAACCAGCGAAGGCATCACCGACGCCGTGTTCGGCTTGTTACGCAACGCACGCGTGCTGCAACCCGCCGACCCCAACCTGGTGGTGTGCTGGGGTGGGCATTCGATCAATCGCGACGAATACGTCTACACCAAGCAGGTCGGGTACGAGCTCGGCCTGCGCGGACTCGACATCTGCACCGGCTGCGGCCCAGGCGCGATGAAGGGGCCGATGAAGGGCGCCACCATCGCCCATGCCAAGCAGCGCCGGCGCAAGACGCGTTACATCGGCATCACCGAGCCCGGCATCATCGCCGCCGAATCGCCGAACCCGATCGTCAATCACCTGGTGATCATGCCGGACATCGAGAAGCGCCTGGAGGCCTTCGTCCGCATCGGCCACGGCATCATCGTGTTCCCTGGTGGCGTCGGCACCGCGGAGGAAATCCTGTACCTGCTCGGCATCCTGTTGCGCGAGGAGAACAAGGACCTGCCGTTCCCGCTGATCCTCACTGGCCCGACCGCGTCGGCGCCGTACTTCGAACAGATCGACCAGTTCCTGCGCCTCACCTTGGGCGAGGCCGCAACCTCACGCTACGAAATAGTCATCGGTGACCCGGCGACAGTGGCCAAGCACATGGCCTCCGGCATCCGCAAAGTGCGCGAGCACCGCATCGCCCAGAAGGATTCGTTCTTCTTCAACTGGTCGATGCACGTGCCGCTGGAATTCCAGCGACCGTTCGTATGTACTCATGAGGCCATGGCTGCCCTCGACCTGCACCATGGCCGCAAGCCGCACGAACTCGCCGCCGACCTGCGCCGTGCTTTTTCCGGTATCGTCGCCGGCAACGTCAAGGAAGAGGGCATGCGCAGGATCGAGGCGCGCGGCCCATTCGAGATCCATGGCGACCCCGGCATGATGCAAGCCCTTGATGCGTTGCTTCGCGCCTTCGTCGAACAGCGACGGATGAAGATCGCCGGGGAGTATCGGCCCTGTTATCGAGTGATGGCCTGACTAATTTTCCCAGCACTCTGCCGGCGTGCGGGTGCCGGCCTGGTTTAGGGTCAGTGTCGTGCAGGCAACGCCACCTGCGTTGTCTTTGGCCTGTTTGCCGACAGCCGTCACACTTATGGACCATGTGGCCGGTGGACCAGCCGCAACAACGACGTCGGCCCAGTCAAACCATTCTCCGATCCCCGTTGGGCTGGTGGTATCGGGATCGCCGCCAAGCAAAGCCCAGTTAGCGGTATACCCCGGGTTTTCTGCCCTAAACCGCTCTTCCGCCAGGGAGATCTGCTGCATCCGCTGCATGGCGTCCGCGCGTCGCGACTTCCGTATGTACTGGCTGTACATGGGGACGGCGATAGCAGCAAGGACCGCGATGATCACGACCACGATCATGAGTTCGAGCAAGGTAAAACCGAACTGACGGGAACGGGCTTTGGGTAGCATGGAGGCTCTCCGACGATTGCATCCCATCATATCGTGCCCTCTTGCCAAGAGGCGCCGTCCATCTTCAGGCAGGCGCCGCTGGTCGCGGCCAGCTTGCCCTTAAGGCTGGAGGCTGGCTACCGTGAGCCTCGGCGCCGAACGTGTGAGTGACATGAGACATCGCGGCTTTACTCTCATTGAGTTGATGGTGACCCTGGTCGTGCTGACGGTCCTGATAACCATGGCCGTGCCGAGCTTCGCCGACTATTTCCAGAAGGCGCGGGTTCGTGGTGCTGCGGATCAAGTCACGAATCTCCTCGCGCGCGCACGCGCCGCTGCAGTCAAGACCAACATGCCCATCGGCGTGCTCGCGATAGAGAAGGCATCGGGGGGCTGGTGCGTCGGTGCCAGGCAACCTGCGGAACCTGGCGCATGGCAACTGCGCCCGAGCACGGCATCTGGATGCGATTGCGAAACCAGTAGCGCAGTCTGCCTGGTGGATGGCGAAAAGCTTGTCGTGGACAACGCTGACCTCGGGGCTGAGCGAGCGCCGACGATCGATATCGTGGATTTCGATTTTTCGTATACGCCGAAGTTGGGTGGCGTTTCCAGCAATGGTGCGCCGGGCAAGGCATTCCTGGAGAGCGCTGCCAGCAGCTTGGCGATCACCAGTGCCAATGGTCGATACGTCGTCAATGTCATCGTTACCCCGCTTGGACAGTCATATGTATGTGTCCCTGGCGACAAGCCGCCTTTCTTCAGTTATCGCTCCTGTTGAGGTTCACGCGATGCGATTCAAAGCACCCAGGCAAGCAGGCTTCTCACTGGTCGAATTGATGGTCGGGATGGCCGTTGGCCTCATCATGCTGGCGGCCGTCGTCGCGCTTGCAACCTCCGTCCTGCGGACGAACGCCGAGACCGTTACTGTGGCCAAGCTGACACAGGAAGGGCGCGCGATCGGCGACCTGGTGTCGCGGGAATTACGGCGCGCACGCTATAGCGGCAACTATCGCCAGTTCGTTGGTGCGGCCGGCACTGTCCCCAACGCGTTTGGGAACATCGACATCCTCAGTGGCGGCAATTGCGTACGTTTCGCTTATGACACCGACGATGATGGTGCTTTGGACACCAATGAAGTCAAGGTGATCAGCCTGAGTGGAGGCGCCGTTTACTTCGCGCAATACAACGCCTATACCGCCGCGACGTGCTCCACCACCGGCGCGCTCAGAATCAGTTCGCCCGACGTACAGGTCACGAATCTTCTATTTGCACGCGATACCGTTGCCGCCCCCAACCGGATCGATGTGACCTTCCGCCTTGGACTAACGGGCAACGCTGCGATCACGCGCCGCTTCGACCAAGCGGTGCAAGTGCGTAACCCATTCCTCTGATGTTGCCATGAGACTGCATATGACCAACGCTCCTACAATCCGGCAGCGGGGATCGGCACTCACCGTAGCGATCGTGCTTTTGCTGTTGCTCACGCTGGCTATTTTCGTAGCCATGCCTGCCATCCTCGGCGAACAGCGCGTCTCCGGCAACGACGTGCGCGCAAAAATTGCCCAACACGTGGCTGAAGCCGGCTTGAGCCATGGCCGCGAGTTCTTGAGGTTGAACTCGGGAACATTGATTCCAGACCCGCTCGTTGCAACGGATGCGACAAAATGGGTGGTATGCGGGGCGGCCGAAACCACGTTTCCATGCGGCACCATTGAATCCGACGTTGGCAGCTCCGCGCTCCGCGCCAGGCATTATCGTTACATCGGCGGCGGTGGCCGCACCGTGACGTTCTCTCCTGGTCGAATGTACGACGGCACCGGCAACGATGCCGGCAACTTCAATGCCAGTTACGACGTCGGTGTCCTCTTGTGCCGATTGAACACAGCAACCGACTGCACGCTCACGGCCGCCAGTACAACGGCCACGTCGATGTTCACGCTCGTGTCGCGTGGCACGGTCGATGGCGAGGGTACTACCGCGACTGTCAGCGAAACCATCGGCACATTCCGCCTCATCAATCTTTCCACGAATATTCCGCCGGTGATGGCGGCGGGAACGATCACCGGACTCGGCAACTCGACGATCGTCGGCAATCCAAGCGTTGCCCCGCCAAAAGGATTGGCAGTGTGGGCCAGGAATAACTTTGACGGCAGCGGTGGTTCCTGGCAGACCTGCCAGCAGGACGAATACTTCCGTAGCGACATTACGGGCGTCGTGATGATGGGCAAGAGCAAGACCGTGCCCACCTGTGACGATTGTGCCTGCAATGTCGGGCAGAGAGTGTCCAGTGCGAGTACAGGCGAGGGCGAAGACATCCTGGATTCCACCAATACGGATGGGGGAAAGGCTTTCGCTGGTTCACCCTACTACTACCCCTGCGACATGTTCGAGTACGTACTCGGGGTCAAGGCCCGTAATGACACGGATGCCGACGGCGTATGCGAGACGCTGAAGATGACCGACGGGGATCCCACGCAAGCGGATGTCGTGGAATGGCTGGCAGCGAATGCTGAGATCAAGACCTGCGCAGACTTGAATGCAAGCAGTAGCGGGGTGATCTGGGTTCAGGGCCCTTGCACCGGCGGAAACGCCCTAACGGGGCAGATCGGCTCGCCTGACGACCCGGTGGTCCTGGTGATCGACGGTTCACTCAAGTTGAATACGAACGTCAAATTCTTCGGGCTCATCTTCCTGAGGTATACCGGTACTGCCTTTACTACTTGCGTATCCGATGGCACCGGGTGCCCGGAACTCGAGCCTGGCGGCGGTGGAGCCAAGATTTACGGGTCGCTCGTCATGGAAGGCGGCGGCAAGATCAACGGCACCGTAGATGTCATTTACTTGCCGCAGCTCGTCTCGGCCTTCAATGAGTCCCCCGGGAACAATCGGTTCGCCGGACTGCCCGGCTCATGGTCCGACCGCGTGGCGTACTGAGGTGGCAATCATCATGAACACAAAGCTCCCGCAGCGCGTTGCCGGCTTTACATTGCTCGATGCGTTGATCGCAGTCGTGGTCCTCGCGACCGGCATCCTCGCGCTGACCTTCCTGCAAGTCACGATGTTACGAACCGCCGCCGAGTCCAGGGAGCGGAGCGTGGCCATGACGTTGGCGCAGAACATCGTGGAGGAACGGCGGGCCAACGGTAATCAGACGTTCCCCAACTACCAGGCGCTCGATAGCCAGGGGACCTTCACCTCTGGCGCCTGCGACTATGACAATGCAGGGGCTTTGGTTCCACCGAATTCCTCCGGGCTTCCGTCGGATTACCGTTATTGCGTCCAGGTGCAGCGCTTCCGCGCCAGTGGCAACACCTTTGCCGCCGTGCCGACCAGCGGCGTTGGGGCGCCGGCTTATGGGGGACTCATTCCCGAGTTCAAGCAAATCACGGTCGACATCGGCTGGCGCAAGACAGATGGCTCGTGGGGGAACCTCCGCTTGGGCGATGCGCTCAGTGGCATCCCACTGATCAATTCGAATGATCTCGAGAATCGGCCGATTTCCACCAGCGTCGTACAGCCGCCACCGAGCAAGTTGACCGATGAAGATGTGCTGACCCAGAACACCAATTTCACCACCATTCCGCTTGATGACGGCACTGGTGCACGAATTGCGGCGACGAATCCCACGCCAAAGGTCATTGGCGGTGGCGTGGCTGAAACCAGTTTCCAGGTCTATAAGTACGAGGACGTGGGCGGTGGTTTGATCAATGTGCAGCGGGAGATCGACACACGCGTCATCGGTTGCAAGTGCACTTCGAGGAGTGCGCCCGACCTTCTCGCTCCCGATCAGAGCACCACCACCGAACTTTTCCTGACGCGCCCACTACGTACGACCTATTGGGATGGTGCTCGCTATACTGAGCCGGGCCAGGCTACCTATCCGACTACCGATCTCATTGGCGCGGAACAGACTTCGGCAGTGGGCCTGCAAAGCCCGCTATGCGACGTATGCTGCCGCGACCATCATGATCCATCCAGTGTCGACTACGCTGGACCGACCTCTGCCGAATCGGATGACATTCCGAAATTCGACCCGTATCGGGCAGATCATATCCACTACGTTGATCCAACGGGCGACCTCACCGCGAACCGTGTCACGGCAGCGAATCAGAACTACGAAGAAGTGTGCCGCGTAATCCGCGTCAACGGGATGTACCGGGTTTCGCAGGATCCACTACTGGATCACTATGCGTATATCCCGACCGACAACAACGCTATCGACTACACGACGATATCGGCTACCGCTGGCTACCAGAATTTCGTCAAGACCTATGTCAATGATCGCGTCCTGCCGCTTTCAGGGTATGACTGGGCAGTCAACCGGGTCACGGTCAGCGCGCTCGAAAGCTCAAATGGATTGAATGACCAGGCAGGCAGCCCGATCCAGATCAATTTGGACGACCGTCGTTACCTGCAGAACCGCGCGATCCTGATGGACGTGCTCGGCTTCGAAGCAAAAAGCGTAATGCAGTCCTGCATCGACGAAACGGGCACGGGGACTCCGACGGACCAGGCCTGTGCGTTGCGGCACACCCCGTTCGCCAGCATCAACTTGACCGAACTGACACGCTGGTCAGTGGAGCGTGATACGGCCGCGGCCAGGGATCCCATCACGGTCCAGCCCAAGAACTTCTCGGTGTCGACGCCGACCGGAGCGCCAGTCGCCGGGCAGGTATTTGATGCGTCAGGCGCGATCGCAAATTCCATCGCTGACGCCGTTGGCGCGATCAACCGTTCGGTCGCCACGCTCGTGGACAAGCTCCCCGTGGTTTACCAGGCGGTTACCGACACCTTGTGGCCGGCATCAGACAGGCAAGGCTTCCAGTTCATAGGTGGCACGCGCCCAAGCGTGAAGATCACCATCTCACTGACCGGCCTGAGCTATTTCACCAATCATACCGGCGACAGCTTTGCTCCCTACATCGGCTGGGTCAACGCGGCCCAGGCCACGCAAGGTGATTGCATTCGTGTCGTGAATACCACCAGTTTCGTCTGCGATCTTTATACCGCCGCGAATGCGTCCAATGTGCAGATCCGGATGTTCAACTACCACCAGCAGTTGACCGCGCAGAACAACGGTGCAGTATGCGGTAGCGGCCCGAGCCGCGTGCGAGCGGATTTGCCCCGTTGCAACCTGTTCCGCCCCAACGCATTTACCGGAAGTACCACGGTCACCTTTACACCACCGGCCTTCCGGACCTCTTCGGATGCAGGCAAGCCCAGGGATGACGAGGCTTCGGCGGACCTGGGTGCGGTTGTCGACGGAGGTAGTTACTCCGTTACCTTCGAGGAATCGACCAGCAATCCGTTCAATGCGACGTTTACCTGCGACGCGCTGACCGGGCAGCCTGTGCTGAGCTTCCAGGATCAGGAATGCCGGCGATAAAAAGAAAGGGCCTGCTGGTGCAGGCCCTTTTTTCTGAAGCTGGCGCCCGAAGTTGGACTCGAACCAACGACCCCCTGATTAACAGTCAAGTGCTCTAACCGGCTGAGCTATTCGGGCAGGGGCGCCATTGTGCCGAGCCAGCGCGCCGCGCGCAACCTGACGATGCTCACATTGGCGAAATGCAGGCAAGCGCCGCAGCCTTGGTTGGTTTGCCTGAATGCAGCCGGCCGTCGTTGGCCAAAACCAATGTCACGGCTTGCTCCGGCCCGCGACCGTCGCAAAGGGTGAAAGTGACGTTGGAACCGGCATTCCCGCCATTGGGCTGGAATACCAGCCGAGTGCGGCCCGTCGTGCTGCGCAGGTGCACTTTGCCGCCCAGGGATACGGTGATCTTGAGCAAAGTCTCGTTGCCGTCGCGGGTGCGATCACCGTCGATGTCGGCGTAGACGATCCAGCCTTGGCTCCAATCGATGCTGCTTCGACAACCGCCGGCTTCGTCGCCCGGGCAGAGAACAACGTCTCCGCCGGTCAGCACGGAGTGCCTGACCGCGCCAAGCACCGATTCCACCAGCGCTGCCTGCGCCGCGCCGCTGCAAGTGGCTTCGCGGGCGTTTGACCAGGCCGGCACCGCCGCGCAAATCAAGGCGCTGACCACGGCCAACGCAATCATCGCTTCGATCAAGGTGAATCCGCAGTTCGTGCTTCGCACAGCGATTTCCCAGTGGCTGGATGACCGGGTCAGGCTAAGGTCGGCGTGCTTCCGGGACGATCAGGCGTTCATGCTTGCGAGGGTAGGAAAATCCCGCATCCGCCCGCATCTTCGACGGAGCTACACTGATCGATCGACTCTTCTCCCCCGGCCATGAACGATCTCATTCACCCAGCTGGTTTCGAATTGGTCGCGCCGTACTCCCCAGCCGGCGATCAACCACAGGCAATCGCGAAGCTGATCGAAGGCTTCGAGTCCGGCCTGGCACGGCAGACCCTGCTCGGCGTCACCGGCTCGGGCAAGACCTACACCATCGCCAATGTCATCGAGGCGGTGCAGAAACCGACGCTGGTGATGGCGCCGAACAAGACCCTGGCGGCGCAGCTGTACGGGGAGTTCAAGGCGTTCTTCCCGCACAACGCGGTTGAGTACTTCGTCAGCTATTACGACTACTACCAGCCCGAGGCCTACGTCCCGTCCTCCGACACCTATATCGAGAAGGACAGTTCGATCAACGAGCACATCGAACAGATGCGGTTGTCGGCGACCAAGGCGCTGCTGGAACGGCGCGACGCCATCATCGTCTGTACCGTTTCGGCGATCTATGGCCTCGGCGATCCGAACGAATACTTCAAGATGGTGCTGCACATGGTGCGCGGCGAGCGCATCGACCAGCGCGAGCTGATCCGCCGCCTGACCGAGATGCAGTACACGCGCAACGAGTTCGAGCTGCAGCGTGGCCACTTCCGCGTGCGTGGCGAAACCATCGACGTGCATCCCGCCGAATCCGACGTTGAGGCGCTGCGGATCGAGCTGTTCGATGGTGAGATCGAGAACCTGACGCTGTTCGATCCGCTCACCGGTGAAACCATTCGCAAGCTGCCGCGCTACACCATCTATCCGAAGTCGCACTACGTCACCACCCGACGCACCGTGCTCGATGCGGTCGAGGCGATCAAGATCGAGTTGCGCGAGCGCCTTGAGCAGCTTTACGCGCAGAACAAGCTGGTGGAAGCCCAGCGCCTGGGGCAACGCACGCAGTTCGACCTCGAGATGATGGCCGAGGTCGGCTACTGCAACGGCATCGAGAATTACTCGCGCCACCTGACCGGGCGCATGCCGGGCGAAGCGCCGCCGTGCCTGTTCGACTACCTGCCACCGGATGCATTGCTGGTGGTCGACGAATCGCACGTCACCATCCCGCAGATCGGTGCGATGTACAAAGGCGATCGTTCACGAAAGGAAACCCTGGTCGAATTCGGTTTCCGCCTGCCGTCGGCACTGGATAACCGCCCATTGAAGTTCGATGAATGGGAGCTGCGTTCGCCGCGTAGCGTTTACGTATCGGCGACGCCGAGGGATTACGAACGGGAAAAATCGGAAGGGCAGGTGGTCGAGCTGGTGGTGCGGCCGACCGGCCTGATCGACCCGCAAGTCGAGATTCGCCCCGTGGCCACGCAGGTCGACGACCTGCTGTCGGAGATCAACGAGCGCGTGTCCTGGGGCGATCGCGTCCTGGTCACCACGTTGACCAAGCGCATGGCCGAGAACCTCACCGAATATCTGGGCGAACATGGCGTGCGCGTGCGTTACCTGCACTCCGACGTGGAAACGGTGGAACGCGTTGAGATCATCCGCGACCTGCGCCTCGGCAAGTTCGACGTACTCGTCGGCATCAACCTGTTGCGCGAAGGTCTGGATATGCCGGAGGTGTCGCTGGTGGCGATCCTCGATGCCGACAAGGAGGGTTTCCTGCGTTCGGCTGGTTCGCTGATCCAGACCATTGGCCGTGCCGCGCGCAACCTGCGCGGCAAGGCGATCCTGTATGCGGATCGGGTGACGCGCTCGATGCAGCTCGCCATTGACGAGACCGACCGTCGCCGCCACAAGCAGGTCGAATACAACGAACACCACGGCATCACCCCGATTTCCGTGTCGAAGCCCATCGTCGACATCATGGAAGGCGCGCGCAGCGAACCGGGCGAGGAGAAACGGGCACGTGGCAAGGCGCGCAAGGTGGCGGAGGAGCGCGAGGATTACGCGTTGCTCACCCCGGCGCAGATCGCCAGCAGGCTCAAGGCGCTGGAACAGCAGATGTACCAGCACGCCCGCGACCTCGAATTCGAGGAGGCGGCACGGGTGCGCGACCAGATCCGCCGGCTCAAGGACGCCAGCCTGGCTGTCTAGGAGCGGATTCCGGTTGTCCCTGGCTGGCTGGCTGGGCTAAACTGCGCGCCCTCGCCGCAATGCGGTGTGGACAGCGGTAACGTTTAAAAACTTGGGCGGTTAGCTCAGCGGTAGAGCACTACCTTGACATGGTAGGGGTCACAGGTTCGAACCCTGTACCGCCCACCACGCACCAGCGTGGATCGCGAACGAAGACATTCAGACAGGTGGCCCGCGGAAACGTTGGCCGAGCGTGCGACATGAGGACTACCGACGCCCACTGTTAATCGTCCCCAAGTCGCAGGCTGTTGCAGGCGCCCTTGGGCGCTTTTTTTATTTCCGGCGTCCTAAATTCCTCATCCATGATCACGATCACGCTCCCCGACGGCAGCCGCCGTGAATTCGTCGCCCCCGTCACCGTCCAGGACCTGGCCGCCTCGATCGGCGCCGGCCTGGCCAAGGCCGCGCTGGCCGGCAAAGTCGACGGCAAGCTGGTCGATACCAGCTTCCTGATCGACCACGACGTTGCGGTCGAGATCGTCACCGACAAGCATCCCGACGCCCTCGAGGTGCTGCGCCACTCCACTGCACACTTGCTGGCGCAGGCCGTGCAGCGCCTGTTCCCGGGCGCGCAGGTCACGATCGGCCCGGTGATCGACAACGGCTTCTATTACGACTTCGCCTACGAGCGCCCGTTCACGCCGGAAGACCTGCCGGCGATCGAGGCGGAGATGCAGAAGATCGTCAAGGAAGCGCTGCCGGTGTCGCGCAGCGTGAAGTCGCGCGATGACGCGGTTGCCTTCTTCAAGGGGTTGGGCGAGCTCTACAAGGCCGAGATCATCGAATCCATTCCCGCGGACGAGGATCTCTCCCTCTACAGCCAGGGCGAATTCACCGACCTGTGCCGCGGCCCGCATGTCTCGGGCACCGATAAGCTGCGCGCCTTCAAGCTGATGAAGGTCGCCGGCGCGTACTGGCGCGGCGATTCCAACAACCAGATGCTCAGCCGCATCTACGGCACGGCGTGGCTGAACGATAAGGACCTCAAGGCTTACCTCACCCAGTTGGAAGAGGCCGAAAAGCGCGACCACCGCAAGATCGCCAAGCAGCAGGATCTGTTCCACCTGCAGGAAGAGGCCCCGGGCCTGATTTTCTGGCACCCGAAGGGCTGGTCGATCTGGCAGGTGGTCGAGCAGCACATGCGCAAGGTCTACCGCGACAGCGGCTACCAGGAAGTACGCTGCCCGCAGATCCTCGACGTGTCGCTGTGGCAGAAGTCCGGCCACTGGGACAACTACAAGGAAAACATGTTCTTCACCGAGTCCGAGAAGCGGACCTACGCGGTGAAGCCCATGAACTGCCCCGGCCACGTGCAGATATTCAACTCCGGCCTGCACAGCTATCGCGACCTGCCGATCCGCTACGGCGAGTTCGGCGCCTGCCATCGCAATGAGCCCTCCGGTGCGCTGCACGGCATCCTACGCGTGCGCGGGTTCACCCAGGACGACGGCCATATCTTCTGCACCGAGGACCAGATCGAGTCCGAAGTGACCGCGTTCCACCGCCAGGCCATGGCGGTCTACGCCGACTTCGGCTTCACCGACGTGCAGCTCAAGATCGCGCTGCGCCCGGAGCCGCGCCTCGGCGACGACGCCACTTGGGACAAGGCCGAGAGCGCCCTGCGCAGTGCGCTCGGCGCCGCTGGCGTCGAATGGCAGGAGCTTCCGGGCGAGGGCGCGTTCTACGGCCCGAAGATCGAATACCACCTCAAGGACGCCATCGGCCGGACCTGGCAGCTAGGCACCATGCAGGTGGATTTCATGATGCCGGGCCGGCTCGGCGCCGAGTACATCGACGAGAACAGCCAGCGCCAGCAGCCGGTGATGCTGCACCGGGCCATCGTCGGTTCGATGGAGCGGTTCATCGGCATCCTGATCGAGCACCACGCCGGACATTTCCCGTCCTGGCTGGCCCCGGTGCAGGCGGTGGTGATGAATATCACCGACGCCCAGGCCGATTATGTGGATGAAGTCCGGAAAACCCTTGCAAATCAAGGCTTCCGGGTGGCAGCCGATTTGCGGAACGAAAAGATCGGCTATAAGATTCGCGAGCACACGCTGCAGCGCGTGCCGTACCTGCTGGTGGTCGGGGACCGCGAGAAGGAAAATGGCGCAGTGGCCGTGCGCACGCGCAGTGGCGAGGACCTGGGGACCATGTCCGTTGCCGATTTCGTAGCGCGTTTGCGCAGGGAACAGGCTCGCCACGAGCACGCTGCAGTTTGAATAGTCCCGGCCGCGCGTGAGCGGCCGGCATGTTCCACCTCGGAGATTGAAACATCACTACCCCCGAAAAGCAGAACCGAAAGAACCAGGAGATCCGCGTGCCGCGCGTGCGCGTCATCGGCAGCGACGGCGAGATGATCGGAGTCTTGTCGCGCGACGAGGCCCTGCGCATGGCCGAGGACGAGGGCCTGGACCTCGTCGAGATCCAGCCGAACGCCGATCCGCCCGTGTGCAAGATCATGGACTTCGGCAAGTTCAAGTTCGAACTGCAGAAGAAGGCCAACGAGGCCAAGAAGAAGACCAAGCAGGTCGAGATCAAGGAAGTGAAGTTCCGCCCGGTCACCGATGAGGGTGACTACCAGATCAAGCTGCGCAAAATGCGCGAGTTCCTGGAAGAGGGCGACAAGATCAAGGTCAACATCCGTTTCCGTGGCCGCGAGATGAGCCACCAGGAACTCGGCCGCGAGATGGCCAACCGCATCGAGGCCGACCTTGGCGAGAACATCGTGGTCGAATCGCGCCCGCGTCTGGAAGGGCGGCAGATGGTCATGATGATCGCGCCGAAGAAGAAGACCTGACGGCCGGCCCGGCCGCAACTGCTTCAATTTGCAAGGATTTCCAAGACGGGGCATACTGTGCGGCCCGGTTCGCCGGGTTTGTTGTGCGCAGTACCCAGGACATGTCTTGATTCATCGCTGAATCAATGACTTACGACCGGCAAGGGCAGGACGGAAAGCGTGGCACCAGCCACCGCCCAGGCCAGTGACAGATTTCGAAAGGATCCCCAATGCCCAAGATCAAGACCAATCGGGCGGCGGCCAAGCGCTTCCGGAAGACCGCTTCCGGCAAGTACAAGTGCGGCCACGCCAACAAGAGCCACATCCTCACCAAGAAGGCGACCAAGCGGAAGCGCAACCTTCGGCAGACGAACCATGTTCGTGCCGAGGACGCGGGCCGTCTGGACCGCATGCTTCCGTATTTGTGAGGAGACTGAACCATGGCACGAGTTAAACGTGGTGTTACGGCGCGTCGCCGCCACAAGAAAATCCTGAAGCAGGCCAAGGGCTACTATCACGCCCGCCGCAAAGTCTTCCGCGTCGCCAAGCAGGCGGTGACGAAGGCGCTGCAGTACGCCTACATCGGCCGCAAGCAGAAGAAGCGCAATTTCCGTTCGCTGTGGATCACCCGCATCAATGCGGCGGCCCGCATCAACGGCATGAGCTACAGCCGCTTCATGAACGGCCTGTTGAAGGCCGGCATCACCCTCGACCGCAAGGTGCTGGCGGACATCGCCGTGCACGACGCGGCGGGTTTTGCCGCGCTGGCCGAAAAGGCAAAGGGCGCGCTCGCGGCGTAAGTTTTGTCGGCCTTTCCGTAGTTCGCGCTTCGAGCGCGGGCTTCTGAAGTCGAAAAACGCAGTACACGCATGGGGAAGGGCGCAAGTCCTTCCCCATGTTCGTTTGGGGACCGAGGAACTCGATGGATATCGAACAACTCAGCAAGCAGGCATTGGCCGACATCGCCGCGGCCGATTCGCCGGATGCGATCGAGACGCTGCGCGTCGCGCTGCTCGGCAAGCACGGCAGCATCACCACGCAGCTGAAGGCGTTGGGCACGCTGCCTGGGGACCAGCGCAAGAGCGCAGGCGAGGCGATCAACCGTGCCCGCGATGCAATCGGCGAAGCGCTGGGCGCGCGCAAGATCGAGCTCGACGGTGCCGCACTCGACGCGCGCCTCGCCACCGAAACCATCGACGTCACCCTGCCGGGACGCGACGCCACACGTGGCGGCCTGCATCCGGTCAGCCGCACGCTGGAACGCATCACCGACATCTTCGGCCGGCTCGGTTACGAACTTTCCGACGGGCCCGAGATCGAGGACGACTGGCACAACTTCGAAGCGCTGAACTTCCCGCCGCACCACCCGGCGCGCGCGATGCACGACACGTTCTACTTCGGCGACGGTCGGCTGTTGCGTACGCACACGTCGGGTGTGCAGGTGCGCTACATGAAAGAGCATCAGCCACCGCTGCGCATGATCGCCGCCGGTAAGGTCTACCGCAGCGACAGTGACCAGACCCACACACCGATGTTCCACCAGGTCGAAGGCCTGCTGGTCGACGAGCACGCCAGCTTCGCCGACCTCAAGGGCACGCTGAGCGAATTCGTGCGCGCGTTCTTTGAGCGCGACTTCGCCATGCGCTTCCGCCCGAGCTATTTTCCGTTCACCGAACCATCGGCTGAAGTCGACATCGCCTGGCAACAGCCGGACGGCAGTACGCGCTGGCTGGAAGTGCTCGGCTGCGGGATGGTCCATCCGAACGTGCTGCGCAACGTCGGCATCGATCCGGAGCGCTATACCGGTTTCGCCTTCGGCCTCGGCGTCGAGCGCTTCGCCATGCTGCGCTACGGCGTTGACGACCTGCGCAGCTTCTTCGAGAACGACGTGCGTTTCCTGCGCCAGTTCGCCTGATTCATGCCGATTGAACCACGCCGATTGATTCACGCCGATCCGAGCAATCCCCGATGAAATTCTCCGAAAACTGGCTGCGCCAGCACGTCAAGACCGATGCGACGCGCGAGGAACTCGCGGCGACGCTCACTGCGATCGGCCTCGAAGTCGAAGAGATGACCGTGCTCGGCGCCGCGCTCGACGGTGTCGTGGTCGCGCGCATCGTCGACTGCGCCAAGCATCCGGAAGCCGATCGCCTGCAGGTCTGCCAGGTCGACACTGGCAGCGAGCGCCTGCAGATCGTCTGCGGTGCACCTAACGCGCGTCCCGGCCTGATTGCCCCGCTGGCCACCGTCGGTACGCGCGTCGGCGAGATCACGATCAAGGCGGCCAAGCTGCGCGGCGTCGATTCGAACGGCATGCTCTGCTCGGCGAAGGAACTCGGCCTCGATGCCGATGCGTCCGGCCTGCTCGAATTGCCGGGCGATGCGCCGGTGGGCACACCGCTGGCCGATTACCTCGGCCTGCCGGACGCCAGCATCGAACTGAAGCTCACGCCGAACCGCGCCGACTGCTTCAGCGTGCGCGGCATCGCCTTCGACGTGGCGGCTGCCTGCGGCTCCGACGTGGTGCCGTTCGACGCGACGCCGATGCCGGCCTTGAACAACGAAAGTCTCCCGGTCGAATTGGATGCCGGCGCGAAGGTGCCGCGTTTCGTGGGTCGCGTCATCGAGGGCGTGAACGCCGCCGTGCCCACGCCCGTCTGGATGGCCGAGCGCCTGCGCTGCAGCGGCGTTCGGCCGATCAGCTTCCTGGTCGATGTGACCCAGTACGTGATGCTGGAGCTCGGGCAGCCGATGCACGCCTTCGATCGCGACACACTGGTGGGGCCCGTCGTGGTGCGCCACGCACGAGCAGGCGAGCAAACGAAGCTGCTCGACGGGCGCACTGTGTCGCTCGACGAGGATTTCCTCGTGGTGTCCGACAGTCAGGGAGGGACAGGCGCACGTGTGGTCGCCCTCGGCGGCATCATGGGCGGTTACGACACCCGCGTGACCGATGCGACACGTAACGTCTTCCTCGAAGCGGCGCACTGGATTCCCTCTGCGATCATCGGTCGTGGACGCAAGCTGGGCCTGCATACGGACGCGGGCCATCGTTTCGAGCGCGGCGTCGATCCGGAATTGCCGCGCCAGGCGGTTGAAGTAGCGTCGCGCCTGATCGTCGAGATCGCAGGTGGCGCACCCGGCCCGGTAACTGAAGCGGTCCTGCCGCAGCACTTGCTGCAGCCGCAGCCGGTCGTGCTGCGTCGCACGCGCCTGGCGCGCGTGCTCGGCGTTTCGATTACCGACGGTGAAGTCGAACGCATCCTCCGCGCGCTGGGCCTGTCGGTCGAGAACACCGCCGATGGTTGGCGCGTGACGCCGCCGACCCGCCGCTTCGATCTCGCGATCGAAGAAGACCTGGTCGAGGAAATCGCCCGCATCCACGGTTACGACGCGATCCCGACCACGCTGCCCGGCGGCGCCACGCGCCTGGCCGCGCCCAGCGAAACCAGCGTCGACGAAGTCACCGTGCGTCGCCAGCTCGCCGCGCGCGATTACCTCGAGGCGATCAACTACGCCTTCGTCGACGCCGATCTGTTGGCGAAGTGGAATGCCACCGATGCTGCGGTACCGCTGGCGAATCCGCTCAGCGCCGAACTCGGCGTGATGCGCACGGTTTTGCTGCCGGGCCTGGTTGCCGCGCTCGCGCGCAATGCTGCGCGCCAGCAACCGCGCGTGCGTTTGTTCGAACTCGGCAAGACGTTCGCGAACGCCAATGGCGCGCCGACCGAAACCTTGCGCGTTGCCGCCGTCGCTTGCGGCGATGTCAGGTCCGAGCAATGGGACGCGGCCGCGCGCAAGGTCGATTTCCACGATCTGAAGGGCGACTTCGACAGCCTTGCTGCGTTGTCGGGTGCGGCGCTCGAATACCGGTCGTCGCAAGCCGCCTGGGGCCATCCCGGCCGCTCTGCCGATGTCTACCGTGACGGCGTGAAGCTGGGCTGGATCGGCCAGTTGCACCCGCGCCTGCAGCAAGCCCTGGACCTGGATGTCGATGCGGTCGCGTTCGAGCTGGACCTCGCCCCGCTGCTGGCCCGCGCAATACCGAAGGCGCAGCCGCTGTCCAAGTATCCGTCCGTCCGCCGCGACCTCGCGTTCGTCGTCGCCGATCAGGTGCCTTGGGCGGCGCTCCAGGCCAGCGTGAAGGCCGCCGCGGGCGCGTCCCTGCGCGATCTGGTGCTGTTCGACCGTTATGCCGGCAAGGGCGTGGAAACCGGATTCAAGAGTCTCGCTATGGGCTTGATTCTGCAGGATGAATCCCGCACGCTGACCGACCGCGATGTGGAGGCGGTGGTGGCCGAGGTGGTGGCCGCCCTGCAGCGTGACCACGGCGCGGTCATCCGCAGTTGATCGTTCACAGGGGGACGAGAGGATGGCTTTGACCAAAGCAGAAATGGCCGAGCGTTTGTTCGACGAGGTCGGACTGAACAAGCGCGAGGCGAAGGAGTTCGTCGACGCGTTCTTCGATGCGTTGCGCGAGGCGTTGGAGGGCGGGCGACAGGTGAAGCTGTCGGGGTTCGGCAACTTCGACCTGCGCCGCAAGAACCAACGGCCGGGGCGCAACCCGAAGACCGGCGAAGAGATCCCGATCTCGGCGCGTACGGTGGTGACCTTCCGTCCGGGCCAGAAGTTGAAGGAGCGCGTGGAAGCCTATGCCGGGGCTGGACATGCTTGATCCGGGCAGTAATCGCGAACTTCCGCCGATCCCGGCGAAGCGCTACTTCACCATCGGTGAAGTCAGCGAGCTGTGCGACGTCAAGCCGCACGTGCTGCGCTATTGGGAAACCGAATTTCCGTCGCTGAAGCCGGTCAAGCGCCGCGGTAACCGCCGCTACTACCAGCGCCACGACGTGCTGATGGTGCGCCAGATTCGAGGCCTGCTGTACGAGCAGGGCTACACCATCGGTGGCGCCCGCCTGCGCCTCGAAGGTGAGGCGGCGAAGGACGAATCCGCGCTGAGCTCGCAGATCATCAAGCAGGTGCGGATGGAACTGGAAGAAGTCCTGCAGCTGCTGCGCCGCTGAGGAAGGTACAATTCGTTTTGAAGTCGGGGCGTAGCGCAGCCTGGTAGCGCATCTGCCTGGGGGGCAGAGGGTCGTCGGTTCAAATCCGGCCGTCCCGACCAATCGATCACCTAAAACGCCCGGTCATTACCGGGCGTTTTTCGTTCGCGGAACTTGCAACATCAAACCCAGTCCTATCAGCGGCTGCCCCGGTCGCGGGCTTACGAAATCCTCACCGTTGGAAAGGGAGCGCATTGGATGCGTCCAGGGTTATTGGCCTGCCTGCTGGTCTCATCCAGCTTATCGCCTGCGTTCGCTCAGTCGAGCCCTGGTCCGGTTACGCCAGCGTCGGACATCCGGAATATCGACACCGTCGTGGTCACCGGTTCGCAGCCGGGACCCGGTATGTGGAAAGTGTCGAAGGGCGATCACGTGATGTGGGTGTTGGGCACAGTGTCACCGCTGCCATCGCGCATGGAATGGCAGTCCAGTGAAGTGGAGCGCGTGATCGCCCGGGCCGACGAAGTGATCTGGTCACCGGCGATCACGGTCAGCGTCAAGGTCGGCTTTTTCAGCGGATTGCTGCTGGCGCCGAAGGCGCTTGGCGCGCGTAAGAATCCGGACGGCGAAACGCTGGCGCAGGTCGTGCCTGCCGACATGTACGCGCGCTGGCAAGTGCTCAAGCGCAAGTACGTGGGCCGCGACGGCGGGATCGAGCAATGGCGGCCACTTTTCGCCGCGATCGAACTGTACGACGAGGCGATCAAGGACAGCGGCTTACGCAAGAGCGGCGTCGTCGGGCCCGTGCTGCAGCGCGCGATCAAGGCACGCAAGCCGAAGGAAACCAATCCGGCGGTAACGGTCGTCATCGCAGACCCAAAGGCGGCCTTGACGGAATTCCGGGCATCGAAACTCGACGACATGGATTGCTTCGCCAAGACCCTGCAGCGTCTTGAAACCGATCTGGACGCCATGCGCCTGCGCGCGAACGCGTGGGCCATCGGCGACATCGCAGCCTTGCGCGCATTGCCGTATAGCGATCAGAGCGAGGCCTGTGACCGCGCTGCAACCGAGACAGGGGTGGTGCGGAAGCGTTTGGGGATTGGCGATCTCGAAGCCGAGAAGCGTTCGCGCTGGCTGCAGGCGGCGGAACAGGCCCTCGCGAACAATGCCGTCACCTTTGCCGTGCTGCCAATGCGCGAGTTTCTGAAGACGGACGGCTACATCGCGGCGTTGCAAGCGCGTGGTTACGCGGTCGAAGCGCCGGAATAATCAGCCGGCGGCAGTCCGCGCGGCTTGCGATGCGGTGACTTGCGGCCAACGCGCCAGCAACGACGCGCGAATGCCGGCGGTGTCGAGGCCAGCTTCGGCCAGCAAATCCTCGCGGCTCGCGTGATGCTGGAAATGATCCGGCAGGCCGAGGTGCAGTACCGGCAGCTGGATGTTTTCTTCCGCGAGCAGTTCCGCCACACCCGAACCCGCGCCGCCGGCGACGACGTTGTCTTCGAGCGTCACGAAGGCGTCGTGCGTCTCCGCCAATTCAAGGATCAACGCGCGATCCAGCGGTTTGACGAAGCGCATGTTGACGACGGTCAGGCCGAGTTCTTCGCCGATCTTGTCAGCCGCCGGTATGAGCGCGCCGAAGGCGAGCAGGGCGATGCGCGCGCCACGACGGCGTAGTTCGGCTTTGCCGATCGGCAGCGTGTCCAGCGTCTGTTGCACAGCCACGCCCGGGCCGCTGCCACGCGGGTAGCGCACTGCGGCCGGGCCTTCGAAACGGTAGCCGGTGCTGAGCATCTGCCGGCATTCGTTTTCGTCGCTCGCGGCCATTACCACCATGTTCGGCACGCAGCGCAGGTAGCTCAGGTCGAGGTTGCCGGCGTGTGTCGCGCCATCGGGACCAACCACGCCGGCGCGGTCGAGTGCGAACAGCACATCGAGGTTCTGGATTGCGACGTCGTGGATCAGCTGGTCGTAGCCACGCTGCAGGAAGGTCGAATAGATCGCGACCACCGGCTTGGCACCTTCGCAGGCCATGCCGGCAGCGAGCGTTACGGCGTGTTGTTCGGCGATGGCGACGTCGAAATAGCGCTCCGGATACTCCTTCGAGTAGCGCACCAGGCCAGAGCCTTCGCGCATCGCGGGAGTAATCGCGAGCAGTTTCTCGTCTGCGGCGGCCATGTCGCAGAGCCAGTCGCCGAACACATCGGTGTAGGTCGGCTTCTTCGCCCCGGATTTGCTGACCAGGCCTTGCGATGGATCGAATGGGCCGACAGCGTGGTAACCGATCTGGTCGTCTTCGGCGAGTTCGTAGCCTTTGCCCTTGGTGGTGATGATGTGCAACAGCTGCGGACCCTTGAGCGTCTTCAGCGTCTTCAGCGTCTTCACGAGCGAGGCGACGTCATGGCCGTCGAGCGGGCCGGTGTAATGGAAACCCATCTCCTCGAACAGCGTGGACGGCACGAACATGCCCTTCCAGTGTTCTTCCCAGCGACGCACGAACTTCGCCGGCGCGCCATGCTTGTCGCCGAGGAGCTTCTTGCCACCTTCGCGTAGCGCGTTGAGCGTCTTGCTGCCGGTCATGCGGCCGAGCATCTTGGTGAGACCGCCGACGTTCTCGGAGATCGACATCCGGTTGTCGTTGAGGACGACCAGGAGATTGGGCTCGGGCTCCATGCCGCCGGCGTGATTCAAGGCCTCAAACGCCATGCCCGCGGTCATCGCGCCGTCGCCGATCACAGCGACGACCTTGCGCTCGCTGCCGGCGTGCGCGGCGGCGATGGCCATGCCGAGCGCGGCGGAGATCGACGTCGACGAATGGCCGACGCCGAAAGTGTCGTATTCGGATTCCTCGCGCTTGGGGAACGGCGCTACGCCATCCTTCTGCTTGACGGTGTGGATGCTGTCGCGGCGGCCGGTGAGGATCTTGTGCGGATAGCTCTGGTGGCCGACGTCCCAGACGATGCGATCGTCCGGGGTGTCGTACATCCAGTGCAGGGCGACGGTCAATTCGATCACGCCGAGGCCGGCGCCGAAATGGCCGCCGCTCTTGCCGACGGATTCGATCAGGTAGGCGCGCAGTTCCTCGGCGATCGCCGGCAGTTCGTCTTCGCCGAATTGGCGGAGGTCGGCCGGGGTTTCGATCCGGGACAGGCGCGGATAGCGCGCGCTGTCGATGAATGTGGGGTCGATCATCGTGCTTATTGTAAAGCGCGACTGGGGCCTGTTAGCGCTATCCGCGCAGATGGCGTTGCCCTTCAGTGGCCGCCAGGTGGTGTTGCGCGACGCAGCGCCTTGAGGGTCAAGGCGCGCTGCTTATTTCCCGCGCAGGCGCCCGAATAGACCGCCCGATTTCTGCGAATCCGGCTCGGGTTCCGGCTCCTGGTATTGCTCGGCGTAGCCGGTGGCGAGATTGGCGTTGACGAAGTCGATGACTTCCTCGCGGGCGACGCCGCTGGCGGCGGCAACTTCGTCCAACGTGGCCGGGCCCTTCATCATCGCGGTCGCGATGCGGAAATGCTTTGGGAACTCGCGTTCGGTCTGTGGCCACTTGGTGAGTCTGAAGTGGCCGGTTGGGTCATAGCCGGGCAGCAGGAACTTGCCCTTGCCGGCGAGCAGGGCGCCGTACCACTGAAGGCGCGACAAGGGTTGAGCAGCCCCGAGCGCCGTGGATTCGCGCGCCCAGGCGGCAGGGTCGACAGCAGCGAAATCGCCAGCAACCACAACACCTTCGAAGTAGCTGGCGAGTGATTTCAGGGCCGCCGGGCCGTGGTACTGGCGCGAGGCAGGGTCGATCAACAGCGTCGGCCCGGCATTGCGGCCGTAGCGTACGCGTCCTGCCAGCAAGCCCGGGGCCAGCCAGTCGGCGAGACCGCGGGGTACCGCAGGGGTATGCGCGGGTGGGAGCGCCGCAGTGCTGGGTTTGATCGTGGTGGGTGCCAGGGTGCCCGCGGCGACCGAGGCCGGGAGTGTGGGCGCCGGCGGTGGTGCCTTGGCCTCCTCCTTGACCGGCTGCGGGCGCTCTTCCGGCAACTGGTCCTGCGGCAGTGGGGCCGGGCTCATGCCTGAGGGCACTGCGGGCGCAGGCGATTTTGGCGCGGATGGTGCTGGGGCCGGCGGGGGCGCAACCGGCGCGATCGGAGCCTTGGGCAGGACACCATTTTCGAGCGCGATCTGGGTGAGCAGTGCGGTGAACCCATCGGGATTGAGCGGACGGCCGAGGCGATAGTCGGTCTGCGTGCGCGGCGCCGAGGTCAGGCCGATCACCCGCTTGCCAGCGGCGTGCAGGCGCAGCCAACTCATCGGGCCGTACATGCTGTCCATGTCGACGATGACGAAGTCGGCTGCGTTCTCGTCCAGCATCTGCCAGCGGTCACCGCTTTGCGCGTTCGCAATCTTGAATGCGGTGCGCAGGTCCGCCTCGGTGGTGGAGTCCATTCCGGTAGTGCCGAGGGTTAACGCCATTGCCAGGGTCCGGATCGGGAAAGTCCGGAGTGTAACTTTATCGGCGTCTTCGTTCTGGCGAAGCGGGCACGACTCAGGCGTGAGACCGCGCTTTCTTGGGCAGATGGGACTTCAGGAATGCCATCTGGTCGGCCAGGATGTGGCGGTTGCTGAGGATCAGGTGCTCGATCCAGCTAGGCCGATACGGTACGGCCAGCAGCGGCATGCTCGCCTGCTGTGGGGTGCGGCCGCCTTTGCGCGAGTTGCAATGGAAACAGGCCGAGACCACGTTCTCCCAGATGTCGCGACCGCCTTTCGACAGCGGCAGGACGTGATCGCGGGTGAGGTGCGGACGCGGGAATTCGTGGCCGCAGTACAGGCACAGGTGCTGGTCGCGCGCGAACAGCGCGACGTTGGTCAACGCCGGGGTCGGGTCGAGCGCATGTGCTCGGGCGTGGCCACGCGCGGCGATGATCGGATGCAGTTCGAGCTGGCTCTGCACGCCGGTGGCGCGACAGGTGCCCCCGTGCACGGTCAGGCAGGGATCACCGAGTGTCCAGGCGACCGCATCGCGCACGTACAGGCAGGTTGCGTCCTGCCAGCTCATCCAATCGAGCACGCGGCCATGCGCGTCCAGCGACAGCAGGCGTACGGCGTTGAAGCGCAGGGGATTTTGGGCAGCGACGGGAGCGGGAGCCAGTCCGCGCTGTTCGAACTCAGCGAGGGTTCCGGCTCGGACCAGGCGAAGCTTCGCTCTATCGGTCTCCATCGGGAAATCAGCTTATACCCCTTTGTTTACTTTTTGTGTAGGCGGCTGGAATGAATCGGCGTTTTTGTAGTGCCGAGCGGGCTCGGCACTGCCGTTTCTGCGTCAGTTGTCGAATGCCGCTTCGTCCAGTGCAGTCAGCGTGCTCGCCGGGGTGGCGATCGCGGCGGCGTGGGCGAGCGTGCGCGGGAGGATGCGGGCGAAGTAGAAACGGGCGGTTTCGCGCTTGCCTGCCTTGAACTTTTCCGACTGCGACGAGGTTTCCGCGGCGGCAACACTGCGCGCCCACCAGTAGGCGAGAGTGACGTAGCCCGAATACATCAGGTAGTCGTAGGCAGCCGCTCCGATTTCCTCGGGATTGGCGGCTGCACGCTGGCCGATCTGCAGGGTGAGTTGCTGCCACTGCGCGGCCTTCTCGCGCAGTGGCCCGATGAATTCGGCAACAGCGGGATTGCCCGACTGTTCATTGCAGAACTGCTCGATCATGCCGAGGAACAGTTTCAGCCCCGTACCCTTGAGTTGCATCACCTTGCGGCCGAGCAGGTCCAGCGCCTGGATGCCGGTGGTGCCTTCGTACAGGGTGGTGATGCGCGCGTCACGTGCGAGTTGTTCGATGCCGTGCTCGCCGATGTAGCCATGGCCGCCGAAACACTGCAGCGCGTTGTAGGTGCACTCGATGCCCCACTCGGTGAGGCAACCCTTGACGATCGGGGTCACGAAGTCGAGTAGCGCGTCGGCTTGCGCTCGCTCTTCCTCACTGGTGCCGCGCGCGGCGCCGTCGACCAGCAACGTGGCGTGGTATGCCATCACCCGGCCGGCTTCGATGATCGCCTTGCAGGTCAGCAGCATGCGGCGCACGTCGGGCTGGACGATGATCGGGTCAGCAGGCTTGTCGGGAAATTTAGGGCCGGAGAGTGAGCGGCTTTGCAGGCGGTCGCGCGAATAGCGCAACGCGTTCTGGTAGGCGCGATCGGACAAGGCCAGGCCCTGCAGGCCAACGCCGAGGCGCGCGGTGTTCATCATGGTGAACATCGCCATCAGGCCCTTGTTGGGTTGGCCGACGAGATAACCCTGCGCCCCATCGAAGTTCATCACGCAAGTCGATGAGCCGTGCAGGCCCATCTTGTGTTCGATGCTGCCGCAACGCACGGTGTTTGCTGCCCCGACGGTGCCATCGCGCGCGACTTTCACTTTCGGCACGATGAACAGCGAAATGCCCTTGCTGCCGGCCGGTGCATCAGGCAGGCGCGCGAGCACCAGGTGCAAGATGTTGTCGACCATGTCGTGCTCGCCGGCGGTGATGAAGATCTTGGTGCCGGTGATGCCATAGCTGCCGTCTGCTTGCGGTTCGGCTTTGGTTTTCAGTAGGCCGAGATCGGTACCGCAATGCGGTTCGGTCAGGCACATCGAGCCGGTCCATCGGCCTTCCACCAGCGGTTTGAGGAACGTCTCCTGCTGCCAGGCCTCACCGTGGTGTTGCAACGCATCGATCGCGCCGTGCGAGAGCAGCGGAAACGTGCTCCAGGCGAGGTTGGCGGCGTCGATCATTTCCTTGAACGGCACCGCGGCGGCGTGCGGCAAACCTTGGCCGCCGAACTCAGCTGGCGAAGTCAGTCCGGGCCAACCGCCTTCGACGAATTGCACGTAAGCCGGCTTGAAGCCTGGCGGCGTGGCCACCGTGCCTGTGGTCTTGTCGAACCGCGAACCGATACGGTCGCCAGCTTCGTTGAGCGGCGCGAGGATGGTTTCGGTGAAACGCGCGCCTTCGTCGTAGATCGCATCGAGCAGGTCGCGCGTGGCATCGGCGAAGCCGAGCTTCTGGAATTGCGCTTCGGCGCCCAGGACGTCGAACAACGCGAAACGCATGTCGGTGAGGGGGGCTTTGTAGGTGCTCATGTTTCGTAGTCGCAGATTGAAAAATGGGAATCAAGAAAGAAGCGTTCGTCGGTTTGGGTTATAGGCTGAAGTGGCCCATCGATTCCCATTTGCAATTCCGGTTCCGGTGTTTCAGCGCAATACACCAGGCAGGCCCGGTGCGGGCGTCAGCGAACTGCTGCGATCGATGTCGAAGTTGCGCAAGCGCTCTTCGTCGGGCGTGGCGTCGACGTTGCCCTTGAGCGTGTAGGTGATGCTGCGGTGGCTGGCGAGTGCGTCGGCGAGCACGATGCGTGCCCCGGATGTCGGAGTGAGCGAGAGCGTCACCACATCGGCCGATTCTGGTCCGATCTCGATCGCGGGCTGGCCTAGCAGAGTGCCGGCGGACTCGCTGCCGACGGTGAGCGCGAGGCTGACGCGGTCGAAGCGCATCGGGATGCTGCTGAAATTGTTGATGCGCAGGTCCACCGACCAGGCGCCGTCGGCGCGCACGGTCAGTTGCTGGATGCTGGCCGCGGGTTCGGATACGCGCCGCACAGGACCACCGCCGCAGGCGGCGAGTAAAGCGCACAACAAAGCCATGACAATGATTCGCATCGTTCCCGATCTCCGCTGTAGAGGCGGCGAGCATACACCGGGGTACGGTGGCGATGGCGGACGTGCGAGGCCGCGAAAAAGTGAAGCCCGCCGTAAGACTGCGGCGGGCTTCAGGTGCGCTGTTCGAGGGGTACGACCAGCGCGGTCGGCCGGATGACCCTCCCCCGGGCGCTCCAGTCGTGTGCAGGCTGGTCCGGTTAGCGTCGCGGTGCTATCCGGTGCAGCACTCACGGCGGAGGGGGAAAACCACCCACGCGCGCAAAGAGGTGAAGCCCGCCGCAGGGAACGACGGGCTTCGGGGTTGCACTGATCGGGGGTGACGGTCAGCGCGAGACAACGCTTGCTTACGGTCAGTACACGCCGAGCCAACGGCTGGCCGCGGCGGCGTAGGCGCCGCGGGTGACGAGTTGGGCGGGGTCGAAGTAGGCCTTCAACGTCGGCTGCAGATCGAACGGCCCCTGCGCCAGGGCGAAGCGTGCATTGATCAGGCCCAGGTCCAGTGCCAGCTGCACATAACCCTGCAGGCTGGCTGGAATGGTGGTCGCGTCTTCGATCGGAATGCGCTTGCCATCGGACAACACCGTCAGCGTGCCGCTGAAGCCAGCCGCCTGGTCCTGTAGAGCCAGTGCCTGCACCAGCGAATAGGCCATGCTCACGCGCGTCACCGAATCGCCCGCGCGGAATGCGCCGTTGAGCTTGCCCATCATGCCGGCTTGCCGCTGTTCGCGATTGCGCAGCGCCGCACCTTTGGCCGCCACCGCTTCCGCGAACGGGGCCAGCGGATCGCTGGGGTACAAATCGGTAAAGCTCGATACGGCGTTGCTCGGCTGGAACTGCCGTGCGCCCGCGCCCATCACCAGGTACTGCGCGAGCTCGCCGCGAGTCAGCACCTGGTCAGGGCGGAAGTTGCCATCGCTGTAGCTGTCGACCAGGCGATTGGCCACACCGAACTCGATGAAGCCGCGTGCCGCGTGGCCGGCGATGTCGTTCAAACCGCTGTAACCATCGGTGCGCACTTGCTTGACATTGACGTTGACCGTAGCCGGCACGCCGTAACCGTTGGTGACCTTCGCTGGATCGAGGGCGACGCCCGAGACCGAACCGACGCCGCGTACGGTCACCGTCCATGTGCCCGCCACGCCCGGCGCGGAAACCGCGACGTTCGAGCCGAGCACCGGCAAGCCGACCGAGGAGCCATAGCGCTTGCCGTTCGGATCCGTCAGCGAGATCGCCAGCGTGTTGTCGCCGATGTTGGCGCGGGCGTTGACCAGCGAGATATCGGCGCCGACCTCGAACTGTTGCGAACCGGTCGGACCGACCGGGCTGAATTCGATCGGATAGTCGGTGCTGTTGCCGGTAGAGACGTTGGCGCTGGCGTTGAAGGTCCGGTTGCTATTGAGCGTGCTGCCGAAACCAGTAGCACCGAGCGCCGCCTTCACTGCGTCGTGGGCGTTGACGTAACCCGCGCCGGCTTCCCAGGCTTCGTTGCCGGGGATGTTGGTGGCGGTCTGTTGCAGGATCTGTTTCACCTCGCGCCAGCTCATGCGGGGGTTGGCTTCCAGCATCAGTGCGACGATGCCGGCCACGTGTGGCGCCGCCATCGAGGTACCACTCATGTGCGTGTAGCGCGCGGCAAGCGCGGGACCGAGGACGTTGATGTCCTGTTCCGCGGCCAGCTTGTCGATCGTGCCGAGCGAAGCGCGGGTCGAAACGATATCGACGCCGGGGGACGTCACCGTCGGGCGATCGGCCCAGCTGTATTGCTCGCCGTCGACCGTCACCGTGCCGCCCTTGCCGTTCTCGCCGCGCGAGGAGAAGCCGGCGAGCTCGCCGCCCTTGTCGCCCGCGGCGACCGCGATCACCCACGGTGCCTTCTTGAAGTTGCCGGTGATCGTGGCTTCGCCCGGACCGGAATTACCGGCCGAGAACACCACCACCACGCCACGGTCGGACAGCTTCTTGGTCGCGATGTTGGTCGGATCGTCCGGGTCGAACTCGGTGCCGACGTCGCCAGTGTTGCCGAACGAGTTGGAAATGACGCGGATGTTGTACTGCGCCTGGTGCGTGAGCGCGTAATCGAAACCACCGATCGTATCGAGCACGAACAGCGCAGCGCCCGAGCCATAGCCGATGATGCTCGCGCCCGGCGCCACGCCTTCGAAGTCGCCGCCCGGCGAGGCCGCACCGGTGCCGCCGATGATGCCGGCGCAGTGGGTGCCATGACCGCCGCCGAGGTCGGTGTTGGCGACGCCTTCGATGTAGGTGATCGGCAGTTGTGAATCGAGCGCATACAAATTGGTCTGCGCCGCGACGTTCTGGACGACGTGTGCGGGGTATTGCAGGTCGGAGTGGGTGCCGTCGATGCCGGAATCATTCACCACGACACCGATGCCCTTGCCGGTGTACGGCAAGCCCGCGGCATTGCGCAGGCTGCTGTCGGTGCGCAGGCGATCGACGCCGGTGATCTGGGTGGCTTCCTTGTTGTCGTACTCCAGCGGTGCGTTCAGCCAGATCGAGCGCACGTCCGGCATCGCCAGCAGCGATTGCACCTGCGCCGGAGTGGCCAGCGCGCCGGCGATCGGCAACGCGCGCATGTTGAGGCCCTTGATGCCGAGTGCATTGAGGCGCTGGGTCTGTTCTGTGGTCAGCGGTCCGTCGCCGTTGAAGCTGATGATGACCTCGACAGGCTCGTTGGCGGCCAGTGTGGGCAGCACGCGCTCCAGTTGCAGATCGAGGCGGCGCGCCTCGGCGAGCAACGGAGTGGCCAGGATGGCGGCGGCGAGCAGGCTCGCCCGCAGCGTACGGGGAACAAACGACATGGAAGAACCCTCGTGAATGTGACAGGAGCGCTGAGCGCCGCAGCAGCATGGAGTGCGCTGCCCTGTGCCACATCCGGAACAGTCCCCAGCGCAAGTTGGGGAAAACACTCGTGTACGGCGTAATGACCCGCGTATACGGCGTAACAGTGATCGGCATGGCAAATCGTGCCGCGGAATGGCAATCGACTTCAGCGGCACGTCGTCCTTGTGCTGCAGCTGCTGATGCAGCCGATGCGATCAGTCCAGCAAGCCCTTGCGCAGGGCGTAACGCACCAGCTCGGCGGTGTTTCGCACATCGAGCTTGTCGAGCACGCGGGCGCGGTGGTTCTCCGCGGTCTTGGCACTGATCTCGAGCCTGCGTGCGATTTCCTTGGTGGTCAGGCCTTCCACGATCAGGTGGAACACTTCGCGTTCGCGTGTGGTCAGGCGGCCATAAGGGTCGTCGACCACACGTTCAGGATGCTGCAACTGCTCAGCCAGGGCCCTTGAAGCTTGGGGTCCGAAGTAGCCGCGCCCGGCCTGCAGGCTGTGCACGGCGGCAAGCAGTTCCGATGCGGCGCTGTCCTTGACCAGGTAACCGGAAGCACCGGCACGCACCGCCTGCAGCACGTATTCGTCTTCCTGGTGCATGGTCAGCATCAGCACCTTGGTCTCGGGCAGTGCTTCGCGTAGCCGCCGGACCACTTCGAGCCCGTTGAGCCGTGGCATCGAGATATCTGCGACGACGATGTCGGGGCGTGTGGCGATCGCCTTGGTCACCGCTTCCAGGCCATCGGCGGCCTGCGCCACGACCTGCACGCTGCTATCGGCCTGCAATAGGCCGACCAGGCTTTCGCGGACCAGCGTGTGGTCGTCTGCGAGTAGTACACGGATGATGCCGATCCCCATGCCGGCAAGTTGCGCGCGTGCCCCGGTCGCCGTCAAGTCGGCGGCGTACCGGTCACGCGTCGATCAGCGGCACGACGGCGCGCAGGCGCGTGCCTGCGCCGGGCGCGGAATGGATTTCGAGCCGCCCGTCGTACAAGCGCAACCGTTCGCGCATGCCGCCGAGACCGCTGCCACCGGAGCGCAAGGCTGCATCGGGATCGCAGCCGCGGCCATCGTCGACCACCTGCAATTGCAGCAGCCCGCTGCGGGCGACCAATCGCAGCAACACACTGCGCGCATCGGCGTGCTTGGCGGCGTTGTTAAGGGCCTCCTGGGCGACGCGGAACAGCAGGGTCTGCACATCGCCGTCCAGTGGCGGCAGCGCATCGATCTCGACGGTGACTTCCATGCCGCTGGATTCGCGCTGGCTGCGTGCCAGCCATTGCAGGGCGGGGCCCAAGCCCAGGTCGTCGAGGACCTGCGGACGCAGTAGACGCGACAGCTCACGGGTATCGGTGAGGGTGTCGCTGCACAGCGCAATCGCCGCATCGAGTTGCGTGCGTTGTTCCGGCGTCACACCGAAGCCGAGCTGGAGCTGCACGAGGCGATGCTTGAGCGCCGTCAGGTTCTGGCCGATCCCGTCATGCAGTTCGCGCGCGAGGCGGCGCTGCTCGTCCTCCTGCACTCGCCATACTGCCCGGCCGAGTCGGCGGAATTCGCGTTCGTTGGCTTCCAGTCGTTGCAGCAGGCGTTCGTACTGCTCACGCAGGGCAGGGAGCAAGTCATCGCGTTGATCATGATCCCGCCCGCTTGGGATGTCGCTCATGATGGCGGCTCCATCGCAATGCCCGCGATTCTGGTCGCAGCATCAAATCCAGCGCGCTGCTCGCCGGGAATCTGCGCGCGCAATTGTTCCCAGGCGCGGGCTGCGGCAGCCCCTGCGGTGGCGGCACCAGCCGGGTCGCCGGCAGCGGTCAGCGCACGCGCGCCCAGTGCATGCAGTTGCGCCGCGCGCTGGAAATCACCTGCGCGCAGGCGCGCCTGCGCGTCGCGATATGCGCTCACGGCGGCAGCCGGATCACCACGCGCCATCGCGTTCACCATCGCCATTTCCAGCCAGCGCAGGCGCAGCGCGGCATGACCGAGTGCGCTGGTGTCTGCATCGAGCGTGCCGGCATCCGGACCTTGCAAGGCAACCTGCAATTGCAGTGCCTTGACCCCCGAGGCCGCCGCCAGGCGTGCGGCTTCTGCGAGCTGCGATCGTGCAACGGCCGCGTCGCCGCGGCCTTGCGCCAACTGCGCGCGCAGGCTGGCGGCGATTGCGCGTTGTTCGCCGGAGGCCTGAGCCAGCGTCGGTGCCGCTGCATCGAGCATGCGTGCGGCATCGGCGTCGGCATGCATCGCCAGCAGCGCCTGGACTCGCAGCAATGTGGCGTCGGCCTGGCCGCGCGCATCATCGCGCTGCTTGAACAACGCTTCGGCTTTGCCTGCTTGTTCGAGCGCGGCGCCGAAATGACCCTGCAGCAACTCCAGTTCGGCGAGATGGCGACGGCTGACCGCAACTTCCTCCAGCATCTGCTGCTGTTCGGCGTTCGCCAGCGATTGCTGCAGGAGTCGGCGCGCATCGTGCCAGTGCCCACGCGCGATCGCGAGCAGGCCGAGGCCTTGATCGGCACGAATACGACCGGTCAGGTCACCGATCTCGGCATAACCATTGGCGGCCTGCTGCAGATACACCTGCGCGTCGTCGTAGGCACCAAGCTGATAGTGGGCAAAGCCGATGTCGTTGAGCGCCTGCGCCTTGCCGAGCGGGTCGTCCAGCTGCTGCCAGGCCTGCAACGCGCGCCGGAATGCCGCCAATGCGCCGCGGTAATCGCCGCGCTCCTCGGCGAGCAGGCCCAACTCGTTCTCGACCGCGGCCAGGCCGGCGCGATCGTCGAGCTCGGCATGCAGTGCGCGCGCCTGCGCAAGGACGGTTGCGGCTTCGTCGAATTTGCTGGCCTGGGTCAGCAGGTTGCCGAGGTTGCGCAGGCTGGTCGCTTCGCCACGACGATTGCCGACCGCGCGCCGCAACTCCACCGCCTTGCGGTATTGCTCGATGGCATCGGCGGTCTGGCCGAGGCGGTTGTAGCCGATGCCGAGCGCATTGATGGTCTCGCCTTCGCCGAAGCGGTTGCCGCTGCGTTTGTACAGGACCAGTGCGCGCACCAGGTAGTCGTCGACGGCACGCCGCGAGGCGCCGCTGAGGATGGAGAACTTGCCAAGCTCGAACCAGGTACGCGGGTCCTGCGCGTCACGCATCGACAATTTCTGCAGGCTGGCGACCGCGGCCTTGAAGTCGCCTCCCGCGCCTAGCGCGCGCGCAAGGTTGAGTTCGGCCCAGGTGTCGTCCGGCGTTGTCGCCAGCATGGCGCGCCAAGCCGCGACCGCAGCCGGCGGATCGCCTTCGAGCAGGGCGCGCTCGGCGCTGAACTGGCGCTGGAGGCGTTGTGTTGCCTTTGCAACGGAGGACTGGCCTTGGTCGAGTGCGGTGAAGGCCGCGTCCTGGTCGCCAATCGCCAGCGCGATCTGCGCCTGCGCCAACCACGCCGCGGTGTAATCCGGTGCGACCTGGGTGGCCGAGCGCAACTGCGTGGCGGCATCCGCGAGTCGGCCGTGTTGCCAGGCAAGCATGCCGTTGCCGTAGGCATCAAGTGCTTTCGGTTGCGCGGGCAGGTGCACTTCGATCGTGGCCTTCTTCAGGCCCAGCGCATTCGCGGTGTGCGCTTGCGTGGTCCACGCGCGCAAGGCCGCGAGTGGATCAGCCGCGACCGGGCCTTCGATCAGCTGCGGCGTTTGCGCATCGCTGTGCAATTCGGCCCGCAATCGCCAGCGACCGTTCTCGGCGAGCAGTTGCGGTTGCAATACACGTTGTGCGGCGGCGACCGTGCGCAAGGCGCCGATATCGGGCGGCGCCGTGCCGGTGGGATCGAGTTGGCGCAGCGCTTGTGCGGTGCGTTCCCCATCGACGACTGCGAATCCCGGGATCGCCGCCAGCGCATCCCGCAGATGTGCGCCGGCGCCGGCCAGCTGTGACGCCAACGCGCGGTCGCCAGCGTCGGTTTGCACGATCGGCAGAACCAGCAGTCGCTGCAGCGGCGGCGATACCGCAGCAATTGCAGCAGAGGGTTGCTCACGCTGCATCCACCAAGCGCCGAGTGCTACAGCGAGCGCGAGCACGGCCGCGGCGCCGATCCACAGACCTGGACGGAACTCGCGCGCGACTTCGCGTTTGTCGATCGCCGCGATCACCGCCGCGGCGTCGCGGAATCTGTGCGCTGGTTGCGGCCGCAGCAGCTTGTCGACCAGTCGTGACACCCATGCGGGTACATCGCTGCGATGCTTCGACAGCGGTTCCGGCGTGCGTACCAACCGTTGCGCGAGGATCTCGGCGACGGTGCCACCGGAGAATGGCGGCTTGCCCGCCAGCATCTCGTACAGGATCAATCCCAACGCATACAGGTCGCTGCGCGCATCCACCGTGTCGCCGCGCGCCTGTTCCGGCGACAGGTACTCCGGCGTGCCGACGACGGTGCCGGATTGGGTCAGGCCGGTGCTCGCGAGCGAGCGTGCGATACCGAAATCGCTGATGTAGGCATTGCCCTGCCCGTCGAGCAGGACGTTCGCCGGTTTCATGTCGCGATGGACCACGCCCTTGGCGTGTGCGGCGGCGAGGCCCTCGGCGAGCTGGCGGGTGATGCGCAGCGCGTCCTCGATAGCGAAGGGACCATCGCGGTCGATGCGTCGATCGAGTGATTCGCCATCGACGAAGTCCATGCTGATCAGCCAGCGGTCTTCGTGCTGGGCGAGATCGTGGATGCGCACCACGTGCGGGTTCGACACCTGCCGCGCCAGCAGCAGCTCCTGGCGGAAGCGTTCGAAGGCACCGCTGCGGGAGGCCAGTTCCGGGCGCAGCAACTTCAGCGCCACCGGCACTTCCAGCGCGAGATCCGTGGCGCGATAGACCACGCCCATGCCACCGACGCCGAGCATGGCTTCGATACGAAAGCGCCCGGCCAGGACCGCGCCGACGGCAAAGTCGGCATGGGCGTACAAGCCGGTGGCGGTAGCGGCTGGCGGTAGTGCCTCGCTCACGCGATGTGTCCTTCGCGAGTGTGTGCGGAGACGATCGTCTTCCAGCGCGGTGCGTTATTCAAAACCTCGATCGCCTGTCCGGCCAGCATCCATACCGCGGCGCTTTCGGCAAAGGCGCTCAGCAGTTCCACATCGAGTTGGGTGATCGGTTCGCCGGGTTCGCTGCGGTCCGCATACACCGCGCCAAGCACGCGCTCGCCATCCAGCAGCGGCAGGCACACCAGGCATTGCAAACCCAAGCCGATGACCGAGGCGCGGCCAGCCAGCCAGGGCTCGCTGTCCATCTGGTTGACCACGACCGGTTTGCGCTGGGTCAGCGCCCGCTGCACGGCACCGACGCTGCCGGAGAAGTTGCGGGTGTTCAAGGCACTGGGATCGATGGTCCTGCTCGCGCACACCACGTAATCGTCGCCGCGGGCCATCAACAGGAAGCCGCGGCTGCAGCCGGCCAGCTCGAGCACGCCGCGCAGGATGTCGTCGAGCAGCGCACCGAAAGGTGCCTGGCGGTCAATGCGCCTGATCAGCGCCTGCGACTGCGCATGGCGCGATTGCTGGCGAGCGCTGAGCGCCGCAGCCTGCACCGCATCCAGGACCGCGAATTCGCAATGCACGTCGCCGAAGCGCAGCCAGCAGGTCCGGTCCAGCATGGCTTCGCTGATCGGGTGGCCGTCGATGAAACTGCCGTTCTTGCTGCCGAGGTCGCGCAGGCGCCACCCCCCGGGCTCGCCGCGCAGTTCGGCATGGGTACGGGACACCGAGGCATGCTCGAGGACCAGATCGCAATCGCTGGCCCTACCGATACGCAAAAGGTCGTCAGGCGCCAGCGATCGGATGATGGCGGCGCCGCTATCAGGTGGATAGGCAATCAGACGCGCCTGTTGCATCGGGCCATCTTAGCGCGGGGTGGCTGGGCGAATGATGGGCGCTCTCTTCCAGCAGGCTGCCGTGCAGGTGCGAGCCGGCCAAGCCCGCTTGAACAGGCTTGGCCGTAGCGCCGACGCGGCAGCATGGGCGATCGGATCGTCGCGCCTTATTGCCCGTAATCGCGCAAGTAGGCGACGCTGAACTTGAGCGTCGCGGCGCCGGCGATCAGTTCGCCGGCATGGTTCTCGACGTCGCGGGTCGACCGCCACACATCGGGGATATAGGTGCCGGCCCGAGCGGTGGCACGGGCGGTGATCGAGTCGATCGCCACAATCGCATTGGCATAGTTGCCGCTGGCAATGGCGGACTCGGCGGCATTGAGCAGGGTGGTGAACGCCGGCTGTTCGCTGGCCGGCAACCTGGCGATGCGGGTACGCAAATAGCTGATCTTCTCGGCGACGACCGTCCCGGTCGCACGCAGGTCGACCAGCACCAGGAATTGCGAGAAACCGCCGTAACGGCTACGCGCTCGTACGCTGCCGGAAGCGATCTCTTCGGTGATGTCGCGGAACTTGCCGTCGAGTGGCGCCTTGAACACCCGCAGGTGGCTGCCGACGCTATAAGGCAGCAGGATGGTGTGCAGTTCGTAGCGGCCGCTGCGACGGAAGCTGAGTCCACCCGCAGATGGCGGCTCGACGGTGATCAGCAACGGCAGCGTCGAGGTGATCTGGGTCAAGCTGGGCAGGCGGCCGCGCAGTAGCGGGTCGGTGAGGCTGACCAGTTGAGCGCTGATCCCCACACTCGAAGGGGTCAAGCCGCTGACCTGATCGAACGTCAGCGTCACGTCGGCCAAGGTGCCGACCAGTGGAAGGCCGACGCGTGCGGTAGCCGTATTACCCGCGACCTTGACCTCGACGGGCAAAGACTGGGCATGGGCCAAGGTCATGGCCGTCGACAGAACCAGCGCGCTCCAGATGCGGAACGCACAGCGCGTGAGCTTCTTCATACCACCCCCTGTGCCTCGTCACCGCTTGCAGGGCGGTCTCGAGGCTTGGCGACTTGGGTCACCTGTGAACAGAAGCAGCACTACTTGTACGGCAAGACTGGCAGGACGAACCCAAACCGTGACGCAGGTCGAATCTCTAGGCGTTTTCCCCTGGTTTGTCAACAGAAATCCCTCGCGCGGTCCCATGCCCCCTGGGGGACTTCACCTGGGCCGCATGGGGACTTTCCCGCGTCGACGAAACATCGCTATCGGGCAACGCTGTTTATGCCGTAAGCAGCCAAGGAGAATGGCGATGCGCAGCGATGCGATACCGGTGAAGACCGCCGCCGGGATGCGCGAGGTCACTCGGCACGAACAGCCGCTTTCCTGTCGCGCTCGGGCGATGCTGATTGCAATCTTCGGTGACCTCACCGTGCGGGAGTTGCGCCAGCGCTTCAACGACATCATCGACGCCGACCAGGTGCTCGACGAGCTGCATCAACTGGGCCTGATCGAATTCAACCAGCGCGACGGCCTCGTGCCCGAGGGTGTGACGTCGGAACAATTGGCGCGCACGTTGATGGCGGAGGTGGCGACCGTCGCGCCCGGCATGAACAGTTATCTGTTCACCCTGCGGATGCGGGCTTGCGAGTCACGCGAACAGCTGTGCGGCTTGTTGCCGTCGTACCACGAACTGCTGGCGGGTGCGGTTGGCGAGACCTACGCGCTGAAACAATCCGCACGTGTCGGCCTGTTGCTGGCGTCGCCCTGACCGGACCTGCATTGGCAGGCCCGGGTCTACTACTGCCCGAAATCGCGCAAGTACGCGACGCTGAAGCGCAAGGTCGCCGCACCAGCGACCAAATTGCCGGCCTGGTTGTCGACGTCGCGGGTGGCACGCCATTCATTGGCGATGAATTGCCCGGCACGGGCTTGCGCACGGCCGCGGAAGGCGTCGACGGCGGCAAGTGCGGCAGTGTAATTGCCCAGCGCGACGGCGTTCTGGACCTCATCGAGCTTGGCGTCGAACGCGCCACGTTCGCTAAACGGGAGGGTCGACACCTTGTCGCGCAGCCAGCCGATTTTCTCGTTGATGACCGCGCCAGTGGTGCGGACATCGGTGAGGATCAGGAACTGCGAAAAGCCGCCATAAGTGCTGCGTGCTCGGACGCTGCCTTCGGCGATCTCATCGGTGACGTCGCGGAAATTACCGCCCAGCGGAGCCTTGAACACACGCAGCGAACTGCCGAGCGTGTAGGGCAGGGCATGGGTGTGGATTTCAAGCCGGCCGACGTCGCGGAAGCTCAGGCCGCCGTTGGCGGGCGGTTCGACCGTGATCATCACCGGCAGGCCGGTGGTGAGTGTGGTCAGGCTGGTGTCGGGCAGGCGCGCCAACAGCGAACTGTCGAGCGGACTGACCACTTCGGCGCTCACGCCGAGACTGGTTGCGCTCAGGCCGCTGGCGTCCTGGAAGTCGAGGATGAGTTCTGCGACCTCGGTCCCATCGATGGTGATCGAGGCATGGGCATGGTTGCCCGATGCTTCCACGGTGACCGGTAGTGATTGTGCTGCGGCGATCCCTGTGCAGACGAAAAGCATGGCGGCGAACAAGGCCTTCGACGCCAGGGCGAACTTCACCATGCTTGCTCCACAACCGCGGCCACGAAGCGCGAAGACTAATCGCGATTCCAACCCGGCGTCTGTAGGTAGTTTCACCCAGCGCTGCCTTGTGTTCAGCAGCGTGATGAGGGTTGTGTCGCAGAACGTCGCTCCGAGCGCGTCGGTGAGGGTTTTCCCCCGTTCGCCGTGAAGGCAACGCCGGATCAACATCGCGGGTCCCCTGAGAGCTGAATGCGCTGCGCACCCATCCTGGGGCGACCCGGAGCCAGATCATCAAGGAGCTCGACATGCCGCATTCGCATCCCTGCCCACCCACCAAAACGTTCCGAATCTGCGCACTCGCTGCCGGCTTGCTAGCCAGCGGCGTGGCGCTTGCCGATGCCCAGCTCGATCCGCGCCTCGTCTCGAAGCTGGTTACCGCGTTGCCGTTCGAGCAACTGCAGATCGTGGTGACCTACGACCAGGCCAATCCGGTCAGCACGGGCCAGATCGCCGCATTGAAAGCGCTTGGCATCGACAAGGGCATCGCGATGCGCGTGTTGCCGATCGCTGGTGCTTTTGCGACCCCCGCCGAAATCCGCGCACTGGCACAGCGCGACGATGTCGCCGCGATCCATCTCAATCGTGACCTGGAGTACTACAACGCCGACGCGCGTCAGCTGTCGGGTGTCGACCAACTGCAAGCCGATCCGGCCTTGGGCTTTACCGGTCAGGGCGTGACCGTGATGGTCAACGATTCGGGCATCGATGCCACCCACGAGGATCTCAAGTTTGGCGTTCGCGTCGTGGAGAACGTCCAGGCGTTGACCAATTTGTCCTCTGTGCTGACTTTCCTGCCGGTGACCTACCTCGAAGGCCAGCTCAATACCGATATCAGTTCCGGTCATGGCACCCATTGCGCCGGCACGGTTGGTGGCAGCGGTGCGCGTTCGGCCGGTCAGCATCGTGGCGTCGCGACGGGGGCGAACATCGTTGGCTACGGTTCCGGCGCGGTGATTTCGATCCTCGATGCAGTCGGCGGCTTCGATTACGCCATCGCCAAGCAGAATGCATTCAATGCGCCGATCAAGGTGATCTCGAATTCCTGGGGCACCAGCGGCGCGTTCGATCCCACCGATCCTGTCAACGTCGCGAGTTACGCCGCATACAAGAAGGGCATCGTCAGCGTGTTCGCGGCCGGCAACGATGGCCCGGCGGAAAACACCCACAACCCTTACGCGCAGGCACCATGGGTGATCTCGGTTGGCGCTGGTAACAAGGACGGCACGCTCGCCGACTTCTCATCGCGCGGCAAGATCGGCGAGAGCGGCAACTTCACCATGGGTGATGGCGTGCAGTGGACCTACGTCAACCAGCCAAGCCTGGTGGCCACTGGCGTCGACATCGTGTCCACGCGCGCATTGACCGGTGCGCTGCCGTTGCTGGCGGTGTCACAGGATCTCTCGCTGGGCGCGCAAGCCGCGTTCTACACGCACATGAGTGGTACCTCGATGGCGACGCCGCACGTTGCCGGCATCGTCGCGCTGTTGTTCGAAGCCAACCCCGGGCTGACACCGCTGGCGGTGAAACAAGTACTGCAATCCACCGCCAATCCGATGGCGGGGCGACAGCCGTTCGAAGTGGGCAGTGGCCATGTCGATGCCTACGAAGCCGCGCAGGTGGCGCAGGGTTTGTAGAGCACATCACTTGGCACGATTTCACGGCCCGGATTTCCCCGGGCCGTTTTTTCTTGCGCACGCGATGACCAAGAAGCGTTGTGCTTACGTCGTATAGCGGGCGCGCTGGTGGTTTTCCCCCAATACGGTTGAAGGCAACCACGGATGTGATCGGTTGCTGCGGTAACGAACACTGCGGGCTCTCCTCATCTTGGAGGAGTCCTTCGGAGACCGCACACCATGCTGTTCCATGCATCTACCCCCGCCAAGCATCGGACCTTCAAGGTCTGCGCTATTGCTGCCGGCCTGTTCGCCAGCGGCGTCGCCCTCGCCGACGCCCAACTCGACCCGCAGCTGTTGTCGCGCATGGAGAGCGCGCTGCCGACCGATGAACTGCAGATCGTCGTCAGCTACGAACAATCCGTCCCGGTGACCACCGGCCAAATCGCTGCGCTGAACGCGCTCGGCATCACCAAGGGCGTCACCATGCGCACCTTGCCGATCGCCGGTGCACTGGCGACACCGGCCGAAATCCGCGCGCTTGCACTGCGCAACGATGTCGCCTCGATCTATTTCAACGCCCCGCTGCGTTACTTCAACAAGGAAGCACGCGAAATCACCGGCGCCGCACGTGCCGTGCAGAACCCGGGTGATTACGGCCGCGCGATTCCGTTCAGCGGTGCCGGCGTAACCGTGTTGGTCAACGACTCCGGCGTCGACGCCACGCATGAAGACCTCAAGCTCGGCGAACACGTGGTGCAGAACGTACTCGGTGCGCAGAACATCCTGGCGGAACTCGCCACCGAGTTCGCACCGGGCATCGTGCCGGTCACTTACCTCGAAGGCGTGCCAAACACCGACCTGGGCTCCGGCCACGGCACCCACTGCGCCGGTACGATCGGCGGCACCGGTGAGCGTTCCAATGGCCTGTACCGCGGTGTCGCGCCGGGTGCGGACCTGGTCGGCTACGGTTCGGGCGCGGTAATCCTCGTGCTCGATGCGGTCGGCGGTCTCGATTACGCCGCGACCAACCAGTTCAGTTTCGACAGCGCGATCCGCGTCACCAGCAACTCCTGGGGCAGCTCGGGTCCGTTCGATCCGATGAACCCGGTCAACATCGCCACCTACGAGTTGTACAAGCGCGGCATCGTCAGCGTGTTCGCCGCCGGCAACGATGGCCCGGGCGAAGACACGCACAACCCGTATGCGCAGGCGCCGTGGGTGATCTCCGTCGGCGCTGGCGAAAAGGATGGCGTGCTCACCAGTTTCTCATCGCGCGGCAAGCGCGGTGAGACCGGCACGTTCACCATGCCAGACGGCAAGTCGTGGACCTACGTCAACAAGCCGACCATCGTCGCGACTGGCGTCGACATCGTCTCCACGCGCGACCTGCTCGGCGTATTGCCGCCGCTCGAAGCGCAACACGACGCCGAAACCCTGGCGCCGGCGTACCTGCCGTTCTACACCCACATGAGCGGCACCTCGATGGCGACGCCGCACGTGGCCGGCATCGTCGCGCTGATGCTGGAAGCCAATCCGCATCTCACTCCGGCGCAGGTCAAGAACATCATCGAACGCACCGCCACCAACATGACCGGTCGCCTGTCATGGGAAGCTGGACACGGCCATATCAATGCCTACGCGGCGGTCGCCGAAGCGGCCGGCACACGCGCAGGTTGGGGCGGCACCGTCAACGCGCTGCGCACGTTCAACAGCAATGCGATCCTGCTCGGTGGCGTGCCGAACCGTCCGTTCTCGGTCGATTTCGCCCCGGTCGGCACCGTCGAGGAAGAAGAGTTCACCGTCGGTAACGACATCGCCTGGGTTGCCGCACGCGCGACCATCGGCGAGAACACGCTGGCCCTGGTGCTCACCGATCCGGACGGCATCAAGTACGGCTCCGCAATTGCGTTGCCTGTCCTTGGCGACACAGTCACCACCGGTGCCCCCGGCAAGCCTGGCGTGTGGAAGATCAGCGTCCGCGGCATCGGTTCGGTGTCCGGCGCCGATGTCGATCCGCTCAACGTCACCAACGGCTACGGCTTGCCGGGCACCGTCAATGGCGAGATCAGCTTCCTGCGCAGCGGCGGCTACACGGGCTTGAACGACATCGCCAACCACCCGGCTCGGCAGGCGATCGAGTTCGCCGTCGCCAATCGTCTGGTGGATGGCTATCCGGACAACTTCCGCCCCGACCAGAACCTCAAGCGCAGCGAACTCGCGCAGTATCTGCTGATGGGGCAGAGCGTGCGCCAGCACCTGCCGTTCAATGGCCGCTCGAGCTTCAGCGACCTGGCCGCCGGTGATTCACGCTATGCCTATGCCGAATCGGCAGTGGCCAATGGCGGCGCGCTGCGTGACCTGACGCAGGGCCAGAACGGCGTGATGGGCAAGCTCAACGGCGCGTTCCGTCCGAACGACAACGTCACCCGCGTCAGCCTCGCGTACTCGCTGGTGCAGAGCATGGCGTTGCAGAACGAAGCGCAGGCCTTCACGGGCGAGCTGACCGTGTTCTACGACGGCAAGCGCTTCCCGATCGATGATGCAGGTTCGATCCCGGCCTCGCTGCGCGGTTACGTGCAACTGGCGCTGGACCGCGGCCTGATCAACGCGCGCTTTACTGTGACTCAGGGACCGTTCGATCTGTTCCCGACCCTGCACGCGTACTTCGACCCCAACAAGACCGTCACCCGCGCCGCCTTCGCAGTCGCCGCCGGTCGTTACCAGGTCAGCTACCAGAGCGTCGAGGACTAAGCCGCATCCAGGCACGGAAGCTTGCAAAGCGGCCCGGGGAAACCGGGCCGCTTTCTTTTTGCAGATTTGGAAACGGCTCGCATTTTCGTACAGGCTCTTGAATTTGCTGGAAAGTCGAAGACGAAATTCGAATCCACGATCCCCACAATCCCAACCCAATCCGCTGATAGACTCGGGTCATCTGGCGCGCTCGGGGCGTGCCACGTCGGCTAGGGACTGGCTACTGCCGTGCAATGCGGCTGGCCACAGGGATAGGTAGGGGAATCGAATGAAAGCAATTTGTCGTGCGTTACTCGCAAGCTGCCTACTCGCCTGTGGCTTGGTCTGCGCACAAGGCAACTCGATGAGCGACGAGTATGCCAAGCAGATCAAATCTGCCGAGGCGGTGGGTGCGCTCGGCAATGACCTGTTCGGTGAGAAGGTGAACCTCTATACCGGCAGCACCGAGTTCACAGTCACCGATGTCAGCTTGCGCGGCAATAACAGTCTGCCCGTAGCCATCGGTCGTCGTTACACCGTGCAGCCACGCCTCGAGATCGATAGTTTCTATCGTCCCTTCGGTGACTGGGACTTCGACATTCCGCATCTGCAGGGCATTTTTGGTGGGGCCTGGTTAACTCGTGCCGGAACTCGCCGCTGCAATGTCTCGGCTTATGAAGCAATTCCGCCGAAGGTGACCTATCAAGACGCCTCCTTCGACGGCATTGAATACTGGAGTGGCAACCATCTGTATGTTCCCGGGCAAGGCAGTCAGGAAATGCTTTTGACCGTGCCCGAGAACACACATCGGCCTACGGATGGCAGCACGTACCTATGGGTCACGGCCAATCACTGGTACTTCTCCTGCATCCCCGATCCCAATGGGGGTGACGCCTTCCTGGCCATCGCGCCGGATGGCACGCGCTATTGGTTCGACTGGCTAGCAACCCGCAGTTACCCGGCCCTGGAAAAAGGCACCAACGTTCCCACCGGAATGATGGCCAGCAAGGCGAGCGGGAACGGGAAGAAAGGAAGGGTCACCCCGACGATATTTGCGGGCTATCGCATGCCACGCAACGAAGCTTGGCTGATGCCGACCCGCGTAGAGGATCGCTTCGGCAACTGGGTCACCTATACCTATGACGCCGCCAATCGCTGGCAACTCAAGCAGATTCTGGCAAGCGATGGCCGGCAGTTGACCGTCACCTACAACGCCTCCGGCGTCGTCTCCACCGTGAGTGATGGCACCCGCACATGGACCTATAACGCGGGCGCGAGCACCCTGAGCAGTGTCACCTTGCCCGATGGTAGCCAATGGCAATACGCCCTCGGCAGCTTGAACGCGGAGATGGAGACATCGGAAGGCGGCATGTGCGACGGACTTTATCTGCCCGGCACCGAGAGCTACACCGGCACGATGGTTCATCCCTCAGGCGCGACGGGGCAGTTTACGTTCAAGGGTGCGTTGCACGGCCGTTCTTACGTGACGCGGGTGTGTTACGAGATAGTGGGCGGATCCGCCAGCTACACCGCCCGCTACGCGAAGGAGTTCGCACAACTGGCGATCCAGCAGAAGACCATTTCAGGTCCCGGGCTGACGACGGCGCAATGGACCTACAGCTACGGTCCCACCAACGACAGCTTTTCCGACGAATGCCCGACCGCTTGCCCGACCACCAAGACGGTGGAAGTGTCCGGTCCTGACAGCCAATGGATTCGCTACACCTTCGGCAACAAGTTCCTGGATACCGACGGCAAGCTAGTCCAGGTCGAGACCGGCACCGGCCCGACCAACATCCTGCGTATTGAGACCACAAGCTATCTGACCGATCCGACCGGCCAGAACTATCCGTCGCGGATTGGCCACAGCCCCTATACCCGCAGCGATCGGACAGCCGAAAGGCACGCGCCCATGGTGCAACGACAGACAACGCAACAAGGGCGCGTCTTTACCTGGCAGGTTGAGCAAGTCAATGGGATCTACGACATGGACCAGCTTGCCCGACCCACCAAAGTCACCAAATCGAGCGGGCAGTAAATGGGAACTATGGAACTTCAAATGAAAAACGGCTCAGGCAACCCCGTTTCGCAAAGCAGCTTGCGGTGCCTTGTCATGGCAGCAGGCCTGGCGTGCGGCATTCCGCTTTACGCCTTAGCGGCGACCTACGCATGGGAAGAGGGATACAAGCAGGTCATCCCGTCCTCGAACATCGAGGCGCTGTCGCCCGATGGCATGTTCGGCGAACAGATCGGGCTGTATACCGGGTCGCTGTCGTTCCTCAGCCCCACGGTAGACCTGCGTGGCAACAACGACCTCAAAGTGTCGTTCGGTCTCGCCTTTTCTTTCGACAACCCCAAAGTTCCAAGCACCTGGTTGCCTGCTGTTCCGCATCTCGAGGGGGTGTATCCGCGGGACGTGGTCTGGAAGCGGATGAACCAGATTTCAGGCATCGAAGTCGGACGATGCAGTGCCGGTAAGGCCGCCCCGCCTTGGGCGAGTGGTGGCCAAGTTGGCAGCATGAGCAATGTAACGTCGACATGGGATGCGACCGAATACTGGAACGGCGACTTCCTGGTCTTACCGGGAGCAGGGAGCCAGGAAATACTGAAAGCCCAATCCACGGGCGTTAAGTTGCCCACGGACGGCAAGACGTACGTTTGGGTGACCCAACAGGGTTGGCGCTTCACTTGCCTGCCGACGGCCAAGAATGATCCTGGCGAAGGTTTCGTTGGTGTCTCACCCGATGGGATGCGCTACCACTTCGACTGGTTCGCGGTGCGTGACGAGGGTGGGATCGATCGCCCGGTCGGAGCTGGTCCTGCTCCAAAAAAAGGGGGCAAGAAAGGCCAAGTGACACCCACCGTTTCGGCGCGCAAGGTGGACTACTTGCTGCGTGACCGGGTGTACATCTACCCGACCCTTGTCGAAGACCGGTTTGGTAATTCGGTCACCTATACCTACGATGCGTTGGGCGTGAAAAGCATCACCGCCAGTGATGGCAGATCGATTAGCGTGACGCGGGTCAATGACACCACGACCGTCACCGCTGCAGGAAAGACGTGGACGTATACAAGTTCTACGGTCACTCTGCCGGATGGCAGTCGCTGGGTGTATGACTTCAGTCACCTATCAAGCTTGCTTAATTACAGTTCGGATGGCGGCGTCGCCTCGACAAGTCAATGCGACACCCTCCCCCCGGCTACTCATGGAAATGCTGCCCCTTATTACGGCACGGTCACGCATCCCTCTGGTGCAACCGCGACGTTCACCATCGCCCCAACGCGTCACGGCCGCTCATACATTCCGCGTAACTGCATCGGTGGTGCCGTGGAGGGCGGCTACTTCTATTACGCCTACCGTCCCTACTTGTTCGACACCGTGTCGCTCGTCAGGCGCGAGGTGACCGGCCCGGGGCTGCCGACGATGACGTGGCAATACTCGTATGGACCGCCCAACAATAGTTGGGAAGCCAATTGCACGAGTGGCTGCGTAGCAACCAAATATGTCGATGTCCGCGACCCTGATGGCACACGCACACGTCATACATTCAGTAATCGCTGGCAGCTAGCCGAAGGCAAAGAGCTGTTGACCGAAACCTTCGATGTCAACAACGTGCTGCGTAAGAAGGTCGAATACGCCTACCAGACTGATCCGACAGGACAGCCCTACCCCGCGCAGATCGGTGTAGAGGGGTACACGCGTGGCGATCAGGCGGCGACCAAGTTCGATCCGCTTCTGATCACAAAGATCACCCAAGATGGCCGCACATTCACGAATCAGGTGAACGCCTACGACGACCTCGCGCGTCCGACGAATGTCACCAAGTCGAGTGCACCAGCCCCATGACGGGGCAGGCGGGGGCATCGAGCATTGACGTGCCGCGCACTGCGCGGTTGGAACAAGGACTGTCGCCACAGGGCGAGGGGAATGGAGCAATGAAGCACATTGGAATCGCATCGGCGCTGACGCTGGGGATGCTGCTGGCCTTGCCAGCGCAGGCACAGACTTACACCCGCACCGACACGATTGCCTACGAGGACAATTTGTCCCTGTGGGTGATCGGACAGCAGAAGTCATCGACTAACGTCAACACCGGTCTAGTGGAATCGCAAACGGATTACGATCCCGCCACGGCCTTGCCGATCCGCACCTATGCCTTCGGCAAACTGCAGCAGACGCTGACGTACGACACCACCTCAGCGGTGACTACCGGGCAACGCGGCACGCTCAAGACCGTCTCTGACGGCCGAGACGGCACGCTCAACACCACGATCACGTTGTCCAGTTGGAAGCGCGGCATCCCGCAGCTGATCCAGTTCCCGGCCACGCCAGAGTCGCCCACGGGCAGCAGCAAGTCGGCCGTGGTCAATAACAACGGTTGGCTCGACTCGGTCACCGACGAGAACAAATACAAGACCTGCTATCGCTTTGATGCCATGGGACGACTAACCGGCATCACCTATCCGTCCGAAACGCAGCTTGAGGTGTGCGATACCAGTAAATGGGTCGAGACCACCCAAACCTTTGCGCCAGTCGCAGCGACCGAGTACGGCATCCCCGCCGGCCACTGGAAGCAGACGGTCAGCACTGGCAACGGCCGCCAGGTCACTTATTACGATGCGCTGTGGCGTCCGCTGGTCAGCGAGCGCTACGACACCGCCAACACCGCCGGCACGCTCAGCCAGACCGTCACACGCTATGACGCCGGTGGCCATGCCGTGTACCAGTCGTATCCGATGCAGGGGCTGACCGGTTACACCGTGCCGACCCAGGGTATCCGCACCAGCTACGATGCCCTCGAACGCGTTACCCGCGTTGAACAGGATTCCGAGCTGGGTGTACTGGCGACGACCACTGAGTACCTGACCGGCTTCCAGACCCGCGTCACCAACCCGCGTCTCAAGGTGACGACCACCTCGTATCTGACCTACGACCAGCCGAGCACCGACTGGCCCAAGGCGATCGTCCATCCTGCAGGCGCCTATACCGACATCGCTCGCGATGTGTTTGGCAAGCCGACCTCCCTGACCCGACGTGACGTGGCCAGCACCAAAGTCGCGACGCGCACTTACACCTACTTCAGCGACACCCAGGAGTTGTGCCGGACCGTCGAACCGGAAACCGGCGCCACCCTGATGGGCTATGACGCGGCAGGCAACCTGAGTTGGTCGGCCGCAGGCCTGCTCAGCACGACTCCTTGCGACAAGGAAGGCGATACCGCAGCGATCCTGGCGCGCCGTGCCAGCCGCACCTACGACGCCCGCAATCGAGTCAAGACACTCACCTTCCCCGATGATGGCCTGGGAGACACCACGTACGACTACTGGGCCGATGGCCAGCTCAAGTCGTTGGTCGCCCAGAATGACGGCGGGACATTGGTCACCTCGACCTACGACTACAACAGGCGTCGCCTGCTCAGCGGCGAGAGTCTGGTGTGGAACGGCAATATCAATTGGCCGATCACTTACACCTACAACGCCAACGGCCACCTGGCTTCGCAGGTTTGGCACGGGGTGACGGTGGACTACGTCCCCAACGCGCTCGGCCAACCCACCAAGGCCGGCGTCTTTGCCAGCAGCGTGAGCTATTTCCCGAATGGGGCGATGAAGCAGTTCACTTACGGCAACGGCATCGTCCACACGCTCACGCAGAACACACGGCAGTTGCCGGATCGCAGCAAGGATGTCTACAGCACCAGTCCGGCAGTGCTGGACGACAGCTACGACTTTGACGCCAACGGCAACGTGGCTGCGATCAGTGACGGCCTGGCCGACAACCGTGGCAACCGGACGATGACCTACGACGACCTGGACCGGTTGACGGCTACGACCTCGCCAATGTTCGGTACCGGAGCGGTCTATGCCTACGACGTGCTGGACAACCTGACCCGGGCCAAGATGGGGGCCACGCCGCAGGCACCTGCCCGCGACCATTACTTCTGCTATGACGCCAACTGGCGCCTGGCCTTTGTTCGCAGCGGTCCGGTGTGCACTGGCACGGCAAGTCCGGCGGTGGACGCGCTGATCTATGACGAGCAGGGCAACGTGAAAAGCAAGGACGCACAGACCTTTGCCTTCGATTACGGCAATCGCCTGCGCAGTGAGAATACCCTGGCTTCCAGCTCCAGCTATGTGTACGACGGCCACGGCCGGCGCGTGCGCGATACGACTACGGCCGAAAAATACAGCCACTACACGTTGGACGGCCGGCTCGCGATGACCGGCGATGCCCGCGCCAACACCGTGTCGGAGTACGTCCAGCTCAACGGCAGCCTGATTGCCATTCGCGAACGCGATGTGGCCACCAATGTCTACACCTACAAGTACCAGCATACCGATGCGCTGGGCTCACCAGTGGCGGTGACTGATGCCAGTCGCAACGTGATCGAGCGCAGCGAGTACGAGCCCTACGGCAAGGTGTTAAATCGGGCGGTCCATGATGGGCCGGGTTACACCGGGCATGTAGAGGATGCGGCGACGGGGCTGACATATATGCAGCAGCGCTACTATGACCCGAGCATCGGAATGATGCTGAGCGTCGATCCTGTGACGGCCTATGAAGGCGACATGAGGCATTTCAACCGCTACGCCTACGCCTACAACAACCCCTATAAATTCACTGACCCGGACGGTAGATGTCCTTTGTGTGGGGCAGCAGTTGGCGCGGGGATTGATGCCGCTACGCAGGGGTTGCTAATGGCCGCGGGAGTGCAGGAAGAGTTTGATACCACCAGTGTCATGGTGTCTGCTGGAACAGGAGCGCTAGGCGTTGGACTTGCAGGCAGGCTAGGCAAGCTCGGTGGGATCCTTGGAGATGTAGTTGTTAGCGTGACTTCTTCTGCTTTAAAGGGCGACGACATCACTGTTGAAGGAGTTCTGATGGATGTTGCTGCAGGCCAAGGAGGAACCAAGCTTGCCACTCAGAAAATCATGAACTCCCCAGCAACCAAAGTTGCGCAACGCCAGGCCAATAGACTGGAGAGAATTGGCAATCGCCCAGGGGCCAGGCCGGCCCAAGCGGCGCGAGCGCAATCTGCTACACCTGCATTGCAAAAAAGTGTTGCTCAACAAGCTGCGAGGACTGGCATTGTCGCTTCAGGAGTTGGCTCTGCTGGCCTAAAGGGTCTTCAGGAAAAGAAGAAGGAGGCCGAGTAATGCTACGGCTTACAGGCCCCAAAAATAATCTAACCAAAGCAGCTCTGATTGCGCTTGCAGTTGGATTGTTTGCTGTCTACTTGTTCTATGCTCGCGGTTTCGAAACTACAGCACTGATCGCTGTAGGTATGTTGTGTTTTGGCTTTAATACTTTTTTTTTAGCAGCCCCGTCGCGCGTTATGCGTGGCCGATCCGATATTCGCGGCGTTGCAATATTCATCGGCATGCTGATTGCAAATGTGTCTATTTTGGTAATTACTGACTTCAATGTATGGCTGCTCCTGATTTTCTGGATACCTGCGATTGTTGGATTGCTTGCGGGATACTTTGATCGGATCAAAGGGAGCGGAGGTCGGTAAATGAAACCAGGATCAAAGGGGGCGGAGGCAATAAGCCCACCCCATAACGCACAAGGCCCGCCAATGGCGGGCCTTGTCGTTTGTAGCGTTGTCGGACGTTAAGGGGTCAGGTTCATTTGACCGCTGACCGAAAAAAAGCCCGCTCATTGAGCGGGCTTTTCAATCAAAGGGGACGGAGGCAATTAAACCGATCCCATAAGAACACAAGGCGCGCATTGCGGGCCTTGTCGTTGTTGGGGTGACGATCGGCGCTTGCCGCGCCGGCGAGCACCGAGTCGAATCCGCGTAAGGCAGGTTAAAACCGCCCTACGGAACGTCATATGTGATCTGCGTAGGGCGGGTCTTGATCCGCCATCGAGTAATCCGCAAGCCCGACACAAAATGGTCGGATCCCTTTTTCAGATGCTGCTTTACGGCTGCACGTAGACCTGAGCGTTGATTGTTGGCACGCTTGATGACTGCGCCTTGGTGTGTTCGGCCGCAGCAATTCTCGCTTCGGCGGCATGCGCTCGATCAGCTTCAGCCGCTGGTAGCACGTGAACCTGCACATGGACGGCGGCGATTGCTAGGTCAAATGAAAATTTGGCCCCTGCGTTTTGACTGCCATTGGCTCCGTTGCCAGTCGACTGGCCGGAGGGTAGATTCCATGGCCGTCCCCCACTCTGGATTGCTTAACATGCGCCCCCTGCTCACGTTAATTCTCACAGTCTTTTGTGGACTCGCATTCGCCGGCGAAACCCATCGATTCCCGCTTGGCATCGTGTCGGTGGGAGACCCCGTTGCTGCCTTGATCGAGCGGGCAGGGCAGCCGAGCAATAAGAAGGACATCGAGAATCTTTACGGCGCCGTGATCGGCGAACGCTGGGACTACTACTTGCCAGAGGGCAGCATGGTCCAGTTCAACATCCATGAAGGGCGCATCAGCAACATCGTCGAGTCGCGACGTTGATGCGTGGTGACGTCGCAATGACCTCACCGCTTCGATTCGATCACCAGCCGAACTGCACGCCTGCCTGGACGCCGTGCGCGTCATCGTCGCCGTTGCGGTGGGCTTGCGCGGCGAGGTAGAGCGAGACCCGTCCGCCCAGTCCGAGAATCGCCGCGAATCCGAGTTCGCCGCCGGTCGAGTTTTCATCGGGACCGGTGATCATCAAGGCTTCGTTGCGAGCCGTCGCGAGGGCGACGGGCAGTAGCCTGTCTTCACCGGACAATACGGACAAAAGCCGCGCGCGCATGCTGATCGCAAGCGACCGCTGTTGCGCCCATTGCCATTGGCGGCCGACCTCGAGTCCAGCCCAGGCGCGTGAACGTTCGACCGAATGCTGGTCCGCGACCAGGGCAATGCCGCCCTGTTCGGAGAAGCCATCGGTTTTCGCCTCCACCCACTCGATTCCCGCCTGCGGCACGACCTGCCAGTCGCGTGCCTGCAGCCGATAGCCGAACTCCATCACGGCCGCATTCGACGCGATGTCGTACTTCGCCGTCGAAACGCCACCCATCGATGCATTGCCATGGCGGGTATCGGCTTCGCCACGCGCATGCGATACGGCAAGGTTGGCAAACCAGCGACCGGTGCCATAGCCGGCATGCACACCGAACTGCGTCAGGTCGAGATCGGCATCTTCGGGCGCGCCCACCACGTCGATGCCGTAGTCGGTGCGATCCACGCCGAGACCGAAGCGCCAGCGATCGTTCGCCGCGAAGACTAGTCCACCCGTCATTCCCGACATCGAACGCCGATTGCCCACCACGCTGCCTTCGCTTCGGCTCTCGGAATGCCCGTCATGCCCTTCGATCCACGCGCGGCCGCCTGCTTCCGGCACGGGCGCGTCGAGCAGTCGCCCGGAGAAACGCGCGCCGCTTTCGAACAGCCCGGTCTGCACGCCGGGATGCACGGTGCCGATCAGGACCATCTGGCCGGTCAACTGGTAATGCGCGAAGTTCAGGTAGTCGTAGTTGGTGAACCAGGTCTCGAGCGTCTCGATGATCGTCGACGTATGGGTGTTGGTGTTGATCGTGCCGGACGCGACGATGACTTCTTCATAGGTGTCGCAATTGGCGAAAGCGCCATCGAAGGGCGCGTAATTGGTCGCGCCGCTCACGCCGGTATCGAAGCAGCTGCCGCGGTCGCCGGTGTAGACGACGTTGTTCGGCGCATCGCCGGTCGTGGTCTGCACCGTCGTAATGAACGTCGGCGCCAGCGTGGTGATGGAGATGTCGGTGAAGCTGTCGATCAACTCCTCGTAGGAATCGATCAGCTCGGCGCCACTCCAGACGATGACGCCAGGCGCGCCTTGGACGGCGACACCGCGTACCGCTCCGGCTTCGGCGAGCCCCGCCTGGGCTTGCGCATCGGCCAACTGCCCGTAGAAGAGCTGGTCGTAGAGGAATGTCGCCCCGTCCACGGTGGCGGTGATCCGTGTCTGGTACGCATCGTTGCGCCGCCCGTCGTAGGCGTAGTTATAGGTGCTGATGGTGCCGACGGACTGTGTCTGCGTGGCAGTCTGCGATGCAGCCACGCCGGGGAGCAGGGCCGCGCTTGCCAAGGCCCAGGTGACGATCCGTGTGTTGCCCATGCTTCCTCCCCGGGCATGTCCGTGCCCCGATTTCGTCAGAAAACGGGTAACAGGCAGCGACCAGGCCGTTGCCTCGTGCGCGGCCGAAATGAGGAGTCGCAATCGGGATGGCTTCGATCCAGACGCGCTGGGTCTAGACTCGCAAAGAAAAACGCCCCACATAGGCTGAAACCTATGCAGGGCGCGGGTATCGCGTGGTGGCCGAGGACGGAATCGAACCGCCGACACGGGGATTTTCAATCCCCTGCTCTACCAACTGAGCTACTCGGCCAGCGAGCCCGGCATGATACGGGGGCAGGCGAGTCCGGGCAAGCCGGAGGGGGACGAACTCAAGGCTGAACGGCAATCCCGGCCCGGCTTCCGCGTGCTTTCGGCAAGTGCATCATGCGTTTGAGGCATCCATCGAAAGGAGTTCGCCATGAAAAGCATTCGCACCGCATTGCTTGCCCTGTCCAGCGTGCTCTTTTTCGCCGGCTGCATGGCGCACGAAACGCGCGAGGAGAGGTTGGCGCTCTACCAGGCGCACGCCGGCACGCCGGTCAAGCGGATCCACTACTACAACCCAATCGGTTGGGAAGAGGTCGATGACGAACACATCGTATTGACCATGCGGCCCAAGGAAGTGTGGCTGATGCGCCTGTCGGGCCCGTGCCTGGACTTCGGTGGCGGTTCGCCGGTACTGCTTGTGAGCTCGCAAGCCGGCTACGTCAGCAGCGGTTTCGACCGGGTCACCGTCGGCGGGGGACTGAGTTGCCGGATCGAGGAAATCCGTCCGGTCGATGCGATGGCCCTGCGTGCTGCTGGAAAAGCTCAGCCTTCCGGTACCTGATCTTCCGGCACGAAGCCCGCAGGCTTCTCGGCGCCAGCCCCGAACAGGAACTTCTCCATCTCGACCTCGAGCATCGCGCGATGCTTGGGGTCTAGGGGAGACAGGCGGTTCTCGTTGATCAGCATGGTCTGGTGGGCCAGCCAGCGCTGCCACGCGGGTTTGCCGATGTGCGCGAACACGCGCTTGCCGAGTTCGCCCGGCCACGGCACGAAGTCGAGGCCTTCGGTCTCGCGTTGATCGACTTGGCAGAACACTTTTCTTGAAGTCGGGGTACGCGGCATCGCTCAGCCTTCTGGTAGTTGCGTGTTTTCCAACAGCTTTCGGATCGGCGCCGGGATGCCGAGCGCGACGAGTTCGTCGCGCGCCACCCAGCGCAGGTCGACATTATCGCCTACCGCAGGTTTCGCCTCGGCGCCGCGCCAGCGCAGCGGCTGGATCTGCAGGCGGTAATGGGTGAAGCCATGCACGATCGCCTGTAGCGGTTCGGCATGGTCGTAGTCGCCGCCGAGGTGGGCGTCGAACCAGTGGCGTGCGGCGTCATGGTCGTCGTGCTCGGGTAGCGACCAGAGCGCGGCCCAGATGCCGACCGGTGGGCGTCGTTGCAGCAGGACGCGGCCAGCGCTGTCTTCGGCCCACAGCACCAGCGTGCGTCGTTCCGGCAACGGTTTGCCCGGCTTCGGTGTCGGCAGCTCGGCGACGCGGCCGTCGCGCAGGGCGATGCAATCGCGCTGCATCGGACAAATCACGCAGGCCGGGTCGTGGCGGGTGCACAGGGTTGCGCCAAAATCCATCTGCGCCTGGGTGTAGTCAGCGAGGCGCGCGTGCGGCAGCTGCGCTTCGGCGATCGCCCACAGCTGTTTTTCGATCGCCGGCAGTCCCGGCCAACCTGCAATCCCGTGCACGCGCGAGAGCACGCGCTTGACGTTGCCGTCGAGGATGGCGCAGCGATCGCCCCAGGCTTGGGCGAGGATCGCTCCGGCGGTGCTGCGGCCGATGCCGGGCAGGGCGGTCAGCGCATCGAGGTCGCGCGGCAAATCGCCGTCGTGGCGTTCGACGCACAGCTTTGCCGCGGCATGCAGGTTGCGCGCGCGGGCGTAGTAGCCGAGCCCAGACCACAGTGCCAGCACGTCGTCGAGCGGTGCGGCGGCGAGCGCAGGCAGATCCGGCAACGCCGCGACGAAGCGTTCGAAGTACGGAATCACCACCTGCACCTGGGTCTGCTGCAGCATGATTTCCGACAGCCACACGCGATACGGCGCGCGCGGATGCTGCCAGGGCAGATCGTGGCGGCCGGAGACGTCGAACCACGCCAGCAACCTAATGGCGAAATCGTCACTCATCTTGCAATGTCGGATCGTCGAGCGTGATTTCGACGCCCTGCAGCTGCGCGCCGGAAATCTCCAGGCGTGGCGTGCTGAGCCTGCCATCCAGCGGCGGTAGCGGCGAGCCATTGCCCGCGTCGATCCATGCACTGACTTCCTGCAGGCGGAAACGACCGTCGAAACGGGTGTCGTCGCGCTGCAACTGCAGCGCGACAATTTCTGTCAGGTCCGGTTTGCCGACGTAGCGCAGTGCGAACGGCAGCGGTGCTGTCGATTGCCCGAGCGGCGGTGGCAAAGTCGGCCACGCCTGCGGCCACTCCGCCAACTTGCCCTCGAGTTGCAGCACCAGCCTGCGGCCGAGTGCGAGCGCGCCGCGCGCGTCGAGTGTGGGCATCACATCGCGTCCCCGCAGTGCCATGCCAGCCGGCGCCAGCGACCAGGTCGCTTCGTCGAAATGCAGCGGTCCATACAGGCCGAGCACGAACGACAAATCGGTTTCCCCTTGGTGATAACGCGCTGACATCGCCAAGCGCGCGGGAGTGATGCGCAAGTCGTCGTCGCCGATATGCAGCGGTCCCGACAGGTGGACGTGCGCGGGCATGCGCCAGTCGTCGTGCTGGATCGTCAACGGACCGATCACGGCGAGGCCGGCGTCGTTGCCAGGACGCGTCAGGGCGACGGCGAGATCGAATGGAATCGAGGTCGGCGCATCGAGGTAGCGGCCGCGGATCCGTGCGTTGAGCGGCTTTTCCGGCAGCAACGAAGGCAGTTGTACATCGATGCCATCGATGCGCCAGTCGTCGTTGATGATCAGGCCGTCGCGGATGCGCAGGCCTTTGGTGAGCGTGGGGGTGCGCTTCTTCGCCGGTGGTCGTTTTGCCAGCCAGCGTTGCAGCGCGGGCAGGTCGAATTGCGGGGCATCGAGTTCGATGCGTTGTGCGATGAGTTCCTCGCCACCAGCACGGATGGTGGACCAGGGCAGCGCCACGTAGATGCGGCGCGCGCGCAACAGGGGCGGCTGGCCATGTTCGCGTACCACGACGTCGCGCAACACCAGCAGTGGCGTGCCGCGCAGGCGGTATTCGCTGGCACCGCCAGCAGTGATCTCGAGGCCGAGCGATCGGCCGATCCGATCGACGATGAATCCGGATACCTGCGGGGGCAGTGCGAGCCAACGCAGCGCGAAGACGAGCAGGAGCGCGGCCGCGCCCAGCGTGATCAGCCAGATGCGCCGCCGCATCATTAGTTGCCCAAGGTCTCCGGCAACAATGCGTCGACGAACGCTTCGGCATCGAACACGCGCAGGTCTTCCGGCCGTTCACCGATGCCGGCGTAACGGATCGGGATGCCGAATTCGCGCGCCAACGCAAACACCACGCCGCCCTTGGCGGTGCCGTCGAGCTTGGTGACGACCAGGCCAGTCACGCCAACGGCGGCATTGAACTGGCGCAGTTGCGACAGCGCGTTCTGGCCGGTGGTGCCATCGATCACCATCAACACTTCATGCGGCGCGGTCGCGTCGAGTTTGCCCAGCACGCGGCGGATCTTGCCGAGTTCCGCCATCAGACCCTGCTGCGTGTGCAGGCGACCGGCGGTGTCGGCGATCAGCACTTCGGTGCCGCGTGCCTTCGCTGCCTGCAGCGCATCGAACGCGACCGAGGCGGCATCGGCGTTCTGGCCCTGTGCGACGACGGGAACGCCGTTGCGCTCGCCCCAGGCTTGCAGTTGCGCGACGGCCGCGGCGCGGAAGGTGTCGCCGGCGGCCAGCATCAGCGAGCGGTTCTCGTCGCGGAATCGACGCGCCAGCTTGCCGATGGTGGTGGTCTTGCCGACGCCGTTGACGCCGACGGTGAGCACGACGAACGGCCTGGCGTTGCTGTCGATCACCAGTGGTTGCGCCACCGGCGCCAGCATCGCGATCAGTTCATTGCGCAATGCCCGCAACAACGCGTCGGCATCCGCGAATTCGCGCCGCTTCATGCGCTGGCGCAGGCCTTCGAGCAACTGCGTGGTCGCGGCAATGCCGACGTCCGCAGTCAGCAACGCGGTTTCGATCTCGTCGATCAGGTCGTCATCGAGCTTCGGATGGCGCGAGAACAGGCTGCCGAAGCTGCGCGCGAACGTGCTGCCCCGCAAACGTTCGCGCCAGCCCGGTTTGCCGGGTGCGGCCGGGGCCGTTTCGGCTTCGGGCAGTTCGATCGGGTCTACGGAAGGAGCGGGAACCGGGATGTCGGTCGGGGAGGGCGAGGCCGTAATGGACACGCTCTCGGGCGCGTCGGGCTTCTTGCGTCGGAACCAGCTGACCATGAGGTCTGGCGTAAGGACTGAATGGGGGAGAATGGCGGCATGGTAGCACCCACCCCTCGCGCCTCCGGATGAAGAAAACACCGCCCAACAAAGCCGCATCCACCGCCGCGCCCGGCAAGGTCCGCATCATCGGTGGATATTGGCGCGGCACGCGCCTGCCGGTATCGACGCGGCCCGGTTTGCGGCCGACCGCCGATCGCGTGCGCGAAACCCTGTTCAACTGGTTGCAGCCGATGTTGCCTGGCGCGCGCGTGCTCGACCTGTTTGCCGGCACGGGTGCACTCGGGCTGGAGGCGGTGTCGCGCGGTGCGAAACACGCGGTACTGGTCGAGCACGATCGCGAACTTGCGCAAGGCTTGCGCGAACTCGCGGGCAGGCTCGAAGGCGGCGACGCCGTCGGGGTGGTCCAGGCAGACGCGATGGCCTGGCTGCACGCGCAACCCGATGCCTCGTTCGACCTGGCCTTCGTCGATCCGCCGTTCGACGCCAACCTGTGGGGCGGGGTGCTGCCGGCGCTCGTGCCAAAACTCGGCCCGACGGCTTGGCTGTACATCGAGGCCCCGCTCGATGCGGCCCCGTCGCTGCCTGTGGATTGGGTGCTTCACCGAGAGGGCAAAACCCGCGAGGTGCGCTATGCGCTTTACCGCCGGGTTACACTACCAACCGACTCCAACGCCGACGGCGCAGCGACTGAATGAGCGTGGCCACCCGCATCGCGGTCTATCCCGGCACGTTCGATCCGATCACGAACGGCCATGTCGACCTCGTCGACCGCGCCGCGCCCCTGTTTGAACGCCTGATCGTCGGTGTCGCCGAAAGCCCGGGCAAGGGCCCGGCGCTGCCGCTGGCCTTGCGCGTGGACCTGGCCCGCCAGGCGCTGGTGCAGTTCCCGAACGTCGAGGTACGGGGCTTCAATGGCCTGCTCGCGCATTTCGTCCGCGACCTCAACGCCGGTGTGTTGCTGCGCGGCCTGCGTGCAGTATCGGACTTCGAATACGAATTCCAGCTGGCGAGCATGAACCGCCACCTGATCCCGGAGGTCGAGACCTTGTTCCTGACACCGGCGGAACAATACGGATTCATTTCTTCTTCGTTGGTACGCGAAATCTCCCGCCTCGGCGGGGACGTTTCCGGTTTCGTGCCACCAGCGGTTGCCGCCGCGCTGCAGGCCGAATGGCAGCGCACTTCTGCATGACTTGATGGGGGACACACCATGACCAAGCTGACCCGCCCGATGTTGTTCGTAATGAGCGCGCTGCTGGCGCTGTCGTTCACCGCTTGCAAGAAGGAAGAAGCGCCGAAGCCGGTAGAAGCCGCGCCGCTGACTGCGCCGACCACCAGCGACGATGTCGCCTGGCAGAACTATCTGGTCGACGTGATCAAGCGCAACAAACCTGCCGACGTCAGCAACCCGTACGCCTACTACCTGCCGGCCGAAGGCAGCGACGATTACCAGGGCACCTACGATCGCCAGCTCGAGAAGTTGCAAGTCGACCTCTCCCGCGGCGTAATCGAAGGCAACATGCTTGCGTTCGGTTCGCCCACTTCGGCGAAGATGGCCGACATGATCGTGACCGCGTTCACCGAAATGGGCTCCGGTTCGATGAAGGGCGTGAAGGTGCTCTTCATCGGCGCTCCCGCCGACAACGAGCGGGTCAAGGCTGCCGTGACCCCGGCCGGCGTGGACTACACCTTCGTCGAAGCCAAATAACCTCGAGGTACCTGTGGCCGCCGGCATCCCGGCGGCCACCGCAGTCGAAATGTCCCTGAAGATCAATGAGCTCTGCGTCAACTGCGATGTCTGCGAGCCCGTGTGCCCGAACAAGGCGATCTCGCAGGGCGAAACCATCTATGTGATCGACCCGGCGCGCTGTACCGAATGCGTCGGGCACTACGACGAACCGCAATGCGTAGTGGTATGCCCGGTCGAATGCATCGATCCGGATGCGGAACATCCGGAATCGAACGAACAATTGCTCGCCAAGTTGGCGCGGCTGCAGCGGGAGTCCGCATGAGGCGATGGTGGTTGGTGGCCGGCCGCGGGTTGTTGGCCTTGTGGCTGGCGGTGCCTGCGGCCTTCGCAGCCGAGGTTTCCCCACAGCAGCATCCGGCGGGCGCCGCGATCGCCAGTGCGCACGCGCTCGCGACCGAAGCCGGCCTCGACGCGATCCGCGCCGGTGGCAACGCCTTCGATGCCGCGGTGGCGACATCGGCGATGTTGTCGGTGGTCGAACCGATTTCGTCCGGCATCGGCGGCGGTGGTTTCTTTCTGCTGCACGATGCGAAAGCGAATCGCGACGTATTCATCGATGCGCGTGAGACCGCGCCCGAGTCGACGACGCCTGACGTTTATCTCGATAAGGACGGCGCACTCGATCCGGATCGAGCGGAGAACGGTCCGTGGTCTGCGGGTATCCCCGGCTTGCCGGCGGCGTTGGTGCATCTCGCCGCGAAGTACGGGAAATTGCCGCTGAAAACCACCTTGGCGCCGGCGATCCGCGTCGCGCGCGAAGGTTTTCCGATCTACGAACGCCTGGCCGTCGGCTACGCCAGCCGCAGCAAGGTCATGGAGCGTTACCGCGGCACCCGCGAGGTCTTCCTGGCCGACGGCGACGCGCCCAAGGTCGGCGAGACGCTGAAACAGCCGGATCTGGCGCGTACGTTGGAGCTGCTCGCCGAACGTGGGTTCGACGGTTTCTATCGCGGCGAAGTCGCGAAGAAGTTGCTTGCCGGCGTGAAGCAGGAAGGCGGCAAGTGGCGAGCGGACGAACTCGCCGGCTACCGCGTGCGCGAACGCGAGCCGCTGCGCCTGAAATATCGTGATTGGGACATCACCACATCGCCGCCGCCATCCTCCGGTGGCGTGGCATTGGCGCAGATCCTGCAGATACTGTCCGGCTGGGATTTGCAGAAACTCGACGCGCCGCAGCGCACGCACCTGGTCGTCGAAGCGATGCGTCGCGCCTACCGCGACCGCACCATCTACCTCGGCGATCCCGATTTCGTGGAAGTCCCGCTCGTGCGCCTGACGAGTCGCGATTACGCCGCCGGCTTGCGCGCGTCGATTCATCCCGACAAGGCGACCCCGAGCGCACTGCTCTCCGGGCAACCGGCGCCGCTGGAGGACGAGGAAACCACCCACTTTTCGATCATCGATGCCGAAGGCAACCGCGTCGCGGCGACGCAGACCGTCAACCTGCTCTATGGCTCCGGCATGATCGCGCCGGGCACGGGTGTGTTGCTCAACGACGAGATGGACGATTTCGCGCTCAAGCCCGGCACGCCCAATGCGTTCGGTGTGATGGGCTTCGAGGCCAATGCCCCCAAGCCTGGCAAGCGCATGCTCAGTTCGATGACGCCCAGCTTTATCGAATCGCCGGACAAGGCGATCGTGCTCGGCGCACCTGGCGGCAGCCGCATCATCACCCAAGTGCTGTTGGGCATCCTCGCCTTCGATGCAGGTATGGATCCGCAAGCGGTCGTGGCCTTGCCGCGCTACCACCACCAGTGGTTCCCTGACGCGATTTCCGCCGAACCCGGCGCGCTCGACGCGGCGACGGTGCAAGCGCTGCAAGCGATGGGCCACACGGTGAATGCCGGCGAGCCAACGTGGGGCAATCTGCAGACCGTGCAATGGGACAAGCGTACGAATACGCTGTCCGGCGGCAGCGATCCGCGCAAACCCGGCGGGCGCGCGGACGTACTGTTGAAAGCAGTGCTCCCAGCGCCATCACCCTGACGGAACGGCGCCAATGGCCGATAACGACAAAAGCCACGACAAGAAGCCGGTGATCTCCCATGTGCCGGCGATCCTGACCGGTTCGGCAGCGTTGATCGCGGCGCTGACCACGGTCTACATCAACGTGCGCGGTGACAAGCAGGCAGACAGCAAGCCGGCCACCTCCGTGGCAGCGGCAGCGGAACCCGCAACTGCGCCGGTGTCGGACAAACTGCGCTTGCAAGTCGATCGCATCGCCGTGCAGCACGACGGTTCGCCTGGCACGACCGACTGGCGTTTCACTGTCGAGGCCGACAACGAGCCGTTGTTCGCATTCGAGCAGGAAGATCTCGACGACACCGGTGGCCGCAATGTCGCAGTGCCGGAAGGTGCCGGTTCCGTACTGCAACTCGCGGCGGGAAAACAGGCGAAGATCGTGGTGCGTGGATGGCGCGGCAGTTGGTTCAAGTTCGGCGCGGATGCCGATGCGATCGGCGAAGGCTGGCTATCGTCGAGCGGCAACATCGCGGCGATCCGGGTGCAGACGCAGGAACAGGGTGCGGGCGAATTCGTCTTCTATTTCTCCGCGGAACACGAAGTCCAATAGATCGCCGGAGTCGGATAGCGTCTGCTTAACGCCGGCGCGCTAGAATTCCTCGTATGAAACTCTGGTCCATCCTAGGCAACAGCCAGAAGCTCGATGGCGGCGCCATGTTCGGCAACGCGCCGCGGGCGATGTGGGCCAAATGGTCGCCTCCGGACGAGCAGAACCGCATTGCGCTGGCCTGCCGTGCGCTGCTGGCGAGTCCGCTCAACGGGAAGACCGTGTTGTTCGAAACCGGCATCGGCGCGTTCTTCGCACCGGCGCTGCGCGAGCGCTACGGCGTGGTCGAGGATCGCCACGTGCTGCTGGAATCGCTGCGAACCGCCGGTTTCGAGCACGAAGACGTCGACGTGGTCGTGCTCAGCCATCTGCATTTCGATCACGCCGGCGGATTGCTGGCCCCGTGGCGCGATGGCAAGACGCCTGAGCTGCTGTTCCCGAACGCTACCTACCTGGTCAGCGAATCCTGCTGGGACCGGGCGACCCATCCGCATCCGCGCGATCGCGCCAGCTTCATTCCCGAGTTGCCGCGCCTGCTGGAAGAGAGTGGACGGCTGGAAATCGTCGATGGCGTGCATTCGCACACCCTCGGCAACGCGGTGCGTTTCCACTACAGCGATGGCCACACGCCCGGTTTGATGCTGGCCGAGATCGTCGGTCCCGAACACGTCAACGGCGAGCCGCACGGCGGGGTAGTGTTCTGCGCCGATCTGATCCCGGGACGGCCGTGGGTGCACGTACCGATCACCATGGGTTACGACCGCAACGCCGAGTTGCTGATCGACGAGAAGCGCGAGTTCCTCGAAGACAAGCTCGCACGCAACGTGCATCTGTTCTTCACCCACGATCCGGGTTGCGCGCTGGCGCAGGTGACCCGCGACGAGAAGGGCAAGTTCGGCACCACGCACGAAGTCGAGGAACTGCACGCGCGGGCCCTGGCATGAGGATGTTGGCGGTCGCCGCGTTGTGGGCGATCGCAGGCATCGCCGTAGCCCAGGAACCAGCAGGCGTACCGGTGACCGACGATGTCGTTCGCGACGCCGAATTCGGTGTGACTGCGCGCCATTTCGGCCTCGAACGCCGAGTCGCAATGTATCAGTGGGCCAAAAGTGCAGGGCAGGCAAGCGGGCAGGGCTATGTACAGGCCTGGAGCGAACACGCGATCGACTCCCGTGGCTTTGCACCCGGCCACGACAATCCCGCGCTGCCGCTGCACAGCCGGCGATGGGTCGCCGCGATCAACCTCGATGGCAAGCCACTGGATGCGAGCGTGATCGAACGACTGGGCGTGTGGCGCATGTTCCGGCCGAATTTTTCCGCCTTGCCTGGCAACCTCGCCGCGACGTTCCAACCCGAAGGCGACGGTCTCGGCAGCGCCGAGAACCCGCTTGATCCGCAGATCGGCGACCTGCGCATCCATTGGCGTGAACTGACGTTGCCGTCGTTGCAGGGCCGCATCGTGCTGCGCGATGGACGTTGGCAGCTGTCGCCCGATGCCACGCCGGAGACACCTCCGGCAACGCAACCGAAGAAGTCGCGCGCGCCCTGGTGGTTCGGGGGCGGCGCGCTGGTGGTGCTGATGGGACTGGCGATAGCGCGGCGTCGTCGCCGCTGAACAAGCGAGGTCCGCGCCGATCAGCTGGCTGCAGCGGTGGCTGTGGCCGGTATCGAAGGGAGCGTGAATTTGAACGTATACGGAAGAGGCCGGGAAATCCCGGCCTCTCGTGTTTCCAGCAGGTACGGTGCCGGTTACGCCGCGGCGGCCTGCTGCGCGCGCGGGCCTTCGAGCAGCGAGCGCTTGACCATCGCGACGAGCAGGTCGAGTTCGTCGGCCTGCATCGCGAAGTGCGGGGTGAAGCGCAGCGAGTTGGCGCCACCATGGATCACGCCGATACCGCGCTCGCGCAGCCACTCCTCGGTCGAACCGTTGCCGTAGCCCTTGAACTGCGGTGCCAGTTCGCACGAGAACAGCAGCCCGGTGCCCTGGACCTTGGTGATCAGGCCGCCGAGTTCGGACTTGAGCTGTTCGAGCTTGGCGACGGCTTCGGTGCCGCGGTTGCGGATGTTGGCGCGCAGCTCGGGCGTGAGCTGTGCCAGCACGGTGCAGGCGACATCAAGCGCACGCGGATTGGTGGTCATGGTGTTGCCGTACACGCCCTTGCGGTACAGGCCGGCGGCGCGTTCGCTGACGGCGAGCACCGACAGCGGGTACTGACCGGCGTTGAGCGCCTTGGAATAGGTTTCCATGTCCGGCGCGGTCTGGTTTTCGAAACCGGGGTAATCGACGATCGACAGCACGCCGTTTGCACGCAGGCCGGCCTGGATCGAATCGATTAGCAACAGCGCGCCGTGCGCCTTGGTCAATTCGCGGGCGGCGGAATAGAACTCCACCGGCACCGAACGGCCCGGATCGCCTTCGCCCATCACCGGCTCGAGGAACATCGCTTCGATGAACCAACCATTCTTGTCGGCGTCGGCGAACACCTGCTTCAACGCGGCGACATCGTAGGGCTCGACCGTCAGCATGGTGTCTTCGCCGCGGAAGCTGGCGAGGTGCTGCAGATAGGTCTTGCGCGAGGAATCCGAATACAGCGCCGGACGCTCGGTGCGGCCGTGGAAGCTGCCCTTCACGACGACGCGCTTGATCGCGCGACCGGCGTATTTCGCGCCCGGGTCGGTCATCAGCTTGGTGTTGATGTCGGCGATGCGGGCGGCAAGCGACACCGACTCCGAACCGGAGTTCAGGCACAGGAACTTGCTGTACGGGCAGGCGCCGCGCGTGTGGCCGACTTCCGCGCGCAGTGCGCGATCGAAGCGCAGCTGCGAGAGGTTCGGGGTCATGATGTTGGCCATCACCTGCGGCTTGACCATCGCATCGAGCACGGCCTTGGGCGTGTGGCCGAAACCGAGCATGCCGTAGCCGCCGGAGTCGTGCAGCACCGCGCCCTTGAGGGTGACGATCCACGGCCCGCGTGCGACCAGCGCGACATACGGGTTCACCGTATCGTCGGAGTAGAAATTGACGTAGCCGGCCTGGATGGCGCGCGCCTGCGCGTCTTCGTCCTGGTCGAGCAGCTCCGGGAACTCGGCGCGCACGCGCTCGTATTCCGTGGCGGCGGCGTCGATCACCTCAACCAGGTCCGGGTGGCCGGCGGCGAACTTCGCCAGGGTGGCGTCGTCGAGGCCGGTGGTGCGGCGTTTGCCGCCATGGGCGCGCAGAGGCGAAAGTTTGTCGGTCACGGCCATGAGAGTCTCCTGAACTTGGCTAACGCTCTATTATCGGGATAAATTCGTCGATAGGTAGTATTAATTTGGACGAAATAATCCTATATTTCGTCGATTCGACGAAAAAGCTGGGCTTATGAAGATCACTGCCTCCGACCAGCAGCTGCTGACCGTGCTGCGCGAGAACGCCCGCGCCTCGGTCGCGGAGATCGCGCGCCGGCTGAAGCTGTCGCGCACGACCGTGCAAAGCCGCATCGAACGGCTGGAGCGGCAAGGGGTGATCGGCGGTTACACCGTGCGAGTGAACGAAGCTGCCGAGCGCGGACACATCCGGGCCTACATCATGATCACCGTGTTGCCGAAGCAGATGGCCTCCGTGGTCGAGGCGCTCCATGGTGTGCCTGAGGTGCGGGCCCTGCACTCGGTCAGCGGTCCTTTCGACCTGGTCGCAATGGGTGTGGTCCCGAACGTGTCGGAGATGGACGAGCTGACCGATCGCATCGGCGCCATCGAAGGCGTGGAACGGACCACTTCGTCGATCATCCTTTCGGCGAAGTTCGAGCGCTAGGGTTGCTGGCGGCCCAGGGGCACTGCTCGGAAGCCCTACAATTGCCGGTTTCCCTGCGCCTTGCCCCCTTGAAGAAGTCCGACTTCCATTACGACCTGCCGCCGGAACTGATCGCACAGGCGCCGCTGCCGCAACGTTCCGCCAGCCGCCTGCTGGTCGTGCCGCCGGCGCCGGCACCGTTCGCCGACCGCGGCATCCGCGATCTGCCGGACCTGCTGCAGCCCGGCGACCTGCTGGTGTTCAACGACACCCGGGTGATTCCGGCGCGGTTGTTCGGGCAGAAGGCCAGCGGGGGTCGGGTCGAGATCCTGATCGAGCGGCTGTTGCCCGGCAACGAGGCGTTGGCGCAGATCGGCGCCAGCAAATCGCCGAAGGCCGGCAGCCGTATTGCGCTTGATGCTGGCGGAGAAGCGGAAGTGCTTGGCCGCGAAGAGGAGTTCTACCGCTTGCGCTTCCATGTGCCGGAATCGCTGGAGGCATGGCTGCTGCATGCCGGCCGCCTGCCGCTGCCGCCGTACATCCATCGCGAAGCCGGCGCGGACGACACCGAGCGTTACCAGACCGTATTCGCGCGCGAAATCGGTGCCGTCGCCGCGCCGACGGCCGGCCTGCATTTCGACGAAGCCTTGCTCGATGCGTTGCGCGCGCGCGGGATCGGCTTCGGCCACGTGACGTTGCACGTCGGCGCCGGCACGTTCCAGCCGGTACGCGTGGACGATCTCAGCGAACATCGCATGCACAGCGAGTGGCTGAATGTCAGCGCCGCGTTGATCGAGGACATTCGTCGCACGCGCGAGGCGGGCGGCCACGTGATCGCGGTCGGAACCACCGTGGTGCGGGCGCTGGAAAGCGCACTGCGTGACGGCGAGTTGCAGCCGTTTTCCGGTGAGACGCGAATTTTCATCCTGCCGGGCTATCGCATCCGCAGTGTCGATATGCTGCTGACCAATTTCCATTTGCCGGAAAGCACGTTGCTGATGCTGGTGTCCGCGTTTGCCGGCAAGGAGCGCATGTCCGCCGCGTACGAGCATGCGATCCGCGAGCGCTATCGCTTCTTCAGTTATGGCGATGCGATGTTGTTGTACCCGGAGCAAGTGAAGTGACAAGTCTCGCCCGAACCTTCCCAACGTCATCCCGGCGCAAACCGGGATCCATTTTGACTTTGCGTTTCAAACTGCAAAGGCACTGGATCCCCGCCTTCGCGGGGATGACGAGCAAAGGCAACATCAAAATGGATCCCGGTTTGCGCCGGGATGACGGGGTTGGGGATCGATGCGGATTCATGCACACAGGAATGCACGCATGAGTCGCATGTCCTTCGATCTGCTGAAAACCGACGGTGCTGCCCGCCGAGGTCGGCTGACCTTCCCACGTGGCACCGTGGAAACGCCGGCCTTCATGCCGGTCGGTACCTACGGTTCGGTGAAGGGCGTGCTGCCGGAACAGGTCCGTGCGCTCGGCGCCGAGATCATCCTCGGCAACACGTTTCATCTGTATCTGCGGCCTGGACTCGATGTGATCGAGGCGCACGGCGGCCTGCACGGCTTCTCGCGCTGGGACGGACCGATCCTCACCGACTCCGGCGGCTTCCAGGTGTTCTCGCTGGCGCATCGACGCAAGATCACCGAAGCCGGGGTTACCTTCGCCGCGCCGACCGACGGTTCCACCGTGTTCCTCGGTCCGGAAGGGAGCATGCGCATCCAGCGGGTGCTCGATGCCGACATCGTGATGATCTTCGATGAGTGCACGCCGTATCCGGCGACAGAGGACGTGGCCCGCAAATCGATGCAGCTGAGCCTGCGTTGGGCGGAACGTTCGAAGAAGGCGCACGAGGGCAACGACGCCGCGTTGTTCGGCATCGTCCAGGGCGGCGTTCACCATGGTTTGCGCACGGAATCGGCAGAAGGGCTGAAGGCGATCGGTTTCGACGGCTATGCGATCGGCGGGCTGGCGGTCGGCGAACCGGAGGCCGAGCGCAACGCCATGCTCGAACACACTTGTCCACAATTGCCCGCCGACAGGCCGCGCTATCTGATGGGCGTGGGCCGGCCGGAAGATCTGGTCGAAGCGGTTGCGCGCGGCGTCGACATGTTCGATTGCGTAATGCCGACCCGCAATGCCCGCAACGGCCACTACTTCACCCGTTTCGGCACAGTGCGCATCCGCAACGCCAAGTACGAGAAGGACGTGCGGCCGATCGAGGAAGGCTGCGGTTGCTATGCCTGCACCAACGGCTATACGCGGGCGTACCTGCGCCATCTCGACCGCTGCAACGAGATGTTGGCGCCGATCCTCGGCACCCTGCACAACCTCTGGCACTACCAGAAGCTGATGGCGGACATGCGCCACGCCATCGAGCAGGGCACTTTCGCCGCGTTCAGGCAGTCGTTCTACGCTGCCCGCGATGCCTGACTCCCTCCCTTTCGCCGAAGGCGAAGGGGAGGGTTGGGGAGGGGTGCCCTTCGCGTGAAGCCTCGACGCTTCGCGTCTCACACCCCCTCCCAGCCTCCCCCTGCGCTGCGCGCAAGGGGAGGAGTAGAAGCTTGAAACGGCTGCGCCGCGGCCGCATGGCATAATCCCCGGCTATTTGACCGCTCACGGACATTCCGATGAACCTGCTCGACCTGCTGATCGCACCCGCTTACGCCCAAGCCGCGCCTGCCACTGGTGGCGGGAGCATGATGTCGACCCTGTTGTTCTCGATCATCCTGATCGGCGTCATGTACTTCCTGATGATCCGTCCGCAGATGAAGCGCGCCAAGGAGCATCGCGAAATGCTCGGCAAGCTGGCCAAGGGCGACGAAGTGCTGACCAACGGCGGCATCGCCGGCACCGTCACCGACATCGGCGACAACTTCATCACCGTTGAGATCGCCGACAACGTGCGTATCCGCCTGCAGAAGGGCGCGATCACCAACGTCCTGCCCAAGGGCACCCTGAAGTCGGCCTGATCGGGCCTGTTTTGATCAGTCTTCGTCCATCACATTGACGGCGACCATCAAGGTCGCCGCGGGGTTTCCCGATGCTTGAATACGCGCGCTGGAAATACGTCGTCATCCTGATCGTTCTACTGTTGAGCGGCCTGTATGCGCTGCCCAACGTGTTCCCGCAGGATCCCTCGGTGCAGGTCACCGCCAATCGTGGTTCGAAGGTTGACACTGCGCTCGAGCAGCGAGTCGAGGCCGCGCTGAAGAAGGCGGGCGTCGCCGCGAAGTCGGTCGAGATCAGCAAGAGCGGCAACCTGCTGGTGAGGTTGGGCGACGCTGACGTGCAGACCAAGGCCAGCGATACGCTGTCTGCGGAACTGGGCTCCGGCTATGTGGTCGCACTGAACCTCGCTTCGACGGTACCGGACTGGCTGCGCGCCGTCGGTGCCAAGCCGATGCTGCTCGGCCTCGACTTGCAGGGCGGCGTGCACTTCCTGATGCAGGTCGACCAGGACGCCGCGCTGGCCAAGCGTTATGAGGCCACCGCCGAAGACATCCGCGTGCTGTTGCGCGACAACCGCATCGGCTACACCGCGGTCGAGCGCCGTCCCGATGGCGCGATCGTGACCACGCTTGCCACTGGTGCCGATCCGGCCAAGGCACAGCAACTGATCGCCACTAACCTGCCGACGTTGATCCGTGAAACCGCCGGCAACCAGATCCTGGTGCGCATCCCGCAGGCCGAGCTCGACAAGCTGGCAAGCGAGGCGATCGAGCAGAATGTCGGCACCTTGCGGAACCGCATCAACGAACTCGGCGTGGCCGAGCCGATCATCCAGCGCCAAGGCACTGACCGCGTCGTCGTGCAGCTGCCGGGCGTGCAGGACACGGCGCAGGCCAAGCGCATCCTCGGCGCCACCGCCACGCTCGAATACCGCGGCGTGGTCGAAGGCGACGCGTTCAACGCACTCGCTACCGGTAATGTGCCGCCGGAAGCGCGCATCTATTACCGGAAGGAACTCGGCCCCGACGGCAAGCCGTTGCCGATCCTGCTCAACAAGCGGGTGATCGCCTCCGGCGAGCAGCTGCAGGATGCGTCCTCGTTCTTTGATTCGCAGACCGGCACGCCGGGCGTACGCGTGCGCCTGAACAGCGTCGGCGGGCAGCGCATGTTCGACTACTCCAGCCAGCACATCGGCAAGCCGATGGCGGTGGTCTTCATCGAGCGCATTCCGGACGTCCGTATCGTCGACGGCAAGGAAGTTCGCACCACGCGCACCCAAGAGCAGGTGATTTCGGTCGCGACGATCCAGAGCACGCTCGGTCGCGATTTCCAGACCACCGGCCTGGAGAGCATGAAGGAAGGCGCGGACCTCGCCCTGCTGCTGCGCGCCGGCGCGCTGGCGGCACCGATGGAATTCGTCGAGCAGCGCGTCGTCGGTCCGAGCCTCGGCAAGGAAAACGTCCAGCGCGGCCTGCAGGCAGTGATGTACTCGTTCGCGTTCGCGCTGGTGTTCTTCCTCGTCTACTACCGCATGTTCGGCGTGATCACCTGCCTTGCGCTGCTGATCAATATGCTGATGGTGGTTGCGGTGATGTCGGTTCTCGGCGCTACGCTCACACTGCCAGGCCTGGCCGGTATCGCGCTGACGGTCGGTATGTCGGTCGACGCCAACGTGCTGATCAACGAACGCATACGCGAGGAGTTACGAGCGGGCATGCCACCCTTGGGCGCGATCGCGACCGGTTACGAGAAGGCCTCAGGCACGATTGCCGACGCCAACGTCACCGCCTTGCTCGCCGGTATCGCGTTGTTTGCTTTCGGTACCGGTCCGATCAAGGGCTTCGCCGTGGCGCTGATCGTCGGCATCCTGACCTCGATGTACACCGCGGTGTCGGTGTCGCGCGGCATCGCCACGCTGCTGTACGGCCGTCGTCGCAAACTCAAGTCGCTGGCCATCTGACGGAGCACAGCCATGAAACCTTTCAACGTGTTCCCGTACGACAGCACCATCAACTTCATGCGCCTGCGCTGGATCTCGCTGGCGGTCGCGGCGTTGATCATGTTCGTCGGCATCGGTGCGATGTTCGCCAACGGCTTCAATTTCGCCCTCGACTTCACCGGTGGCACTTCGGTGGAGTTGCGCTTCGCCCAGCCGGTCAAGGTCGACGCCGTGCGTTCGCGCCTGGCTGCTGCCGGTTACGAGAGCGCCCAGGTACAAACCCTGGGTACCGGCACCGACCTGCTGGTCCGCCTGCAACCCAAGACGGGCGTCAGCCAGGGCGACAGCAGCCAGATCGCCGAGGAAGTCGTCCGCATCGTTTCCACCAGCGACAACCCCGCACAGCGCCTCAAGAGTGGCTATGTCGGTCCGCAGATCGGCAAGGAACTCGCGCTGAACGGCGTCTACGCGCTGTTGTTCGTGGTGCTGGGCTTCCTCATCTACATCTCGTTCCGCTTCGAATGGAAATTCGCGGTGGCGGCGATCATCACCACCTTGCACGACGTGGTCGTGGTCGCGGGTTGGTTCGCGCTCACCGGCCATGAATTCGACCTCACCGTGCTGGCCGGCGTGCTGTCGGTGATGGGTTACTCGATCAACGACACCATCGTCGTGTTCGACCGCGTGCGCGAGGATTTCCGCTCGGTGCGTGCAGAACCGATGGCCGTGCTCAACCGGGCGATCAACCAGACCCTGTCGCGCACGGTGATCACCTCGTTCGTCGCGTTCCTGACCGTGCTGGCGCTGTACCTGTATGGCGGTGGTTCGCTCAAGGGCATGGCCGAGTCGCAGATGATCGGTATCGTCATCGGTACGCTGTCCTCGATCTTCGTCGCATGCCCGCTGTTGCTGTGGCTGGGCGTGAGCAAGCAGGACCTGATGCCGAAGGCGCGCGACGAAGCCGCGTTGGCACGGCGGCCGTAAGTCGTCCGCTAGCCGCAAGCAAAAAGGCCGCGCAATGCGCGGCCTTTTTGTTGCCTGGTTGTTGCCCGTGTAGGAGCGGCTTATAGCCGCGAGCTTTTATACGGAGCGACAGCTCGCGGCTATAAGCCGCTCCTACGAAAGCAAGCAAGAGCAGTGGGTCAGGCGAACGCGGCGGCGTAACCCGAGGACACGATCGTCTTCTGCAACGCCTCGCTCAGCTTGAGGTTGCCCGCGATCAACTGCCGGCTGCCGATGCCACGTGCATCGAGCGGCCCGGTGGCGGCGCCACGGAAGTCGCAAACGCGTCCGCCGGCTTCGCGCACCAGCAGCACGCCGGCGGCGATGTCCCAAGGCTGGACCCCGGCTTCGAAATAGCCGTCGCTGCGGCCGCAGGCGACGTAGGCGAGGTCGAGCGCGGCCGAGCCGGTGCGGCGGATGTCCTCGGCGTCGCGCAGCAGTTCGCGGATGCACTCGAGTTGCGCGCCAACCCGCGCGCGTTCGCGCGGGGGGAAGCCGGTATTGAGCATGGCGCCGGACAGGTCCTTGCGCTCGGAGACGCGGAGCTTGCGCTCGTTGAGCTGGGCACCGCTGCCGCGGCTGGCCGTGAACAACTCGTTGCGCAGCGGATCGAAGATCACGCCGTGGATCGGCTCGCCGTTCTCGACCAGCGCGATCGACACGCAGTAGTGGGGAAAGCCACGCAGGTAGTTGCTGGTGCCATCGAGCGGATCGATGACGAAGGTGAAACGTCCCTTGCCCGAAGCGCCGCTTTCCTCGCCCAGGATGGCGCAGTCGGGCATCGCGCGCTTGAGTTCCTTGACGACTTCGGCCTCGGCCAGGCCGTCGACTTCGCTGGCGTAGTCGTACCGGTCCTTCTCCACCACATTGAGCGCGTCGAGCCGGTTGATGTGGCGCAACAGCACGTTTCCAGCGGCACGGGCGGCCTTGACCATGATGGTGACGGCAGGCTTTTGCATACGCGACGGACTCCGGGCGCGGGTGGGGACGACGGGGGAAAAGAGCGACCCGGCGCGGTGGCCGGGGCGCGGAGTTTAACATTCACGCCCATGAGTACCGACTCCACTGGCTTCGAAGCCGCTGCTTCACGTCTGCGCATCGTCCTGGTTGGCACCCAGCACCCCGGCAATATCGGCGCCGCGGCGCGGGCGATGAAGACCATGGGCCTGCTGCGGCTGGTGCTGGTCGCCCCGGAAAAGACGCCAGACGACCGCGACGCCATGGCCATGGCGGCTGGCGCCGACGATCTGATCGCCGCCGCGCCGGTGTTCGCGACCCTGGCCGAAGCGGTGGCCGATTGCCGGTTGGTGCTCGGCTGCACCGCGCGCAACCGCCGGGTCCAGCTGGAACAGCTGTCCCCACGCGAAGCCGCGGCGCAGGCGGTGGCCGTGGCCGGTAGCGACGAGGTCGCGCTGGTGTTCGGGCGCGAGCGCACTGGCCTCGACAACGATGAGCTGCAGCTCTGCCACGCTGCCGTGCACATCCCGTCCGATCCGGCGTTCAGCTCGCTCAACCTCGCCGCAGCGGTGCAGGTGCTCAGCTACGAGCTACGCACGACCGCGCTGGCCGCCGCTCGCTCGCCAGGCACGCCCCCGGTCACCGCGACGCCGGCGCGGGAAGGCGCGGCGTCGCATGCCGAACTGGAGGGCTTCTTCGGCCAATTGGCCGATACCCTCGACGCGATCGATTTCCACAAGGGCCGCGCCCCCGAATCGGCGATGCGCAAGCTGCGCCGGCTGTACCTGCGGGCCGGGCTCGACAGCGCCGAAGTGCGGCTGTTGCGCGGGGTGCTGGCGGATGCGCAGCGGATGGCGATGCTGGCGGGCCGGGCCGAACCGGGACCGGACTAGGGCGGTCATCCGGTTCCCCATCCCCCGTCCAGTGGGTTAGGCTCCGCTGGCGTTTTCCGACCTCGGGTTCTCGATTTGGCCGCGTTCCATCGTTGTTTCGCCGCAGTGATGCTGGTCCTGGCTGCGGCGACCATTGCCGCTCTGGCACCGACCCCACTGCAGGCTGCGACCGCCGACGACTCCAACGTATTGGTGATCGGCCGCATCAGCGACGATCCCAAGGCCCATTACGAACAACTCAAGCCGCTGCTCGACTACGTCGTGCCGCGGATGGCGAACGTCGGCATCCGCGAGGGCCGGATCCTGATGGCGCGCGACGCGCAGCAGATGAACAGCTACTTGCGCCGCGGTCGCGTCGACTGGGTCACCGAAACCGCCGGCACCGCCATGCTGTTGCAGAAGGGCTCGGGCGCGCGTCCGCTGCTGCTGACCGAACGCGACGGCGTCAGCCGCTACCGCACCGTCTTCTTCGCTCGCCGCGACAGTGGCATCCGCTCGTTGGCCGACCTGCGCGGCCGCAGCGTGGCCTTCCAGAATCCGTTGTCGACCAGTGCCTATTACGTGCCTGCAAGCGAGCTGATTGGCGCAGGCCTGACGCTCGAGATATTGCTCTCGCCAATGGACCGGCCGGCATCGGGCTCGGTCGGTTACCTGTTTGCGCGATCCGAGCTCAACATCGCCACCTGGGTGCACAAGCGGCTGGTCGATGTCGGGGTGATGAGCAACCTCGACTGGCAGAACCCGCAACGCGTGCCACTGGCGTTCCGCCGCGACTTCATTCTTATCCGCGAAACTCCCGACTACCCGCGCGCGCTGGAAATGGTGCGTGGGAATCTCGATCCGAAGGTCGAGGCGCGGTTGCGCCAGGTGCTGATCGAGGCTGCCAACGACCCGGATGCGCGCGAGGCACTGCTGCGGTTCTTCAAGACCACCCGGTTCCTGCCGATCGACACTACGGCGCGGCATGCGCTGGAACACATCGGCAAAGGCGTGCAGCGCGTGCACGCGGAAGTCGAATGAACCTGCGCTTCAGCCTGCAGACGAAGTTCATCGCGGGCATGATCGTGATGTTGCTGGTCGTACTGACCGTAGTCAGCCTGATGTGGCAGCGCCAGAACACGATGCAGGGTGAAGTCGCCAGCCTGGCACGCGGCTCGATGCATGACTTGGTGTTCGAGCGCCTGCGGCGCCGTGGCGAATATGCGGTCGCGCAGCTGGCCGACACGCTGACGAACCCCTTGTATTACTCGGACCTCGACGCGATCGGTAGCATCGCGCGCACCACGTTGCGCCAACCTGACGTGAGCTATGTGCTGGTGTTCGATCCGCAGGGCAGGATCGTTCACGACGGTTCCGGCGACATCCCGGCTTACGGTCGGCCGATGAGCGATCCGTTCGCGTTTGAAGTGATCGCCGCACGCGCACCGCACACGCAGGTGTCGGAGCATGTGGTCGACATCGCCAGCCCGATCATGATCGGCGGGCAGCGCCTCGGTGGCGTGCGCGTCGGTTACTCGCTGGCATCGATGCGCAGCGACGAAGATCGCGCCACCCAGAGCATGACCGGTCGCCTGGACATCATCAGCCAGCGCCATCTCGGCTGGATCACCCTGCTCGGCGGGGCACTTCTGGCACTCGGTGTAACCGCAGTGTGGCTGATGCAGCGAGCGCTGGTGCGGCCGATCCGGCAGCTCGCGCACGCTGCGCGCGAAATCGAGACTGGCAATTTCGAGACGGACACCCCGGTCAGCAACCGCAGCGACGAAGTCGGCGATCTCGTGCGTGCATTCGGGCGCATGAGCCACAGCGTCGCGCGCCACGACCGCGACATTCGTCGCATGGCCTACACCGATGCATTGAGCGGCCTCGCCAATCGCCTTGCGTTCCGCGAAAACCTCGACCAGCGCCTGTTGCAGTTGCGCGGGGCCGGCCGGCAGTTGGCTTTGCTGTTCGCCGACATCGACGACTTCAAGCGCGTCAACGACACCCTTGGCCACGATGCCGGCGACGACGTGCTGGTGCAGTTCGCCAATCGCATCCGCGAAACGGTCGAACGCATCGGCGGTGAGAATGCGGTGCTGGCGCGTTTCGGCGGCGACGAATTCGTCATCCTCCTGCAGGGCCAGGCCGACGGCGACGTGCGCACCGCTGCCAGCCACCTCGCCGAAACTCTGGTGGCCGAACTGAGTCGGCCGATCCTGGTTCACGATCGCCAGGTGTTCCTCGGCACGTCGATCGGCATCACGTTGTTCCCGGAAGATGCGTCGGGGTCGACGATGCTGATGAAAAACGGCGACATCGCGATGTACCAGGCAAAAGTGGCTGGCAAAAACTGCTATCGCTTCTACAGTCGCGCGATGGACCAGGCGGTGGAGCGGCGTGTGCGCATGGAGCAGGAGCTCCGCGGCGCCTGGGAACGCGGTGAACTCAGCCTTGCCTACCAGCCGGTGTACCGCCTCGCCGATGGCCAACTCGTTGGCGCCGAAGCGCTGTTGCGCTGGCAGCATCCGGAACACGGCGCGATCGCGCCGTCGGTGTTCATCGATGTCGCCGAGCAGAGCGGCCTGATCGAGACGATCGGCCTGCAAGTGCTGCGCACCGCCTGCAACGATGCTGTGCGTTGGCAGCAGATGCGTAGCAATGCCGAACCCTTGTTTGTTTCGGTCAACGTCTCGCCGCGGCAGCTGCGCAGCGGCGACCTGCCGCAGGTGGTCGAAGCCTGCCTGAGAGAAAGCGGCTTGCCCCCATCATGCCTGCACGTGGAGCTCACGGAGACGGCGGTGATCGGTGACGAGCTGCACGCCAGCAGCCTCCTGGCGCGCCTGCGCAACAGCGGCGTGAAAGTATGGCTGGATGACTTCGGCACTGGCTTTTCCGGCCTCAGCCACCTGCGCCGAGTGCCGGTCGACGGCGTGAAGATCGACCGCAGCTTCATCGCCGACGTGCTGCGTGATCCGGACGACCTGGCCCTGACGACGGCGATCATCGCGATGGCGCATTCGCTCGGGATCACGGTGATCGCCGAGGGCGTCGAGAAAGAAGGCCAGTACGCCATCCTGCGCGAGCGCGGCTGCGATCTTGCACAAGGGTATTGGCTGGGGCACCCGGTGAACGTGCAGGAGTTCAGTTTGCTGCTGGCCGGGGCGCAGCAGCTGCAAACTAGGAACTAGAAGAATCGATCCAGCATCTGCGCAAGTAGTGCAGCGAGATTGCCGGACAGGAACCCGAACGTCACGACCGCTGCACTGCCAGCGACCCAGGCCACAGCCATCAGCACGCCGTCGCGTTCCAGAAGTGCCAACGCGAACAGCAACAGCAGCCCGCCGAACACGAAGTTGGTGAACGGGATCGGCAGCGAGGTCAGCACACCGAGCAGCACCAGCAACAGGCCGGTGAGCAGGGTGGCGATGCGGTGATCGAGCAACAGCGTGAGGCGCGGTTTGATCAGGTGTTCGAGACGCCCAAGCCAGGGCGAGATCAGCTTGTCGAAACGTCGCAGTGCTTGCCGATGCGGACCGCGTTTGGCGAGGAATTCCGGCAACCACGGTTTGCGCAGGCCGATCAGCAGTTGTGCCCCGATCAACATGGCGAGCGGACCACTGATCGCGCCGCCGATCGGAATCGGGATGAAAGCGGGCAGGGCGGAGACGAACAGCAGCATGCCGAAGGCGCGGCGGCCGAGGCCGGCGAGCAGTTCGCGCAGGGTGAGGATGTCGTCGGGGTTGCCCTCGGCGAAGCTGTCGAGGATGGCCCGCGTGCCGGCCTCGCGTGGGCGGCGTGGGCGCGATGGATCAGCTTTCATCATCAGCGTCGTCGCGCTCCGTGTCGATACGTTGCAGCAGCAGCTTGTCGACGCGCGGGCCATCGAGGTCGACGACTTCGATGCGCCATCGGCCCCAGTCGAAATGCTCGCCTGCATGCGGAATGCGCCCGAAACGCGCGATCGTCATGCCGGCGGCCGTGTGATAGTCGTACTCATCCTCTTCCGGCAGCGCGACGCCGCCGAGCAGTTCGCGCAGATCGTCGATCGCCATCGCGCCGTCGACCAGCAATGAACCATCATCGCGTTCGATCACCATCGGTTCGGCGTCGGCACTCTCGCTGGTCTGCAGGCGACCGAAGATCGCGCCCATCAGGTCGGTGACGGTGACCATCCCCTGGATTTCGCCGTACTCGTCGACCACCAGCGCCAGCGATTGCTGTTCTTCGCGGAAGATTTCCAGCAGCTTCAGCGCGTACGTCGATTCGGATACAAACAGCGCGGGACGGATGTCGCGGAACAGGTCCGGCTCGCCCTTGCCGAGTTCGTCCAGCAGCGTTTTGACTTCAAGCACGCCGATCACGTCGGCGTCGCTGCCGCGGTAAACCGGATAACGCGAGTACGGCGTCTCGCGCATGGTTTCGAGGTTCTCCTCGAAGCTTGCCGCCCCGTCCAGCCAGGTGATGCGCATGCGCGGCGTCATCAGGCTCTCGGCGGTGCGATCGCCGAGGCGCATGACACGGTTCATCATGTTGCGTTCGTCGGCGTCGATCACGCCCTGCTCGTGGCTTTCGCTTACCAGCAGGTGGATTTCCTCTTCGGTGATCGCGCTGCGGGCGTCGTCCTTGATCCCGAGCATCCGCAACACCAGTCGGTTGATCGCGCCCAACGTGAACACGATCGGTTTGGCGGCGCGGGCGAGGGCATCGAGCGGAATGGCGATCACGCTCGCGATGCGTTCGGCATTGGTCAGCGCCAATCGCTTCGGGATCAACTCGCCGAAAATCACCTGCGCGGCCGTGATCAGGGTGACCGCGGTGCCGATGCCGATGGGGCGGGCGTATTCCCGGGCCTGCGGCCACATGCCGTCGATCCAGTTGGCGACCATCAGCCCGATCGATTCGCCGCCGAACACACCGGTCAGCACCCCGATCAGGGTGATGCCGACCTGCACAGTCGACAGCAGGTTGTCCGGGTGTTCTGCCAGGGCCAGGGCCTTGCGCGCGCCGCGGCTATGCTCGGCCAGCTGCTTCAGGCGCAGCTTGCGCGAGGTCATCAGCGCCATCTCCGATAGTGCGAAGAAGGCGTTCAGCGCGATCAGGGCGAGGACGATCAGCAGTTCCAGCACGCGGGCGGTTCCGTCCGTAGCGGGGTGGAGGCGGGCAGCATCACGGCGCCTTCGTTGGCGTCATGTGCAGACTGGCAGGGGCTAGGGTCGTCGTCCATGGAATGGCGCCGGGGCGCAGCTGCATCATAACAGCCGTCCTTTTGGCCGCCGTCTCGGCGGTCGGGCGTGGGCAGGATGACATCAAACCGTCATAATCCCGCCCCGCACCCGTACCTAACTCCCGGCGAGGCCTCCGCGATGTTCTCCCTGCAGACGATTTTCGGCCAGGGCAAGCAGTTCTATGGCTTGCTCAATGACGCGGCCGTGGCGGCGCACGACAGCACCAAGGCCTTGCACGAGATGCTGAAGGCGCCGGAGCGCACGCCCAGCCTGGACCTGTTCAAGCTGGCGCGGCAACGCGAGCGGGTGGCTGCCGACAAGATCAGCCAGGCGCTGGTCGACAGCTTCATCACCCCGATCGAGCGCGAGGACATCGAGGCCCTGGGTTCGGCGCTGTACAAGATCCCGAAGCAGGTCGAGCGCTTCGCCGACCGCTATGCGCTGGCCAGGCACCGACTCGAAGGCATCGATTTCGCGCCGCGCGCGTCGATGCTGGAACAGGCCGCCGGCGTGGTCGTCGAGATGGTGAAGGAACTGCCACAGCTACGACTGGAGCCGATGAAGGCGCTCAACGACCGCCTGCGCGTGCTCGAGGCCGAGGCCGACCGGCTGATCCTCGAATTGCATCGGGACATCTACTCCGGCCGCCTCGACGCCGGCGAGATGTTCCTCCTTAAGGAGTTCTTCGAGATCCTGGAAAAGGCGATCGACCGCTGCCGCGAAGCCGGCGTGGTCGCCTACCAGATCGCGCTGAAGAACAGCTGAGGTCGCGGTCATGCTGACCCTCGTGCTGGTGGTGATCCTTGCCGCACTCGTCTTCGAGTTCATCAACGGCTTCCACGACACCGCCAACTCCATCGCCACCGTGGTCGCGACCAAGGTGCTCTCGCCCGGCCAGGCGGTGATCCTCGCCGCGACGATGAACCTGATCGGCGCGTTCGCGGGAACCGCGGTGGCCAAGACCGTTGCTTCCGGCCTGATCGACACCGAGGTCGTCAACGTGACCTCGCAGGTGATCCTGTGCGCTCTGGCTGGCGGCATCACCTGGAACCTGATCACTTGGTGGCTGGGCCTGCCGTCCTCGTCCTCGCATGCACTGATCGGCGGCCTCTGCGGCGCCGCGCTCGCAGCCGCGCACAACGACTGGGCTGCGCTAATCTGGGCCAAGGCCGGCGACGCTGGCTGGACCAGTAACAAGGGCCTGTTGTGGAAGGTGTTCATCCCGATGATCAGTTCGCCGATCGCGGGCTTCCTGCTGGGCGTAGGCATCATGGTGCTGCTGTGGGCGATCATCGCGGGGATGTCGCGCATCGGCGGGCAGATCGCCCGACTTGCACGGCCACGCTGGGTCAATGCGTTCTTCGGCAAGGCGCAGCTCGCCTCGGCCGCCTACATGGGCTTCGCCCATGGCACCAACGATGCGCAGAAGACCATGGGCATCATCGCGTTGTCGATCTTCGGCGCGCAGTCCTCAGGCGCGCTTGAGCACCTGCCGTCGTGGCTCGCCTTCATGCGTCCGGATGGTGGCGAAAAGGACATCGATCTCTGGATCATCATCACCTGCGCGCTGGTGATGGCGGCGGGCACCGCCGCGGGCGGCTGGCGCATCATCAAGACGCTCGGCCACAAGATGGTGAAGCTGCATCCGATCCATGGTTTCGCCGCGGAAACGGCCTCGGCCACCATCCTCACCACCGCTGCGCATTTCGGCATGCCGGTCTCGACCACGCACAGCATCTCGACTGCGATCATGGGCGTGGGCTTCGCCAAGAATCCGCGCGCGCTGAAGTTCACGGTGATCGAGCGGATCATCTGGGCGTGGATCCTGACGATCCCCGCTGCGGGCGGCATCGCCTACGGCTTGCTGCGGCTGTTTGAAGCCCTCGGCTGGGCGTGACATAGCCCCTCTCTCAACGGGAGAGGGGTTGGGGTGAGGGGGGCGAAGCGAGAATGCCGAGTGGACGGGCTGGTTCGAGGACAACTGCACGCGACTGTTGAAGCGGTACTGCAGTGCCAGCATCGTCGCTTCGCCGCCCCTCATCCGCCCTTCGGGCACCTTCTCCCGACGGGAGAAGGGAAAAGAGTTAGAGCAAATCCCCACCTGCCGACAGCATCCGCTCCATGCGATCGCCGAGACCGCCGATCTCGAGGACAAGGCGATCGACCTCGGCGGCGTTGAGGCTGTCGTAAGGACGGTTCTCGCACAGCTGCAGATAAGGCACGCCATCGAGTTCGCCGATGGCGAGGTAGCCGACGCGGCTTTCCCAGTTGAACGCGAGCGCGCGCTTGGCGTCGAGGCCGGTCGTCGGCGCCACCGCGGTGCTCACGCGCAGGTAATCGCGGCCGTCGTCGTCCTGCATCTCCGACAGGAAGATTGCCTGGTGGCGCGTGCCTTGTTCCAGCGAGAGCTCGACGCACAGGACGTACGGATCCTGCATGCTGACGCGATAATCGGAGCTGGCGAGATGGGTGCGGATCTGCTCGAAGTTCTGCATGGTGGTACCAAATCCTTCCTAGGATGCCCGCTATGCTAATCCCCCATGGTCGAACTGTCTGCCGTCGACAAGATCCTCGCCGCGATCCGCGCGATTCCGCGCGGCCAGGTTGCAGGCTACGGGCACATCGCGCAACGCGCCGGCCTGCCTGGCAGGGCGCGGATGGTGGCGCGCATCCTCAGCGAGAACGCCGATCCCAAGCTGCCGTGGCATCGGGTGTTGCGTTCGGATGGTCGCATCGCGTTTCCCGAAGGTTCGAAAGGCCATCGTGAACAGAGCCAACGCCTGCGCGCGGAAGGCGTGATCGTGGAGAAGGGCCGGGTCCGGCTGCCGCGCGAACTCGATCTCGATGCGGAGTTGTGGCGGCCGCGCTAACGGCGACGGAACCAGGCCGCGATGCTGAAACGTTCGCGCCGTGCCGGCAGGACTTCGTGCTCGTGTTCGCTGAGGAAACAGACGCTGCCGCTGCGCGGGACGATGTCGATCACACCGTCGTCGCGATACAGCCGCAACGCGCCGCCATCGTCGTCGCGCCAGTCCGGATTGAGGTAGGTCACGATCGACAACACGCGTGCATCATCGTCGTGGAAGCGGTCGCGGTGGCGCGTATAGCCAGCGCCTGGGGGATACGCGGCGTAATGCGCTTCGACTTCGTCCAGGCCGAGGAACAGGCGGTGGTTGAGTTCGACCCGCAGCGTATCCAGCGTGGCGAGGTAGGCGCTGGCCGCTTCGCCGCAACGCGCATCGTCCAGCCATAACGTGGCGTCGCCGCGGATCTCCCGCCGTAGGGCATGACTGTCGGCGCGCCCTACCGAGGCTGCGTCCAGCGCGTTTTCATTCCGCAGGCGCAGTAGATCGGCACGCAAGGCCGCAGCCAGCACCACGTCCGGCAACGCTGGCATGTAGCAGGCACCGTGCGCGTGCAACGCCATTGCGATGGCATCGGCGTCGGGGGCGACCACGGGCAGGGCGGGCATGCGGCTATCATATCCGCGCTTCCATGAGGTGCTCCCCCGATGTTCTCCAACCTGCCGCCCGTCACCAAGGCGCTGTTGATCGCGAATGGCATCGCCTTCGTGTTGCAACAGCTGCTCGGCGACATGACCTTCGCACCCTTCATGCTGTGGCCCCTGGGCGACAGTGGTGTCGATCCCTATGCGTCGATGCAGACCTTCCTGCCGTGGCAGCTGGTCAGCTACGGTTTCCTGCACGGCGGCTTCGCCCACCTCGCGTTCAACATGCTCGCGCTGGTGATGTTCGGCGCGCCGCTGGAATACACCTGGGGTAATCGTCGCTTTGCCACCTATTACTTCACTTGCGTGATCGGCGCCGGCCTGTGCCAGTTGGCTGTCGCGTCTTGGGCGGTGTCGCAGGGCGGCGGTGCGTATCCCACCATCGGCGCATCAGGCGGTGTGTTTGGCCTGCTGCTCGCCTACGGCATGCTGTTCCCAAACCAGCGCGTGATGCTGCTGATCCCGCCCATCCCGATGAAGGCGCGTACGCTGGTGATCGTCTACGGCGCGATCGAATTGCTGCTCGGCATCACCGGGACGCAATCGACCGTGGCGCATTTCGCCCATCTGGGCGGCATGCTGTTCGGGTGGTTGCTGATCCGTTACTGGCGTGGGCAACCGCCGTTCGGCAAACGCGGACCACCGCGGCCGCGGATCGTGCGCTAGGCCGCGGAGCCCAGCGCTACCCATTGGACAATCGCGTCAAGATTTTGTCCTTGTTGCGGTTTGCGTGCGCTTACTTCTTCTTCGCGGGTTTCTCTGGTTCGACCGGGGCTGGTGGCGCCGGTTCGGCCCAGATCGCGACGCGTTGCTCGGGCTTGAGCTGCATCGCACCGGCCTTGCAAGCATAGGCTTCGCCGAATGCGGGTTGGTTCATCAGCGGGCCGTTGACGCGCCATTGTCCCGGTGAGTGCACGTTGGTCGCAGCGCGCTGGGCCGCAGCTTCGGCGCTCAGTTGTTGCACCCACACGTTCGCCCACCCTTTGAAGAAGGCCTGCTGCGATTCCTTCAACGCTTGCGGTTGCGCCTGGCGATAGGCATCCCATGCCAGTTCGATGCCACCGATGTCGGCAACGTTGGCGTCGCGAGTCTGGCTGCCGTTGAGCTTGATGCCCTTGAGCGCGGGGTAGTCGAAGCCGCCGTACTGCGTGACGACACGTTGCCCGAGCGCATCCCAGGCGCTGCTTTCGGCCGGCGTCCACCAGTCGCGGAGGTTGCCGGCGGCATCGACCAGGCGGCCCTTGCCATCCACGGCATGACTTAGTTCCTGCGCAACCAGCGCGCCGAACGAGCCGTACTGGGCTGCGGTGTCCTGGGTCATGTCGAGCACCGGTGCCTGCAGCATCGCGGCGGTCACGATCAAGCGGTTCTGCGCGAGGTCGTACGCGAGGGCCGGCTGCTGCGGCAGCACGTCCCAGCGGCGATCGGCGTTGCCGCGGCCGATGCGCTTCATTTCCTCGCGGTGGTGCCAGGTCGACGCGATCAGCATGTTGCCGCCGAAGCTGCCACGGCCCATCGGTTGCACGGTGTAGTCGAGGTCGCGACGCGGCGTGCCGATTTCGATCTTCAGCTTGTCGAGCTTGGCCTTGGCTTCGGCTTTGGCCGTAGCGCCCATCCAGGTGTTGCGTTCGATGGCGCGACCGAGCGCATCGCGCACTTCGGTGGCCAGCGTTTCGGCACGCGACTTGGTGCCGGCCGGCAGGTAACGCCCGGCGTATTCGCGGCCAAGCATCGGCCCGGCGGCGATGTTGATCGCGCCCAGCACGTGCGACCAACGCGGGGGTGGCGCAGACTCGCCGCGCAGTACGCGACCCCTGAATTCGAATTCGGCATCGCGCCACGCTTTCGCCAGATATGGCGCCATCGCGTTGCCGACGTGGAAACGCAGGTAGGCCTTCCATTGATCCGGTTTCAACCCGGCGACGAGCGCTTCGAGCTGCGCGAACAGTGCCGGATTGGCGATCGAGACGCTGTCGTCGGTCACGCCCTGCGCCTTGAGGAATTCGCCGAGTTGCAGTCGCTTGTAGGTCTTGGCGAGGTCGGCGACGGGCACCGGTGCGTAGTTGGCGAGTGGATCGCGCAGCGACACCAGCGGCTTGGAGGCTTGCGCGAGGCGTGTCTCGAGATCGATCACGAGTTGCGCATCGCTGGCGAGCTTGTCCTGCGGCGTGCCGGCCAATGCAAGGATCTTCTGCACGTAGTTGTTGTACTGGCCGAATATCTTGCGCGCATCGGCGTTGGTGCTCGTGTACCAGGCCGGGTCGGGCAGGCCGAGACCACCCTGGCTGAAGTAACCGATATGGCGGTTGAGATCCTTGAGGTCGATATCGGCGGCGAAGTTGAATACGACCGGGATACCGATCTGGTGCAGCGCGGCGATCGCCGGTGGAATGTCCTTCGCGCGCTTGATGCTGTTGATGCGCCCAAGCAGCGGCGCGACCGGATTGGCGCCGTCACGCTCGACCGCCGCTTCGTCGAGGCCGCTGGCCCAGAAGTCGCCGAGCAATTTCTGCACGTTACCCTGGGGCGCGGTCATCGCCGTGTCGAGCAATTCGCGCTGCTGCTGCTGTGCGCGCTCGGCGAGTTGGCTGATCGCTGACGCCGCGCCATTCGCGGGGGCCGGATTCGCCTTGAGCCAATCGGCGTTGACGAAACTGTAGTAATCCGTACAGGCCGTCGCTGCCGCGGGCTCTTTCGGTTTGGCGGGGGCCTTCTTTTTCTTCTTGGCAGCATCCGCGTCGGGCGCGGCGAGGGCGGCGATCAGGCTGAGGCCCAGTGCGACTGCAAGCATGTGCGGCTTCGGCATGCGATTCCATCCGGTGACGAGTCGCCGGAGTGTAACAAGCGGCCGTCGGCGGCCGATGAATGCTGGCCAAGAAGAAGGCCCGCACGCGGCGGGCCTTCGTCACAGTTCATGTCGTTGCCGCGATTACCAGAGCACGACTTGATGTTCGCCCTGGCGCACCATCGGATCGCCGGGGCGGCACGAGAACGCCGCGGCGAAATTCGGCATGTTGGATGGGGGCGCGACCGCGCGGAAATTCGGCGGTGCATGCGGGTTGGTGGCGACCAGCACCTTGAGGGATTCCGGTGTCAGCTTGGTGCGCCACACGGTCGCCCAGTTGATGAAGAAGCGCTGGTTGCGGCTGAGGCCATCGATCATCGGATCGGCCTGGTCCTTGCTCGCGCGCTGCAGTGCGTCGTACGCGGTGGCGACGCCACCGAGGTCGGCGATGTTCTCACCGAGCGTCAGCTTGCCGTTGACGTTCAGCTCCGGCGTGGCGCGATAGCTGTTGAACTGCTTGACCAGACGGTCGGTGCGCTCCTTGAAGCCCTTGGCATCGGCGTCGCTCCACCAGTTCTCGAAGTTGCCGGTGGGGCCGAAACGACTGCCCTGGTCATCGTAGCCGTGGATCATTTCGTGGCCGATGACCGCGCCGATGCCACCATAGTTGATGGCATCGTCGGCGTTCGGATCGAAGAAGGGCGGTTGCAGGATCGCAGCGGGGAACACGATTTCGTTCTTCTGTGGATCGTAATAGGCGTTCACCGTTTGCGGGCTGAGCAGCCACTCAGTCTTGTCTACGGGGTTGCCGATCTTGCCCAGCTTCCATTTGTAGTTGAACTCGTTGGCAGCGAGCACGTTTTCGATGTAGCTGTCGCGCGAGGTCGACAGGCCGGTCCAGTCGCGCCACTTGTCGGGATAACCGATCTTGGGCGTGAACGAGGCCCACTTCTCGAGCGCCTTTGCCTTGGTGTCGGCGCTCATCCACGCGAGGTTCTCGATCCGCACCTTCAACGCATCGCGCAGGTTCTGTACCAACTGCTGCATGCGCGCCTTTGATTCGGCCGGGAATGCCACCTGCACGTACATCTGCCCGAGCGCCTCGCCGGTCTTGCCCTCGATGGTGTCGAGCACGCGCTTCCAGCGCTGCTTGATCTCCTTCTGGCCGAAGAGCGTCTTGCCGTAGAACTCGTAGTTCTGCTGCACGAAGGCGTCGCTCAGGTACGGCGAGGCGCCATCGACGGTGTGGAAGCGCAGGTAGCTCTTCCATTGCTCCACCGGCACGTCGGCGAGCATCGTGCTGACTTCCTGGTGGAAGGCCGGGATCGCCAGCGAGAACATCGTCGGTATTGCGACACCCTGCGATTCGAAGAACTTCGTCCATGGGAAGTTCGGCGCCAGCTTGTCGGCTTCGGTCGGGCTCACCGGGTTGTAGTACAGCGAGACGTCGCGCGAGAGTTCTTCCTCGGACTTCGACACCTTCGCGAGCCGGGTCTCGAACGCGATCACATCCTTGGCCTGCCCGGCGGCATCTTCGGCGGCAACGCCAGACAGCTCCAGCACCTTGGCGATGTGCGCTTCGTATGCGGCAAGCTTGTCCTGCTTGTCTGCGTCGAAATAGTAGTTCTTGTCGGGCAGGCCCAAGCCGCCCTGGAAGGCCGAGCCGATGTTCATCGACGAATTCTTGAAATCGGGATCGGCGCCGAAGTTGAACAGGAAGCCCTCGCCCTTGGCGAACGAGGTGCGCAGGTAATCAGCGACGGCGTTGCCATCGGCGAGCGCGTCGATCGCAGCGAGGCGATCCTTGATCGGCGCGATGCCCTGCGCGTTGATCCTGGCTTCGTCCATGCCGGTCGACCACAAGTCGCCGACGATCTTCTTCACCCCATCGGCGTTGGCATCGGCCGCGGCTTGTTCGGCGAGCTGGCGCTGTACGGCCGTGGAGCGTTCATCGAGCATCGAGAACGCGCCCCACGACGTGCGATCGCCCGGAATCTCGTTCGCGGCCAGCCACTTGCCGTTGACGTAGCCGCCGAAGTCGCTGCAGGCGTTCTTGGTGGTATCCAGATCACCGATCACGAAGCGGCCGACAGGCGGTAATTTGCGTTCGTCCAGGGTCAGCGCGGCAGCGGCGGGTTTGGTGTCGGTGGGCGCGGCGTCTTCACGCTTGCAAGCGGTCAGCGCGAGGGCGACGGCCATCGACAACAGAAGGAGCTGGTGCTGCTTTGAAGTTTTAGCGCTCACGTTCGGCTCCGGCCCCGATGGGGGCGAGGGTGGTCATGGACTCGCGGGACTGTAACCGTAGCCCGTCAAGGGGGCCGGTGTCGAAGGTCATGCCGCCATGGGCACGTGTTAAGTTCCGCGCGAAGACATGGCGGAGGCCCACATGCGTGTGCATTTCCACGGTGCGGCCGGCGAGGTCACCGGCTCGTTGCATGAGGTCGATGCAGCAGGCAAGCGCGTGTTGCTCGATTGCGGCCTGAGCCAAGGTAGTCCGGAAGCCGAGGCGCACAACGCCGACCCTTTCCCATTCGACGTGTCGACGCTCGATGCGCTGGTCATCAGCCATGCGCATATCGATCACATTGGCCGCGTGCCGTTGCTGGTCAGACGCGGGTTCCGCGGACCGATTTTCGCGCAGGCCGCGACCGCGGACCTGATGCCAGTGATGCTGCTGGACTCAGCGTCGCTGGCGGAGAGCGATGCCGAGCGCGCCAATCGCCATCGCCGCGACGGTGAGCCCGAAGTCCTGCCGCTGTATACGCGCGATGACGTTCAGGCGGCGATGGCGCAGGTGCAGGAGCTGCCATACGACACGCGCACGACGATCCTGCCCGGCATCGACATCGCTTTCCGCGATGCGGGGCATATCCTCGGTTCGGCCATCGTCGAGTTGTGGGCTGATGGCAGGAAACTGGTGTTCTCCGGCGATCTCGGTCCGAAAGGCACCCCGATCCTGCGCGATCCCGTCGCGATCGACAGCGCCGACCTGGTGCTGATGGAATCGACCTATGGCGATCGCAATCATCGCGATCGCGGCGACACCATCCGCGAGCTGGGCGAAATCTTCGCCGAAGCCTGGCGCGACCATGGCAACGTGCTGATCCCGGCATTCGCCGTCGGTCGTTCGCAGGAGTTGCTGTACTGGTTCGCCAAGCACTGGGACGAATGGCAGCTCGCGCGCTGGCAGATCTTCCTCGACAGCCCGATGGCGGCGAAGGTGGTCGGCGTTTACGGCAGGCATTCCGAACTGTTCGATGAAGATGCCGTCAAGGTCTGGCGTGACGCGCCGCATCCGTTCCGGTTGCCGAACCTGCGCATCAGCGAGTCGATCGAGGACTCGATGGCGATCAACCGCATCGAAGGCGGGGCCATCATCATCGCCGGCAGCGGCATGGCCAACGGCGGCCGCATCGTCCACCACCTCAAGCACAACCTCGGCCGGCGCAACACGCACGTGGTATTCGTCGGCTACCAGGCGCAAGGCACGCTCGGGCGGCGCCTGGTCGACGGCGCGAAATGGGTGCGCATCCACGGTCGGGACTATCGCGTCAACGCGCAGTGCCACACCGTCGGCGGGCTGTCCGCACATGCCGACCAGCGCGGGCTGATGGAGTGGTACGGCCAGTTCGGCGGGCATCCTGCGCTGGCGCTCGTGCATGGCGAAGACAAGGCGCGCGAAGCGCTGGCCGGTGAGATTGGCGAACGCGATGGCATCGAGGTGACGCTGGCGCGACCGGGGATGGTGCTCGCGGTGTGATGCGCCGTAGGGTGGGCTTCAGCCCACCGTAATTCATGCGGTCATTGATGGTGGGCCAAGGCCCACCCTACGAAGGGCGTCGCAACGCCATGGTTTCCCACGCTGCGACGAGGACGAGTATCGCAGTCGTGAAAACGCCCAGTACCAGTGCGGAGAACAAGTGCGCGAACGCAAACGGCATCAGTCCGAACAGCAGCAATAGACCCACCAGGTGCGACAGCGGCGGGCCGCGACGGTCATTGGTGACCCATTTGAACAGCGCGTTGCCGAGCACGTAGAGCGTGGGCCCGCCGAGGATCGCGGCGATGCCTGCGTTGGTGGCGTGGCCGGGGTGCGTCAGCACCAGTTCGTCAGCGACCGCGTAGACGATGATGCCGGCGACGATCAGCAAATGCAGGTAGGTGTAGGCGTTGCGCGCCACGCGGCCCGGATCCTCGGATTGCGCGATGCGATGGCTGGCGCGTTCGGCGCCGGTGTCGAAATAGATCCACCACATCGCCACGCTACCGAAGAAAGCGGAAAGGAATGCGGTCAGGGCAGGTGCATTCCACGGCAATTCCGCGAACGTCGCGCCGGTGACGAGAATGGATTCGCCCAGCGCGATGATGACGAACAACGCACAGCGCTCGGCCATGTGCGCGCCGTCGATGTCCCAATCCGCGGTACTGGAATGACCCATCCCGGGCACCCAGAAGTACAGCGCCGGTGCGGCGTATTCGACTGCCACGGCGGCAACCCAGCAGGCGACGCGCGTTTCGCCCGCAGCGAAGCCGCCGGCGACCCAGAGCGCCGCCGACACGCAGAACCAGACCGTGATCCGCTGGAAATTGCGGAAGTGGCCAGGGCGGTGTGCGCGCATCGCGCGCAGGACGAAGAGCGTGCGACCCAGCTGCATCGCTGCGAACACCACGCCGAACGCCAATCCCTTGTCGCCGAAAGCCTCAGGAATCGACGATGACAACAGCAGTCCACCCAACATCAGTGCGAACAACATCAGCCGCACTGCCGGGCGCTCGGGATCGAGCCAATTGGTCGTCCACGAGGTGTAGATCCACAACCACCATACCGCCAGAAACAGCAGCAACGTCTGCGCCGTGCCGCCCGGGGTGAGGTGTTCGAGCAGGGTGTGCGAGAGCTGGGTGACTGCGAAGACGAACACCAGGTCGAAGAACAACTCGACCATCGTGACCCGGTTGCCTTCGTGACGGCTGCGGTCGCGCAGTAAGAGGTGGGTACGTTCGCTCACGGCGCGTGTTTCGATCGGTGTTGGGGCATGCGCTTGGCGTTCCTGCTCACTTTGTAGGAGCGGCGTAAGCCGCGACCGACCACGAGTCGCGGCGTACGCCGCTCCACAGGGCCAGATCAGTAATGCCGGCGCTTGTGATGTCCGCCGTTCGCCATCAGCAGCAGCAAGCCGCCGACCAGGCCGATGTTCTTCATGAAGTGCAGCAGCTGTGCGCTGCGTTCGGCGCCGGCCAGGCTCCAGAATGGATGCGACATCGCCGCATCGACCAGCATCAGCGCGGCGGCCAGCGCCGCGGTCCAGCGCAGCCGCCAGCCGAAGGCGATCAGCAGGCCCAAGGCCAGCTCGGCGCTGCTGAACACCAGGGTCGAACCCGGCGTCGCCGCGCCGTTGTAGGCGGCCCACAGGCGGTAGCCGCCCATGACCACGAAAACGCTGGCCAGCAGCAGCCGTGCCGTCACCTGCAACCCGTTCCCACGCATCGTTCCCCCGGCCGGGACACGCCCGTTCGTTCAGCTTGGGGCCGATGGTGCGAGCCGCGGCGGCGCTTGGCAAGTGAGCCGCAATGCCTTTCGGGGCCGATTTGGCTGAACGTGGCGAATATTGTTCTGGTGCGCCCCATCGCTTTCGCGTACAGTTCGCCCCGTTTCGCGCACGGCTGATCCGTATTCCTAGGTAAGCCTGCCGCCGATCGAGCATCCAGCGTCGATCATTCGCGGCCTTCTCCCCGCACGTCTTTCGTCGCGCAGACACGATCCGGAGCATCCGGCTCGTCAAATCGTTTACTCGTCGCGCGGTTCAAGGGAACGCTTCGGGTCGGCCACGGACATGTCCGTGGTTTTTTACCGGAGTAACAACATGACGTTTGAATCGCTCGGGCTTTCGCCCGCGCTGCTGCGCGCGCTTATCGAATCCAACTACACCACGCCGACCCCGATCCAGGCCGAAGCCATTCCGCTCGCCCTGGCCGGTCACGACCTGCTTGGTGGCGCGCAGACCGGCACCGGCAAGACCGCCGCATTCTCGCTGCCGTTGCTGCAGCGCCTGTCGAAGGAAACGCCCCCGAACGGCCCGCGCAAGCCGCGCGCGCTGATCCTCACCCCGACCCGCGAACTCGCAGTGCAGGTCGCCGAGAGCCTCAAGACCTACGGTCGCCACCTGCGCCTGAACGTCACCATGATCTACGGTGGCGCCGGCATGGGCCCGCAGATGGACAACCTGCGTCGTGGCGTCGACATCCTTGTCGCCACCCCGGGTCGCCTGATCGACCACATGGAGCGTGGCACCGCCAAGCTCGACGCGGTCGAAGTGCTGGTGCTGGACGAAGCCGACCGCATGCTCGATATGGGCTTCCTGCCCGCGATCAAGCGCATCCTCAACCGCGTGCCGAAGGAGCGGCAGACGCTGCTGTTCTCGGCGACGTTCGAGGAGCAGATCAAGGCGCTGGCGCTGGAGTTCATGCGCAATCCGCAGCAGGTGCAGGTCACGGCGAAGAACACCATCGCCGAGACCATCGTGCATCGCGCGCATCCGGTCGATGGTTCGCGCAAGCGCGACCTGTTGATCGACATCCTGACCAAGCGTCACACCGACCAGGTCCTGATCTTCGGCAAGACCAAACACGGCTGCAATCGCCTCGCCGAGCAGCTGGAAACCGCCGGTCTCAAGGCCGTCGCGATCCACGGCAACAAGAGCCAAGCGCAGCGGCAGAAAGCCCTGCGCGACTTCAAGATGGGCAAGGCGCGGGTGCTGGTGGCGACCGACGTCGCCGCACGTGGCCTCGATATCCCCAACCTGCCGCTGGTCATCAACCACGACCTGCCGATGGTGGCCGAGGATTACATCCACCGCATCGGCCGCACCGGCCGTGCAGGTGCGGCCGGTGAAGCGTTGTCGCTGGTGTCGCCGGAAGAAGGCGGCCTGCTGCGCCAGATCCAGCGCATGCTGAAAGTCGACCTGGTGATGGACGTGGTCCAGGGCTATGCGCCGAGCAAGCCGATCCGCCTAGATACGCCGATCCCGCGGAACGGTGGTGGCCAGCGCGATGGTGGCCAGCGTCCGCCGGGCCGTCCAGCCAATCGTCCGCACGGCCGACCGGCTGCGCGCACCTCGCATGCTGGACCCAAGCAGCGTTCGGGCGGCGGGCAGGGTGCCTGGGCTGGCCCGAAGCACGGCTCGCGCGCCTGATCGATTGCATCAGCGTTGAGATGAGGAAGGGTCGGCATTGCCGGCCCTTCTTCTTTGGCGCGCCCAAAAAAGCCTCCCGGCGAACCGGGAGGAATCGGGGAATCACGGACTGCAGGTGATGGATGCTTCCCTGCCCATGCGCCTGTTCCGCTCAGCGCGGCAATGCAACGGTGCCACCATGAGATCGATTGTCGTGGAGCGAAGAGGTCCCTGTCGTCAGGGAACTGATCCCCGGTTGTGCTGGATGGGTACCGGGATGCAACGCTCCGGTCATTCTGGCAATTGCAGCGGCGCCACCATGAAGTCGAGCGTCTGGCCGACGCGCACGAAATACAGTTCGCCGCGATCCCAAAGCGCGGTCGGATTGAACTCGGGCGCAGTGCTGTTGACACACGTGCCCAGGTTGACCGGCGTGCCCCACATGCCGTCCTCGAGCCTGGACACCCAGATGTCGGCGTTCTTGCCGATGGTGTCGTGGCTGCCGAAGCTGCCGAGCAGCAGGGTTTTGCCATCCGGCGAAATTTCCGGATTGAATTCCCAGCGGCCGGGATGGTTCAACGCGCGATTGAGTTTCTCCGCCGGCGCGTAGCTGCCGTTGGCGCGGCGGCGACTGCGGTAGATGTCCCAGTGGCCTTGCTCACGGTCGCTGGCAAAGTAAAGGTTTCCGCGCAGGTCGGCGCTTGCATACAACTCGTTGGACGGGCTGTTGACGTTGCCTCCCAGGTTGACCGGCTGCCCCCAGCTGCCATCGGCCTGGCGATGCACGACCCACAGGTCGTTCAAGGGGTATTCGCCGAGATTGCCAGGACGGTTCGACGAGAAGATTAGGCTGCGGCCGTCGGGGGTCACGAAGGCATCGGAATCCGCAAAGCTGCCGAGGCCGGAAAACGAGGCAATTCGCGGCTGGCTCCAGCCGTCTGTGGTGCGGTCGGCGGTCATGATGGTGAAATCGACTGCTGAACCCGGCGGACCCGGCACCAGGTTCACGTTCCAGTAGATGGTGTTGCGGTCCGGGGTGAAACTGATCCGGCCTTCGTTGTACTGCGTGGTGCTGATCACGCCGGGCGCGAACGGAACGGCAGTGCAAGTGGTTTGGGCATTGGCGGCGAATCCGGTCGAGCACAGGCACAACGCGATGGTGGGTAACAAGATCGAACGTTTCACGGCATCTCCTTTGTTGTTGGGTACGGCAGAAAACCTGCTTCGATGGAACACGGTCAGTTCGCTGTCTTGCGCGGGAGATGCTGTAGACCGAGGCAAAGCAAGGCGACGATCAGCAATACGCTGTACTCCACGCCATTGCGCCCCTTGCCCACGACGAACCAGCCCTCCTGGGCATGCACCATGTAGATGCCGACCGAGTAAATGGCGGCGAAGGTCAATGTCAGTGGTGCGACGATTTTTCCTGTCGCGAGCAACACGGTTCCCAGAATCTCGATTCCGGTGACACTGGCCGCAATGGCGTAGCCAAACGGCAGCCCCTGACTGGTGAGCCATTCGCCGAAGATGGGAACACCGCCAGTCAACCAACGCGTCCAGCCGTGGACCGCAATCAAACCCGAAAGCGCAAGCCGCAGGACGAGCCATCCCAGTTCGTTGCGGCTTGGGGAGGAGGAGAGCTGAGGAGCGATCATTCGGTTGCCTGGTGAGTGAACACGACGGGCAACTTCGACGTGCAAGGTGGAGCCGGCAAGGACGATGTGACGAACGTATCGCTGGCCGTGACCAGCACACCGGAATCCGGTTGCAACGGAGGAGGCGTGTCCGTTAGCGTGGCCGCATGTTGCGACGTAACTGGATCGTGCTGCTGGTGGTGGCCGCGTGGTGGACCCTCGAAGGTCTCATCACAGCTGGCCAATTGCTGACCATGCAGTTCCACAACGCCGAGGTGCTGACCGCGGGTGCTGCACTGCGTCGCGGCTTGTTGTCGGCGTGGTTGATGATTCCTTTCTCGCTCGGTCTGGTGTGGTGTGTAGAACGCTTTCCGATCGAGCGCGGCAAGATATCGCATTCGCTGGGTGTATTGATGGCTGCGACATTGATGGTTGTCGTGCTCCGCGCCGTCGTCATCCGCGAAATGAATCCGTGGCTCGGTTGGTACGACACAGTGCCATCGTTCGGCGACGTGCTGCTGACCAGCGTCTTCAACAATTTCCTGGCGTCATGGTTGATCATCGGTGTGGCGCACGCTTGGGTGTACGCGCGGCATGCGTACGCGCGGCAGCGGCACGCCGAACAGCTGCAGGCACTGCTGGTCGAAACACGGTTGGAAGCCTTGAGTTCGCAACTCAATCCACACTTCCTGTTCAACGCGCTCAATTCGATCGCCGAGATGGTGCATCGCGATGCAGCAGCGGCCGATCGCATGCTGGTCGGTCTCGGCGAACTCTTGCGCAGCAGCCTCGATCATCGGCAAACGCGACTGGTACCGCTAAGCGAGGAATTACGGCTGCTGCGACATTACCTCGAAATCGAAAAAGTCCGGCTCGGTGAGCGCCTGCAATTGCATTGGGAGATCGGCAAGGGACTAGATGCTGCGCTGGTGCCGCCGCTGGTGCTGCAACCGTTGGCGGAGAACTCAATCCGTCACGCGATCGCGGAAAAGATCGCGCCAGGGCATCTGGGCATCTATGCACGCAGTGAAGGGCCATGGCTATGTCTGGAGGTCTGCGACGATGGCGGCGGCAAACCCGCTGCGATCCGGCGCGGCACTGGCCTGAGCAACATCAGCTCGCGACTCGAATGCCTGTATGGGCACGATCATGCGCTGGAACTCGATGCGCAGCCAGATGGTGGCACCCATGCGCGGTTGCGCGTACCGCTGCAGTACGAACAGATGGTGGCCTGATGCCGGCGTTGCGTGCCGTCATCGTCGACGACGAGCCCTTGGCGCGGGCCAGGTTGAGCCGTCTGCTTGGGCGCGAACGCGAAGTCGTTGTGGTCGCCGAATTCGGCGATGGCGAATCTGCAGTCGAAGGCCTCGGTGCTCTCGCCGCGGATGTTCTTTTCGTCGATGTGCGCATGCCGCAGCTCAATGGTTTCGCCATGCTGGACAGGCTTCCAGTGCAGCAACGCCCACTGGTGGTGTTCGTCACTGCCTATTCCGAGCACGCGGTGCAGGCCTTCGATACGCACGCCGTCGATTACCTGGTGAAGCCGGTCGCCCCGGATCGCTTGCACGACTCCGTGCAGCGCGTGCGCCGGCAACTCGCCGCACGCGGTGGCGAAGCGCGCTATCCGGATCGACTGGCAGTGCCCGATGGCATGCGCGTGCGCATAGTCGCCGTGCGCGATATCGAATGCGTCCTGGCCCAGGGGAATTACGTCGAGCTGCGGGTCGATGGCCGCGGTTTGTTGCTGCGCGAAACCATGGCCAGCATCGAAACACGATTGGATCCCAGGCTGTTCGTGCGCATCCATCGTTCGCGCATCGTGCGCGTCGACCTGATCGAACAGATCGAGATTCACGGCGCCGGCCAATACCTGGTGAGGATGCGCAGCGGCCTGCGCATGACTTCCGGCCGCAGCTATCGCGCCGTCTTACGCAAGGCGTTGGACCTGCCGTTGGCGAACGAAGCGTTGGAGCAGCCGCTCACGTAGCGCTGGCGGCCTCGCGCAATTCGGATGCCCGTGCCACGCCGAGGTAGTTGGTGATCAACCGGCGCAGCAGGTAGATGAGCGGGATCAGCGCGACCGCGGCGAGCATCTTGTAGATGTAGTTGAGCGTGCCGATCGCGAGGAACAGTGACGTCGGCCAATGCTGCGGACCGAGCACGAAGGCGATGTACAGCACCACGAAGCTGTCGACCAGCTGCGACACCGCGGTGGAGCCGGTCGCGCGCAGCCATACGTAACGCTCGCCAGTGAGGCGGCGGATGCGATGGAAGACGGCGACATCGATCAGCTGGCCGACCAGGAAGGCGATCACCGAACCGCCGATGGTCCACAACCCCTGGCCGAAGACGGCAGCGAATGCGGCCTGGTAATCAGGCACGCCCTGCGTTTCGGCCGCTTTCACCCACCAGCCAGCCGGGGCCAGCGAAATCGCGGCGAACGCGAACAGGAATCCGTACACGATGAGTGCCACGGCGATCCACGAAATCATGCGCACGCCACGACGACCGTAGAATTCGTTGATGACGTCGGTGAACACGAACACCAGTGGCCACAACAAAGTGCCGGCAGTGAAGCTCAACGAACCGGTTTGCCCGAACAGGTTCCACTCGAACGGCGCAACACCGAGCGTGTCTTCGAGTGCGAAGATCTTGACGCCGATGAATTCGGCCAGCACTGCGTTGACACAGAAGAACGCCGCCAGCGCGATGAACAGCCGCGTGGCGCGGTCCTCGAGGGGACGCAGGCTCACGCGTCGCGACCCTTATCCAGTTGTGGTGCGACAGGAACGGGGTCGTGCTCATGTTTCGATGCCAAGGGCACCGGGGCGTGCTCATTCTTCGGTGCCAACGGCACCGGGGCGTTCTCATGTTTCGGTGCCAAGGGCACCGAAAATGGGATTGAATCCGGCGATACAGCACCGCCGGAGATAATGAAGCTCATCGCCTGGTCGACGGTCCAGTCGGTCGGGGTCATTTTTTCCACCGGCACGATTTCGAGGTAACCCGAGGTCGGATTCGGCGTAGTCGGCACGTATACGGCGGCGAGTTCGCGGCCGGTGCCCTGTTCCTTGATGACACGGGTGACGAAGCCGACCGATTTCATCTCGGTGTGCGGGAAGTCGATCAGCACCACGCGCTGGGTACCGTCCGGCTGCGTCTGCAGGATGTCGAGCAATTTGCGCGCGCTACCATAAATGGTGCTGGCGAGTGGGATGCGTGCGATCAACGCCTCGAACCAGCGCAACATGCGCTGGCCAAACACGCGTCGCGCCATCACGCCCGACAGCAGGATCACAGCCAGAGTCGCCAACAGCCCGAGCGCGGTCTGGACCCACGGTTGCACCAGCCATGCAAGCGCCGGACTGCTCGCAGCGAGGTTATGCAGGAGTGGTGCGACTAGCGGCCGGCTGGTGTCGGACAACAGCACGAACACGAACTTGACCACGACCCAGGTCAGCCACAAGGGCAGCAGGGTCAGGAGTCCGGTCAGGAACAATCGTTGCAGGCTGGGGCGCGACGGCGAGGGGTTGCTCATCGCACCATTGTAGGGCGGGTTTCAACCGCCATTACGGAACTCGTTGTCTGTGGCAGCTTTGAAACCCGCCTACTCGCGAACGAGGCGGAAGCCGACATCGTCGTATCCGCGGCTGGGATCGACAATCCGCGAGCGCAGGTTGCCGCGCCAGGACGAGCCGGCGATGGTGCGTTCGCGCAACCATTCGGCCACTACGCGGCCGCCGTTGCTCTCGCCGGCGAGCGCGCGCCATTCGGCGGCGCTGGGCAGCCGGTAGGTGTGGCCGCTCTTGCGGCTGAGCCACTTCGCATAGGCGTTGGCGTCGTCCCAGGACACGCATACCACCGATTCCGCATTGCCTTGCTCGAAACCGGGCTCGCGCCAGTCGCGCGGCTTCACCAGCCGGAACAGCGAAAGTCTTTCGCGGCACAGCGCGGGAGCCCGCCCGGTGGCGGCGACGAAGCGTGCGTACTCGGCGTGGGTGACTTCGCGCCGCGTCGCCGTGACCGTGCCATCCTCCGCCGCCACCGCACGATCGCCAGGGGCGTTCTTTTCGGCCGGGGTGATCTTCTCTGCACGTGCGCGCAGCGCGTCGGCGAGGGCCTGGTCGCCGGCGAATTCGTTGGCCAGTGCGGCTGCGGCGAACGCGTCGGTACGATCGTGGCGCTTTTCATCCGCTGCGACTCGCGCCTGCAATGCCTTGGCCGCATCGCTGTGCAAAGTGCGCAATGCGGGCGGGCCGATTGGCGCGGTCTCAGCGGCGAGGTCGGTGGCGCGCTTGAGGTACTCGCGGGCGCGCTCGGCATCGCCGGTGCGCAGGTGCCGCGCCATTTCATCGGTGAGTGCGTCGATCACCGCGGTCACGGTCGCACCCATGCGTTCGTGCGAATGGTCCGCGCGCCACGCGGCAATAGTGCTCTCGTAGGCGTTCCCGCTCTCGGGCGAAGTCAGGTTGCGCGACGCGATCTGCTGCTCGGCAGCGGTGATCCAGCGTTGCGCAGGCGACTCCGGTGGGGGTTCCAGCATCGCGTTGATCGGATCGTCGCCCGACGCAGTCGCAACGGCTGGCTGATTGCTGGCGGTAGCGCGTAAGGAGGTCCCGTCACCGCCGTTGCCCTGGCGCAGGCCGAAACCGATCAACACAGCCACCACAAGGCCAGCACCGATCCACACGCCCTTGGGCACCGTGCGAGCGAGGCGCGCACCGTTGCCGATCACCGCGTCGGCGGAGAATCCGCCGCGTTCGATCCGGTCTAGCGCTTCCAGCATCTGCTGGGCGCTGCGGAAGCGGTTGGCCGGGTTCTTCGTCATCGCCTTGTCGATGAAGCGCTGCCAGTGGCGCAATTCGATCGGCAGGCGCGGGATCGGGTCCTGCGCATGCATCACCGCCATCGACAGGGCATCGCCGGCGGTGAACGGCAGCTCGCCGTTGAGCATTTCCCAGGCCAGTACGCCGATGCTGTAAAGGTCGGCGCGGCTGTCGACCTCCTCGCCCCGCGCCTGTTCCGGCGGCATGTACGCAGTACTGCCGACCGCGAGCCCAGTCATGGTCAGGCGTGGGTTGATGCCCTTGCGCAGGGCGATGCCGAAGTCGGCGAGCAACGGACGCTCGGCTTCGTCGAACAAGACGTTTTCGGCCTTGACGTCGCGATGCACCACGCCGCGCACGTGCGCGTAGTCGAGCGCGCCGAGCAACGCGCGCAGGATCGTGATCACCCGCTTCTCGTCGTGGGTCTGCCCGTTCTGTTTCGTGATGCGCATGCCGAGATGGCCGCGTGCGAGATGGGGCATCGCGTAATAGGGCAGGCCGTCGGCGGTGCGGCCGACCTCGTAGATGCCGACGATGTTGGTGTGGTCCAGGCGCGCGATCGTGCGCGCCTCGTTCTCGAAGCGGCGCCGGCTGACTTCGTCCGCCAACGCCTCCGGCAACATCACCTTGACCGCGACCTTGCGCCCCAGCGATTCCTGCTCGGCCAGGTACACAGTCGACATGCCGCCATGGCCGATGACGCGCAGCAGCTTGTAGCCGCGAATCTGCGGCAATCCATTGGCAGCGTCGATATTCGACGACTCGGTGGTCATCACGGGCCCCTGTTCCGTGGGCGCAGGATACGCTGTCGCCGTTCACAGGCGAAGCGTGCAGTGGTCGCAGTTCATCCGATTGCCACCGTGCGTACGCGAGGTACGTATGGTGGAGCAAGGTCAGCGCCCGCGTTTACGGCGCACGTACACCTCGATGCGGCCCTTCGCGGCGACCTCGCCGCCGGCGTTCGCGATCTCGAATGGGAACCAGCGCAGCACCTTGTCCCCGTTCGCGGCGGCGGATCGTATGTCGTCGACGGCAGCCGGGTCGAGGCGGAACTCGGCGAACACCTCTTCGCGCATGGCCTTCACGAATTCGATCTCGTTCTTCGTATCCCAGACGATGTAACCCGGGCCGAGCTTGTTGAAAACCAGCAGCGGCCAGAACGGATTGACCATCGCCAACAGACTGCCCCCGAAGTGGGTGCCGAAGAAGTTGCGGTTCCATGGGCGCAGGCGCAGGCGAACGCGGGCATGGAGGCCGTCGTCGGAGATGTCGAGGACGCGGATACCGGTGAAGAGGTAAGGCGGCCAGAAGTTCCAGATCCACCGCAACGTGCTGAATTTCATGCCGCTCCCAAGTGGTCGAAGTGGCGCCTAGGGTGCCATACGCGTGCGTACTGTTGATAGGGGCGGCGTGAGTCGCACCCCAAAATGGCCGTCGCGACTTACGTTGCTCCCACACCGCGCACCCGCAATTCCCTGGGCAGTTAAACCAGTAGCAGCGAGGACATCTTGCGGCGGTAACGACCGACGAGGTCTTCGTCCTCGATCACCCGGAAAGCGTCGATCAGCACTTTGCGCGGCAGCCCGTCCTCGAAACCACGATTGCGGCGCAGCATCTCGATGAACTGCTCGAGCCCGGATTCGGCGTCGCCGGAAACGATGCGGTGCACGCCGAGCAGGTGGCGCGCGCGCAGGTCATCCGGGTTGGTCGCGATGGCCGCTTCCAGTACCTGCGGCGGCGGCGCGTCCTTGAGCACGGCGGCGAAGCCCAGGCGGGCGCGCGCACGGATCGCCCGGTCGTCGTGGGCGAGGTTGGCGGGCAGGGCATCGAGGAGGTGTTCGGCTTCCTGCGTGGCACCGGTCTGCAGCAGGGCGAGCGCAAGGTCGAGCTTGAGTTCGTCCTTCTCGGGCGCGGCGCCCGATTCGGCGCGCAGGCGCATCACTTCGACATGCGGATCGACGGGCGCAGCCTCGGCCGGAGCCGCTTCTTCCACGGGCTCTGCAGGTTCGACGCCATGGTGCTTCAGGAATTCGCGCAGCTGGCCTTCCGGCAGCGCGCCGGGGAAGCCGTCGACCAGTTGTCCGCCCTTGACCAGGAACACGGTCGGGATCGAGCGCACCTGGAACGCCGCGGCCAGCTGCTGTTCCTTGTCGACATCGACCTTGGCCAGCAGGAAGGCGCCGTTGTACTCGTCCGCCAGCTTCTCGAGGATCGGCCCCAGCGTCTTGCACGGTCCGCACCATTCGGCCCAGAAATCGACCAGGACCGGCGTTTCCAGCGATTTCTGCAGGACCTCGACCTCGAAGCGGTCGGTGGTGGCGTCGAAGACGTGGAGCTTGGTCGTGTCGGTCATTGCGCGGCCCTGTGTGCGATTCTGCAGCAAGTGGGGGCGTGCGGCCCGCCAGGCAAGGCTGCACGCTAGCATTGGCGCGATGAAGTCCCTATACGCCCGTTTCACGCCTTATTTCGGCTCGTTGGCGGCGTTGTCGTTCGCGCTCGCCGTTGTCGGCTTCGGCGCCTCGCTCAGCGGTTATTCGCATGCCCGGCATCCGGTCTCGTTGCTGGGTGCAATCGGCGTGCCGCATGCGCAGGCGTTCAATCTGCTCGGCTTCCTGCTACCCGGCCTGCTGGCGGTGCTGGCCGGATTGCAACTGCGACGCCGCATGCCCGCTGCTGCGGGATGGAGTGCGCGCATCGGGGCGCAGTTGATCGTGTTGTCGGCGCTGGCCTTCGCCGCTCAAGGCTTGTTGCCGTTGGATCCGTCGGACCTCTATGCGCCTGGCGCCCGTCTGCATGCGACCGCGTGGATGCTGTGGTGGATCGCATTCGTGCCCGGCGCGTTTGTGCTCGCCTACGGGTTGCGCAGTCTTGCGCTGGTCAGTGTTGTCGCTGCGGCGATAGTGCTTGGTTTCGGCCTGTTTGCCCCGGACGCGTTGGCACCCGGGACGGTGCAGCGGATCGCATTCGGCGCATGGTTCGCATGGTTCGCCGTGGCAGGCATCACCCGTACCGCAATTTCAGCCCCAGGATCGTTGCCGACAACCCGAACGTGACGATGTTCGACAGGATCATCGGCATCGAGCCCAGGCTGATGCCATAGATCAACCAAAAGCCAATCCCGATGGTGAACACCACATACATCCCTAGGGAGATGCTGCGCGTGTCCTTGGTCCGGATGGTCTTCACCGCCTGCGGCACGAACGCCAGCGTGGTCAGCGCGGCGGCAACGTAGCCCGTCCATTCCAAACCGTTCAGGGGCATGCTCATGGTGCGGGCGTCCGGTAAACCACGCCATCCTTCATCACGAAGTCGACGTTGAGCACCACGTTGATGTCGGCAATCGGATCGCCCGGCATTGCGACGATGTCGGCGCGCTTGCCGGCTTCGATCACGCCCTGGTCGTCGACGCCCAGCACTTCGGCGGCGCCGATCGTCGCGGCCTGTAACGCGAAGGCCGCGGGCATGCCGGCTTCGACCATGTAGACGAACTCCTTCGCGTTCTCGCCATGCGGGCTCACACCGGAGTCGGTGCCGAAGGCGATCCTGACGCCGGCCTTGTAGGCCTTGCCGGCGGTGTCCTGGATCTGGGCACCGACCCGTGCGGCCTTGGGCCTCACCACCTCGGGAAAGTAATCCGGCAGCTTGGCTTTCTCGGCAACGAAGCGGCCGGCGGCGATGGTCGGCACATACCAGGTGCCCTTCTGCTTCATCAGCGACATCACCTCGTCGGTCATGTAGGTGCCGTGCTCGATGCTGGTGACGCCACCGAGCACCGCGCGTTTCATGCCTTCGGTACCGTGTGCGTGCGCGGCGACGCGATAGCCATAGTCCTTGGCGGTATCGACGATTGCCTTGATCTCATCGACGGTGAATTGCGGTGCATCCGCGGACTTGGCGTAGGACAGCACGCCGCCGGTAGCCGTGATCTTGATCAGGTCGCTGCCATTCTTGTAACGCTGGCGCACGGCCTGGCGTGCCTCGTCGACCGAATTGACCACGCCCTCGGTGGGCCCCGGCGGCCCGAGCAGGTGCGAGAGCTCGGCGTTGTAACCGTTGGTGGGGTCGGCGTGGCCGCCGGTGGTGGCGATCGACTTGCCTGCGGCCCAGATGCGTGGGCCATCGACCAGGCCCTGGTTGATCGCGTTGCGCAGGTGCGGGGTCACTTCGCCGCCGAGATCGCGCACGCTGGTGAACCCGGCCAGCAGCGTTTTGCGCGCGTAGCCGACCGAGCGGAAGGCGAAATCGACGTCGTCGAGGCGAAAGCCCTCTTCGTAGCTCTTCGGGTTGTTCTGGCCGCCGAGGTGCACATGCAGGTCGGTCCAGCCTGGCGTGCAGGTGTGGCCGGACAGGTCGATGTTCTTCGCGCCCGGCACGTCGCTGCGGTCGGACAGCACTTCGGCGATCTTGCCGTCGCGCACCACCACCGTGCGGGCATCGAGCAGCTTGCCGCTGCGCGCGTCGAACAACCAGCCGCAATGCAGTGCGATGGGTTCTGCCGCGAATGTCGGCGAGGCGGCGAGGACAGCGAGCAGGGCGAAGGGCAGGCGCGTCATTGGCGGGCTCCGGCGAGGACGCCCGATCATAACGGTGGGCCGGGACGCGTGTTGCCATTGCTTTGCGACCGCGGCGCAGGACCGCGGTCGCCGCCGCTCAGACGGTTTCGCGACGCAGGAAGTCCCACAGTGCAAATGCGGTCACGACGAGGCAACCGCAGGTGCCAGCCACCAGCACGAAGTCCACGTGTTGGCCTTCGCGGGCGAGCACCTGCACCGGCATCGTCCATGGATAGTACGGACCGAAGCGTGCCGATTGGCCGATCAGGAATCCCATCACGGTCGCCGTCATTCCGGTGGCCACCGCAATGGTGAAGCTGTGCCAGCGAATCGCCACCCAGGTCTGCAGCGCGATCATGAGCAGCGCGGTGGCGAAGATCATCGCGATGCGCGGTAACAGGAACGACCAGGGCGGCGCGCCACCAATGCCGAATCGCGGCTGCAAGTGGCCCAGTACCCAACCACCCAGCGGGATCAGCAGGCACAGCAAGCCCATCGCCAGCGCCACCATCGCGATCACGGCGACCAGTTTGGCCAGGTAATGCACGCTGCGTGGCACTGGCAGTGCCATCAAGTGCTTCCATTGCTGGTTACCGTGTTCGAGCCCGGCCACCAAGGCCGATTCCAGCGTCACGAACAGTGGCAGCATCAACAGCGTCCACAGCGCCAGCACGCTCTGCGCGAACATCATCCAGGCCTCGGCCGGAGGCAACGGTGGGCGCTTGCCGTAGTCGGTGAAGGTCAACTGCAGCACGTACAGCACCACGACCGTCAGCGGTGTGACCAGGCACATCCACAGCGCGAGCGTGCCACGGAGTTTCAGCGACTCGGCCGAGAGCGCACGCAACAGGACATTCATGCGATGGCCTCCCGCTCGCCGCGGGTAACATCGAAGAACAGCGCTTCGAGCGATGGTTGCTCGCGCACCAGGTGTGAAACCGCGACGCCGGATTCGACCAGCAGGCGGTTGAGTTCGGCTTCGGCGCGGCCACGCCGTTGCACGACCAATGTTTCGGCATCGATCTGGTGCGCATCCTCGCCGGCTTCGGAAAGCAGTGCGGCGGCGCGCGATGGATCGTCGCAACGCAGTTGTACCCGGGGCAGGAAGCGCGCGCGCAGTTCGTCGATCGTCCCCTGGAAGCGGAGGCGGCCGTCATGCAGCACGCCGACGTGGCTGGCGACGTGCTCGACTTCGCTCAACTGGTGACTGGAGACGAACACGCTGATGCTGTGTTCCTTGGCAAGACGGCGCAGCAGGCCGCGCATGTCGAGGATGCCGGCGGGATCCAGGCCGTTCCCGGGCTCATCGAGGATCAGCAACTTCGGCTGGCCGAGCAGGGCGAGTGCGATCGCAAGCCGTTGGCGCATGCCGAGCGAGTAGTCACGCACACGCCGGTCGGCGGCATCGACCATGGTGGTAATCGCAAGCACATCGTCGATACGCCATTTCGGGACGGCGAGCAGGCGACGCGTCACTTCGAGGTTTTGGCGACCGCTGAGGTGCGGATACAGCGCGGGCGATTCGACCAGTGCGCCGACCCGGGCCAAGGCCTGGCGACGATCGCGTGCCAGTTCCTCGCCATGCAGGTGGATCGTGCCGCGCTCCGGCCGCAACAGGCCAAGCAGCAGGCGGATGGTAGTGGTCTTGCCGGCGCCGTTCGGGCCCAGGAAGCCGTAGATCGCTCCCGCTGGCACGGTGAGATCGAGATCGCGAACGCCATGATTGCCGGGGAATTGGCGGGTGAGGCCTTGGGTATGGATAGCAAGCATCATGGAAACGATATTCGGGAGGATGCAAGCAGGCTAAGCGTTGCTGCTCGCAGCAGGATGTGGCGAAGGTCGCCCCATCTTTCGTCATCGTCGATGCCGATGCGACGCTGCGGTCACGGCATGACCAGTTCATGCTGCGGTAGGCTTCGCGCATGAAACCGCAGCCACAGCGATTACCCATCCTGCCGTATCGCAAACCCACGCTCGGGCGCGATTACTGGTTGCTGGATGACGCCTTGCTCGACGCCGATGCGCTGCGGGCACGCTGCCTGGCCAAGACCGACTGGATCGAGGGCTATCCCTACAAGCCGGAGAGCTGGCCGGGACTGCGTGCGATGCCGGCGCTGGATGCGTCCGAACTTGCGCGCATCGAGGCCTGGGCGATGCAGGCGACCGGCGCGAAGCGGCTGTGGGTCGGGACTGCTCAGGATGGCGCACACCTGAACCACAACTGCGTGCAGGTGGTCGGCATCGACGAATGCGAGCCGCGGCCGCACACCGACTCGCGTTTGCTGTGCCGCTATGCCGCGGTGCTGTATCTCAACCCAGCCGTTCCCGACGGCTGCGGCACCAGCTTCTATCGCCAACGCCTGCCCGGCGGCCAACGTGGCGGCAACATGGTCATGCCACCGCACAACAACCTGGTCGAGGCGCTCGGTACCCGCTTCGTCGCGCCTGATGCCTTCGTGGAGGATGTCCGCGTTGCGCACCGCTACAACCGCCTGCTGCTCTACCGCGCCAACCTGATCCATAGCGCGACCGGTTACTGGGGCGACACGCTGGAGCAAAAACGCATGGCGGCGGTGTTTTTCTGGATGGCGTAGGGCCTGTTAACACATATGGAACAGGTCGCGTTGCTCCTCAGTGGCTGCCAGGTGGTGTTGCGTGCCGCAGCGCCTTGCTTGCTGCAAGGTCAAGGCGCGCGGCGCCGGCTGGCAGCCACTGAGGAGCAACCCGGAGGGCCGGGCCTGAGGACGCGCGATGCCGCGTCATCGCTCAGTTGCGTATCGACACACGCGCCTTCGCTCTTCCTTGCCTCGCACGCCCTCAGGCCCGGCGCGACCTGCTCCATATGTGTTAGCAGGCCCTCGTATTGGAGAAAGTGCTCGAGGCCTGATTTGGTAAGCTTTCCGGCCGTTTCCTGCCTTAGCGCCCACCGTGTCCGTCGAAACCGCAGAAAAGGGGGTCTACGACCCCAAGACCCTTGAAGCCACCGCCCAGCAGTTCTGGGCCGGGACCCGTGCGTTCGAGGTGCGCGAGGATCAGCCTGACAACGGCGTGGGCAAACCGAAGTTCTACTGCCTGTCGATGCTGCCGTACCCGTCGGGCGCGCTGCATATGGGCCATGTGCGCAACTACACGATCGGCGATGTGATCAGCCGCTACCAGCGCATGACCGGCAAGAACGTACTGCAGCCGATGGGCTGGGACGCCTTCGGCCTGCCTGCCGAGAACGCGGCGATCAAGAACAAGACCGCGCCAGCGAAGTGGACCTACGCCAACATCGACCACATGCGCGAGCAACTCAAGTCGCTCGGCTACGCGATCGACTGGTCGCGCGAGTTCGCGACGTGCCGGCCCGAGTATTACGTGCACGAACAGCGCATGTTCGTGCGATTGCTGAAGAAGGGGCTGGTCTACCGCAAGAATTCGGTGGTGAACTGGGATCCCGTCGACCAGACCGTGCTCGCCAACGAGCAGGTGATCGACGGCCGCGGCTGGCGCTCCGGTGCGGTGGTGGAGAAGCGCGAGATCCCGCAGTGGTTCCTGAAGATCACCGATTACGCGCAGGAACTGCTCGATGGCCTCGACCGTTTGCCGGGCTGGCCGGAATCGGTCAAGACCATGCAGCGCAACTGGATCGGGCGCAGCGAGGGCCTCGAATTCGCTTTCGACATCGCCGACAGCAGCGATCGCCTCAGTGTGTTCACCACGCGTCCGGACACGCTGATGGGCGTGACCTTCGTCAGCATCGCCGCAGAGCATCCGTTGGCGCACAAGGCCGCCGAACACAGTCCGCACCTCGCCGCCTTCATCGCGGATCTCAAGAAGGGGGGCGTGTCGGAAGCGGAACTGGAAACCCAGGCCAAGCGCGGCATGGATACCGGCTTGCGCGCGATCCATCCGATCACCGGCGAGCACCTGCCCGTCTATGTCGCCAACTTCGTGCTGATGGGCTACGGCACCGGCGCGGTGATGGCGGTGCCGGGCCACGACCAGCGCGATTGGGAGTTCGCCAAGCAATACGGCCTCCCGATCAAGATGGTGATCGTGCCGGTGGACGTGGGCGATGCGATCGCGGAGATCGAAAAGCATGTCACCGCGCATGACGATCCGATGCAGAGCGCGCTCGGCAAGTCCGGTGCGATCGATGTCTACGACACCGCCGCGGCAGTGCAGGTGGTCGAAGAGTTCCAGAACCAGATTGCCGAAGCAGGTGCTTATACCGAGCGCGGTTGGCTGGTGAACTCGGGTGAATTCGATGGCCTCGATTACCAGGGCGCGCTCGATGCCCTCGCCGAGCGCTTCGAACGCGAAGGCCGCGGCACGCGTCGTGTGAACTTCCGTCTGCGTGACTGGGGCGTCAGCCGCCAGCGCTATTGGGGTTGCCCGATCCCGGTGATTTATTGCGGCAAGTGCGGCGCGGTCCCAGTGCCGGAAGACCAGTTGCCCGTGGTGTTGCCAGAAGACGTTGCTGACGCGTTTTCGAAAGCCGGCAGCGTGCAGTCGCCGATCAAGGCCGACCCGGAATGGCGCAAGACCACCTGTCCCTCGTGCGGTGGTGCTGCAGAGCGCGAGACCGACACCTTCGACACCTTCATGGAGTCGAGCTGGTACTACGCGCGTTACACCTCGCCGGGCGCGAGCGACATGGTCGATGCGCGCGCCAACCACTGGCTGCCGGTCGACCAGTACATCGGCGGCATCGAGCACGCAATCCTGCATCTGCTGTATTTCCGCTTCTATCACAAGCTGCTGCGCGACGAAGGCCTCGTGCATAGCGACGAGCCGGCGATCAACCTGCTGTGCCAGGGCATGGTGATCGCCGAGACCTTCTATCGCGACGTCGCCGACGGTTCCAAGGACTGGATCAATCCCGCCGACGTCGAGATCGAACGCGATGCACGCGGCCATGTGGTCGGTGCGCGGCTCAAGAGCGATGGCCAGCCGGTGAAGATCGGCGGCACCGAGAAGATGGCGAAGTCGAAGAACAACGGCGTCGATCCGCAGGCGATGGTCGACAAGTTCGGTGCCGATACCGTGCGCCTGTTCTCGATGTTCGCCGCACCGCCGGAACAGTCGCTGGAGTGGAACGAGGCCGGCGTCGAAGGCATGGCGCGCTTCCTGCGCCGCTTCTGGCGCGAACTGCAGGCGCATGTGGCGCAGCCCGATCATCCCGAAGTCGATCCTGTGGCGCTCAACGCCGCGCAGAAAACACTGCGCCGGCAGTTGCACGAGACCATCCAGAAGGTCGGCGACGATTACAGTCGTCGCCACAGCTTCAACACCGCGATCGCGGCGTTGATGGAACTGCTCAACCACGTGTCGAAGTTCGGCGACATGAGCGATCAGGGCCGCGCCGTGAGGCACGAAGCCTTGCAGGCGATGGTGCTGCTGTTGAACCCGGTGACACCACACGTCTGCCACGCGCTTTGGCAGGCATTGGGACATAGCGAGACCTTGCTGGAAGACCAGCCGTTCCCGCGTCCCGATCCCGCTGCGATGGTGCGCGAGGCGTTGACCCTGGCGGTGCAGGTGAATGGCAAGCTGCGAGGCACGATCGAGGTTGCGCCGGATGCGTCGCGCGAACAGGTCGAGGCCGCGGCGTTGGCTGAATCCAACGTTGCCCACTTCCTGGCCAACCTGAGCGTGAAGAAGGTGATCGTGGTGCCGGGCAAGATCGTGAACATCGTCGCCGCATGACCTTGCCGCGCGCCGCGACCTCGTCCAGACTGGCCGCATGACCCAGATCAGCACGATTCAAACCAGCGTGATTCAAACCGGCATGATCCGAATCCTGGTTGCAGCATTGCTGGCCTTGACCCTCTCGGCCTGTGGTTTCCACCTGCGTAACGCGCTGGCCTTGCCGGCCGAGCTCGGCCCGGTGCGGGTGGTATCGAACGATCCCTACAGCCCGCTGGCGGAATCGCTGGCGGAGGCGCTCGGACGTGCTGGTGCCACACCAGCCAGCGATGCCAACGCCGCGAACACCGCAACGCTGGAAGTGCAGTCGGAGCGCTGGGGCAATACGGCGATCAGCATCGACGAGTTCGGTCGCGCCCAGGAATTCAGCCTGCGCTACGCGGTGATCTTCGCGCTGCGCAGGGCCGATGGCTCGTTTGTGATGCCGAGACAGGCGGTGGAACTCGCGCGCGATTACGTCGCCTCGCCGACTGACCTGACCGGCTCCGAAAGCGAACGCGAAATCCTCACGCGCGAGTTGCGGCGCGAAATGAGCGCGGCGATCCTGCGTCGCATCGACGCCGCCTCGCGCGTGTCGGCGACCCCCGCACCCTGAAATGGAACTCACCCCTGCACGGCTGGCCACGCAGCTCGCGGGCGAGCCGCTGCGGTCTGTTTACCTGATTGCAGGTCCCGAGCCGCTGCTGGTGCTTGAGGCCGCCGATGCAGTGCGTGCCGCGGCACGTGCGCAGGGCATTGCGGAGCGCGAGGTATTTGACGCGGACAGCCGCGATTTCGACTGGGACACGCTAGAAGCCACGTTCCGCGCACCGAGCTTGTTCGCCAGCCGTCGATTGGTCGAACTGCGCCTGCCTACAGCCAAGCCGGGCAAGGACGGCAGCGAAGCCATCGTCGGTTTCTGCGCCGATCCACCACCTGACGTCACCCTGTTGATCACTGGCGGCGAGTGGAGCAAGCAACACGCTGGCAAATGGAGCGACGCGGTCGCGCGCGTCGGCCATGTCGTGATTGCATGGGCGATCAAGCCGCACGATTTGCCGGACTGGATCGAGCGACGTTTGCACAGTAAGGGGTTGCGCGCCGAACGCGAGGCGGTGCAGCGTCTTGCCGATCGGATCGAGGGCAACCTGCTCGCCGCGGCGCAGGAGGTCGACAAACTCGTCCTGCTCTGCGATGGGGAAACCATCGACGCCTCGCGCATGGATTCGCTCGTAGCCGATGCGGCGCGCTTCGACGTGTTCCGTCTGGTCGATGCGGCGATGAACGGGCAGGGCGCACAGGTCTCGCGCATGCTCGCCGGCCTGCGCGCCGAGGGTGAAGCGGTGCCGGCACTGCTCGGCATGGTGGTGATGGAGTTGCAGCGTGCCGCCGCACTTGCGCGGGTACAGGCGCGCGGTGGCAACCTCGCCAACGAATTCAAGGCGCAACGGGTCTGGGAATCGAAACAGGCGGTGTTCCGCCGCGCCCTGCAACGCCATGCCGCGCCACGTTGGGAACGTTTCGTCAGCGAAGCGGGCAAGGTCGACCGCATTGCCAAGGGCCGCGCACCCGGCGATGCGTGGCTGGCGCTGGAGCGTCTACTGCTCGCGGTCGCCGAACCGAAAGCGCTGCGTCTGCTCGCTTCGTGAGCGCCATGCCAAGACTCTTCGTGTGCTATGGCGGTACGTTCGACCCGGTGCACAACGGACATCTCGCCATCGCACGCGCCGTGCGCGATGCGCTGGCCACACAGGTCCATTTGTTGCCCGCAGCCGATCCGCCGCACAAGGGTCCGACCCACGCCGATGCCAAACAGCGTGCGGCGATGCTGGAACTCGCAGTCGACGAGGAATCCGGTCTGCACGTGGATCGCCGGGAACTGGACCGCGATGGCCCGTCCTACACGATCGACACCTTGCACGAATTACGCGCCGAACTTGGCCCGGATGCGCCGATCGCGTGGATGATCGGCAGCGATTCGTTGCTCGAACTCGACACCTGGAAACACTGGCGCCAATTATTCGACTACGCGCATATCCTCGCCGTGCAGCGGCCTGGTTCGTTGACCGACGGCGATTCGATTGAGCGCAGGGCACCCGCGGTCTACGCCGAAATCACCCCGCGCCAGTGTCGCGCATCGCAGTTGCATGGCGCCGCGGCGGGCGGATTCGCGGTGTTCCCGCTGGTCGAACAGCGGCAGGAATCCTCCACCGAGCTGCGCCGCCGCATCCGTGCGGGTGAACCGTGGCGGGACTGGGTGCCACCCGCGGTCGCCGACTACATCGACCGCCGCGGCCTATACCGCGACCGGGGCGTTCACGCCCCTCCGTTATAATCCTCAGCGAACCCAGAGAGCCGACAGCCCTTGACCACCGCCGCGCAAGTCATCAAGACCCGCCTGCCAAACCCGCCGCCGCCCATCGACGTCCTGCTGAAGACAGTGCACGCCGCGGTCGAAGAACTCAAAGCCAAGGATGTCGCGCAGATCGACGTGCGTGGGAAGAGCAGCGTCACCGACTACCTGGTGATCGCGTCAGGCACCTCCACCCGCCACGTCAAGTCGATTGCCGATGAAGTCGTGCGCCATGCCAAGAAGCTCGACGTGCAACCGCTCGGCGTCGAAGGCGAGCGCGAAGCGGAATGGGTGCTGGTCGATCTTGGCGACGTCGTCGTCCACGTGATGCTGCCACGCGTGCGCGAGTTCTACGCGCTGGAGCGGTTGTGGACCGTGGGCGACCAGCCGCCCGAGTACGAAAGTGAAACCGACGCCGAACGCCGGCTGTAAAGCGCTGGCGTCGGTGCCATCGGGATGAAAGCCAAGCTCATTGCCGTCGGCGAACACGCTCCACGCTGGGTCGCCGAGGGTTTCGGCGAATACCAGAAACGCCTGTCGCACTGGTTGCCACTGGAATTGATCGAAATCGAACCCGGCCTGCGCGGCAAGGGCCGCGATCCCGTGCGTGCGATGCATGAGGAAGGCCAGCGCGTGCTCGGCGCATTGCCAAAGGCACCGCAGGTGATCGCGCTCGATGGTCGTGGCAAGTCATGGACGTCTGAACAACTCGCGCAACGACTCGAGCATTGGCGCGGGCAGGGCCGTGAACTGGCTTTCCTGATCGGCGGTCCCGAAGGCCATGCACCCGAAGTCATCGCACGCGCCGACGAAACCTGGTCGCTCGGCCCGTTGACCCTGCCGCACATGCTGGTGCGCATGGTGGTCGCCGAGCAGCTTTACCGCGCTGCGGCGCTGCTGGCGAACCATCCCTATCACCGGGCTTGAGGCGGGCGGCTACTGACCGTTCGGATCGTGCGGTGCGTCAATTGCCTCCTTTCCCTTTTCGGGCCAGACTCGCCCAGGTCTGGACCGCAATCACTGGGAAGGGGATTTCTATGGGCGCAATTTTCCAATCGCTGGGCCGCACGATCGTCGCCGGCCTCGTCATTCTTTTCATCATCCTCGGCATCGCCGGCACCTTCGGCAAGATGGGCGAGCAGTTCTACTGGCTGTTCTTCGCGCGCTGGTTGCACGTGCTGTCCGGCGTGTTGTGGATCGGCCTGTTGTGGTACTTCAATTTCGTGCAGATCCCCTCGATGCCCAAGATCCCGGACGAGCACAAGCCGGCGGTCAGCAAGGTGATCGCGCCGGCGGCGCTGTTCTGGTTCCGCTGGGCGGCGCTCGCGACGGTGGTGACCGGCATCGTCCTCGCCAGCATGTCGGGCTATCTCGTGCCGGCACTGAGCATCCAGGATCCCGTCAAGGCAATTGGTATCGGCATGTGGATGGCGCTGCTCATGGCATTCAATGTCTGGTTCATCATCTGGCCGAACCAGAAGAAGGCGCTGGGCATCGTCCAGGTGGAAGCCGATGCCAAAGCCAAGGCCGCGCGCCTCGCGATGCTGACCTCGCGCTTCAACACCATGCTTTCCATCCCGATGCTCTACTTCATGGTGGCGCAGCAGAACGGCGGCCTCTGACGGGTCGATCAACGAATCGCAATTCGCAGCATGCAGGCCCGCCTCTCGGCGGGCTTGCCGTTTCTGGTTTCAGGGACAGCGCTCGCCATCGGTGACGCTGTGTTCACAAAAATTCAGTAGGGTGCTGCTCTTGGCCTGATCCGGACCGGATGGCCGTTGGCCGTGATGACACAGGAGGTGCAGTCATGCGCAGCGAACCCAAGCGTCAGCGTACGAAGCGTGCAAGCAGGGCTGCCCCGCCAAAACCGAAGCCGAAAGCGAAGGGCAAGCCGACAGCTCGCAAGCACGCACCACGCGAGCCCGACTTCGGTCCGCCCAACAAGATCGTTTTCCAGCCGTTGTACGACCGCGCCAAGGTGGTCAAGAACGCGTTGACTGGCGGCCTCGCCAAGTCGCAGACCGCGGTCTACATTCACGGCATCGGCAACCATGCCGCGGAGCAGGTTCTGGTGGTGCGCTGGGACCGCGCCTTGTTCGGTAAGGACATGGGTGAACGCACGCGGATGGCGTACTGGGTCAATCGCGCGCGCTACCCGCAACCGGAAGTATGCGACTGCATCGATCCGAAATGCGCCTGCCACGATCCGCAGGAATCGACCCGGGTGCGCAGCGTACTGGCGGTAGGTGAGCCGCAGCCGGAAGTGGAACTCGAGATTGCAGTGCAGGCGATCACGCAGGATGCCGCCGAGCAGGATTTCCTCCGCGAACTCGGCCTCGAAATGATCGAACGTGCCAAACGCGAAGCTGCGGCGGGCACCAGTGGCGATCGCAAAGGCACCTACGGCCTGCGCAGCAAAGGCATCGGCGATTTCCTGCTGCGCCAGCTGACCGACCTGGTCACCGGCGTCGCACTGCCCGATGTGCAGGATTTCCTGTTCGACCCAAAACACCGCAAGCAGATGGAGGACGTGTTCCTGTCGCGATTGCAGACGGGCGGCGGGCCGTTCGTGGTGGTGGCGCACAGCCAGGGCACGATGATCGCCTACGACGTGCTGCGCCAGCTGAGCAAGGCCGACATCGACGTGCAGTTGTTCGTCACCCTCGGTTCGCCGCTGGGCTTGCCGCCGGTGCGCAGCGTATTCAAGAAGTGGACGGGCAAGCAGCAGTTGCCGTTCCCGCCCTGCGTCAGCCGTTGGTTGAATGTCGCCGCCGTCGGCGACGTGGTGGCTTTCGATCGCAACCTCGGCGACGACATCGCACTGCACCCGAAAGCCGCATTCGCCAATTACATCATTCCGCGCGAAGAGCGCGACGCCAATCCGTTGTTCCGCGAAAGCGCGCATTCCTCGATGGGCTATCTGTCGACCAAGGCCGTGCAGCAACAGGTGTACGCGACGGTCGGCCGGGAATTCGCGCGCAGTCTCGGTCGCCAAGTGGTGACATCCGATCTGGTCGAGCGTTTTGAAACCGAGCCGGACAGCTATCGCCATCCGGTGTTGATCGAAGTCACCGACAAGGTCGATAAGACCCGGCTGACGGTTGCCGAAGGTCGTCGCCGTATCGATGAGCGCCTGCGCCAGCTTGCCGTGGACGGCAATCCCGAGGCGCTGGCGATCATGCACCACGCGCGTTTCGTCTCTGCGCGGCTGCGACGCGCGGAGATCGAAGTGCTGCGCACGGAATTCGAGAACCTGCAGGTGCAGCGCGTGTGGCAGAACGCGAAGAAACGCGCGCTGATCTCGCGCTCGGCGCAGATGGTGCAGGCGACACCCGCGCACCAGGCTTACGGCGCGCATGGGCACAATATCGAATGGGCCGTGCTCGACACCGGCATCCATCACCGTCATCCACATTTCGGCACGCACAAGAACATCGTCAGCTTGTGGGATTGCACCAATCCCATGGCTCGTAGCAGTACGGCCGTGAGCGAGCCCAGCGGTGGTTTCGTCGACTGGTCAGGCGACGAGCCTGTCTGGCCGGTCGGGGCGGAGGAGATGATCGATCGTTTCGGCCACGGCACCCATGTCGCCGGCATCATCGCCGGCGAATACTTCGAACCGCTCGAAGACGATCACGAAAAGATGCGTTTCTCCGGCATGGCGCCGAAGGCGAAGCTGCATTCGTTCAAGGTGCTGGATGACCGCGGCCAGGGCGACGATGCCTGGATTCTGATGGCGCTGGACAAGATCGCCAGCATCAACGAGCAGGCGAGCGGGCTGCGCATCCACGGCGTGAACCTCAGCCTCGGCGGCAACTTCGACCCCAGCGTGTTCGGTTGCGGCCACACGCCGTTGTGCGTCGAGTTGCGGCGGCTGTGGCGGCAGGGCGTGCTGATCACGCTGGCTGCCGGCAACGAAGGCTTTGCGGTACTGCAGACGCTGGATGACGGCCCGTGGCAGGCCAACCTCGATCTGTCGATCGGGGACCCGGCGAACCTGGAGGAAGCGATCGCGGTCGGATCGGTGCACCGCCTCAATCCGCACACATACGGCGTGAGCTATTTCTCCTCGCGCGGTCCGACCGCGGACGGCCGCAACAAGCCGGACCTGGTGGCGCCGGGCGAAAAGATCTTCTCGGCGCGTGCGGATTTCGAAGCGCGCCTGAAGCTGAAGAAGAAAGGCGACCCGATGGCCGCGGAAGACCTCTACGTCGCAGAATCAGGCACCAGCATGGCGACGCCACATGTCTCCGGCATCCTCGCCGCGTTCCTGTCGTTGCGCCGCGAATTCATCGGCTATCCAGACCGGGTCAAGAAGATCCTGATCGAGAACTGCACCGATCTCGGCCGCGATCGCTACGCGCAAGGCGCGGGGTTGCCGAACCTGGTGCAGATGTTGGCGCGGACGTGATCAAAGAAAAGCGGCGGAGGGGTCGCCTCCGCCGCCATGTTTCGCAGGTGTTGGGAATCAATTCTGTAGCTTGAACGCAACCGGCACCAACCCGTAAGCCTGTATTGCGACGCCGTCACGCATCGCCGGTTTGAAGCGCCAGCGCTTGAGCACATGCTTGCGCGCGGTATCGTCGAGCGAGTGATTGCCGCTGCTGGACTGGACCTGCACGTCGAGCGGACGGCCGTCGACATCGACCAGCACCTGCAGCATCACCATCCCTTCGGCGCGCGTGCGTAACGCATCACGCGGGTAGGTCGGAGGCGGGGCGTCGGCGTATTCGAGGCGCACCGCGACAATCGGGCCGCTTGAAGGTTCTACAGCGATCGAATCGGTGATTGGATCGGGGTTCGGGATGACAAACTCGTTTCCCTGATCGACCACGACCTCCTCGGTCACCGGCGCCACGTTCGTCTGCGGCTGGGTGCGGATCGGATTCTGCTGCGTTTGCGGCGGTGTTGGTGTCACGGGGGCGACCGGAATGATCTCGGGTTTCTTCTCTGGACGTATCCAGGTCGGTTCAACGACATCTATCACCGCCACCGGCGGCGGCGCCGACATCGGCATCAGCAACAACAGTAGGGCAATGGCATTGACCGCGATCGCGCCGCTCATGGCGGCGATGCGCGCGGCGTTCGGGCGTTCCTTCAGATACCCGGCCTGCTGACGTGGGGAGTGAGCGAGCGTATGCACCATGACGACCTCCGTGGTTGTTGCCTGCGAAGGAACAACGCGCGGACGGCGCATGCGGGGTTACGTGTCGCTTGCATCCGCTGCCGCGCGGCTTTCAGGGGTTCCTAAGAACGATTCCCATTTGCGATTCCACGCTGCCCTGCTTTTCGAAGTTCGACAAGCCCACGCGGACGGTTGGCACAAAAGAACGGACGAACGGCGTTGGCAAAAAGGCCCGCCGAAGCGGGCCCTGTCGATGACCGTACAAAATCGCAGGTCGTCGTGTTACTTGCCGAGTTCGAACACCACGTCGATGCTCGCTGACAGCGTGTTCTCGCCCGGGGACACCGAGGTCTCTTTCGCCCCCATCGCATCCATGGCCTGCATCCGCATCATCGGGATCGGCGGCTGGAACCCGCCCCCTTCGGAAATGCTGACGATCCGGCGCACGCGCAGGCCCAGGGCCTTGGCATAGGTCTCGGCGCGGGCTTCGGCTTTCTTCAAGGCGGCGAGGCGCGCTTCGTCGTAGCCCTCGTCGGGCTTGTCGACTTCGAAGCTGGGTCCGTTGACCTGGTTCGCACCCTGCGCCACCAGCGTGTCGAGGATCTTGCCGAGCTTGGCGATGTCGCGAACCTTGAGGTTCACGGTATTGCTGGCTTGATAGCCAGTGATCGCGGGCGGCTGGTTCTCGGCGTAGCGGTATTGCGGCTGCACGCTGATGCCGCTGGTCTGTACGTCGCGTTCGGCGATACCAGCGGCGTTGATCGCGGCGACCACCTTGCTCATCTGCTCGGCATTGGCACGCATCGCGGCGTTGGCGTCGGCGGCCTGGGTCACCACGCCGGCGGAGATCGTGGCAACGTCGGGTACGCGCTTGGCTTCGGCCTGGGCCGATACCGACAACAGCGTGCCATCGATGGGAACGGCATAGCCGGGGGCAGTGGCGGTCTGGGCACAGGCGGCAGTCATCGTGGCTCCGAAGGCGAGGGCAGTGGCTAGCAGCAGCGGACGCAAGGGGTGGGGCATGGTGGTCTCCCGGGGAATGGCGGCAAGGGTGGTGGGGGCAGTGTTGCGATGGGGTGAACGGTGGGTGAGCCGCAACGGGGTTAAGGCGACCACGCGCGGGTTCGTATTCATGGCTGCGGGTTAGACTCCCGCGATGCTCCATCTAGCTTCGAAATCCCCCCGCCGATCCGAATTGCTGGCCCGTCTTGGGCTGGAGTTCGGTGTCCTCGACCTCGACGTGCCCGAACACCGCGGGCCTGGCGAACCCGCCGAAGAATACGTGCGCCGGGCGGCGCGCGAGAAGGCGGGCGCCGGCCTGCTGCAGGTCATGGCCGTCCCGAATGCGCTGGTGCTGGGCGCCGATACCGAAGTGGTGCTCGACGACGAAGTCTTTGGGAAGCCGCGCGATGCTGTCGACGCGGCGGGAATGTTGCGTCGCTTGTCCGGCCGCACGCATCTGGTGATCTCGGCGGTATCGCTGGTGTCGGCAGCGCGCGAGGCGCAGGCCGTCTCGGTGTCGGATGTGACCTTTGCTGAACTGAGCGAACCTGACATCGATAGCTACTTGGCAACCGGCGACTGGGAAGGCAAGGCAGGTGCCTACGCAATCCAGGGGCGCGCGCAAACTTTCATCTCGCACTTGTCCGGCAGCTTTTCCGGCGTCATGGGCCTGCCGCTGTACGAGACCACGCAGTTGCTGCGGAAATTCGGAGCGATGCCGTGACCGAGGAGATCCTGGTCAACGTCACCCCGCGTGAGACCCGCGTCGCCGTGGTCGAAAACGGCATGCTGCAGGAACTGCACATCGAGCGCGGCTGGCGTCGTGGCGTGGTCGGCAACATCTACAAGGGTAAGGTGCAGCGGGTGATGCCGGGCATGCAGGCCGCGTTCGTCGAGGTCGGCCTCGAACGCGCCGCCTTCCTGCACGCCAACGACATCGTCAGGCCGGCGCCGGTGCCGAGCGCCGATGGCGAAGAAGCGGCGCTGCCCCCTGCCGTGTCCAAGCCGATCCTGGAACTGGTACGCGAAGGCCAAGACATCATCGTGCAAGTGGTGAAGGATCCCATCGGCGGCAAAGGCGCACGCCTCACCACCCAGCTCAGCATCCCATCGCGTTACCTCGTCCTGTTGCCGCAGTCGCGGGTGATCGGCGTGTCGTCGCGGATCGAGGACGAAGTCGAACGCGCGCGCCTGAAGTCGATCGTGACCGAGTTCGCCGGCAGCAGCGAACAGGGATACATCGTCCGTACCAATGCCGAAGGCCAACCGGCCGAGGCGCTCGCCGAGGATATCGCCTACCTCAGCCGCGCCTGGGCGCTGGTCGAGAGCCAGGTGCAGACCACCAAGCTCGGTGCCTGCGTGTACGAGGACCTCAACCTGCCGCTGCGCGCCGTGCGCGACCTGATCCGCCGCGACGTGGAGAAAGTCAAGGTCGATTCGCGCGAGACTTGCGACAAGCTGCGCACCTTCGCCGCGCAGTACATGCCGGGCCTCGCCGAGAAGATCGAGCACTACAGTGGCGCGCGACCAATCTTCGACTTGTATGGGGTCGAGGACGAAATCCAGCACGCGCTGGAGAAAGAAGTGCCGCTGAAATCCGGTGGCTACCTGGTCATCGACCAGACCGAGGCGATGACCACGGTCGACGTCAACACCGGTTCCTTCCTCGGCCAGCGCAACCTCGAGGAAACGGTGTACCGCACCAACCTCGAAGCGGCGCAGGCGGTCGCGCGGCAACTGCGCCTGCGCAACCTCGGCGGCATCATCATCATCGACTTCATCGACATGGTGGATGCCGAGCACCGCCGCCAGGTCCTGCGCACGCTGGAAAAGTCGCTGGTGAAGGACCATGCCAAGACCACGGTCTACGACTTCTCGCCGCTGGGCCTGGTCGAGATGACGCGCAAGCGCACGGTTGAATCGCTGGAGCGCCAGCTGTGCGAGCCCTGTCACGAGTGCGGCGGGCGGGGCACGTTGAAGACCAGCGAGACCGTAACCTACGAAATCTTCCGCGAGATCACCCGCGCGGTGCGCCAGTTCGAGGCGGCACGCCTGTTGGTGATCGCCTCGCCGAAAGTGGTTGCGCGCATTACCGACGAGGAGTCAGCGGCGGTGGCGGAGCTGGAGGAATTCCTCGGCAAGTCGATCCGTTTCCAGGCCGACGAGCAGTATTTACAGGAGCAGTTCGATGTTGTGCTGCTTTGACCATCGCGGAGCGCGGCGGTGACGACGCCGCTGCGCCGTCGGTTGCGGCACGCGCGCCGTTGGTCGTGGTATTTCGTCGCGATCACGTTGGTCGTGGTGGCTGTGGTCGTCGGCGTCGCCAGCCAGTTGTTGCCATTGGCCGAACGGCACCCGGACCGCATCGCTGCCTGGCTTAGCGACCGCGTTGGCCGCCCGGTCACGTTCGATGCGGTCGACACCGAATGGACCCGGCGCGGTCCTCTGCTGCGCCTCGAAGGACTGCGCGTCGGCACCGGCGCGCAGACACTCGTGATCGGCGATGCGGAAATGCTGGTGTCGCAATATGCCGGACTGCTGCCAGGGCGATCGTTTACCGAATTGCGCCTGCGTGGCCTCGATCTGGCGCTCGAACGTGCCGACGATGGCCGCTGGAGCGTGCGCGGCCTGCCTGGGCAGGAGAAACCCGGTGGAGACCCGTTCGGCGCCCTCGAAGGACTCGGTGAACTGCAAGTGATCGGCGGCAAGTTGCACGTGCTCGCGCCATCGTTGGGAATCGATGCGCAGTTGCCGAAAATCGACCTTCGCCTGCAAGTACATGGCGATCGCGTCCTCGCCGGCTTGCGTGCATGGATACGGCCTGGCGTAGCGCCGCTGCACGCCGTGCTTGATTTCGATCGCAAGCGCGGCGATGGCCGCGCCTATGCCGGCGCCAAGGAAGCCGATCTCGCCGTGTGGGCGCCGTTGCTGCATCTCGCCGGCGTGCAGGCGCTGGCTGGCCGCGGCCGTGCCGAGGCCTGGGGCGAGTTGCGCGCGCACCGCATCGCTGCCGTTACCGTTGATGCCGCACTCACCGGCGTCCGCCTGCGTGGTGCGCAGTTGCGCGATGCGAATGGTGTCGCCACCACGCCTGACAGTGGATTCGATCGGGTCGAAGCACGCGCGCGTTGGCAGGCGGTCGTCGGTGGCTGGCGTTTCGATGCGCCGACGCTGCGCATAGGCAGCGGCCGGCGCGAACAACGCCTTGACGGTCTGGTGTTGGCCGGCGGCAGGCGTTACGCGCTACTCGCCGAACGCGTGGACGTCGGCCCGTTGCTTGAAGTCGCGGCGCTCAGCGATCGCATGGCGCCGGGCCTGCGACGGTGGTTGCTCAGTGCGAAACCCCAGGCGACGCTCGAACGGGTCGAGGTCGCAGGTGTGCGCGACGGAGCGCTGCATGCGCGCGCGCATATCGCCGGACTCGGCTTCCTGCCGGTCGGAAAGTCGCCTGGCGTACAAGGACTGGGTGGCGAACTCGATGGCGATACGGATGGTTTCGCGTTGCGGTTCGATCCGGCCGCGACGGTGCGCTTCGATTGGCCGCGTGGTTTCGGCGTTGTGCACACGATGAAACTGCGCGGCGAAGTCGATGGCTGGCGCGAAGGCCAAGGCTGGCGTGTCGGTACCGCCGCACTGCGCATCGATGGCGACGGTTTCGGTGCCAACGCCCGTGGTGGCCTGTGGTGGCAGGGCGACGGCACGCGGCCGTGGATCGACATCGCCACCGAACTCGATACCACCGCGCTACCAGTCGCCAAGGGTTTCTGGTTGCGCGAAAACATGCCGCCGCCTGCCATTCGCTGGCTCGACACGGCGCTGGTCAGCGGAGAGTTGCAGAGCGGACGCGCGATCGTTTCCGGCGACCTCGATCACTGGCCGTTCCGCGATCGCAACGGTCTCTTCCGCGCGGATGCCCGCATCGCCAACGCGACCTTGAAGTTCCAACCCGACTGGCCCGCTGTCGAAGGCGTGGAGGCGGATGCGAGTTTCATCGCCGACGGCTTCACCGTCGACGGCAAGGCTCGGCTCGGCGGTACCGGTATCCGGCAGTTGCACGCCGGCATCGATCACTACAGCGGCGGCAAGCTGGTGGTGCAGGCGCAGGCTGCGGGCGATGCCGCGTCGTTGCTCGCCACATTGAAGCAAAGTCCGCTGCAAAAAGAACACGCCGAAACCTTCGCCAACATCACCGCCAGTGGCCCGGCCGACGTCGACTTCGATCTTGCGTTGCCAATGGGCAAGGGCGGCAAGCTTGCACTCGGTGGCACGGTCACCCTGAAGAACGCGCAGCTCGCGGATGCGCGCTGGAAACTCAAGTTCGACCAGGTGAATGGCAAGGCAGTTTATTCCCGCGCAGGTTTCAAGGCCGACGACCTGGCTGTCCGCCACGATGGCGAACCTGGCAAGCTGTCGCTGCGCGCCGGTGACGACTATGTGCGCGCGCGCGGCAACGTGTTCGAGGCAGGACTCGAAGCGAGCTTGATCGCCGACGAACTCATCGATCGCGCGCCCGATGTCGCCTGGCTCAAGCCGTACCTGGAAGGAAGGTCGGCGTGGACGGTCGGCATCGCGATTCCAAAATCGGCGCGAGGCCAAGCCGCGTCGACCCAGCTGCAGTTGCGCTCGAACCTGGTCGGCACCGCACTTACGTTGCCAGCGCCGCTGCGCAAAGCCGCGGACACACCGCTCGCCGCGACGGTGGACACGCCGCTCCCGATGGGCAGCGGCGAGATCAAGGTTGCTCTCGGCAACCTGGTCGCGCTGCGCGCGCGCAGCGCCAACCAGCAGACCGGTGTGCGCATCGTGCTCGGCAGCGACAAGGTCGATGAGGCGCCGCCTGCGTCCGGGCTGATCGCGACCGGCCGTGCGGTCACGCTCGACGCCATCGACTGGATCGCAGTGGCCAAGGGCGGCGAGAGGGGTGAAGGCGTGCCGCTGCGGCGGATCGACGTCAATGCCGAACGCCTGTTGCTGCTCGGCGGCAGTTTTCCGAATACGCGGCTGCAAGTCGTGCCAGCCAACGAAGGTGGCAGTGCGGTGACAGTCGCGGGGCAAGCGCTTGCCGGCGCCCTGCTGGTGCCGGAGGCAGAGAATGCGGCCATCGCCGGCCGCTTCGATCGCTTGTACTGGCGCAGCGCGGGCAATGCCGCGAGTGCCGCCGCAACGGATAGTGGAACGGAGTTCGATCCGGCGAAGATTCCGCCTCTGACATTCGAGATCGGCGACCTGCGCTTCAACGACGCGCAACTCGGCAGCGCTAGCGTGCGCACGCGCCCGGTGGCGGCCGGCATGCGACTGGAACAACTCCAGACGCGCGCGCCGAAGCAACGCATCAATCTCAGCGGCGACTGGCTTGGTCGCGGCGCGGCGGCGCGGACGCGGCTGGATCTCGCGATCGACAGCGACGACTTCGGCGCGCTGCTCACGGGGTTCGGCTTCGGCGGCCAGCTCGGTGGTGGCGATGGCACCGCAAAATTCACTGCCAATTGGCCCGGCACGCCCAAGGCCTTCAAGCTGCAGGCCCTCGACGGCAACCTCGCGCTGGACGCGCAAAATGGTCGCCTGCTGGAAGTCGAGCCAGGTGCCGGTCGCGTGTTGGGCTTGCTCAGTATTGCGCAGTTGCCGCGACGGATGATGCTCGACTTCCGCGATCTGTTCTCGAAAGGTTTCGCCTTCAATCGCATCGATGGCCATGTGCGCGTCGACCAGGGCAGCGCGCGCAGCGACGACCTGAAGATCGACGGCCCGGCCGCGCTGATCCGCATCCGTGGCGCCGCCGACCTGCGCGCGCAGACCTTCGACCAGACCATCGAAGTGCGGCCCAAGGCCGGCAACCTGCTGACCGTGGCAGGCGCGATTGCCGGTGGGCCCGTCGGGGCGGCGATCGGTGCCGCGGCGAATGCGATGCTCAACAAGCCGCTGGGCCAGATGGCTGCCAAGACCTATCGCGTGACCGGACCGTGGAAAGATCCCAAGGTCGAAGTGATCAAGCGCGAGCAGTCGCGCGTGAGCGCCGCGCAAGGCGATCCGCCGGGTTGATTCAGCGGCGAGTGCCGCCATCTCCTTCGTCAGGTATGACGATTCTCCATCCCCAGATTCCTGGATTTTCATGACCCTTCCCATCCAGCTCGCCGAAACCCAACTACTGCTTCCCGCCGGGCTCGATGCCGGTGGCCTGGAGCGCGCATTCGGCACGCTGCTCGGGCCGGGCGTGGATTTTGGCGATCTGTATTTCCAGCACGCGCGCCGCGAGAGCTGGACGGTGGAGGACGGCATCGTCAAGGACGGCGCGCATTCGATCGAACAGGGCGTCGGTGTGCGCGCGATCTCCGGCGAAAAAACCGGCTTCGCCTATTCCGACGAGATCGATGCCAGCGCATTGCTGAGCGCCGCAAAATCCGCACGTGCCATCGCCCGCGACGGTGCCGCACATAGCGCACGTGCGCTGGTGCCGGGCACCGGCCGCGCCTTGTATGCAGCGCAGGATCCGATCGATGCACTCGGCAACGAAGCCAAGGTCGAAGCCTTGCGTGGGATCGACAAACTGCTGCGCGCCGCCGATCCGCGCGTGCAACAGGTGATGGTGAGCCTGGCTGGTGGCGTCGACACGATCCTGGTCGCTCGCAGCGACGGTGTGCTCGCTGCCGACGTGCGGCCGCTTGTGCGTTTGAACGTGCAAGTGATCGTCGAACAGAACGGTCGCCGCGAAAGTGGCTACGCCGGTGGTGGCGGACGCTATTCGTATACGGACCTGCTCTCCGGCGGAAAACCCGAAGCCTGGGCGCGTGAAGCCTTGCGGCAGGCGCTGGTGAATCTCGAAGCGGTCGACGCCCCCGCCGGCGTGATGCCGGTGGTGCTCGGCAGCGGCTGGCCCGGTGTGTTGTTGCACGAAGCGGTGGGCCACGGCCTCGAAGGAGACTTCAACCGCAAGGGCACCAGCACTTACGCCGGACGCATGGGCCAGCGGGTCGCTGCACCGGGCGTCACCATCGTCGACGACGGCACGCTGCCGGGACGGCGTGGCTCGCTCAACATCGATGACGAAGGCACGCCGAGCCAGTGCAACACACTGATCGAGGATGGCGTCCTCGTCGGCTACATGCAGGACACGCTCAATGCACGCCTGATGGGCATGAAACCCACCGGCAACGGTCGCCGTGAATCATTCGCGCATCTGCCGATGCCGCGCATGACCAACACCTACATGCTCGCCGGTTCGCACGATCCGGAAGAGATGATCCGTTCGGTGAAGAAGGGCTTGTACGCGGTGAATTTCGGCGGCGGCCAGGTCGACATCACCAGCGGAAAATACGTGTTCTCGGCGACCGAGGCCTACCTGATCGAGGACGGCAGGATCACCGCGCCGGTGAAGGGCGCGACGCTGATCGGCAACGGCCCGGAGACGATGCAACGGGTGAAGATGATCGGCAACGACCTCGCCCTCGACGAAGGCGTCGGCGTCTGCGGCAAGGACGGGCAAAGCGTACCGGTGGGTGTCGGGCAGCCGTCGCTGCTGATCGACCAGCTGACGGTCGGCGGCACGCAGGCCGGTTGAATCAATCGTGGGCTTCTTCCTCGCCTTCGTCGTCGCCGGATTGCACCAGCAATTCGCGCAGCTCACGGAACAATTCGCGGAACGCATGCGGCGGCTTGTTGCGGTTGCGTTCTTCGATCGCATTGCGCACCAGCTGGCGCAGGCGTTGACGATCGGCATCCGGATGTTCGGTCAGCAGTTCGGCCAGCGCGGCGTCGCCGTCATCGAGCAGGCGCTGGCGCCAGGCTTCGACGCGGTGCAGCTCCGCGGCCTCGCGCCGCGCCGCTTCGCCGCCGACGTCGAGCGCATCGCGGATCGCTTCCAGGGTTTCATCGTCCTGCCGCCGCATCTGCTTGGCCAGGAACGCCAGCTGGCGCTTGTGCGCGACATGCGAGGTGATGCGCTGGGTTTCGAGGATATGCGGCATCAGGTCCTCGGGGATCGGCAGCTTCGCCAGCTGCGCCGCGCTCAGCGCGACCAGTTGCGCGCCGAGATCGAGCACTTCCAGGGCCGCGCGCCGTTGTTCGCTGCGGCTGGGGGCCAGGTATTCGCCGGTTTCGGGATCTATGCCGCGCATCGCTCACGCACCTCGTAATCTTCTGGTGCCAAGGATAAGACATTGAACGAACTTGCCCCCTCACACGACAACGGCACCGATGACAGCCGGGCCCGCCTCGAGCGCCTGGCCGGGACCGCACAGCAACTGCTGGACCGCTGCCGTGCTCGTGGTGCGACCCAAGCCGAGGTGTCGTGCTCGGAGGAGCACGGCCTCAACGTCAACGTGCGCATGGGCGCGGTGGAGACGGTGGAGTCCACCCGCGACCGCGGCATCGCCGTCACCGTGTACTTCGGCCAGCGCAAGGGCAGCGCCAGCACCGCCGACCTGCATGACCGCAGTCTCGACGCCACCGTCGAACAGGCCTGCGCGATCGCCCGCCATACCGAAAGCGACCCGGCCGCCGGGCTTGCCGACGCGGAGTTGATGGCGAAGGCGTTGCGCGAATTCGACGTCTGGCATCCGTGGGCGCTGGACGCCGACCGCGCGATCGAACTGGCGCTGGCCTGCGAACAAGCCGGCCGCGACGCCGATCCACGCATCGAGAATTCCGACGGTGCTTCGGTCGGCAGCAGCGATTCGCTGAGCGTGTACGCGAATTCGCACGGTTTTGTCGGCGGCGAGCGCAGTACCCAGCACAGTCTCGGTTGCGCGCTGATCGCCGGTCGTGGCGAGGCGATGCAGCGCGATGGCTGGTACACCGCCGCCGTCGCCGCCGATGACCTCGAGGCCGCGACTGCAGTAGGTCGGCGTGCCGCCGAGCGTGCAGCTTCGCGTTTGCAGCCGCGTTCGTTGCCCACTGGCGAGGTGAAAGTGCTGTTCGCCGCCGAAGTCGCACGCTCGCTGATCGGGCATCTGCTCGGTGCCGTATCCGGCGGGGCGTTGTATCGCAAGGCCAGCTTCCTGCTGGACAGCGTCGGCACGCCGCTGTTCCCGGCGTGGTTCGCGATCGACGAACAGCCATTCCTGCTGCGCGGCTTCCGCTCCGCATCCTTCGATGCCGAGGGCGTGGCCACGCGCGAATCGCCGCTGGTGCAGGGCGGGGTGCTGCAGCGCTACGTCCTGGGTAGTTATTCGGCACGCAAGCTCGGCCTGCAGACCACCGCCAATGCCGGCGGCGTGCACAACCTGCAGATCGTGGCGAACGCCGGCGGCTTTGACGAATTGCTGCGCGGCATGGGTACGGGTCTGCTGGTCACCGAGCTGATGGGGCAGGGCGTCAATCCGGTCACCGGAGATTACTCGCGCGGTGCCGCCGGTTTCTGGGTCGAGAACGGTGCGATTTCGTACGCGGTCGACGGCATCACCATCGCCGGCAACCTCAAGTCGATGTTCCGGGCGATCGATGCCGTCGGCAGCGATATCGATGCCCGCTCGCACATTCGCACTGGTTCGATCCTGGTCGGGCGGATGACCGTTGCTGGCGAGTAGGTCTAAGGTTTACTTGCGTCGCCGCGCGCAAGCCCCATCATTCGCTTACACCGGAGTGTTTCCGGCGGGAGTCGACCATGGACAACGTTGAAACCGCATCCCCGACCTTGAACGAACGCCAGTGGGCCGCCGGGGCACACCTGCTCGCGCTGATCCTCGCGCTGGTGACGAGCTGGGCCGCTGGCATCGCCGGTGCAATCGGTGCATTGGCGGTGTGGATGATCAAGCGTGACGACTCGCCGTTCGCCGCCGAGCACGCCAAGGAAGCGCTGAACTTCAACCTCAGCATGTTCATCTACGCGGTCGTACTGGTGGTATTCGTCGTCATCACGCTGGGCATCGGCGTGATCTTCGCTGCGCCGCTGGGTTTGGCGATCGCGGTGATCTGGCTTTTCTGCACGTTGAAGGCTGCGTTCCGCGCCTACGACGGACAGACGTACCACTATCCGATCACGCTGCGTTTGTTCCGCTGATTCAGTCGAAGGTGCGCGGGCGGCCAGCGAAGGCCGCCCGCTGCATCGTTCAATCACGCAGGGTGTAGGGCTCCAACCCGCCATGGCCGCGGCTGTCGATCCGGTCCAGTCGTTCGTCCAGCGGCGGGTGCGTCTTGTACAACTGGGCCAGGCCAGAAGTCGCGCCACCCAGCGCTGCCATCTTCTGCAGGATCGAGTACAGCGCCAACGGGTTCATGCCGGAGCGCGCGAGGTAGATCTGCGCGGCTTCGTCGGAGCGGTATTCCGCATTGCGATCCAGTCCGGTCAGCATGATCGCGGCGCCGTGCTTGCTGACGTAACTTTTAGCGAGACTGCCGCCGATGCTGCTGCCGGCGTTCACCTGTCCCATCGCCACATCCCCGCCAGCAGCGGCCAATCCCTGCTTGCGGATCACTGCATAGTGATCGCGCTGCACGATGTGGTTGATCTCGTGACCCAGCACGCCGGCGAGTTCGGCGTCGCTGTCGACCAGTTCGTATAGCCCGCGCGTGACCAGCACGTAACCGCCGGGCGCGGCGAAGGCATTGATCTCGGGCGTGTCGACCACGCCGAACGTCCACGGCAGTTCCGGCCGCGTGGTCTGCGAGGCCATCCAGCGCCCGATCAGGTTGATGCGGCGTTGCGCGGCATCGTCGTTCCACAGCGGTCGTGCGCCGAGTACGCGTCCGGCGATCTCCGGTCCCAGCGCCAGCTCCTCTTCGGCCAGCTCCTGTTCGGCCTTTGGAATCGCCTTTTCCGAGACCCCGAGCACCGAGGCCAACGCGCCGCGCCCGAGCGAGCGCAGGATGCCGCGTCCAGCTGAAGACGTGCGCTGGGCATCGGCCTGTTTGACCTGGACAGTTGAAGGCCGCCCTTCGCCGGCGAAGGCGACGCCGGTGGCCAGCCAGCCGTTGATACGTGCCTGTGCCGCGGCGGCTTTCGGCGTGGCCCGGTACATTTCCATCTTCGCCAGTTGCCCGGCATCGAACGCCGCGCTGCGCAGGTCGCTTTCGTCGATGCCGCGTACGCCGGCGGTTTCAGTGATGCGACCCTTGCCGGCCTTGCCGGTGAACAGCACGCGCGCAGTGTCACCCGACGCCGCGGCAGTGGAATGCGCGACGCGCACGTCGTTGACGCGGACGTAGCCGACACCACCGCCAGGCAGCGCCAGCTTGTACCAGAGCCCCTGTTGCGCCGCGATCTGCACTGGAGCGTTGCGGTTGAGCGTCACGACCGTCGGCGCGGCGAAATCGGGCTGGCTGTGCACTTCGACCGAGGGCTTCTGCACAACTGCGGACAGGCCCGCGTTGCCCGCCATCGTCGCGGCGGCGGCGCCCAGCAGCAGCAAGACGATCACGCGCATCGGATTTCCCCCCGCAAAGGCTCAAGCGCCTGTAACAGGAAACGGATTTCGCGCGGAAAGCGGCCGTTCTTCGGCGCTGCGGATCAAGTCGCCAAGGGTGGCCCGCACGCGCGCACGGGTCGTGGAAGCGGATTCGGCATCTGCGGCATGGCTCGTCGCATACGCCACGCGCACGCTGCCATCATCGGGAAGGACCTCGTCGTGCCCCGCCAAATGTGCATGCAAGGCATCGAGCTCGCGTTCGGCGATCGCGGTCACGCTGTCGTGATCGGGCGCGGTCCAGACCAGCACGGTCAGGTCTTCCAGCGATTCCCACAGCCAACTCTTGCGCTCGACGACGCCTTCGATGGCGACCGCATTCGTACCTCCGTGCAGATAGCGGCGCAGGCGGCGCCGGTATTCGCGCAGGCGCCGTTCAAGCGCCTCCGGGTCGAGGCCTGCATCGGGAGCGAAGCGCAGCCGGGCGAGCGCCAGCCAGCGATCCTGCGCTGGATCGAATTCGGCGCGGAAATCCCCGTTGCCGATCGTGCGTCCACGCTGGACACCGGAGTACAGCCGGCACAGTCCGAAACTCAGGCTGACGAAACCGATCGCAGCGAAGATGTCGAAGAACAGGCCGAACGCGGTCAGTCCGATGTATGCAAGCAGCAACAGCAGCAGGTTCGTGGCGACGAAGATCTGATCGATTTCGCTCGCAGGCTCGCCGCGGTAGAACGCGAATGCCGTCAGCAGTACCAGCAGTGCGGCCAACAGATACTTGACCACGGGCGGTGGCATCCAGATCGCGTTGTCGGCGAGCAAGGCTTCGGTCGCTTCGGCCAGTACCTCGGTACCGGCCATCGCCGAGGTGACAGGGGTTGGCTTGGCGTCGTTGAGGCCGGCTGCGGTGTAGCCGACGAGGACTGTGCGGCCGCGCAGCTCCGGCAGCGGCGCGCCAGCTTCGCCGCAGCGGGCTTCGCCATTGGCAAGCAGATCGGCGGCGCTCATCCGTGGCAAACCAGCGCGCGTGCGCCAGTTGATCCGCACCGAATCCGGGAACGCAGAGAGGGCCCGCGGCTCTGGTCCAGCCGCGAGCCGCAGCGGCAACGACGCCAGCGCCCAGTCGCCAGCGCGTTCGCGCAAAGGCACATCGCGCAGGACACCGTCTGCATTGCGGGTGACGTTGACCAGCGCCGCGTTGCGTCGCATTGCTACGCCGTAGGGCAGCAACAGCGCGACAGGTGGATCCTGTTGCGGCGAGGCCGTCAGCGGAAAGCTGGACGGCGCGGCGGAGGCGTGCAGCGATGCGCCGTCGTCGTAATCGGCATGCAGGCGCGAAGCCGCGAATACGAAGCGTCCATCGCCGCCTTCGGCCATCGCTTCGAGGGTGGCATCGGCAGTCGGATCCAACGGCGAAGGATCGGCAAAGAGCACGTCGTAACCGACCGCGCGGACTCCGGCGCGATCAAGCCGGTCGAGCAGGTCGGCATGGCGTTGTCGGCTCCATGGCCAGCCACCTTCGCCACGCGCACGGAAGTATTCGAGCGAACATTCATCGATCTCGACCAATACGACCTGTCCTGAAGGCCGGGGCTCCCACAGCCGCCAGCTGATCACCTGATCGAAGATCGCGTCTTCTGCAGACGCCAGTTGGCGGTCGTGCTGCCAATCCCAGGCCAACCAACCCAAGGCGCCGAGCGCCAGCAAGGGATAGAAGGCGAAGCGCAGGCGCAACGCAATCCGCGCATAGGGCCGGCGATAAAGGCGTTCGAGTGCACCCCAGCGATTGACGAAGGCATGGCCCAGTCGGGCCAGCGCCGCTTCAAATCGCGACAGCCACCTTTGCAGCAATCGTCCCGGCATCCGGTTCCCCTGCGCGAAGATGGAATCGCATTCCATCGCTGCGCCGCCGAGCATCGGCCCGCCGCGACGGCAGTGTCAAGCTGCCCCGAAGCTCAATGCTTGCGTTCGACCGCCATGCGTGCCAGCGCAGCGAGCGCCGCGGCACGTCCGCCGAACGGCGTCAACACGCCATGCATCGTCGTGGCGAGTTCCTGCAGGCGCGCACGCGAGGCGTCCAGCCCGATCAGCGCAGGGAACGTGGCCTTGGCCTGCGCCGCGTCCTTGCCCGCGGTTTTGCCGAGGGTGGTGCTGTCGCCTTCGACATCGAGCAGGTCGTCGCGGATCTGGAAAGCGAGGCCCAGTGCGTCGGCAAAGATGTCGAGGCGTTGCATCGTTTCTGCGTCGACTCCAGCCGCGATCGAGCCAAGCCGCACCGATGCGCGCAACAGTGCGCCGGTCTTGAGGGCATGCAGGCGTTGCAGTTCGTCGGCGCCGATTGCATTGGCATTGCCGGTCGCATCGATATCCAGTGCCTGTCCCCCACACATGCCACGTGTGCCGGCGGCGATGGACAACTCGCGCAGCATCGCGACGCGTGTCTGGGCTGGCAGCGAGGCATCGGCGATCAGTTCGAACGCCAGCGATTGCATGGCGTCGCCGGCCAGGATCGCAGTGGCTTCGTCGAAAGCAACATGCACCGTCGGCTTGCCGCGACGCAGGCTGTCGTCATCCATCGCCGGCAGGTCGTCATGGACCAGCGAATAGGCATGGATCAGCTCGACCGCTGCGGCGGGTGCGTCGAGTGTGGTTGCATCGGCACCGAATGCGGTACCGGTTGCGTATACCAGCAATGGCCGCATGCGCTTGCCGCCGTCGAGTGCGGCATGTCGCATCGCCGAGTGCAGGCGCTGCGGCGACGCGTTGGCAGCGGGCAGGGCATGTTCCAGCGCGGCGTCGACGCGCGCGCGCCACGCCGCGAACGACGACTCAGGCATCGGGTGCGGCGAAAGGCTCGGCGGTGGACGGATCTTCCGGATCGCTGAGCAGGCGCACGCGCAGTTCGGCTTGCTCCAGCGCGGTCTGGCACTTCCGGTACAGGCCGACGCCGCGTTCGTAGGCGGCCAGCGATTCCTCCAGGCTCATCTCGCCGTGTTCCATCTTCTCCACCAGCTGTTCGAGCTGGTCGAGCGAGGTTTCGAAATCGGCGACGGGAGAATCGTCGGTTACGGGTTTGCGGGCCATGGGCGAAGTGTGCGGGGCGGTTCGGGCGTGGTCAATCCGACCAGGCCAGCCGCGCACCGTGCGCGTGGAGCCAGGTATCGAATTCCGCGGAATAGACCAGGTCGCCGGCAGCCATGACGGCGCCCGCCGCGTTCGAAAGGAGCGGCAACCGCTCGCGGACCCAGGGCGGCACGCCGAAATCCTGCAGTACGTGCTTGAGTGCGTGTGAATGCGCGCGTCTGGGCAGGGTGATGCGCTCGCCACCCTGGCGCGCGTGCACGCGCAGCGGCGCGTCGAAACCCGCCGCGCCTTGCAGAGCTAGCGTATCGCCGGTGGGCAAACGCAGCGGCGTCGCGCCATCCCATGCGGCATCCCAGTCGGACGGTAAGGGTCGGCGCTGCCTGCCGGCGTGCAGCAGGTCGCGCCAGAGGCGGACCGTCGCGCCGTGCCAGGCGAATTCGGGTTCGGCATCGACGCGTGCATCGAGCAGCTCGGCTTCGATCCGGGCAACGCCCTCCGCTGGCAGTGGAGGCAGGCCGAGCGTGGCGATCCATAGCCGCAGCACGCGGCCGCGCCGCGCTGGCGGCAGCGCACGCAAGGTGTCGCGCGCGAGCGTATGTGCATCGAGCGTACGCGCGGAAGCGAGTGCGAGCGCATCGCCCTCGGCCAGCAACTCGCTCGTCTCCGCCGACAACGTCGCGCTTTGCGCGAACGCCGCCTCGGCCCCCGGCCAGCGTTCGCGCAGCAGCGGCATTACGCGGTGGCGCAGGAAGTTGCGATCGAGATCGGTGTCGGCATTGCTGGGGTCGTCGATCCAGTGCAATGCGTGCTGTTGGGCGTAAGCCAGCAACTCCGACCGTGGCACGCCGAGTAATGGCCGCCACAGCCAGCCACGGCCGAACCGTCGCCACGCCCGCATCGCGCCGAGGCCATCCGGGCCGGATGCGCGCAAGGCGCGGAGCAGGAAGGTCTCAGCCTGGTCGTCGCGATGGTGGGCCAACGCCAGCACTTCTTCCTCGCGCAACTCGGCCTCGAACGCCGCATGTCGGACCTTGCGCGCCGCAGCTTCGAGGCCTTCGCCGGAATCGCGTTCGACTTCGATGCGAACGATGGCCAGAGGCACGGCGAGCTCATCGCAAACCCGCTGGCAATGCATGGTCCAGGCATCGGCGTCACGGTGCAGGCCATGGTGGACGTGTATTGCGCGCAAGCCGCGTGCGCGAATCTCGTGTGAGGCGGCGAGCACATGCAGCAACGCGATTGAATCGAGGCCGCCACTCAATCCGACAAGGACCCCTCCGCCTGTCGGCGGTGTCAGATCAACGTGGTTCGAGGCGAGTGCGGCCATCCCGGCATGCTAGCCGCAGCGTGCGCTGGGCGCACGATAGAGGTGGTTTCAGATCGAGTGAGTCACGGCGGAAAGCCCGGCATGGCCTGTTTGCGGCGCATGCCGGGCTGGTCGATCACTGCAGATCTAATTCAACTCCGCCCATGAAACCTGCTGCAAGGTTGTACAACCATGCGGAGATGATTCCGCCAATGAATCCCAGCACGCCGTAGAGGATCGGGAACAGGATGATCGCGCCAAAGCCGAATCCCATGCCGAATCCGGACTCTTGCTGGATCGCGCTGCCCATCGAGGAAACCAGCGCGACGAGGATACCTGCAAGCACGCCAACGCCTGCATAGATAACAGCCATGATCTTCGCCAGCGACAACATGCCTACTCGTTTCACAATCATCGTTACGCTCCCCATGTAGCCCGGTGTCGGGCGATTCCAGAAGCTCTACGCATTCACCGCTTCGTAGGCGCCATATCCGCGCAATCGTCGATAGCGGCGTTCCAGCAATTCCGGTGTCGGAATCTGCTCCAGCGCATCCAGTTCGTTGAGCAACACGGCCTTCAACCGCGTCGCCATCTGTTTCGGGTTGCGGTGCGCGCCGCCGATCGGTTCGCGCACGATCTTGTCGATCAGGCCGAGTTCGAGCAGGCGCTTCGCCGTAAGACCCAGCTGTTCGGCGGCGTCCTTGGCTTTCTCTGCAGTCTTCCACAGGATCGAGGCGCAGCCTTCCGGGGTGATCACGGAATAAGTGCTGTATTCGAGCATCAGCGTGCGGTCGCCGACGCCGATGGCGAGGGCGCCGCCGGAGCCGCCTTCGCCGATCACGGTGCAGATGATCGGGGTCTTCAGTTCGGACATTTCCAGCAGGTTGCGCGCGATCGCTTCGGACTGGCCGCGTTCCTCGGCGTCGATGCCCGGCCAGGCGCCGGCGGTATCGATGAAGGTCAGCAGCGGCAACTTGAAGCGTTCGGCCAGCTTCATCAGGCGCAGCGCCTTGCGGTAACCCTCGGGTTTGGGCATGCCGAAGTTGCGGCGGATCTTGGCCTTGGTGTCGCGGCCCTTCTCGTGGCCGATCACCACCACGCTGCGGCCGTCGATGCGGGCGAGACCGCCAACGATGGCCTGGTCGTTGGCGAAGGCGCGGTCACCGGCGAGTTCCTGGAACTCGTCGCAAATCACGCGCAGGTAATCCATCGTGTACGGCCGTGCGGGATGGCGCGCGAGCTGCGACACCTGCCACGGGGTCAGGTCGCGGAAGATATGTGCGGTGCGCTGGCGCAGCTTGTCCTGCAGCGCATGCACCTCGGCATCGATGTTGACCGCCGGGCCGTGGCTGGCGTGGCGCAGTTCCTGGATCTTGGCTTCCAGATCGGCGATGGGCTGCTCGAAATCGAGGTAGTTCGGATTCATCGACAGGCGTCAGGCACGGAAAGGCCGACAGTCTAGCCCAGGCCGCGGGACCATACCGATGGGTCCGGTCAGTTCGCCCAGGGCTTCTGTAGCTGGAGCTTGACGGTGCGCACGCCCGGCAGGCTGCGTAGCAGCCCGGGCAATGCGGCATCGACGCGTATGCCCTGGCCGCCGTTGATGCTGAGCCGGCCAACGGCGTCCGCGGTGATCGCTTCCAGCAGCAGCGGCGTGCTGCCGGGGGTGTAACCATGCAGGGCGCGTTCGAACTGGCTCAGCGCGTCGCGCTGGCGCAGGTCGAGCTTCACGGACAGTCGTTGCGCGTGCTGGCTGCACAACTGCGTGTAGTCCCAGCAGCGGCGCGCGCGTAGCGAGAAACCGCCGCTGAATTCGTCCTCGCGCAGCCCGCCTTCGATGACGAGGATGCGGTCGCGTGTCAGCAGTGGTGCGAATTCGTAGTAACTCTCGGCGAAGAACGCGCATTCGATACGGCCGCGTCCGTCTTCGAGTTGCACGAACGCCTGCGAATCGCCGCGCTTGCGCATGCCGATGACCTGGCCGGCGATGATGACCGTCGCCTCCTGACGCCAGCCACGGCGCTCGTCTTCCGGACGTTCGCTCCATAACCGGTCGAGATCGCCGAGGTCGTGCCCGATGAGCGCACGCAGTTCGTCGCGGTAGGGATCGAGCGGGTGGCCGCTGAGGTAGTGTCCGAGGGTTTCGCGTTCGCCCTGCAGTTTCTGCAGCAGGGGCCAGTCGTCGCTTTCCGGCAGTTCGATGCGCAGTTCCGGTGCGGCAGCGGGGCCGCCGAACAGCGACACCTGTCCGGCATCGCGTTCGCGTGCGAGCTGCTCCGTCGCTTTCAGTACTTCCGGCAACTGCAGCAGCAGCGACGGGCGATTCTTGCCCAGTGCATCCAGCGCGCCGGCATTGACGAGCGCTTCGAGGGCACGGCGATTGAGCTTGGACGAATCGACGCGTTTGCAGAATTCGAGCAGGTCGGCGAAGGCGCCGTGCGTGCGTTCGTCGGCGATGGCTTCGCACGCGCCGCGGCCGACGCCTTTCACCGCGCCGAGGCCGTAGCGGATGGTTTGCGCGCTCCGATTCGCTTGCGAATCGGACCCAGGTGAATCGATCGCCTCGAACATGTAGTTCGATGCGTTGACGTCGGGCGGCAGCACGGTGAGGCCGAGCGCACGCGCCTCGTCGAGGAAGCCGACCACCTTGTCGGTGTTGTCCATGTCGCTCGACAGCACCGCGGCCATGAACTCGGCCGGGTAGTGCACCTTCAGCCACGCGGTCTGGTAGGCGACGAGTGCGTACGCGGCGGAGTGCGACTTGTTGAAGCCGTACTCGGCGAACTTTTCCATCAAATCGAAGATCTGCGAGGCGACGCGCGCGTTGACGCCACGCTCTTCGGCGCCAGACTCGAACTTGACGCGCTCCTTCGCCATCTCCTCGGGCTTCTTCTTGCCCATCGCGCGACGCAGGAGGTCGGCGCCGCCTAGCGAATAGCCGGCCAGCACCTGCGCGATCTGCATCACCTGTTCCTGGTACACGATCACGCCGTAGGTCGGCGAGAGCACGGGTTCCAGCGAGGGATGCGGGTAACTGACCACGGTGTTGCCGTGCTTGCGGTCGACCCACTCGCGATCCATCCCCGAGCCGAGCGGGCCGGGGCGGAACAACGCTGCGAGCGCGATGATGTCTTCGAAGGTGTCAGGTCTGGCGCGCTTGAGCAGTTCGCGCATGCCGCGCGATTCGAACTGGAACACCGCGACAGAATCGCCACGTGCGAACAGTTCGTAGGTCTTCGCATCGTCCAATGGCAATGCTGTGATATCGAGCGGACGGCTCTCATCAGGAGTGCCGCCCTTCGCGCTCCGGCGCACGTTGATCGCCTTTACCGCCCAGTCGATGATCGTCAGCGTGCGCAGGCCGAGGAAGTCGAACTTCACCAGGCCAATCGCTTCGACGTCGTCCTTGTCGAACTGTGTGACCGGATTGCGGCCGAGGCCATGCGCATCGTGTTCGGCGAACAGCGGGCAGAAGTCGCTCAGCGGCGAAGGCGCGATCACCACGCCGCCCGCGTGTTTGCCGGCGTTGCGGGTGAGGTCTTCGAGTTCGCGGGCGAGCGTCAACAGGTCGCGTACGTCTTCTTCGGACTGGTAACGCTGGATCAGTTCGGCGGAGGCGAGCTCCGGGTTCTTCTTCGCCGCATCGGATTCGCCCAGCGCATCGTCCAGCGAGACGCCCAGCGTCAGCGGAATGAGCTTGGCGATGCCGTCGACGAAACCATAGGGGTGGCCGAGCACGCGGCCGGCATCGCGCACCACCGCCTTCGCCGCCATCGTGCCGTAGGTGATGATCTGGCTGACGCGATCGCGACCGTACTTCGCGGCGACGTAGTCGATGACTTCGTCGCGGCGATCCATGCAGAAGTCGATGTCGAAGTCGGGCATCGACACGCGTTCCGGGTTGAGGAAGCGCTCGAACAGCAAGTCGTAGGGGATCGGATCGAGGTCGGTGATGCCCAGCGCCCAGGCGACCAGCGAACCAGCACCGGAACCGCGTCCTGGCCCTACGGGGATGTCGTGGTCCTTCGCCCAGTTGATGAAGTCGGCGACGATCAGGAAGTAGCCCGGGAACCCCATCGTGATGATGACGTCCAGCTCGGTTTCGAGCCGCGCTTCGTAACTCGCAAGATCGTGGCCCGTCGCGAGCGGCTGTTTCTCGAGCCGTTTGCGCAAACCGTCGCGCGCTTCGCTGCGGATCCAGCTGTCAAGGGTGTGTTCGTCCGGCACCGGGAACGCCGGCAGGTAGTAGGTGCCGAGGGAGAGTTCGAGGTTGCAGCGCGTCGCCAGTGCGATCGCGTTGTCGATCGCGTCCGGCGCATCCGCGAACAGCGTGGCCATCTCTTCGGACGACTTCACGTACTGCTCTGCGCTGTATTCGCGCGGCCGCTTGGGATCGTCGAGCACACGACCGCTGGCGATGCAGACGCGTGCCTCATGCGCTTCGAAGCCGTCCTTGTCGAGGAAGCGCGCATCGTTGCTCGCCACGACCGGGATGCCACGCTGCGTCGAGGCATGCAATGCGAAGGCGTTGAACGCATCTTCGCCGTCGCGGCCGGTGCGGGTGAGTTCGAGGTGCAGGCGTTCGCCGGTGTGGCGCTGCCAGTCCGCCAGCCATTGTTCGGCGAGATCGTGCTTGCCCGATGCAGCGAGGCGTCCGGCTTCGCTGTTGCGACCGGCCAGCACGAACAGGCCGTTGTTCGATTCGCGTAGCCACTCCGGACGCAGCACAACGCCGTCGTGTCGATGGCCTTCCATCCAGGCGCGGGTCAGCAATCGCGACAGTGAGAGATAGCCATCGCGGTCGCGACACAGCAGGGTCAGCCGCGTCGGCGACTCGTTGCCGTCGGCGAGCAGCACGTCGGCGCCGGCGATCGGCTTGATGCCGGCGGCCTCGGCGGCCTTGTAGAACTTCACCAGCGCGAACAGGTTGTTCTGGTCGGTGATCGCCACGGCCGGCTGGCCCAGCGCAACGCATCGCCCGACGAGTTCCGCGATGCGGATCGTCGAATCGAGCAGCGAATACTCGCTGTGCAGGTGCAGGTGGGCGAAACGGGCGGACATGCCTTCCCGGAAGGGAGATGGAGCGTGCGGAATCAGCAGGGTAGGCCCCCGGTCCCGCCCGGACAAGGCTTGACATCAGCCATCCCGCCGGGCGCACTCGGAATGGCGTGCGCCCCAGGGAAAACCTGGTTCAGCAGACGCGGAAATGCGCTGGCGGCGGGGTCAGGTAGCTGTCGTTGCCGACCCGACGGGCCAGGCGGTACGACCACGGCGTCGTCGAGGCGGCCCACCTTTGGCATGGTGTCCGCGATCAGGTCGCGGCGGCTGCCGCGAACGTAATCGACCAGGAGCCTGCCCTGGGCGACGACCGCGTCTTCCAGCGTCCAGTCGCGGTCGCTCAGGCCGTCAGCCGCCGATATGGAACGACTGCTCCGAGTGACCGCTATAGGCGTAGTGGCTGTCGTTGACGCGCAGATGGTGTTGCCACAACGCGATCTCGGCCAGGCGGTACGACCACGGCGTCGTCGAGGCGGCCCACCTTTGGCATGGTGTCCGCGATCAGGTCGCGGCGGCTGCCGCGAACGTAATCGACCAGGAGCCTGCCCTGGGCGACGACCGCGTCTTCCAGCGTCCAGTCGCGGTCGCTCAGGCCGTCAGCCGCCGATATGGAACGACTGCTCCGAGTGACCGCTATAGGCGTAGTGGCTGTCGTTGACGCGCAGATGGTGTTGCCACAACGCGATCTCGGCCAGGCGGTCGCGGATCCAGGCTTGGCGTTGTTCATCGCCGTTGCCGTGCGGATGCTCCTCGTTACGGTAGGCGCAGAAATCGCGGTAATCCTCGGCTTCGGTGACGAACGCCGGCCACGCCAGTTCGATCAGCAGCACGTCGTCGAGCAGGCCGAGCAGCGGCTCGCGATCCGGGATCAGGTCGTTGTCCTGGTCGATGTAGGCGAACAGCTTGCGCAGGCGCACGCGAATGGCCTCGTCGGCATCCCAGTCGGCATCCTCGAGCATCGTGCGCAGTTGCTCCATCCGGCGCAGGCGGCGGTCGAGCACGTCGTGTGCGGCCTGCGGCGGCAGCGATGCCAGCCACACGCACAGGTTCTGCACGCGCTCGGGGTCGACGCGCACAGCATCCGGGTTGAGTTCATGCAGCAGTGCGTCGAATTGCGCAACTGCTTCGCCGCGCAACGACAGGCCGATTGGCATGCGTTGCGCCGGAGCGCTCGCTTTGGCGAACGGCAGCGGTTCGTCATTCGGAAGGGTAGCGGAAGGGCGCATGGCACACCTCGCTCGGATCGGCCTGGGCGGGGGTGGGCGCGCATCGGCCGGCATGCGCGCGACCCACATCTCTTTGGATGCATGGCAATGATGCGCCGTTGCATCGGATTTGTCCTTTGGCGGAAGTCAGGGTGCCGTTGGGCCTGCCCGGAGGTTCCACGCGGCGATGTCCGTGTCGCGCCGCAACGTGCGTTTCCCCTGCTAGGCCTCCGGCTCCACTTTTCGGCCGGTGAGGTATGACAGATGCATCCTGCCGCCCACATCGCATACGAATTCGGCGACTTCCACTTCGATCCGGAGGCGGCCAGGTTGAGCCATGGCGGCGAAGTCATCAACCTCGAGCCGAAGGCGATTGCCGTGCTCGGCCAGATGGTGGCGCACCCCGGGCACCTGTGTGAGCGCGACGAACTGCTCGACGCCGTCTGGGGACATCGCCACGTCACCCCCTCGACCTTGAATCGCATCGTCACCCTGCTGCGTAACGCGCTGGGCGACGAACGGACGGCGCCGCGATATATCGAAACCGTGCCGCGGCATGGCTATCGCTTCGTCGCCGAAGTGCGTGAAGTGAGAGATAAGGCGCACTGACCGGTCGCATGAGCCCGGGTTCACCTATCGCGACCTGCCCTGGCGATTGGTGAAGTGATCAGACCAATTCGCGCTGCAGCGTCGCGAACACCGGGGCGAAGCTGCGGCGGTGTTGTGGGCACGGCCCGTGTTCGCGCAGTGCGGCGAGGTGCGCAGGCGTCGAATAACCCTTGTGCTCGTCGAAACCGTACACGGGCCACTGCGCGTGCAGCGTGCGCATGTGTCGATCGCGTGCAACCTTGGCGAGGATCGATGCGGCCATGATCGAGCGATCGCTGGCGTCGCCGCCGATGATGGCTTCGGCACGGCACGGTAACTCTCGCGGGAGCGCGTTGCCGTCGATGCGGGCGAGTTCGGCCACGTGCACGACGCCTTCGAGTGCGCGGCGCATGCCTAGCATCGTGGCTTGGTAGATGTTGAGGCGGTCGATCTCCTCGGCCTCGATGAAGACGATGTGGAAGGCGAGTGCGCGTTCGATGATGCGCGGGTACAGTTCCTCGCGGCGTTCGGCGTTCAACTGTTTGGAATCGGCCAGGCCGTTGATCGGCGTGCGGCCTGGCGGGAACACCACCGCAGCGACCACGACCGGTCCTGCCAGCGGTCCGCGTCCGGCTTCATCGATGCCGGCGATGCGCAGTGACCGGGAATCCGGGGTCGCGAATGGGGAATCGGCCGGCATGTCCTTTTCGTCGCCCCGCGCGGTGAAGTCTGTTTTTGGTTGCGCGGAGCTTGCTATGGGCCAGCCCATTCACGCAAGGCGTTTCTACGGTCGCGCCAGCAATTCCGCAACTGCATCCGCCGCACGTGCCGATGCGTCCTGGCGTAGCTGCAGATGCAGTTCGCGGAAACGGGGCTGCAGGGCCGCAGTGGCATCAGGATCGCGCAGGAAGGCCAAGGTGGCGTCGGCGAGTTTTTCGGGCGTGCAGTCGTGCTGCATCAGTTCCGGCACGACGCGTTCGCCGGCCAGTACGTTCGGGAGCGAGACATTCTCGACTTTCAGCAGGCCGAACAGTTTCACCATGGCATAGGTCAGCGACGCGACCTTGTAGGCGACCACCATCGGCCGCTTCGCCAGCATCGCCTCCAAGGTCGCGGTGCCGGAGGCGAGCAGCACCACGTCGCTGGCGATCATCAGCGTGCGTGCGTGGCCCACGATCTCGCGCAGCGCCGGTGCCAGCGCGTCCGCGTCGGGATGTGTCGTCAACACGCGCTGGAATGCCGCTTGGGCGTGCGTGTTGGCCATCGGCACGACGATCTGCAATCCCGGCGCACTGGCAAGCACGCGCGCCGCAGCGGCGAGGAAGTCGTTGCCGAGGCGTTCGATTTCACCGACGCGCGAACCCGGCAGCAATGCCAACACCGGGCGATCGTGATCCAGGCCAAGTTGCCGGCGTGCGGCGGTGCGGTCTGGCTCCAAGGGCATTTCGTCCGCCAGCGGGTGGCCGACGAAGCGGGCATCGATGTGGTGTTTCGCGTAGATCGGCGGTTCCATCGGGAACAGGCACAACACGCGATCCGCGCTGCGACCGATTTTTTCCGCACGATTCTCGCGCCAGGCCCACACCGAAGGGCTGACGTAATGCACGGTGCGGATATCGCGCTGCTTCAGCCATTTTTCGACGCCGAGATTGAAATCTGGGGCATCGATGCCGATGAATACATCCGGTCGCCAGGCCAGTACGCGTTCGCGTACATCGCGACGCAATCGCAGCAGGCGGGGCAGGTGGTGCAGGACCTCCGCCAAGCCCATGACTGCGAGCTCGGAAGCATCGTGCCAGGCGTCGAGCCCGGCCGCACGCATCGCGTCGCCGCCGACGCCGCCAAATTCGGCTTGCGGGAAACGCTTGCGCAATTCGGCGATGAGGCCGGCGCCGAGCAAATCGCCCGAGGCCTCGCCAGCGACCAGTGCGATCTTCATCCCGACGGCAGTCCGGTCAACGCAGCAGCGGCCGCTCGCCGCGCTCGATGAAGTCCAGGACGGCGCGCACGTCATCGCTGTTCTGCGCGAGCTCCGCGAGCTGCTGCTTCGCTTCGTCGAGCTTGGCGCCGGAAACATACAAAGCGCGGTACGCACGCTTGATCGCACCGATGCGTTCGGCATCGAAGCCACGGCGCTTCAGGCCCTCGGCGTTGATGCCACGAGGCCGGCCGTAGCCTTCCTGCGCGACCATCACGAACGGTGGCACGTCACCATTGACGAACGCACCCATGCCAATGAACGCGTGCGCGCCGATCCGGCAGAACTGGTGCACGCCGACGAATCCGCTGAGGATGACGTGATCGGCGACCTCGACATGGCCCGCGAGCGTCGCGTTGTTGGAAAACACGCAATGGCTGCCGACCTGGCAATCGTGGGCGACATGGGTGTAGGCCAGCAGCCAGTTGTCGTTGCCGATGCGGGTGATGCCGCCGCCGTTGCCGGTGCCGCGGCTGATGGTGACGAATTCGCGGATGCTGTTGCGATCGCCGATCACCAGTTCAGTGCGTTCGCCGGCGAATTTCTTGTCCTGCGGATCGCCGCCGATCGAGGCGTGGCCGTGGATGTGGTTGTCGCGGCCGATCCGGGTGGGGCCGTCGATGGTGCAATGCGGACCGATGATGGTGCCGTCGCCGATTTCGACGTCGGCGCCGATCACGCTGTACGCACCGACGCGGACGTTGGCGCCGAGTTTCGCCGCCGGGTCGATCAATGCGCTTGGATGGATCGCAGGCATCGCTCAGCTCTTGACCTCGGCGCAGAGGATTTCCGCGCAGGCGACTTGCTTGCCGTCGACGCGTGCGATGCCGGAATAAAGCGTCATGTTGCGGATGTTGCGGACGATGGTGACTTCGAGATCGAGCCGGTCTCCCGGCACCACCATCTTGCTGAATTTTGCGCTGTCGATCTTGACCAGGTAGAACAACCGGCCATCGGCGGTCATCTGCGTGGTCAACTGGGTGAGGATGCCGCCGGCCTGCGCCAGCGCTTCGATCACCAGCACGCCTGGCATCACCGGGTGTCCAGGGAAATGGCCTTCGAAGAAGGGTTCGTTGCCGGTGACGTTCTTGTAGCAGAGCACTCGCTGATGGGGCTCGAACTCGACCACGCGATCGACGAGCAGGAACGGGTAGCGATGCGGCAGCAGTTTCTGGATCGCCACCACATCGAGCGGAAGCGAAATGCCTGAAGCAGGTACGTCTGAACTCATTCTTCTTGGTCCTTGTCGGCAGCATGATTGCCTTTTGCTTCGTCGGCCTTGCCGCCGAGGCGCCGCGCGATCCTGTCGAGTTGCTTGAAACGGGCGGCGTTCTTGCGCCAGCTGCGATTGTCCATCAATGGCGTGCCGGAGGAGTATTCGCCGGGTTCGCGGATCGAATGCGTGACCAGTGTCATCGCCGTGATGATGACGCGATCGCACAGTTCCAGGTGCCCGAGCACGCCAGCACTGCCGCCGATCAGGCAGTAGCGGCCGATTTTCGCGCTGCCAGCGACCGCCGAGCAGCCCGCCATCGCCGTATGTGCGCCGATGCGGACGTTGTGGCCGATCTGGATCTGGTTGTCGAGGCGCACATCCTCTTCGAGCACGGTGTCCTCGAGCGCGCCACGATCGATGGTGGTGTTGGCGCCGATTTCGCAATCGTCGCCGACGACAACGCCGCCGAGTTGCGGGACCTTGAGCCAGCGACCACCTTCCATCGCCAGGCCGAATCCGTCTGCGCCGAGCACCGCGCCAGGATGCACGCGTACGCGCTGGCCCAGGCGCACGCGCGTGACCAGGGTGACGCGCGCGATCAGTTCGCTACCCGCGCCGATTTCACAATCGTTGCCGATCACGCAACCCGGGCCGATGACGGCGTCGGCGCCGATGCGGCTGCGCGCACCGATTGCGACATGGGGACCGATATGCGCGCTGGCGTCCACGCTCGCGTCCGGATCGATCGTCGCGCTGGGATGGATGCCGGGTGCATGGACGATGCGCGGCTCGAACAGCGCCGAGATCTTGGCGAAGGTTGCGTACGGATCCTTGGCGATCAATGCCGTGCCCGTGAACTCCGCCGCGTCTTCTTCGCGCATCACCACGATGCCGGCGCGCGTTGCAGCGAGCTGGCTCCGGTATTTGGGGTTGGCAAGGAAGGCCAATTGCTCCGCGCCGGCGCCAGCCAGCGTGCCGACGCCACTGACGCGCGTGCTGCCGTTGCCACGCAAGCCGAGCGCGAAACGCTCGGCGAGTGTGCTGGCGTCGAGCGATGTCGGATGCATGACCGCGATCGCCAGCGTGCCGTGCTCAGAGACCGCCGGTGAAGGTGAACTGCAGGCGCTCGGTCTGATCGAAGTCTTCGCTGCGGATCGGCAGTGCGTAACTGATCGCGATCGGGCCCATGGGCGAGCGCCAGACCAGTGCGACGCCGGCCGAAGCGCGCAATTCGCCCGCATCGAAGTTGTCGATGCCGTCGAACACGTTGCCGAAATCGAGGAACGCGGAGATACGCGCAGCTGGCGAGTCGAACAAGGTTGGGAACACGAATTCGACCGAGCCGACTGTCTTCAGCGAGCCACCGATCGGCTGTGCGAAGCCGAAGAGGCTGCTGGCGCGCGGGCCAAGCGTATTGTCAACGAAGCCGCGCACCCGCCCCGAGGAACTCACGCCGCCAGCGTAGAAATTCTCGAAGAACGGCAGGCCATCGGCGGTAACGGTGCGGATGTAATCCGCGGAGGCGGGCGAGCAATCCGCAGAGGTGGATGTGCACAAATGGCGGACATGCGCATCCCCGTAACTGTCGCCGTAGCCGAGGTCCAGGCTGGTGTGCAGCACCAGCCAGTTGCTGAGCGGGAAGAACTGGGAGTAGTCGTATTCGAGCTTGTAGTATTCAGCGGTCGAGCCCGGCAACGTGCTTTCCAGTCCGATGCGGTGGTAGGCGCCACGCGAGGGCATCAGATAGTCGTTGCGTGTGTCGCGGGCATACCCGAACTGGGTGCGCCACGAGTGGAAGGTGCGATTGCCGATCGCGTCGACGTAATCGACGATCCGCTGCGGCGTGGAGCCCTGCACCGCCAGGATCTCGTTGCTATCGATGCCGAACAGCGCGGATACCGTGTCGTTCTCGGTAATCGGCAACCCAAGGAATGCTTGCGCTGCGCCGCTGTTGGTCGAATAGCGCGCGACGTTGAAGTTGGAGTAGTCGAACTCGCGCCACCACAGGTTGTAGCCGAGCGACATGCCCTCGTCGGTGAAGTAGGGGTTGGTGAACGAAAAGTCGTAGCGTTTCTGGTAACTGCTGCGCTGGAAGGCGACCGACACGCGGTTGCCGCTGCCGAGGAAGTTGTTCTCGGACAGCTGGATCGAAGTCTGGATGCCGCTCAATTGCGAATAACCAACGCCGAGCATGAAGCTGCCGGAGGTGGTTTCCTTGACGTCGAACACCACGTCGACCTGATCGTCGCTGCCAGGTACAGGCTTGTTCTCGACCTCGACCGACTCGAAGAAACCAAGCCGCTGCAGGCGCACCTTGGAGCGGTCGATCGCGGCCTGCGAGTACCACGCGCCTTCGAACTGGCGCATTTCACGGCGCAGCACTTCGTCGGCGGTGCGCGAGTTGCCCTTGAACACGATCTTGCGCACGTTGACGCGCGGCCCGGGCACGACCTGCATGTTGATCGCGACGGTGTCCTTTTCGCTGTCGACGTCCGGGATCGGGTTGACCTGGGCGAACGCGTAGCCGATGTTGCCGAGCGAGGCGGTAATCGCGTCGGAACTGAATTCCAGCAAGCGACGCGAGAAGATCTGGCCCGGTTTCACGAACACCATTTTCTCGACTTCGGCCTGCGGCAGGATCGTGTCGCCGGTGACCTTGACGTCGGAGATCTTGTACTGGTCGCCCTCGGTCAGCCCGGCGGTGATGAACATGTCGCTGCGGTCGGGGCTGATCGCGACCTGGGTCGAATCCAGGCTGAAATCGACGTAGCCGCGATCGAGATAGAAGCTGTTGAGCTTCTCGATGTCGCCGGACAGTTTTTCGCGCGAATACTGGTCGTCGCGCTTGTACCAGGACAGCCAGTTGTGTTCGCGCGATTCCCAGCTGTCGGTGATCGCCTCGTCGTTGTACTTCTCGTTGCCGACCAGGTTGATGTGCCGGATCTTCGCCGCCTTGCCTTCCTTGATCGCGATCGTGACATCGACGCGGTTGCGGTCCAGCCGCGATATGGTTGGGGCGATTTCGACGTTGTATTTGCCGCGGTTGTTGTACTGGCGGGTGAGTTCCTGGGTCACGCGGTCGAGGCTGAGGCGGTCGAAGGTCTCGCCTTCGGATAGTCCGATGTCCTTCAGGCCCTTGGTCAGGTCCTCGGTCTTGATGTCCTTGTTGCCGGTGATCGTCAGCTTGTTGATCGCCGGACGCTCGACCACGGTGACGACGAGGATGCCGTCCTGGCGGTCGAGGCGGACGTCCTCGAAGAAACCGGTCTTATACAGCGCGCGGATCGCTTCGGCAGCGCGGGCGGAATCGATCGTGTCGCCACGTTCGATCGGCAGGTAGGTGAAGACAGTGCCGGCGGAGATGCGCTGCAGCCCGTCGATGCGGATGTCGGTGACGGTGAAGGCATCCGGCGCCGTAGGCGTGAGTGTGAACGCCTGCGCGAACGGATCGGCCGTCTGCGCCCAGGCGGGCGCGGCGAGCGCCGAGGCGAGGGCGAGGGCGAGCAGGCGGCGGTTAAGGGGTCGCGTCATCATCACATCCGGGTAGGGGTCGGAACCTTCGCCGGTGAGGCGAGGGCGGGGTCGCGGGTGCAGGTTGTCCAGGCGTGGTCAGCGCACCAGTTGCAGGATGTCGTTGTAGAACGCCAGGCCCATCAACCCGGCCAGGAGCGCCAGGCCCACGTATTGCCCGGCGGCCATGGCGCGTTCGCTCAACGGACTGCCTTTGACCAACTCGATAAGGTAATACAGCAGGTGCCCGCCGTCCAAGACCGGGATCGGCAGGAGGTTGAGGATCGCTAGACTGAGTGACAACAGGGCCAGGAAGTTCAAGAACCAGGCCGTACCGAGCTGGGCCGAGGCATTGGCGTAGCGGGCGATGGTGATCGGACCGGACACGTTCTCGACCGAGGCGCGGCCGCTGAACATGCGCGCAATCATCCCGATCGAGTCGCCGGCCATCTTGCTGGTTTCCTGAACCGCGGCGGGCAGGGCTGTGATCAAGCCGAAGCGCAAGGTTGCGTCGTAGGGGGGGACTTCGGCCGGAGCTGGGGTGATGCCGAGCGCCCAGTAGCTGCCGCGCTCCGGATCAGTGCGGCGTTGAGGAGCCAGTTCCAGCGCCAGCCGTTTGCCGCCGCGGTCGACTTCGACCATGCCGGTGCCGCCGCGTACGCCGAGTTGCTGCACCAGTGGCCCGATGTCGTCGAAGGCCGCCACCAGCTGCCCGTCGACCGCCGTGACACGATCACCCTCGGCCAGCACACCGTAGGCCGGTGTACCTTCGCCGATGTCGCCAACGACAGGTGGCAGCAGCCGATGCCGCGGGGTGAAGCCCATGACCTGCACGGCGTGTGGCTCATCGAATTCGGCCGGCAGTTGCGATAGCGACAACTGGCGGGTGGCGAGGCTGTCGTTGGCAGTGCGCACATCCACAGGCACCGTGCCGCGATCCAGCGCGGCGGTGGTCAGCGCCAGCGCCGCTTCGCTCCAGGTCGGAGTCGCACGCTCACCGACTTTCAGCACCGTATCACCGCTGCGGAAACCCGCCTGCGCGGCGATACCGTCAACGCGGCCGAGGACCGGCGCGAAATCCGGTCGGCCGATCACGAACATCGCCCACAGCAGGGCTACGCACAGCAGCAGGTTGGCGACCGGGCCGGCGGCGACGATTGCGATCCGCTTCCATACCGTCTGCCGGTTGAACGCCTGCGCGACATCGCTTGCCGGGACATCGCCTTCGCGCTCGTCGAGCATCTTGACGTAGCCGCCGAGTGGGATCGCCGCGATCACGAACTCGGTGCCGTGGCGGTCATGGCGTGACCACAGCGCCTTGCCGAAGCCGACCGAGAACCGCAGCACCTTGACCCCGCTGCGACGCGCGACCCAGTAATGGCCGAACTCGTGGAAAGTCACCAGCACGCCGAGGCTGACGATCATCCACCACACGGAGCCCAGGAAGTTACTCATTGAAGCCGCACCCATTTGAAGCCTCAGCCATGACTCGTCATCCGTGCGATTGCCTGTTCGACGTGCCGACGTGCCTGCGCATCTGCTGCGCGCAGCACATCCAGCGTGTCCGCCGGGGTGGGTGGGAGCGCGGCGAGGCTATCCTCGACCAGCGCAGGGATGTCTAGGAAAGCGACCCGGCCCTGAAGAAAGGCTGAAACCGCGACTTCATTGGCTGCGTTCAACACGGCCGGTGCGGTCCCGCCGGCCTCCAGCGCCTGGTAGGCCAGTCGCAGGCAAGGGAAGGCATCCAGGTCCGGCGTCTCGAAATCGAGCCGGCCGTGCTGCAGCAAATCAAGGCCCCTGACGCCGGACGCGATCCGCTCCGGCCAGGCGAAGCCGACCGCGAGCGCGGTGCGCATGTCCGGCAAGCCAAGCTGGGCCAAGGTGGATCCGTCCACGAATTCGACCAGTGAATGCACCAGACTCTGCGGATGCACCAGCACGCTGATCCGCGCCGCGGGCAGGCCGAAAAGATGGTGCGCCTCGATCACTTCGAGGCCTTTGTTCATCAGCGTGGCCGAGTCGACCGAGATCTTCGGCCCCATCGACCACTTCGGGTGCGCCACGGCCTGGGCTGGGGTCACGTCTACCAATTCATCGCGGCGCTTGCCGCGGAATGGCCCACCGGACGCGGTCAGGAAGATGCGCTGCAAGCCATCGCGCGCGTGCGCCGACGGCAGGCATTGGAAGATCGCGTTGTGTTCGCTGTCGATGGGCACGATCTCCGCACCGGCGTCGTGCGCGGTTGCGGTAAGCAACTCCCCGGCCAGAACGAGCGATTCCTTGTTCGCCAGCAGCAGGCGCTTGCCTGCGCATGCCGCGGCAAGCGTCGACGACAAACCAGCCGCGCCGACGATTGCGGCGACGACCGTGTCGCAGGCATCGCCCGCGACCATCGCATCGAGCGCGGCAGCGCCGGCATGTGCCTCGGTATCGAGACCGGCTGCGCGCAGGCCATCGCGCAAGGCGGCGAAACCGGATTCTTCGGCAATCACTGCATGCCGCGGCCGATGCATGCCGCACAGTGCGATCAAGGCATCGACATTGCTGCCTGCGGCCAGCACATTCGCGCGGAGCCGATCCGGATGGCGCGCGATGACATCGAGCGCGGAAGTGCCGATCGAACCCGTAGCGCCAAGGACAGCAACCTGCTTCATCGCGTTCGCATCAGAAGCCGAACCAGCTCTTGCCCAGCGCGAACACCGGCAGCGCGGCGAGCACGCTGTCGATGCGGTCGAGGATGCCGCCGTGTCCGGGGATCAGGTCGCCGGAATCCTTCGCGCCAACATGTCGCTTGAGCAGGCTTTCGAACAGGTCGCCCACCACCGAGAAGCCGACGGTGACCACCACCACCAGCGCAACCCATGGCAATTGCGCGAGTGTGGCCCCGGCCAGTGGCGCACCCACCAGGGCGACCAACAGCGAAGCCACGACACCGCCAATCAAGCCTTCGATGGTTTTGTTCGGGCTGATGCGTGGACTGAGCTTGTGCTTGCCGAAGTAACGGCCGGCGAAATACGCACCGGTGTCGGCGGCCCAGATCACCAGCAGCGCCAATAACAGCCAGCGATGGCCATTCGGCTCGCTGGCATGGATCAGCGCCAGCGCAGCCCAGGCCGGGATGACGCTGAGCGTGCCGGCAGCGAGTTTGAATGCGCGCGCGTGGGTGTCGTGGTCGGAGGCGAAGGCGTAATGCTGCAGCCACAGCAGCGCCAGCAGCCACCAGATCACGCCGATCACCACGGCAATCTGGAACAACACGTAGCTATAACCGCTGCTGGAACGGGAGGCCCACACGATCGCGACCATCATTGCCAGGTTGGCGACCAGCAGCACGGTACGGTGCAGGGTGTCGTCGATCTCCGCCAGGCGAAGCCATTCCCACAGGCCGGCGAGGAAGAGGACGGCCGCGAGGGCGACCAGCCACGGCGTCGGCAACAGCAGGACCGCCGCAATCGCGATTGGCGTCATGAATAGCGCAGCCAGGAGTCGCGTACGGGTCATTCAGTAAGTCCGTTTGAAGGCGTGCCGGTTGTGGGCATGCCGTTGGAAGGCTGGGCGATTTGTGCGCCAGTGAGGCCGAATCGGCGCTCGCGGGCAGCGTAGTCGTCGACGGCGCGTTGCAGTGTCACCGCATCCATGTCCGGCCACAACGTTTCCGTGAACCACAATTCGGTATAGGCGAGTTGCCACAACAGGAAATTGCTGATGCGGGTGTCGCCGCCGGTACGGATGAACAAGTCGGGGGGCGGCAGGTCGGCGAGTGCGGTGCGCGCGCCGAGCGCGGCCTCGTCGATGTCTTCGACACGCAGGCGCCCGGCAGCGACATCCGCCGCAAGGCTGCGCGCCGCGTTGGCGATATCCCAACGCCCGCCGTAACTGGCGGCAACGCTCAAATGCAGCCGGGTATTGGCGGCGGTTTGCGTTTCCGCGGCATCCATGCGCGCCCGGATCGCTTCGTTGAAGCGGCCGCGTTCGCCGATGAAGCGCACGCGCACGCCGCGGCGGTCGAGTTCGTCGACTTCGCGCTCGAGTGCGTTGAGGAAGAGTTTCATCAACGCGCCGACTTCGTCCTCCGGCCTGCCCCAGTTCTCACTGGAGAAGGCGAACAGGGTCAGCGCCTCGATGCCCGTGTCGATGCAGAAATCGATGCAGACGTTGACTGCGCGTGCGCCGGCGCGATGACCGACTGCACGCGGACGACGGCGACGTTCGGCCCAGCGGCCGTTGCCGTCCATGATGACGGCGAGGTGGCGCGGGATGCCTGGTTGCGGTGAGGACATGCGGACGGAGCTTGCTCGTTCCGGCGGTCAGACGGCCATCAATTCCTGTTCTTTGGCCTTGACCACGTCGTCGACGTCCTTGATGGCTGCGTCCGTCACCTTCTGGATCTCGGTTTCGCTGCGGCTGGCCTCGTCCTCGGTGATCTTCTTGTCCTTCAGCAGTTCCTTGACCTGGTGGTTGGCGTCGCGGCGGATGTTGCGGATCGCGACCTTGGCATCCTCGCCACCGGCGTGCACGTGCTTGGACAGTTCCTTGCGGCGCTCTTCGGTCAGCGCGGGCAGGTTGAGGCGGATGACGGTGCCGGCGGTGTTCGGGGTCAGGCCGAGGTCCGAGGCGAGGATCGCCTTTTCGACCGCACCGACGATCTGCTTTTCCCATGGCGTGATCGTGAGCGAACGCGAATCGGTGACGGCGACGCTCGCGACCTGCGACAGCGGCATGTCGGAGCCGTAGTAATTGACCTTGATATGGTCGACCAGTGCGGTACTGGCGCGGCCGGTGCGCAGCTTCACCAGTTCGTGGCGGAGAGCATCGACGCTCTTGGCCATGCGCGTCTGGGCGTCTTTCTTGATCTCATTGAGCATCGCGGGCTCCAGGCCTGTGTCCGTAGCCGCGGGATTATAGCGAGATGAAGCCCCTCTCCCATCGGGAGAGGGGTTGGGGTGAGGGGTGGCGAAGCGATGATGTCGCACTTGCTTGCGTTATCACGGGTGCCGGATTCCGCTGGAATCTGGCGCTACATCGCTTCGCCGCCCCTCATCCGCCCTTCGGGCACCTCGCTCCGCGCCCCAGCCCTTGCGCATCGCGCAAGGGCGTTCAAGCGTACGCGAGCCAGTGGCTCGCAAGCAGTACGCTTTCACCCCGGAGGGAGAAGGAACACGTGCCTAGTGATGCGGCGCACGATCATGCCGATCGTGCTCACATGCGGTTCCGCGTTCGATCTGCAGGGTCGGGTGGTTGATGCCGAAGCGGTGGTCGAGGTCGTGCGTGAGGCGGTCGATGAAGCCGTCATGGTCGCCATCGTCGGCTCGCACCAGATGCGCGGTCATGGCGATTTCGCCTGCGCCCAGGGACCAGATATGCAGGTGGTGCACCGCGCTCACGCCGGCCTGCCCGGCGAGAAAATCCTGGACCTGCCCCTGGTCGATGCCGCGCGGCACCGCGTCCATCGCCGCGTTGAAGCTCTCGCGCAGCAGCCCGAATGCGCCGACAGCGACCACGACACCGATCAGCAATGCGATCGCAGGATCGAGCCAGACCCAGCCCAGCCACCAGATCCCGAGGCCGGCCACCACCGCGGCCAGCGAGACCGCGGCGTCGGCGATCAAGTGCAGGAAGGCGCCGCGGCGGTTCAGATCCTCGGCGTGGCCCTCGCGCATCATCCATGCGCCGAACAGGTTGACCACGATGCCGATCGTGGCCACGGCCATGACCGGCAAGCCCGGCACTTCCGGCGGTGCAGTGAAGCGGCGGATCGCCTCCCAGCCTAGCGCGCCGGAAAACGCCACCAGCAGCAGCGCGTTCGCCAGCGGCGACAACAATGTGGCGCGACGCCACCCGTAGGTGTGGCGCGCGGTCGGCGGTCGTCGTGCGATCACCGCCGCGCCCCAGGCCAGTGCGAGGCCCAACACGTCGCCCAGGTTGTGCACGGCGTCCGACAGCAACGCCAGCGAGTTGGTCATGAAGCCGTAGCCGGCTTCCAGCGCCGTGTAGCCGAGGTTGACCAGGGTGACGACCGCGAACGCGCGTGTCGTCGAAGTGCCGTGGCTATGGCTGTGGCCGGCACCCACGGTCAGGGCCTGTTAACGCCGACAGAGTAGGTCGCGTTGCTCATCAGTGGCCGCCAGGTGGTGTTGCGACGATGCGCCTTGCTGGCTGCAAGGTCGAGGCGCGCGGCGCCGCATGGTGGCCACTGAGGAGCAACCCTCCGGGCCGGGCCTGAAGCCATGCGATGCCGCGTCATCGCTCGGTCATGTATCGACATACATTCCCTCTCTTTTCCTTGCCTCGCATGGCTTCAGGCCCGGCGCGACCTATTCTGTCGGCGTTAACAGGCCCTACTAGCTCCGGCCTTGGACCAGCGTGCCGATGGGCTCGCCCTGCAGGATGCTCAACAGGACGCCGGGATGGCTCATGTCGAAGATGCGCAGCGGCAGGTCGCTGTCGCGGCACAGCGCGAACGCGGCGGTATCCATCACCTGCAGGTTGCGGGCGATGACCTCGTCGTAGCTCAGTTTCTCGAAACGCACCGCATTCTTGTGCTTCTTCGGATCCTTGTCGTACACGCCGTCGACCTTGGTCGCTTTCAGCAGCAGGTCGGCCCCGATCTCGATCGCGCGCAGCGCGGCGCCGGAATCGGTGGTGAAGAACGGATTGCCGGTGCCGGCGGCGAAGATCGCGATGCGGCCTTTTTCGAGGTGGCGGATGGCGCGGCGGCGGATGTAGTCCTCGCACACGTCGTTGATCTTGATCGCGCTCATCACCCGGCACTTCGCGCCGAGCTTCTCCAGTGCGTCCTGCATCGCCAGCGCGTTGATCACCGTCGCCAGCATGCCCATCTGGTCGCCGGTGACCCGGTCCATGCCGCCGGCCGCAAGTCCCGCGCCGCGGAAGATGTTGCCGCCGCCGATCACCAGCGCGATCTCGGCCCCGGCTTCGCGCGCTTCGATCACCTCGCGCGCCAGCCGCCCGATCACCTTCGGGTCGATGCCGTAGTCCTCGTCTCCCATCAACGCCTCGCCGGACAACTTCAACAGGACACGGCGATAGGCGAGTTGCGACATGACAGGCTCCAGGCGGGCGACGATGCTGGTAAAAGCGCCGAGGATTCTAGCCGATGGCTAGAGCGTCATGCCGATTCGGTGACGCTTCTGCTCAAACAGATTCGGCGGTTTCCGTGTCCGTGCTCTGCTCTTCGCGCCTGGTTATGGCAGCCCGCTGCGTCTTGGCGTGGGAGATCGCCACGGCGACCTCTGCGGGCACGTCGCCGACCAACTCGCTGGAGCATTTGGCATCCGGGCAGAGCAATTGCATGTAATCCGCGTCGAAGTTGAGCCGCTCGACCATGAAATCCACGAACGCGCGTACCTTCGGCGACTGCACGCGTCCACGCGGGAACACCGCGTTGAGCTCGTACTCCGGTCCGCTCCAGCCGGCCAATACGCGACGGACGAAACCTCGCTCGGCATACGGCTTGACCATGATGTCGCTGGCCAGCATCAGGCCTTCGCCGCACAGCAGGGCGCCCCGCAGTGCAGCGGGATCGTTGGCGACGAACACCGGGTCGACGCGGTAATCGACGCTGCGTTCGCCATCGCTCAGTGGCCACAGGAAACCACCGTTGTGGCGTTGCTTGTGCATGGCCAGTGCGCGGTGATGCTGCAGGTCGTCGGGGTGGAGCGGTTCGCCGTGACGTTCGATGTACTCTGCGCTCGCGTAGATCTGGGTGCGGAATACCGTGAGCCGCCGGGCGACCAGGTTGGAGTCGGGCAGGTTGCCGACGCGCAGCGCGACGTCGATCTCCTTGTCGATCAGGTCCAACGGCTCGTTGGTCAGGACCATCTCGACCCGCACTTCCGGGTGACGTGCATGGAACTCGCCGAGCAGCGGCGCGATGCGCTCGATTCCCATCGAATATGGTGCGGTGATCCGCAACCACCCGCGTGGACCGCCCTGAAGCTGTCCGACGGCGCTTTCCGCCTCATCGAGTTCGCGCGCGATCCGTGAGCAATGCTCGAAATAGATGTTGCCCGCTTCGGTGAGGCCGAGCTTGCGGGTGGTGCGATGCAGGAGTTGCGCACCCAGGCGCGTCTCCAGGTCCTGCACCTTGCGGCTGACCGTGGTCTTGGGCAGGCGCAATGCGCGGGCTGCGGAAATGAAGCTGCCGTGCTCGACCACCTTGACGAAGACCAGGGTGTCGTTGAGATCGCGGGACATGGGGGACTCCGGCGGGGGACGGGCGATTGGCCCGATTTCGGGACAATTATTCCCTGAATTGGCGGCTAATCAAGTGCCACGTGCGCCTCTACTCTTTGCACCAGTTCCCCCGAGTGCTGCTGTCATGTTGACCACCCGCCGCGGCTTCGCCGCCTTCGTCCTGTTACTGCTTCCGCCCATCGCCGTTTTGGTGTGGCTGGCCGCAATCCTGCTGCAACAAGCATTTGCAGAGGGCCTGCTGGAAGGGCTGATCACGGCCTGGGTGCTCGGATTCGTGGTGTTGCTTCCGGTTGCGATGGTGCTGGTGCCCGTGGGCAACTGGTTGTGGACGCGACTCCGTAGCTGGCTGACCGTCCCACATGCGGGAGAAAACATCCCGGTGGCGGGACAATGAAAGCCGCTGTTCTTGTCGTCGGTGCGACCGGGATCATCGGCCAGGGCGTGGTCCGGGCGGTGATCGAATCCGGTCGTCCCTTGATTGCAGTCGCCCGCGACCCTGACGAACTCACACAGCTGCAAGCGGCGTATCCGCACAGCGACATCGTGCTGTTGCCGGGTTCCATTGCCACCGATGGCGAGAGCGAGCAACTGGCATTGGCGCTGCGCGACCTCCGCCGGCCGATTGCGGGCGTCGTCGTGGCGATCTCCAACCACGCCGGCCGTGGCCGTCTGCTCGACCAGGCGACCGAGGTGATGCGCCTCAAGCTCGACGAGAACCTGCTGCCACATCTGTCGGCGGCTCGGCATCTTTTGCCGTTGCTCGCCGAGACCGGCCGCGGCGGCAGTTACGTGCTCGTCGGCGGCCCTGGAAGCCAGAAGCCTTGGGCGGGCTACGCCCATCGTTCGGTCGCGGCTGCCGCGTTGCGCATGCTCGCGTGGGCGTTGCATGACGAGGCGCGCGCGCTGGGCGTCCGATTGCAGTTGCTGTCGGTCGACGCACCGGCATGCGGAGAACACAACCGATTGCATGCCTGCTCGCACTGGCCGAGCGTGGAGGCGATCGGCCGACGCGCCATCGAACTGGTCGAACGCGGCGACGCCGCCGAACCGACACGCGCAGTGGTGCCTTTCGTCGTCCCCTCGCGTCCAGTTGCTCCAACTCCCACGCCTGCTGCCGCGCCAGCGCAGGAAACGAATCGCGACGTACCTCTGCTGACAGAACGCTGGCTACAGGACGCGCGCACGCTACTTCAAGCCATGACCCCTTCAAACCCCAACGAGGTATCCCCCAATGACTCCCCGTAAAGCCCTCGCCCGATCCGGTACTGGAATACCCGTCCTCGCGCTGGCTGCGAGCATGCTGGTCGCATTGGCCATGGTCGGCTGCGGCAGCAAGGCGGCCGACAACGCCGAGGGTGCGGGCATGCCGCCGCCCCCCGAGGTGAGCGTGGCCACGGTGCTGTCGAAGGAAGTCCGCCAGTGGGATGAGTTCACCGGCCGCGTCGTCGCCGTCGAAACCGTCGAACTGCGTCCGCGCGTCAGCGGCTACGTCGAACGCGTTGCCTTCAAGGAAGGACAGGAAGTCCGCAAGGGCGACCTGTTGTTCGCGATCGACCAGCGCCCGTACCAGGCCGCGCTCGACCGCGCACTGGCCGATCTCGAACGCGCGCGCAGCGAAGCGCGACTGGCGCAGACGCAGGATGCGCGCGCGCAGGCGCTGATCGAAGTCAAGGCGATCTCGCGCGAGGAATTCGAAACGCGCAAGGCCGCTACGGCGCAGGGCAATGCCGGCGTCCACGCCGCCGAGGCTGCGGTCGCCAGCGCCCGACTCGACCTGCAGTTCACCCAGGTGCGTTCGCCGATCGATGGCCGCGCCGGTCGCGCGATGGTCACCACCGGCAACCTCGCTCAGGCCGACGCCACGCTGCTCACCACCGTCGTGTCGCTGGACCCGGTGCACGTCTACTTCGAAGGCGATGAGCAAAGCTACCTGCGCTACAACGAACTGGCGCGCAAGGGCGAGCGCGACGATTCGCGCAATCCGGTCCGCGTCGGCCTGGCCAACGAGGAAGGTTATCCACATGCAGGCACCGTCGACTTCGTCGACAACCAGGTCGATCCGCGGACCGGCACGATCCGCGCACGCGCGGTGCTCGCCAATCCCGATCGCGTGTTCACGCCCGGCCTGTTCGCACGCGTCCAGCTGCAGGGCAGTGGCCAGTTCAAGGCGTTGCTGATCGATGACAAGGCAGTGCTCACCGACCAGGACCGCAAGTACGTGTATGTGCTTGGCCCGCATAACGCGGCGGTGCGCAAGGACGTCGTGCTCGGACGCATGATCGATGGATTGCGTGTCGTCGAATCCGGCTTGACGGCGAAAGACAAGGTGATCGTGCACGGCGTGCAGAAAGTGTTCTTCCCCGGCATGCCGGTCGCGCCGAAGCAGATCGCGATGGGCGCGCCGGCACCCGCCCCGCAAGTGGCTGGTGCGGCAGGTGCGAAGTGAGGCTCCCCCCTCCTCGAACTGAGCGTGTCGCAATGGCCTGAGTGCCTGCCGATCCTCCCCCGCGTTCCCTCCCCCTTCGCGGGGGAGGGTCGGCAAGGCCCTCGTTTTATGCAAGCACCCTTCCGCACACACGGAGGGTTGAGGAATTAATGCGGCCGAAGGTCGCACAAGGACCCCACCATGGATTTTTCAAGATTCTTCATCGACCGACCGATCTTCGCCGCGGTGCTGTCGATCGTGATCTTCGCCGCCGGCCTGATCGCGATTCCGATATTGCCGATCAGCGAATACCCGGAAGTAGTGCCGCCTTCGGTGGTCGTGCGCGCGGTGTATCCCGGCGCCAACCCGAAAGTGATCGCCGAAACCGTGGCCACGCCGCTTGAGGAAGCGATCAACGGCGTAGAAAACATGATGTACCTCAAGTCGGTCGCGGGCTCCGACGGCGTGCTGCAGATGACGGTCACCTTCCGTCCCGGCACCGATGCCGACGACGCGGCGGTGCGCGTGCAGAATCGCGTTGCCCAGTCGCTGGCGCGATTGCCTGAAGACGTGCGACGGCAGGGCGTGACCACGCAGAAGCAGTCGCCGACCTTCCTCATGGTGGTGCACCTGACGTCGCCGGACGGCAAGTACGACACGCTGTACCTGCGCAACTACGCGCGCCTGCACGTGAAGGATGCGCTGGCCCGCCTGCCTGGCGTCGGCGATGCGCAGATCTTCGGCGGTGGCGACTACGCGATGCGCGCCTGGTTGGATCCGGACAAGATCGCATCACGCGGACTGACTGCCGGCGACGTGCTGCGCGCAATGCGCGAGCAGAACGTGCAGGTCTCGGCCGGCCAGATCGGCGCGGAGCCGATGCCCAACAGCGATTTCCTGACCCTGATCAATGCCCAGGGCCGCCTCAACACCGTGGAGGAGTTCGGCAACATCGTGCTCAAGAGCGGCGAGGGCGGCGAGATCGTGCGCCTGTCCGACGTCGCCCGTCTGGAGCTCGGCGCCGGCGATTACACGCTGCGCTCGCAACTCGACGGCAAGAACGCAGTCGCCATCGGCATCTTCCAGGCGCCGGGCGCCAACGCGCTCGACATCCAGGAAAAAGTGATCGCCAACATGGAAGAGGTGTCCAAGCGCTTCCCGGCGGGCATCAAGTACGAGGCGGTCTACGACACGACCATCTTCGTGCGCGATTCGATCAAGGCGGTGGTGACCACGCTGCTGGAAGCGGTGCTGCTGGTCGTGCTGGTGGTGATCCTGTTCCTGCAGACCTGGCGAGCCTCGATCATCCCGCTGATCGCCGTGCCGATCTCGATCGTCGGCACTTTCGCCGCGTTGTACCTGCTCGGGTTCTCGATCAACACCTTGACCTTGTTCGGCCTGGTGCTGGCGATCGGCATCGTGGTCGACGACGCGATCGTGGTAGTGGAAAACGTCGAGCGCAACATCGAGGAAGGCCTGAGCCCGATGGCTGCGGCGCACCAGGCGATGAAGGAAGTCTCCGGACCGATCATCGCGATCGCGTTGGTGCTGTGCGCGGTATTCGTGCCGATGGCGTTCCTGTCGGGCGTGACCGGCGCGTTCTACAAGCAGTTCGCGGTGACCATCGCGATCTCGACGGTGATCTCGGCGATCAACTCGCTGACCTTGTCGCCCGCGTTGGCCGCGCGGCTGCTCAAGCCGCACGACGCCGCGAAAGATGGGCCGACGCGCCTGATCGATCGCCTGTTCGGCTGGGTGTTCCGTCCGTTCAACCGTTTCTTCAAGACCAGTTCGGACAAATACCAAGGCGCGGTCTCGCGCACGCTGGGCAAGCGCGGCGCGGTGTTCGTGGTCTACGCGGTGCTGCTCGTAGCAACCGGCCTGATGTTCAAGCTGGTGCCTGCCGGCTTCATTCCGATCCAGGACAAGCTGTACCTCATTGCAGGCGTGAAGCTGCCTGAAGGTTCCTCGCTCTCGCGCACCGACGCGTTGCTGGGCAAGGTGAGCGAAATCGCGATGAACACGGAAGGCGTCGCGCACTCGGTCGCATTCCCCGGCTTGAACGCGTTGCAATTCACCAATACGCCCAACACCGGGGTGGTGTTTTTCCCGCTCAAGCCGTTCAGTGAGCGCAGCCGTAGTGCGGCGGAGATCAACGCCGAGATCAACCAGAAGATCGCCGGCCTGCAGGAAGGCTTCACCTTCTCCTTCATGCCACCGCCGATCCTCGGCCTCGGCAACGGTTCGGGCTACCAGCTGTTCATCGAAGACCGCGGCAACCTCGGTTATGGCGCGTTGCAGAACGCAGTGAGTGCGATGCAGGGCGCGGTCGCACAGACGCCGGGCATGGGCTTCCCGATCAGCAGCTACCAGGCCAACGTGCCGCAACTCGACGCCGAAGTCGATCGCGTCAAGGCGAAGGCGCAGGGCGTGCCGCTGACCGAGCTGTTCGACACGCTGCAGACCTACCTGGGTTCGGCATACGTCAACGACTTCAACCAGTTCGGCCGCACCTGGCAGGTCATCGCGCAGGCCGACGGCTCGTACCGCGACAGCGTCGAGGACATCGCCAACCTGCGGACCCGCAACGACCGGGGCGAGATGGTGCCGATCGGTTCGATGGTGAAGATCAAGCAGACCTACGGCCCGGATCCGGTACTGCGCTACAACGGTTATCCGGCCGCCGACCTGGCGGGCGAAGCCGATCCGCGCATGCTGTCCTCCGCGCAGGCGATGGCCACGCTCACCGACCTGTCGTCGAAGGTGTTGCCCAACGGCATGAACATCGAGTGGACGGACCTGAGCTTCCAGCAGGCCACGCAAGGCAACGCGGCGCTGGTCGTGTTCCCGCTGGCGATCCTGCTCGCCTTCCTCGTGCTCGCCGCGTTGTACGAAAGCTGGACGTTGCCACTGGCGGTGATCCTGATCGTGCCGATGTGCATGCTCTCGGCATTGGGCGGCGTCTGGCTCACCGGCGGCGACAACAACGTGTTCGTGCAGGTCGGCCTGGTGGTGCTGATGGGCCTGGCGTGCAAGAACGCGATCCTGATTGTCGAGTTCGCACGCGAACTGGAAATGCAGGGCAAGGGCATCGTGGAAGCAGCACTGGAAGCCTGCCGCCTGCGTCTGCGTCCGATCGTGATGACCTCGATCGCCTTCATCGCCGGCACGGTGCCGCTGGTGCTGTCGCATGGCGCCGGCGCGGAAGTCCGCTCGGTCACCGGCATTACCGTGTTCGCCGGCATGCTCGGCGTGACCCTGTTCGGCCTGTTCCTCACGCCCGTGTTCTACGTCGCGCTGCGCAAGCTGGTGACGCGTCGTGAACGCGATGCCGTCGAGGGCAACCTGGAGACCATCAATGCATAAGCTGAAACTGCCGGTGGTAACCGTGCTGTCGCTCGCGCTCGCCGCGTGCGCCGTCGGTCCCGACTTCGTGAAGCCGACCGTGTCCACGCCCGAGCGCTTCGCGCAGGCCGGGCCCAGCGCCGACACCGCGACAGCCGCTCCGGACGTGGAGTTCTGGCGCAGCTTCAACGACCCGATGCTGACGCAACTGGTCGATGAGGCGCTGAACGCGAACCACGACCTGCGCATCGCGCTGGCGCGTTACGACCGCTCGAATGCGCTGCTGCGCGGCGCGAAGTTCGATTACCTGCCCACCATCACGGCCAGCGGTGAAGCCGCCGACACACGCGCCAGCGCCGACCAGGCGCCGGGCGTGGCCCGTGCCGATCGCGACGGCGAAAGTTACAGCGCCGGAATCAATGCGAGCTGGGAACTCGACCTGTTCGGTCGTGTCCGCCGCGGTGTCGAAGCACAGCGCGCCGACACCGCAGCCAGTGCCGCCGACCTCGCGGCGCTGCAGGTGGCGATCGTTGGCGAGGTGGCGCGCAGCTACGTCGAGCTGCGCGGCCTGCAGGAGCGTCTGCGCGTCGCGCAGGAAAACGCCGACAACCAGCGCGAAACCCTGCGCCTGGTCGACGCGCGTTTCGACGCCGGCCGCGGCACCGAATTCGACACGTCGCGGGCCCGCGCACAACACGAAGCGACTTTGTCGCGTGTTCCGGCACTGGAAGCGCAGGTCGCAGTCACCATGCATCGCCTCGCGGTGCTCACCGGACGCACGCCGGAAGCCCTGATCGCCGAACTGCAAACGCCGGCACCGCTTCCCGCATTACCGGCTCGTCTCGATGCCGGCACGCCTGGTGAGTTGCTACGTCGTCGGCCGGATGTCGCGGCGGCTGAGCATCGCCTGCATTCGGCCACCGCTCGCATCGGCGTCGCGACCGCGGACCTGTTCCCACGCTTCACCCTTGGCGGGTTGATCGGCAGCCAGGCGATCGACAGCAGCGCCTTGTTCGAACGCGACAGCGAAACCCGCCTGGTCGCACTCGGCATCGACTGGTCGTTCCTCGACATCGGCCGCGTGCGCGCGCGCATCGCCGCGTCCGATGCCGATGCCGAGGGTGAGCTCGCGCGTTACCAGCAATCGGTCCTGCTGGCGCTGGAAGACACCGAGAACGCCCTGGTGCGCTATGCCCGGGCACGTACGGAAGACCAGCATTTGGAGCGGGCTGCAATCGACAGCGCGAAGGCGGCACAACTTGCGCGTCTGCGTTTCGAAGCCGGCGCCGCCGACCTGTTCGAGGTGCTCGATGCCGAGCGCACGCGACTGCAGGCACAGGATGCCTTCGCCGACGTCCGCACGCGCAGCGCGACCAGCATGATCGCGCTCTACAAGGCGATGGCCGGCGGTTGGCCCACGCGCCTGCCGCTGCGCGAACGCATCAGCAAGCGCTGAAGCATCTTGGCGCGCGTCACTCCCGCAAGCGTACGGACACGCTTGCGGGGCGGCGACCTTCGACGAACATGCCGATGCGTTCGCCGAAGCGCCGGAACAGGAGATCGACGTGATCGCCACCGATTCCGATGTCATGTAGACGGACTTCGTCGATCCCAGGCGGAAGTCGCGGATGATCGACGATGATTTCGCGGCGCCATCCGTCGATGTCGACGCCAAGTGAGGCCTGCAGCAGCATGAAGGATGAACCAGCCGCCCAGGCTTGTGGCAGGCAGGCGACTGGATAGGCAATCGGCGGCGCGCCTTGTACGCGGGCGAAGCCGCAGAACAGTTCGGGCAGACGCATGTCGAAGTTCACTGCCGCTTCGAATGCGCTCCGCAGCAGGCGCACGGCCGCTTCGCGATGGCCGTAACGCGCGATGCCGGCAGCGCACAGCGCGGTGTCGTGCGGCCATACCGAACCGTTGTGGTAGGACATCGGGTTGTAGTGCGGTTCGCCTTTCGACAGCGTGCGCAGCCCCCAGCCAGTATGGAAGAGGGGTGTCAGCAACTGTGTCGCCACGGCATGCGCGCGCGAGTCCTGCGGCAGGCCGACGTAGAGGAGGTGGCCGGGATTGCTGGCGCAGACTTCGCACAGCGCGCCTTCGCCGTCGATCGCGATGCCGTAGTAGCCGCGTTCGTGCATCCAGAATTTTTCTTCGACCGCACTGCGCAGTTTCTCGGCGCGTTGTTGCCAGTGGTCGGCGGCAGCTTCGTCGCCGCGGAGTGCTGCCAGTCCGGACATCGCTCGGAGCGCGGCGAACGCGTAGCCCTGGACCTCGACCAGCGCGATCGGTCCGGTCGGGAAGCGGCCATCGGCGTGGAAGACCGAGTCCTCGCTGTCTTTCCAGCCCTGATTCGCGAGTCCCGATGCGGCGCCGCGCGCGTAGTCCAGGAACCCGAGCGGGTTGGCGTCGCATACCCGCTCGATCCATGACGTGGCGGCGAACAACGCCGGCCATAGCGTGTCGACGAACGCCAGGTCCCCGGTGCGTCGAGCGTAAGCGCCGGCCAACATGACGAACAAAGGCGTGGTATCGACGCCGCCGTAGTACAGGCCAAAAGGAAGTTCGCGCAGCGACGCCATCTCGCCTTTGCGCGTCTCGTGCATGATCTTGCCGGGCGCGGCGTCGAGAAACGCCGACTCTTCCTGTGCCTGGTGACGCGCGAGGAAACTGAGTACGCCGCGGGCGATGCCGGGATCGAGCCACAGCGTCTGCAACGCGGTCACCACCGCATCGCGTCCGAAGGGTGTCGAAAACCATGGGATACCGGCAAAAGGATACGGTCCGGTTTCCAGCTCGCTGGTCAGCAGCGCGAGGTCTGCGCGCGAACGCTGCATCCACGCGTCGAACAACGGCCCGTTGCTGCGCACGCGTGCACCGCGCCGCTGCCTTGCACGCATGCGCAGACGTGCCTGCGCGGCTGCGGTGCGATAGCGCTCGCGCGAAGGAGTCTGGCCTGCTTCGGTGCCCGCTTCGACATACAACTCGTCGCTTCCGCCTGGCGGCAGTTCCAGCAGGAATTCGACTGTATTTCCGTCGATGCGCGTCGGCGCGCGTGAGAACGTGATCGCCGAAGCGCGCGTCACGTGGTCCAGGCCGCGATAGCGGAACATCACGCCGGTTGCCAGTGTTTCCTCGGTGAGCAATTCGCCGCGCGCGGCACGTACGCTGCCCCGCACTTCGAACATGTCGCGGAAGTCAGCGGCGAGTTCGATGCGCAGCGGCGAGACGATCGCGCGATCGCCGTAGTTCATGCAGGCGATGCGCTCGAACAGGCGTTCCTGGTGGATGAAGCGGGAGCGGCAAAGATGCAGTAGCCCCTGCGGCGCTGCTGGCCCGCCGAGCGGCGGCAACTGGCGATTGGTGAGGTGGGCGACGAAGAACACGTTGTCCTCGGTCACCGCTGCGCTCAGCAATGCAGGTTGGGTTTCGCCCAGGCGCAGCCGATAGACCGACAACAGGCGTGTGTCGTCCCGAAACAGTCCATTGCTGCCACCGTCGACGTCGCCGTAGCCGTTGGCGACCAGGAACGTGTCGCCATCCTTGAGCACGTGGCTGGCATAGAGCGCGGCGGTGGCCGCCGGATCCATGCTCATGACAACGGACTCATGCGTGTACGGCGCGGACGCCGCTCAGGGGCGTTTCGCATAGGCGACGGTAAAGCTCGATATAGGAACGCGCCATCGTCTGTGCAGTGAAGCGGCGTTCGAACACGTCGCGGACTGCGCGCCGGTCGAGCGCGATGACGTCCACCACGGCGGCGACTGCCGCATCCATGGATTCGACGATGCGACCGGCCGCCGGATCGTCGAGCACTTCCGGCACTGAACCGCAGCGCCAGCCGACGACGGGCGTGCCGCAGGACATCGCTTCGATCATCACCAGACCAAAAGGCTCGGGCCAATCGATCGGGAACAGCAACGCCAGTGCGTTGCCGAGGAACGCTCCTTTGTCGGCATCCCCGATTTCGCCGATGTACTCGATCCCGGGCGCGGCGAGCAGCGGCTCGATGACGTCGTGGAAATAGGCGCGATCTACCGGATCGACTTTCGCGGCGATCCTCAATGGCAAGCCGGCGCGCTGCGCGATTTCGATGGCGCGGTCCACCCGCTTCTCCGGCGAAATGCGGCCAAGGAAAGCAAGATAACCGCCGCGTCCCTCCGGTGAAAACGGGCACAGCGACGATGGCAAGCCGTGGTGGACGGTCCCGATCCAGCTCGCATTGCGCAGCGGTTCGCGCTGGCGGTCTGAAATCGAAACCAGCGGGAATCGGGGCCAACGCCGGTACGCGCCGGCGAGATCCTTCAGATCGAGCCTGCCATGCAACGTGGTGAGCGTCTGTGCGGCGCGATCGGCGAACAGCGGGAAATGCACCATATCGACATGGAAGTGGACCACGTCGAAGTCATCGATGCGTTGGCGCACCTCGTGCAGCATGCTCAGGTGCGCGGCGAGATCGGACTTCAGTTCAGCCGGATCGAGACGGATGGCCTGGTCACGTACGGGCACGAGGCGCGCGCGCGTGCACGCCTCGGCCGATGCGAACAGAGTCACGTCGTGTCCCGCCTCGACCAGCGCGTCGGTGAGATAGGCCACCACGCGTTCGGTGCCGCCGTAAAACTGCGGAGGAACGGACTCGTATAGTGGTGAGACCTGCGCGATCCTCATCCCGCCAACGTAGGCGCAACGCCGTGTAGGCCGCGTGGTCAGAGCAGGGAAGGCTTGACGCGTCGACTCCACACTAACGTACGCCCCGCCAGAATGGTTCGATGGAGCTGCCCAGCGAAGCCCCGCGCCCGCGTCCGCCTGCCTTGGCCGACGATTGGGCGCTATTTCTCGATGTCGATGGATGTCTGCTGGATTTTGCGGCCACGCCCGAAGGGGTGGTGGTGCCAGTGGGTCTGACGGAGACAGTCGAGGCCATGGCGGAGAAATTGCACGGCGCGGTGGCGCTGGTGAGCGGTCGCGCGCTCTCTATGCTCGATCGACTGTTCCCGACATTGCGGCAGATGCCGGCTGCGGGGTTGCATGGGTTGGAGTTGCGCGGCCCGGGAGGCTTCACCAGGGCTGCGCCACATGCACCGCCGGCATTGGAACGCATACGCGCCGAGGCAGAAGCCCTCGCTCAGGCCTGGCCCGGCGCACTGGTCGAATCGAAGGGGCCGAACCTGGCATTGCATTGGCGCAGCGCGCCGGCGGCGGCCCGGGCCTTCCATGCGTTCGTGTCGGCGGCGCTGCCGCGCTTGCCGGGATACCGCGTGCAAGCTGGAGACCACGTGCTTGAATTCCGGCCTGGCGTAAATATCGACAAGGGCACAGCGATCCTCGCGTTGATGACGGTGTTGCCGTTCCGCGACCGCGTACCGGTGTTTGTCGGCGATGATCAAACCGACGAACACGGCTTCGCTGTCGTCAATGCGCACGGTGGTCACAGCGTGCTGGTCGGGGAGCGTGACAGCGCGGCGCGTTATGCGTTGCCAGACCCGGCATCGGTGCGCGAATGGCTGCGTGCGATGGTGGCCGAAACGACGGTGCAGGCCTGATGCGCACGGCCGATCTCAACCTGGGTCTGGTCGGCAATGGCACCTTCGGTGCGCTGGTCGATGCCCGTGGCAGCGTGGTGTGGAGCTGTTTCCCCGCCTTCGACGGCGATCCTGCGTTTTGCGCATTGCTCTCGCCGCGACAGGGTGGCGGCGAATGGGCGGTAGAGGTCGAAGACCTGGTGTCATCGCAACAGCACTATCTGCCCAACACCGCAGTGCTGCGCACGCGGTTGCAGGATAGCCGCGGCGGCATCGTGGAAATTACCGATTTCGCCCCGCGCTGGCGCCATTTCGGCCGGTTCTACAAGCCCGTGACCCTGGTGCGACGGATCCGTCCCGTTGCGGGCACACCCCGCATCCGCGTGCGACTGCGTCCGCTGATGGAGTGGGGCGCGCGCGAGCCCGAACGGACCTGGGGCAGCAACCACATGCGCTGGTTGTTGACGGGCCATGTCATGCGCCTCACCACCGATGCGCCGTTGCGGTTGCTGCGCGATGAGCTGCCGTTCGTGCTGGATCGCGAACTCCGTTTCGTACTCGGCCCGGATGAAACCCTCACCCAGCCCATCTTCAACTTCGTCAACGATGCCGAGGAACGGACCATCGACTACTGGCGCGAATGGGCGCGGTACCTGTCGATTCCACTGGAGTGGCAGGAAGCGGTGATCCGCAGCGCGATCACGCTGAAGCTGTGCCAGTACGAAGACACCGGCGGCATCGTTGCCGCGCTGACGACCTCCATTCCGGAAGCCCCGCATAGCACGCGTAACTGGGACTACCGCTACTGCTGGTTGCGTGACGCGGCGTTCGTTGTACGTGCGCTCAACCGCCTCGGCGCTACGCGCACCATGGAGGAGTACATCCGCTATATCTTCAACCTCGCCGTCAGCGAGGACACGGAACTGCAACCTGTGTACGGCATCGACTACGACACGGCGCTGCACGAAGAAGAGGTGCCTGCACTCGCCGGATACCGCGGCATGGGCCCGGTGCGCCGCGGCAACCTGGCCTGGAAGCAGCGGCAGCACGATGTGTACGGCAGCGTCGTCCTCGCGTCGACGCAACTCTTCTTCGACCAGCGCCTGGAACGGCCTGGCGACGTTGCGATGTTCATGCGCCTCGAGCCGCTGGGCGAGCGCGCCTATGCACTCCATAACCAGCCCGATGCAGGCTTGTGGGAATTCCGCGGCCGCAGCGCGGTGCATACGTATTCGGCCGTGATGTGCTGGGCGGCCTGCGATCGGTTGTCGAAGATCGCTTCGAGTTTCGCGCTCCACGATCGCGCCCAGTACTGGCGTCTGCGCGCCGATGAAATCCGCGAACGTGTGCTCGAAGAAGCATGGAATCCGCAACTCGGCCATTTCGTCGACGCATTCGGCGGCGAACGCCTGGATGCGAGCCTCTTGTTGCTGGCCGATCTCGGCTTCCTGTCTCCGCAAGACCCGCGTTACATCGCGACCGTGGAAGCTGCCGGGCGCGACCTGCGGCGCGGGAGCGGTTTGTTCCGCTACGTCGCACCCGACGATTTCGGTGCGCCGGAAACCAGCTTCACCATCTGCACCTTCTGGTACGTGGAGGCGCTGGCGGCGATCGGACGCCGCGACGAGGCCCGCGAATTGTTCGAGTCCGTACTCGCACGCCGCAACCCACTGGGCTTGTTGTCGGAGGACCTGGCCTTCGACGACGGCGAGGCCTGGGGCAATTTCCCGCAAACCTACTCGCATGTAGGTTTGATCAGCGCCGCGATGCAGTTGTCTCGCCCGTGGCAGGACGCCACGTGAGTGTTGTTCCGGGGCCCGCATGAGCCGCCTCGTCGTCGTTTCCAATCGCGTCGCGCTCCCGAGCACGCCGCGCGCCGGCGGCCTGGCCGTCGCGATGCGCGCCGCACTCAAGGAGGGCGGTGGCATGTGGTTCGGCTGGAGTGGCAAGCGAAGCGATGAGCCATCGGGTCGGTTGAATGTGCAGCAGGATGGCAATGTCACTTACTGCACGGTCGACCTGTCGCACGACGACTTCGACGCGTACTACAACGGCTTCGCAAACCGCACCTTGTGGCCGTTGCTGCATTTCCGGCTCGACCTGGTCGACTACAGCCGCGAAACGTATGCCAGTTATCGGCAGGTCAATGCCATGTTCGCCGACACGCTGGTGCAGCAGTTGCGCGACGACGATGTGATCTGGGTGCACGACTACCACATGATTCCGCTGGGCGAACGCCTGCGCGAACTGGGCGTGGCCAACCGGATTGGGTTTTTCCTGCACGTGCCGATGCCGTCGGCGGACCTGCTCTCGGCGTTGCCCAGCCATGAGGTGTTGTTTGCGGCGCTGTCGTCGTATGACCTCGTCGGCTTCCAGACCTCGCGCGACCTCGAGCGCTTCCAGAGCTACGTGCGTCTGTACGGGGGAGGGCGCATCGTCGCCAGCGGTTTGATGGAAACCGCGGCCGGTCGCCAGTTCCGCGCCGGTGCTTTCCCGATCAGCATCGATACTGCGACCATCGCGAAGCAGGCAGCGTCCGCAGCCTCCAGACAATCGGTACAACGACTCAAGGCCAGCCTCGGCGCACGCGCTTTGATGATCGGCGTCGATCGTCTCGATTATTCGAAAGGCCTGCCGGATCGCTTCCGGGCATTCGAGCGTTATCTGGAGCGCCACGAAGAACAACGTGGCCAGATGACATTCCTGCAGATCGCACCACCTTCGCGCAGCGAAGTGCCCGAATACCAGGCGCTGCGACGCGAGTTGGAAGGACTGGCCGGCCACATCAATGGCCGGCATGCGGCGCCGGAATGGACGCCGGTGCGCTACGTCAATCGCGACTTCTCGCACGGCGTACTGACCGGGTTCTATCGTCTCGCCAACATCGGCCTGGTCACGCCGCTGCGCGATGGCATGAACCTGGTGGCGAAGGAGTACGTCGCTTCGCAGGATGCCGAGGACCCCGGCGTTCTGCTCCTGTCGCGTTTCGCCGGTGCGGCCATGGAGTTGGGCGAAGCCCTGATCGTGAACCCTTACGACCTGGATGGTGTCGCCGACGCGATCGCTGCCGCACATGCCATGCCGCTATCCGAGCGTCGCGAACGCTGGCACGCGATGATGAAGCGGCTGCGGCACGACGACATCACTGCGTGGCGGCGCAAATATCTCGATGTGCTGGAATCGCTGTAGTTGCAGCCAACAAAAAACCCGCGATCGCTCGCGGGTTTTTCGTGGTTGCGCTTGAGCAGACGATCAGACCTGCATCGCCTTCGCAACTTCGGCAGCGTAATCTTCCTTCACCTTCTCGATGCCTTCGCCGACGGCGAGGCGCTGGAAGCCGATCACGTCGGCGCCAGCGGTCTTCAGCGTGGCTTCGACGGTCTGGTCGGTGTTCAGCACGTAGGGCTGGCCGTAGAGGGTGACTTCGTTGACGATCTTGGCGATCTTGCCGCTGATGATCTTCTCGAGGATCTCGGCCGGCTTGGCCTTGTCCTTGTCGGACATCTTGGCCAGCTCGATTTCCTTTTCCTTGGCGACGAAGTCGGCCGGCACGTTGGCGGCCTTGTTGTACGGCGGGTTCATCGCAGCGACGTGCATCGCGATGCCGCGGACGAGGTCGGCGTCGCCGCCCTTGACCTCGGCCAGCACGCCGATGCGGCCGCCGTGCACGTAGGCGGCAACGTTGTTGGCGCTGTCGATGCGCGCGAGGCGACGCACCTGCACGTTCTCGCCGACCTTGGCGATGACGGCAGCGCGGGCTTCCTCGACGGTTTCGCCGGAAGGCAGCTTGGCAGTTTTCAGCGCTTCGGCATCCGCGGCGCCGGAAGCCAGCGCGGCCTGGGCAACGGCGTTGGCGAAGGCGAGGAAGTTTTCGTCCTTGGCGACGAAGTCGGTCTCGGAGTTGATCTCGACCAGCACGGCCTTGCCGCCGTCCTGCGCGACCGCAATGCGGCCTTCGGCAGCGACGCGACCGGCCTTCTTGTCGGCCTTGGCCAGGCCCTGCTTGCGCAGCCACTCAGCGGAGGCGTCGATGTCGCCGTTGTTCTCGGTGAGCGCCTTCTTGCACTCCATCATGCCGGCGCCGGTGCGCTCGCGCAGTTCCTTGACGAGGGAAGCGGTGATTTCAGCCATGGGGGTTACCTCAAAATTCAAATGATCTGTAGGAGCGGCTTATAGCCGCGAGCTCTTCACGAACTGCCGCATGAGGCAAGAAGCTCGCGGCTATAAGCCGCCCCTACAACGGGAATAGGAGCGGCCGCGCAGCATGGCGCGGCCGCATGACGCAGGTTTTACTCGGCGGCCGGCGCGTCGGTCTTGGCGGCAGGCTTGCGGGCCGGGGCGGGCGGGCCCTTCTTGGCCGGGGCGCGACCACGCGGGGCGGCCTTGCGGTCTTCCTTGGCGACCGGGTTGCCTTCGGCGTCGAGCTCGACGAACTCGTCTTCGCGCACGCTAGCGACGGACGGCGCGGCGGCCTTGCCTTCCAGCACGGCGTCGGCGGCGGCACTGGCGTACAGCTGCACGGCGCGGATGGCGTCGTCGTTGCCGGGGATGGCGTAGTCGACCAGGTTGGGGTCGTAGTTGGTGTCGACGACCGCGATCACCGGGATGCCGAGCTTCTTGGCTTCCTTGACCGCGATGTCTTCATGGCCGATGTCGATGACGAACAGCGCATCGGGCAGACGGTTCATTTCCTTGATGCCGCCGAGCGAAGCGTCGAGCTTGTCGCGCTCGCGGCGCAGGCGGAGCACTTCGTGCTTGACCAGCTTCTGGAAGGTGCCATCGGTTTCGCCGGCTTCCAGTTCCTTCAGGCGCGAGACCGAAGCCTTGACGGTGCGGAAGTTGGTCAGCGTGCCGCCCAGCCAGCGCTGGGTCATATACGGCATGTTGCAGCGGGTGGCTTCTTCCTTGATCGCTTCGCGCGCCGAACGCTTGGTGCCGACGAACAGGATCGTGCCGCGCTTCTGCGCGATCGCGGAGATGAAGTTCATCGCGTCCGAGAAGAGCGGCATCGTCTTCTCGAGATTGATGATGTGGATCTTGCCGCGGGCGCCGAAGATGTACGGACCCATCTTCGGGTTCCAGTAACGGGTCTGGTGGCCGAAATGCACGCCGGCTTCCAGCATCTGGCGCATGGTGATCTGGGGCATTGCTTGTACTCCAATGACATGGAACCAGCCGCCGGTCGTTGAGGCGGGCATCGGTTCCGGGGTTAGGCGTCCCTGCTGCTTCTGTATCCAGATCCCTCGCCTGAAACTACTGGAGCCTTGGCTCCAGACTGGCAAGCAGACACCCCGGTACAGGCTGTGGCAGCAGGTGTGAATTTGCCGGTGACGCCCGGCATGGGCGGATCTGGAAGGCGGAGGCCCTACAGAGCCGCGGAATTGTAGCCGGGCGGCTGGTTACGGGCAACTCACGGGCGAGCGGGCCGTGAAGGCGCGGCGACTTACTCGCCGGCGAGGACGATGTCCCAGTTGAACAGGCGCACGCCCTCGCGCTCGCCATTGACGCGGGCGGTCACAGCGGACTGCAACTTCGCGCTTTGCAGCGTGGGGTATAGGGTGTCGCGCTCGTTGGGCTCGCCGGGGAAGAACATTTGCGTCATCAGGCGTCGCCGCTTGCCGCGCACGTCGAAATGGATGTGGCGCTGCCGCCGCCCGTAGGGCATGGGGATGACGGTGCGAATCCAGTAGCCGCCCTCGGCATCCGTGTGGATCACGGCCGCGCCCTGGAAATTGGGGTCGAGCGGCAGCCCAGACTCGTCGCCGGGGTGGTGGTAGCGCCCGAGCCCGTTGGTCTGCCAGATGTCGAGCAGGGCGCCGGCCACCGGCGCGCCTGCCTCGGTGAGCACGCGGCCAGTCAGTTCCATGATCGTGCCCTGCGCTTGTCCTGGGCGGCCGGCAATGTGGGTCAGGTCTGCGTCCTCCTCCGGGCGATCCAAGGGGTAGAACGGGCCCAGTGTCAGTTGCGGCGTACCGCGGCGGATCAGGGACTCCTTCTGGGCGAGGGCAAACCCCGGAAGCAGCAGGCCCACGCCCGCCGCGAGGCCACCCAGCACTTGCCTTCGCGAGGTGCGGAACGGCGAGGCTTCATTCCCGAGCGAAGGCGTTGCGCAAGTCATGGCCCTGTCTCCAGGCGAATTCGGAAACACTCATTGCCCTACGCAAGACGCATGGATGTCCGGTCAAGCAGCGTTGGGAGTCGGTCTGCGACGAGATGGGCGATAATCCCTGAATGTCCATCACCATCAAAACCCCAGACGAGATCGAGAAGATGCGCGTCGCCGGCCGCCTGGCCGCCGAAGTCCTGCAGGTGGTCGCCCCATACGTGAAGCCCGGGGTGACCACGGAGGAGCTGGATCGCATCTGTCACGACCATATCGTCAACGTACAGCAGGCAATTCCGGCTAACGTCGGCTATCGTGGCTTTCCTGCCACCGTCTGCACTTCGGTCAACAACGTGATCTGCCACGGCATCCCCAGCGCGGCCAAGGTGTTGAAGGAAGGGGACATCGTGAATATCGATGTCACTGTCATCAAGGACGGTTGGCACGGCGACACCAGCCGCATGTACTACGTCGGTACGCCGTCGGTCATGGCCAAGCGGCTGGTAGACGTGACCCGTGAGGCGATGTTCCGTGGCATCCGCATGGTCAAGCCCGGCGCGACCCTGGGCGACATCGGCCATGCCATCCAGACCCTGGCTGAAGGCGAACGCTTCAGCGTGGTGCGCGAGTACTGCGGCCACGGCATCGGCCGCATCTACCACGAGGACCCGCAGGTGCTGCATTACGGTCGTCCGGGCGAGGGCACGGTGCTGAAGACCGGCATGACCTTCACCATCGAGCCGATGATCAACGAAGGCGCGCGTCACACCAAGCTGCTGCCCGACGGCTGGACCGTGGTCACCAAGGACCGCAAGTTGTCCGCGCAGTGGGAGCACACCGTCGCTGTGACCGAGGACGGCGTGGAGATCCTGACGCGGCTTCCTGGCGACGATAACGACCTATGAGCGAATCGGCCGCCGCCGTGACTGTGCCGGCGGCATCCAACGACGCCGCCTGGGCCGCCACGGCCCGGGCAGCGCTGGCCGAAGCCGATGTCGCATTGGCGGCACGCTTCGACAAGAACGAAGACATCAGCAGGCTGTTGAGCGCCCGCGCGCAAAAGGTGGATGCGCTTGTGGGCGAGGCATGGGCGCGTTGCCTCCCTGCCGATGCCCCCTTGGCGTTGTTCGCGGTCGGCGGTTATGGCCGCGGCGAGTTGTATCCGCAATCCGACATCGACCTGCTGGTCCTGGCCGAAGCCGACGCACAGCAGACCAGCCACGATGCGCTCGCACGGTTCTTCGCGTTGCTGTGGGACGCCGGTCTGCCGGTCGGCCATGCGGTCCGATCGGCAGCCGAATGCACGCAGGCCGCTGCCGACGACATCACGGTGTTGACCGCGTTGTCAGAGGCGCGACCATTGCGGGCGGATGCTGCGGCGATCGCGCGATTGGCGGATGCGATCTCCCCACAACGCGTGTGGCCGCCGCGCGACTACTTCATTGCCAAGCGCGAGGAGCAACGCGCGCGCCACGAACGTTTCGGCGACACCGCCAACAACCTCGAGCCCAACCTCAAGGAAGGACCCGGCGGCCTGCGCGACGTGCAGACATTGCGCTGGATGGCACTGCGCGTGCTCGGTGCGCGCGACCTGCAGCCGCTGATTGCGCTCGGCCAACTCGGCGCCGACGAATACGCCACGCTCAAGCGCGAGCACGACGCGCTGGCGCGGTTGCGCTGGGGCCTGCACCTGGTCGCGCGCCGGCGCGAAGAACGCCTGCGTTTCGACCATCAGAAAACACTGGCGGCCCGGCTCGGCCACGTCGACACCGCCGACAACCTTGCCGTCGAGCAGATGATGCAGGGCCTGTACCGCAGTGCGGCGCTGGTATGGCGCATCAACGACCGCCTGCTGCAGCGCTTCGAGGAACAACTCGAAGGCGAAGCGGTGCCGCAGCCGCTGGATGCCGAGTTCGAACTCCGTCGCGGCTACCTCGCCGCGCGCGATCCGGCATGGCCGCATGGCGATGCCGCGCACGTGTTCGCGCTGTTCGCGGCGTGGGCCGCGCGTGCCGACATCCGCGGGCTGCATTCGCATACCGCGCGTGCATTGGCCGAAGCCTTGTCGAAAATCCCGGCGTACACCGACGTCGATGCTCCGTTGCGCGCAGCGTTCATGGCACTGCTGCGCGGACCGCAACCGGTCAGGACCCTTGCGCGCATGGCGCGCCTGGGCGTGCTCGGACGCTGGCTGCCGGCATTCGCGCAGGTGTCCGGGCGCATGCAGTTCGATCTGTTCCACGTCTATACGGTCGATCAACACACGCTCGCGGTACTGAAGAACATTGCCGGCTTTGCTTCTGGCGTGGCCGACGAGCGTTTCGCCATCGCGCATGAAGTGTGGCCGCGCCTGCGCAAGCCGGAGTTGCTGCTGCTGGCCGGCCTGTTCCACGACATCGGCAAAGGCCGCGGCGGCGATCATTCCGAGCTCGGCGCCGTCGACGCACGCGATTTCTGCACCGCCCACGGTTTGTCGGAAAGCGACACGGAGCTGGTCGCGTGGCTCGTGCAGAAGCACCTGCTGATGTCGGTCACGTCGCAGAAGCAGGACATCAGCGATCCCGACGTCATCCATCGTTTCGCCACGCTGGTCGCCGATCGCGAGCGCCTCGACCTGCTGTACCTACTGACATGCGCCGACATCGCCGGCACATCGCCAAAACTTTGGAATGCATGGAAGGATCGTCTGCTCGCCGACCTCTACACCGCGACGCGGCTGGCGTTGCGGCGCGGCCTCGAACATCCGGTGGCCGCTGCCGAGCGCATCGAGGAAACACGCACCGCGGCCCGCGCGCTGCTGGTGGGTTTCAGCGTGGACGCACCGGACACCGACCGCTTGTTCGCCGCCATGCCGGATGAAAGCTTCCTGCGCGGCCGTCCGGATCAAGTGGCGTGGCAGGCGGCCGTGCTGCGCAGTACGCAACCCGGTGGAACCCGGGTCAGTGCACGTACGCTCGGCGCGCAGGCCGGCGCGCTGGAAGTGTTCGTGTATTCGCCCGATCGCGATGGCCTGTTCGCTGCGATCGTCGCCACGCTCGACCGTGCCGGCCTGGCGATCCAGCAGGCGCGCCTGCTCGACGGTCCCGATGGCAATGTGTTCGACACCTTCGAAGTGCTGCCCGTCGACGGCCAGCGCTTCGTGACTGCCGAGGACATCGAACGACGCGTCGCTGCTGCGTTGTCGGCGACGGACCTCGACACGATCAAGCCCTCGCGACGCGCCCAACCACGGCACCTGCGGCACTTCCGCATCGCACCGCAGATCGAGTTCACCACGACGGACGATGGCCGCCGCACCATGCTCAGCCTGGTCTGCAACGACCGGCCGGGCTTGCTGACCGACGTCACCCAATCGTTGCGCGCGCACCGGTTGCGCGTGCATGACGCGCGCATCGCCACCTTTGGCGAACGCGCAGAAGACGTCTTCCAGATCACCGATGAGCGCGACACCGCGCTCGACGAAACGCAACAGCAGGCGCTGCGTGCAGCGCTGCTGGCCCAACTCGATGGAGAGAGTCGATGACCCCACGCAAGACCACCGCGAAGAAGAGCAAGGCACCAGAAGGACCGGGCGTCGACGAGCTCAAGTTCCATATCGAGAGCGCCTGGGAACGACGCACCATGCTCACGCCGGAGGAAATCGAGTGGGCGACGAAGCCGTCGGTCCAGCGCGTGATCGAAGGCCTGGAGAGCGGCGAATTCCGTGTCGCCGAGCCGGACGGCAAGGGCGGCTGGAAGGTCAACGAGTGGTTGAAGAAGGCGGTGCTGCTGTATTTCCGCACGCAGGAGATGCAGTTGATCGAGGCCGATCCGGCGCCGTACTGGGACAAGATCCCGCTGCGCTTCGCGGACTTCGATGAATCGAAGTTCCGCAAACTCGGCGTGCGCGTGCTGCCGGGGACTGTGGTGCGACGCGGTACTTATCTCGGCAAGGACGTCGTGCTGACGCCGAGCTTCATCAACATCGGTGCCTACGTCGGCGCCGGCACCATGGTCGACACCTGGGCGACGGTCGGTTCCTGCGCGCAGGTCGGCAAGCACTGCCATATCTCCGGTGGCGCCGGCATCGGTGGCGTACTGGAACCACTGCAGGCTTCGCCGACGATCATCGAAGACCATTGCTTCATCGGCGCGCGTTCCGAAGTCGTTGAAGGCGTCATCGTCGGCCACCACAGCGTGATCGGCATGGGTGTGTTCATCGGACAGAGCACGCGCATCTACAACCGCATGACCGGCGAGATCAGTTATGGCGTCGTGCCGCCTGGCAGCGTCGTGGTGTCCGGCTCGCTGCCGGCGAAGGATGGCAGTCATTCGCTGTACTGTGCGGTGATCGTCAAGCAGGTGGATGCCAAGACCCGTGCGAAGACTTCGATCAACGACCTGTTGCGGGGACACGCGGAATAATCTTTGGTTGCTTTGATCAGCATGGATTCCAGCTTCGCTGGATGACGCATCGGGGAAGCTTGCGGCATGACCACGCTCTACGGATTGAACAACTGCGATACCTGCAAGAAAGCGCGCAAGTGGCTCGAACGCTTCGGCGTCGCCCACACTTTCGTCGACTACCGCGACCAGCGGCAATCGCCAGAGACGCTTGCCGGCTGGGCGAAGCAGGTGGGCGACTGGGACGCGCTGATCAACAAGTCATCGACCACCTGGCGCACGCTGCCCCCCAATCGCAAGGCGCCGGGTTCGGACGCCGAATGGAAGTTGCTGCTGAAGGAATATCCACAGCTGATTCGTCGCCCAGTAGTGGTCACGGACGACGGTGTGGTCACGCAAGGTTTCAGCGACAACAGCTTCAAGCTGCGCTTCGCCATACGCGCCCAGGACGAGCGGGGATCGAAATGAGCGACGTGCTTGTACTCACGCAGCAGTTGATTGCCCGCGCGTCGGTGACGCCCGACGACGCCGGTTGCCAGGAAATGATCGCGGAACGTTTGGAGCGCGCAGGTTTCCGTTGCGAGCATCTGCGCTTTGACGATGTCGATAACCTGTGGGCCACCCACGGCAGTGATGGTCCGGTGCTGGTGCTGCTCGGCCATACCGACGTGGTACCGCCCGGTCCGCGCGAGGCTTGGGCCAGCGAGCCATTCGCGCCGGAGATACGCAGCGGCAAGCTGTATGGACGTGGTGCGGCGGATATGAAGGGCAGTGTTGCCGCCTTTGTGGTCGCCCTTGAACAATTTGTTGCGTCACATCCGGAACATCACGGCACGATCGCCTTGCTGCTGACCTCGGATGAGGAGGGCGACGGGATCGATGGCGTGCGCCGGGTTGCCGAACTGTTCCGCGAGCGCGGCCAGCACATCGACTGGTGCATCACCGGCGAGCCGTCGTCGAAGGAAACGCTGGGTGACCTGTTGCGAATCGGTCGCCGCGGCACCTTGTCGGCGACGCTGACAGTCCAGGGCGTGCAAGGCCACGTCGCCTATCCCGAGAAAGCGCGCAATCCGATCCACCTGGCCATGCCGGCGCTGTCCGAACTCGCCGCTCGGCAATGGGACGACGGTTACGAATCGTTCCCACCGACCAGCCTGCAGATCAGCAACGTACACGCCGGCACCGGGGCCAACAATGTGATTCCGGGCGAACTGGAGGTCTTGTTCAACCTGCGCTACAACCCGAACTGGCGCCCTGAACAGCTCAAGCAGGAATGCGAAGCCGTGCTCCGTGCGCATGGGCTCGACTATGCAATCCATTGGCACCGCGGCGGCGAACCGTTCTATACGCCGGAAGGCCCACTGCGCGCCGCCGCGCGCGAGGTGTTGGCGCAGTTCGCCGGCAGTCCGCCGGAAGAAAGTACTGGCGGCGGTACATCGGATGCGCGCTTCATCGCCCCGCTGGGCGCGCATTGCATCGAGGTCGGCCCGGTCAACGCCAGCATCCACAAGGTCAACGAACATGTCGCCGTGGCCGATCTGGAAGCACTGCCGGGGCTGTACCTGGCCCTGATCGAACGGCTACTGGCCTGATCCGGCCGGGCAGTTCGTTGCAAATGAAAACAATGCTTGCAGAAGCACGAACCCTCCAGCACTATCGACCCATGTCCTTCACTCCCGCCCGCCGCCGCATCGCCAACGCCGCTATCAGCGGCCGTGGCCGCGCGTCCGTGGTCGTGAATAACAATCGCAATAACGCCAGCCTTCCGCAGGCCGGCGATTAGCGCGCAAGACAAACGCTCATCGCTCACCAAGGCCTGCACTGCGAAGTGCGGGCCTTTTTGTTTTCAGGGTTTTTTCATTCAATCGGAGTCCCCGTCATGTGTTCGATCCTCGGCATCTACGACCTGCGCCCCGGCGCCGACCTCACGCCGCTCAGGCCGCTGGCCTTGTCCTTGTCGGCGCGCCAGCGCCATCGCGGCCCCGACTGGTCCGGCGTGCATGCCGAGCCGCGCGCGCTGCTGGTGCATGAGCGCCTCGCCATCGTCGATCCCGCCGGCGGCGCGCAGCCGCTGCGCTCGTCCGATGGCGATCTGGTGCTGGCAGTGAATGGCGAGATCTACAACCACCGTGAACTCGAGCGCGAACTACAGCAGCCCTACGAGTTCCTGACCGGCTCGGATTGCGAAGTGATCAACGCGCTGTATCGCGAGCACGGCCCCGCCGGCGTGGCGAAACTCAACGGCATCTTCGCTTTCGCGTTGTGGGATGCCGCGAAGGGTCGCTACCTGATCGCGCGCGACCCCATTGGCGTCTGTCCGCTGTACTGGGGCCATGACGCGGATGGCCGGTTGTGGGTCGCATCGGAGATGAAGGCGCTGGTGCGCGTTTGCGACGACATCGCGCCGTTCCCACCGGGGCATTACTTCGACAGCGAGATCGGCGAACCGGTGCGCTATTACGAAAAACCTTGGCGCGATTACGCGGCGACACAGGGCGTCACCATCGCACCGGAACAGCTGCGTGACGCGCTCGAAAGCGCCGTGCACCGGCAACTGATGAGCGACGTACCCTATGGCGTCCTGTTATCGGGCGGACTCGATTCCTCGCTGGTCGCCGCCTGCGCCGCGCGCTTCGCCCGTCGCCGGGTGGAAGACGACGACCATTCCGAAGCCTGGTGGCCACGCCTGCACTCGTTCGCGATTGGGCTGCATGGTTCGCCCGATCTCGCCGCCGCGGAAATCGCTGCAAAAGCGCTCGGCACCGTGCACCACGGTTTCCACTACACCTTCGAGGAAGGCCTCGATGCATTGCCGGAGGTAATTCGCCACATCGAAACGTACGACGTGACGACGATCCGCGCATCGACGCCGATGTTCCTGCTGGCGCGGCGGATCAAGGCCATGGGCGTGAAGATGGTGTTGTCGGGCGAGGGCGCCGACGAGATCTTCGGTGGCTACCTGTACTTCCACAAGGCACCGAACGCGCGTGAGTTCCACGACGAGACCATCCGCAAGATCGATGCGCTGCACAGCTACGACTGCCTGCGCGCGAACAAGGCGATGATGGCTTGGGGCGTGGAGCCGCGTGTCCCGTTCCTCGACGTCGAATTCCTCGACGTGGCGATGGCGATGGACGCGCAGGCGAAGATGGCGGGTACTGCCCCTGATGGATCGCGTCGCATTGAAAAAGCGGTATTGCGCGAGGCGTTCGTCGGCTATCTGCCGGACTCGATCCTATGGCGACAGAAGGAGCAATTCAGCGATGGCGTCGGCTACGGGTGGATCGACGGGCTGAAGGCGCACGCCGAAGCGCACGTCAGCGACCACGATTTCGCCGCCGCGGCCGAACGCTTCCCGATCAACCCGCCGCAGACCAAGGAGGCGTACTACTACCGCCGCATCTTCGAACAGTTCTTCCCGGGCGATGCCTGCGCGCACACGGTGCCGGGCGGCAAGTCGATCGCGTGTTCGACGCCCGCGGCGATCGCGTGGGATGCGGCGTTTGCGAATGCGGCCGATCCTTCGGGGCGCGCGGTGGCGGGTGTGCACAACGCGGCGTTGGCGTGACCTGCTTTCCCTTCTTCCTCCGGGAGAAGGTGCCCGAAGGGCGGATGAGGGGCGGTAAAGCGAGGAGTTGGAGTTCCGTCGCTCCGTCGCCCCTCACCCCAACCCCTCTCCCGGTGGGAGAGGGGCTAAGGCGCAAGCGGCGTAATCCGCAATGTGTGTTCGGCCTTCCCTGGTAGAAACGGTGTCGGCCGACCATGCACCCAGTCGTCATGCCCTGCACCCCAGAACGGCGACAACGGATGCCCGCTCTGGCCGCCAGGCATATGGATGATGCCGTCGGCTTCGTGTCCAGGCGAAACCACCATGCGTTCGGACGCGCCCATGTCCGGCGCCTGCACGCGCGGCATGGCGACATCACCCGGCAGGGGCTCGAATGGCATGCACAACGCGCGTTTGGCGAATGCCGGCAATGCGCCGGCGAGTGGGTGACAGATGCGGGCGGTGTTCTGTTCACCCCAGGTGCGCTCGGAGAGCGGGCCTTTTTCTGCGAGTTCGCCGCGGACTTCGCGTGCGGCATCCTCGAACAGCGCATTCCACGAGTCGTAGTGACGCGATAGCAGATGCATGGGTCGCTGCGTTACCAGCGGCCATGCGACGCCTTCCAGTTGCGGCAACGCCGGCATCAGGAAGTCCTTGCCGAGCGCGACCTGCGCTGGTGCGGTGAGACCGTCGCCGATGCGCTTGTGCACGGCAAGCCGCCAGTTGCGCACGATGCGGTAACTAACCGAATCGATGCTGGCGCGGCCTTGCCAGGTCTCTGCTGCCGCGGCCAATTCGCTCAGTGCAGGTGTCTTCGCACGTACCGCCTCATCGCGTAGTAATTGCCACCATCGCGTCTGGAATAGTGTGCGATCGTCTAGCTGGATCGCGAGAAGATCGCGCTCGGTGAACTGCTGCTTCGCGAACAGGTCGTCGCGGATCTGCTTGGCGCGTGCGCCGAGGACGTAGCCGCCGTCGCCGATTTGCTTCAGCGCATCGCCGTCGACGACACGGCTGTTGGCGGTCCAGAATCGATGCGAAGGTAGATCGATCAGTTGCGGCGATGGGCCGGGTCCGAGTTTCCATGGCGTACAGAAGCGCCCATCGTCGTATGGTGTTCCAGAAGGCGCATGTTCGGGGCCGAATCTTTGAATGCCGGTTGCGACTATGCGATCACAGCCTGCGTCCCGTCGTGGAATTGCGCCAAGCAGTTTCCATGCGCTGCGGCCATCGCTGTCAGTGACGACGAGGTTCTGGGCAGGAATGCTGGCGAGGTCGGCGGTGTTGAGCGCCTGCGTGAGATCTTTCGCGTAGGCGAGATCGGAGACGACGAACTGCATGCTGCCCGGCAGATGGGCGGTCCAGCGTAGCGACAACGTGCTGCCGTCTGCTTCCTCATGGAGGACGGGCCCCCAAAGCGTTTCGCGAACCACCAGCTTGGCGGGAGCGTTGCCTGAAACCTTGATGTATTCGACATGCTCGCGGTTGCCGATGCAGTTCGTGAACGGGCGGCAGGGCGGCAATTTCGCCCAGTCGAGCCAATCGCCATAGCTGTTGGTAAAGCCCCAGGCCACATGACCGTTGCTGCCGACCACGATGGCCGGAATGCCGGACAACGTGAAACCGCCGACATTCACCATGCCGCCAGGTGCACGCGGATCCCGATAAAGCAACTGCGTACGGAACCAGATGTTCGGCGCGCGTAGCGTGAGGTGCATGTCGTTGGCAACGATGGTGCGACCATCCTTCGTCAACGCACCGGACACAGCGAAGTTGTTGCTACCGAGTTCGCGCGGCACGGGCAGATCCCCCGCATCGGCTCGCTTCGGCGCCGGCAGCTTGCGCAGATCGAGTTGGTCGGGCGTCGGCAACACCGCATCGCCACGCGGCGCTCCCATCAGCGGCGCATCCCAGCTGGTGCCGTCGTGGCTCAACAGCGTGAACAGCGCCGGCGGCACGACTTGCCTGATCTTCCACATCGCCAGCTCGCGCGCGTTGGTCGAATCCTGCAGGTCGAAGTACATCGCATAGCCGACCAGCGGCGAATCCGCGAGTTGCCACGGTTTGGGCTCGGTGCGCAGCAGCAGGTAAGGCCACGGCCGCACCTTCAGATCTGCAAGGCCTGCGTTGACGCCATCGACGTACGCTTTCAGCACCGGCAGTTTGTCGCCGGCAATGGCGCCGAGGTTCTGCATCACCCGGGCACGGAAGCGGTGCACGCGGTGTTCCTTGTCGGTATCGACGGCGATCGGGCCAAAAAGTTCGGCCAGCTCACCGGCGGCGGTGCGCCGCATCAGATCCATTTCGAAGAAGCGTTCCTGCGCGTGCACGTAGCCGAGGGCGCGCATCGCGTCGGTCTCGTTGGCCGCCTCGATGGTGACCACGCCGAGTTTGTCGCGTTGGATCGACACCGACGCCGACAGGCCGGATAGCGACAATTCGCCATCGAGTTGCGGAAGGCTGCCGCGCAATAGCCACCAGGCGGTGATGGCAGCCAGCACTAGCAGGACGAGCAACGCAAGAGCGAGACGCTTCAGCCACTTTGCCATCCGTTGGATCTCCAGCGTCCTCGTCATCGCCCGGCGAAGGCCGGGTGCCATTATTTGATTGGGGTCAGACCGCGGCCCAGTCACCTAAAGCAGCGTAACCCTGCTTTCGACCGTTGACCATAAGCGTACTGCACGCGTTATTCGCGGAACCAAAGGGCTCTCTTCAACGGCAGGTTTCGACCCTTGGCAATCAACACTAACAGCAACTTCTTACGCTACATTCCAGGCACTGCACTTCAATACAGGACCGATCAGTCACCCATGCCAGCCATGTCCGTCCGCCTGGGGCTTCGCGAAAACGCTGCACAGTTCTGGTTGCTGGTACTGGTCAATGCGTTCGTCGGCGCGATGGTTGGGCTGGAGCGCAGCATCTTGCCGGCCATCGCCGAGCAGGAATTCCTGCTCGCGGCACGATCGGCCGTCTTGTCGTTCATCGTGGCCTTCGGCATTGCCAAGGCGCTTACCAACTATTTCGCCGGCCGGCTCTCTGATCGCTTCGGTCGCAAGCACGTCCTGATCGCCGGCTGGATTGCGGCAGCACCAGTCCCCTTCGCGCTCATGTGGGCGCCGAGCTGGAACTGGATACTGGCGGCGAATGTTTTACTGGGCATCAGCCAAGGGCTTACGTGGTCGACCACGGTCATCATGAAGATCGACCTGGTCGGCCCCAAACAGCGTGGCTTGGCCATGGGGCTGAACGAGTTTGCTGGCTACTTCGCTGTCGCGGTGAGCGCATTGGCGACCGGATGGATCGCGGCACGCTACGGGCTTCGACCTGAGCCGTTCTACCTGGGTGCGGTCTACGTCGTTGCAGGCCTGGCTCTGTCCGTATTTGCGGTTCGCGAAACACGCCACTTCGTGGAGCACGAGGTGCGGACGCGCGATCTCGCCGATATAGGCGCATCCAAACTCACACAGGGAGAGATCTTCCGCCGGACCTCTTTCACGGATCGAAACCTCTCGAGCGTCAGCCAGGCCGGGCTGGTCAACAACCTCAACGACGGTATGGCCTGGGGCCTGTTTCCGCTTGTGTTTGCAGCGGCGGGTGCAAGCCTGAAGCAGATCGGCGTGTTGGCCGCCATCTATCCGGCGGTATGGGGTCTGGCACAGATCGGCACCGGGGCGCTCTCGGACCGGGTCGGACGCAAGTGGCTCATCGTCTGGGGAATGTGGATCCAGGCACTCGGGATAGTGATCACCGCGATGGCTGCATACATGACCGGCTTCATCGTCGGTGCCGTGCTGCTGGGATTGGGCACTGCCATGGTCTACCCGACGCTACTCGCTGCCATTGGCGATGTCGCCAATCCTGGCTGGCGGGCATCGGCCGTAGGCATCTACCGTCTATGGCGGGACCTGGGCTATGCCGTCGGTGCGCTGCTTGCCGGCATCGCAGCCGATGTGTTCGGACTGCACTTCGCGGTCTACCTTGTCGCTGGCGTGACGTTTGCCTCGGGTGTCTTTGCTGCGACGCGCATGACCGAGACGCTCGATACGGCCAGATCTTAACGTCGCAGGTTGTCGACGTCCGCTCTGGTCGATAACGACCAAAGCGGAGGCAATCGCCATTCAAGCGGCTTCATTCCACCGCGAGACCGTCGACCTTCTGCCAGCCTCGTGGCAGCAAGCCGCCGCGCGTGGCGCGACTGCCGACGTATTCGTCGAGATCCTTGAACGACAACGTCATCGTGCGTGCGCCGGACTTCACTGCCAGCGTGCCGCCCGGCGAGATCACCGCAATCGCCACCACGCGTTCGGTACCCAGCTTGGCCTTGGGAATGTCGATCAGCTTGTTGCCCTTGCCTTTGTCGAGTTCCGGCAATTCACTGACCGGGAAGGCGAGCAGATGGCCAGCGCTGGTGACGGCGACGACACGATCGGCCGCGGCATTGGCGACGATGGCTGGTTGCATGACTTTCGCACCGGGTGTCAGCGACAGCATCGCCTTGCCGGCCTTCTGTCGTCCGGTGAGGTTCTCGAAGCGGGTGACGAAGCCGTAACCGTGCGATGAGGCCAGCACGAAGCGCGTGTCGTTGTCGCCGGTGGCCAACGCCTGGAACGATGCGCCCGGTGCCGGCGAGAAGCGGCCGGTCAATGGTTCGCCGTTGCCACGCGCCGACGGCAGCGTGTGCGCGGCACTGGAATAACTGCGTCCCGTCGAATCGAGGAATGCCACCTGCTGCGTGCTGCGACCCTTGGCCGCGGCAAGCAGGCCGTCGCCTTCGCGATAGCTGAGTGTCGATGCATCGATGTCGTGGCCCTTGGCAGCGCGTATCCAGCCCTTTTCGCTGAGGACAATCGTCATCGGTTCGCTGGCGACCAGCTCGGTCTCGTCGAGGGCTTGCGCAGCCCCGCGCGCAACCAGGGGCGAACGCCGCGCGTCGCCGAATTTCTTCGCATCGGCCATCAGCTCATCCTTGATGAGCTTCTTGAGCTTGGCCTTGCTGCCGAGGATAGTGATCAGGCGGTCGCGCTCGCTGTCGAGTTCGTCCTGCTCGCCGCGGATCTTCATTTCCTCGAGTCGTGCCAACTGCTTCAGCTTGGTGTCGAGGATGTAGTCGGTCTGTTCCTCGCTGAGCTGGAAACGCGCGATCAACGCGGCTTTCGGCTCGTCTTCGGTGCGGATGATGCGGATCACTTCATCCAGGTTGAGGAACGCGACCAGCAAACCTTCCAACAGGTGCAGGCGGCGTTCGACCTTGTCGAGGCGGTGCTTGAGTCGCTTGGTGACAGTTTCGGTGCGGAATTCCAGCCATTCCGACAACAGCATCTTGAGGTTCTTGACCTGCGGCCGGCCGTCCATGCCGATCACATTCATGTTGATCCGGTAGCTCTTCTCGAGATCGGTGGTCGCGAACAAATGGCCCATCAGTTGTTCGGCGTCGACGCGGTTCGAGCGCGGGATCAGCACGATGCGGGTTGGATTGGCGTGATCGGATTCGTCGCGGATGTCTTCCAGCCACGGCAGTTTCTTTGCACGCATCTGGGTGGCGATCTGTTCGATCACCTTCGATGGCGACACCTGGTGCGGCAGCGCGGTGATGACGATGTTGGCGCCTTCTTTTTCGAAGGTGCCGCGCGCACGCACACTGCCCAACCCGGTCTCGTACATCGCCAACAGGTCGGCCGCCGGGGTGATGATCTCGGCGGTAGTCGGATAGTCCGGGCCGCGCACGTGCTCGCACAGGTCGCGCACGGTCGCATCGGGATCGTCGAGCAGGCGCAGGCAGGCGCTGACGATCTCGTTCAAGTTGTGCGGCGGCACGTCGGTGGCCATGCCGACCGCGATGCCGGTGGTGCCGTTGAGCAGCAGGTGCGGCAGGCGCGCGGGCATCCACGAAGGCTCTTCCAGCGTGCCGTCGAAATTCGGCACCCAGTCGACGGTGCCCTGTTCGAGCTCGCCGAGCAGCACTTCGGCGATCGGCGTGAGCTTCGATTCGGTATAACGCATCGCCGCGAACGATTTCGGATCGTCGGAGGAACCGAAGTTGCCTTGGCCCTCGATCAGCGGATAGCGGTACGAGAACGGCTGCGCCATCAGCACCAGCGCTTCGTAACAGGCGCTATCGCCGTGCGGATGATATTTACCGATGACATCGCCGACGGTGCGCGCGGATTTCTTCGGCTTGGCCCCGGCGTTGAGGCCGAGTTCGCTCATCGCATAGATGATGCGGCGTTGCACGGGCTTGAGCCCGTCGCCAAGGAAGGGCAGGGCACGGTCGAGCACCACGTACATCGAGTAGTCGAGATAAGCGCGCTCGGCGTACTCGCGCAGCGGGATCTGCTCGAAGCCGTGGAAGACGGGGCGGACGGGGTCGGTCATCTAGGTGCTGCTATGCAAACTGGACGCATGATTCTAGCGGCGGTATCGGGTGCGGCCAGCTGTCCCGATAAAAAAACCCGCCTCGCGGCGGGTTTTTCTACTCGATGAAGATACTTGGCATCCGAATCAGGGCACGATCTTCCATGCCAGGTTGGTCACACCGGTGACGGGTTGCTGGGTAGCGTTATTGGCAGCCTTCCAGATGACATTGGCGCCCGTGCTGGTGTTGCGCCACAGGATGTCGGACTTGCCGTCGCCGTCGTAGTCGCCGGTACCCACTACTTTCCAGGCCAGGTTCGTCACGCCTGTCACCGATTGTTGGGTGGTGGAGTTTGCCGACCGCCAGATCACGTTTGCCCCGGTCTTGCCGTTGCGCCAGAAGATGTCGGACTTGCCATCGCCGTTGAAGTCGCCGACGCCGGCGATCTTCCAGTCGAGGTTGACGACGGTGGCGACATTGATCGGCGTAGACAATGCCGAGTACTGCCAGGTTCGGTTTTCACCGGTAGAGCTGTTGCGCCAGAGGATGTCGGACTTGCCGTCACCATTGAAATCGGCGATGCCGGCCACTTGCCAGGCTTGGCCCGTGATCGAGCCAATGCCTCTCGGTGTAGCCGAGTCGGCTGATTTCCAGATTACGTTGTTGCCGGTGCTCGTATCGCGCCAGAGGATGTCGGAATAGCCGTCGCCGTCGAAGTCGCCCACGCCGGCGACTGCGTACACCTGATTCAGCGGCGCGACCGTCTGCGGGATGGCCGAGTTAGCCGATCGCCAGATGTCATTGGCGCCGGTGGCGGTGTTGCGCCAAAGGAGATCTGACTCGCCGTCGCGGTTGAAATCACCGATGCCCGCAGCAATCCAGGCGTTATCAGCAATCCCCGAAATCTGTTGCTGTGTCGCATTGCTTGCAGATCGCCAGATCACGTTGGCGCCAGTGCTGCCGTTACGCCAAAGCAGGTCGGACTTGCGGTCAAGGTTGAGATCCCCAACCGCCGCGCGGTTCGAACATCCTCGGAACAGCGTCAATTCTCCGAGGACGGCTGCGGCATCCGGGCAGCCATCATGGTTGACGTCGCCGACTGCAAGGCCTTGGCTGTTGCTGGGGCCGCTTGTCGCATACGGAGTCTGGCTCAGTACTTCTGTCCCCCAGCCGCCAGCTGTCTGAAGGTAATATCCGAACGAACCGTTGTGTGTCGCCAGCAAGTCCTGACGGCCGTTACGGTCGAGATCCACGGTCGCCAGCGCCCCGGTGTTCGAAGCGCTGGCGATCTGTTCAGGAGTCGCCCACTGGCCACTTGCCGTCTGGTAGTGCATCCAGAGCTGGGAGTACGGCGTGGCCGTTGCGATGTCATTGCGGCCATCATGGTTGAAGTCACCGATCGCAACGGTGCGGATCCAAGCAGCGGGCGCTGGAATAACACGGACGGGGCCAAAGCCGTTCGTTCCGTTATGTGGAAAGATAAAGAAGTTCGGTGAACTGTTTGGGGAAGCCAGGACGAGGTCAGGGAGATTGTCACCAGTGACATCGCCGATTTTCAGGTCGCTGTCTGAACTTGCATATGTTTGCAGCGTAGCGGTCGACCTGATTCCACCCTGGCCATCGCCATAGAATAGTGTTGCATCCCAGGACTGCCCCACGATATCGATGTTGCCATCGAGATCGATATCCAACGCGCCGAGGTCGTCGCAGCTGCAATTGGCGATTATCGGTCGACTCACAAAGCCACCTGCGCCATTCGCGATCAGCAACGTGATGCCGTTGTAGTGTCCCACCGCGATATCTAGGACATGGTCCTTGTTCAGGTCCGCGAGTGTTATCGCAGGCGTAGCGACGGTTTGCGACAGGGCGAAACTGATTGGAGGCTTGAGACCGCCGTTGGGGTGCTGCGCGTAGATGAAGACCTTGTTGTCATTCGGGCCAGCTGGATTGGAGTTCATTCCGGTCGCAACGATGACATCGCCGCGCCCGTCCCCAGTGACATCCCCGATAGCGACGGCGTTGGTCGTGGTACCGGCGATCGGATAGGACGCATATTGTTCGAAGCGGAAGCTTCCTGCCCAGGCGCTTCCGGTAAAGGAAACCGCAATCGTGGCTGCAAAAAGCATTCTTCGCACCGCGCGTCCCCTGAGCTTCCCGGCGCGATGATAGCCCTGAAGCGAGGGCCAAAAACGAAAAACCCCCGCAAGCGGGGGCTTTCTCTGACCTGGTGCCCGGGAGAGGACTCGAACCTCCACGAAGTTGCCCCCGCTAGCACCTGAAGCTAGTGCGTCTACCAATTCCGCCACCCGGGCAGGGTGCAGGGCGCGTATGTTGCAGTGCCGCGCAGGCGATGTCAACGCATACCAGCTCACAAGTACGCCGCCCGCGGCGCAAGACACCCGGTGCGGCCCCTCGCGTGCTGCTCGCTAACTCGCAGGGACTCAGGAAGATGCCGCGTCGCTGCGACGGCGGCCCCCCGTGAATACTGGCTGACGACAAAAAAGAACCCTTGCCGGCGGGTACCGGCAAGGGTCGGGGGTGCTGCATTTTGGTGTTTCTTCTTAGAACTTATAGCTGACACCGAGCATGTAGGTGCGGCCCCACTCGATGTTCTCGAGGGGACGGTCCTTGGTGGTGGCGTAGGTGCGGTAGCCAGAATTCGTCAGGTTGCTGGCCTGGAGGAGCATGGTCACGCCCTTCATCCAGTTGCCTTCGCCGAACGAGTAGCTGATCTGCGCATCGGTGATGTCCTCGCCCTCAACGTAACGGAGTGTGCGGTTGCCGGCGAAGTTGCCGATCTCACCGATGAAGTCCGAACGCCAGCGCTGGTTGATGCGCGCTTCGAAGCCGCCGCGTGAGTAATACGCGGTGAGGTTGTACACCTCGTCCGACAGACCCGGCAGCGAGATGTTGTCGCTGCCCACGCTCGACGAACTCTCGGGATCCTTGATCTCGATGTTGCTGTCGAAGAAGCTGGCGCTGGCCACGATGCCGAAGCCTTCCAGCGGTTGCCAGAACAGCTCCAACGGCAGCGACGCGGTCAGTTCCAGGCCCTGCAGCTTGCCGCCCTGGCCGTTGTACGGCGCGGTGAACTGGCCGATGTTGGTGGTGACGAGTGCCTGCTGGGCGGGAGGCATCTGCGCGATGAACTGCGAGAAGTCGAATGTGCGCGACTGCGTATAGATGTAGCTGCGCAGATCCTTGTAGAACGCCGCCGCCGACACGTAGCCCTTGGTGCCGTTGAAGTACTTCTCGTACGACACGTCGAAGGCGTTGGCGATCCACGGATCGAGCAGCGGGTTGCCGCCAGAACCGCCGGGCGTGCCGGGGTTTGGGCCGCCCGTGGAGATGCCGAACTCGAACGAGGCACGCAGCTGGTCCAGGCGCGCGCGCGCGATCTGTCGGGCCGCCGCAAAGCGCAGCGTCTGGTCGTGCGGCAAGGAGAACGCAAGGTTCAGGCTCGGCAGCCAGTCGGTGTAGGTCTTGCCGTTCTCGTACGGACGCACGTTCTGGCCGGCGGCCTGCGAGGAATCCCAGTAGTTGGAGCTCGACGACTGGTCGGTGTGCTGGACCTGCACGCCGATGTTGCCGCGCACCGGGATCGAACCCCACGTGGTGTCGATGTTCCCGCGGAGCCAGCCGGTGGTGATGCCCTCGTATACCGTCCAGGCCTTCGAAACGAGGTAAGAAGCATCCTCGTTCGGCGCGAAGGTCATGTAGCGCCCGACCGCGCCCGGCACGTTCCAGGACGGGATGAAGCCGACGCCCGCGAAGGTCAGGTCGACCAGGCCGTATTGCAGGTCCGGCGCGATCGTCGTGACGCCCTGCGCGCCGAGGTTGATGCTGCCTTCCGGCTGGTGCTTGGTCTTCTCGCGGTCGCCGTAGTGCGCGCCGATGTCGAAGTCGGAGAAGAACCCGTCGATCGCGTCCGGGGCGGGCAGGTTGGCGTTGACCTTGAAGCCGATCAGCTCGTCCACGACGTTCGGCGTCTTGCCATAGCCCGAACCGTAGATCGTGTTGGCCAGGAACAGCGCGCCCGGGTCCGAGTAATCGCGGCCTGGATCGATCGTCGCGAAGCCCGATTCCGGGAAGTTCAGTTGCAGCGTGTCGTACTGTGGATTCGGCAGCAGCTGCAGGTTGTTTTCGAGGTTGAGCTCGTCGCGGTGGGACTTCGACCAGCTCAGATCGGCCGTGACTTTCGCATGGCCGATCTTGATCTCGTTGTTCCAACCCACCGCGTCGATGCTGTCCTCGCGCTTGTTGTACATGCCGCGGACGAGCGGATAGGCGTTGGTCAGCGTGCCCCCGGTCAGGGTGCCGTTGCCGTTGACGGTCGGCGTCCAGACCTGCGTGACGGGGTTGCCGTTGTAGTTGAAGTTCGCTTCGAACTGGTTGGCGGTGTCTTCCTGCACGGCCGAGGTGTGGAAGATGTCCAGCGTGCTGGTCCACTCGGCGATCGGCCTGAATTCCACGGTCGCCATCGCGGCGTTGCGGCGGATGTAGCCAGTGCGGCGCAGAGCTTTCCCGCCGTCGGTGACGTACGTGCCTGCGGGCACGCCGGCGCGCGGCTGTACCTGCCAAGGCTCGTACAGGCCGGTCTGCTCTTCCTGGATCGGGATGTCCGAGTGCGAGAAGCCGATCGCCAGCCCCAGCGTTCCGCCCGCGAACTGGTCGATATAGCTGGCATTGATGCGTTTGCCATCGCCGTCTGCGTTCGCCGCCGAACCGAGCGAGTTCTCCTGGTAGCGCGCGCTGATGGCGAACACAGGCTTGTCGAAGTCGAGCGGGCGCACGGTGCGCATGTCGAGCGTGCCCGACAGGCCCTGGCCCACTAGCGCGGCGTCCGGCGTCTTGTAAACGGTCACGCCGCTCATCAGCTCGGATGGGTACTGGTCGAACTCGACGCTGCGGTTGTCGCCCGTACTGACCATCTCGCGGCCGTTGAGCAGTGTGGTCGAGAAGTCCGGCGACAGGCCGCGAACGCTGATCACCTGGGCGCGGCCGCCGACGCGCTGCGCGGCCAAGCCGGGCAGGCGCGAGATGGATTCGGCGATGCTGATGTCGGGAAGTTTGCCGATGTCCTCCGCCGAGATCGACTCCACGATGGACGTAGACTCTTTCTTGGTCTCGATCGCGTTCTCGATGCCGAGGCGGATGCCGGTCACCGTGACCGTGTCCAAACTGACCTTGGGTTCTTCGGCCTCGTTCTTGGCGGCATCGGTCTGATCCTGCTGCGGCGCCGGATCGGTGGACTGCGCGTGTACGCCTGTCGCGATAAGCATCGTCGCAGAAGCTAGCGCCACGCTGAGCAAATTGCGTTTCAGTTGCATCTCCCCTCCACTCCTCAAAGTTCTGTTTCGTCAGCCGCGCCGTTTATGTCGTCGATCGGCGCTCCAGCCCCCGTGCGCCCGATGCTTACCCATGCCCCGTGGCGTAGGTGGATGGTATTCGCAGCCATCCCCGCACAAATTTTCTTGCATACGTATTCATTGCATCGCGACGAAGCAGGGGGGCAACCGCCGTCACGCAACCATGGAATAGTGGGCCGCCCCCCACGCGCGTTCGCGCGATCGCTGATGGGAAAGGCCTCCAGATCTGAATGGCGGTTGCGAAAGTCGAGGTGGATCGATGCATCCGAGGGGATTGGGGTCGTTGTGCCTGGCATTGGCGGCGGCAGTGCTGGCAGGGGGTGTTCCCCCGACGCTACGAGCGGCGCAACCCGCCGCGGCTCCGTTGCTGCATGTGCCGTCGCCAGATTGGCGCGACCAGGTCATTTACTTCGTGATGACCGATCGGTTCGACGATGGTGATCCCGCCAACAACGACCAGGGCGCCAGCGAGTTCGATCCAGCCAGCAATGCGAAGTACAGCGGTGGCGATCTGGTGGGCATCGAGCGCCACCTGGATTACATCCGCGGCCTCGGCGCCACGGCAATCTGGATTACGCCGCCCGTGGCGCACCAGTGGTGGAACGTGCGGGCGCAGTACGGCGGCTACCACGGCTACTGGGGCGAGGATTTTTCCGCGGTCGATCCGCACTACGGCACGCTCGCGGACTACAAGCGCCTGTCCGGCAGCATCCACGCAGCAGGGATGTATCTGGTGCAGGACATCGTGGTGAACCACGTTGCGAATTTCATCGCCTATGACGGCCAGTGGAGTGCCGCGGATCCGGCTGCGAACTTCCGGTTGATTCCCGATGCGAACGGCCGCACCGCGCCGACGCAATGGCCATTCACGCTGAATGATGTGCGCAATCCAGAACATCGCAAGACTGGCGTCTATCACTGGACGCCGGACATCACCGACTTCACGAACCCGGTCCAGGAGCGCACTTATCAACTTGCGGGTCTCGACGATCTGAATACGGAAAACCCGGTGGTGCGCGATGTGCTGCGGGAATCCTATGGGTACTGGATCCGCGAAGTCGGCGTCGACGCTTTCCGCGTGGACACCGCATTCTACGTACCATCGGAGTACTTCACCGATTTCCTGCATTCGAACGATGCGAAACACCCGGGCATCCTCCAGGTAGCGGAGAACACCGGGCGCAAGGCCTTCCATGTCTTCGGCGAAGGTTTCGGCATCGACAAACCCTACGACGATGCGCAAGCCAGGAAGATCGATGACTACATGCGCGGCCGCGGCGGTGAAGCACTGCTGCCGGGCATGCTCAATTTCCCGCTGTACGGCACGGCGGTTGATGTCTTTGCACGCGGCAGACCGACGGCCGAACTCGCGCATCGCATCCGCAGCATGATGGCGGTGCATGCGCAGCCGCACCTGATGCCGAGCTTCATCGATAACCACGACGTCGATCGCTTCCTGGCCAGCGGCAACGTCGCCGGGCTGAAGCAAGGGTTGTTGCTGCTGATGACGCTGCCGGGGATTCCGGTCGTCTACTACGGCACGGAGCAAGGTTTCACCGAACAGCGCGGCGCGATGTTCAAGGACGGCTACGGCGCTGCCGGACGCGATCATTTCGATACGGACGCGCCGCTTTACCAGTTCATCAAGCGCGCCATCGCACTGCGTCGTGCCCATCTGCTGTTTTCGCGGGGAACGCCGACCATCCTGCGCGACAACGCCGCCAGTGCCGGCGTGCTGGCGTATCGGATGCGGACACAGGTGCATGGCCGCGACGAGTCCGCACTCGTGGTCTTCAACACCTCGGATCACGCTGCGTTGCTCGACAACCTCGACACCGGACTCGCGGCGGGCACGAAGTTGCAGGGTCTGTTCGCGATCGACGGCGTGCCGGAAGATCTCGTCGCGGGCGCCGATGGCCTGGTCAGCCTGCGACTACCCGCACGCAGCGGCATGGTGTGGAAGCCCACGTCGAAGACCGCAGCGATTCCGGCGCGATCCGCATCGCTCGCCATCGAACCGCTGACGGCGGCGCGCGTCGGCGGCGACTTCCGCGTGCGGGGCAACGCGAAGGACACATTCGAATTCCTGCTGGTCGTCGATGGAAATCTCGACGCAGCACAGCGCGTCCGGCCCGACGCCGACGACCGCTGGGAAGCCACGGTGGATACAGGGGCGATGGCCGATGCCGTGGTCGAACACAACCTGGTCGCGTGGGATGAATCCTCGGGAGTCGCCTCGGCGCGATGCAGCTTCCGTGTCGAACGCGACTGGAAGGTGCTCGCGGAAATCGACGACCCCGCAGGCGACGACGCGGGCCCGGATGGACGTTATCGCTATCCCAGCGATGCGGGTTGGGGTGCGAACCGGCAGGCCGACATCCGTGGCGTGCGCGTGTCCGGGGCAGGCGGTGCGTTGAAGATCGACCTGCGAATGCATGAGGTCACTGCATCGTGGAATCCGTCCAACGGCTTCGACCATGTCGCATTCACGATCTTCGTGCAGGTGCCCGGCCAGGCGGACGGTGCGACGGTGATGCCGCTGCAGAATGCGACGCTGCCCCACGACATGCGCTGGCATTACCGGTTGCGCGCACATGGCTGGTCAAACGCGTTGTTCTCGGCGAACGGTGCATCCGCGACGAATGAAGGCACGGCGACAATGCCCGCCGCCACGATCGCAGCCGATCGCGATAACGACGTGGTCAGCTTCCTCCTGTCCGGCGCATCGCTCGGCAACCCGAAGTCGTTGGCTGGCGCGAAGGTGTATGTCACGACCTGGGATTACGACGGCGGCTACCGCCCGCTCGTGCCGACGGCGCAGTCGCATGGTTTCGGCGGCGGTGACGGCAACGTCGACCCATTGGTGATGGATGCCGCCGTCATCGCTTTGCCCTGATCGACCACCACGCTGCCCCGGTCCTGGGGCTGCCGCTGTTCGTCGTGTCTGCGGTGCGCGAAACCAAGGACACGGAACTGGAAGGACAGTCGCCTGTCGTTGCAACTAGCGTTTGGAATACGCCCACGTGAAGAACGTGGGCAGCATGCGTGCCCAGCTGACCTGGTTGTGTCCGCCGCCTTGCAGCGACAGCAGCACCGCATCGTCGGTGCTGGCGTGCTGGCCGTAATCGAGGTTGACCGAGTAACCGAGTTGGCGCAGGCCCTGGGCATGCAAGGTGCCGCCGTTGTGCCAGCCATCCATCAGGTCGCGGGTGTCGTCTAGCGCGTCGTTGATACCGTCGCCATCGCGGTCGTCGGTTTCTTCGGTCGTTCCGACGGCAAAGAACAGCTTGAGGTCCGCGCGCACGTGACTGCCGTCGACCATGCGCTGCGCCAGGCGGCTCCGCTGCACCGCGTCCGCGTCGTTGCGGTCCGCGGACAGCCAGAACGAAGGCGAGAACGCGCCGACGTGTCCGAACAGTTCCGGGTATTGCCACGCGAGATTGAAAGCGTTCGCGGCACCTAGCGACCAGCCGAGCACGGCGCGCGCATCGGGTGAGCGGCGCGTGCGGTAGCGCGCATCGATCGCCGGCACCAGCGCCTTCGCGACCCATTCCGAATATGCGTGCGCGTGAGTGCCTACGGCTCCGTAGCGGGTCCCCGCCACCAGACTGCGTGCATTGGGGCGATCGGAGAAGCCATAGGCGCCCATCCGATCCGGTGGCATGTCGATCGCGACCACAATGACAGGCTGGATGGCCTTGCCCGCATACAGCCGTTCCAGCGTGGCCTGCAGGCCGACGGCCTCCATGTCCTGGCCGTCGTTGATGTAGAGAGTCGGATAACGTCGCGTAGCGACGGCATAACCCGGCGGCAGCCAGATCCGGACACGGATCGGCTGCGGCGAAACGGTGGGAGCCTCCAGCATCGATGTTTCGACGGTGATTGCGTCGATCACCGGATTCGCTGCATGTGGCGACCGGTCCATGCCCGGCGGCACGCAGGCGGAAAGAAGCGCCGATACAGCCACCAGCAACCCGACTGTACGTTTCGGTCCAGAATGCGACACGCGGTTCATTGCGCCTTGGGCGTGAACCGGATCGCCGCGCCACCGCCCGAGGCCAGTTTCAGCGTCAGCGTGTCGCCGCGCGAGACTTCGCGGGTCTCGCGCGCGAACGCGAAGGGATTCGTCTTCCAGTCCGCGCCGTCGCCATCGCGGTAGATCTGCGCGACGTAGATGCGCTTCGCATCGAGGAAGTCCAGCGGTATCGCCAGCGTGCGCGCGTTCTCGTCAGTCACGCTGCCCAGGAACCAGTCCTCGCTGTTGCGGTCCTTGCGCACGATGGTCGCGTAGTCGCCGACCTCGCCATTGAGCACGCGCGTGTCCTGCCAGTCGGTGGGCACGTCGCGGATGAACTGGAACGCATCCATGTGCTGCTCGTAGTGTTCCGGCAGATCCGCGGCCATGTGGATCGGGCTGTACAGCACCACGTAGTCGGCAAGCTGGCGCGCGACCGTGTTCTGGATCGCCTGGCCACCGCGGCCCTTCAGGCTCACCACGCCGGGCGTGAAGTCCATCGGCCCGGCGAGCATGCGGGTGAAGATCAGATTGGGTTCGTGCTCCGGCGGATTGGGCGGATTGCCCCAGGCGTTGAACTCCTGACCGCGCGCGCCTTCGCGCGAAATCCAGTTGGGGTACGTGCGACGCAGGCCGGTGTCCTTGATCGGCTCATGCGCATTGATGGCGACGTGGTGTTTCGCCGCCGCCTCCAGCACGCGCAGGTGGTGGTTGCTCATGAACTGGCCTTCGTGCCATTCGCGCAGCACCGGGCCGTTCGGTTTGTCCTGCCGCTCGATCTGGCCGGCATCACAGACGTAGCCAGTCTTCACCGCATCGATGCCCAGGCGTTGGAACAGGGCGAACGCCTCGCTCATCTGCCGTTCGTAGTGACTGATCGCGCACGCGGTCTCGTGGTGGCCGATCAGGTGCACGCCCTTGGACTTCGCGTAGGCGGCCAACTCCTCCAGGTCGTAATCCGGCGTGGGCTTGCTGAAGTCGAAGTTCCAGCCGTTGGCGAACCAGTCGCCATCCCAGCCCACGTTCCAGCCTTCCACCAGCACGCCGCGGAAACCGTACTTCGCGGCGAAATCGATGTAGCGCTTGGTGTTCTCCGTGGTTGCTCCGTGCTTTGGCCCGGTGCCCCAGATCTGTGTGTCGAGGTGCAGCGACCACCACACGCCGACGTACTTGGACGGCTTGAACCAGCTCACGTCGCCGAGCTTGTTGGGTTCGTTGAGGTTGAGGATCAGGTTGGATTCGACCAGGCCGCCGGCGCGTTCGGCGATCTGGATCGTGCGCCAGGGCGTGGTGAAGGGCGTGCGCCGCACCACTTTGGCCGGGCTGCCGGGCGTCAGCGTTGCACGCAGGCGACCGTCGCCGCCCTTGGCCAGGTTCATGCCCGCGTAGTCGACCAGTGCGGCTTCATGGATGGAGAGATGCGTGCCATTCGCCGTGCGCAGCGTGATCGGGGTCTGTGCCATGCCGACTTCGGCCAACGGCGTGCGGTTGTAGAGGTATTCCTCGCGATTCCATTCGAAGGCCGGGATCCACCACGCGGTCGCCGGCTGCGCGATTGCGAACTCGGTGAGTTCTTCCTCGATCTGGACTTTGTCGAGCTTCGGCTGTTTGGGCAGTTCGTAGCGGAAGCCGATGCCGTCATCGAACACGCGGAACACGACGTCAACACGGCGGTGGTCGCGATCGCCCTCGACAAAGCTCGCCCGGAGTTCGTTGTAGTGATTGCGGACGAAGCGGCGCTCGCCCCAGGGTTGCTCCCAGGTTTCGTCGAAACTGCGTGCCGCCTGTTTCTCCAGCTTCAGGCCGCGCAGCAACTGGCGGTCATTGCGCAGGATGAAGCCGAGCCGGGAATCGTCGATCAGCGGCTGGCCTTTGCGTGCCACCCGATAGGCCAGCCGGCCTTCGCCATTGAGGTCCAGTTCCACTTTCAGCGTGCCATCGGGCGAAGACACCTCGGCGACGGTCTCGGCATGCGCGGGGGCAGCCTGCGCAAGAACAGCAAACGCCAGGAGCAGGAGAGCAGCGAACGAAAAACGCATCTCGGAATCCTTCAGCAATGATGTGAACCGGATTGCGCGTAGCAAGCGCAGCATCGACTCAGCCAAGCCTGGCGAAGAGCACGCCCCGTGCCGGCAGGTGTACGCGATCGCCATCGATGCGGGCCGACGCGAGGTCGTGGTCCTCGAGCAGGTGTGCAGTCGTACCGGAGGGCAGCGTCCATTCGACAGGCGTCGCCGACAGGTTGAACGCGACCAGCAACGACTGCCCCTCGCTGCTGCGGACGAAGGCGAGCACGGGTTCCGGCGCATCGATGAAGCGGATGTCGCCGCGTACCAACGCCGGCTTGGTCCTGCGCCAGCGGAGGAACGTGCGCACTGCGTTGAGCACCGAATCGGGATCGGCGTCCTGCACCGACACGCTGCTGCTGCGGTGCGCTTCCGGAATCGGCAACCAGGGCGGATTCGCGGTGAAGCCGGCGTGGGCGTCGCCGCTCCACGGCATCGGTGTCCGGCAGCCATCGCGGCCCTTGAAGTTCGGCCAGAAGGCGATGCCATAGGGATCCTGCAACGACTCGTACGGCACATCCGCTTCGCTGAGGCCAAGCTCCTCGCCCTGGTACAGGCAGACCGAACCGCGCAGCGAGCACACCAGCGCCACCAGTTGCTTGGCCAGGGCGCCTGTCGGCGACGTGCCGCCCCAGCGCGTCACGGCACGGCGCACGTCGTGGTTCGAGATCGCCCAGCAGGGCCAGCCGTGCGGCATCTTCGATTCGAGGTTCTCTACCGTGCCGCGGATATAGGCGGCGCTGCAGTCGTCGGTCAGCAGTTCGAAGCTGTAGCCCATGTGCAGGCGGCCGTCGCCGACGTATTCGGCCATCGTCGCGAGGGAATCCTCGGACGAGATCTCGCCGAGCGTAGTCGCGCCCGGATACCGATCCAGCAGCGCGCGCAACTCTTCGAGGAACCCGAGATTCTCGGGTTGCGTGTTGTTGTGGAGGTGGTACTGGAAGGCGTACGGGTTGTCGGCACTGAACCCGCGACCGGTGCGCAGCTCCGATGGCTTGGGCGGGTTGTCGCGCAGTTGCGCGTCGTGGAAGCAGAAGTTGATCGCATCCAGGCGCAGGCCATCCACGCCGCGATCGAGCCAGAACTTCACGTTGTCCAGCGTGGCGGCGCGCACCGCCGGGTTGTGGAAGTTCAGGTCCGGCTGCGAGGCCAGGAAATTGTGGAGGAAGTACTGGCCGCGACGCGGTTCCCACTGCCAAGCGACGCCGCCGAAGATCGAAAGCCAGTTGTTGGGTGGTGTGCCATCCGGTTTGGCATCCGCCCAGACGTACCAGTCGGACTTGTCGTTGTGCTGCGATTCGCGGCTTTGCCTGAACCATTCGTGCTCGACCGAGGTGTGGCTGAGCACCTGGTCGATCATCACCTTGATCCCAAGACCGTGGGCCTTGGCGAGCAGGCGGTCGAAATCGTCGAGGGTGCCGAACAAGGGGTCGACCTCGCGGTAATCGGCGATGTCGTATCCGAAGTCGGCCATCGGCGACTTGAAGAAGGGCGAAACCCAGATCGCGTCGACGCCGAGGCTGGCGACGTAATCGAGTTTCTCGATGATCCCCTGCAGATCGCCGACGCCATCGCCATCGGTATCCAGGAAGCTGCGCGGATAGATCTGGTAGATCACCGCGCCACGCCACCATTGACTTGTCGTCATTCCTTTCCCCAACAAGCGAATTCCCCAGAGATGAGTCGTGGGCGCAAGAACAGGCACACGCTGAAGGCGCCACTATTCCACGCAGCGCATGGGCTGTGATGACGGTGAGCCGAAGGGAGGCATGAATACGTTTGCAACAATCATTGTGCAAGTGCACCGCTGACTAACATGGGTCCGGCTCGCCTCAGCAGTGTGCATGGCACCTTCACCGCATACGCCGGCGTACCATCCCATGTGCTCTTGACGGGGTTCGACATGCGCGTGTCAGAGCCCCGTACGTGAACGCGCTCATCAAAGGCAGCACCCAATGACACCAGCAGTGCAGGCGTCCGCAAAACCCCAGCTGTCGTTCTGGCAGATCTGGAACATGTGCTTCGGCTTCCTCGGCATCCAGTTCGGCTTCGCATTGCAGAACGCAAACGTCAGCCGGATCTTCCAGACGCTCGGGGCGAGCATGGAAGACATCCCGATCCTGTGGATCGCGGCGCCGTTGACGGGCCTGATCGTGCAGCCGATCGTCGGTTACCTATCCGATCGCACCTGGACGGGGTTGGGGCGACGGCGGCCGTATTTCCTCGCCGGTGCGGTGCTGACCTCGCTGGCATTGTTCTTCATGCCGAACTCGCCGTCGCTGTGGATCGCGGCCGGCCTGCTGTGGATCCTGGATGCCTCGATCAACATCTCGATGGAGCCGTTCCGTGCCTTCGTCGGCGACCAGCTGCCGGTCAAGCAGCGCGCCAGCGGTTACGCGATGCAAAGCTTCTTCATCGGCGTGGGTGCGGTGGTCGCCAGCCTGCTACCGTGGTTGCTGGCCAAGTTCGGCGTGGCCAACACCGCCGCGCCCGGCGAGGTCCCCGACACGGTGCGGTACGCGTTTTATGCCGGCGGCGCGGTGCTGTTGCTGGCGATCGGCTGGACGGTGTTGCGCACGCGCGAATACCCGCCGGAAACACTCAAGGCCTGGGACGAGGCGCCGCCGTTGTCGCGCCGTCCACGTGAACCCGCGCGGGTGCGGCGCAACGCGCTGGCGTGGCTGTTGACCGGTGTTATCGGCATCTCAGTCGTGGCATGGCAGGGTTGGGACAAGCAGCTGTACATCTTTGCCGGCTTGATCACTGCTTACGGCGCCGCCCTGCTGCTCCGCTCGAACCTGCGCGGCGATGGTGCGTTCACCCACATCATGGACGACCTCTACGACATGCCGCCGACCATGCGGCAGCTAGCCGTCGTGCAGTTCTTCTCCTGGTTTGCGTTGTTCGCGATGTGGATCTACACCACCGCCGCGGTGACCGGCGTGCATTACGGCAGCAGCGACACGACTTCCGCGGCGTACAACGAAGGCGCCAACTGGGTTGGCGTGCTGTTCGCCGCCTACAACGGCTTCGCCGCGCTGGCCGCCATGGTGATTCCATGGATGGTGAAACGCTGGGGGCTGCGCATCAGCCATCTGATCAACGCCACGCTGGGTGGCTTGGGCCTGCTGTCCTTCGTGGTGATCCGCGATCCGCAATGGCTGCTGTTGTCGATGGTCGGCGTCGGTTTCGCCTGGGCCTCGATCCTGTCGTTGCCTTACGCGTTGCTGTCGGACAGCGTGCCCGCCGGGAAGATGGGCGTGTACATGGGCATCTTCAATTTTTTCATCGTGATCCCGCAGCTGGTCGCCGCCAGCCTGCTCGGCGTACTGCTCAAGCTGTTCTTCGGCAGCGAGCCGATCTATGCGTTGGTGATCGGCGGCGTCAGCCTGGTAGTCGCGGGCCTGTGCGTGCTGCGCGTGCGCGAGCCGCTGCGCCACGTCGCCGCGGCGACGGCCAACCCATAAGGAATGTGCATGGATCGTCGACTTCTCGCAATTTCCTGCGCATTGCTCGTTGCTGGTTGCACGGATCGCGCGCCGGTCGCGACGCCTGCGCCCGTCGTTGCCGCGCCTGAGTACTACGGCACGCAGGAACCGTTCGCCGAGCACGCGGTGTACTTCGTGCTCACCGATCGTTTCGTCAACGGCGACCCGGCCAACGATCAGCGCGACCAGGGCGGAGTCAACCGCAGTTTCGACCGTCCAGTTCCGGGCGCGCCGAAGGGCAGGAGCGACAACGTCGGCTATCTCGGAGGAGACTTCAAAGGCCTGCTCGACAACGCCGACTACATCCACGACATGGGCTTCGGCGCGGTATGGCTTACACCCATCGTCGACAATCCCGACGAAGCCTTCACCGGCGGCGACCTGGTGAAGTGGGGCGGCATGTTCACCGACCGTGGCAAGACCGGCTTCCACGGCTACTGGGGCGTGAACTTCTACCAGCTCGATGAGCACCTGCCGAGCCCCGACCTGGACTTCGCCGGCCTGACCGCGGGTCTCAAGCAGCACGGCCTGCTGACAGTGCTCGACATTGTCGGCAACCACGGCTCGCCGTCCTACACCATGCCCAAGGACCAGCCGAAGTACGGCGAGATCTACGATCGCGACGGCACGCTCATCGCCGATCACCAGAACCTACCGCCCGAGAAGCTCGATCCGCAACACAACCCGTTGCACGCTTTCTACAACACCAAGCCGGGCCTGGCGCAGCTCTCGGACATCAACGAGAACGATCCGCGCGTGCTGGAGTATTTCGTCGGTGCGTACTCGCAATGGATCGACCAGGGTGCGGCCGCGTTCCGCATCGACACGATTCCGTGGATGCCGCATTCGTACTGGCATGCGTTCGTCGGGAAGATCCGCGAGAAGCATCCAGGCTTCTTCATGTTCGGCGAAGCCTTCGACTACGACGCCAGCAAGATCGCAGAGCACACATGGCCGCAGAACGCTGGCGTGAGCGTGCTCGACTTTCCATTGAAGGAGCGCGTTGCCGAAGTCTTCGGCAGCAAGGGCGGCGGCTTCGAACGCATCGCCGAGCACCTGTACCTGCAAGACGGCCCGTACCAGAATCCGTACGACCTGATGACCTTCTACGACAACCACGACATGGCGCGGCTCGACGCCACGGACGAAGGCTTCATCGACGCCAACAATTTCCTGTTCACGGCGCGTGGCATCCCGGTGATCTACTACGGGTCGGAAATCGGCTTCGAACGCGGTACCGCGGAACACGCCGGTAACCGTAACTACTTCGGCGTCGAACGCATCGCCGCGGCGCGGACGCATCCCATTCGCCAGCAGTTGCGGACGATCGCGCGACTGCGCCAGCAATCGCCCGCGTTGCAGAAAGGCCTGCAACTCAACGTCCGGTTCAAGGGCGACGAGGCGGTGTTCTATCGCGTCTACCAGCACGAAGGCGTGAGCCAGATCGCGCTGGTCCTGCTCAACAAGGGCGATGCGCCGGCACAGATCGCGGTGCGCGACTATCTGCAAGCGGGACAATGGCGGGCCGCGATCGGCGGTGGCGTGCGGGACGTAACGCAGGGCGGCGAGTTGTCGGCGACGGTGCCCGCGCACGGGGTGGAAGTGTTCCTGCTTGACGCGGCAGTGACCGATGCGGGCCTGCGCGCTGCGCTCACGCCTGCGATGGCCGGCGCGCGGCGCACTCGCTGACGGATAGCGTTAACAGCCCTAAGCCGATCGCTTCAACCGGCCCTGGTCGGCACCGCAGGAGCGACGTACCACGAGCGTTGCCGGCAACATGATGTTCTCGACCGGTTCCTCGCGCACGAGCTTCAGCAGCGTTTCGACCAGCAGTTCACCGGCGCGGGTGGTGTTCTGGAAGACCGTCGTCAGCGGCGGACTGGCGAAACGCGCCGTCGGGATGTCGTCGAATCCGACGATCGCGACGTCCTCCGGCACCCGCAGGCCTTGTTCGGTCAGCGCCCGCATCGCGCCAAGCGCAATCAGGTCGCTGGCGGCGAACACCGCGTCGAACGGTTGCCTGCGCCGTAACAGCTGGCGTGCCGCGGCGTAGCCGGCATCTTCCGAGCTTTCGGCGTCGATCTGCAGATCGGGATCCATGGCGGCGCCGACCCCGTGCAGCGCTGCGTCGCAACCGCGGTAACGCTCCAGGAACTCCGGGCAGTGACTCGATGCGCCACCGAGGAACGCGATGCGCCTGTGCCCGAGGCCGATCAGGTGTTCCCCGGCCAACCGGCCGCCCTGGAAATTGTCGCAACCGATCGATACGCCCGGCTGTCCCGGCAGGATCGCACCCCAGCGCACGAACCGCGTGCCCTGTTCGACCAGGGTCTTGAGCTTGTGCTGGTAGACCTCGTAGTCGCCGTAACCGAGCAGGATCAGGCCATCGGCCTTCATGCTGTCCTCGTAATCGGCGTGCCAGTCGTCCGAGAGTTGCTGGAACGACACCAGCAGGTCGTGCCCGTTGCGCGCGCAGGCACGGGTGATGGAACCGAGCATCGACAGGAAGAACGGATTGATATGCGACTCGTCCGGCGTCGGATCCTCGAACAGCAGCAGCGCCAGCGTGCCCGAACGCTGGGTCCGCAGGCTGGAGGCGTGCCGGTCGACCTTGTAGTTGAGTTCGCGCGCCACGGCCTCGACGCGCTTGCGCGTTTCGGCATTGACCAGCGGACTGCCGCACAGCACGCGCGATACCGTGGCCTGCGAAACGCCGGCCCGGTAGGCGATGTCGACCGAAGTCGCTTTGGCCCGTTTGCGCATGGGAGTCATGGAAATGGTGCGATGCAAAGTAGTGTAGTGACTGCCGCCGGAACCCGATGCTGCACTGCGTCACGGCTGTAAAACGCAGGGCACAGCAACGGGCCGTTGACGGGAGCGCGGTACCATGCCGCGATGCCCAAGACCCCCAGCAAGCGCGGCTCAGGCCGCAGCGATAAGCCATCCGGTAAGGCCGGCCCCTCACGAACACAGGGTGCGCCGCACAAATCGGGCCCGAAGAAAGCCGCCAGCAAGCGTCCGGGCTGGATGCCTGAACCACCGCCATCGCGAGCCGCAGCCGGCCCCGCACGCGGCCCGCGTTCAGATCACAACATCCGCGATCCACATGCCGCACGCGAAGCGGCGAAATACGAGCAGCCGATCGCCAGCCGCGAAATGATCCTGCAGATCCTCGCCGCCGACGACGGCCCGATGGATATCGATGCCCTGGCGCGCAAACTGGCGCTCGCCGAACCCGACCGCTTCGATGCGCTGAGCAAACGCCTTGGGGCGATGGTCCGCGACGGCCAGCTGCTGCAGAACCGCAGGGGCGCATTCGCCCCGGCCGAGCGGATGGACCTGATCCCGGGCGTCGTGATTGCCAATCCGGACGGATTCGGTTTCCTGCGTCCGGACGCGGGCGGTGGCGACGACCTGTTCCTGCCGCCGTTCGAGATGCGCAAGGCGATGCACGGCGATCGCGTGCTGGCCAGTGTCACCGGCATGGACCGGCGCGGGCGGCGCGAGGGCGCGATCGTCGAGGTGCTGGAACGCCGGCTCAATCGTTTGATCGGCCGCTATTCGGTCGAGGCGGGCATCGGTTACGTGATTCCCGACGATCGCCGCATCCAGCGCAACCTCCTGATCGCGCCGGACGCCGCCGGCGATGCACGCCACGGGCAATTGGTGGTTGCCGAAATTACCCAGGCAGCGGATACGCAACGGCCGCCGATCGGTCGCGTGCTGGCGGTGCTCGGCGACAAGCTCACTGCGTCCCTCGCGGTGCAGGCGGCGATCCACGGGCACGAGATCCCGCACGAATTCCCGCAAGCGGTGATCGATGAAGCCACGGCGGTGCCGTTGACCGTGGATGCCGCGACCGTCGCGACGCGCGTCGACCTGCGTGCGCTGCCGCTGGTCACGATCGATGGCGAGGACGCGAAGGATTTCGACGACGCGGTCTATTGCGAACCGACCCGCGACGGTTTCCGCCTCGTGGTCGCGATCGCCGATGTTTCGCATTACGTGCGGCCGGGGATGCCGCTGGACGATGAGGCGACCAAGCGCGCGACTTCGGTGTATTTCCCCGGTTTCGTCGTGCCGATGCTGCCGGAGACGTTGTCGAACGGCATTTGTTCGCTGAATCCGAAAGTGGAGCGCCTGTGCTTCGTCTGCGACATGCATGTCGGCCGCGATGGCGAAGTCACCAAATCGAAGTTCTACGAAGCGGTGATGAACTCGCACGCGCGCCTGACCTACACGCAGGTCTGGAACGCAGTCGGCGAGGGCATCCCGGAAGAAGACCGGGCGCAGGCGCTGGCCTTCATCGGCCCGCTATTGCCGCAGGTGCAGCGCCTGCACCAGCTCTACCGGATCCTCGACAAGGCGCGCCAGCATCGCGGTGCGATCGAATTCGAATCGAGCGAGGTGCGCTTCGTGCTGGGCCCGCAGGGCGAAGTCACCCAGGCCGGGATGCTCCAGCGCAACGATGCGCACAAGCTGATCGAGGAATGCATGATCGCGGCCAACGTCGAGGCCGCGAAGTACCTGCTCGCCAAGCGGATTCCCGCGCCTTATCGCGACCACGACAAGCCACCGGAAGCGAAGTACGCCGACCTCGAGGAATTCCTCAAGGAGTTCAAGCTGCGCATGCCGCCGTATGCCAAGGTGCAGCCGAAGGATTTCCGTGCGTTGCTGGAAAAAATCCGCGAACGTCCGGACGCGGCATTGCTGGAGTCGGTGATCCTACGCAGCCAGTCGCTGGCCGTGTACGCGCCGGACAACATCGGTCACTTCGGCCTGGCGCTCGAGGCTTATGCGCATTTCACCTCGCCGATCCGCCGTTATCCCGATCTGCTCGTGCACCGGGCGATCAAGCATGGACTGGTTGGAGGCAAGCCGGATCAGTTCGCCTATTCGCCGCATGCGATGGCGGCGTTGTCGCTGCAATGCTCCGAGCGTTCGCGCCGCGCCGACGAGGCCCAGCGCGAGGTCGACGAACGTTACCGAGCGGCATGGATGGAACAGCACGTCGGTGGCGAGTTCGATGGCACCATCAGCGGCGTCACCAGCTTCGGCCTGTTCGTCGAGCTGGACGAATCCAAGGTCAACGGCCTGGTGCATGTCACCCAGCTTGCCAACGACTACTACCACTTCGATCCGGTGCGGAAGACGCTGGTCGGTGAACGTCGTGGTCGCGAGTACCGCCTGGGCGACCGGGTGCGGATCGTGGTGCTCAAGGCCAGTGTCGAGGACCGTCGCATCGATTTCCGCCTGGTCGAGGCGGGTGCGGAACCGGCATTGCCGCCGCGCGGGCAGCCGGCCAAGCGCAAGAAGCAGCCGTACCGGTAAAATTCGCTCATGAGCAAACAAAGCCAGTGGATCGTCGGCATCAATGCGGTGTCGGCGGCGGTGGAGCACGACGCCGACAACGTGCGTGAAATCCTGCTTGAGGCCGGCGGGAAGAATCCGCGGATCACCGAGATCGAGGGCAATGCACGCCGCGTCGGCATCGAAGTGCGCCGGGTTGCGCAACAGGCGCTCGACGGCGTTGCCGGCGGCCTGCGCCACCAGGGCGCAGTGGCGCGTTACGCCGCGGCCAAGACCTGGGACGAACACGAACTCGAAGGCCTGATCGAAGCTGCAGCGGGCAAGGCTTTGGTATTGGTGCTGGACGGCGTGCAGGACCCGCACAACCTCGGCGCTTGTCTGCGCAGTGCGGCTGCGGCCGGCGTGACCGCCGTGGTGATCCCGAAAGACAAGGCCGTGCAGGTCAACGCCACCGTGCGCAAGACTTCGGCCGGTGCCGCCGACAGCATCCCGGTGATCCGCGCGACCAACCTCGCGCGTTGCCTGCGCGACCTGCAGCAGCTGGGCGTGTGGATCTACGGCCTTGCCGGCGATGCCGAAGCGTCGTTGTACAAGCTCGATCTCAAAGGCAACGTCGCCCTGGTTCTAGGCGGCGAAGCCGATGGCTTGCGTCGACTCACCCGGGAACATTGCGACCAGTTGGTGAAGATCCCGATGCCAGGCGAGTTCGAAAGCTTGAACGTGTCGGTGGCGACCGGCGTGGCGCTGTTTGAGGCCGTCCGGCAACGGCAGGCTTGATCCAGGCAGGGGCAGGCGATGGCACTGAATCTCGAGTGGTACGACTGGATCGGCATGCTCGGCACGCTGATGGTGCTGGGTGCGTTCTTCCTGCTGCAGGCCGGCCGATTGTCAGGCACCGGTATCGTCTATCAATTATTGAATCTGTTTGGTGCCGGCGGCGTGCTGGTGTCGCTGCTCGGCAAGTTCAATGTGTCGGTGTTCCTGCTGGAAGCGACGTGGGTGGCTATCAGCGCCTACGGCATCGCGCGCACCTTCAAGGCACGACAGGCGCGGCCACCGCTCTGATCAAGGGGCGGGCGGCGGCACCCAGGCGTTGGCGATCCTGCAGAACAACTGCGCGGTGCGCTCAGCGTCGTACACCGCCGAATGCGCGTCTGCGCTATTCCAGTCCAGGCCCGCGGCCTGCACCGCACGAGCGAGTACGGTCTGACCGTAGGCGACGCCAGCAAGCGTTACCGTGTCGAACACACTGAAGGGGTGAAACGGATTGCGCTTGTGCGCGACCCGAGCGACTGCGGCATTCAAGAAATTGAGATCGAAGTGGGCGTTGTGCCCGACCAGGATCGCGCGCTGGCACCCGTGCTTGCGCACCGCTGCGCGTACCGCCGTGAATACGTGGTCAAGCGCTTCCTTTTCCGGCTTGGCCAGGCGAAACGGATGATCGATGTCGATGCCGGTGATCTCCAGCGACTTCGGATCGATCTCGGTACCAGGGGCGGGGATGAGGTGTGCGCTCGCCACTTCGCCGACGATGTAATGGCCGGCTTCGTCGAGGTCGATCGGAACCGCGGCGATTTCCAGCAGTGCGTGCCGGTTCCAGTCGAAGCCGCCGGTTTCGACGTCGACGACGACCGGCAAATAACCACGGAAGCGGTCGCACATCTTGCGGAAGGGCGGCGTGGTTGCTTCGGTGGTTTCGGCTTGCGTCATCGCGCAAGCCTAACAGAGCGGCGTAATCAGGCGGCGCGGGTACCGAGGATCACGCCTTCGTCGCGCAGCCGTTGCAACATCGCCGCGCCTTCCAGCGTGAAGTGGGTGAGATCGGTGGCGTGCGCTTCCGCGGCGAGGGCCTGCAATGCTTGGCGACCGCTGGGCGTGGGCTCATGGCGCATCAGCTCCAGCAGGCGATACAGCAGCGGCGAGAGCTCCGAAAAATGCACATCGCCAGTGCGGTCGCGTCGCACCATGAGCAGGGTCGGCGCGTCGGGTGGCGCACTCGGTTGATAACCAGGACCGATCCGCTGCACGGGCCAGCGATAAGCCAGCGCCCAGGCCAACGGCGACAACACCGCGATGCCGTCGATCGGGTCTCCGTTCGGATCATGCGCCGGCAATTCGTCTTCGGCGATCTGCAGTGCGAGTTCGACCCATTCGTAATGTGCGAGTTCGAGCAGCCACGGTGGATCGCCGGCCTGTGCTTCGCGTTCTTCCAGTTCACGTTGCTCTAAAAACCGGATGAATTCGCGGCCGATCTCGGTGAACAGCGGGGTACGACAGCGGAAGTCGGCATAAAACGTGCGTACCAGTGCATGCCAGTCGGCATCGGCGAGCGTCTTGCGGATCACCGGGAAATTGCCGGCCAGCAGACCTTCGATGCTGTTGTAGAACAACTCGCGATACACCTTGAGGCGGCGGTCCTCGATGCCGGGTGGTGGCGCGTGCGTGCCCGGATCGCGTACGTGGCGCGCCAACGCGTACTGCTGTGCGCCGAGCTCACCCATGAGCGCTCGCCGCGTGGGGAATCGCGGTGTGCTGCAACTGTCGGATCGCATCGACTTCGTCCAGCAATACCTGCAGCGGAGGGAAGTTGAAGTCGCGTTCGAGCAAGGTCGGGTGCACGCCGTGCAGGCGATAGGCCTCGCCAAGCAGATCCCAGACGGCATCCTTCACCGCAGCGCCGTGGGTGTCGACCTTGAGGTCGTCGGCTTCATCAAAATGACCGGCGACGTGGTAACTAGCGATGCGTCGCGTCGGCATGCGTGCGATGTAGTCGCGCGCGTCGTAGCCGTGGTTGATGCTGTTGACGTAGACGTTGTTGACGTCGAGCAGCAGGTCGCAGTCGGATTCCGCCAATACTGCGTTGACGAAATCGACTTCGGCCAATGCCTGGTACGGCGCCGCGTAGTAGCTGACGTTCTCCACCGCGATGCGACGGCCAAGTACATCCTGCACCCGGCGAATACGCGCAGCGACGTGGTGCACGGCCTCATCGGTGAACGGGATCGGCAGCAGGTCGTAGAGCTGGCCGTCGTCGCTGCAGTAGCTCAGGTGCTCGCTGTAGAGATCGACGCGATGTTGCTCGAGGAAACGGCGCACGCGGACGAGGAAGGTTTCATCCAGCGGCTCGGGGCCGCCCAGCGACAGGGACAGGCCGTGGCAGGTGATGGGATGGCGGGCGCTGAGTTCTTCCAGCGCCGCGCCGAGTTTGCCGCCGACGCCGATCCAGTTTTCCGGCGCGCACTCAAGGAAATCGAATGCTCCAGCCGGTGCCGCCTGCAGCGCGCCCAAAAGGGCGCGCCGCAAGCCGAGGCCGGCCGTGTCCGGTCTGAGCGGACGCACGGCATTCATGCCGGATCAGCCTTCCTTCTGCTCGCCGCCGCACTTGCCTTCGCCGCACTTGCCTTCGGTCTTGGCCTTGTCGCCGCCGCACTTGCCTTCGTGGGCCTTCATCATGGCGTCCGCTTCGGCCTTGCTGATATTGCCGTCCTTGTTGGTATCGGCCTTGTCGAACTCGGCGTCGTGATGGGCGCGGCACTCGGCGCGCGACACCATGCCGTCCTTGTTGGTGTCCATCATGGTGAACATCTCGCCACCACACTTGCCTTCACCGCACTTGCCTTCGGCTTTGGCTTTGTCGCCGCCGCAGGAGCCTTCAGCTGCAGCTTTGTCGCCTGCGATGCTGGTGCCGGCGAGCATGTAGCCCGATGCCATCGGCTGCATGGCGAACGCGGAACCGGACAGGATCAGGCCGCCGACGAGAGCGGCGCCGATGGCGACGGGTTTCTTGTTGCTGTGTGACATGGGATTGCCTCCGATAGCGCGGGTACTAGCCCGCATGTGGAAAGGGATAGCGAACAGGAATGCTAACGCCTGGGGCGGCGCCCGGCAGAGCCATTCGTCATGTGGCCCACCTGATTCCTGCGTACAGATACGCGGCTGGACGATTCCCGGATGCAGTGGCGGCGAAAACGACCGCGGCCGCAGGCTGTGACCAGCACTGCGGCCGCGATGGGGGATCCGATGGGGAGGGGATCAGACGGCGGTATTGGTCTCGTCGCGCTTTTCACGCGGCGGTAACAAGTCTTCGCCGTGGACCAGGAACCAGATGTTCTCGGCGATATTGGTCGCGTGGTCGCCGATGCGTTCCAGGTTCTTGGCCATGAACAACAGGTGCGTGCACGGGGTGATCGCGCGCGCATCCTCCATCATGTAGGTCAGCAACTCGCGGAACAGGCCGGTATAGAGGGTGTCGAGTTCGGCGTCTCTGGCGCGGATGCGCTGCGCGGCGTCGGCATCCTTGGCGTGGTAGGCGGCAATCACGTCGCGCACTTGCTGCACGGCCAGCCGGCCGAGGGCGCCGAGGCCGCGGGTGTGCGGCAGCGGCGGTGCCAGGTTCAGCGCCATCGAACGCTTGGCGACGTTGGCCGCGTAGTCGCCGATCCGCTCGATGTCGGAAGCGACCTTCAAGGCGGCCAGGATCACACGCAAGTCGCGTGCCATCGGTCCGCGCAGTGCAAGGCGCATGACGTCGTGGCTGACTTCCTGTTCGAGCGCGTCGATCGCGTCGTCGTTGGCGATGATGCGTTCGGCGGCCTTGTCGTCCCGGCGTTCGACTACGTCCAGCGCGGCTTCCAGTTGCGCGGCGGCCATTTCGCCCATGCGCAGGATCTCACCGAGCAGGCGGCCCTGTTCTTCGTCGTAGCTTTTGACGATGTGGTCGTGGGTGTTGTTCATGTCGTCGATCCTTCGCTCAGCCGAACCGGCCGGTAATGTAGTCCTCGGTCTGCTGCTTCGAGGGATTGGAGAAGATCGTCTCGGTCGTGGCGTGTTCGATCATGTCGCCGAGGTACATGAAGGCGGTGAAGTCGGACACGCGCGCGGCCTGTTGCATGTTGTGGGTCACGATCATGATCGTGTAGTTGTGCTTCAGTTCTTCGATCAGCTGTTCGATGCGGCTGGTGGAGATCGGGTCGAGCGCCGAAGTCGGCTCGTCCAGCAGCAATACGTCCGGACGCAGCGCGATCGCACGGGCGATGCACAAGCGCTGCTGCTGGCCACCGGACAGGCCCAGCGCGCTCTGCTTCATCTTGTCCTTGACCTCGTCCCACAACGCGGACTGGCGCAGGGCTTCCTCGACCCGCGCGTCCATGTCGGCCTTGGACAAGCGCTCGTGGTGGCGGATGCCGTAGGCGACGTTTTCGTAGATCGTCATCGGGAACGGCACCGGCTTCTGGAACACCATGCCGACCTTGCTGCGCAGGCGGTTCATCGGGTACTTCGGGTCGAGGATGTTCTCGCCGTCGAGCAGCACTTCACCGCGGGCTTCCTGCTTCGGGTACAGCGCATAGATGCGGTTGAAGATGCGCAGCAGCGTCGATTTTCCGCAGCCAGACGGCCCGATCAGCGCCGTCACGCGCTTCTCCGGGATCACCAGGTTGATGTTCTTAACCGCGTGGAACTTGTCGTAGTAGAAATCGAGGTTGCGCGCGGCCAGTTTCACCGGCGCATCGACCGGCAAAGTCGTGTCGCGCGAAGGTGTGGCGACGGTGAGGCGGGCGTCATTCATGGCCTGCGTTCCAGGGAAATTAGTCATGGGTCATTTTGTTGCGCAGTACGATCGCACGAGCGACCAAGCTGACCAGCAACACGAATAAGGTGAGGATGAAGGCGCCGGCCCAGGCCAGCGTGTGCCAGCTTTCGTAGGGGCTCATGGCGTACTGGAAGATCACCACCGGCACGTTCGCCATTGGCTGGTTGATGTCGGTGGTCCAGTACTGGTTGTTGAGCGCGGTGAACAGCAGCGGCGCGGTTTCGCCGGAGATGCGGGCCAGCGCCAGCAGTATGCCGGTGACAATGCCCGGCAGCGACGAGCGATACAGCACCTGCATGATCACTTTCCATTGCGGCACGCCCAGCGACAGCGCCGCTTCGCGCATCTGCGACGGCACCAACTGCAGCATCTCGTCGGTGGTGCGCACGACGACAGGCAGCACGATGAAAGCCAGCGCAATGCCGCCTGCCAGCGCCGAGAAGTGGCCCATCTGCGCGACAACGAGCGTGTAGACGAACAGGCCGAGCACGATCGACGGTGCCGACAGCAGGATGTCATTGACGAAGCGCACGGTCTCGCCGATCCAGCTCTTCTGCGAGTATTCCGCGAGGTAGGTGCCGGCCAGCACGCCGATCGGCGCGCCGATGACGATGCCGAGCAAGCTCATGATCGCGCTGCCGAAGAACGCGTTGAGCAAGCCGCCTTCATCGCCGGGTGGCGGCGTCATCTCTGTGAACAACGCGAGGTTGATCGAGGAGATGCCCTTGGTCAGCGTTGTCCACATGATCCACACCAGCCAGAACAGGCCGAAGATGGCCGCCAGGATCGCCAGCGTTTGCGCGATCAGGTTCTTGGCGCGGCGTGCGCCATAGAGGGACGCGCTCATCAGTTGCCCTCCTTCTTCGCCAGCTGGCGCAGCATCAGGCGCGCCACCGACAGCACCACAAAAGTGACCAGGAACAGCACGAAGCCGAGTGCGATCAGCGCCGAGCGATAAGCTTCGGAGTCGGCTTCGGAGAATTCATTGGCGATGGTCGCGGCGATCGAGTTGCCGGGCATCAGCAGCGAGGCGGTCAGTTCATGCGCGTTGCCGAGCACGAAGGTCACTGCCATGGTTTCGCCGAGCGCACGGCCGAGGCCGAGGAAGATGCCGCCGATCACCGCGGAGCGGGTGTAGGGCAGGACTACATCCCACACCACCTCCCACCTGGTCGAGCCGAGTGCGTAAGCCGACTCCTTCAAACGTCCCGGCACGGTGAGGAACACTTCGCGCATCACCGAAGAGATGAACGGAATCACCATGATCGCCAGCACCAGGCCAGCGGTGAGCATGCCAAGGCCGAGTGGCGGGCCGGAAAAAATAAAGCCGATCAGCGGGAGGTGGCCGAGATGGGCGTCGACCCATGGATATACGTGCTCGCTCAGCACCGGCACGAGCACGAACAGACCCCACATGCCGTAGATGATCGAAGGAATACCGGCGAGCAATTCGATCGCGGAACCGATCGGACCGCGCAGCCACTTGGGCGCGATCTCGGTGAGGAACATGGCGATGCCGAAGCTCACCGGCACCGCGATGATCATCGCGATCAATGCAGTAACCAGGGTGCCGTAGATCGGCACCAGCGCCCCGAAGTTCTGTCCGACCGGATCCCACGCGTCCGACCATAGGAAACCGAGGCCGAACTTCTGGAACGTTTCGCGACCACCCCACAACATCGAAAACGCGGCTGCGGCCAGCGACACCAGCACGAGCGCACCGGCGGCAGTGACCAGCCAACGAAAGCCGCGGTCGGCACGGGCATCGCGGATGTCACGGGTCTCGCTGGCAGGAGCGGGAAGAGTGGTGGCGTTCATTGGATCCCGTAATGTTTTTTCGCGCGCTCCCGGACATGGGATGCGACAGCGGACGTCCAGAACAGCCAGGGTGCCCGCGGAACCCCGCCATGAAATGATGTTTTTGTTACAGGGGGATGACAGGGCTCAAGCAGGCTTCATATTTCGAGGTCGCAACCACCAAAAAACACGGGCCCGAAGGCCCGTGTTTTGGACAACCGTTGAGCCGGGGCTCAGAACTTCATGTTTGCCGCCCAGTAGGCCTCGACCTGTTTGACCAGCGCATCCGGCAGCGGCACGTAGTCCAGGGCCTTGGCCTGGGCATCGCCGTTGGCATAGGCCCACGCGAAGAATTCCTTGGCGTTCTTGGCGCCGGCGGCGTTCTTCGGCTGCTTGTACATCAGGATGAAGTTGGTGGCGGTGATCGGCCACGACTTCTCGCCCGGGGCATTGGTCATCACCAGGTAGAAATCCTTGGCGCTCGCCCAGTCGGCGCTGGCGGCGGCGGCCTGGAAGGTCTCGTCGCTCGGGTTGACGTAGTTGCCGGCAGCGTTCTTCAGGCGCGAGTAGGCCATCTTGTTCTGCAGCGCGTACGACAGCTCGACGTAGCCGATGCCGCCGGCGATCTGCTTGACGTAGGCGGCTACGCCCTCGTTGCCCTTGCCGCCGATGCCGGTCGGCCATTTCACGGCGGTGCCTTCACCGACGCTCGACTTCCACTCCGGGCTCACCTTCGACAGATAGTTGACGAAGTTGAAGGTGGTACCCGAACCGTCCGAACGGTGCACGACGGTGATCTTCTTGCCGGCCGGCAGCTTGACGCCGCTGTTGAGGGCGACGATGCGGGGGTCGTCCCACTTGGTGATCTTGCCGAGGAAGATGTCGGCGAGGGTCTCGCCGTCCAGCTTCAGCGCGCCGGAGGCTACGCCAGGCACATTGATGACCGGTACCACGCCACCGATCACCGACGGGAATTGGGCCAGGCCGTACTTGGCCAGCTCTTCCGGCTTGAGCGGGGCGTCGGACGAACCGAAGTCCACGGTCGCCGCCTTGATCTGGGCGATACCGCCGCCGGAACCGATCGACTGGTAGTTGACCTTCTTGCTGGTCGCCTTGGCATAGTCGGCCGACCACTTCGACATGATCGGATAGACGAACGAAGCGCCGGCGCCGGTGACATCGGCAGCCTGTGCGTTGGCGGCGAAGGCCGTTGCCAGCGCGAGGGCGGCGATGCGGAATTTGATCGTGTTGAACACGGAGGGACTCCTCAGATGGGGATGCGACACGGGGATGGCCCGGTTGCCGGGCATTTCATAACGGTCAGATGACAACTCTGCGTTGTTCTTGTGACAGCCAAGTGACAAGCGGCAATTGGTTCAGGGATAAAAAAGGGCGCGGCTTTGAGGCCGCGCCCTGGCTCCGTCCCTGATCGGAGTATTCGGTTTACCAGTAGAACTGCATGCGGGCTTCGAGGATGTTCGGGTTGTCGTCGACGATGCCGTTGAAGGTGCGGTTGTTGAAGGCCGGATCCAGCGAGTAGGTGGAGCTGGTCTTGCCGATGTACTTGCTGCTGTCGACCGCGACGTAGTTCAGCATGAACTTGAAGTTCGAACGCCAGTACCAGTTGACGCCGACGGTCCAGGTGTCCATTTCGCCGCCGAGCACGCCGACGGCCTTGCCGGCCGCGTCGACGTAACCGTCATTCAGGTCCATCGTGTCGTAGCGCGCGGTCAGCTGCCACATGCCCAGGCCGGGGTTGCTCGGCAGCGAGGTGACCGAGGTGCCGTCCTTGTAGGTCCAGGTTTCACCGGTCACGTTCCAGACGGCGCTGATGTAGCCCGCGCTGCCCTTGAAGTCATCGCCCGGCTGCGCGGAGAAACCCGTGGCGTAGCGGTCGGTCGTGCTCTGCATGTACTCGGCCTGGAGCTTGAACGGGCCGGTCACCCAGAACGACTCGAAGCCGGTGGTCGCGACGCGGTCGGCGTTGCGGATGCCACTCGAACCCGTGTCGATGATGCGCTGGGACAGGTCGGCGTTGGGGCGCGAACGCCACCGCGCGCTGTCCTGGAAGGTGTCGTAGTCGATGTGCGACAGGGCGAGATGCAGGATGCTGCCGGCGGAGTTGACCGGCGCCCAGTAGGCGCGCACGCCGTAGCCCGGGCCATGCGGCGTCGGAGCCGGGTGCTCGGTCAGTTCGCGGGTGAACACGCTGCCGGTGATCGCCCAGTTGACGTCGCCGTAGCGGTATTGCGCGCCCAGGCGACGAGCCAGGCCGAAGGTGTTGGTGACATTGGCCTTGGCGATGAAGTCGTTGAAGCGGGTCGAGCCCAGCTCTTCCAGGCTGTTCGGCTGCTTGAACTGGCCGATCTGGATGAAGTGGTTCGCGTTGTTGCCGAACTTGTACTTGGCGTTGACGTCAAGCCACTTGTCGCCCTTGGCCTCGTAGCCCATCACCCACTCGATGTTGCCCGGGCCCTTGCCCTTGAGGATGACTTCGGAGCGGCGCATCTCGAAGTCGTGCTCGAGGCCGTCGGCGCCGTCGGCATCCAGGTTCATGATGTCGTTGTCGTACCAGTAGGCGTCAGCCTGGAACAGGCCTTCGAACGAAACTTCGGAATCGGCGATCACGTCGAGCGCGATTTCGGCATGCGCGGCCGGCGCGGCGAGCGCTGCGAGGAGCGCAAGGGAGAGAGTGCGGCGGGACAGTTTCATGGTCGGAGCCCTTCGGGCGTTGTTGGAGAGGACGCCGCGCAGGGTAGTTCGTGAATCTTTCGTTATTGTGACAACGCCGCTCTGCTGTCTTATTTCGTCGGTATGACCGAATGGTGACGCGGCACTCAACCTGTCGAAAGTGTCTTGTCCGGATAACGGCACAGGTCACGGATCACGCACTGCGGGCAATCCGGCTTGCGCGCCTTGCAGACATAACGGCCGTGCAGGATCAGCCAGTGATGGGCGTCCTGCCGGTAATGGGCCGGCACCCGCTTGAGCAGGGCTTCTTCGACTGCACGCACGTCCTTGCCGGGCGCCAGGCCGGTGCGATTGGCGACGCGGAAGATGTGGGTGTCGACGGCGATGGTGGGCTCGCCGAAGGCGGTGTTGAGGATCACGTTGGCGGTCTTGCGGCCGACGCCGGGCAGGGCTTCGAGTTCCGCTCGGGTGCACGGCACTTCGCCGCCATGGCGTTCCAGCAGCTGCCGGCACATCGCGATCACATTCGCCGCCTTGGCGTTGAACAGGCCGATGGTGGCGATGTAGCGCTTCAATCCGTCTTCGCCGAGCGCGAGGATCTTTTCGGGCGTGTTCGCCACCGGGAACAACTTGCGCGTCGCCTTGTTGACGCCGACGTCGGTGGCCTGTGCGGAAAGGATCACTGCCACCAGCAATTCGAATGGCGTCTTGTATTCGAGTTCGGTGGTCGGCTTGGGATTGAGTTCGGACAGGCGTGCGAACAGCGCTGCGATTTCCGCGGCGGTGAGTTGCTTGCCGCGGCGCGTCTTTGCGGTCCCCGTCATCGCGAACCGCGCTCCGCAGCCTTGGCCTTGGCCCGCGCGAGCGCGGCGGCTGCAGCGGATGGCAAGGCCGTTTTTGTCGTACCACCATCGCTGACGGTATCGCGTCCTTCGACAGGCCTCGGATTCGTGGCGCGTTTGTTCGCGCGCTCGTCCGAGCGACGTTGCAGGCGCGCTTCGCGGGCTCGGAAGCGCGCGCGCGCGGCCAATGCGCGCATGCGTGCATCGCGCGCGGCGGTCATCGTTCGCGAACAAAGGTCACTGCAGCCTGCGCAGCCGTCGCTGGCCAGCAGACCGAGTTCGATCGCGCGGTCGAGGTCATCCGCAACCAGCGCTGCCAGGATCGCATGCGCCGAAGCACCTTCGGTGCACGTGCAGGAGCAAAGCGGGCAGGGCGTGCCGTTCACGCGCCCTTGAACGCAGGCTTACGTCGTTCGAGGAACGCCGACGTGCCTTCGCGCATGTCTGCGGTGGAAAACATCAGGCCGAATTGCGCGGATTCGTATTCCAGCCCTTCCTCGATCCCGCACTCACCACCGACATTGATGCAGTCGAGGATGCCGCGCAGGGCCAACGGAGCGGCACTGGCGAGCTGCGCCGCCAGCTTCATGGTTTCGGTTTCGAGTTCCGCGGCAGGTACCACCCGATTGACGATGCCGAGCTGCAACGCGCGCGCCGCGTCGATCGGTGCGCCGGTGAGGCACAGCTCCAGGGCCGCGGCACGCCCGGCCAGGCGCAGCAGGCGCTGGCTGCCGCCGAAGCCCGGGATCAGGCCGAGGTTGATTTCAGGCTGGCCCACCTTGGCGGTGTCGGCTGCGATGCGCAGGTGGCAGCACATCGCCAGTTCCAGTCCGCCGCCAAGCGCGAAGCCGTTAAGCATCGCGATGACCGGCTTCGGCATCTTTTCCACCCGCCGCATCATGCGCTGCCCGCGCAACGAGAAGTCGCGGCCCTGTACTGGCGTGAGCGAGTTCATCTCAGCGATGTCGGCGCCGGCGACGAAGGCCTTGGCGCCGCTGCCCGTCAGCACCACGGCGCGAACCGACGCATCGTCAGCCGCCTCATCGAACGCCCTGTGCAGGGCGTCCAGGGTGGCGACGTTCAAGGCATTCAGCTTGTCGGGACGGTTGACGGTGAGCAGGCGGACCGCGCCGTGGTCGGCGCGCAGCAGGGTAGGTTCGGACATGCGATGGCGTCTCGGTAGATAAAACGGGAGAAATGTCCCGGAATCCCGGCAAAAGCCCGCCGTGGAACTTCACCGGTGCGGTCCTGGTCATAGGGCCAGGTCGTCAGTGGCGGTTAAGCCGGGTGGCCGTTATCCTAGCGCGTCCATTTGGTTCACCCAGTTTCAGGGCATCCGATGGCGTACTCCTTCGGGGCGGCGTAACCCGCTTCGTTCTGCCAGGCGGCCCAGGCCGCCTTATTTTCAATGCGAGGTTGTTCCGAATGAAGTTGCGTTTGCCCGTCGCCGCCCTCGCGGCACTGACCTTGACCGCCGGCGCCGCCATGGCGCAGACCGCACCCGCCAAGCCCGCTGCTCCCAAGCCGGCCACGTCGACTGCAGCACCGGCAGTCGACAAGAACCACGCAAGTTATGCGTTCGGCTATTCGCTGGGCCAGGATCTGGCGCGCTCCGGCGAACCGGTCGACATCGCCACCGTGGTGCGGGGCCTGCAGGACGCCTACGGGAAGAAGCCGCCGGCCTACACCGAGCAGCAGTTGGAGGCGGCCTATTCCGGGTTCCAGCGCCGCGTGCAGGCCAAGATCGAAGACTCGTTCAAGAAGGCGCTGGCCGACAACCAAGCCAAGTCGGCTGAATTCCTCACCAAGTACAAGGCCGAGCAGGGCGTGGTCACGCTGCCGAGCGGCATCATGTACCGCGTCGTCCAGCCTGGTACCGGCGCCAAGCCGACCACTGCCAGCACGGTGGGCATTGCATTCCAGAGCTACCTCGCCGCTGTCGGCGTGCCGCTCAGCGACGTCCAGCAGCCGGCGCCGTTCAAGGCCGGTGAAGCACCGATCCCGGCGCTCAAGGAAACCCTGCCGCTGATGCAGCAAGGTTCGACCTGGGAAGTCGTGCTGCCGCCGGGCAAGGGCCTTGGCCCGGACAATGCCAAGTTCGCCAATCAGGTCATCCTGATGCGTTTCCAGCTTGGCAGCGTCAAGTAAACTCGACGCGCCACGTTATTCGACAACGCCGGCTCCGTGCCGGCGTTGTTTTTTAAGGGATTTTCGACTCAATGAACGCCCCCTTCCGCGCCGTGCTCAGCCCCTGCATCGGCGTGTGCAGCCTCGATGACGATGGCCTCTGCTCCGGCTGCCATCGCACGACTGCGGAGATCGCTCGCTGGGCGCAAATGGATGACGACGAACGCCTGCGGCTGATGGAAGCACTACCGCAGCGCGAATTGCGAATGCCCCGATGATGGCAACGTCCGACCTGCAGCGCTTGCGCGCCGCGTTGCACCCGTTGCACGCGCCGCCGAAGGGGCAGGGCTGGAACCACGATGAACTCGAAGGCCTGCTGTCGGACGACCCGCTCCGTGAAGCCGCCGTGCTGGTGGGATTGGTGCCACGCGAGGCAGGCTGCCAGGTATTGCTGACCCGACGTACCGATGCCCTGCGTCATCACGCGGGACAAGTGAGTTTTCCCGGTGGTCGGATCGAGCCCGGGGACATCGATGCCGTTGCTGCAGCGTTGCGGGAAACCGAGGAGGAAATCGGCCTGGCCCCGACGCTGATCACGCCACTGGGCTTCCTCGACCCTTTGTGCACGATCACCGGCTTCCGGGTCCTTCCGCTGGTCGCGCAAGTCGATCCCGCGTACGAGGCGCGCCCGGATCCCAACGAGGTCGCCGCGGTGTTCGAAGTACCTCTGGCCTACCTGCTAAATCACGACAATCTCACCACCCACGACATCGAATACCGCGGACGACCGCGTCGGGTGCTGGAATTCCGTTCTTCCGAGCATGCCCCGGAGCAGCGGATCTGGGGCGTGACTGCATCGATTCTCTACAACCTGCGCGAACGCATCGGAGGAGAGTGATGGCCGGCTGGAACACCCTCGTGCAAGCGGAAACCCTGTCGGTCGCACTCGGCCGCCCGGATCTGGCGATCGTCGATTGCCGCTTCTCTATCATCAACCCTGGCGCCGGCGAGTCCGCCTACCTGCTCGGACACATCCCGGGGGCGGTGTACGCGCACCTGGATCGCGACCTGTCGGACATGAGCAAGCATGGCGACGGTCGCCATCCGTGGCCGGACGCCGACACCTTCACCGCCAAGCTTGGCGAGTGGGGTATCGCCCCACATCACCAGGTCATCGCCTATGACGATGGCGATGGCGCGCACGCAGCGCGCTTGTGGTTCCTGTTGCGTGCGCTGGGGCACGAGAAAGTCGCCGTACTCGATGGCGGATGGGCGCGCTGGACGGTGCTCGGCTTGCCGATCGACACCCAGGTCCGCAACCCCGCCCCGCTGCGTTACACCGGCAGCTTCGACCGCACCCGTTTGCTCGACCCCGAAGCAGTGCAGGCACGGCTCGACGCCGGCGAACTGCTGCTCGACGCACGCGCCGCCGATCGCTTCCGCGGCGAGAACGAAATGATCGACCGTGTTGCCGGCCACGTGCCCGGCGCGAAGAGTCGGCCATACGCTGAGAACCTGATCGATGGCCGCTTCAAGGCACCGATGCAGCTTGCCGACGAGTTCCGCGCGCTGCTCGGGACGCGCACGCCGGACCAGGCGATTGCGATGTGTGGCTCCGGCGTCACTGCGTGCCACCACCTGCTGGCGATGGAACGCGCTGGCCTGAAAGGCGCGAAGCTGTTCACTGGCTCGTGGAGCGGCTGGATCAGCGATCCGTCGCGGCCCATCGCAACAGGGGCGGATTGATGTCGTTGCCGGGCACGGCCCGATAAGGCGCAGCGGTTACTTCCCGATGCGCGCCAGCATCGCGCGTAGGCCTGCCTGCGTATCGGGCATGGACCAGCAATCGATGAATAGATCGAGATTGATCCGTTTTGGATCGGTAATCGCTGCGATCAGATCGGCGCGGGCGATTTCACGGGTGGCCCGCAACGGGGTCTGCGGCAGCTTCAGTCGCGGCTGCAGCCAGGCCAAGGCGTGCTGCATGGCATCGCCGAATGCGCAAACCTCATCAACGATGCCCAGGGCACGCGCTTCGTCGGTGGTGAGCATGGTGCCGTCGGCGAGCAGGCGTTCGCTGCGCTGGTAACCGACGATGCGCTGCATCAGGTATTGCACGGCTTCCGGCGCGACCAGCCCGACAGCGACTTCGTTGAGACCGATGCGGAACGGCTTCGCGTCATCCGGTGCGCGCGCCATGATCCGGTAGTCGCAGCACAACGTCAGCACGCAACCACCGGCGGGATTGTGGCCGTCGATCGCAGCGACGATCGGCACTGGGCTGCGCGCGATCGCACCGCAGGCGCCGAAGAATGCACTCCAGGCCGCCATCAGCCCGGAACGATCGTCGCCAAGGCCGAGGAGGTAGGGCACGTCCAGCCCCGCCGAGAACACGCCGTGCCCGCCTGACAGCACGATCGCGCGCGCACCGTTGCCAGGCGCCGCTTCCACCGCGTCGCGCACGGCATTGCAGAGGTCGGGATCGAGCGCATTGACCGGCGGGCGCACGAGCCTGATTTCGATGATGTCGCCGACGTGATGGATGGTTTCGGTGGTCATGGACGGAAGCGTATGGAAGCAGTCGCTATCATAGGCGGATGAACCTGCTCCGCGCCTGCGTCATCTCGTTCTCGCTGCTCTTCATCGCCATGCCTGCCTGCGCGCGCGAGTGCGCACCCCAGGTACGTGAAGGCTGGCTGCGCTTGCCGCCCCTGCCTTTATCGAAAATGCCAATGCCAATGCTGGCCGGTTTCGGCCGCATCGAGAACAGTTGCCCAACCCCGGTCACCATCGTGGGTGTCAGCAGTCCCGCTTTCGCCGACACGTCGCTGCACGAGACCCGCATCGTCGATGGCGTCAGCAAGATGCGCGCGCTGCCCGAATTGCGCATTGCCCCCGGCAGCGCCGCCACCCTCAAGCCCGGCGGCATGCACCTGATGCTCATGCAGCCTCACGCGCAGTTGAAGCCCGGCAGCAAGGTGGTGGTGGAGTTCGCGCTGAAGGACGGCGGCATGCTGCGGGGCGAATTTGAAGTGCGCAAGCCGACGGAATAGGCCGGGCTGCAGACCCAGCTGTGCGCCGCGACTACAACGCGGCGCGCAACGCCGCGTCGTTCATGCCGCAGACTTCCGCTTCGCGGGTTTGGTTTCGACGCCCAGCGTCTTGGCGAGGAAGCGGCCGGTATGCGAATGCGTCAGTTTCGCCAGGTCTTCGGGCGTGCCGGTGGCGAGGATGGTGCCGCCGCGATGACCGCCTTCGGGACCGAGGTCGATCACCCAGTCGGCGGTCTTGATCACGTCGAGGTTGTGCTCGATCACCACGATGGTGTTGCCGTCGTCGCGCAGCTTGTGCAGCACGGCGAGCAGGTGCTCGATGTCGTGGAAGTGCAGCCCGGTGGTCGGCTCATCGAGGATGTAGAGAGTCCGGCCGGTATCGCGCCGCGAAAGTTCCTTCGACAGCTTGACGCGCTGTGCCTCGCCGCCTGAGAGCGTGGTCGCCGGCTGGCCGAGCTTGATGTAACTCAGGCCGACATCGAGCAGCGTCTCCAGCTTGCGCGCGATCGACGGCACCGGCTCGAACAGCGACAGCGCATCCTCGACCGTCATTTCGAGCACGTCGTGGATGCTGTAACCCTTGTAGAGGATCTCCAGCGTCTCGCGATTGTAGCGCTTGCCGTGGCAGACGTCGCAGGGCACGTACACGTCGGGCAGGAAGTGCATCTCGACCTTGATCAGGCCATCGCCCTGGCAAGCCTCGCAACGGCCACCGCGCACGTTGAACGAGAAGCGCCCGGGCGAATAGCCACGAGCGCGCGCTTCCGGCACCTGCGCGAACAACTCGCGCAACGGGGTGAACAGGCCGGTATAAGTCGCGGGGTTTGAGCGCGGCGTGCGTCCGATCGGCGACTGGTCGATATCGACGACCTTGTCGAACAGATCGAGTCCTTGCACCTCGCGGTATGCCTTCGGCTTGTGCGAGGCGCCGTTGATCTCGTTCGCGGCAAGCGCGTACAGCGTGTCGTTGATCAGCGTCGACTTGCCGGAACCTGAGACGCCGGTGACGGCGGTGAACAGTCCGGCCGGGATCTCGAGGTCGACGTCCTTCAGATTGTTGCCGGAGGCGCCAAGCAACTTCAGGAGCATCTTCTTGTTCGGCTTCTGTCGCGTCGCCGGGACTTCGATCTGTTTCTTGCCGCTGAGGTATTGCCCGGTGAGCGAACGCGGCGCCTTCAGGATGTCGGCGTAACTGCCTTGCGCTACGACTTCGCCGCCGTGCACGCCAGCGCCAGGGCCGATGTCGACGATGTAGTCGGCGAGGCGGATCGCGTCTTCGTCATGCTCGACCACAATCACGGTGTTGCCGAGATCACGCAGGCGGGTGAGGGTGCCGAGCAGGCGCTCGTTGTCGCGCTGGTGCAGGCCGATCGACGGTTCGTCGAGCACATACATGACGCCGACCAGGCCCGCGCCGATCTGCGAGGCCAGGCGAATGCGCTGGGCCTCGCCGCCCGAGAGCGTGTCGGCCTTGCGCTCGAGCGTGAGGTAATCGAGGCCGACATCGACCAGGAAGCGCAAGCGATCGCGGATTTCCTTGACGATCTTTACAGCGATCTCGCCGCGCCAGCCGGCGAGGCTGAGTTCGCCGAAGAACGCCAATGCCTCGTCCACCGGCAGCACAACGATTTCAGGCAACGGCTTGTCGGCGACGAACACGTTGCGCGCGCTGCGATTCAGGCGCGCACCGCCGCAGTCGGGGCAGGGACGCTCGCTGATGAACTTGGCCAACTCCTCGCGCACCGCAGAGGACTCGGTGTCGCGGTAGCGGCGTTCGAGATTGGGCAGGATGCCCTCGAACTTGTGCTTGCGCTGGTGGCGCGCGCCGCTGTCGCTGATGTAGTTGAAGCTGATCAGGTCGTTGCCGCTGCCGTACAGCACCGCCTGGCGCACGTCTTCGTCGAGATCCTGCCAGAGCGTATCGACGTCGAAACCGTAATGCTTCCCTAGCGACACGATCATCGCGAAGTAATACGCGTTGCGCCGATCCCACCCGCGCACCGCACCGGCGGCGAGCGAAAGTTCCGGATGCACGACCACGCGCGCCGGATCGAAGAACTGCGACACGCCGAGGCCATCGCAGGTCGGGCAGGCGCCGACAGGCGAATTGAACGAGAACAGTCGTGGTTCCAGTTCCGGCAGCGAGTAATCGCAGACCGGGCAGCTGTATTTCGACGAGAAGAGCAGGGGCGCGGCCGGGCTTTGTCCAGGCGCGGGGTCGTCGAGCGATTGCACCGCCGCCATCCCGTCGCCGAGCTTCAACGCTGTTTCGAACGATTCGGCCAGGCGCTGCTTCAGATCGTCGCGCACCTTGAAACGGTCGATCACCGCTTCGATCGTGTGCTTGACCCGCAGAGCCAGCGGCGGCACCGCATCGATCTCGTGCAAGACGCCATCGACGCGCACGCGCACGAAGCCCTGTGCACGCAATTGCTCGAACACCTGCACATGCTCGCCCTTGCGCTCGCGGATCACTGGCGCGAGCAGCATCCAGCGTTGTTCGCTCGTCTTTGGATCGTTGCCCAGCGCCAATACCTGGTCGACCATCTGGCTGACGGTCTGTGCTTCCAACGGATAGCCGTGGTCGGGACAGCGCGGCAGGCCGACACGCGCGTACAGCAAGCGCAGGTAGTCGTAGATCTCGGTGATGGTGCCGACCGTGGAGCGCGGATTGTGCGAAGTCGCCTTCTGCTCGATCGCGATCGCCGGCGAGAGGCCTTCGATGTGATCGACGTCGGGCTTCTCCATCACACTGAGGAACTGCCGTGCATAGGCCGACAGCGATTCGACGTAGCGGCGCTGGCCCTCGGCGTAGATGGTATCGAACGCCAGCGACGACTTGCCCGAGCCCGACAGGCCGGTAACGACGATCAGCTGATCGCGTGGCAAGTCGAGGTCGATGTTCTTGAGGTTGTGCGTCCGCGCGCCGCGGATGCGGATGAAGTCCATCGCCATCTAGGGGGAGATCCGTGCCGGGGCGTGCTGGGAAATGGAGGAGCGAACAGGGAAGCGTAACGAGCTGGCGATTTGGGGGCAAATCGCCAGGACGCCAGCTTGCGACAGGGCCGTCGCACGTCATGCGACGGTTGCGGTTCAGGGCGGCAATGCGCAAGCGGACGTCGAAGCGCCACTGTTGGCGCCGGCACTCAGCCGCGGAAATACGCGAAGGCACCGACCAGTAATGCGCCGATCAACAACCAGGGCAGCCATTTGCCCAAGCCCCCGCCGGCGCGTGCGGTGTCGTCGGTGGCCTGGTCGGTATCAACTGTTGCCGCGCCGGCCATGGCTGAGGTCTCGACAGCGGTTGGCACCGAGCCGAAGTGGCCAAGTTCCTCGAGCACATTGCCGAGCCAACCCTTCAATCTGTCCGGGACGTTGACGCCCAGGTCGCCGTGCTCGCTCAGGGTGTCGACGGCATCCGGCAACATTGCCGCGGCGGCGCTGCTGACCGTCTCGCGTGACAGGCCCAGCTTGGCGCTGATCGAAGAGATGGCATCCGCACCGAGCACGCTTTCGAGCTGACTGGGGGTGATCGACTGGTTTGGCCCTCTCCCGAGCCACGAGCCAACCACGCCCCCCAGGTCCTGGTCGCGAAACGCGTTCACGAAGCCCGCTGGACCACCGCGCTTGGGGTTGAAGATCTGGCCGACCAGCATGCCCAGCAATTGCTTGGTTTTTTCCTGACTGAGACTGAAGCGGCTGGCCGCTTGCTGGACTATCCGCTCGTACATGGCGTTCCCTTCCCCATCCTGGGTTGAGTGGGCCGCGGCCGTGGCTGCAGCGGGCCGAGTACAGCACGGGATTGGTTAAGGCCTGGGCAAGCCCACTCCGGGGCGTGGCCCCTGGCCTACCCCATCCGGGCAATTACGGCCCCTGGAGGCCGGTTAAGACCCACCCTGACGACTTTGCTGGCTGGGATAGTTGCCGTAAGCCACTGATACCCCGTACAATTCCGCTTCTGTCCGCCCTCGATGGCAGGCAGGCGACCACAATAACTACAGAGGAAGTCTGGTCATGTACGCAGTTCTAGTCACCGGCGGTAAGCAATACCGCGTGATGAAGGGCGAAACGCTCCGCGTTGAGCTCCTCGATGCCGAAGCCGGCAGCGAGATCAAGTTCGACAACGTCCTGATGCTGGGCGACGGCGAGGGTGTGACCCTCGGCGACGCACTCAAGGGCGCGAGCGTCACCGCCACCATCAAGGGTCACGGCCGCGCCGACAAGGTGCGCATCGTGAAGTTCCGCCGCCGCAAGCACCATCGCAAGCAGATGGGCCACCGGCAGCACTACACCGAAATCGAGATCACCGGCATCGCCGGTGGTAGCAAGAAGTAAGGAGAAGCAGCCATGGCACATAAAAAGGGCGTAGGTTCATCGCGCAACGGCCGCGACTCCAACCCGAAGTACCTGGGCGTGAAGTTGTACGGCGGCCAGGCCGTCGACGCCGGCAACATCATCGTGCGTCAGCGCGGCACGCAGTTCCATCCGGGCATGGGTGTCGGCCTCGGCCGCGATCACACCCTGTTCGCGCTGGTCGACGGCAAGGTCGAGTTCTCGACCAAGGGCCCGAAGAAGCGCCGTACCGTCAGCGTCGTCAGCGAGTAAGCACCCATCAGTTCAAGCCAAGGCTTGAACTGGGCGCCCGACGTTGTTCGAAGGCCCCGCTTCGGCGGGGCTTTTCGTTTGTGATACCCCGAATGTTCCTATCTAATCGCAGCCATTATGAAACTCGTCGACGAAGCTGAAATCACAGTCACCGCAGGCAATGGCGGCAACGGCTGCATTGGTTTCCGTCGTGAGAAGTTCATCCCGCTCGGCGGTCCCGATGGCGGCGATGGTGGCGATGGCGGCAACGTCTGGCTGCAGGCCGACGAGAACCTCAACACCCTGGTCGATTTCCGCCACCAGAAGCAGTTCAAGGCGCAGCGTGGCGAGAACGGCATGGGCTCGCAGCGCTACGGCAAGGGCGGCGAGGACAGTACGATCGTCGTGCCGGTCGGCACTGTCGTGATCAACGTCGACACCGATGAGGTGATCGGCGATCTCACCACGCACGGCGAGCGCCTGCTGGTCGCCAAGGGCGGCAAGGGCGGGCTCGGCAACATGCATTTCAAGAGCTCGATCAATCGTTCGCCGCGACGCGCAACGCCCGGTACCGAAGGCGAGCAGCGCACGCTGAAACTGGAACTGAAGCTGCTGGCCGACGTCGGCCTGCTCGGGTTCCCCAACGCTGGCAAGAGCACCTTCATCCGTGCGGTTTCGGCGGCGACGCCGAAAGTGGCGGATTACCCGTTCACCACGCTGTATCCGAACCTCGGCGTCGTCAGTGTCGAGGTGGGCCGCAGTTTCGTCATCGCCGACATTCCGGGCCTGATCGAAGGCGCGGCCGACGGTGCCGGCCTCGGCAGCCTGTTCCTGCGCCATGTGCAGCGCACACGTTTGTTGCTGCACCTGGTCGACCTTGCGCCGATGGAGGGTGGAGTGGAGGTCGCGCCGGCCGAGCAGGTGCGCGCGATCGAACGCGAGCTGCAGAAATACGACCCTGCGATGCTGGAGAAGCCGCGCTGGCTGGTGTTGAACAAGGCCGACCTGATGTTCGAGGACGAAGCCCGTACCCGCGCCGAAGAGGTCATTCGCGAACTCGGATGGACCCAGCCCTGGTTCCTGGTCTCTGCGATCGGCCGCGAGGGCACCTGGCCGATCATGCTCGAGGTACAGGCCTTCTTCGATCGGCTGCGTGAGGAAGCGGCGGAGTGGGATGCGTCCCGCGATGCTTGAGCAGGTTCGTCAGGCAACAAAAAACCCGGCCGGAGCCGGGTTTTTTGCGTATGACTGCGTGCCTGCCTTAAGCGGCCTGCAGCGCCTTGATACGCGCGGTCAGGCGGCTCTTGTGGCGGGCGGCCTTGTTCTTGTGGATCAGGCCGCGCGAGCTGTAACGATCGAGGATCGGCTGGGCGACGGCAAAAGCGGCCTGCGCGCCAGCGGCGTCGTTGGCGTCGAGTGCCTTCAGCACCTTCTTGACGGCGGTGCGGAGCATCGAGCGCTGGGCAGCGTTGCGAGCATTGCGCACGACGGTCTGCTTGGCGCGCTTCTTTGCGGACTTGATATTGGCCACGACGGGAATCCTGGAAACTGGGTGAGAATGGAAAACGAAGGTTTTGGGTCAATCAGACAGAAAAGTATGGGCGATTCAGGGGCTTGCGTCAACAACCATGGCAGCCGGGCATGAGCCGGGGCCTGCTGCGCTCGACCGCAGTGTTCAGCGCTATGACGCTGCTGTCGCGAATTGCCGGATTCGCCCGCGACACCCTGCAGGCGACCCTGTTCGGCACGGGCGGGGCGATGAGTGCCTTCATCGTGGCCTACCGCATCCCCAATTTCCTGCGTCGGGTCTTCGCCGAAGGCTCGATGTCGATGGCCTTCGTCCCGGTGCTGAACGAGATCAGGGAGCGCGGCGACAAGGCTGCGCTGAAGGATTTCGTCGATCACATGGCCGGGGCGCTGTGCGCCGTGGTGCTGGTGGTCTGTGGGCTGGGCGTGCTGCTGGCACCGGCGATCGCGTCGGTGTTCACGCCGGGCTGGGCCCTGGATCAGCCGGACAAGTTCGCGTGGACCACGCAGATGCTGCGGATCACGTTCCCGTACCTGCTGTTTATCTCCATGATGTCGCTGGCGGCATCGGTGCTCAACAGCTTCGGCAAGTTCGCCCTGCCGGCATTCACGCCGGTCCTGCACAACCTGACCCTGATCGCGGCGATGCTGTGGCTGGCGCCGCAATTCGATATCCGGCCATTCGGCCTCGCCTGGGGCGTGTTGATCGCTGGTGCCCTGCAACTGGTATTGCTGTGGCCGGCGTTGGGTCGGCTGGGCCTACGACCGCGCTTGCGGGCCGGTTTCCACCACCCGGAAGTCCGCAAGGTGGCCAAACTGATGCTGCCGACGCTGTTTTCGTCGTCGGTGGCGCAGGTCAACCTGCTGGTCGGCACCGTGTTCGCTTCGTTGCTGGTCGATGGCAGCCAGGACTGGCTGTATTACTCGGACCGGTTGATCGAATTCCCGCTTGGCCTGTTCGGCGTGGCGATTGGCACCGTGATCCTGCCGCACCTTTCGCGCAGGCACGCCGCCACCGATGCGGTCGGCTATTCCGGCGCGCTCGACTGGGGCCTGCGCTTGGCCCTGCTGGCAGGCATTCCGGCCGCGCTTGGCTTGTTCCTGCTGGCCGAGCCGATCACCGCCACCGTCTACAACTACGGCAAGTTCGAAGCCTTCGATTCGCGCATGACCGCGATCAGCCTGACCCTGATGAGCCTCGGCATCCCGGCGTTCATGTTGAGCAAGGTGCTGTCGCCGGCGTTCTTCGCGCGTCAGGACACCAAGACGCCAATGCGCGCGGCACTGCTGACCGTGGCGGCCAACGTGCTCTTGACCATCGCCTTCACGACGCCGTTGTGGCTGTACAAAGTGGAAGGCGCACATGGCGGCATCGCCCTGGCGACCGCGCTCGCCGGCATCTTCAATGCCTGGCTGCTGTGGCGTTATCTGCGCCGCGCTGGTCTGCTGCAGCCGCAGCCAGGCTGGGGGCGGTTCTCATTGCAACTGTTTGCGGCCTGCGTGGTGATGGCAACGATCGTGGTGGGATTGCGCCTGTGGATCGGAAGCTGGACCGAGATCGCGCAGCCCACCCACCGGATCTTCTGGTTGTTCGTGGTGATCGGTGCCGGCGCGTTGTCGTATGCCGCGACCCTGCTGGCATCGGGCCTGCGGCCGCGCGATCTGCGCCACTGATCGCCCGATTGAGCTGCACCGCTATACTGAGAAGTTCAATGAGCAGGCTGTTCCGTGACGTCGAAGGTGGGCCCTTGTGCCCCCAAGGCAGCGTGGTCTGCATCGGCGCCTTCGACGGCCTGCATCTCGGCCATCGCGCGCTGGTGCGCCACGCGGTCGCGCGTGCGCAGGCGTTGGGCGTGCCAGCTGTCGCGGTGAGTTTCGAGCCGCTGCCACGTGAATTCTTCGGCAAGGCGGCGCCGCCGCCGCGGTTGACGCTCCCGCGGGCGAAGGTCGAAGGCTTGTTGGCGCTCGGTGTCGATCATGTGGGTCTGCTGCGCTTCAACGCGCGACTTGCAGCGATATCGGCGGAGCAGTTCGTGCGCGAGGTCCTGATCGCACGGCTCCAGGCATGCGAGGTCTGGGTCGGCCCGGAATTCCGTTTCGGCAAGGGTCGGGCAGGGGATATCGCGACCTTGCAGGCGTTAGGTGTCGAGCTTGGTTACACCGCCGACGAAATCGCCCCCGTGCTGCTCGATAGCGAGCGCGTTTCCAGCACGCGCATCCGTGCCGCCCTGAGTGCGGGCGACTTCGCGAACGCCGCGCGCCTGCTCGGGCGCCCATATGCGATCGGCGGACATGTCATCCATGGCCAGCATCTCGGTCGCACGCTTGGCTTCCCGACCGCCAACCTCCGTTTCGGCGGCAAGGTGCCGGCGTTGTCCGGGATCTACGCCACGCGTGTGCATGGTGTTGGCGCGCGGGCGTGGCCGTCGGTGTCCAGCTTCGGTACAAGACCAACCGTCGATGGCGTCGAGCCATTACTCGAAGCGCATCTGTTCGACTTCGATGGCGACCTGTACGGGCGCCGCATTGAAGTCGAATTCGTCGCCAAGCTGCGCGACGAAGAAAAATTCCCGGATCTGCCGACGCTGGTCGCGCAGATGCACCGCGACGCGACAGAAGCGCGTCGTCTCCTGATGAACGAACAGCAGCGAGCCACTGCGTGAGCCACGACTACAAAGCCACCATCCACCTTCCCGCAACGGATTTCCCGATGCGCGGCGATTTGCCCAAGCGCGAGCCGGAAACACTCAAGCGCTGGCAGGGCGAAGACCTCTACGCGCAGATCCGCGCCCAGGTGAAGGGGCGTCCGTCGTTCGTTCTGCACGACGGCCCGCCATACGCCAACGGCGCGATCCACATCGGTCACGCCGTCAACAAGGTGCTGAAGGACATCGTGGTCAAGTCGAAGCTGTTGTCGGGTTTCGACGCGCCCTACGTACCGGGCTGGGATTGCCACGGCCTACCGATCGAACTGGCGGTCGAAAAGAAGCACGGCAAGGTCGGCGACAAGCTCGACGCCGCTGCGTTCCGCGCCAAGTGCCGCGAATACGCGGCCGAACAGATCGACGGGCAGCGCAGCGATTTTCAGCGCCTCGGCGTGATCGGCGACTGGAGCAATCCTTACCGCACGATGGATTTCCGTTTCGAAGCGGACATGCTCCGCGCGCTGGCGAAGATCGTCGACCGCGGCCATCTCAGCCGCGGCGTGAAGCCCGTTCACTGGTGTTTCGATTGCGGCTCGGCGCTGGCCGAGGCCGAGATCGAATACCAGGACAAGAAATCGCCCGCGGTCGACGTTGCCTATCGCGCGCGCCAGCCGCAGGCATTGGCTTCTGCATTCGGCATCACGCTGCCGGACGGCATCGACATCGCCGTGCCGATCTGGACCACTACGCCGTGGACGCTGCCGGCGAGCCTCGCGGTCACGCTCGGCCCGGAACTCGAATACGTGCTGGTCGAAGGCCCGACGCGCGACGGCAAGCGCCAGTGGTTGGTGCTGGCAGAAGCGCTGGCGACGGGTGCATTACAACGTTACGGCGTCGAAGACATGGTGGTGGTGCACGGCCGTGCGCAGGGCGTCGATCTCGAAGGCCAGCGCCTGCAGCATCCGTTCTATGCCGAGCGCGAGATCCCGATCCTGCTCGGCGAGCACGTCTCCGCCGAAGACGGCACCGGTGCCGTGCATACCGCGCCTGGCCATGGCCAGGAGGACTTCGTGGTCGGCCAGCGTTACGGCCTGGTCGAGCAATACAGCGCGGCGCAACTGAATCCGGTCGACGGCCGCGGCGTGTACCTGCCCTCGACGCCGCCAGCCGATGGCGCCGCGCTTGCCGGCGTGCATATCTGGAAAGCGAACGATGTCATCGTCGAAGTGCTGCGCAGCAATGGTGCGTTGCTGGCCTTCGCCACGCTCGAACACAGCTATCCCCATTGCTGGCGCCACAAGACGCCGGTCGCGTTCCGGGCCACTCCGCAGTGGTTCATTTCGATGGAGCAGGCCGGGTTGCGCCGCGATGCGCTGACCGCGATCGGCCAGGTGCAGTGGTTCCCGGAGTGGGGCGAGGCGCGCATCTACGGCATGGTCGAGGGCCGTCCGGATTGGACGATCTCGCGCCAGCGCTACTGGGGTGTGCCGATCGCACTGTTCATCGATCGCGAAAGCGGTGATCCGCATCCGGAATCGCCGACGCTGATGCGCAAGATCGCGGAAAGGGTTGAACGCGAAGGCGTCGATGCCTGGTACACGCTCGACTCCACCGAACTGCTCGGCGCCGATGCGCCGCGCTACGACAAGATCACCGACATCCTCGATGTCTGGTTCGATTCCGGCGTCACTCACGATTGCGTGCTTGCGCAGCGTGGCGATGACGGCCTGCGCAAGCCAGCCGATCTTTATCTCGAGGGTTCGGACCAGCACCGCGGCTGGTTCCAGTCGTCGCTGCTGACAGGCGTGGCCATGGATGGCGTCGCGCCATACAAGCAGGTGCTGACGCACGGTTTCGCGGTCGATGCCAACGGCCGCAAGATGTCGAAATCGCTCGGCAACGTCATCGCGCCGCAGTCGGTGATGGATGCGATGGGCGCCGACGTGCTGAGACTGTGGATCGCCGCCACCGACTACCGCAATGAGATGTCGGTGTCGGACGAGATCCTGAAGCGCAGCGGCGATGTCTACCGTCGCATCCGCAACACCGCCCGTTTCCTGCTCGGCAACCTGCACGGCTTCGATCCAACCGAGCATCTGCTCGCGACCAAGGACATGGTCGCGCTGGACCGCTGGATCGTGCATCGCGCCTATGAGCTGCAGCAGAAGATCGTCAACGCCTACGCGCGTTACGACTACGCCGAAATCGTGCAGGCGCTCGGCAACTTCTGCAGCGTCGACCTTGGTGCGCTCTATCTCGACGTCACCAAGGACCGGCTGTACACCATGCCGGAGGCCTCGCCCGGCCGTCGTTCAGCGCAGTCGGCGATGTTCCTCATCGCAGAAGCGTTCGTGCGCTGGATCGCGCCGATCCTCAGCTTCACTGGCGACGAGATGTGGCAACACCTCCCCGGCAAGCGCGAAGGCAACGTCCTGTTTGCGACCTGGTTCGAAGGCCTGGCTCCACTGGGCGAAGACGCCGCGCTGTCGACGGAGGATTTCGATCGCCTGCTGGCGTTGCGCGAACAGGTCGCCAAGACGCTGGAGCCGATGCGTGCCAACGGCGCGATCGGTGCCGCTCTGGAAGCGGAGATCACCCTGCGCTGCGGTGTTGCCGACCAGAACTGGCTCGCGCCGATCGTGGAAGAACTCCGCTTCCTGCTGATCAGCGGCGATGTCTCGCTGCATGCCGACGACAACGCTGCCGAGATCGAGATCACCGCTGCACCTACGCAGAAGACCAAGTGCGTACGTTGCTGGCATCACCGCGCCGATGTCGGTGCCATTGCCGCGCATCCGCAATTGTGCGGACGTTGCGTGTCGAACGTCGAAGGCCTGGGCGAAGTACGGAGTTGGTTCTGATGGCTGTCAAACCGAATGCCTTGCCGTGGCTCGTCGTCTCCGCGCTGGTGATCGTGCTCGATCAGCTGAGCAAAGCATGGGTCATGGCGGAGTTGCCCGAGTTCCAGGCCATTCCGGTCATCGACGGCTTCTGGAACTGGTACCGCACCTACAACACGGGCGCTGCGTTCAGCTTCCTGAGCGACGCCGGTGGCTGGCAACAATATTTCTTCGTCGCGCTCGCCCTTGCGATCACCGGTTTGCTCGGATACTGGCTCACGCGCACGCCACGTCGGGATTGGAAAACCGCGTTGCCTTACGTGCTGGTGATCGGCGGCGCGCTCGGCAACGTGATCGATCGGCTTCTGCACGGCAAGGTCATCGACTTCATCCAGTGGTATTGGCACGACTACCACTGGCCGGCATTCAACGTCGCCGACTCGGCGATCGTCGCCGGCGCCATCGGTATCGCCCTGTTCGGCCTGTTCGGCGGGAATAAAGCTGCCGAAGGCCGGCGGGAGTAAAATCGTCCCATGGATGTCCTGCTCGCCAATCCCCGCGGCTTCTGCGCCGGTGTCGACCGCGCCATCGAGATCGTCAAGCGCGCGCTGGAAACGCTGGGCGCCCCGATCTATGTGCGCCATGAAGTCGTGCACAACCGCTTCGTCGTCGACGACCTCAAGCACCGCGGCGCGATCTTTGTCGAAGAGCTCGACGAAGTGCCCGACAACGCCACCGTGATCTTCTCTGCCCACGGCGTTTCACAGGCAGTGCGCAACGAAGCTGCACGCCGCGGCCTGAAAGTGTTCGATGCCACGTGCCCGCTGGTGACCAAAGTGCACCTGGAAGTCGCACGCCAGTGCCGCGCCGGCCGTGACATGGTGCTCATCGGCCATGCCGGCCATCCCGAAGTCGAAGGCACGATGGGGCAGTGGAGCGCACAAGCTGGTGCGGGCCACATTTACCTGGTCGAAGACCTCGACGACGTTGCCACGATTGCGATCGGTCAGCCAAAGAATTGTGCCTACACCACGCAGACCACGCTTTCGGTCGATGACACCCGCGGGATCATCGAGGCGCTGAAGGCGCGGTTCCCGGCGATCCAGGGCCCGCGCAACGACGACATCTGCTATGCCACCCAGAATCGCCAGGATGCGGTGCGCGAGCTGGCCAAGCATTGCGACCTGGTCCTGGTCGTCGGCTCGCCCAACAGCTCCAATTCCAACCGTCTGCGCGAACTGGCCGAGCGTGAAGGCGTCGAGGCACACCTGATCGACGGCGCCATCGAGATCGATCCGCACTGGGTCCAGGGCCGTCGCCACATCGGCGTCACCGCCGGCGCCTCCGCCCCGGACGTCCTCGTGCGCGGCGTGATTGAGCGACTGCATGAACTGGGGGCCAGCGGCGTACGTGAACTGGACGGCGAGCCGGAGAACATGGTGTTCGCCCTGCCGAAGGAACTGCGGCTGACCCTCGTAAACTGACCTGCTACAATTTGCGGCCACGCCGGAATAGCTCAGTTGGTAGAGCGGCGCATTCGTAATGCGTAGGTCGTAGGTTCGATTCCTATTTCCGGCACCATGATCAAGCAAGAGGCCCGCTTCGGCGGGCCTTTTGTTTTTTGGTGCCGAACGATCTCGCGCAATGCGACGCCCGCCGGCTACAGTGCGCCATCGCCACTGATTCGACGCGCATGTCCGCCAAACCCAGCAAGTCAGCCACGAAGGCCAAGACCGCGTACGTCTGCTCCGAATGCGGCGCCGACCACAACAAATGGCAGGGCCAATGCGACGAGTGCGGCGTGTGGAATTCGCTTTCCGAAATCGTGCTTGAAGCGGCCACGCAGTCTCCGGCGGCGCGACGCAGTGGGTGGGCCGGGAAGGTCGAGGCGCCCAAGGTCATGGCATTGAAGGACGTGCGCCATAGCGAGGACGCGAGGGTTTCGACCGGCATCGGCGAGTTCGATCGCGTGCTCGGCGGCGGGTTGGTGGAAGGTGCGGTGGTACTGGTTGGTGGTGATCCCGGCATCGGCAAGTCGACGCTGTTGCTGCAGGCAGTCGCGCGCATGGCTGGCGACATGCCGTCGCTGTACGTCACTGGCGAGGAATCGCTGGCGCAAGTTGCCGGGCGCGCGGTGCGGCTCGGCCTGCCGCTGGATGGGTTGAATGCATTGGCCGAAACCGGCATCGAACGCATCCTCGAGCATGCCGCCGCCAGCAAACCCAAGTTGATCGTCGCCGACTCGGTACAGACGCTGTGGACGGAATCGCTGACCGCCGCGCCTGGTTCCGTTAGCCAGGTGCGCGAAAGCGCGGCGCGGTTGGTGCGCTACGCCAAGGAAACCGGTACTGCTGTGTTCCTGGTCGGCCATGTCACCAAGGAAGGCGGTATTGCCGGGCCACGCGTGCTTGAGCACATGGTCGACGCGGTGCTGTATTTCGAAGGCGAGAGCGGCAGTCGCTTCCGCGTGCTGCGCGCTTTCAAGAACCGCTTCGGCGCCGTCAACGAACTCGGCGTGTTCGCGATGGGCGAGAAGGGCCTGAAAGAAGTACCGAATCCGTCGGCGATCTTCCTTTCCGGCGGTAGTACCGCGCAGCCGGGCAGTGCAGTGATGGTCACGCGCGAAGGCACCCGGCCGCTGCTGGTCGAAGTGCAGGCGCTGGTGGATTCGTCCCCGCTCTCGAATCCGCGCCGCGTCGCGGTCGGCCTCGAACAGAACCGCCTTGCCATGCTGCTCGCGGTGCTGCACCGCCACGGCGGCATCGGCGTCGGCGACCAGGATGTGTTCGTCAATGTGGTCGGCGGCATCCGCCTGCAGGAAACCGCGGCCGACCTGCCGGTGCTGCTGGCGATCCTGTCATCGCTGCGCGACAAGCCGCTGGCGGAAAAAACCGTTGCCTTCGGTGAAGTCGGCCTGTCCGGCGAGATCCGCCCCGTGCCCAACGGCGAGGAGCGTTTGAAGGAGGCCGCCACCCATGGGTTCAAGCGCGCGATAGTGCCTAAGGCGAATGCGCCGAAGGCAGGCAGCTACAAAGGGTTGGAAGTGATCGCGGTCGAGCGGCTGGCGGACGCCTTGCAGGCTGCAGGCTGAAATCAACCTGCTACAGGCTGCTTCGGATCCACAACTCTTCCTCCACATCGGGGACTGATCTCGCTGATCGTCGGCCTCGCTGGTTTACCAGTTGTCCTGGATCCTGCGCTTGTTCGAGACGATTTCGTAGTCGATCCCGCGCGTTACTGCGCGCGGGTGAGGGCAGCTTGCAGTTGTTGCACCCGGTTTGCGTTGCCGTCGTCCAGCTTGATCGCAAGGTCCGGCGCGATGCCCTCGATCTCGTTGGTGCCGTCATCGAGGAAGCGCGCGCAGTTCGGCATCCACACGTCCACCGGCACGACTTCCAGGCGCGTTGGATTGCCGCCGTTGACATAGCCGCAACCGGCGCCGGCAGTACGGTCGCCAATCACGGTCGCGATCTTGTTCTGCTGCAGCCAGGCGACGAAATCCTCCGCAGCCGAACCAGTACCACGATCGGCGAGGATCAATACCGGTCCGCGCCACGCGCCGTTGCCTTGCAGCGTGGCGCGCTCACCGTTATCCGCCGCGAAGACGGGGCAGGGTGCCGGCTCGCCGCGCCAGACAACACCGCGATCGCAGGTCGGACCCACCCTGCGCGCTTCCAGGCGAGTCATGGATCGGTCGGTCATCAATGCGATGACCTCGCTGACCCATTCGCTGCCGCCCCCATTGCTGGAGACATCCACGAGCAAGCGCCGCGCACCCTTGGCCTGCAGTTCTGCCAGAGTCTCGCGCAACTGGACCTGTTGGCGCGCACGCACCGCAAGCTGCAACGCACGGTCGCCGATGCCGGGCTTGAACACGGCTTTGCAAGCGGCGAGGTAGCGGTCTTCGCCGAATTGCGCGATGCGCAGGACGCCAAGGTCGCCGACCAGGCCACTGGGGAAATCGCCGTCGCGCAGGGCGGTCCATCCCGCCAACTGCGCGAACGGGAAACGGAAGGCGTGATCGTCTTCCTCGTAGCCAGCCGCCGCGCAGTCCGTGCCCGCTGGTGGATCGACCTGTTCTGCATCGCGCATGGATGATGCAGCCGCAGGCACGGCTGGTGCAGGCCGTTCGCCGGGTTTCATGCGGAAATGCGGATCATTGAAGCTGCGAATAAAACCGCGCAGGGCCAGGAAGGCGCGTACTCGCGAGTGCGCGTTTTGCAGTGCGGTGGTCGTCTTGCGATCCAGCGCCGGCAAGTCGACGCCACGTTTCTCGACGACCCAGTCGAGATTGGCGTAGCCCTGCGCCATGTCGTGCTTGAGGCGGCTGTAATCAGCCAGCCAGGCGTCGGCGTCGTATGTGGCCACGTCCCAGGCCAAGGCCAGCAGCAGGAGCGCGCTGATGGTCAGCGTCGCACGTTTGAAATACTTCTTGGCGCGGTTGAAGCGGGAGTGTTGGTCGATGCGATTCACGTCGGCACAAGTCCTCGAAAATTGCCGCGGACGATAGCCGAAGCCTTCAGCGACGCGGATGTCGAAGCGACGAAACCGGGAAGAGGGCGATAGAACGGGCTCCGATCGGTGCGAAAGCTCGCAGGAAGCTCCAGCTCTACAAATCAAACGCGCTTCAGCAGCAACTCCAGCACGAACTTGCTGCCAAAAAACGCCAGCACCAGCAGCGCCATCGCGATCAACGTCCAGCGCACCGCCATCGCACCACGCCAGCCGTAGCGCCAGCGGCCCAGCAACAGGCCGCCGAATGCCAGCCACGACAGCACGCTGAGCACGGTCTTGTGCACGAGGTGTTGGGCGAGGAGGTTTTCGACGAATAACACACCGGTGAGCAGCGTCGCGGTGAGGAGGACGAAGCCGACGGTGATGGTGCGGAACAGCAGGGATTCGAGTTCGGTCAGCGGTGGCAATGCACGTAGCCAGCCGTGGAATTCGCGACGGCGGAGCGCGCGCTCCTGCGCCCACAACATCAGCGCAAGCAAGGCAGCGACCGCGAGCGTGGCATACGCGAGCAGGGCACACCACGCGTGCAGTTGCAGGCGCCAATCCAGGATCGCGATACTGGCGTGGCCGTAGTTCGCGTAGCCCAGCAGCGACACCGCGGCGATCGGAAACACGATCACGCCGAGCGCGGCCATCCGGCCACTGGCGTCATACAGCGTGGTCAATGCGGCCATGCCGAGGCCGACCAGCGACAGCGCGGCGAAGAAGTGCAGGTCCGCGCCACCTGCCGCTTGCCAGGCGTGGACGTGCGTCGCGGCGTGGATGGCCACTGCAGCGACGGCGGGCAGCAACCAGAGGCGCGCCGATTCCAAACCACGGGCAACCGAACGCACCAGCAAGCCGGCTGCGATGAGATAGAGGACGGCGGCGATGAGAACGAATGTCATTGCTGCAGTGTCGCATAGCGGCTGCTTCTTGTAGGAGCGGCTTATAGCCGCGAGCTTTGGTGCCTGGGAAAGCCGCAAGAGCTCGCGGCTATAAGCCGCTCCTACAGGGAAGGGGATTTCCCATCGGGCTATAATTCGCGTCCGTTTTCAGCCCGCCTTCGCCCCCATGTTCGAATCCCTCACCCAGCGCCTTTCCGGCACCATCGAGCGCCTGCGCGGCCGCGGCCGGCTGACCGAGGAGAACATCCGCGAGGCGACGCGCGAAGTCCGCATCGCACTGCTCGAAGCCGACGTCGCGCTGCCGGTGGTGCAGGCGCTGATCGAGCGCATCAAGGTGCGTGCGGTCGGCCAGGAAGTGCTGAAGTCGCTGACCCCCGGCCAAGCGCTGATCAAGGTCGTGCGCGACGAGCTGACCACGGTGATGGGCTCGCAGGCCAGCGACCTCAACCTCAACGTGCCGGCGCCCGCAGTGATCCTGATGGCGGGCCTGCAGGGCGCGGGCAAGACCACCACGGTCGCCAAGCTCGCCAAGCACCTGAAGGAGCGCCGCAAGAAGAAGGTGATGGTGGTCAGCGCCGACGTCTATCGTCCGGCCGCCATCGAGCAGCTGAAAACGCTGGCGCAGCAGGTCGACGTGCTGTTCTTCCCGTCGGATGTGTCGCAGAAGCCCGAAGCCATCGTTCGCGCCGCGATCGACGACGCGCGCAAATCCTTCGCCGACGTGCTGATCGTCGACACCGCCGGCCGCACCAGCATCGACGAAGCGATGATGGCCGAGATCAAGGCGCTGCACGCCGCGGTCGCGCCGGTCGAGACCCTGTTCGTCGTCGATTCGATGACCGGCCAGGATGCTGCGGTCACCGCCAAACACTTCAGCGAAGCGCTGCCGCTGACCGGCGTCGTGCTCACGAAAACCGACGGCGATGCCCGTGGCGGCGCCGCGCTGTCGGTGCGCTACATCACCGGCAAGCCGATCAAGTTCATCGGTGTCGGCGAGAAGCCCGACGGCCTCGACGTGTTCCACCCGGACCGCGTCGCCAGCCGCATCCTCGACATGGGCGACGTGCTGTCGCTGGTCGAGCAGGTCGAGCAGCAGGTCGACAAGGACAAGGCGCAGAAACTCGCCGAGAAGGTCGCCAAAGGCAAGAAGTTCAACCTTAACGACATGCGCGACCAGTTTGAGCAAATGCAGAACATGGGCGGCCTGTCCGGCCTGATGGACAAGCTGCCGGGCATGGGCCAGATCCCGGACGCAGTGAAGGCCCAGGTCACCGGCAAGGAAGTCCCGCGAATGATCGCGATCATCGGTTCGATGACGCCGAAGGAGCGCCGCAATCCAGGCCTGCTGAATGGTTCGCGCCGTGCCCGCATCGCCCGGGGCTCCGGCACCACCCCGGCCGACGTCAACAAGCTGCTCAAGCAGTTCCAGCAGATGGAAAAGATGATGAGCAAACTCGGCGCGGGCGGCATGAAGGGGATGATGCGGGGCATGAAGGGGATGATGGGTGGGCGGGGAGGAATGCCGTTCCGGTAATTCCGATCCGTTAGGCCTGTTACCTTATGCCTTAGGCCAAATGGGCCGAGAGTCATCCACTAAAGGGATTCGGGATGAAGAGCGCCTCTGCGACCGTTGCCGCCCTTTTGGCTATTGTGTTGCTGCTTTTCGCGGCTCCTGCTGTGCAAGCACAGCAGATTTTCTCATTCGTAAGTACGCCTGGTGATCCTATAGGCGCTGGGGAAAGTGGCACCTATACGCCTGCCAATACCTCTTCGTTCCAGATCAGTACTCAGGACGAAGGAATTGACATATATCTAACCGGTGGTTGGGACTGGCACATTAGTTTGATTGCGGGCAAGGGCGATACCTTGCACGAAGGTCGTTATCGCTATGTCGAACGAAGCAGTTTCCGCACCGGAAGAAGTCCGGGCCTCGAGGTCACAGCGATGGGGCGGGGTTGCAACGACATATCGGGCGAGTTCGGCATCAAACAGATCGAGTTCGACGCAACCGGCAAGATCGCCCACCTCGAAGCAGACTTTCTGCAATATTGTGACGGGCAACCGCCATTGGCGGGAGTCATCCTCTACAGGACCATGCCGCTGTCGCTGAAACTCATCTCAGCGCCGGGTGACTATGTCGGTCGGGGCATATCCAAGACCTACTATGGCGACACGAGCACGTTCGCACTCGCACCCAATTTGCAGGGGGGTGCTCGATTCGCCGTCTCCGGGCAGGGGAACGAGTGGATCGCATTCATAGATCCTCCCGTTGGTCAGCAACTCAGGGTCGGAACCTTCAGTACGAGCCGGCTAGCCACGGCTTCGACTGCCGGATTGGACTTCTATGGCAACAATCGCAACGGCTATAGGTGCAATCAATCGACCGGCACCCTGGTGATCAAGGACGTCCGGTTTATCGATGGTTTCGTGGTCAGGCTCCTGGCGAGCTTCACCCAGTATTGCGACGGTAACCCCGCGCCGCTCAAGGGCACTATCCGTTATCTGCTCTAGCAGTCGGCGCCCTTGCTTGGAAACCAAGCTCGGCGCGGGCGTGATGGGCGGCCGCGGCTTTCCGCCGATGCGCTGACTGATTCCTGGGGTTTCCTCGGCCCGATCAATGGCTTACAATACCCGGCTTACCTCGGCACGTCCGCCGACTGGGCAACACAGGAAGCTCCACCCATGGTCAAGATCCGCCTCACCCGTGGCGGCGCGAAGAAGCGCCCCTTCTACCACATCATCGTCACCGACAGCCGTAGCGCCCGCGACGGCCGCAACATCGAGCGCGTGGGTTTCTACAACCCGGTCGCTGCCGGCAACGAGAAGCGCGTTGAACTGAACCTCGAGCGCGTCAAGCACTGGGTGGGTCAGGGCGCACAGCTGACCGAGAAGGTCGCCGACCTGTACAAGCAGGCTTCCAAGGCCCCCACGGCCTAAGCCTCCAGGCCGCGCCACCGTGCGCGGCCATGCCTCCATGACAGAACAAACGCGCCGCATCCTGTTGGGCAGGATCCACGGCGCGTTTGGCGTTCGTGGCGAGTTGAAACTCGAATCGTTCACCGAGCCTGCCGCCACAATCTTCAGCTACCAACCCTGGACCTTGCGCGACGCGCAGGGGCGCGAGCGCGAGCTCACGGGCGCGCGCGGACGCGAGACCAACAAGGGCCTGGTCGCGACATTTGCCGACATCACCGACCGCGATGCCGCCGAGGCACTGCGCGGGACCGAAGTCTATGTACCGCGTTCGGCACTGCCGCCGCCGAAGCCCGGCGAGTACTACTGGGTCGACCTCGAAGGGCTGCGCGTGGTGAATACCGAAGGCGTCGACTTCGGTACCGTCTCGCACCTGTTCTCGACCGGCGCCAACGACGTGCTCGTCGCCCGCGGCGAGCGTGAGCGGATGATTCCGTTCCTCGAGCCCGATTACATCAAGTCGGTCGATTTCGACGCTGGCGTGGTCACGGTCGACTGGGATGCCGACTTCTAGAAGGTATGCCTCTGATGCGCATCGATCTCGTCAGCCTCTTCCCCGAGTTCGTCGCCCAATGCGCCGGCTTCGGGGTGGTCGGGCGGGCGCAGGAGCGGGGGCTGCTGTCCATCCACGGCTGGAATCCGCGCGACTACGCTGAAGGCAACTACCGCCGCGTCGACGATCGCCCCTTCGGCGGTGGTCCCGGCATGGTGATGTTGATCGATCCGCTGCGGGCCGCGATCCAGGCCGCGCGCGCCGCCGATCCGACCCCGACGCAGGTGGTCTACCTCAGCCCGCAGGGCGAGCGCCTGACCCAGGCCAAGGTCCGCGAACTGGCCGGACGCGAGCGCCTGATCCTGCTCTGCGGCCGCTACGAGGGCATCGATGAGCGCCTGATCGCGGCCGAAGTCGACGAAGAATTGTCGATCGGCGATTACGTCCTCTCTGGCGGCGAGCTGGCTGCTGCAGTCGTGATCGACGCCGTGGCCCGCCTGCAGGAGGGCGCGCTGAACGATGCCGAGTCCGCCGCCCAGGACAGCTTCGACGAGGACGGCTTGCTGGACTGCCCGCACTACACCCGCCCGGTCGAACATGAACTGGGGTCGGTGCCGGCCGTCCTGCAGTCCGGCAACCATGCCGAAATCGCCCGCTGGCGCCGGATGCAGGCCCTGGGCCGCACCTGGCAGCGGCGCCCCGACCTGATCGACGAAGCCGGGCTGTCCAAGGCCGACCGCAAGCTGCTGGATGCCTTCCGGGCCGGACCGGGCGCAGACCCAGCCAAATCCACGTAAGCCCCTAGCAACGCTCGGAAAATTGCCGCTATAATGCGCGGCTTAGCTCCATCCATGCCATGACGCGGGTCCACGTGCACTCGCGCAACAACATGCCCATCAGGGCAATTACAACAGGCCGTGCCATGAACAAACCCTCTCTCAACACGCTGCTGCAGAACTTCGAAGCCGAACAGATCCAGCGCGAGCTGCCCGCCTTCGGCCCCGGCGACACCGTTGTCGTCAACGTCAAGGTCAAGGAAGGCAACCGCGAGCGCGTCCAGGCCTATGAAGGCGTGGTCATCGCCAAGAAGAACGCCGGCCTGAACTCGGCCTTCACCGTGCGCAAGATTTCGCACGGCTACGGCGTCGAGCGCGTGTTCCAGACCCACAGCGCCGCCATCGACTCGGTCGAAGTGAAGCGCCGTGGCGCCGTCCGCTCCGGCAAGCTGTACTACCTGCGTGGCCTGGAAGGCAAGAAGGCGCGCATCAAGGAAGACCTGGCCGGCAACGCCAAGGCCAAGGCCGCTGCCCAGCAGTAATTGCGGGCTTGCGCTTCCGACGAACGGCCGCCTCATGGCGGCCGTTTGCGTTTCCGGGTACCTGAATGCACACGCCGCGCTGGTTCACAGGCGTACGCTCACATGGTCATGCCGACCACTTCGATCGCTACCTGTGTCATCGGTCTTTCGCCAATGTGAGTTCCGCTTTTATGAGGAGTTGAACGACTTCCTCAAGCCCGAATGGCGGAAGCGCAGCTTCACACATACCTTCGACGGCACACCGGCGGTCAAGGACCGGATCGAATCGCTCGGCGTACCGCATACCGAAGTCGATCTGATCCTGGTCGACGGCGACGCCGTGCCGTTCGCGCACAAGCTGCGTGGCGGCGAACGCGTCGCGGTTTATCCGATGTTCGAACGCCTCGAACTCGCCGGCACCAACCGGTTGCGTCCGCGCCCGCTGCGCCAACCTCGATTCGTGCTCGACGTGCATCTCGGTCGTCTCGCTGCCTACCTGCGCCTGCTCGGCTTCGACTGCCTGTATCGCAACGATTACCACGACGACGAGTTGCTGACGATCTCGCGCGCCGAGCATCGAACCGTGCTGACCCGGGATACTGGCTTGCTCAAGCGCGCTGCGCTCACGCATGGCGCCTTCCTCCACGCCATCGATCCGCGCCGGCAGCTGCGCGAGGTGTTGGACCGCTTCCAGCTCGAGTCACGCATCGCACCATTTACGCGCTGCGCGCGCTGCAACGGCGTGGTGGAGCAACTACCGGGCGAACAGGCTGCGACAACGGTGCCGGCCGACATTGCGCGTCGCCAATGCGATTTCAGCCGCTGTAATAGCTGCGGGCAGGTCTATTGGCCCGGCAGTCATCTGACGCGACTACGGCAACGACTGGCCGAAGTCGGCGTAACGATCTAACGTGGTTGCCGATATGAGCGAAACCGGAATCCAGGAACACATCCGCCTCGACCTCTGGCTCTGGGCAGCGCGCTTCTACAAGACGCGCAGCCTGGCCAAGCACGCGATCGAAACGGGCAAGGTCGACGTCGGCGGACAGCGAGCCAAGCCGTCGCGCGTCGTGCGGGTTGGCGACGCGATGCGCGTCATGCGCGGCGAGGAAATCTTCGAGATCGAAGTGCGCGGCCTGAGCGATACACGCGGCCCCGCCAGCGTCGCGCAAACGCTTTATGCCGAAAGCGAAGCCTCACGCGCGCGTCGCGAAGCCGAACGCGCGACCCGCGCCGCTGCGCGCGCGGGCTATCAGGCACCGGAAACCAAACCCAGCAAACGTGCGCGGCGTTTGATACGTGCGTTGGGGGATATCGACGCGTTGTAGGGGAGCCTTCAGCTGCACAGCCTTCCTTGACTGGCCCTGAGCCTCAGGCTAAGTTCTGTCCGGGTGTAACTGGTTCGGCATATGTAGCGGTACTAGCAACAGCTTGACGGGCTTGCGGGAAGCAAGTCTTGCGGGTGTGGGGAAGGATGCGGCCATTCGCTGGCCGATAAGGATATCCGGGGAAAAGAAAAGGACTGAAATGAGGGATGCCAGGGGAGGGCAGCGTCAGCGTCAGCTGATGCTTTCTATGTCAGGTCTCGGGCTGAGCAGCCCAGCCGTTGAGCTTTCAAGCCAATTTCATCGAGCGCCGTCCACGCGCCCGGCTGTCGGGCGTGTCCGTCGCCGGTCGTGCTTTCTGTTCAGCGCCTGTCGCGCGTGTCAATAACGTCAACACAAAAACTGCTGGTGAAGCGTGAACCATAGAATCTTAACTCGTATTCTTTCCCTGGCGCTGATTATCGTGATGACGGGATGCGCGACGACTCCAGTTCCAGATTTCAAGGGACGTTGGAAAGCGGTCAATCGCTATGCCGATACGCCGCAGGAAATCCCTCTGCATCAATCGTATGTGTTTTATCCGTCGCCGATGGATGGCACGCTCAAGAACATGCTGGTGCGCTGGGCGAAGGATTCGGATATGACTTTGTCGTATCTGCATCCTTCGGATTTCACGCTGCATGCGGCGGTAGCGCAGATCCATACCAGCAGCTTGCAGGAGGCAGTCTCCAAGCTGACGCTGGCTTATGCCGGGCAAGGCGTTGCGATCACGGCAGAAAACAACCAGATTGTGGTTCGTACAGCAGTGACATCAATGATCGCTCCTGCAGGTAACACGACAGCGTTAACACCTTGATCCCAGCAGCAGACACGGGATCAGTCGAGCAACGCGCGATCCCTCCATTCCCGCCACGGATGCAACATAGATGTTCGGAATAAGAGTAGGTACCCCGCAGGTTGAAAGTGTCGTCGCCAAAGCCGTCAATTTCGAGGTGACAGTTGCTGATATGGCGCGACGTAGCGAACGTCGCGCATGGCGGGTCGCATGGTCGGCAATCCTGATGGCGTTGATTCTGGCTGGTGGCTACTTCTATTTTCTGCCGCTCAAGGAGAAGGTGCCCTACCTGGTGATGGCGGATGCCTACACGGGCACCAGCACCATTGCTCGACTGACCGGGAATTTTGGCGATCAGAGCATCGCGGCGAGCGAGGCGCTCAACAAGAGCAACATCGCTCATTTCGTGATGGCGCGAGAGTCGTACGACAATTCGCAGATCGGGCAACGCGACTGGAACACTGTCCACGCGATGGCGGAACCTCAGGTGACCGCAGGCTATGCCCAACTGTATTCCAGTACAAATCCCAATAACCCGATCACGCTGTTTGGAAAAGCCAAGACGATTCGGGTCAAGATTCTCAGCTTGCAGTTGCAGGGCAGCCCGAACACCAACGAACAGTTCAAGACCGCTACGGTGCGCTTTCAGCGCAGCCTTTACGACAAGGCATCCGGCACATCCGAACCGATGGACAGCAAGATCGCGACGCTCGAGTTCGTATACAAATCCAACCTGAAGATGGACGACAGCAATCGCATCCTCAACCCGTTGGGTTTTCAGGTCACGGGTTATCGCGTCGACAACGATTACGCCGCTTCACCGCAGGCGGAAATCGAATTCTCCACGGCCCCTACTGTTGCACAGGCTCTCGGCGTGGGTGTTCCAAGCGTGCCGGCGGCGAACGCAGCTGATATTGCAGGCCCGACACAAGTGCCTGGTGCCACTCCGTTACCTCCAACCACCACAGCTAGCTCAACAACGATGCCTGCACCTGCAGCGTCCAGCACTGCGAATGGAGTTAGTACCCGATGAATTGCCTGCGTCTACAGAGCCTGGCCGCCTTGTTGTTCCTGGCGATCTCCTCGGCAACGTTGCCAGCTGCTGCCCAGGTCATCCAGGAATACGAGTACGAGCCCAACCGCATCTATCAGGTGCGGACTGGACTGGGCATCACCACGCAGCTCGAACTAAGTCAGAACGAGAAGATTCTGGACTACAGCACGGGCTTCAGCAGCGGCTGGGACCTGAGTCGACGTGACAACGTGTTTTATCTGAAGCCGAAGAATGTCGATGTCGACACCAATATGATGGTTCGTACCGCGACTCACTCTTACATCTTCGAGCTCAAGGTCGTCGCAACAGACTGGAAAGCGCTGGATCAAGCCAAACAGGCCGGCGTGCAATACAAGATCAGGTTCGTATACCCGAATGGCACCGAGTTCACCGCTGCAAACGAAGCGGAGTCCGCTCCGCAGCTGAGTACGCAGTTGGATAAGAGTCGGCAGTACAACTTCGACTATCAGTATTCAACGCGCACAAAGCAAGCTTGGTTGATTCCCGCCAACGTCTATGACGATGGCCAGTTCACCTACGTAAAGATGAGCGGGTTGAAAAGTTTGCCCACTGGCAATTTCCCGGCGGTGTTTGCTCGCGAGCGTGAGTCCGGCGAAGACTTCGTCATCAACACGACGGTCGAAGACAACACGATCATTATTCACGGCACCTATCCCTACTTGATCATTCGTCACGGCAGAAATGTCGTTGGCCTGCGCAGGAACAAGCAGAAATGAGCCAGAACACGCCGCCCAGCCACTTCGGCCAATCAGACGAGCATCTGAGGACCAATCCTTACTACGGCCAGCAACAAGGCACGGCGCCGGACCTGGATGCTAATGCCCCACTACTGCAGTCCAACGATGCGCAACGACTCAACCGTAAGGCGCTCGTTTTTCTGGCGGGTATTGTCGGCCTGCTGATCGTGGCTGCTATCTGGATGTTCAACAGCGCAACGTCGAGCAAGGACGATGTGGCCAAAGTCGATGAGGAAGAGATACGCATCCCCGATCTCCCCAAGGCGGCGACAGAGATACAAGTTCCGCTTCCGGCTGACGATGCTGCCGATCTACCGCCGTTGCCGCTGGTGGAAATACCATCCATGCAACCGCAGTCTGACTTTGCATCGTTACCATCGTCAGGCGGGTCCCCAATGGGGCCGCAGAAGCCGACCCTGATGGAGCGCCGCATGTTGAATAGCGCGGATGGTTCGTCGCAGACGGGCCCCGAGGGGGCAAGCACGGGGATGATGACTCCCGAATCGTATGCCCAGGCGATACTTTCCGCTCAGGGGCAGCAGGCACGTGAGCCGGCCCGCCCTGAAATCGCAAGCGCGCAACCTATCTACAATCCCGACACCTTGCTCGTACGCGGTACCTATATCCGCTGCGTGATGGAGACACGGATTGTCACCGACGTGCCTGGTTTTGCTTCGTGCGTAGTTGCCGAACCAACCTATTCGATCAACGGCCGTCGCTTGTTATTGCCGAAGGGTTCGAAGGTATCCGGCAAGTACCAGAACGACAATATCAATGGGCCACGCGTCTCGGTGATCTGGGATCGAATCACCACTCCTACCGGCCTCGACGTCAATATGGCTAGCCCAGGCGTGGACAATCTCGGCGGTGCAGGTCATCCCGGCGACTACGATGCGCATTGGGCCAGTCGTATCACATCGGCGCTTCTGATCAGCATGATCAGCGATGCATTCAAGTATGCCGGCGCCAAGCATGGACCGCAGAGTGCCTCAATCACCAATGGAGCTGTCGTCGTAGCACCATACGAGAGCAATACGGCTCGAGCGATGGAACGATTGGCCAATCAGGCATTGGACCGTAGCGTGAATCGCCCACCCACGGTGACGATCAATCAGGGAACCGTGGTCAACATCTATGTTGCCAAGGACGTGGATTTCTCCACGGTGCTGAGATAGAGATGGGTGCGACCACGAGTTGATATGGACATCGAGAATTCGCCAGTCGCGAGGATTTCGAATGACTTCCTTGAATACCAGTACAACGTGCTGGGCATTCTGGAATACATGAACTCTCCGGAGGTCACCGAGATATGTATCAACCGGCCGGGTGAGTTGTATCTCGAAACACGGCACGGCTGGCAGCGGCTCGAGGTGCCGACCCTGACCTTCGAACGCGCCCGGCAGTTCTGCACTGCGATAGTTAATGAGAGCAATACTGGGCAGCGCATCACGGACGCTGATCCTGTCGTATCACTGACATTCCCGACCGGCCAACGAGCGCAATTTGTCATTCCGCCTGCCTGTGACGCAGGCAAGGTGTCGATCACTATCCGCCTGCCTTCCAAGCACAGCAAGACGCTTCAGCAATACCAGGAAGACGGTTTTTTTGCCCAGATCCTTGAGCAGACACACGCGCTCAACGACCACGACCGGGAACTTCTCGACCTACGCGCTTCCCGCAATTACGCCGAGTTCTTCAAGAAGGCGGTTCTGTACAAGAAGAATATTGTGGTGGCAGGAGCCACCGGCAGCGGCAAGACGACCTTCATGAAATCTCTCGTCAACCATATTCCGGATGACGAACGCCTAGTGACCATCGAGGATGCCCGTGAACTGTTCATCGGTCAGCCCAATGTGGTGCACCTGCTTTACTCAAAAGGCGGGCAGAGCACGAGCAACATCACTGCCAAGAGCTGCATGGAAGCCTGTCTGCGAATGAAACCGGACCGGATCATCCTGGCCGAGTTGCGCGGCGATGAATCTTTCTACTTCATCCGCAATTGCGCCTCTGGCCATCCGGGCTCGATCACTAGTTGCCACGCAGGCAGCACCACCCAGACCTGGGATCAGCTGGCGTTGATGGTAAAGGCCTCGACTGAAGGCTCCGGACTGGAGTTCCAAGTCATCAAACGCCTATTGATGATGACGATAGATATCGTCGTGCACATTAAGGCGCATACAGGGCAACGTTACATTACGGGTATCGATTTCAATCCGGAGCACACGCATGGTGACTAATGGCGGCTATGCCGGTTGCGACCGTGCGCTGAATCTCGCTTGTTGACATCGCTTCCGGCGACATGAATTATTGGGATGCGATACCGGTGGATAGAACTGCAGATCGTTTAAGGGAGTAGTCGGTGCTGTAGACGCCGAGACAAGGATCAGGGGGTAGGAGTGTTACCTGGCATGGAGCTGATGAACTGCCCGAGCTTGGCAGTTCCCAATGAAGTCATGCACCACGTTGTGCGTGTGGAATCTTCGTTCAACCCCTATGCCATTGGGGTTGTAGGTGGACGACTAGCGCGTCAGCCCAAGACTCTTTCCGAGGCCTTGGCTACCGTGCGCATGTTGGAAAGCCGTGGCTACAACTTCTCGCTCGGTCTGGCTCAGGTCAATCGATACAACCTGAGCAAGTACGGACTCGATTCCTACGAAAAGGCCTTCCAAACCTGCCCGAACCTTCAGGCCGGATCGCGCATTCTTGCCGAGTGCTACGGTCGCTCCAGCGGCGACTGGGGTAAATCCTTCAGTTGCTACTACTCCGGAAATTTCGTCACTGGCTTCCGTCATGGCTATGTCCAGAAGATCTACGCATCGATAAGCGAAACTCCCTCAGTTGGCGCCGCCAATGAGGCCATCGAGGTGATCAGCAAGCCATCGCGGCGGTCGGTCGCAGTGTCAAGGCACCCGGTGTACGCGACGGGTCAGCAGCATTTGCAGTCGCAACGCGTAGCCATTTCGCTTGCGCCACCGGGATTACAGCAAAGTTCTGTGGATGCTTCCGAGCTGCAGTCTGGCGAAGTATCTGCCCCAAGTAGTACCACTGCTGTCGCATTGCAGGATACGCATCCGGTTACGGCTATGCCGACTCCAGAAGCCATACCTGCCGTAAACCAATCGACCATGGATGGGGCATTCGTTTTCTAATGCCCCCATGTACTGCCATATCGATAGCGGATGATTCGGTGTTTTTTGACTGCCTTTAAACCATTGTCATCATCAACGAGGGGGCTCTTCATGAACTTAAATGTACAAATCAAGAACACCGTTTCAGCTTTTGTCATGGCCGCTCTGTTTGTCGGAATGCTAGTGCTGCCTGAAATGGCATTCGCGCAGACGGCCAATGCAGAATCGAGGGTGAAGGGCTTCCTCAATAACATTAATAGCTTGCTCAATATCGCCTCGCTGGCAATCGTGACTATCGCTGTGATTTTTGCGGGCTACCAGATCGCCTTCGCTCACAAACGCATCTCTGATGTCGCGCCGATCTTGATCGGCGGCTTCCTGATCGGTGCAGCGGCCCAGTTGGCCAAGATGGTGATTCCGGACAATCCCACCACGACGGCCAGCGTCGTTCTGAATGCATTGCAGGCGTATGCATAAAAACGTGTTGTTCCGCGGTTGCACGCGCCCACCCATGTTTCTGGGGGTTCCGTATGTCCCCTTTACCGTTGGTGCCGGCGCGTGCCTGCTGCTCACGTTCTACATCAACATGTTCTGCCTGCTGCTTTTGCCGGTGGTCATCTTCGTGATGCGGCAGATGGCGCGGCGCGATGAGATGATTTTTCGCCTACTCGGTTTGCGTTGGCAGTTCCGGACGAAAGTCCGCAACTTGCAGCATCATTCCGGCATGTGGGTGTTCTCCCCCAATATCTATTGCAGCAACGCTGACAGGAGAGCGGAAAAATAGTCCAGTGCCACGCCACACATGACGATCTTCCATCTGTGATTCAACGGTTAAGCAGTCTGTGCAATTGCATTTTTGACAGCAAAAAAATCGTTCCCACCCTATCTCCACCAACACGGCAGTCCCAACCCAATGTTGACTCCCGATACACCCATCAGCGAATTCATACCGCTGTCCACACATGTCTCGCCTACGGTGCTGAAAACGACTGGTGGCGACTATTTGCTGGTGTGGCACCTTGGCGGGCTGCCATTTGTCGGTAGGGAAGAGTGGGAGATCGAACACCGGCACAATACGTTCAACCGCATGCTGCAGACCCTGCGGGCACCGGATTTCGTCAACGTGGCGTTCTGGGTACACGACGTGCGTCGTCGACGGAGTATCAGCACCCACAGTCGGTTCGACCAGGTCTTCAACCAAGACTTGTCCGACGGATATTTCGCGGGCTTGTCGACCCAGAAGATCATGCAGAACGAGCTGTACATCACCATGATGTATCGCCCGGTGGTGTCCGGTAAGCGCTTCGTCGAAAAATCGGCCGATCATCGCCAGTTGCAGGCCCTGCAAGATCAGGCGGTGGCGAAGATCCAGGAGTTGGCTGGCAACGTCGAAGCCGTACTCAAGGACTACGCGCCCTATCGCCTGGGTATGTACGAAGCAAGAAATGGTGTGGTGTTTTCTGAAGCGCTCGAGTTCTTTGGCTATTTGCTCAACCGCATCGACGAGCCTGTACCGGTGTTGCAAGCCCCGGTTTACAACTACCTGCCGGTCAGCCGGCATATGTTTTCCAACAAGACCGGCGATTTCGTCGTCAACACGCCAACCGGGGCGAATCATTTCGGTGCGATCCTCAATATCAAGGAATACACCGACGCCACTTATCCAGGCATCCTAAACGGGCTCAAGTACCTTGATTTCGAGTACGTCGTCACCCATTCGTTCAGTCCGATGGGCCGGCAGGATGCTCTCAAAGTACTCGACCGCACCAAGGGCATGATGATTTCGTCAGGTGACAAGGCGGTAAGCCAGATCATCGAGCTCGATCAAGCCATGGACCAGCTGGCATCCGGTAATTTCGTGCTGGGCGAATACCATTTCATCCTCGCCCTCTATGCCGAGAGCCAGGAAAAGCTCGCGCAGAACGTGGCTATGGCACGTGCCGAGCTGTCCAACGCCGGCTTCGTATCCGCCAAGGAAGACCTCGCAGTGGCGTCCTCGTTCTATTCCCAGTTCCCGGGTAACTGGAAATATCGAACCCGCTTGGCCAACGTCAGTTCACTCAACTTCTTGGGATTGTCTCCGCTGCATAACTTCGCAACGGGTAAGAAGGAGAACAATCCCTGGGGCGAGTCTGTTACGACCCTGCAGACTACCAACGGCCAGCCGTACTACTTCAATTTCCACGCCACGCATCCAACAGAAAACTCGTTGGGTGAAAAAGCCATCGCCAACACGATGGTGATCGGCAAGTCAGGTACCGGCAAGACCGCGTTGATAAACTTCCTGCTCAGCCAGGTGCAAAAGCTCAAGCCGTCACCGACTATTTTCTTCTTCGACAAGGACCGAGGCGCCGAGATTTTCGTGCGCGCCTGCGGTGGCAATTACCTTGCGTTGGAAAACGGGCAGCCCACCGGTTTCAATCCGTTTCAATGCGAGCGCAACGAGGCCAACAGTCAGTTTCTGGCCGACCTCATCAAAGTGCTGGCCGGCAAGCCGCAGTACACCGCGCGAGAGGATGAAGACGTCTTCCGCGCCGTCGAGAACATGCTCGACACGCCGCTGCACCTGCGCAACATGACCAATTTCCAGAAGAGTCTGCCCAACATGGGCGATGACGGCCTCTTTTCGCGTCTGCGCAAATGGACTTGCGGCAATGCATTGGGTTGGGTTTTCGACAATCCAGTCGACACCATCGACCTGCAGAAAGCGAACATCATTGGCTTCGACTACACCGAAGTCATCGACAACCCTGAAGTGCGGGTGCCGGTGATCAACTATCTACTGCATCGCCTCGAGGCCTTGATCGATGGCCGGCCGTTGATCTATGTCATGGATGAGTTCTGGAAGATCCTCGATGGCAGTGGCGGTCTAAAGGAATTTGCCAAGAACAAGCAGAAAACCATCCGCAAGCAGAACGGTTTGGGGATTTTTGCGACACAAAGTCCGGAGGATGCGTTGGCGAGTGACATTTCGGCCGCGTTGATCGAGCAGACAGCCACGCTGATTCTGTTGCCAAATCCCAACGCGAGCCGCGAGGATTACGTTGACGGTCTCAAGCTCACCGACGCGGAATATCAAGTGGTAAAAGCCTTGGACGAGCGCTCACGTTGCTTCCTCGTCAAACAGGGCCATGCGGCCAACGTCTGCCAGCTCAACCTGCGCGGCATGGACGACGCCCTCGCCGTGATCTCGGCGTCTACCGACAATATCGAGATCATGCATCGGGTGTTGCAGGAGCAGGCCGACGTCGCGGGTGTGTCCCCCAACGAACTGCGCCCCGATCAATGGCTCGATCGCTTCTATGCCGAACGCAAGGGGTCCGGAAAAGGCAAAGACAGCGCCAAGACACCCCGCGCCAAGGATCAGGCCCATGCGTAAACGATCACAAGTCAGCCAATCGGCACCTGCAAGCTCGTGTAATGCACCCATGGAGAGGAACTGCAAATGAGCCCGACCAGCACGCTCAAGTCCAAGCCCCTGTTTATGTTTTTGGCCCTGTTGTTGATCGGTGGTGGCGCTGCGGTGATGCCTCGGCCAGCCCAAGCGGTTGTTCCCTGTACCCCACCGCTGTGTGCGTCAGAATACACGCAGTTGATGAACAATTATGAGTTGATCATGCAGTACAAGGCGCAGATCGACCAATACACGGCGCAGCTGGACCAATACCGGACCCAGCTCAAGCAGTACGAACAGATGTACATCCAAGGCACCGCATACCAAGCCACGCCAGGCTTCCGTGAGAACATCGAGGAGCGGTTCCCAGAACGCGACATCAACCAAGGTGTTGCCGAGGCATGCGGGACAGCCCCGAAGAAAAATCCCGTCGGCCTACAACAACGCGACTACTGCGTGGCCATCGTCCAGACCCAGAACCGGCGCTATAACGCCATGCGTGCCCTGCTGAAGGACGTCGCAAAGAATGATGCAGACCTCGCGGACGCCAGCAGCGAACGCAGGCGCATTCCGAAAGAGAACTTGGGTGCGCTGCAGGCCAATACCAATTTGATCGCATCGATCCATACCAAGATGCAGAACGATGTCCAAAGCGCGAAGTACACGATGGATGCGTACAACGCCGCGTTGACGACATTGAACGATGACATGGTGCGCAGTGCCAACGTTGCCTTGAAAAACAAGAACGACCTGCTGGGCACAGCTGTGCAGGGTGCAACCTTACATCTCGCGCTCAAAGCGGCGCGTCTGCGCGATCGCTAATGTAGGAATCGGGGCGGATAGTCAATCCGGCCCAAAGGGCTGCGTCTACTGCTCTTGCGCAGAATTTCAGGACGAACAGGTTTCAGTAGAAAGAATCGCAGTTGGGTCAGCGACGCTGGAAGCGGTCCCAAAAATCGGATGGTTTATGGATAGCAGTGCAGCACTAGGGATGGTGGGTTCGCTTTTTGACTGGCTGAATTTTCAGGCGGGCAGCCTTCCCAACATGGTCTTCTTTTCGGAAATCAACGATTTCCTTGATGACGAGATCAAGGAATTCTCCGGCAACCTGCTCCAGCGGGTCGGCAAATTTGTCGGCAGTGTGGCGCTGTGGCTGACGACCCTCTGGATCATCTACCAGGGCTATCGCATCGTCACCGGTCAGTCCCGTGAACCGATGATGGCGCTGGTGACCAATTCCCTGCGGGCCGTGTTGATCGTAGGCATAGCTATCGGCGCGGCAGTGGGTGCCGGATCAACCTATCAAGTGATGACCAACGGCCTCAACGAGGTGGTTCGCGGAACGCTTACGGGCAAGGATGGCAAAAGCACTTACGAGGATATCGACAAGACCTTGGCGATCCTGCAAGTGGCGCTCGAGGTGATCGATGGAGTCGACACCGGCAACGATGTAATTACCGACAAGAACAAGGACCGCGCGCTGACATTTACGGGCGTGGGTCTGGGCGGTCCGGCGCTCATGGCGGCCACGATGTTGCTGCTGAACAAGATCGCCATGGCACTGATTGTGGGGCTGGGCCCGTTCTTCATACTGTGCTTGCTGTTTGACCAGACCAAGCAGTTGTTCAACAAGTGGCTGTATTACGGCATTGGCACAATCTTCTCGATGGCGTTTTTGACTGTGATGATCACCCTAGCGCTGGATATGGTGATCGCAGTGGGCACAGCGTTCTGGCTTCCCAGCGTGTGGTTGTCAACCGATACAGAAAGCCTGACCAGCATGGCGATGCAGCAGGGCGGAATGGGGGTGATCCTGACGATGCTGATTATTAGCGCGCCACCGATGGCGGGATTGTTCTTCAACGGAGTGATGGGCAGCTTCACGCCATACAGTGCGTTTGCGCAGCAACCCGGTCCTGCTGGAGCTCCGGGACAGCCGGGGTATCCGGCGTATAGCCCACCACCACCAGTGGCAAGCACAGGAACGCCTAGAGCAGCCGACTCAACTACTGGTGCGAGGCTCGCGGGTACGCAGCCATCAACTGAGTCGCCTACCGGCCAACGCGGACAGGCGAGGAGCTAACGGATGACTAAGTGGTGGTTCCCCTTTGGCCTGCTGGCTTTAAACGGTGTCGCATGGGGACAAACGGCTTGCCCCGGGGGGGTGTCGCCTGGAGACCCACGTTGCGGCCCATCGCCCAATGCATCAGTGCCTCTACCTCGTGGCCCTCAGTGGCAACTGACATGGGGGGCAATTGCCTCGGATAGCACTACAGGCGATGTTGGAACAACTGTCGGCCATCTCTCCAGGGGGGAAGCCAAGCGCGAGGCATTAAATAAATGCGCGGCAGGAGGGGCCAAAAAATGCAGAGTGGTGCTTGCCTACAAAAACCAATGCGCGGTTTACGTAGCGCCCACGGAAAAAGGGGAATCCGTTGCAGGCGTTGCCTTTGCGCAAGGTGGTCCATCCATTGACGTCGCGTCACAGTTAGGGATGTCGGCCTGCAGAGAGGCGCGTGGCGGCGGCGAATGCTCAGTTATTTATTCCGACTGTACGCGTCCGGTGCAAGAGAATTGATATTGGGAAGTGCATGCAACCTCCTCCGAGGTGCATTTCAGTTTCTGTCTGAAAATTTACACTGCTTGTAAGGGAGTCTTTATGAATAACAAAAAATTATTTCTGTTGATTACGATGGCTCTGCTAAGTGCCTGCAATGCATCTGCGCCTATGAGCAATGGGACTTCGTCTTCATCCGAGGCTTCAGCAACCACCTACGCGCCGGAAATGAGTGCGCCAAGTAATGCGACAACAGAGCAAGGTGCGGACATAGTGGGTGCGACCACTCCAGCCACTTCGTCATCCCCGACCATTGCCAACGGAGAAGCTTCCATGTTGCGAAACACCTACGATCAATGCCTTGAAGTCGCCAGTGGCGTCACCCCGGACATTCAGGATTGCATCGAACGGGAGTATGAATATCAGGACGATCGTTTGAGCAAGGCGTATCAGCTGTTGCTGTCAAGGCTAAATAACAACAAGAAACTCGAGCTTGAAGCAGAACATAAGAAATGGCTGTCTATGCGTGATGCAGAATGCGGTTTGGATGTGGAAGCAGGAGGGCAGGGTCAGCGGCTGGAAGCGAATGATTGCTTTCTGGAAATTACCGCAAGACGTGCAGCTGAGTTGGAGGCGCGCTGAAGCTATCTGCTTTTGGTAGGAGCCGCACGGACGATCTTGTTTTATAAAGGAGTTAGAGCATGGCGGACCAAAACGATTGGTATCTCGGCCAGTCATCACAGCGATATGAGACGGGTGGCCGTGGCGCGAGCACGATTTCTACGGGCAAGGGTGACAGAGGAGGCGTTTCTTACGGCTCTTATCAACTATCCAGCAAAATGGGAACGCTGCAGGAGTATCTCGATCAATCGCCATACAAGAGCCGGTTCGATGGGTTGCAGCCGACAACGCCCGAGTTCAATGCGGAATGGCGTGAGATAGCTAGGACCGACCCCGGGTTCGCCCGAGATCAGCACGATTTCATCAAGCGCACGCACTATGACGTGCAGGCTGGCAGGCTGAAAACCAACGGTCTTGATTTGTCTGATCGCGGTCCCGCTGTCCAAGACGCCTTATGGAGCACATCCGTTCAGTTCAGAGGGTTGACGCCGAGTATTTTTGACAAAGGATTACAGGAGAAGTTCGGAAAGGATTACAAGCTGTCCGAACTTTCCGACAAGGACATTGTCGGGGCCGTCCAGGATTATAAGATCAATCACAATCAGCAACTTTTCAGCAAATCTCCGAAATTGTGGGACGGCTTGTTGAAGCGTGGGGAGCATGAGAAAGCAGATCTGTTGGAGTTGGCAGGGCAAGAAAAAGCGATTGACCGACGCGGACAGCACCACGTCCCTGATGCGCATGACGCACGTGACGTGCACTCGCCTCACCGTGTCGCCAATGGCCTGCTGGAGCAGAACGAAAAGGGCTCAGATATCCGCGAGCTACAGCAGTCTTTGAACAAGCTGGGCTACCGCGACGCACAAGGCCATGCGCTTAAAGCGGATGGCGATTTCGGCAAACACACGAAAGAGGCCGTCGAGGCGTTCCAGCAGGCCCATGGGCTGAAGGTCGACGGCATCGTCGGCACTAAGACCCAAGAGGCTTTACGCCAACCAAACCACAAACCGCAGGTGACCGATCCGAACCACCCGGACCACGCCTTGTACGAACAGGCCTTGAAAGCAGTACACCAAGCAGAAGAGGGACGCAAGATCGGTCCTGGCGTGCACAGCGTGAATCTTGCCGCGGCCCTGGTGGTGGAGGCCAGGCGCGAAGGCATCACCCGGGTGGATCGGGTGGAATTGAACAATGATGGGACCTTGGCGCGCGCAGTGCAGGTGAATCCGAGCCGAGATGATCCACCGATAAACAAGAACACGGACGCGATCAGCACGAAGCAAGCGATCACTCAGCCAGTGCGAGAGAGTAGCGAGCAGTTGGAACAGGTGAACATCAACTTGCAGGCACGGCAGGCCGCGGAACGGAATCAGGCCCAAGCACCAGCCTTCGCTGCCCCGTAGGCATAGCGTGTCCATCGCGACCGACATCTACTGGCAGCGACAGAGTGACAACATGACGAAACCCACCACCGACGTGCCGACCAAGCTGTTCCGTGATGCTGCCGCCTGGGAGAAATGGCTGGTTGCACATGTCGGCGACGCAGGCGCCTGGTTGAAGATCGCCAAGAAAGGGCAGGGCGTCGTATCAGTGAGTTATGCCGAAGCGCTGGATGTGGCGCTATGCCATGGCTGGATCGATGGGTTGAAGCACGCCTGCGATGAGCAGTATTTCCTGCAGCGCTTCACGCCGCGCAAACCCAAGAGCCTGTGGTCGAAGATCAATATCGCCAAGGTCGAGGCGCTGATCGCCGCTGGCAGGATGCAGCCGGCCGGGTTGCGGGAAGTCGAGGCGGCGAAGGCGGACGGGCGATGGCACGCCGCGTACGATTCTGCGAGCAACATGGCGCCACCGGACGACCTGCTGGCCGCATTGGCGAAGAACAAGAAGGCCAGGCTGTTCTTCGAGGCGCTCGACAAGACCAATCGCTACGCGGTCTGCTGGCGAGTCCACACCGCGAAGAAGCCGGAGACGCGCCAGGCACGGATCGAAAAGTTCGTCGGGATGCTGGCCAGAGGCGAGAAGATCCATGCGACGGCAAAGAAATAGCTGGGGAGCGGCACTGGAGCGCACCCTGGAAGAGTTCTAGCATCGCTTCGACGCGATGGATGTCCTGGCGCTTTGCCGTTGGGAGGGGCGCTGGACACAGCACGCGCAACATCTGGGGCAACGCCCCATAGAGAAGCAATGAGGCTTGCGCATGGCATCGCTCCGCGGCTCGGCTTAGTTCAGGTGTTAGCGCCCGCAGTGCTTGCGCGTCGAGCCTAAATCTAGCGGAGGTGTGGCAATGCGCCAGGACAGAGTCTTCAAAATCAAGTTCTCGAGCTTGTACCCCCTGTACGTTAAGAAGGCAGAATCCAAGAACCGCTCGAAAGAAGAACTCGATCGAATCATCTGCTGGTTGACGGGCTACAGCCAAGAAGGACTACGGCATCAGATAGGAAGTGAAAGCGACCTTGAAACCTTCTTCGCCCAAGCGCCAGCGATCAATCCAAATGCTTCGCTCATCAAGGGCGTGGTGTGCGGCATTCGAGTGGAGGAGATCGAGAACCCGCTCATGCAGAAGATCCGCTACTTGGACAAGCTCATTGATGAGCTCGCAAAGGGTAAGGCGCTGGACAAGATTCTGCGGCGGTGACCCGTTCATGCGCCCATGTCACAAGCAACTCGGGTGCCAACAATTCATTCAAGCCGAAGCTGCTTCGCGGCTCGGCTTAATTCAGGCGTTAGGCGTCTTACAACCGACTTCCACTTGCACAAGGAGAGATGAGTGAACATGTCACATAAATTCACACGTCGTCAGGCGCTCGCAGTTATGGCTACACTCCCCTTGGTTGCGGCAGCGAAGGATCTCGTACTCAAGAAATCAAAGAAAGGTCGGGTTGTCACGCTCGACGCAAAACCAGAACCGATCGCGATTGATACCGCTACGGCCGCGGTAATCGTAGTCGACATGCAGAATGACTTTGGCGCTAAGGGCGGCATGTTCGACCGTGCCGGCATTGATATTTCCGGCATTCAAAGAGTGATCGGCCCCACGGCAAGAGTCCTAGCCTCGGCCCGCCACGCGGGCATTAGGATCGTATACCTCAAGATGGGGTATCGTCCCGATCTCTCGGATCTAGGTGCTCCCGACTCTGTGAATCGGGTGCGTCATCTGCGGTTGGGCGTTGGAAAGGCCGTTGATGCCCCTGACGGTAGGAAAAGCCGGATTCTGGTCCGTGACACCTGGAACACAGACATCGTCCCCGAGCTCAGGCCGGAGCCCGGCGATGATCTTGTCTACAAAACGCGATTCAGCGGCTTCTACGAAACCGACTTGGATGCCAGGCTCAAGAAGATGGGCATCAAGCACCTGATCATCGCCGGCTGCACCACAAGCATCTGCGTGGACTCGACGGTCAGAGACGCCATGTTCAGAGATTACTTATGTGTCTTGCTGGCGGATTGTATGAGCGAGCCCATCGGATCTGGCCTGCCCAGAAGCAATCACGATGCTTCTCTCTTGGCTGTCGAAGTTCTACTCGGCTGGGTTTCCGGCTCAAACGAATTCACAAAAGCCATCGAAGCGCCTCCGCCCACCGAAGGAGCCGCCTAACAATTCACTCAAGCAGAAGCCGCTTCGCGGCTCGGCTTAATTTAGGCGTTAGGTGCCGCCCCGCATACTGCCGCATTCCAAAGAGGTTCTTATGCACCACTCCCGCCTCTGCGCACTTTTGATTGATTGCCGCACATCGGATGTTGATCAGGCGGCCAGGTTCTGGGCCGATGCGCTTGGCCGTGCAGTCGACCCCGACCACCCCGGGACGCGCGGAAACTACCGCATGCTGGAAACTCCCCCGGATGAACCCATTGTCCAGATCCAGCGCGTCGAACATGAGAGCCGGGTTCATATCGACATTGAAACCGACGATATTCCAGCCGAGGTTGTCCGCTTGGAGGCTCTGGGAGCAGAAGTCGTAGAGCGTTTGGAACGCTGGGTGGTGATGCAGGCCCCTACTGGGCAGCGCTTTTGCGTTGTCCGGGTTCAGCGCCCTGGGTTCCCCAAGAACGCCACGCGCTGGGGTTGAAAATGGCGGCGACCCCTGGCAACGCATTCAAGCCGAAGCCGCTTTGCCGCTCGGCTTGGTTATTAGTCCCACTGGTTGATCATGCGCACACCTAACCCAAAGCAAAGGCTGGACTGGCGCAGAATTGCGCTTGCTGCAGCTGCCATCTCAATTGCTGCATTCAGTGCAGTTGCCATTCCATTGATTCGTCAGGAGTGGGCCGCGCGCGAAGAGCGAAGACTTGAGGCCATGTACGCAACCGGGCTATCGCCTTGCGGGCGATATCGCCCGAGCGACATAGACGCTCTGCTTAAACAATACTTGCCGGGGACGCCAACCGCCTCAATTACCGTAAGTCCTTCTTTTTCACCGACAGTGGCCATCCGCCTCATCGGCGAAGACCTCTACTATTTCGTCCTGGAGTTCCCAATCTATGAAATGGGTGGCAAGCCACCTCCCACGCTAAACACGAAGGGCGTCCCTGCTGTGCATCATTCCCGCGTTTCCAGCGAAATCGCACGTCAGTTGCCATTGATTCTGGCCAATGACATCAAACACGCTCAAGCGGAACTCCCGCTCGGGCTGGATGGGACGACCTATTACTTTCAAACATCCCAGGAAAACTGTGCGAAGGCTTGGTCGCCTGACACTGATACACGTGCAGGCCAGTTTGTAGCCCTGTTCGAACAGCTTGAAAAACGCGCACAACCTAACGGTATATCCTCGGTTGGCGATCATGAGATTCTGAAGAGCCTCAAGTTGCTGCAACCTGATTAAGCTGCGATGTCCCTTCTCGCGCATGAGGATGAAACGACATGTACATCAAGACGCTTTACGCGGGCTGGGCGGACATGGATTTCAACTCCCACATGAAGAACACGGCATACCTCGACAAATCTGCCGATGTTCGACAGATGTTCCTGATCGAAAGTGGATTTCCTGTTGAAGAGTTCTCGCGCCTCAGGATTGGTCCAGTAGTGAAGAAGGACGAGGTCGAGTACTTCGCCGAGGTTTATCTGCAGCAACACATTACAGTGACCTATTCAATCGCTGGCCACGCATTGGATGGCAGCCGCTTTCTCCTCAGGCACGAAATCTTCCGTCCAGATGGGAAGCTGTGCGCACGAGTAACGAGTCTCGGAGGATGGTTGCACCTCGATGAGCGCAAGCTCGTCGCACCGCCGCCGCCGCTCCTTGCTGTGATGAATTTGCTGGAAAAGACGGAGGACTTCATAGTCCTTCCATCGAGCATAAAGACCAATGTCTAACAGTTCATTCAAGCCGAAGCCGCTTCGCGGCTCCGCTTAGTCAGATGTTAGGCGCCGTACCAATCTTTCGTTGGAGCCGAACATGAAGCCATTCCAATGTGTCCTCATTGCAATCGCCCTCCTGATTTTTGCGGGCCACAGTCATGGTGCAGAGCCCCCATCTCAAATCGCCAAAACAGCCGACTTGGATACGATGCTCGTCAAGTATGCCGAGGCGGCAACAAAGTTCTATGACGGCCAGCCAGGTGCAGTAAAAGAGCTCTGGTCTCATGCGGATGACGTGACGCTATCTGGCGCAGCTGGCGGCGAGACAGCTAAAGGATGGAGCAATGTCAGTGCAAGGTTGGACTGGGCTAGCTCGCAGTTCTCCAAAGGATCCAAAGACATTGAGCTAATTCAAAAAACAGTGCGTGGCGACTTCGCCTATATAGTTCAATATGAACACATACTCTTCTATCCCCCGGGAAATCCTGCGCAATCAAAGCGAGACTACCGAGTCACTACGATTTTTAGGCGAGAGCCGGAGGGATGGCGAGTTGTTCACCGTCATGCAGACACACTCATGACCAGACAAACCATCCAGTGAGTATGCAAACGGCGCCTAACAATTCATTCAAGCCGAAGCTGCTTCGCGCCGCCGCTTAGTCATACCGCAGAACAAACCATCGTAGCGACCCACAAGGAACTCCCATGAAGCGTGTGACCGGCATCGGCGGCATCTTCTTCAAGTCTGCGGACCCGAAGGCCCTAAGCGCCTGGTACAAGAACCACTTGGGCCTTGACGTTACCGACTGGGGCGGTGCTCTTTTCCATTGGGGCGGAGAAGGTAGCGAGCCTGGAACTACCGTTTGGAGCCCGTTTGCCCAAGACACGAACTACATGCAGCCCAGCTCTGCCGCATTCATGATCAACTACCGAGTTGAGAATCTTGATGAGCTACTCGCAGTCCTCAAGGGTGAAGGGTGCAATGTCGTAGACAAGACCGAGAGCTCGGAGCAAGGCAAGTTTGGGTGGGTGATCGATCCTGAAGGCAACAAGATCGAGCTGTGGGAGCCACCGAAGGGGCAGTAGCGGTCTGCGGTCTAACGCTGAATTAAGCCGCGACTCGAATGAATTGTTAGCCGTCACTCCATTGCTTGTCGAACTATCGTCTTCCACCTGTCTGGCGATGCCCTGCGAACATCTGACAAGTAAATCTCGTGGTGCTTTCCCCTAAGAGCAGAGCGGCTTGCGACGTACTCATGAACGCGTTGAATGGTTGGCCCCTCTTAATGGACCAATGTGCAGAAGCTGCGTACAGCGCCCCTCTCTGAATTTCTCAAAGCGAAGCCCTTTAATCCCAGGTAGGTCTTTCTTGGGCCGAATGTTATGCACAGTTGACTCAATTTGATCTTTGGTCACGAATGATGGCTGCATGATCATTAGTGTCCATTTCCATTTCGCTTTTCGGCTTTTTGGAAGCTGGACATGTCATCTGCCCACCACAGACCTTCAAGCGGCATCACAACATAGTCGATGCCACTGTCCTTCTTGGTTGAGAACTTTACGGCGTAAGAGACAGAAAAAAGAGCTTCTACGGCTCCCTTGCACATCTGTGAGGTGTTGGGGTCGCCTTCGCCGTCGATCATTAGAAAGCTGAACTGAGGAACATTCACCTCAGAAACTTCCTTGGCGGATGGTCTGTAGAGTTGCTTGAACTCAGCTTTTAGGTCGAGCTTTTCCATGAGCCACCAGTGACGGCTAACGCTAGAATTAAGCCGAGCCGAGAAGCGCCTTCGGCTTGAATGAACTGTTAGACCGCGCCCCCGAGTAACTGATAATCATGTGTTGAAACCCCGGGAGTGTCTTGACTTGAGCTCCAGATAGCAGGCCGCGCAGACAATTTTCCTGTTATTGAACCCACAGAATGCTTCTGTCTTATCGTCCTCACGCAAGAACATCGCCTCGCAATCCTCGCACCAGGCCTGCAGATCGTTTGGATCGCTACTGTTCTCGACAAAGCCCACAGGTAGGACTTTGGACTCGATCATGTGGCCGCAGACAACAGCAGCAATACAGGCGCCGCCGTGTGTCTTGCAATTGATTCTTAGTGCGTCGTGTTCTGACATGGCTGCGTGATCTAACAGTTCATTCAAGCCGAAGCCGTTTTCGCGACATCTCTTGAGTAGTCGTAGAAGACTCGGAAGACATTGCCGTCCAGATCGGCAGCGGTGAACTCATGGAGCATCCAGGGCTTCGACTCTGGTTGGGCCGTGATCGTGGCACCGTTCGCCTGCCACTCCGCGTGCTGTGCATCAACCTCAGCCTTGCTATCGAGGTTTAGCCACGTGACGACGGGCGGCGAGTTGGCGCGCTTTTCCCGGAACGCTGAGTCAGTCAGGAACATCCGGCATTGCCCGCGCGAGACACCCGATATGCCGTCGTCTTTGCTGCCCCAGTCGACGTCGAAGCCGAGACAGTGCTTGTAGTAATCGAGGGCGGCTTCCATGTCACTCACCGGGATCTCGGGCACCGCACCGGGGAAGGTCTTGTGCATGGCGGCTCCTTGACTACTGACTCTCGCTCCGCGGGGTTGCCGCTTGCGAGGCTTGGCAGTTCACTCAAGCCGAAGCCGCTTCGCGGCTCAGCTTGAGCAGGCGATTAGCGATCGACGTTGATATCCGCGAACGACTCCACCCGGACATGGCCGTGCGTGGCCTCGCCCGTTCGCGGCTGCGGATAGTCCTCGCGCCGATCCAGCATCACCGTGCGCAGGCCGGCTTCACGTGCGGCGTCGAGTTCCTCGATGACATCGGAGAGGAACACGATGTCCTCGGGTCGGTGGCTCAGTGAATCGGCGATCAGGCGATAACTGTCGGCGCTGCGCTTGTGGCCGACTTCGGTATCGAACCAGGCAGAGAACACGGGCTGCAGGTCGCCGGCTTCGCTGTAATGGAAGAGCAGTTTCTGCGCGGCGACCGAGCCCGACGAATACACCGCCAGTGAGTATCCGGCCTCATGCCAGCGCTGCAGCATCTCCGCGGCGTCGGGGTAGACGTGCGCCCGGTAATCGCCACGTTCGTAGCCTTCGCGCCAGAGCATGCCTTGCAGAGCCTTGAGCGCGGTGTGTTTGCGATCCTGGTCGATCCAGCCCTGCAGGGTCTCGACGATGACGTCGTCGCTGCAGATACTGCCGTGCTCGACCGCGACCACGTCCAGCCAGTGCCGCACGTCCGGTTCGTGGCCGTGCTCGTGGACGAAGCGCGGCAATTCGCGTCGCGCGTAGGGAAACAGCACGTCCTTGACGAAGGAGATGCTGCTGGTGGTGCCTTCGATGTCGGTGAGAATGATCGTTTTCAAAACTAGCCCGCTTGGCCAGGTTCGTAACGCGGGAATTTCTGTGCGATGTCGGTGCCGGTGAAATGCCCGACCCAGCCATCCGGCTCGGTGAAGAAACGGATCGCGACAAAACTCGGCGAGGGACCCATGTCGAACCAGTGCTTGGTGCTGTCCGGTACGGCGATCAGGTCGCCCTGTTCGCACTTGATCTCGTAGACCTTGCCGTCGACGTGCAGGGTGAACAGGCCGGAGCCGGCGACGAAGAAGCGCACTTCGTCTTCCTTGTGGAAGTGCTCGTCGAGGAACTTCTTGCGCATTTCCTCGCGGTTCGGGTTGTCCGGCGCGATGCTGACCACGTCGACGGTCTTGAAGCCGCGTTCGTTCACCAGGCGATCGATGTCGGTGCGATACGCGGCCATCACGTCTTCCGACGACGCGCCCGGTGCGATCGGTTGCGTCGCCTGCCACTGCTCGAAGCCGACGCCGATCTGCGCCAGCTCGCGCGCCATGTCCGCCTGCACGCTGGTGCTCGACAGTGGGGCGTCGGGATGGTCTTCGGCAAAGATTCGCAAGCGGCTCACTTCAGTTTCCTCAATTCCAGTTCGCAACCCAGCAGGAATTCGAACGCTTCCAGGTGCCGCCGCGCCTCGGCCATGTCGCGGCCCCAGGCATACAGGCCGTGGCCGTCGATCAGGTAGCCCCACATCGGTCGCTGGTCGAGCAGGGCGTCGACCTGTGCCGCCAGGGTGTGCATGTCCTGCGTGTTGGGCAGCACCGGGATATCGATCTCGGTGTCGTGGGTGGTGTTGCCGGTGAAGGCTTTCAAGAGCTCGTAGCCTTCCAGGTGCACGTGTCCGGCGCCGGCATACAGGCGCGAGGCGATGGTCTGTGCCTTCGAATGCGTGTGCAGCACGCAGCCGATTTCGGGAAAACGCTTGTACAGCTGGGTATGCAGCAGGGTCTCCGCCGACGGCCGGTGCTCGGTGGCGACCGGGTTGCCATCGAAGTCGACGACCATGATGTCGGCCTCGGTCAGCCTGCCCTTGTCGCGACCGGAGACGGTGATCGCGGCGTGCCTGTCGTCAAGCCGGTGCGAGAAATTGCTGCTGGTCGCAGGCGTCCAGCCAGCGGCGGACAATTCGCGCACGTTGGTGATGATCTCGCCGGCGAGGTGGCGCAGGCGCTGGACGTCGAAGGGGAGGGCGTCGGTCATGACGCGGAGTTTAACAAGCTTGGGCGGAGAGTCCGGGCAAGGACTTCCGTAACAAAAACGGCGCGGTTGCCCGCGCCGTTTTGATGACCATGACCGCTGGATCAGCCGCCAATCGTCGGCGGTGGTACTTCCAGTGTCGGGATCGCATCGCCGCGGGCGATGTGGCTACGGCTGCGGCTGTAGAGGAAATACACGGCCAGGCCGATTACGGCCCAGATCAGGAACAGCTTGATCGTGTACCAGCCGAGGCTGAAGAACAGCAACAGGCAGCCGGCCATCGCCAACGGGCCGACGATCCACACCAGCGGCGTCTTGAACGGGCGCGGGCGGTTCGGCTCGACCTTGCGCAGGATCATCACACCGGCGGCCACCATGAAGAACGCGAACAGCGTGCCGGAGTTCGAGATATCAGCCAGCGCACCGACCGGGAACATCGCCGCGAACAGCGACACCGCGATGCCGGTCACCCAGGTCACGACGTGCGGGGTGTGGAACCGCGGATGCACCCGGGAGAAAGATTCCGGCATCAGGCCGTCGCGCGACATCGTGAACAGGATGCGGGTCTGGCCGAAGATCATCATCAGCACCACCGACGGCAGCGCGACGATCGCGGCGATCGCGACCCAGTTACCGATCTGCGGGTAGCCGAGTTCGCGCAACACGAACGCCAGCGGCTCCTTCGACTGCGACAATGCGCCGCCCGGCTGCGCGCCCATCGCGCCGACCGCCGCGTAGGACACCAGCAGGTAGAACACGGTGCAGATCGCGAGCGAGCCGATCAGGCCGATCGGGATGTTGCGGTTCGGGTTCTTGGTTTCCTCGGCTGCGGTGGAGACCGCGTCGAAGCCGACGTAGGCGAAGAAGATCGAGGCAGCAGCACCCAGCACGCCCACGCCCGACAGCGGCGTGCCCCAACCGTTCGGCAGCATCGGCGAGAAGTTGACCGACTGCACCGCCGGCATGGCCAGGATGATGAACGCGCTCAGCGCGACGATCTTGACGATCACCAGCATCGCCGTGAACTTCGCCGACTTCGACGTGCCCAGCACCAGCAGCAGGGTGATGAGCAGCGACACCAGGAACGCGATCAGGTTGAACGAACCGGCGGCCGTGGTGCCGTCGGGGAGATTGATCGTGTCGCCCGGACCGGCTGTCAGCGCGATCGGCAAGCCCATGCCTATCTCTCGCAGGAAGCCGTTCGCGTACCCCGACCAGCCCACTGCCACGGCCCCCGCCGCGACCGCGTATTCAAGGATCAGCGCCCAGCCGACCATCCAGGCGATGATCTCGCCCAGCACGGCATAGGAATAGGTGTAGGCGGAGCCCGAAACCGGCACCATGGCGGCGATTTCGGAATAGATCAACGCGGTCAGCGCGCAGACGAAACCGGCGATGACGAAGGAATACATCATGCCCGGGCCGGCCTTGTTGGCCGCGACCGCTGTCAGCACGAAGATGCCGGTGCCGATGACGGCGCCGATACCGAGCATGGTCAGGTCGAAGGCGCCAAGCTGGCGCTTCAATGACCGTTTCTCGGCGGTTGCGAGGATGAGATCGAGTGATTTCTTGCGTTCGAACAGCATCGCGTAGTTCCCCAATGGCGAAATGCGGGTAGCGGACAAAAACCGCCGAATTGAACCCGGCGACCTTACCCCGTCGCATCGCGCCGGCACAAGCGCCGAACGGGGGTGACACGCGATAATTGCAGCCTCCGATAGCTTTGGTGCATTGCAGCATGAGCGTGGTACAGGCAGAGGCTCTTGATTTCCTACTTGAAAATTATTGCCAGCGATGGCCAGAGGAGGCTGAAGCGGTCGCCCTGTTCATCGAGTTGCTGGACGACCGCGCGAATGCGTTCCTGCGCTCGCGGCTTGCTGGACACTTCACGGGTTCGGCGTGGCTGGTCGATCGCTCCGGTACACGTGTACTGCTTACACATCACCGCAAACTCGAGCGTTGGCTGCAGCTCGGCGGCCACGCCGATGGTGAAAGCGATCTGGCGCGCGTCGCGCTGATCGAGGCGGAGGAAGAGTCGGGCTTGTCGGATTTGACTGTCGAGCCGGCGATCTTCGATCTGGACAGGCACTGGATTCCCGAACACAAGGGCGTGCCGGCGCACTGGCATTACGACGTGCGCTACGTGGTACATGCCGACGCGAACGAGGACTACATCGTCAGCGACGAATCGCACGACCTCGCGTGGCGCGAGATCACATCGTTGGTCGACGATGAAGCGGCGGATCCGTCGTTGCGGCGGATGGCCGAGAAATGGTTGGCACGCTGAGAATTCCTGTGGGAGCGACGTGAGTCGCGATCCGGACCACACGATCGCGACTCACGTCGCTCCCACAGGGGAAGGGGGCACGGGGATCAGTCGGCGCGGCCGGCGAACTCGCCCGTAGTCGTATTCACCAGCACCCGCTCGCCGGTGGTGATGTACTCCGGCACCTGAATCTCGATCCCGGTGGACAGCTTGGCCGGCTTCGGACGCTTGGTCGCGGTGCCACCCTTGAGCTCCGGGGGCGTCTCGACGACTTCGATCGCCACGCTCGACGGCAGCTGTACCGCCACGGGCATGTCGTCGATGATTTGCACGTAGCAGCCGCTCAATTCGTCGACGATGTAGCCGGCCGCGTCGCCGACCACGTCGGCATCGAGCGTATACGGGGTGTAGTCCTCGTCGTCGAGGAACACGAACGCATCGCCGTCCTTGTACGAGAACGTCGCCTGGCGGCGCGACAGCTCGACTTCCTTCAGTTCGTCCTCGGCACCGAGGCTGAGGTCGAACTTGGTGCCGCCCGGCACGCTGTACATGGTGAAGCGGAACTTGACGTTGCCGCCGCGGCCCTGCGGCGAACTGCGCTCGATGTCGCGCACCTGGTAGACGGTGCCGTTGTGCTCGACCACGTTGCCTTTCTTGATGTCGTAAGCCTTCATTGCGTATGTCCGTCCATGCTTTTTCGTAGGAGCGGCTTATAGCCGCGAGCTGTTGATTGGATCCCGTAAAAAGCTCGCGGCTATAAGCCGCTCCTACAGGTAAGGGTTATTTGGGTGCGAGACGCGTGGCGCCATCGAGGCGGATGGTTTCGCCGTTGAGGTAGCGGTTCTGCAGGATGTAGGCGACCAGGTCCGCGAACTCTTCCGGCTTGCCGAGGCGCGACGGGAAGGGGATCGACGCGGACAGGGACTGCTGCACGGCTTCCGGCATGCCATCGACCATCGGCGTCCAGAAGATGCCCGGCGCCACCGTCATCACACGGATGCCGAAACGCGACAGCTCGCGCGCCATCGGCAGGGTCATGCCGACCACGCCGCCCTTGGACGCGGAATACGCGGCCTGTCCGATCTGCCCTTCGTACGCCGCGACGGAAGCGGTGTTGACGATCACGCCGCGCTCGCCGTCTTCACCGGCTTCGTTGTTTTGCATCAGCGCGGCGGCGGCCTTGGCGACGTTGAAGCTGCCGACCAGGTTGACCAACACGGTGGTCTGGAACGTCGACAACGGCATCGCGCCTTCCTTGCCCAGCACGCGGCCGGCACCGAGGATGCCGGCGCAGTTGATCGCCGCGTTCAAGCCACCGAGGAACTCCCTGGCGGTGTTGACGTTGGCGACCACGCCCGCTTCGTCGGTGACATCGGTCTTGAAGTAACGCGCGTTGGCTTCGCCGAGCGTGGCGACGGTGGCCGCGCCCTTGTCGTCGTTGACGTCGAACAGTGCGACCTTGCCGCCGTGGGCCACGAGGTGCTGGGCGACGGCGAAGCCAAGGCCGGAAACGCCGCCGGTGACGATGGCGCGGGTGGTGGCGAGTTGCATGGAGAGTCCTGCGAGCGGAAAACGGCAATTTTAAGCTTTTCCCTTCTCCCTTCGGGGTGAGCGAGTGCTGCTTGCGAGCCATTGGCTCGCGCACCCGCGAACGCCTCGGTGCTATGCGCCGAGGCCGGGGCAGGTGCCCGGAGGGCGGATGAGGGGTCGGCGAAGCGACAGAGGTCGAACCTGTAGCGAATGTTTGGGATAGCGAAATGATCTGGAGTTGCTATCGCTTGGCCGCCCCCTCACCCCAACCCGCACCCCAGCCCAAGCGCATAGCGCTTGGGTGTTCGCTGACGCGCGAGCCAGTGGCTCGCAAACGCGCCAGCTCACCCCGGTGGGAGAGGGGCTTAAACGAGATTCACAGGTCCCGCAGGTAGAACGTGTTGCAACCGCCATGCCCGGTTGCGCCCAACGGGCCGTCGATGCGGCGGAAGCCGGTCCGCTCGTACAGCCGCATCGCCGCGTCCATGTTGCCCAGCGTTTCCAGGTAGCAGCGCTTGAAGGCGAAGCCGCGCGCGGCTTCCAGACAACGTGCCATCACGGCGGCGCCTGCACCGAGTCCCCGCAGCCGTGGCAGAAAGTACATCTTGCGCAATTCGCAGGTGTCGGGGTCGCCACCTTCCAGTGGTGCGACGCCGCCGCCGCCTTCGACGATGCCTTCGCGCTCGACCACGAAGAACGCGCTGCGCGGCGCGTTGTAGGCGCGGGACATCCAGTCGACTTCCGGGTCGTTGATGGCGAAGCCGCTGCCGATGGCGCCGAATTCAGGCATCACGGAACGGATGATCGTGGCCATCGCGGCATCGTCGCGCGCTTCGATCGGGCGGATGAGGAAAGGTTGCGTCGGCATATCAGGCATTGGCGAGGAGGGATTGTGAAAAACGGAAGCCGAACTCTTCCGACGTCAGCCCCGGGGCGAACAGGAAGCCTTGTCCGGTCGTCACGCCCAGGCGTAGCAGGAACTGGCGCTGGGCTTCGGTCTCAACGCCCTCGGCGACGAGGGTGAGGCCCAGGCTCTGGGCGATGCCCGCCACGGCCTGGCAGATCGCGACGTCCGACGTGTTGTTCGGCACGCCTTGCAGGAACAATTGGCTGAGCTTCAGGCCGTGGATCGGCAGGCGGCGCAGGTAATTGAGCGCGCTGTAGCCTTCGCCGAAATCGTCAATGCTGAGCACCACGCCGAGGAGTCGCAGTGCGGCGAAGGTGGCGAACGTGTCGGGCGCATCCTCGATGAGGACGCGTTCGGTGAATTCGAGTTCCAGGGAATCGCCGGACAGCCCGGCATTGCCGAGTGCGGTGGCGACGGTGTCGGCCAGGTCCTCGACAAGGAATTGGCGGTAGGAGACGTTGACCGCGACCCGGGCGATCGGCAGTCCGGCTTCGCGCCAGCGCCGCACCTGCTGGCAGGCCTCGCGCAGCACCCAGCCCCCGATGCGGACGATGTCGCCGGTGGTTTCGGCGTGACTGATGAAATGGTCCGGGCGCATCTCGCCCAGCGCTTCGTTGCGCCACCGGATCAACGCCTCTGCGGCGATCACACGACCACTGGCGAGGTCGACCTGCGGCTGGTAGACCAACGTCAGCTCGCGGTTGTCGACCGCGCGGCGCAGGTGCGTTTCCAGCTGCAGCCGCTGCAGTTGCTGCTGCGCCAGTTCGGGACTGAACACCTGCCAGCCGTTGCGGATGCGGCGCTTGCTGTCGTACATCGCCACGTCGGCATTCTGGATCAGCACCTGCGGGCGTTCGCCGTGTTCTGGCGCGCGGGCGATGCCGATGCTGGCGGTGATGCTGAACTCCTCGCCGTCCATGCGGAAGCTGTCGCCGAAGACGTCGAGGATGGCCGCCGCGAGCCGCTCCGGCCGCATGCTGTCGTCGCCGATCGAGCAGACCACCAGGAATTCGTCGCCGCCGAAACGCGCGATCAGGCCTTCGGTGCCGACGGCGCGCTGGATACGGTGCGCAGCGCTGGCGATGACCTGGTCGCCAGCGCCATGTCCGAGCACGTCGTTGACCACCTTGAAGCGATCGAGGTCGATGTACAGCACGGCGACATCCGACTGCGCGCGATCGTCGAGGCGTGCCTCGAGTTCGGCCAGCACCGCATCGCGATTGAGCAGGCCGGTGAGCGGATCGGTGCGCGCCTGCACGCGCAGTGTTTCCTCGGATTGCTTGCGCTCGGTGATGTCCTCGACAGTGCCCGCCAGGTGGGAGCCACTGGGGTCGCTGACTTCGGCTTCGCCGATCACCTGCACCCAGATCGTGTGGCCGTCGCGGCCGACGCCCTGCAGTTCCAGATCGAAGCTGCCGCCGTGCTCGCTGATTCGTTGCAGCGCTTCCTGGAAGCGACGACGGTCGGGTTCGCGTAAACGCGACTGCATGCTTTCAATCTGCATGCTCTCGGTGGTTTCGGTTTGTGGCGGATCGAGGATGCGCTGCGCTTCCGCAGTGAGATACAACCGGTTGCGGCCGGCATCCCATTCCCAGCCCCCGATATGGGCCAGGTCCTGCACGCGATCGAACAGCGTGCTGTCGCGCTTGAGCTCGGTGACATCGGAAAACATCGACAGCACCTTGTGCGGCTTGTCCTCGCCGGACGCGAACTGCGGCACGGCGGTCACCGACAACCACTTCAGCTTGCGCAACCTCCGGTTATAGAAACCGAACACCGCACTGCCGACGATCTGCCCGGTCTTCAGTGCAAGTTCGAACGGTCTTTCTTCCCGGGCGATGGGTCGGCCATCTTCGTTCACTACCAGCCAGCGTTCGGAAGCGAATTCCTCGTCGAAGCTCAGGCCTTCCTCGATGTTGAACAACTGTATGGCCGCAGGGTTCGCATAGGTGATGTGGCCATCGGCATTGCGCACCAGGATGGGTTTGTCGATCGATTCGAGCAGTTCGCGGTAGCGGAGTTCGGCTTCCTGGCGGCCGCTCATGTCGCGGGCGACCGCAACGATGCGCTTGTGGCCCTCGTCGACGAAACCGGCCGAATGCACTTCGACCGGGAAGCGTGTGCCGTCGCCGCGCATGTTGGTGACTTCGACGACGTAGGTTCCGCCGTGACTGAGCGCGTTCCAGACCGGACCCATGTGATCGCGGGGCAGATCGGGATTGATGACGTGGATTGGTTTGCCGACGATATCCTCGCGTGGCCGTTTGTACGCGGCCATGCCCGCCTTGTTGAGGTCGAGCACGGTGCCGTCCCAGTCGATGATGCTGACCGGGTCTGGAATGGTGTCGAACAAGGCGCGAAAGCGGTTGCGCTCGGCTTGAGTGGTAGCGAGTGCGGCCTGCAAGGTTCCGTGCGCTTGCTGCAACAGCATGCGAGTGGCTTCGGGTAGCGCCGGGTCGCGGCTGGCGTATTCGAGAGCCACCAGCATCGCGGCCGCATCCGCAGCAGCGGAGGCGCGATCGAACTCGGCCTGCATGGCGTTCACGCGGCCGCCAGCGCCTGCGTGACCTTGCTGCCGCTACTGCGGCCGAGTAATGCGGCGAGCCAGCGGCCGGTGTCGACCAGCTTGTCGAGATCGATCCCGGTGGCGATGCCGAGGCCGTGCAGCATGTACACGACGTCCTCCGACGCGACGTTGCCGCTCGCGCCTTTCGCATACGGGCAGCCACCAGTGCCGGAAACCGACGAGTCGACTACCGCTACGCCTTCCTCGAGGCAGGCGAGGATGTTCGACAGGGCCTGCCCGTAGGTGTCGTGGAAATGCACGGCGAGGGCCGACATCGGGACTTCTGCGGCGACCGCACGCAACATCGCACGCGCCTTGCCCGGCGTGCCGACGCCGATGGTGTCGCCGAGCGAGATCTCGTAGCAACCGAGATCGTGCAGGCGTTTGGCTACCCGCACGACATCGGTGACCGGCACATCCCCTTGGTACGGGCAGCCGAGCACGGTCGAAACGTAGCCGCGCACGCGCACGCCATCTGCTTTCGCGCGTTCGAGCACGGGTCGGAAGCGTTCGATCGATTCGTCGATCGAGGCGTTGATGTTCTTCTGGTTGAAAGCTTCGGAGGCCGCGGTGAACACCGCGATTTCATCGGCGCCAACCGCACGCGCCCGTTCGTAGCCTTGTTCGTTCGGCACCAGGACCGGGTAGTGCACGCCGGGCTTGCGCCTGATCCCGGTGAATACCTCCGCCGCATCGGCCAGCTGCGGTACCCATTTCGGACTGACGAAGCTGGTCGCCTCGATCGTCTGCAGTCCAGTGGCGGAGAGCCGATCGATCAACTCGATCTTGGCGGCAGCCGGCACGATCGTCTTTTCGTTCTGCAGCCCGTCACGCGGGCCGACTTCGACGATGCGAACAGCCTGTCCTGAAGCCGGGTCGGGCAGGGTCATGTCAGTCTTCCAGCAGCACCAGCGCTGCGTCGGCTTCGACGAAATCGCCGACGCTGGCGCGCAGCTCGGAGATGGTGCCGGCGCGCGGCGCCTTCAAGCTCAATTCCATCTTCATCGCTTCCATCACGAGCAGCTCCTGGCCTTCGGCGACAGCGGTTCCGACGTGAACCTTGACCAGCACGATCCGGCCGGGCATCGGTGCCGTCACGCGGTTGCCGATGCCGGCAGCGGCAACGCCCTCGCGAAGATACACCGCGATCGGCTCCAACCGCAGTCGGCGGTTGCCATCATGGACCGCGACCCGGCGCTCGTCCTGATCAACCTGGAAGCGGCGTCCGCGGGCGTCGATGCGTGCGCTCAATTCGCCACCAGCAAGCCGCGCCCCTGCGATGTCGGTGTGTACGTCGTCGTGTTCGATGCGGTAGTGGCCGTCGCTGCCGTGCGCGATGAGTTCCAGCCGTGCGCCGCGATGGAGGAAGGCGAGATGGCGCTTGCCGGCATGACCGAGGCGCCAGCCGTCTGCGATGGCCCAGGGCGAGTGCGGGTCGGTCGAATGCGCGGCACGTTCGCGTGCTGCCTGTTCCTGTGCCAGGAGCCGCGCGGTGGCCGCAGCCAGCAGCAGGTCGCGGTCGACGGTCGCGGTCGGCATGAACTCGTCGAGGTGGCGGTCGAGATAGCCGGTGTCGATGGTCGCATCGACGACGGCCGGATGCCGTATGAGGCGCTCAAGGAATTCGATGTTCGACTTCGGGCCGCTGATCTCGCATTCGACCAATGCCTCACGCAGGCGCGCCAGCGCGGTCGGGCGGTCGCGATCCCAGACGATCAGCTTGGCGATCATCGGGTCGTAAAAAATCGTGACTGTGTCGCCTTCGACCACGCCGGAGTCGATGCGTATGTGTTGCGAAGGCGTGGGCAGCTGCAAGCGTTCGAGCTTGCCGGAACCGGGCAGGAAGCCCGCTTCCGGATCTTCCGCATACAACCGCACTTCGATGGCGTGGCCGTCCTGCCGCACCTGTTCCTGCACCAGCGGCAGGGCTTCGCCCGCGGCGACACGCAATTGCAGTTCAACCAGGTCGAGCCCGGTCACCAGCTCGGTCACAGGGTGTTCGACCTGCAGGCGGGTGTTGATCTCCATGAAGAAGAACCCGCCGTCGGGGGCGACGATGAATTCGACGGTGCCGGCGTTGACGTAGTCGATCGCACGCGCGGCCTGGACTGCCGCTGCGCCCATCGCCGAGCGCAACTCCGGCGTGAGGAACGTCGATGGCGATTCCTCCAGCACTTTCTGATAGCGACGCTGGGCCGAGCATTCGCGTTCATTGAGGTGGATGACGTTGCCATGGGCATCGCCGAACACCTGGATTTCGATATGGCGCGGATGGCTGACGAAGCGTTCGAGCAGCACGCGATCGCGGCCGAATGCACTTTTCGCTTCGCGCTGGCAGCTTTCCAGCGCGGGCATGAATTCATCCAGCACGCGCACGATGCGCATGCCCTTGCCGCCGCCGCCGTGCGCGGCCTTGATCATCAAAGGGAAGCCGATGCGCGCCGCCTCGCGCGCCAGCACTGCGGGCGACTGGTCGCTGCCGGTGTAGCCGGGCACCACCGGCACGCCGGCGGCCTGCATGAGTTCCTTGGCGCCGGCCTTGCTGCCCATCTTGCGCATCGACGCCGCCTTCGGCCCGATGAAGACGATGCCGGCGGCTTCGACCGCGTCGGCGAAGTCGGCGTTCTCGCTAAGGAAGCCATAGCCGGGATGGATCGCCTGTGCGCCGGATCGTTTCGCTACTTCGATGATCGTGTCGCCGCGCAGGTAGGACTCCTGCGGCTGTGGCCCGCCGATGCAGTAAGCCTCATCGGCTTGACGCACGTGCTGCGCGCCGGCGTCGGCTTCGGAATACACCGCGACAGTGCGAATGCCGAGCCTGCGGCAGCTGCGGATCACGCGACACGCGATTTCGCCGCGGTTGGCGATGAGGATTTTCGAGAACATCAGCGCGGGGCTTCCGGCAGGTGGCAGACGGCTTCGATGTTGTGGCCATCCGGATCGAGCACGAATGCGCCGTAATAGTTGGGGTGGTAATGCGCGCGGATGCCCGGCGGACCGTTGTCGCGGGCCCCGGCCGCGAGCGCGCCTGCATAGAACGCGTCGACATCGGCACGCGACTTCGCGTGCAGTGCGACGTGGACGCTGCTGTCGCGGGTCACGTTGCCGGTGCTGATCCAGAACGCGGGCTTGCGGTCGGCGCCGAAGCCTGCATGGTGCGCATCGGCCCCGGTCATCTCCGGCGTCACTTCCATCAGCAGGCCGTAGCCAAGCGGCGCGAGTACGCGCTCGTAGAACGCCTTGCTGGCGGCGAAGTCGGAAACCTTGAAGCCGACGTGATCGATCATGGCGATGTCCTTATTCGGTCCAACGGGGTTTGCGTTTGCCGAGGAAGGCCGACAGACCTTCCTGTCCTTCGGATGACACGCGCAGCCTGGCGATCAACGCGGCATTGTCGGCATCGAGCCGGCTGCCGTCGTGCTCGGCCGCCACGCGCCTGACCAGCTGTTTCGCCGAAGCCGAGGCGATCGGCCCAGCTTTGAGCAGCAGGTCGATCTGACGCTGCACCGCGGTATCGAGCGCGGTCGCGTTAACCACGTCGTGCAGAAGGCCGATGCGTTGCGCTTCATAGGCGTCGAATAGTTCGGCGGTCGCGAACCAGCGTCGCGCCTGCCGTGCGCCGATGGCAGCGATCACGTAGGGCGAAATCACCGCCGGCAGTAAGCCGAGCTTGCTCTCGGTCAGGCCGAACTTCGCCTCCGGCGTGCCGAAGGCGATATCGCAGCAGGCGACCAGACCGACGCCGCCGCCGAATGCGGGGCCATGCACCCGCGCGATGGTCGGCTTCGGCAACTCGTCCAGGGTACGCATCAGGTGGGCGAGGGCGAGCGCGTCGTCGCGGTTCTCGGCCTCGCTGGCCGCGGCCATGCCGCGCATCCAGTTGAGGTCGGCGCCGGCGGAGAACGAGGCGCCTTCGCCTGCCAGCACGACCACGCGCACGTCCGGATCGGCCGCCAGCTGTTCCAGCGCGGCGGTCAGCGCGGCGATCAATTCGGCGTCGAAGGCGTTATGCAGCTCCGGCCGGTTCAGGCGCAGCTGGGCGACCGGACCCTCGCGCAGGGTCAGCAGGGATTGGCTCATCGGGTCGGGTCCACGAGTGATCCGGCAATCATAAGGGCGGGGCTTGGGAACTACGCCGTACACAAACATTCCGGTTTCCAAATCTTCTGAGTGCTTGGCCAAGGCGGTGCTAGAATGAGAACAATTCCCATTTGGGATTACGCCCTCGCAGGCCCGCCTTGAAGCTGTCCGAACTGTCACGCCGCATCGTCGCCACGGTCGTGGGCGTCGAAGACTGCACCCCGAACGACGCCATCGCGCGTCGATTGCGCGAGTTGGGTTTCGTCGCCGGCGAAGCGGTGGAAGTGATGGCGGCCGGGCCGCTCGGTGCCGAGCCGTTGCTGGTGCAAGTCGGCTACACCCGTTTCGCGCTGCGTCGCGCCGAGGCCGAGCGCGTCCGGATTCGCGTGGGTGAATCCGCATGACCGCCGCGTCCACGAACATGGCCGCGCTACGCGTCGCACTCGTCGGCAATCCGAACTGCGGCAAGACTGCGTTGTTCAACCTGCTGACTGGCAGCCGGCAGAAAGTCGCGAACTACGCCGGCGTCACCGTTGAGCGTAAGGAAGGCCGTTTTTACGCACCATCCGGACGCAACTACGCCGTGCTCGACCTGCCCGGTGCGTACAGCCTGCACGCGGCGAGCCTGGACGAGGCGATCACCCGCGACCTGTGCCGTGGCTTCTATCCTGGCGAACCCGCGCCCGACGTCATCGTGTGCGTGGTCGACGCCACCAACCTGCGCCTGCACCTGCGTTTCGCACTCGAGGTGCGCCAACTCGGCAAGCCGATGGTGCTGGCGGTGAACATGATGGATGCGGCCAAGCGTCGCGGCATCGACATCGACCTTGCCGCGCTGGAACGCGAACTCGGCGTGCCGGTAGTCCCAACGATCGCGGTGAAGCACGACGGTGCGCGCGAGCTGGTCGCGATGCTCGACCGCGTTGCAGCCTCGTTGCACGAGCCGCGTGTGCACCTGCCCGCCGCAGCGGGCGATGCCGATGCCCTGCATGCGGAAACACGCCGGCTGCTTTCCCTCGCGGTCACCATGCCGCGCCGCACAGCCGAAATCGACGACGCGCTCGATCGCTGGCTGCTGCACCCGGTGTTCGGCCTGCTGGCGCTGGGGCTGGTGATGTTCCTGATCTTCCAGGCGGTGTACGCCTGGGCGACGCCGCTGATGGACCTGATCGAAGCGGGCACCGCCGTGGTCGGTACCGCGGTCGGCGGCGCGTTGCCGCAAGGGCCGCTCAACAGCCTGCTGGTCGACGGCATCATCGCCGGCGTCGGTGGCGTGATCGTGTTCCTGCCGCAGATCCTGATCCTGTTCGCCTTCATCCTCGTGCTCGAGGAAAGCGGCTACCTGCCGCGCGCGGCGTTCCTGCTCGACAGGCTGATGGCATCGGCCGGCTTGTCCGGACGCTCGTTCATTCCGCTGCTGTCGAGCTTCGCCTGCGCGATCCCCGGGATCATGGCGACGCGGTCGATCCAGGATCCGCGCGACCGCCTCGCCACCATCATCGTGGCGCCACTGATGACCTGTTCGGCGCGGCTGCCGGTATATGCCCTCCTGATCGGCGCGTTCATCCCGGCGCACAAGGTTGGCCTGCTTGGAATGAATGTGTTCAATCTGCAGGGGTTGGTGCTGTTCGCGCTGTATGCGACCGGCATCCTGAGCGCGCTGATGGTGTCGTGGGTGATGAAGAAGTGGCGCCGCGACAAGAGCGAGCATCCGCTGATGCTGGAGCTGCCGTCGTATCGCCTCCCGCACCCGCGCGATCTGATGATCGGCCTGTGGGAACGCGCCGCGATCTTCCTGCGCCGCGTCGGCGGCATCATCCTCGCGCTGACGGTGCTGCTGTGGTTCCTGCTGTCGTTCCCGGGCGCGCCAGCGGACGCCGTCGGCCCGGCGATCGACTACAGCTTCGCCGGCCGCATCGGCCACGCGATGACCGCGTTCTTCGCGCCGCTCGGTTTCAACTGGCAGATCTGCATCGCGCTGATCCCGGGCATGGCGGCGCGCGAGGTGGTGTTGTCGTCGCTCGCGACCGTGTACGCGCTGTCGGCGACCGACGACACCGCCGCGGCGCAGGCGTTGTCGCCGATCATCAGCGACACCTGGTCGCTGGCCACGGCCTTGTCGCTGTTGGTGTGGTTCATCTATGCGCCGCAGTGTATTTCGACGCTGGCGACGATCCGGCGCGAAACCGGCTCGTGGAAGCAGGTCGCAGTCAGCGCAGGTTATCTGTTCGCCCTGGCCTACCTGGCGAGCTTCGTCACTTACCAGGTCACTGGCATGTTGTTCGGGACGGGCCCGGCATGACCGCGTCACTGCTCGCGCAATACGCGGTGATCGTGCTGGCAGTCCTGCTGAGCACGGCTTACGTCGTGCGGCGGCAATTCCCCGCGAGCGTGCGTCGCATGCGCCTCGCGTGCGCCTTGCCGCTGGTGCGGGAAGGGCGATCGCCATGGTTGCAGCAGCTTGGCCGTTACATCGCACCTGCGCCACTGGCCGCAGAAAGCGAGTGCGGTGGCTGCAATAACTGCGGTCCGCGGAAAGCGTAGGGCGGGTCTTGACCCGCCGCTTGTCGAAAACTTGTATCGGATGGCGGGTCAAGACCCGCCCTACTAGTGCCCGAACTTGCCCTTCGCGGGCATCTTCAAGTCCGGTGACGAGGACATTTCCACGCTGAAACTGAAGGTTCGCTCCTCATCGGGCCGCAAGGCACCGACGCCGAGCACCTGGCGAGTGACCTCTTCGCCACGTTCGTTGCGGATCGAAAGCACGACGGAGTACTCGGCCGCGCCGCCAGTAGCGGGCTGGTGGATCGTGCCCTCGACACGCAGCGGCGTGGAGCTTTCGCGCTGCGCCGCATTGGGTTCGAAACGCAAATGTCCGCGGCATGCCGGGCAGACGCTCGCGCTTTCGAGGATCGTCGCCTTGCAGTGGGGGCAGGTGCGGGTCGCACCTGCCGTGCCCGGACGGAGACTCATGAGCCTGAGCCGTTCTCCGAACCGCTTCCGGATTTCGAGGTGCTCTTGTCACCCCAGCCGAATTCGACATTGCCACGCATGCGCGAACCCGCCGCGACCGTGAGCGAACCGGCCTTGAGGTCGCCGGCAAGCACACCAGACTCCAGCAGCTCGACGCGCTGCGCGGCATCGATGTTGCCTTCGAGTTCGCCGGCGATGATCACCTTGCTGGCGCGCACGCCGCCGGTCAGCTTGGCGCCGAGCTCGATGGTGAGGTTGCCTTGCACGTTGACGTCGCCCTTGAACTTGCCGGCGATGCGAACGTGGCCGGTGCCTTCGATCTTGCCTTCGATGGTGAGATCCGAGGCGATCAGCGATTCCTTGACCTCGCGCTCGACCGCCGTGGTACGCACAGGGGCAGGCGTGGCGGTGGGCGTGAAATCGGCAGCCGCCGGGGTCGATTCAGGTTCGCGGATCCGGACGGGTTCCGAAGCCATCGGGGTTGGCGTTGGCTTGGCGGGGGTGCTCGGCGTTTGTTCTTTCCAGAGGGCCATGCGCGGGAGTTCCTGCGTTCGGGGGAACCGCGAGGCTATCACTCGTCACGTGATCTTGACGTTTTCCCTTCAGCTATCGGACAGGAACGTGATTGCGTTGTGAGTACCGGGAGTGAACGGGATCACATCACGAGCAGCTACATCCTGAAGACACCGAAGCGCGTGCGGTCCTCGATGGGCGCATTCAGGGCGGCCGACAATCCAAGCCCGAGCACGCGGCGCGTATCGGCCGGATCGATGATGCCGTCGTCCCACAAACGCGCCGTTGCGTAATAGGGATTGCCCTGCGATTCGTACTGCGCGCGGATGGGAGCTTTGAACGCCTCTTCCTCGTCTGGTGTCCAGACCTTGCCAGCGGCTTCGATGCCGTCGCGCTTCACCGTCGCCAACACGCTTGCCGCCTGTTCGCCGCCCATCACGCTGATGCGCGCGTTGGGCCACATCCACAGGAAGCGAGCACCGTAGGCACGACCGCACATTGCATAGTTGCCGGCGCCGAAGCTGCCGCCGATCACCACGGTGAACTTGGGCACGTGCGAGCAGGCGACGGCGGTGACCATCTTCGCGCCGTCCTTGGCGATGCCGGCGTGCTCGTACTTCTTGCCAACCATGAAGCCGGTGATGTTCTGCAGGAACACCAGCGGGATGCCGCGCTGGTTGCACAGTTCGATGAAGTGCGCGCCCTTGAGCGCGCTCTCTGAAAACAGGATGCCGTTGTTGGCGACGATGCCGACCGGATAACCGTGCACGTGCGCGAAACCCGTCACCAGCGTCTTGCCGTAGCGGGCCTTGAACTCCTGGAGTTCGCTGCCATCGACGATGCGCGCGATCACTTCGCGGATGTCGAACGGGCGGCGAGTGTCCTTCGGCACGATGCCGTAAAGCTCTTCGGCGGCGTACAGCGGGTCGCGCGACGCCTGCACGGCGACCGGCAACACTTTCCTGCGATTGAGATTGCCGACGATGTCGCGTGCGATCTGCAGGGCGTGGCGGTCGTCCTCGGCGAAATGATCGGCGACGCCTGATATTGAAGTGTGCACATCGGCGCCACCGAGTGCCTCGGCGTCGACCACTTCACCGGTAGCGGCTTTCACCAGTGGTGGGCCACCGAGGAAGATCGTGCCCTGTTCCTTGACGATGATGCTTTCGTCGCACATCGCCGGCACGTACGCACCACCGGCCGTGCAGGAGCCCATCACCACGGCGATTTGCGGGATGTTCTCGGCGCTCAATCGTGCCTGGTTGTAGAAGATGCGGCCGAAGTGATCCTTATCCGGGAAAACCTCGTCCTGCAGCGGCAGGAACGCGCCGCCGGAATCGACGAGATAGACGCAGGGCAGGTGGTTCTCGCGCGCGATTTCCTGCGCTCGCAGGTGTTTTTTGACCGTGATCGGGAAGTAGGTGCCGCCCTTGACCGTCGCGTCGTTGGCGACGATCACCACTTCCTGTCCCTGCACGCGGCCGATGCCTGCGACGAGGCCAGCGCCGGGCGCGGCGTCGTCGTACATGCCTTCGGCGGCGAGTGGGGCGATTTCGAGTAGGGGCGAGCCCGGGTCGAGCAGGGCGGTGATGCGATCGCGCGCGAGCAGCTTGCCACGCTCCGTATGTTTGGTCCGGGCTTTGTCGCCACCGCCGTTGGCAGCGCGTGCGAGTCGGGCATCGAGCTCCTGGACCAAGGCGCGGTGGTAGGCGACGTTGTCCTGGAAGTCCTGCGAACGCGGGTCGAGGCTGGAGCTCAATGCGGGCATTGCGGGCGCCGTGCGGAGTGTGAATGGCGCAGGATAACCGCTCGTGCGGTATACGCCGTTCAACTACGTGCCGTTCTATCCGCACAAACAAAAAGACCCGCCGAAGCGGGTCTTTTTGCACAACCTGGAAGCAAGAATTACTTCTTGGCTTCTTCGGCAGCGGCGTCAGCCTTGTCGGCGACGTTCTGAGCGGCGTCGGCGGTAGCCTGGGCAGCGTCAGCAGCGGCGTCGGCGGTAGCGGCAGCGGCAGCGTCGGTAGCTTCTTCCACGGCTTCACCGGTAGCGGCAGCAGCGGCTTCGGCGCCTTCGACAGCGGCGTCGCCAGCGGCGACAGCGGCGTCACCGGCAGCAGCGGCAGCGTCGCCAGCAGCAGCGGCGGCGTCGCCAGCAGCGTCGGCAGCCTGCTCGGTGGCAGCGGTGGCTTCAGCGGAGGCGTCAGCGGCTTCTTCTTTCTTGCAGGCCGCGAGAGCGAGGACGCCGGCGGCCAGGAGGACGTAAAGCTTGGTGTTCATGATCTCTCCGAAGGAGTTGTCTGAAATTACGAAGGGTCAGGCAACGCCAGTGCGCGCGGCAGTCCGGCTTGCGCCGGCTTCATTCGTTCACTGACTCTACAACTGAAAAAGCCGCCGGCGGACCGGCGGCTCATTCATTGTAACAACTAATTCAATCGTGTGAAGAAACGATGAATTATTACTTCTTGGCCGCTTCTTCAGCAGCTTCTTCCGCCTGCTCGGCAGCGTCGGCAGCCTGTTCGGCCGTGTCGGCAGCAGAGTCGGCAGCAGCAGCGGTGTCGGCAGTGGCAGCGGCGTCGGCCGAGGTGGCAGCGGCGTCGGCAGCAGCGGCGGCGCTGTCGGCAGCAGCCTGGGCGGCGTCGGCAGCGGCGGCGTCACCGGTGGCGGCGGCGTCGGTAGCGGCGGTGGAAGCGTCGGTCGCGGATTCAGCGGCCTCAGCAGCCGAATCCTCGGCCTGCTGCTGGTTGGTGCACGCGGCCAGGGCGAAGCCCAGGGCCAGGGCGAGCAGAGCCTTATTGATGGACATGGTGATCGTTCCTCGTCGTTAAAGTTAGGCAACGCGCAACTGCGCGCCAATACCATGATGACAAGCCCGTGTCGCGTGTCAAGCGGGTTGGCCGGTTTTTTTTCAGCTATCCGTTATACGACCTTCACAGGATCTCGACAGCGACTGCGGTGGCTTCCCCGCCGCCGATGCACAGCGACGCCACCCCGCGCTTGCCGCCACGCGTCTTCAACGCATTCAAAAGCGTGACCAGCAGGCGCGCACCGCTGGCGCCGATGGGATGGCCGAGCGCACATGCGCCGCCGTTGACGTTCAACTTGTCGTGCGGAATGCCCAGTTCCTTGATCGGGGCCATGGCTACGCAGGCGAAGGCTTCGTTGACTTCGAACAGGTCCACGTCCGCCACGCTCCAGCCGGCCTTCTTCAGCACGTTGTCGATGGCCTTCACCGGTGCCGTGGTGAACCATTCCGGGGCCTGCGAATGGGTCGAGTGGGCGACGATCCGGGCCAGCGGCTTCAGGCCACGCTTCTGCGCTTCGTCTGCCGACATCAGCACCGTCGCGGCGGCGCCATCGGAAATCTTGGACGAGCTGGCGGCGGTGATGGTCCCGTCCTTCTTGAACGCCGGGCGCAGCGAAGCGATCTTGCCGAGGTCGCAGCGCGCCGGCTCTTCGTCGCTGTCCACCACGACGTCGCCCTTGCGGCCACTCACGGTGACCGGGACGATCTCGTCCTTGAACCCACCGTTCTGCTGCGCCGCGACCGCGCGCTGCACCGAAGCGGTGGCGAATGCATCCTGCTCCTCGCGGTTGAAGCCGAACTTCTCGACGCACAGCTCGCCGAACACGCCCATGGCCTGCTTGTCGTAGGGATTGGTCAGGCCATCCCAGGCCATGTGGTCAAGCATTTCGCCGCTGCCGTAACGAATGCCGGTGCGCGAACCGTTGAGCAGGTGCGGCGCATTGGTCATCGACTCCATGCCGCCGGCAACGACGACCGTGGCCGAACCGGCCTTGATCAGATCGTGGCCGAGCATCACCGCCTTCATGCCCGAGCCGCAGACCTTGTTGATGGTGGTGCAGCCGGCCGCCGTCGGGATTTCCGCCGCGATCGCAGCCTGTCGCGCCGGCGCCTGGCCGAGCCCGGCAGGCAGCACGCAACCCATGATCACTTCGTCGACCTGGTCCGCTGCGATACCTGCTTGGGCGAGCGCGCCGCGGATCGCGGCAGCGCCGAGGGTCGGCGTCGGGACGCCCGTGAACTGGCCGAGGAAGGAACCGATGGCGGTGCGCTTGGCACCGACGATGACGATGTCGGACATGGAAGGAACTCCAGAAAAAGGCGGCCGGCAAGGGCCGGAACAAGCCGATTATGCGACTCTATGTTGCACTGCGGCAAACCGCAGGTCGGACGGGCGCTCAGGCCTTGCCGTCGAACAATTCCCGTCCGATCAGCATGCGGCGGATCTCGTTGGTACCGGCCCCGATGGCGTACAGCTTGGCGTCCCGCAGCAGGCGGCCGGCGGGGAATTCGTTGATGTAACCGTTGCCCCCCAAGGCCTGGATGGCCTCCAGCGCGACCTGGACGCAGGCCTCCGACGCATGCAGCAAGCAGGCAGCCGCATCGGTGCGCGACTTGTGCCCGGCGTCGTAGTCGCGGGCGACCTGGTAGGCAAACGCGCGCGAGGACTGCAGCGCGGTGTACATGTCGGCGATCTTGCCCTGCATCAGGCTGAAGGTGCCGATGGGGGCATCGAACTGCTTGCGCTCGCGCACATAGGGCAGGGTGATGTCGAGCGATGCCTGCATCAGTCCCAGCGGCCCGCCGGTCAACACGAGGCGTTCGGTGTTCAAGCCGGACATCAGCACCTTGACGCCATGATTCACTTCGCCGAGGACGTTCTCCGTCGGGATCTCGCAGTTCTCGAACACCAGCTCGCAGGTGTTGGAGCCACGCATGCCCAGCTTGTCCAGCTTCTGCGCCGTGCTGAACCCCTTCATGCCCTTTTCGACGATGAAGGCGGTCATGCATTTGCTGCCCGCGCTTTTTCCGGCCGTACGCATATAGACCACCAGCACGTTGGCCTCGGGGCCGTTGGTGATCCACATCTTGCTGCCGTTCGCGACCCACACATCGCCGCGCAGTTCAGCGCGGCACTGCATCGAACCGACCACGTCGGAGCCGGCGCCCGGTTCGCTCATCGCCAGGGCGCCTTTCCATTCGCCGCTGCACAGCTTGGGCAGATACTTCGTGCGTTGCGCCTCGTTGCCGTTGGCGTAGAGGTTGTTCACGCACAGGTTGGAATGCGCGCCATACGAGAGGCCGACCGAACCCGAAGCGCGGGAAATCTCCTCCATCGCCACCAGGTGCGCCAGGTAGCCCATGTCGCTGCCGCCGTATTCGCCGGGCACGGTCAGGCCGAGCAGACCCATTTCGCCGAGTTTCGGCCACAGGTCCTGCGGGAAGGCGTTGTCGTGATCGATCTGCGCCGCGCGCGGCGCGATTTCGGCGTCGGCAAAACGACGCACGGCATCGCGCAGTGCGTCGACTTCTTCGCCTAGTGGGAAAGCTCGCATGGTGACTCGTGTCTGCTCGCGTTGAACGCGCTTGCAGCACAGTCTAGCGATGCATACGCCGTATGCCGCAATGCATACGGCGTATGCGTTACTACTTCAGGAAAATTTTCAGTGGCCGCCGCGAATCCGACCCTGGAAACGCGGTGCAGCGCGGCCCAGCGGCAGCTTGAGCTTGCCGATCGCGGTGATGCGTTCTTCGGCGAGGCGATCGGCGGCCTTGTAGGTCGGGATGCCTTCGCGTTCGGAGATTTCGTAGATGCGCGCGAGGTTGTGGTAGATCGTCCGCATCATGCGCATCGCGCGTTCGCGGTTGTAGCCGTCGAGTTCGAGCGCGACGTTCATCACGCCGCCGGCGTTCACCGCGTAGTCCGGTGCGTACACGATGCCGCGCTTCTGCACTTCGTCGCCGATCGCATTGTTGGCGAGCTGGTTGTTGGCAGCGCCGCAGATGATCTTGGCCTTCAGGCGCGGCAGGGTCTGCTCGTTGACGGTGCCGCCCAGTGCGCACGGCGAGTACACGTCGGCCGGGACATCGTAGATCTCGTCCAGGCCCACGGCTTCGGCGCCGTATTCGGACACGGCCTTGTCGACCAGTCCCTTGTTGATGTCGGTGACGAAGATCTTCGCGCCGCGTTCCTTCAGCAGCTTCACGAACTCCATGCCGACGTGGCCGAGGCCCTGCACCGCATAGGAATGCTTGCCGACTTCTTCGTCGCCGTACTTCTTGTTCAACGTCGCCATCAGGCCCTGCAGGGTGCCGTAGGCGGTGAACGGCGACGGATCGCCCGAACCGCCGTGGACCTGGTGCACGCCGGTGACGTACTCGGTTTCGCGGTACACGTATTCCATGTCGTTGACGTCGATGCCGACGTCCTCGGCGGTGATGTAGCGGCCGCCCAGCGATTCGACGAACTGGCCGAACGCGCGGAACAGCGCCTCGGACTTGTCGGTGGCCGGGTCGCCGATGATCACCGCCTTGCCGCCGCCGATGTTCAGGCCCGCGACCGCGTTCTTGTAGGTCATGCCGCGCGAAAGGCGCAGCACGTCGTTGAGCGCGTCGGCTTCGGTCTTGTACGGCCACATGCGCGTACCGCCCAGAGCAGGGCCGAGCACGGTGTTATGAATCGCGATGATGGCCTTCAAGCCCGCATCTTTGTTGTGGCAGAACACGACCTGTTCATGGCCGTAGGTGTCGAGGGTTTCGAAGATCATCAGAGGCTCCGGTCGGCGGCTGCACTGCGCATCGCGTACAACGCCAACAAGGTGGGGTAAGTCATTGAGTTTCTTGCCTTCAGCGGTTTGAAAGCGGGCGTGGCCGCCACCGCAGGCGCGGTAGTCTAATTCAATCGACTGGTGCGGGCTTGTATACGCCGGCGTATTCGCGAGACAGCGCTCTCGCATCATTCAGTTCCATCAGCATCAGCTTGAGATGTGCGCTGCACTGGGTGGCAGTGACGACAAGTCGGATGGATGACACGACGACTACGTTGTTGCTACCTGCAACCGCCATGTTTACAGGCGCAACATGTTGATCGCCAAGAGGATGTCGTGAGGTGCGCGTTACAATGCGTTATCGCCTGTTTTCGCATTGAGTGCCCCCCATGAGCACCCCCGCCGCCAGCGTTCCCGCAGCTGCCCTCGAAACTTCGCCGCTGCGCTTCGTCACCGCCGCCAGCCTGTTCGATGGCCACGACGCGGCGATCAACATCATGCGACGGTTGATCCAGGGGCAGGGCGCGGAAGTCGTGCACCTCGGCCACAACCGTTCGGTCGAAGACGTCGTGCGCGCCGCGCTGCAGGAAGACGCCGACGGCATCGCGCTGTCGTCGTACCAGGGCGGACACGTCGAGTACTTCAAGTACATGGTCGACATGCTGCGTGAGCGCAACGCATCGCACATCCGCGTGTTCGGCGGCGGCGGTGGCACGATCACGCCGGAGGAAATCCGCGAGCTGCAAGCCTACGGCGTCGAGCGCATCTATCACCCCAACGACGGCATGCACATGGGCCTCGTTGCGATGATCGAGGACGTCGTGCGTCGCGCCGAAGGCGCGCGCCTGCCGGTGGAGAAACCGCACCAGGTCGATCTCAACGACGAGATCGCCATCGGCCGCATGCTCTCGTCGATCGAAGAGGGCCTGCTCGACGAATCCGAACTCGCCCACCTGCGCAAGCAGTGGCATCTATCCGGAGGCAAGACGCCGGTGATCGGCATCACCGGCACAGGTGGCGCCGGCAAGTCGTCGGTGACCGATGAACTGTTGAATCGCTTCCTCGCCAATTTCCCCGAGATGCGCATGGCGGTGATCTCGGTCGACCCGACCCGTCGCCGCACGGGCGGCGCGCTGCTCGGCGACCGCATCCGCATGAACTCGCTGCGCAGCCATCGCGTGTACATGCGTTCGATGGCCACGCGTCGGCAGAACCTCGCCACCAACGTGGTGCTCAAGGACTGCATCGGTTTCCTCAAGGGCCTCGGCTACGACCTGGTGATCGTCGAAACCGCCGGTATCGGCCAATCGGATTCCGAGATCGTCGACCTCGTCGACTTCCCGATGTACGTGATGACCTCCGACTTTGGTGCGCCGAGCCAGCTCGAGAAAATCGACATGCTCGACTACGCCGAACTCGTCGTCCTCAACAAGTTCGACAAGCGCGGCGCTGAAGACGCGTTGCGCGACGTGCGCAAGCAGTGGAAGCGCAACCGCGTCGCCTTCCAGATGAAGGACGAGGACGTCCCGGTCTATCCGACCATCGCCTCGCAATTCAACGATCCCGGCATCAGCTGGATGTTCTCCAACCTCTGCCGCCTGCTGCGCGACAAGCTGTCGCTGCCGGCCGAGAAGTGGACGCCCGACATCGACACCACGCTGAAGGAACCGCGCGCCACCGTGTTGATTCCCGGCAGCCGCGTGCGTTATCTCGCCGAAATCGCCGAGCAGGGCCGCGCCATCAACGCAGGCATCGACAAGCAGGCCGAAGCCGCGAACCGCGCACAGGCGTTCTGGCTGACGTTGCAGGAACTCGGCGATGCCAAGCTGCCGAAGCAGCTCGATCTCTATGACATAGCCGCCGTCACCGAAGGCGATGATCGCAGTCTCAAGACCCTGCGCCAGCGCTACAACGACGCCATCCACGCGCTCTCGTCCGAGTCGCTCAAGTTGCTGCGCGAATGGCCGCAGCGTTTGAAGTCGATCACCGACGACGTCACCGAATACGAAGTCCGCGGCAAGAAGATCCGCGTCGAGAACTATCGCGAGTCGCTGTCGCACCAGAAGATCCCGAAGATCGCCGCGCCCACCTACAACAACTGGGGCGAGCTGCTGGTGTTCCTGCAGAAAGAAAACCTGCCGGGCAGTTACCCCTACACCGGCGGCGTGTATCCGTACCGCCGCACCGGCGAAGACCCCATCCGCATGTTCGCGGGCGAGGGCACGCCGGAGCGCACCAACCGCCGCTTCCATTACCTCAGCCTCGGCCAACCGGCCGCACGTCTGTCCACCGCGTTCGACAGCGTCACGCTGTATGGCGAAGACCCGGCCGTGCGTCCTGACATCTACGGCAAGGTCGGCAATTCCGGCGTTAACATCGCCACGCTCGATGATATGAAGAAGCTGTACTCCGGCTTCGACCTGTGTTCGCCGACGACTTCAGTGTCGATGACCATCAACGGCCCCGCGCCGATGATCCTGGCGATGTTCATGAACACCGCCGTTGATCAACAAGTCGAAAAGTACCTGCGCGCCGATCCCGCGCGTTGGGAAGAGGCGCACAACAAAATCGAAGCGTTCTTCGAAGGCAAGCCGCGTCCTGCGTATGCCGGCATGCTGCCCGAAGGCAACGACGGCCTCGGCCTCGGTTTGCTCGGCGTGACCGGCGACCAGATCGTCGACGCCGACACCTACAATCGCATCCGCACCGAAACGCTAAGCACTGTGCGCGGCACCGTGCAGGCCGACATCCTCAAGGAAGACCAGGCGCAGAACACCTGCATCTTCAGCACCGAGTTCGCCCTGCGCATGATGGGCGATATCCAGCAGTTCTTCGTCGACAACAAGGTCCGCAACTTCTACTCGGTGTCGATCTCGGGTTACCACATCGCCGAAGCCGGCGCGAACCCGATCAGCCAGCTCGCCTTCACCCTCAGCAACGGCTTCACCATCGTCGAGTACTACCTTGCGCGCGGGATGAAGATCGACGACTTCGCACCCAACCTGTCGTTCTTCTTCAGCAACGGCATGGATCCGGAATACACCGTCATCGGTCGCGTCGCCCGCCGCATCTGGGCCCGCGCGATGCGCGAGCGCTACAACGCCGACGCGCGCAGCCAGATGATGAAGTACCACATCCAGACCAGCGGCCGTTCCCTGCACGCGCAGGAAATCCAGTTCAACGACATCCGTACCACGCTGCAGGCGCTGTATGCATTGTTCGACAACTGCAACAGTCTGCACACCAACGCCTACGACGAAGCGATCACCACGCCGACCGAAGAAAGCGTGCGTCGCGCCGTCGCGATCCAGATGATCATCAACAAGGAGCTGGGGCTCAATTTCAACGAGAACCCCTGGCAGGGCAGCTTCATCGTCGACAAGCTCACCGACATCGTCGAAGAAGCCGTCTACAAGGAGTTCGAAGCCATCAGCGAGCGCGGCGGCGTGCTTGGTGCCATGGACACCATGTACCAGCGCGGCAAGATCCAGGAAGAGTCGCTGTACTACGAACACAAGAAGCACGACGGCAGCCTGCCGCTGGTCGGCGTCAACACCTTCCTCGCCAAGGAACACGGCGGCGACATCGTCACCGAGATCGAACTGATCCGCTCCACCGAAGGCGAGAAGGGCCAGCAGATCGACAACGTCAAGCGCTTCCAGCAACTCCGCAACAATCTTCCCGTGGGAGCGACGTCGGTCGCGAGCTCTTCCCAGAAGGGCGACGCCCCCGGCCTCGCCTACCTCCAGAAAACCGCCCGTGACCGCCAGAACGTGTTCGCTGCGTTGATGGAAGCGGTGAAGACGCATTCCCTCGGCCAGATCAGCCACGCGCTGTACGACGTCGGTGGGGAGTACCGCCGCAACATGTAAGCCTGCCGGACTCCCCCGGCGCGAAGGTTGCACGGTCGAGGTATGGCGCTCACCATGCGCGCAGTCCCTGGAGGACGCCCATGGCTGAACCAGGCAATGAGTCGCCGTCGCTCGGCTTCTTCGCCGAGCTGCGCCGACGGCGGGTGATCCGTGTCGCGGTGTTCTATGCGATCGCCGGTTGGGTCGTGATCGAGGTCGCCTCGACCATGTTGCCCGGGCTGCACTTGCCCGACTGGACTGTCACCCTGGTGATCGCACTCGTCGTGCTCGGCTTTCCGATTGCCTTCATCATGGGTTGGATGTTCGACATCGGCCCGCGCGGCGTGCAACGCACCGTCGGGACAGACGATCCGCCCATGGCCGCATTGCCAACATCCACGCCGGCACCAGGACCAGCGCTACAGGAACGCCGCGCCACGGTCGCGCCGCCGACGGCGCCAAAGCCGGCACCAGTGCCACGCGAGCCGTCCGTGTTGGACGAAGGTCGCCGCACCATCGCGGTGCTGCCGTTCGTCAACATGAGCGGCGATGTCGAGAACGAATATTTTAGCGACGGCATCTCGGAGGAGATCCTCAATCTGCTGACCAAGCTGCCACAGCTGAAGGTCGCCTCGCGCACATCCTCGTTCAACCTCAAGGGCGAGAAGATCGACATCCCGACCGTCGCCCGCCAGCTTGGCGTCAACACCATCCTCGAAGGCAGTGTCCGCCGCGCCGGCGACCGCGTGCGCATCACCGCGCAGCTCATCGAGGCCGATTCCGACTCGCACCTGTGGTCGGAAACCTACGATCGCGAGATGAAGGATGTGTTCGCGATCCAGGACGACATCGCCCAGAGCATCGTCAAGGCACTGCAGGTGACGCTCAGTCCGCAGGAGCGCCGCGCCATGCAGTCGGTCGCCACCAGCGATCCCGAGGCCTATGACTACTACCTGCGTGGCCGTCGCTACATGTATTCCATGGCCCGCCGCGACTACGAACACGCCATCCGCATGTTCGAGCAGGCGATCAGCCTCGATTCCAAATACGCGCTTGCCTACGCTGGCCTCGCCGACGCCTATTCGCACATGTACCGCTACGTCGAGGCGACGCCGGACAACGTCGAGAAGGCCATTCGTGCCAGCGAGCAGGCCGTCGTGCTCGATCGCGACTCGGCCGAGGCGCACGCTTCGCGCGGGATGGCGCTGTTCATCAGCGAACGCTACGACGAGGCCGAGGCCGAATTCGAGATCGCCATCGCCCGCAATCCCAACCTGTTCGAGGCCTGGTACTACTACGGTCTGGCGTCCTCGTCGCAGGGTCGGGTCGAGAAGGCTGCAGAGCTCTACAGCAAGGCTTCCGAGGTCAACCCTGCCGACTTCCAGGTGCCGATGTTCCTCGCGATGGCCTACGCCTCGCTCGGCCGCAAGCAGGACGAAATGCGCGTGCGCCTGGGTGCCCTTGGTACGCTCGAGCGGCACCTCAAGCTCAATCCGCATGACACCCGCGCGATCTATTTCGCCGCGCAGAACCTGTACCGCATCGGCGAGAAGGACAAGGCGAGGGCGATGGCGGAGCAGGCGATGCAGCAGGGCATGAACGAACCCGTCGTGCTCTACAACGTCGCCTGCTTCTACACCGGCATGGGCGAGCACGAGCGCGCGATCGACCTGCTGGAACAGGCCGTCCAGCTGGGGTGGGGCGATCGCGCCTGGATGGAAAACGACAGCGACCTCGAGCCATTGCACGCGGAACCACGCTTCCAGGCACTCCTGGCGCGCATCCACTAACTGTGCCAATACGCGCGTCATGTGACCTCCGCTTTATCCAGGCGGGCGTATGCTCCGGGGGCCGGATGGGGTGGCGGCGACCGACCCGGTTGAGGTCCACCAGACATGGCCGACGTCTTCGTTTCCTACTGCCGACGTGACAAGGCGCGTGTCGCGCCGCTCGTGGCCGCGATCGAATCCCAGGGCTGGTCGGTCTGGTGGGATACGGAGATCGCGCCCGGCCAGGAATTCGATCGCCTGATCGATGCCGAACTCGCCAGCGCCGGTGCCGTGCTCGTGGTCTGGACCAAGGATTCGGTCGAGTCCCGCTGGGTGCGTGGCGAAGCGCGCGAAGCGGCGGACCGCGACATCCTGGTCCCGGTGCGATTCGATGGTGCGACGCTGCCGATCGATGTGCGCGCGTTCCAGACCATCGACTTCGATGAGGCAAGCGCTCACGCACGAGGACCGCAAGTCCAGGACATGCTGCACGCGCTCGATACCCTGATCGCGCGTCAACGCACGCCGTCGTCCGACGCAGCGGCGAAACCGAAACTCCCGTCCGCTTCCACCACGGGACCCGCCCGCGTCGAGATCTGCGTCCTGCCTTTCGCCAATATGAGCGGCGATCCTCAGCAGGACTATTTCAGCGACGGCATCACCGAGGACATCATCACCGAGCTCTCGCGCTGGCGCCTGTTGGCAGTGCGGTCGCGCTCGGCCTCGTTCCGCTATCGCGGCGTCGCGGTCGACATGCAGCAGGTCGCGCGCGACTTGCATGTCCATTTCATCGTCGAAGGCAGCGTCCGGCGCATGGGCGATCGCATCCGCATCACCGCGCAGCTGATCGACACCGAAACCGGCAACCACATCTGGGCGGAGAAATTCGACAGCGACGTCGCCGAGATCTTCACCGTGCAGGACGAGGTCGTGCGGACGATCGTCAGCACGCTGGTGGGCCGGGTCCAGGCGTGCGACGTCGAACGCGCACGCCGCAAACCTCCGGCGAGCCTGGCCGCCTACGAGTGCGTCCTGCGGGGCAACGCATTGCCTTGGGACGACCCGGAAGGCGCCGCGGAAGCAGCGCGATTGTTCGAGAAGGCCATCGAAATCGATCCGGACTATGGCTTTGCCTATGCGCTGCTGGCCGCAATGCGTTACGGGCAGTGGTACCACGAGTCGAGTGACTCCGACGCCGCGCTGCAGGAGGCCTACACCCTGGCCAAGCGTGCGGTCGAACTCGACGAAAACGAAAGCACCTGTTTCTCCATCCTGGCCTACGTCTGCCTGCTACGACGCTCGTTTGACCTGACGCAGCAATACATCCGGCGCGCCGTCGAGCTCAATCCGACCAACCAATGGAACATGGCCGATATGGGCCTCATGCTCATCTATCTCGGCCAGGCAGAAGAGGCCCTGACCTGGTTCAAGCGCGCCCGGGAAATCGATCCCTATTTCGAAGAGCCCTGGTACTGGCGCGCGTACGGCCAGGCCTACATGGTCCTGCACCGGTACGAAGAGGCGCTGGCGAAGTTCGACCGCTGCCCCACGCGGGTCTATCGCATCGCCGCCCTGCGGGCGGGTTGCCATGCCCGACTGGGGAATATCGAGCTGGCCCGCCGCGACGCCGCTGAATGCATGGCGTTGAAGCCGGATTTCTCGATCCGACACTGGATGGCGAGAGAACCCTTCAAAAACCCAGCCGACGCCGCGCACCTGGCCGATGCGCTGCGGCTGGCGGGGTTGCCTGAGTGAGCGCGTAAAACTCTCGCGATCTTATCGACCGAGCGTCAACTGCTCCTCGACCGCACTGAAAGCCGAACGTCCGCCCGAGCGTTCCCCTGGCATCCCTGTAGCGAAATAGACCAAGCCGGTGCCGGCTTCACGATCGACCCACAGACCCGACAACAAGCCGTAGGCCGAACCGGAATGACCGACGCGCGCCACGCCGTCGCCGAACGGATCGTCGCGACAGCCTTCGCGCTTAGTGGCCAGAGTTTGCGTCGCCAATCCGTAGCGACAGAAGAAACCCCGATCCGGCCCGCTGTCTTCCTCGAACGTCATGCCGGTCTCGGGCGCATAGGTCCACAACGGTTGCACCAGCGTCTGCACCGAAGCCGGTTGCAGCAGACGCATGCCATCGACACTGCCGTCGCCGAGCAGCAACTGTCCGATCCTCGCCAACCCATTGGCGGAGATGCGCAGTCCGCCCTGCGGCGAGAACAGCGCACCGTTGTCGCCAGCGCGCCAGCGCGACAGGTCGCAGTTGCCATCGCTTGCGATCACCACCGGACAATCCGGCTTGCGACCAAGATTGTCGTCGCGCACCGGCTTGCCCTCGGTGTCGTACAACACCACGGCGCGCGCGGCTGTGGCCTCGCTGCACGCATCCCAGTTGAAGCAGCCTTCGATGCCCAGAGGCTGCAACACCAGGCGATGCATCAACCGATCGAAACGCTCGCCGGTGGCGCGCTCCATCACCATCGCCACCAACGGGAAGTTGAGGTTGGTGTAACGAAAATATGTGCCGGGTGCGTGCGCGCTATCCCACGCACGCGGATCGTCGAGGATGCTGCGCAATTGTCCGCCCAGCGGCACCGCGTAATAGCCGGCCGCATCCGTCAGGCTGGAGCGGTGCGACAACAGCAGTCGCAACGTGATCGGTTGGTCCGGAAAGGCGGGATGCCGCAGCGACCAGCCCAGCAGCTCCGACACGTCCGCATCGAGATCGAGCTTGCCGTCTTCCACTAATCGCATCACGCCGATCGCGGTGACCAGCTTGGAGATCGACGCGACCCGCACTGGATCGCCGGCACTGACCTTGCGACCGCTGGCCACGTCGGCGAAGCCATCGACGTCGATCGCGGTAATGCCTTCGCGGTCGAACGCCACGCGTACGGTGGCGGCCGGCTTGATAGGAGCCGGTTTGGCAGCATGGGCGCTTGCCGCTGCAAAGACGACGGTCAGTAAACAGGCCTGCAGTCTTCGCAACATGATGGGAATTCCACGATGGATACGGACGCGTACATATAACGGCTTTAACCGCATCAAGGAAACTCGACCCACGTAGGTAAATAACGAATGGTCATGTGCTCTTTCCCACTTCAGTTATCAGGCACGCCTGATTTGTAAGCGCCATCAGTGAGTTAAGACCTGCACTGCACGTGCTTATTAGTTCGCGGATGGTGCAATGCGGGATGCAATGCCAGTCAAAGGTGGCTAGGTTCCGCGTGCCGCGCCAATGGGCCATCCCCGTGAGCGCGGCACTGTTGTATCCGACTGCCGCTTCCGCGGCTTATTTCGCATTTGCGAGGGGGAAACAGATGATCCACAAACACAAACGCTGGCCATTGCTGGCTAGCGCGTTGCTGACCGCGCTGGTTGGCCTGTCCGGGCCCGGCGCCGCGCGTGAGCGCGACAACGCCACGGCGCGTCGTCAGGCCATGGACGAGTGGTACAACGAAACCTATGCCGATCGCGGCAATCAGAAGAAGTTGCACAAGAACAAGAAGCCGCTGTGGACGCAGAGGTACGAGCGTTTCATGCAGGACGCGGCCAAGCGCGAGCGCCAGCGTTATCGCACGCTGATGCCGGGCAGCAGCACTTCGGCGACAGCGATCGATCCAACCGTGTCGATCGCCGCCGTGGGTACGACCTGGACCAATATCGGTCCAACCAAAGCGAACTATTTGCAGAACGGCGGCACCACCATCAACAATGCCAGCGACACCGGCCGCGTACGCAACATCGTGACCGATCCGGCCAACCCCGACACCATCTACGTTGCCTTCTCTGGTGGCGGCGTGTGGAAGTCGACCGATGGTGGCGCGTTCTGGAATGCGAAGACCGAAACGCTGGGTTCGCTGTCGGTGGGCTCGCTGGAAATGGATCCGAGCAACGCCGGCGTGTTGTATCTCGGCCTTGGCGATCCGTTCGATGGCACGGGCATCGGCCTGGTCAAGTCGACCGATGGCGCGAACACGTGGTCTGATCCAGTCGTGCTGGGCGACGCATCCGTGATCCCGGACATCGCCGTGGCACCGGGCAATACCAACATCGTGCTGGTGGCGACAAACAAGGGGCTGTACCGCTCGACTGATGCAGGCGCGACGTTTGCCGCGACCAGCATCGCAACGGGTTCGACCGAGAAGCCGTACGTGTGGTCGATCGCATGGGGCGGTGGCAGCAACTTCGTGCTCAGCCTCGAAGCAAGTCCCAGTGCCACCGCTACCGATGGCCAGGTCTGGCGCTCGGCCGACAATGGCGCAACCTGGACCAAGGGAACCGGCATAACTGATGCCAGCGGCATCTCCCGCGTCACCGTGACCTCGGCCCCGTCCAACCGGAACGTGATGTACGCACTGGCCGCCAACGACGCCTCCCAGTTCGCCAACCTGTTCAAGTCCAGCGACGGCGGCGCCACCTGGCTCGGCGTCGGCACGTCCAGGAAGGGCGGTCGCACCACCTTCAAGAGTTACGCCAACAAGAACACCGAGCAGAGCACGCTACAGACGCTCTTCAATGGCCAGGGCTGGTACGACCAGATGATCATCGTCGATCCGACCAACACCAACACAGTGTATTTTGGCGGCGCGCTGGTGATGGCCAAAACCACCGACGGCGGCAGCACGTACCGCCAGGTGTCGAACTGGTTGGCCCAGTTCAACCTGCCGTACGTGCATGCCGACCTGCATGCCGCGCATTTCGCCAGCAACGGCACGCTCTACATGGGTACCGACGGCGGCATTTTCTACACCGCCAACGGCGGCACCACCTGGAGCGCAGCCCTCAACGAAGGCATCGCGTCGCACCTGATCTACCAGGTCGGTTCGTCCCTCGCCAATCGCAACGCGGTGGTGGTCGGGCTGCAGGACAACGGCACCCGCGTGCGCGAGAGCAGCACCAGCGTGTACAACCAGGAGATCGGCGGCGACGGCTTCGGTTGCGACGTCAACCAGTCGAATGCCAACCAGATGCTCGGCAGCCTGTACTACTCGCGCATCTACAAGAGCACCGACGGTGGCCTGAACTTCAGCAGTGCCTGCTCGGGCATCACCGAGTGCAACAACTCGAGCACTGCGCCGTTCATCACCGTGCTGTCGCGCTGGGCTGGCGACGCCGCCGGCAACACGCTGTACACCTACAGCAACACCAAGGTGTACAAGACCACCAACTACGCCGGTTCGTGGACGGCGCTGGGCGTCACTGGCCTGCCCACCACCAGCCTGTTCCTGCGTGGCGTCGCCGCGGCGCCGAGCAGCAGCAGCGTGATTGGCGTCGTGGCCAATTCGGGTCGCGTGTTCCTGTCGACCAACGGTGGTTCGAGCTGGGCGGCACCGGCCGCGACGCTGCCGAACAACGGCTTGAGCCTGAGCTGGATCGCGTTCGACCCGACCGACAGCAACACGATCTACGTTGCTTCGGTTGCGCCGGACCAGACCAAAAACCATCTGTGGAAGTCCAACAACTTCGGCGCCAGCTGGACGGCGATCGACGGCGGCGGTTTCCCCACGGGCATTCCGGTGAACTCGATCGTGGTCGATCCGGTGACCCGCACCACGCTGTATGCCGCGACCCATCTCGGCGTGTACACCTCGACTGACGCCGGCACGACCTGGACCCGCTTCGGCGCAGGCCTGCCGCTGGTCAACGTCACCGACCTGTACGTGGCCAGCGATGCTTCGCTGGTGCGTGCGGCGACGTTCGGCCGCGCGGTGTGGGAATTGGCGCCCTGATCTAATCGTTGTCAGTATTTTGGGCGCGGCAAATGCCGCGCCCTTTTTTTATCGCCGCGTCTCCGCGCTAGTCGGCGAACCCCACGTTGGTTCAAACTGATCGACGAAATACAAGCGTTGCTCAGGGGACAACGATGCGATGGATCATGCTCGGCCTCACGGCCGCAGTGGCAGTTTTGGGGTTCGTGGTCTTGAGCCCGGCGAAGAAAGGGGAGAGTCGTGCGTACCGTCCGACGGTGGAGGCGCAGCCTGATGCGCTTGCCGCAGGCGAGTCCTACGTGCTGGCACTGGACGGACGCGGACGCGTCTTCGGCTGGGGCTCGGCGCGGCGACGTGGGGGTGAGGTGGCTCCGTTGAGCACGAGCAAACGTCCACGGTTGTTGCTCGAAGGCGAGGGCTATCGCCAGGTCAGTGCCGGTTCGCGTGCGATCTACGCGCTCCACGCAAGCGGAACGCTGTGGCGCTGGAGCATCGACGATGTGCTTGACGGCGCGGCGGCCAACGCGTTGCCCAAGCCGATGCCCGTTGCGCCCGACCTGCGCTGGAAGAAGGTGTTCGAGACCTGGGGCGTGGGTGCGGGCATTCGTGCCGATGGCAGCCTGTGGTACTGGCAGGACGAAGGCCTTGAAGACCAGACTTCGCAAGTGACGACGGCACTGATGTTGCGCGCGCCGCACCAGCTGAAGCCCGGCACGCGTTTCGTCGACGCCTGCCTGGAGGGCTCGCGACTGCATGCCATCGACGAGTCCGGCCAGCTATGGCGCACGGCGCACCTCCACGGCCGCACCGGCAGGCAGGGTCCTGACCAGGGCGAGCGCACCGACATGCAGGTGCTGTCGGCGGGAGGCCGCTTGCGCCAGGTGTATTGCCGCGAGAACGCCAGCCAGGTCTTCGCGCTGGACGATCAGGGCCGCCTGCATGGTTATGGCTTCAATTCGTTCGGCGAGCTCGGCGTGGGCGAACCGGACTACCACTACCGCAATCGGGACGCGTGGAAGGCGACGTCGCTGCAGCCGGTTCCCGGTGGGCCGTGGGCGACGGTAGCGGTCAGTCATTCGTTTTCGCTTGGCATCGCGCGGGATGGTTCGCTCTGGGGCTGGGGCCGCAATCTGGATCATGAGTTGGGATTGGGTGACGAGGGGTCCGAGCACCACCCGGCACTGATCGATGACTCGCACCGCTGGCTCGCCGTCGCCGCCACTTACGGCGCGGGCATCGCCTTGACCGCGTCGGGAGAGTCCTACGCCTGGGGCAGCAATGGCAGCGGCGCGCTTGGCGACGGCGGGATCGCGAAAACACACGACCGGCCCACGGCCGTGCTGACCGACGAACATTTCGGAGCCTCCCCATGACACGCTGCAACGGAATGTTCCTGGCTGCGTTGCTGATGCTGGCCGGGTGCGGCGGCGGTGGCATGTCCTTGCCGGACGAAAAGTTGGCCCGCGTGCGCGAGGCCGTTGATGAAGGGCTGATCGCGTACGAACCGCTGTGCATCGAGGCCGGCCCGTTTCCCTACCGCAACGATCGCGAACACAAAGGATGCGATCGCTGTCAGGCATTGCACGCCGCCGGATTGCTGGAGCGCCGCGTCGTCGATGGCCCGGTCGAAAACTACGTCGAGTACGTACTGTCGCCGCTGGGCGAAAGCGCATACCGGGTGGCGCCGGATCCCGAGTTCCTCGCCCTCTTGCGCAAGCGCTACGCGCAGATGGGCCAACCTGATCGCGTGCCGGACGAGAAGCAGCTCGCGAAGCCGCGGATGTGCTTCGGCACCACGCGCTTCCACAGCGTGACCGACGCGCTGGCGCCGATCTGGTTCGGGGGTTCGAAGGTCTTCAGCGTCAAGCTGGTGTACGAAGCGAAGGACACTTCCGGCCACCTGTTCGACCCGCAGATCGCGACGCTGGGCTTGTCGATCCCGCCGCGTCCCGAGCCGGGCCAACCGGCGCTGTATCCGGCACGGGTGATGACGTTCGCGGAACACCCGGCCTATGGCGACGAACTGGAGATGAGGGACGACGTGCGTTACGGGCGCTGGGTGAACGAGCCATAGCGCGCGGCCGACAACATCTGCCAACACATGGGGTGGTGCAATAGCACACCCCCTGTGGGAGCCCCTGTGGGAGCCCCTGTGGGAGCCCCTGTGGGAGCGACGTAAGTCGCGATCCTCTCCAACCAAATGATTGAATCGCCCCAGAACAGCTCAGCGCCGCCCTCCCCTGTGGGAGCGACGTAAGTCGCGATCCCACCAACCCAGATGATTGAATCGTCCCAGAACAGCTCAGCGCCGTCCCCCTGTGGGAGCGACGTAAGTCGCGATCTCCGCCGACCCAAATGATTCAATGGCCCCCGAACAACTCAGCGCCGAAGCCGCGCTAGCGTCGTCTCCACGCACCCGTTGCAAGTGCTGCACTCCCCACACGCGAACGTTCTCAACCAACGGCAGCACAGTGCAGCCGTAATCAGTGAGGCGATAGCAAACCGGCATCGGCACCGGCCCCAACGCCGTCCGCTCCACGATCCCGTCCGCTTCGAGTTCCCGCAGCTGCTCGGTCAACACCTTGTGCGAAATCGGCGCGACCCGGCGCAGCAGCCCGGAGAAGTGATGCTCCTCGTGCGCCAACCAATAAATGATCGTCAGCTTCCATTTGCCGCCAACGGCAGCAAACGCGGCAGTCAGTGGGCAGTCGACCAGCGGATTGCGTCGCGCTGGCCGGGGGTACGCACCTTGAAGTGCGTTCTTGTGACTGGACATCGAGGGCCTCTACGGTGGTCGGCAGTCGCTCGTAGCGAGGATGCCATGCCGAACCGTAACAACGCGTTTCCATCCGGACTCCTGGCCTGCCTGCTGGGCATCGCGCCCGCATTGCCGGTGTTGGCCCAACAAGCGACGGACGCGACCACGATGAAACCAGCCCAGGCATTGCGCGATGGACAACACGACTTCGATTTCGAAATCGGCACCTGGAAGACCCACCTGAAGCGCCTCGTCCACCCCTTGTCGGGATCGAGCGAGTGGACCGAGTACGAAGGCATCACCACGGTCCGCAAGGTCTGGAACGGCCGCGCCAATCTGGTCGAACTCACCGCGGACGGCCCAGCCGGCCATTTCGAAGGCCTCAACCTGCGCCTCTACAACCCGCAATCGCGGCAATGGAGCCTCAATTTCTCCAATGCTCGAGTGGGCACCATGGGGCCACCCACGATCGGCGAGTTCAAGAATGGCCGCGGCGAGTTCTACAACCAGGAAGAATTCAACGGCCGCGCCGTCCTCGTCCGGTTCGTGATCATCCCGATCGACGACAACACGATCCGTTTCGAACAAGCGTTCTCCGACGACGGCGGCAAGACCTGGGAAGTGAACTGGATCGCCACTGACACGCGGATGAAGTGAGGCCCCCACGCAGGCTTTTGCTTTTGTGGGAGCGACGTAAGTCGCGATTGTGGGAGCGAAGCATCGCGACTTACGTCGCTCCCACAGAACAGATGCCAGGCGCCCCGTGGCACATCAAAGAAAAAGGCCTGGTCCGTGGACCAGGCCTTCTCTGTTGCAGTGACTCGCCGCGTTACTTCGTGAACTTGAAGTTCGCCGCATGCACCGTCCCGTCGGCAAGCTTTAGCTGCAGTTGGCGGCAGCTGCCGGCCCACAACTTGTCGCTCTTCCAGACATAGATGTACTGCTGCGCCGCGGCGTCATAGGTGAGCGTGCTGCTGCCTGCGGTCACCGTCTCCTCGATGACGTCTTCCAGCGCGCCGCTCGTGCATTGCATCAGCACGACGCGCGGATAGCCTTGCGCGAAGATCGCCAGACCCATGTTGCCACCCAGGTTGAACTTCACCGGGATCGCACTACCGGCCTTGGCGCTGTTCACCGTCGGCAGGTTGTCGATCGGGCGGAAGAAGCCGTTCCACGGGTAATGCACCGTCACCGTGAAGGTGACAGGCGTGGCCGCGTTGCCGCGGGCGTCCGTCGCGGTGCATGTCACCGTGGTCGTGCCCAGCGGGAACAAGGTGCCGGACGTGTGATCGCAATCGGCAACACCATCGCCGTCCACCACGTCATGCGTCGCGGGGTTGTCGAACGTAGCAATCGCGCCGTCGGGTCCGGTAGCGTCGATCGGTCCGATGTCAGCGGGCTGGTCGATCGATGGTGCCGTCGTGTCCTGCACGGTGACGTTGAAGCTGCCATGTGCCGTGTTGCCGGCTGCATCGGTGGCCGAACAGTCGACCGCGGTGATGTTGGCCTTAGTCGGGGCGGGAGCCAGCGCGAAGGTGCTGCCCGACGTCGGCACACAGGTGACGCTCACGTTGCCGTCGACGATGTCCAGCGCAGAGGCGACGAAGTTCACCACCGCACCAGCGGCCGAAGTGGCCTCGACAACCGGGTTGGCCGGCAAGGTCAACGCCGGTGGCGTGGTGTCCTGCACCGTGATGTTGAAGCTGCCTGTCGCAGTGTTGCCGGCAGCATCCGTCGCACTGCAATTCACCGGCGTCACGCCGAGTGCAAACAGGCTGCCGGAAGCGGGAACGCATGTCACCGCGACGTTGCCATCGACGAGATCATCGGCGGTGGCGACAAAGGTCACCACAGCGCCACCCGAAGAAGTCGCTTCTTCGATCATGTTGCCTGGCAGGCTCAGGTCAGGCGGCGTGGTATCCACGACGGTGACGGTGAAACTTGCAGTCGCGACGTTGCCATCGGGGAAACCCAGGCGCACTGCCGAGTCGTGCGCGCTGCACTGCACGGTCGTGGTGCCGAGCGGGAAGGTATCGCCGGACTGCTTGTCGCAGGTCACGGCCACGACTTCATCGACCAGATCGAATGCCGAGACGCTGAACGTCACCGGCGCACCCTGCGCGGAAGTGGCTTCCGCGGTGATGGGATCCGGCACGGTGATCTCGGGCGGCGTCGTGTCGTGCACCGCTACCTCGAAGCTCGCCGTGCCATTGTTTCCACGCGCGTCCTCGGCCTCGCAGTCGACTTGGGTCACGCCTACCTGGAAGACAGTCCCCGAGGCTGGTGTGCACACTGCAGTGCCCGCGCCATCCACCGCATCCAGCGTCGGAACGACGCCGTAATCGACGGGAGCGCCATCGGGACCGATGGCCTCAACCGCGATCGATGCCGGCACGGTGATGGCCGGTGCAGTGGTGTCTTGGACCCTGACATCGAAGCTGGCGTTCGACGAATTGCCGGCCGAATCGGTCGCCGTGCAAGTCACTTCTGTCGTCGTTCCCTGTGCGGGCGCGCTGCCCAGCGGGAACACGGTGCCCGATGCCGGTGCGCAGGCGAAGGACGCCGAGCCATAGTTCAGATGGCCATCGAAGTTGTCCATCGCCGATACCTGCAGCTCGTACAGGATTTCGGCGCCGGCTGCGGAATCCGCTTCCTGGACGATGTCCGGATCCCCGGCGATGGCCGCCTGCGGAACGACGATCTCGGGAGCCGTGACGTCGAGGATTTCGACCATGCAATCCTCGAACGTGTAGGCACCGCTCGCATCGGTGGTGGTCAGCGTGAACGTGAAGAACGGCCACTCATGGAACCCGAGGGTCTTGGCCTCCACGTTGATCGCATTCGCCGTGTAACCGCTCAGGTCCAGCGTCGACCAGCCACCGGTCCATACATAGGACGCGATGCCGTCGTCGCCATCCGACGACGCGCTGCCGTCGAGGTAGAGGTTGGCGCGCTCATTCACCGAGGGCGGGCACGACAGCGCTGCGACGGGCGAGTCGTTGACCCAGGTGACGTTCACCGTGACCGGCGCGACATCGCTGAAGGTGCCGTCGGACACGGTCAGTTCGAACTGGAGCGTGTCGCCGGACGGGTATGCGGTGTTCGGCGCGGTGAACGTGGCGGTGTCCGTGTTGGCGCCAGCGAGCGAAACGGGAACACCGTCGGTCTGCACCCAACTGTACGTCAGCGGATCGCCGTCCGGATCGTTCGAGCCGGCTGCGCTCAGCGTGACCGGCACGCCTTCGTCGACGGTGTCCGGCGTTGCCGTGGCCACCGCAATGGGTGCGACGTTGGCAACGACGGTGTAGAAATCGATGACCTGCACTCGCACCGTATCCGTCCAGACGCCAGGGCAGGAGGAGAGCGTGCTGGTGATCGTCAGTGTCACGGTGAGTTCTTCACCGGCGGGGCCGACGTCCGGCACCGTGAACAAGGTCGATGTGCCGGTGGTGGCGGAGAACGTGCCAGCGGTTTCACCGGCGCCTTGCGACCAGCTGTAGGTCACGCCGGGGCCTGCCGACGGCTTCGACGATCCGCCCGTAGTGAACGTTTCGACATGGGGCACGTAGCCCCCGCCCGCGACAGCATCGAAGTCCGGGACATTGGCTCGAACCGCCCCACCTTGGATATCGGCGCCTTGGTGCTGGCCGCATTGCTGATTCTGGCTCTGCTGCGCAAATACCGGAGTAGCCGCAGCGAAAGCGATCGCCGAGGTGATGGCGACCAGCCACCGCCGGCCCTGGGCCGTGGTCGTGAGCTTCATGGTGTCCCCCTGTTTGACGCTTCAGCCGACCCCGTCGGGGCCGACACCCTGTGCCTTGCATACTGTGACGCAAGTCTCATTCCACCTAGGGCACCCATCGGCCGCCATATGCCGCCTGGCGGTTTGGATAGCTGAAGGAACGGGAGCTGGGGCGAGGGTGCGCCACACAGCGTCGCCATCGACAAGCCCGGGTCAGAACGTGCCCGAAACCGTCCACGCCCCCTTCACCTGTGGGAGTGACGTAAGTCGCGATCTCCACCAGCCCAGACGATTCGACCTGTTGCTGCAATGAACCGGCGTCAGGGGCTGCAACTGATGGACCTCTGCACCTGTGGGAGCGACGTGAGTCGCGATGCTTCGCCCCCACAATCGAGACTTACGTCGCTCCCACAATCAATCGCGACTTACGTCGCTCCCACAGAAAGCCAGCCCTCAGAACTTCCCCGACACCGTCATCGAAAAAATCGGGCCGATCTTCCGGTCGCGGTTCTCGATGAAATCCACCGGCCCGGTGCGTCGATCCACGTACACCGTGCGCTGCCACATGCTCATCGCATTGGTCAGGTTGGCGGCACTGAACCGCAGCGTCAGCCCCTTCAGATTCTTGCGCTCGATGAAGAGCCCGCCCCACACCGGACCTTCCCACTGCCGGCCCACTTCGGTCAGGCGATAGTCGCGCGCAGAGAAGTAGTAGCTGAGGTCGCCGCCCCACGCCCAGTTCGTATCGGGAATGTCGTGCCGCAACGCCAGCTCCGCCGCGTCCTTGAGGTTGTTGCTGATCGGGCGATCCTCGCCCGTCAGCGGATCGGTCACGCTGCTGTCCTCGTGCTGCAGGAGCGCGGTGAATTTCGCGCCGCGCCAGCCGATCGGATCCATGTTGATCGTCGCCTTCCACTCCAGTCCGTACACCCGCGCCTGATCGATGTTGCCCGGGCTCTCGCCGGTGGCGCCGATCGGGATCGTGTCGACGATGTCGTCGATGCGCTGCGCGTACACGCGCAGGCTGGTGTTGCCCCACGCGCCGAGGTCGCGATTCGCTTCCACGATCAGTTCCGAAGTCTGCGGCGGCACCAGGTCCGGATTGCCGGCATTGGACTGGTTCGCATTGAGGTCCACCGACGCCAGGAAGTCGTAGAAATCCAGCTGCCCCACGCGCCGCTGCAACTTCAAATTCAGATCGAACTTCGGCGTCGCCTTCCACGCCAGTGAGATCAATCCTTTCGGACGCCGGAACGAACGCACCAGTCCGCCACCGCCCACCTGTTCCATCTTCGAGTACTCACCACCCAGGCTCACCTGCAACGTGGTCTTCGGCGAAAGCGGGCGCCCATACGTGCCCATCACTTCATAACGGTCTTCCTGCACCGTCGCCGTGCCACCGGGCAGCGGGATCGGCGCATACACGCCATCGGTGCCGAGCACGAACAATTCCGACACGCTGTCCAGACTGTTGAACGCGTACTCGCCCGACACCTGCCAGTCGCCGCCGGCTTTCCACCGGTATTCGGCGCGTGCGATGCGTTCCTTCGACTCGCCATCGCGCACAAAACGGAAACCTTCCGTGGGCGAACCATCGGCGAAGCGCGTCTCCACCGTGTCGACGGTGGGCGTATGCGTGAAGCTGTTCAACGCGATGAACTTCAACTTGCCCGCGCCCAACGCGAATTCGTAATCGCCGCCCAACTCGTAGTTGTGGCCGCCTTCCCACGACCGCACGCTGCGCACGCGATCCGGCAATCCCGGCCCTGTGCGCGTGCCGTCCTCGACATAGTCGAAGTAGATCTTCTGCCACGACCCGTTGAAGTTGCCGACGTTGCCCGTCGGTCCCTTGTAGGCCAGCTTCGTGCTGACCTTCGGCCGATCCACTTCGCCGGTCCATTCGTCGTAGCGGTATTCGCGGAAGCTGCCGTCGGCGTTGTAGATGTTCGTATCGCCGCCCGCGCCGCTGTGGTTGGCGCTGTTGTCCAGGCCGATCGTGTAGTCGACCGATCCCTTCGTCCCGCTCATCGACACCGACCCGCGCGTGTACTGCGGATGGGTGAAGTACTTGCGCACGTCCGGCCGCCACTCCCATTGCCCGCTGATCCCCGCGGCCTTGGTCACCACGTTGGCCACCTGGCCCGACAACCCGGGGACGTCGAGCGTCGCCCCGTCCCGGATCTCGATCCGCACCACGTTGCCCGCCGGCACCTGGCTCAACTGCGTCAGCACATCGTTGGACTTGCCCGACAACCGCTGCCCATTCACCAGCACGTTGCCCGTCGCCTGGCCCAACCCGCGCTCCTCCACCGCCTCCCGGATCACGAACCCCGGCACCTGTTCCAGCATGTCCAGCGCATTGCGCGGGGCATAGCGGGTGAAGTCCTCGGGGGTATAGGTCCGCGCGCCGGCGACCGTCGGGGCAGGGGGCGCCTCCTGGGCCAGCGCGAAGGGCGGGGCCGAGAGGAGGGCAACGGTTAACGCTAGGCGACGGGCGAATGGCGTCATTACGAAACCCCCCCAGGTGAAAAGCGGACAAGCACGTGAGAAGACGGGGTAGGCGTCGTGAGTGTTATCCGAGGCGCACCAGCGAATGGGGTGCTGATTTCGAGCAAAGGGTTTAGACGGCGAACCGTTGAGACGCTAAACAGCCATCGGTCTCATCGTTCGCAGGAGCGGCTTACGGCCGCCAATCAATGGCGACGGAGGCAATTAGTCCGTGCCACGGCAAGCCGCCCTCGGCGTAACCGCAAACCTGCCGGCAGCGAAGTGGTTATGCGGGCTGCGCGGCTACCGATGCAGCGGGCGACGGCTTTGCGCCCCACAGCGCATAGAACAGCACGTACAGCTCGCAGGCTGCGGTGAGCAGGAACGAGAGCTGCAGGCCGTAGCGATCCGCCAGCCAACCCTGCACGACCACCAGCGCGCCGCCGGCGATCGCCATCACCAGCAGGCCCGAGCCTTCCTCGGTCAGCGGGCCCAGGCCGCGGATGCCAAGGGTGAAGATGGTCGGGAACATGATCGAGTGGAACAACCCCACCGAGATCAGCGACCACATCGCCAGGGGACCCGTGGCGAAGACCGTCACCAGCATCGCCACGAACGCGCCGATCGAGAACAGCGCCAACACATGCTCCGGCGCGACGCTGCGCATCAGGAAGCTGCCGGCGAAGCGCCCCACCATCATTCCGCCCCACAGCAGGAACAGGTAGTGCGATGCCTGCTCGTGGGTGAGGTTGCCGATGTCCGGCTGCGCCACGAAATTGATGAACAGGTTGGAGACGCCGATCTCCGCGATGAGGTAGATGAAGATCGCAGGGATGCCGAGCACCAGGTTGCGGTGCGACCACAGCGAATGGCGCGCGCGCTCCTCGCGAGCATGACGCTGCGTGGCGCCGCCGAGCGCCGGCAGCCGGTAGCGTGCGATCACGATCGCCAGCACCACCAGCACCGCCGCGACGATCAGATAGGGCAACTGCACCGATTGCGCATCGGCCAGGCGCTCGGCCTGCGTCAGCACGGTGTCGGCACTGGCCGTGCCGGCGGCGGTGCGGCCGAGGATCAGATAGCCCCCGAACAGCGGCGCCAACGTGGTTCCGAAGGAATTGAACGCCTGCACGAAGTTGAGCCGCGACGAGGCCGTCTCCGGTGGGCCGATCACCGCCACGTACGGATTGGCCGCGACCTGCAGCAGCGTGATGCCGCAGGCGATGACGAACAGCGACGCCACGGTGATCGCATACGAAGGCATCTGCGCCGCCGGGACCATCCCGAGCGCCCCCGCCGCCATGATCACCAGTCCGGTCACCAGCGCGCGCTGGTAACCGATCCGTTCGATCAGCCAGGCCGAAGGCAGCGACGCGACGAAGTAGGCGATGAACCAGACCGATTCGATCAGCGTGGTCCGCGTGTAGTCCAGGTCGAACACGCTGCGCAGGTGCGGCAGCAGCGTGTTGTTGATGACCGTGATGAATCCCCACATGAAGAACAGCGAGGCCAGCAGCGTCAGCGCCGAACGATAGGCGGGCACGCCGGAGGGCAACGCCTGAGCCGACGCCTGCAATGTAGGTGCTGCCATGGATGCTCCTGTGGATGCGGAGGACGCACGCCGGTTGCAGGCGTCCGCCCTCAGCATAGGAGCTCGCTGCAAGGCCCGACCAATCACTTGTGCCGCGCGATCCATCCAGGTTTTGCAATGCTGCGGTGCGACAACGACGTGCGTCGCGCCATCCAGGATTTCGATCCGCATCACGCTGCTCGTCGGCATCCGACTCAACTGCGTCAGCAGATCACCCGCGCTCCTGCACCGCTTCCCGGATCACGAACCCCGGCACCTGCTCCAGCATGTCCAGCGCATTGCGCGGGGCATAGCGGGTGAAGTCCTCGGGGGTGTAAGTCCGCGCGCTGGCAACCGTCGGGGCAGGGGGCGCCTCCTGGGCCAGCGCGAAGGGCGGGGCCGAGAGGAGGGCAACGGTTAACGCTAGGCGACGGGCGAATGGCGTCATTACGAAACCCCCAAGTGAAAAGCGGACGAGCGCACGCAAAAGACGGGGTAGGTGTCGTGAGTGCTATCCGAAGCGCACCAGCGAGTGGGGTGCTGATTTCAAGCAAAGGGTTTAAAGGGCCGAGCCGTTCAGAGCCTTGAGCAGTCACCGGGACCCACAAAATGCCGGCGCGATGTGCCGCCCTGGCTTCTGCTTCTGCACCGTGCCTAGTTAATTCAACCTACGGGAAACGAGCTCTTCGTAGAGCTCCAAGAACGGCCGCAAACCGCCTCGCACAAGACGATCCAATGCCCTAAGCGCAACAGGACGCTGTCCAGAAGAATCCAGTTTTCGAATCACCGATTGCAATCGGTCTTGATAGTCATAACCGGGCTGATATTGCGTTAGGAACGCCTCAAGCAGCTGCGCTGTTTCCTCAGGACTCTCGGCGGCAAGACGGTCAAGAGACTCCGCAAAGCCATACGCACCATGGTAGGAGGAGGCGAAGGGGGCCGCGGGCAGAAGCCAGTCCATGTCCTCCGCGGAAATTCGCGGGAGGTAATCGATGAACTTCGCCGACTCCGCAAGTATCTTCTGCCTTGTGGAGGGGCTTGCCATGCCGAACTGAACAGCCTTTCGAGCCAACGCCGTTGCCCGAGGCCGTTGATCCTCTTGCAAGCTACTAGAAGACCAGCGCGCGACCGTGGATACCAATTCGGATAGATCGTCCAGCGCGCTTTCCTGAAACATGAACTCCATAGCTTCTGAGTCAAGCGATTCCAGATCCCACGAGTAGGCGACTGCGATTCGCTCGATCAGGCGCTCCCGACCGCTGCCCTTAACCTGCGGCATTCGCAATGCCCTTGCGGGAATATTTGCGGATAGGAGAATCTCGTACACCTTAGCGCCAACTGGCGTGAAGGAAAGGCCTGAGATGGCACAAGCAAAATTCTCTGGGTGCTCTTGAGGAAAGATTTGGTCCAATTTTGAGGTGGTCCAGCCTTCATCAACATAGAGAAGTTGAGCGAAGTAGCATCCGATAAGAGTAGAAACCTCAAAACTCTGGCCCGTACAGCCTCGCAACTCATTCTCTAGGATCGGTGCAAATGGCATCCACGCGGTTGAATGCCCGCCGGACGCCGCATCCGCGTCTCGACATGTTCGAAGCAAAAGCTGGAGAAGACTCTCAAACGAGATTCCACGCGTGTTGTTAATGGCCGACGTCATCGGATCGTCTGAAAGTGCGATTCCATCCGAGTGCTGGAGAACGCTAAGAGAAGTTTCCAGCAGCATTACCTTTTGGGAGTCAGACAAGGGAATCTCGTCGTTAGCCGCAAGTGTCTTACCTAGCTCAGCAAGCTTCGGAGGAATCCAGTCCTTAGTAGGCTCTAAAACCTCCGGTTGCAGCGCCGGCTCTGCCCAGAACGATTCGTCTGCGGCAACGGCTTTGGCGTACGGGGTAAGCCTGGCGACGATTTCCAGTTGCTCCTTTGCTGCGCCTTGTTTTTTTGTATCCAGAGCTTGGATCAGACCCGCAAGAATCCCGTACTGAGTCCGACGGTCGATTGCAAGTGAGGTGTCCAAGGTCCAAAGGAACTCGAGTGGGTATTCCGAGACCACACCAACAAGCGCATCGTTCAGGCTCTTTAGAGGCGAGTTCCCGAACGTCCTCTCGGGAATGAAAGCTGTCAATCGAGTGATCAGTGATTGGTCCCGGGCAAAAGCAAGCAGCTCCTCCTTTGAGAAAGGACTAGGTCCAAAGCCCCACTTGGTCGTGTGGTACGAGAGCAAATCTGGATGTTCTCGAACCGGGCCGCACAGCGCGTTGAGTCGGGCCAGGTCTGCATCGGCAACCGCATTTCCCTTCCCTTCAAGCGCCAGCAGCCAGTTCCGCTGAACGTAACGTATGCGCTTCAACTCATCCTCGTCGGTGGTCGACTCATCCTCCAGCTGGCCTATCGCTTCCAATACGCGTGTCTGTGCTGGTTGAGAAAATGAAGTGAATTTCTCGCTGAGCAAAAGATAAAGTTCATGCAGGTGGCCGATGTCAAATAGACGAGGCTCTATGGTCGAATAAAACGATGCGCTGAGGGCCTCCCAGTTTTCGCGGACCGCATTGATGCCCACTCTGCGGATGATCTGCGCATCGTTGGTGAGCATCTCCTCTACGTATCTGACCGCGCTTGTGTCCCCGGTCAGAATCCACGCGTTCAGCGCATCACGGGACCCTTCGGTGAAGGCGTTGGTGACGTGATCCCACTTGGCGTTCTGCCCGTGGTTCTCGATCGCAGCGCGGAACATCCATGTGTGAGTTGACACATACTCGTCTGCGAACAATGAGCGTAATCGGTCCAAAAGGCAGTCGATGCAGGGTTGGCCGCATTTGGATCCCAGTGCCGCGGCGTTGTGGGCGAGAAGCTGCTCGAGCCAATACTCATCTGCGATGGGTCTAAGCTTTCGACTTTCACTGACCGCGGACGGATCAAGCCGGAGCTCAGTGCAGTGTCGAAGTGCTGGAAGAAGTTTGGCGCTTTCCGACACATCTGCAGCGAGGAAGCGTTGAAAAATGTGTTTGTCCAACACGGTCATGACTGTATCGTTTCCCCAGCGTGAGGAAAGCCACTGCTCGGTCATTTCAAGGTCTTCCGAGCGGACACACTGCATGGGCACACTGCCAACGATCTCAGCACATGCGCTGTAGGTGTGATAGTTATCAATGGCTTGGCCTGACGCGTCGCGATAAGCAGTGATCCTACGCACCACTGACATTAGCTTTTCGCCAAGCTCAACGTCGTTAGAGCCACCCGCCTTCTTTGCAACAAGCGTCAGGTATCCAAGCGCTACCCAGGGTGGGATTCGGAAGAAGCCGACCTGTTCGGCGGGTTGAGGGCGCGGGTTCTTGTCGGGGTCAAATAGGCCTGCCCCATTCAATTCGTCAAAGAGCGCTTCCGGCGCGTCAGAATTGATCAAAAGATCGAACCCGCGCGCAGCGTGCAAATCACTCTGCCGCATGTAGACGACAAATGACTTCTTGTTGGCGCTTAGTTCAGCCACGAAGCAAGTCCTTCATCTCAAAGAGCTCCTGTGCCACCAGCTTGTCATTCATGGGCAGGCCTCTAGCGAAGTGCTCCAAAACGAAAATCAGTTGGCGCCAATCGTTCTCATCCCGGAGATAGGGAATCAGCTCGACCCCACATTCCTTCAGGAAGTACGTCTGCATGGCATTACACAACTCGGTCTCAAACGAAAAAAAGCCTTGAACCATGTAGTGGCTAGCTTCGTTTTGGCGACCGGACGCACGCGCCTTCATGATGATGTATTCAAGAATTTCCAACTCTTCCAAGCCGTACCCGAGAAAAAGAACCGTCTTGTTCTGGAACAGGTTTTCGAGGAAGGTCAGTACTTGATTCTCTTCATCATCCCGGTGGCGGTCATTTGCATAACGACCGACGTAGTCGCTCGTCGTCATCACCATGCCAGCCGGGTCACCGATTATTCCGTGAAGATGAACGACGCAATCTGATTCCCGAAACTTGTCGGCGGTAAGATCTGTTGGTGCATGAAGGATGGTTCGGCGAGTTAACTCCTGCGTGGTGTAGGTGGTAGCTGTCCCTTCCACCTCGGAGTCGAACGGTGGGAGTACCACATCTAGCCACTCGTCGTAGTTGGTAGTAACAAAACGTTCTCCCAGCGCAGAGATCGTTGAGTAGATCCTTCGACCATCGGAGTCGGCACTCCAGTTGGCCTTTTGCAGGATTTCGCGGAACTTGACCTTCACCCCTTTCTCGGCCGCTGTGAACTGGGCGACGGACAGTTTGATCCGCGGTGACAGACCGGAGAGCTGGGAGCGCTGGGCCGGGCTGAGGATGCCTTGCGTGACCAAGGAATCGAGTGCCCGGTCCGCGAACTGTACCCAGCTGGGGCACCCGGCCAGTCGCGAGACACCTGCGCCGACGAAGGGCACAAGAGCTCGTCTCGTAGCCGCGTCACTGAGCCCGGGTGGGATGACGGGCAGGGGAAGGATCGGCGTCGCCACTAGTCCTGCTTGTGATCCACGAGCCACCTCGATCGTTTTGTAGTCCGACAACTTTAGAGCATGCGTCGCATGCAGCGCCGGCCAACGGGAAGCGGGAGAGTAAAGGGAAAGGGGGGCGGATTCCTTTATTGAGGATAGCCAATCGGCGCGTGCCCGCTTGGAGATCGATCCGACGTTATCGTCAGGGATGTCAGTCTTGCGACCAATGGAGCTGCTAAATGACCGAAGCAAATGGCACTAGGCTCACATTTACTGAACTCGAAAGGCGCATTCAAGAGCTGCCTGAGGGGCCGGTCAGTGCTCTGAACACGCCGCGCTGGATATTCGTTTTGAACACCGTTGGGTTGCTGAGCGCAGTAATAGCGATGGTGCCCATGCTTCTGATCAAGATTTTCGAGCCGGCGATGTGGATGGTCCATATGGCGCGCTGGGGCGTCTGGATTGCATGGATCGTCCTGCTGCCCAGCATAGTTCGCGGCGTATGGCTCATTCTGAGATCGTTTTTGCGATGGAAGGCAGAGATGGTCGAGCAGTTAGATCACGACTTCACGCAGTTCAATACGCTGCAAGAGTGGCTATCCCGTATCCCAACGCCCTTCGTGGTTGAACACCTTCGGTTTGCCCAGGTGGGCCAGGCGCGTTTGGCTGCGAAGCTGAGTTTTCTTGCCGGCAGCCTTGACAAGCTTGGAGTCCTACCCGTTTTGGTGGCGATGACGATTCAGATCAATGCAATTAAAGACATTAATAAGGTGCCTAGTTGGCAGATCCTTCTTGCGATGTTCTTGCTACTTGCGTATTCCGCCGCCCTGATGGGATCACTGATGCGAATCCGGCTGCATCTGTACGAAGTCGTACTGTCCGATTCGCTTCAGGCCCGAAACGACGCGTAGAGCAGGCTTGAGCCACCTACGACTTCCCAAACTCCCATCACCTTTGCCAAACTCCAACCGCTCCATCGCCGCCCCGTCGGCACGCAACACCCGCCAGCACGGAACGCGGCGGAGCAAGGACCGCCCGGCAGATGCCGGGTTTTTCAAACAAGGAATGCAAAGGAGTTTGCAGTGACGCAAAACATCATTTCGCTGGAGTTGTCCGATGGGCAGATCACCATCGCGCTCGAGGCGTTGACCGAACTGGAAGGGGCGTTGGCCGGGTTGATCTCGCTGGAGGCGGAGGACCGCCGGCGGTTGACCAAGATGGGGCAGAAGTCGGAGGTGTTCTGTCGGCAGGCGCTGAGCGTGCTGGCGCAGAACCCGCAGATCGTGCCGCCGAGTTTGCCTCTCGCCGAGGCGCAGTCGGACCTGCGCGCGCTCGACCGGCTGCGTCCGGTGCTCGATCGCCTGCAGCGCCTGGCCGAACGCGGCGCGGATACCGAGATCGCGCTCGGCAGCGACGTCATGGACGTGGCGCTGGAGGGCTACGGCCTGCTCAAGGTGTCGGGCAAGAACCAGGGCCTGGACGGCCTGCGCAAGGAACTGTCCTCGCGCTTCTCCCGCACCACCCGCAAGGCTGAAACCGCGACCGCCGGCTGAAACGCCCGACGTTCCGACAAAAAAGCCCCGCTCGCGGGGCTTTTTTGTTGAGCGGCCGAGCAAGACACGCCGAGCGCCGGGCAATTTGCGTGGGCCACGGAGACATTGGCCCGAAGTGTCGAGACATTCGCTCCGAACGCCGAGTGGTTTTGCCGGCGTATGGACGAATTCCGGACATCGCCCGAGTTCCAACACCGGAGCGCCGGCTTATTTTCCCGGCCGATGGACAAATTTTGTCCAATTAAGTTCGTAGGCTGGGTCGGCTCTATCAACCCAGCGCTTGACGGCTTGGGATGCTGGGTTGATAGAGCCAACCCAGCCTACGGTCCTGACACCTGAGTTGCGCCGCGCCGGGGAGCGGCGCCGTTTGGTCGAGATCTTCCGCTACCGGTGTCGATGCTCAGCGCGACTTCCCGGCAGCAGTGACCGTCGTCGTGGTCGTTTCGATCCAGTCGGCGTAGTGGCCCAGCCGCACGCCGTAACTGGTCTCCCCGTACCTGCCTGGGTAGATTTCCGTGCCGTTGACCTCGGCACGCTTCCATGCAGCGATACCTGCAACGTGCCACTCATTGTCCACGGCGACCAGGATCGGCCCGCCGCTGTCCCCACTACCGGTCGTCGCCTCGAGGGGGAGCGCGTTCGGCGGCTTGTCGAAGGTGTATCCGACCCATCTGCCTCCCGAGACAGTGATCTCGTTGTAGCCATGGCGCAGGTCGGTCCGGTTTGGGCCGTGCAGATGGTGTCCCTTCGAGCCGGTTCCCGTGGCTCCCCGCCCCATGATCCGAACGCTCTTTCCCAATGCCGAGCCGTTGTAGATCCGTGCAGGTGCAACGTCGCGAACCGGCTCGGCGAGCTGGATCAACGCGATGTCGTCGGACGACGCGGTGAAGTCGAAGTAATCCGCCCAATCGCCCGACTTCATCGCGGCGTCGATCATCGTCTGGGGCGCCTTCTTGTAGCCCGGATGGATGACGACGCGGCTGACGGCCCGGGGAGTGCCACCGACAACGACCACATCCACCGAGTGCTGCCAGCTGACCGCGTGGGCAGCCGTAACAACCCACTGGGGCGCGATGAGGACCCCATGACCCTCGCCAGGAACATCCGCCAGCGCCGGGAAGTCGGATACAGCCATCCGATACTGCAGGTCCGGGACGTCGTCACGGATGACGACTGCGTTGGCGCCGAACGAGGTCAATAGAAGGAGAAAGGCAGCATGGCGCATTTGCAACATCCGTTGTCAGGAACGCTCATTGTCGAGCCCGAGGCGCCCATTGGCTATATGCCCAGTTCGACATGTCCGCTTTGGGTCGGAAGCAGACGTCTAGTTCAATGTCGGCTCCCGGCCAATAGCAGTCACTGAGTTAGCGGCTGCTATCGGCCAGAAGCCGGCGCTAGTCCTGAAAGTCCAATGATGCCCTCAATGAAGCTCCGTCATGCTTGTTCAAGACCGCACTGGCAGCCTCATAACCCGCATCCATTGCCATTTGCCTGGAACTTGCCTCGGACATCTTCGGCATTGGCACATCTGCCCGGATGACGATGTCGGCTTCACTCAATTCCGAATCCGCCAACAGGCATGTTTGCAGGCGCATGGAGCGCCGGAGCACGCCCGGGGCTGATAACGCCGTGAACTCGTCGGCATTGCAGTAGATGTCCACCGCGATGACGACACGCGCACCCATCGCGTGTGCAAAGCGCACCGGCACCAGGCTGCTGACGCCGCCGTCGACCAAATGACCACCGGGATAGGCCACCGGCACGGTCGCACCCGGTACAGCCGCCGAAGCGCGGACGGCATCCCCAGGCGCACCCACCGCAAGTAGAACAGCGTCACCGCTGTCGAGATCGGTCGCGACCGCACCGAAGCGCACAGGGAAATCCTCGATCGGTCGTCCCCGGGTCGCGCCATCCACCCAACGTGCAATCTCGTCGCCGCGCATCAAGCCGCCTTCGTCTAGCGTCCAGTCGATCAGCGCGGGCACGTCGATGTCCATTGCTGCAGCTTCCAGTTGTTCGACGGTAACGCCGCTGGCATAGGCGGCACCGACCAGGGCACCTGCCGAGGTGCCGACCACGATGTCTGGCCGGATCCCGCGCTCCTCAAGCGCGCGCAGCACGCCGATGTGGGCGAAGCCACGCAACCCACCGCCGCCGAGCACCAGGGCCACGGACTGGTCCGCGCCGGATGCTGCGTCGGAATGTTGGCGAACCACCTCCAGGCTGAAGGGAGTAAGCGGTCGTATCGGGGCTTCGCGGGAATGCCCCGACGCCCCCAAGGCAGCGGCGACGAGCACCGCTGCCAGGAGCAACCCGAGGACCGGCATCCAGCGCCGCTGTCGCCTTCCAGACCGGGGCAATCGTGCCGGCGTATTCACCGCGGCCCTGCCAATGCGACGGCATCGGCTCCAGCGGGGAAATGGAACTGGTCGGAGCCGTCGTGCGCGGCCTGCCAGACCGCCTCGGCCACATCCTCGGGTCGCGTGGTCGCCTGCGGACGGGCGAAGGCCTCAAAGATCGGGCGGGCGTAGTCCGCATAGGTATCCGGGATAAGACCATTCATGCGCTCGGCCCCGTTCTCGGCGAACCGCGTGGTCGGGCCGTAGCCGGGTTCGACCAGCTTGACCCGGATGCCAAACGCGCCCAGTTCGTGCGCCAGGGAGCCGGTGAAACCTTCGACCGCCGTCTTGCTCCCCGTGTAGGCGGCAGCGAGCGGCATGCTGGCCAAAGTGACGCTCGAGGTGACATTCACGATCGTGCCCGCCCGGCGCTCGCGCATCTGCGGAATCACCGCCTGCACGATCGCCATCGTGCCGAACGTGTTGGTTTCGAACACCTCGCGCACCGTTTGCATCGACGTGGCCTCGAAGGCGCCGACGACGCCGATGCCCGCGTTGTTGACGAGAACATCGACCGGGCCGGCCTCCTCGATGGCGCGGGCGATGCTGTCGGCATCGGTGACATCCAGCGCGACCAGCTTGATGCGGTCGGACGCGGGCAGGAGGTCGGGATTCGGGCGGCGCATCGTGGCGATGACATTCCACCCGCGATCGTGGAAGTAACGGGCGGTTTCGAGCCCGTAGCCGGAGGAACTGCCAGTGATCAGAACGGTCTTCATTGCGGGGACTCCGTGGTTGGTAGGTGCGACCACGATAGGCATGCAATTCCGGACTATCGATGTTGTAGAGTCCACATAACATTGGCCATAGTCCTGCCATGACCGACCCCCTCGCCGAGCTGATCATCCTGCTTCGACCCGCCCGGGTCATGGGCAAGAGCATTTCCGGCGCCGGGCGCTGGGGTGTCCGCTATGCGCCATTCGGGCACCCTGGGTTTTGTGTGGTGACCGACGGCGCCTGCCTTCTGCAGGTCGATGGCGCGGATCCACTGCGTCTGGAGGCAGGCGACTTCGTGTTCCTGCCCGCGACACCGGGATTTGTCCTGTCCGGGTTCGAGTCCGTGGAGCCGCAGCAGGTCGATCCCGCCGCCATCGCGGACCAAGGCCATGAATTGCGTCATGGCTCCATCGAGGGGGAGCCCGACGTGCGCATGCTGGGCGGCTATTTCGTCTTCGATTCGCCAGACACGGCGCTGCTGGTGGCGCTGCTCCCACCGGTCATCCACGTCCGAGGCGAGGATCGCTTCGGCGTGCTGGTGCGGCTCGTGCGCGAGGAAGCCATGCAAACGAGGTCGGGGCGCGACCTCATCCTGACCCGGCTGGTCGAGGTTCTGCTTATCGAAGCCTTGCGCGCAGCACCGGGCGACGCTGCGCCGGCAGGTCTGCTACGCGGCCTCGCGGACGAGCGTCTGGCCCTGTCGATCCGGGAGATGCACCGCGACCCATCTCGCGCTTGGACGGTGGAGCAGTTGGCAAAGGCCGCTGCGCTGTCGAGGTCGGCCTATTTCCAACGCTTCACTCGTGCGGTCGGCATGCCGCCGATGGAGTATCTGCTCGCCTGGCGGATGGCGATCGCGAAGGACATCCTCGATCGTCAGGACCTGGTGATCGAGAAGGTAGCCGAGCGCGTGGGCTATTCGTCGGCGAGCACGTTCAGTACTGCCTTCACTCGCTACGTGGGTCGATCCCCGAGTGGCTACGCCCGAGAGAGACGCCAAGTACGCTCGCGTGTGGCCTGATGTCCGCTATGGGTCGAAAGCCGCCTGATCATGCAGTCGGCGCCTGATCATCAAGTTCGTCTGTTGATGCAGTCGCCCCGGCGCACGCACGGAATGCAAAAACCGGCGTCGCGAAGGTGGCAATCGGGTTCACGAATGTCCGACGCGCCTTCGCGAAGACGAAACCTGGATTCCGGAATCCGCAATTTGTTTAAGAGAAAAAGGGGCCAGAGTAAATTTCCGTTTGAATTGGATATGTTCTCTGACCCCTTTGTCGCAGGTTATGAAGAGTCCTGGGCTACGCTCGTTTGCAGGATTCGGGAAGGTGGATCAGCTTCATTGGAATGGCAGAACTTCGTGCAGGTTGGTCGGTCGAACCGGCAACTAAACCGTCGGCATCGTCGCGCATCTCCGCGGGGACATCGGGTTTAAAGGTCCAGGCTCCTGCTTTACCGACTATGGGCGGCCAATACGCCCCACCAAACGAGGCTCAAGGCATGAAGAAAGCGAACTTGCTCGTATTCGTCCTCCTGGCGGTCGCCGGGTCGCCCGTCAGTGCTGCCCAGGATGGGGGCTTGGTTTCCAAGATCGACCCGATCTTCCAAAGTCCCGACGATACGAAGGCGCCGGGCTATGCCGTTGCCATCGTTGAAAACGGAAAAGTGGTCTTCCAGAAAGGCTATGGCCTGGCCAGCCTGGAGTATGAAGTGCCGTTCACACCCGAGACCGCCTTCAACACCGCTTCTCTGTCGAAGCAGTTCACCGGCTTGGCCATCTCGTTGCTGGTGCAGGATGGAAAAGTGGACCTCGACCAGGACATCCGGACATACGTACCGGCAGTGCCGGCGTTCGGCAAAGAAAAAATCACGGTGAGGCAACTGCTGCATCACACCAGTGGTATCCGCGACTGCTACGACGTTCTGGGCACGGCGGGATGGCGCTGGAACGACACTTTCACCTACGACGATTGCATGCAGGTGGCCATTTCGTTGAAAGCGCCGGCTTTCGCGCCAGGCACTCGTTATTCCTACAGCAATACAGAGTACGTCCTGCTGCAGGCGATCGTCGCCGCGGTCACCGGCAAATCCTTCCCGGCGTGGGCGACGGAGAATGTCTTCAAGCCCATTGGCATGAACTCGACCTTCTTCGTGGATGACCGCACCAGGATCGTGATGAATCCCGCTGCGCCTTATTCGCGCAAAGAGGATGGGTTCCACAAGGACATTCAGCAGAACAGCGGCGTTTATATGTTGTCCACACTGCGGGACCTGAGCAAATGGGCGATCCACTTCAACGAACGGCTCGCCGCCAAGGATCCGGTGTACACCAGGATGGTGGAGCCGGGCAGGCTCGGCGATGGCAAGGAGGTGCCCTATGGTTTCGGCCTGATGCTGGGCCAGGACCGCGGTCAGGACATGGTCTTCCATACCGGAGCCTGGGGCGGCTATCGCGCCAATATCCGGAACTATCCCGGTCTGCGCCTTTCGATCATCGCCTTGAGCAATACCGGCGACAACGATATGAACGGGAAGAAAGTGCCGCAGGTCGCTGCGCTGTTTCTGAAAGAAAGCACCGAACCAGCAGGGAAGGCCGGAACGATCAAGGACGCCCCGACGGTGAAAGCCGATCCGGCTGTGCTGAAACGCTACGCCGGCACCTATCGCTGGAATGAAGACGCCATCACGATCGCGCTGGCGGACGGGCGCTTGATGGTGCAGTACCTCGGCGAGGATGCGGTTCCGGCCGAAGCGAAATCGGATTCGGAGTTCTGGGTGCCCGCGTTTCGCACACCGATCTCTTTCGCGAAAGAGCAAGGCGACAACGCGTATTCGCTTACGTTCCGATCGGTGAAGGGCGAGAAGGTCGCCACTTTTTTGCCGAACCGGTTGGATGCTTACAGCGGTGCCTATTACAGCGAAGAGCTGACCACCGCATACAAGGTGGATGCGAAGGACGGCAAGCTACGCATCCATCATTTCCGGCGTGGCGATTGGGAGTTGTTACCGCACCCCGCCTACCAGGATCGTTTCACCAGTGAAATGGGGGTGGTGCAGTTCGTCAGAAATGGCAGCGGAAGCGTGACCGCCTTGGAGTTGAGCGGTCTGCGCTTTGCCAGAAATCTCTAGTTCGTAGGATGGGGTGAGCCGAAAGCGATACCCATCAACACGCGATCCTCATGCGGCGCAATCGCGGTTCACCTGAGGAACAGTAGGAACAGTAAGGGTCAGAGAACATTTCCGTTTGAATTGGATATGTTCTCTGACCCCTTTGTCCGCTGGCCCAACGACGGGCGCGGTGCGGTGCGCTTTCCGACGGCGAGGTGGCAGTCGCGCTCTGTGAGATCAGGGGTGGGTAAGGTCACTCGCACGCTGCGGATGACCTGTCGTTAGTGTTCGCCACGTTGCAGCTTTTTTGTGCGAAAAGCGGTGCCAGAGACATTTTCCAGAAGTGTCTCTGGCACCGTTCCTTGTGATAGCAAAGTTGAAGACGCTCGAAATGGAATGACTGAAGTCAAAGACACTCAAATGGAATGATTAAAGGAGCTCGATATGCAATGGATCAACGATGTTCCGCGTGAGTCACGGTTCGTGAATGTGAGGGGATTTCTTCTGTGCGCGCTGTTGCTGCTGTTGGGGGCGGGTCTCGTCCCCAATTCGGCACAGGCGCAGGTGCTTACCCAGGCGCAGCGCCAGGCCTATCTGAACTATTACGCGCCGGTCATCCTGCAGCGTGCCGAGGAAGACAGCGGCAAGCCGGGTCGCGACTGGATTTCCAATTACGACTTCGACCGCGACGGGAACTTCTCCAACAACCGATATACGTGGGCCAATCTGTTGTCGAGCTACGTCGCCGCAGGCGCGGCCGGCTCGGGCGCTTACCAGAACTGGCGCATCCGCCCGACCTTGTACTCCTCCCTGGTCGAGTACCAGGACGGCACCCGCAAGGGACTGCTGCTGCTGTATCACGTGTTCCACCCCGTGGACAAAATGGCCAGCGACATCCACGACTGGGAGCGCGTCGAGATATCGGTCCGCGCCGTGACCGGCACTCCCGGCGGGACGGGCGAGTACGTCGGCCACGTCACCGTGACCAGCCATAAGGACCACGTCCTGCGTAGAAACGGCAGCTCGGATCTCAAGTTCATGCAGGTTGCCAGTGGCAAGCATGTCCTGCTCTGGCAGGCGGACGAGGACACCGGATGGGGCAGCACGCATGCCCACGAGTTGCATTTCGTGCAGGACTCCTACAGCACGATCAGCGCCAGCGTTGCGGCGAATGGCACGGCCGACGTCGACGTCACCAATGATGACGACAAGAACGTGCACTACGTCTGGGTGCCGGAGACCTCCTCGGCGGCGGTGACGGCGTGGAACGCGAAAGCGATCAGCTATTCCAGTGCCTCGTCGCTTGCCTCCCGACGCAACAGCCAGACGTCGTGGTCGAACGTCAAGCGCATCACATACGAGCTGCAGGACCTGGCCGATGTGTTCGCCACGCAATGGAGCGGTTCGACGTGGTGGACCAGTTGGACCGACAAGGCCACGGAGGATGTGTTGCTCGAGAGCGCGATCGTGAACGAAGCCGGCGTGACCGAAGTGCCGGCGGGTCTGCAACGGTTCTACCTGGGCTCGCGGGATGCGTACGACGCCAGCCAGGATCGCGAAGGCGTGATAGCGAAGGCGTGGTTCTGGGGTGCCTATTCGGCCGAAGAAAATGCCGACGACTACACATCCGGCTCCGACGACTTCGGTGGCTACAGCGGCGCGGGTCGCGACAGCTTCAACCGCAATCGTGCCGATGCCAGCGGCGATGCCGGCTCGCTCGGGAATTACTGGCGCCAGCACGATTTCTTCGTCCATTCCGGTGTTTTGAACGCCAGTGAACATTACGAAGCCGGCATCTGGTTGCTGGGCGCCTGGTACCTCCCGCAGAACGGCGGCTTCGATGGGCGCTGGGCGCAACTGTTCGACGACCGGCGCGACTTCGAGGCGGCTCCGCTTCCACCCCCGCCGCCGCCGCCTTCCTGTCCCGTGAACGCCGAGCAGCAGTGCGACATCAACGGTGGCACATGGAACCCCACCACATGCACCTGCAGAGCGATTTGTCCGGACTGTCAGATCCCTTGAAACTCAACGTTGTCCAGGCATGGACATCTGAGCTGAAGTGATTTTCGAGTGGCGGTGTCGACTTGGACGTCGACATCGCCACTTGACGTCATGAGCCATGAAAGATGGCTGCAAGTAAGACGAGTAAAGGGGTCAGGTTCCGGCCTGGGCCCGCCCTACGGGCTATCCGAAGGGGATTGCACCGCATGTCTGGTTGACCGTCCCGCTATGATCAGGCCATGTCCAAACTACTGCTGAACCTGCGCAACGTGCCCGATGACGAAGCCGACGACGTGCGCGCCATGCTCGACGCACACGGGATCGCGTTCTACGAAACCACGCCGAGCATGTGGGGCATTTCGGCCGGTGGCATCTGGGTGACGGAAGATGCGGCGATCGGGGAGGCCAAGCGCCTGATGGCCGACTACCAGGGCCAGCGACAAACCCGAGCCCGGGCCGAGTACGCCGCCGCCAAGCGCGCAGGCACCGCGGAGACGTTCTGGATGGTGCTGCGTGCCGAGCCCGCTCGCGTCGTACTGACGGTGCTGGCCATCCTCTTCCTGTTGGGCCTGGTCGCGCTACCGGTGATCCTGCTGCGCGGGTAATCCGAGCCGGCAATAAGGGGTCAGAGAACATTTCTGTTTGAATTGGATATGTTCTCTGACCCCTTTTGCGGAGGGGATGTAGCTGTACCGTGAGGAAAAAGTGTCAGGGACAGTGTTCTGACGGGACAAATTGTTCCTGATACGTTCTTCGGCCGAATAGCGACCTCGAGTGCAAGGATTCGCCGACATGACGACTTTCGTGTTGATCCACGGCGGCGGAGACGTCGGCTGGTACTGGCATCTGCTGGAAGCAGAGTTGCGTTCGCGCGGGCACGATGTGGTCGCTCCCGACCTGCCTTGCGACGACGACTCCGCAGGCCTGATTGAGTACGCAGACGCCGTGGTCGAGGCTGTCGGCGGGCGAAGGGACCTGGTCGTGGTCGGCCAGTCGTACGGTGGCTTCACCGCACCGCTGGTGGCCGATCGGCTCCCGGTCGACGTACTGGTTCTGCTGGCTGCAATGATTCCGTCCCCGGGGGAAACCCCGGAGGACTGGTGGAGCAACACCGGCTACAGCCAGGCCGCGAAGGAACAGGCCGAGCGCGATGGCGGCAAGACCGGCAGCGATGACCCGTTCGTCAGCTATTACAACGGTGTGCCGCGTGCCTTGGCTGAGGAGGCGTTGCGCAGGGCACGTGAGGAGTCATCGACAGCCTGGCGTACGCCGTGGCCGCTCGATGCGTGGCCGGACGTGCCGACGAAATTTGTGCTGTGCAAGGACGACCACCTTTTCCCGCCCGACTTCTTGCGCCGGCTTGCGGCAGAGCGCCTGGGCATCACCCCCGACGAGATCCCCGGCTGCCACTGCGTTGCGCTCAGCCACCCTAAAGAACTGGCCGACCGCTTGGTGGGTTACATCGCCGGCTGATGCAGGTTCGACCTTGGATCGCTATCCCATCATGCCGACGGATTCGCCTGTCAGCGTGAGATAGCGCCCCATGGCGTCCGCGGTCAGGCACGAATGCACCGGCAGGAACAGCAGCGTGTCGCCGGGGCGGACGCGGGCGATCACATCGGCGGGCGCGGCGACGATGCCGTGCTCCTGCGACAGCCCGACCAGTCGAATATCGGGGCGGAGCGCACCCCAACCCTCGGGCGTTGCTTCCACCGCCAGGCCGAAGATGCGCTGCCCGTCGAGTTGCATCACGTCCTTGGAGAAATGCACCGCACCGCCATGGACCACCAACTCGCCGCGCGCGGGGTGGCGCGCCGCCACGGGGCAGGCCATGGCCACGGCGATGTCCTCCACGCCGCAGGCGCCGATCCGCCACTGCGACAGATCGTAGAAGACGTAGTTGCCCGGACGGATCTCATCTACGCCCGGAAAGGCGTCGGCAGTGGAACAGGTGGGCGTATCGCCTACGGAAAGCTCCAGCGGGCCGGAGACGGCGGCCAATTCCTCGCGCAAGCGGCCGAGCAGCGCCAGGGTGTCGTTACGCACGGCGGCGATTTCTCCGACGCCGCGCGCATCGTAGCTGTGGCCGGCATGGGCGAGCAGGCCACGCAGGCGGATGTCGTTCCTTCCGGTCAGCGTCGCGGCGAGCGCGCGCAGGCCGTCAATGTCCTCGGGCGCGAAGCCGGTGCGATGGCTGCCGACATCGATCTTCAACCATACGTCCACCCGCGCGGAGAACCGCACGCCGTCCAGCGCCAGCGGATCGGCCAGCACGATGCCGAATGCGATGCGCCCGGCCAGCGCCTCGACCCGATCCCGCATGCCGGGATGGAAGGGAAAGGCCAACGTGATGTCGCGCCAGCCGTCGGCGGCGAAATATTCCGCCATCGCCAGCGAGGAGACGGTGATCGCCTCGACTCCGAGCCCACGGCACCAACGCCCGACCGCATGGCTCTGGTGCGTCTTGAAATGCGGACGAAGGCGAACCCCTGCAGCAGTCGCACGCTCGGCCATGCGTTGGAGGTTGCGACGGGCGCGGGTCTCGTCGAGCAGCAGCACAGGCTCGGACAACGGCGATGGCAGTGGCATGGGCATGGTCGCGTGACAGGGACGACGCAGAGTCTTGCACACGTCGTCGTCATGCGGCCTTGAACAGCGGTATGGCAGCCTGCGCACCCGCTCGGCTGCTGGCCGTGCCGCTGCAAATGCAAAGGAGGATTCGTCTTGAAGATCGTGACCAGTCTCAGCTTCCGCGGCCAGTGTCGCGAGGCGTTCGAGTTCTACGCGAAAGTACTGGGCGGCAAGATCACCGCCGCCCATCCCTACAGCGAGGCACCACCGGACATGCCGATCACCGATCCGAAGTACAAGGATTGGCTGATGCATTGCTGGCTCGAAGTCGGCAACCAGGCATTGATGGGCGCGGACATGGACAAGGAGTGGGCGCCCAATATCGACAAGCCCAAGAACGGCTTCGACGTCACCCTGCATACCGAAGACGCCGACCAGGCACGACGCTGGTTCGATGCGCTGAAGGAAGGCGGCAAGGTGGTGATGGATTTCGCCGAGACCTTCTGGTCGCCGGGTTACGGCGCCCTGGTCGACCGGTTCGGCGTGCCGTGGATGGTGAACACACTTCCCGCCGCGGATTGGAAGCCGGCATAAGGCGAGGGCTTCTGTGGGAGCTTCCTGTGGGAGCGACGTAAGTCGCGATCGCTTCCCTCCATGCAGCGAAGATCGCGACTTACGTCGCTCCCACAGGTGTTGCTGCCCTGCAATGCGTAGGGTGGGCTTCAGCCCACCGCCGCCATGTCGACATTCTTCCGGTGGGCTGAAGCCCACCCTACGGAACTACGGATGGAACAGGAGTCGAGTACATGTTCCGAATTCGTACTCCGACCCCTTTTCTTCGAACACTGCAGCTAGCTGATTACTTCGACGCGTTGACGATGGTGTTGACCAGTTGCGGATAGACCTGCGCGCCGGTGGCGCGGTCGAACAGGCCCATGCCGTGGTTGGCGGTGACGCCGTTGTCCCAATAGACCGGCACCACGCCGCGTGAGTAGGCCGCCCGCGTGACGTACTGGTTCCAGTAGGTGCGGTACTGCTCGGCGTCGGGGATGTTGGTGCGCGAGATCACGCCGAACTCGCCCAGGATCACCGGCACGCCCTCGTCGACGAAGAGCGATTTCATCTTCTGGAACTGCGCATCGACGTAGGACTCGTTGGCCCAGGTCTCGGTGGCCGAGGGGGTGGTCGCATTCGCGCCCCATTGCCAGACGTTGCTCTGTTCGTTGAGGGTGAAGTTGTACGGATCGTAGTAGTGCACTTCCACCATCAGCCGGTTGGCGATCGTGTCCATGGGGATGGTGAGGAAGTTGTAGGCGTGGTCGATGTTGGTGTTGAAGCCCTGCACGATCAGGTGGCGCACGGCGTTGTTGCCTCCGGTGGCGCGCACTGCATCCACGAACGTCTGGTTGAAGCTGTTCTGCACCGTGTAGTACTCGACCGTCGGCGTGCCGTAATCGCCGTCGACCATCACCTCATTCGTGCCCGCGAACAGCAGGTAGTCGTCGTGGTTCCTGAAGTTGTTGCCGATCTGCGTCCACAGCTTGGTCAGGCGGGCGTTGACGGCCGATTGCTGGGCATAGGTGGGCTGCATCCAGCCGCCGTCCCAGTGGATGTTGATCATCGTGTACAAGCCCGCGTTGCGTGCGTAGTTCACCACCTCGGTCACGCGCGCCATCCAGGTGCTGCTGATGTTGTAGTTCGCGTCGGCGTACTGGCTCCAGGACACGGGGATGCGAATGCTCTTGAATCCGGCCGCCTTGACCGCGTCGACCAGCGCCTGCGTGGTGCGAGGGTTGCCCCAGTTGGTCTCGCCACCGATGGCTTCCAGCGAATTGCCCAGGTTCCAACCGGGCGCCATCAACCTGGAAAGCTCGAGGCTGGTCAGATCCCGCATGCCGGTCGTCACGGCAATCGCGAACAGTTGCGTGGTCTGGGTGCCGCAGCTGTTGGTGTAGACGGCTGTGGCCGTGCAACTGGTCGAAGGCGCGATGTTCTGTTCGCGCGACGTGCCGGACGTCCCGCAGCCGCTCCACGACCACGTACCTCCGGATGCCGGTTGCGGCCCGAGCACGAGCGGTGTGCCGGCGCCGACGCTGGCCGACGAGGTCTGCGACCAGACACCGTTGACCTGGATGTAGGGCGTCACGGTGGTGGCAGTGCAGGCCGGAGTGCGAATGGCTGAAGCCGCACCCGAGTTGTAGCTGCTGCCACTGACGGTGAACTTGATCCAGTACCAGTACTGCGTACCGGAGGCGGCGTTGTTGTCGGTGTAGCTGCGCACCGTGTCTTTGAGGATCGCCAGGCGACTCCGGCCATTGGGATCGCTGCTCGTGTTGCGATAGACCTGCAGGCTTTTGACCGGGCCGCTGACGGTCCAGTCGAGTCGGATGTTGTCGGGCGTTCCGGTCGCGCTCAGGCAAACGGTCGTGCCGCCACCGCTGCCGCAGCTTTGCGCATGGGCGTGTTGACCGAAACAGAGGCCGAGCAGGAGCAAGACCGCCAAGAGCGATGACTTCATGGAATGTTGACCCTTGCATGAGTTGAGTTCGCTCGCGCCGGCGGTGCCGAAGCGAGAGTCTGGAGTGAATCGACAATCGTGGAAGACATCGCGCCTTCCCATTCGCACGCGCTGACAAGCGCACGCACCATCGAGCAAGCGCACGCACAATCGATGCGGTTCGACAGCACTGTCAAGCCGCGTCGCATCAATAGCGAAACGACATGCACCTATATCCAAAATTCTGGGACAGGAATCGCTTTCCATTCGCACGCGCTGGCGAGCGAACACAAAATCGATGCGATTCGACAGCACTGCATGCCGCGTCGCATCAATAGCGAAACGACATGCACCTATATTGAAATGAGTTGGAGACGAAGTGCGTAGGGTGGGCTTCAGCCCACCGTCGCCATGTCGGCCTTCTTCCGGTGGGCTGAAGCCCACCCTACGGAATTTTGCGCGTCGCTCAGTCGTCCGGATGCGCCCGGCCGTCGAAAAAGGGAGGCACTCTGATCCCAGTCACACAGGCATTCACGGTCCTCCAACGCAGCATTGACGAAGCTGGCATCACAGCGCACCCGCGCCACCTTCGAAGGAAGCGTCCCCATGTCTTCCACTGCATCCACCCGCGTCCGCCTGCACGTCGAAGACAGCGGTGGCAACGGCCGCCCCGTCGTGCTGATCCATGGTTGGCCGTTGTCCGCCGATTCCTGGAAAGCGCAGGTCGGGCCGTTCCGCGATGCGGGCTATCGCGTCATCGCGTACGACCGCCGCGGCTTTGGTCGCTCCGGGAAGCCCGATGACGGCTTCGATTACGACACGCTGACCGCAGACCTGGCCGGCCTGCTGGAAGAACGCGACCTGCGCGACGTCACCCTGGTCGGGTTCTCGATGGGCGGCGGCGAAGTCGCGCGTTACGGCACCAATCATGGCGAAGAACGGTTGCACAGCATTGTGTTCGCCGCCGCCGTGCCGCCGTGCCTGATGAAGTCCGACGACAACCCCGATGGTCCGCTCACCCAGGAGAAGGCCAAGGAGAAGGAAGCGGGACTGAAGGCGGACCGTGAAAAGTACTTCGATCAGTTCATGAAGAACTTCTTCTCCGCGAACGGCGTGTTGAAGGTCACCGAAGCGCAGCGGCAGGAAGCGCTGGCGGTGTGCCTGCAGTCGGGCGAGGCGGCTGCGCTGGGATGCATGCGGGCATTCGCCACCGCCGACTTCCGCGACGACCTGAAGAAGGTGCGCGTGCCGACGCTGGTGATTCATGGCGACAGCGACGCGACGGTGCCGTTCGAAGGCTCTGGCAAGCGGACGCACGCGATGATCGCCAGCAGCGAGTTGGTGCTGCTGCGTGATGCGCCGCATGGGTGCAACCTGAGCCACGCGGATGAGTTCAATGAGGCGTTGCTGAAGTTCCTGGCGAAATGACACGGGTTATGGCGGGTCAAGACCCGCCCTACGAGTTGAAATTCCTGGCGAGATGGCAATGCGCCGCGTTGATCGTCCGGCGACTTCCTGATCACGCACCAGCGCGTAAGGTTTGCGGAATGCGAAGGAGGACCTCGCCATGATGCAGTTGATCCCGGACCTGCCTGCGAACGTCATCGGCCTCGTTGCGTCGGGCCACATCACGGCAGAGGACTACGAGCGCGTCGCCATTCCCGCGGTCGAGGCGGCGCTGAAGACGCACGCCCGCATCCGCATGCTCTACCAGGTGACGTCGGACTTCGACGGGTTTGCGCCCGGTGCCGTGTGGGACGACATCAGGATGGGGATGGGTCATTTCACCGCATGGGAGAAGATCGCGGTGGTCACCGATGTCGACTGGATTCGCGCTTCGACCCGTTTCTTCGAGTTCCTGATGCCGTGCCCGGTGAAGCTGTTCGCCAACGCCGAGATCGCTGAGGCGACGAGCTGGATCGCTGCTTGAGAGCACGTCGGGTTGGAAACTTGGCGGCTTGTTCGCCAGTGTCATGTCGCCATCGAGCGACGCTCTGCGGTGATCAGCAATGACAAAGCACTTCCAGCAGATGCTCGATTTGCTCGTCCTGCTGGGGCGCGAACTCCAGCCCAAGATGATCGATCGCGACGCGTCTGACGCGCACCGCAAGCACGATCTCATGAGCGGTATCGGCGAAAAAGAACAACCGCAGGGTGGCGCCATCGGATGGAATCCAGTCGTCGGGCAAGCCCACACGCGCGCCCCCCAGCGAGACGTCCATCAGTTGGGCGCTGTGCTGGTGGCCATTGGGCGCGACCATGACGGCGCTGACGACGTTCTGGCGCGGATGCCGGCGTTTTTCGATGACCTGTTCCATGGTTTGTGTCCTCGACGTAGCGGACCCTGAGTCACTCGCCGTGGCTGGCTGTTCCGGCCACAGGAGATGGGATCTACGTGGGTGGTAACGACTAAAGGCGAGCAAAGGGGACGAGGGGGAAGCGCATCCGCTGGTAGGCCCTCAAGTCAGGGGGAAGAGCTCGCGACTTACGTCGCTCCCACAAGATCTGCTCCCACAAGGTCCGGGGGCATTCCGGTGATGGAATTTCATCACCGGAATGACGTTTGTCCGTGAATGCGTAGGCGGGCCCAGGCCCACCTTTGCGTCGACCTGAAAACTCCCTCGAAGCCGATTCGAGCCTACGCGGGCAACGCCTTCCCCAGCCCGACATTGAGCATGTTCCACGCCCGGATCGCGGCCACGGCGAAGCTCAGTTCGGACAGTTCGCGGTCGTCGAAGTGCTCGCGCACTGCGTCGAGCGCGCCGTGCGGCAGGGGCTGCGCACCGACGGCGTTCAGCGCTTCGGCCCAGGCCAGGGCGGCGCGCTCGCGGGCGTCGAACAGCGGCACCTCGCGCCAGGCGGCGATGGTGTCGAGCTTTCGCTGTGCGACGCCGACCTTGCGCAGCATGCTGGCGTGCATGTCCAGGCAGAAGGCGCAGCCGTTGATCTGCGAGATGCGCAGGGACACCAGTTCGATCAGGGTCGCGCCGAGGGGGCCCTTGTGCAGGGACTGACTGAGCTGCAACAGGTGCTGGAAGGCCTGCGGAGCGTAGGTGGTGTAGTCGAGGTGCGTGGTCGCGTTCATCGTTGTCCTTCCCATGACGGCCACCGTGGCCGTTTCAAAGGAAGGACGGGGCAGGTGGTCGTGGTGTGACACCTTCCGCGCGATGCCGCGTCATCGCTCGGTTGCGTATCGACATACGCATCCTCGCTCTTCCTTGCCTTGCACGCCCTCAGGCCCGGCGCGACCTGCTTGGATGGCGTTAACAGGCCCTAGAGTTCGGGCAGCTTGTCGGGATTGAGCACCGACAGGACCTGGGTGATGCGGTCGCCGTCGATGGCCACCGTGGTGACCGAATGCAGGTGGCCGTCGTGGAAGCGGAGCATCGCCAGCTCGCCGTTGACGTGGCCCAGGCGCAGTTCGACACGATCGGTGAGGTGGCGCGCGAGTGTCCAGAACAGCCGTGCGATGCGCTCGGCACCGTGCAGCGGCCGCAGCGTGGCAGTGACCTTGCCGCCGCCGTCCGACACCAGGCGCGCGTCGACGTCGAGCAGGTCAACGATGGCCTCGCGGTCGCCGCGTTGCACAGCGTGCATGAAGCGTTCGAGCAGACGGCGGTGCCGGTCGGGCGTCACCGCGAAGCGTGGGCGCTCGGCCTGCAGGCGCGTGCGCGCGCGGTGCACCATCTGTCGGCAGTTGGCCTCGGCGTGGCCGAGCAGCCCCGCGATCTGCGCGTAGTCGTAGTCGAAGATTTCCTTGAGCAGGAAGGCCGCGCGTTCCTCCGGTCCCAGCTTCTCCAGCAGGGAGAGGAAGGCCAGCGACACCTGGCTGGAGACGTCGGCCAGATCCTCGGGCGACGCGTCGACGGTGAGCGGCTCGGGCAGCCACGGCCCCGGATAGGCATTGCGTTCCGTGCGCACCGACCGCAACCGGTCGATGCCCAGACGCGTGGTGGCGGTGACCAACCAGCCCTCCACATCGCGGATCGCCGACCGGTCGGCCTGGTGCCAGCGCAACCACGCCTCCTGCAGCACGTCCTCGGCATCGCTGCGGCTGCCGAGCAGGCGATAGGCCAGGCCCATCAGGCGGGGGCGTACAGCCTCGAAAGGCTGCACCGGGTCGGTTGAATCTATGGATTGGGTGGTCATGTAGCCAGGACGGGCAGGGGCGCGCGGTTGTGACACGGGGAGACGCAGACTATCCGCCGCGGTGATTCGCGGGTGGGCCCTGGCCCACCGTGCAGGCAGCTGCGGCGTTGTAAGGCAGGCTTGAGTCCACCTACGGTTGCTTCGGCAGCGGTAGACACTCCATCACTTCGACGCTGTCGCCGGGGAAGAGGGTGAAGTGGGGATGGTCTTCGAACAGCTTTGCCGCGGCCTCGTGCGAGTCCGCCTGGACGATGGTGTAGCCGGTCATCGCGTTGTGGATATCGCTGATGCCATCGCGGGCGATGCGCTTGGTCTTGCCGAGGGGATTGCCGGTATCGACGATGACGGCGGCGTTGCGCTCGCCCCAGTCCATCCACGCCTGCATGCCTTGCTTTTCCTTCGCTTCGCGTTCGGCGGCGGGAAGCGACTTCCAGGATTCCAGCGCCGCGGGTGTGCCGATGTAGATTGCCAGGAACTTCTTCATGGGGGATGTCCTACTGCGTGTGCAAGTGCACGCGGGGATGAGGGGGTGGAACGGGCGTCAAGGTCGGGAGGGCGCAATGAAATTGCGCTATCCCAACGCCCGCTTCAGTTGTTTGCCTCGACGTATCGGCTGAAGTTGTCGAGGATGGACTGCCAGCCCGTGCGCTGGAGTTCGGCCGGGTTCTCCGACTCCGCATCGAACGTGGACTTCACCAGGACGCCGTCGGGTTGGTCGATGAACACGGATTGGACTTCCCGACCGTCGCTCATCCGGTATTCGATGGCCTGGTAGGGGACGACGCGGGTGTAGGTGCCCTCGAAGTCGAAACCGAAGCTGCCGTCCTTGGCCTCCATACGCGACAGAAACTTGCCGCCTTCGCGCAAGTCGACGGTGCTGTGCGTCGTGTGCCAGTCGTCCTGGGCGGTATTCCACTGCTTGATGTCTTCCGGGGTATTCCAGGCCTTCCAGACTTTGTCCAGCTCGGCGTTCACGACAGTCTCGACGGTGATCTTCATTGTCTTCTCCTTTGATTGGTGCCCGCGATGGACATTCACTATTACGTCGAACGGGGAGACGCCAGATCGACATGCTTGCGCAGATTTTTTCAAAGCCGCTTGATGCGGAAAGGGGACCGGAAAGGGGACGACCGGAAAGGGGACGGAGGCAATTAACGCGGGTTAATTGCCTCCGTCCCCTTTCCGGTCGGCCCTGCGGCGCTCGAAGCCAGCGGCCCGCCGTCGTCGCAGGTGCCGGGCAGGTGCTATCGCCAGTCGTCGATCACGAAGCAGTCGGCGCGGTTGTAGCCGGGTGCGTTTCCCAGTTGCATGGCCACGCCCTGCAGCATCGTCCTGAAGCCACGGCCAAGCATGAGCCGGTACGCATCGTGGCGGGACGTGTTTACGCCGGCCACCAGCTGCTCCATGCCGTGCGCGCAGGCCAGCGCTTCGCACGCGGAAAGCAACCGTTCGAAATGCATCGCCGCTCCGGGGCCTGGGCGCGCGGCACCGAACTTGATGTAGGCGGTGCTGCTGCCTGCTTCGCTGCCCTTGCCCAAGTGGCAGACCGCGAACGCGGCCAGCTCCACACCCTGGTACACGAGGACGGTGTCGCCGATGCCTTGTGTGATAACGGATTCGATTTCGCGGGTGAGATCCAGGCCGGGATAGATCGCATCGGTGAGGGCGCGGCAGGCGTCGAGGGATGCGGCGCGGGATCCGCCGTCCAGAGCGGAATAGTTCTGCCAGGAACCGGCATCCGTCACGGCGCCGACCGGCTTGGCCATCACAGGCGTCAGTTGCTGCGGCCAGAACCCGTGCGCCTGGTAGAGCCCGACATGCTTGGGGCTTTGCGGGAAAGTGAACAGCGCGACGTGGCGTGTGCCCCAGCGCTCGAACAGAGACAGGGTGGTCGTGAGCAGGCGGCGCGCGATGCCCTTGTCCCAGAGATCGGGATGCACGGTCAGCGGACCGAAGAACCCGAAACTGCCCCAGCGTGCCGCGAAGTTGGAACCGACCAGAGTGTCATTGACATACGCACCCATCGCGGCTTCCGGCGACGCGCGCCAGCGCGTGCCCACGAAATCGGTATCGCCGCCGAATGCGAGCGGCTCGGGCAGGCCGAGGAAGGTGCCGAACGCCAGGCGGAAGATGCGGTCGGCTTCAGGCAGGTCGGCTTCGCGCAGCGGGCCGATGTCGATGTGCGGGCGATCGATGTTCATGTGCGTGACCTTGTCATGAGAGGGAATTCAATCGGCAGCGGGCTGCCTGCGTGCCGCCTCGATCAGGGCGCGGATCGCCCAGCGCTTCACCTTGCGCGCCTCGGCGTCGTCGAGCTGCAGCACGTCCTTGCAGACCACCATGGCTTCGGTGCCGATGACCAGGGCGAGGGCATGCGTCAGGTGTTTCAGCGCGGCCGGCCTGAACTGCTTGCGCACTGGCGCCAGCGCGGCTTCGATCAGTGGCGAACGGCGGTTCTGGCGTGCGGGCAGGGCGTCCTCGTCGCCGCCGATACCGCGCTGCAGCGAATGCACCAGCATGGTCCGCAGCTGCGCCTCGTTGGCCAGGATCATGTCGTGCAGTGCATCGTCCACCCGTTCCACACGGGCGACGGCGTCGTCCTTGGGAGCGCGCTCGAACAGCGCGTCGGCTTTGGGAACAGCTACGTCGAGGGCCGCTTCCAGCAGCAGGGGTTCGAGCTTGGGGAAGTACCGGTACGCGGTGGCGCGCGAGACCATCGCTTCCTCGGCGATGTCTTCCAGGCTCGGCTTGCGACCCTGTCGCATCAGCCGCGTGGCGGCCTGCAACAGATCCTTGCGCGTGCGCCGGCGCTGGTTGGGTCGGCCCTGGGACGCGGTGTCCATCGCCGCCTCAGTCCTGCGGCAGCTGCTGGAGGATCGCAGCGAGATCCAGCCACACGTTCTCGCGCTTGATGTCGCCGTTGCTGGCGAACTCCATCACGTGCAGCAGTCGGAACTCGAGTGGTCGATCGCGGCCGTCGACGCCGAACGGTCTGCCCACGGCGCGGCCGCGCCAGAGCGATTCGTCGACGAGGAAGTCCTCGCCGTACAGGCGCCGCAGCGTTTCCACTTTGCCGTCGGCCAGGTCGGCGAACAGGTGTTCGTAGAAGCCGCGCGCGCTGTCGCGACCCTGCGTCGGGCCGGTGGGCGAGCCGACGATGTCGTGCTCGACATCCAGGGCAAGCGTGGTCAGCACACCCTCCACGTTGTCGCTGGCTTCGAAGCCGAAGTGTTCGTCGATCTTGCGGTCCATGTCGGCGCGGGAGAGGGCCATATCGGTATCCCAAGTGAGGTGGCGAGGAATAGTAATGAGACAAATATCTCATTAGCAATGATCCATCTCACTTTTCCGACGAACGGCACGGGCAACCATCCGCATACGTGGCAGCGCCCACTCGCCAAGGCGCTGCTCGGCGCCAACGTTCCAGAAGGCCGTGACGCTGGCGCTGAACTGGCGGCCGCAGGAGCGCTGCGCATTACCGGCGAAGTGCTGCGCATCGACAGCAGCCGTAACTAGTGGCGCCGGGGTGGCTGGATGCGCAGCAAATCGACGTGCAGGTGCAGCTGGGCGTGCGGGTGTACTTCTAGGTCGTGGACGTGTTCAGTGCCACGGCGGCGCGAATGAGCGCCTTCAACGCCTTTTCATCGATCTTGTCGCCTTCATGAAAATCGATGGCGCGTCGGGTGTTGCCTTCGAGGCTGGAATTGAAGAGGCCTGCAGGGTCGTTCAGCGAGGCGCCCTTGGCGAAGGTCATCTTCACGGCGTTCTTGTAGGTCTCGCCGGTGCAGATCATTCCGTCGTGGTACCACGTCGGAACCCCTCGCCATTTCCACTCCTCGACCACTTCGGGGTCGGCCTGCTTGATGAGCGCGCGGATCCGGGCCAGCGTCTCGCCCCGCCAATCACTCAGCTCATTGATCCGCGCATCGATCAGCCGAGAGGGAGTGTCTTCCCCCGAGCCGCCGTTCGTCTTCTTCGTGGGTGTGGTCGCTTTCTTCATGGTTGTTCTCGCTCGTCCGTCATTTGAGTATCGCTAGCGGTGCGTCGCCCATTGCGCCACCTGGTGACATACGGCAGCACGAACAGATACAGACCGGTCAACAGGAGCAGGGCGAGCGGGAGCAGCGGGACGTACGACACCCAGACGACAGGATTCTTCTGTGCCAGGGCGATGAAAGTGACGATGACGGTGGCCGTAAAGGCAATGGCCACCCAGCGGTGGAACTGCCGAATCCATGTGTTCCAGTTCATTGGGACCTCCATTGAAAGTCAGCAAACCCATGGCAGCGGCGACTGCCGCGCGGGGACGTTCAGCGGTTGCAGAGGTTGGTGGCGCTCGCGGACGGCTCAGCGCTGTCCGTTGATGCGGATGGTGACTGGGTGGAGAGCGGGGCTCACGAGCTCAGCGCGCCGCCTTCTTCACGAGCGCGCTGATCGTTTTCTCTGCGTCAGCGGTCAACTCATTCAGTGCGAAAGAGGTGGGCCACATGGCGCCGTCGTCGAGTTTCGCCTCGTCGTTGAAGCCGAACGTCGCGTACCTCGAGTTGAACTTCTGCGCGCTCTGGAAGAAGCAGACGATCTTGCCGTCCTTGGCATAAGCGGGCATCCCGTACCAGGTTTTCGGCAAGAGGGCTGGCGCGCTGGCTTTGATGATCGCGTGGAGCTTCTTGGCCATGGCGCGATCCGATCCCTGCATCTCGGCGATCTTCGCGAGCACGGCGCTTTCCCCGTCCGCCTTGGCCGCTTCCGCCTTCAACTCCTGGGCGCGCTCCTTCATCGCGGCTCGTTCCTCGTCCGTGAATCCCTTGGACTTCTTGTTGGTCGCGGGGGTGCTCTTCGCGGACTTCTGCGTGATCTTCTTCGCACTCATCGTTCGCTCCTGTTTAGGTGCAGCCGATCATGACCCGACAGCTCAGCGCTGCTCGTTGATGCGGATATGGTTGCCGGCGGGATCGCGGAAGGCGCAGTCGCGCACGCCGTACGGCTGATCGGTCGGCTCCTGGATCACTTCGGCGTCGCTGGCCTGCAGCTTCGCGAAGACGCTGTCGAGGTCCGCGGTCGCGAGGATGATCATGGCGTAGGTGCCCTTGGCCATCATCTCGGCGATGGTGCGGCGCTCGTCGTCGGTGAGGCCGGGGGTGGCGGCCGGCGGGTGCAGGACGATGGAGGTGCCGGGCTGGCCGACGGGACCGACCGTGATCCAGCGCATCCCTTTGTAGCCGACGTCCTTGCGGACTTCGAAGCCAAGGGTGTCGCGATAGAAGGCCAGGGAGGCGTCCGGGTCGTTGTGCGGGAGGAAGGTGGAATGAATGGCGATATCCATGGCAGTCATGCTCGGTGTGGGTCGGGCGGTCATGCTAGGTCCGGCTCGGGGGCCGGCGCTTCTCGATTCCTGATCGGTCTCGTGACTTGTTTCGCGACGCACGGTGGGATCCCCGCCGTTTCCTGCGCGGCCTCGCGCCGATAAACGCTGGGCGGCACACCGACCAGCTCGGTGAAGCGAGTGCTGAAGGTGCCCAGCGACGAGCAGCCGACCGTGAAGCAGATGTCCGTGACGCTGAGGTCGCCACAACGCAGCAACGCCATCGCGCGCTCGATGCGCCGCGTCATCAGATACGAGTAAGGCGATTCGCCGAAGGCGAGCCGGAACTGGCGGCTGAGGTGCCCGGCCGACATGTGCACGCCGCGGGCGAGCGCCTCGACGTCCAGCGGCTGTGCGTACTCGCGGTCGATCCGGTCGCGGACGCGGCGCAGTCGCGCGAGGTCGCGCAGGTGCAGTGCATCGACGGATGTGCTGGTCACCTGCGCGATCGTGCCACGTCGCGCCGGAGGGCTCAAATCCGTTGCCGTGGTCAGGCCGGTATGACCAAGGTCGATGCTTCCAGTGATGGTCATCGTCGTGTCGTGAGGGATCACACGAACCGCGCTACCGATACCGCACTTTTGCGGAGCCATTTTGGGAAGGGCCGGCGTCTGACAAAATAATTAAACCAAATGGTTGACATTCAAAAGGCCGGGCGCATATATTCAACCCAATGGTTGAATTTAAACCCCCGCTGGGTGCCGTCTTCCGCGCCCTCGATGACGCGCATGCATGGCTGAACCCCGAACGTTTCTGGATCGGCCGTCTGGATGTGCTCGAACGACTTCTCCGCGAGGAGGACGCACGCGCCTCCGCCCCCACACCCACTCTCAGGAGACTAGGCATGAACGACCTTGCGACCACCCCCGATGTCTACGGCGAACTGATCGAGCCCACCACGCTGAAGATCCAGCGCTTGCTGCCCGGTCCGATCGAGCGCGTGTGGGCATACCTGACCGAGAGCGAACTGCGCCGCAAGTGGATGGCGGCGGGCGAGATGGATCTGCAGGTCGGCGCGCCGTTCGAGCTGGTCTGGCGCAACGACGAGCTGACCGATCCCCCCGGCCAGCGGCCGGAAGGCTTCAGCGAAGAACACAGCATGCAGAGCCGCATCACCGAGCTCGATCCGCCCCGCAAGCTGGCCTTCACCTGGAGTAACACCGGCGACGTGTCCATCGAACTGGAACCGAAGGGCGACGACGTGTTGCTCACCGTGATCCACCGCAGCCTGCCAAGCCGCCAGTCGCTGCTGATGCATGCCGCCGGTTGGCACATTCACCTCGATGTTCTGGTTGCGCGTGCGACAGGACAGGCGCCGTCGACGTTCTGGGACGGTTGGGTCCGCCTGCACCAGGACTACGACCGGCGCGTGCCGGCCTGACGGACGATTTGGAGACTCACATGCGCAAGCTGATCGCTGGAATGAAGTTGTCTGTCGACGGGAAGATCGAAGGCTCCGAGGGTTACGCGGATTGGGTCGACGCGTGGTCCGATGACTACGGCGTGACGTCGCAGGTGGACGCGTGCCTGCTCGGAGGAGGGATGTATCCGGGCTACGAGCAGTACTGGACCGCGTTACAGAACGAGCCGGACAAGCCGCTGCCGATGACGGGCAAGTTGCCGACGCCGGCTGAGCTCGAATGGGCCCGCTTCAGTGCGCGCACTCCGCACTACGTGCTGTCGAGCACCCTGACATCGTCGCTCTGGCCGCAGACGCGCTTCGTCCGGGGACTCGAAGACGTCGCTGTCCTCAAGCAGCAACCCGGCAGGGATATCTATCTCGTCGGTGGTGCCCGGACGACGACGAGCCTGATCGATGCCGGGCTGGTGGATGAGCTCCGGTTGATCGTGTATCCGCTGGTCGCCGGTCATGGAAAAGCGCTCTTCGCAACGGCGGAACAGCGTCGTGGGCTCGACCTGCGGAAGGTGCAGCAACTTCCCGAGGGACGCCTCGGCCTGGTCTACGGAATCGACTAGCCGAGTCATTGCGATCGGCGGCAGACGATGCGCCGATCAACCCTTGGGACAACAGATCACGCCATAGGAGACGCCATGAAAATCAAATGGATCCTGGCCATCATCGGAACCAGTCTGATGGGTCTATCCACAGCGCTTGCCAATCAGGCGAGTGAAACCACCATCGAGCCAATGCCAGCCAAGCTCGAAACGCAGTTCGCATTGAGTGCCGTGCCGCCGGCGTTGCGGGACAAGGCCACTGTTTACCTGCTTGATCCGACGAAGGGCTATGCACTTTCCCGACAGGGAACCAGTGGGGTGGCGTGTCTCGTCGAGCGCACCGTGTGGGAGTGGGCCGACTTCCGCAACGATATCTATATCCCGCTCTGCTATGACGCTGTGGGTACCGAGGCGCATTTGAAAGTCATCATGGAGACGGCCGCGCTTCGCGCTCAAGGCATGGACGCCACGGCCTTGAAAGCTGAAATCGAAAATCGCTACAGGAACGGGACCTACCAAGCTCCGGATAGGGCAGGGTTGTCCTACATGGTCGCGCCGCTCATGCGCGCAGTGGGGCCACCGGACATGAAGGTGCACACCATGGCCATGCCGCACCTGATGTTCTACGCGCCGAACCTCACCAACGAAGACATCGGCGCAGTTCCGGATTTCAACGTGCATGCCAGCCTGCTGTATCCGTTCATCGACAAGCAGGGCAACGCCGAACAGAGTTACATGATCCAGCTCATCGGCGAGGCGGAGAAGGCGAGGATCCTGGCAGACGAGAAGGCGCTTCTCGATGACCTGTGCGCTTATCGTGATTTTCTTTGCCTGTCGCATGAGGCGCATGCCCAAGAGGCGCATGCACATGAGGCTCGTTAGGCTGCGAGCGCCGGGAGGCCTGGATAACCTCAAACTGGTCGAAGAAGATCCTCCCGAACCGAGATCAGGTGAATTGCTTGTCAGGATTCGGGCCTGCTCGTTGAATTACCGTGATGTTTTCATGGTGCATGGGCAAGCACCGTGCGCAGACGGCCGCGTGCCTTTGTCAGACGGCGCTGGAGAAGTCTTTGCGGTCGGTCACGATGTCGATGCGTTCAAGGTCGGGGATGCAGTCGTCAGCACCTTTTATCCCGATTGGTTGGGGGGCGAAATGACGCCCGCAAACAGGCGGGGCATACCGGGAGAAAGTGTCGACGGCTATGCCAGCCAGTACGTGTGCATGCCGGCGCACGCCTTCACGAAGGCGCCGGCAGCCTACACGCATACGGAGGCGGCAACGCTCACTTGCACGGGAGTGACCGCCTGGAGAGGCCTGGTGGTGTGCGGACAGGTCAAGCCCGGCGATACGGTGCTGGTCCTTGGGACCGGCAGCGTGTCGCTGTTCGCGCTGCAATTCGCGAAAGCGGCAGGCGCCCGGGTCATCGCTACGTCTTCCTCCGAGGAAAAGCTCGAGAAGCTCAAGCATCTCGGCGCCGACACCGTCATCAACTACAAGGCCGTGCAGGACTGGGGCCAGAAGGCAAAGGATGTGACAGACGGACGCGGCGTCGACCATGTGATCGAGGTCGGCGGACCCGCCACGTTGGCGCAGTCGATCACAGCCTGCAGGACCGGCGGGCATATCGCCCTGATCGGCGTCTTGACCGGGTTTGTCGGAGAAGTGGCGATCCCGGCCCTGTTTTCGAATCAGATTCGTATCAGCGGGATCTCCATTGGCAGCCGAGCCGATCAAGAGGACATGATCCGGGCGATCACAGTGAATCATTTGAAGCCCGTGATCGACCGCCGTTTTCCGCTGCAGGAAATTGGCGCTGCCTTCAGGCATTACGAATCCAAAAAGCACTTTGGCAAGGTTTGCCTCGAACTTTAGGATTTCCTCGACTCCGGAAATCTAGCGGGCCTTTTCGAACGTCATCCCATCGACGTCGATGGCCTCGACCTTGCGGTCCTTCACGACGAACGCGACAACCTCACCCGAATTGGGTGCGAACTCGACGCGTACGTGGTCCTGCTTGTCGTACCCGGTGGCGACGGCGGACAACTGACCCCAGCGCAGGATCAGCTGATCGTTGCCATTCAAGCCGACGGTCATGTCGCCTAGCAATGCGTTGGTGTATCGGCCGGCATACGCCTGACGCGGCAGGGACAGATGCCATGCGCGCCCGTTGATGCTCGCATGCTGTTGCGCTGCGGCTTTTTCCAACTGCTTGATGTCCTGCACCAACCCGTCGAACCGGGTCGATGCCTTGGCCTCGATATCGGACTCGTCCAGTGCGATGCCATAGGCGTAGTCGGCGATGAGGTTGGTCAGCCGGGCGCTCAGGATGTCCTCGTTGTTCAACACCACCAGGCCCACGTTGGCTTCCGGAATGAACGACAGATGGGCATGAAAACCTGCGAACGCACCGAAGTGGTGGAGCATCCGCTTGCCCTTGTATTCGCCGGTGTACCAGCCCCAGGCATAGCCGTCGCGCTTGAAATCCAGATAGCTGCTGTCCGTCCTGGCCTGGCGGTCATGCGACTGACTGATGATGGACGCCGGAAATATCTGCATGCCGTCCAGCTTGCCGTCGGCAAGTTGTGCGATCAGGAACTTCGCCAGATCCGGCGCGGTGGAGAGCAGGCCGCCCGCCGCATGCATGGTGGCGTCGGTCTTCCGCAGGTAAAGCGGAGTGTTGCGGTTGACGGCCACGAACGAGTACGGCTTGGCCAGCGTCCAGCCATTGCCTTCTGCCTGGCTGATGTAGGCCGTGGTGCGTGTCATTCCCAGCGGCGCGAAGATGCTAGCGGCAAGCTGGTCCTGCCACGGCGTCGCCAACGTCTGTTCCAGCCAGACGCTCGCGATGTTGTAGCCGACGTTGGTGTACTTGAATGTGCCCAGTGGCGCCTTGTCGTTGGGATAGGAATTGCCCACCAGTCGAAGGCGCGAGTCCGCGTTGTGGATTCCGCTGAAGGCCGTTGCCCAGACCAGCGATGGGTTGTCGACACCGGAGGTGTGGGTCAGCAGATTCTTGACGGTCAGAGCGGATGCGTCGAAGCCATTGAAGCGTGCGGCCGGAATCATCGCCTGCATCGACGTCCTGGTGTCGAGCTTTCCGCCGCTTTCCGCCAGCAACGTGTTCAGGGCGAGGAACGGTTTGGTGGTCGATGCGATGTAGAACGACGTGTTCCTGTCGATCGGTACCTTGGCATCGATGTCCGCGTAGCCGAAGTAACCTTCATAGACGACCTTGCCATTCTTCACCACGGCAACGGCCGTGCCCGTTGGATGCGCGGAGGCGTCCTTCACCCGCCGGATGGCACTGGCCAGGCCGTCGAAGTCGTGCGGCGTCACGGCCATCGCCTGCGACGACAGGAACGTCGTGGCGACAAGCAGATACTGCAAGGATGTTTTCATCAGCGTCAGCCATCGCATTGACGACGCAGGCTGCAGAGTCTGGTGGCGTGGTGCGGTAACAGACGCGGTATCCATTGCGATGGGCTGCCGAGGTGATGGTCCTCAGCAGATACGCTCGACCGACGAGAGGTTGCAGGGGCCGAACCGCGGGTCCATGCATGGTTTCAATCAGCAGATGCTGCGACGCAGCCCCCACGTGCGCAGGGGCGAAGGGTTCCAGGTTGTGCAGGCATTGCCGCCTACAAGGACAATTCCCGCGACACGCCATGCAACGCCATGACTTCAGTCATAGACAAATTAGTCTAGACAATTCGTTCTAGTTTGTTTACGATTGGCGTCCAATCGGAAGTCGCGACGCACCGCATGCCAAAGAAACCCGCCAAGCCACCCAGGCCCACTGCCGCCGAACTCGATCTGTTGCGGGTGATCTGGCGGCTCGGTCCGTCCACGGTGAAGGACGTGCACGCCGCGCGCCTGCGTGAGCGCCCCGACCTCACCTACGCCACCGCGCTGCGCCTGATGCAGGTGATGCACGGCAAGGGCCTGTTGATCCGCGACGAGAGCCAGCGCTCACACGTCTACGCCGCCGCGCATGCGCAGGACGCACTGCAGACCAACCTGCTCAAGGACCTCATCCACAAGGCCTTCGCCGGTTCCGGCAGGGATCTGGTGATTGCCGCGTTGAGCGAGCACGTCACCGACAAGGAACGCCAAGAGATCAAGCGCTTCCTCAAGGAGAACCCGGATGGCTGAGTTCCTGGCGACCTTGGTTCCTGCACTCGGTCACGCGCTGCTGCATTTCCTGTGGCAGGGCGCACTGATTGGCCTGCTCGCGGCGCTCGCGCTGCATGCCTTGCGTCACGCGCGGCCGCAGGCACGCTATGCCGTTGCCTGCCTCGCGCTGCTGGCCTGTGTGCTGGTGCCGCTCGTCACCGTGATCGCGCACCTTGTGGCGACATCGTCCGCGTCGCTTTACGCCGCGACGCCAGCGCCACTGCCGCGCATCAGCGCCAGCCTGCACGCATCAGGCGTGCTGCTCGGCTTCGCTCCGACGGCGCCATTCGACGCCTTCCTGCCCTGGATCGTCGCGTTGTGGGCTGCCGGCACCTGCGCCATGTCCTTGCGCATGGCGTTGGGCCTGGCGTGGATCCACCGCCTGCGCAGCACGCCACAGGGTGCAGCGCAGGCGGCGTGGCAGGTACGCCTCGATGCCTTGGCCATGCATTTCGACCTGCGCCGCAGTGTCGCGTTGCGTTTGGTCGATACCCTCGATTCGCCCGTCTCCGCGGGTTGGTGGCGCCCGGTCGTGTTGCTACCCACGGCGCTGCTCACTCGCATGCCGGCGGACTTGATCGAAGCTCTGCTCGCTCACGAACTCGCGCACATCCGCCGCCACGACTACCTCGTCAACCTGATGCAGAACGCGGTCGAAGCCGTTTTGTTCTACCACCCGGTCACTTGGTGGCTGTCGCATCGCATCCGCGTCGAACGCGAACAAATCGCCGACCAGCTCGCAGCCGAAGTGGTTTGCGCGCCACGCCGCCTCGCCCTCGCGTTGGCGGAACTGGCCGACCTTCAGTGCGTCCACCCGGCATTCCAACTTGCGCAAGCCGCCCGTGGAGGGCAGCTCATGTCGCGCATCGAACAACTCGTGCGTCCTGTCCGGCGCGCTCACCCCAGTGCGCGGATCGTCTTTCCATTACTAGGCCTTGCCGCCTTGTGCATCGCGTCCTACGCCTACGCGCAGATTGGCAAGTCCGTCCCGAATGCAATGCAGCCGGCGTCCCGCGCGGCGCAGACGTACCACACCTACAACGCGTCGGTCCGCGACTACGCGCAGATCGACAAGCCTGTCCCCAATGCGATGCAGCCGGCACCCCGTGCGACGCAGTCGAGCCGCACCCACAACGCACCGGCGCGCGATTACGCCCAGATCGACAAGCCTGTCCCTATTGCGATGCAGCCCGCCCGCGGCGCGACGCAGGTGAGCCGCGTGCACAACGCATCGGCGCGCGACACGTTTGCTCTGGTGCGCAAGGGTGGCAACGACATCCTGATCAGGGGCCCGAACGATGACATGACGACGATAGAAGCGGCGAAACTTGGCCTCGGCGGCGACTTGCTCTGGGCCTACCGCGGCGGCCAGGCTTATGTCGTCACCGATCCCTCGCTGTACGCTCGTGCTCGGCAGGCTTGGCGCAGAGCCGAAGTGCTGAGTCAGCAGTTGGAAACGTTGAGCAGCCAGATGGAAGCCCACCAGAGGAGGCGGGACGCGCTTGCCGCGCGCCAAGATGCGCTGCCGGTACAGCCGACCGAGGTGCGCGGCGCGCGGCGCGCAGCGCGGCTCGCAATGGATGACGTGGCGCGTCGGCAGCGCGAGCTCGAGCGTCGGCAGGGCGAGCTCGCCAGATTGCAGCGTGCGGCACGCAGTGAAACCGAGCACCAGCAACTCGCGCGTGAAAGGGACGCTCTAACGGCGAAGCAAGGCGAACTGGCGGATGCACTGGTGCGCCTGCACGAGCAGTATTCCGCAGCGATGGAGACCGAAGCCAGGAAGCAGGACGAACTGGAGAACGAACTGGTGCGCCTGCAAACCGAGGTGATGGACATCGAAACCAGTAGCGGCGAAATGCAGCAGCAATTTGCGACGCTCAGCCGTGAACGTAATCAAGCCGCGGACCAAGCCACGCGCGAAGTGCGAAACCTGATCAGCGAAGCGCTGGCGAAGGGCCTCGCAAAACCCGCCCCGACGCCTGTTCCAGCGCAGTAAATGCCCGCCGTTGTTTCGTCGGATCTGCGACGGCGGGCAGCATCGTGCCCAACGTTCTGTTGGAGGCAAGTTTCCACACGGACGTTGTTCATCCATTTCACCCCTCCATTCCATCTAGGGTTATCGATGAAATCTTCCTTGCCGCTGGCCTGTTGCCTGCTCGTCGTCTCCACGCCTGTACTGTCCGCGCTTGCTGACAAATCTCCGCGCCCGGCGACTCACTCGATGTCACCGACCGCCGGAGAGATATTGGCGGCCGACACGCCGCGCACCACGGTCGACGGTAACAATTTCGTCGCGCCAGCCGGGTGGTCGATCAAGACTGCGGGCTCGGCGGTGGTCCTGACCGCACCCGAAGGCGGCTCGCACATCGCGCTGGTCGATGTTGGGGCGGCCAAGGACGCGGATGCCGCGGTGGCGGCGGCCTGGGCGGCCTACGACCCCAAGGCCAAGTGGCCGCTCAAGCTGGCCGGCGATCGGCCGGTGCGCGATGGTTGGGAGCAGATCCGCGGTTACCAGTACGAAACCTCCGCCAACGATCAGCGTGGCGTGTCGGCGGGCGCGCGGCGGCGCGGCAATCGCTGGACAGTATCGATTTACGACATGGCCAATGCCGTCAGCGACAAGCGCGACGCGCAGATCGAGCTGATTGGCCGCCTGCTGCCCAAGGGCTACAGCCGCGAAACGTTCGCCGGCAAGGCCGCGCACAAGCTCGACGCAGCACGCATCGATGCGCTGAAGCAGTTCGTCGAAGACGCGCGCCAGCAGTTCGACGTGCCGGGGGTGGCCATCGGCCTCGTACAGGACGGCAACGTGGTGCTCGCCGAGGGCTTCGGCGTGCGCGAGCTGGGCAAGCCGGACAAAGTGGATGCCAACACGTTGTTCATGGTCGCTTCCAACACCAAGGCCCTGACCACTTTGATGCTGGCCAAGCTGGTCGAGGCGGGCAAGTTCACCTGGGACACGCCGGCCACCCAGGTGCTGCCGACGTTCAAGCTCGGCGATGCCGACACCACGCGGCAGGTGCTGATGAAGCACCTGGTCTGCGCCTGCACCGGACTGCCGCGGCAAGACATGGAGGGGATTTTCGAAGGCGAGCGCCTCACCCCGGCGTCGGTGATGGCGACGTTGGCCACGATGCAGCCAACCAGCCGGTTCGGCGAGCTGTACCAGTATTCCAATCCCCTGGCCTCCGCCGCCGGATTCGTCGGCGGTCATGCGCTGCACCCGCAGCTGGAGCTGGGCGCCGCCTACGACGCCGCCATGCAGACACTGGTGTTCGATCCGCTGGCCATGACATCGACTACCTTCGACTTCGCCCGCGCACAGCGTGGCAACCATGCCGCTCCGCATAGCGAGGACGTCGACGGCAAGACCGTGCCGGCCAGCATGGACCTCAACTACGTCGACATCCCATATCGCCCCAATGGCGGGGTGTGGAGCAATGTCAACGACATGCTGCGCTACGTGCAGATGGAACTCGACAAGGGGCTGCTGCCCGACGGCAAGCGCTACATCGCCGAAGCGCCGTTGCTGGCACGTCGCGTGCAGCAGGTGGCGACCGGTAACGATACGGGCTATGGCATGGGCCTGAAGATCGATCGCAGCATGGGCACGCCGCTGATGCAGCACGGCGGCGTCGCGTACGGATTCATTTCCAACATGCTGTGGTTGCCGGAACACAACGTCGGCGCAGTGATCCTGACCAATGCAGATGCCGGTGGCTCGGCTATCCGTTACCTGTTCCGGCGGCGCTGGCTGGAAGTGCTGTTCGATGGCAACTCGGAGGCTATCCCGAATATGCCCCTGGAAGCCAAGCGCATGAAAGAGAGCCTCGCGGCCAAGCGCAAACGCCTGACCGTACCAGCCGACCCGGCTGCAATAGGCAAGTTGGCCGCGCGCTATCGCAGCGCAGAACTCGGCGACATCGCCGTATCGCAAAAGGGTGAGACGACTTGGTTCGACTTCGGTGGCTGGAAGAGCGAGGTCGCTACGCTCCGCGACGACGATGGCACGGTCACGTTGGTGACCATCGCCCCGAGCGGTTTCGAGTTCATCGTCGCCGACAAGGACAACGAGCGGTCGCTGGTTCTGCGCGATGAGCAGCACGAGTACGTCTTCGTCGAAGCGAAATGAAGGGATCCAGCAAGCGACCGCACGTTGTCGCTGTCGGCGTCGTTCATTCCGGCAGTGCCCTCGGGCAGTCGGGTTCTGCTATGTTGCCGGCCGTCTTCGCATGCACCGGAAAATCCACATGATGACTGCGCCAGCACCGTATCCGATCGGCACGCCCGGAGTTCCGTGGACCGCGGCCGAAGTCGCGATCTGGCGGTCGCAACAGACGCGCAAGCGCGGTTACGAGGCGGACGTGCTGGGTGTGATCGAACGCCTGCGCTCGCGCTTCGATGTGGTGCAGTACGGCCGCCTGGATTACAGCGGGCTGGACGGCGGCAGCGACACCTACCCGCTGTTCGCGATCAGGAACCGCGACTGGCGCGACGATTTGCCTGTCGTGCTGGTCACGGGCGGCGTGCATGGTTACGAAACCAGCGGCGTGCATGGGGCCTTGCAGTTCGTCGATTTGCACGCGACGGACTATGCAGGTCGGGTCAATCTCCTAGTCGCGCCGTGCGTCAGCCCGTGGGCTTACGAGCGAATCCACCGTTGGAACCCGAATGCGATCGATCCGAACCGTTCGTTCCGCGAAGACAGTCCGGCTGAGGAGTCGGCGGCCCTCATGCGCCTGGTGGCGCCCATCCGCGATCGTGTGATCGTGCATATCGACCTGCACGAGACCACCGATACCGACGAGTCCGAGTTCCGTCCGGCGCTGGCCGCACGCGACGGCAAACCGTTCGAGCCCGAAGGGATTCCCGACGGGTTCTATCTGGTCGACGACAGCGAGCACCCGCAACCGGATTTCCAACAGACGATCATCAAGGCGGTGGCCAAGGTCACCCACATCGCCCCGGCCGACGAGAAGGGCGAGATCATCGGATCGCCCGTGGTCGCGCCGGGCGTGATCAATTACGCGCTCAAGCAGCTCGGTCTCTGTGCGGGTGTCACCGACGCTCCCTACAAGACGACCACCGAGGTGTACCCCGACAGCCCCCGTGCCACGCCGGAGCAATGCAACGCCGCACAGGCGGCCGCGGTGTGTGCGGCGATCGATTTCGCGTTGGCGCACCAATAAAGGCGAACTGATCGCCCATGTTGGCGTGGGAGAACAGGAGGGTAGCTTGTTGTAATTTGGTAGTCGTACCTACAAGGAATTGTGATGACGCATCATCCTGTGTGCAGGCGCCTCTTGATCCTCGTGGCATTCGCGGTGTGTGCCAGTGCCGCCGATGCCAGTACCGTTGACCACGCCCGGTCTGCGGGGTCCGCCGCGGTCCTGGCTGTAGCATCCGCCAGCACCGCCTCGAATGCTGTTGGGGAATCCGCGTCAACTGCCGCGATCGCCGAAACCCAGGCTTGGTGGCACGCGTTTGCCATCGGCGATCTGGCCTATCTGCGCGATCACACCGCGTCGCAGACGGTGCTGACCCTTGCCAGCGGCGCCAGCTTCGACCGCGACGGGCTGCTCGCGGAATCCGCCAGTTTCACTGCAGGCACCAGCACGCGCATGGAATGGGGTTCGCAGACCGTGCACTTCGTCTCGCCCGACATCGCGGTGGTGCACAGCGACTTGACCGAGACGGTGGGCCCGAATACCAGTAGGTATCGCTTCCTGACCTTGCTCGAGCGCAGCGATGGTCGGTGGCTGGTCTCCGGCGCGCAATCCACGCGAATTCCGTCGCTATCGCCGCGGGTGTCACTGGCGCAGGCCGGCGTGTTGATGGATTTCGTCGGCATTTACTTGACCCCCAAGGCCGGGCGACTGGAGGTCGCGCTGCGCGATGGTGCGCTCGTCATGGTGGACCCGGACGGGAAGCCCTATCCGTTAGAGCCGATCGGCCCGGGGCTGTTCGAATTCGGCCAAGTGTCCTCTGGCAAAGGAATAGTGCGCTTTGCGTTCACGCGCGACGCCAGCGGAAAGGTCGTCTCGCTGTCGCGCTTGCTTCCCAGTTCCCTGAGCACCTTCCCGCGCGCGCCCTGAGGGAAGGAACAACGGAGCCCATCTCTCTACCTTCATATCGCTGATCTACGGCCTTTACTACCGGAGCACGCAGGTCTTCTGGTACATCTCCGCTTTCGTCGGCATGAAGTCAGGAAGCGCGCGAGTGCAGGGCTTTCGCCAGCGTGTCCCTTCTGTTGTTCATCGGCACCTAAAAACTGCGACCGTTAAGCCCGGAACACGGCATCTACATCGTCGCTGTCACCTGCTATGTTACCGGCCCTCTCTACGCACCGGGCAGCCCACCCTTGCCACATCACGTTCTTGCGATCGCGTCGTTGCTTGCCATCGCCTTGCTGGGTTGCGTCCCCGCCTCGCTTTCTTCCGACAGCAGCAAAGCCGGCGACTCAGCCGCCAGCGTGACCGGGCCTGGGATCGCGCAACCGCCGGCGTACACGATCCCGGATACCGAGGTCGTCGAGCTCCGTTCGGCGCTCCTGCAACGCGACTACCAGCTGTTCGTTGCCCTGCCGGAGTCGTATCGCACGCAGCCGGATCGGCGGTATCCGGTGGTGTTCGTGACCGATGCCAACTACGCGTTTCCGTTGATCCGTGCCATCGGTGCGCGTGTTGGCGCCCATGGCAAGGGGGTGCAGGAGTTCATCCTGGTCGGCCTGTCCTATGCCAAGGGCGATACGCCGGCCTTCAGCCGGCGTCGCGATTACACCCCGACCACCGGTGCGCCGAAGGACGCGGAGCCCGATGCCTCGGGTCACCCGCCGGTGCATGGCGAGGCCGAACGCTATCGGCGTTTCATCGCGCAGGAAGTCTTTCCGCTGGTCGCCAGCAGCTATCGTTCCGATATGCAGCGGAAGATCTTCGCCGGGCATTCGTACGGCGCGTTGCTAGGTACCCACATTCTGTTCGCCGAGCCGACGATGTTCCAGCACTACATCCTCGGCAGTCCGTCGCTTTGGTTCGATCACGACGTGATGTTCGCACGGGAGCAACAGTACGCCGCGGCCCATTCCGATCTGCCTGCGGATGTCTACTTCGGTATCGGCGGCTATGAGCAGGCCAACGCAGCGTCGGACGATCCCCGCTTCAGCGCGGAAGGCGACATGGTCGGCGACATGCATCGGTTCGAACGCGCGTTGGCGTCGCGCCGGTATCCCCACCTGCGGATCGCCTCGGACGTGATCGACGGCGAAGACCACCTGACCGTCGCGCCGATCATCATCACGCGCGGGTTGCTGCGGGCATTGCCGCCGCAACGGTAGGCAATGCAGTCCGGCCGTCACCCTGTTTCTTCTTTTTCTTGACACCTGATCCGCTACCCTCGCCACATGCGAGGGCGTCGGCAGTTCCTGCGGCAGTTGGCCCGCATCGCGCTGGGTGCGGTGAGTGGCATGTTCGCGCGTGGCACGCGGGACAAGGCGCAGCGTTCCCTACGGCGAGGATCGAGCGAGTCCGGGGCCGACATGACCGTGACATTGTTCCTGTGCGGTGACGTCATGCTGGGTCGCGGCATCGACCAGATCCTGGCGCATCCGTCCGGTCCGGTGCTGCACGAGAGTTTCGTCCGCGATGCCCGTCGCTATCTTGCGTTGGCGGAAGCCGTCAGCGGACGCATTCCACGCAAGGTGGAAGCCAGCTATGTCTGGGGCGAGGCCTTGAAGCAGTGGCGGCTGCGCCGGCCGGATGCCCGCATCATCAATCTTGAAACCAGCATTACGCGCCATGACCAGCCTTGGTCCAAGGGCATCAACTACCGGATGCATCCAGAGAACATCGCCGTGCTCACGGCCGCGGACATCGATTGCTGCGTGCTGGCCAACAACCACGTGCTGGACTGGGGACGCGAAGGGTTGGCGGAGACGTTGGCGACGTTGCGTACCGCACGGATCGGTGTGGCGGGTGCCGGCTCGCGGTTGCGTGCAGCGCGTGCGCCTGCGGTGCTGCCGCTGGCCGGTCAGGGACGCGTACTGGTGTTCGCTGCGGCGACCGAAGATGCGGGCGTCCCGGAGTCCTGGGCAGCGGGTGAAGCGCGGTCCGGCGTGCATCGCCTGCCGGATCTCTCGCCCGCCACCGTGTCGCGGATCGCTTCCGATGTTCGCAAACACAAGCGCGCCGGCGACATCGTCGTGTTCTCCGCGCACTGGGGTGGCAACTGGGGCCATGCGATTGCACTGAAGCAACGTGCGTTCGCGCATGCGCTGATCGACGAGGCTGGCGTCGACCTCGTGCACGGCCACTCCTCGCATCATCCCAAAGCCGTCGAAGTCCATCGCGGGCATCTGATCCTGTACGGCTGCGGCGACTTCCTCAACGACTACGAAGGCATCGAAGGCCACGAGGAATTCCGCAGCGAGCTGGCCTTGATGTATTTCCCCCGCATCGATGCCGCGAATGGACATCTGCGTGACCTCACGCTGGTGCCCACGCGAGTCCACGGATTCCGTGTGGATCGGATGCCGGACGATGATCGGCGCTGGCTCCGCGAAGTATTGCGTCGCGAATACGGACGCATGGGGTGCGGTGTAGAGGAAGTGAAGGACGGCGCATTTGTTTTGAACTGGTGATCTTCGCTTTCCAGTCCCAATTCAGGTGAACCAGATCGGCGCGAACCATGCATTCACGTCATGTGCGCGAGTCGTCGTGCGAAACCCGACTGCCGCACTCTGCGACTTGTCGCAGCTCAAGTTCCAGCATCGTGCTGAGGTGAACCTATGAACATCGGTCTGTCTCGACCGCGTTCCGCGGTCAAAATCGCTTCTCTCCATGCTTGCGCTCTTGCGATCCTCCTCGCAGGGGGGTCCTTGCATGCCCAGGTGCCCGCCCCCGAGCTCGTCGACCAGAATCTGTCGGTGCGGACGGCCGTTGAAGGACTGACGACGCCCATCGGCATCGCCTTCCTCGGGACGGAGGACTGGCTGGTCATCGAAAAGAACACCGGGCAGGTGAAGCGCGTCGTCAATGGCGTCGTGAACTCGACCGTCCTGGATCTTGCGGTCAACAACGCTTCGGAGCGAGGCCTGCTCGGCATCGCATTGCATCCGCAGTTCGCGACGAACCATTTCGTCTATCTCTTCTGGAGTTGCCGCGCCGCACCGCCGCCTGCGGAGAATCCCTTCTTTCCGACGACCACCGAGTGTCCCGGCGTGCCTGAGCTTGGCGCCGACACGGATGAGGTTCTCGCCGCGCCATTGCTCGGCAATCGCGTGGACCGGTTCGTCTGGGACGGGACGACGCTCACGTTCGACACGAACCTGATCAAACTGCGTTCGTTCCAGAACGACAGCGCGCCCTTGCCTGCAGGCCAGGGAGACGAGACGCAGCCGCCGCGCGCAAACCACGATGGTGGCGTGATCCGTTTCGGTCCCGACGGCAAGCTCTACATCCAGTTCGGTGACGTCGGTCGTCGCGGCCAGCTCCAGAACTTGCCTTCGGGCCCGACGCTCACGGGCCTCGGTCCGACCGTTCCCGACGATCAGTTCGGTGGGCCAGCGCCGGACGACGCACACTTCACAGGCGCGATCATCCGCTTGAACGACGACGGCACCACGCCAAGCGACAACCCCTTCTTCGCGGCAGGCGCGGCGATGGGCGGCGAGGTCGGCGCCAACATCCAGAAGACGTTTGCCTACGGCTTGCGCAACGGATTCGGCATGGCGTTCGATCCTGTTTCCGGCCACCTCTGGGACCAGGAGAACGGTGAAGACGCGTTCGACGAGTTGAACCTGGTCGAGCCGGGTATGAACTCCGGCTGGATCCAGATCATGGGTCCTCCAGGCCGCGTCGGCGACTACAAGCAGATCGAAACCACATCGCTCCACCACGAGGATTTCCCGAACCTGCAGCAGTTCCGTTGGGGCCCGGAGCGGATCGCAGATTCCGGGGCCGAGGCACTTTCGCGACTCTTCGTGGTGCCCGGCTCGCATTACAGCGCGCCCGAGTTTTCCTGGAAGTACGTACTCGCACCGGCGGGCATCGGATTCCTGAACAGCGCGGCCCTCGGCCCACAGTATCGGGACGATCTGTTCGTCGGTTTTTCCACATTCGACACGCTCGGCGGGCCGCTGTTCCGGTTCAACCTGACGGGTAATCGCCGAAAGATAGCGGTGGACGACCCACTACTGGAGGATCGCGTCATGGACAACGCCACATTCCATGACATCGGCGAGGGCGAGACCCTTCTTTTCGGAATCAACTTCGGCATCGTCACCGACATCCAGACCGGTCCGAACGGAAATCTTTTCGTGGTGTCGCTTGCCGACGGGAATGTCTACGAGATCTTCAGAAACAAGTAAGCCGCTTCCTGGCTCGTAGGACGAGTCGCAGCGTGGGGCGCCATCCCGAGGAACTTCCTTCGGGATGGCGCCCTGCGACAGCGCTTGAGCCCGCCCTGCGGGACTGCAGTGATTGTTGCTACCGATCACAATGAATACGAATGCATAGGTGCGCTTTCCCGAATGGTGCACCTGCACACCGGGGCATAGTGCGTCGGCGCAGGGGGTGTTGCGCGCGTTCGACTTCCAGGGAGTGCTGCGATGCGAGACCTGATGCGTCTGTTCGGCAGTGTGGGTGGCCTGTTGCTGGTGTTCGTGTTCCTGTTCGCGCCGGCGCCTGCCGTGCGGGCGGCGATCAATGCCCAGAACCTCGGGGCGAAGTACGACGGGACCCAGAGCAACATCACCTTTCGGGTCTATTCCTCGCGCGCCACGCGCATCGAGGTATGGATCTACAAGACGCCCTCAGGCGCGCAGGAGCTGGTGCGCTACGTGCTGACCAAGGACGCCGCCACCAACGTCTGGTCGAAGACCGCATCGGTGGCGACGCTCCAGAACACCTACGGCATCACCGGCACCGTCTACTACGGTTATCGCGCCTGGGGCCCGAACTGGCCGTACAACAGCACCTGGACCAAAGGCAGCGGCATCGGCTTCATCACCGACATCGACGCCAGCGGCAATCGCTTCAACCCGAACAAACTGCTGATCGATCCGTACGCGGTTGAGATCAGCCAGGATCCGAACACCGCGGCCTGCGCCGACGGCACGATCTACGCCAGCGGTGCGACGCATCGCAACAAGAACAGCGGCACGTGTGCGCCCAAGGGCATCGTGCTGGCGCCGATCACCACCTCCAACGGCACCAAGCCCACGCGCGCGCTGAAGGACGACGTGGTGTACGAAGTGCATGTGCGCGGCCTGACCAAGGATGACACCGCGATGGCGTCGTCGTTGCGCGGCACCTATGCCGGCGCCGCACTCAAGGCGCCGTACCTCGCCAGCCTCGGTATCACCGCGGTCGAGTTCCTGCCGGTGCAGGAAACCCAGAACGACACCAACGACGTCGACCCGACCTCCACCACCGGAGACAACTACTGGGGCTACATGACGCTGAACTACTTCGCACCTGACCGCCGCTATTCGTCGGACAAGACGCCTGGCGGACCCACCCGTGAATGGAAGGCGATGGTGAAGGCCTTCCATGATGTCGGCATCAAGGTCTACATCGACGTGGTCTACAACCACTCCGGCGAAGGCGGGGCGTGGGGCGGTACCGATGGCCTCACGGTGTACAACCTGTTGTCATGGCGCGGCCTCGACAACCCGACCTATTACTCGCTCACCAACGACCTCCAGTACTCGTGGGACAACACCGGCGTCGGCGGCAACTACAACACCCGCAATTCCATCGCGCAGAACCTGATCGTCGATTCGCTCGCCTACTGGCGCGACACCCTCGGCGTCGACGGGTTCCGCTTCGACCTGGCATCGGTGCTGGGCAACACCTGCCAGCACGGCTGCTTCAACTTCGACAAGATGGATTCCGGCAATGCGCTTAACCGCATCGTGGCCGAACTGCCGCCGCGCGCTGCAGGTGGCGGCTCGGGCATCGACCTGATCGCCGAGCCGTGGGCGATCGGCGGCAACTCGTACCAGGTGGGTGGTTTCCCCTCCGGGTGGGCCGAGTGGAACGGCATCTATCGCGACTCGCTGCGCAAGAAGCAGAACAAGATGGGCGTGGAGGCGGTGCCGCCAGCGGAGCTCGCCAACCGTTTCGCCGGGTCTTCGGATCTTTACGGCGACGACGGCCGCAAGCCGTGGCACTCGGTCAACTTCATGGTCGCGCACGATGGCTTCACCTTGAATGACCTGTATGCCTACAACACCAAGCAGAACAACCAGCCGTGGCCTTACGGACCGTCCGATGGTGGCGAGGACAACAACATCAGCTGGGACCAGGGCGGCGTTGTCGTCGACCAACGCAAGGCCGCGCGCACGGGCCTGGCGTTCCTGATGCTGAGTGCCGGCATCCCGATGATCACCGGCGGCGACGAAGCGCTGCGCACGCAGTTCGGCAACAACAACGTCTACAACCTGGATTCGCCCGCCAACTGGCTCTTCTGGACCCGCGACACCATCGAGGCCAACCATGAGACCTACACCCAACGCCTGATCGCGTTCCGCAAGGCGCATCCGGCGCTGCGCCCGGCGAACTTCTACTCGGGCGCCGACAACAACGGCAACGTGATGGAGCAGCTGCGCTGGTTCAAACCCGACGGTGCGCAGGCCGACACTGCCTACTTCACCAACGCGAACAACCACGCCATCGCGTGGCGCATCGACGGCAGCGAGCTCGGCGATTCCGCCAGCGCGATCTACGTGGCCTACAACGGATGGTCCGGCAACGTGAACTTCACCTTGCCCTGGCCCGGCGCCGGCAAGCAGTGGTACCGCGTGACCGACACGGCTACCTGGAACGAAGGTCCGGACACGGTCGTCGTCCCCGGCTCCGAAGCGTTGATCGGAGGCGAGTACACGATCTATGGCGTGCAGGGCCGCTCGTTGTTGCTGTTGATCGCCAAGTGAGCAACCGGAGCAGGCGCCACGCCTGCTACGCAGCCTTCGCCAGGTACTTGTCGATCAGCTTGAGCTGCGCCTGCCAGCCACCCTCGTTGGAGGCGTAGGCCTCGGCGCGACGCGCGGGCGGGAGCTGGTCGAAGCCGGACTCGGTGATGGTAAGCAGCGTGCCGTCGGGGGCGTCCTCCAGTCCGAACTCGACCAGGGTGGTGGGCTCCTGCGAGTAGTCGAACTTCGGATCGGCCGCACCGGGATGCCAGCGGAACGACAACAGGTTCAGCGGCACGATCCGTTCGACGTCGACATTGAACGCGGTGCCGCGGTAGGGCTCCTGCATCCTGGCGATCTCGGGGTCCACAAGTGTCGGCTCGATGGTGCCGGTGATGTGGCCACCCGGGATGAAACGGTCATCGTCGAACTGGACGCCAAACCAGTGGCCGAATCGTGCCGGCTCGCTGATGGCCTGCCAGACGCGTACACGCGGGGCATGCAGCAGGGTTTGTTTCTCGATGCGATCGGTGTTGTCGGTCATCATGCACCTCCAGGAAGCGCCGACCATACTCCCGTCCACGTGACGCACGAGTGGTGGGAACAGACGGCTGGAGGGTGAATGAAGGAAACCATCAGAAGCATCGATGCCGGGGCGGAGTTCTACACACCCGAGCAGTGCTACATCATCGAGTTGTCCAACACGCCGGATGACCCGGAGGTATCGATCGCCAGGGCGCGCGTCGCGCCAAGTGTGACCACGCGGTGGCACCGGCTGGTGGGTACAACGGAGCGTTACGTCATCATCGAGGGCAGGGGCCGCGTCGAGGTCGGCAGCCTTCTGCCGCAGGAGGTGAGCGTGGGCGATGTAGTACTCATTCCACCGGCGTGCCCGCAACGGATCGCCAACATCGGCCAAGGGGATCTGGTCTTCCTCGCCATCTGCTCGCCGCGATTCAAGCAGGCGGCATACGAGGACCTCGATGGCGAGCCGTTGCCATTTAGGAGCTGAAGCGGTGGTCCTTGACCGCTGCTGTGTTGATCAGCCGTCATTTATGATGACTCGGTAGCCACCGAGGCCAGGGGAGGGCGGATGCGATCATTTTTCGCCGAGCTCAAACGCCGCAACGTCTTCGGCGCGATGGCCTTTTACCTGGCGGCCGGCTGGCTGCTGGTGCAGGTCGCTACGCAGGTCTTGCCGTTCTACGACGTCCCCGGCTGGGTGGTGCGACTGGTGATCGCCGCGGTGGTGATCGGATTCCCGTTCGCGTTGGTCCTGTCGTGGTTCTACGAGTGGACGCCGCGCGGCTGGCGACGCGAAATCGAAAACGATCGCTCCGAATCGAAGAAGTTTGTCGGTTCGATCGCCACCGACCAGTCGATCGCGGTCTTGCCGTTCGTCGACATGAGCGAGGACCAGGACCAGGAATATTTTTCCGACGGGCTGTCCGAGGAGCTGCTGAATCTGCTCGCGCAATTGCCGCAGCTGCGGGTGATCGCGCGCACCTCGTCATTCTCGTTCAAGGGCAAGGCCGCCGACGTCGCGACGATCGCCAGGGCGCTGAACGTCGCTACCGTGCTCGAGGGCAGCGTACGCAAATCCGGTAACACCTTGCGCATCACCGCCCAGTTGATCCGTGCCGTCGACAGTTCGCATCTGTGGTCGCAGACCTACGACCGCGAGCTGGTCGACGTGTTCCAGGTGCAGGACGGGATCGCCAACGCCGTGGTCGCAGCGCTCAAGGTGAAGCTGCTATCAAGCCAGCAGGTGACCAACGCGCATCGCACCGGCAACACCGAAGCCTACGACCAGTACCTGCTGGGGCAGAATGTCTTTCGCCGTGGACGCTACGACGACTACCAGCGTGCCCTCGTCGCGTTCGAACGCGCCACTGCGCTCGATCCGGGCTATGGCGCGGCGCAGGCGGCGCTCGCCAGCGCGCAAAGCGCCGTCGCCGATTTCGCTCCGGGCGCGGCTGCGCGGTCGGCTGGCAAGCTCGAAGCGCTGGCTACGGCGGAGAGGGCGATTACGTTGGCGCCCGACCTTGCCGACGGTTATGTGATCCGCGGGCGCCTGCGCATGGCCCAGTTCTGGGACTGGAACGGCGCCGAGGCGGATTTCCAGAAGGCGTTGGCGCTCGAGCCGAACAAGTCCGACGTGCTGATCATGCATGCGCTGGTGCTGAACAACCTGCAGCGTACCGACGAGGCGGTCGCGACACTCCGCCGGGCGATCGATGCCGATCCGCTGTCGTGGCTGGCGTGGATGTTGTGGGGCGCGGTCCTCGGGCGACTCGGATGTGCCGACGAAGGCCGCGTCGGATTCGAGCGCGCGCTGGAGATCAGTCCGGACTCGAGTTTCACCCGCCACGAATTTGGTTGCCTGGAACTCGTGCAGGGCCGGACCAAAGAGGCACTGGCGCATTTCCGCCTGGCCGGCGCTGCATTCAGCCAGTCCGGCATCGCCATGGCCGAGTACACGCTGGGCCACGAGCGCGAATCGCAGGCCGCACTCGCCGAACTCGAATCGAAATACGCCACCGGCTTCCTGTTCCAGATTGCCCAGGTGCATGCATGGCGTGGCGACAAGGATGCGGCCTTCGAATGGCTGGAGCGCGCCTGTGCGGAGCGCGACACTGGCATTGCGAGAATCCGCGGCGATCTGCTGCTGGATCGAATCAAGGACGATCCGCGTTACACCGCACTCGTGCGCAAGATCGGATTTCCGCAGTGAATGCGCATCGGGCCGACGATGCTGCTCCCGACCCGGCGATCACGTGTCCATCCGCCACATCGAAGCCGACTCCGGGATCGAAACCATGGACAAGCTGAACCTGCAGAACCCTTTGTTTGCCACTTACGTCATCGCGGCATCGCTGATGATCCTCAAGGCGGTGAGCATGTCCTGGCTGACCGTCGCGCGCATGATCCAGGTGAAAGGCGGCTTCCGCGCTCCGGAGGACCTGCGCAAGACACCGTTCAATCCGGACCCGAAGCCGGAGCAACTCGCACCCGACGATCGCGTCGAACGCATCCGCCGCATCCAGCAGAACGACCTCGAGAGCCTGCCTTTCTTCCTCGCCGCCGGGTTCCTGTTCGTTCTGACCGACCCATCGCTGTTGCTGGCGCGCGTGCTGCTTTACGGCTACGTGGTGTCGCGCCTGCTGCATTTCGCCGCGTATCTCACGGCCCGCAACCACGAAACCCGCGCCACGTTCTGGTCCGTGGGCTCACTGATCCTGGTCTTCATGACCTGTTGGACGCTAGTGGCGGCGTTGGGGCACTGATCCCACTCGGATCGCATCGGTTCGATCGCGAATGGCTGCTTCTACTGCGCAAATACGTATACGGTCTTGAGATGCCATCACTTCATGGCTGCATGATCAACGTGTTTCGCTCGATGACAACACCAGTACAAGGACAGCACATGACGCTGCACATCATCCGTTCTGGCTTGCCAGCGTGCGTAGTCGCCACAGTGATGCTTTCGGCCTGCACGCCCGACAAGGCGTCATCCGTCGATCCACCTGCTGCCGCAACTGCCCCGGTTCAACCGGATGAGGAAGTGCTCGACGCTTCTAGCTCCGCGTCGCTGGCCGGCGTCGAGTACGATCAGGATGCGACCCCAGCGGACCTGGCATCGGATCAAACCTATGTGTTGCCTGGGTTCTTCCACGGGTCGGTGACGCTCGACGATCTCCGCACGAGGTTCGGTGCGGCTCACGTCCAGGTGACTCAGATCGACGGTGCCGAGGGCGCAACCGGACAGGGCATCGTTCTGTTTGCCGATGACCCGAAGCGCCGTGCGGAACTGTTCCTGCGCGACGAAGCGGAACTGCGCGGCCTGGCGACGATGCGCGTGTCCGGCAAGGACTCGCGCTGGCACCTGGACAACGGTGTGCGGCTGGGCATGACGCTCGACGCACTGGTCGCATTGAACGGCAAACCCATCACATTCAGTGGCCTGGACTGGGATTACGGCGGCACGGTGGGCGACTGGCACCAGGGACGCCTGGCGCAGCGCGAAGGCGACCCCGTGTTCCGCGCCGTGTCGCTGGCGCACGACGCCGATCCGCCCGAGGGTGCGTATCCGTTGGGCGATGGCGAATATCGCAGCGACGATCCCCGCTACCCACGACAAGGCACGGTGCTTCATGTCGGGGCTTTGCAGGTGACGTTCTGAGAGCGGCACCATGCGCAGTGCCGAACTGATCGGCACTGCGTAATCGCGCAAGGCGGACTTAAGCGGTTGCGGCTTGCGCTCTCTGAGAAGTGGGCCGGAACCGACGTACTGCGAGGACGCCCAGTGCCACAAACAGCAACAACACTACGCCCTGCACGATGGCGAACGGCGGTTCCTGCTGCGTCGGTGCCAGTACGTGCAGTGCCGGCACTTTGGTGAACGACTGGACGATCAGCACGAACACGTTGAGGTACAGCGATACCACCGCGCCCACCACGTAGATCCAGCGCCACGAGCCGGCGAGGTGTCGTTCGTACAGGGCGATCAGGGTCAGGGCGAGTACTGCGGCGGATACAACGCCGACACCCAGTGCGGGAGTGAAGCCATGGAACGGGAACAAGAATCCTGTGACCGTGGTGGCCAACGTGGTGGAGAGGAATGCTGCGGTCCAGCCCGGCAGGCGCTGCGATTGCAGCAGGCCTTTCACCACCACCAGCCCGGCGACGATGCCGACCAGGCTCAATGCCACATGGAACAGCGTGAACGGCGTCATTCCCGACAGCATGTCGTGCGCTCCCTTGGGTCCCGGTGGGCAAAGCCTGCGCTGGTTCCGCCGCGGACACAACCCGAGGATCAACCGCGAGTGGCAATCACCCAGTCGCCCAGCTTCTTCGGAGCCAACACGCAATAGCTTGCGACAATCAGCTTTTCGACCTCGTCCCAATCGGTGTCAGCGTTGAGCACCATGCCGACGATATTCGGCCACCAGCCCGGCAGGAAATAGGGCGGCCGCGCGAAACGGGGCGTGTCACCGGCGGGGCGCGGCGATCGGAAGGTCAGCACGCAGAGTGGTCCTGTGGACTTGGCAACCCGGGCGTACGCCGGTGGCCAGCCCGCATCGATCATCACGACATGCGCAAAATTCTTCTTGCTGATGGACCAGCGCGTACCAGTCCATGCAGACTCCTCGCAGACTTCCGGCAAGTCGAGGCACACGAGCCTGAGTTTGTCGATGAACGCCTGAGGTGGAGCAGGGTGCCTGGCTGCCATGTCTTCGCCCGCTAATGCTCGTGCTTGAACCAGAATGCATCATCAAGCGACATCCCACAGTTGCCTTGCTTCCTCCGCGATCACATCCGGAAGCTCCTCGGGCCAGAATGCCTTGCTGTTGGCCAGCCGCCGCACGCCGCGCGAATTGCCGAAACTGCGATCCAGCCGATCTGGACTATCCGGCGAAAAGATCGTATCGGCCATGCCCCATACGATCCGGGTTGGCGCCTTGCAGCGCTTCAGCGCTGGCCCGATGCCTGCCAGCGGGTTGGGCTCGAAGCCGACCAAGGTCGCATCCACCAACGCCCTTTGTGCAAGCGAGCTGATCAACGGCGAGAAGTAGTAATCGATCGCTTCGTCGGTGAGGATCGCGGGATCGGCATAGACAGCACCGCCAAAGCCAACGCGGGCGGAGGCCTTGTCCGCCAGCCAGCCAGGAAAGACGTCGGTGGATTTTCCCGCACGCGCCAGAGCGAGGAGCGGCTTCAGGGTGGGCGGCGGGCTGTCGTGCTCCTCGTCGCCATTGGTCAGCAACAGGGTCCGCACGCGCTGCGGATGCCGGGCGGCGAGAAGCTGTGCCACGGCGTCGCCACTATCGTTGGCAACGATGTCGACGGTGGGGATGCCGAGCTTGTCCAGCAGCGCCATCAGCATCGCAGCCTGCGCAGCGGGGGCGACGCCCTGTTCCTCGGCGACGCGCGTGTACCCCAGCCCCAGGAAGTCGGGCGCGATGCATCGACGATGCTCCGACAGGCGATCGAGCGCGCCGCGCCATTGGAAACCGTTGAGCGGATGTGCGTGCAGGAACAGCGCGGCCGGGCCTGTTCCGCGTTCGACGTACGCGATATCGCCAAAGCGGGTCTTCGCGAAACGCCGCAAGGTGCGAAATTGTGCGACGTCCAGCGGCATGCTTGCCCCGGCGGCCGCGCTGTTGCCTGCGGCCGCGCGGGTGGCGTAGCCGCCCAGTACTCCGGCAGCCAACGCGCCGGCCGCCATGCCCATGAACTGTCTGCGCTGCATGCCCATCTCCTCGGTAGTAGAAGCGTTTCGACGGCGAGAAGCATGGGCGGGTGGAAAGAATGCGGGCAATAACGTCCCACGTCATATCCCGATGATTTCGAAGGCTATGTGCCACAGGTCATGTGTCATGCATCGATGGCCATCCATACAATTGATGCGTGATCTCTCTCCCGTCCCGTTCGCCAAGATCACCGAAACCGAGCGCCCATGTAGGCGCACTGCTGCGGGAGTGGCGTGCGGCGCGGCGCTGGAGCCAATTGGACTTTGCGCTCAACGCCGGCGTGTCGGCCCGCCACCTGAGCTACGTCGAAACCGGCAAGGCGCAACCCAGCCGCAACATGCTGCTACGGTTCGCCGATGCGCTGGACATGCCCTTGCAGGAGCGCAACACGCTGCTGACCGCCGCAGGTTTTGCGCCGGAGTATCCAGAGATCGCGCTGACCGCCCTTGAGCATGCCGGCATCCGGCGCGCCATCGACTACATCCTGGAGCAGCACGAGCCCTATCCGGCGTTCGTGGTCGACCGGCATTGGAATGTGCAGATGGCCAATCGTGGTGCGGAGCGGATTGGCGCCTTCATCATGGACGGTCGCCCCAGCGCACACCGGAACATCATCCACCAGGTCTTCGATCCCGACGATATGCGTGCGGGAGTCGCAAACTGGGAGGAACTGGCCGGCGAGTTGATCAGGCACTTGCACTGGGCGGTGGCGGCGACGCCTTCAGACCCGGTGCCACGCGCCCTGCTCGACGAAGCGCTGGCCTATCCCGGGGTGCCCCCGCAGTGGCGCACACGCGATCTCGACGTGCCGCCATCGCCGCTGTTGACCACGGTGTTTCGAAAGAATGGCCGGGAACTGCGTTTTTTCTCGACCTTCACCACATTCGGCTTCGCGCGGGATGTCAATCTCGAGGACCAGCACATCGAATGCTGCTTCCCGATGGACGATGTCACGGCGGCGTTCTGCCGCGAGCTGCGCGACGCTTCAAGCGCCGTGCAGCATCGGGTTGAAGGGCTTGTCAGCGCGTAGAACCGCATCGCTTTCGCTATTGCCCTGGCTTCCTTCCACTCAGTCCCGATCCGGCGCACCGAGCGGAAAGTATTTGCGGAACGGTCGTGCCTCGTCGACGGCGCGGGCGAAGGATGGGCGCGCCAATAATCGCTGCCGGTACGCGATGACGTTGGCGAATGCCGCGTCGATCGGATGTGTCCAGTCGGCATAGAACAGGAATGGCGCAGCCCCGCAGTCGGCGAGGCTGAAGCTCTCGCCCGCGGCCCATTCGCGGCCGGCCATCGTCTTGTCGAGCCATGCGTAGGCGGTATCGAGCATCGCGCGTGCTTCGGCCACACCATGCGGATCGCGGACGGCTTCCGGGCGGATGTAGTCGAACACGACCTTCTGCTGCGGCGTGGACACGTAATTGTCGAAGAAGCGGTCCATCATTCGCACTTCCACTGCCACGCTTGCGTCCTCGGGAATGAGCCGCACCGGGCCGGGGTGGTGGACGTCCAGGTGCTCGATGATGCTGGTGGCCTCGAAAACCGTGCGCCCAGCGTCCACGAGCACGGGAAAGCGCTTCATCGGCCACAGCGCCGTCAACTCTTCCATGGCGCCGGGGTCTTCAACCATGCGGTACTCGAAAGGCGTGCGGTTCTCGTACAACGCGATCAGCGCCTTCTGGCAGTAGGAGGAGAAGGGATGGGCGTAGAGCCTGGGTGCGGGGGTGGGCATCGGAGTCCTTGCGGTTGTTGTCTCAGGTACGACGAACGGGCGCTCGCTGGATCGACACCCCGGGTAGGAAATGTAGGATGCGGGAGCGCGCCATGAAGCCCTCGTCACTGGAAGACCAACCCGCATGAAAAAGCCGGCCAGGAAAATCCTCTACACCTTGCTCATCCTGGCCGGCGTGTTTGCTCTTGTCTGGCTTGGCGCGCACTTGTTCACCACCAACTCGCAGTGGGCGCGTGCCGTTGCGTGGATGGATTCCGATATCGACGACTACGAACGCTTTCCGATGCGCAAGGTCGCCAATGCCGCACCGCGGTTCGATTTCAAGCAACCTTCGGCAGCCATCCGCCAGCGTTACGCCCAGGCCTTCGCGACGGTCACATCCACGCACGGTGGAAAAACCAGCGGGCAAGGCCTGGATGAGTTCCTCGAGCAAAACGATACCGTTGCATTCCTGGTCATCCACCATGACACCTTGCTTTACGAAAAGTATTTCAACGGTTACGGCCACGACTCCACCGTGACTTCTTTCTCTACGGCGAAGTCCTTTGTTTCTGCGCTCGTAGGCATCGCCATTGCGGAAGGACGCATCGGTAGCGTGGAAGATCCTGTGACGAAATACGTGCCGGAATTGTTGCAGAAGGATCCGCGCTTTCAGCACATCACCCTGCGGCACTTGCTGACTATGGCGTCCGGAATCCAATACGAAGAGAACGGCACGCCCTGGGGAGACGATGCCCGCACCTACTATTCGCCCGACCTGCGTGCACAGGCGATTTCCAGCCCGGTTACCGGCAAGCCCGGACAAGAGTTCAACTACAACAACTACCACCCCCTGTTACTGGGCCTGGTGTTGGAGCGGGTCACCGGTGGGCCGGTGGCGAAGTACCTGGAAGAAAGAATCTGGAAGCCGTTGGGCATGGAAGCACCTGGCTCGTGGAGTCTCGATAGCGAGAAAAACGGTTTCGAGAAAATGGAAAGCGGCATTAATGGGCGCGCGATCGATTTCGCCAAATTCGGGCGGTTGTTCCTGAATGACGGTAACTGGAATGGCGCACAACTCGTCCCGGCCGGATGGGTGGAGGAGTCCACCCGTCTCGATGCCACTACCGATCCTGTTCCGTACTACCAGTACTTCTGGTGGGTGAATCCAGACGCCAGCGGCCATCATTTTTTCGCGTCCGGAAACCATGGGCAGAAGATCTACATCGTTCCCGAGAAAGACCTCATCTTCGTGCGCTTCGGCAAGTCGGACCCATACCGCCATTGGGAAGACTTGTTTGAGATCCTGGCCGATCGCATCACCGCTGTAGATGCATCGTTGCCGCGGAAGCACTGATTGATGAAAACCTGTGGCAGAGTGCAAACAGTCCGACAACACAAGGCGATGCGCGTGTTTCGACCAATGATCGCTGCGCTCCTGGTCGGCCTGGCTGCGAGTACTGCATGCGTGCCGGCCCGTGCGGCCGATGACGCCCGATCCGCTGCGAAGGTGGTCGGTGCTTACTTCCCGGGCCAGGCGGCTACCCGCTATCCGATCTCGCGGATTCCAGCAGACAAGCTCACGCATTTGTTCTATGCATTCGCCACCATCGAAGAGGGTCGCTGCGTCATCAAGGACGCCGACGCGGGCGCGAACTTCGCCGCACTTGCCGAGCTCAAGCGCAAGCATCCCCGGTTGCGGACGTTGATCTCGATCGGCGGCTGGACCGCGGGTGGATTTTCCGATGCCGCGTTGACCTCGCGATCGAGGCGGCGCTTCGTCGATTCCTGCATTGCGTTGTTCTTCGACGCCCATCGCGGCAGCTTCGATGGCGTCGACATCGATTGGGAGTACCCGGTCTATGGCGGGCCGTCGGAGATCGGTGCGCGTCCGCAGGACAGGCGCAACATGACATTGTTGGCGCGCGAGTTCCGTCGGCAGCTGGGCAGGATCGGCGAGAAGCGCGGACAAACATTCCTGCTCACCGCCGCGCTGCCTGCGGGACGCATGCAGTCGGCGGGTCCTTACGACCCTGCGCGCAGTTACGAGCTCGGCGAACTCGCCAAGGTGCTCGACTTCATCAACCTGATGACCTACGACATGGGCACCGCATTCACCATGGTGTCCTCATTCAACGCGCCGTTGCATGAAGTCGCCGAGGATCCGCTCGGACAGCCGATGCGACGCTGGAACAACGTGGCCGGCGCGATCGACTATTACCGCCAGCACGACGTACCCGCGGACAAGCTGGTGCTGGGCGTCCCGTTTTATGGCCGAGGCTATCTGGTGTCATCCGGGGCGAATCGCGGCCTGTACCAGCCCTACACCGCGGCGTTTGCCCCGGGTAATTGGCGCGACATCAAGGAGACGCTGTTGTCCGATCCGCAATGGGAGCAGCATTGGCATCCGGCCGCACAAACGCCATGGCTGTTCCATCGCGGCGAGCGGAAGTTCGTCAGTTACGAAGACCCGAAATCGATCGGCATCCGGGCGCAGCTTGCCAAAGATCGCGGCCTGCTTGGCGTCTTCATGTGGGAACTCACCGGCGACGACGAGCAGCACAACTTGTTGGAGGCCATGGCGCGCTGAAAGCGTCGGGAAGTGGTTTCGTTTGAACTGAGTTTTTCCTCTTCTTTCCTTTGCCCTGCGATCATGTGCCGATGAAGAAGACCTACATCGCTCTATTACGCGCTGTGAACGTGGGTGGCACCGGCAAGCTGCCGATGGCTGAGTTGCGCACCATGTGCGAGGCAGCCGGATTCCAGCGGGTGCGGACCTATATCGCCAGCGGCAACGTGTTGCTGGACAGTGCCGCTTCGGAGAAACAAGTGAAGGCGGCGTTGGAGACGCAACTGGAACGGTATGCCGGCAAGCCGGTGGGGGTGCTGGTGCGCACCGGTGACGAACTTGCGGCGGTGCTCGCCGCCAATCCGTTTCCGCAGGCTGCGCCCAATCGGACTGTGGCCATCTTCCTGGACAAGGCGCCTCCGGGCGATGCGCTGGAAACTGTCAGTGGCCGTAAGAACGAAGAAATCGCGCTGGGCAAACGCGAAATCTACGTGCACTACGGTGACGGCATGGCCGACTCCAAGCTCAAGATCGTCGCGGCCAAGACGGGCACCGCCCGTAACATCAACACCATTGCGAAGCTGGTCGAGTTGGCGGGGCAGTGACCTTAGACAGCCGCCTTCTCTCGCTTGATCGACGAAACGACAAAGCCATAACTCTGCTTCCTCCAGAGCCACTCGATGGGGCCATATCGGAAGTTCGACAGCCACCAGCGACTGACAAATACCTGGATGGCATAAACGCCGATCGCCAGCAGGAGATAGAACCAGTAAGGCATCGTGTTGAAGACCCCCAAACCGGCCCCGGAAAAAATCAGGGCGATCAGGATGCATTGGGTCATGTAGTTCGTCAGCGTCATGCGGCCCATGTACTGCAAATGCACCGACACGAATCCCAATCGACCGGAGTGGTATAGCCAGCAGATACCGGAGGCGATGGCGAGCATGGTGCTGATGATTCCCCAATACCCGAACCTGAAATATGTGAGTAGGGGTGCCTCGACTTCATTCAGGTACCAAAGTGCCGCATTCAGCACTACGGCCAGGGCCAGGCTGATCCAGAAGATCCGTTTGGCCAGATCCGGATGGGTGGCCAGTCGATGGGGAAAGTCGGATCGATGCGCCGCGACGCCAAGGAGCATGCACGCGAACATGACCAGGTGCACGGTGATGGCGTAGTGCGGGTTGAGTATCTCGGTGAAGAACGTCGTCTGCAGGTTGAACCAGAAGATATCCAGCCAGTTCTGGCTTTGGAAAGCCGGCAACAATGCGTCGGCTTCGGACTGGTAGCTGATCCCGAGGCTGCGTATGTACGCCGAAACGAAGGGAATGATCAGCATCAGGAGAATGCTTGTGCGAAAAACCGTCTTCGTCGGGACCCGATAGAACAGCAGCAATAGTATCCCCAGCAGCGCATAGTCCCGAAGGATGTCGCCGTAGAAGAAGAGGGAGTTGACGAAGGCAAGCGCCAGCAGCCAGAACATGCGCCTGAGGAAAAAAGAAACCGGCTTTCCCGTTTTCTCGACGATGCTTTTGATCAGGACGCTGAAGCCGTAGCCAAACAGGATGCTGAGCAAGGTCCAGGACTTTGCCGAGAAAAGATATTGCGTCACGTACTCCAGCATGGAGGGCAGCGCATCCTTTCCACGCTCGGATCCCAGGTAGTAGAACGCCGTGAAGTTTCCGATCGCCACCCCTAGCAAGGCCCAGCCCCGCAGAATATCGATGATGGGAGTTCGCTGATGAGGGAGTAGGGGTTGCGTCAGTGGCGTGGTCATGGCTGCTTGAAATAGTAATCGTGAAGGATTTCTGTGCCGACGGATGCCTTCACGCCGCAGCGAGACGCATCGATGGAAGTCGTGCGTAGGTGAACCATCGCCATAACCACTCCATCGGCCCGTAGCGGAACTTCGACAACCACCAACGGCTGAACAGTACCTGCAGCGCAAACACAACGAATACGAACACCACCTGCCATGCCCTGGCCATGCCCCAATGGCCGAGCCCATAGCCGTAGAAGAACAAGGTGCCGACGATGGATTGGCCGAGATAATTGGTCAGTGCCATCTGTCCTGCCGGTGCCAGCCACGACAACAGCCTAGCCCAGACGTCCTTTTGCAGCAGCAGGACGACAATGGCTATGTAGCCCAGCGACATCGGCAGGTTGCCCATCAAGCGCAGACTTTGCGCGAAGCCCCACGCCGTGTCGTTTTTTCCCGCTATGTGGCTCGTTGCGACCCAACTGCTGGCCAGCGCCAGTGCAATGCCGGTCGGTAACGCCACTCGAACCAGCTTGCGGAATACCTCCAGATGACTGTATGGCCGGACGATGACACCCGATTGCACGAACCAGCCGCCAATCAGGAACATCGACAGTGACCATATGACCTGCGCGGGATTTCCACCCAAGGCAAGGAACTGCCTGGAGCGTAGTTCCACGGCCTCCGCGTAGGTTCCAGAACTCATCACCCGCGTCTCGGTTGCGATGCGTTCCTGCCAGGCGGATTTTCCTTCTTTGATCTGTTGCTGCTGCGCGACTGTAGGTTGAGAATGATATTTGTCGGGCACCACTACCCGGACGACAGTGAAAAGCGTCAACCCCAACAGCGGAATCAGATACAGCGCGGCACCAGCGCGCCACAAACGCTTGCTGGCAGGATTGCGGTAGCGCCAAGCCATCCACGCAACTGCCGCCAACACCGCGCCACCCAACAGGAGTGCCGCAGCCTTGAGGACGGGCATGAAGGTCATGCCGATGCTGCCGACCAGCAGCAACAGAATCGCAGCGACAGCGGCTATCACACTGATCATCGGCCAATCCCGACTTGCCAGACGCAGGCTTCGCTCCCCGCGCAGGTACAGGCCGATCAGCCCTGCGAATACGACCAAAGCGACAAAGCCGGTGGCGGGAATCTTCAACGCCAGCACGGCGACCATCAACACGGTAAACAGCCCAAGGCCTTGCCACACGCGACCCAGCAGCGCGAGCAGCAGCGTTGCCGCTGCAAGTGCATAACTCAGGAGGATGTCGCCGCTCCAGATGAACACACCATGCAGCAGACCGAAGATCGCCAATGCAGCTGTGCGACGCAGATAGGGCGCGACAAACTCACGTCCCGCCGCCTTGGCTCGCAACCACATGATCGCGAATCCCATCCCGAATAGCATCGAGAACATCGTCCAGAACTTGCCGAAGACGAAGGTGTGGATAAGCCAGTCAACGGCGTGATCGATCGCGCTGGCGCCAATTGGCAATCCCGCGCCAAAACTGTAGAACGCGCGATTGAAATCCTCGACATTGATCAGGAATACGCCGAGCAACGCGACTCCGCGGAGCACGTCGAGCGTCAGGAGGCGCTCGCTGATTGTGGGTGGCTGCAGGGCAGCGATCGCTGGCTCTCGCATGTTCGCATCCTTGTGAAGCACCGAAATTGGCCATGCCCCGACGCGGATCATCGAGGGCTGGACGTCCTATCCAATGCCTGAGCGGATGAGCAGCGGCCACAGTTGCCTGGACGTAACGGAAACAAAGTTACTGAAGGACGAAGCCTGCAACGAGAACCAAAACAGATGCGCCCGAAGGAGCCATTCCGGATTTGCACTGCGTGATGTGCGGCGCGGCGCCCAGGCATTTGATTGCGTCAGTCCGTCGAGTCTTGACCTTTGGTCAATGGCAGCCGTCGTTGGTGCTGCGTTGTCGACGGAGAGGTTGTCCGCCCGCAAGTTGAAGTGTCCGAAGCAGATGCGTGACAACGAACGCTCCGCAGTGCTTCCGTCGCGGCAAGTTGAATCAACCGGGGCCATGCGGGGAAAGCTCGCGGCTGTAAGCCGCTCCTACGACAGCGCAATGCCCACGCACACTATTGGATCGCTTGCAGTCGCCAGCTAAGGGGCCTTCTAGGAGGATCGAACCAGTGCTCGCACAGCCTCCGCAAAGGCGTGTGGCGCCTCCTGGGGCAGATTGTGGCCGGCCGAGGGGATGATTCGACTTTCGAAGGTCGAGGTGAAGAAAGGCTGGTCATGCTCGGAGAGGGCTGGCGGCGTGACGGTGTCCGCAGCCCCGTGCAGCGTGATGGTGGGTACCGAAATGGGCGGTAACGAGGCGAGTCGAGCCTCTGTCGCTTCCAGTGTGGGGTCGCCCGGCACCAGACCAAAGCGATGGCGGTAGGAGTGGATGACGACCTCGACAAAATCGGGATTGTCGAAGGCCATCGCGGTGCAATCGAAGGTCGCCGCATCGAATTGCCACTGGGGAGACCATACCTCCCACAAGCGTTTGCAAAGTTCACGGCGGTAGGTTGTCAGGCCGGCCCGTCCTCGTTCGCCATGAAAGTAGAACTGGTACCAGTACCGGCATTCGACGTCCGGGGGTTGCGGCTCTGCCGACGTGGCGATCTGCTGAATGCTGTAGCCATCCGACACAAGTCCTTGCACCCGTTCTGGCCAGAGGGCCGCCACGATGCAGGCGGCGCGTCCGCCCCAGTCGAAACCCGCAAGGACGGCCGACGGGATTCCAAGCGCATCCATCAAGGCCAAGACGTCGTGCGCAAGCGCGGCTTGTTGTCCGGAGCGAAGGGTTTCGGGCTTCAAGAAGCGGGTGCCGCCAAACCCTCGGAGGTATGGCGTGATGACGCGGCAGCCCGCAGCGACCAGCAGGGACGTGACCTCGTCATAGGCATGAATGTCGTAGGGGAATCCATGCAGCAACACGACAGGCTTCCCGTCGGATGCGCCACTGTCCCGATAGGCAACGTTGAGAACGCCTGCTTCGACATGCTGCAACGGGGTTGAATTCAACATGGGCGTGCAATTCCTGGAAATAAGAACGGGATCACGCTGGCGCGATCTTGTTTCGTTTGCTCAGCAATAACGATCGGCCAACGCATCCGTGGCGCTCACCAGGACATCGACGATCGCCGGATCGGCCGCGCTATGGCCGGCCAGAACGATGTGGAAGTCCGCTTCGGGCCAGGCGCTCGCGAGGTCGTGCGCGCTTTTCACCGGGCAGATGATGTCGTAACGCCCGTGCACGATGGTCGCAGGGATGCGGCGGATGCGTTCGACGTCGCGCAGCAGCTGATCGGGCTCCAGGAACATGCCATGGCGGAAGTAATGCGCCTCGGCGCGCGCCACGCTGAGCGCCACCTGCGGGTCTTCGAAATTGCCTGGTTCGGCCGGATCGTGCAGCAAGGTAGTGCTGCCGCCTTCCCAGTAGCCCCAGGCTTGTGCAGCGGCCAGCCGGACCGCCTCGTCGTCGCTGTCCAGCCGACGCCAATAGGCCTCGATCATGTTGTCGCGTTCTTCCATCGGAATATGCGACTCATAGGTGGCCCAGCGCTCCGGAAAAATCCACGCCGCGCCGCCGTCCAGCTCGTTGAACCAACGTAGTTCAGGTGGTCGGGCGAGGAAGATGCCGCGCAGCACCAGACCGATCGTGCGCTCGGGATGTTGCTGCGCGTAGGCAAGCGCCAGCGTCGAGCCCCAGGAGCCGCCGAAGACCACCCAACGCTCGATGCCGAGGTGCTCGCGGATCGTTTCGATATCGGCGACCAGGTGCCACGTTGTGTTGTTGCGCAGCTCGGCGTGCGGCGTGGATTTTCCGGCGCCGCGTTGGTCGAACAGCACGATGCGGTAGCGCTCGGGATCGAAGAAGCGGCGATGGTAGGCGGAGAGGCCGGCGCCGGGGCCGCCGTGCAGAAAGACCACGGGCAGGCCATCCGGGTTGCCGCACTCTTCCACGTAGAGGTCGTGGATCTCGTCGACGGCAATGCGATGCGTACGGTAAGGCTCGATCTCGGGATACAGCTCGCGCATGGATTCGTTCCGTTGATTTTGCGCGAGCATAACCTCCTGTGCCGCTTGTCTCAGCTAGTCCACACTCAAGAGCGGTCGCCGGCATCGGCCTGACCTGGTAAGAAGAACGGGGTCACTCGCAGAGACCCCGCTCTACTTGATGCGCTCAGCTCAATTCAACTGGCATGTTGCTGGCTTCGCTGAGGTGAATAACCCGCTCGTCGCCCATTCCGGATGATCGATGAAAGGGTTGCGATTGCCCTGAAAGCTGTAGATCACCTCGTTGCGTTCGCGCTCGGCTGCATCGGGCGGATCGGCCTGGTGCCAGGCCAGCAACGTCGACAGTAGACCCATGTAGGCGGGCGAGGCCGAGGTGATGACGATCTTGCTGCGATCGTCGGTGAGCTCGAGGTCGGGCTCGCCCTGGTTGGTATTGATGTCGCGGCCACCTTCGTAGCGGATCGCCATGTACAGCACGGCGCGCGCGATGTCGCCCTTGCGGTGTCCCCAGGTTTCGAACGAGCCGCTGTTGCCATCGGGCCCCTTGAACCAGTTGCCGTTGCCTGGATAGGTGCCGCTGCCGCCGCCGAAACCGTTGTTCGCTTCGGTGGCGCGTTCACTGCAGCCCGACGATTGCGTGCAGGTCGCATACGGCTTGTTGCCGCGATCGGCGTTGTAGCCGGTATCGCTCAGATACAACATGTGGGTATCGGTGTAAGGCGAGTACGGCAGGCCGAGGTCGCCGGTGGTACTGCCGAAGCCCAGCGAGTTGGGCCAGGTGTGCTCGCGGTTGTAGGTGATGCCCGTGCCGGTGCCCGCGCGCTCGCTGCCCTTGGCGTAGCTGCGATTGCGATAGACGTCGAGGATGCGACCGGCATTGTTCGGATCCTCGTCGGCGATCTCGAGGATGGTCCAGGTGTTGGTGGTGCCGCCGCTGTACGGATAGGCGGTGTGGCCGCGGATGGTCTGATGCAGCGAGCAACGCAGCTGGCTGGCGCTGCTGGCGTTGACGTGGCTGTAGTAACCGCTGGTGCCGGCAGCGACGGTGAAGTCGACGACGGTGTTCTGTGCCGGGTGTGCGCCACCGCTGTCGGTGACTTTCGACGCGGTGATCGTCAGTGCGCAGGTCTCGCCGCCGTACAGGGCGGTGTTGGTCGAAATGGTGAAGCTGCTGCCGCTGCTTGCGTGGGTGAGCGGCACGGCGCCCGAGGTCGTGCATTGCAGGGCGAAAGCGCCGCTGCTGAGCGTCACGTTTTCGCTGAAACTCACACCGAGGTCGCTGGCAGCGGGAACATCGGTCGCGCCATCGGCTGGCGTGGTACCGGTGACGGTTGGCGGCGGGTTGGGCGCGTTGAACGTCTGGTTGCGATTGCAGGTGCCGAAGGTCTGGGTCGCCGAGGCATTCCAGCTGAAGTTGGCGTAGCTGCTGCCGCTGCCACCGAGCTGCAGCGAAGTGCCGGCCGGCGTGGAGCCGGTTTCCGACACGGCGAGGTTGGTGCTGGTGCGCCCGGCGGCAGGGCCGTTGGATGCCGTCACCGCGCCTTCGTAGCTCAGGAACTGCACGACGCTGCCGGCCGAATTCACCAGGGCGAATGCATCGTTTGCACCGTTCTGGATGCCGTTGCTCGGATAGCTCAGCGTCGCGACGCGGACCGTGCCGCCACAGGCGACGAGGCTGCCAGTCGGGACCAGGTCATTGTCGTAGTAGGTGGCCGCCGATGGCGTGCTGCCGTTGTAGAGATAGATGCGGTAACCGCTGAGGCTTTCACCGGCGGTGGCGACGATCTCGATGCGCTCGCCGGTGTCGCCGGCGGCCGTGGCGTCGTCGTAATGGAATTCATTGATGAAGACTTCGGCGCTGGCGATTGCGGGCACCAGTGCGGCCGCGGCCAGCAGGGCGGCGATGGATGGACGGATCGACTTCGACATCGGCATAAGCAGGGCTCCCCGGGAGGTCGTCGAAGTCTAGGCGGGCTTCATGTCAGTTTCTTGCAGTCGCATCGCTTACTTTGGCTCGTCCCGTTTGAAGAGCATCCGCAGCCATAGCAACGTCCTCGATCCCCGCTTGGACATCTGTGCGAGGCATCCGCGAATCGAGCCGCACGCACCGCCGCTGCCTTCCTCGGCTGTCGCGACCTGGACATTGCCTGGCATCGTGGTGGATCCCGTCGGCAAGGCAGGCAATGGCGTCGACATGACAGCCCTGTCGTCGCCGAGGATCGTCCCCTCCGCTTGACCATCGAGGATGGTCGCGCCGGTCGCCGCGCTGAGGTTGACGATGAATGTTTCGTTGGCTTCGACGCGATGGTCGCCGTTGATCGCGACGGCGAAAGTCCTGCTGGTTTGCCCGGATGCGATGGTCTGTCCCGTCAACGTGCGGCTGGCGTAGTCGATGCCGGCCAACGCCGTGCCGTTCGCAGTAGCGGCCGTGTAGGTGACGGCCGCGGTGGACGGATATGAAAGCCGGACGGTGAACACCAGCGACTTGGTGCCGCTGTTGCCCTCGCTGATCGCAGCGTCGCCGATCGACAGGGTGGGAGGAGGCGCGGCATTGACGGTCAACACCGTGGTCCTGGTGATGCCGGCGTAGGAAGCCGAGAGCGTGCCCGATGCCGTGGTACCGGAGGCCAGCGTAGTGATGGTGAACGTCGTGCTCGTCGCACCCTGTGGCACGGTGACGCTGGCCGGAACGGTGAACGACGCGCTGGCGCTGGCGAGTGCGACCACTGCTCCGCCAGCGGGTGCAGCGGTGGCGAGCGTGACGCTGCCGGTCGATGGTTGGCCGCCGTTGACGGGATTGGGCGAGGCGCTCACCGCGTTGAGCAACGGCGCCGCAGTGGGTTTCCAGCCGAGCTCGATGACTTCGAAGTCGCTGGCGCTGAGCGTGTGGAACGCCGAGTTGAGGTTGTCGTTGTCCCAGCGGACGTCGAAGGTGCCGGAGATGTACATGTCCGAACCGTTGTCGGCCACGATCAACCCGTACTTCTGCATCGCGCGGAAGATCTTGCGCGCGACCGGGTCGCTGGTACGCAGTGCCGGATCGGCACCGTTGACGTTGGTCTTCAGGCGCAGCCTTGCGCCCATCGGCAGCGCGCCCGCCGTGCCGCCGGCCGTATGTGAGGCAGGATAGACGTGGCCGTTGGTTGTGCGCACGGTGACGCGGAAGGCATGGTTGATTTCGGTCACCGCCGGGTTCGCCGCTTCGTCGTAACGGACCAGCCCTGGAAAAATCGCGAGGCCCGCCGCATCGGCCGATGTCCAGCCTTCCGGCCTGCGGTCGTTGCGATTCATGTCGAAGAATGCACCTGAGCCCGCGTACCAACGCTGCTCCGCGGTGGAGTAATAGACGTTGTAAAGCTCGTACAGGGTGCGGTTGGTGCAGTCGATCATCAGCAAGTGGCGATCGGAACTGCTGCGCTGGTCGACGTTGCCGGGTGCGCCACCTTCGATCCAGTGCGGCTGGGTGATGGCTTGCGTGGGAATGGGATAGAACGGGACGCCCTCACCAGTCGACTGGTCGACGCCATCGCTTTCGTCCCAATAGTCGAAGGTCACGGCCTGCTTGGTCTGCGATCCATCGACGATGGCATACGGGAACCCATAGATCTCAGTGCTGCCGGTCGACGCTTCACCACCGAAATCAGGATGCAGCCGGCGTGTGCCGCCGTTGTTGATGAAGGCGATGAAGTTGGCCGAGGCGGCATCGACCGCCGCCGAACTGATATCGGTGTTCCACCAGTTGTCGGCCGGGAACACCGGCAATGGTGCGGACACCGGCGCGCCTTGCACGGGGATGGCAGCCGGGCACTGCTGCGCCATCGCCATCGGTGCCGTCATCGCCATGGAACCGAGCAACAGCAGCAGGTATGTCGCAGAGCAGCGCATCGAGGTCCCTTCGCCCTGGTCAGGCTGGAGGGTCGACCTTGGGCCAGGGGCCGTCAATTGAGCTGCGCCGGCTCTGAAACAGGGGTCACAGTTTGCGTGGCAGGGAAGGGCGGGAGTCGCTCGTGAACGCATGGCGTGACCTCTGGCAGGTGGCGCGTGTGGTTCATGCCATCAGTCTGCGACGTCTGCTTGAAGGCAAACGGAGACTGACATGTTCGAGACGAGGACGCACCGCCTTGCAGCCGCCGCCGTCGCGGTGCTCTACATCGCGATCCAGTCGTTCCAGTGGTTCGTGTTTTCGCAGTTGCCGACGCCCGATGGGCCGGCGCAGGAACTGTTGCAAGGGCCGTTGCCGCTGAACCTGGCGCGGGCGACGTTGATGCTGCTCTCCTTCTTCGGATTGGCGTATCTCTATCTCGTCGCCTGCGTCCTGGTTTTTCAACGCAAGCCGCTCGCGGCCGTGGCGGCGTTCCTCGGGTTTTTTGTCTTCTGCCTGCTGGAACTGCAACTGCGATCGGTCGAGTTGTTCTACGTGTACCTCAAGCTGCCCGGCCTCTACGAGGCAGCCACGGCCGCGGCCGAGCAGGCACGCCTGCTGGAGATCCAGTCGATCTTCCAGTCGGTGCAATACGCGCTGTACTTCCCCTTGGGGCTCGCCCAGGTGTTGGGAAGCATTGCGCTGTGCGTGGCCCTTGGAGGTAACCGGTTCGACTGGCTGGCGAAGTTTGCTTTTGGCCTGAATGCCGTACGGCTTCTGCTCCGCATGCTGGACACATACGTGCTCGGTACGCGATTCGACGCGCTTTACTCGACCCTTTACCTGCCGCTCGTGTACGTCATCTTTGGCGCCATCGTCGCGTGGCTGTGCCTGCGGCGTGAAGACTGATAAAAAAATCGCCGGATGTGTCGATCCGACCGCTTCCCGTTCGTCGTCTGGATGAGATCAGGTTTCAGAAGCCTGTAATCGTCCGGCCCATCTGGGCCTCAAACACGACAAGGAGAACACTACGATGCGATTTCTTTCGATGGTCAGGATCAACGAGAACTCTGGCATGGAAGTCAGCGAACAGCTCATGGCCGACATGGGCAAGCTGATGGACGAGATGACGAAGGCCGGCGCGCTGATCTCGACCGCCGGGCTCCGGCCGACGTCGGAGGGCGTGCGGGTGAAGCTCTCCGGTGGCAAGACGACCGTGACGGATGGCCCCTTCACCGAAACGAAGGAAGTGGTCGGCGGCTACGCGATCCTCGAGGCGAAATCGAAGGAAGAGGCGATCGAACTGACGAAGCGTTTCCTGAAAGTCCACGGCGACGAGTGGGTCGTCGAGTGCGAAGTGCGCCAGTTGGAGGGGCCGGACTTCGGATGCGGGTCGTGACGGCCTAATCCGCGGTCGCTCCCCACCGGCAAATACCGCGATTGTCCCACCGGCATCTTCGCCAGCCCGCTCTTACCTAGTGCGATCTGCCGATGCGGGTGCGGCGGATCGCGACGACGTCCAGGCCGACCTGCCGATTGTCATTCCCTGCCATCGGTTTCAGGGCGCGGTTTGGTGTTCTGTACTCAAGGCTTCTCGTAAATCGCGAGTACTGGATTAGGCATCCGTCAGCGCCAGCGTGAACTTGCTGCCCTTGCCGTACTCGCTGTGGAAGGTGATCTGCCCGCCCAGCAGTTCGGCAAGTTTGCGGCTCAGGTGCAGTCCGAGGCCGGTGCCTTCCTGCCGCCGCCGTTCCGAGGTATTCACCTGGGCAAAGGCTTCAAACAGCTTCCCCTGATCCTCGGCGAGTATGCCCACTCCCGTATCCTCGACCGCAATCTCAATCACCCTGCTATCGCCGGTCACGCGCTCGTCGAGTTGCAGGCGTACGGTGCCTGCCTCGGTGAACTTGATCGCGTTGTTGACCAAATTGAGGATGATCTGGCTCAGGGCGCGCCGGTTGGTTCGCACGGTCAGCTCCTGCGGCGGCATCACGACTTCGAGGCGCAGTCCCTTGGACTCCGCCTGCAGCCTGAGCGAGGCAACCACCTCTTCGATCACGTCCTGGCACAACGTGACTTCGCGCTTGAGGTCCACCTTGCCCGCTTCAATTTTGGCCAGATCGAGCAGATCGTTGATTAGCGTAAGCAGGTGGTTGGCACTGCGCTGCACCGTCTTCAACTGCTTTTCCTGATCATCGTTGAGTGGACCGGGGAGCCTCATCAGCAGCATGCCGGTGAACCCGATCATGGCGTTCAAGGGCGTGCGTAATTCGTGGCTCATGCTGGCGAGGAAGTGGTCCTTCGCCAGAATGGCGTTCTCCAGTTCGACGTTCTTCCGTGCAATCTCGTCCTGTTGCTTCTGTAGCATCTCATTGACCGTCGCCAGATCGCGATTCTTCTGCTCGAGAATCGCAAGCAACTCGGCACGACTCTCTGCCAACTCGCGCGCGGCACGTGCTTCGGTCGCTTCGAGTTCCTTGTTCATCAACGCCGTGCGGATGCGGCGGCTCTCGTCCTCGAACTGCTTGCGGCGCAGTTGCGCACTCAACCGTGCCCTGAGCACATCCGGCTCGCTCGACTTCAGCACATAGTCGTCCGCGCCAGTACTGAGGCCCTCGATCATCGCGTCGCGATCCTCCATCGCGGTCAGCATGATCAGCGGGGTATCGCGTACCCCCGGTGACGCCTTGATCCTTCGGCACGTCTCGGTGCCGCCCAGGCCGGGCATGAGCCGATCGAGCAGGATGCAATCGACCGGCTGCGCCGCGAGCATCTCGAGTGCTTCCTCACCCGAACGCGCCAGGATCACGTCGTAGCCTTCGTCGCGCAGAATCTCGGCAAGCTCTTCCAGGTAGGTCGGGCTGTCGTCCACTGCGAGAATCTTCTTGGGGCCGGAAAGACCTGCGGCTTCACGTTCGGAAATGGTGCCACCCGCGCTGCGCAGTACCGCCGCGACACGCGCGAGGATCATGTCGATGTCTTCCTCTTTGCGCACGAACGCGTCGGCGCCGGAATCCAACGCGCGTAATTCCGCGCTCTGATCACCCGACCCGGTCAGAAGGATGCAGGGCGTGTGGCGGAGGACGGCATCCATGCGCAGCTTGCGCACGACAGTGGCGCCATCGATGCCCGGCAACATGCCGTCGACGATGACCGCGGTGGGCCGATGCATGGCGACGCTGCGCAGGCCTGCTTCGCCGGTCGATGCACTCAACACGCCGAACCCGTGTTCACGCAATGCGTCGCAGAGCTGCTCGCGGAAGGTGGCGCTGTCGTCGATCACCAACACGGTCGCCTTCGCTCCGGATTGCGAACCCCCGTCGCTGCTCAACAGTTGACGAGCGCGCGCCACGACGTGCTCCCGGTCGTAAGGTTTGCCGACGTAGTCGTTCGATCCCATCGTCAGGCCACGAATGCGATCGCGCACCTCTGCTTCCGTCGAGAGCATCAAGACCGGAATATCGGCGCCGCCGGGCGTGGCGCGGATCTCTTTGAGCAAGTCCACGCCGTCTGCATCCGGCAGCAACACGTCGAGGATGACGAGGCCGACGGCTTCCCTGGCGAGTGCCGCGCGCGCCTCCGCCGCGCTCGCACAGCCGACCGCTGACAAGCCTTCGGCGGCGAACGCCTCCATCAGGTCCTCGCGCACCGTGAGGCTGTCGTCAACGACGAGGATCGCGCCGTTCATGCTAGGCCCCCAGGTCTCGCGCCTTGTGCCAGGGCCGCCAGCGCCGGCCCGATCTGCGCCAGCGGTAGCACGCTTTGCGCCGCGCCGAGCAGCGCCGCCTCGCGCGGCATGCCATAGACGACCGAGGTGGCTTCGTCCTGTGCGATCGTCATGCCGCCGGCTTGGCGAATCGCCAGCAGGCCGCGCGCGCCGTCGTTTCCCATTCCGGTGAGCAGGCAGGCGGCGGTGGCTGCGCCGCATTCGGCCGCGATCGACTCGAACAGCACATCCACCGAGGGTCGACACGAATGCCGCTGCGGTCCATCGGACAGATGCAGCCTGTTTTTTTGTGCGACCAGATGGCGATCGGGAGGCGCGAGGAACACACCGGGGGCGGCAAGCGACTGCCCATCGGTGGCGAATCGCACGGCGTGCGCCGTCTGGCCGTCGAGCCATTCGGCAAAGGCCTCACCGAAGGGAGCGCCGATATGCACCACCAGCAACACCGGCAGCGGCAAGGTCGCCGGTAGCGCCTGCAGGACCTCGACCACGGCGCGTGGGCCGCCGGTGGACGCGCCGATAGCGATCAGCTCGCAGGCGCGGCCGCTCGGACGCGACGAGACGCGAACGGGAGCGGGTTCACGGCGCGCGTCCCGGAGGGCCCGCAGGTGCGTGATGACCTGCACGCGCGCGACGAGCTTCACCATCGACACGAAGCGCCGCTCCCAGTCGCCATCCATGTCGTCAGCCAGCGGCTTCTCCATGACCTCCACGGCGCCCGCGGCCAGGGCCTCGTAGGTCTTGAACAGTTCGCCGCGGTTGATCGACGAGGACACCACTAGGATCGGTGTCGGGCGGTGGGCCATGACGTATTCGGTCACCGCCAGTCCACTCATCACCGGCAACATCATGTCGAGGGTGATGACGTTGGGACGCAACGCCAGACACAGTTCGATCGCCAGCTTGCCATCCTCGGCTTCACCCACGACTTCGATGTCGGAGTCGGCGGCCAGGATCTCGCACAGGCGCATGCGCACCGTCAGCGAGTCTTCGACCACGAGTACGCGCAGCTTGCTCATGGGTGCACCAACCCGCTGACGCGCTCCAGGAATTCGACCTGATCGAATTCGTTCTTCACGATATGGGCGCAAGCGCCTGCGGCTTCGCCGCGACGCCGGTCTTCCTGCGAATCACGTGAGGTCACCAGAATGCAAGGCACCTCGCGTAGCGCAGGATCGGCGCGGGTGCGTTCGATGAAGCCGAAGCCGTCCATGCCCGGCATCTCGATATCGACCAGGAATAGTGCGTAGTGGTTGCGCCGCGCCATGTCGAGCGCTTCCTCGCCCGACGCCGCCAGCTCGACGGCAAAGCCCGCCGACTCGAGGATGCTGCTCTCGAGCATGCGCGTGGTGAGCGAGTCGTCGATGATGAGGATGGGGTGGGGCGCCGGCGTGGCGGCCGCTACCGCGAGCTGCGGAGCTCGCGTCGTCGCCAATACCGCGGGGTCCAGCACGATGCACGGGTTGCCATCGGCGTCGAGGTGCGTGCCCGACACGATGGCGTCGGCCGGCACCAGGGCCGGTAGCGGCCGCAACACGACCGTTTCGGTGCCGTGCAGATTGTCCACGGACACCGCCGTCGTCGCCCCAGCCGCGGTGACGATCACCGCCGGCATCGTCCGCGGCGGCGATTGGCGTTTGCCGTTACGCGGGGTACCGAGCCCGAGCCTAACCAGCGGGATCAGGATGCCCTCATGCACGATGGCGTCACCTTCGGGCGAGCGGGCCACGTCGTGTGGCGCGATACGCAGCGTGCGGCGCACGGCCTCCAGTGGGATCGCGGCGCGTTGTCCGTCCACTTCCACGGTCAGCACGTCAAGCAGGGCCAGCGACACCGGCACGCGTAGCTCGATCGTCGTACCGATCCCCGGGGCGGTATCGGCGACGACGTCGCCGCCCAGTTGCTGCATGGCCTCGCGCACCACATCGAGTCCGATGCCGCGGCCGGCCAGCTCGGTCACGTTGCTGGAAGTGGTAATGCCGCCCTTGAGCAGCATCGCGAGCAGATCCGCCGCGCTGAGTTGCTGAGTACTGTGGGCCGGCGTGCCCGTGCGTTGCACGGCGCGTCGCACGGCGTCGAGGTCCACACCGTGACCATCGTCCGAACAGCGAAAAGTGACGCGATAGCCGCGACGCTCCACCTCCAGCGACAGCCTGCCTACCGCCGGCTTGCCCGCGATCTGACGCTCGACTTCGGTTTCGATGCCGTGAGCCACCGCATTGCGTACCACCTGGATCAGCGCACTCCGCACCGTGTCCAACACCTGAGCATCAAGCCGAACGTCGCCGCCACTCGTCTCGAAACTCACGCGCTTGCCGAGGCTGTGGGCGGCGTCGCGCGCCGTGCGTTCGAGCGTACTGAACAAGCTGGCGGCCGGACTCAGCCGCAAGCGTTCGGCGGTGTCGCGCGCCTGGCGCAGTTCGCGATCGACCCGCTCGACGCCGGCACCCAGGCCGCGCTCTGCGGCAGCGACCAAGCTATGCATCTGTTCGCTCACCGACCGCAGCTTGGCGATTCTGGTCTCGTGCCCTGCGCCAACCAGTCCGCCCCCACGCAATGCGGCGAGTTGGTCGACTATCGACGCCGCCAGATCCCGCACGCGTTCCACCGACACGACGCTGTGCCGCAGGCCGGCGAGCTCGCTGCCGATCTCGCTCAAGCCCTCGAGCAGGCCATCCACTTCGGCGGCGTCTGTGCGCATCATCATGGGCACCCATGCTTCCGGCTCGGGCGCCGCGGCCTGCGCCGCCTCGGGCGTCGGCAGCTGGGCCAGCCTGGCGGAAATCGCATCGAGCAGGCCGAGGAAATCGTCCACGCTCTGGCGCCCCACCGGCAAGCTGCCGTCGCGGTGCGGCGCCAGCGCCGCTTCGAGCGCGTGGGCCAGCTCGGCGATCTCCCGCTGCTTGACTACGCGGGCCGCGCCCTTGAGCGTGTGTGCGTAACGCAGCAAGCGCAACGGCAGGCCTGCATCGGTGACGCCTTTTTCGAGATCGAGCACGCCGCTGCCGAGCTGGTCCAGTAGCTCGCGCGCCTCGATGCGGAAGTAGCGGTAGGGGTCTTTAGCCATGGGGTGCTGAAGCGGCTTGCGGCTGGATGAGCCGGCGCAGGTCGAGGGACAGGCCGGACAGCTGCGAGGCGGTTTGCAGCGTCTGGCTCGTACTCGCCTCGGACTCCTGCGTGGCTTGCGAGACATCGGTGACCGCGATGCGCACCTGTTCGGCAGCGGTCACTTGCTGCTTGGTCGACAGTTCGATCTCGCGCGCCGCGTCGGTCGTGGTCGCCACCAGCCCCGCGATCTGTTTGAACGAAGCCGCCACTTCGGCGAACTGTTTGCCCCCTGCTTCGACCGCCTTGGCGCCGCTCTCGGTCGCCATCACCGTGGTGTTCACGGCGCCGCGCACGTCGTCGACCTGGGTGCGGATCTGCTTGGTCGAGTTCGCCACCCGGTCGGCGAGCTTGCGGATCTCCTCGGCCACCACGGCAAAGCGCTTGCCGGCCTCGCCGGCACCGGTCGCCTCGATCGTGGCATTGATGGCGAGGATATTGGTCTGCTCGGCCAGTTCCGAAACAATGTCGAGCACCGCGCCGATCTCCTGCGATTTGCGGCCCAGGTCGAGCATGTGGGTGACCACCAGATCCACCTGCCGCCGTATCCCCGCTATCGATTCTTGCCCCTTCTCTACGGTGGTGTCGCCGCTGCGTGCCGCCACGGCGGTCTGCTCGGCGATCTGCGCCACCCGTTGCGCACTCTCGGCGATCTGCCGCGAGGTCACCGCCAGCTCGCTGATCGTGGTGGTGATCTCGCTCATCGCCGTGGCTTGTTCCCTGGCGCCGGACGCCTGCTGGGTCGCCGCCGCTTGAAGCTCGGTCGAAGAACTCTGCACATGGCCTACCGCCGCACCGATCTGGCGGCCCAATGTGCGCGACAGAATCGCTGCGATGACGATCGCAAACAGCACCGTCAGCACGGCGATCCCGATCACCAGCGCAATGGCGGTAGCGGCGGCGTCGCTCCCCGCCTGCTTCGCCTCTTCGAGCAGGCGCTCCTCCAGTGCGGTGAGGGCGCCGACCTGCTCGTCCAGCCGGTCGCGAGCCGGAAACAGCTTGTCCTCAAATGCGCTCTCGATGACCTCGGGTGTGGCCTGCCCGCGCGCCAGGCCGATGATCTGGTCTGCAACCTGTCGATACGCTTCCGCCGCCTGCTCCACGCCAGTCAGTAACCGGCGCTCGTCCTCGCTGGCCACCGCCGCCCGCAAGCGTGCGACGACCGCGCCAAAGTCAGTTCGGGCGATGCGCAAGTTGTCGAGCGATCGTTGTTCTTTCGCTATGAGATAGCCGCGGACGGACGAGCCTTGGCGCTCCGATAGGGCGTGCATCCGCTCGGCGTCGAGAAGGATCTGCGCGTTGACGCTGATCACGCGATCCTTGCTCGCCACCGTCGAGCGCAGAGCGAAAGCCGCGACCGTGCTGACCACGATCACCAGCACCACCATTACGGCATAGCCAGCGGCCAGCTTCTGCCCAAAGGCCCAGTTCCGTTTCATGATCTATCGCTCCTTCGTGGAACGGGCACTGTCGACCCGTTGTTGAACTTCCTCGATGACGGACTGCAACTGGATGATCGGACGCACCGCGTCGTCGGTGCGCATGGCCTCGAATATGTGCGCGCGAACCCCTCTGCCTGGCGACTCATCTTCCGGCGCATCGGCGGCCAACGACACGACCCGCTCCGGCGTCACCGCGAGGTGTGCGTCAAAGACATCGAAGGCCAATGCCACCGGGTGGCTAAACCGCACCAGGACCAGCCAGCGCGGCGCCGCCTGGCGCGGATAGCCGAGCAGGGCGGCCAGGTCGTACACGGGCGCGACCTGGCCGCGAAAGCCGGCCAGGCCGAGAAATTCGAAGATCGACGTCGGTACCGGCACGACGCGGCGGTCGACGAACAGGCCGCCGACTTCGTCGACGCGGATGGCATACGGATCGCCGCCGACGCGCACCGCCAGCAGGTTCTGCGGCGCCTCGGCCTCAGTGCGCCAGGCCGCGGCAAACGACAGGTCGAATTCGCGGCGCAGAGCAATGGCGGTTTCGTTCAGCATCGGATGCTCCTGCGTGATGAATGCTCTGCGGATGCCGCGCACTCGGCCCGGCACAGCGCGATGAGGGCCTCGCGCTGGAAGCCGCCACCGAACAACAGCAGGCGTGCGGGGTCTTCGCGTTGCAGCAGCGCTATCGCCTGTTGCAGCTCGCGCTGCGCCGTCTCGGGATCGCCGCGGCGCCGGGCCAAGAGGCCCAGGTGCAGGCGCGGCATCGCGAAGGCTGGATCCAGATAGACGGCGACCTGGTCGTGTTCGAACGCACCTTGCGCGTCGCCCGCACCCTCGCGGCACAGCGCGAGCACGTAATGCGCGCCGGCGTTCAGCTCATCGCATTCGAGCACCTCACGGCACACCGCTTCCGCCTTGTCCAGTGCTGCGCTGTGGCTAAGCGACACGGCCTTGAGCAGCAGGACGTCCGGGTCGCGCGCCTGCGCCGCCGGCAACGTGTCGAGTTGCTCGAGTGCCTGATCGAACTGATCGCGGTGCAAGTGCTCGAGCACGCGATTCAGATCAGGCGCATGCCGTGTGGCAGCCGACACCGACGTCGCGGTGGCTGGCGCCGGGGCGGGTACGAGCTCATGAATCCGATCGGCCGAACGCTGGATGATATCGACCCAGCTCGTATCGTTGATTGCCGCGGCCGGCTGCCACAGCTCGACCCGCTGCGATGCCGCCTCCCTGGTCGCCGATACACCTTCTTTGCGCTGGTAATAGAAGGTGTCGTGCGTGTGGCACAGATGGAAGTCGTTGGACAGCCCGCGCAGAGTTTCGGCGTGACCAAGAAACAGATAGCCACCGGGCGCCAACGCGCGCGCGATGCGCGCGACCGCAGCTTGTGCCTGGCTGGCCGTGAAGTACATGAGGACATTGCGGCAGAACACGATGTCGAACTGGCCTGGTCGCCAGAAGTCGGGGTCGTCCTGCGCGAGATTGCGTTGATGGAATGCCACCGCGCGGTGAATCGCGTCATCGAGCGCAAAAGCGCTGCCCTCCGGCGTGAACCACCTAGCCTGTAGATTCGCGGCTGCATCGCGCAGCGACCAGCTCGAATAACGCCCACGCGCGGCCTTTTCCAACATCGTCTGGTTGAGATCGAAGGCCGTGATCGCGACGCGGTCGGCGGCGTAGGGAAGCGCTTCGCGCACGGCGATCGCCAGCGAGTAAGGCTCGTCGCCCGAGGCACAACCGGCCGAGAGCACCCGCACGATGCCGCCTTCCCCGACCGCAGCCAAGCGGTCCGGCAATGCCGACTCGGTGAACGCGGCGAGCTGATCGGCGCCGCGGAAGAAAAACGTTTCCGTCACCGTCAGCTCGCGTGCCAGGGCTTGGAGGTCCTCGGTCGGGCAGCGATCGTCGGCAAGCCGGTTGAGATAAGCGGCACACGCGCCGCCGTTGACCGCCACGCGGCTGCGCAACACCTCGGCGAGGCTGCCGAGCCGCGACTCGTCGATGTGCAGCCCCAGGCGGTCGGCGACCAAGGCGCGGAACCGGGCGACTTCGTGCGAGTCGGGCAGCGTCATCATGACGAGGAGACCTCGACCTCGATATCGTCCCACACCGAATCGGGGATCAGGCGCGCCGCTTGCAACACCAGCACGAGCTCGGCATCGAGGAGCGTCACCGCTGAAATGACGTCGGGCGCTGCATCGCTCAACAGGGGTGGAACTTCATTCAACGACTCGATCGCGAGCACGCGCACACCGATCACGCCTTCCACCGCCAAGCCCACCTGGCGTCCGCCACCCAGCTTGAGCGTGACATAGCGTCCGGGCGGCGTCCGCGTGGTAGCTCCGATCAACATCGCCACGTCGACCACGGGCACCGCCACCGCGCGGATCACCGCAACGCCGAGCACCATCGGAGGCATGTCCGGAAAGGGTTCGACCGGAAGTGGCCGCATCGTCTCGGCCACGTGTTCGAGCGGCAGTCCGCACAGTCGCATTCCAGTGCGGCAGATCAGATAAGTGGCGGATGTCGGGTGCTCCGAGGCCATCGTCCATGTCTCCTTCAGCCCGTTGCTACTCTTCCTGCCTTGCGATGTAGGTATAGGTACGGAAGCTACCTGCCTTGGCTATCCCACTCAACAGCGACTTGAATGGAATAGCGAGGTTGCGCCGGGCTGCGTTGCGCTGCAACATTTCAGACATCCTGTGAGTGGCCCAACGCACCAATTAGCACGCGAGAAAGCGATGAACACGGTCATGCCAACCATGCGTGGCAACCGGAAAGGCGCTGATTTCCAGATATTGCGGCTTCCCCAAACCCGCGTGGCCTACGCAAGCTGACGTCCTCCGGGGTCCTGCTCATTGCAACCGCCAAAGGGCACGACTAGGCGCTCCCATCCCGAGCCGATAGTCAGCCCTGTATCACCGGCTCGGTGGCGAAGGCGTGAATGTGCTCGCTTTAGGGCACCTCGAATAACCCAAATCACTGCACCGTCATTCCCGCAAACGCGGTAAGCCGAAGGCGCACCGAATCCTGCGTACTTCTCCGGGGGCGAATCAGAATCCAGTTTTTGCCGGCCATTCGGACTTCGGATGCGAGTCGTGACGCCCTAATCCGGCGGGCTATCGCGCGGACATCAAAACCGCTCGCCCACCGGCAAATACCGCCATTGCCCTGCCGGCATCTTCGCCAGTGGGATCTTGCCGATGCGGAGGCGCCGGATCGCGACGACATCCAAGCCGACCTGCGCGCACATGTCGCGCAGTTGTCCACCCTGCGCACCCTTGATCGCGAAACGCAGTCGGATCTCGTTCTGCCAGCTGACCTTGCATGGCGGGAGTGTGCGGCCGTTGTAACTCAGGCCGTGGTTGAGCCGGATCAATCCGTAGGGTGCGATATCGCCGGCGACTTCGACCACGAATTCCTGTTCGATCTGGTCGCCATCCTCGGTGAGCCGGCGCCAGACGCGGCCGTCCTGGGTCAAGACCATCAAGCCGCTGGCATCGTTGTCGAGCGGGACCAGTGGCGTCAGCCGGTGGAAGTGGCGCTTGAGCAGTCGAACTCCGGAGGGATCGTCCGCCCAGCGCGTGGCGGGCGTCACCAGTGCCGCGGCGGGATTGCGACCGCTGATCGTGTCGAAGCCGGCAGGTTTGTGCAGCAGGATGGTCGCCGGTTCGGCGGCTTCCAGGCGCGCATCAGGGTCGATTTCGACGACTTCTGTCGACACCATGTGCTGCGGCGCTTCCACCACGCTGCCGTCGACCGAGACCCAGCCGTTCTGGATGTAGAGCTCGGCATCGGCACGTGAACAGCCCTTCAGGTCGGCCACGCGTTTGTCAAGGCGAATCGCGTCAGGCATGGGTGAAGCCAGTGATTCAGGACATGCAGTGTATCGATCAGGCACTCTAACGCCCCGGATTTCCACGGCTGCCGGCTAATCCTCCCGCCGCGCCGTTCTTTTCTTTTCTTTTCCCAGAGACACCATGAAAACCCCTGCTGGCCTGCAACCACTCATCGACGATGGCGTGATCGATGAGGTGATGCGGCCGCTCAAGAGCGGCAAGGAAGCCGCGGTGTACGTGGTGCGCGCGGGCGAAGAGATCCGTTGCGCCAAGGTCTACAAGGACATGGCCCAGCGCAGTTTCCAGCAGCGCGTGCAGTACCAGGAAGGCCGCAAGGTGCGCGGCAGCCGCGAAGCACGTGCGATCGCCAAGGCGAGCAAATACGGGCGCAAGCAGCAGGAAACCGCCTGGAAGAACACCGAGGTCGAGGCCCTGTACCAGCTGCGCGATGCCGGCGTGCGCGTGCCGGAGCCGCACGGATACTTCCATGGCGTGCTGGTGATGGAGCTGGTGGTCGATGCGGATGGCCATTCCGCGCCGCGGTTGGGCGAAGTCGAATTGGCACCCGACCAGGCGCGCGGGTTCCATCGCTTCCTGGTTCGTCAGGTCGTGAAGATGCTGTGCTCTGGCCTGATCCACGGCGATCTGTCGGAATACAACGTGCTGGTCGCGCCGGACGGCCCTGTGATCATCGATTTCCCGCAGGTAGTGAGTGCTGCCGGCAACAATGCCGCCCGCGCGATGCTGCTGCGCGACGTCAACAATCTCACCGCCAGTCTTGGCGCCTGGGCTCCGGAACTCCTGGATACCTGGTACGCGGAAGAAATGTGGGCGCTGTTCGAAGCCGGCGAACTGCATCCGGACAGCGAACTCACCGGGCTGTTCGAGCACGACGACTCGGTGGCCGACGTGGACAGCGTGCGCCACGCGATCAACGACGCGCGCGAGGAAGCGATGATCCGCCAGCAGGGAAGAGAGGCGGCGGAGGCCCTGTAACAGAACTGCGGCTGTTTCGACTGGTCCGACGGGCGGTGGCCGATACCTCATCCATGTGGCGTTGATCCGGGTGCCCAGCCCATCCGGGCTCGTGAGGATGCCTGCCATGAAACGTCAGCTCATCGCCGCGGCGATCGCGGCCGTCGTCTGTACTGCGCTGGGGGCCTGCCAGCGCTCGACTCCGCAGGATGCGACCACCGCTACGCCAGCCACGTCGGCACCGGCCGCCACTGCCGAGCCGGCCAAGCCCGCACTCACCGACCTCGAACAACTCGCCCAGCGCGTGGTCACCCAGAGCGCGGCGGTGAAGGAGGGCGAGATCGTTCTGATCACCGGTCGTGCGCACGACGCCGAGCTGCTGGAAGACATCGCTGTCAACGTGCGCAAGGTCGGCGGTTTCCCGTTGATCGCGTACAGCAGCGATCGCCTGGCCAAGCGCCTGTTCTTCGATGTGCCGGAGAAATACGACACCCAGACGGATGCTTTGGGCCGCAAGCTTGCCGACACCGTCGACGTGGCGATCGGCGTCGGCAACACCATGAGCGAGGACCTGTTCGAAGGCGCCGATCCCAAGCGCATGGCGGCGCGCGGCAAGGCCGACGAGCCGGTCGTGCAGGCCTTCATGAAGAACGTGCGCAACATCGAGCTCGGCAACAGCCTGTACCCGACTCCCTGGCGCGCCGAACGCTATGGCATGTCCGAGGACGAACTGGCGCGGACGTTCTGGAACGGCGTCAACGTCGACTACAGCGAGCTGCAAGCGCGCGGAGAGCAGGTCAAGGCCGTGCTTGCAGCCGGCAACGAAATGCACATCACCAATCCGAACGGCACCGACCTCAAGGTAAGCGTGAAGGGTCGGCAAGTGCTGGCCAGCGACGGCATCGTCACCGCCGAGGACATGAAGCAGGGCGGTGCGGCCGCGTCGGCGTACCTGCCGGCGGGCGAGGTGTATGCCACGCCGGTGCCCGGCACTGCCGAGGGGAAGGTCGTGCACACGCGCACCTTCTTCCGCGGCAAGCAGATCGACAACCTGACGTTGACGATCGCTGGGGGCAAGGTGACGGAGATGACCGGCTCGGGTCCCGGTTACGCCGACCTCAAGGCTGCGTACGACGCCGTGGAAGATCCTCGCAAGGATCTGTTCGGCTTCGTCGACTTAGGCATCAACCCGAACGTGAAGCTGCCGGCGACCAGCACGGTCGGCAACTGGGTTCCGGCCGGCACGGTGACCGTCGGTGTCGGCGGCAACACCTGGGCTGGTGGTGACAACTCGGTGCCTTTCGACCTGACCGTGTACCTGCCGGGTAGCACCGTCACGCTGGACGGCAAGCCGATCATCGAGAACGGCACGTTGAAGATCTGAGTCACCGCACGTGGCTCGAACCTCCTAGACCATGCAAACGACGACGCCCGGCTTTGAAGCCGGGCGTCGCGGTCGCAGTCCGGCGATCGATCAGCCGAAGGGTTGCAGGTTGAGGATCAACTGCAGCACCGATGTCAGGATGGAATAGTTGCCGTCGTCGTAGCGACCGTAGCGATAGGCGCGGCCGTAGCCATCTTCGTACCCGCGGCGGAAGCCCTGGCGGAAGTAGTAGTTGTACTCCTCCTGGCTGACGTAATACCCGTAGTAGCCGTAGTTGGCGTCGACGTACGCGTAGTTGTTGCGATAGTCGTAGCGCCAGCCATCGAGGCGGTCGGCCCTGCCGGCGCGCACACCCTGCTCGTAGCCATAGCGGATGGCCTGTTGCAGCAGGTCGGCGGCGTACCGGTTGATCTCGTAGTAGCGCCCGCTACGCTGATAGCGATAGCTCGCCGGTGTGTAGTAATACGGATCATTGAGGTAGCTGTAGTTGCGAGCTTGCCATTCCGCCTGCAGTGCGCGTTGGCGCTCCCAGTACAACTGCTGGTAGCGGTACTGCTGGATCCGGCGTTGCTCCTGCAGGGCGAGGATGCGCTGGCGCTCCGCGGCCTGGCGGGTCGCTACGTAGCGCTGATACTCGGCCGCACGCTGTCGCTGCAGTGAGATCAGGCGCTGCCGTTCCTGTTCGGACAGGCGTGCGCGCTGGCGGGCAGCATCCTGCTGGTCCCGGTCACGGCGCAGGTCGGTTCGGCGGTCAGTGTCGACGTCGACCTGGCGTTGCCGGTCCGGATCGAACTGGCGTGCGCGTTGGCGGGCTGCTGCCTCGGCCTGTCGCTGCTCGCGTATCGCCGCTGCGCGCTGTTGCTCACGGCGCTGATTGGTTCGGCGGTCAGTGTCGACGTCGACCTGGCGCTGTCTGTCCTGATCGGACTGGCGTGCGCGTTGGCGCGCTGCCGCCTCGGCCTGTCGCTGCTCGCGCATTGCCGCTTCGTGCTGTTGCTCACGGCGCTGATCGGTTTGACGTTCAACCTGCGCCCTACGGATCTCCGCCTGCTGTTGCTCGCGTGCACGCGCCTGCTCGGCCTGGCGTGCCGCGTTGCGGGCCTGGGCTTGTTCACGCTCGCGCATCTCCAGCGCGCGTGGATTCGGCCGGTCAGGAGCCTGAGCCTGGTCTACGCCATGCTGCTCTTGGGCCTTGGCCTTTGCCTTTGCCTTGCGCGCCTTCTCGCGATCCTGATCGCTCTCTTCGCGCTGCTGCTTGTGCTGCGGCTGGTCCTGCAATGCCTCGCGTGCAAGCACGGGACCGACAAAACTCACGGCCAGTACGGCCCCGATCATGCGAACCAGGATTTGCTTCTGCATCGTCTTCATTTCCCACCTCGGCGGGTGCAACCGACCCATTTGTCGATGTGGCCAGTTAGCAAGGAATGCGCTTAATGCTGTCTGAGAATCCGCATGACCTGGCGCCCGCATTCAGCCGGCGTAGTAGAAAGGGTGCCCGGAGCCCGAACAAAGTCGAGCGAGGCAAAGGGTCAAGAGCCGGGCTGCTGCTTCGAATCGATCAGCCTGCCGTGAACGCGGCAATCAACGCACCAACATCCTGCCTGAGCAACGTCTCGTTGATGTCCACCTGCACCCGGCCATCCCTCGGTTCACGCATATGGATGTCCGCGTTGCGCAATCGTTCACCCAGCCCCGCGGCACGCGCCGGGCTGACCTCCAGGAACGTGATGTTGCTGCCGTGTTCCACAGGTCGCAGGGTGTAGCCGCCTGCGGCGCTCAATCCGGCGAAGAGCTTTTCCGATACGCGCCGGGCTGCGGTGAAGCGTGCTTCGAATCCTTCCAGCGCTGACAGTGCCGGCAAAGCAGCGGGCCAGCCTTGGTAGATGGTGGAGCCGAACACGTGGCGCAGGTCGCGGATCTTGCCGATCGTCTCCTTGTCGCCTGCCAGGATCGCCCCGAACGGCGCGCGGAGGTATTTGTACAGCGACACATACACCGTATCGAACAGCGCGCTGTACGCCTTCGTGTCGAAACCCGGCAGGCCGCTCGCAAGCAGCAGGCGCGCGCCATCGAGATGCATCCCGATGCGCTTCGAACGCGCCAGGTCCGAGATCGATTTGGCGACATCGAACGGCACCATCGCGCCATCGGCCCTGCGCACCGGGCTTTCCAACGAGATCGCTCCCACGTTGAGCGGGTAGGGGCCGTGTTCGGCTTCATCGATCGCTGCCTGGACTTCATCGAGTGTTGGGCTCGCGCGTCCCTCCGCCAGCGGTACCAGGTGCAAGTTGTTGAGCGTGGAGGCTGCGTTGCTTTCGTCGAGATACAGATGGCTGTCGTGCTGAACCAATGCATGGCGGTTTTCGCCGCAAAGCACGCGCATGGCGAGGTTGTTGGCGAGCGTGCCCGTTGGCAGGAACGCCGCATCCGTCTTGCCGAGCAATGCCGCGAAGCGCGCCTCCAATTGCTCTACCGCACCGCCCCCGAGATAGGCATCGTTGGCCTCCGGCAGGCGCTCGACGAGTTGCAGCAGATGGCGCGCCCGCTCCACGGGCGGCATCGGGATCGCGTCCCCCATCAACATGACGCTGCGGTCGGTCAACTTCGGGCGAGGCCGTGGCGCAACGTTGGCGGGCGCCGCCATCGCGGCAACATCGAGCAGCATCAGGCTCGCCGGCACGGTGGCGGCAAGCAGGCGGCGGCGCGAGGGGCTGAGGCAGCTGTCGGCTTCGAAGGTCATGGCGATGAGCCCGGGTGCAGGTCGGGAGAGGGTAACCCCGCTTTCGAAACGGCGGGCGTGCTGCTTGGGCGACGGCGCGGCCGATCGGGTCGGCCGCCACGTCGTGTCATCGCTCCGCCAGCGCCAGCACGATCTCGAACACGATCAGCAGGACGATCGCCAGTTCGAGCAACTCGGCGCGTCGGCTCGAGGCTTCTTCGTACAGGGCGCCATAGGTGCCGCGGATGATGTCCAGTTTTCGATCCACGGCGGCACTGAGCTTGTGGGCGCGGAACAACTCCAACGCGGCACCGTACACACGCGCGAGATAAACGTCCTCGGTGACCTGGAGAGAGTTCTCCACCTTCTCGGTGAGTTCGGTCACTTCAGCCACCAGACCGTAGAGCCGGCGCGCGAGGCGCGCGGCACGGCGCGAGGCGATGAGGGACAGCCCGCCGCGGGCATTCGCGACCAGGTCATACATGGTCGAGAGTTCGCCATCGAGCAGCTCGTCGTAGTAACGCATCTCCAGTAGCTGCGCGTTGGCGACCTCGATGATGTCGATGACGTCGGAATCGCGGCGCGGCTCGAAGATGAAGGCGCGATCCCAGGTCACCACGACCAGGTCGTCGACGAAATAAGAGAACGATTGCGCGGTCAGTTCCGCGGTTTCCTGCGGTGACAGCGGCCGGGTCTCTCCGGACAGCAAGGCGGCCAGATCGGCACGCGCGCGAATGTCGGCGCCGGTCATGGGCTGCTCGAATCGGTGGACGGTTGCGAACAGGTAGTCCTCTTCCAGATGTTCGGAGGAAGGCCGATGCAGCGCTGGCCCGATCACGTCCAATACGCTGCGCAGCGTCTTTCGCCAGAACACCGATTCGGAGGCCGGGCCGGTTGCTCGGTCGAGCGCGTTACAGCGTTCGGCAAACGCGTCCCAGGAGAGATCCTCGATGTCCACGCGTAATGCGATCGCGACTGCGCCGAAGTCGTACAGGCGCACCGTCAGCCCGGCCGGCGTAGGGTGGCCGTCGATATCGATGGACGTCGTCGGCAACACGAGAAGCGCGGGAGGCACGTCGAAGGCCAACTCGTTCGCCGAGACCGTCGAAAGTCGCGTGCGCCGGCTCTCTCGACCCGCGTGGGAGAGCCACAGCGTTTCGGCCCGCGCCAAGTCGATCCCATCGGCTACGTCCAGCAACCGGTGGGCGATCAGGGCACCGGATCGGATATGCAGGCCAGCATCCGGCATGGCGAGGACTCCAGGCTGAGTCCTGTCAGTGAAAGCCTGGAGTCGTTACGGGGGCGTTACCGTGCGCCCACCGCCTGAATGTGTGTGTCGGAGGGAGATGGATCGTTACTGCTTCTTATGCGACTTGCTCCATTCTTCTCCGCGACGTTTCATCTCTTCGTCGCTGACGTCCTCGACATGCGTGCCGAGCATCCATTTGTGGCCGAACGGATCTTCGATCGTTCCGGCGCGATCGCCCCAGAACTGGTTCTTGACCGGCTCGATTATTTTGGCGCCCGCCTTCACAGCGCGATCGATGGCGGCGTCGGCGTCGGGCACGTAGATCATGAAACTGCCGGTCGCGCCGCCGCGCGATTTCGGGCTCAGCGCATCCCACTGCGGCATTTCGTCCGACAACATGAGACGCGAATCGCCGATCTGGATTTCGGCGTGACCTATCTTGTCGCCCATCGGGAGGCGATAGGTTTCCTTTGCGCCGAGCGCGTCGCGATAGAACTCCAGCGCCTTGGCGGCGTCGTCGACGACGACCGATGGGGTGATGCTGTGATAACCGGTGGGGGTGGGATTGACGGCCATTTCTGATCCTCCGTGTGGTCAAAACGTAAGCATGTTCCCGTCGGCGTTATGCGGCGATGACCGCGATGTTCAAGGATTGCTAGTCTGAATTGGACCAGAGGAAATCGATCATGCAGAGCGTTATGCTCGGCCGCTCGACGCCACCGAGGAAGCTCCCATGCCAAACGCTCCCCGCTCCAAGGCCAACGATTTCGATCCGGAAGTGCTGCGCCTCTTCGACCAGTACGTGCACGGCTTGATCGATCGCCGTGGTTTCCTCGCGGGCGCGGCGCGCTTTGCGGTCGGCGCGACGACGGCCGCGGGGTTGCTGGCTGCATTGAGCCCGCAATTCGCGCTCGCGCAGCAGATCAAGCCCGACGACAAGCGGCTGTCGGCGAAGTACATCGAGTTCAAATCGCCGAAGGGTTACGGCACCAGCCGCGGCTATCTGGTGAAGCCGGCGAAGGCGCGCGGTCCGCTGCCAGTGGTTCTGGTGGTGCACGAGAACCGCGGCCTCAATCCGCACATCGAGGACATCGCACGCCGGTTGTCGCTGGAAAACTTCATCGTCTTCGCGCCGGATGCGCTGTTCCCGCTCGGCGGGTATCCAGGCGACGAGGATGCGGCGCGCGCCTTGTTCGGCAAGCTCGACCAGGCGAAGACGAAGGAGGACTTCCTCGCGGCCGCGGACATGCTCAAGGGCATCGAGGGCGGCAACGGACGCATGGGCGTGGTCGGCTTCTGCTATGGCGGCGGCATGGCAAACTTCCTGGCGACACGGTTACCGGACCTCGCCGCCGCAGCACCGTTCTACGGCAACGCAGCGCCGTTGGAGGATGTGCCGAAGATCAAGGCGGAGCTGCTGGTCGTGCTTGCCGCGAACGACGAGCGCATCAACGCCGCATGGCCTGCGTACGAAGCGGCGCTCAAGGCGGCCGACGTGCGTTACACGCTGTACCAGCCCAAGGACACGCAGCACGGGTTCAACAACGACACCACGCCGCGTTACGACGAAGCGGCTGCCCGCGAGGCGTGGCGCCGCACAATTGCACTGTTCGATCGGACGCTGCGCAAACCTGCGTAGGGCCGGACGAGCGGGTGAATGAGGGGCGGACCATGTCGATCCGGCCGACTCTCGTTCGTCGTCCTGATAAGAACACAACGGAGACACCATCTTGACGAACCCACTGGATGCCAGGAAGCGCTGGCTTGCCCTGATCGTGCTTTGCCTCGGCGTGCTGATGATCGTGTTGGACACCACGATCGTGAACGTCGCGCTGCCGTCGATCCGCGAGGACCTGCAGTTCACCGAGACCTCGCTGGTCTGGGTGGTGAATGCCTACATGCTCACGTTCGGCGGCTTCCTGCTGCTGGGCGGACGGCTGGGCGATCTGTACGGACATCGCCGCCTGTTCCTGATCGGCATCACGCTGTTCACGGTTGCGTCGCTGGCCTGTGGCCTTGCCGGTTCGCAGGGCACGTTGGTCGCGGCGCGCGCGGTGCAGGGCCTGGGCGGTGCGGTGGTCACAGCCGTGGCGCTGTCGCTGATCATGACCCTGTTCACAGAGCCGGCAGAACGCGCCAAGGCGATGGGCGTCTACGGCTTCGTTTGCGCGGGCGGCGGCAGCATCGGTGTACTGCTCGGCGGCGTGCTTACCAGCACGCTCGGCTGGAACGCGATCTTCCTCGTCAACCTGCCGATCGGTGCTTTGGTGTTCGCGCTGTGCCTGAAGCTGATCCCGCTGGTGCGCGCGCCTGCGCATGCGCAGAAGTTGGATGTCGCGGGTGCGGTGACGGTGACCACATCGTTGATGCTCGCGGTGTACGCGATCGTCAACGGCAACGAGATCGGCTGGCGTTCGCCGCAGACGTTGGGCCTGCTGGCGGCTGCTGCGATGCTGATGGCGATCTTCCTGGCGATCGAAGCACGCGTGCGCGCGCCGCTCATGCCGCTGGGGATGTTCCGGTTGCGCAACATCGCCACCGCCAACGTGATCGGCGTGCTCTGGGCTGCGGCGATGTTCGCGTGGTTCTTCATCTCCGCGCTCTACATGCAGCTGGTGCTTGGTTACGACCCGATGCAGGTGGGGCTGGCATTCCTGCCTGCCAACCTGATCATGGCGGCGTTCTCGCTGGGACTATCGGCGAAGCTGGTGATGCGCTACGGCATCCGAGCGCCGATCGGCGTCGGATTGTTGCTGGCTGCTGCGGGTCTCGGGTTGTTCGCGCTGGCGCCGGTCGATGGCAACTTCACGGTCCACGTGCTGCCAGGCATGATGCTGCTCGGCTTCGGTGCAGGCATGGCGCTGAATCCGGTCCTGCTGGCGGCGATGAGCGATGTGGAGCCTGGTGAAGCGGGACTCGCGTCGGGCCTGGTCAACACCTCCTTCATGATGGGTGGGGCGTTGGGCCTGGCGATCCTCGCCAGTTTGGCCGCAGCGCGCACGCATGCGTTGGCCGAGTCCAGTGTCGCGCAGCTGGTCGCGCTCAACAGCGGTTATCGATTGGCATTCCTGTGCGGCGCGCTGTTCGCACTGGGCGCCGCGGTACTCGGCATGATGGTGCTTCGGCCCGGGAAACACGTCCACACGCACGAGCCGGAGGACGAAGCGCTACCGGACGCAGCGTCAGCGGATTGACGGCATGGGCGTCGCGATCAGGCCGGCATGAATCAGGCTTGCAGGAACTTCGCGACATCCACCTTCAGTCCCTTGCCGGGCAATGCCATCAACGTCGACGTGCCATGCGCGATCAGCTCGCCAGCCTCGTCGAACACGCTGGCCTCGGTGTAACTGATCTGGCGCCCGGCGCGCAGGCAGCGGCCTTCGGCGCGCAGGTGTCCGCGGGTCACGGTCTTGAGATAGTTGAGCTTGAGATCGACGTTCACCAGGCCCGCGTCTTCGGGCAGGCGCATGAAGCCGGCCCAGAAGGTGGCGGTGTCGATCAGCGTGGCCAGTACACCGCCGTGGACGATGCCGAAGGGTTGCATGTGGCGTTCGCCCAGTTCCAGCTCGATGCGACAGCTGTCGAAGTCCATGGCCGTGAGGGTCATGCCGATCAAGTGCGGATACGATGCGGTGCGTACGCTGTCCTTGAGGGCCTGGATGTAGGCGGGATTGGGTGTCATCGGTTTGCTGGTTCCGGAAAAACCCGAGTCTAACGCCGCGTATGCGCTGCCATCACATCGATTCAGCCCGCGGCCGTTATCCTTTATGCAACCTCTGATCCGCAATTCGGGAGACGCCCATGGCAACCGGCTGGGCTGGCGACGGCGCCGTACAAGACCAGATCGACGCGACCATCAAGGACGCGATCAAGCGGGCACGCAGCCAGCTGCCGCAGGGTCCAGGCCTGGAGCATTGCGAAGAATGCGATGCGGCCATCCCGGAAGCCCGACGCAAGGCAATGCCGGGCGTCCGCCTGTGCGTATCGTGCCAGGAAGCGCGCGACAAGGAGCAGGGCTTTGCCGGTTACAACCGTCGTGGCAGCAAGGACAGCCAGCTGCGCTGACGCTCATGCGTACGAGTCATGACGATCCCGAGCGGCGTGATGGCGGTGCTGGCACCCGTGCGAATCCCCCTTTGTGCCAAGGGGAATTGCATTCGATGGCCAAGGCCCTACCGAGTGGTATCAGGCTTCACGGCGATCACAGCGGCATGGAAGGCGCATACTCGGAGCCTCCAAGGGTCAGGCCGGGCGCATGAAACACCAGATCGCAATGTTCAAGTTCACCCTCGGTAACGGCCAGAGCATCAGTCCATCCGCGCTACAGGCCCTGTGGGTGCGCGCCAGCCAGTCGGTGCAGGTCAGTGTTGGCCGGCATGCGGGGCCTGGCGGCGGAGATGGCAGGCCCACGTACTCGTTGTATGCCTCGCAGCACCTGGAAAACCTGCCGCAAGTCGAACTGCGCCTGCGCAGGGTTCTGGAAGAGCGCAACCTATCGGCATCGCTGATCGCGCTGCACGATTGATCGCGGCAACAACGGGCTGCCGCTAAACGGTCGCGGTTTCCAAGGCAGCCCATCGCGTCGATCGCACTCGATGGCTGCACTTAGCTCACGCCGCCGCCTTCAATACCGTCTCGATGTCGATCTTCTTCATCTGCAGGATCGCTGCCATGGCGCGTTGTGCCGTGTCCGGGTTCGACTCGCTGAGCAGCTTGATCACTTGCGTCGGCGCGATCTGCCAGGAGAGGCCGTACTTGTCTTTCAGCCAGCCGCATTGCTGCGCCTTGGGATCGCCGCCTTCGGACAAGCGGATCCAGTAGTGGTCCACTTCCTGCTGAGATTCGCAATTGACGACGAGTGAAACCGATTCGTTGAACTTGAACTGGGGTCCGCCGTTCAACGCGGTGAACGCCTGTCCATCCAGTTCGAAGGCGACCACCATCACCGAGCCTTCCGGCCGGCCGGAGGCCTGGGCGCCTGCCTTGCCATAGCGCGAGATGGTTCCTACACGGGAATTGGGAAAAACCGAGGTGTAGAAGTTCACGGCCTCTTCGGCCTGGGTGTCGAACCAGAGGAATGGAGTGATGCGCTGGAACCTGGCTGGCATGGTGTTTTCTCCTCTAGTGATGTGCAGGGATGGCTGAACAGGGTCGCGGGGCCTGGTGGCCCGTCCCTGACTGTTAGACGAACAAGCGGCGGCAAAATCGACATCCAGGCAGGACGATTGGCTCCCTCCACTGATCTCGATGGCGTGTCTTCACAACGTAGCCGTGGCTGATAGCCTGTGGACCTGGACGTTCACTGCGAGTGCGATTGATCATGAATGACACCTTCAGCGTTGCCGGAAGCAACATCGCCCCGCGACTCGGCGCTGCCGCGCTCCTCAGCGTGGTCATGTTCGTCATTGCCTGTGTGGCGGTGCAATGGCTGCGCACGGATCTGGACTGGCGACAGGCCCCGTTGAGTTTTTACCTGATGGACGACTACGGCCTGTGGCTGCAGACGGCGTATTTCGTTCTCGGTGTCGCGCTGGTGCTGATTGGGCTTGGCTATTACTGGGCCTTGCCGCCCGCGGCACGCAGCGCCGCACCGCTGTTGCTGTTCGTTGGCGCCGGTTTCGCGCTGATGGTCACCGCTGTGGCGGACTCGTACCGCGTGCCTCGGGTGCCGACGTTCGAGAACTTCGTGCATGGCATCGCTGCGCAGACGACCTTCCTGTTCGTCACCACGGCGATGCTGCTGCAGTCGTTGCGCTTTCGCCGCACTCCCGGCTGGCACGCTCGCTTCATGCCGGGGTTTGCCCTTGGAGCGACGTGCTTCATCGCTCTGTGGGTTCATGCGCTTTGGCGCGGCATGCCGTCAGGTCTTTCGCAGAAGATCGTCGTCGCGCTGATCGTTTCGTGGCTGACGATGGCGGCAGTGTGGTTGTGGCAGCAACGTGCCGAGAATGTGGCCGGATAACCGCTAGCAATGCCCGAAGTCGCGCGATAGACCATTTCATCGCCTTCGGCGAGTTCGACCACCGCACCGCTGGCCCGGGTTAGCCGTTCGCACGCGTGGAGACCAGCGCAATCACGTCGCCGAGATCGAGTCCCAGCTTCACTTCATACCAGTCTCCCTAGGACTATGACGGCATCATGGTCCCGCGGGGACCCGTGGTGACGCAAAATCTGGCGTCGGGGGAGAGCGTCAGTGACGGTGGCGAAGCGTTGGTCCTCCGCTCATTTCTTCTGCGCGGAATACACCTTACTGGCGATCTTCCATTCGCCATCGACTTTCAGCAGGACAAAATAGTCGGTGAAGGTCACTGCCGGATAGTCGAGCGTGACGCGTGCCATCGCGGCGGTGCCGGAGATGTCGAGGGCATCGATGCGGCGCTGGCGCTGGGCTTCGTCTTCGGCGGGCTTGCCGCTGAAGCCGGCTGCGAACTCCTCGAGGGTGCGCGAAACGATCTTGCCGTCGCGAAGGCCCTCGATGCGTGCGGTCGGCAGGAAGGCGCGGCGGATATGCGCAGGATCGCCTGTGGCATGCCCTTGCATGTAAGCCTCAAGCGGCTTGCGGGCGAGTGCTTGCTCTTCCGTCGTTCTGGTGGGCACTGTGCTTTGTGGCTCGGCGGCAAAGACGTGGCCGGCCACGATGACGAGGCCGCTCAAAGCGACGGCGCGCCATGAACCCGAATGCAGCGGAATACCCTTCATAGCGAATCTCCATGGCTGTCAATGAGTCGAGCTTAGACCAGCGCATGATCGATATCGCTGTGGCTGAAGTCATGAATGGCGCCGTCGTTAATACGGCGTGAGTGCCATTACATCGTTTGAACACGAATAAGACCCTCGCGTCACGATGCATCGGCTATTGATGCGTCGATGAATTCGCAAAGCCGGGATGTGCCCGGCTGAGGAGGATGTAATGCGCAACACACAACTGCTCGTGTTATGCGGCGCGGCAATGCTCGCCTTGGTCGCGTGCAATCGCCAAGCTGCAGACACCGAAACCGCCGCGACCACACCAGCCGCACCGCCGGCTCCCGTCGTGACGCCGCCACCCCCGACGCCAACGGCGCTTACGCTGGCGACCGGCGGTGCGGGATCGTATGTCGCGGATAGCTCGGGTCGCGCGGTGTATGTGCTGGAAGGTGACGACACCGCCACCAAGTGCACCGGCGATTGCATCAAGGCATGGCCACCGGTGCTGGCCCCGCCGGCAGGTGCGCCTACCGCGGCGTCGCCGAGCGTGCAGACCGCGATGATCGGCACCATCCCGCGCGGTGATGGCTCGCAGCAGGTCACCTACAACGGCCATCCCCTGTACTACTACACCGAGGATGCCGGCCCGGGTACCACGAAGGGCCACGACATGGTCGACAAATGGGGCGAGTGGTACCTCGTCGGCCCAACGGGATTGGCGATGGAGGACAAGGATAGCGACGCGGCCGTGACTGGCGAGGCCGCTCCCGATGAACCAGCGACGGCACCTGCCACCGATACGGAGATGCCTGCCGACAAGGAGGCTGATACGAAGACCGATACCGAGGAAAAGGAGAGCACGTCGGAGTACTGAGTTCGTATGGATAGACGCACTCTCCGGAAAGCCGCGCACGCGGCTTTCCGGCTATCTGGAGTGCGATCAACGCGCGCGCACGTTGCCCGGTGCTGGCATCGCGAGGCCCTTGCCCTGAGCCTCTCTGATCAGCTCGCGGGTCTGGCGTTCGGCCTGGACGACCAGTTTTTCCTGCTGCTTGGCCAGCACTTGCATTTGTGCGCTGAGGGCTTCCATCGGTTTGCTGGCGACTTGCATTTCACGGCTTAGGGCTTCCATCGGTTTCCGGCTGGCGTCGAGGCGCCTGCTTTCGGCCTCCAGCACGCGCGACTGCTGCTCCATCTGCCGGGACAGCACTTCCTGCTGCGCGGACAGGGCGTCCATGTCGCGATCGAGCTTGTCTTCCTGCGATTCGCTGGCAGTCAGCGTGGCCTTGGCAAGCCGTTGCTGTTGATTGGCGAGTGCCTGCTGCTGTTCGGCCAACGCTTCCATTTTCCTGGTGGCTTCGCGCATGGCGGGGGTCTCGGCGTTGTGTTCGCCCAGCTGTTCCATCTTCTTTCCCAGGGCTTCCAGCTTTTTGCCATGGCCCTCCATCTGGTCGCCGAGCGCTTCCATCTGGCTACCCAGTTTGTCGGTCTCGCGCCATGCGGCGTGTGCGCGGGCGACGGTGGCTGGGTCGACGACGACATAGGCCTGGTCCGCACGGCGGAACCACAGGAAGTCGCCGTCGATGCTGCGGCGCGCCGAGTCGATGGCATTCATGTCGTTCGTAGTACCAGACATGGTGAAGTCCTTCTGCCCTTTGCGTATCAACGCATAGGCATCGCGCTTGCCGTTGTCATGGAGTTGCGTCACGTGGGAAACGGTCGCCTGTGGGGACGCGGGCGGGGCTTTACGCTGTGTGACCTGGGCGTGGGCATAGAACGCGATGCAAGCGGCAGCGAGGCCGAGCAATGGATAGGCGATCTTGCCTCCGGCGGCGCGGTGGCTTGGACGGACGAGTTGTTCGATGCGGGACATCAGTTGGCCTCCATGTGCGGCTTGTGCGAGGTGGAGTGGGACACTGCAGGAACGATTGAGGTCGGACAGTTCCGAGAGGGCGACGGCGAGGCGACGCGGTGCGCCGAGCATGTCCGCTGCGAGTTGGTCGGCGATGTGCTCGCGTTCGTTGCGGATCTCGCGCGAGAGCCACCACACGACGGGGTGATAGAACAGCAGCGCTTCGACCACGCCCTGCAACAGGTTGACGAGATAGTCGTGGCGACGGATATGGGCGAGTTCGTGTGCGAGCAGCGCTTCGATCAGGTCGGTCGGCATGCGCGCGATCAGCGCTGCGGGCAACAACACCACGGGACGCCACCATCCTGCCGACGCTGGCGAGTCGAGGCAGTCGACCACGCGCAGTGCGACGGCACGCTTCAATCCAAACCGCTGTGCGAGCGCGTCGAGGCGTGCTTGCCAGGCTGCGTTCGCGCGGCTCTGCGGGCCAGTGCGCAGGCGGCGGATCCACGCTACGCCCATCGTCATCCGCAGAGACAGCACACTGGCACCTGCCGCCCACATTGCGACGATCCAGGACAGCGACGTCTCGAGACGCGCGTGCCAGGTTCCGATATCGACCGTCGGCAGTCCGAGCGTCGTGGCATGGCGAGTATCCGCGGCCGTTACGGAAACGACGACATCGGGGGCATTCGTGAACAGCGCGATGACATTCGCCAGAGGCAACAGCACGCAAGCCAGTAAGGCCACGCATGCGACGGCATAACGGGCTTGCGGCCTGGCATCGCGCAACAGAAACAGTACGGAGGCCGCGATCAGCCCGATCGCCGCACCCTGCCATACGAAATGCAGCAGCGCCCGGCCGAGTACGGGGACCAGCGTTGCAAGGAACTCAGCCATCGGGATTCTCCTTGAGGAAGCGCTTGATCTCTTCGCGTTCCTTGTCGGTGACGTGTTCGCTCAACGCGGCGATCACCAGATCCCTGCCGGAACCAGCGAAGGCCTTGTGGATGAGGTCCTTGAGCAGGTTGGTCTGCAGCGCGTCCTGCGCATGCGCGGCGGCGTAGACGTGCGAGCGCTGGCTCTCGTCGCGGGTCAGCAGGCCCTTGCCGTGCATCACCTGCATCAGGCGCAGCGCGGTGGCGTAGGTAAGGTCGGGGCGTTCGCGCAGGCGTGCCGCATGCACATCCTTCACCGTGGACGGACCGAGACGCCAGATCACCCGCAACAAGTCGAGTTCGGCGGCGGTGGGCTTCGGCGGTTTGGTGGCCTTGGGCATTGCAGCTCGTCCGGAACGGTCGAGGCTGCACCGTAGAGCATGTAGAACGATTTGTCTAGACTATTTTGTCTAGGCAAGAAGTCATGGGTACGGCCTGCCTAAGTCCCGCCGTGCTGGATGACGGTGATCGGGATTTCGCGGTCGTTGCGATGGCCGTAGGCCTTGCGCTCGGCGCGGCAATACGCACTGCCCATGGCGAACTTGCGGCAGATGTCCGGGCGCTGGTCGTAGATGCTGCAGCACATCCGGGTGTGGTCGACGGCGACACACCAGCCGTCTTCGTCGTGGGCCATCACGTCGAGACCCTGCGCGGTGCGTTCGACCAGGTGGCGCGGCACAGTGTCTTCCGGCATCACCACCACGGTCAGGCGGCAGCAGACTGCGTCGCAAGCACTGCAGGAGACGGTTGGATCGACGATGTGGTCGTCGTCGCGGCTTTCGAAGCTGATGTGTTCGATGCTCATCGCGCGGCCTCGTTGGCTGCGAAGGCATGGCGCCGGTAATGCAACAGATGACCGCGATAGGGCGGGGTGTCGCCGGCATTCATCGGACAGCGTTCTTCTTCGACGCTGAAGCCTTGTGCAGCGAGTGCGCGCGTGAACGGCGCGCTGTTGCCGCGTCCGGGATCGGTGAACACCACTTCGGATCCGGCATGGGTGTGGCGGTCAACCAGGGCAGCGAGCAGCGAAGCGTGGTCGCGTTCGTACAGCACATCGCTGCCGATGACCACATCGAATCGGCCGAGGGTGGGCAGCGGCACATCCCAGCGCAGTTGGCGGTAGACCACGGCAGGCAGTTCGTTGAGCGCCGCGTTGTAGGCAAGGAAAGGCTCGGCGAGCGGATGCACGTCGCTGGCGATGACATCGGCCCCGCGTCGCTGCAGTACCAGGCTGGCGAGGCCCAGGCCGCAGCCGAGTTCGAGGATGCGTTTGCCGGCGATGTCGAACCGGCTCATCGCTTCGGCGAGCAGGCGGCCAGCCGGCCACACCTGACCAAACAGGCACCATTGGGCCGACGAGATGCCAAGACGTTCGGCATGACCATCGGGATCGGCGAATTGCTGCCGATCGCTGAGCGCGCGAATGCGGTAGTCGTGGTCGCCGAGGTGGATGACTTGCTGGCGGGTGGTGTAGCCCGGCATGGTGGCTCCCGTGAGAAGCGTCACCCCGCAACAGGGTGTTGACGCGTGAAGGGAGCGAAAACGGGCGCCGGAACGGCCGCGGGGAGTCGCGCGAAAGAGACGTGGTGCGTTTGCATCTTACGCTAGCGGCATCGCACGGCATTCACGCCGTGTCGGGTGCCAGTGAGCGCATCGCTGTTTGCTGGCTCAAGCGCGAGGTAAGCTCGGCCCGATGCTGTGGGTGAGGGCGGTCATGGAAGAGAGGCCAGGTTCAAAAACACCAGCAAGGTTGATCGAGCATCGGCGCTTCGTCGGGCGCATCTATCGCATGCGGATGCTGGGACTGGGAACTGGCGTCCTTGCCATCGCTGGCGTGCTCTACGAGAACGGCGCATCGCCGCTGACCTGGGCCGCACTGCTCGCGAACGGATATCTGTGGCCGCACGTGGCGTGCCTGCTCGCGAACCGCAGTCGCGATCCGGAGCGCGCCGAGTACCGCAACCTTGTGGTGGATTCGGCCTGCGGTGGGATCTGGATCGCCGTGATGCAGTTCAACCTGCTGCCCAGCACGTTGCTGGCGGTGATGCTGTCCGCCGACAAGATCGGCGTGGGTGGTTGGCGCTTCCTGGGTCGCACCGCTACGTTCCAGGGCATCGCCTGCTTGCTCACTGCCGCGGTACTTGGGTTTCCATTCCAGCCACAGACCACGATGCTCAGCATCGTGTGCAGCTTGCCTTTCATGTTCGCCTATCCGTTGGCGCTCAGTACCGCCGCTTACGCATTAGGGCGCAAGGTGGTGCGGCAGAACCGCATGCTCGTTCGCCTCAATCGCACCGATGCCCTGACCAGTCTTTGGAATCGCATGCATTGGGAGGAGGCAGCGCTCAATGAACTGACGCGTTGCGCTCGCACTGGCCGGCCGGCGGCGCTTCTATTGATGGACATCGATCACTTCAAGGACATCAACGATAACTATGGCCATCCGATCGGCGATGTCGTGTTGCGACGCATCGGCGCGATCTTGCAGGCGTCGGTTCGCGAGATCGACACCCCCGCGCGCTTTGGCGGCGACGAATTTGGCGTCGTGCTCGCTGAAGCCGGTCTTGCCGAGGCGCAGGAAGTCGCCGAGCGTATCCGCGTGGCGGTTGAAGGCACGCATTTCGATGGGGTGCCTGGACTGCATTGCACAGTCAGCATCGGCGTGGCGGTAGCCAACCCCCAACTGGGGGATGTAGCGACGTGGATCAGCCACGCTGACGCGGTGTTGTACCGCAGCAAGCAGATGGGGCGGAATCGGGTGGCCGTCGAAATCCCCGCTTGCTGAACGCGCGGTTGTCGTAAGAGTCACCGGTTGGAGACCAGTCTGCGCCGCCGGCGCTGCGTTTCGTCGCCCGTCCATGGGTTTCGTCGCGGCGTCGAACAAGTGGGCGCTGCTGATCGCTATGCTCCGCGGCAATCCAACTGCCCGGATTGAACGTGATCACCAGTTTGTTCTTCATCACCCGCCTTGCCGTGGCCTGGTTCCTGGCCTTCCTGCTGCTGGCCCTGTTCTGGTCCGCCATTCCCATGGCAGGGCAGGAGCCGCCCTGGCCGATCTTCCTGATCGGCTTCGTGATCATCGCCTTTGTCATCACCGGCGCGTTTTCGCACCTGCGACGCGTGCGCCTGCTCGCGGGCCACGCGGACGCAAGCACATTGGCCAACCGCCAGCGGCGCCAGATCGAGATTCCGTTTGAGGCTGGCGAGGCTTTCGACCTGCTCGATGCCGCCATCCGCGAATTGCCGCGCATCGAGGAGGTGGAAAGCGCGCGTGACAGCCTGCAGGTGCGCGCCAAGGTCAAGCACCTCGATCCTTATGGCCACAAGGCGCCCGGGCGCTTCAATCTGTTGACCTGGTTCGGCAACAAACGCGACGAACTCCTGGGCCTAGGCCACAAACGCAACCAGATCCTGGCGATCGTGACCCCGGGCGACGGCATCGGCAGCGTCACCCTGATCTGCGAACCCGAGAGCGGTGCATGGAGCGACTGGTTCCTGGTCGACGACGGTACCAACCTCGAGAACGCCGAGGCGATCACCCGCGCCATCACTCGTCGCGTGGCCGAACGTCGCCGCAGCGAGCAAGCCGCAGCCGCGCAGACAGTCACCGAGAAAGAGCTCACCGTCGCCAAGCTGAGCTTGCTGCACGCGCAGGTGGAACCGCACTTCCTCTACAACACGCTGGCCAGCGCGCAATACCTCACCCGCAGCGACCCACTACGTGCCGACGAGATGCTCGGTCACCTGATCCAGTACCTGCGCCATTCGCTGCCACGCACCGAGGATGCGTTGTCGACGCTGGGCGAGGAGCTGGAACGCGCACGCGCCTATCTGGAGATACTCAAGATCCGCATGGGGCCGCGTCTCGAACTGCAGATCGACGTCCCCGACGACCTAGGGGTCACGCCACTGCCGCCGATGATGCTGCAGACCCTGGTCGAGAACGCGATCAAGCACGGGCTCGAACCCAAGCCAGGCGGCGGTACGATCTGGATCCTTGCCCGCAGCAACGATGCCATCGTATCGGTGACCGTGGCCGACGATGGACAGGGGTTCAACGCTGAAAGCGTTGGCACCGGCATTGGCCTGAAGAACGTGCGCGAACGCTTGCGCCTGGTCTATGGCGAAAAGGCTGCCCTCGCTGTCGTCGCCAACTTCCCCAACGGCGTTGCTGCGACGATCACCGTGCCCGCCACGTTCGAACCGGACCGCCGCCATGGTTAAGTGCGTGGTCGCCGAGGATGAAGCGCTGTTGCGCAAAGCGCTCGTGGACTTGTTGGGCGAGGCCTGGCCGCAGCTGGAGATCGTCGCAGAATGCGAAGACGGGGCGAGCGCACTGGAGGCGATCGCCGAACTTCGGCCACAGGTCGCCTTCCTCGATATCCGCATGCCCGGCCTGACTGGGCTGGAAGTCGCGGCGGCGGCGGCGGAGGCCAGTCCGAACACGCAGATCGTATTTGTCACCGCCTACGATCAATATGCCATCGCCGCCTTCGACAGTGGCGCGATCGACTACCTGCTCAAGCCGATCGCACCGGAGCGCCTTGCCGCGACCGTGCAGCGCCTGCAGACGCGCACGGCCGCCGCACAAACCAACGCCGACGCATTCGCGGCGCTCGTCAAGCAACTCGGCGCCAACCTCCCCGGCGCGGAGCCGCCCTTGACCTGGATCACCGCCAGTGCCGGCCGGGAAACGCGGTTGATCCTGGTCGACGACGTTGCCTATTTCCAGGCCGACAACAAGTACACGACGGTGGTGACGGCCGAAGGCGAGGCGCTGTTGCGCAAGCCGATCCGCGAGTTGCTCGCCGTGCTCGATCCAGCGACGTTCAAACAGATCCATCGATCGACCATCGTCAACCTGAAGGCGATCGCCTCGATCGTGCGCGACGACACCGGCAAGGGCATCGTCCGGCTCAGGCAACGGCCGGAAACACTGACCGTGAGCCAGCCGTTCATGGCGCTGTTCCGGAACATGTAGGCGCGCGCGGTTTTTCGACATTCACCAATCACCAAACCGAGGTGGCTCATGCGCAACTTCATCGCCCTGGCGTATTTCCTGTTCGCCCTGGTGGGCTGCGACGGGTGGGGCGACAGCATCATCGTCATGCGCTCCGCCATCGACGGCGATTATCTGATTTACAGCAAGACCCGGATCGCGGCGGAGGTGGCGAAGTTCGAATGCATCAAGAGTGCGAGCGGGAATTGCCACTACCTGCTGTTCCGTGGCGACTGCAAGACCCATGGCGAAACCAGGGATGCATGCATGGACGTACCCTTCGAACAGTTCGCGCTCGCGGCGGGGACGACCCGGGAAATCGTGGGCTTGCCCTCGAGATTCAAGCAGTGCGTCAGTCATGAGGCGAAACTCACGACGCCTGATGTTTGTACGTGAGCAGCCCCTGGGTCAGTGATGCAAGCCGTGTTCGACGATACCTGCGGTAACCGGTCCAAATCGTGCAACCCCAAATCGTGGAGCCGATCTAGCGCCAACCCGTAACGTCCGGCACATGGCAATGCCAGGGTGGGGCCGGTAAATTTGCCGACTTGCTCACTATCGCGTGATTCCATGGCAAAGCACGGCAGCCTCGCCTGCGTCGGTTTGGGAATGATGCTTGGCGCACACGTCAGTCCCCGTTCGCGCAGCCATATCGAACAGGCGGAAGTCGTGTTCGCCCTCGTGTCTGATCCGCTGGTCGAACTCTGGTTGCAGGAGCTGCGCCCCGACGTCCGCAGCCTCCAGCCTTATTACGCAGAGGGCAAGTCGCGGCAGGTGACCTATCGGGAGATGGTCGAGGCGATGCTCGCCGAGGTGCGCGCCGGCCGCAGTGTGTGCGGTGTGTTCTACGGCCATCCGGGCGTGTTCGCCCTGGTCCCCCACCTGGCGATAGACCTGGCGCGCGGCGAGGGCTTCGATGCCCAGATGGAGCCGGGCATCTCGGCCGAAGACTGCCTGTATGCCGACCTGGGCATAGACCCGGGCACGTACGGCTGCCAGCACTACGAGGCCAGCCAGTTCATGTTCTACCAGCGCCGCATCGATCCTTCGGCCTATCTCGTGCTCTGGCAGATCGGTATCGCGGGCGACCGCTCGCTGCGCCGATTCGCCACTGGCTCGGCTTACCGAGGCCTGCTGGTTGACCTGCTCGCGCAGGATTACCCGTTGTCGCATGAAGTCATCGCTTACGAAGCTGCTACGCTCCCCATCACGGTGCCGCGGATGGAGCGGATGCCGCTGTCGGGGCTTGTGAATGCGGATCTTCGCCTGCAGACGACGCTGGTGATTCCGCCGGCCCGGCCGATGCAGCGCAATCAGGTGATGCTGGACCGCATCGCTGCGCTGGATCTCGAAGCAAGCTGTACAGAAACATCCGATCAACAATGAAGGGGGAAAACACTGTGTCGAACGTCATCCAGTTTCTTGAAACACTGGGCAACAACCCAGCAATGACCCGGCTGTCGGCTGCGGACTATGCGGCGGCTGTCGCGGCACTCGATGTCGACGATGCCCAGCGCCAGGCGCTGCTCAACCGCGACAATGCTGCGCTGAACGATTTGCTTGGTGGCCGCGAGAAGATGTTGTGCGTGGTGTGGCCGGCTGACGAGCCGGTGCGTAAGGACGACGACCAGCCCGGCGAGGATCAGCCTGCTGAAGAAACGCCGCCGGAGCAGGAATAAGCTGGAAATGGCGAGCCTGTAGGAAGCAAGCATGCTCGTGCGCATTCTCAGGCCATGGCTGATCGTAGCCAGCCTCTGCTTGATGCCGATGCTGGGCAGTGCCTCGACTCAGGTCGAGGCACTGCTGCAAGAGGCCGAGGGCGTGCGCAGCTCGAACCCAAAACGATTCCAGCAGCTGCTGTCGCAACTCAACGTGCAAAGACAACAGGCCACGTTGAAACAGCGGGAGCAACTGGACTTCCTCAATGCCTACGCGCAAGTCTTCGCCGGGCACTATGAGGTCGCGATCCAGGACTCACGCCGCTTGCTCGAGTCGTCTTCCGACGTCGAGATGCAGTTCCGCACGGGCGCGTTGATGGTGAACAGCTACGCGCTGCTTCGGCAGTTCGCCGAAGGACTGCGCCAGCTCGACCAGACCTTGTCGTTGATCGATCGTGTCAAGAATCCCGAGTTGCGCCAGAACGGGCTGGGCGTCGCGGCACTGCTGTACAACCAGATCGGGCAATACAAGCTCGGGTTGTATTACGCCGACCAGATACTGGCCCAGAAGGTGCCTGAGCGAACGCTGTGCTTCGCGGGGCAGGCCAGGCTCGAATCGTTGCAGAACCTCGATGCATTGCCGGCCGATTCCTCGATCATCCAGGTGATCGACAAGTGCGTGGAGCAGGGTGAGAAAGCGGTAGCCAACTTCGCCCGCGGCACGCTTGCGCGCAAATGGGAGGCGCAGGGGCAACGCGGCAAGGCGATCCTCATGCTCCAAAACCACTTGGCCGAAGTGCAGAGCACGCGCTACCCGCGCCTGATCGGCGAGATCGAGTCACTACTGGCGGAACTCATGCTCGCAGAAGGCGACATGGCCGGCGCCGAAGCGCATGCGCAGGCTGCGATCGCCGAACGCGCCAGCCTCGCGAATTCGCCACCACTGGTGATGGCGTACAAGACCATGTACGAACTCGCCGAGCGTCGCCACGACCCGGTGGCCGCACTCTCGCACTACCGCAACTTCGCCCGGGCCGATAAGGCTTATCTCAATGATGTCAAGGCGCGCGAACTGGCGTACCAGATCGTGCGCCACGAAACGCAACAAAAAACCCAGCAGATCGAACTGCTGAATCGCCAGAACCAGGTGTTGCAACTGCAACAGCGCGTGGACAGGCAGGCTACGCAGAACACCCGGTTGGTGGTTGTTCTGCTGGTCATGCTGCTGACCGTGATTGGCTACTGGGCGTACAGGATCAAGCGCAGGCAGTCGTCCCTTCGCCGCATGGCGGAAACGGATGCGCTGACCGGCATCTGCAACCGCCATTACTTCACGCTGCAATCCACGCAAACCTTGGCGCGATGCGCGCAGATTGGCGACCAGGCAGCACTCGTCATGTTCGACCTTGATCACTTCAAGGCGATCAACGACAGCTACGGCCACATCACGGGCGACTGGGTGCTCGAGCGCGTGGCCGACACGTGCAAGGCGCTTTGCCGCCGGGTCGACCACCTCGGGCGTCTCGGTGGTGAGGAGTTCGCGATCCTGATACATGGATACGACTCCGCGAGCGCCATGCGCCTGGCCGAGGACTGCCGCGTGAGAATCGCGAGCATCGACACTCGCGAAAGTGGCCATGTGTTCACTGTTACCGCGAGCTTCGGCGTCAGCGGAACCCCCTTGTCCGGATACGACCTGGCGAAGCTGCTGTCGCACGCCGACCAGATGCTCTATCGCGCCAAGCGGGAAGGCCGCAACCGGGTCTGTGCATTCACCGGCGAAGTGCCGCTCACGCCACAGCCAACGATAACGTCAGAGGCATTGGATACTTTGCATTCCTGACTTTGTCAGTCGTGGTCCGGAAGGTCACCAAATCCCGCGGAATCAAATGACGCCTGACGCGCCACTGGTACTCCCCCGCGAACAGCAGACCACGCTGGAAGCGGCTTATGCGACGCCACCACGCGCGTATCACAACTTCCAGCACGTGCAGGAAGTGCTGCGCCATTACGACGCCGTCACGGCAGGGCCAGGATGGACGCAACCGGCCGAGGTCTATCTGGCCGTGCTGTACCACGATGCGATCTATGAAGCAGGCCGTCGCGACAACGAGACGCGTTCGGCTGAACTTGCGGTCGACCACATCGCGCGCTGGCTGCCGGACCGAAGCCTCGATCCGGCACGTGTCGCGGAACTGATCCATCTCACTGCCCGACATGGCCAGTTCGCGCCCGGTGATGTCGACGGTGATGCGGCGCTGTTCCTCGATTGCGACATGGCGATTCTCGGCGCGGAGCCGGTGACATTCGATGCCTACGACCGCGGTATCGCCGCCGAGTACCGTGGCCACGTTCCCGGATGGTTGTTCAAGCTCAATCGCCGCCGTTTCCTCAAGGCCCTGTTGGCGCGGGAGCGCATCTTCCTCAGCGATTTCTTCCACGAACGCCTCGATGCACGGGCGCGCATCAACCTGCGTCGTGCGGTGACGGAGAAACGTTGAGTTGTCCGGCTGTCGCGCCTTCGGGCGTTCCCCTTGCTGAAGCCCTGCGGGGCACTGGGAGTAGGTGACCATGTCCATCACGCGACGCGAGTTCATGATTGTTCCGGCGGCCATCGCCGCTTCCGCCGTGGTCCCGCAAGGGTTGCTGGCCGCCGTCGCGGCGGAAACGCCTGTCCTGCCGGATCTTTCCAGTTGGGACAAAGTGCGCGCCCAGTTCGTGCTGGATCCGACGTATCTCCACTTCGCCAGCTTCTTCATCGCCAGCCATCCGGCGCCGGTGCGTGATGCGCTCGATGCCTACCGCCGCGCGATCGATCGCAATCCCTTCCTCGTGGTCGAAAAAGCGATGTTCGAGGATCCCGCACATACCCTGCCACTCCAGGTCCAGGCCGAAATCGCCGAATACCTGGGCGGACGCGCGGAAGACGTCTGCCTGACCCGCAGCACGACGGAAAGCCTCGCGCTGGTTTATCACGGGCTTCCGCTGCAGGCGGGCGACGAGGTGCTCGCAACGACGCACGACCACTATTCGCACCACGAATCGATCCGGCTGGCCACCGAACGCGCCGGCGCGAGCATGCGCAAGACCGCGTTGTTCGACGAGGCCGCCACTGCGACCACCGAGAGCATCATCGAACGCCTGCTCAAGGGCATTGGCCCCAAGACCCGCGTGGTCGGTCTGACATGGGTGCATTCCAGCACCGGCATCCGCCTGCCGATCCGCGAGATCAGTGCGGCCCTGCGGGCACGGGCAGGATCGTCGGTGCTGCTGGTGGTGGACGGCGTGCACGGCATCGGCGCCGCCGACGAGGCCATCGCCACCATGGGCTGCGACTACTTTTGCGCCGGTACGCATAAATGGATGTTCGCCCCGCGCGGCACGGGCCTGGTCTGGGCCAATGCCGACAACTGGGCCCGGTTGCGGCCCACCATTCCCAACTTCACCGACTTCGAAAGCTACGTCGCATGGACCCAGGACCGCGCGCCGGCCACGCCGAACAACGCCAATCGCGTGGCGCCGGGCGGATTCCACGCCTTCGAACACCAGTGGGCCACGGCCGCTGCATTCCGCATGCACAAGCAGATGGGACGCGCACGCGTCGCGGCCCGCATCCGCAGCCTCAACGATGAACTCAAGGCGGGCCTCGCGGATAACGCGAAGGTGAAAGTGCATACGCCGACGTCCGGCGACCTGTCTGCCGGCGTCGTCTCCTTCGAGGTCGCCGGCCTCAGACCGGAAGACGTGGTCAGGCAGTTGCTGGCAAAGCGCATCATCGCCAGCACCAGCCCGTACGCAATTACTTACGCCCGTCTCGCGCCAAGCCTGGTCAACACACCGGAAGAAGTGCAGCAGGCGCTGCGTGCAGTGCGGGAAATTTCGGGCTAACTTCCGGCGTAAACGGAGCGGAAACAACCAGCGGCGTACTATCGTGCCGGTTCGAAATTCGAGGTGGCCCGCATGGCGCCTGATCGATCCATATTTGGCGCGATGTTCCTCGCGATTGCGCTGTCTGCCTCATGCAGCAAGGGAGAGGAGGCAGCGGCCATCAGCAAAGGTAAGGAGGCGGTCATGCCCTTCACCCTGAGTTCGTCGGCTTTTGCTACGAACGCGCCGATTCCCACGCCGCATACCTGCGATGGCAAGGACGTGTCCCCGCCATTGCACTGGTCCGGCTTGCCCGCCGGTACCAAGAGTCTCGCTCTGATCGTGGATGACCCGGACGCCCCCGACCCAGCTGCGCCGCGCATGACCTGGGTGCACTGGGTGCTCTACAACCTGCCGGCTGGGACGGACGGATTGCCCGCAGGCGTGGACGCGGCACAGCTGCCCGCGGGGACGCGCGAAGGTATCAACGACTGGAAGCGCACGGGTTACGGCGGGCCTTGTCCACCCATCGGCCGGCATCGCTATTTCCACAAGCTCTATGCGCTCGACATCGTGCTGGCCGACCTCGGCCAACCGGACAAAGGGCAGCTGCTCAAGGCGATTGAAGGACATGTGCTTGCGCAGGCGGAATTGATCGGGACTTACCAGCGCGACAAGTGATGAGGCCTGCAGTTACTGGTTCGGCGTGGCATGGAACGTAAGCAGGTGCAGTTCGAAATAGGGTTGCCCTGACTGGCTGATCCGCAGTGTCCGGGGCCAGCGTACGCCGTCGGCTTCGATAGTGCCTTCGAAATCGAAGCGTTGCGCCACGCTGCCATCGCCGTCAGGGGCTGGAACGCTGTTGGTCAGATAGGCGAGGCGCCCATCGCCATGGAAGTACAGCTCTGCCGTCGGTGCGTGCGGATGCGAGACGCGCAGACCGTGCAAGCCATCCACGTCATCCGGTAACGCTTGCACATTGGCGCCGGCATCGCGCAGCGTCACCAGTCGCATCAATCCGTAGACAGCGTATTGCGCACGCTCGTGTCGCTGCATGGCGATAGGCATCGCAGTGCGTTGTTCGCCGCGCGTCATCCAGCCCTGGTTACCGTCTATTTCCAGGCTGCGCAGGGTGCTTCGACCTCGATCCCGCAGCCAGGTATCCGAGCGCGCCTGCGTGAAGGGTTCAACGCTGGTGTCGACGCCGAGTTCGATGCGTTGCCCATCAGCCACTACCACCGCTTCGCCAGTCCATGCCAGCACTTGCGCCTGCGATAACGCTGCTTCGCCTCCGGCGGCATCGATGGCCTGTTGCAACAACGCGTCCGCTGGAAGGGTCGACGGTGCATGTGCACAGCCTGCCATTGCGAATGCGATGAACAACCATCGTGCCCTGCGCATGTCTGCTCCCGCGCCTTTTGATCGAAGATTAATCGCGCTGCGCATGCGTCGCCAGTGCGCTGCATTGCCGCTGGTGATGTTGTCCGGAAACGGCGAGTAATCCGCATCGAATTGCGCGACGCTGAACGTGGAGGATCGAGCCTCCCTTCCACATTGAATGCAGGGAAGTAACAGCGGGTCCGAGCACTCGGACAGGCCGCGCGGGAGGTTGCATCCGCAAAAAACCGTTCCCTGGAGCGGTTATTTCCACAACCCATCTCAAGGAGAGTGCCATGCGTCAGATTCAACACGCCATGCTCGCCGTTGCGTGCGTTGCCTGTCTGATGGCCGCGCCGGCAGCGATCGCTGCGGACAGCCAACCCGTCTATCAGATCGACCACTTGCCTTTGCTCGACGGAACGAGCAGTGCGGGGAACAGCATCAACAATCGTGGCTGGATCACCGGTTTTTCCAGCGTGGAAGACGGGGCCGCCGTACACGCTACCTTGTGGAGGAATAGGGTGCCGACGGATCTCGGCACGCTCGGCGGCGCCAACAGCAACGTGGCCTGGCCGGTGAAGAACAACAGCGGCCTGATTTCAGGCTTTGCCGAAACCGACCAGGTCGATCCCCTGGGAGAAGCCTGGAGTTGCTCCGCTTTCTTCCCTTCAGTGACCGGAAACACCTGTCTCGGCTTCGTGTGGCAGGACAATGTGATGAAAGCGCTGCCGACGCTGGGCGGCAACAACGGCATTGCCACCGGTTCCAACAACCGTGGCCAGGTGGTCGGGTGGGCGGAAAACGCGGTGCACGATCCGACTTGCGTCGCGCCGCAGGTGCTGCAGTTCCAGGCCGTCATCTGGGGCCCGGAGGAAGGCAAGGTCAAACAGTTGCTGTCGCTGCCCTCGGATTCGACCAGTGCGGCCACCGCGATCAACGACAAGGGACAAGTCGTCGGCATCTCGGGAATCTGCGACCGCGCCGTCGGCAGGTTCAGTGCGAAGCACATGGTGCTCTGGGAAAACGACACGGTGACTGATCTCGGCAATATCGGCGGAGTCGCGTGGAATACGCCGATGTCGATCAACCAGCAAGGCGACGTGATCGGCTTCGCGAATTATCCGGGTGGTGCCACGCCGGGTTCATTCCGTGCGCACGCGTTCCTGTGGACGCGGGACTCCGGTATCCAGGATCTCGGTACGCTTCCAGGCCATGTGTATAGCCAGGCGCTGGGCATCAATGCGCGGCGCCAGGTGGTGGGCATGTCGTGCAGTGCGGGTTTCGCGATTTGCCATGCTTTCCTCTGGCAGGACGGGGTCATGACCGACCTCAACGATGCAGCGCCCGGTTATTCCGGTGAGCTGATCTTCGCCAACGACATCAATGACCTCGGGCAGATCACGGGTGGGGCGTTTGATGCCGGTACTGGCGAAAGCCCGGCGTTCGTGGCAGTCCCGGTGTCCGACGGCACGGCTGCTGCGTCAGCCGCACGCGCCAAGGGCACGCGAGCTACGCAGGCGTTGTCGAACGAGGCGCGGCAGGCACTGCTGAAACAGTTTGGCGTCCGCGAGGACGATCTTGATCTCTAAGATCGTTCCCAAGGCTGTCAGCAACAGGGCCCGAGAGATCGGGCCCTGTTGCTTCAAGGGCTTATGCCCAAATCGCGTGACTTCAGGCGGATGCCGGGCGCGACCGGGATATGTCATCGTTACAGGATTGCCCGTGTCTGGATCCCCGAAATGCGCCATGACCGCCTGCTTGCCGTCGCCTTGTCCTTGCTTGCCTTTGCCGCGCATGCGGAGCGGGGTGATCTGACCGAATTCACTTATGGCTCCGGTGCGCCACGGACGCCCGAGCAGGAAGCCGTCGTGTTCGAGCACGCCGACCTGCAATTCAAGGTGGAGCCCGCACAGAAGCGGTTGACCGGTGACGCTGCGCTCACCTTCCAGGCAACCAGGCCGATCGCGAAACTGGTGGTCGAACTCGATCGCAACTTTGCGATCGAATCAGTTTCGGTCGACGGGAAAAAGCTGCCTGCGAGCGCATGGACCAATCCCGAAGGCCGCATGAGCGTCACATTGCCGAAGCCGTTGGCCAGCGGCGAGCGCGCAGTGCTGCGCATCCGTTATGCAGGCAAACCACACGTGGCCAAGCGCGCGCCGTGGGATGGCGGTTTCGTCTGGAGCAAGGCGCCGACGGGTGAACCGTGGGTTGCCAGCGCGATCCAGGGGTCTGGCTGCGACCTGTTCTGGCCATGCATCGATCATCCGCTGGGCGAGCCGCTGCAGGTCGACCAGCACGTGACCGTGCCGGCTCCGCTGGTTGCCGCAGGTAACGGCATCGCGATGGGCATGGAAGAGAAGAACGGGTGGCGTACCTATCACTGGCGCACGAAGAACCCGAACACCTACGCGATCGCGCTCAACATCGGTCCGTATGAACTGCTGGAGGCGACCTACAAGAGCCGCTACGGCAACACCATCCCGTTGCGTTTCTGGCACCTGCGCGGCGATGCGGGCAAAGCGCGCGGGCTGTTCGCGGAGTTCGGGCCCATGCTCGATTTCTTCGAGAGCACGATCGGCCCGTATCCGTTTGCCGACGAGAAGATGGGCGTGGTCGAGACCCCGCACCTGGGCATGGAGCACCAGACCATCAATGCCTATGGCAACGAATACAAGAAAAGCGAGTACGGCTACGACTGGCTGCTGCAGCACGAATTCGCCCATGAATGGTTCGCCAACCAGCTGACCAACCGCGACTGGGACGACATGTGGCTGCATGAGGGCTTCGGCTCCTACATGCAACCCTTGTACATGCAGTGGCTGCGCGGCGACCAGGAGTACTACGCGCTACTGATGAAGCAACGCGCCGCGTTGCTCAACAAGCAGCCGATCGTCTCCGGCAAGACGATGCTCGAAGAAGAGGTCTACAGCGACGAACGCGGCCCCGGCCACGACATCTATTACAAGGCCTCGTTGGCCTTGCACACGCTGCGCAACCTGATCGGCGACGAAGCCTTCTTCGCCGCGACGAAGCAGGTGGTGTACGGCACCACCGACCCGCGCCCCGGCAACTTCAAGCCGCTGTACGCGAGCACGCCGGACTTCATCAAGGCAGTAAACCAGGCGACCGGCCGCGACTACCAATGGTTCTTCGACGTCTACCTGTATTCAGCCGCACTGCCGGAACTGGTGGCTACGCGCGACGCAGACGGCCTGGACCTGCGCTGGAAGACGCAGGGCGACAAGCCATTCCCGATGCCCGTGGAAGTACGCGTCAACGGCCGCGACAAGACATTGAAGATGGCCGATGGGCAGGGGCATGTCGACCTGCCCGCCGGCGCTGCCTACACGTTGGATCCGCATTCGAAACTGCTGCGCGAATTGCCGTACATCCGGGAATTCCAGGCTGACAAGGAAGCGCGGGAGAAAGCCGACAAGGCCGCGCGCGAAAAAGCCGCGGCCGACAAGGCGAAGGAAGCCGACCGGTAGGCAGGGCAGACGGGCCCTGGGTCGGGCCCGCTGAACTAAGTGCGGCACCGGCGGTCCAGTCTGCCGGGCAACATCACGCGCTATTTGTCCCACCCGGAGGTCACCATGCGTTACCCCGTTCTCGCCGCGCTCCTGCTCGCTTTCGCCGGCAACAGTCTCGCCGCGCAACCGCCCGAGGCTGTGTTCAAGCTGGAGCCTTACCGCAAGACAGTCGCGTTGCGCGCGGAGGTGAACGGGCACGCGGGTCTCTTCACGTTCGACACCGCAGGCGGCCTCACGCTGCTGTCCCCGACCTTCGCCAAGGCCTTCGGTTGCGAGCCGTGGGGCCGGTTGAGCGGCCACAGGATGATGGGTGATCGCCTCGATGCGCCGCGCTGCGACAACGTCACGTTCACCATCGAAGGCAAGCCGTTCACTGCACCCGTCACCGCGGTCTTCGACGTCGCGCCGCTTGTGGCGAAGGATGCAGCACCTGTCGAAGGCTCGATCGCACTGGACCTGTTCGCCGGGCGCACGATCACCATCGATTTCCCCAACCGGCAGCTGATCGTCGAGTCGGCCGACAGTGCACGCGAACGCGTGCGCACCGCGCACGAACTGCCGATGAAGCTCTCCCGCGAGATGCAGGGCCGCGCGCTGGCGGCCTCGGTGGGCGTGCCCACGAAGCAGGGCATGCTGTGGATGGAACTGGATTCCGGTAACGGCGGTACCGTCCTCGTGGCCGGGCCTTATGCGCGACTGCTGGGCTTGGATCCGGAACTCGATGGTCCGCAGCCGGTGGATTTCGCGCTGTCGCCCGACGTCCGCGTGCATGCCGACATGGGGTTCGCACCGGGCAAGATGATCCTCGACGGCAACATCGGTATGCCGTTCCTCAAGGACAAGGTGGTGACACTGGACCTGGCAACCGGACGGCTGTGGGTCGCTGCGCCAGCGAAACGTTGAGCGCTCAGCGCAGGCACAGCCACTTGATCGCGCCCAGTCCCGCGCGGTGGTGCCCGTGGAAGTACGCGTCAACGGCTGCGACAAGACTTTGAAGATGGCCGAAGGGCAGGGGCATGTCGACCTGCCCGCCGGCGCTGCCTACACGTTGGATCCGCATTCGAAACTGCTGCGCGAATTGCCGCATATCCGGGAATTCCAGGCCGACAAGGAAGCGCGGGAGAAAGCCGAGAAGGACAAGGCCGGCAAGGCAGCGAAGAAGCAGTAACGCCGGGTCGCGCCTCGATCAGGACATGTTCGATCAGGACATGCCAATCAGGACATGCCAATCAGGACATGCCAATCAGGACATGTCCAATCAGAACATGCGTTCGAAATCGCGAATCAGCCTGCGCAGCCAACCCCAGGGGTCGAACGCGTAGCGCTGCACGCGTACTTTCGTGCGGCGTTTGGCCTTGGTGGTCGTGGTGGTCAGTGGCGTTGCCACAAGGCTCGCTACCTGCGGCGTTGTGTCGGTGCCTTGCATGATCCCGAGCGGTGTATAGCCGCTGTAGCCCGGGAACACCGCGCTCAGGTTCGGGTTGCCCATGCGACGGATCAGCAATTCTGACAACACGCGCCGGTGATCGGTGGTCACTGGCAGATCGCCGAAGTAGGGCGAAAGGATTTCCGGATCCAGTCCCGGCCAGCTGCCGTAGAACTGGCGACCATTGACCGGTCCGCCGAGCACCAGCATCGGGTTGCCGTAGCCGTGGTCGGTGCCGCCGTTGGCGTTCTGCCGCACGCGGCGCCCGAATTCGGACTGCACCACCACGGTCACGCGATCCATGTGTCCGCTGGCGGCGAGTTCATTGAAGAACGCATACAGGGCCGACGACAACTCGGCGATCTTGTTCTGGTAGTAGTTCCAGCCGGCGCCGGCAGTGCCTTGGCCGTCGTGCGTATCCCAGCCGCCGAGATCGAGCGTCGCGTAATGCAGGCCAAGGTTGAAACGGATCGACTGCGCCACCGTCCACAGCTGCTGTGCGAAGGTTCCGGTCGGCCATGCCGCCGGTAATGCGGCATACGGTTGTTGCGCGATCATGCGCAGCGAACGATCTGCGCGCGCACCGGCGAATTCGAGCCCCGTGCTGCCGCCCCAGAGGCTGGCGAGGGTCTCGTTGACGCCGCGCAACCCCGCAGGTGAATCGGTGCGCGTCTTCTGCCACGCCCATGGGCCTGCATTGAGCGCGAAATCCGCAGGACTGCTCATGCACAACGCCTGTGTCGAGCCAAGCAGGCCCGCTGGTTGGTTCGCGCTGACGCCGAGTGCGGGCAACAGCTCGCTGCCGAGCGCGCCGGGATGCGTGTTCCATGCACGCGTGATCCAGCCGCTGCCGATGCCTTGTTGGCCCGGCGTGCCGAGATCGATGGACAACTGCGCATCGAAATGGCTGCGGGTCACGCTGGAGGCGAGGCCGCAGGCATGCACGATCGCCAGGTGGCCCGCATCCCACAAATCGCGCAGGCCGGTCGCAGACGGGTGCAGGCCAAAGCCAGTGCCGCTGCCGCCGCCCAGCGTCAGTGGCAGTGCGCCGTATGTACCGCTGGCAGCGATCATCAGGTCGGGTCGTGCCTGCTCGTAATGACCGCGATCGACGCCGGAAGTGGGCACGACCAGGTTGAGGCCATCGATGCCGCCGCGCAGGAACAAATGCACGATCGTGTCGTGCGTGTTAGCCGCTGCGTGGGCGGGATTCGAAAACAGCAAGGCCGGGCCGACAGCGCCGATCGCGGCGCTTGCAGCACAGCCCTTGAGGAATTCGCGGCGCGACAATTCCAGTGCGTTCATTCCATTCTCCTCACCGCGCCAGGAATTCGGGCGACATGAGCACCAGCGAGACCAGGCTGCACAGTCGTTCCTGGTTGTAGTGCTTCTTCAGATCGCTGCCGGACCAGGTGTTGGTGTCGGTGATCACGTAGCTGTTCGGGTCGCCGTTCTGCGCCATGAACGCGATCAGGGTTTGCAGCCGCGTCGCTTCAGGCAGGTAGCCGAGCAGGCGGATGCACCAGAATTCGGTGAGGTTGCGCGCTGTCCAGGTCGCTACGTGCGTGCGCGTGGTCGCGAGGATCGGCGCCAGCGGCACGCCGTTGTCGCTGGTCTCCGTCAGCCAGCCGAGCAGCTTCCAACTCATCGCCAGGCTGTTGGAACCGGACCATGCGGCGCTCGTGTCCGGGTAGCCGTTCGGGGCCGGCCACGCATAGGGCGCATGCCCGGTGAAACCCATGCGCCACATGAATTCGTCGCTCTGGGGATCGCCCGCTTTCGGGGTGAAGTCGCTGCCGAGTCCGCGCATCGCCGCCGCCACCGCTTCGAATGGCCGACGCTGCTTGTGTCCCCAGGTGTAGCGGAAGTCGTCCGACAGCAGGATGTGGCGGAGTACGCGCTCGATCTGGTCCGCGCTCTGCCAGTGTTGGCGGAACACCGCCGCGGCACTGTCGATCAGGCCCTGACGCGGCTTGTCGCTGATGAAACGGCGAATCAGCTTCTTGCAGATGAACTTCGCCACGCGCGGATGACTGGCCAGGCGATCGAGCACGTCGCGGCCATCCTTGAGGGCGGGCTGCTCCGGATACAGCAGCATGCCGAGCAGGAACTTCGGGCCGGCGTCATGCCAGGTCGATCGATAGGCGAAGGTGCCGTCGTCTTCGGTGGGGAATTCCCAGTGGCCGTCCTTGATCGACCAGCCGGTGAAGGCAGAGGCAGTCTCATAGACATCGATATCGGTGTAACCGGCCGGATAGTCCGGGTCTTCCGGCGCCGGCGGCACGTCGAATGGATCCATGAAGCCGAAGTAGTTCTCCGCACCGAACGTATGCAGCTCCAGCAGTTCCCGCGCGTAGTTTTCGTTCGGTCCGGCACGCGTGTTCGAGGCGTTGTCGAGGTAATAGAGCATCGCGGTGCTCCTCGCGACCGACTCGAGCATCGTGCGGAAGTTGCCGAAGGCATTGGCGCGCAGCACATCGCGGTCGAAATGCACGTAGACCGGGCCGACATCGCTGCCTCCTGCGGCCACGTTGAAATGGTCGTGCCAGAAACTGACCACGACCTCGCGCAACTGCCGCCGCGAATGTACGGCGCGCACCAGCGACGCACGTTCGATCTCGCGTGCCGGGCGCATCCGCACGTCCCACGCCGGATCATTGAGTACATGGTCGGCCCACAACTGTTGCAGGCTCTTGCCGAGGGTGGTGTAACCGGCTGCCGCCAGCCGGGCTTCGACTGCGCTGTCGTCGATGGCCGACCAGTCGAGCTGCCATTCGATGAAGTTGGCGAAGCGGTCGTCATCATTGGTGCCGAGTGCATTGAACTCGGCCAGGCTGGCCGCAGTCGGGCCGTAGGCCATGTTGCCGAGTACCCGCACCGCGAGTGGCGGCACCGGCAGCGTGAGCAGCGCTGCCGGTTGTGGGCCACTTTTGGTCATGCCACTGCCCGAGGTCGCGGCCGCAGTGCCCAAGGCAGCAGTCTTGGCGCGCCTGGTCAGCGATGTCGCCCATGCCGTGCCATAGCGTTGCGCCCACTGGCTCTGGATCGCGGCGCGCGCGGCGCCGATGCTCGATTGGTCCATGCGAGGTTCCCTCTGCGTAAACGCGAGCGTAGGTGCGAAAACGACCGCATGGCGTGACGTTGGTCACGCAGCGCCTACGCATTTCATGACAGGGGAACGAATGAAGATATGTGCTGCAGTTCAGCGAGCATCAACGAGTCGTTCGTCGCTTCGAGGTGCACGCCCCTGGTGCTTCTGATCGCTTCGGCGAGTGGGCGCTTCAATGCGAGAGGCGCCGCTTGATGGTTTGCGCGACGAGGGCAGCGGCCGTTGCGCGGATTGGCGAGGTCGACGCAGCGTTCGAGCATGGCCCGGCGCGAGGTCGAGGAGCAGTCGTGGTGCATTGATCAGACCGCCTTCGATGCCGGTCCGGTGACGACGTATTCGCCCTGCAGTGCATGCTCCACGCCACTGGCGTCGCTCCAGTGCGCGATCACCGGGTGGGACGGCGAAGGCATCCCGCGATGCCTTCGCCAGGCTGACTATGTGCCGCAGCGCTGCGCGCTGCCGACGCATGGGATTGCGCGCAGGTACTCGTAGATGGCGCGCTTGTCGCGCTCGGTCATGTGGCGGTACACCGGCCAGGGCATGACCTGTAGCAGGTCACCTTCGACTGAAGGCACAAAGGGCGGTATTCCCTTGACGTCGGTGCCGGTAGTCATGACGAACAGGAATTCGTCCAACGAGAGATTCGCAGGCCGCCCGAAGCGGTTCGGAGTCAGGTTGCGCGATACGAAGGGTCCGAACGCAGTACCACCGCCCAGGTAACCCGCCTGGTTGATGACTGTCGGTTCCCCGAGGAAGGGATCGCCTCCCGCGACGAAGGGCGGATTGGTGTGGCAATCCGAGCACCCGCCCTGGGCATTGACGATGTAGCTACCCAAGCCGACAAGGCCGATGTTCTTGCCAGCGAGATTCAAGGGCACGGGAGCAATGGAATAGCCCTTCTTGATCTTGGACGCCTCGTTCGCATCTTGCGCGCGGGTGTCCTGGCTGAATGCGGCGATGGCGCAGATGCCTGCCAAGGCAACGATAGTGAAAGGACGCGTGAGTTTCATGGACGTTTCTCCGGGGGGCAGAGGTCCCGTGGGGTACGGATTCCAACGTAGTGCCGGAATCCGCGGAGAGAGAAACGTGTGCCTGTGTGGCGGGCGGACAGCCGCTGGTCGGAAACGCGCGCCTGGCAAGTGCGTGTTACAGAACGCTCATTGACCCGGGAGGGCGGTGCTTGGTCAGCCATTGCACCGCCCCCAGTCCTGCGCGGCGACCGCTGGCGTAGCACGCGGTGAGCAGGTAACCGCCAGTCGGAGCTTCCCAATCGAGCATTTCGCCGGCGCAGAACACGCCGGGCATGGCAGCGAGCATCAGCGTGTCGTTCGTCGCTTCAAGGCGCACGCCGCCGGCGCTGCTGATTGCTTCAACGAGCGGGCGAGGGCGCTTCAATACGAGCGGCAGGCGCTTGATCGTCTGCGCGACGAGCTCCATGTCTTGCAGCTGCTCCTTGTCGAGCGTTTCGTACACCAACGCGGCTTTCGCGCCTTCGATGCCGGCCTGGCGACGCAGGTGTTCGCTGAGGCTGCGACCGTTGCGCGGTTTGGCGAGGTCGTTGCGCAGGCGTTCGAACGTACGACCCGGCGCGAGGTCGAGGTGCAATGTCGCATGGCCGTGCCGGGTGATGTTGTCGCGCAACGTGGCCGATAGTGCGTAGATCAAGCTGCCTTCGATGCCCGTCGCGGTGACGACGCATTCGCCTTGCAGTGCGTGCTCGACGCCTTTGGCATCGTGCCAGTGCGCGATCACGGGTTTCAGCGGTGCACCGGCATGCCGACTGGAGAAATGCTCGCTCCAGCCGATGTCGAAGCCGCAGTTGGAAGGCCGCAATGGCGCAATGTCGATGCCGCGCTCGCTCAACACGGCCTGCCACGCGCCGTCGGAACCGAGTTCTGGCCAGCTGCCGCCACCGAGCGCGAGCACGACCGCGCGCGCACGTACGCGATGCTCGCCTTCGGGTGTTGCGAAACGCAATGCGCCATCGCCATCCCAACCCAGCCAGCGGTGCTGCACGTGGAAGCGCACGCCGTCCTCGCGCAATCGCCGCACCCAGCCGCGCAGCAATGGCGCGGCCTTGCGGTCCATCGGGAAGATGCGGCCGGACGTGCCGACATAAGTCTCGATGCCGAAGCCTTGCGCCCATTCGCGCAACGCATCGGCATCGAAATCATCGAGCCAGGCGCCGACTTCGCGGCTGCGCGCGCCGTAACGAGCATCGAACAACGGACGTGGCTCGGAATGGGTGAGGTTGAGCCCGCCCTTGCCTGCGATCAGGAACTTGCGTCCCACCGAGCCCTTCGCCTCATACACATCGACTTCGATGCCCGCTGCGCGCGCGACTTCGGCGGCCATCAGGCCGGCCGGGCCGCCACCTATCACCACCAGACCGGGACTGGACTGCACTTCGGAAGCCATAGGACAAAGGAAGCACATGATTTCATGCCGCGGAGCCGAGCGCCGCAACCAATCCGGCCATCCACGTATCCCAGGCAGCACTGCCCGCCGAAACGGAATGCCTCATGCGTCGCCTGCTCCTGCTCCTGTTGTTGCTGATACCGCTGTCCGCGCTTGCTGCGACCCCGTGGGACGGCCAGCCCAACCACTATCGCGTGCGCATCGACGACCAGGCCATCCGTGCCGAGGTCGAAGCCGATCTCTGGCTCGGCGGAGACATGCTGTCGATGTTCAACGTCATGACGGTGCCGGGATTGCCAGATGGCCAAGCCGATCTGATCGAAGGTCTGCAGATCACCGATCTCGCTGGTCGCCCGCTGGTGCTGAAAAAACTGGGTGGCGGCGATTACCAGGTGCAGGGTGGGCAGCGCGTTCGCCTGCGTTATTCGGTTCGTCTCGAACACGATCGCCACCCTTGGCCTGCAGGGATGGAGGAGGTCGCCTATCACACCGACGAAGGCCTGATGATCACTGGCGCTACCTTGTTCTTCGCCGATGGCGGCGATGCGATGCAGGGGCCGATCACGGTCGAGTTCGAGCTGCCCGAGGATTGGCAGGCGCGCACACCGTGGACACCGGTGGGCGAGGGTAGGCGTTTCAGCGTCGCCTCGCGCCGCGAGCTGCTCAGCAATGCATTGTTCCTCGGTACCGCTGCGGCCGAAACCTTCGATGTCGGTGGCGTCGAGATGACATTGGTGCTGGGCAAGCGCTATGTCGCGAACAAACAGCTGTTCGTCGACCTGCTGCGCACGCAACTTGCCAGTTATGCAGCATTGTTCGGTGGCAAGCCGTTGTCGAGGCGTTACCTGATCATCATCAACGAACATGCCAGCGGCGATGGCGGCGCTTTCGCCAGCAGCTTCAGCCAGTTCATCCAGGGCGATGCCGATGCGCGCAACCGGGTGATCTGGGGTTACGTGATGGCGCACGAGCTGCTGCACTTCTGGAACGGGCTGTCGCTGGTGCCAGCCGATCATCGCGAGGAATGGTTCAAGGAAGGGGCGACCGACTACCTCACGATCGCCACGTTGGCGCAGAACGGCCTGATCGACGAAACCCTGCTGCTCAAGCGCCTGGAAAACGTGCCGCGCCGCTACCTGATCGCGCGCATGGTGCAGGGCCTGGGCATGAGCGTGCGCGAGGCCGGCAAGGACAAACAACCCAACCGCCAGCTCGTGTACGGCGGCGGCAGCCTCGCCGCTTTGGCGCTGGATGTGGAATTGCGCTTGCGTAGTGACGACGCGGTCGGCCTGCCGCAACTGCTACGCGCGCTGTATGCCGAGTTCGGTCAGCCCGGCAAGCGCTACACGCTCGATGACATCGCATGGACCGCGCAACGCCTGATCGGACACGACTTCGCGTCGTTCCTGGCGGGCGCCGTGGAAAGCGGCGACTACTTAGACATCCGCCCGAGCTACGCCGCGCTGGGGCTGCGCATGGACAGCTTCGTCGAGGAGATGTTCATCAGCCGCGAGCCAAATGCCACGGAGCAGCAGCGCGCGCGCTTCGCCGCGATCTTCGCACCAACGCAGCCCTGACCCTTACACTGCGGAGTATGTGGATCGCCATTACCCGTGATGTCAGCGGCAGCCTCGGTGGCTGCGAGCTCTCCTTCGTGCCGCGCACGGAGATCGATATCGGACTTGCCGCCAGGCAGCACCACGCCTATCGGCAAGCGTTGGAAGCGCTCGGCTGCCGGGTGCTGTCGCTGCCGGCGCAGGACGCGATGCCGGATGCCGTGTTCGTCGAGGATGTGGCCCTGGTGTTCGACGAGGTGGCGATCATGACCCGTCCTGGCGCGGAATCGCGGCGCGTGGAAGGCGCTTCGGTAGCGGACGTGCTTGCCGAATACCGGCCGCTGCGCGCAATAGATGCGCCGGGTACGCTCGATGGTGGCGACGTGTTACGCGTCGATCGCACCGTCTATGTCGGTCAGTCCGCCCGCAGCAACGCCGCGGCGATCGAACAACTGCGCGAATTGCTATCCGGTTACGGCTACACCGTGCAGGCCGTGCCGACTCGCGGCTGCCTGCATCTGAAATCGGCAGTGACCCAAGTCGCCGACGACACCTTGTTGGTGCAACCGGCGTGGGTCGACCCCGCAGTGTTTGCCGACTACAAGCTGATCGAAGTCGATCCCGCCGAGGAGCACGCCGCCAACGCCCTGCGTATCGGCGCCGGCGTGATTTATCCCGCGTGCTTCCCGCATACGCGGCAACGACTGGAGGCCGCGGGCATCGCAGTCACCGCCGTCGACTTGTCGGAACTGCAAAAGGCCGAGGGTGCGACGACCTGCTGCAGTCTGGTGTTCCGCGAGAACGCGTTGCGATAGCGGGTGCCGGCAGGCTCCGCCTCACAAGGCCCGGCCATCGAAGTGATGTACCGGAATGGCTGCGAGGTCGATGCCCTCGACACAGCGAAGGTTGATGGCCGCCACGCGGTTGCCCTTGGGGTCGATCCCCTCGCCATACGGATGGATGCCACAAGTTGGACAGAAGTGGTGTTGGATGACGTGCTTGTTGAATGTGTACGTGCTGGCAGCGTCTTCGGGTCCGAGCAAGGTCAGGTTCTCCCTGGGCACAAACCAAAGCAATGAGCCCTTGCGCGAGCAGATCGAGCAGTTGCATGACAGCGCGCTATCGATCTCTCCTTCGACTTCGAAGGCGACCTGCCCGCAATGGCAGCTTCCTTTGTATTTCATGGCATCACTCTCCTTGAGTATGGTCTCGAGTCGAAAACTGGGTGTTCCGGTCAGTCGCCGGGAATCAGCCGCGCATATTCCTGCTCGACTTGTTCATGTGTTTTCCAGAACGATTCGGGCACGCGATCGTTGAGGCGGTCGATCAGGACGCGAAGGTGCGAATGCCAGCCGCCGGAGACGCCGCGCACGTCGCCGCGCGTGGGGAGATGGCTGTGCGTCAGCACCAGCAGCACGTCGTTGCCTTGCGGCGTCAGTTCGAACGTGACTTCGGAGCTGCCGGTTTCGCCCCAGGTGTAGGCGAGTACGCGCGGCGGTTCGTAGCGGGTGATGCGGCCACGCATGGAGTGGCCTTCGTGGCGCTTGTAGCGCTCAGGGGCGGGCTGCTTGTCCGGCGACAGATCGCTGTGGTGCCAGGTGAGTTCGAATTCGCCGCCGACGCGCAGGTCCATGTCGCCGGTCGCGAGCCACTGGCCGCGCTTGTCGGATTCGGTGAGGTACGCCCAGACGCGCTCGATTGGGCCGGGGAGGACACGCTTGATCTGCACGGTATCGGGCGTGAGGACGCGGCCGAAGTCTTCGTTGAAGGCGAGCGTCTGGTTCATCGCGGTTTCCTTTTCTGTTTGGGCGCGGGTGCTGCGGTGATCCGGTCTTCGGCGCGCAGTGCGGCGTCGAGGGCATCGAGGCGCTGGTTCCAGAACTTCTCGTAGTAGCGCAGCCACTCCAGGCCAGTGTGCAGCGGCTGGGCTTCGAGGCGGCACAAGTGCGTGCGTCCCTGAACCGTGCGCCGGACCAAACCGGCGTGTTCCAGCACCTTGATGTGCTTGGACGCCGCTGCCAGCGTCATGTCGAACGGCGCAGCGAGTTCACCGACGCTGCGTTCGCCTGCCGCGAGGCTGCGCAGCATGTCGCGGCGGGTGCGGTCGGAGAGCGCACTGAAGATGTCGTCCAGTCGTTGCGATTGATTGTTTACCATGAGGTTGAATATATGCGCGCCCCAACTTATTGTCAACCAATAGGTAAAATTAAAAAGATGTCAGTGAGACGAGGCCGCAACGGCCGTTGTCGCAGTCGTTTTCGATAGGGTCAGGTGCGGGGGCGCATGGCTCCGCCAAGGCGTGGACCGCCCGCAGCAGCCACCGCTTCGAATATCGCGAAACTGAGCGCCATCGTTGGTGAGCCTTGGCCTGGACCTGGCGGACCGGCGGTGTTTCCGAGCACGACGACCACTGTCTCGCGATCGCGCGTTGCCCAGAACTGCGCGGCCATGCCCGGTCCGCCACCGGGATGCGCGTAGGCGATGTCGTTGCCGACCGGCATGACGATCGGCCCGAGGCCGTGGTTGCGGCGTCCGCCTTCGCCAGGCAGCGCGATCGGGGTCAGCAACTGCTTGGTTGCCTCCGCGCGCAACAATTTGTGACGTGCCAGCGCCTGCTGGAACTTGAGCAGGTCGCGTGCAGTGGCGTAGCCGCCACCGGCGGGGCCGCCGCGCCATTCGCGTTGTGATGTGTTGTCCTCGAAGCCGCTGCTGGCGAGGTAGCCGACCGCTACCCCCGCGGCCTTGCCTTCCACGTCGTAGTAGCCGCTGTCGCGCATGCCGGCGGGAGCGAACACATGCCGGCGGATGTAGTCGTAGTAGTCCTCGCCCGAGGCGATCTCGACCAGCCGCCCTAGCAGCATGAAGCCGGCGTTGCTATACGCCCAGTCGCTGCCGGGCGCGAACACCGGCACTTGCGTCGCGATCATCGGCAGGTGGTCGGCAACGCTGCGTAGCTGTTCGCGCCCATTCGCGAATTCCGGCAGGCCGAAGTAGCTACCGAGTCCTGAGGTGTGGGTCAGCAGCTGCCGCACCGTTGCTTCGCGCACCTGTGGCTGCGGCCAGTCGGGCAGATAACGACCGAGCGGTGCATCCAGCGCCAACTTGCCCCGTTCGACCAGTTGCAGAATCGCCACGGTGGTGAACAGCTTGCCGGTGGAGGCGAGGTTGAAACGCGTGTCGAGCGTGTTGGCGAGGTTGCGGTTGCGGTCTGCCTGGCCAATCGCGGCCTCGAACAGGATCTTGCCGCGTTCGGCGACCAGCACCACCCCGGAGAAGCCAGCGTCACCCGCCTTGTGCACCGCTCGGTCGAGCGCCGTGCGCAACGCTAGGGCGTCGATCTTCGCGGGCGTGGTGATGGCTGGCTGTGGCGTCTGCGCCGCTAGCGGCGTCGCAATGCCAAGGACAGCGGTGATGGCGAGGGCAAATGATGCAACGAGGAGAGATCGGGATGACATGCGGACTCCGCGGCAAGGTGGAAGGCTCCTGGCCATGGATGCGCGGGCTGGCAATACGGTCGCACTGGCCCGCGGGTTCGGTCGCGCTCAGCGGTAAAATGCGCAGATGATCCTGAATATCGCCGCCTACCACTTCACCGCGATCGACGATCCGGAAGCGCTGGCCACGGAACTGCGTGCGCGGGCCGAGGCCGGTGAACTGCGTGGCACCGTGCTGGTGGCGGAGGAGGGGATCAACCTGTTTCTGGCCGGCGTCGAGAGTGCGATCCGCATCTTTCTCGACCAGTTGCGCGCCGATCCCCGCTTCTCCGATCTGGTCGTCAAGGAAAGCCGCAGCCAGGCGCAACCCTTCGCGCGCCTCAAGGTGAAGCGCAAGCGCGAGATCATCGCGTTCCGTCGCGAAGGCACCGCGCCACTCGAACGACGTGCGCCGGCAGTAGCGCCGGATGTCCTCGCGCGCTGGATCGCGCAGGGCCACGACGACGACGGCCGCCGGCTGGTGCTGCTGGATACGCGCAACCGCGAGGAGGTCGGTTACGGCACCTTCGCCAATGCGCTCACGCTGCCGATCGACAACTTCACCGATCTGCCCGAAGCGCTCACGCCACACCGCACGGCGCTGGCCGATGCCACCGTGGTCAGTTTCTGCACCGGCGGCATCCGCTGCGAGAAGGCCGCGTTGTGGCTGCAGGCAGACGGCATGGACAACGTGCTGCAGCTCGATGGCGGCATCCTCGGCTACTTCGAACAGGTCGGTGGCTTCGGTTACGAGGGGCGCTGCTTCGTGTTCGACGAACGTGTTGCGCTGGATCCGGAGCTCAAACCGCTGGCCGATCGCGTCGCCGTCGCCTAAGCTCGACGCACTTCAACAAGGAGCGCGCGCATGAGCTGGTTGGGCATCGTCCTGGTGGTGATCGGCGTCTATCTGGCGCTGAAGGTCGTTGGCTTCGTGCTGAAGCTGGCGATGTGGGGGCTGGTGCTGTTTGGCGCGTACTGGTTCCTGGCGCCGTACCTGGGCTTGCCACAGCTGTTCTAGGCCGCTGCTACTTGGCCGCGTCTGCCTGCGGATCGACGCGCAGGAAACGTGCCGCGTTGTCGTAGAAGATCGCGCGCTTCTGCGCATCGCTCAGGAACTCGGCGCTGTCGATGCCTTCGATCGCCAGCGGGATCGATTCCGGCCAGACCATCTGGTCCGAACCGAACATCAGGCGATCGCCGAACCCGGCAGTAACCAGCGCACGCAAGTAATCGTGGAATTCCTCGCGCGGAAAGATCCAGTTGATCACCGCGAGGTCGACATGCACCTGCGGGTACATGTAGAGGATGGCCTTGGTTTCCTGCAGGTAGGGCCAGCCGGCGTGCATCAGCCACACACGCAGTTTCGGATGACGCTTGAGCATCGGTTCGAGCAGGATGGGATTGCCCAGCGCCACGCTGAACTTCGGGCAGCAGCCATAAGGCGACGCAGGTGGACCGAGTCCGGTGTGGATGCCGACCGGGATGTCGAGTTCCTCCGCCAGGGCGAGGTAAGGCTCGAACCAGGGATCGCTGGGATTCAGGCCGTTGTATTGCGCACCGATCTCGCCGAGCACGTGCAACTCGCCGGACGCGTACGCCTGGCGCAGGTCAGCGATCGGTGGAAGCGGGTGGCCGTAGTCGTCGAGCATGGCGCCGGCCCAGATGCGGTCCGGCGCTGCGGCACGCATGCGCGCCATGGCATCCATGGGGCCGCTGACCAACCCGAGCACGATGCGATGGCGTTGCATGTGTTCGAGCGTGAGCGATTGCCGTTCGGCATCGGTGTTCGCCGTGGTCGGCTTGCCGGTGGCCGGGTTGATGGCGCCTGGCGCGGCTTTGCCGGCGTGCAGGTGCACGTCGATGATCGGGCCGGTGTAGCGCTCGGCCATGGCGGGCGCCATGAACAGCAGCGCAAGCAACAGGACAACGAAAGTCTTCGGCATGAGCGTGGGCCGGGGAAGAATCTTTCCGGTTAACGCCAGTAGCGCGGGATTGCGGCCACCGCAGTTGCTTCGATTCTAGATTGCGATGCCAGCGGCATGGCCAGACGCCCACGCCCACTGGAAGTTGTAGCCGCCGAGCCAGCCGGTGACGTCGACGACTTCGCCGATGAAGTACAGGCCCGGTACGCGCCGCGATTGCATCGTCGTCGATGACAACTCATCGGTATCGACGCCGCCCAGTGTCACTTCCGCGGTGCGATAGCCTTCGGTGCCGCTGGCGATCAACGGCCAATTGGCCAGGACGTCCGTGATCTCGCGCAGTTGCGGATCATTGAACTGGCGCATGGGTCGATTCGGCAGCCACACCTCGCACAAGCGCTGCGCAAAGCGTTTTGGCAGCAGTTCGCCGAGTACGGTCTTCAGCTCCGCGGCCGGGCGGTCGGCTTGCAACTGCTTGAGCGTTGCGAGCGCATCCATGCCGGGCAGCAAGTCCAGGCGCAGTTCCTCGCCTGGCTGCCGGTACGACGAGATTTGCAGGATCGCCGGTCCGCTGATGCCACGGTGGGTGATCAGCATGTAATTGTGGAACGATTGATCGTTGCAGCTGGCCTCCACCGGGAACGCAACGCCGCTGAGATCCTGCAGGCGTTCCTGGTGTTTGCCGCTCAGCGTCAGCGGGACCAGCCCGGCGCGGATGGGCAACACCGTGTGCCCAAACTGACGTGCGAGCTCGTAACCAAAACCGCTGGCGCCCATGCTCGGGATCGACAGGCCGCCGCTGGCGATGACCAGTGCGGGTGCGCTGAACTCGCCCCTTGTTGTGTGCAAGCGGAATTCACTTGACTCGCCATGCAACACACGTTCGATGCTGCACGAAGTTTCGACTCGCACGCCGGCTGCGGCGCATTCGTCCAGCAACATCTTCACGATCAGCTTCGACGACTCGTCGCAGAACAGCTGCCCCAGTTCCTTCTCGTGGTAGGCGATGCCGTGGCGCTCGACCATGGCGATGAAGTCCCACGGCGTATAGCGTGCGAGCGCCGATTTGCAGAAGTGCGGGTTCGCGGAAAGATAGTTCGCCGGCGTCGTGCCGGTGTTGGTGAAATTGCAGCGTCCGCCGCCCGACATCAGGATCTTCTTGCCGACGCGGTTGGCATGTTCGACCACCATCACGCGCTTGCCGCGTTGGCCGGCGGTGATCGCGCACATCAGGCCGGCTGCGCCGCCGCCGATGATCAGGACGTCGAAAGCTTCCGCCACGTCACACCTACAGCATCATGCCTGTGCGCTGGACGCCATGCGCGTGGCTGGTGTCAACGCGATCGTCGCGGATTCGCTGATCAGCTGCAGCTCGCCGTCCTGGATCATGCAGGTCAGGCGCATGGTGCGTTCGGCCATCGCCGCCAGTGCTTCGACAGTGGAGGGTGCGATATCGAACACGGTGAGGTTGGCGTTGCGCGCGAGCGATGCGCCGATCTTCTCCCACCAGATATCGGAACTCCGGCCGCCGTAGTTCATCACGACCACCTGTCGGGCACGTCCGCAGGCTTTGCGGATGCGCGCTTCGTCGGGTTGGCCGAGTTCGATCCATTGCTCGATCTCGCCGGTGTAGTCGCGACGCCAGAGGTCGGGTTCGTCGTCTTCGCTCAGGCCCTTGCCGAATTCCAGCCGCTCGTCGGCGTGCAGCGCGAAGGCCAACAGGCGCACCATCAGGCGCTCGTCGGTTTCGGAGGGGTGTTGGGCCAGGGTCAGGGCATGGGTCGCGTAGTAGTGACGGTCCATGTCGCTGATCTGCAGCTCGGCTTTGTAGACGGTGGCCTTGAGCGCCATGGTGGTGCCTGGTCGAAACGGCACACATTGTAGGCGGCCAACCTCCCGGGTGCGGCATTCATGCCAAATCGCAGCGATGGGCTTCACACTGGGTGCATGCGCCAGCGCCCCGCCAACATCGATGGACTCAGCGCAAGCACGCTGCAGCTACCGCCTGGAGCGTGGCCCACGGTGCTCGATTGCCTGTGCGAGCGGTTTCCGGCGATCGAACGCGCACAGTGGCTCGATCGCATGGTCCGTATGCGGGTGATGGATGCCGGTGGACTACCGCTGACGCCGGAAACGCCCTACCGGGTGGGTCTAGAGGTTCATTACTACCGGGAAGTCCCCGACGAACCGTGGATCCCGTTCGAGGAGGCGGTGCTGCATGCCGATGCCGACCTGCTGGTGGCGGACAAGCCGCACTTCCTCCCCGTCACGCCCGCCGGCGGGCACGTGCATGAAACGCTACTCGGCAGGCTGATCCGGCGCACCGGGAACCATGCACTGGTGCCGCTGCACAGGATCGATCGCGACACCGCCGGGCTGGTGATGTTCTCGGCCAATCCTGACAGCCGCGGACACTACCAGGCCCTATTTCGCGAGCGCGGGATCGAAAAAGAGTACGAAGCGATCGCGCCGGCGCTGCCGGATGCCCCGTTCCCCTTCATCCGGACCAGCCGGATCGTCCCTGGGGAACCGTTCTTCCGCATGCAGGAGGTCGACGGCGTGGCGAACAGCCAAACCCGCATCGACGTGCTCGCACGCGGCGACAAGCATTGGCGGTATGCGCTGACGCCGGTCACTGGCAAGAAGCACCAGTTGCGCGTGCACATGGCCGCGCTGGGTACTCCGATCATGAACGATGCGACCTACCCGCAACTGGTCGAACGCGCCGCGGACGACTACTCGAAACCACTGCAATTGCTGGCGAAACGGCTGTCGTTCGTCGATCCGCTCAGCGGTGCCGCACGCTACTTCGAGAGCCATTTCCGGCTTTAGGGCGGTCGCCAGCGACGCGATCGGGCATCATGCGCGTCTGTTTTACGCGAGGAAATCGCAATGGAATCCGAATCTTCCGCTGCCACGCCCATCCTGAGCGAGATCGAAGCACGCATCCTCGGCAGCCTGATCGAGAAGGAAGCCACGACGCCCGAGAACTATCCGCTCACCGTCAATGCGGTGGTGCTGGCCTGCAACCAGAAGAACAATCGCGAACCGGTGATGGAGCTTCCGCTGGGTGAAGTCGGGCATGCACTGCGCGAACTGGACAACCGGCGGTTGGTGCGTTCGGTCGAAGGGGCGCGGGCGCAGCGCTATGAGCACCGGTTCGCGCAGGCGTATTCGGTGACCAAGCAGCAGCAGGCGCTGTTGTCGGTATTGCTGTTGCGCGGACCGCAGACCGCGGCCGAATTGCATGCGCGGTGCGAACGCCTGGCGACGTTCGGCGACCTCGAGCAGGTGCGGGACACGCTGGAGCGCCTGATCACCCGCACGCCGACGCTGGTGGTCAACCTGGGGCGTGGCGCTGGTCAACGCGAGGATCGTTACATGCACCTGTTGTGCGGGCCGGTGTCCGCGGAACAGTTCGCTGCCGCCGTGAAACCCGCGGCAGCGGCGTCGCGCAGCACCCTGGAAGCGCGCATCGAAGCATTGGAAGCCACGGTTGCTGCCTTGCAGGCCGAAGTGGCGCAGCTGCGCGACCGCTGACGTCGATCAGCGTCTGGCGAGCCAGCGATCGAGCTGGTTGGCGAAGGCTTGGCAGTCGCGGGCATGGAAGGCCGCCGGGCCACCGGTCTGCACGCCGCTGCCGCGCAATTCGTCCATGAAATTGCGCATCGACAGGCGCTCGGCCATGTTGTCGGGGGTGTAAAGCTCGCCGCGCGGATTCAGTGCGATGCCGCCTTTTTCGAGCACCAGTGCGGCGAGCGGGATGTCCTGGGTCACCACCAGGTCGCCACGTTGCACGCGTGCCACGATCTCGCTGTCGGCGACATCGAGGCCGCCCGATACCTGGATGGAACGGATGAAGCGCGAAGGTGGCGTGCGCAGCCACTGGTTCGCGACCAGCGTCACCGGCACCTTGGCGCGTTCGGCGGCGCGGAACAGGATGTCCTTGATCACGCCAGGACAGGCGTCGGCATCGACCCAGATCTGCGGGCCGACCTCAGCAGGCGTGGTGGTATCGCTCAACCGCGAGGATTGGAATTGCCGGTGTCCGGGGTCGTGGGGTTCGCGGCATCCTTCGCCGCCTGCTTCTTCGCCAGCTTCTCGTCCTGTTTCTTCTTCTTGGCGATTTCGCGCTGCTTCTTTTCGAACGAATAATTGGGCTTCGCCATGGGCGGGTCTCGGTGGGGAATGCGGTCAGTTTAGGTCAATCGGCCCGAATGGACGTTCAGGTTCGCATTTGCGGTCAAATCCGTCGTACCCGGAGATTGCGGCCCTTGATCTTCCCGGCCTGCAGCCGCGCCAGGGCCTTGTCGGCCTGGGTCCGCTGGATGGCGACGTAGCTGCGGGTGGCGAACACATCGATCTTGCCGATGGCCTCGAACGGCAGGCCGGCATCCCCGGTGATCGCGCCGACTATGTCGCCCGGGCGCAGTTTGTCGCCACGACCCGCATCGATGCGCAGGGTGGCCATGGGAGCTGCGGGCGCCTTGACGCCCTTCAGGTTGGCGAGGGTAGGGCGCGACCACCGCAATTGCGTGCCCAGTTGCTGTTCCAACTGGACTGCGCGCGGCGCCTCGCGCGGCGTGCAAAGACTGAGGGCGAGGCCACTGCGGCCGGCGCGACCGGTGCGGCCGATGCGGTGCACATAGACGTCGGGATCGGTCGGCAGTTCGTAATTGACCACGGCGCCAAGGTCGTGGATGTCGAGTCCCCGCGCGGCCACGTCGCTGGCGACCAGTACGTTGCAGCTGCGGTTCGCGAAGCGCACCAGCACCTCGTCGCGGTCGCGCTGTTCCATGTCGCCGTGCAGCGCCAAGGCCGAGAAACCTAAGTGCGCTAGGGATGCGGCGACATCGTCGGCATCGCGGCGCGTGTTGCAGAACACCACCGCCGAATCCGGGTTGTGTTCGAGCAACAGGCCGGCGAGCGCGGCCGGCTTCTGCGCAAGTTCGACCTCGTAGAAGCGCTGGTCGATCGATGCCTGTTCAGTGATGCCATCGACCGTCACCTCCAGCGGATCGCGCATCGCGTTGCGGGCGATGGCACGGATGGCATCGGGATACGTCGCCGAAAACAACAACGTCTGCCGGTCTTTCGGTGTCTTGCCGATGATTTCGCGGATCGGCTCCTCGAACCCCATGTCGAGCATGCGATCCGCCTCGTCCAGCACCAGGACGCGCACACCACGCAGGTCCAGCGCCTGTTTCCGCAGCAGTTCCTGTACCCGGCCGGGCGTGCCGACGACGACATGCGGCTCGTGCTCCAGCGAGGCCAGTTGAGGACCGAGTGGCATGCCGCCGGTCAGCGTCAACAGCTTCAGGTTGGGAATACCAGTCGCGAGCTTGCGCAGGTGCTTGCTGACCTGGTCGGCGAGTTCGCGGGTCGGGCACAACACCAGGGCCTGCAGACGGATCTGCATCGGATCGATCCGGTGCAGCAGGCCGAGGCCGAATGCCGCGGTCTTGCCGCTGCCGGTCGGCGCCTGCCCGATCAGGTCGCGGCCTTCGAGCAACGCCGGCAGGCTCCGCGCCTGCACGGGCGTCATCTGTACGTGGCCGAGGGCGTCGAGGCCTTGGAATAGAGCGGGATTAAGCGGGAGATCGGTGAACTCAGTCATACGCCATGATCGCATTAGTTGCGTGCACCGCTGCCGCGAGGTGGTTCAATGGCAGCCATGTTCGACTTCGACAACGCCTTCGTACGCGAGCTGCCGGGCGATCCGGAGGTCGGATCGCGACTGCGCCAGGTCGAAAGCGCGCTGTGGTCCAGCGTCATGCCGACGCCAGTGGCGGCACCGCGACTGGTGGCGTATTCGCGGGAAATGGCGGAGCGGTTGGAGCTCACCGAAGCCGATCTGAATGCGCCCGAGTTCGCCCAGGTTTTCGGCGGGAATGCCTTGCTTCCGGGGATGCAGCCTTTTGCGACCAACTACGGTGGCCACCAGTTCGGCCATTGGGCCGGTCAGCTGGGCGATGGCCGTGCGATCACGCTGGGTGAGGTCGTCAATGCCGCGGGCGAACGCTGGGAACTGCAGCTCAAGGGCGCGGGCCCGACTCCGTACTCGCGCAGCGCAGATGGTCGCGCGGTGTTGCGTTCCTCGATCCGCGAATTCCTGTGCAGCGAGGCCATGCATCACCTGGGCGTACCGACCACGCGCGCATTGAGCCTGGTCGCGACTGGCGAGGAAGTCGTGCGGGACATGTTTTACGACGGTCACCCGAAACCGGAGCCAGGCGCGATCGTGTGTCGTGTGGCGCCATCCTTCATCCGGTTTGGCAATTTTGAGCTGCCGTATTCGCGCAACGATGCACAGTTGTTGCGGCAGTTGGTGGAATTCACCATCCGCCGCGATTTCCCGGAACTGCAAGGCGAGGGCGAAGCGCTGATCGCCGAGTGGTTCGCAACGGTTTGCGAACGCACCGCGGTGATGGTGGCGCATTGGATGCGCGTCGGCTTCGTGCATGGGGTGATGAACACCGACAACATGTCGGTGCTCGGTCTGACCATCGACTACGGTCCCTACGGCTGGATCGACAACTACGATCCCGACTGGACCCCGAACACCACCGATGCCCAGGGACGACGCTACCGTTTCGGCTGGCAGCCGAAGATCGCGCACTGGAACCTGGTGCGGTTCGCGCAGGCGCTGACACCGTTGTTCGGCTCAGTCGAACCGCTGGAGGCGGGTTTGCAGCGCTTTGCCGACGCCTATACCGCCGCCGAACGCGACAACACCGCACGCAAGCTGGGCCTGGCCGAATGCCGCGACGAGGATGTCGAACTGATCGTGTTGCTGCACGGCCTGCTGCACGCGCATGAGGTCGACATGACGCTGTTCTTCCGCGCCTTGGCGGATGTGGACCTCACTGCACCGGCGCTGGCGCCACTGGCCACGGCGTTCTACGACGAGGCGAAGCGGCAGGCGGGAGAACCGGCTTTCCTTGGGTGGTTCGCGCAATACGCCGCGCGCGTGCGGGACGATCCACTCAGCGCCGATGAGCGCCGTGCCCGGATGTTGTCGGCCAATCCAAAATACGTGTTGCGCAATTACTTGGCGCAGCAGGCGATCGATCGCGCCGAGGCCGGCGATGAATCCGGCATCCACGAGCTGCTGGACGTGATGCGCCAGCCGTACGACGAGCAACCGGGTCGCGAGATCTTCGCCCAGAAGCGCCCGGACTGGGCGCGCGTCAAAGCCGGTTGCTCGATGCTGTCCTGCAGCTCGTAGCGGGCCCTACTCCGGCGCGAAGCCCTTGGTGGTCTTCTTGTCCTTCTTTTCGGCGCGCTTTTCCTTCAGCGTCTTGGTCGGTTTCTTCTTCTCTTGCTTCTTCTGGTCCATGCCCTTGCTCATGGCGCTTTCCTCGGGTTGGCTGGTGGCTGTGGCGCAAGGGTACAGCGTTCGCGGCATGGCGGCATGGCAACAAACGAAACGGCCGACGGGGAACCCCGCCGGCCGTTGTGCCACGCCTGAATGGCAACTCAGGGCGTGCTCACCACCGCACGGGTGAGCGTGCTTTCCAAGGTGTAATTGGCGACCAGCGTCGCATAGCCCTTGACCCGGTAGGTGTACGTGCCGGGCACGGCAACCGCGAACTCCAGCACTTCCGGATTGGCGAGGCTGGCACCGGAGGCGACCTCGTCGCCATTCGGATCGACCAGGGCGAAATCGATGTCGACGCCGCCGGTCCAGCTCAACTTGGCCTTGATGGTGGTGACATCGTTGCCGACCTCGAACGGGTACTCGTCGATCTCGAGGTTGTTCGCCGACGGCCCCATCACACCGGTGAAAGTCTGGGTTTCATCGACCAGCGTGGTGTTCACGTTGTGCAGTGGGCCGTCGACCAGCGCGCCGTCGAAGTACACCGCCCCCTGCACGCCGCGCAGCTCGACCTTGTGCAGCCCCGTGTCGAGCGTATTGAGGGCGTAGCGGTCGAAATCGCTGGTGGCGTTGTAGAAGCTGATGCGACGACGGTACACGCCATCGACATAGACGTCGGCCAAGCCGCCCTTGTTGTTGCGCGGATAGACCAGCTGCAGTGCATCGCCCTGGAAGGCGAAGGTCACGCGCGGTACCGACTTCTTGCTCACGGTGGCTTTCAGGTAGCTGCCGTCGGATGCGCCGGCAGCCGCGGTGCTCGTCCAGCTGCCGCCATAGGCGAGTTTGGCGGCGTTGTCGGCGATCCCGTTCCATTGGCCCTGGCTCGACCACGCCGTGACGCCATCGAGGAAGGCCAGACGATTGCCTTGGGTGCGCGAAGCCAGGTCGACCGCAGCCAGCACGTTGATGTAGCCGCCGCCGACGGCGTGGAAACCGTAGCTCGGCATCGGCGTTGCGGTCTGCATGAAGATCTGTTCGATCTGGTCGGGTGACAGCTCCGGATTGGCTTCCAGCAGCAGCGTAGTGGCGCCGGCGACAAACGGCGTGGCCATGCTGGTGCCGCTCATGCCGGCGTAGTAGGCGGTGTAGGTCGGGTGATCCGGATCGACCAGCGGGCCCAACTTGGGCAGGGCGGTATTGAGCGCATGCGTCGAATAGATATCCGAGCCCGGCGCCACCACGTCGATATGCTGGTAGAAATCGCCCTCGATGCCGCGGCTGGAGAAATCCGACAAGTCGCCGGACTTGGTGCCGGAACCGACGTTGATCACCCATGGCACTACGGCATACGGGTTGAGCGTATTGTCGCCGGGGCCGTCGTTGCCAGCGGCGAAGGTCACCACGATGCCGCGCTTGTAGGCCTCGTAACTGGCCTGGTTGACCGGATTGTTGGGATCGTAGGGGCCGGCTGCCGTGCCCCAGGAATTGGTGATGACGTCGATCCCATAGCGCTGCTGGTTGGCGAGCGCGTAGTCGAAGGCTTCCAGTGCGAACAGGATATTGATGCCTTCGCCGACACCAAGACCGACCAGGCTGACTTCAGGTGCGATACCGGCGTAATAGTTCGCGCGACGTTCGTCGCCTGCCGAATTCGCGCCGGTGCCGCCGACGATGCCGGCGACGTGGGTGCCGTGACCGCTGCTGGTATCGGTGGTCGGCAAGTTCTCGAGTGGCACGGTCGTGCCGCCCAGCAGGCCGAGGTCACCGAGGATCTTGACGTTCTGGATCGTCTTGCTGCCGTACTGCAGATCGGCATGGGTGCCGTCGACGCCGGAGTCGATGATGGCGACGGTCATGCCGTTGCCCTTCAGTTGCAATTGGTCGTGGACGGTGTGGCCGCCGGTGATTTCGCCGGCCTCGTAGTTGAAGTACTGCAGCGGCGCATTGAAATAGATGCTTTCGACGCCGTCCCACTGCGCCACCTGCTGGATCTGCGCACTGGTCAGGATGGCGCCGGCCATCGGCAACTGTTGCAACGGCTTGGCGGATGCCGTCAGTAGCGACAGACGCGACATCTGGGCGCGGTTGTTGAAAGTGACGATGACCTCATGGGTGGGCGATGTCAGCAGTCGCTGCTGCAGATCGGGGGAGATCAGTCCCGCAGCCTCCGCGTCGAAGGAGAGGGCGCCGAAGGAAAGCAGGCCGGAGGCAATGGCCAGGCCGAGGACGGTACGGGTCGTAGCAGAACGGGGCGAACGCGACATTGCAGGAACCTCCGGGAAGGAAGCTCGCACTGTCGGCACAGGCCAGCGATCGTGCTATCCGGAATATCCCCTGCAAAGATTGGGTAATAACCCCCGTTTACGCGCCTCGCGCCAAACCCTTCACGGTTTCGCGCCGCGTACACTGTACGGATGCCTTTGATCACCCTGACCAACGTCGACTACAGCGTCGGCGGCCCCCTGTTGCTGGAACACGTCGACCTCACGATCGAACCCGGCGAACGCATCGCCCTGATCGGCCGCAACGGCGCCGGCAAGTCCACGCTGTTGAAACTGCTGGCCGGCGAGCTCAAGCCCGACGATGGCGACATCCGCGTCGAAGGTGGCCGCCGGATCGCGCGACTGGAACAGGAAGTGCCACGCGAGGCCAGTGGCGACGTGTTCGACGTGGTCGCCGCCGGCCTGGGCGAACTCGGCGCGCTGCTGGCGCAGTTCCATCATCTAAGCCACGCCGAACACATCGACACCATGGCGATGGAGAAGGTGCAGACCAAAATCGAGGCCGCGCACGGCTGGTCGCTCGACCAACGCGTGAACGAGACCCTGGAACGCCTCGGCCTGGACGGCGACGCCGACTTCGCGCGCCTGTCGGGCGGCATGAAACGCCGCGTTTTGCTGGCGCGCGCCCTGGTGTCGGCGCCAGACCTGTTGTTGCTGGATGAACCGACCAACCATCTCGATATCGCTGCGATCGACTGGCTCGAGGGTTTCCTGAAGGGCTGGAATGGCGCGCTGGTGTTCGTCACCCATGACCGGCGTTTCCTGCGCGCGCTGGCGACGCGGATCGTCGAGATCGACCGCGGCCAGGTGACGAGTTGGCCCGGCGACTGGAACAACTACGTGCGTCGCCGCGAAGAACGCCTGAACGCCGAAGCGCAGGAAAACGCGCGGTTCGACAAGTTGCTGGCACAGGAAGAAGCGTGGATCCGGCAGGGCATCAAGGCCCGCCGGACCCGCGACGAAGGCCGCGTGCGCCGGCTCAAGGCGATGCGCAACGAGCGCGCCGCCCGGCGTGAGCTTGGCGGCAATGTCCGCATGGACCTGGCGCAGTCCGAATCATCCGGCAAGAAGGTGATCGAAGCGCGCGAGGTGTCGTTCGCGCACGGCGCGCAACAGATCGTGGGGGATTTCAGCACCACCATCCTGCGTGGCGACCGCATCGGCCTGATCGGACCCAACGGCAGCGGCAAGACCACGCTGCTGAAACTGTTGCTCGGCGAACTGCAGCCGGATTCGGGTGAAGTGCGCCTTGGTACCCAACTTCAGGTCGCTTACTTCGACCAGTACCGTGCCACGTTGCGCGAGGACTGGAACGCGATGGAGAACGTGGCAGGAGGCTCGGATTTCGTCGAGGTCGGCGGCAAGCGCAAGCACGTCCTTGGCTATCTGCAGGACTTCCTGTTCACGCCAGAGCGCGCGCGGGCTCCGATCACGCGCCTGTCCGGCGGCGAGCGCAACCGCCTGTTGCTGGCACGATTGTTCGCGCAGCCGTCGAACCTGCTGGTGATGGACGAACCGACCAACGATCTCGACGTGGAGACGTTGGAGCTGCTGGAAGACCTGCTCGCGGATTATCCCGGCACGCTGCTGCTGGTGAGTCACGACCGCGATTTCCTAGACAACGTCGTGACTTCGACCATCGTCATGCAGGATGACAGCGGGTCAGGCGATGGACAGGTCGGCGAATACATAGGCGGTTACACGGATTGGCTACGACAGCGACCGCAGTCCACACCTGCTTCGACGCCGGTATCGAAGGCGATGCCAAAAGCAGAGGTCACCGTGGCTCCGCCGGCAAAGCGCAAGCTCAGCTACAAGGACGCGCGCGAACTGGAACAGTTGCCGTCGCGCATCGAGGCACTGGAAACGAAACTGCATGCGCTGACCGAGCGCATGAACGACCCGGCGTTCTACCAGGGCGACAGTGCCGCGATCACGACCCACAACGCCGAACTCGCAGCGACGCAATCCGAACTCGATGCCTCGTACGCACGCTGGGCCGAGTTGGATAGCGCCTGAGCACGTGTCCTATACGTTGGTTCGACTAGGCTCGGTGTCCCCGGACAACCAGGCCGGCCGCGATGGCGACTACGAAGAAGAACACCGGCGGATGGAAGACCTGCAGCCGTGGGCACAAATATCGCGGCCCTGGTCCATGCCCCATCTGCTGGCCGAAAGGTGCTGTGCGCGGCAAGACTAAAGCCAGCGGCTAATTGCTCTTTTCGGCGGCGGCATCCATCTCGTCGAACGCCGATTGTGGCAGCGCCAGGAACGCCCAGAACGGCAATGCGCGCGCCGTCCAATCCATGGAGGCTTCGTCGAGGATGTCGAGCAAGGTGTCGAAGTCGGCTTCCTCGGCATCACGCAATTCGCCCGCCTGATCGAACAGCAATGCGTAACCGTCGCCCGGCATCCATTCCAGGTCGCGTAGGTTGTCCGACAGCGCATCCCAGTTGCGGCCGAATGTGCCGGGAAAATCCAGTGCGGTGGCGATGCGCAGCAGCAGCGTAGGCTTGTCGTCGCAGCCGGCGAGGTCGATCCGCCGCACTTGCAAGCCGGCATCGCGCGCGGCCATGCCGAGACTGTCGAGATCGTCGCTGGTGACGAAGTACACGCCGGCGCGCGTGGGGTCTGACAGGCCCAGGTCCAAACCGGATTCGGTCATTGAAGCTGTTCCTCGGGTACGGAGAAGGCGCGGAAACTGTCGTAGTGGTCGTCGCTGTAATACCAGGCTTCCGGCGGCTGGCCGCCGGTGACGATGCGCCGCGCACCGCGATGGTCCAGACCCGGCGTATCGACGGTGTATTCGCGGTAATAGCCGCGCGGCTTCTGCGGCAGACGCCCTTCGCGATTGCCGAACGTGCTGCCGTCCTGACGGTGCGGAAACGGACCATCGCGGTGGATCAATTCGATGGTCGCCAGTGCCTCCGGCGGCAGGAAGTCGGGAATGTCAGGCCTTGCCAGCGGTGCCGTCGTTGACACAGGCAGCGTGGCCAGCGGTGCGGATTCGTTCGAAGTCCGGATCGGTGGCGGTGCGGGCGTCGGTCCAGGCGACGACACCGGCCGGGGCCAAAACATCCAGAGCGCGAACAGCAACGCCGCCGCGATCCACACCCAGGGGTTGCGTAAATGTTTACGCATGGCGATCTCCGGAAGTCGCGACGATGGCACGATACTCCATCGACGCCACGAAGCGTGTGATCGATGGAGGCAGCCATGCGCCAATTGGGACTCAGCGGATTCGGCCCGCCTGTGCCTGCAGAAATCCATCGCCTGTTCTTCGCGCTGTTGCCGGACGAAGTCGCGCGCAGGCAGATGGCCGAAGTCGCGACCGCACTACGGACCGCGCATGCGCCTCGTGGTCGCTGGATCAACGACCAGCGCTATCACCTCACCCTGCAATTCCTCGGCGACTTCAACGCTTTGCCGCAGGATGACATCGCCGCCGCGAAACACGCCGCATCGCAAGTGCAGGCGCCTGCCTTCGACTTGCCGCTGGATCGCATTGGTGGCTTCCCTGCGAGCCATGTGTGGTGGCTTGGGTGCGCCACGATGCCGGATGGCCTGCAGCGGTTATGGACCGAACTGGGCCTCTCGCTCGCGAAGGCACGCGTGCGTACGCAACGGTCGCATACGCTCACACCGCACGTCACCGTGTTGCGCAACGCCGCCGCGATGTTGCCCCCGACGCCGATCGCACCCGTGCCGTGGCGGGTGCGCGAATTCGTGCTGATCCACAGCAACAACCCGAACCCTTACCAAGTGCTGGGGCGTTGGCCGTTGCCGGGTTAAGGCCTGCTAACGCTCTCCGAGCAGGTCGCGTTGCTCCCCAGTGGTCGCCAGAGCATGTCCCTGCGAAAACAGGGGTGGTGTGTTGCGTGCCGCAGTGCCTTGCCGGCTGCAATGTCAAGGCGCACCCTCAGGCCCGGCGCAACCTGCTCGGAGAGCGTTAACAGGCCCTAGTGACGAATGTCGATGTCCGGCGAGCGATCGATACTGCCGTCGGCGCGCAGCACGATGAAATCGGAATCGGTGGCGAACAACACCGGCATCGGATGGTCCAGGGCCTGGCGCACGAAGCCGAGTTTCCAACCCATGCTTTCCGACATGCGCAGCATGCGTTGCTGCTCCGTCGTCAGGTTGATGCAACGGCGAACGGCGATCCAGTGCACAGGCGTGCGTCTGTCGTAGGGCATGGCATGGTCCCCCTGCTTCCTTACCCTTACTAAGCAAAACGAGGCTGCAGGTGACCGACGGACGCCGTACATCGGTTCACTCGTAACGAATATCGAAAGCCGGGGCAAAATAAGTCGTCCACCCGCACCGGAGCCCGTGATGGCCAGCCGCGACGCGCGTATCGATGCCTACATCGCGAAGTCCGCCGAATTCGCGCGGCCGATCCTCACGCACCTGCGTGGGGCGGTGCACGCAGCTTGCCCGCAGGTGGAGGAAACCTTGAAGTGGAACGCGCCGGTTTTCATGTACGGCGGCAAGATCCTGTGCTCGATGGCGGCGTTCAAACAACACGCCGCGTTTGGCTTCTGGCAGGGCGCACAGGTGGTCGAGCACGACCCTAGAGCGGCGGAGGCAATGGGCCAGTTCGGCCGGATCACCAAGCTCGCGGATTTGCCGGGCAAGGCCGAGTTCACGCGCTACGCCAGACGCGCGATGAAACTGATCGACGAAGGAGTGAAGCCGCTGCCGACCAAGACCGGCAAGCCCAAGCCATCGCCAGCACCACCGGCCGATCTCGTGGCTGCATTGAAGAAGAACAACCAGGCGCAGGCCACCTTCGACGCATTTCCGCCCAGCCATCGGCGCGAATACGTCGAATGGATCACTGAGGCGAAGCGCGATGAGACACGGCAGAAGCGGCTTGCGCAGGCGATCGAATGGCTGTCCGAGGGCAAGCCGCGCAACTGGAAGTACATGAACTGTTGACGCCATCCAGCCGCACACAATGAAACGGGGCCTCGCGGCCCCGCTTGAGTATCAATCGCTGCAGCGGTCAGTGGCTGAAATCCACCGCGAAGCTGATCAGGGTCCCTGGAATGCGTTCCAGGCCTGCCGGGCAATCGTCATCCAGCGGCACATTCGACACGCGCTCGCCGGTGCCGCGATTGACGCAGACCTCGAACTGCTCGCCGGCGCCGCTCTGGGTGACGCTGTAATCGTTGTCGCTGCCGATGAGTATCAGATGACGGCCGTCGGCGAGGCGCGGACCGATCGCCAGGCCTTCGAGCTTTTCCGGGATGTCGGTTGCGCCAGCCGCATGCAACGCGGCAAGGATGTCGAGTTCCGGCGCCTTGCCCACCGCCACCACACCCGCAGGCAGGTCATTGCTGCCGGCCAGCGACACTGCACTCACGTCGCTCGCACCCGACAGCGAGATGCGGTACACGCGTTTGTGCAGCGGCGCGGCGGTGACTTCGACGCCGAGACCACGGTTGTCGCGTTCCAGCACCAGGAAGTCGGTGTCGCTGAGCGCATGGATCGCGCTCAGGCCGATGCTGCGACCCTGGTTGGTCGCCGAGAAATCGTCGGCCGTGCTTGGGTCGATCGCATTGAGCGCGCTGATTGGTTCCAGGCGATACACGTACTGCGCCGTGGCCGCACCGCTTTCAACATCGAACTCGACCACGCGCACGTTGCGGCTGCGGCGGCCATCGTTGCTGCCGCCTTCGTTGACCAGCGGATCCTGCATCACCGCGTACAACTTTTTGCCGCTGGCATTCAGCGTGATGCCCTCGAAGCCACGATTGTCCTGGCGGCCACGGACGATGGTCGGCCGGCCGTTGACGTAATCGAGCATGTTGTTCGCGGTGCGCGCGACCAGGTTGTTCGGTGTGGAGAAGGCGCGGATGAACTGGCCGCTCGATGTGAACTCGTACACGCTCGGGCCGTATTCGTCGGCCACATAGAAATGCCCGCCCTTGCCGACCGCGAGGCCTTCGGGATCGAAGCTGGCGCCAAGTGTCGCGACATCGCCATTGAGCCACAGCGGATTGAGGCCATTGAATGGCAGCTGGTCTTCGCCACTGAGCAGGATTGTCTTGTCGATTACCGGCTGACCGATCGCGCCGGTCGCAGCGTCGTAAGGAATACGCAATCGCTGCACCCGTGTCGCGTAGTCAATCAGCCCGCCACCCGGGCCGCGATCGGACAATGCATACCAGTAGCCGGTCTTCGCGTCGAACACCAGGTCGGAATAGAAGCCGAAGCGGTTGAGATTGGCAGCATCAGCCGTACCTTTCTTCAGGCGCGTTGCGTCGGATTGCGTGGCCGGCGTTTCGATCTTGCTGACCAGTGTCCAATCGGCGGCGAACGCCGGCGTGGCGAGGGCGAGTAGCACGGTGGCGGTGGCAGTGCGGATCATCGGCGATTTTCCGGTTCGGACCAGCCGCCGACGCTAGGGGTGAGGTGTTGCAGGGATGTGACCGGTGCCGGGAGCCGGGTCGCCACTCACGAAACAATCACGGCTGTGCAACGGTCCTGTCTTCAAAAAAAATCGCCGACGATGTCGATTCCGTGATTTTCAGTTCGTCGTACCAGTAAGAGCCAAGGTTCAGCCAGGTCCGAACCCCGGCTCCCAACCAACCAGGAGAATCTACGATGCGTGTCATGGTGATAGTCAAAGCGAGCAAGGACTCGGAAGCCGGTGTGATGCCGAGCGAGGAACTGCTAACCGAGATGGGCAAATTCAACGAGGAACTGGTCAAGGCTGGCGTGATGCTGGCGGGCGAGGGTCTGCATCCGAGTTCGAAGGGTGCGCGTATCCAGTTTTCGGGCACCAAGCGCACGGTGATCGAAGGGCCTTTCAGTGAAACCAATGAACTGGTCGCAGGCTTCTGGCTGTGGCAGGTGCGATCGATGGAAGAGGCGATCGAATGGGCCAAGCGCTGCCCGAATCCGCATCCAGGCGAGTCCGAGCTAGAAATCCGCCAAGTCTTCGAGGCCGAGGATTTCGGCGCCGAGCTCACGCCAGAGTTGAAGGCGCAGGAAGAACGGCTGCGCGCACAGGTCGCCAAGCATTGATCCCTGGCTGGCCGCCTGTCAGATACGCGGCTTGCGGCCAATCGCGTTGCAAAGATCGGCCGATGTGTCGATTCGGCCGTTCACCGTTCGTCATGGTTGTAGAGACGGGATTGCCGTCTCATGAAATTCAGGAGATAAGCATGCGAGTCGAGCCTTACCTGTTCTTCAATGGCCGTAGCGAGGAGGCCATCGAGTTCTACCGCCGTGCGCTCGGCGCCGAGGTGCTGATGCTGATGCGGTTCAAGGAAGCGCCGCCGGAACCGGCTGCCGAAGGCTGCCCACCGCCGTCGCCCGAGAACGCCGACAAGATCCTGCATGCCGCACTCCGCGTTGGTGCGACCACGGTCATGCTCTCCGATGGGAACAACGAAGGCGCGCTCGACTTCCGCGGCTTTGCCTTGTCGCTGGATGCGCGGGATCCCGCAGATGCCAAGCGCCTGTTCGATGCCCTGGCCGATGGCGGTACAACCGTGCTGCCGCTGGGACCGTCGTTCTTCTCGCCTAGCTTCGGCATGGTCACGGACCGCTTCGGCGTGATGTGGATGGTGATCGTCCCGCAGGAAGGCACGCCATGAGCACGCAGATCTTCGTCAACCTGCCGGTCAAGGACCTGGATCGCTCGGTCAAGTTCTTCACAGCGCTGGGTTACACGTTCAATCCGCAGTTCACCGATGAGAACGCCACGTGCATGATCATCGGCGAGAACATTTTCGCCATGCTGCTGGTCGGACGCTACTTCAAGACCTTCACTGGCAAGGCGTTGTGTGACACGCAGAAGAACGCGGAAGCCATCATTGCCCTGTCGGCAGACAACCGCGCCCAGGTCGACGAGATCGTCGGCAAGGCTGTAGCCGCCGGTGCAGCAACGCCGCGACCTGTGCAGGACCTCGGATTCATGTACCAGCACGGATTCGAGGACCTGGACGGACACCTTTGGGAATATTTCTACATGGACCCGAAGGGGCCACCGCAGGGTTGATTCACAGGCGGTAAACCTTCCGCCCTTGTGGCGGCGGAGCGAAGATGGTGTGATCGGTCGTCATGACGGCGACCGACACGCATACCCACATCCAACGCACCATCGATGCAGTCTGGCGGATCGAATCGGCCAAGCTCATCGCCAGCCTCGCGCGCATGCTGCGCGATGTTGGCCTGGCCGAAGAACTGGCGCAGGACGCACTCGTCGTGGCACTGGAGCAGTGGCCGCAATCGGGAGTTCCGGACAATCCGGGCGCATGGCTCATGACTACCGCGAAGCACCGGGCGATCGATCGGCTGCGTCGGAGCAAGCTGCTACAACGCAAGCACGAGGAAATCGCGCGAGAACTCGAGGCCGAGCAGGAAGAGGCTACCGTGTCGCTCGTCGATGCCCTTGACGACCACATCGGCGATGACCTGCTGCGCCTGGTGTTCGTTGCCTGCCACCCGGTGCTGTCCACCGAGGCGCGCGTCGCGCTGACGTTGCGCCTGCTTGGCGGTTTGACGACGGACGAGATCGCGCGTGCGTTCCTGGTGCCGGAACCGACCATCGCCCAACGCATCGTCCGTGCCAAGCGCACGCTCGCCGAAAAGAACATCCCGTTCGAAGTACCGACCAAGGAAGAGCTACCGGCGCGTTTGTCGTCGGTGCTGGAAGTGATCTACCTCGTCTTCAACGAGGGTTACTCGGCGACCGCCGGCGACGACTGGATGCGACCCGCATTGTGCGAGGACGCCCTGCGGCTCGGCCGCATCCTGGCCGAGCTCGTTCCGCTGGAATCCGAAGTCCATGGCCTCGTCGCGTTGATGGAGATCCAGGCCTCGCGCTCACGGGCGCGCGTCGGACCTACGGGCGAGCCCATCCTGCTGCTCGAACAGGACCGCGCACGCTGGGATCAGTTGCTCATTCGCCGCGGTTTCGCCGCACTCGATCGCGCCCAGGCGCTGGGTGGCGCACATGGTCCTTACGCGCTGCAGGCCGGAATCGCTGCCTGCCATGCCCGCGCGCTGACGGCAGAAGCCACCGATTGGCCGCGCATCGCCGCGCTTTACGAAGACCTGGCCAGGCTCCTGCAATCGCCAGTGGTGGAATTGAACCGTGCGGTCGCCGTCTCGATGGCACAAGGCCCGGCCGCAGGCCTGATCCTGGTCGATGCGCTGACGTCGGAGCCTACGTTGCAGCGTTATCACCTGTTGCCCAGCGTGAGAGGCGATCTGCTCGGCAAGCTCGGCCGCTTCGACGAGGCGCGGGCGGAGTTCGAGCGTGCAGCAACACTCACCCGCAATGCCCGCGAGCGTGAGTTGCTGCTTGCACGGGCTGCGGCGTGCTCAACCTGATCGTCCAGGCAAATGCAGCAGATCGTCGACTTCATCCTGGAACTGGACAAACTGAAAGGCGTGGCGCGCAAGGTCCGTCCGCTGGGCCTCGATCGCTATGAGAATTCCGCCGAACACAGTTGGCAGATCGCATTGCTGGCCGCGTCCCTGGCGCCCCATGCCGGGCCAGCAATCGATATCAATCGTGTGACCGCCATGCTGCTGGTGCACGACATTGGCGAGATCGATACCGGGGATACGATGGTGTTCGTCGAACACGGCTGGGAAGAACGCAAGGCGGCCGAACTGGCGGCAGTGAAGCGGATTTTCGGGATGCTGCCGGAACAGCAAAGAACCACGTTCCAGGCGCTCTGGCAGGAGTTCGAGGACGGTGACACGTCTGAAGCCCGCTTCGCCCATGCCGCGGATCGGGCGATGCCGATACTGCTGAACCTGGCCAATGAAGGTCAAAGCTGGCGCGAAAACGGCATCAGCCATGAGCGCGTGATCGGCCGCGTGGGCCCGCCGATCAAGGCGGGCTGCCCGGCCCTGTGGGACTACCTGGAAGTCCGCCTTGAAGAAGCTCGCCAAAAGGGCTGGTTCGGCGCCTGAGTGGCGTGAAGTAGGGATTCCTACTCGGACAGGAATCGCCCACAACCTCGATAGGTCCGGTCGCCGACAGTGAGTTCGGCCGAGGCAGGGTACGTCGCATCGCTCATGCCATCGCTGCAGGATTTACGCTCGATCACCAGGCGCACCTTGGCGCCGTCGTGCGCAGTGCCGGCATAACCAAGCAGGCCGGAGAGCGACTGCAGCGCGCCGACATCGACCATGCGTTCGCCATAATCGAGTTCAGCATGCAGCGAAGGAGCTTCGCCCATGCCAACTTCGGCAAACCATCCTGGTTCGTTGCCGACGGCGCGGAAGCCGATGCCGCGTGCCTTGGCGTCGTCCCAGGGTGAACTACCTTCATCGTCGCCACCGCCGGCCATGCGCATCGGCAATTCGACGGATTTGCCGTCGCCCGGTGACACCGGCACGCGCGTGTCGGTGACGAAGATCAATTCGCCGCTGACGTCATACATCGACGCATGCAGGCCGTACTGCCCATTCGCGCGCAGCTTGGCGGATTCGAAGGGCAGGGTGAATGGGATCGGAGAGCCATGATCGATGCCGGTGACGGTTGCTTCGGCAATCACGGCCTGTGGCGAGTCGGCCAGCAGGTTGTCGATCAATTGCACGCGCAGGCTAGCGCCGGGTGCCATCTTGATTTTTTCGCGATAGGTCGCGTTGCCGGTAATGACATTCTGGGTTGGCATGGCTTGCCCGCCTGCTGGCGTGCTGTCGGATTTTGGCGCGTTGTCGGCTTTCGGGCAGGCCGCCAGCGACATGCCGAGGGCGAGCAGAAAAAGTATGCGGGCAACGGTCGACATGGGCTTCTCCTCGCGACGATCTCGCGTTAACGACGATTGTGCGTCAATCGATGCCACCAATCGAGGGTCGTCGACATGATCCGCAAACTGCCATCGGGCGAATATCGCCTCTATTCGCGCAAAGCCGATCCCCGCACCGGTAAACGTCGCAATCTCGGCACGTTCGGTACCCGTGCCGCGGCCGAGAAACATGAACGCGAGGTGCAGTTCTTCAAGCGCCGCGCTTAGGCCTTGACCAGCTAGCGCGAGCCCAACATCACCCGCCGGGCCGGACGGCCGATCAGATCGAGGAAATTGTTGAACACCTCGTCGGCGCTGCGTTGCATCGCGCCGATATGCGTGAGCGTGTGCTCGCGGATGGCGTTCTCGTCGTGGCCGAGTCCGGCGTTGGCGAGTTCGTCGCGATAAACGGGGGTAGACAGCCACCGCTCGATGAGCGGCTGGTCCATTTCGAGATGGAACTGGAAACCGTAGGCGGACTCGCCCCAGCGGAAGGCCTGGTTCTCGCAGATCTCGGTACGTGCGAGATGGTGCGCGCCGTGCGGCAATTCGAAGGTGCGGCCATGCCACTGGAACACCGGCATGCGCGCGCCCAAAGGCGACAACACCGGATCGCCGCGACCGTGCTCGGTGGTGTGCAGGTCGTACCAGCCGATCTCGGGTTGCCGATGCCGGCGTACCGGTGCACCGAGCGCATGCGCCAGGAGCTGCGCACCGAGGCAGATGCCCAGGACCGGCTTGCCTTGTGCCAGGGCCTGTTCGATCACCGCCAATTCGGTTTTCAAATGCGGGTGCAGGTGCTGCTCGTCCACGTTCATCGGCCCACCGAGCACGATCAACCCGCGATAGCGGTCGATGCTCGGCACCGCGTCGGGATGGCGATGGAAATTGACGAAGCGGACGCGATGGCCGCGACGGCGGATCAGCGGATCGAGGGTTCCCAGCGGTTCGGCGGCGACGTGCTGGAAGACGAGGATGCGGGGCATGCGCGGATTCTATTGGATGTCGCATTTCGCGGCCCGCTCACTTCGTGGCGACTACAGTCGGGACATGGACAGGGCCGCGCCATCCGCCGTCGTCCGTACCAACGTGGTCATCGCGCTGGGCCCATTGCGGCTGCAAGGCATCCTCGACCAGCCCCACGCACCGCATGGCATCGTCCTGTTCGCACACGGGTCCGGCAGCGGTCGCTTGAGCCCGCGCAACCAGTTCGTGGCTTCGGTCCTGCAGCAGGATGGTTTCGCGACACTGCTGTTCGACCTGCTGACGGTCGATGAGGAGCACGCCGAGCGCTTTACGCGGCACCTGCGCTTCGATATTGCGTTGCTTGCCGATCGGCTGTCAGGGGCGACGCGCTGGGCAATCGAGCAGCCGGTATTGGCACCATTGCCGATCGGCTATCTGGGCGCGAGTACCGGTGCCGGCGCCGCGCTGGTCGCTGCCGCGGTTGCTGCTTGGTCGAATGTGTATGAAGTGGGCGCAGTCGTCTCGCGTGGTGGGCGTCCCGACCTTGCAGGCGCGGCGCTGCCGCGGGTCCACGCACCGACTTTGCTCATCGTCGGCGGCGACGATACGGAAGTCATCGCCTTGAACCGGCGGGCGCTGGCACAACTGCGCAGCGAAAAGGAACTGCGGATCGTGCCCGGGGCCGGCCACTTGTTCGAGGAGCCCGGCACGCTGGAGACCGCAGCGCGGCTCGCTGCTGACTGGTTCCAACGCCACCTGCACGCAACGAGGACGGCAGCATGAGATATCGCGACCGCCGGCAGGCCGGACGAGCGCTGGCCCTGCAACTAGCCGAGTACGTGGGACGCGACGACGTCGTGGTGCTGGCGCTGCCGCGTGGCGGCGTCCCGGTGGCCTTCGAGGTCGCACAGGCGCTGCACGCACCGTTGGACGTGTTCCTGGTGCGGAAACTGGGCGTGCCCTGGCACGAGGAACTGGCGATGGGTGCAATCGCCAGCGGTGGCGTGCGCGTACTGAACGACGAGGTCGTCAGCCAGCTCGGTATCGACGCAGGCACCATCGATAAGGTTGCGGCGCGCGAGCAGGCAGAGCTGCGTCGGCGCGAACAGGCCTATCGACAAGGGCGTCCCGACCTCGACCTCGATGGCAAGACGGCGATCGTGGTCGACGATGGCCTCGCAACGGGATCCACCATGCGTGCGGCGATCGTCGCGTTGCGCAAGCTCAGGCCGGCGCGGGTGATCGTTGCGGTGCCGGTCGCGGCGGCCGAGACCTGTCGCGAATTGCGCGCCATTGCCGATGCTGTCGTGTGCACGGTGACGCCGTATCCATTCGGCGGCGTTGGCGCCTGGTACGAGGATTTCAGCCAGACGGAAGACGACGAAGTCCGCCTGCTGCTGGCACAGGCTGGACGCAATGCCAGGCCAGGCGGGACCACGCCGACGTGGACGTCGCGCTGATTGCACGCCATGCCCTGGCGCTGAACGGTACGTCCGCTGACTATGACCCCTTGTTGGCGCGCATCGGTGACGCGACCCTGGTCCTGATCGGAGAAGCCTCGCACGGCACCCACGAGTTCTATCGCATTCGCGCCGAGATCACGCAGCGACTGATCGTCGAAAAGGGCTTCACCGCCGTCGCAGTCGAAGCTGATTGGCCGGATGCGTATCGCGTCAATCGTCATGTGCGCGGCGAAGGCGATGATCGCGATGCCAATGGCGCTTTGTCCGGCTTTCGACGCTTTCCGACGTGGATGTGGCGCAATGCCGAAGTGCGAGAGTTCGTGGACTGGCTCCGCGCGCTCAACAATCGTCTCGTCGAGGAAACGAGGGTCGGCTTCTATGGCCTGGACCTGTACAGCCTGCACACCTCGATCGCGGCGGTGCTCGATTACCTGCAACAGACCGACCCGGCAGCGGCACGGCGCGCGCGCTATCGCTATGCCTGCTTCGATCATTTCGGCGAGGACGTCCAGGCCTACGGCTACGCTGCGAGTTTCGGCCTGACCGAATCCTGCGAGGATGAAGTGATCGCGCAACTGCTGGAATTCCGCCGCGCCGCCGCACGTGCCGACGATCACAGCGACGATGCGTTGTTCTTCGCAGAGCAGAACGCCCGGCTGGTCCGCAACGCCGAGGCGTATTACCGCAGCATGTTCCGCGGCCGCGCCGAATCCTGGAACCTGCGCGACGGCCACATGATGGAGACGCTTCAAGCCTTGCTCGATCGCGGCACCAGTCGCGCGCATCCGGTCAAGATCGTGGTGTGGGCGCACAACTCGCACTTGGGCGATGCGCGCGCGACCGCGATGGGGCAGGGCGGGGAACTCAACCTCGGCCAACTGGTCCGCGAGCGGCATCACGATGCTGCGGTGCTGGTGGGCTTCAGCACGTATGAAGGTACGGTCACGGCAGCTTCGGATTGGGACGAGCCGGCCGAGTGCAAACGCATGCGACCGGGACTGCCGGGCAGTTACGAGGCGCTGTTCCATGAGATCGGGATCAAACAGGCCGGCCTCAATAGCTTCCAGCTCGACCTCGGCGATCCGACACTCGCCGCGGCATTACGCGGACCGCTGCTGCAGCGCGCGATCGGCGTGATCTACCGGCCGCAAACCGAACGCGTGAGCCATTACTTCCACGCCGAACTCAGCCGCCAGTTCGACTGGCTGCTGCACCTGGACCGCACCCGTGCCCTGGCACCGCTGGAGCGCGGCGAGCATTGGGATCATGGCGAACCGCCGGAAACCTATCCCAGCGGTTTCTAGGGGCTACTTCGGCGCCGCCGCCGTGCGCAGCACCGGATACAGGTTGTAGCGCTCGTCCCACGACGAATGCCGGCGAGCGAAGAACTCCAGTCGCGCAGCTGGATTCTTGGCGAACTCGGCGTCGCTCTTCAGCCGCTGCTCGAACTCGGCCTTCAGCGCCGGGTCTTTCGTCAGTTGTTCGCGCGCGACGTCCTCGGCGACGTAGGCTTCCATGTATTCCTTCTGCTCGAAGGCGTTGTTGAATTCGCCCCACGCAGCGAGCGCATCCGGTGCTTGCGGCTCCAGTAGTGCGATCACCAGTTGCGCCTTCGGTTGCGCAATCGGCACGAACAACGCGCCGGCGCCGACATCGCGAGATTCCGGCTTCCACGTGCCTTCCACATCCAGGCGCTGGTGGCCTTCGACCGAGCCCGTGCCGAACTTGGTCCTGGTTGCGCGGAACGCCTCGACTGCCGTTTTGCCAAGCGCGCGGTCGAGGACACGATAAGCGATGCCGTGCTGCTTGAGCTTCGCGCCGACCCACGCTGCGTGTTCCACCGGCACCAGATAGCCGGCCTTCGGGGCAGTGATGGTGAGCGCCGGCCGGATGTCGTCGCGCAACGGTGTCTTCCAGATGGCAGGTTTGCTTTCGTCGTAGCGGGTCATCAGCGCGCCGGAGATTTCGGACGGCGTTCGGGTGTATTCGTAGCCGCGGAAATCCACCGTCCGCACCTTGTCGCTGGCGGCGTAGGTGAGCGCAACCGGCTGGCCGCCCGATTTCGTTGCACGCGCATCCGCCTCACGCGCGATGCGCAGCCAGTCGCGGCCGTGCTGCGCGGTCTGCTCCGCCACTGAGACAACGATGTTGCGGGTGACTTTGACGCGGTGTGGGTAGTCGCGCCACGAATGGGTTTCGACCAGCATGGCGAAGCGGTTGCGCAACTGGAAATAGCCGGTGGAAAAGCGCGGCGGCGGGACGCCATCGACGAAACCCGAAAGCGGGTTGTCGAACTCGACGAACGAGGGATAGAACGACAGCGGCAGCGAACCTTGCCTTGCGATGTCGGCGATCACATCGTCGCGGAACGCACGCCCGGCTTTGCGCAGCTCGGCGTCGCCGGCATGGACCGGTTCGACCTGGATCGCGACGTCGTGCTCGAACTTGGCGCCATCGGTGACGTGCAGGTCGACGTAGGCGATGGGATCCCAGGTTTCGACCAGTTGCAGCATCGCCTGCATTTCAGGCGTGTCGGCCTTCAGGTAATCGCGGTTGAGGTTGTAGTTCTGCCCGGTGGTACGCCAGCCCATCTGTTCGGGACCACGCTGGTTGGGACGGTTCCAGGCACCGAAGCGTTCGTGGCCGTCGATGTTGAACACCGGCACGAACACGATGACCTGCTGTTCGAGCGCGCCCTTCGCGGCGTCTCCATCGAGCATCTGCCGCAGTGCGAGGAAGCCCGCATCCTTGCCGTCGATTTCACCCGCATGGATGCCGCCTTGCACCAGCAACACCGGCAGGCCGCGCCCGCGTGCGGCTTCGGCGGTCAACGCACCCGACTTCGATACGGCCAGAACCTTCATTGGCCGGCCTTCCGGCGTGGTTCCGAAATCGAAGCAGCGCACTGCGTCCGGATACGCCTTGGCGAAGGCGTCGCAAAGCGCGATGACTTCGTCGTAATGGCCGGTGCGGATGAAGCCGGAGCGTTCGGCCACGGTGGTCAGCGCGGGATCGGCCGCGGCCGCGTCCAGGACAGTGCAGGCGAGCAGGGCGGCGAGGAGCAGGGGACGGGGCATCGGGCGCGTCTCTCGAAAGGAGACGGAATGGTAGCCGAGCCCCGTACGCGGACCGCCATGACTATCGTCACGGGAATGGCACGACTTCGGCAGCCGGTGACCTGCGTGCGATCATGGCGGCTCCGTGCCAGGAGACGTGCCCGATGTATTCGCTCTACTACGCCCCCGGTGCCGCAAGCATGGTCGTGCATTGGCTGCTGCTTGAGCTCGATGTGCCGCATGAATTGCACCTGGTCGACACCGCGACTGGCGCGCAGAAGCGCCCGGAATACCTGGCGCTGAATCCGAATGGCGTGGTGCCGACGCTGGTTGTCGACGGCAAGCCGATGTTCGAGGCCGCGGCGTTGGTCATGACGCTGGCCGATCGCGATCCGCAAACGCGATTCGCACCCACGCCTGATGATCCATTGCGGCCGCACTACAACCAGTGGATGTTCCATCTGGCCAATGCGGTGCAGCCATTGTTCCGCTTGTGGTGGTATCCGCACGAAGCCGCGGGTGAGGCGCAATCCGACGCCGCCCGTGCGCACGTGCAACCACGCATCGAGGCTGCGTGGAGCCGGCTCGATGCGCAACTCGCTGCGCATGGCCCGTACCTGCTCGGCGATACGCTGTCCGCCGCCGACTTCTACCTGACGATGCTGATGCGCTGGTCGCGCAACATGCCGAAACCCGGGCACAGCTGGCCACACCTAGGGGCGCTAGCTGAACGGATGAAATCACGGCCGTCGTTCAAAAGGCTGTACGAGCGCGAGGGTCTCGCCGAGTGGGCATGAACGCCGCGCCAACCCTTGGGTTAGGCTTCCGCCCTTGCTGAACGAAGAGTGCCGTAGATGACGACTACCGCCGAAGCCATGCCGCAGGCTGCGAAGCTGCCGCGGCAGATTCCCTACATCATCGGCAACGAGGCGTGCGAACGCTTCAGCTTCTACGGGATGCGCAACATCCTGACGCCGTTCCTGGTGTCGACGATGCTGCTGTATGCGCCTGAAGCGGAACGCGCCGGCATCGCCAAGGACGTGTTCCACAGCTTCGTCATCGGCGTGTATTTCTTCCCGCTGCTCGGCGGCTGGCTGTCGGATCGGTTCTTCGGCAAATACAACACGGTGATGTGGTTCTCGCTGATCTACTGTGCGGGCCACGCCTGCCTGGCGGCATTCGACGACAACCGCACCGGCTTCTATACCGGCCTGTTCCTGATTGCGTTCGGGTCAGGAGGCATCAAACCGTTGGTCGTCTCATTCGTCGGCGACCAGTTCACGCAGGCGAACAAGCATCTCGCCAAGATCGTGTTCGACGCGTTCTATTGGACGATCAACTTCGGCTCGTTCTTCGCCTCTCTGCTGATGCCGATTTTCCTGCGCAACTATGGCCCGGCCGTGGCGTTTGGGATTCCCGGCATCCTGATGTTCATCGCGACGGTGATCTTCTGGATGGGGCGCAGGCAATACGTGCGCGTGCCGCCGACAAGGGGCCAGGATGCCGACTCGTTTTTCAATGTGGCCAGGACTGCACTCACCGCCAGGGTTTCCGGACAGGCAAGGCCTGGCTTCGTGGTGGCGGCCACGGGCGCGGCGCTGGCGATCGGCATCATGCTGTGCTGGGCGACCGCGCCGGCGTGGTGGCCGGGAGGCTTCGAGTTCGTCATCTCCGCCTGCCTGGCGCTGGGCGCGCTGATCGCCTTCGGTGGCATCGGTACCGCGATGCAGTTGGAGCGTGCGCGTGGCAGGCATCCGGACGAGGCCGTCGACAGCGTGCGTTCGGTGTTGCGCATCCTGATCGTGTTCGCGATCGTGACGCCGTTCTGGTCGCTCTTCGACCAGAAAGCTTCGACCTGGATCCTGCAGGGCAACGAGATGCGCGTCCCGCATGAGGCCTGGTGGTGGCCGAGCTGGCTGGTCAAGGAACCCGCGCAGATGCAGGCGCTGAACCCGCTGTTTGTGATGCTGATCATCCCGTTCAACAACATCGTGCTGTACCCGGTGTTGCGGCGCCTCGGCTTCGAACCGACTGCCTTGAAGCGCATGGGCTGGGGGATCGCGTTCTCCGGCATCGCATGGATCGCCGCCGGTGCGATTCAGTTGCACCTCGATAGCGGCGCGTCGACTTCGCTGGCATGGCAGACGTTGCCCTACATCCTGCTGACCTTCGGCGAAGTCCTGGTCTCGGCCACCGCGCTGGAATTTGCATATAGCCAGGCGTCGTTCGCGATGAAAGGCGTGATCATGGCGTTCTGGTACCTGTCGGTCACGTTTGGCAACCTGTGGGTCCTGCTCACCAATGCCGCGGTGCGCAACGAAGCAGTGATCGGTCGGATCGCGAACACGGGGCTCAGCGAGAACGCCTTCCTGATGTTCTTCTTCGCCGGTTTCGCGTTCCTGGCGGCGCTGGTGTTCGCGTGGTACGCAAAACGCTATCCGATGCAAGACAATTACCGCACCGTAGGCGCCTGACAATAGATGAATCTTTCCCTGACCTGGGTACTGATCGGCATCACCGTGCTGGTGTCGTGGCAGGCCTTCAACAACCCGCGCGTGCTCGATCGCCTGATCCTGTGGCCGCCGGCGATCGATCGCCAGAAGCAATACGACCGCCTACTGACGCATGGTTTCATCCATGCCGACTGGGGTCACCTGATCTTCAACATGATCACGCTGTACTTCTTCGGCAGCCTGGTCGAGCGCTGGTTCGTCCCATCGATTGGTCATGTCGGTTATGTGTTGTTCTACCTGTCGGCGATCGTGGTCGCGATCCTGCCGACCTACAGCACGCATCGGCACGATGCGCATTACCGCAGCCTCGGCGCATCAGGCGCGGTATCGGCAGTGTTGTTCACCTTCATCCTGATCCAGCCGTGGTCGCCGATCTACATCTTCTTCATCCCGATCGGCATCCCCGCGATCGTGTATGCCGTGCTCTACGTCGGCTACTCGATCTGGATGGACAAGCACGGCCAGGACAACGTCAACCACAGCGCGCACCTGTGGGGCGCGGGCTATGGCGTGATGTTCGCTTTGCTGGTGGAGCCGGAAGTGCTTGGTAGTTTTATCCAGGAACTGACGCATCCATCGTTCGGGTAGTTCATTCAAGACTGGGGACATTGAAATGGAAGTTCGGGGATCGGTCTGCTCGGCGTTGGTGCTTGCCTGCATGTTTGCTGCAGGGTCTGTTGTTGCGACCGATTTGCCTCCGATCCCCGACAAGTCCGAAGTCGAGCAGTTCAAGGATGTTCCTGCGCCGTGGCGCGAATACCTGATCAAGGCGCGTGCCGCAGAAGGTATCGCAGACCCATTGCAACGGTGCGTAGCCTTCCCGGACATTCCAGGCAACACGTGGCCAACGGGCCACTCGCGCGCGCATTGTGAATCGCATGCGCGAGTCTCCTTGCCGAGGGCAGAACTCGACCGAATGCTCGATGAGCGCCTGTACACGGAAGCGGAGCAACGACTGGATACCTTGCTGGCGCAGCATTTCCTCAAGGATGGTTTCAGCGAAGAGATCGACTTCGTGTTCGATGGATTCGCCGCCGGCAACGCGGTTACCGACGCACGCACCGCAGCGTGGCTGGTGGCACGGCCTGACAGTGCCTATGCGCACCTGGCCAGAGGGGTACATCTTGTAGAAGCCGGCATCGATGCGCGCGGCGGCAATTACGCGAGCAAGACACCGCAGGCGCAACTCGACCGCATGCATGCGTTGATCGGTGAGGGTATTCCCGAGCTGGAAGCAGCAGTGCGCATCGAGCCGCGCCTGATGCCGGCCCATGGTTGGTTGATCCGCGCTGCCATGTACGTTTCGCGCGGCGCGCTCGAAGACGCCACCTTCGAAGCGGCGCAGAAAATAGAGCCTGCCTGCCAGACCATCTATTTGCGGAGATTCAACGCATTGGAACCACGCTGGGGCGGTTCGTACGAGGAAATGCTGGCATTGGCGCAGGTGGTTGCACAGCATGTTGCGCAGCGACCGCAGCTGGCGATCTATCTCGCCGCGCCGTATGCGGATCGCGGTGACTGGCTCATCGTGGGTGGTCAGAAGAACCAGGAGACAGCCGAGATCCTCGACATCGCCGTACGGCTGGGCTCGGATGAGGGTGCGCTCAACGACGCGGCCGACGTTGCGCTCAATGCAAAAGACGAGGCCCGCAACTACTGGAAAGCGATCGCCTACCTGTTGCAGGAAACCCGTTTTCGCGACGGCAGAAGCTGGGCGCACCGGAACATCGCGAGCGCTTTCGTCCGCCAGGAACCGGCATGGGCCCTGCGCCATGCCCTGAAAGCCGTGGCGGACGACTCGAAGGATGAGTACGCGAACTACTATCTGGCAGCGAGCTATTACAACACCCGGCAATACGCGCTTGCCGAAAAGTATTACCTGGTCGCGATCGAGGACGAAGATACCGACAAGCGACAGGCCTCACTGCGCGAGCTCGTGAGCATGTGGACGTTCGATCCCGGACGGGAGCGTAAAGCTGGGGCCCAGAAGGCCAGGCCCTACCTGGACCGGTTATTGAAGGAATACCCGGAGGACGGTTATGGCTGGATGTTCAGGGTCGCCAGCGACAGCATGATCCATGGTTCGACGAGCGAAGAGGTGATCCGGAATTTCCTGCGCTACGCAGACCGGAACGATCCGAGGCAGGCGCAGCTGGTGGACGAACTCGAACGGGTGCGGAAGCATCCGGTGATACGGAGCAAGTAGCAACGCTCACTTCGGCTGAATGTCTGCCGTGTTATCTGATCCTTGCTGACCGGATCGGAGGCAGATCATGGCAACCGCGAAAAAAGCAGCGAAAAAAGCAGCGAAAAAGACAGCGAAGAAGGCCACGAAGCGCACTGCGGCCAAGCGTTCGGCGCGCAAGATCGTAGCGAAGAAAGCCGCGAAGAAGGCAGCCAAGAAGACTGCGCGCAAGGTGGTGAAAAAGGTTGCGGCGAAGAAGGCGTCGGCACGCAAGCCAGTGGCAAGGAAAGCGGCTCGCAAGGCGACCACGGCCGTTAAGAAAACAGTCAAGAAGGCTGCCAAGAAAGCGGTCGAGAAAGTTGTAAAGAAGGCTGCCACCAAGCCGGTCGCCAGGAAAACCGCGCGCAAGGCCGCCCCACGCAAACCGCGCAAGATCACTCCTGAGCAGGCCCTGGCCAACACCCGCGCCTTGCTCGAAGCCAAGCAGGCCCACGACCGCGAGACGCCGCCGTGGCAGGCGTTGGAGACGCAGGGTCACGTCCCGCAGCCGGGATTCCAGTCGGATGAAGCGCGGGCCAAGGCGGAGGAACTGCACGCCGGTGAGAGCCGGATGCAGGCGATTCAGGGCAGCATCGGCACGCAGGATCGGCATAATCAGGGCAAGCGCGATGCCAGATGACGATCGATCGCTGACCCTGTTTTGCGGCCTGGACCGATGATGACGCTCGATATCCACCACGATCCCGTCGCCCGGCGTTTTTATACTTTGGTCGAAGGCTCCGAGGCCGAAGTGACTTATTACTACGACGGCGCGACCATCCTGGTGATCAGCCACACTGGCGTGCCGCGACCGATCGCAGGCCGCGGCATCGCCTCGGAACTGGTCCGCTCGGTGTTCGAGTTCGCCAGGAGCGCCAACCTGAAGGTGCGCCCGGCCTGCTCCTACGCCGCGGCCTGGGTGCAGCGGCATACGCAATACGCGGACATCATTGTTTGAAGCCGCGTCGTCTGAAGCCGGATCGCCTGAAGCGTCGGCCAGGCCTTCCGGGCGCGTAGAATGCGCCCCCCATGCGCCTCAACAAACACATCAGCGACACCGGTTTCTGCTCACGCCGCGAGGCCGACCGCCTGGTCGCCGAAGGGCGGGTCACGGTCAATGGCCTGCGCGCGAGGATCGGCGCCGAGGTAGGCGAGGGCGACGAGGTCCGCATCGATGGCCAGCCGCTGCGCACCCGCGCCGCGGCGAAAGGCCAGCGCAAACACGTCTACATCGCGCTGAACAAACCTGTCGGGATCACCAGCACCACCGAGTCCTCCGTGAAGGACAACATCGTCGACTTCGTCGGCCATGAACAGCGGATCTTCCCGATCGGCCGCCTCGACAAGGACTCCGAAGGCCTGATCCTGCTGACCAGCAACGGCGACATCGTCAACGAGATCCTGCGCGCCGAGAACAAGCTGGAGAAGGAATACCTGGTGGCGATCAACCACGAGGTCACCCCCGAATTCCTGCGTGGCATGGCCAAGGGCGTGCCGATCCACGGCGAGCTGACCCTGCCGTGCAAGACCGGCAAGCTGGGGAAATTCGGCTTCCGCATCGTCCTGGTGCAGGGCCTGAACAGGCAGGTCCGGCTCATGGCCGCGCATTTCGGCCACCGGGTGAAGCAGCTGCTGCGGGTCCGGATCGGCAACGTGAAGCTCGGCCACCTCAAGCCCGGGCAGTGGCGGAATCTGACCGACGCCGAGCTCCGTGGCCTGCTGCCCCAGCGGACCGAATGGTGACGGGCATCGATTCGTAAGCCCCCCATTCACACTTTGGGGGAAAAGTAAGGTAAGGTGCGCCCACTGTTCCAAGCGGGATCACGGTACATCGTGGCCCGATGCGGTTGATCCATTACGATCCGCTACATCGCTCGCGTCATTACCCCTTGCTAGACAGTCCGGCCCGCGTGTTGCGTGCCGTGCAAACTTCAAAATCTGTTTCAAGGAGTAAGACAAATGTCGGATCGTCAGACTGGTACCGTCAAGTGGTTCAACGACGCTAAGGGCTTCGGCTTCATCACCCCGGAATCGGGCCCGGACCTCTTCGTGCACTTCCGTTCCATCCAGGGCAACGGCTTCAAGTCGCTGCAGGAAGGCCAGAAGGTCTCGTTCAAGGTTGTGCAGGGCCAGAAGGGCCTGCAGGCCGATGAAGTCCAGGCGATGTAATTCGCTTGGCTCTCACGAGCTACTAGCTCTTCGGAGCTAAGAAAACCCGGCTTCGGCCGGGTTTTTCTTTGTGTGTATGCCGGCGTCACGGCCGGCGCGATAATAATTTGCCTTCGTCGCCCCGAGCCAATGGATTGCCTCATGACGCGCCTGCTCCTGTTGTTTTTCTGTGTGTTGGTCTTGGTCGCCTGCAAACGCGAGGCGCCGGTCCCCGGTGGGACGACTGCGCCCGCGGATGCCCCGACACCGGCCACACCCGCCACCGGGCCGCTCCAGGATGTGGTCGAGGCGACGCCGCGCTACGTGATCGGCATCAGTTACCCCAAATCGGCGGCGAAATACCCCGGCCTCGCGGCTGCGCTGCAGTCCTATGCGGACGCCGCGCGCAAACAACTCATGGAAGCGGTCGACGGCCTCGGCAACGATGTCCCGACTGCACCCTACGACCTCACCTTGTCCTTCACTGAATTACTCGACTCGCCGCAACTGGTCGCGATCGCTGCCGACGGCAGTAGCTATACCGGCGGCGCGCACGGCGCACCCTTGATCGCACGGTTCGTCTGGCTGCCGCAGCAGCAGAAGCTGCTCACCGCGAACGACCTGGTGCCGACAGCGGCCGGCTGGCAGGCGATCTCCGATTTCGTACGGGAGCAGTTGCATACCGCGCTGTCGCAGCGCCTCGACGCCGACAGGGTCGATCCGGCCGATCGCGCGGAATTGAGCGAGAGCGCGAGCAAGGTCATCGACGAAGGCACCGAACCCAAGCCGGAGTCCTTCGCCGAGTTCGAACCGGTCGTCGACAGCAGTGGCCGCCTGGCGGCGTTGCGCTTCGTTTTCCCGCCCTACCAGGTGGGGTCGTATGCCGACGGTACGCAGACCGTGGAAGTCCCGGCCGAAGTGCTGCTGCCGCATGTCGCGCCGGCCTATCGCGGTTTGTTCCGGGGCGGCTGACTTAGAGCCTGTTCAATGCCTCCACATAGCCCGCGCCGGAATTGTGGGCCTGCGGGGCAAGGAAGAGTGAGGGAATGTATGTCGATACATGACCGAGCGATGACGCGGTCCCGCAGGCCCACAGTTCCGGCCCTTCGGGTTGCCCCGCGCAGGCCGCCATGCGGCGCCGCACGCCTTGACCTTGCAAATCAGCAAGGCGCTGCGGCGCGCAGCACCACCTGGCGGCCTGCGCGGGGCAACGCGGGCTATGTGGAGGCATTGAACAGGCTCTTGGGGTGACGTGGCGATGCTCGCGACTCATCCATTCCGACAACGCGTGATCGATCTGTTGGCCGCGGCCGACGTCAAACCGGACGGCCCGCGACCCTGGGATCCGCAAATACACGACAGCCGTTTCTACGCGCGCGTGCTCGCGCAGGGCTCGCTCGGCCTCGGCGAGTCGTACATGGATGGTTGCTGGGACGTCGCCTCGCTGGACGGCATGTTGTTCCGCGTGCTGCAGGCACGAGTGGATCAGCGTGCGCGCGGTTTCGTCGATCGCATCGATGACTTGCGCGCGCAGGTGCAGAACCTGCAGAGCCGCCGTCGCGCCTATGTCGTCGGCGAACGCCACTACGATCTCGGCAACGACCTCTATCGCGCGATGCTCGGTCGCCTGATGGTCTACAGCTGCGGCTACTGGCGCGAAGCCAACACGCTCGACGCCGCGCAGGAAGCCAAACTCGACCTGACCTGCCGCAAGCTCGGCCTGCGGGCGGGCATGCGCGTGCTCGACATCGGTTGCGGTTGGGGCGAGGCGCTGAAGTTCGCCGCCGAGCGCTATGGCGTGCGCGGCGTTGGCGTCACCATCTCGCGCGAACAGGCCGAGTATGCCCGCGAGCTCTGCGCCGGTCTGCCGATCGAAATCCGCCTGCAGGATTACCGTGAAGTCGACGAGCCGTTCGACCGTATCTTCTCGATCGGCATGTTCGAACATGTCGGCTTCAAGAACTACGAACGCTTCTTCGATGTGGCCCGCCGCTGCCTCGACGATGACGGCCTGCTGCTGCTGCACACCATCGCCAGCAATCGTTCGCGCACCCATACCGATCCCTGGATCGCGCGCTACATCTTCCCCAACTCGATGCTGCCGTCCGCGGCGCAGATCGCCAGTGCGGTCGAAGGACGCTTCGTCATCGAGGATTGGCACGGCTTCGGTACGGATTACGACCGCACCCTGCAGGCCTGGCGCGATAACATCGAACGGGCGTGGGATACGTTGCCGTCGCGTTACGACGAGTGCTTCCGCCGCATGTGGCGGTTCTACCTGGCCGGTTCGATGGCGAGCTTCCGGACGCGTCGCATCCAGCTGTGGCAGATCGTGTTGTCGCCGCGCGGTATACCGGGTGGCTACCCGGCGCCGCGTTGACCGTCTCAAGGCCTGCGACGCGGCCGCGCTAGCGTTGCGCGATGGCCGGGCAGATTCGAATCGACTTCAGTGGCGTCGTTCACGCACAGGACGTTGCCCGGCGGGATAATCCGGCAATGCCGCTGCAGGCCTTCCATCCAGCCGTTTCCGCGTGGTTCGGGCGTACTTTTCCGGCGCCTACCGAGGCCCAGGCGCAGGCGTGGCCGGCGATCCGTTCCGGCCGCAATACCCTGGTCGCGGCGCCGACTGGTTCCGGCAAGACGTTGACCGCGTTCCTGTCCGCGATCGATATGCTGGTGCGCGAAGGTCTCGATCACGGATTGCCCGACGCGACCCAGGTCATTTACGTCTCGCCGCTGAAGGCATTGTCGAACGACATCCATCTGAACCTGGAAGCGCCGCTGGAAGGCATCCGCGCCGAACTGGCACGCCAGGGGTTGCCGGACGTCGAAATCCGTACCGCGGTACGGACCGGCGACACGCCGCAATCCGAGCGAGCGCAGCTGCGCAAGACGCCGCCGCATATCCTGGTGACGACGCCGGAATCGTTGTACGTGCTGCTGGGCTCGGATTCCGGCCGCGCCATGCTCGCGAGCGCGCGCACGCTGATCGTCGATGAAATCCATGCTGTCGCCGGCAGCAAGCGCGGCAGCCATTTGTCGCTGTCGTTGGAGCGCCTGGAAGCGCTGTGTGGCCGCCGCCTGACGCGAATTGGCCTCTCGGCAACACAGAAGCCGATCGAAGAGGTGGCACGGTTCCTGGTCGGTGCGGCCGCGGTCGCCGCGGACGGGACCCCTGATTGCGCCATCGTCGACATCGGCTACGCCAAGCAACGCGACCTGGCGCTGGAGCTGCCGCCGGTGCCGCTGCAGGCGGTGATGTCGAACGAGCAATGGGACCTGGTCTACGCGCGCATTGCTGAGCTTGTCGAGCGGCACCGCACCACGCTGGTCTTCGTCAACACCCGGCGCATGGCCGAGCGCGCAGCGCGGCACCTGGGCGAGAAGCTCGGCAAGGAACACGTCGCGGCGCACCACGGCAGCCTGGCCAAGGAGTTGCGGCTGGATGCCGAGCAACGCCTGAAGAGCGGTTCGCTGAAAGTGCTGGTTGCGACGGCGTCGCTGGAACTCGGCATCGATATCGGCGATGTCGACCTGGTCTGCCAACTGGGCTCGCCGCGTTCCATCGCGGCCTTCCTGCAACGGGTCGGGCGTTCGGGCCACGAAGTCGGCGGCGTGCCGAAAGGCCGGTTGTTCCCGTCTTCGCGCGACGACCTGGCCGAATGCGCGGCGCTGCTCGATTGCGTGCGCCGTGGCGAACTCGACGCCCTGGTCATGCCGAAAGCGCCGCTGGACGTGCTCGCGCAGCAGATCGTCGCCGAAGTCTCGAGCACCGAGTGGGACGAGGACGCGCTGTACGACTGGTTCCGTCGCGCCTGGCCGTACGCGCAGCTGGCGCGCAACGACTTCGACGCGGTGGTGCGGATGCTGGCGGAAGGTTTCAGCACACGTCGTGGTACACGCGCCGGATACCTGCATCGCGACGCTGTGCACAAGCGACTGCGCGGACGCAAGGGCGGGCGCATGACCGCGGTGATGTCGGGCGGCACGATTCCGGATACCGCCGATTACGCGGTTATCCTCGAGCCGCAAGCGACGATGATCGGCAACGTCAACGAGGACTTCGCGATCGAAAGCCTCGCCGGCGACATCTTCCAGCTCGGCAACGCCAGCTACCGGATCATGCGTGTCGAACCCGGCAAGGTGCGTGTCGAGGATGCGCAAGGCGCGCCGCCCAGCATTCCGTTCTGGTTGGGTGAAGCGCCGGGTCGTACCGACGAGTTGTCCGTGGGCGTCTCCCGGTTGCGCAAGGAAATCGCCGCAATGCTGGAGCAGGGCGAGGAACGGGTAGTCGCGTGGCTGGTCGAGGATGTCGGCCTGGGTTTCGAAGCCGCACGCCAACTGGTCGATTACCTCGCCCGCCAGCAGACCTCGCTCGGGGCGATGCCCACGCAGCAGACGCTGGTGCTGGAGCGGTTCTTCGACGAATCCGGAGGCACCCAACTCGTCGTGCATTCGCCCTACGGCAGCCGCGTCAACCGCGCCTGGGGGCTGGCGCTGCGCAAGCGTTTCTGCCGCAAGTTCAATTTCGAACTGCAGGCGGCGGCGACCGAGGACGCGATTGTGTTGTCACTGTCGACCAGCCACAGCTTCCCGCTGATCGACGTCGCCCACTACCTGCATTCGAATTCCGCCTGCGATGTGTTGATCCAGGCATTGCTCGATGCGCCGCTGTTCGGCGTGCGCTGGCGCTGGAACGCGACCACGGCGCTCGCGCTGCCACGTTTCGTCGGTGGCAAGAAAGTCGCGCCGCAGTTGCAACGGATGAAGTCGGAAGACCTGTTGGCGACGGTCTTCCCGGACCAGGTCGCCTGTGCGGAAAACCTCGTCGGCGAACGCGAGGTTCCGGATCATCCGCTGGTCGCCCAGACGCTGCACGACTGCCTGCACGAAGCGATGGATGCCGATGGCTGGCTGGATCTGCTGCGCAAGATGGAAAGCGGCGAGGTTGAGATCATCGCGCGCGACCTGACCGCGCCATCGCCGTTCGCCGCCGAAGCCCTCAACGCGCGTCCTTACGCGTTCCTCGACGATGCACCGCTCGAAGAGCGCCGCACCCAGGCGGTGATGAGCCGCCGCTATGCCGATGCCGACAGTGCGGATGATCTCGGCCGACTCGATCCGGATGCGATCGCATCGGTGCGTGAAGAGGCCTGGCCGGAGGCGCGCAATACCGACGAGATGCACGAGGTCCTGATGGGGCTAGGCTGCGCAACGGCGCAGGAAGCGATGGCCAATGCCGGTTGGCCGGAGTTGCTGGCCAGGTTGGCGAAGGATCATCGCGCCACGCGGGTCGCCGTCGGCGCCAGCCTGTGGTTCGCGGCTGAACGGCTGCCACAGGCGCAGGTCCTGTATCCCGTGGCGTCGCATTCGCCTGCGATCGAGGCGCCGCCGGAATTCGCGCAGCAATCGTGGAGTCACGACGAAGCCCTGGTCGAACTGCTGCGCTCGCGCCTGACCGGCCTGGGGCCCACACCCGCAGGCATGCTCGCAGAAGCGCTGGCGTTGCCGCAGCTCGATATCGACATGGCCCTGGTCAAGCTGGAAAGCGAAGGCTACGTGATGCGCGGACGCTTCACACCCGCCGCCGAATCGGACGAGTGGTGCGAACGTCATCTACTCGCGCGCATCCATCGCTACACCATCGGTCGCCTGCGCCGCGAGATTGAACCCGTCGAACCGCGCGATTTCATGCGCTTCCTGTTCGACTGGCAACGCGTGTCGAAAACGACGCGCGTTAACGGGCCGGAAGCCCTGACTGGCGTGCTGTCGCAGCTGGAAGGTTTCGAGGCACCGGCAGCGGCCTGGGAAAGCGAACTGCTGCCGGCGCGCGTGAACGATTATTCGATTTCGTGGCTGGACGATCTGTGCACCGCGGGTCGCATCGCCTGGTCGCGTTTGCGTGGTGCCGCCTCCGAAACGGGTGGAACCCGTACCGCCCCGGTGCGCGCGACCCCGATCGTGCTGCTGCCACGACGCCAGCTCGCGCTGTGGACGTGGCTTGCCGCAGGACAGCGCGAGGACGAGCCGGCCTTGTCCTCACGGGCGGAACGCGTCGCCGAATACCTGCGCGAGCATGGCGCCTCATTCTTCGATGAATTGATGTCAGGCGCACACCTGCTCCGCACCGAGCTGGAGGATGCGCTGGCCGAATTGGTCGCGCGTGGCCGCGTGCATTGCGACAGCTTCGCGGGCTTGCGCGCCTTGCTGGTGCCCAGTTCGAAGCGGCCATCCCCATTCGCGCGCCGCGGCCGTCGCGCCGCGTTGTTCGGTATCGAGGATGCCGGCCGCTGGACATTGACGCGCCGCCATGCGACGCCAGCAACGAAACTCGAACCGGAAGCGATCGAGCACATCGCCCGCACGCTGCTGCGCCGCTACGGCGTCGTGTGCTGGCGCTTGCTCGACCGCGAGGCCGCGTGGTTGCCGCCGTGGCGCGAGCTATTGCGCGTCTACCATCGCCTGGAGGCGCGTGGCGAGATTCGCGGTGGCCGTTTCATCGCGGGATTGGTCGGCGAGCAGTTCGCGCTGCCGGAGGCGATCGGCGCATTGCGCCAGGTGCGCAAGCGTCCGCACGACGACGTACTGCTGAGCCTGTCTGCGCTCGATCCGCTGAACCTCATCGGCACCGTGTTGACCGGGAACAAGGTGCCGCGACTGCTCGGTGCGCGGGTGTTGTATCGCGATGGCCTGCCGATCGCGACACTCGTCGCCGGCGAAATCGAATTGCTGACGCCGCTCACACCTATGGACGAACGCGCGGCTCGCAAGGCGCTGCTCCGCGAGCCGGATTCGATGCCGGCGCCATTGCCGACAGCCACCACGCCCTAGCGCAGTGGTGGGTACTGCGGCAGCGTGATCCGGCGGCACGCGGGAGGCGTACGGAAACTTCGTCACCGACCCTTTCGCTGCTGCTCGAGGTTCGTGTGGCCTGAAGGATTAATGTCATTCATGGTGCTGAATGCGGGATCTTCACCCGTACTGAACAACTGAGCGGTGAACCTCCACGTCCCAAGGTGGAACCAGCCAGCCAGTCATGACCGTCATCATCCATCTCCCGGACCAGCAGCCAGCCAAGCCAGACCAGCTCGGTCATGCGCACGCGCGCGTGCTCGGAGAGCTTGCGACCAACCTCTATCCCGATCTCGATTGGAATCGCATCGAGCCTTTGATGGCCGCCGACTGGCACAAGGTACGCGAGCGCTCTTCGCTCGCGTGGGCCGATGTGCGCGATGAAGTGCATTCGGCATGGCAAATAGCGAAGCTGAGCAATGAGGGCCATCAGCTGGATAACGCTCCCGTGCTGGATTACGCACCTGTGTTGTTGCAAGCCGCGTAAACGCAAGCTGCATTGAATCCGTAAAACTCCCGCAACCTGCGCCGCCGACCATGCGTCGGCCGGCTAGGGGGAGTCGGCATCCCCCGACTCCCATGAGGTTGCCGCGATGAATCTGCGTTGTCCTATGCTGCTCGTGCGGGCGCTCGCCGCCTGCACCTTACTCGTTACCGGTTCTGCCGCCATCGCCAGCGATTCCGCCCCGGTCGAAAAAAACAACGGTCCGCACCAAGGGCTCATCGTGATCGGCCATCGCGGTGCGAGCGGTTATCGCCCTGAACATACGCTCGAGTCCTATCGCCTCGCGATCCGCCAAGGTGCCGATTTCATCGAGCCGGATCTGGTCGCGACCAGGGACGGCGTGCTGATCGCGCGCCACGAGAACGAAATCTCCGGTACCACGGACGTCGCCGAGCATCCGGAGTTCGCCAGCCGCAAGACCACCAAGATGATCGACGGCAAGCCGCTCACCGGCTGGTTCACCGAGGATTTCACCCTCGCCGAGATCAAGACGCTGCGCGCGAAGGAGCGCATCCCGGCGATTCGTCCGCAGAACACCAAGTACGACGGCCTGTTCGAAGTGCCGACGTTCGCGGAAGTGGTGCGACTGGCCGCGCGTGAAAGCCGCGGTGGTCGCGTGATCGGCGTGTATCCGGAAACCAAGCACCCGACGTATTTCGCCCGCGAAGGCCGTCGCCTCGACGGCACGCCGATTGCGACGTCGCTCGGCGCCAAACTCATCGAGACCCTGGTGGCTGAAGGGTTCACCGATCCGGACCGCGTCTTCATCCAGAGCTTCGAGGTCGAGAACCTGCTCGAACTGAAGTCGCAACTGATGCCCGCCGCTGGCGTCAGCTTCCCACTGGTGCAGCTGTATGACGACATCCATTCCACCAGACCTTACGACTTCACCTACAACATCGCGCACGGCGCCGATCTGGCGCAGGTATACGGCGGCCTGGCCGGGCAGGTCGATGGCGGTATCACCGCCAGCACGCTCTACAGCGGGCTCGCCACCGAGCCGGTGCTGCAATGGATGAAGGCGAACTACGCTTCGGGCATCGGCCCATGGAAGGTGAACCTGCTACCGCGCGCCGCGCTGAACCCGAAGGTCGACAACAACGGCGATGGCAAGGCCGAACTGGCGACGCGCAACCTCGCACTCGTGCATCCGATGCTCAGCTATGCGTTGAAAGCAGGCCTGCAGGTGCATCCGTACACGTTGCGTGCGGAAGAGAACTACCTCACGCAATCGCCGAATGGTGTCGTGCAATCGGTGATCGGCGAAGCGGTGGAGCTTTACAGCCTCGGCGTGCAGGGATTCTTCATCGACCAGCCGGACCAGGGTGTGGCGGCGCGCGAGATCTTTCTCGACGTCAACAAGCCGCTCAAGTAGGGGCACGCAGAAAGCAAAACGCCGCCCGGAGCGCTCCGGGCGGCGCTTTGCTTGCGCATTTCGAGCGAATCAACCTTCGGCCGGTGCCCCGGCCGGGACTTCCACCGCCGCTGGCACCGAGTCATCAGTCACCGGCGCCTCCAGGCCACGACGCTTGAGCAGCGGCTGGATATTCGGCTCGCGACCGGCGAATTCGCGGAACAGCTGCATGGCGTCCTTGCTTCCGCCACGCGACAACAACGTCGCGCGGAAGTGGTCGCCGTTCTTGCGGGTCAGGCCGCCGTTCTGCTTCATCCATTCGACGCTGTCGGCGTCGAGCACTTCCGACCAGATGTACGCGTAGTAGCCCGCCGAGTAGCCGCCCATGATGTGGCTGAAGTAGGACGTGCGGTAACGCGGCGGCACGGCGTAGAAGTCGATACCATCTTTCTTCAGGGCATCGGCTTCGAACGCCATCACGCCGTTCGCCGCGGGCACCTGGTCTGCGCTGAGCTGGTGCCAGCGCTGGTCGAGCATCGACGAAGCCAGGTACTCGGTCGTGGCGAAGCCCTGATTGAACTTGGACGTGGCCAGGACCTTGTCCAGGAGTTCCTTCGGCATCGGCGCGCCGGTCTGGTAGTGCTTGGCGTAGTTCGCCAGCACCGACGGCCAGTCGGCCCACATCTCGTTGACCTGCGACGGATACTCGACGAAGTCGCGGGGCACCGAGGTGCCGCTGAAGTACGGGTACTTCACGTCCGAGAACATGCCGTGCAGCGCATGGCCGAATTCGTGGAACATCGTGGTCACTTCATCCCACGTCATCAACGTCGGCTGGCCAGCAGGTGGCTTGGGGATATTGAGGTGATTGCCGACGACGGCCTGTTCACCGGCCAGCGACGATTGTGAGACGTACTCGTTCATCCATGCACCGCCACGCTTGGATTCGCGCGCGTAGAAATCGCCGATGAAGATCGCAAGTGGCTTGCCATCCTTGTCGAATACGTCCCACACGCGCACGTCCGCCTGATAGACCGGCAGGTCCTTGCGCTCCTTGAACGTCAGGCCGTAGAGCTGATTCGCGGCGTAGAACACGCCGTCGTTAAGCACCCGATCGAGTTCGAGGTAAGGCTTCAGTTGCGCGGCATCGAAGTTGTAGCGCGCCTTGCGCACCTTCTCGGTGTAGTAGGCCCAATCCCATGGTTCCAGCTTGAACGTCGGCTGGCCCTTGGCTTTCTGCTCGCTGTCGATCATCGCCTGCAGGTCGGCGGCTTCGCGCTTCGCATTCGCGACTGCGGCTGGTGCGAGTTGCGCAAGGCGCTTGTTGACGGCGTCCGGCGTGAGCGCGGTCTCGTCCTCGAGCACGTAGGCGGCATGGTTCGGATAGCCCAGCAGCTTGGCGAGTTCGGCCCGCAGCGTGGTGACCTTGGCAACGATCGTGGTGTTGTCGAACTTGTTGCCGCGGCTGCCGCGGGCGATCGATGCTTTATGGATGCGCTCGCGCAGTGCGCGGTTCTCGAGATAGGTGTTGGCCGGCTGTCCGGTGGTGTTGAGCAGCGCGATCACGTACTTGCCGTCGAGCTTGCGCGTCTTGGCAGCTTCGGCAGCGGCGGCGATCTGGTCTTCCGGCAAGCCCGCCAGTTCTTCCTTGCTGTCGACGACGATCGCCGAATCGTTGACTTCATCGAGCACGTTCTGGCTGAACTGCGTGCTTAGCGATGCGAGCTCGGCATTGATTGCCTTCACCTTGGCCTGGTCGGCCTCGGACAGCTTGGCGCCGGCGCGCACGTGCCGCGTGTGGTAGCGCTCGATCAGGCGCACGCTTTCCGCATCGAGGCCGAGCGTATCGCGGGCGTCGTAGATCGCCTGGATGCGCGCGAACAATTTCGGGTTCAGGCGAATGGCATCGCTATGCGCCGAAAACTTGGGTGCGTAGTCGGTGTCCAGTTGCTTGCGGGCCTCGTTGCTGTCGGCTCCGACCAGGTTGCTGAACACCGCTGTGGCACGCCGCAGCGTGCGCCCGGATTTCTCGAGTGCGACGATGGTGTTCTCGAATGTCGCCGGTTCCGGGTTGTTGGCGATGGCCTCGACTTCCTTCAGCTCCTCGGCCATGCCGCGATCGAAGGCCGGTGCGAAGTCGCTGTCCTTGATCTTGTCGAACGCGGGGTAATGCAACGGCAAGGTGCTATCGGCGAAGAACGGGTTGGTCTGCGACACGGCAGCTCCGGGGGTGGATGCGGCGGGCTGCGCGGTCTTGTCGTTGCAACCTACGGCGGTCGTGGCGATGGCCAGCGCGAGCGCGCAGGCGAGCGGATGTTTCATCGAGGGTGCCTCGGCGGACGGAAACCCTGAATCTACCCGACCCGGGCTGAGCCTACCCCTGACGAAAGGCATGCTGGGGTGGATATTGGCAGCAGTTCACGCGTACGAAACCCCCGTCGCGCCAAGCTTCCCATCCCCGACCGCACCGGCGGCCCACGATGGAGGACGCCATGACCAACGTGACCTCGTTAATGACGGCCAATCCCGCCTGCTGCAACGCCGACACCCCGTTGCGCGACGTGGCCCGGATGATGATCGACTATGACTGTGGACAGATCCCCGTCGTCGATGACAAAGGGGCACCGCTGGGCGTAGTCACCGACCGCGACATCGCCACCCGCATCGTCGCCGAAGGCCGCGACACCTTCAGCGCAACCGCTCGCGATGCGATGAGCGCGCCGGCACAGACCGTGCGCGAGGACAGCAGCCTGAAGGACGCCGTATGCCTGATGGAGGCATCGAAGATCCGCCGCATCCCCGTGGTCGATGCCTCCGGGAAACTGACCGGCATTGTCTCGATCGCCGACATCGCCCTCGCGGGCAAGGAAGCCGCTACGGCTGAGGTGGTCAAGGAAGTTTCCGAGCCCAGGCACTGAAGGCACCGCATCTCGCAGCGTGAACCGCGGTGATGTCCGCCGACGTCCCGCCGTTGCGCAATGTCGTGGCCATGCTGCACGTGGCCAGCGTTGCGCGTTCCGTCGCGTTCTATGCGCAGCTTGGGCTGGAAGTCTCCAACACCCATTACGAGCCCGGCGGCGGTATTGACCGCGGCGACGACCCCGTGTGGGCCTGGCTGCAGTCGCGACATGGTGCCAGCCTGATGCTGGCGCGGGCCGATGCTCCCGTCGATCCAGCCGCGCAGGCGGTGTTGTTCTATCTCTATTGCGACGACGTCGCCGCCATGCATGCCGCACTCGTTGCAGTAAGGGCACCCGTTGGCCCCATCGCCTATCCGTTCTACTGCCCGAGGGGCGAGTTCCGCCTGACCGATCCCGATGGCTATGTCTGCATGGTCACCCACACCTGATCCAGGAATGCAGGGGTAGACTGCCGTCAATCGAACTTGCGGAGAATGCCGATGACTACCGCCTACGACTTCAGTGCCACGGACATCGATGGCCAGGCGCGTCCGTTGTCCGATTACGCGGGCAAGGTGTTGTTGATCGTCAACGTCGCTTCGAAATGCGGGTTCACGCCGCAGTACACCGGATTGGAAAAGCTGTGGCAGGACTATCGCGATCGCGGTCTGGTGGTGCTCGGTTTTCCCTGTGATCAGTTCGGCCACCAGGAACCGGGCGACGAGGCCGAGATCAAGAATTTCTGCTCGCTGAACTACGACGTCGATTTTCCGCTGTACGCCAAGATCGATGTCAACGGCCGCAATGCGCATCCGCTGTGGAAGTGGCTGAAGGACGAGAAAGGCGGCCTGCTCGGCATCGATGCGATCAAGTGGAACTTCACCAAGTTCCTGGTCGGCCGCGACGGCAAGGTGGTCAAGCGCTACGCGCCGGCCGAAAAACCCGAGTCGCTGGTGCGCGATATCGAGGCCGCGCTCGGCTGAGACGGGGGAGCGCGTCGGGTTGCGCCGGCGCCATGTGGAAGCGCTAGACTGGCCCAATCGCATGGCTAGGCGCGCCCAGGAACCGGGACAGCGCAACGAGTTCGGCGCCGGGACCAGGGTCGAGCCGCAGGCCGATTTCGTGTCCGCGCTATTCAGTGCCGTCACGATCGACGAAATTGCCGAACTGGTCGTGCAAGAGGCGGAAAGCCGCTTCGGCTGCCGCTCCGCACGCCTGGTTTCGTTCCTGGGGGCTGCGGACGATCGGCAGCGGGTACGCCATTCTTACCCTGACATCCCCTTGAGCGCTGCCGACGTGGTCCAGATCGAGGCCGTGTCGAAGCAAGGCGGTGCGATCCTTGTGATCTCGCAGCACGCAGGTTGGGTGCGGATCGCAAGCGTCCTGAGTGCCCCGCAGACAGGCACTCCGCAGGCAGTGCTGATGGCCGATTGGCCTGTCACGGACTGCGTGCCACAGGTGTGTCCCCAGGCGTGGCGCGAGTTCATGGCCCTCGTCGCAGCCCGCCTCGCCGGCACCCTGGAGCTCGCCGACCAGCGTCTTGCGGTCGAACGTTTCGAGAAAACCGCGCAATTGCAGAGCGCGCTGTACGCGATCGCCGACCTCGCCAGCAGCGAGTTGGACATGCCCGAGATGTTGCGCCGCATCCATGCGGTGGTCGGTGGGTTGATGTATGCCGAGAACTTCTACATCGCGCTGCATAACGCCGAACGCGACAGCGTGCGCTTCATCTATTTCGCCGACGTAAAGGACAAGCGCGCGGTCGATCCAGATGAGGAATTCCCGGCGGAAGAGATCCGCAACAGCCTCACGCTGGCCCTGGTCCGTCATGGTCGTCCTGCGATGGGACCTTCCGCGCGACTGCAGGCGGAGTTCGGACTCGAGCGCGACCAGGAGGTATACGGCCCGGACAGTGCGGATTGGCTGGGCGTGCCAATGATCGCCTCGGGCGAAGTACGCGGTGCGGTAGTGGTGCAGAGTTACGACGAGGCAGAGCGTTACGACGAGGAGGATCGCGCGCTGCTCGCTTTCGTCGCCCAGCACATCCTCACCGCCCTGGTCCGCAAGCAGGCGCATGAAGAACTGGAGTGCCGCGTAGAAGAGCGGACCCACGAGCTGACAGTGGAAGTGCGCGAGCGCCAGCGCGGCGAAAAACTGCAAGCGGCGCTGTACAGCATCGCCGACCTGGCCAGCAGCGAACTGGACATGAGCGAGATGCTGCGCCGCATCCATGCGGTGGTTGACGAGCTGATGTACGCCAAGAATTTCTACATCGCGCTGTACAGCGCCGAGCGCAGCACCGTGCGTTTCATCTACTTCGCCGATGAAAAAGATCCCGCCATGTACGACCCGGAAGTGGAGATTCCTGTCGAACAGATGCGCAACAGCCTGACCTTGGGGCTGATTCGCTACGGCCGTTCAGTCATGGGATCAGCACGGAAAGTGGCGAGGTTGCTGGCCGTTCCGAGGGGCATCGGTCACGGCACCGCCGCCGAGGATTGGCTCGGCGTGCCGATGGTCGCCGAAGGCGAGGTGCGTGGCGTGGTGGCAGTGCAGAGCTACGACTGGTCGGTGCATTACACCGAGGAAGATCGCACCTTGCTCGCCTACGTAGCCCAACACATTCTGACCGCACTGGCGCGCAAACAGGCGCAAGCTGAACTCGAAAGCCGGGTCGAAGATCGCACGCGCCAGCTGGCCGACGCCGTACACGAATTGCGCGACCAGATCTCCGAACGCGAACGTGCCGAACAGCGGCTGGTGCATGAGACTCTGCACGACTCGCTCACCGGCTTGCCCAACCGCAGCTTCCTGTACGACGCGCTGGAGCGGGCACTGGCACGGTTGCGTCGCGACCCCAGCCACGGCTTCGCCGTGCTCTTCCTCGACCTGGACCGTTTCAAGGTAGTCAACGACAGCGTCGGCCACCTGGTGGGCGATGAGATGCTCAAGGAGGCGGGCGCACGACTCACCACCTGCGTGCGTTCCCCCGATGTCGTCGCGCGCCTCGGCGGCGACGAGTTCGCGCTGTTGCTCGAGGACACCCATGCCCCCGAGGACGCCTGCCACGTGGCGCAACGCGTGATCGCCGAGCTCAGCGAACCGATGCGTATCGCCGGCAAGGAATTGTTCACCTCGGCCAGCATCGGCATTGCCCTCAGCCACGAACGCTACCGCAGCGCCGAAGAGCTGCTGCGCGACGCCGACGTCGCCATGTACCGCGCCAAGGCGCACGGCCGGCAACGGTTCGAGATCTTCGACGAGCGCCTGCACCAGGAGGCGCTGCACCTGCTCAACCTGGAAAGCGATCTGCGCCGTGCCCTGCAGCGTTCTGAGTTCGAGCCGCACTTCCAGCCGATCGTGCGGCTGCGCGACCTGCATGTCGTCGGTTACGAAGCGCTGCTGCGCTGGCGCCATCCACGGCGCGGGTTGCTGCTGCCTGGTGATTTCCTCGGTGTGGCGGAGGAAAGCGGCAGCGTCGAACAGATCGACTGGCAAATGTTCGACAAGACCTGCCGTGAAATCCCGACGCTCGGGACCAACGGCAGCTACGTGACCATCAACGTCTCACCCCGGCATTTCCGTTCACCGGCGTTGGCAAAGCAGATGCTCGACCTGCTCGCCGCGCATCATCTGCCCGCGCACTGCATCCGGTTGGAAGTGACCGAAGGCGCGCTGCTCGACAACCCGGACCAGATGCTTGCCACGCTCGACACGCTCCGCGGTGCCGGCGTCTTGGCAGCGCTCGACGACTTCGGCACCGGGTATTCGTCGCTGAGCTACCTGCATCGCTTTCCGCTGCATGCGCTCAAGATCGATCGCTCGTTCGTCAGCGCGTTGCAACTCGGTGGCAGCGGAGGCAGCGGTGCCGTGGTGCGTGCCGTGCTGGCGCTGGCAGGTACCCTCGGCATGGAAGTCATCGCCGAGGGCATCGAAACCAGCGAACAGCGCGATTACCTGTTGGGAATCGGTTGCGAGCACGGACAGGGATTCCTGTTCTCGCATGCGCGCCCAGCGTCGGAATGGGCAGTTGCGAACGATCACTGATTCGGCTGCGGCACGGGAATTGCCCCGGCCTCCGTCCTCTCCTTGCGTTCATGCGCCATCACGCCACCCTTCAAGCCGAAGCAGGGGCGCAGCCAGCGATTGCGACGGATGACCGCGTGCAGCAGCCAGCAACCGGCAACGGTACCGACCAGTACCAGCAGCGGTTCGATCACCGGCCCGAGTTGCAGCGGCAATAGCCAGTAGGCGAGCAGCACGATCATGCTCTGGTGCAGCACGTACCACGGATACACCGCTTCGTTGGCCCATGGCAGCCAGCGGAATGGACGGTTCAAGGCGTGATGTGCCCAACCCAGGATGGCGCTCAACGCCGCCCAGATGTAGATGTTGCGCAGGATCCAGACCAGCGCCTGCTGCCAGTCCGGGAGTTCATCGGGCAGCACATTCACGAGCACGAGGTAGACCACGACCAGCGACAATGCGACGGTCAGCGACTGCCTGCGCAAGCGCACCAGTTCGGCCCAGATGCCGCTGTCGGTGCTGATCCAGTAGCCGTAAAGGAACACGGTGAAATAAATCGCGTGCCGGTACCAGTCGTTGATCAGGTCGCCGGTTTCCTCGAAGAGTGGTTGCAGGCCAATCGTTGCCAGTGCCAGTGGAATCGCCGGCAGGAGCAGCAGGCGCCAGCCACGCAAACCCGTCAGCAATGCCTTCAACCGCTGCCCGAACCGGCTGCGCAGCACCGGTAACAGCAGCGCGAGCGCCATCGTGTAGACCCACAGGTAGACCAGGTACCACAAGTGGTTCCAGGTGAAGCCGTACTCCCAACCGGTAAAAGCATCCGCCGGCCAGGTCTTGCCGCCGAAGTAATCGCCGAGGAAGCGCAGGTAGCCGGGCTCGACGGCGCCATTGGCCACGCCCTCGGCATAGGGCTGGATCGGCACGACCACCAGGCACCCGAAGACCAGTGGCAGCAGCAGCCGCCAACTGCGCTGTCCCACGAAGCGGCTGGTCGACATTCCCCGCAACAGGAAGGCCACCGACATGCCCGAGATCAGGAAGATCAGGTCCATCCGCCATCGGTTCACGATCAACATCGGAACCTGCAGCCATTCGGCCTGATAGGGGCTCTTGAGATGCCAGCCCCAGTCGAACACGTACAGCATGGCCCAGTGGTAGAGGATCAGCAGCGCGAAGGCGAGGGCGCGCAGGGCGTCGATGTCATGGCGGCGTTGCATGGGGCGGACTCCGATGGATTCGCAGCCACGGTGCGATGCCACGCCGCGGCCGGCGAGCGCGAAGTGACCGCAGGACGCGCGGTAGGGACGATTCGCGGAATCGCGGGACGAGTGGATATGGCTGGCAGGCGCATCGCAGCCCGTCTGCGCGAGAATGAGTCGATGAACGATGCCGCCCCCCTCCAGTCCCGTACCCCGCAGACCACCTGGGATCGTTACCAACCCTGGCGTCGAAGCGTCGAGATCGGGTTCTGGGTCGCGCTCTGCGTGATCGGTGCTGCCGCCAACAGCGTCACGGTGACGATGGACCTGCGCCGCAATGGACTGGAGTTCGCCGCATGGGAGCCTGCGGTGTGGGAATGGACCAGCCACCTGGTCGTGCTGGCCCTGGTGCCGGCCGTACTCTGGTTCACGCGCAAGTTCCCGCTGCACTTCGATACCTGGCGCCGGAACTTGCCTTGGCTGGCGCTCGGCAGCGTTGCCTGGTCGGTGCTGCACGTCGCCAGCATGGTGGCGCTGCGGAAGCTCGCCTATGCCACGCAGGGCGCGCATTACGATTTCGGCGACTGGCCGACGCAGTTCTTCTACGAATACGTCAAGGACGTGCGCGGCTTTGCCTCCATGGTGCTGGGCATCGAGGTCTACCGCCTGCTGCTGCGTCGCCTGCAAGGGGAGGCCAGCATGCTGGCTGCCCCTGACGATGCGCCCGCCAACGAGCCGATCGAGCGCCCCGAACGTTTCCTGGTCCGCAAGCTCGGCAAGGAATTCCTGATCGCCGCGGCCGAGGTCGAGTCGCTGCAGGCCGCCGGCAACTACGTGAACCTGCACGTCCGTGGCCGCGATTATCCGTTGCGCGCGACGATGGCGACGATCGAAACGCAACTCGATCCCTCGCGCTTCGTGCGCGTGCACCGTAGCTACATCGTCAACCTCGACTGCATCGCCGAAATCGAGCCGCTCGACACCGGCGATGCGCGCATCCTGATGCGCGACGGGAGCAGCATCCCGTGCAGTCGGCGTTATCGCGACGCATTACGGCTGGAACGACGCGCCGCCTGAACTGGGCTTCAGCGGAAATCGCGTGATGCCGTCGCCAGCCCTGACAGCAACGGTGTGAGGTTGTGCAGCCGCTGCGCGATCAGATGGCGCACGCCTTGTTCCGATTCCATGCGGCCTTCGACCGCGAGCAGGCTCGATTCCAACAATTCCCGGCGTTGACGTTCGGCCAGATCGTGCCAGACCACGACATTGACCATGCCTTGTTCGTCTTCGAGCGTGACGAAAGTGACGCCACTTGCGGTCTGCGGACGCTGGCGCATCAGCACCAGGCCGGCGAAGCGTGCGTGCCGGCCATTCGGCAGCGTGGCGAGTTCGGTGGAACGCTGGTAACGACGTTGCTGCAGTTGTCGACGAATCAATGACACGGGATGCGCATCGAGCGTCAGGCCGATGCTGGCGTAATCGGCATGGGTATTCTCGAATGCACTGGGCGGCGGGATCGCGATCTTCTGTTCTTCCGCTGCGGACATACCGGCGAACAGGGGCAACTGTTTCTCGGTGCCTGCACTGGCCCAGCGCGCACGGTGGCGATGGCCGGCCAGGCCGCGCAGCGCCGCGGCTTCGGCGAGCAGGTCGAGCGCGCTGCGATCGAGATCGGCGCGATGCACGAGGTCGTCGAGATCGCGAAAAGCCGCCAGCGTCCGTGCCGCGCTGATGCGCTCGGCCGTGTCCTGGCGCATGCCCCGCACCAGGCGCAAACCGAGCCGCAAGGCGAGCTGCCGTGGATCGTCCGCCGAAGGTTCGAGGGTGCAATCCCAATCGCTGTAACGCACGTCGACAGGGCGCACATCGATCCCGTGCCGGCGCGCATCGGCGACCAGTTGCGGCGGCTGGTAGAACCCCATCGGCAATGAATTCAGCAGCGCGCAGGCGAAGGCCGCCGGTTCGTGGCACTTGATCCAGCAGCTGACATAGGTGAGCAGGGCAAAGCTGGCCGCGTGCGATTCCGGGAAACCGTAATCGCCGAAGCCCTTGATCTGCTCGAAGATGCGCTCGGCGAATTCGCGCGGATAGCCGTTCTTTGCCATGCCCTCGAACAGCTTCTGGCGATGGCCTTCGAGTCCGCCATGGCGCTTCCATGCGGCCATGTCGCGACGCAGACGATCGGCATCGCCCGGCGTGTAATTGGCGGCCACCATGGCCAGGTGCATCACCTGTTCCTGGAACAGCGGCACGCCGAGCGTGCGCTCGAGGACAGGCCGCAATGCTTCCGAAGGGTAGTCGACGGCTTCCAGCCCCTGCCGACGGCGCAGGTAGGGATGCACCATGCCGCCCTGGATCGGGCCAGGCCGCACGATCGCCACTTCGATCACCAGGTCGTAGAACTTCGCGGGTTTGAGCCGCGGCAGCATCGCCATCTGCGCGCGCGATTCGATCTGGAAGACGCCGATCACGTCGCTGCGCTGGATCATTGCGTAGGTCTCTTCGTCTTCCGGCGGGATCGTCGCCGGCGTGTAATCGAGGCCGCGATGCAGGCGCAACAGGTCCAGGGCCTTGCGCACGCAGGTCAGCATGCCGAGGGCGAGCACGTCGACCTTCAGCAGCTTCATCGTGTCGAGGTCGTCCTTGTCCCATTGGATGATGGTGCGATCGGGCATGGCGGCGTTTTCGACCGGCACCAACGTGTGCAATGGCCGTTCCGAGATCACGAACCCGCCGACGTGCTGCGACAGGTGCCGCGGCTTGCCGAGCAATTCGCCGACCAGCATCACCAGTCGCCGTATCAATAGGCTGTCCGGATCGAAGCCGTATTCGCGCAGTCGTTCCAATGCCGGTGCATCGGTGCTCCAGGAACTCACGCTATGGCTGAGTTGGGCGAGCTGGTCTTCGGGCAGGCCCAGCACGCGCGCCACGTCGCGCACGGCGCTACGCGCACGATAGCGGATGACGGTCGCGGCAATCGCGGCGCGCTCGCGGCCATAGCGGTTGTAGACGTACTGGATGACTTCCTCGCGCCGTTCGTGCTCGAAGTCGACATCGATGTCGGGCGGCTCGTCGCGCTCCTTGGACAGGAAGCGCTCGAACAGCACCTTCATGCGGGCAGGGTCGACCTCGGTGATGCCCAATGCGTAGCACACCACCGAGTTCGCAGCCGAGCCGCGGCCCTGGCAGAGGATGTGCTGCTCGCGCGCGAAGCGGACTACGTCGTGCACGGTGAGGAAGAACGCCTCGTACTGCTTGTACTCGATGAGTGCGAGTTCCTTCTCGATCAGCTCACGCACCGCCGGACTCACGCCCTTGGGCCAGCGCCAACGGATGCCTTCTTCGGTGAGCTGGCGCAGCCAGGTCGTCGGCGTGTGGCCCGCAGGTACCAGCTCGTGTGGATACTCGTAGTGGAGTTGTTCCAGCGAGAACGTGCAGCGGTCCGCGATGCGCAAGGTTTCATCCAGCAGGTGCCGGGGATAGATCGCCGCCAATGCGCGACGTGTGCGCAGGTGGCGTTCGCCATTGGGAAACAGGCGCTGGCCGGCTTCGGCGATCGTGGTGCGATGGCGGATCGCGGTCATGGTGTCCTGCAACGCGCGTCGGCGGCGCACATGCATGTGCACGTCGCCGCTGGCGACGGCGGGAATGTCGAGCGCATCCGACAAAGCCAGCAGTTCGCGCAATCGTCGAGCATCGTCCGGACCGCGATGCAGTTCGATCGCCAGCCACAAACGATCTTCGAATAGTTCTCGCAGCCAAGCGCCATCAGTCAGCGACGGTTGTTCACCGGGCAGCCATAACACCAGCAGGCCCGGCAATCCGCTGGCAATGTCCTCGTGCGTGAGCCGGTATTCGCCCTTGGCCGACCGCCGGCGTCCCTGCGTGAGCAGCTGGCACAACGTTCCGTAGCCTTCGAGGTGCTCGACCAGCAACACCAGCTTCAGGCCGTCGAGTTGCACTTCGCTACCGACGATCAGCGGCACACCAGTGATGCGCGAAGCTTCCAGCGCGCGCACGATCCCGGCGAGCGAACATTCGTCGGTGATCGCGAGGGCGTGGTAGCCCTGTTGCTGCGCGCGTTCGAACAACTCTCCCGCGCTCGATGCGCCGCGGCTGAAGCTGAAGTCGGACAGGCAATGCAGTTCGGCGTAATCGGGCGCGGCACTGTGCAAAGGCAACATCATGCGAACCATCCGTGCAACATGAATGGACCGCCTGCTTCGCCCGCCGCACGAAACACCCAGGCGCGCTGGCCGCTTCCCGTTTCGATCACGTAGTAATCGCGGCGCACGTCGCCGCCATCCCACCAGCCGCTTTCCACGCGCTCCGGCCCGGCGAGGACGTGCTGCACGCGGTCGCGCAGCGGAATCGGGCGCGGCAGCAGCCAGGTTGGGCGCGGCGAGGTTCCCGGTGGTGACCTGGCGACGACCGGCAACGATGCGCGACGGAATCCACGCTCGGGACGATGGTCCTCTGCAGGCTCCAACGCATATACCGCCTCGTCGCCGAGCCGGGCCCGCAGTCGTTCCCGCAACGTGGTCCACGGCATCGCCTGCGCCGGGCGATCGTCGAACAGTTCGCGCCAGGCCGGCACGAAAGGCGGCAGTTCTTCAGCAACCAGGCGCATGCCGCGCACCGGTGCGGGAATGCCGGCCTGTTCGAGACGGCCTTTCGCGAGTTCGAACAGCAAGGCCGGATTGCGTTCCGCGGCCAGCATGCCGACCACGACTTCGGTATCGGCATGGCCTTCGTGTTCCAACCGCAATACGAAGCGCTGCACCCCGCCATCGCGGCCGGCGAGGTAGGCGGCGAGATCGCCAGTCAGGCGGCGTAGCGGGAACAACAACGCTTGCGAACTCTCGACGTCGAAGGCGAGTTCGATCCGCAAGTCGAATCGATCCGGTGGTTGGTACAGGGCGAATGGATCCGGCGTCCCCCGTAGGCGATCGATATGTTCAAGCAAGCCAGGGCCGAATCGTTTCGCCAGCGAATCGCGTGGCGCTGCGAACAACTGGCCCAGCCGGCGCAGACCCATCGCATGCAAGGCGTGCGCGGTTTTGTCGTCGAGTCGTGCACGTGCCACCGGGATGCGTGCAAGCGCGTTGGCAAGCGGTGCAACCTGCACGATTGCGAGGCCATCCTGCATGCCCGCAAGCAGCCATGCAGCACGCGCATTGGGCGCAACCGCGATGCGGTGGGTGAAACCGAGTTCGCGCAGGTCTTCGCGCAGCTGTCGTTCGAAATGCGGCCACGGCCCAAACAACCCTAGGCTGGCCTCGATCTCCAGGACGATGGCGTCTTCGAAACAGGTGGCGACCTGGGAGCTGTAGCGATACGCCCACGCAGCGAGGAAATCCCGCCAGCGCGCAATCTCGTCGGCGTCGTATTCGACCGTGGTGAAATCCGCCAGCAATGCATGCGCGGCCGCGAGCGCCTGGCCACGGTGCAGGCCGAAGCGCGCGGCGGCGGCATTGACCGCCACGAGCGTGCGTCGCTGCGCCGGTCCGGTAACGAGCGCGAGCGGTCGCTCAGGAGAAGGATGGCGACGCAGGACGCCGTCGAGCGCCAGTTGCGGCAGGAGTACGCAAGCCCAGAGCATGTTGGCGGGTCTGCATCAGTGGATGTGCGGAAAAGGAATGGCCTTGACCGGTGCCAGGCCACCGCGGCACTTCAGCACGCGTACTTGCGACGGCGTGCTGTCGAACATGATCCGCAATGCTGCCGGCGATGGATTGCACGCCGCGCGCGCATCGCGAAACGCAAAGCCCAGCGCTTGCCCGGTTTCCGACGCGACCTGCAGGCGCCGCAACGCACGATCATCAGCCTGCTGCGGCCAACACAGCACCGCCGATGCGCAGCCGGCGCGCAGGCATTGTTCCGTCGCCCACAAGGCATCGCGCGCCGAAGCGTCGATCATGTGCACGTAGGCGAAATCCACGCCGGCCTGGCGCCATCCAGCGGGGTAGGGCACATAGGGCGGTGCGACCAGCACGATGTCCTGTTTCGCTTGCGTGAGCCGCGCCAACGTCGGCAGCAGCAGGCGCAGTTCGCCGACGCCATCGGCCGGCAGCAGCAGTTCGGTGAGTGCCGACTCGGGCCATCCACCCATTGGCAAGGCATCGTCGAGCGCAGCCAGGCCGGTGGGCTGTGTCGTCGCCGGCAAGGCAACCGGTTGCCCGCGCCAGACCTTGCGGTCCGACAACAGCGCATCGAGCGCAACGACCTGGCCCATGCCTAGGCTTCCCGGATCAGGCCGCAGTACAGGCCTTCGATCGCGAAGTCCTGCCCGCGGCAGATCTCGATCGGTGCGTAGTCGGGATTGCGGGCAAGCAGGCGGATACGGTCGCGTTGCAGTTGCAATCGCTTGATGGTGACTTCGCCATCGACGCGCGCGACGACCACCTGGCCATCGCGTGCCTGCGTGGTGCGATGCACAGCGACGAGATCGCCATCGAGGATGCCGTCGTCGCGCATCGAATCGCCTTGTACCCGCAGCAGATAGTCGGGCTTGGGCGAGAACATCGCCGGATCGATCAGCAGATGTCGCTCGATCCCGACATCGGCACCAATCGGCGCACCCGCCGCGACACGGCCGAGGATGGGTAATTCGATTTGCGCGGCACGCACCGATTGTCCGGACGACGATCCCGGCAGACGAATCCCGCGCGCCTTGCCCGGCAGCAGCGTCAGGTAACCCTTGGCCGCCAGCGCCTGAAGATGTTTCTGCGCAGCGCGCGTCTGGCGGAAGCCGAACTCGCGTGCGATTTCCGCCCAGGTGGGCGGCAATCCATCCGCCGCGATGCGCTCGCGAACAAAATCGAGGATGGCCTGCTGGCGGTCGGTGAGGTCTGGCATGGTACTTATTTTAGTACCAATTCGACCAGGCAAGATCCCATCGGAATTCATGTCGACAATTCAACAGGTTGCGAGTCTCACTGCATGCGACGGATCAACTGAAAAACCAATCCCGCCGCTTACTGCACCAGCGCCACGTCGATCTCGCGTTCGTCCTGCCGGCCATGGTCGTCGACGACCAAGAGGCGGAAATGACCGGCGCGCTCGGGGTTCCAGCTCAGCGTGGCGCCAGGTTCGGCGTTGCCGATGTAGCTGTCGTCGACGAACCAGTACAGCCGCGAGACGTCGGCGTCGACGGTAGCGGCGAGGTCGAGCTCGACCTGTTCCGGATGAGACAGGCGCAGCGTGTAACGCGTAGCGCGATAGGGCGAGGTGATCTGCGGCGGCGAACCGAGCCAGGACTGCGCTTCGGCGCAATCGCTGCCGGGTGGTGGACGCCGGCGTGGGATGCCGGCCTGCGCGAACACGCGCGCGAGGTCGGACGGCCAGAACTCGAACACTTCCGTGCGCATCGTTTGCGGATCGAACGGGCCGCAGGCGACACGGCCACTGGCACGGTCGATCGCGACGGCGCGGTGTACGCGGCTGATGCGGATCGGCGATTTTCCCGGGATGAACCAGGTTTCGCCGCGCTGCGGGCAGTACGCATTCGGCAGGTCGCCGCTGGCGCGACAGATCTGCACGCGCTTGAGGTTCAGCGGCCACTGTCGCGGCGGTTCGGCAAGGTTCACGCCTGCGGCCTGCAGGCCATCGACGATGTCGAAGAACAACGGTGCCGCGGCTTCCACGCCGATCAATGCCGGGTTGCTGGAGCCATCGAAATTGCCAAGCCATACGATCAGCGCATACGGGCCCACGAGGCCTGCGCTCCACGCATCGCGGAAACCCCATGAGGTGCCTGTCTTCCAGTACACCGGCGGCATGCCCGTCGTGGTGAACGCGCCGGCATCGGGGCGTGGGTTCTGGCGCAGCATGTCGCGGGTGATGAATGCGGCTTCCGGGCTCAGCAGCGCCGTGCCCATTTCCTGCGGATCGTTCACGCGCCAACGCAACGAACGCATGCGGCCATCGTTGCCGAGCATCGCGTACAGGCGTGCGAGCTCCTCCATCGTGACTTCGCCGCCGCCGAGCACCAGGGCGAGGCCGTAATGGTCCTTGCTGGCGAGATCGCTGATGCCGGCGCGACGCAGGAATTCGTAGAAACTCGGCTGCGTGAGCTGCGCGGCAACGCCGACCGCGGGAATGTTGCGGCTGCGCACCAGGGCGTCGGTGGCGGTGACCGGGCCGAGGAAGCGGCCATCGAAATTCTCCGGTGTGTAGGGACCGAACGCTGTTGGCACATCGCGCAGCACCGTCGCCGGATGCAGTACGCCTTGATCGAGGGCCAGTGCGTAGATGAAAGGCTTGAGCGTCGACCCCGGTGAACGCTTGCCCGCAGAACCATTGACCTGGCCATCGATGCCCGGATCGAAATAATCCGCCGAACCGACCAGCGCACGCACGCCCATGTCGCGGGTGTCGACCAGCATCGCGGTGGCGTTGCGCAGGCCACGATCCCGCTCGCGCTGCAGGTGGTTGCGGACGCGTTCCTCGAGCAGGCGCTGCAGGCGCGCATCGAGCGTGGTGTCCAGGTCGGGACCGGCCAGCGGATGCCAGCTGCGTTCGGCGAGCACGCGATCGACCAGGTGCGGTGCCTTGAACGGCAGTTCCTGGGGGCTGCGCAGCCGCAGCGGCAGTTGCAGCAGGGCGTCCTGCGCGGGATCACTGCCGCGTTCTTCGCGCCATCGCTTATAGAGACGAGCGCGGGCAGCTTCCAGCCCGGCGCCGAGGTAAGTAGCACCGGCATCATCGCGTGCGCTCAACTTGCCACGCCGCGACGGCGCCTGCGGCAGTACAGCCAATGCCAGTGCCTCGGACAAGGTCAGCTGCGCGACTGGTTTCCGGAAATAGATCAGGCTTGCCGCAGCCACGCCTTCGATGTTGCCGCCGTAGGGCGCAAGGTTGAGATAGGCCTCGAGGATGTCGTCCTTGCTGTAGCACGCTTCCAGTTGCACGGCGCGCAGGATCTGCACCAGCTTGCCGCGCGCGTTGCGGGTGTCGAGTCGCCAGTGCAGGCGTGCGAGTTGCATGGTGATGGTGGAACCACCGATGCGCGCGTCGCGACTGACATACGTGCTCCACGCGCCACGCGTCAGGCTGATCGGATTGAAACCGGGATGGCGGCGGAACCACGCATCCTCATGCAGCAGCACCGCATCGATGAGCGTCGGCGAAACCTGATCCAGGGGTACCCACAGGCGATAGCGCTGGTCAGTGGCGGTGGTCAGTCGCAGCAGGCGGCCGTGCTGGTCGTAGACCGCTGTCGATACTGGCACCGACTGCGATAGCGGCGGCCGCGGCCACAGCCGCATCGCGATCAACGCGGTGGCGAGGATGGCGAGAACGACCAGCGCCACCCGCCGGCGACGCACCATCGTAGTGATGGCGCGTAACCGGATCATGGCCGCTTCGGTGCGGTCACCTGCAGCGTGCCCGCCGGACCGCCTTGCGCGTACACCGCCCGCTCGTACATGGATTCAGCGTAGATCGGCGGCACGATGAAACTGCCGCTGTTGTTCGCGCGTACCCGATAGCGGAATTCGCTGACCTGCGCACTGACGAAGCCGTACAACACGATCCGGTCTTCACGTTGTTCGACGTGCTGCGGCTGGAAGCTGGAGCCGGACAGGGCCAGGGTCGGCGCGGGCGGTGCGTCGCTGGGCTGCGCCGATTCTTCGCCTTCCTCCTCGCAGTCCTCGCATCCTTCGTATTCACTTTCATCGCTGGTTGTCGCCACTGCTTGCGCTGCGGCTTCCGGGTACTGCAGCACCGGCTCGAAACCGCCCGGCAGCAGGTCGACGATGGCGATGTCGCCGCGTGCAGTGGCACCGAGTGCGCGCACGCGCAGGCGCACGGTGACTTCGTCGCCTTGGGTGAGCGTGGTGACCGGCTTGCCGGCGCTGTCGAGATAGTCACGAATGACTTCGAGGCCATTGCTTTGCGCGGCCTTCGGCGCGACGCGGTCGTAACCGCTCTGGTTAAGCAGGTACCAGGCTGGCGTCTTGTCTGCCGGTGCCACCCACAACTGCGTGTCGCGTGCAGTGAACGTGCCGCGCGAGATCTGCCCGACCGTGACGCCGATGCTGCGTGCTTTCCCATCCTTGCCGGCTGCCTGCAGCATCGGCATCGGCGACTGGTTCCTGGCCGTGGCATAAGCATCCATCGCCAGCACGGTCAGCGCCGAGGAGAGCGTGTTGTAGCTGTTGTTGCGCAACGGATCGAGCAGGCGTTCCAGCGCGACCGCCTGCAGTTGCTTCGACATCGTCTGGAAATGCTTGTTGACCAGGTAGACGGTCCATGCGTGACCGATGCCGGGGTCGTAGAAATACGCATAGCCCGGGCCCGCCACCGGCTTGGCGCCGTTGGCGCGGACGATCGCCTTGCTGGCGAGTCCGCGTGCCGCCTTGTCCTGCTGCAGCAACTGATAACTCGCAGCGACGAACAATCCGGCGACATCGTTCTCCCAGGTCTTGGGTTGATCGCGCTTGAGCTGCTCGTGTACTGCACCGAGCAGGTTGCTTGCGGTACGGCCCTGCCGGATCAACAGATACACGGCGAGCGCGCGGCTGCGCAGTGCGGCGAGATCGTTGCCGGAACGGTTGGCGGCTTGCGCCTCCAGATAGCGGTTGAGCGCAGCCAGCACATCGTCTGGTACCGGCTTGCCACGTTCGCGCGCTTCCAGCAGATACAGGGCGGCATACCCGGAGACGAAGGGATCGGCGTCCGGGGTTGCCATCCACAATCCGAGTCCACCCTCGCTGTTCTGGCGCGAACGCAGCACATCGACCAGGTCCATGCGCGGCTGCGACGACGGCGCAGTCACGATCTTGCCGAACTCCGGATGCGCGCTCAGCACCAGCGCCGGCAATGCCTGGCTGAGCAACTGCTCGGTGCACATGTGCGGATAGCCGGCGAGATAGGCGGTGAGGCCGTCGATCGCCACCAATGGCGATACGGAAGCGGAGAGCTGCCGCGTCGCACGCTGGTCGAACATGCTGCGCAGGTCCTTCAGCACGACACGCCGGTCAGCGCGACCGACACGCAGGTCCTGGCGCGCGACGATGGCCGGGCGCAGCGACAGCTCGATCCGTCGTTGCGCGCGGTACTTGCCCGATTGCGCGATGACGACGATCGGCGCCGCACCCAATGCGTTACCCGCGCGCAGGCGGAAGCGCACCGTGGTTTCGCGCCCCGGCGTCAGCGACTGCGCGGGTGGCGCTGCACCGACCAGGGTCAGCGACGGCGGTAGTTGCAGCGTCGTCGCGACGGTAGCGGCGGACTTCCCACCTGCGATCGTATTGGTGATGCCGACCGGCAACTCAAACTCATCGCCCGGGGCGACATGCGTCGGGACGGTCGGTGTCAGCACGAAATCGCCGCGGATCACCGCCTTCGTTTCGGACAAGCCGATCCGTTCCGCCGTCACCGCAACCGCCACCACGCGCACCTGGCCGTTGAAGTGATCCGGCATGGCGAACTTGACCTGCTTCCTGCCGTCGACATCGAAGATGCCGGACCACCACACTGCCGGTTTCTCGGTTTTGCGCTTGAATGGATTGAGGTGCTTGGCGAGGTCGCCTTCGCTGTCGCCGCCGGGTGCGCTGAGTGCGGCGAGGCGGCTGAACTCGGGCAGCATCAGGTCGAGGATCTGCGCCGTGCGTACCTGCAGCATCTTCTTCTTGAAGAAATGATCGAGCGGATCGCCGACGCGGTAACGCGCGACCTGCAGGATGCCTTCGTCGACCACGAACAGCAGCACCCGCGCCTTGCCCTCGGTGGTGATGTCGGCCGTGACAGGGATGCCGGGTTTGGCCACCGCGGGTACCTTCACCTGCAGCGATTGCGTGCGTGCGGCACGATTCACTGCAAACGGCACCACGCCGAACGACAGCGGGCTCATGAAGATCTCGTCGGAATTCGGATCGCGCAGGAACTGCACGTTCACGTAGCCGTTGCCTTCGAAATCCGCCGGCACCTGGACCTTCTGCACGCTGCTGGTGGTGTCGGCGCGGAACCACACGTGCGCGTAGACACGATCGCGTTCGAGCGTGATCAGGCCGCTGCCGGGGTAGGGTGCGCGTACGCTGACTTCGATGGTCTCGCCCGGGCTGTAGCTCGGCTTGGACAGGTTCAGCGCGAGCTCGGCGTTGTGCTCGAGCGAGCGTGAGAGGTTGGCCGCACCCGTTACCGAGAAATTGATCTCGTTGAGCGGCTTGCTGGTGTCGCTGCCGCGCACTTCCAGCACGAATTCGCCGGGCTGGTCGGTCGGCAGTGTGACCGTCTGGCGGCCGCCGGCCAGTTGCAGCACCTGGTCCCTGCGGTCAAAGCGGCGCTCATGCGAGACGTAGCGGTAGAGGCCCGAGTCCTGCTTGGTCAGCACCGAGACGTAGCGCTTTTCCACGACCACCGCATGCAGGCCCGCGACCTGTTTCGGCTTGCCGTCCTGGCCGATCGTGAGCAGCTGCACGACACGCTTGTCGCCGCGCTTCACGTAGCCGAGATCGTCCTGTGCCTTGATGCCGACCAAGTGATCGTTGCTCGACACGAGTGCATTGGCCTGTGCGGCGACATTGCGACCGCTGCCGGGTTCGTAGGCGCGCGCCAGGAAGTTGAGCTGGTAGGTCGCACGTTCGTATTTCTTCAGGTCGATCGCGAACTTGGCGTGGCCATCGTTGTCGGTCGTCGCGTCGGTAAGCGTCTCGTCGTAGCCTTCCTTGGCGCGCTGCGGATCGAAGAAGCGGTAATCGGGATAGGCCGGGAAGCTCGGGAAGGCCGGCCGCAGCACCATGGTGGCTGCGACGCGGCGTTGCTGCGCCGGCGTGCCGAACAGATTCTCGACCGAGACCGTTGCCGACAGGTCTTCCGGCTTGATCCAGCCCTGTGGGTTCTCCGACGAGAACTGCGCGCGCACCCGCATCGTGTCCGGCGCGAATTCGCGCACCTGCACCGAGGTCGAGCCAATCGCCGTGCGGCGGTCGTCCTTGCCGATCAGGTAGAGATTCGCCTCCCAGGTCCCGCTGGGTGCGCTGTCGGACGGGGTGTAGTTGAAGCTCTCGAAGCCGACGCTGCCCAGCTTGATCCGCTGGCGCCGCGCCACGGTGCCGCGTGGATCGCTGAGCACCAGTTCCAGCGGCAGGCCGGTCAACGGCCGTTTCCAATCGGCTGCGCGCACGATTATGCCGAGGTTGATGGTGTCGCCGGGGCGGTACAGGCCGCGATCGGAAAACAGGAACGCATTCAGCGCACCGGCTTCGATGTCGTTCGGCTCGCCGCCGATGTCGAAGCGCGAGTAATCGAGCACGCGGCCGCTGTCGTCGATCGGCAGGAACGAGAAGTCGTCGCCCTGGGTGACGGTCAGCATCACCGGACGCTTTTCGCGCCTGAAATCGTCGAGCGAGGGCAAGCGCGCGCGGCCATTGCCGTCGCTGCCGGCTTCGACCAGGGTTTCGCCGTTGCGCGCGATCACCCGCACCTGCGCACCCGCGACGGGCGAGCCCTGCGCCAGCGATTGCACGAACACGTCGCGGCTGCCATCGAGCGATTTCTTGACGATGATGCCAAGGTCGGTGAGCACCACCAGCCGCTGGTCCTGCTCTTCGCCGGCATCGTCTGCCAGCGTTTCCGCGGACGGCCGCTCACTGTCGTTGTCGCTGAGCGTGCGCAGGCTGAGCATGAACACGCCACGGCGCGAAGGTTTCAGGAACTCGCCGAGATCGACGCCCTCGTAGTGCGCTTTTGCCGGATTCTCCGCCGGCAGGCGCATGCGCTTCTCGACGCGTTCGACCAGGCTGTCGGCTTCGATGCCTTCGAGGTAGGGCCGCGCATAGTCGCCCTGATTGGCAAAAGCGAGGTGCTGCAGTTGTTCCGGCAGGACGCGTGCAATTTCCAGCCGGGCGTTGGGCACGTTGCGCGACACGATGCTGATGCGGCGTTCGCCGCGGAGCGACAGCAGCGCACCGTCGCCGACGAAGCGGAGCAGTTGCGGGTACTCGGGGATCGTTGCGACTGTTGCGTGGTTCTTGCCGAGGATGAAGCCACCGAACGCCTTCAGGCCTTTGCCGACGCGAACGTACAACCGCCGTTTCGGTGGTGCACCGAATTTGAAGCTGTGCGCCTCGGTGTATTCGCGTTCCGTCGGCACGGGCGTCAGCGCCAGCAACGTCGACTGCTTCAACAGGGTTTCGTCGATCTCGCCTTCGGACCAGGGATAGTTCTCGCGCTGATCCTTGATGGGCAGCTTGGCGTTCTTCGACGGCAGCAGCCACACCTTCACCGCATTGGCGACCTCGGTGTCGCGCATGGCGTTGTTGAACTCGAGCACCAGCACCTGCTCGGGTTCGAAGCGTTCGTTGTCGACCAGCGTCGGGATGACGCCGGTGACATCCACGCTGTACAGCGATGGCAGGGTGACGGTGCCGTTGATTGCGTCCTTGGTGCCGTCGCCACCGAGCAGGCTGCTGACGCCCTGCGCCAGCACCAGTTTCAACGTGCCGCCGTTCTCCGGCAGTTGCAGCGGTTGCGAGTGGATCCAGGCTTTCAACCGGCGCTCGTCGTAAGTCACCGTATGGCTTGGCGCGGCCAGTTTGGTGCCGCCGCCATCGTTCAGGTGCAGGACGATGCGGCGCTCAAGTTGCGCGGCATCGACCGGGTGCGAGAACGCGAGTTCGTACACGCCTTTTTTCAGATTGGCGTCGACCGGGTCCTGGTAGAACTCGCTCTTGGCGAGGGTGGCGGTGAATGCCGCGGTGGAGAATTCGAACTCGTCTTCGGCCAGGTGCACCTTGGGCGCGATCGCGCGCTTGGCGTCGATCGTCAAGGTGTAGGTTTGACCGACCGGCCAGTCGCCGGCAGGGGTGAACACCAGCGTCTGATCATCGGTCCAGGACCAGGTGCCCTTGATCTCGGGTTGCAGCACGATGCCTTCCGGACTGCTGCCGACTTTTTCGATCGGCGCCGCGGAACCCGAGAAACTCACGCGCAGTGTGTCGATCGTCGCAGGGGTCTTGGTGTAATCGGTAAGGTCCGGCGCGTGCACGGAAACATCGAGAGCGCCAGGAATGACCGGTGTCGGTCGCGTCGCCAACCACCAGCCGAGTCCCGCGACGACGATCAGCGCCGCGAAACTGCCGAGGTATAGCCGTGGGCGAGTGCGAACTTTGGCGACCAATGCCGACAACCAACCCGGCGGCACCCAGTCGACCTGGCCGAAGATACGTTGCAAGAGCCCAGGTGCAGCACTGTCCGCACCGGTTTCCGTGGAAGCCGGTTGCGACGGCGTCGAATTCTGCGGCATAGATGGCCCGTTCCAGTCCGTGGTGGTGATGCCATTGCATCGGACCAAGCTGCTGGCCCGCCCCTCGAATCGACCGCATCGAATGCGTCGACCCGCAATGATTCTGGCACGCCTGCAAGGAACTTGTAGGGGCGTTTCGGCGCAACGGAATCCGGCTGTTTACCCGGCCTTACTTCTCCACGAACGCCCGTTCGAACACGTACTGCCCGGGCACGCCGATGCGCGGCGCGGCGGTGAAGCCGCGGCTGTCGAGGATGCGGCGGAAATCGGCCAGCATCTGCGGGCTGCCGCAGATCATGGCGCGGTCGAGGGCCGGATCGAGCGCTTCGATCCCAAGGTCGGCCATCATCCGGCCGCTCTCCATCAGTTCGGTGAGGCGGCCGCGGTGAGTGCGGCCGTCGAAGACGAAGTCCTCGCGCGTCGTCGCCGGGTAGTACCGGAGCTTCTGCGTGATCTGCTCGCCGAGGAATTCGTGGTGGGGCAACTCGTTGACGACGTAGTCCCGGTAGGCGAGGTCGGCGGCGTTGCGTACGCCGTGGCAGAGGATCACGCGTTCGAACCGTTCGTAGGTTTCCGGGTCTTTGACGATCGCCAGCCAGGGTGCAAAGCCGGTGCCGGTGCCGAGCAGGTAGAGGTTCCGGCCAGGGTGCAGGTCGTGGATCAGCAGTGTGCCGGTCGGCTTGCGCCCGATCAGCACGCGGTCGCCGGGCTTGATGTGCTGCAGGCGCGAAGTCAGCGGGCCATTGGCGACCTTGATGCTGAAGAACTCCAACTGCTCTTCCCAGTTGGCGCTGGCGATCGAATAGGCACGCAGGAGCGGACGGAGCGAGCCGTCCGGTTGCGGCACCTCCAGTCCGATCATCACGAACTGGCCGTTGTCGAAACGGAAACCGTCGTCGCGGGTGGTGGTGAAGCTGAAATAGGCGTCCGTCCAGTGACGGACATCCAGCACGGTCTCGGTGCCGAAAGCGGATGACATGTGGGGCGGGGGGAATGCGGAAATGTCCGCATATTCTAGGCGGCGCGCGTCGACTCCGCTCGGCCATGCACAATGGCGCGATGGCCGGGCATGGCGACACGTTGTGGACGATCGGACACTCGACCCGCGACTGGGACGTGTTCCTGGCGATGCTGCGCGAGGCCGGGATCGAAGTGCTGGCGGACGTACGCCGCTTCGCCGGTTCGCGGCGGCACCCGCAATTCTCGGGAGCGACGATGGCCGAAGCGCTGCCAGCGGCAGGCATCGCCTATCTGCCGTTGCCGGAACTGGGCGGGCGCCGTCCGCCGCGCCCGGATTCGCCGAACACGGCCTGGCGCAACGCCAGCTTCCGCGGCTACGCCGATTACATGGATACGGACGACTATCGTTCGGCGCGCGACCGGCTTATGGGCACTGCCCGTGCACGCCGCACTGCGGTCATGTGCGCTGAGGCGGTGTGGTGGCAGTGCCACCGCAGCCTGATCGCCGACGACTTCAAGGCGCACGGCTGGCAAGTCGCGCACCTGCTGGCGCCCGGGCGAAATGAGCCGCATCCGTACACCTCGGCGGCGCGCATCATCGATGGGCGACTCGACTATTCCCTGCCCGGGAACGGGCAGGGGGCGCTGTTCTGACTCAAGAGGACGTTGTGGCGCATGCACCACAACGACTTCGTCAATATTTCACCGTGATTTCCAGGCCGTAGGTGCGCGGCTCGCTGACCATCGCGCCGACCACGCCGAGCACGTCCTTGCCATAGGTGTTGAGACCGGTGACGTAGCGGTTGTCGAACACGTTGTTGCCGTACACCGCCCAGCCCCAGTGCCCGCGCGCCGACGTCCAGCCCACGCGCAGGTCGGTGCGTTCCTGCGCCTCGCCCAGGTCGAGTGCGGCGCTGACGCTGCAATCGCCCTGCAATTCGGAACCATCGTTGCAGCGGCGTTTCGCACGATAGGCGTGCCGCGCCGACAGGCGCAGGTCGCCGCCGTTGTCGCCGAGGTGGAAGACATAGTTCGCACCGAGCGATGCCGACAGGTTCGGCTCGCCAGTGGGCTGTCCGTCGAGGTTCACGCCTTCGGGAGTCGTGTACTTCTTGTAGGTGGAGTCGATCCATTCGGCCTGTACGTCGAAGCCGAACGCGTCGGTCACCTGCCAGCGGGCATCGAAATCCACGCCCCAGGCTTCAAGATCGCCGGTGTCGATCACGAAGCGCGGAATGTCGTTGGGATTGGTCGGGTCCGGGTCGATCAGGCGCACCGACTGGCGATTGTCGTAGTTGTAGTAGAACAACGACGCGTTGTACGCGAAGCGATTGGCGAAGGACTGCTTGATGCCGCCCTCGAAGTTCCAGACGTCCTCGTTGTCGAAGGACGGGCCGATCTGCAGCGCGTTGTAACCGCCGGCCTTGTAACCCTTGGCCAGCGAGGCAAAGACCATGCCCTTGTCGCTGAAGTGGTAATCGACGACAAAGCGCGGGCTGAAGTCGCTCCAGCTCTTGCGGGCGGAGTTGGTGACACCCTTGTTGGCCACCGCGGGCGGATCGATGAAGGCGATATCGAAAATGAACATCTCCTTCGGCACGCCGACGGCGTCGAAGAAGCCCAGGGCCTCCAGCGCATCGAGCGATGCATCCAGCCCCGGCGCGGTGCGCGGGTTGTTGAGCCAGCTGAACTCCTTCTCGTCGCGGGTGTAGCGCAGGCCCACGGTGACGTTGAGTTTGTCCGTGGCGTGCCAGATCACGTCGCCGAAGGCCGCGTAGGCGGTGGTGCCGAGCGTGTTCTGGAAGCGTTCGTTCCAGCTGTGCCCAAGCAATGACACCGGGATGCCGAAGGATTGCGCGACCTGGGTGAAGAAGCCATACAGACTGCCATCAGGCGTCGGCGCAATGCCGAGGTTGCGGACGATGTTGTCGACGGTGTCGGTGTTGGTGTTGACCTCGCTGGTCTGTTCGGCATCCTCCTTGAAGTAGCTGACGCCGGCCACCCAGTCCACGCTTGCATTGCTGCCGCCGAACTTGAACTCCTGGTAGAAGCTCTCGTTGCCCTCGGTGTTGGTCGAATCGATGTAGAGGTCGGCGCGGTTGGTGCCGTCTTCCTCGACCTGGTTGAGCGAGTCGTACTGCCGCCACGAAGTCGTCGAGGTCAGGTTGCCCCAGGCGAAGGAGTGATCGACGATCAGCGACACGCCGTCGAACGTGCGCCATTCCGCGCTGGTCTCCGCATCGCTGAACGTGCTTGCGTCGCGCGGATCGAAATAATCGCGCGGATTCGCTGGCGCCGGCGGACGTGCCGGCGCGGGCGGCAGCGGCACGATGCCGGTGGTGACGCGGCCGTTCTGATCGAGGCTCTCGTGGTCCCAGCTCAGGTAGGCGGTGGTGTTGTCGCCCATGCGTACCTGCCAGGCGGCGCGCGTGGCCCACGTGTTTTCGCCGCCGAGATCCGCGCCGGTGGCGCCATCCTGGACCCAGCCGTCGCTGTGGTTGATCAGCGCGTTGAGGCGGAAGGCCGAGTTGTCGCCGGTCGGGATGTTCCACATCGCTTCCGCGTACTGCTTGCCATAGTTGCCGATGCGCAGCTTGGCGCGCGCTTCCACATGATCCTGCTGCGGACGACGGGTGATCAACGAGATCGCGCCGGCGGCGGTGTTGCGGCCGAACAGCGTGCCCTGCGGCCCCTTCAGCACTTCGATGCGTTCGACGTCGATGAAGGGCAGCAGCACGCCACCACCGCGGCCGCCGTACACGCCATCGACGAAGATGCCGACGGCTGGATCGGTACCGATGCCGAAATCGTCGGTCTCGATGCCGCGCAACTTGATCGAGGGTTGCGTCGGCTGCACGCCGTTCACCACCAGGCCGGGGACGAACGAGTCGATGTCGCTGAGGTCTTCGGCGGCCACGTCGTCGAGCATCTGTTCGTCGAGAACCTGCAGCGCGATCGGCACGTCCTGGAGTTCCTGCTCGCGGCTTTGTGCCGTGACGACGATGGTGTCGAGGCTCGCCGCTTTCTGCTGCGGCGTTTCACTGGCGGCGGGTGCGTCCTGAGCGAGTGCCTGCGGCGCGGCCATGAGCGCGGCGCAACCGGACAAGGCGAGGGACAGCGAAACGGCGAGTCGGTTCTTACGTGGCGACATCAGGACACCCCCAAGGTTTCCGTAGTGAAGCGATGATGATTCCGAAGCCGCTTTGCGACCTCGGCTTTCATTCCCGTGATGCGACTGCGGCATTGCTGCAATTCCCCAGCCAGGCCGCGATCCAGTCGCGGATCAGGGCGACGCCTTCCTCATGCACGGTAGCGCGGCCGACCTCGGGCATCATCGCGCCGGGGTCGAGGCTATCCATGCGATAGACGAGGATCGAATCGTTCGGCCGGCCCGGCACGATGTCGAACATGTGATCGCCGGTCCCCTGGCCCGCCGCCACCGGCGGTTTGCACAGGCCGAGGCGGATGGGATCGCGCGTCGGCGCGTCGAGCCAGAGACCGGAAGTGTCGGCCGGGCCCTTCGCGCTGTGGCAGTGGCCGCAATTGACGTCGAGGTAGGCACGGGCGCGGTCTTCGACGGATGCATGGGCGTCGTCGAAACGCGCATTGCGGGGGATGTCCGATGCGGGCAGTCCGTCGAGGCGCCCCAGCTTCGCCATCCGCGCAAGTTGGTTCTCGCGCGGATGCCAGGGGTCGTCGCGATTGAGATGGCGCGCGCGCAGGCCGATCGGCTGGATCGCACGCGTGCTGTTGTCGGTGGCGTGGCAGCCGGCGCACTGGTTCACGTCGGGGACTTGATAGCCGATCGACTGCGCATCGCCTCCCGGCTCGCGCAGCTCCAGCGGCACGATGTCGCCCGCGCGCGCCAGCGTGGCTTCGGTCTGTTCGGCGTTCCAGACATATGGCAAGGCAATCCAGCCTTCCTTGCGGCGCACCAGCAGCCGGGTTTCGATCAGGCGCATCTTGCCCAGGTCCAGGCCTTCGCGACTCTCGCCGGATTGCTCGGCGACGCGCAACACCGCGTCGCTACCTTCGGCACGCGGGTAATAGAAGGTTTTGCTGATGATGGTGCCGACTGGGAAGTCGAAGGCTTCGTCGCGCGCGTATTGCGCTTTCGTTCCCGGTGGCAGCCAGAGCGTGCGCAGCTTGTGCGCGTAATCGCTGAACAGCGCGGTGTTGAGTGCGTACGGCTCGACGCCGGTGTTGAGGCGCAAACGTTTCCCGTCCGCGCTCACGACGTGCCAGTCGCTCAGTTTCGCTGGCTGGCCCTGCGCATGGAACTGGACTCCGGCCGGCGCAGTGCGTACGCAACCGCAAACCATCAGCGCCGCCAGCAACACCGCGCAGCCAGGAAACACCCCTCGCTTCATGCCGATGGTGCCTTTCCTTCATTGCCGTCGCCAGGCAGCGCGATCGCAGGCAAGCGCGGCAACGTGCAGCGCATGCGAGCGCCCATCAGGGCCGGGTTCTTGTACTTGTTCGGTCCATCGGCGTTGAGCACGCCGGACGCACCGTCGATGCAGATCTGCGGACCCAGCGCGCGCTTGTTGTTCGCGTAGCCGTCCCACAACACGTCGGGCAGACGGCCGTTCAACCCGAACATCGCCACTTTCAGCGCCTTCAGGTCGAACCCGTCCGGCGAATCGCCGCCGCCCTTGAAGCGGTTGCCGTGCACGTACACCTCTTCCGGGTACGGGTCGTAATCCTTCGACACGCCATATTTGTTCATGTAACCGGTGGACCAGTAACTCGACACGATCACGTTGGCGGTCTTGTTGCCACTGATGTCGTTGTCGAAGATCTCGACTTTGTCGGCGGAGTTGAGCACCACGCCCGAGCCTGCCGGCACGCTCGCCACCGCTGCACCCTTGCGTGCGAAGTTGTCGGTGTTGTTCTCGTTCACCTGGTTCTTGAACACGCGCGTGCTGTGGCCACGCCGCGGCAGGTTGGGCATGTCGAAGACGAGGATGCCGCCGGTGTTGTGCGTGGCGATGTTCTCGTACACGTCGGCATTGGTGCTGTTTTCGATCTCGATGCCGGCGACGTTGCGCTCCACCCGGTTGCGGCGAACGATGATGTTGTCCGACTGGCCGACATACAGGCCGGCATCGGACGCGCCGATGACCACGCAATCCTCGATCAGCACGTTCCTGGTCTGCACCGGATACAGGCCGTAGGCGCCGTTGTCCGTGTGCGGGCCGCGGGTCCATTCCACGCGCACGCCGCGGATGGTGATGTTCTCGCCTTCGTTGACCTTGAGGCCGTCGCCCTTGCTGTCCTCGATCGCGAGGTGCTCGATGGTGAAGTTGCCCGCGTTGACCAGCAGGCCCTCGGCGCCGCTTTTCTGGCCCTTGAAGCTGAGTACGGTCTTGTCCATGCCGGCGCCGCGCAGCGTCACGCCGTCCACGCGCAGGTTGAGGCTGCGGTCGAAGGCATAGACGCCGGCGGGGATGTCGATCACGTCGCCAGCCTTGGCATCGAGCAGTCGCTCGATCAGCACCTTCTGGTAGTCGTGGTCGACCGTGCGATGGGCTGCGTCCTGTCGCTGGCAACCGGCCAGCACGGCTGCCATGGCGACGCCGAGCATGGCTGTCTTCACTGCGTTCGGCCTCATCCGTACTCCGCCTTGACCCTGGAATGTTCACAAGTCTGTAACGAAACCCGCGCCTGGTTGGAGGGCAAAGGCGGCATACTCTGGGGGGCAAAACGGACAAGCGACGGTTGCGCATGCAGGATCAGGACACCATCAGTCTCGACATCGCCGCACTGGACACTGCCGCGCTCGACCCGCGCCTGAGCCAGGCCAATATCAAGAGCACCATCGTGGCAGGCCTGGTCGCGATGGCCCGCGAGCAGGGGGTGGCCTGCGACGCCTGGTTCGTCGGCCTGCGACTGGGACCAGCACAGTTTTCCGCCGATGCGCTGCCCTATCTGTCCTACCGCCAGGCCGCCCTGATCATCCGTCGCGCCCTGCGCAGCCTTCCGGGCAGCGGCCATGGCCTGGTGCTGGGCACGGGGCAGGATATCGGCAGCTTCGGCCTGCTAGGCCTCGCCATGCTGACGGCGCCGGATTTCGCGCAGGCGCTGCGCTGGGGCATCCACTACGCGCCAATCACCGGCGCGATGATGGAGCTCGCGCTGGAAGAGGACCGCGAGTCCGTCGCAGTGATCGCGCGCATGCGCGACCACGATCCCGATTTGGAGCCCTTCCTGTGCGAGGAATTGTTCGTCAGCTCGCTCGAACTGTGCCGCGGCCTGCTCGGCCCGGAGTTCCGGCCGCAACGCCTCGAACTGGCCTACGCCGCACCCGACTACGCCAGCGACTACGCCGCGGCGTTCAGTTGCGACGTGCGCTTCGGTTGCGCGCGCAACCGCGTACTGCTCGATTCCCGGTGGCTGGCGTCCACGATGCCCGCGCACAACGCGGCGAGCGCGCAACAGATCATCGCGTTGTGCGAGGCACAGATGCCGGGCACCCGCGCCAGCAGCGAAGTGGTCGCCGTGGTCGAGCGGTTGCTGCGCCAGCGCCTGGCCGACAACCCGCGGCTGGTCGACATCGCTGCCGAGCTGCACCTCACCGAACGCACCCTGCGCCGGCAGATGCAGGCCGCGCAGACCAGTTTCACCGCGCTCCACGATCGCGTGCGCAGCGAAGCGGCGCGCAGGCTCCTCGTCGATCCGCGCACGAGCATCGCGCAGGTCGGCATCGCCGTTGGATTCAAGGATGCGCGCGAATTCCGCCGCGCGTTCAAGCGCTGGACGGGTGTCGCACCGCGTGCGTTGCGGTCGGGACGGGGCGGGGCGGCTAGCGCCTAGCAGGCGGTTCCAACCGCAACAACTTGCCGTCGTCCGCATCCGTCAGCACATAGACATTGCCATCGCTGCCGACGCGCACATCGCGGATGCGTTCGCCGAGGTCGGTCAACAGGCGTTCTTCACCGACGATGCGGTCGCCTTCCAAGCGCAGACGGATGAGATTGCTTTCGGCGAGCGAACCGAGGAACAGGCTGTCGTTCCAGGGCGTGCCAGGACGGCCTGTATAGAACGCCATGCCACTGAGGCCGGGCGATTTCGCCCAGAAGTGGTGCGGTTGTTCCATGCCGGGCGCGGAAGTACCGACGGATTCGGAAATCTTGATGCCGGAATAGTCGATGCCGTGGGTAATGATCGGCCAGCCGTAGTTCTTGCCGGGCTGCGGCAGGTTGATCTCGTCGCCGCCGCGGGGACCGTGTTCGCTTTCCCAGAGCTTGCCGGTGCGCGGATCGAATGCGAGGCCCTGCATGTTGCGATGGCCATAGCTCCAGATCTCGGGACGCGCGTCCTTGCGGCCGACGAAGGGGTTGTCGCGCGGCACGCGACCGTCGAGATGCAGCCGCACCAGCTTGCCTTGCAGCATGTCGAGCTTCTGCGCGGTCGGACGATCGTTGCGTTCGCCCTGGCTGATGAAGATGTGGCCGGCCTTGTCGAAGGCGAAGCGCGAGCCGAAATGATTGCCGCCGCCGAGCTTCGGTTGTTGCCGGTAGATCACGCTGACAGCGCTGAGCGCGCCATCGCCGAGGGTGGCGCGTGCGACCGCGGTACCGGCGGTGTCGTCGTCGCCAGCTTCCGAATAGCTGAGGTAGATGCGCCTGGATGTCGCGAAGTCGGGTGCAAGTGCGACATCGAGCAAGCCGCCTTGGCCGTGAGCCCACACCGCAGGCACGCCGGCGATGGGGGCCGACAATGCGCCATTTGCGCCGACATGGCGCAGGCGGCCGGGACGTTCGGTGACCAGGAACCCACCATCGGGCAGCAGCGCCACGGACCAGGGATGGTCGAGGCCGGTGGCGATCTCGGTGATGCGGAAGTCGCCTTTGTCGCTGCCGGACGACTGCGCTGGCGCAGCGGTGCCGGTTGCGGTGGCGTCGGTCGATCCGTTCGCCGGCGACTGGCAGGCGACAAGGGCCAGGAGGGGGATTGCGAGCGAGATGCGGAACATGAAGATCTCCTTCAGCGATAACCGGCGGCTTGCAGTTCGAACAGTTCAGCGTAACGCCCGCCTTGTGCGAGCAGTTGTTCATGCGTGCCCGAGGCTTCCAGCCGGCCTTCGGCCAGGACAAGGATACGATCAGCCATGCGTACGCTCGAGAAGCGATGCGAGATCAGCACGGCGGTCTTGCCTTCGGACAGTTCCTTGAAGCGCTGGAATACCTCGAACTCCGCGCGCGCATCCAGTGCCGCGGTCGGTTCGTCGAGGATCATCACCTGTGCATCGCGCATGTAGGCGCGGGCGATCGCGATCTTCTGCCACTGGCCACCGGACAGGTCGACACCATCCTTGAAACGCCGGCCGATGACCTGTTTGTAACCGCGTGGCAGGCCGGCGACGACTTCGTCGGCCATCGAACGTCGCGCCGCTTCGCGAATCCGCACTTCGTCCTGCATCGCGTCGATCTGGCCGACGCCGATGTTCTCGCCGGCGGTGAGGTGGTAACGCACGAAGTCCTGGAAGATCACGCCGATGTTGGCGCGCAGGTCGTCGAGGTTGTATTCGCGCAGGTCACGGCCGTCGAGCAGGATGCGGCCTTCGTCCGGTTCGTACAGTCGTGCCAGCAGCTTTACCAGGGTGGTTTTGCCGGCCCCGTTTTCGCCGACGAGGGCAAGCACTTCGCCGGCGTGGAGTTCGAAGTTGAGGCCGCGCAGCGCCCATTTCTCCGCATCCGGATAGCGGAAACCGACGTTGTCGAACGTGAAGCCCTTGCGGATCGGTTGCGGCACCGGCATTGCATCGGGTTTCGATGCGATCTCCGGCACGATCTCGAAGAACGAGTACAGGTCGTCGAGGTAGAGCGCCTGTCCGGCGACTTGCGAGAACCCGATCAACAGGCTTTCCAGTAGCTGCCGCAGACGGCGGAAGCTGCCGGCGAGGAAGGTCAGGTCGCCGATGCTGAAGTCGCCTTTGACCGTGCGCCATGCGATGTAGGCGTAGGCAACGTAGTAGCCGAGCGTGCCCAGCGCGGCGAGCAGCGTGCCCCAGAACGCGCGCCGCCCTGCGAGTGCGCGGTTGGCGGCGTAGAACTTGTCGGACAGTTGGCGGAAACGGGTGATGAAGAAGCGGTTGAGGTTGAAGATCTTGACCTCTTTCGCCGTCTCCACGCTGGCGCCCATCTGCCGCAGGTATTCGAGTTGGCGCCGCTCCGGTGTCCATTGGAAATTGAGCGAATAGTTGAGCGCGTTGAAATGCGCCTCGCCGACGAAGGCGGGGATCAGCGCCACGGCCAGCAGCACCATCAGCCACGGTGCGTAGATCAGCAGCCCGGCGGCGAAGCCGACGACGGTGATCGCGTCCTGCGCCTGGCCGAACAACTGGCTCATCAGATTCATCCGCCCCATGGTCTGGCGGCGGGCGCGGTCGAGTTTGTCCTGAAGGTCCGGGTCTTCGAAGTCCTCGAGGTCGAGCGTGGCGGCGTGCTCCATCAGGCGCACGCTGGTGGCGTTGGTGAACAGTTCCGACAGCAGCGCGTCGGCGTAACTCACCAGGCGACCGAGCAGGTCGGACAGGATGGCGAGGGCGAATTCAATCGCAAGCAGGATCAGCAGGTGGTTCAACTGGCCGCTGCGCCAGGCTTCGCCCAAGGTCTCGAACACGAGGCCGAGTGAGACCAGCCTCACCGCTTCGTCGATGATCAGCTTGCCGATGTACAGCGTGATGATCGGCAGGAGTGCGCGGATCAGGCGCAGGCCGAGACTGGCGAACGTCAGGGGTTTGCTCGTCGCCCAGATTTCGCGCAGGAACGGCGGGATGTTGCGCAGGGCGCTGACCCGTTCGCGCAGGCTGGGATTGCTGCGCTTGCCGGAGTCGGGAGTAGGGCTGGTTGCTGCGGGGACTGGGCCGGGCATCCGCGGATGATGCCCGGGTTGGATCAGTAACGGGTGAAACGCCGGCAGCGCTTGCCGGCGTCACATCATTCGAGGATCAGTTCGGCATCGCCGGAGAAGGTTTCGATGCGGATCTCGCCGTTGCCGCTACCGTAGCGATGTTCGAGGCTGGAGCCGGGGCCGTACTTCGGCTTTTCAACTTGCGCACCAGGGGCGCTGATGTCGCCGCTGAAGCTTTCGGCCGACACCCGCGCCGACAGCGATTTCGGCAGTCGCAGTTGCACTTCGCCACTGACCGATTCGGCCTTGAAGGTACCGCCATCGGCGAGCGCGATTTGCGCCTCGGCGTCGCCGGAGACCGTGGAGGTGGAGACGCGATGGAGGCGCTGGCCCTTGCTGTCGATCAGGACGGTGCCAGACACACTTTCTGTATGCACTTCGCCATTGAGACGGCCCCTTAGCCGGATGTCGCCACTGACGGTCTCGACGCTGACGTCGGCGCTGTTGAGCGTGAGGTCCAGCTCGCCGCTGACGCTGTCGATGCTGGTTTGCTTCGGCGCGCCTGCGACGGCGACATCACCGCTGACGCTGTCGATGTCCAGTTCGCTCCCTGCGGTGCCGACGACGTCGACTTCGGCCGAGACCGATTCGATCTCGAGATCGGCGAATTGCGGCACGTTCAACAACAACTCGGTGGGTTCGCTCTTGTTGTCGCTGCCCCAGCCGGTGCGCTTCGGGTACTGCACGCGCACCACCAGGTGCTGGCGATCGCCCTCGATGACAAGTTTTTCCACGCCCTGGCCCAGGCTGCCGCTGATGTGGACTTCCTGTTTGTCCCAGACGCGCACCTGGATGCGGCCCTTGAGATTCTCGATCTCGACCTTGCCGCGTGCATCGAGCGGGCGAGTCTGGTTGATCGGCGTGGCGGCCCACGCCGCAGGTGCAGCGAAGCAGGCCAGGAGGGACAGGGTGAGCAGGCGACGGGTCATGGCGGTTCTCCGGTGAATCTATGTTGCGAGTTAGGTCAGCACCAGACGCTGGGTCAGCGCGAGGCGGCGGGCATAGGTGCGTTGCAGGCGTTCGAGCAGGAAGCGCGCATCGGGAGCGCGGGTCAGTGCCGTACGGATCTGGGCGGCGCTGCGATCGAGTTCGCGCAGGGCAGGGGTGGCTTTGTTGGCAGCAGTGCTGTCGAGTTCGTGCAAAGCGGCCTGGTATTCGCGGGTCATTGCATCGGCTTCCTGCGCGAGCAGGGCTGATGTGGGATCGGCCGCGCCTTGTTGCACCGGACGCAACTGCCAGACCACGCCGATGGCGAGTGCCAGCACGGCCGCGGTCGCCAACGGTGCGAAGCGGCGCCAGGCAGGTTGCGATGGCGCATTCCGCACTTGCGGCATGGTGGCGATGCGTTGCGCGATGGCCGGCCACAGATCGTGCTGCGGCTGTTCTTCGCGACGCAGGCCGCGCAGCGACCAGCGCAGGGTGTCCGGCATGTCGTTGTCGTGGTCGTGAGTGTTCATGCGTGACCTCCTAGGCGCGTGCGCAACAACCCACGCGCACGATGCAATTGTGCTTTCGAACTACCGACCGCCATGCCGAGTTCGGTGGCGATCTCTTCGTGTTTCCACCCTTCGACGTCGTGCAGTACCAGAACCGCGCGTGCCCGGGGCGGCAATGTCGCCACGGCGCGCTCGAGATCCATCGTCAGCGCGGTGACATGCCCGGCGGAATCGATACTGCCGATGCCGTCGAGCGCATCTTCGTCATCGCTGGCCTGCGGCCGGCTTCGGCGCGAGCGCAGTTCCATCAATGCCGTATTGACCGCCAGCCGGTGCAGCCAGGTGCTGAAGGCGCTTTCGAAGCGATACGCAGGCAACGCCTGCCAGGCACGGACGAAGGCTTCCTGGGTCAGGTCCTCCGCGCGGGCACCATGGCCCCCGACCAGTCGCGCAATGACGCCATGCACGCGGCCGCTATGGCGACGGTACAAGGCCTCGAATGCGGCGACATCGCCAGTCGAAGCCGAACGCGCGAGTACGCGGTCGGCATCCTCGGCGGGCGGACTCGGCGTCTCGGTCGGGGTCCAGTTGGTCACGGCGGCGGTCAGCATAACCAGTCCGATGCGCTCCCGAGGCGCAGGGTTTAAGCCGCGGGCCAGGCGCCGGCCGGCTCGCCGGGAATCAGTGACCTGCGCCGGTGGTGGCGTGGCATGATCGATCGCCGCATCCACCGTCGCCACCTATGTCCCTGCCACGCGCCGACCTCGACTTCATGCTGCACGACTGGCTCGATATCGACAGCCTCGTGCAACGTCCCCAGTACGCGCATCTCGACCGCGACAGCATGGATGCCATGCTCGACGCGGCGCTCGAACTGGCCGAGCACATGTTCGCGCCGCACGCCGCCAAGGCCGATGCCAACGAGCCGCACGTCGTCGATGGCAAGGTGGTGCTGATTTCTGAAATCGCGGCTGCGTTGGCGGCCTATCGCGAGGCAGGATTCTTCGGCCAGATGGCGCCGCTGAAAGAAGGCGGCCTGGCGCTGCCGTATACGCTGGCCTGCGCGATCGGCGGCAGCTTCAGCGCAGCGAATCCCAGCACCAACGGCTATCCATTCCTGACCCAGGCCGCAGCCGACCTGGTCCGCGCGTTCGGCAGCGACGAGCAGCGCGCACGTTTCCTGCCGCCGATGGTCGAGGGCCGTTGGTTCGGCACGATGTGCCTGTCCGAACCACATGCCGGCTCCAGCGTTGGCGATATCCGCACCAGCGCGACGCCGCAGACCGATGGCAGTTATCAACTGCGCGGCACGAAGATGTGGATTTCCGGCGGCGACCACGAACTGTCGGACAACATCGTCCACCTCGTCCTGGCGAAGATTCCCGGCGGTCCGCCCGGCACCAAGGGCATTTCGCTTTTCATCGTGCCGCGTCGCCATGTGACTGCGGACGGGCAGGTCGGCGAGCGCAACGGCATCGAACTGGCCGGCCTCAATCACAAGCTGGGTTTCCGCGGTACCACCAATTGCCTGCTCAACCTGGGCGAGCACGCGCCTTGCGTTGGGTATCTGATCGGTGAGCCGCACCAGGGCATGCGGCAGATGTTCCACATGATGAACGAGGCGCGCATCGGCGTCGGCATCGGCGCCGCGGTCATCGGTTACGCGGGCTATCAGGCCGCGCTGGCGTATGCGCGCGAGCGCACGCAAGGACGCGCACCGAGCCAGAACGACCCGAGCTTGCCGATGCGCCCGATCATCGAGCACGCGGACGTTCGCCGCATGCTGCTCAAGTCGAAGGCGCAGGTCGAGGGCGCGCTGGCCTTGTGCCTGTACGCCGCACGCTTGACCGACGAGTTGCACAGTGGCGACGAAGTCGCGGCGCGCGAGGCCAAGAGTCTGCTCGACCTGCTTACGCCGATCGTCAAGGCGTGGCCTTCGATCTATGCGCTGGAAGCCAACGATCTTGCGATCCAGGTGCTCGGCGGCGCGGGTTACACGCGCGATTTCCCAGTCGAGCGCATGTGGCGCGACAACCGACTCAATCCCATCCACGAAGGCACAACTGCGATTCAAGGATTGGACTTGCTTGGGCGGAAGATTCTTGCCGATCAAGGCCGCGCGTTGGGCCTGCTGTCGCAACGTATCGAACAAACCTTGCAACGTGCCGCGGCCGATCCCGAGCTGGCGCCGCTGGCGCAACAGGTTGGCGCTTGGTTGCCGGAGATCGCGAACAGCGTGCAAGCCGTGGCTGGTATCGCCGGCAAGGGTGATCTCGACGCGGCACTGGCCAACGCGACTTTGTTCCTCGACGCCTTCGGTCACGTGGTCATCGCCTGGCTGTGGCTGGAGCAGGCCCTCGTCGCCGGCCGTCGCCTCGACGAGGCGAACCTGCCGGAAAGCACACGCGATTTCCTGCGTGGGAAGCGCCTCGCGGCGCGTTACTTCATCGAGTGGGAGCTGCCAACCAAGCGCCATGCGCTAAAACTGGTGGCCCGCGGCGATCGTCTCGTGCTCGACAGCGACGCGAGCCTGCTGTAGGGCGGGCCTTGACCCGCCATCGCGCATTGACGTGCCGCGACAATCATCACATGGTGCGGCGGGTCAAGACCCGCCCTACGTTAGAATTGCGGCCCCGCGCCAGCCTTCGTAACGCACGTGACGAACATCAAGCAAGAAGACCTGATCCAGAGCGTCGCCGACGCCCTCCAATACATCTCGTATTACCACCCGGTCGACTACATCAAGAATCTCGCTGCTGCGTATGAGCGCGAGGAGTCCGTCGCGGCGAAGGATGCGATCGCACAGATCCTGATCAACTCGCGCATGTGCGCCGAAGGCCACCGACCGATCTGCCAGGACACGGGCATCGTCACCGTGTTCCTCGAGATCGGCATGGACGTGCGCTGGGACGACGCGACCATGGGCGTCGAGGACATGGTCAACGAAGGCGTGCGTCGCGCATACAACCATCCGGACAACAAACTGCGCGCGTCGGTGCTGGCCGATCCCGCCGGGAAACGCAGCAATACCAGGGACAACACGCCGGCCGTCGTCAACGTGAAGGTCGTGCCGGGCAACACCGTCGACGTGATCGTCGCGGCCAAGGGTGGCGGCTCGGAAGCGAAGTCGAAATTCGCGATGCTCAACCCGTCCGATTCCATCGTCGACTGGGTGCTCAAGACCGTGCCGACCATGGGCGCGGGCTGGTGCCCGCCGGGCATGCTCGGCATCGGCATCGGCGGCACCGCCGAAAAGGCGATGCTGCTGGCGAAGGAGGCGCTGATGGAGCCGATCGACATCACCGATCTGCAGGCGCGTGGGCCATCCAACCGCGCCGAAGAATTGCGCCTCGAGTTGTACGAGAAGGTCAACGCGCTCGGCATCGGTGCGCAAGGTCTTGGTGGCCTGACCACGGTGCTCGACATCAAGGTCAAGGATTACCCGACCCATGCGGCGAATTTGCCGGTGGCGATGATTCCGAATTGCGCGGCGACGCGGCATGCGCATTTCACGCTGGATGGCAGCGGCCCGGTGATGCTCGATCCGCCGTCGCTGGAAGACTGGCCGCAGCTGACCTACGACGCCAGCAAGGGTCGTCGCGTCGATCTGGATAACGTCACGCCCGAGGAAGTCGCCAGCTGGAAACCCGGCGAAGTGCTGCTGCTCAACGGCAAGCTGCTCACCGGTCGCGACGCCGCGCACAAGCGCATGGTCGACATGCTCAACAAGGGCGAGCCGCTGCCGGTCGACTTCAAGGGCCGTTTCATCTATTACGTCGGTCCAGTCGATCCGGTGCGCGATGAAGTCGTTGGCCCGGCGGGCCCGACCACGGCCACGCGCATGGACAAGTTCACCGAGCAGGTGCTGGCGCAGACCGGACTGCTCGGCATGGTGGGCAAGGCGGAACGCGGTCCCGTGGCCATCGACGCGATCAAGAAGCACAAGTCGGTCTACTTGATGGCGGTCGGTGGCGCGGCCTATCTCGTGTCGAAGGCGATCAAGGCTTCGAAGGTCGTCGGTTTCGCCGACCTCGGCATGGAAGCGATCTACGAATTCACCGTGCAGGACATGCCGGTGACCGTTGCGGTCGACAGCGTCGGCGAGTCGGTGCACAAGACGGGTCCGCGCGAGTGGCAGGCGCGGATCGGCAAGATTCCGGTGGTGGTCGAGTAACCACCTTCGATCAATACCATTCCAGCAGGGACACACCGAGCCCGAAGTAAGTGGCTCGGTGGTTGTAGTCGATCAGGCTTTCACCATAGCCGTCGAAAACCTGCACGTGTCCGCGCAACGCGCTGCTGATCGGGAAACCCCAGTCGAACTGGAAGGCGCCATGCGCGGCATCGCCGCTGCGCAACGAATGCCGGCCCATCAACGAAAATTCGTTGCGGCCGCGTCGATGCACCAGGGTCAGGTCTCCGCGCCCGACGTAGTTGCTGATGTCGGGGTTATCGTCGTCGCGACCGTCGGGGATGCGCCACCATGGCCGCAACATCAGTGCCCAGTCCTCGCGATCGAACCCGATGTTGACGACGAGTCGATTCCAGCTGCGCGACAGCGGATCGGGGCGGCCATTGGACTGGTGGTTGATGCCGACGCCGAACAACCGCCCGGCCCAGCCGCCGACGCGATAGTTCGTGCGAAATGCCAACAGCACTTCGGGTTCGTAATCGGTCTCGCGGAACGGTCGCGATTCGTCGCCGTTGTAGACCTGCCAGCGCGAACTCTGGGTGTAGGCCATCCACACATCGCCGTTGTCGCCGAAGATGTTCTCGATCGCCTTGGTCTTGAAGCTGAGCTGGAACTTGGCTTCGACGTCGGTCAGCGACTGTGGCGTGGTCACGGTGTTGCGCGGATTCGGGGAGTACGGCAATTCGTTCTGGTTGCTGCTCCAGAACGCCGGAAGCAGATAGACCGGCTTATAGGCGCGGAAATTGAACGTGCCTAGCTTGGAGTCCTTCGCCAGCTCCCAGCGGCTGTCGAGTAGCGAGCCCTTGCCGGCATTGGCGACGGCAACTGCGAGCGGATCGTCGTTGCGGTACAGGTCGCTCGCTGCGCGCTTGCGTGATCGCGTTCCGTTGGTATCTGCAGGTGCCTCGATCGCGTCGCCGAGCTCAAGATTCTCGCGGATCGCCTGGGCTTCCTTCGCGGCGATGTCGGCCTGCTGCGTATCTTTCGGCTTACGGCCGAGCACCTTGTCGTAGCAGGCCAGGCGCTCGGCATCGTTTTCGATCGCAAGACAGGCTTCTGCGGTACTGGGCTTGGCGGTTTGCGCGGCGCAGTAGCCGGAGACCGTGGCCAACGCCATCGCAAGCATCGCGCGGTTCATGGCGAGGTCCCTTTTGCGCTGCCATCGAGCAGGTTGGCGTCGTCACTGGCGCGCCTCGCGGCTGCCAGCTGCTGGTCGATGTCGCGATTGACGGATGTATCGACACGCGCAGCTTCGTCGTGCCCAGGCTCGCGTTTGCCATCTTCCGCTGGCGTGCGTTCGCTGATCACGTGATAGGTCGTACGCGGCGCTTCGATGCTCGCTTTGGCGAATGCGGCCTTGACCAGGCGGATCGCCTCGCTCCGCGTTTTGCCCAGGTCGCTCTGGTGCTGGTCGACCCAGCCGAAGAAACGCAACACGACACCGCTCGGCGTGTATTCGTGCAGCAGCCAGGATGGGCCGGGATCGTCGAGCACGCCGTCGAGCTTGCCGATTTCCGCGATCGCCAGCGCCTGTGCCCGGCGGATCGATTCACTGGCGTCGATGCTGATGTTGAAATCGAAGCGCCGCTTCGGGTTTTGCGAGTAGTTGAGGATCACCGACTTGAACACCAGTGCGTTCGGCAAACGCAGTTCGCTGCCGTCGAGCGTCATCAGCACGGTCGACCGCGAAGTCAGCGCGACGACCTTGCCTTCGCGGTTCTCGATCTGCACATGGTCGCCCGGCGAAAACGGCTGGCGCAGGCTCAGCAGGACACCGGCGATGTAGTTCTCGGCGATGTCCTTGAAGGCGAAACCCAGCACCAGGCCGACGACGCCCGCCGAGCCGAGGACTGCGCCGACCAGCGAAGTCGCACCGAGCAGGTCGAGCGCGACCAGGATGCCGGCGAGCAGGATCAATCCCTGCATGACTCGCCGTACCAGTCCATCCATGTAGGGATTCGGGCTGCGCAGCCGCTTCAACTGCATGCGTCGGGCCATGAAGCGACCGAACCACGATGCGAACAGGATGATCGCAGCCGCGACCAGCAACAGCGGCGACGCGGCCAGTAGTCGTAACAGCTTGTCGGCGACTTCGTCGAAGGCGGCCTGGAAGCGGTCGGTCAGCTTCGAACTGAGCTCGATGCGGTTTTCGACCTTGCGAACGCCATCCAGCTGGCCGGCGATCCGTTCGGCCAGCTTGCGATCTGCTTCGACGATCACCTGGCCATCGAGTCGGGCGATGCCGTCTTCGACAGTGGCGGTCACATCGCGCAAGGTTGCGATTGCACGCAGGCGTGAGTCGAGACGTTGGCCGATGGAGCGATCCGCAGCGATGGTCGTGGCGACGGCCGGTTGCGCCGCGAAGGCTTGGTTGCCAAGCAGGCACAACATGAAGACGTGGATCGCCAGGAATCGGATAGGTCGGGTCATGTTGTTCAAGGTCATGGCGCTCAGAATATCCACGCGAGGGTGAACACGCCGATCATCGCGAAGGCGAGAGTGAGTTTCAGCACCACCGCGAACACGATGCCGAGCCATGTGCCGAGGCCGACTTTCGCCGCCTGGTGCAGTTCGCGTCCATGCAGCAACTCGCCAGCCAGCGCGCCGACGAAGGGGCCGACGAACAAGCCAATGGGCATGAACAACAGGCCCGCAAACGTGCCCAGCACTGCGCCGATGATCGCCTTGCGGCTGGCGCCTACACGGCGCGCGCCATGGGCGGTCGCCCAGAAATCGATCGCGAACGAGAGCAGGGTCAGCAAGCCGAGCAGCACCACGACCCAGACGGGAATCTGCTGGAAGCCCCCGGCCCACGCCGCCAGCAGCATGCCGGCGAACACCAGCGGCAGACCGGGCAGGGCAGGCAGCACCGTGCCCACCAAACCGACGAGCACCAGAACCGCTGCCAACGCGTAATAAACCGCTTGAGGATCCATCGTTTCCGCCTTCAGTGATGAGCGTTTTCCATCGTCCGCCCTATCGTTGCATTTTCACAAATGCCGGGGTACTTTGCGGGCGCTGTGTTTACCAAGGTCACTGTGAATCGTGGCCTGATGCGGTCGATCCGTAGATGCACCTCGCTTCCTCCCTTGGAACCAGCACGCCGAACAAGAAACGCCGGCGGTCCAATCCAACCGTTCCAGGGAGCAACACCGATGTCGAACCGTGAAACCGGTACCGTCAAGTGGTTCAACGACGCCAAGGGCTTCGGCTTCATCAGTCGCGAGAATGGTGATGACGTGTTCGTGCACTTCCGCGCGATCCAGTCGCAGGGTTTCAAGAGCCTGAAGGAAGGGCAGCAGGTCAGCTTCGTCGTCGTGCAGGGGCAGAAAGGGCTGCAGGCGGATCAGGTCCAGCCGCTGTAATCCGACGGTCATGCGATTCGTGAGAAACCCGGCTTCGGCCGGGTTTTTCTTTGCGCAAGAAAAACGGCCCGCCGAAGCGGGCCGTTTGCGTTCAGCAGTACGCAGGATCAATTCTGCGATGGGTGGTTCTCGGCGAAGTATTCGTGGCTGTCGGCATTCTGGATTGCCTTGCTCGGATCGGAGATCGCCAGCTGCTTGGCGCCAGTCTGGCCATACACCACATCGTCGGTACCAGCGACGACATTGAAGTGACTCATTTCGTGGATCAGGGTGCCGGCCTTGGAGTCGGTGCCCGTGTTCGGGGCACTCCAGAACGCGCGGCAGACGAAAATCTCGTACGGCCGGGTCGGATAGACGTAGGCGTAATAGTTTTGGTTGCACCCGCAGTTGATCTTGATCTGGCCGCCGCTCTGGTCCATCGCCGAGTCAATATCGACGAAGTTCTGCTTGACCGTGGCGTAGCGCGAACTGTTGTAGGCACCGAACCAAGTGGTGTAGCGAGGGCCTTGCGTACCAGCGTTGAGATAGCCCTTGGCATCCTCGGAATACGCCCGTGCCGAAACCACAGCATTGCCCGCACCGCTGATCTGTGTGGTCGAGCAACCGACGTAGCTGACCCCGTTGACTACGGTACCGCCGGATCCTGGCTTGCCCTTGTTCGCAGTGCCGCTGCCCTTGGCGAGCTGGTCGCTACCGTCGACCCACAAGCGCAACGGTGCGCTCTGCGCCACCATCGGTAGTCCGTTGTTCTTCAGCATCTCGCCTGTGGACAGCGATGCGTGCTGTAACGGCGATGCGAACGTCACCACGTACTGACCACTCTTAGCCATGTCATAGGCGCCCGAGAGGTCGACCACGGTGCGATAGCTTTCGCCGGCGCGCAGGATTGCGAACTCATCGGCCCCCGGCACCCCTCGCTTGATCATCGGGCCTTCGTACTGCACTGGCTGGCCGTCGCGACTGACCTGGAACAACTTCGCCTCGATGAAGTCGGACGGCAGTTCCCACTTCGGCACGCGCACAGTGTGGCGGCTGGTGTTGATGATCGTGATTTCGACCGCGCCAAGGAAGTCGCCGGCTGTGGCGGCGACCATGCTGACGCGGAGCGGGTTGGTCTTGGCGGCGGGCGGCGCGGCGACGGCGGCAGCGATGGCGCCGGCGAGCACCGCGGTACAGGCCACGGTCTGGCTGAGCGAAAGCTTCATCAGAGTGAACCCCCAAACAAGTGTGACAAGGTCCGCGGTTGCGGACAGCCGACCCTAACCCGCCGATCCGTCGGCCGCAATTTGCATCGCGTCAATACGCAGCCGGACTCGTGAGGTCATAACGAAAAACAAACGGCCCGCCGAAGCGGGCCGTCTGGAAATCGCGAGTACGCCAGGATCAGTTCTGGAACGGGGTGTTTTCCGCGAAGTACTCGTGGTTGTCGGCGTTGTCGAGCGCGTTGTCCGGGTTGGAAATCGCCAGGCTCTTCGCGCCCGACTGACCGTACACGTGATCGTCGGTACCGGCCACGACGTTGAAGTGGCTCAGCTCGTGAACCAGGGTGCCGGCGCGCGAGTCGGTACCGGTGTTCGGTGCGGTCCAGAAGGCCTTGCACACGTAGATCTTGTACGGCTGGGTCGGGTAGACGTAAGCGTAATACGTCTTCTTGCAGCCGCAATTGATGACCAGCGGCTGGTTGTCAGCTGCGTCGTCGATGGCAACGAAGTGCTGCGAAGCGGTCGCGTAACGGCTGCTGGTGTAAGCACCGAACCAGGTGGTGTAGCGCGCACCCTGGGTCCCCGCGGCCAGATAGCCCTTGGCGTTTTCGGAATAGGTGCGAAGCGAGTTCACCGCAGTCACCAGCTGGCTCTGCTGGGTGGTGGTGCAGCGCTCATACCCGAGACTGCCGACCGTCTGCACGCCACCAGGAGCAACGGTGGTCGTCGTGCCGCCCTTGGCGAGCTGATCGCTACCATCCACCCACAAGCGCAGCGGCGCGCTCTGGGCGACCATCGGCAGGCCATTGGCGTACTTCAGCATTTCGCCGTTGGACAGTGAGGCGAACTGCAGCGGCGCCGCGTAGGTCACGACGTACTGGCCACTCTTGGCCATGTCATAGGAACCAGACAGGTCGACCGTGGTGCGGTAGCTCTCGCCAGCCTTGAGGATGAAGAAGTCGGACGCCTCGAAATGCTTGTCACTGCGCTTGGCCTGCAGGCCGGTGTACTGCACCGACTCGCCATCGCGGCTGACATTGAACAGCTTGGCTTCGGCATCGTCTGACGGCAGCTGCCATTTCGGCAGGCGCACGGTGTGACGGCTGGTGTTGGTGATCGTGATGTCGACCTTCCCGAGGAAGTCGCTGGCGCTGCCGGTGGCGGCAACCATGCTGACGCGGAGCGGGTTGGCCTTGTTTGCGGGAGGAGCAGCGACTGCGGCGGCAATGGCACCGGCGAGAACCGCCGAGCCCGCCAGGGTCTGGCTGAGCGAAAGCTTCATCTATGGAACCCCCGAATTGGAACTGGTCACAAAGGTCCGCGAATGCGGACGGCGGACCTTAACCGGCATGAAAGTTGCTTGCATTTTGCAGCGCAGCAGATAACGGTTTCAGCGCCGCATCCGAGCATGCATGTTTCGCGCTTGTCGGGGTTGAACAGGAAAAGGCCGCCATAAGGCGGCCTTTCGCTTGGTGTCCCAACCACTTATTAGCGCAGAGAAGCGCGGCCGTTGTACACGCGGACGTAGGAGCCCTCGCGGATGCCACCGAGGTCGGACTGGGTCACCGTGACGACCCGGCCATCGTTCATGCGGACATAAACGTTATAGACCCCGCGGTTCTTCTGGATGGCGTTGCCAGCCAATGCGCCAGCTGCCGCACCGGCAACCGTAGCGACGTTCTGGTTGCCCTTGCTGCCGCCGGTGTGTGCCGAAATCTCGTGGCCGGCCACAGCACCGACAATCCCGCCAAGCACGGCGCCGGTCGCAGAGGGGGCCTTGCTGCCCTGCACGACCTCCTCGACGCGTGTCACCGTGCCGCAGTCATAACACGCGTTGCTGCTCGCCGGCGCCGGGGCGGATCCGTAGCCGCCGTAACCGCTGTTATTTGGCGATGTGGTAGCACAGCCGGCCAGTGCTAAGCTGGCGATGGCCGCGGCGCCGATCAGACGAATGTTCATGTGCCTTCCTTTTGTGGAATGGAAACGTCGTGGCGCACCTCACCACGTGCGGGTCAACCTAGGCCAGGCATCATGAACATGCGATCAACCGGGTCCTGCACACTCAGCGCAACCACGCTCGACCGTCGTAGACGCGGACGTAGGAACCTTCGCGGATGCCGCCGAGATCGGTCTGGGTGACGGTGATGATGCGGCCGTCGTTCATGCGGACCTGCACGTTGTAGCTGGTTCCGCCGCCGCTCATGTTGCGCTGGATCGCGCTGCCGGCGACGGCGCCGGCCACAGCGCCCGCGACAGTCGCGGTGTTCTGGCGGCCCTTGCTCTCGTCGTCGGCCAATTCGCGGCCCGCGGCGGCACCGACGATGCCGCCGATCACAGCGCCGGTTGCGCCGCTGCGTGGGGTGCCGACGGTATCGATGCGTTGCACCGTGCCGCAGTCGTAGCAGGCCGCGGAACTGGAAGGCGGCGGTGAACCGTAACCGCCGTAACTCGGGGAAGTGGTAGCGCAACCGGCCAGCGCCAGGCTGGCGATCGCGGCTGTACTGATCAGACGGATGTTCATGCGACTCTCCTCCTGCTGGAAGATGCCGTGGCCCTCACCACGTGCACCCAACCTAGGGCGAGGGTCGTGAACATGCGATCAACCACGCTGCGCGCGTTCAGCGCGCAGCGGGATTCGCAAAGCGGGCTTAGCGGAAGTCCTGGTGGCAGGCTTTGCAGGCCTGGCGGATGTTGCCCAGCGTAGTGCCGACGCTCTCGCAGCTCAGCGGAGGCGTGCTCGATGCGGCGTCGAGGACACCACGCAATTCGCTGGCTGCCTTCTTGAAGCGTTCGTCATCGCGCAGGTCGGGGAAAGCCGCTTCGATATCGTTGGAAGTCATCCGCAGCGCCTGCAGGTGCGGCAGGGTGTCGGTGGCGTTGCAACGGTTCTGGTCGAGATTGCCCTTGAGGTGGTCCACGTGCCATTGCTGCACGTGCATCAGGCTGTCGTGGAAATGGTCCCGCCGCGCATCCCAGGCGCGCATCGCCATCACCGTGCCGATCGCGCCGGCCATGAGGCCGATCAGGAGGAAGAAGAAGTAACGCGCGCCGGTCCCCGCCATGATTGCCACCCCGTCTGGAAATTCGCCGCACGATAGCAGAAGGGGGCTACGCGCAGACGAGCAGTACAATTGCGCGATGCGACAGGACTTGCGCGATCGTTTCGCCGGCATCGACCGGCTCTATGGCCGCGGCGCGGTCGAACAACTTACGCAGCGTCACGTCGCGGTGATCGGCGTGGGCGGCGTCGGATCGTGGGCCGTTGAAGCGCTGGCACGCACCGCGCTCGGCAGGCTCACTCTGATCGATGCCGACGACCTCTGCGTCTCCAACACCAATCGTCAGTTGCCGGCCGTGGCGGGCCAGTACGGTCGCGGCAAGGTCGAGGCGATGGCCGAGCGCTGCCGCACGATCAATCCGCTGATCGAGATCGAACCTGTGGCGGCATTCCTCACTCCGTCCAACCTCGACGACATCCTCGGTGGAAGCCCGGGTCGCGGCTTCGACCTGGTGATCGACGCCTGTGACAGTTTCCGCAGCAAGGTCGAGGCGATCGCCTGGTGCCGGCGCCGCAAGCAGCCGGTCCTCACCGTCGGTTCTGCCGGCGGTCGCACAGATCCCACCCAGGTGCGCGTACGCGACCTGTCGCGCACCGAACACGATGCGATGCTGTCGCTGATCCGCAAGAAGCTGCGCGGCGAATTCAACTTCCCAAAGAACGCCGACCGCTATTTCGGCGTGCCGGCGGTGTATTCGCTGGAGAACGTGAAGTATCCGCAGGCCGATGGCAGTGTCTGCGGCGTGCGCCCGCAGCTGGGCAAGGACGCGGCGCTGAAGCTCGATTGCGGCGCGGGGCTCGGCGCGGCGACGCATATCACTGGGGCGTTTGCGTTCGCCGCGGTCGGCAAAGCGCTGGAAATCCTGTTGAAGCCGAAACCTGCGGCATAGATACGTAGGAGCGGCTTATAGCCGCGAGCTCTCGCTCTGGACGAAAAAGCTCGCGGCTATAAGCCGCTCCTACGAAAGGTCGAACAGCCGCTCGGCGTTTCGCGTGGTGGCTTGCGCGATCAGGGCCGGATCTTCGTTGCGCAGTTGCGCGATCGTTTCGAGCACTGTCACCAGCCGCGCCGGTTCGTTGCGCTCACCACGAATGCCAGCGTCTGGCTGGTCCGGCGCATCGGTTTCCAGCAACAAACACTCGATCGGGATGGTCGCGGCGAGCTTGCGCAGGCGATTGGCGCGATCGTAAGTCACTGGGCCGCCCAGTCCGACCAAGAACCCGAATTGCCACAGCTGCCGCGCCTGTTCGGCGCTGCCTGAAAAACTGTGCACGACGCCACGCAGGTGACCGATGCGCTTGACCGCCGCGATCACTGCATCGACCGCACGTCGTGCGTGCACGATCACGGGCAGGTCGAAGTCCCGTGCCAGCACCAACTGTCCTTCGAAGTAGTGTTGTTGCGCTTCGACATCCAGGCCTTCGACGAAGTAATCCAATCCGCATTCACCCACTGCGACCGGGCGTTCGCGTTCGATCCAAGCGCGCAGTTCGAGCAAGTGCTGTGGCCGGTGTGCGTCCAGGTACATCGGATGCAAGCCATAGGCGGGGAACAGCCCTGCACCCGTGGCGCAGATGTGGCGCAACTTCGGCCAACCGGCGGCATCGACCGCCGGCACGATCTGCCTGTACACGCCTGCCGCGCGCGCGCGCGCGATCACCACTTCGCGGTCGGCATCGAATTCCGCGGCGTCGAGATGACAATGGCTGTCGACCAGCATGCCTGCTTAACGAGGCACGTCGCGTGTTGCATCGATCGGGCCTGGCGTTTTGCGCTTTTTCCAGTTGGCTAGCAGTAACGTGCCGAGGCCGAGCAGTACCTCGTCGGCCAGCGGAATCACATCTGGAATCACCAGGTCGATTGCGAACAGGGCGGCGGTCAGCGCGAACAGGCGCGGATAGCTGAGCCGACCGAGAAAGCGCATGAAGGGAGCGAGTAGAGGACTGGCCATCAAGGTCTCCGCGAGATTGTCCGGATAGCCGCAAACGCTAGCACGCGCCTGCTTGGAGCGTGCCGTGATTCACGCTTTCGTCAGTTTCATCGGGGCAATCGGTGCCCGTTCAGGTTCACCATGATGCAATCCACTCGGACAACAAACGCGGGAATTCCCCCGCCGGAGGCAGCATGAAGAACAACACTCTTGCCATTGCTTTGGCTGCGCTGCTTGTAGGCGGCGTCGCCACAGCTGCGTTCATGAATAACCGCGACAAGTCGGATATCGCAACAGCTGCGCCGGCGGACTCCAGCCTCGCGCTGGGCGCCGACGCTGCCGTCGATAGCAGCATCCCGGCCAGCGGTCGCGTCGAATACGCCGAAGTGCTCGACGTCAAACCAATCACCGAACAGGAAAAGTTGTATGCGACCGTGATCGGTACCGACCCGGTCCGCGAAACCAGCACCACCTCGACCCCGCGCGAAGTGTGCGAGGACGTGGTCGTGCAGGAGCGCGCCCCGGAGCGTGATGGCAACGTCGGCGGCACCGTCGCTGGTGCGGTCATCGGTGGCTTGATCGGCAATCAGGTCGGCGGTGGCAACGGCCGCAAGGCCGCGACCGTGGCTGGTGCAGTCGCCGGTGGCTTCGCTGGTCGCGAGATCGACAAGCGCCACGTCGGTGGCCAGGTCGTGAACCGTACCGATCGCCAGTGCCGCACCGTTCAGTCGACGTCGCAGTCCTCGCGGGTCGTGGGCTACAACGTGACCTACCGCAATCCGGACGGCACCACCGGCACCATGCGCACCGGCAGCAAGCCGGGTAGCCGCATCGCGCTGGGCACCGAGGACAAAACCATCGGTTATGACGTGACCTATCGCTACGAAGGCGAGAACCACACCATCCGCATGGATGAGAAGCCGGGTGAACGCCTGCCGGTGATCGACGGCCAGGTCGTCACCCAGGTCGCTGCGGTCGAGTCCGAAACCGCGCGCCAGTAAGCTTCAGCAGCTACGAAGCACGCGGGGCCGGAGCGATCCGGCCCCGCTGTTTTTGGGGCGCGCGGGGGTGCCGCGCTGCAGCATAGGCCGATACAATGGCGGACTTTCCCACCCGCCGAGTTCGCGCAATGGCCCTGCACCCGTACGACCTGTTCGACGTCCGCTCCCTGCTTAGCGAAGAGGAGTGCGCCGTACAGGACACCGTGGCGCGATTCACCAATGAGCGCGTACTGCCGATCATCGGCGACGCTTTCGACCAGGCCCGTTTCCCGAAGGAGCTGGTGCCGGAGATCGCCGAACTCGGCCTGCTCGGCTCCTCGTTGCCGGAAAAGTACGGTTGCGCCGGACTCAACGCCGTCAGCTACGGCCTGATCTGCCAGGAGCTCGAGCGCGGCGACAGCGGCATCCGCAGCTTCGTCAGCGTGCAGAGCTCCCTCTGCATGTACCCGATCTACGCCTACGGCAGCGAAGAGCAGCGCCTGCGCTGGTTGCCGGGCATGGCCGCGGGCAAGGTGATCGGCTGCTTCGGCCTGACCGAGCCGCACGGCGGTTCCGATCCGGCCAACATGAAGACGAATGCCAGGAAGGACGGCGGCGACTGGATCCTCAACGGCTCCAAGATGTGGATCACCAACGGCAACGTCGCCGACATCGCCATCGTCTGGGCGCAGACGGATGAGGGCATCCAAGGCTTCGTCGTCGAAAAGGGCATGCCCGGCTTCGCTGCGCAGGAAATCAAGCACAAGATGAGCCTCCGCGCGTCCGTCACGTCGTCGCTGTTCTTCGACAACGTGCGCGTGCCGGAAGCCAATCGCCTACCGAACGTGAAGGGACTCAAAGGGCCGCTCGGCTGTCTGACGCAGGCGCGTTACGGCATCACCTGGGGCCCGATCGGCGCGGCGATCGCCTGTCTCGACGAAGTCCTGCACTACACCAAGGAACGCATCCTGTTCGACCGCCCGGTGGCGGCCACGCAGAGCGCGCAGATCAAGATGGCCGAGATGGCGCGCCGCATCACGCTGGCGCAGTTGCTGGTCGTGCAGCTCGGACGCCTCAAGGATGCCGGCAAGATGGCGCCTGCGCAGGTTTCGCTGGCGAAGTGGAACAACTGCCGCATGGCCATCGACATCGCCCGCGAATGCCGCGACCTGCTCGGCGGCGCCGGCATCACCACCGAGCACAGCGCGATCCGTCATGCGCTCAACCTCGAGTCGGTCATCACCTACGAAGGCACCGAAACCGTGCACCAGTTGGTGATCGGGCGTGAGTTGACCGGAATTAATGCATTTTGACCAACAGCCGACGAGCGCGCCCAGTGAAATCCTCTTTGCTGATTGCCTTTTTACTGGCGCTCATCGCGGCGCCAGCTGCGGGAAAATCAAACATTCCGCCAACCGACGCCGGACAGATTGTCCTTTTGGTCAATGCGCTGGAACCAGAACTGACCCATACACATTTGGGTGTGACAGCCTTTACAAACTACGAAAACAAGATCCCAAACGATTGGAAACTTTCCGCGACCATTGAAGGTCGCGCGCGCGAGTTGCTCACGGGCACCGGATATCGCGTTGTAGTCGCATCCGTACCCGATGAACAGCTGCAGATGATCCGGAGTCGCCGTCACGTCAAGATGGGATGGTCCAGTGCACGTCCCAGCCCCGACTTCGCGAAATGGCTGGAAGCCGAGATGTCGGCACAAGGCGCGACGGTAGCGATCATCCTCGGCACTTACCGGCGCAAATTCGCATTCAACGTGCCTGTGTCATATGAGGGCTACGGGGTAATGTCCATGCACGGAAAGACGCCGAAGCACGCCTACCTATTTGCGAACGTCTACGCGTCGGTATTTTCCGGGGAGCCATTGGGTATTGCAGAGGGAGCCAGTTTCAACGAGTCGGATTGCCGGGCAATACTGAAACCCAACGAAATCGCAGTCGATTCTTTTGAGAGTCTTTCGGCAGACTTGCTCGCGCCTTATCGCCAAACCATCGAGGCTCTGGCGGGGCAGAGACTGAAGCAGGATCTGACAGCCTCTGGTCTGATTGCTGGAGAGGTCGAAAAATGCACCGTGCCGATCAGCTGATCGCAAAAGCGATATGGCGTATGAGTGATGCGTTGGGCAATGCACATTCATGAAACTTTCCGAGATTCAACTTGAAACGGATCGCCTGACCCTGCGCGTACAACGCGCCGAGGATTTCGAGGGCTTTGCGGAATTGCTCGGCGATGAGGAGGCCTGCCGCTACATCGGTGGGCACATGCCGCGCGCCGCGGCGTGGCGCAAGTTCCTGCAGATGCCGGGCGCGTGGTTGATCCAGGGGTTCGGCATGTTCGCCGTGATCGAGAAGGCGAGCGGCGAGTGGGTCGGCAACATCGGTCCCTGGCAGCCGGAGGGCTGGCCGGGTACGGAAGTCGGCTGGGCATTGCGGCGCATGGCCTGGGGCAAGGGCTATGCGCTGGAAGCGGCGACGGCCGCGATCGATTGGTCGTTCGACAATCTCGGCTGGACCGACGTGATCCATTCGATCGACCACGACAATCAAGCTTCGCAATTGCTGGCGCAGCGCCTCGGTTCGCGCAATCGCGGGCCAGGCCGATTGCCGGCGCCGTTTGACGAAGTTGAGGTCGACATCTGGGGCCAGACCCGCGAGGAATGGCGCGCGCGCCGAAAGGCCTCGGCATGATCACCGTTTACGGTTTCTCGCCTTCCGGCAATTGCCACAAGGTACGTCTGCTGCTGGAACAGTTGGGGCAGGAGTACCGCTGGATCGAGGTCGACAGCAGCAAGGGCGAAACCCGCACGCCGGAATTCCTTGCGAAGAATCCCAACGGCAGGGTGCCGATCATCGAACTCGACGACGGCCGTGTGCTGGCGGAATCGAACGCGATCCTTTGCTGGCTTGCCGAAAACACACCGTACCTTCCGGATGATGCCTGGCAACGCGCCCAGGCATTGAGCTGGATGTTCTTCGAGCAGTACAGCCACGAACCGTACATCGCCGTCGCGCGCTTCATCTGCGGCTGGACGCCGCTGGATTCGCCGCGCCGCGCCGATCTGCCGCGCCTGCGCGAGCGCGGACACCAGGCGCTGGTGGTGATGGAGCGGCACTTGTCGGCGCGGCCGTGGTTTACCGGCGACCGTTACGGGATCGCCGATATCGCCCTGTTCGCCTACACCTGCGTTGCGGACCACGGCGGCATCGCCCTCGCGTCGTATCCCGCCGTGCGTGACTGGTTGGCGCGGGTGGCACGGACACCAGGCTTCGTGGCGCTGCCCGATCCGGATGCCACCGCTGCCGCATTGATCGCGCAATCCTGATTTTCCATTTTCGTGTCTTCTCATAAGTGAGAAGCGGAGTTCACTGATGTCCGCCTTGCCGAATCCGATCCCAGCGCGCATGAAAGGCGTCAACCGCGCCGAGATCTGCGACGTCAATTTCCAGGAATTCGTACGCAACTGGGGCGGCCACGCCGACGCCAAGCCATCGCCGGACGAGGCGATCGTCGATGGCAGCGCACTGGATGCGCGCGGTTTCCGTGACCTGTTCGCGTCGCAGCTGATTTCGCGACACCTTGACCTGATGGCGCGCGTGCTGCGGGTGCAGAACAAGGTCTTCTACACCATCGGTTCCAGCGGCCATGAAGGCAACGCGATGGTCGCGCGCCTGACGCGGCACACCGATCCGGCGTTCCTGCATTACCGCAGCGGCGGCTTCATGGCCGAACGTTTCCGCAAGTTGCCGGGCATGGATCCGATCATGGATTCGGCGCTGTCGTTCGCCGCGAGCAAGGACGATCCGGCCAGCGGCGGCCGCCACAAGGTCTGGGGCTCCAAGCCGCTGTGGGTGTTGCCGCAGACGTCGACCATCGCCTCGCACCTGCCGAAGGCGCTGGGCACCGCGATCGCGATCGAACAGGCGCGCCGCATCGGCCACCAGTTGCCGATTCCGGACGACAGCATCGCCATCTGCTCCTTCGGCGACGCGAGTTCGAATCACGCCACCGCGCAGACCGCGTTCAACGCCGCCGCCTGGACCGCGTACCAGAAGCTTCCGGCACCAGTGCTGTTCGTGTGCGAGGACAATGGCATCGGCATCTCGGTGAAGACCCCGACCGGCTGGGTCGCGCAGAACTTCCGCGACCGCAAGGACCTCGATTACTTCTACGCCGACGGACTCGACCTCGCCGAAGGCTACGGCCAGGTGCAGGCAGCGGTCGAACACTGCCGTCGCACGCGGCGCCCGACCTTCCTGCATCTGCGCACGACCCGGATCATGGGCCACGCCGGTACCGACTTCGAGATCGAATGGCGTTCGATCGAGGAGCTGTGTGCGGTCGAAGCCAGCGATCCACTGTTGCGCTCGGCGGCGATCGCGCTCGAATCCGGCCTGATGTCGAAGGACGAAATCCTGGCGTTGTACGAGGACACCCGGAAGAAATGCTTCGCCGCGGCCGAAGACGCCGACAGCCGTCCGCGCCTGGATTCGCTCAAGGACGTGATGGCGCCGCTGGCACCGTACACGCCGGACAAGGTGCTGGCGGAAGCCACGCGTTACGACTACGCCGACAAGCGCGTCGCCGCGTTCGGCAGCGAAGCCAAACTGCCTGAGAAACAACCAGCAAAGCATCTCGCCATCCAGATCAACCAGGCGTTGCACGATCTGTTCTGCAAGTATCCGGAAGCGCTGCTGTTCGGCGAAGACGTGGCGCAGAAGGGCGGCGTCTACACGGTTACCAAAGGCCTGCATAAGGCCTTCGGCAACAAGCGCGTGTTCAACACGTTGCTCGACGAGACCATCATCCTTGGCCTGGCCCAAGGCTACGCCAACATGGGCATGCTGCCGCTGCCCGAGATCCAATACCTGGCCTATTTCCATAACGCCTGCGACCAGATCCGTGGCGAGGCGGCGTCCCTGCAGTTCTTTTCGAACAACCAGTACCGCAACCCGATGCTGATGCGCATCGCCTCGCTCGGTTACCAGCGCGGTTTTGGCGGACATTTCCACAACGACAACTCGATCACTGCCTTGCGCGATATCCCGGGCCTCGTGGTGGGTTGCCCGTCGCGCGGCGACGACGCTGCCACGATGCTGCGCACGCTCGCAGCGCTGGCCAAGGTCGATGGCCGCGTTTGCGCCTTCCTCGAGCCGATCGCGCTGTACATGACCAAGGACCTGTACGAAGCCGGCGACGGCCAGTGGCTGACCGAATACCCGACGCCGGACCAGGCGATGACGATCGGCGAAGGCCGCGTCTATGGCGAAGGCGACGATCTCGTCATCTTCACTTTCGGCAACGGCGTGCCGATGAGCCTGCGTGCCGCGCGTGCGGTCGAGAAGAAGCACGGCTGGAAAGTGCGCGTCGTCGACTTGCGCTGGCTGGTACCGCTCAACGATGCCTTCATCCGTGAGCAGGCGAAGAACGCCAAGCACATCCTGATCGTCGACGAAGGTCGCCGCAGCGCCGGAGTGGGCGAGGGCATCATCACCGCGATCGTCGAGGGCGGTTATGGTGCGCGGCCGTTCAAGCGCGTGGTCGGCGCGGACACGTTCACGCCGCTCGCCGGTGCGGCGTTCCTCGTGATTCCGTCGGACGAGGAAATCATCGCGGCTGCGGACGAGTTGGCGAAGGCCTAGCCTTTATTGTGGGTGCGGCTATTGTGGGAGCGACGTAAGTCGCGATCGGCCCCTCAAGATCGCGACTTACGTCGCTCCCACAGTCGTTCTCAGAGTCAGCGGGCGAGGCCGCCGAGTAGCGGCTTTTTGCGCAAAGCGATGCCGTCGACGGACAGCGCCGCAGCCTCGTGTTCCAGCGGTAGTACCGCCAATGCGCAATGTTCGCCTGCGTTCGAGCCCGCGCTGATGACCGTGCCGAGTGCGCGCTCGCCATCGCGCACTTCACTGCCGACTGTGATGGCGGCATCTCCTTCAAACAACCCCAGCCCACGCTTCACCTGACCGAGGAAATGCGTACGGGCAACGATCTCCTGCCCCGGATAGCAGCCTTTCTTGACGCTGTACCCGCGCAGCCGATCGAGCGACAACATCTGTGGCGTCCATTGCTCGGCCTGCGAGGACGGCAGGCGAGGTAGCCCATGATCGAGGTCGAAGAGGGTCCAGCGGGCGAGGGCGGCGTCATTCGCCACAGCCCCGGCGCTGACAGCGATACGCAAAGTACGCGGGCCACCGTCGCCACCGAAATCCAGTTCCCGGCCCTCATCCGCTGTACCAGCAAATTGAGCGCCAGAAGCCTGCGTGGGCGTTTCAAACGCACCGCTGACATGCAGGTCGTCGCGCACAGCGAGGGTCACCTTGCTGCGGAACACAAACCGCTGCAGCTTCGGCCCCAATTCGGCCGGATCGACATCCGGCAGCAGCAGCCATAGCGTGCCTTCAGCCACTTTCAGCAGCGCGAACAGCGCAATCACGCGGCCTTTTGGCGTCAACCAGCCGTTCCACTGCCAGGTTCCGGGCATGAGCGACTTCACGTCGTTCATGAACTGCGCCTGCGCAAACGCAACGGCATCGCGGCCTTCAAGGCTCAGGACGCGGTGGTCCGGCAGGGCAAAACAGGCGCCGGAAACAGGCTGCGGGTTGTCGTGCATGGGTGCGGGACTTAAACTTCACCGGTTGTGAATCCCAAGATGATAGGCGAAACCGCTCCCACTCCCGAGCCGAACACGGCCTCCGTTCCGACTCCGGAACCGGCTGCCTCGGCGTCCGAGCCGAAAGAGATCGGCGGCCGCGACGGCCTCGATCCCACCCGTTACGGCGATTGGGAAAAGAACGGCCGCTGCATTGATTTCTGAAGTCCAAGCAATACCAACGCATTGAAGGACGAGCTGCCGATGGCGACCCGCGAACGTCCCCTGTCACCGCATCTGCAGGTTTATCGCTGGCAGATCACGATGACGATGTCGATCCTGCATCGTGTCACCGGCGTCGGCCTCGTTGCCGGCGCATTCGGCCTGGCCTGGTGGCTGCTCGCCGTTGCGGCAGGCGGTGAGCAGTACGCCCGCGCCGCCGCCTGCCTGGCTTCGCCCGTGGGCAAGTTCCTGCTGTTTGGTTTCTCGCTGGCGCTGGTCTACCACCTGCTCAATGGCCTGCGTCACCTGCTCTGGGATATCGGCTGGGGCTTCGAGATTCCCGAGGTCTACAAGTCCGGCTACATCGTCGCCGTCCTGACCGTGGTACTGACCGCGGTGATCTGGTTCGTGGCGTTGGGAGGTGCGGCATGAGCAATCTGCCTGCTCGTGATTTGAGAACCCCGATTGCCCGCGCACGCGGACTGGGCTCCGGCAAGACCGGTACGGAACATTTCTGGATCCAGCGCGTCACCGCGGTGGCGTTGGCGCTCCTGGTGCCATGGCTGATCGGCCTGCTGGTGTCGATGGTCGGCGCCGACCTCGACAGCGTGCGTGCGGCGATCGCGCGGCCATGGAACGCGATCTTCCTGTCGGTCTTCGCGGTCGCGCTGTTCTGGCACGCCAAGCTTGGCATCCAGGTGGTGATCGAGGACTACGTCCACACCCGTGGCACCGAGATCACGCTGCATCTCGCCAACACCTTCCTTTGCGCAGTCGGCGCGCTCGCGTCGCTGTACGCGATCGGCCGCATCGCGCTGCTGGGCTGAAACATGACGACCGCATACAAGATCACTGAACACAAGTACGACATGATCGTGGTCGGCGCTGGCGGCGCCGGATTGCGCGCCACGTTCGGCCTCGCCCAGAAGGGCCTGCAGACCGCGTGCATCACCAAGGTGTTCCCGACCCGCTCGCATACCGTCGCGGCGCAGGGCGGTATCTCGGCCGCGCTCGGCAACATGGGTGAGGACGACTGGCGCTTCCACTTCTACGACACCATCAAGGGCTCGGACTGGCTGGGCGACCAGGACGCGATCGAGTACATGTGCCGCGAGGCGATCCCCGCGATCATCGAGCTCGAACACCAGGGCGTCCCGTTCTCGCGCACCGACGACGGCAAGATCTACCAGCGTCCGTTCGGCGGCATGACCACGCATTACGGCAAGGGCATCGCCCAGCGCACCTGCGCCGCCGCCGACCGCACCGGCCACGCCATCCTGCACACGCTGTACCAGCAGTCGCTGGCGCACGACGCGCGCTTCTTCATTGAATACTTCGCACTCGACCTGATCATGGACGAGGAGGGCGCCTGCCGCGGCGTGCTCGCACTCGACATGGCCGAGGGCACGCTGCATCTGTTCCGTGCCCAGGGCGTCGTCCTGGCCACCGGCGGTTACGGCCGCGCCTATTTCTCCGCGACCTCGGCGCATACCTGCACCGGCGATGGTGGCGGCATGGCACTGCGTGCAGGCCTCGGCATGCAGGACATGGAATTCGTGCAGTTCCACCCGACCGGCATCTACGGTGCCGGGTGCCTGATCACCGAGGGCGTCCGCGGCGAAGGCGGCATCCTGCGCAACAGCAATGGCGAGCGCTTCATGGAGCGTTATGCGCCGAATGCGAAGGATCTCGCGTCCCGCGATGTCGTTTCCCGTTCGATGACCATCGAGATCCGCGAAGGCCGCGGCGTCGGCGAGCACAAGGACCATATCCACCTGGACCTGACGCACCTCGATCCGAAGGACATCCACGAGAAGCTGCCGGGTATCGCCGAAAGTGCGCGCATCTTCGCCGGCGTGGACGTCGAGAAGCAGCCGATCCCGGTGATCCCGACCGTGCACTACAACATGGGCGGTATCCCGACCAACTACCACGGCGAAGTGGTGCAGCTGCATAACGGCGATCCGGATACCGTAGTGCCGGGCCTGTATGCGATCGGCGAGGCCGCGTGCGTGTCGGTGCATGGCGCCAACCGGCTCGGTTCGAACTCGCTGCTCGACCTCGTCGTGTTCGGCCGCGCGGTCGCCAACCGCTGTGCCGAGACGATCAAGCCGAACGCGCCGCACAAGCCGTTGCCGGCCTCGGCCTGCGATGCATCGCTGGCCAACCTCGACAAGTTGCGCAATGCGCACGGTTCGATGTCGACCGCCGAGATCCGCAACAACATGCAGCGTGCGATGCAGAACGATGCCGCGGTGTTCCGTACCGGCGAAACGCTGGCCGAAGGCGTCAGGAAGATCCGCGAGATCAATGCTTCGTTCGCCGACGTCAAGGTCAGCGACCGTTCGCTGGTGTGGAATTCCGACCTGATCGAAACCTTCGAGCTGCAGAACCTGCTCGGCCAGGCGCTGACGACGATCGTTTCGGCCGAGAACCGCACCGAGTCGCGCGGTGCGCATGCGCGCGAGGATTTCCCGGAACGCGACGACGCCAACTGGCACAAGCACACCGTGTGCTGGGTCGACGATGCAGGCAACACCCGCATCGATTACCGCCCGGTGCACATGTACACGCTCAGCGGCGACGTCGACGTCGTTCCGCCGAAGCCGCGCGTCTATTGATCCTGTAGGCGGGGCTAACTCCCGCTAGCAATTTAACCCTTACTGTAAAAATAAAAAAGCTCGCGGCTGAAAGCCGCTCCTACAAAAGCCGCCATGTCGGCGAGGTTAGGAAGACACAAATGGCTGAATTCACCCTCCCGAAGAACTCCAAGATCCAGAAGGGCAAGCACTTCCCGGCGCCCGCGTCGGCGAAGCAGGTGCGCACCTTCAAGGTCTATCGCTGGAACCCCGACGACGGCTTGAACCCGCGCGTCGACACCTACGACGTCGACCTGGCCAGCTGTGGGCCGATGGTTCTCGACGCGTTGATCAAGATCAAGAACGAGATCGATCCGACGCTGACGTTCCGCCGGTCCTGCCGCGAGGGCATCTGCGGTTCGTGCGCGATGAACATCGATGGCACCAATACTCTGGCCTGTACACGCGCTATTTCGGATTGCACCAAGGCCGAAGTGCCAATCTATCCGCTGCCGCACATGCCGGTGGTCAAGGATCTGGTCCCGGACCTGACTCACTTCTACGCGCAGTACGCGTCGATCAAGCCGTGGATTCGCACCCAGACGCCAGCGCCGCCGGACCGCGAGCGGCTGCAGTCGAAGGAAGACCGCGCCAAGCTCGACGGCCTGTACGAGTGCATCCTGTGCGCGTGCTGCTCGACGTCCTGCCCAAGCTACTGGTGGAACGGCGACCGTTACCTCGGCCCGGCCGTGTTGCTGCAGGCTTATCGCTGGATCATCGATTCGCGAGACGAGGACACCGGCGCACGCCTGGACGATCTCGAAGACCCGTTCAAGCTGTACCGCTGCCACACCATCATGAACTGCGCGCGGACCTGCCCGAAGGGCCTGAATCCGGCCAAGGCGATCGGCGAGATCAAACAGTTGATGTTGGCGCGTCGCGGCTAAGGGATGCAGCACGCCATCTTCCTGCCGGCGTTGGCGATGGTCGTGTTGACCTTCGCCGTGTGGTGGCGGATGTATTTCATCCGCATCGGGGAAATGCGGCGAGAACGCATCCATCCGCAATCCGTGGCCACCTCGACGCAGATGGCGGCGCGTCTCGTCGATACGCGTGCCGCCGACAACTTCCGCAACCTGTTCGAGCTGCCGGTGCTGTTCTACCTCGCGCTGGTGGTCGCGGCCCTGACCGCGCAAGTCAACGCCATCACGCTTGCGCTCGCCTGGTTGTTCGTGGTGCTGCGGGTCGCGCACAGCTGGATTCAGTGCGGGTACAACACGGTCATGCACCGCTTCGCGGCTTATGTGGCCGGTGGTTTGGTGTTGTGGACGCTGTGGGGCGTGCTTGCATTCGGTCTACTACACGGATGAACGACGACGCTGAGCTCCGCCGCCTGCGCTGGCGCTGTCGCCGTGGCATGCGCGAGCTGGATCAGCTGTTCGAACGTTACCTCGACCTGCGCTGGGCGCAGGCTTCCGAGCACGAGCGCGGTGTTTTCCTACGGCTGCTGGCCTGCGAAGACGATAGGCTCTGGCGCTGGTTCCTTGGTTACGACCCTGCCGATGATGCAGAACTCCAATCGCTGGTCGATCTCATCCGCACCCTGCCGGCTTGAGTGGCGCGCGTCGCGCTGGGTGATCAGCGTGCTTTTGATGTTGGGAATGTCCGGCGCCATATCCGTATTGGCGTCCGGGATGCCGCGCGTATTCGCGTGGCCACTGGCCTTGCTCGTGACCGGCTATGGCGTTTTTCTCGCACGAAGTGCAGCACGTAGACCTTCGCGCCAGCTGGTTTGGCCACAGGACGGTCCAATCACGCTGGACGGCGATGCGCTTGCCGATGTGGACCTGCAATGGCGCGGGCCGCTGGCTTTCCTGTGCTGGCGTGGAGCGGACAACCGCAGCCGTCGCCTGAGCTGGTGGCCGGACACGCTACCTGCCGGGCCGCGACGTGAACTGCGTCTGGCCGCCATGCAGCGCTCGCCCGCGCGGCCCGCCCGTTCGATGGCAACATAACCCGCATGTTCAAACCCATCCCCGTCGCCATCGGCCTGCGCTACCTGCGCGCGAAGCGCCGCAACGGCTTCATTTCCTTCATTTCGCTAGCCTCCATCCTTGGCATTGCACTTGGCGTCACTGCGCTAATTACCACGCTGGCAGTAATGAGCGGCTTCCAGCGTGAGATCCGGGACCGCATGCTGCAGATGGCCGCGCATGCGACGGTTAGCGGTTATGGCGAGCCGCTGCAGGATTGGCCTCGCGCGGTCGATGAGGCGCGCAAGGATCCACGCGTGGCAGGCGCCGCGCCCTATATCGAAACTGAAGCGCTGTTGCGCGGCGCACGCAACCAGCCGGCGATCGTACGCGGCGTGTTGCCGGCCGAAGAAGGTAAGGTCTCGGTGTTGGGCGACAAGCTGGTCGCTGGCAAGCTCGATTCATTGCAGGCAGGCAAGTTCAACATCGTGCTCGGCAAGGAATTGGCGCTGTGGCTTGGCGTCGGCATCGGCGACAGCGTGATCGTCACCACCGATTTCCAGACCACGCCAATGGGCGCAATCCCGCAACTCAAACGCTTCACCGTCAGCGGCATCTTCGAGGCCGGCTACAACGAATACGACGCGCACCTGGCCGTGGTGAACCTGGAGGACGCGCAACGGTTGCTGCGGATGAGCGAGGGCGTCACCGGCGTACGCCTGAAGCTCCACGACATGGATCTTGCCTGGGACGTGGCGCGCGAACTGAGCGAACGCCTGCGCGGGCCGTACCGGGTCAGCGACTGGAGCAGCGAGAACGCCAACATGTTCCGTGCGCTGAAGATGGAGAAGACGATCATGGCGATCCTGCTCTCGCTGCTGATTGCCATGGGCGCGTTCAACCTGGTCTCGTCCCAGGTGATGCTGGTGACCGACAAACAGGCCGACATCGCGATCATGCGCACGCTTGGCCTGACGCCGCGCGGCGTGATGCAGGTATTCATGGTGCAGGGCACACTGATTGGTGTAATCGGCACCGTGCTGGGGGTGGTCGGAGGCATTCTGCTGACGTTGAACCTCGAGCACATCCTTGGTGCGATCGAACGCCTCTTCAACGTGCAGTTGTTGCCTGAGGATGTCTATTACATCACCGGCCTGCCGACGGACATGCAGACCAGCGATGTGATCATCATCGCCGCGGTCGCGTTGCTGATGGCGTTCTTCGCGACCTTGTATCCCGCCTGGCGCGCATCGCGCACGCCGCCGGCAGAGGCGCTGCGCTATGAATGAGGTTTCGATGGGCAGTGCGGTGATTCATTGCGAGGGCCTCGCCAAGACCTATAGCGAGGGCAAGCTGCGGACACCGGTGTTCGACGGCCTGGATCTGGCCGTGCACGCCGGGGAAACCGTTGCCATCCTCGGTGCGTCTGGCGCCGGGAAAAGTACGCTGCTGCACCTGCTCGGTGGTCTCGATGTGCCGAGTGCGGGTGAGGTCTATGTCGCTGGGCAGAAGATGTCGGCGCTGTCGGATGCCGCGCGTGGGCTCCTGCGCAATCGTGCGCTTGGCTTCGTCTACCAGTTCCACCACCTGCTGCCGGAATTCACCGCGCTGGAAAACGTGATGCTGCCAGTGCTGCTCAATGGCGCGCCGATCCCGGACGCCCGCAAGCGCGCGCAAACCTTGCTTGAAGCTGTCGGCCTGGGCCATCGCCTCGAACACAAGCCGGGTGAGTTGTCCGGTGGCGAACGCCAGCGCGCAGCGGTAGCGCGCGCCCTGGTCAACCAGCCCGCCTGCGTGCTCGGCGACGAGCCGACCGGAAACCTCGACGAGAAAACCGCGGCTAATGTGTTTGCGCAGATGCTCGAACTCAACCGTGCCCAACGCACCAGCCTGGTGCTGGTGACTCACGACCGCGACCTGGCGCGCAAGCTCGATCGAGTGCTGGAGCTGCACGAGGGCAAACTCAGGGAGCTCGCACCAAGCGAGGTGTGAACATGCAAGCAGCGGCAAGGACGCCGCCATTCGGAATCGCAGTCGCAGTGGCGCTGCTGGCAGGTGTCGGCGGTTGCCTCATGCTGCCAAGATTGCTGCCGTGGCCATTGCTGGCGGCGGCTTTCGCTGTCGGTTTCGGCTCATGGTTGCAACGCGATGGTTGGAAGCGGATTGCCGGCGCGTTGCTGCTGGGCTTCGGCCTGGCCGGGTTGCATGCGGCAGCCACGTTGGCGCGACAACTTCCCGCTGCGTTCGAACAACGCGATGCTGTGATCAGCGGGCGCGTCGTGGAACTACCGGTCGCCGAGCCACGGCGCACGCGGTTCTTGTTCCGCGTCGATGCCGACGCCAAGCAGTCACTACCATTGCGCGGGCGCTTGCTGCGGCTGTCCTGGTACGAAGACGATGCTGCGGCACGAATCCCCATCGAATCCGGCAGCCGTTGGCTGCTGCAGGTGCGCTTGCGCGCTCCTCGTGGGTTGCGCAATCCCGGCGGCAACGATGGCGAGATGTACGCGCTGGCGCAGCGGATCGCATCGAGCGGCTATGTGCGCAACCCGGAACTGGCAAGGCGACTGGCGCCGCCGCGCGGGATCGATGCCTGGCGCGAGCGCATGTCGACACGAATTGCAGCCTTGGTACCGCAACCTTCCTCACGTTTCGTACGCGCATTGGCGCTCGGTGACACACGTGGGCTCGACGATCGCGATTGGGAACTGTTGCGCGCGAACGGGCTGACCCATTTGATCGCGATCTCCGGCTTCCATGTCGGCCTGGTTGCCGGCTTCTTCGCTCTGCTTGCAGCGGTGGCATGGCGATTGGCACCCATGCTGGGGCGGCGATTGCCAAGGCCGCAGGCAGCCGCGATCGCGGCTCTGTGCGGCGCGATCATCTATACCGCCGTCGCCGGGTTCGCGTTGCCGACCATGCGCACCACGTCGATGATCGCGGTGGTGGTCGCAGCCAAATTATGGCGACGACCGCAGCGTGCCTCCGAAGCCTTGGCGTTGGCGGCGATCGCGCTCCTGGTGCTCGATCCTTTGGCGATCCTCGGCGCCGGTTTCTGGCTCAGCTTCCTCGGCGTGGCCTGGCTGCTGTGGTGCCTGCCGCATCCAGCAGGGCGGCCATCGCGTGCTGCCGTCATCAGGGATTTCCTGTCGGCTCAGGGCGTGGCAACGCTTGGGCTGCTGCCGCTGACGGTGGTCCTGTTCGGCCAGGCTTCCCTGGCCGGGCCATTCGCGAATCTGCTTGCAGTGCCATGGTGGAGCCTGGTCGTGGTGCCACTGGCTTTGCTCGGCATCGCTTGCGAAGTCGTGCATGCCGGCGCTGGTGCCGGGGCATGGAAGTTCGCGGCGCAGGCGTTCGACCTGACCTGGCCATTGTTCGAGTCGCTGGGCGAAAGCGGACTCGCATTATGGTGGCTTCCGGAATCACGCTGGTTCGCGCTGCCATTGGCGCTATTCGGTGCGTTCTGGTTGTTGCTGCCGCGCGGCGTTGTTGGCAAACCGCTGGCGCTGCTGCTGTGGTTGCCGCTGTTGTGGCCGCAACGCGATTTACCGCGAACCGGTGAGGCTGAATTGTCGGTGATCGATGTTGGGCAGGGCTTGTCGGTGCTGGTGCGCACCGCCCATCACAATCTGTTGTACGACATGGGTCCTGCGGTGCGCGATGGCTTCGATGCAGGCGAGCGCGCGGTGGTGCCGACACTACACGCGCTCGGCGTGCGCCGCCTCGATGCAGCCGTGGTCAGTCACGGCGACAACGACCATGCCGGTGGTTGGCCTGCGGTGCAGCGTGTGTTTCCGGTGATGAGTGCATTCGCCCCCGAAGGCAGCCCGACACCGGCGACGCGTCCCTGCCGCGCTGGCGAAACCTGGTTGTGGGATGGCGTCCGTTTCCGCTTCCTGCATCCCACTGCGCATTTTCCTTATCTAGGTAACGAAGCGAGTTGCGTATTACGGGTGGAAAGCGCCCATGGCGCAGCGCTACTGACCGCGGATATCGGCGAGGTGATCGAACATGCGCTGATCCGGCGTGAACGCGCCTCCCTGCGTGCCGAGGTGGTGCTGGTGCCGCATCACGGCAGCGGCGGCTCGTCCGATGCCGAATTCATCGCCGCCACCGGGGCACGCCACGCACTGGTGTCCTCCGGAGCGGGGAACCGCTTCGGCCATCCCAAGCCGCAGGTGGTCGCGCGCTGGTGCCGGGTTGGTGCGGAGGTCGTCGATACGGCGGATTCAGGTGCGCTGCGTATCCATCTGGCGGCGGCTGGCATTGCGCTGGAGCAACGTCGGCGCACGCATCCACGGCTCTGGGACGCCGCGCAACGGTCCGGGGAGGCGGCTGGGCTATGCTATCGCCAGGATTTGCGACGGCCAGAAGTGCCGGAGGATTGACGCGTGCTGGAACTGGTACGGGCGGGCGGTTGGCCGATGATCCCGCTGTTGCTGTTGTCTGCGATCGCCCTGGCGATCATCGTCGAGCGTTTCTGGAGCTTGCGCCGCAAGGTCGTGCTGCCACCCGGACTGGGCGGCGAGGTGCGCGCCTGGGCGGGACGCGGCAAGCTCGATCCAGCGCATGTCGATTCGCTGCGGAAGAATTCGCCGCTTGGTGCGTTGCTCGCCGCGGCGCTCGACGTGCGCCATCGCCCGCGCGAGGAGATCCGCGAACGCGTCGAGGACGTCGGTCGCCACCTCGTGCATCGGATGGAACGATTCCTCAACACGCTCGGCACGATTGCTGCCGCAGGCCCGTTGCTCGGACTGTTCGGCACCGTGGTCGGCATGATCCAGATGTTCCTGGTGATCGGCGACCAGGGGATCGGCGATGCCAACCAGCTCGCCAGCGGTATCGGCAAGGCGCTGGTGTGCACGGCGACCGGCATGATTGTGGCGATCCCCGCACTGGCCTTCCACCGTTATTTCCGCGGCCGTATCGCCGCATACATCGTGGACATGGAGCACGAAGCGTTCCAGTTGATGGATGCGATGGATCCACGCGCCGTCGCCGCGCAACGCGTCGCCCCCGCCGCGCCGCCAGTCCGCACCAGCGTCGAGTAGGGCCAGCTGCATGCGTATCCGCGACCACCGCGCCGACGACGAGCCGGAAATCAATCTGATCCCGCTGATCGATGTCGTGCTGTGCCTGATCTTCTTCTTCGTGGTCACCACGACCTTCGATGCGCGCTCGGTGCTGAAGCTGCAGCTGCCACAGGCCAGCGGCGAACCAGCCGAGGCGCAGTCGAAGGCATTGAGCGTGCTGGTCAACGCCGACGGCCGCTACTTCGTCGACGATCGCGAAGCGCTGCGTACCGATGTCGAATCGCTGAAGCAGACGCTGCGCGACGTCGCCGGCGATGACCGCGAACGTCCGGTACTCCTTCGTGCCGATGCGAGGACCCCGCATCAGGCCGTGGTGACGGCGCTCGACGCGCTGGGACAGCTGGGCTTTTCACGCGTGTCGATTGCGACCGCGCCGGAGCAGCGGCGGTGAGCGAACAGAGCGGCCCTTGGCCGACCTACAAGCGCCTGCTTGCTTATGCGCGGCCATACCGGTCGTTGTTGGTGCTTGCCGCATTCGGCATGATCGTTGAAGCGGCAGCAGGTACCGGCTTCACGCTGATGATGAAGCCAATCATCGACGAGACCTTTATCGCGGAGAACACCAGCGTCAGTCTTACGCTGCCATTGGCTATCATCGCCCTGTTCCTCGCACGCGGTGTCGCTGGCTTGGTGACCGATTACGGCATGGCGCGGGCTGGTCGCAGTGTTGCCCGGGATCTGCGCTTGTTGTTGCTTGGCAAGTATCTGCGTCAGCCAGGCTCGCGTTTCGACAACGAATCAGTGCCGTCAATGCTGACCCGACTTGGCGCCGACACCGAGCAGGTAGCGCAGGCGGCGGTCGATGCCTCGAAGGTGATGATCAGCCAAGGCCTGCAGGTCGTCGGCATGTTTGGCGCCATGCTCTATACGAGCTGGCGGGTGACGATCGCGATCGTGCTGCTGGGACCGATCCTGGCGTGGGTGATGGACAGGGTCGGACGTCGTTACCGCAGCATCAACCATCGCATCCTGGAAGGCTCGGCCTCCATGCTGCAATCGGCGGGCGAGGCGCTCAACGGCCAGCAGGAAGTGAAAGTGTACGGCGCGCAGCCTTCGGAACTGCAGCGCTATGGCGCGCAGGTGGAGCGCAATCTCAAGCTGAGCATGAAGGTTGAAGTCACTCGCGCTTCGGCATCGCTGCTGGTGCAGCTGATGGGGGCCGTAGGCGTGGCGGCCTTGCTGCTGATCGCCGGGCACGAGGCCATCCGAGGTCGCCTCAGCGCCGGTGAGTTCATGGTGTTGATGACGTCAATGATCGCGATCATCACCCCGTTGCGGCAGCTGACCAACGTGCAAGGTGTACTGCAGCGTGGCGTGTCCTCGGCACAGCGCCTGTTCGATGTGCTCGACAGCCCGGACGAACGCGACGAGGGCACGCGCCCGCTGGAGCGCGCCAAGGGCATGATCGAGTTCTGCGATGTCAGTGCCCGTTACCCGGGACAGGCCCAACCGGCGATCGCAGGCATCAGTTTCACTGCACGTCCCGGTACCGTGACCGCCATCGTTGGCCGCTCGGGCAGCGGCAAGACCACGCTGGTGCGGCTGATTCCGCGTTTCTATGAACTGGAATCCGGCCAAATCCTGCTCGATGGCCATTCGCTTGACGAGTACAAGCTTGCCGACCTGCGCCGGCAGATTGCCCTGGTCAGCCAGCGGGTGATGTTGTTCGATGCAAGCATTGCGGCCAACGTCGCCTACGGCGAATTGCGCGATGCCGATGAGGAGCGGATTGAGCGTGCGGTGCGTGGCGCCAACGCGATGGAATTCGTCGAGCGCCTGCCGCAAGGCCTGGCGACGCCGATTGGCGAGAACGGCGGGCGCCTGTCCGGCGGCCAGCGCCAGCGCCTCGCCATTGCGCGGGCGATGCTCAAGGACGCCCCGATCCTGATCCTCGACGAAGCCACCGCCGCGCTCGACACCGAATCCGAGCGCCTGGTCCAGGATGCGCTCGATCATCTGATGCCGGATCGCACCACGCTGGTGATCGCGCATCGATTGTCCACGATCGAGCACGCCGACCAGGTCCTGGTGCTCGACCAGGGCCGATTGGTGGAGCAGGGCACGCACGCTGAACTGCTCGCGCGAGGGGGCTTGTACGCCCATCTGCACCGCATGCAGTTCCGGGAGCCGAGCGAGGCATGACCGCCCGCCGTCCGCCGGGCTATTGGTTCGGCGATGCGCCGGTACCGGCGGTTTCCCGCATGCTGGCATCGGTCTATGCCGGTGCGATCGCGATGCGTCGCCGCCTGTATGCCAAGGGCATCCTGCCGTCGCGGCGCGTACCCGTGCCGGTGATCGTGGTCGGCAACATCGCCGTGGGCGGCACTGGCAAGACGCCGCTCACGATCGCGCTGGTCGAACGATTGCGCGCGGAGGGTTGGAATCCGGGTGTCGCCAGTCGCGGTTATGGGCGGGGCGATGAAGCCCAAGCCCTATGGGCCGAACGCGATAGCGATCCTGCGGTCGCCGGCGACGAGCCTGTACTGATCGCATACCGCAGCGGCGCGAAGGTACGGGTCGACCGCGACCGCATCAAGGCTGCGCAGGCGTTGATCGCGGCCGGCTGCGACCTCGTGGTCTGCGACGACGGCCTGCAGCATTACCGCCTCGCGCGCGACGTCGAGATCGAAGTGATCGACGGGCAGCGCCGTTACGGCAATCACCGCCTGTTGCCTGCCGGACCGTTGCGCGAGCCGGCCACGCGCGCCGCGGAGTGCGATTTTCGGGTCGTGAACGGTGGCGAGGCTGGTTTCGGCGAGTGGTCGATGCAATTGCAGGTTGGCGATGCGCAGCCCCTGCAAGGTGGTCGTGCGCGGCCGTTGTCGACGTTCGCTGGACAGCGCGTGCATGCCGTCGCTGGCATCGGCAATCCGGAACGTTTTTTCGCCACGCTGCGTGAGCATGGCATCGCCGTGGTCCCGCACGCCTTCGCCGACCACCATCGTTACATCGCCGCCGATTTCGAGTTCGGCAGCCAGTTGCCGGTGTTGATGACGGAGAAGGATGCGGTGAAGTGCGTGGCGTTCGATGACCCCCAGCACTACAGCGTGCCGGTACGCGCGGAGTTGCCGGAGGCATTCTGGGTGTCGCTGTTGGACAAACTCAATCGATAACAGCCGTGTAATGATGGAAGTCATGACCGAAGTCCCTGAATTCGTCGTCGCCATCCCCGCCCGATACTCGGCTTCACGCCTGCCGGGCAAGCCATTGCGCTTGCTGGGTGGCGAACCATTGGTGTTGCACGTGGCACGCCGTGCGCTGGCCGCGGGTGCGCGCCAGGTCTGGGTCGCGGCCGACGATGCCCGGATCGGTGCGGCCTTGGCCGGTAGCGGCGTGCAAGTGGCGATGACTTCGCCGATGCATGCTTCAGGCACCGACCGCCTGGCCGAATGCGCGGCGCAGGCCGGTTGGAGCGACGACACCATCGTGGTGAACCTGCAGGGCGACGAACCGTTCGCGCCAGCGTCGGGGATCCGTGCCGTGGCGGCGGCACTCGCCGTTTCCGACGCTGAGATGGCGACGCTGGCGACGCCGATTCTGGATGTCGAAACGCTGTTCGATCCGAATGCAGTCAAATTGGTTCGCGGTGAGAATGGCGATGCGCTGTATTTCAGCCGTGCGCCGATCCCCTGGCCGCGCGATGCCTTCGCACGCGACCGCAACACCCTGCCCGAAGGGCAGCACTGGCTGAGGCATATCGGACTGTACGCATACCGCGCCGGGTTTCTACGCCGTTTCGCGGCGTTGTCGCCGGGGTGGCTGGAACGCGTCGAATCGCTGGAACAGCTGCGCGTGCTCGAGGCGGGCTTCCGGATCGCGGTGGCATTGGCGCCGGAGGAATTCCCGCCCGGTGTGGACACGCCCGAAGATCTTGCCCGCGCCGAGGCACGGCTAGCTGCGTCGGCATGATCCGGCCGGACGGCATCGCTATGGCGATTGTCGGAACGCCAGGTCGAAGCTGCCGCACGGCTTGCGGCGCATAATCCCGCGCATATCGCCATGAAGTCCGCGCCATGCCTTTAACGCTCGCCCCGGACCTGCCCGATTCGCTGCAATGGCTCAATACCGCGCCACATGCGGTCGCACAGCATGGTTGGCTGACCGCGCTCGCCTTCGTCAACGCCGGTTCGACCTGGTCGCTGCAGAAGCTGCACGACCTGCAACTGCTGTGCGCCAAGCATCCACAACGCCTGCGCGCGCTGGCCGTGCACATGCCACGTTTCGACCACGAACGCGATCCTCAGCGCGTGCAGCGACGACTGCAGCGCCACGGCATCAAGCTGCCCGTGGCGGTCGATGCCGACTGGGTGGCATGGCAGCACTATGGCATCCAGACATGGCCCAGCGTGTTGCTGGTCGACGGTGCCGGCCGGGTGCAAGCAGTGCTGTATGGCGATGGCCCAGTCACCGAACTGGATGCGCATGTGCAGGCGTTCGAAAGTGAATTGCTGCCGGATTTCGACGACGAAATGGCCGAGCCCGCGCCGCGTGTCCGGGAAGCCGATCTGCCGCTGTGCTTCCCGACCGGGTTGGTCGTCACACCGCAGCTTTTGTACGTCGCCGACAGCGGACATCACCGCATCCTCGAGTGCAACCACGCAGGCCGCATCCTCCGCCAGTTCGGCAGCGGCGATCGCGACTTCGTCGATGGGACGATGGGCGCGGCTGCGTTCCGTCGCCCGCATGGCATCTGCCTGCTGCGCGACGTGCTGTACGTCGCCGATACGGGCAACCATGCGGTTCGGCGGATCAACCTGCGCAGTGGCGATGTCGATACCCTGTGCGGTAATGGCCGCGTCGGCACCCCGGTGGAAGGACCGGTCAGCGACCCGCGTGCCGTATCGCTCGATGGGCCACGCGCAGTGGCAGCGGTTCACGACCAATTATTCATTGCACTCTCCGGTGACAACCGCATCTGGAGTTACGACCTCGGTCGCGCGCGGCTCACCTATCGCGCCGGCTCTGGTGAGCTGAAGGTGCGCGATGGCACCAGTACCTACGCGGCGTTCGCCCAGCCGGTGGCGCTGACGGCGGTGCAACAGACGCTGTACGTGTGCGATGCGGTTGGCTCGGCGATCCGCTCGTTGCAGTTGCGCGACGATTCGGTACAGACACTGGTCGGACAGGGCCCGTGGCAGTTCGGCCATGCCGACGGTGCACGGACGATCGCACAGTTGCAGGACCCGCAGGCCATCGCACTCGACCCCGACGCCCCGTTGCTGTGGATCGCCGATGCCGGCAACGACCGTCTGCGCAGCCTGCGACTGGGCGGCGGTGACCTGACCAGCCTTGAGCTGTCGCAACCGTTGCACGCCCCGGCTGGAATCGCGGTCGGCGAAGGGTCGGTATGGATCGCCGATACCGATGCGCATGCAGTGCTGCGCGTGGATCCGCAGACCGGCAAGGTCCAGCACCTGCCCATTGGCGAGTGAGGGTCGGCTTCCGCTCACAAACTGGCGCCGTCCACGCCCGATAATGGGCGCATGAGTCAGCGCCCGATTCCAGAATTCGACGGCAAGGCCTTTGCCCGTGGCCTCGGCATGGTGCCGGGGGTGTACCGCATGCACGCCGCCGACGACAGCGTGCTCTACGTCGGCAAGGCGCGTGCCCTGCGTAATCGTGTCGCCAGCTACTTCAACGCCACGCCGAAGGCGACGCGGACGATGGCAATGCTGGCGCAGGTCGCGCGCATGGAAGTCACGGTCACCCGTACCGAGGCCGAAGCGCTATTGCTGGAAAACCAGCTGATCAAATCCCTGCTGCCGCGCTACAACGTGCTGTTGCGCGACGACAAGAGCTACCCCTACGTGCTGCTGACCCAGGAGGCGTGGCCCCGGATTGCCTTCCACCGGGGCCCGCGTGCCATTTCGGGGCGCTATTTCGGACCGTATCCGAGCGCCGTCGCGGTGCGCGAGACGCTCAACCTGATGCACAAGCTCTTCAAGCTGCGCAGCTGCGAGGACAGCGTCTTCCGCAACCGTTCGCGTCCCTGCCTGCAATACCAGATTGGCCGCTGCAGCGCGCCTTGCGTCGGCCTGGTGCCGGCGCGGGAATACGCCGACTCGGTGCGGCGTTCCTCGCTGTTCCTCGACGGCCGCAGCGACGAGCTCAGCGACGAACTCAGCACGGCGATGGAAGCCGCCAGCACGCGACTGGATTTCGAGGAAGCAGCGCGACTGCGCGACCTGATCACGACGATCCGCAAACTGCAGGCGCGACAATACGTCGACGGCCGGGCAGCCGATCTCGACGTGCTTGCCTGCGCGATGCAGGGCGGATCGGCCTGCGTGCTGCTGCTGGCGTTCCGCGATGGCCGCAATCTCGGCACGCGTGCCTTTTTTCCGAAAACCAACGGCGCCAGCGCCGAGGAGGTGCTGGGTGCGTTCGTCTCGCAGTACTACGTCGAGCAGCCCCCACCGCGCGAGATCGTGCTCGATCGCGACATCCCGGATTGCGACCTGATCGAACAGGCGTTGACCGATGCCAGCGGCCGCAAGGTGCAGGTCAAGGTCAACGTGCGCGGTGAACGCGCCGGCTATATCGATCTGGTTCGTCGCAACGCCGAACTGGCGCTCGCCACCGAGCTTTCGAGCCATGCCGCGCAAAGCGCTCGGCTGGAGGCTCTGCGCGAATTGCTTGGCCTGGCTGAGTCGCCACGCCGAATCGAATGTTTCGACATCAGCCACACGATGGGCGAGGCGACGGTGGCGTCGTGTGTGGTGTTCGATGGCGATGGTCCGGTGCGCGGCCAGTATCGGCGTTACAACATTGCCGGTATCGAGCCGGGCGACGATTACGCCGCGATGCACCAGGCGCTGGAGCGTCGCTTCCGCCGAGCGATGGAAGAGGGTGGTGTGCTGCCGGATGTATTGCTGATCGACGGCGGTGCTGGGCAGGTGGCGCAGGCGCGTGCGGTGCTGGCCGACCTCGGCGTCCAGGACGTGACGCTGGTCGGCGTGGCCAAGGGTGAGGAGCGTCGTGCCGGACACGAGGCCCTGTTGCTACCGGATGGGCGCGAAGTGCGTCCGGGGCCGGAATCGCCGGCGTTGCAGTTGATCCAGCAGGTGCGCGACGAGGCCCACCGTTTCGCGATCACCGGCCATCGCGGCCGTCGGCAGAAATTGCGTGCCACCAGCCGGCTCGAGGATATTCCCGGCATCGGTCCGCGCCGACGCGCTAATCTGTTGCGGCATTTCGGCGGCCTCGCCGGGCTGAAGCAGGCGGGTGCGGAGGAGATCGCCCGGGTCGAGGGCATCAACGCCGCGCTCGCCGAACGGATATATGCCACCCTGCACGGGCTGCCGATGCCGACGACAGCGGACAATGGATGAAAAAGCACGGATGAAGATGACGGTGCCGACCATGCTGACCCTGCTGCGGATCGTGTTGATCCCGGTGCTAGTGGTCGTGTTCTACCTGCCTTACAAGTGGACGAACTTCGCTGCCGCGTTCGTTTTCGCGTTCGCTTCGATCACGGACTGGCTCGATGGATGGATCGCGCGCCGCTACAACCAGTATTCGGCGTTTGGAGCCTTCCTGGATCCGGTCGCCGACAAGCTGATGGTCGCCACGGCGCTGTTCCTGATCGTGCAGAGCCATCCGACCAAGTGGATGGCGTTGTGGGCAGCGGTGATCGTCGGCCGCGAAATCGCCGTGTCGGCGTTGCGCGAATGGATGGCCGAAATCGGCCAGCGCGCGAAGGTCGCGGTCGCCACGGTGGGCAAGTTCAAGACCATCGTGCAGATGGTGGCGCTGACGATGCTGCTGTACCAGGTGCCGTGGCTGGGCCTGCCGATTTTCACCATCGGCGAATGGCTGCTGGCCGCGGCGGCCCTGCTGACGCTGTGGTCCGGCTACGAATATCTGCGCGCGGCATGGCCATCGCTAAAAGAACAGGCCGTCTCAGGTGTTGACAGCCATTAGTTCGCAGGTAAAATGACGGGCTCACCGCGGGAATAGCTCAGTTGGTAGAGCACGACCTTGCCAAGGTCGGGGTCGCGAGTTCGAGTCTCGTTTCCCGCTCCAGATTTCTACGAAGCCCCGTTCGCGGGGCTTCGTATTTTCCGCCCTCCGGATTTTTCATCGGAGGCTGGATATGAAAGAATCCAAACGTCACCGGCCGGGTGGCAGAGTGGTTATGCAGCGGACTGCAAATCCGCGTACGCCGGTTCAATTCCGACCTCGGCCTCCATATCAGAGATGAACAAAACCCCGGCTTCGGCCGGGATTTTTGTTTCTGCCGCGCTTCGGGCAACATGCCGGCATGCCCGGATGGCGAAACTGGTATACGCAAGGGACTTAAAATCCCTCGGCCGCAAGGCCATGTCGGTTCGATCCCGACTCCGGGCACCAGCACACAAAGGGGAAACCTATGCGGGATCTGGCCAATGCGCGCATCGGCGTGATCGGACTCGGCTATGTTGGTCTGCCGCTGGCGGTGGAGTTCGGCAGGCATTACGACACTCTGGGATTCGACATCAACGCCGCACGCATCGCCGAGTTGTGCGATGGCGGCGACCACAACCGCGAAGTCGATAGCGAAGAGCTCGCTGCCGCGACGCGATTGCGGCTCAGTGCAGCGCTCGACGATTTGCGCGATCGCAACATCTTTATCGTCACCGTGCCCACGCCGATCGACGAGCACAAGCGCCCCGACTTCAGCCCGCTCATCAGCGCCAGCCGCAGCATCGGCAGTGTGCTCAAACGTGGCGACGTGGTGATCTACGAGTCGACCGTTTATCCCGGTGCGACCGAGGAAATCTGCGTGCCCGAGCTCGAACGCTCATCCGGATTGCACTTCAATACCGATTTCACTGTCGGCTACAGCCCGGAGCGGATCAATCCGGGCGATCGCCAGCGACGCCTCACGAACATTCCCAAGGTCACCTCCGGTTCGACGCCGGAGGCCGCCGACTTCATCGATGCGCTCTACCGCAGCATCATCACTGCCGGCACTCACAAGGCATCGAGCCTGATGGTGGCAGAGGCATCGAAAGTCATCGAAAACACCCAACGCGACGTCAATATCGCGCTCGTCAACGAGTTCGCGCTGATCTTCCACCGTCTCGGCATCGATACCACCGAAGTGCTGGAGGCGGCGATGACCAAGTGGAACTTCCTGCCGTTTCGACCAGGCCTCGTGGGTGGGCACTGCATCGGCGTCGATCCGTATTACCTGATCCAGAAGGCACAGGCGGCGGGCTATTACCCGGACATCCTGCTCGCGTGCCGGCGTATCAACGATGCGATGGGCCAGCACGTCGCCGCGGAAGTAATCAAGTTGATGGTCCAGCGCGGCATCACCGTGGCCGGTGCGCGCATTCTGATTCTCGGTATTACCTTCAAGGAAAACTGCCCGGACCTGCGCAATACGCGCGTCATCGATCTCGCCCGCGAGTTCGAGGAATACCGCGCCTCGGTCGAGATCTACGACCCTTGGGCCGACCGGCATGTCGCCGCGCACGAATACGGTGTGCAACTGGCGGAAGCGCCAGAAGCCGGTGCCTACGACGCGATCGTGGTAGCGGTAGCGCACGATGAGTTCCGCGCGCTCGGCATCGATGGCCTGCGTCGCTTCGGCAACGAGCATGCCGTGATCTACGACATCAAGGGCATGTTCCCGAAGGACATGGTCGACGCTCGGCTTTGATCCATTGCGTCGCAGTCAATCGAGAAGTTCGAGGACGCGCTCTGGCGGACGCCCGATCACGGCACGGCCGTTATGGACAAAGATCGGGCGTTCGATCAGGCGCGGGTGCGCGCTCATCGCCGCGATCAGGGCCTTGTCGGACAGGGTTGGATCGTTCAGCCCGAGGTCGTTGTATTCCGATTCGCCGGTGCGCAGCAGCCCCCGCGCGTCGATGCCGAGCAGCTGCAGCAGGGCGCGCAATTCGGCAGGCGAGGGCGGTTGTTCGAGGTAGGGCACGATTGCAGGTTCGATTCCGCGTTCGCGCAGCAGTTCTAGCGCCCCGCGGGATTTCGAGCAGCGTGGGTTGTGGAAGAGGCGGCCGTGGTCCATGCCGGCAGTCTAGCGGTTGGTTTGACCCGAGCGGGCCGGTCCACGTATTATTTGCGGCCCGATTCACCCCTGAATTCCGGGCGGTTAGCTCAGCGGTAGAGCATTGCCTTCACACGGCAAGGGTCGCAGGTTCGATCCCTGCACCGCCCACCAAATACTGAAGCAAAGGCCGGCGCAAGCCGGCCTTTGCCGTTTCCGGTTATTCGATCTGCGACTTGGCGAATTCAGCGTCCAGCTTCTCCATTGCATCCTTCGGTTTGCACTTGGAGGCCTTTTCGTAGGCTGTCGCGGCCGCGTCCTCCTCTTTCTCGCCGTGGAGCAACAACAGCACGTTGCCATGCTCGACATGCGCGATCGGCGAATCCGGGGTCAGCTTGAGGGCAGTCTTGATGTGCGACTCGGCCTCGGAGCCCTTGGCGCCATAGGTCAATCCACCGATCATCGCGCCGATCTTGCCGATGATCTCAGCGTGGTACAGCGCGAGCGCGGTATGCGCTTCGGCGTGCTTGGGCGCCAGTTCCAGGGCGGTGTCGAGCGATTCGCGCACTTTGCCAGCGATGCCTTGCTTGAGCGCTTTCACGATCGACAATCCCTGGCTATAGCGGCCGAGGGCGAATGCGTGGCGGTAATGGCTGTTGGCTTCGTCTGGCAGGGTCTTGATCGCGGCTTCGGCCAGTTTGGCCGCCTGTTCGAAACGCTTCAGTTTTTCGACGTCGTCGTCGACCAGGTAGGTGGCGTGGATGCCAATCGCTTTTGTTGCGACCGAGGCGCCGATCGGGCCGAGTTTCTCGCCAACCTCGAACGCGGCCTTGAAGTCGCCACTGTGGAAGGCGCGCCAAGCGTCCTGCAATGCGGAAGCGAGTGCGTCGGCGTCGAGTTTGGGCGCGGCCTTGCCGGCGGCCTTCAGTAGTGCGGCAGCGTGTTTCGAGTCGGGAAACGGCTCGCAATCGCCGGCATGCAATTGCGGCCATGCTTTCTTCAAGGCGTCGCCGGCGTAGGCGTAGCCCTTGGCGTCGTGCGGGAATGCAGCCCAGGCGGATTTCGCAGCCATACAGAAGTCCTTTTGGCGGGTAATTGGCGGAGCATCACGCTGACGGGATCAGCTGGCAAGGGCTAGTGTGATTGCTCGATCCATCGGCGGCAGGCTAGCCATGTCGGAGTCGGCCATCACGGCCGGCCGGCACCAATTCTCGAATCAGGGAGCCGCCATGGCTGTCACGAAAAAGAAGTCCACTGCCGCCAACGAAACCAACCTGCGACACGTATGGCTGGCGGGTCTCGGCTTGCTCGCGCTCACGCGTCGTGAAGCCCTCGCCACCGTGCGGCGAGCGATCGGCGGGGTCGATGCGTTGAAGCAGCGTGCCGAACGCACCGTGACCGAAGCGCAGGCCAATGTCCGCGACGGGATCGAAACCGTGCGGGGACAGGTCGAACCGAAGGTCGCGCAGTTCAGTGCCGAGGTGGAATCGCGCTTGGCGCCCGTGCTGGTCAAGCTCGGCCTGAAGCCGCGCGTCAAGGCGCAGCGCAAGACGCACAAGACCACCACGAAGAAGGCCATTCGCCGTACCCCCGCGCGCAAGCCGGCCAAGCGTGCCACGCGCAAGGCGCGCAGTTGAAAACCGCTTCACCTGGTTGGTGAAACAAGCGCCCCGCGAAAGCGGGGCGTTTGTTTTTACGGGAGCGTTATTGGCCCGGGAGGCTGCTGAATTGCTCCACGTCCTGCGAAACGCCACTGCCGTTGGTAACCGCCCAGACGACTGCGGCAAGCAAAACGAACGCGAGCAAGCCCCTGACCACACGCTCGACCCGATCGGACCGGGCCGGCTTATCTGCATTCATGACAAATCCCCCCTGTTGCGGGGTAATCAGACGCCTGGTTGCGCCGAAAGTCTGCGAAACCGATCACAGGGCGCGCAGCCGACCTGCCGTTAGTCCAGATAGGCCTGGGTCAGCGTGTTGAGATGGACGCGTTCGGCATCGCGCAGGAACGGCGCCAGCAGCATCATGACCTGGACGATGCCGTCGCGGATCGAGGCCTGCTCGTCCTTGTCGCCGCGGGCGGCGGCGTAGTTCATCCAGAACGTGGCGATCACCAGCACGTTGGTGGCGGCGGCATCCAGTTCGCGGGCCGAGGCGCGCATCACCCCGGCCTGCGACAAGCCACGCATCACCAGGTGGGCCTGGTCGTCGGCGCGCTTGAGGATGCGGGCGAAGCGGATGCGCAGACGACGATTGCGGCTGAGGATGTCGACCAGGTCGCGGTAGAGGAAGCGATAGTCCCAGATGCACTCGAACACGAGGTGCAACTGCAGCCAGACATCCTCCAGCCCCGGCAAGCGGCCGCTGGGCGGGCTGAGCGCGGCATCGATGCGCTCTTCGTAGCGGCCGAAGAGGTGCTCGATGATGTCGTCCTTGTTGCGGAAGTGGTAGTACAGGTTGCCCGGGCTGATCTCCAACTCGTCGGCGATGTGGTTGGTGGTGACGTTCGGCTCGCCCTGCGTGTTGAACATCGCAAGCGACGCATCGAGGATGCGCTGACGGGTGTGCCGGGCCACTAGGGTCTGTTAACACATATGGAATGGGTCGCGCCGCGCCTGAGGGCGTGCGACGCAAGGAAGAGCGAGGGCGCGTATGTCGATACGCAACCGAGCGATGACACGGCATCGCGCGTCCTCAGGCCCGGCCCTTCGGGTTGCTTCTCAATGGCCGCCATGCGGCGTCGCGCCGCTTGACCTTGCAGGCAGCAAGGCGCTGCGCGACGCGACACCACCTGACGGCCATTGAGAAGCAACGCGACCCATTCCATATGTGTTAACAGACCCTACCGGCGCTCAGGTCGTCAGTTTCTTGACGAGGTCGATGTATTTCTTCATCGCCTCGTCCGAACTGGTGCCCTTGAGCTTGGCCCAGGCTTCGTACTTGGCCGTGCCGACGAAGTCGAAGAACCCCGGCTTGGGCCCGCTCACGTCGCCCTCGGCGCCCTGTTTGTACAGCGCGTACAGGCGCAGCAGGGTGTCGTTGTCCGGCCGTTCGGGTAGGGACTGGATGTCCTTAGTGGCCTGTTCGAAGCGGCTCTTCAAGTCGGACATGACAGGAACTCCAGTTGGATGAGGCATCACACCACGCGTCCCGAGAGCGGTCAATAAGGGTCTGCTGGCGTATGCGGAGCAGGTCGCGTTGCTCCTCAGTGGCCGTCAGGTGGTGTTGCGCGACACAGCGCCTTGCTGCTTGCAAGGTCAAGGCGCGCGGCGCCGCATGGCGGCCACAGAGGAGCAACCCGAAGGGCCGGGCTTGAGGGCGCACGATGCCGCGTCATCGCTCAGTTGCGTATCGACATACGCGCCCTCGCTCTTCCTTGCCTCGCACGCCCTCAAACCCGGCGCGACCTGCTCCGCATACGCCAACAGACCCACGGGAATTGTGGTGTCACGCCGGCTCTGGCAACGTAGGCGCGTGACCGGCGTCACCACCGCCTCGCCGACCGACCAGGGAATGCAGCGCATGAGCTATTTCGTCACCGGAGCCACCGGTTTCATCGGTCGCCACCTCGTCAGCAACCTTCTCAAGCGCAAGGGCACGATCCATGTGCTGGTGCGAAAGGACTCGCTGAAGAAGCTCGACGCCATCGGCAAGAAGATGGGTTGGGACATGAAGCGGCTCGTGGTCGTCAACGGTGACATGACATCGCCCAAGTGCGGCGTCAGCGCCGCACAGGTCAAGGCACTGAACGGCAAGGTCAAGCACTTCTTCCACCTTGCTGCGATCTACGACCTCACTGCCAGTGCCGATGCACAGCAGGATTCCAATATCGGCGGCACCAAGCATGCGCTGGACCTGGCCGCCGCGATCGGCGCCGGTTGCTTCCATCACGCAAGCTCGATCGCGGCAGCCGGGCTGTATCCGGGAGTGTTCCGCGAAGACATGTTCGAGGAAGCCGAAGGCCTCGATGATCCCTACCTGGCGACGAAGCACGAGTCCGAAGGCCTGGTGCGCAAAGAGCAACGCATTCCTTGGCGCATCTACCGCCCCGGCATGGTCGTGGGTCATTCGCAGACCGGCGAGATCGACAAGATCGACGGCCCGTACTACTTCTTCACCTTCATCAAGAAGCTGCGCGAGATGTTGCCCCCGTGGATGCCGACGCTGGGCATCGAGGGTGGCCGCATCAACGTCGTGCCGGTGGACTACGTCGTCGATGCGATGGACCACATCGCGCACAAGCCCAGGCTCGACGGACATTGCTTCCACCTGACCGACCCGGAACCCATGCGCGTGGGCGAAGTGCTCAACACCTTCGCCCGCGCCGGCCATGCACCGGAGATGACGATGCGCATCGACGCGCGCATGTTCGCCTTCGTGCCTGAAGGCGTGCGCGGGATGGTCGGCAACCTGCCGCCGGTGCGTCGCTTCATCGGGATGTTGCTGCGTGATTTCCGAATTCCCAAGGAAGTGATGAAGTTCATCACTTATCCGACCCGTTTCGACAATCGCGAGAGCGAGCGCGCGTTGAAGGGCAGCGGAATCACATTACCCCCGCTGGAATCGTACGCCTGGCGATTGTGGGATTACTGGGAGCGGCACCTCGATCCGGATCTGTTCATCGACCGCACGCTCAAGGGTACCGTGCGCAACAAAGTGGTGGTCATCACCGGCGGCTCTTCGGGTATCGGCCTGTCCACCGCGCAACGCGTGGCTGAAGCAGGCGCGATCACTGTCATCGTCGCGCGTGGCGAGAAGGAGTTGTTCGCGGCGCGCGATGAGATGAAGGCGAAGGGCGGCAAGGTGTTCGCTTATACCGCCGACCTGGCCGACATGGCCGATTGCGACCGGTTGGTGAAAGAAGTGATCGCCGCGCATGGTCACGTCGACGTCCTCATCAACAATGCCGGGCGCTCGATCCGGCGTTCGATCGAGGCCAGTTATGATCGCTTCCACGATTTCGAGCGGACCATGCAACTGAATTATTTTGGCAGCATCCGCTTGATCATGGGCTTCATGCCGACGATGACGCATCGACGGAAAGGCCACGTCATCAACATCAGTTCAATCGGCGTGCTGGCGAACTCGCCGCGGTTCTCCGCCTACGTCGCTTCGAAGGCCGCGCTGGATGCCTTCAGCCGTTGTGCGCAGGGCGAGTTGTCGGGCAAAGGCATCAGCTTCACGACGATCAACATGCCGTTGGTGAAGACACCGATGATCGCGCCGACCAAGATGTACGACAGCGTGCCGACGCTGACGCCGGAAGAAGCGGCCGACCTTGTGGTGAAAGGCATCATCGAAAGACCGAGCCGCATCGCGACGCGACTCGGCATTTTTGCGTCGGTGCTAAATGCGCTGGCGCCCAAGGCCTACGAGGTAGTGATGAATACCGCGTTCGAGCTGTTCCCGGACTCGGCCGCTGCCAGGGGCGACAAGAAGGCGCTTAGAGGCGACGTGCGGCCAAGCAATGAGCAGATCGCGTTTGCAACGTTGATGAGGGGCGTGCACTGGTAGGTGTGGTTTTATCGACCACCAATACCGCTACGTGATCAACCACTTGTTCAATTGGTTCGGCACTGCCGGAACCGCACAGCCTGCGTACTCCCCGGCGGCGGCTGCAACTGTACGCGGGACGTGCGCAGGTTGTCGTAGCGCTCCAGCACCGCACAGACCTCGGTAAGCATGTCGGATGTGCCATCGTCCAGGTTCACCAACAATGTGGACTTGGTCGACCACATGGCGCGGTCAATACCGGGTAGGGACGACAGCTTGCGGACGACGGCGACACGCTGCTGCTCTTCCTCTTCCGGTGAGTTGGCCGGAATGCCAGTCATCGGTACAGCGACGGGAGCTTCGGCGACAGGAGCTGCAGCGACGGGCAGAGCCGTCGGTGCGGGTGTGGCAGCGGCAGGTTTAGGACCAGGCTCGGGTTGCGAATCGCTGCTGCCACCAGTCAGTAGCGCGAGCGCAAAACCGACCACGATGGCTCCGGCCCAGGTCAGCCCGATTTGGCGTTTCGCACGTGCGTCGGCAGCGTGGCGTGATGCATCGCGGAGCGAGTGCGGAAGCAAGGGCGCGATCTCCGGCCAAAGCGTCTCGCCGTCGATCAGTGTGATCTTCGCTTCAGCCGCGGGCGCCCGCGCCTCGGGCTCAATCTGCCCCGGCGTGACCAGCAGACCGCCACTGACGCCCTGGAAGCGGATGTTGGCAGCAAGCTCGGCGACAGCTGGTGCGGCGAGTCGATACGCGGCACCGTGCTTGCAGCTCAGGAGGAAGCGCTGGCCGTTCTTTGACAGCATGAACTCGGTCTGTTGGCCGCGCTCCGCCTCGTCATCAGTAGTCAGCAAGTCGTAACCGCGATGACGCATGGCGTCGAGCACGAAGTGCGAGAACTCGCGCCAGCGCATTGCTGCGAGCGCGCGCGTGCCGGCGGTCGCCTCATCCTGGCGGCGACGCAGGTTCCAGAAGTAGAAAGTGCCGCCAGCGCCCAGCGCCAGCGCGACGATCAAGGCCAGTAGGAGGGAACTCACGGACATGCGTCAGGCGATTCCACAGCAGGGGACCTGCGGAATATACGCCAGCCGATGCGTAGTCGATGCTATCGAGAGCCCGAGCGGGGCCATAGAAAAGCCCGCCAATCCGGAACCGTAAGGGGAGGGGAGCTACGGTGTGTACGGACTGGCGGGCAGAAGCGGGTGGCGCGCATAACGCGCCACGTTGTCAGATCAGGCGGACTTCTTGGCGGCCTTCTTCACTGCTTTCTTGGCGGGTGCTTTGCGCGCGGCCGGCTTCGTCGGTGCGACGCCGAATTTGCGCAGCTCGGCATTCAGCGCATCGACGCGATCGACCAGGGCACCAAGATCGTCGCGGCTCGGCACACCGAGCTTGATCAGCGCGCGCTGCACGCGATCTTCGAACACCTTCTCGAGACGGTCCCAGGTGTCGGCGGCGCGTTCGCGTGCCGAGCCAACGCGGCTTTCGACCGCGTCACGGACCACCTCGGCCTGGCCACCGGCGAATTTGCGCGCCGTCTGCTCCAGGTTCAGGCCTTCCTTGACCAGCGCCTCGAACAATTTGGCACCTTCGGCTTGAGCACGACCGAACGCACCGACGCCAGCCAACCAAATCTGCTGCGCGGATTCGCTCAGGCCTCTGTGCAGGCGCTCCGCGTGGGCCTGGGCATTGGCATTGCCGGCAGCCCCGCCTTTGCCAGGCGATTTCTTAGCGCTCTTCTTCAGCTTGGCCATGCAGCCCTCCATGGGCGGTGAGTGATTGCGTAAGCAGGATCGCGCCCGCGTCTAGAGCAATCACACCACCCAACAGCCGCACCACCTGCGAAACGGGCCAGCTGAGTTTGATCAGCCTCGCTTGCGGCGCGTGGCGACCAGGTGGTCGACTTCGTCCAGCGCACGGCGCAGACGTGCGGTGGTTTCGGTGCTGCGCGGAGGCGGCGCCAAGCCATCGAGGATCGAACGATGCTCGTCATTGATCACGTCATCGCGTAGCGCGATGCCGTGGGCGGCCAGTACTGGCCGCAACGTGTCGGCATGCTTCCGCAGGTCGGCAAGGGTGTTGCGATAGGCCATCTCGCACACGCGGCGGCGCGCGGCGAAGCTGAAAACGTTGGTGAAGAACAACTCACCATCATCGCTGTTCGGCTCGAAGATCAGCTGGTCGATGTCCGGATACTGCTGCCGGTACTTCGCCAGCCCCACCTGCATGCGCGATTGCAACAAGGTGCGGAAGGTCTGCGACAACACCACCGGCAGGCCGCCTTCCGACAGGCGATGGTCGATGCCGTCGGGATTGCGCTTGGCGCGACTGGAATCGAAAGGCACCAGCGGGTTGATGCCGATCAGCAGGTCGATGCCCTGTTCCAGCACCACGGAGGCATGCATGGTGCGGCGCAGGGCGCCGTCCACGAAGTGGCGACCACGGATATCGACTGGCGCGTACAGACCGGGCAGGGCAGCACTGGCCTGCACCGCTTTGGAGATCGGTACGTCATCCCAGCCCGGACCACCGAAGCGAACGGCTTCGCCGCTGTCGAGGTCCACGCCGACCACGTACAGCGGTGCCGGGAGCTCGCGGAAATCGTTGCTGCGGCCACGGCGGGTGAACACGTCGCGGAGGAAGCGTTCGACTTCGCTGCTGTCGAACAGGCCGGTCGGGACCAACCCACCGAAGCGCGTGATCAGGTCCGACCAACGCGAATCGCTGGAGGCGAACAGCAGGTCGCGTGACCAGGCCATCGCCAGCCGCGGCAGGCTGGCAGCGCGGCGCAGATATTCGAAAAACGCAGGGCGCAGGAAGGCTTCCGGACGGAACTGCACGTCGTCGCTGGTGCCGGTGATGAAGATCCGGCACATCTCGGCCGTGCTCATGCGGTTGGCGAGACCGGCGGCGAGGAACGCGCCGGAGCTGACGCCGACATAGCAATCGAGGCGGGTCAGGTCGAGGCCATCGAGCGCCTCGTCCATCGCGCGCAGCGCGCCGAGCTCGTACATGCCGCCGATTGGTCCGCCACCGGCGACCGCCAGGCCGATCTTCGGCGGGGCATCGCTGGGCTTGGCCCGGTGGAGGGCCGGATGGAGTGACAGCATGGGCAGGGACTGCGAGGGGAGTCGAGCGAGTGTAGCGGGTTGCCGAGTCGGGTTCTGGGCTGTCGGTTCTAGGTTCTGGGCTGGTTCTGGGGCTGTACAACGGAGATGCCCACCCTTGCGACCCCCACCCGCGCAACAGATGATTCCCGCATGTCGCGCAGTCTCGACCTGTCCCGCCGCCTGCAGCGTCGCCTGGCCTGCCATCAGGCCCTGCACGACCCGCAACGCGAACCGCGCAACAAGCTGCGTTGGCTTGGCGAACTGCGCCGTTGGCAGGCGCAACGACTGGAGCGCAGTTTCCGGCGTCTGCTAGAGGATTCGCGGCAAGGCCCGGCGATCCGCTTTTTTCTGGCCGATGTCTACGGCGACCATGACTTCAGCCGTCGCGATGCCGACATCGCCCGCGTGATCCCGATGATGCAACGGCTGTTGCCAGCGTCTTTGCTGGAAACGGTGGCCTTCGGCATCGAACTCGGCGCGCTCGCCCAGGCCTTCGACCTGCGCATGGCTGCGGCATTGCAGCAGTTGGCGCCCGCACGCAAGCGTCTGGACGAAGCGCTGTACGCCGAGGCTTACCGCGCAGTCGGGCTGCCACACTTGCGCTCGCGTCAGATCGATCTGATTCGTGATGTCGGCAATGGCCTCGCCAGCGCGCTGCGACTGCCCGGCGTGGGGATACTGCTCAGGCTGTCCCGTGGCCCGGCCGAGGCTGCGGGGCTGGGCGAGTTGCAAGGCTTCCTCGAACGCGGCGTCGGTGCTTTCACCCGGCTCGGCGATGTGAGCGCCTTCCTCGACGAGATCGAACGCAGCGAACGTACCGTTTCACGCCGCCTGTTCGCCGGCGACCCGGATCCTTTCGCCGTTGCTCAGGAAAAGCGTTCGTCGAGATAACGCTTGATCTCCTGTTCGATCGGCCCCTTCAGCGCCGAGAGGAAGAAACCGAGCTTGGCGGTCACTTGCAGATGCTTCGGTCCGAGCGCGATGTGGCCATCGACTCCGGAACGATTGAAATTGAGGATGTCGCCGTCCCAGGCGTAGTCCATATCGAAACGGTCGGCCAGTTTCTTCGCAACCTCCTCGACTGCCTTGCGCGCCTGTTTGATCGGCAGCGAGTGATCGTGGCGAATGTCGATATGGGACATGCAAAGGGCTCCGGCGCGTGGACGGCGCCATTGTGCCGCCACGTGGCGCTGCGTGAAAGCGTGGGTGCGTGATAGATTTCCGCGCTGTGAACTCTCTGCGCCTGCGATTTGCGAACCATCCCCATCCCGACCTCGCGCTTGGTCCGGGCGTGCATGGCATTGGCCGCACGCCCGACGGCACGCTCGGCCTGGTGGGAGAACACGGCAACGCGCTGGTGCAGTTCTGCGTCGATCGTCGCGGCGTGTGGATGAAGCTCGACCCGAAGGCACGCGGCGTGCACATCAACGGCCGCCCGGTGCGATCGATGGCGATGCTGCGCGTCGGCGACGCGGTCTACGTCGATGGCATCGAGTTGTTGTTGCTGGCCGCACACACCCCGGCCATCGCCAAGTTGCCGCCGAATAACATTGCGGGGGCAGTGGAAGGAGACCAGCGCATCGTGCTGCGTGGCGTCGGCGGTCAATACCACGGTCGTAGCTTCACTCTCGACCGCTCGCGGCTGGTCGGTAGCGGCTCCGAATGCGACATCCGCATCGATGATCCGGCTTTTGCCGAACGCCATGCCCGTATCGAGCCGCACGGTGACCTGGTGTTGCTACGCGACCTCGGTGGTGGCGAGGGCAGCGTCGTCAACGGCGAACCTGTGCGGGATGCCGTGCTGCATGTCGGCGACCAGGTCGTGTTCGACGCGCACCAGCGTTTCACCATCGAGTCCCCCGGGCGCCCGGCCAGCGCCCGCGATGCATTGCCGCCGGCGGTCGAAGAAGGACCGGCAGCGGTCGTGCACCCGCGGCCTGCAACGTTGCCGCAGACGGCGCGCAGGTTGCCGTGGTTGTTGTTGGCGGCGTTGCTGATTGCAGCGGGGCTCAGCGCGTTGCTGCTCTTTGGCTCGTCGATCTAGTCCGTACCGCCCATTTCCACGCTCGCCAGCCGAGCAGCAGCGCCAGGATGGTTGCGTACAACGCCGGTTCGCGGATATCGGATTTCACCAGCCACCAGAAATGCAGGACGGCGAGGACGCCGGCGGCATAGACCAGCTTGTGCAGGCGTGTCCAGTTGCGTCCGAGACGACGGATCCAGCCGGTGGTCGAGGTGATGGCCAGCGGCAGCAGCAACAACCAGGCGCTGAAACCGACGGTGATGTAAGGGCGCTTGGCGATTTCCTCGAAGATCTGCGTCCAGTAGCCGCGTAAATCGAGCACCAGGTAGGCCGAGAAGTGGACGCAGGCGTAGAAGAACGCGTACAGGCCGAGCATGCGCCGGAAGCGGATGAGCACTGGCTGGCCAGTCAGCTGTCGCAGCGGTGTGATCGCCAGCGTTGCCATCAGCAGACGCAGCGCCCACAGGCCAAGACGGTGTTCGATCTCCGCCACCGGATCGGCGCCGAGGGCGTCGTTGCCAGTGCGATAGACCTCCCAGACCTGCGTCGCGAGGATCGCCATCGGGGTCAGTGCCGCGGCGTGGAGCAGGGTTTTCGCGACGATGATGCGTGTGGATGTGCGAGGCATGGAACATCCGAGTCGTCATTCCCGCGTAGGCGGGAATCCAGTGTCTTCAAGCTGTGAAAGCAACGGCAAGATCAGAAATCCCGGCTTTCGGCGGGATGACGGCAAGTGCAACGGCGAAGGCGGGATTCTGGCTTTCGCCGGAATGACGAACAAAAGCAAAGTCGCTGGATTCCCGCCTACGCGGGAATGACTCAGAACCACTTCTTCAGATCCATGCCCGCGTAGAGCGATGCCACCTGCTCGGCGTAGCCGTTGAACAGCTTCGTCGGGATGCGTTCGGCGAACAGCTTGCTCGCGCTGCCGGCGATGCGGCGCTCTGACTTCTGGCTCCAACGCGGGTGATCGACGGTCGGATTGACGTTGGAGAAGAAGCCATATTCGCTCGGCTGCGATTGGTGCCAGGCGGTTTCCGGCATCTTCTCGACGAAATCGATGGCGACGATCGATTTGATGCCCTTGAAGCCGTATTTCCATGGCACCAGCAGGCGCAGTGGGGCGCCATTCTGCTGCGGCAGAGCTTTGCCGTACAGGCCGGTGGCAAGGAAGGCGAGCGGATGCATGGCCTCGTCGATGCGCAGGCCTTCGCGATACGGCCAGTCCAGCACCGGGTAACGGATGCCCGGCATCTGTTGCGGATCGCCGAGGGTAGTGAAGGCGACGTATTTCGCCTTTGAAGTCGGCTGGAAACGTTTGAGCACGTCGCCGAGTGGCACGCCGAGCCATGGGATCACCATCGACCAGCCTTCGACGCAGCGCAGCCGATAGATGCGTTCTTCCGGTTTGAAGCCCTTGAGCAGATCCTCGAGCGCGATCCGACCAGGCTTGGCACACTCGCCGCCTACTGCGACGGACCAGGGGCTGGTCCGCAACGTCTTAGCCGCGCGTGAGGGATCGACCTTGCCGGTGCCGAATTCGTAGAAATTGTTGTAGCTGGTGACGTCCTGGTAGCGGGTGAGCTCTTCGGCAGTGCGGAAGCCGGATTTCGCCTGTGCGGGCGTGATCGTGACCTTGGCCGCAGGCGGTGGCTCGGCGTCGGCGCAGCCGGCCAAGGTCAGTGCGGGTGTCGCCGCGAAGGCAGCGAGCAGGCGGCGGCGGTCATGGTAGACAGCTTCGTCGGTGATGGCGGCGGAAGGAATCCGCAGGGCGTCTCGCAGGGACATCGGTTCGCTCCGGGAATAGTTGGTTTCCTCGGGAAGCTACGTCTTTTCCGACCCGTCGGATGCGGGAAAGTTGCGAGGGCAACAATCGCGCCATCGTGTATTGCGCTGCGGCATACTAGCTCTGCTGCACAACCCCCGCCTGGCCTGCCGTCCCTCGCCTTGCCGACCCAAGTTTGCGCCGTTTCCGGCTTTCTGCCGGACCTCCGCGCAAGCGTGTGCCGCAAGCCACTTTTCGTCGAGTCGAGGACCTCATTCATGTCACGAGCACACAATTTCAGCGCCGGCCCCGCCGCCCTTCCCGAAACCGTCCTGCAGCAAGCCCAGGCGGAAATGCTGGAGTGGCATGGCGCGGGCGCGTCGATCGTCGAGTTGAGCCATCGCGGGCCGGAATTCATCCAGGTCGCCGCTGAAGCCGAAGCCGACCTGCGCAAGCTGTTGTCGATCCCCGACAGCTACGCCGTGCTGTTCCTCGGCGGCGGCGCGACCACCGTGCAGGCCCTCCTGCCGCTGAACTTCGCCGCGCCGGGCCAGGCCGCCGACTATGTCGTCACCGGCCACTGGGGCAAGACCGCGCTGAAGCAGGTCAAGCCCTACGTCGCCGCGAATGTCGCCGCCAGCAGCGAGGCCGAAGGTTTCCGCGACATCCCCGCGCGTGACACCTGGGGGCTGTCGAAGGACGCGGCCTACGTCCACTACACCGCCAATGAAACCATCCATGGCGTCGAATTCCGCGACATTCCAGATGTGGGCGACATCCCGTTGTTTGGTGACTTCAGCTCGAGCATCGCTTCCGAACCGTTGGACGTGTCGAAGTTCGGCGTGATCTACGCCGGCGCGCAGAAGAACCTGGGTCCGGTCGGCATCACCGTCGTCATCATCCGCCGTGATCTGTTGGAGCGCGCAGGCCAGCCGCGCGCAGAGATCCTCGACTACCGTGCGCATGCGAAGGGCGAATCCATGCTCAACACGCCGCCGAGCTGGAACTGGTACCTGCTCGGCCTGACCGTGAAGTGGATGCTGGCCGAAGGTGGCGTCGAGGAATTCGCCCGTCGCAGCGCGCGCAAATCGACGCTGCTGTACGACGTGATCGACAACTCCGGCGGCTTCTATCGCAACGAAGTCGCCAAGGCGGCGCGTTCGCGCATGAACGTGCCGTTCTTCCTGCACGACGAGGCACTGGACAAGCCCTTCCTCAAGGAAGCAGGCGCGGCCGGGCTGATCTCGCTCAAGGGTCACCGTGCGCTCGGCGGCATGCGCGCCTCGATCTACAACGCGATGCCGGAGGCGGGCGTGCAGGCGCTGGCCGACTTCATGCGCGACTTCCAACAGCGGAATGGTTGAAAAACGGCACGGATGACGATGGCCAACAAGCCAAAAACCCCGAAGAGCGCATCTTCGAAGAGCGGGTCTGCAAAGAACACGCCTGCGAAGAAGGCGGCGAAACGACAGGCCGAAGCGCCTGTCGTTTCGCCCGATCTTGCCGCGCTGCGCGAACGCATCGACGGCATCGACCGCAGCATCCAGGACCTGATCGTCGAACGCGCGCAGTTCGCCGGACAGGTCGGCCGTGCCAAGGGCAAGCTCGCGGCGGCGGTGGATTACTACCGGCCGGAGCGCGAGGCGCAGGTGCTGCGTCGCGTCGTCGACCGCAACCACGGCCCGCTCGCCGATGAAATGCTGGTGCGGCTGTTCCGCGAAATCATGTCCGCCTGCCTGGCGCAGCAGGAGCCGCTGAAGATCGGATTCCTCGGTCCCGAGGGCACGCATTCGCAGCAGGCGGTCTACAAGCATTTCGGCCACTCCATCCACGGCCTGCCGCTGGCGAGCATCGAGGAAGTGTTCCAGGAAGTCGAAGCCGGCCATGCCGACTTCGGTGTGGTACCGGTCGAGAATTCCACGCAGGGCACGATCCAGTCGACGCTGGACATGTTCCTCACCTCGAAGGTGAAGATCTGCGGCGAAGTCGAACTGCGCATCCACCAGCACCTGCTGTCGCGCAGCGGCCGCATCGAGGACATCGAGCGCGTCTATTCGCATCCGCAGTCGTTCGCGCAATGCAAGGCCTGGCTGCGCCAGTACTTGCCGAAGGCGGAAACGATCCCGGTGTCGAGCAATGCCGAAGCTGCACGTCGCGCGCGCAACGCCGACGATGCCGCGGCGATCGCGGGTGTCAGTGCGGGCACCGTGTATGGCTTGAAGAACGTCGCCGGGCCGATCGAGGATCGGCCCGACAACACCACGCGCTTCCTCGTGCTCGGCCGTGAGTTGTTCACGCCGTCGGGAAATGACCGCACTTCGCTGCTGGTCTTCATCAAGGACCAACCCGGCGCGCTGTACCACGTGCTGGCACCGTTCGCGAAGCACGGCCTGAGCATGAACCGCATCGAATCGCGCCCAGGCCACACCGGACTGTGGCAATACGCGTTCTTCATCGACATCGAAGGTCACGCCCGCGAGGACGCCATGCATCGTGCGCTGGACGAATTGGCCGAGTACGCGCAGGAAGTGAAGGTGCTCGGTTCCTATCCCGTGGCGATCGCGTGAACACAGTGGCGGATGCAGTGACAACGGATGCTGTGACCACGGCACCACGCGACGAAGCCTTCTTTGCCGCCTTAGCGCAGCCGGGCGTGCAGCGGCTGCGCGCCTACGATCCAGGCCACGACCTGGTTGCATGGCGGCGACGTTTCCAGGATCGGATGCTGGTGGAGCTCGGCTCCAACGAAAACCCGTATGGCGCCTCTCCGGCGGCGCGTGCGGCCATGCTCGATGTCATGCACGAGCTGCATCGCTATCCCGATCCGCTTGGCGGCGATCTCAAACGAGCCTTGGCGACGAAGCATGGTGTCGATACCACGCAACTCCTGCTTGGCAATGGTTCGCACGAACTGCTGATGCAGTTCGCGCAGGTGTTCGCCGGGCCCGGCAGCGATGTCGTCGCATCGCAATACGGCTTCGCCGTCTATGCGCTTGCCGCGCAATGTGCTGGTGCGGCTCTGCGCCTTGCGCCCGCGCTCCCGCGTACGCACGCCATGGCGCGCGGCCATGACATCGATGCACTCGCCGCGGCGATCACGCCGGCGACTCGGCTGCTGTACGTAGCCAACCCCAATAACCCGACCGGTACATGGTTCGACGCCGATGCATTCGCGGCGTTCATGCAGCGGGTGCCCGGGGACGTCCTGGTCGTGGTCGACGAGGCTTACGCTGAGTTCGCCGATGCGCCGGATTACGCTTCGGCGCTGGCGCTGCTGGGGGCACACCCGAACCTGATCGTCACCCGCACGTTCAGCAAGGCTTACGCGCTCGCCGGACTGCGTGTCGGTTATGCGGTCGCGCACCCCGGCTTGATCGCCGTGATGGAGCGCGTGCGCGAGAGCTTCAACGTGAATATGGTCGGGTTGGCGGCTGCAGAGGCCGCACTCGACGATGACGCGCACCTGCAATGGTCGCTGGCCCGCAATGCCGAACAGCGAGCGGTTTTGGCGGAGGCGTTCCGCGCTCGCGGCTGGTTCGTGCATCCGGCGCAGACCAATTTTCTGCTGGTCGAATTTGGCCCGGACACGCCGCAGATCGAAGCTTCGTTGCTGCAGCAGGGCGTAGTCGTGCGGCCGATGGGAGGTTACGGTTTGCCGGAATGCCTGCGCATCACTGTCGGCGACGAAGGCGAGAACCGCCGGCTGCTGCAAGCGCTCGACGCGACCAGGTAAGCACGCTATGGGCCTTGATTGGATCGCGTCGCCCAGCACGTCTTTGCGCGGCACGCTTGATGTTCCCGGCGACAAGTCCGTATCGCATCGCGCGATCATGTTCGCGGCGCTTGCCGACGGTGTGTCGCGTATCGAGGGGTTCCTCGAAGGCGAGGACACCCGCGCCACCGCCGCAATCTTTCGCCAGCTAGGGGTGCGTATCGAAACGGCCAGCGACGGCGTGAGGATCGTGCACGGCGTCGGCATCGACGGGCTGCAGGCGTCCAACGCACCACTGGACTGCGGCAACGCCGGCACCGGCATGCGTTTGTTGACCGGCGTGCTGGCGGGACAGCGGTTCGATTGCGTGCTGATCGGTGACGAGTCGTTGTCGCGGCGTCCGATGCGTCGCGTGATCGATCCGCTAAGCCGCATGGGTGCCAGGATCGAGGCGAATGAAGGCGGCCTGCCTCCCTTGCGTGTTCATGGCAACCATGTATTGCAAGGAATTGATTACACAACTGAGGTTGCCAGCGCTCAGGTCAAGTCCGCGATCCTGCTTGCGGGGTTGTACGCGCATGGCGACACCACGGTGCGCGAACCCCATCCAACCCGCGACTACACCGAGCGCATGCTCGCCGCATTCGGCTGGCCGATTGAATTCGCGCCAGGTTTTGCCCGCCTGTCCGGCGGCCATCGTTTGCGCGCGACCGACGTGCACGTACCCGCGGACTTTTCCTCGGCGGCATTCTTCATCGTCGCCGCGACGTTGGTACCGGGTTCCGAGCTGCGCCTGCAACGCGTCGGCATGAATCCTCGCCGCACCGGGTTGTTGCATGTCTTGCGCGCGATGGGCGCGGATATCGTCGAACAGAACCCGAGCGAGCAGGGCGGCGAACCTGTCGCCGACCTCGTCATCCGGCATGCGGCGCTGCACGGGATCGAAGTGCCGGTCGAGCATGTGCCCGACATGATCGATGAATTCCCGGCGCTGTTCGTCGCCGCGACTTGTGCGCAAGGCGCGACCATCGTGCGAGGCGCGGCGGAATTGCGGGTCAAGGAATCCGACCGCATCGCGACGATGGCGACGGGGTTGCGTGCACTAGGCATCAGCGTCGACGAAACTCCGGATGGCGCGACCATCCATGGTGGTCGCGTGCACGGAGGCCGCATCGACAGCCACGGCGATCATCGCATCGCCATGGCATTCGCGATCGCAGCGCAACTCGCCGATGGCGAAGTGCGCATCGGCGATGTCTCCAACGTCGCAACTTCATTCCCGGGCTTCGACGCGCTCGCACGCGCGGCGGGGATGAACGTCAAGCCGTTCGACTAGAGCGAAGCCAACGTGGACGGCCGGAACTCGATCGGCACTTCAACCGTCGACGCCACCGGCTGGCCATTGCGCGTGGCCGGATTGAACTGCCACTTGCGCACGGCAGTGATGGCGGCGCGATCGAGCTCGCGTGAACCGCTGCGTTGTGCCACGTCGATATCGGTCGGCGTGCCATCGCTGCCAACGATGACGCGCAGCAACACCGTCCCGCCTTCGTTCCTGCGAAGGGCGGCAGCCGGATATTTCGGCACCGGATTGCTGGCGAACGGCCGTGCCGTCGTCGTAGACGGTATGCGCGGCTTCGGTTTGGTGGTTGCCTTCGGTGCCGTCGCTACAGCGCTGGGCTTGCTGGCCGGTGCAGGAACGATTTCATCCGGCCCAATCGTGACCGTCGGCGGATTGACCTCGCCACCGCTCGGCACTAATGGCTCGCGCAAATCGAACCACCACCAGGCGAATAACAATGCGGCGAGCAACACCAGTAGCAACGCCCGCAGGTTCGTTTGACGTTGGTTGCTCGGCTCCACCGCTGCTGCGGAGTTATCGACCGTCGTATTGCTCGCCATGACCGTTCTCCCGTCGCAATGGGACGAACGAGTTATGCACGCGAAGTTGTCGTCGCATCGTGAGCGCGGCATGAAAGCAGCGTTCACATCGCTGACCGGCGGAGCAATGAATCAGCGGTCGAGATTGAACTCGATCGGCACCACGACGCTGCCAACGGCCGGTTGACCATCGACCATCGCTGGGCGAAAACGCCAGCGCTTCACTGCATCCAACGCTGCCTTGTCGAGCGCACGCGACTGGCTGCTTTCCACGATGCTGGTCGCTGTCGGCACGCCGTCGGGACCCACTTCGATCCGCACCATGACTTTGCCGCTTTCGCGCCGCCGCAATGCGTCTTGTGGGTAGCGCGGCGAAGGCGAGGAAACCGGGACAGGATTGGCGCTGGCCACCGGCCGCGTCGTGGTGGGTGCAGGTGCTGGTGGCGGCGACGGTGCTTGCTCGATGAGTTGCGGGCGCTCGGCGAGCGCGTCTTCATCAGGTTCCTCGAGGCCACTGGCGCCGGCCGGCTGTCCGGTTGCCGGTAACGGGACCGGCAGCGGCGCGAACACCGGAGCGTCGCTGGTCGGTGCCACCGGGGCACGATAAAAATCCTGGTTGCTGCGCTGGGTCATCCATAGCACCAGGAACAGCAGCAGGCCGAGCACGAATGCGCCGCCGGCGATCAGCAGCGTGGTGCGCGAAGGGCGCCACAATGGCGGGCGGGGTGACCCGCCGATGTGCGAGGGGGAGGCGGACATCGGCACTTCCGGTTGTATGGGGGATTCAAGGGAGGCCAGGGCTTGGATTCTGGCACAGGCCAAGTAGCGGGTTCGGCGGCATTCGGTCTCGCAACACGCGATAATTCAGCTTCCGTTCGCTGTCGACTAACCCATGCTCGATCCTGCCCTGTTGCGCTCCCAGCCCGCCGAACTCGCCGCACGCCTAGCCGTACGCGGTTTCAAGCTCGACACCGCCGCCATCGAAACGCTGGAGGGCGAGCGCAAGCAAATCCAGATCCGCACCCAGGAACTGCAGAACCTGCGCAATACGCGCTCCAAGGCAATTGGCCAGGCCAAGGCCAAGGGCGAGGACGTAAGCGCGCTGATGACGGAGGTCGCCGGTTTCGGCGACGAGCTCAAGGCCAGCGAGACGCGGCTTGAGGAAATCCGCGCGGACATCGAGAAGATCGCGCTGCTGATCCCGAACATGCCGCACGAAAGCGTGCCGCAGGGCGACGACGAGAGTGGCAATGTCGAACAGCACCGCTGGGGCACGCCACGTACGTTCGATTTCGCGGTGAAGGACCACGTCGAACTTGGCGCCCGCAACGGATGGCTGGATGGCGACACCGCGGCGAAGTTGTCCGGTGCCCGTTTCACCGTGCTGCGCGGGCAATTGGCGCGCCTGCACCGGGCGTTGGCGCAGTTCATGCTCGACCTGCATACCAACGAGCACGGTTACGAAGAAACCAACGTGCCGTTGCTGGTCAATGCCGACTCGATGCGCGGTACCGGGCAGTTGCCAAAGTTCGAGGAGGATTTGTTCTTGACTGCGGTGGGCGAGGGCGACGCGACGCACAAGCGCTACCTGATTCCGACGTCAGAAGTTCCGCTGACCAATATCGTTCGCGACGAAATCGTCGAAGACGCTGCACTGCCGCTGCGCATGACTGCGCATTCGATGTGCTTCCGCGCCGAAGCCGGCAGCCACGGCCGCGACACGCGCGGGATGATCCGCCAGCATCAGTTCGAGAAGGTCGAACTGGTGTCGATCACTCGCCCGGACGAATCCTACGAGGAGCACGAACGCATGACCCGCTGCGCCGAGGTCGTGCTGGAGAAACTTGGCCTGCCGTACCGCCGCGTGATGCTGTGCACCGGCGACATGGGCTTCGCTGCGACCAAGACCTACGACCTGGAAGTCTGGCTCCCGTCGCAGGACACCTATCGTGAGATCTCGTCCTGTTCGAATTGCGAGGCGTTCCAGGCGCGCCGAATGCAGGCGCGTTGGCGCAATCCGGCCACCGGCAAGCCCGAACTCGCGCACACCTTAAACGGCTCCGGCGTCGCCGTTGGTCGCGCATTGATCGCGGTGATGGAGAATTACCAGAACGCCGATGGTTCGATCACCGTGCCGGAGGCACTACGCCCGTACATGGGCGGCGTCGATCACATCGCGTAGTACGCAGTGTCGTCCATCAAAACGGGCCCGCAATGCGGGCCCGTTGCGTTTCCGGCGTAGGCGAGGACTCACGCCGCTTCGCGTATAGGCGCCGGGATCGATGCATGCGCCGCCGCCAGCGCGTCGATGCGATGCTGCGGCGAATAGCCCACGCCCTCGGCACGGACGAATTCGACCTGCGTGATGCCGAGGAAGCCGAACAAGTGGCGCAGGTAGTTCTCCTGGAAATCGGCCGGTCCATTGCCATGGATGCCACCACGCCCACTTGCGATGACTACGCGCTTGCCGCCGGCCAGGCCCTGGGGTCCCGATTCGGTATAGCGGAACGTCGTACCAGCGATCGCGATGCGGTCGATCCAGGCCTTCAGCGTCGATGGCACGCCAAAGTTGTACATGGGCGCACCGATCACGATCACGTCGGCGCCGAGGAATTGCTGCATCACGTGCGCGGCGTCAGCGGTTTCGGCCGGATCGGCCTTGGCCAGCGAGCGGCCGGTCAGGTGTGGCACTGGATTGGCGTCGAGGTCGCGGTACTCGACGCTCAGGCCGGGCAGGGCGTCCTGCCAACGCGCGACAATGGCTGCGGACAGCTCGCGAGTGACGGAATTGGCGCCGAGGGCGCTGGAATCCAGATGCAGCAGTTTCATGGTTTGCTCCCGATGGGACGGCGGTCCGCCGTTGGGAAGCAAGTTAGGCTGTTGCTAATTTGGAATAAAGGCGGTCTAATACCACTAATCGTTCTGCCAGTAGAACGAACGGACCGGGAGCCAGCCATGAACGACCTGAACGATCTCTATTACTTTGCTGCCGTGGTCGACCACGGTGGTTTCGCCGCGGCCGAACGTGCGCTCGGTATTCCGAAGTCGCGGCTGAGCCGGCGCATCAGCCACCTCGAGGAAGAACTCGGCGTGCGCCTGTTGCAGCGTTCGACACGCCGCTTTGCCGTCACCGACGTCGGGACCAGCGTGCACCGGCACGCGCAATCGATGCTGGCCGAAGCACAGGCAGCGCGCGAAGTCGTCGACCGGCTCAGCGCCGAGCCGCGTGGGGTGGTGCGGGTCAGCGTGCCGGTCGGGATCGCGCAGCAGTCAATGCCCAAGCTTTTGCCGGAATTCCTCGCCAAGTACCCGGAAGTGCGCGTGCAGATGCATGTCAGCAATCGCCGCGTCGATGTGATCAACGAAGGTTTCGACGTTGCGCTGCGCGTGCGCAACAAGCTCGACGACGACGGCAGCCTGGTGATGCGCAGCTTCGGCCAGATCCAGGAGTTGCTGGTGGCAAGCCCGAAATACCTCGACCGCGCCGGCCGCCCGCGCGACCCTGACGAATTGAACGACCACGTCACCCTGAGCATGAACGAGGACGAGGTGCGCCAGCGCTGGGAGCTGCAAGGCGCGGATGGCGAAACTCGGCGGATCGACCTGAAGCCGCGCGTATCCGGTTTCGATTTCCCGATGCTGATGGCGCTGGCGAAACAGGGACTCGGAATCACCATGCTGCCGGAGACCCTGTGCGCCGATGCGGTGCGCAGCGGCGAACTCGAAGTGGTGCTGCCCGAATGGCGCCTGCCGCAAGGCATCGCGCATATCGTGTTCGCCTCGCGCCGTGGCCTGTTGCCGGCGGTACGGGTGTTCATCGACTTCCTCGCCGAGAAACTGCCGCCGTTGCTGGAATCGGCGCGGCTGCAATGCAGCGAAATCAAAGGCAAGCCGTGCCCGGAGCCGGTCGCGCGCCGCGGTGCGCACTAGGCGAAAACGCACGACGGCATGCGAGAATGCGCGCCTCGGAGAGATGGCCGAGCGGTTTAAGGCAGCGGTCTTGAAAACCGCCGTGGTAGCGATACCACCGTGGGTTCGAATCCCACTCTCTCCGCCAACTTATGGAAAGGGCCCAGCGGGCCCTTTCTTTTTTATTGCGTAGCCGCCGCCGCTGTCGTACCGGCATCCCATTGCCGCAGCGCCGCCTCGACTGCGTCGATGCCACTGGTGACGGCGGCGACGTCGATTTGTTCGATCGTATCGGCGTCGCTATGGATCACCTGCATCACCTTGGGGCCTTGGGCAGGCTTCTTGCCGGCAAACACTTCGAGGATGCGTGGAATCTCATCCGCGCCGACGAGTGAATAGGACACCGCTGGCCACTTCGCCTTGAGGAAGGCGAGATGATCGGTGGGCGGGTACTGGGGGCCAGCGCTGAGACCAATACCGGCCGAACGTGTCGCGCTTTGGCTGGCGGCGATGAGCGGGTGTGTCGCATCCGGGCTCATCATCCATAGCGTATCGCCCCAACCGAAGACGTCGAAATTGACGTACAAGGCCGGCTTCGTGCCGCCATTGGCGATATAGGCCTTGGAGCCGAGCAGGCCGCGTTCCTCCAGGTCCCAGAACGAGATCGCGACCCGATGATTCGCCAATGGACGTGCCTTCAGGCGTTGAGCGAGAGCAAGCACGGTGGCGCTGCCGGAAGCGTTGTCGGTGGCGCCGCGACCGACGCCGACCCGATCGAAATGCGCACCGAGCATCAGCAACGGGGCGGAATCAGGCCCATCGAGCTTGGCCAGCAGATTGGTGCCGTGCTGGCGTTCTATCGTGAACGATACGGTGCGCCAGGCGATGCCGAGCTCATCGAGGCGACGCTGGATGGCTTCGCGGCGCCGTGTGTTATCGCTGGCTTCCGTCATCGCCGTGACGTCGGCAAGCCAGGGTGAAGCTGGGTTGCCAGACGTTGGCGCAACCGCCTGCGATGAGGGTTGAGCCGACGCGCAGCCGGCGAGCAGGACCAACGATGCGATGGTGAACAGGCGTTGCAGTGACATGGAAGGCCCCTGTATTTGGATCGCGACAGTGTGCATCGGCAGGCGACGGCCCAAAAGGGCCGCAAGCCACTTGTTGCAGCCGCACCCGACGGCAGGTAGCCTCGATCTCCAAGGGAGACTCACGGGGAAAAGGATGACCATCCGCGTTTTTATCGTGGACGACCATGCGTTGGTGCGAACCGGCATGCGCATGATCCTGTCGGCAGAAACCGACATCGAAGTGCTCGGCGAAGCCGAGAGTGGCGAGGAAGCGCTACCGCAGATCCGCAAATTGAAACCGGATATCGTGCTGTGCGATCTGCATTTGCCCGGCGTGAGCGGACTCGAAATCACGGAACGTATCGTCAGGGGCGATTACGGCACGCGCGTGATCATTGTCTCGGTGCTCGAGGATGGGCCGCTGCCGAAGCGTTTGATTGCAGCAGGTGCATCCGGCTATGTGGGCAAGGGTGGCGATGCCGCCGAATTGCTGTGTGCGGTGCGTGACGTCGCCCGTGGCAAGCGCTACCTCGCCAGTGCCATTGCGCAGAACCTGGCCTTGTCGGGGATCGGCGGTGGCGATTCGCCATTCGATGCGCTGTCGCCGCGTGAAATGGAAATCGCGCTGTTGCTGACGCAAGGCTTGCGCCAGGAAGACATCGCCAAGCGCCTGAGTTTGAGCGCGAAGACGGTTAATACGCACAAGACGAGGTTGTTCGAGAAGTTGTCGATCAACGACAACATCGCCTTGGCACGGGTAGCCAGCCAATACGGTTTGACCGATCCCGCATACGCGCTGTAGAGCGCGTATGCGGTCGGACGGGCAGCGTTATGCGCTGCGTTTGGTGTCGTCCTGGCTGTCGTCGTTTGATTTCTTGACGACGTTCTTGGCGGCGACTTCGGCCGGAGAGGTTTCAGTCGCCGGCAGCGCGTCGAATAAGCCCGGCGTGGCGGTGTCGTCGTCGCTTACGTCGATCGGCATCACCGCCTCGGATTGAGGCTCCGGCGTTTTCACTGCCGGCTCGGCCGAAGTGGTGGCGATTGCCCAAGCGATGCTGTCGGCAAGCGAAGTCACTACCGGCCGTTCGTAATAAGCGGGCGGTGCCGGGACGGGTTCGGGCGCGGCTGCAATCGGGGCAGGTGCTTCGACAGCTTTGCGTTCGGGCGCGCTCGCGGCGACCTCAGGCGCCCCAGCGGCGGGTTCAGCGGCAGGTGCTTCGGCTGCAACCGTCGCTGCGACATCCGCCGGAGTTGCCGCAACAGGTTCGGCAGGCACTTCGACGGCAGCAGACGCGGCGATATCAGCCGGGGTCGTCGCGACCGGTACAGCAGGCACGTTCGGCGCAGGCGCACCTTCGAAGTGTGCCGACTCGGCGCGGACGGGTTCAGGGCCGACCGGCGCCATGACTTCCGCACTGGTCGGTGCAACGGTCGGGGCAGGCGCGGCTTCGAAGTGTGCCGACTCGGAGCGGGCAGGTTCTTGGCGAACCGGCGCTACGACTTCCACGCTTGCCGGCGCAACAGTCGACGCGTTGGTAACGATCGGCTCCTCGTCGTCGAAGTCGAATTCCGGCTGCGAGCGATGGGCGGCGCTGACGTCACCATCTTCGATAACGTCGTCGTGATCCTGTGCGACGCCTTCTGCAGCAGCGCCAGCTTCACCACCACCACGACGGCGACGGCGACCACCGCGACGGCCACGGCGACGACGGCCGCCTTCGCCAGCGGCTTCAGCCGCAGCTTCGGTCGTTGGGGTGCCGGCGCCATCGGGCTGGATCGCCTCAATGCTGGCATCGGCGACAGTCAGCGTCGGCACTGCAGCTGCAGCTTCGACTGCCGGGCTGATCAGCTTGATCGCTTCGGCGACGGCAGCCTGCGGCTTGGCTTCCTGCACCACCTGCTCACGCGGCGGGCGCGGTGCCTGCTGCTGACGTCCGGCGTCCTGCTGCGGCTTCTGCTTCTGCTTAGCCTGCTGTTCCTGCTTCGGCTGTTGCTGCTGTTGCGGCTGTTGCTGCTTCTGGGGCTGCTCGGCGCGTTGTTTCTGTTGCTGCGGCTGCTGTTGCTGCGGTTGGTTGCGGCGCTGCTCGTCGCGGCGTTGATCACGCCCTTGCTGCGGGCGGCCGCTACGGTTGTCACGGGCGTCGCGGCGACGCTCATCGCGACGCCCACGCTCATCCTGAGCGCGCGAGGCCGGCACGCTGGCAACAACAACCGGCTGGTCGCCACGCAGGAACTGCGCGATGCGTCCGAACAGACCGAGCTTCGGCGCGGGGGCGAGTGCGACTGGCGCAGGAGCTGCCATCGGCATTTCCTCGCGCACCTCGCGGATCGGCGCTGGCTGCGCCGGCTTGACGTTGGTCACCGCCGGCAGCGTCGGGATGTTGAGGTGGGCCTTGGTCAGCGCATGCGTGACCAGCTTGCGCGGGGTGCCGCGCTGGTAGCTGGGCTTGCTGGTTTCTTCGCCAAGTTCGTTCTCGCGGATGCGCGTCACTTCGTAATGCGGCGTTTCCAGCTGGTCGTCGGCGACGATCACGATCGGCGCGTCGTGGCGCTGTTCGATCTCGCCCAGTGCGCGGCGCTTCTCGTTCAACAGGTAGTTGGCGATCTCGGTCGGCGCCTGCACCAATACCTGTCCGGTGTTCTCCTTCATCGCATGCTCTTCGGCGACGCGCAGGATCGACAACGACAGTGACTCGACGCTGCGCATGCGGCCGTGGCCGTCGCAACGCGGGCAGACCAGCTGGCTGGCTTCGCCCAGCGACGGGCGTAGACGCTGGCGCGACATCTCGAGCAGGCCGAAGCGCGAGATGCGTCCGATCTGCACGCGCGCGCGGTCGTACTTCAACGCGTTCTGCAGCTTGTTCTCGACATCGCGCTGATGCTTGTTCGAGCCCATGTCGATGAAGTCGATCACCACCAGGCCGCCGAGGTCGCGCAGGCGCAGCTGGCGTGCGACTTCCTCGGCTGCTTCCATGTTGGTGTGGAACGCGGTTTCCTCGATGTCGCCGCCCTTGGTGGCACGCGCCGAGTTGACGTCGATCGCGGTCAGCGCCTCGGTCTGGTCGATCACCAGCGCGCCGCCGGAGGGCAGGCGCACGGTGCGCTCGTACGCACCTTCGATCTGCGACTCGATCTGGAAGCGATTGAACAGCGGCGTGTCGTCGGTGTAGTGCTTGAGCTTGCGCAGGTTGTGCGGCATCACCTGTTGCACGAACTCGCGGGCTTCCTCGTACATCTCCGGCGTGTCGACGAGGATCTCGCCGATGTCACCACGCATGTAATCACGCAGGGCACGGATGATCAGGCGCGACTCCTGGTAGATCAGGAACGGCGCCGGCTTGGTCAGTGCGGCTTCGGCGATCGCCTTCCACACCTGCAGGAGGTAGTCGAGGTCCCACTGCAGTTCTTCGGCATCGCGGCCGACGCCGGCAGTGCGGATGATCACCCCCATGTCGTCGGGGATGGCCAGCTTGTCCATCGCTTCCTTCAGCGCGGCGCGGTCGTCGCCCTCGATCCGGCGCGAGACGCCGCCGGCGGTGGGCGAGTTTGGCATCAGCACCATGTAGCGGCCGGCCAATGAGATGAACGTGGTCAGGGCGGCGCCCTTGTTGCCGCGTTCTTCCTTGTCGACCTGGACGACGATTTCCTGGCCTTCACGCAGCAGTTCGCGCAGCGACGCCTTGTTATGGTCGACGCCGGCCTGGAAGTAGTCGCGGGAGATTTCCTTCAGCGGCAGGAAGCCGTGGCGCTCGCCGCCGTATTCGACGAAGGCCGCTTCGAGGGAAGGCTCGAGCCGGGTGATGCGGCCCTTGTAGATGTTGGACTTCTTTTGTTCTTTGGACGGTTGTTCGATGTCGATGTCGTACAGGGTCTGGCCGTCTACGGTGGCGACGCGCAGCTCCTCTGCCTGCGTCGCGTTGATCAGCATGCGTTTCATTGTGCGTTCCTCGCGCGCTCTCGCACGCGGAACGCCGTGGGCGTTTCGCCTCTGGATACACCAAGCCGTACGGCGCGTGGACCGCGCCTGTGCAGCTCCAAGTTTCCAGCGCTACGACACCACGGCAGGCCGCGGGAGCGCTTCAATCATTTGTTACCTTGTTGCGGGGCCGGCGTCGCACTTGTTGGCGCGACGCTCGGGTCGTGTTCAGCGTCGATGTCTGACACATCGAGCGAAGTTCGGGAGTGCCAACAAGCCGCTAACATGGCCGCCCCGGGGGCGGTGGTCGCGCACTACGTCCGGAATCGCGGGGGAGGCGGGCTTTCGGCCCTTCTATCCAACTCCCTGCGAAATCAAACCCTTACCTCGCATCGCGAGTGTAGCAGAACAGGCCCCGGAATGACCCATTCAGACTCGTCAGAGCGTCCACCTACCGCCGCGCGCACCGTGCGGGTGGCAGAGGACCGCGATGGACAGCGCATCGACAACTTCCTGCTGGGATACCTGAAAGGGGCACCGCGCAGCCTGGTCTACAAGCTGTTGCGATCCGGGCAGGTCCGGGTCAACGGTGGCCGAGTGAAGGCCGAGCGCAGGCTCGAAGCCGGCGATGAGGTGCGGATTCCGCCGATCCGTCTCCCCGAAGCCAGCGACAAGGGCACGCCGCCCCAGGGCTTCATGGACGCGCTGGACGCCGCCATCGTGTACGAGGATGCGCGCCTGTTGGCGCTGAACAAGCCGTCCGGCGTCGCCAGCCACGGCGGCAGCGGCATCTCGTTCGGTGCAATCGAGACCTTGCGTGCACTCCGCCCGAAGGAATCGCTGGAACTGGTCCACCGCCTCGACCGCGATACGTCCGGATTGCTGATCGTGGCCAAGAAGCGCTCGGCGCTGACCGAGTTGCAGGCGCTGATGCGCGAAGACGGCGGTATCGCCAAGCGTTATCTCGCATTGCTGGTTGGACGCATGCCAGACGGCGTGATGAGCGTCGACGCGCCGCTGCACATCGGCCTGCGCCAGGGCGGCGAGCGCCATGTGCAGGTCAATGCTGCGGGCAAGGAGTCATTGAGTCACTTCAAGGTGCTGGAACGCCGCGGCGGGCATTCGTATTGCGAAGTACGGATCGAAACCGGGCGTACGCACCAGATTCGCGTGCATGCGCAGCACATCGGCCATTCGATCGCAGGCGACGACAAATACGGTGACTCCGAGGTCAATAAGCGGTTGCGGGAGCAGGTCGGATTGAAGCGGCTGTTCCTGCATGCCTCGACACTCGAATTCGCACTCGACGGGGGCAAGGCGCCATATCTGTTGAATGCGCCGCTGGCGAGTGAGTTGATCGACGTGCTCGATCGATTGGCGTGACCATTGGTTGTGGGAGCGACGTAAGTCGCGACAGTGATTGTCGAATTGCGACCTGCGTCGCTCCCACAAACGCTCCCACAAAGAAGGCCGTCATCCAGCCAACGCTTCCGCCTTCGCCGCGCAAATAAAGTCGTTCTCGCTCAATCCGCCGACATCGTGGGTCGAGTAACGGACCACGCAGCGGTTGTAATGCACGCCGAGGTCGGGGTGATGGTCTTCGCGATGGGCCATGTAAGCGAGTGCGTTCACGAAGGCCATGGTGCGGTAGTAGTTCTTGAACTCGAAGGTCCTGGTCAGGGCGTGGCCGTTCTCGGCCAGCTCCCAGCCCGGCACTTGGGGCAGTAATTCCCGGATGCGGGCTTCGGTGAGCTTGTGTTCACTGCCACGGCACGGGATGCAGTGCGTGTCGGCGAGGGGGATCAGGTCGGCCATGGCAGTCTCCGGGCGGCGCGGGTGCGCTGCGTGAACGAATCACATCGGGCGTGGTCGGAACGTCGAGGCGCAGTATTCCAACGCCCGTTAGAATAGCCGCATGATCAACATTTCCGAATCCGCACAGGCACATTTCCGCAAGCTGATCGAGCGCGAGGACTTGCCAGGCATGGGTGTCCGGCTGGCCGCGGTGCACGCCGGGCTGCCGAACGCCGACGTGCGCCTGGAGTTCGCCGAGCCGCGAGACCTGCACGGCGATGAATGGGCGATCGATTGCGAGGGTTTCACCCTGTGGGTGGACGCCGCCAGCGTGCAGTTCCTCGATAGCGCCGAGATCGACTACGAAATCAAGGCGACCGGCGGGCAGCTGCAGATACGCGCCCCGAAGATCAAGGGCGAGGCGCCGGCGGAAACGGCGTCGCTGGTCGAACGCGTACGCTGGGTGGTCGAGCACGAAATCAATCCACAGCTCGCCCAACACAAGGGCCTGGTGTCGGTGCAGGAAGTGACGGCGGACGGCGTAGTGGTGTTGCGCTTCGGCGGTGGCTGCCACGGTTGCGGCATGGCCGACGTGACCCTGAAGCAGGGCATCGAAAAAACCCTGCTGACGCGGGTGCCGGGTGTCACCGCGGTACGCGATGCCACCGACCACGCTACCGGCGACGCGCCTTACCTGCCGCGCGACGCTGCGTAAACAGGCTGCGGCGCGAGCGGGCTCCTAACGGATGTTCACTTCCGCCGATCTGATCGAAGTCCTGCGCCAGCGGCGCAGGCTGAAATCCATCCGTCCAGACACTCCTGGGCTGCTTCCGCCTGGCTGGCAGCAGTGGCTGGAAGCGATGCCAGCCCGTGTCGGCGCGGTGATCGGCGCATTGCCGCAGGCATTCATCGACGTCTTCCTGCAGCGGCCGCTTAGTGCGCCGCCGCGCCGCGTGGATCAACTCAACCGCTGGCAGGCATTTGCCACGCTGTGGCGGCAGCAGTGGCATCCACCGGTGCGCGAGGATCGCGGGCAACGCTGGTTCGCGATTTTTTTCAGCGCGTTGCTGCATTTTTTGTTCGTGGTGATGCTGCTGTGGCTGGCCTACATCCGGATCATCGCGATGCCGCCGCAGGCGCAGGGCGACAACGTCGTGCAAGTTGAATTCATCGGCGAGGGTACGCCGGACGAGGAGGGCGGAGGCGCGCCGGCGGGCGAAGAACCGCAGCCAGAACAGGCCCCGGCCGCCGCGGCAGCCGCCGCGCCACCGCAACCGGAGCCGGCGACTGTCCCCGAAACCGCGGCCGCCGAACCGCAGCCCGAGCCAGCCCCATCGGCGCCCGCTGAACGGCCCGAACTACAGCCACCCACGCCGACTCCGCCGGCATCGCAGCCATTGCAGGTGACTGAAGTCCAGGCGCCGGACACCGATTTCGTCCTGCCACCGCCGACACCACGCGTACCCAGACTGCAGCAGCGGGAGATCACCGTCCCCGAGGTGCGCGAGCGGCCGGAACTGACCGAGGTCGAGGCACCGCAGCTTGTCGTCACACCGACAGAGCAGCCAACGCGGGAAATCGTAAAACCGCGCCCCCCGCAAGCAGCGCCGGAAGAGCCTGAGGTTGCCGTGCGCTTGCCCCAGGCGCGCGCGCGCGAAGTGCGCACCGCCGCCGCGCCCGAGATCAAAGTGCCGACTGCGAACGCCGAGTTGCGTGAGATCCCGATGCCTTCGACGGGTACTGCCGCGGCATCGGCGGCGAGCGCGAGCACTGCCGCCAGGCCCGCGAGTAGTGCAGCAAGCGCCCCGAACGCGACGGCACCAGTGGCTGGAGGCAAACCGGCCGCCAGCAGCGGCACACAGCCAAGCGCCACTGCATCGGGCACAGGACCTGCACCAAGTACGAAACCCGGCGCATGGCCGACGCCTGCCAAGGCCGACGATTGGGGTGCTTCGACCCGGAACCGTCCCGGCGGGGCGCCGGGTGGCAAGAGCGGCGAAAAACCTGGCCTGTTCAATGCCGACGGGACACCGCGACTTGCGGACGTTCCGGGCTCTGCTTCCCCCGGACAACCGCCGGGCACGGTCACGCAGGAGATCAAGGACCTTGATCGCGCCGGCACCTGGCTGAAGCGTCCGCCTTACGACTACAGGCCGACGATGTTCGACCGCTTCTGGGTGCCGCGCGAAACGCTGTTGCAGGAATGGGTGCGCAAGGGGATCAAGAAGTTGTCGATCCCGATTCCAGGCACATCCAAGCGCCTGGAATGCGTGGTTTCGATCCTGCAGGTCGGCGGCGGCTGCGGGATCAGCGACTCGGACATGAACGAGCAGCCGGCCCGGGCTAGGCCACCACCGGATATTCCGTTCAAACCGCATTTGCAGGAAGACAATGGCAGTGTGAAACCGCCGGCGCAGTGATTCGTCTCCTGCAGCCCTTATGAACAAAAAACGGCCCGCATTGCGGGCCGTTTCGTTAACGCTGTGGTTGTCGGCGAATCAGTCGTGCGAACCGTGCAAGTCGCGCAACTCGCTCGGTGCTGCACTGAAATAGGCGCCAAGGTCTGCGATCTGCTGGTCGGTCAGCGTCTTCGCCTGGCCAGCCATCAGCGCATTCTCGCGGTCGCCCTTGCGGTAGGCCTGCAGCGCATGCTCAAGGTAGGAAGCGTACTGGCCGCCGAGCTTCGGATAGGTCGGATCGATCGGCTTGTTGCCGTCGGCGCCGTGGCAGTCGACGCAGGCCTGGCCGGTTTCGGCGTTCTTGGTCGATGCCAGCTTCTTTCCGGCCTCGAGGTCCCCACTCGGGAGGCCGGCTGAGGAGGACGCGGTGGCTTCGTGCGCTTCGGCTTCGCCGGCATGGCCTTCCTCGGACTTGCCGCAGGCGGCGAGGACGAGTGCGCAGGCAAGCGCCAAGAGAGCAGGGGCGATGGCGATGGAGTGCTTCGTCATGGTCGGTCTGCTCACTTCGGGTTCGACAGGAAGGCGGCGATGTCGGCGATGTCCTGGTCCGAGAAACTCTCGGCCTGCGCCTGCATGGTGGGGTGCTTGCGCTTGCCCTGCTTGTATTCGGTCAACGCATTCACCAGGTATTGAGGTGACTGCCCGGCGATACGTGGCACGTGGTAGTTCGGGTATGCGTTCTTGTAACCGGGGATGCCGTGGCAGCCCTGGCAGGTGAAGGTGAGTTGCTTGCCCTTGGTGGCGTTGCCGGCGGTCGCGGCCGGTTGTTGTGCAGCCGCAAGAAGCGGCAGGAACGCCAGCACCAGGCTGGCAGCGATCGGCAGCGGTCGCGTCATGTAGGTATCCGCAATCTGGAAGGCTGAAAGGTCGTGAAGAGGCATCGCAACGGTGGCGACGCACAAGCCCGGCAGTATAGCCGCAGCGGTGCGGGCCTGTTAACGCATGCGACGCGAAGTCGCACGACCCGGCGGTTGTCACGCATACGTCGTGCAACGCAAGCGCCTGTTCCGGTATCCCAGAAGGGGTACTCCAAAAAGACACCATGACCTTCGGCGCATGGCCGGCGTGAAGGCTGGTGATATACATAGCTACAACACCGGCATACACCTCCATCCAGCCGCCCCCCATCACAGTCTGCCCATCAGGGACCGATCGCATGCTTCATCACGCCCCCCGCCGCGCCACCCCGCACTGGACCAGCCTGGTCCTGACCTGCCTGCTGCTGCCTGGCATGCTCGCGCTGACCGCCTGCAAGGGCGGTAACGGCGAGGCCGCAGCCAAGACCAAAGACGAAAAGAAAGGCCCGGAGGCGGTGCCGGTCGAGGTCGCCAAAGCCTCGCGGCGCCCGATCGCGGCCAGCTACACGGGCACCGCGCCGCTGGAGGCGCGTGGCGAATCGCAGGTGGTCGCCAAGACCTCCGGCGTCGCGTTGAGCGTGCTGGTTGAGGAAGGCCAGCTGGTTCGCGCCGGCCAGGTGCTGGTGCGCCTCGACTCCTCGCGCGCTGCGCTGCAGGCAGCACAGACCAATGCGCAGATGCGCAAGCTCGAAAACGAATTCGCCCGTTCGCGCCAACTCGCCGAGCAGAAGCTGATCAGCGCCAGCGACAACGACCGCATCCGTTACGACCTGGAAAACGCGCGCGCCGCCAATCGCCTCGCGAACCTCGAGCTGTCGTACGCAAACGTGGTCGCACCGATTTCCGGCGTGGTCGCCTCGCGTTCGATCAAGACAGGCAATTTCGTGCAGATCAATTCACCGATCATCCGCATCGTCGACGTCTCGCGCCTTGAAGCCGTGCTCAATGTTCCGGAGCGCGAACTCGCCACGCTGAGGGCTGGGCAGCCGGTGCAACTCAGCGTGGATGCGCTGCCGGGCAAACCCTTCACCGGCACCGTCGATCGCATCGCGCCGGTGGTGGATTCGGGTAGCGGCACCTTCCGCGTGATCTGCTCGTTCGAAGGCGGTGGCGTGTTGCAGCCGGGCATGTTCGGCCGCATCCGCATCGATTACGACCAGCGCGCCGATGCACTGGTGATCCCGCGTGTCGCACTACTGGAAGACGAAGGCGACCCCGCGGTGTTCGTCGTGCGTGGCGACAAGACCACGCGCGTGCCGGTCAAGCTCGGTTATCTCGATGGCGAATGGGCGGAAGTCCGCAGTGGCGTGAAAGAAGGCGAGCAGGTCGTGATCGCTGGCAAGACGGCGTTGCGCGACGGCAGCGTGGTGCAGGTGCTCGGCAAGGCAGGCGCGAAGCCGGTCGCTGCCGCGGTGCCCGCATCCAACAAGCCTGCTGCAAGCAAGCGCTGACGCGCGGAGAGTCGCCAAGTGACCCATTCCACGGAACACGCCGCTTCCGGCGTCGTCGAGTTCGCCACCCGCCGCCGCGTGACGGTGGCGATGGTGACGATCACCTTCGTCCTGTTCGGCCTGATCGCGCTGAACAGCCTGAAGGTCAACCTGCTGCCCGACCTGAGCTATCCGACGCTCACCGTGCGCACCGAATATACCGGTGCCGCGCCCGCGGAAATCGAAACGCTGATCAGCGAACCCGTCGAAGAAGCCGTCGGTGTGGTGAAGGGCCTGCGCAAGCTGAAGTCGGTGTCGCGCACCGGGCAAAGCGACGTGGTGCTGGAGTTCGCCTGGGGCACCGACATGGATCAGGCCGGCCTCGAAGTGCGCGACAAGATGGAAATCGTGGAGCTGCCGCTTGAGGCGAAGAAGCCGGTGCTGCTGCGCTTTAATCCATCAACCGAGCCGATCCTGCGTCTTTCGCTGTCGGCGAAGAGCGACGTCGACTCTGTACGCCAACTCACGGCGTTGCGTCGTTACGCCAACGATGACCTGAAGAAGAAACTCGAGCCGATCGACGGCGTCGCCGCGGTGAAGGTCGGCGGCGGTTTGGAGGACGAAGTCCAGGTCGATATCGACCAACAGAAACTCGCGCAGTTGAACCTACCGATCGACACCGTGATCTCGCGGTTGCAGCAGGAGAACGTCAACGTTTCCGGTGGACGCCTCGAGGAAGGTTCGCAACGCTATCTCGTGCGCACCGTCAACCAGTTCGCGACTGTCGATGAAATCCGCGAAATGCTGGTCACCACGCAAAGCGGCGGCGGTGGCGCGGCGGCGAGCGCGGCCGAGGAGATGGCGCGCGTGGCCGCAGCCAGCGGTGACGCAAGCGCGATGTCCGCAGCCGCGTCTGTGCAGAACGCGCAATCTTCATCGCAATCCTCCCCGGGTGGCGGCATGCCGATCCGGCTGAAGGACATCGCCGAAGTCAGACAGGGCTATAAGGAACGCGAGGCGATCATCCGCCTGGCCGGCAAGGAAGCGGTCGAACTGGCGGTCTACAAGGAAGGCGACGCCAATACCGTCGCCACGGCCGATGCGATCGCCGCACGGCTGAAGGAGATCAAGGACCAGATTCCGGCCGACTTCGAACTCACGGTCACCGATGACCAGTCGCAGTTCATCCGCCATGCGATCAGCGACGTGAAGCTGGATGCCGTGATCGGCGGCCTGCTGGCGATCCTCATCATCTTCCTGTTCCTGCGCGACGGCTGGAGCACGTTCGTCATCGGCCTGTCCCTGCCAGTGTCGATCATCGCGACGTTCTTCTTCATGGGCCAGTTCGGGCTCAGCCTCAATGTGATGTCGCTCGGCGGCCTCGCATTGGCAACGGGCCTGGTCGTCGACGACTCGATCGTCGTGCTGGAATCGATCGCCAAGGCTCGCGAACGCGGGCTCGGCATCCTCGACGCGGCTATTACCGGCACGCGCGAAGTCAGCATGGCGGTGATGGCTTCGACGCTGACCACAATCGCGGTATTCCTGCCACTGGTGTTCGTGCAGGGCATCGCCGGCCAATTGTTCCGCGACCAGGCGTTGACCGTGGCGATCGCGATCGCGATCTCGCTGGTGGTCGCCATGACGCTGATCCCGATGTTGAGCGCGCTCAAGGGGCGGCCGCCGATGGCGTTCCCGGAGGAAGCGCCACATCCGAAGTGGCAGCCGGCATCGCGCGTGCTGAAGCCGGTTGCCGCCGTCGAACACGGTATCGGTGCAGGCGCGCGCGGCGGCTTCTTCGGGATCGCCTGGGTCATCGTCCGCATCTGGCGCGGCATCGCCGCGGTGGTCGGCCCGGTGATGCGCAAGTTCAGCGACATCGCGATGGCGCCATATCACCGTGCCGAACGCGCTTACATGAAGTTGCTGCCGGCGGCGATGGGCAAGCCATGGCTGGTGCTCGGTTCCGCCGCGATCGCATTCGCGGCGACGCTGGCCATCGTGCCGTTGCTCGGTGCCGACCTGATTCCGCAACTGGCGCAGGACCGCTTCGAGATGACGGTGAAGCTGCCGCCCGGTACGCCGCTGCGCGATACCGATGCGCTGGTGCGCGAACTGCAGCAGAAGCATGCCAAGGACCCGGACATCGCCACGATCTTCGGCGTCAGTGGCACCGGTACCCGACTGGATGCGAACCCGACCGAAAGCGGCGAGAACATCGGCAAGTTGTCGATTGTGATGGCCGATGGCGGCAGCAAGCGCATCGAAGCGGAAGAAACCGAGCGTCTGCGCGCAACCATGGCCGCCCATCCGGGCGTCCAGGTGGACTTCAGCCGACCGGAGCTCTTCAGCTTCTCCACGCCGCTGGAAATCGAACTCAGCGGCACGGACCTGGAGACCATCGAGCGCGCTGGCCAGCAACTGGCGGCGATGCTGCGCAAGAACGAGCACTACGCCGACGTGAAGTCGACGGTGGAGCAGGGCTTCCCGGAGATTCAGATCCGTTTCGACCAGGAACGCGCCGGTGCGCTCGGCCTGACCACGCGCCAGATCGCGGATGTGGTGGTGAAGAAAGTGCGCGGTGAAGTGGCCACGCGTTACAGCTTCCGCGATCGCAAGATCGACGTGCTGGTGCGCGCGCAGGAATCCGATCGCGCCTCGCTCGAAAGCATCCGAAGCCTGATCGTCAACCCGGGCAGTTCGCGTCCGGTGACGCTGGAATCCGTCGCCGACGTCGTGTCCACGACCGGACCCAGCGAGATCCATCGCGCCGACCAAGTGCGCGTCGCCATCGTCTCGGCCAACCTGCGCGACATCGATCTCGGCACCGCGGTGCAGGAAGTACGCGACATGGTGACCGAGCAGCCGCTCGGTGCCGACATCGGCATGCAGATCGGCGGGCAGGGCGCGGAACTCGACGAGTCCGTGAAGTCGTTGCTGTTCGCGTTCGGACTTGCGATCTTCCTGGTGTACCTGGTGATGGCCTCGCAGTTCGAATCGCTGCTGCATCCGTTCGTCATCCTGTTCACTATCCCGCTCGCGCTCGTGGGCGCCGTGCTGGCGCTGCTGCTGACGCGATCGCCGGTGTCGGTGGTGGTGTTCATCGGCTTGATCCTGCTGGTCGGGCTGGTGGTGAAGAACGCGATCATCCTGATCGACAAGGTCAACCAGTTGCGCGAGGACGGTGTACCCAAGCGCGAAGCGCTGGTCGAAGGCGCGCGTTCGCGCCTGCGTCCGATCATCATGACCACGATGTGCACGCTGTTCGGCTTCCTGCCGTTGGCGTTGGCCTTCGGCGAAGGCGCTGAGGTGCGCTCGCCGATGGCGATCACCGTGATCGGCGGCCTGCTGGTGTCGACGCTGCTGACGCTGGTCGTGATCCCGGTGGTGTACGACCTGCTCGACCGGCGCGCGGACGAGTACTACCGCGAGCGCGGCCTGCGCACGCGCCGTGAGCGGGCCGAAACCGCTGCGGCCATCGAAGGCGACGTCGGAGCTGCCGGATGAGCGTCGCCGAACTCAGCATCAAACGGCCGGTCACGGCGGTGATGTTCTTCGTCTCGCTGTTCGTGATCGGCCTGATCGCCGCGGTGCGGTTGCCGTTGGAAGCATTTCCTTCGGTGACCTTCCCGGGCATCTTCATCCAGATCCCGTTCAACGGCTCCACGCCAGAAGAAGTCGAGCGCACCTTGCTGCGCCCGGTGGAAGAAGCGCTGTCGACGATGAGCGGCATCAAGCGCATGGATGCGAGCGCGCGCGCCGACGGCGCGCAGGCGTTCATCATGTTCACGGACTGGGAACGCAATGTCGCCATCGCAGCATCGGAGGCGCGGGAGCGCATCGACGCAATCCGCAAGGAGTTGCCTGACGAGTTGCAGCGTTACGGCGTGTACAAATTCGACACCAGCGACCAGCCGGTGCTCGCCGTGCGCCTGGCCAGCCAGACCCAGAATCTGACCAACGCCTACGATCTCATCGACCGCCAGTTCAAGCGCCGGCTCGAACGCATCCCGGGCGTCGCACGCGTGGACGTGTCGGGTGCACCGCGCAACGAGGTGGAAATCGCGATCAGTGCCGACCGACTGACCGCGCACGATCTCAGCCTCAACGACCTGACCCAGCGCCTGCAGGCCGTCAACTTCTCGGTATCGGCGGGGCAGATCGACGACAACGGTCGCCGCCTGCGCGTGCAGCCAGTGGGCGAGATGACCGACCTTCAACAGCTGCGCGACCTGGTGATCGGCGCCAACGGCTTGCGCCTGGGCGACATCGCCGAAGTGCGACTCAAGCCGGAGCGCATGCCGTATGCGCGCCGCCTCGACGGACATCCCGCCGTCGGCCTGGACATCTTCAAGGAACGCAACGCGAATCTGGTCGAGGTGTCGAGCAATGCATTGAAGGAAGTCGAAGCGATCCGCCAGGAACCCGCCCTGCGCGACGTCCAGGTCAAGGTCATCGACAACCAGGGCGAAAACGTCACGTCCTCACTGATCGACCTGGCCGAGGCCGGGGGTGTCGGTCTATTGCTGTCGATCGCGGTCCTGTTCTTCTTCCTGCGCCATTGGCCATCGACGTTGATGGTGACGCTGGCGATCCCGATCTGTTTCGTGATGACGCTCGGCTTCATGTACTTCGCCGGCGTGACGCTCAACATCCTGTCGATGATGGGACTGCTGCTCGCGGTCGGCATGCTGGTCGACAACGCGGTCGTCGTGGTCGAGAGCATCTACCAGGAGCGCGAGAAGAATCCCGGCAACCCACGGCTGGCGTCGATCATCGGCACCCGCCACGTCGCGATCGCCCTGTCGGCTGGCACGCTGTGCCACTGCATCGTGTTCGTGCCAAACCTGTTCGGCGAGCGCAACTTCCTCGCTATCTACCTCTCGCAGATCGCGATCACCATCTCGGTGTCGCTGCTGGCGTCGTGGTTGGTGGCGGTGAGTTTGATCCCGATGATCTCGGCGCGTTTGAAGACGCCGCCCGCCGTGCGCAGCGACAAAGGGCTGATTCCGCGACTGCAGCGTAATTACGGCAAGTTCCTGCGCTGGACGCTGGAACATCGCGGCAAGGCGGTCCTCGGCATCTTGCTGATCATCGTCGCCAGCTTCTATCCGGTGATGAACACCAAGACCAACATGTTCGGCGACGACGGCGGCAACGAGGTCGACGTCCGCTTCCAGTGGAACGGCAGTTACACCAAGGAGCAGATGTCGGATGAAGTGCTGCGCGTCGAGGACTACCTCGACGCCAACCGCGAACGTTTCCACATCGTCCAGGTCTTCTCCCGCTTCAGCGAGCAGGGTTGGGGTGCCACCAAGATCACCTTCGACGAGAACAAGGCCAAGGACACGCGGCCATTGATCGAGCAGATCCGCAAGGAACTGCCGAAGTCCGCACGCGCGTCACTGACCATCGGCGACGACGGCGGCCCTGGCGGTGGTGGCCCGGGCCAAGCGGTGCAGGTGATGCTGGTCGGCGATTCCAGCGAGACCTTGAACGCGTTGGGCAAGGACATCGTCCCGATCCTGGCGCGCCGAAAGGAATTGCGCGACGTGCGCATCGACGCCGGCGACCAGAACAGCGAACTGCGCGTCAGCGTGGATCGCGAGCGGGCGGCATCGTTCGGTTTCAGCGCGCAGCAGGTATCGAGCTTCGTCGGCCTGGCGTTGCGAGGGGCGCCGCTGCGCGAATTCCGTCGCGGCGAGAACGAAGTGCCGGTCTGGGTCCGTTTTGCCGGCGCCGAGGATTACGGCATCAAGGATCTTGCCAGCTTCACTGTCCGCGCACCGGATGGTCGCAGCGTGCCGCTACTGAGCATGATCAACGTGGATGTGCGTCCGGCGGCGACCGAAATCCAGCGCATCAATCGCCAGACCGCACTGACCATCAAGGCCGATCTCGCCGACAAGACCGTAATGCCGGACGCGCGCAAGGCGATGGAGGAAACGCTCAGGGCCGTCTCGTTCCCGCCAGGCTACAGCTACACGTTCGAGGGCAGCGGCTTCGAGGAAGATGCCGAGGCAATGAGCCAGATGTTGTTCAACCTGGTGATCGCGCTGGTGATGATCTACATCGTGATGGCGGCGGTGTTCGAGTCGCTGTTGTTCCCGGCGGCGATCATGAGCGGCGTGCTGTTCTCGGTGTTCGGCGTGTTCTGGCTGTTCTGGCTCACTGGTACCGAGTTCAACATCATGGCCTTCATCGGCATCCTGGTGCTGATGGGCGTGGTGGTGAACAACGGCATCGTCATGATCGAGCACATCAACAACCTGCGTCGCCGCGGGATGTCGCGTACCGACGCGCTGGTCGAAGGCAGTCGCGAACGCCTGCGTCCAATCCTGATGACGATGGGCACCGCGATCCTGGCGATGGTGCCGATCGCGATCGGCAGCACCCAGATGGCCGGCGACGGCCCGCCGTACTTCCCGATGGCGCGCGCCATCGCCGGCGGCCTCGCGTTCTCGACCATCGTCAGCCTGCTGTTCCTGCCGACGATCTACGCGATGCTCGACGATCTGCGCCACGGCACCACGCGCCTGCTGAAGCGGGCGCGTGGAGATCGCGGCGTGGCGACGGCCACGGTGACGGCGATCCAGGCGGAATAACCACCACGAATCGTTGATCGACGGCAGGGACGCATGCAACGCAATCGGGTGGATGCTCGCTTCTACTTCATGTTGGTGATCGCAGCCGTGGTCACTTTCGCGGTGCATGAAGTAGCGCACTGGATCGCCGGCGTTGCCCTCGGCCACGACATGGTCATCAGACTCAATGGCGTGGCCGGGGCGCCTGGCGTGGTGTTGCCGGCGCGCGATGCCTTCATCGTCACGGCTGCCGGTCCGGTGGTCACGGTGTTGCAGGCACTGGTGGCCTTCGCGCTGGTGCGCAACCGCGGTGCGCTGCTGGCTTATCCGTTCTTGTTCGCTGCCTGGTTCATGCGGTTCGCCGCGGCTTTCGTCAGCCTGTTCCATCCGAACGACGAAGCCCGCATGAGCCTGCAATTGGGTTGGGGACAGTGGCTGCTGCCCATCGTCACGGTGCTGTTGCTGTTGTTGCTCACCTGGTCCGGCGCCCGGCGACTGCGATTGGGCTGGACCACCAATACGGCGAGCTACGTGCTGTGCAGCCTGCTGTTCGCAGCGATCGTGTTCGGCGATGCGGCGTTGTAACGAACATCAGGCAACCAAATAAGCGCGAGTACTTCACGGAGACGTTCAGATGGAATCCAGCACTGCTGACGTGGCACAAGCTAATCCGGCAAGCATTCCAGGCTTCCTCCAGCCGCAAAGCAGCGCCATAACGCATAAGCGACGCTCACTGCGGGATGTTGCAAACGCGGCATTGAAATCAGCGGCCGGGTTCTGGTTTCTGGTGGCGGTCATCGGCCAATGGGTGTTCGGGTTCTACATCTTGTCGTTTTATGGCGGTTCGGCTGCGCAGGGGAACTTGGCAGCGTGGAATAAGGTCCTTCCGCACGGATACATTCCCGGCGATGGCGTGGGCAACACGGTTGTCGCCATGCATCTCTTATTGGCTGCGATCATCACCATCGGCGGACCGCTTCAGCTTGTCCCGCAAATCCGGGTCCGCGCGCCGACCTTTCATCGCTGGAATGGGCGCATCTTCCTGCTCACCGCTTTCGTGGCCGCGATGACTGGCCTTTACATGATCTGGATTCGCGGCGGAGCTGCCGGCGACGTTGTGCAGCACCTTGGTATCAGTCTCAACGCTGTCCTGATCGTGCTCTGCGGTGTCGTGGCGCTGCGCTATGCGCTTGCCCGGCAGTTTTCCGTTCATCGCCGCTGGGCGCTTCGCTTGTTCTTGTTGGTGAGCGGAGTCTGGTTCTTCCGGGTAGGGCTGTTTCTCTGGCTGATCGTCAATCAAGGCCCCGCTGGATTCGATCCGAAGACTTTCCAGGGCCCGTTCCTGAGTTTCTTGTCTTTCGCGCAATACCTTGTGCCGCTTGCTGCTCTCGAAATCTATCTGCGCACACAGGATCGCGCCGGCACATCAGGCCGGTTCGCGATGGCGACCGGCCTTTTTGTGCTGACCGTCGCGATGGGCGTCGGCATTTTTGGAGCCACCATGGGGCTGTGGTTGCCTCGCATCTAGCCTTGATGCTGGAGGCGGCAACGAATGCTAGCCGAGCAGCTTGCCCAGCATCTTGGCGCCGCCCATCCACACGCCGATGGCGGTGCCCATGCTGGTGAGGAAGAAGTTCAGCAACACGCGCGCGACGCGGTTGCGATACCAGCCGCGCAGGCTTTGCACGTCGTCGCGCAAGGCCATGAAATCGGCGTAGGTCGGCTTGCGTACCCAAGCTTCGGCTAGCGCGCTGAGCGTGCCGGAGGCGAGTGCAGGATGCAGCGGCGTGATCGGCGAGGCGAGGAACGCGACGACGATGCTCAGCGGATGTCCGCCGGCAAGTGCGCAACCGATCGCACCGAGGCTGCCGGTCAGCAAGATCCAGTACAGCATCAGGTCGGCGCCGACCTCGAAGCCACCGCGCCAGAAACCCCAGGCGAAACCTCCGAGCACGAACGCGGCCAGCACGATCGTGAACCACGGGATCGAGGATTTGGGTTTGACCGACTCAAGTTCGGCGCGGACCGCACCAGGCTCGGCAGTATCTTCGCGCAGATACTGGGCCATGCCTTGCAGATGTCCCGCGCCGACAACAGCCAATACTTCGCGCGCACCGCTGTCGGCGGTGGCGGACTCACGCAAACGCGCGGCCATGTAGCGGTCCCGTTCGGCGATCACGGTGTCGTACAGCGCCGGACTGTCGGCGGCGAATTCGCCGAAGCTCGCTTCCAGCATGTCGCCTTGCTTGAGTTTCTCGATTTCGTGCTCTTCGACCTGTTCGTCGGCAAACAGCGAGGCGAGGATGCCGCCGCCGAGCTTGGCGCGGTCCCACCAACCAAGGCGCGACGAAGCGCGCTTGAAGGTGAGGCCGACTTCGCGATCGATCAGGTGCAGCGGCAGGCCACGTTCGCGCGCCAGCTGCGCGGTGGCTTTCAGTTCGGCGCCTGGCTCGATTCCGAACTGTTCGGCGAGACGGCGTTGATAGGCAGCGAGGCCGAGGTTGGCGGCGAACATCGCGACCTTGCCTTCGCGCAACACCTTGACCAGGTCGAGTTTGGCCAGCGCGTCCGGATCGGTCAGCGATGCCAGCCGCGGCGCATCGAGTTCAACCGCGATGGTGTCGTAGGCGCCGCTGCCGATCGCAGCGTGCACCGCGTCGACGCTGGCCTTCGACACATGCGCAGTGCCGAGCAGCGTGTAGCGCACCCCGTTGCGTTCGACGATGGCATGCGGCTGGTCGGCGAGGGGGGTGTGCGAAGCAGGCGCGGTGGTTTCGGCGGTCATCAAGGCGATCTGAGTCTGCGGACCGCCGCGGATTGTCGCGACGGTCGCGCAGCATAGTCGCTCGCCGGCATCAGCAGCAAAACAGGGCGTTCAGGCAAAGCCGTAGGGCAGGTTGGGCGAGGACACCACGCGTTCGCCTACTGTCTCACCGCGCAGGAAGCACAAGGCCGCGGCGATCACGCTCTGGTCGTCGGCAACACGGTTGTGGCCCAGCCCGCGGGTGCTGATCAGGCGGGAATCCGCCCAGTAGCGCGCATAACGCTCTCCTTCCGACCACGGCACTTCACGGTCTTCGACGTCATGGACTATCAGTGCCGGATGACCGATCCGCGGTGCGTTCGTGTGCGCCTGCATTTCCTCGGCTTGCACCCTGGTGCGCTTCTCGAAGATGGCGAACATTCGCCGGTTCAGCCAGCCGGCCATCCATACGAAACGCCCAAAGCGATCAACCGCCGCCAGCGGATCTGCCGCGGGCGCAAGCAGGATCGCGCGTTCGGCAACCAGGCCGCGCGCCATCGCAATCGCTGCTGCGGCACCGCCCAACGAATGCCCGATCACTGCCGCTGCTGGCCCGTAGTGATGGCCGACGGCGAGCAGGTAGCAGGCGAAGTCAGGCAGCGTCACCTGCGTTCCGCTGCTCCTGCCGTGCGCCGCCTGATCGAAGGCGACCACTGCATAGCCAGCGGCCTGCAGCGGTGCCACCCATGGTGCGATTCGCGTGCCATGGCTGGACCAGCCATGCGCGAACAGGACGTAAGGCTGGGTAAGTGGGTCGCCCCAGATGTAGGTTTCGATCGCGACGCCATCCACGTCCAGCGTGCGCTCGCGTGCGCCGAGCGTGGGCGCGGCGAGCGCACGGCTGCGCGTGGACTTGAATGGCGTGGTGAAGAGCCGCGCGGCCCGATGGACGGTGGCCTCGGGCGCCAGCCAGCTGCCGAGCAGATAGCTCAATCGCAGCGCATATAGCGGAACCATATTACGAACGATCGTGCTAATTTTGGAGATGATTGCAAGCATGGCAAGCCTCCGAGGGATGTCAGGTGGTGGGGGGGAAGTAGGAGCTGAGCAAGCGCTCGAACATGCGCTGCCCACGTCTAATAGCGGACTCGGAGCCGAGCAACCCAGCGTCGTATTGCACACCCAGGGCGATGCTGGTGATCTCGAAGGCGAGCTGCACAGGGTCTGTATCCGCCTGTAACTCACCACTATCGACCGCCATCTGGATGGCGCGGGCGAGATCGTTGCGCCAACGCTGTTCGTGTTGCACCACGCGGTCGCGCAGTGGGCCGGGTCGGTCGTCATATTCGCTGACCGCCGACAACAACAGGCAGCCGCTATCGTTGAGGCGAATCCAGTCGAACCAGCCGGCGATGATGGCCCGCAGCCGTGGCAGGCCACGTTTCGCCTTCAACGCTGGCAACAGGGTGTGGTCGAAGAAGCGTCGGGCGGCGGAATCCAGCACTGCCAGCTGTAGATCCTCGCGCGAGCCGAAATGTGCGAAGACGCCGCTCTTGGACATCCCGACCGCGTCGGCCAGCGGACCGATCGACAGTCCCTCGAGCCCCGCCGAAGACGCGATGGTGTACGCGCGATCGATGATGGTCTCACGGGTGACGGCACCTTTGTTGGTGGCGGGCTGAGCGGACATGCAGCGACAATAGCACGTCCGTTCGTTTTATAATGACCGTTCGTCGGACAAGCCTTGGGAGTGCGTTTGCCCCGTGCCCTACGGCGCAGTTGCGGCACCTGGTCCCAGTGGCCGTTGCATCTGCACGGTATCCAGCCAGCGCCCGTGCTTGCGGCCCAAGCCGTTGAACACGCCGACGGTTTGGAATCCGAGATGCGCATGCAGGGCGATCGAGGCCGTATTGGTACTGTCCCCAATGACCGCGACCATTTGGCGAAAGCCCAGGGCTTCGCAGTCGGCAATTAGCTGTCGCAACAACGCCCGGCCTATACCGCGTCCCTGGAAATCCGGCTGCACGTAAACAGTGTCCTCGACAGTCCAGCGATAGCCATCCCGCGAGCGGTAACTGCTGGCGTAGGCGTAGCCAGCGAAGTCGCCATCGATTTCGGCGACGAGATAGGGATAGCCCTGGCTGACGATTGCCTGCCAGCGGCGTGTCATCTCGACTTCGTCGGGCGCTTCGTATTCGTAAGTCGCCACGCCGTCGCGGACTTCCAATGCATACAGCGCCGTGATCGCCGGCAAGTCGCTGGCCACGGCCGCGCGCAGGTGCAGTCCCACGACGTCAGTCGCGATAACGCTTGAGCAGATCGCCGTAAGCATCGATGCGCCGATCCCGCAGGAACGGCCAGATCCGCCGCACATGCTCGCTGCGACCCAGGTCGACTTCGGCCATCAAAATTTCAGGCTCGTCCCTGGCTTCGGCGAGGAACTCGCCTTGCGGTCCGAGCACATGGCTGGAGCCCCAGAAGTCGATGCCGGCGGCGTCTGCGTATCTGTCAGAAGCGGGCGACTGCTCATGGCCGACCCGGTTGCACGACAGCACCGGCAGCCCGTTGGCGACGGCGTGGCCGCGATGACTCAGGATCCAGGCGTTGCGCTGGCGGTCCTTCTCGCCTTGGTCGTCGTTCGGGTCCCAGCCGATCGCAGTCGGGTAGAGCAGCAGCTCGGCGCCAGCCAGCGCCATCAGGCGCGCGCCTTCCGGATACCACTGGTCCCAGCACACGCATACGCCAAGCCGGCCGACGCTGGTGTCGATCGGATTGAAGCCGAGGTCGCCGGGCGTGAAGTAGAACTTCTCGTAGAAGCCCGGATCGTCGGGGATATGCATCTTGCGGTACTTGCCGGCGGTGGAGCCGTCGGCGTCGAACACGACCGCGGTGTTGTGATACAGCCCGGCGGCGCGGCGTTCGAACAATGAGCTGACCAGTACTACGCCATGCTGTTTCGCGAGCTTGGCCAGGCGTTCGGTGCTGGGACCGGGGATCGGCTCGGCGCGGTCGAACTCGCCCACCGATTCGTGCTGGCAGAAGTAAGGGCCGTTGTGGAGTTCCTGCAACAACACCAGCTTGGCGCCGCGCTTGGTGGCCTCGCCGACACGCTGTTCGATGACGCTGAGGTTGGCCTCCGCATCACCGTGGTTGCGCTCCTGGATCAGGGCGACGGGCAGGGTGGTTTTCTTCGCCATCACAAGGTCCTTGCGGCTATTCCATGCGCGATTGTAGGGCGGGTTTTAACCCGCCATTGATGCGCCGACGTTCATTGCGGCGGGTTAAAGCCCGCCTACACGACGCCTTGCGGGAGCTGCATGGTGATGCAATGCAGGCTGCCGTTCTGCCAGATCAATGGACGACACGGTACCGCGATGATCTCTCGATCAGGGAAGGCCTGTTCGAGCACCCCGGCGGCACCGGCATCCGCCGTGTCTCCGTAAACGGGCATCAGCACCGCACCGTTGATGATCAGGAAATTGGCGTAACTGGCAGCCAGGCGCCGGCCTTCGTCGACGATGGGCTTGGCCCAAGGCAGCGGGAACAGGCGGTAAGGTTTGCCGTCCACGGTGCGCAGCGCCGCGAGTTCTGCTGCCATCGCCTGCAGCTCCCCGTAGTGCGAATCGGCCGGGTCGTCGCAGGCCTGGAACACGATCGCGTCCGCAGCAGCGAAGCGGGCGAGGGTGTCGATGTGGGCGTCGGTGTCGTCGCCTTCGAGGTAGCCATGGTCGAGCCACAGCACGCGCTGCTGCTGCAGCCACTCGCTGAGCTTGCTGGTCAGCAGTTCGCGACTGACGTCGGGGTGACGCTCGTGCAGGCATTGCCACGTGGATAACAGGGTGCCCGCACCATCGGTGTCGATGGCGCCACCTTCCAAAGCAAAATCAATGTGTTGCCGAACACTCTTGCGGAATGTTCCAGCGTCGCTGAGGTTGATGACCAGCTCGTCGTCGCGGCTGGCTTCGAACTTGCCGCCCCAACCGGTGAAGCGGAAATCGAGCAGGCGAAAGCCATCGCCGTCACGCAGGGTGATCGGCCCGGAATCGCGTAGCCAGGTATCGTCGTATTCGACTTCGATGAAGCGCACGCGGCCGAGGTCGATCCGCGCCGAGCGCAACCGCGCTTCGGCATAGGTCTGCAGATCGACGTCGGCGACACAAATCACCACGTCCTGATGGCGCGTGATGGCGGCGACCAGAGCGATGTAGGTTTCCTCGACTTCGCCCAGGCGTTCGGCCCAGTCGGTGTCGGCATGCGGCCACGCGATGAGGACCGCGGACTGGGGTTCCCACTCCGCGGGAAAACGAACGGCTGCGGTCATCGTCAGCGAACGGGAGGCTTTGGCCCGACTTCGGTTTCGTCGGCCTTGTTGGCGACCGCGTCGATCACCTTGCTCTTCTCGAAGTACACGGTGAAGGCGGGGTAAACCCAGCGGTTGATGGTCGGCCACTGGCGCTTCTGGCCGCCGCGCGGGTCGAGGCGGTCGCTGGGTGCGCCGTATTTCGCCTCGACCTGGGCCATGGTCATACCACGTGCGGGAAGGGCGGCCTTGTTCTCTTCCTGCACCCGCTCGATCAGCAGCTTTTCGGCCGAAGCGGTGCCGGCGAGGGCGAGGAGGGCGAATAGCGGAAGTGCACGGAAACGAATGTTCATGGCGCGACCCCGAGAGATGGATGTAAGTACAGGCGGCGTTGTAGCAGATCGGCAGGGCGACACGCTACGCGGCGGCGTGTTTCTGGGATGTCGAGAGCAGAAACGCAGAAGGCCGCCTCGCGGCGGCCTCCGGCAAGCGAAGCTCTACCGACGCTTAGCGCTGGCGCGCCTTGAAACGCGGATTCGACTTGCAGATCACGAAGACCTTGCCACGACGGCGGACCACCTTGCAGTCGCGGTGACGGGCCTTCGCCGACTTCAGGGAGGACAGGACCTTCATGACAGACCTCGGAGCGGTTAAAGGGTTAGGGGAAAACGCAGCCGCGCATTCTAGCGGGCTTTTCCCCGCCTATTCAAGTGCTTGCGTAATTTGATGCGCGGCCGCGGCTACAATCGTTCGATATCCACTGGGGGCGCCATGTCTGACAAGACCATTCCCGTGCTCACCATCGACGGGCCCTCAGGCTCCGGCAAGGGCACGATCAGCCGCCATGTCGCGCAGCGATTGGGCTGGCATTACCTGGATTCCGGCGCGCTGTACCGGGCCGTAGGCATCGCCGCGAGTTGGGCCGACATCGACCTTTCGGATGCCTCGGCCTTGGTCCGCTGCACCTTCGACACCGAAGTCGGCTTCCGCGATGAGTCCGCGGATGAGCCCCGGGTCATCGTAAACGGCGTCGATGCGACCGACGAACTGCGCACCGAGACCGCCGGGGCGGCGGCTTCGGCCATTGCCGCGATCCCCGAAGTCAGGGCGGCGCTCAAGGATCGGCAGCGTGCCTTCCGCCAGCCGCCGGGCCTGGTCGCCGACGGCCGGGACATGGGGACGGTCATTTTCCCCGATGCTCCCTTCAAGGTCTTCCTCACCGCCAGTGCCGACGAAAGGGCGGAAAGACGCTATAAGCAGTTGAAGGAAAAAGGAGTTTCCGTTACATTGGACGGTCTGCTACGGGAGATTTTAGCCCGCGACGCCCGCGACGCCAGCCGCGCGGTGGCTCCGCTGCGACCGGCCGATGACGCCGTCCGCATCGATACCACTGGCCAAAGCATCGATGCGGTGGTCGAACGCGTGCTGGCGCTATTGCCGGAACGCGCGGCGTAGTCCCACGTGACAGAAGCCCCCGTTCGCAATCCCGCGGGCGGGTCATCCACCAACCTGGCGCCAGCTTCCTCCTCGAAGCACAACGCCAACCCAAAGGGTGGGTCGGACGCATCGCCAACAAAGGCGCGCCCCGGCCTGTGTATCCACCAGAGAATTTTATGTCCGCTGTTATGACCGAATCTTTTGCCGAACTGTTTGAAGCAAGCCAGGCCGGACTGGCCAAGCTGAAGCCGGGTTCCATCGTCACCGGTACCGTCGTCGAAGTCCGCTCCGACGTCGTGGTGATCAACGCTGGTTTGAAGTCCGAAGGCATCGTGCCGATCGAGCAGTTCCGCAACGACGCCGGCGAAATCGACGTTGGCGTGGGCGACCTGGTCAAGGTCGCGCTCGACTCGCTCGAGAATGGTTTTGGCGAAACCGTGCTGTCGCGCGAGAAGGCCAAGCGCGCCATGGTGTGGGACGAACTGGAAGAGGCCCTGCAGGCCAACGCCACCATCACCGGTCGCATCAGCGGCAAGGTCAAGGGCGGTTTCACCGTCGACATCAAGGACGTCCGCGCATTCCTGCCGGGCTCGCTGGTCGACGTGCGTCCGGTCCGTGACCCGGTTTACCTCGAGGGTAAGGAACTCGAGTTCAAGCTCATCAAGCTCGATCGCAAGCGGAACAACGTGGTGGTTTCGCGCCGCGCGGTGGTCGAGAGCGAGCATTCGGAAGAACGCGAGCAGCTGCTCGAGAAGCTGGTCGAGGGCGCGGTGCTGAAGGGTGTGGTCAAGAACCTCACCGACTACGGCGCCTTCGTCGACCTCGGCGGCATCGACGGCCTGCTGCACATCACCGACATGGCCTGGAAGCGCGTGCGCCATCCGTCCGAAGTCGTGGAAGTCGGCCAGGAGCTGGACGTCCGCGTGCTCAAGTACGACCGCGAGCGCAACCGCGTCAGCCTCGGCCTGAAGCAGATGGGCGAGGATCCGTGGGACAACATCGCCCGCCGCTACCCGGCCAACACCCGCGTGTTCGGCAAGGTCAGCAACGTCACCGATTACGGCGCGTTCGTCGAGATCGAGCCGGGCGTCGAAGGCCTGGTCCACGTCTCCGAAATGGATTGGACCAACAAGAACGTCAACCCGTCCAAGGTCGTGCAGGTCGGCGACGAAGTGCAGGTCATGGTGCTGGACGTGGATGAAGAGCGTCGCCGCATCTCGCTCGGCATCAAGCAGGTCACCAGCAATCCGTGGGAAACCTTCGCTGCGATCCACAAGAAGGGCGACAAGGTGTCGGGCCAGATCAAGTCGATCACCGACTTCGGCATCTTTATCGGCCTCGACGGCGGTATCGACGGCCTGATCCACCTGTCCGACATCAGCTGGAACTCCACCGGCGAAGACGTGGCGCGCAACTACAAGAAGGGCGATACGCTCGAAGCCGTAGTGCTGGCCGTCGATCCGGAACGCGAGCGCATCAGCCTCGGCGTGAAGCAGATGGAGCAGGATCCGTTCGGCCAGTTCATGGCGAGCAACCAGAAGGGCACCAAGGTCACCGGCACGGTCAAGGAAGTGGACGCCAAGGGCGCGACCATCGACCTCGGCGACGGCGTCGAAGGCTATGTTGCCGCGCGCGACATTTCCTACGATCGCGTCGACGACGCCAGCCAGCACCTCAAGGTGGGCGACACCATCGAAGCCAAGTTCACCGGCATGGATCGCAAGGGCCGCACGCTGCAGCTCTCGATCAAGGCCAAGGACGAAGCCGAGACGCAGGAAGCCCTGGCTGAGTACAACAAGGCCTCGGACGCTTCCAGCGGCACCACCAAGCTCGGCGCGCTGCTGCGCGAACAGCTCGGCAACAAGTCCGAGTAAGCAGCAGTCGTTGCGATTTCCGCGGCGGTCCGGCTCCGGCCGGGCCGCCTCGGGTTCACCGGCCACGACTTGCTATCCCAGGGCAGCGACGCGTCCATGACCAAATCCGAACTGATCGAGATCCTGTCGGCCCGCCAGGCGCACCTGAAGGCGGACGACGTCGATCTTGCGGTGAAGTCGTTGCTGGAGATGATGGGTTCGGCGCTGTCCGGCGGCGAGCGCATCGAAATCCGCGGCTTCGGTAGTTTTTCCCTGCATTACCGCCCGCCGCGGCTGGGCCGGAATCCCAAGACCGGCGATTCGGTCGCGCTGCCGGGCAAGCATGTTCCCCACTTCAAGCCGGGCAAGGAACTGCGCGAACGCGTCAGTGGAGTTGCGCCCGTCGACTCGGAAGAATGATTCAGCAGCGCCTGCGTCGGCTAAGCTAACGACCCATCGCAAACGCTTAAGGATGGGCACCGCACGATGCGACTGATCCGCCTTTTGATCGCCTTGGCCTGTCTCGCAGCCGGCGTTGCCGTGGGCGCCATGAACCCACAAGTGGTGGCGCTCGACCTTGGCTTCGTCGCGGTGTCGACCACGCTGGGCGTGGCGGTCATCGTGGCGTTGCTATTTGGCGTGCTGGTCGGTGGCCTGGTACTGGCCGCGAGCGTGGTACTGCCATTGCAGCAGCGCTTACGGCGTGCTGAAAAATCCAGGAACGGACTCTGACGCATGGCCTTCATCAACGAATGGTTCTGGTTCTTCCTGCTGCTGCCGATCGCAGCTGCCACCGGTTGGTTGATCGGGCGTCGCGGCGGCGAGCGTCATAGCGATTCGCAAGTCAGCCGGCTGTCGACGACGTATTTCCGCGGCCTGAACTACCTGCTCAACGAACAACCTGACAAGGCGATCGAGGTGTTCCTGCGCATCGCCGAACTCGATCGCGACACGTTCGAGACCCAGGTCGCGCTCGGCCACCTGTTCCGTCGTCGCGGCGAAGTCGATCGCGCCATACGCCTGCACCAGGCGCTAGTGCAGCGCAACGACCTCAACGACCAACAGAAAGTGCAGGCATTGCTGGCGCTCGGCGAGGACTACATGCGCTCGGGCTTGCTCGATCGTGCCGAAACCGTGTTCAGCGACCTGGTGAGACTCGACATGCGCGCGCCACAGGCGCTCAAGCACCTGATCGGTATTTACCAGGCCGAACGCGATTGGGACAAGGCGATCGAGAACGCCACGCGCTTCGAGGAAATCACCGGCGAGCCGATGGGCAAGCTGGTCGCACAGTTCGAATGCGAGCTGGCAGATCGCCATCGTGCCGCCGGCGATGTCGAGGAGGCACATGCCGCGGTAGCGCGCGCCTATCAGGCTGATGCGAACTGCGTGCGTGCCGGCATTCTCGAGGGCCGCATCGAACTCGATGCCGGCAACGACAGCGCCGCGATCCGTGCCTTCGAGCGCGTCGCGCGCCACGATCCCGATTATTTGCCGGAAATCCTGCCAGCGCTGTTGTCCTGCTATGAACGCAGTAGCGACAGCCCGGGTGCGCGCAGCTTCCTCGCCGAAATGATCGAACACTACCGGGGCGTCGCCCCGGTGCTGGCACTGACCAAGATCGTCGAAGGCGAGGAAGGAGTGCCCGCGGCACGGGCGTATCTGGCGCAGCAACTGAAGGATCGGCCATCGGTGCGCGGTGAAGCGGCGCTGATCGACTTGACCTTGGCAGAAGGCGCCGATGCGGTAGCGACCTTGCACGACCTCAAGCACATCACCGATCAGTTGCTGGTGCGCAACCCGAGCTACCGCTGCAATCGCTGCGGCTTCGGGGCTCGCGCACATCACTGGCAATGCCCGAGTTGCAAGGAGTGGGGCTCGATCAAGCCGTTGCTGAATTACGCCGTGGTGTGACGCGTGACCCGTTGGCTGCTGCTCCACTTCGCGATCGGACTGGCAGGTACGTGGCTGGCGCGGCGTTATGCCTTGCATCGCAACCTGCTCGATCAACCAGGCGAGCGCCGCAGCCATGCCGTACCGACGCCCCGCGGCGGCGGTATCGCGATCGTCGTCGCCATATTGCTCGCCGGCACATGGTGGCTGTCGCGCGCAGGCGCAGAACTGTCGATGTTGGTGGCGTTCCTGGCGGGCCTGCTGCTGGTGGCGGTGGTCGGTCTGATCGACGATCACCGCCCCCTGTCGCCATGGCTGCGGCTGGCCGTGCACTTCGTCGCAGCGGGCCTGCTGGCCCTGGGGGCGTGGGTGGCCTACGGACAGGTGCTACTCGTGTTCGCTGCCTTCGTATTGGCCCTGGTGCTGACCAACGTCTGGAACTTCATGGACGGGATCGATGGACTCGCTGCAAGCCAAGCCGCGCTGGTCGCCGTGGCGGTGGCTTGGGCGACGGCCGGATTGTGGCAGTGGCTCGCCTTGGCATTGCTGGCGGCAACGATGGGTTTCCTGCCGTTCAATTTCCCCAAGGCTCGCATTTTTTTGGGCGATGTCGGCAGCGGCGCGCTGGGTTTCACATTGGCATCACTGCTGATGGGCACGATCGCGCAGGTGCCTCGCGCAGGGGGGGTATGGATGTTGCCGCTGTCTGCCTTCCTGCTCGATGCGAGCCTGACCTTGCTTGGGCGATTGCGGCGCGGTGAAGCGTGGTGGCGACCGCATACGCTGCACGCTTATCAGGGTTGGGCGCGGGTCGGAGGCAGCCATGTCCCGGTGACGCTGGGTTATGCCGCATGGACTGCCCTGGCAGTGTTGCTTTTGCTGGTGCTGCGCGGAACTGGTCCGCTACTGATGACCTTGTCTTGCGTGGCGTGGTATATGACAGGGGCAGGGGTGTGGTGGATGCTGCAACGGAAAGTGATTGCAGCAGGAATGGAGAACATGGAATGAGTTCATGGCGCACCCGGTGGGCCTCGCTGTTGCCGCGTTCCGCGGTAGTGCTGCACGATCTGGCGATGGTCTGGCTGTGCTGGCACGGCCTGCATCATTTCCGCTATGCAATGCTCGACCAGTCCACGCCCTTGCCGTGGTGGTCGGTCGAAGACGCCATCGTGCTGCTGTCCCAGGGATTCGTGCTGTGGCGCGTAGGCCTGTACCGGGGGCTGTGGCGCTTCGCCAGCGTCCCCGATTTGTGGAATCTAGTGAAAGCCGGCGCGCTGGGCTTGCTCACCATCGTGCTGGGGTTGTTCCTCTACAACCGCCTGGATTCAGTGCCGCGCACGGTATTGCTGCTCTATCCGTTTGCGCTGATCGGGCTGCTCGGCACGCCACGGCTGCTGTATCGCGCCTGGAAGGAGAGCCATAGCGCGCGTAACGACCATGCTGCCGTGCGCGTGTTGATCCTCGGTGCCGGGCAGGCTGGCGAGGCCTTGGTGCGTGATCTGCATCGGACTGGTGCCTACCAGCCAGTCGGATTCCTCGACGACGCTGCCCAGCTGCGCGGCAGCAAAGTCCAGGGCGTGCCGGTGCTCGGCCAGGTCCGGGATGTGGCTGAAATCGCACGCGAAACCGCAGCCAAGCTGTTGGTGATCGCCATGCCTTCGGCTGATGCCACAGCCTTGCAAAAGGTAGTCACCGCCTGCGAGCACACCGGCCTGCCGTTCCGGATGGTGCCGCGCCTGCATGACGTACTCGAAGGCCATTCGCTGCCGGGCGAATTGAAGGAAGTCGCCATCGAGGACTTGCTCGGTCGCAAACCGGTATTGCCGGACTGGAAGGCGATCCGCGGCTGGCTTGGTGGCCGTACTGTCCTGGTCACGGGAGCTGGCGGTTCGATCGGCGCTGAACTGTGCCGGCAATGCGCGAAGCATGGCGCGCGCCGGGTCGCGTTGGTCGAGATCGACGAACTGGCATTGACGACAACGGAAGCCGAGCTGCGCCGCGATTTCCCTGATCTGGAATGCATTTCCGTGCTTGGCGATTGCGGCGATCCGGCAGTGATCGCCCATGCACTGCGCCTCGCCGAGCCAGACGCACTGTTCCATGCGGCCGCCTACAAGCAGGTGCCTCTGCTGGAAGCGCAATTGCGTGAGGCGGTGCGCAACAACGTACTCACTACCGACACCGTGGCACGAGCCTGCCGCGATCACGATGTCGGTACGTTCGTGTTGATTTCCACCGACAAGGCGGTTGACCCGGTCAACGTGCTCGGGGCCACCAAGCGACTCGCGGAAATGGCCTGTCAATCGTTGGCCAATCGCCGCTCGACCCGTTTCGTCACGGTTCGCTTCGGCAATGTGCTTGATTCGGCCGGCAGCGTGGTGCCCCTGTTCCGCGAGCAGATCCGCAACGGCGGGCCGGTCACCGTGACCGATCCGGAAGTCACTCGTTACTTCATGACCATTCCCGAGGCTTGCCAGCTGATCCTTCAGGCGTCAGCGATCGGCTCTCACGAAGCCATCTACACCCTCGACATGGGGGAGCCGGTGCCGATCCGCCTGCTCGCCGAGCAGATGATTCGTCTCGCTGGCAAGCAACCCGGTCGCGACATCGCCATCGTGTTCTCAGGCTTGCGCGCCGGCGAAAAACTGCACGAAACGCTGTTCCATGCCGAAGAGCGTTATCGGCCGACGGCGCACCCGAAGATCCTGCAGGCCGAACCTCGTGCTGTATCGGCCGAGGGCATTGCCCTGGCAATAGAACGCATGCGCGAAGCGAGCAATCGTTACGATCGCGATGCGCTCTCGGTACTATTGCGTGAAGCCGTGCCAGAATTCGCCCCGGCGCCGAGCAACATCGAACCCGCTACCGCTATCGTGGTCGCATTCCCTGCCCGCAACGCACGCAAGATTTGATGAAACGCATTCGCAAGGCTGTTTTCCCGGTCGCCGGACTGGGCACCCGATTCCTGCCCGCCACCAAGACCGTCCCCAAGGAAATGCTGCCGATCATCGACCGGCCGCTGATCCAGTACGCGGTCGATGAGGCGATCGAAGCCGGTTGCGACACCCTGATCTTCGTCACCAACCGCTATAAGCACGCGGTCGCCGACTATTTCGACAAGGCCTACGAGCTGGAACAGAAGCTCGAACAAGCCGGCAAGACCGAGCAGCTCGAACTGATCCGCAACGTACTGCCACCTGGCGTGCGTGCAGTGTTCGTCACCCAAGCCGAGGCGCTCGGGCTCGGCCATGCCGTGCTGTGCGCCAAGCCGGTGGTGGGCGACGAACCCTTCGCCGTGCTGCTGCCGGACGACCTGATCTGGAACCGTGGCCCCGGTGCGCTCAAGCAAATGGCCGATGCGGCCGTCGTCGACGATGCCAGTGTCATCGCCGTGCAGGATGTACCACGCGACCAGACCAGCAATTACGGTATCGTCGCGACGGACGCCTTCGTGGAACGCGAGGGCCGTATCCGTGCCATCGTCGAGAAACCAACACCAGAGGCGGCGCCCAGCAACCTCGCTGTGGTCGGCCGTTACGTGCTGAGCCCGCGCATCTTCGATCTGCTCGAACTCGTCAAGCCCGGGGCTGGCGGTGAAATCCAGCTCACCGACGCCATTGCTGCTTTGCTCGAGGAGGAGCGCGTGCTGGCGTATCGCTTCCAAGGCACGCGTTTCGACTGCGGCACGCATCTTGGCCTGATCGAAGCGACGATCCGCTACGCACTCGACCACGAGAAACTCAGCGATTCAGCGCGCCGGTTGATGCAGAACGCGCTCGATGAACTCGGCGTGGTCGACCTGGATTGAATGCGGGTTAACGTCGAAGCTACTTGCTAGACAGGACTGCTTGCACGTTCCACTCATCCAAACCGCCACAACACCAGCGCGGCCCAGGTAACGAGTGCAACCGCCAGGACCAGGGCGAAGGTTCCCGCAAGTTCGACCCGACGCGCCCACAGCAGTGCCGGGGCATCGCGTAGCACGCGTACGTCGCGCCAGGTTTTCCATTCGCGCGGCGGGAAGCGGCCTTCGATACGCGAAGTCAGCCCCAATTTGCGCAAGCTCACGCCGAGCGCCGCCGCGGGTATGGCGAGGCCGATGCCAAGCGCGGACAACAGTATGCGTAGCCAGCGACGGACCGTGTCCGGATCGCTGACCATCAACTCGTTGGTCACGTGTCCCAGCCATAAGTTCAACTGCCACAGCAGGATCAGGCACAGCACCGCCGTGCCGGCAAGCAGCAACACGGCGCGATTACGATAGGCTTTGTCGGCGCGATGGATTTCCATGTGATCTCCGTGGCTTGCGCACCATCAAACCGTGTCAGGCATTGCCATGTCCATACCATCCGTCAGCTATTACCACGCAACTGTCCCGGAGCGAGCACTTTCAGCATCCCTGGAAGGACGGCGCGCGGCGAAAGTGTGCGTAATCGGCGGTGGTTTTGCGGGCCTCAACACGGCATTGGGATTGGCCGAACGAGGCGTGCGTGACGTAGTTCTCATCGAAGCCGATGTGATCGGGCATGGCGCTTCTGGCCGCAACGGCGGTTTCGTGTTCGGTGGCTATTCGCGCGGGGAGGGTGAACTGCTGCGCGAGCTAGGGGGCGAGCGCGCACGTGCGCTATATCGCGGCACTACCGACGCGGTTGCGTTGATCCGCAGTCGCATCGACAAGTACGCGATCGACTGCGACCATCGTGACGCAGGAGTCATCTGGGCGAACTGGTTCCGCGACCCCAGTTGCCTGCAATACCGGCAACGACTGCTGGCCGATCACTACGATGTCGACTGGCAATGGCTGCCGCAAGCCGAATTGCGTGAACGCGTCCGCAGCGAGCGCTACCACGATGGTCTGTTCGAGCCGCAGGCCTTTCATTTCCATCCACTGAAATATGCACTTGGCATCGCGGCGGCAACGAGCCGGCTCGGCGTCACCCTGTTTGAGCGCACTCCGGCACTCGCACTCGCGCGGAATGGTGTGCATTGGCGCGTACGCACACCCGCAGGCGAGATCGAGGCCGAACAGGTCGTGCTTGCCTGTGGCGGCTACCTCGCTCACTTGCGTCGCCGCGTCGACGCCGCGGTGCTACCGATCGCGACCTACGTCATGGTCACCGAACCGTTGGGCGAGCGCTTGCGCGAGCTGATGACGACGGATGCCGCGATCTACGACACCCGTTTCGCCTTCGACTACTACCGCCCACTGCCGGACACGCGATTGTTATGGGGCGGGCGCGTCTCGGTGCTGGATCGTTCGCCCGCGGCCGTGAAGCGGCTGCTATATCGCGATCTGTTGCAAGTGTTTCCACAGCTCGATGGCGTGCAGATCGATTACGCCTGGTCAGGGCTGATGAGTTACGCGCGTCACCAGATGCCGCAGATCGGCCGCATTGATGACTGTTTATGGCTCGCGCAGGCGTTTGGGGGGCATGGTGTTGCGCCGACGACGCTTGCGGGTGAAGTGTTGGCGTCGGCGATCGCGGAAGATGATTCGCGTTGGCAGCAGTTTGCCGACTATGGCTTGGTGTCGGCGTTCAAGCCTGCGGGCTTCGTCGGCGCGCAGCTCAGTTACTGGTGGGCGCAATCCAGGGACGCTTGGAAGGATTGGCGGGAACAAGCCGGACGTGGATAAGTTAGTGCGTGGGATTGTCCGAATGTCGACACCTTGAGCTTCCTGCAATGAAACAGGCGGCTGGATAGCCGCCTGTTTCGTGTAGCTTCAACGGCGTGCTCGTCCAGGCCCCGTATTGGCGTACGCAATTATTTGCACCGTGCCATCCGGGTTGCGCAGGCGGAAGAGTTTGGCCTTGGGCAGGCGTGTTGCGATATCACCGAGCATGAACTGCTGGCCGATATCGGCTTGGAAATCGTCCTGGTAAGACACTTCGATGCGACAGCTGGTGCTGTGACACTTCGCATCATGCGCCAAGGGTTTGGGAGCCTGATTCCACTCCAGGTTCTTGGCTGTGAATGCCGAGTCGATCAACTTCTCGGTCGGTGCTGCCCAAGCGGCAGACAGGGGCTCGGCAACGAACTTCGCCTCCTCCTGGGCTGCGAGAGCCCGCATTCTTTGTTCGCCCTGGGCTGCAGTAGCCGCGAGGTCATGCTCCTCATCGTGGCCGCGAGCCGATGCGCCTGTCCCTTGTGAAGCTGCGACGTAGCCCTTTCTCCCGGTCAGCAAGACCTCGAGGCGGTCCAGTCGACGGGCCTGGGTCTCCTGAGCTCGAAGCAACAGATCGATGCGTTCATCCAGCGATCCGCCTGAGCCAGTCTCGAGGCCGGCTACAGTTGGTGAGCGGTTGACTGCCCATGTCGTGCAGACCACGACGGCGAGTGCAATCAGTGTGGCAACCAACGCCTTCGACGAAACGAGATTCTTCATTGCAGAGCCTTTAGCAGAACCTTTAAGGGTATCCAGAAAACAAGTCGCTGACCGAAGTCAGCGACTCGCGGCAAGCGTGTGATGCTCAGTTTTCGGTGGCACCCTGCTCAGTGATCCGGTAGAACCGCAGGGTCGCCTTCGGGCCAAGCGTACACAGCATCATGACGGATGTATGCAGGTAGTCCGCAGTGCCAGTCCAGCCCGAGATGCCGAAGTTGACCTCGGTCCCGGCCGCCATCGCGCCCGTGTTGTGCGTACTGGTCTCGGTAACGCCCACATAGGTACCACCACTGCCGTTGTCGATGGTGTAGATGTTGCAGACGGTGGTCGAACCAACGTTACCGGCAGCGACGTGCATGTGCGAACTCGGGGCATTCAGCGGTACGCCGGCATCGCCGTCGTACGCGAGTTCGCTGTCATTGATGATCGGGCAGATGATGTTCTTCGGGTTGACGGTCAGGTTGATGATGCCGGCCGCGCCGAACTGCAGGTCCGTCCAGGCGGTGCTACCAAACACCTTGCAGCCGCTGCCCGCGTAGACCTTGCTATCGTTGGCGGCACTGGCATTGCTGGTCGGCGCCATGCTCAGGACGGCCGCGGTCAATGCGGTGGCGATGAATGTTGCCTTCATGGTCTCTTCCCTCTTGGTTGTGAGATGAACAGGAGGGTGTCTTTTCCCGCTCCCACACAACAAGAACGCAGCTTTGACTGGATTCCGGACAGGCGTCACGGATTCGAGGGCACACAAACTGGGATGAGCTCACCGCAAATCAACAACGGCGCCCTTGGGCGCCGTTGTTGATCACTTCATGACGCTGTGTTCACAGCGCTTCGAATACGCCCGCCGCTCCCATGCCGGTGCCGATGCACATCGTCACCATGCCGTACTTCTGCTGGCGCCGACGCAGGCCGTGGACAATGGTGGCTGTCCGGATCGCACCAGTGGCACCGAGTGGATGACCGAGCGCGATCGCGCCGCCGAGTGGATTGACCTTGGACGGATCGAGCCCGACATCGCGAATCACTGCCAACGCCTGCGCTGCGAAGGCCTCGTTGAGCTCGATCCAGTCGAGTTGATCCTTGGTCAAGCCAGCTTGCTTCAGCGCCTTTGGAATCGCGGCGATCGGGCCGATGCCCATCACTTCCGGGCGCACGCCTGCAACAGAAAAACTGACGAAGCGCGCGAGCGGGGTCAGGCCATAGTCCTTGATCGCCTGTTCGGACGCCAACAGCACCGCGCCTGCACCATCGCTCATTTGCGAGCTGTTGCCGGCAGTGACGCTGCCGCCGAACTGGCCATTGCGAAACACCGTCTTGAGCTTGGCGAGACCTTCCAGGGTCGAATCCGGACGCGGGCCTTCATCCGTGTCGATCAACGCTTTCTTCAGGCGCACTGTATTGCCAGCAACATCCGGTATGCGCGATGTCACTTCGTAGGGCGTGATCTCACCCCTGAATTCACCGGACTGGATCGCCGCGATCGCCTTCTGGTGCGAAGCAAGGGCGAAAGCATCCTGATCCTCACGCGAAACCTTCCACTCTTCAGCGACCTTCTCGGCCGTGATACCCATGCCATAGGCGATGGCAATGTTGTCGTTGTCGAGTATCGAAGGGCTGAATGCGACTTTGTTGCCCATCATCGGCACCATCGACATCGATTCGATGCCGCCGGCGAGCACCAGGTCGGCTTCGCCGAGGCGGATGCGGTCTGCTGCGAGGGCCACGGCCTGCAAGCCCGAGGAACAGAAGCGGTTGATGGTCTGCGCAGCGACCGTGTTCGGCAGGCCTGCCAGCAGTACGCCGATCCGGGCGACGTTCATGCCTTGCTCGCCCTCGGGCATCGCGCAGCCGATGATCGCGTCATCGATCCGACCGAGGTCGATGCCCGGCGCCTGTGCGACCACGCTGCGCAACACGTGCGCGAGCATGTCGTCGGGACGAGTATTGCGGAACACGCCACGGGGTGCCTTGCCGACCGGAGTGCGGGTGGCGGCGACGATGTAGGCGTCTTGGATTTGCTTGGTCATGGGATCTCTGGCAGGCAGGTGTTTTTAAACGTAGCCGGCAACAACAACCCTCTTGTTGAACCGGTGCTGTTCGTAGGCGTTCTCTGGCGGGGGAATCCTGACGACTTGCTTGAATCCGACTTTCTTCATGAGCCAGATCAAGCCTTCGATGCTTGGCGCCATGCAGATGCCGGTGGTGCTCGCTTCGGGAACATGGGTTTCGTGGGATTCGTCGATCAATCCGAATACCCCGTGCAATGGCTGGACATATTCGTACGAGCCCCAATCGACGGTGCCCGACATGTTGGGCACGACTTGCGTTTCCACGACGCATGCACCGCCGTTCGCGCCGATCAATTCCCGGCAAAGGCGCAGCAGGCCAACGGGATGTTCAACGTGGTAGAGCAGTCCGTAGCAGACGACCAGATCGAAACTGCCCAATTGGGCAGGCTTTACTTCATAGATATCGTGTTGCGCGAGCCGAAGGTTGTCGAGGCCGTATGCCTGGCGGATCAGTTCAGCGTCGGCGATGTGTTCAGGCCTCGCATCGATGCCGAGGACATCGCGTGCCCCACGTCGCGCAAGTTGCGTCGCGAAGTAGCCTTGGTGGCATGCGATGTCGATCGCGGACATCTGTCCCCATCCACCGCGTTCGGCCACATAGGGATCGAGTGCATCCCACAACATCGCCAGCCGGGTCGGATGGATGGGTTTGACGTGTTCCGGCGTCCGGCAAGGTGCGGTCAGGTCGTTCGGAAGGTCGAACTCGTAGAACCAGTCCCTTGCGGCGATGCGTTGCGACAGCGAATTATCCATGCGTCCGTTTCCGAATTTGTTGAACAAACATAGTAAGCGGTCCGCAAGGCAGGGTGGTTCAGTACCGATCAGTTACGCAGCGGCTTGCCGGTCTTGAGCATGTGCGCGATGCGTTCCTGCGTCTTCGGCATCTGCGCCAATTCGACGAAGTGCTTGCGCTCCAGCTTGAGCAGCCACTCTTCGTCAACCAGCGCGCCGCGATCGACTTCGCCGCCGCACATCACGGTGGCGATGCGCGTGGCTACCTCGAAGTCGTGCGGGGAGATGAAGCGGCCTTCGAGCATGTTGACCAGCGATGCCTTAAATGTGGCGATGCCGACGTCGCCGGCCACCGCAATGCGGCGTGCGGGCAGGGGCGGGCGGTAACCGCCCTCGGCCATTGCGCGCGCCTGCGCCTTGGCGACGTGCAGCAGCTCGTAGGCATTGAACACGATGCGATCGCCGGCACGTGCCAACCCTAGTTCGCGGGCTTCGAATGCCGACGTCGACACCTTGCCCATCGCTGCGCTTTCGAACGGCGTCTTGAGGTGGACGAACACGTCACCACCCGGACCCGCTGCTTCGGACGCGCGTACCGCGAATTCTTTCAGGCCGCCGCCTGCGGGCAACAAGCCCACGCCCGCTTCGACCAGCCCGATGTAGCTTTCAAGCGCCAGCACCGTGGCCGCCGAATGCATCTGGAACTCGCACCCACCGCCCAGCGCCAGACCGCGCACCGCCGAGACAACGGGCACGAGCGAGTACTTGATCCGCTGGCTGGTGGCCTGGAAGTTGGCGACCATCGCTTCGAACTCGGCCAGCTTGCCGGCCTGTAGCGCAGCGAGCGCACCGGCAAGATCGGCGCCGGCCGAGAACGGCTCCTTCGGCTGCCAGATCACCATGCCCGCGAAACCATTCTCGGCGCGGGCGATGGCCTCAGGCAGGCCGGCGAGCACGGCATCGCCGACGGTATGCATCTTGGTCTTGAAGCTGACGACGGCGATCTCGTCATCGTCAGTCCACAGACGCACGCCTTCGTTCTCGTACACCGTGCGGCCCTGCGAAAACTTCTCGCCGGGGATCGGGTCCGGGAAACGCTGGCGCGTGTAGACCGGATTGGACGAACGCGGTACCTGCGCGTTGCGCGCTGGACTGAAGCTGCCGTCGCTGCCATGTACGCCTTCGCGGCCATCGAACACCCAGTTGGGCAAGGGCGCACTGCTCATGGTCTTGCCGGCGACGATGTCCTCGGCGATCCAGTCGGCCACTTGCTTCCAGCCTGCGGACTGCCAGGTCTCGAACGGACCTTGCGACCAGCCGAAGCCCCAGCGCAGCGCCTGATCCAGGTCGCGCGCGGTGTCGGCGATGCTGACCAAGTGATACGCGGCGTAGTGGAAGGTGTCGCGGAAAACAGACCACAGGAATTGCGCCTGAGGGTGCGGGTTGGCGCGCAGTGCTGCGAACTTCTCGGCGGGATTCTTGAGCTTGAGGATTTCGACGACTTCAGGCGCGGCTTCACCGGCGCTGACACGATAGTCCTGTGCCTTCGGATCCAGCACGAGGATGTCCTTGCCGCGCTTGGTGTAATAGCCCGCGCCGGTCTTCTGGCCCAATGCGCCTCTTTCGACCAGCGCTGCCAGCACCTTGGACGGCTTGAAGTGCGCGTGCCACGGATCGTCGGACAGGGTGTCGGCGAGGGTCTTGATGGTGAGGGCGAGGGTGTCCAGGCCGACCACGTCCGCGGTGCGATATGTCGCCGACTTGGGACGGCCGATCAGCGGACCGGTCAGTGCATCGGCCGTGTCGAAATCCAGCCCGAACTGCTCGGTGTGGTGCATGGTCGCCGAGATGCCCATCACGCCGATGCGGTTGGCGATGAAGTTCGGCGTGTCCTTGGCGATCACGACGCCTTTGCCTAGCGTAGTGACCAGGAAGCTTTCCAGCACTTGCAGCACCGAAGCGTCGGTAGTCTTGGCCGGGATTAGCTCGGCCAGGTGCATATAGCGCGGCGGGTTGAAGAAATGCACGCCGCAGAAGCGGTGGCGCAGCTGCTCAGGCAGTACTTCGGCCATCTTGTTGATGCCCAGGCCCGAGGTGTTGCTGGCCAGCAAGGTGTGATCGGCGACGAATGGCGCGATCTTCTTGTACAGATCCTGCTTCCAGTCCAACCGCTCCGCGATGGCTTCAATGATCAGGTCGCAGCCGCGCAACAGTTCCAGGCCAGTGTCGTAATTGGCCGGCGTGAGCTTCTCAGCAAGCGATTTGCTCGCCAGTGGGGCGGGACTGAGCTTGCCAAGGTTGGCGATGGCCTTGGCCACGATGCCATTTGGATCGCCTTCCTTCGCCGCCAGATCGAACAGCACGGTATCGACACCCGCGTTGGTGAGGTGCGCCGCGATCTGCGCGCCCATGACGCCGGCGCCGAGCACGGCGGCGCGGCGGACAAGCAGTTTGTCAGACATGTTCAGCAAGTCCTTGTTTATGAAATATTTTTTGAAGCCGATTTATTGCTGGAAACCGGCAGCGGCAAAGCGGATCAGTTCGCGGGCCGCATGTTCACGATGCGCCGCCTCGGTGACACCGGCGGGTCGCCTGATCAGGCCGAAGTCAGCCATGGCGTAGGTCAGGGCGCCGACCAGGATGTCGAGTCGCCAATACAGGTCTTCCTTGCTCAGTTTCGGCAGGCAGGCGGCAATCGCCTTGGCGAATTCGCGCAGCACGTGGCCGTAGTGGTCGGACACGAACTTGCGTAGCGAATCGTTCTTTTCCGCATAGGCGCGGGCGATGACGCGGGCGAACGAGCCGCCGTGGCGGTCCTGGGCGATCGCAAGCGCGGGTTCGATGAAGGCGGCGAGGATGGGTTCCAGCTCGCCCGGGTGCTGTTCGGTCGCGGCTTTCAATGCGGCAAGGCGTTTGGTGCTCATGTCGTCCATGCGCCGGCGGAACACCTCGTTGACGAGGTTTTCCTTGCTACCGAAGTGGTAATTGACTGCGGCGATGTTCACGTCGGCGCGGCTGGTGACCTGTCGCAACGAGGTGCCGGTGAAGCCGAACTGCGCGAACAGTTCCTCGGCGGCACCGAGGATGCGGTCTTTGGTCGAAAAGTGGGTGGTTGCAGTCATCGAGCCGATCCTAATCAAACGCTTGTTTGATGCTAGCCCCATACGGTAGCGCACGTCAATTCAAGCGACGCGGGCGATGCTGCAAAGCAGAGCGTCAATCGGCTAGAATTACCGCCAGCCATATCGGCTAAACCCGCGTCGCTACGCGGGTTTTTCTGTTATTCTTCGGGCCCGCACACGGACGTGTAGCGGCCCGCCTACTGGAGATATTCCCCATGGCGCTGGAGCGCACCCTGTCCATCATCAAGCCCGATGCCGTCGCCAAGAACGTCATCGGCGAAATCTATTCGCGTTTCGAAAAATCCGGCCTCAAGGTCGTCGCCGCGAAGATGAAGCATCTGTCGAAGCAGGAAGCCGAAGGCTTCTACGCCGTGCATCGCGAACGTCCGTTCTTCAGCGCGCTGGTCAACTTCATGATCTCCGGCCCGGTGATGATCCAGGTGCTGGAAGGCGATGGTGCGGTGCTGAAGAACCGCGACCTGATGGGCGCCACCAATCCGAAGGACGCCGCGCCCGGTACGATCCGCGCCGATTTCGCCGATTCGATCGACGCCAACGCCGTGCACGGTTCGGATTCGCTCGAGAACGCCACGAACGAAGTCGCGTACTTCTTCCCCGCCACCGAAGTCTACGCGCGGTAATAGGCCAGTGACCGCAGCCCTCCGATGAGTACAGCAGCCGCCAAGCAAAACCTGCTCGACCTCGATCGCGAGGGCTTGGAGTGCTTCTTCGCCGACACGCTCGGCGAGAAGCGCTACCGTGCCCACCAGGTGATGAAGTGGATCCATCACCACTACGTCACCGATTTCAGCGAGATGACCGATCTTGGCAAGGCGCTCCGTGCCAAGCTCGAGGAACACGCGGAAATCATCGTGCCCAAGGTGCAGTTCGAGAAGCCATCGACCGACGGCACGCACAAGTGGCTGCTCGGCATGGACGGCGGCAACGCCATCGAAACCGTGTTCATTCCCGCCGATGGCCGGGGCACGTTGTGCGTTTCTTCGCAGGTCGGCTGCGCGTTGAATTGCCAGTTCTGCTCGACTGCGACGCAAGGCTTCAACCGCAACCTGAGTACCGCCGAGATCATCGGTCAGGTATGGGTGGCGGCGAAGCACCTCGGCAACCTCCCGCACCAGCGCCGCAAACTCACCAACGTGGTGATGATGGGCATGGGTGAGCCGCTGGCGAATTTCGACAACGTCGTCCGCGCGATGAGCGTGATGCGCGACGACCTTGGCTTCGGCCTCGCTAACAAGCGCGTGACGCTCTCAACCGCGGGCATGGTGCCGATGATCGATCGCCTCGGCGAAGAGAGCGATGTCTCGCTCGCCGTGTCATTGCACGCACCATTCGATGAGTTGCGCAGCGAACTCGTGCCGCTCAACAAGAAGTACCCGATTGCCGAATTGATGGCCGCCTGCCAGCGCTACGTGAAGCGCAAGCCGCGCGCGTCGATCACCTTCGAATACACCATGATGAAGGGCGTCAACGACCAGCCTGAGCATGCGCGGGCACTGGCAAAACTCATGCGCCAGTTCGGTAACGCGGTGCAGATGAAAGATGCGGCCAAGGTCAACCTGATCCCGTTCAACCCGTTCCCGGGCACACGCTTCGAGCGGTCGTCCGATGACGAGATCCACGCGTTCCAGAAGCTGCTGCAAGTGTCGGGCGTGCTGACCACGGTGCGTCGCACCCGCGGTGATGACATCGATGCGGCCTGCGGACAGCTCAAGGGCCAGGTCATGGACCGCACGCGCCGCCAGGCCGAGTTCCGCAAGCAGCTCGCGGCGCAGGACATATCCGATGCTGCGTAGCACGGTCGGCGTGTTGGTGCTTACGCTGCTGGTTGCCAGCGGTTGTTCGCGCCTGAGCTTCATCCGTCCGGACCCTGGCACCAAAGAATTCGAGCGGGTATCGGTCTCGCAGCCCGTCGAGGTGCGCGAGTCGCCCGCGGCGGAACAGCGTACGGCTGTACGCAATCGGCTATTGCTGGCACAGCGCGAAATCATGCGCAGCAACCTCGATGGTGCCGAGCGCGAAGCCCGCGGGGCATTGAAGATCGACGGCAACTCTTCCGACGCCTACACGCTGCTCGCAGTCATCGAGGAACGGCGAGGCCGTAGAGCCGAGGCCGGCGGTTACTACCAGCGAGCAGCCGAGCTGGCGCCGAAGAACGGCGGTGCTCTCAACAATTACGGAGCCTGGCTCTGCAGCAATGGCCGCGCCGGCGAATCCTTGGTGTGGTTCGAACGTGCCCTGCAGGATCCCTCGTATGCGACGCCGGCTTCTGCCCTGGCCAATTCTGGCGCCTGTGCGGATGAGATCGGCCAGGCTGCCCGTGCCGAGCGCGAACTGCGTGCTGCGATCGAACTCGATCCGCAGAATGCTGTTGCCCTCGCAGCACTGGCTCAGCTGCATTTCCGCGCCGGACGATACATGGATGCCCGCGCCTTTTCGGAGCGTCGACTCGCCGCGGCACCGGCCGATGCGCGTGCGCTACAACTTGCGTCACAAATCGAACATAAACTCGGCGACACAGCCGCAGCCGCTCGCTATGTTCGGCGATTAGGGGAGGAGTTCCCGGGCGCAGTGCAGGGGACCCCAGGGGGATCTACGCAGCGATGACGTACGACCATCAAATGATGACCGTCGGCGAAAGCGGTTGCGGCGAGCGGTTGCGTAAAGCGCGCGAAGCCGCCGGCCTGAGCCTGGAAGACGTGGCCAGCCAACTGAAGATGCCACGACGCGTTGTGGAGTCTCTGGAGAACGAGGACTGGGACCGGTTGGGCGCGCCGGTCTTCGTCCGTGGCCAGTTGCGGAGCTACTCCCGGCTGCTCGGCCTGACCACATCGACCACGCTGTCGGCTTCCGGAGTTGCTCCGATCGAACCGACCACCCTGGTCAGCCACAGCTATACCCCGCGCGTGCAACGCCTGTTCGAACAGGGGACGCGCCGCATCATCTATATCGTCATGACGATCGCGATCGCGGTGCCGGTGTGGCTGGCAACCAAACCGCATCTGAACAACAACGCCAGCGTGCAGCCGCTCGATGCACCAGTGCCAGGCGGGGAGATGGCTGGCCCGGTATCGCTGGATATGACGCCGGAGCCAAACCAGGCTGCCACCACAGTGCAGGCGCCGCTGGTGGCTTCATTCACGCCGATGTCCCCGCGGCCATCGGCGAAACCGGCCCTGTCCCTGCGTTTTTCCGGCGATAGCTGGGTGCAGGTGACCGCGCCGGACGGGCGCACGCTGGAGCAGGGTCTGCTGCCCGCGGGCGAGACGCGTAACTACGCCGTGGGCGAAGTCGGGCGCGTCGTGCTCGGCAATTCCACCGCCGTGGTAGTGCAACAAGCGGGGCAACCGCTCGACCTCACGCCGTTCCGCCGAGCGAATGTCGCGCGCTTTACGGTATCCTCTGACGGTTCCCTCGCGCCGGTCGCCGACTGACCCGCGTCGCGGGTCCATCCCAGCCAGTCGGCCAGCCGGCGGTGCGGGGCGCAGCGCCTGCGTGTGATCCGATCTTCGTGATTCGATCGCGTCAGCGCTAACAGGCCTGACGCGCGCATTGGCGCGGATGGCACACCGGATCACACAACCCAGAGGCGGCATGGCAGCGGCATGGCGATAGACGACCTGCTTGACGAGCACGAACAAAGCGAACGCGTCCGCGGCTGGCTGCGGAACAATGGCGCCGGCCTGATTGGCGGCGTGGTGCTGGGCTTGGCCGCCATCGGCGGCTGGCAGTGGTGGCAGCAGCAGCGCAACGCCGCCAGCGAAGCCGCCGGCGCGCGTTTCGACGCGGCACTGAAGACGATCGAATCCAAAGACCTGAAAAAAGCCGGCCCGCTCGTGAAGGCGCTTGCCCAGGATGGCGGCACCTACGCCGCGCTTGCGAGCCTGCAACTGGCCAAGGCACAGGTCGAAGCTGGTCAGCGTGATGCCGCCATCGCCACCTTGCGTGCGACCAAGACCGACGACGTCGCGCTCGCCGTGGTGGTTAAGTCGCGCTTGGCGCGATTGCTGATCGACGCCGGCAAAGCCACCGAGGCACTGACGCTGATCGGCGACAAGCCCGAAGCCGCCGCCGCAATCGAGGCCCGCGGCGATGCGTTGGCCGCACTCGGCAAGCAAGTGGAAGCCCGCGCCGCCTACTCGCAGGCGCTGGCCAAGATCGATGTCGCGGCGCCCCAACGCCGTCTGGTCGAACTGAAACTGACTGAGGTCGGCGGCACGCCGACCCGTCCTGAGGACCGGACTTTATGAGGTTTGATCTGATGAGGTCATCGTCGATGCCGAAGCGCTCTGCCGCCATTCCCGCTTCCATCCTGATTTGCTGCGTGCTTGCCGTGAGCGGGTGCTCCACCGTCAAGGGCTGGTTCGGTGGCGGCAAGGACGACAAGAAGGCGCTGGAGCCGGCCGAGCTCACTGACTTCACGCCGTCCGTCACTGTCAACAAACTTTGGTCGGCTTCGGCCGGCAAGGGTGAAGGCCGCGCCGGCGTGCGCCAGGGTCCGGCGATCGCCGATGGCCACGTCTATGCCGCCGCGATCGAAGGTGGCGTGCGCGCATTCGACCTTCAGACCGGCAAGCCACTGTGGCACTACGACCCGAAGAAAGAGAAAGACAAGCCAGAGCTACGGCTTTCCGGCGGCCCGGGTGCAGGTGAAGGCCTAGTCGTGGTCGGCGGCCTCGATGGTGAGGTGATCGCGCTCGATGCCAGCAACGGCGCCGAAAAGTGGCGCGGTAAGGTCAATAACGAAGTCATAGCCGCGCCGGTGATCGGTAACGGCATGGTGTTCGTGCGCAGCAACGATGGCCGCCTCACTGCGTTCGACGCCGCCAGCGGTGAGCGCCGTTGGTTCTGGAGCCGTGAACTGCCGTCACTGAGCGTACGCGGCAACGATGCGCCGGTACTTGGTCCGGGTTATGTCTTCGTCGGCAACGACGATGGCACCGTGGCCGCGCTCTCGATGCAGGACGGCAGCCTTGCGTGGGAACAGGCCGTCGCGCAGGCAGAAGGACGCAGCGAACTCGACCGCATGGCCGACGTCGACGGGACGCCCGTGCTCGATGGCAGCACGCTGTACGCAACCAGCTTCAAGAAGCAGACCATGGCGATCGATGGCCCGAGCGGACGACCGCTGTGGACGCGTGACAACGGTGGCGTCGGCCGTCTCGGCAATGCCAGCGACCGCCTCATCGTCTCCGACCCGGCGGGCACCGTCTGGGCGATCAACAAGACGGATGGCGGCGCGCTCTGGTCGCAACCGGCCTTGGCGCGTCGCAAGCTGACTTCACCGGCGGTGCAGGGCGATTACGCCGTGGTCGGCGATTACGACGGCTACCTGCATTGGTTGCGCCTCGACGACGGCCAGTTCGCCGCGCGCAGCCGTGCCGGTGGCGACGCCTTGCGTGCCGCGCCGGTGGTGGTCGATGGCGTCCTGGTCGTGCAGAACATCGATGGCGAACTGAGCGCGTTCCGCCTGCAGTAAGGCGAGGGCGCATGGCGCCAATCCGCGGCCCCGGGTAGTCTGCCGGGGCCGCAGCTTTTTTACGGCCTCCCAGGCCTTCAACAGGATCCATCCATGTTGCCTCTCGTCGCCCTCGTCGGCCGTCCCAACGTCGGTAAATCGACGTTGTTCAACGCGCTGACCCGTACACGCGACGCGCTGGTGCACGACGAACCCGGCGTCACCCGCGACCGCAACTACGGCGTGTGCCGGCTCGACCCCGAGAGCCCATTCGTGCTCGTCGACACCGGGGGTATCGCAGGCAGCGATGAAGGCCTGGCCGGTGCCACCGCCAGGCAATCGCGCGCCGCGGCGGAAGAAGCCGACCTGATCCTGTTCATCGTCGACGGCCGCGAAGGCGCGTCCACCATCGACGATGACATCCTCGCCTGGCTGCGCAAAGTCGACACGCCGACCTTCCTCATCGTCAACAAGATCGACGGTCTCGATGCCCAGGCTGCGCTGAACGAATTCGCGCGCTATGGCATCAAGGACATGCTCGGCGTCTCCTCCGCGCACAAGCACGGCATCGATACGTTGCTTGCGAAGATGCTGGCGACGCTGCCGAAGGATGGCGATGCCGAAATCCTCGACGACGATCCGGAACGCGTGCGTGTCGCCTTCGTCGGTCGCCCCAACGTCGGCAAGTCGACGCTGGTCAACCGCATTCTCGGCGAAGAGCGGATGATCGCCTCCGACGTGCCCGGCACGACCCGCGATTCGATCGCCGTCGATCTCGAGCGCGACGGCCGTAAATATCGCTTGATCGACACCGCCGGCCTGCGCCGCCGCGGCAAGGTCGAGGAAGCGGTCGAGAAATTCTCGGTGGTCAAGACGCTGCAGGCGATCGAGCATTGCCAGGTCGCGGTGATCATGCTCGATGCCGGCGAAGGCGTCACCGATCAGGACGCTACCGTCCTCGGCGCGGTACTCGACGCCGGTCGCGCACTGGTTGTTGCCGTCAACAAGTGGGACGGGCAGAGCGAGTACCAACGCCAGCAGACCGAAGGGTTGCTGGCGCGCAAGCTCGCCTTCGTCGATTGGGCCGAGGCAGTGCGAATTTCTGCGCTGCACGGTTCGGGCTTGCGCGAGCTGTTCAAGGCGATCCATCGCGCCCACGCGTCGGCGACGCACAAGTTCAGTACTGCTGAAACCACCAAGGCGCTCGAAGTCGCCTACGAAACCAATCCGCCCCCGGTGGTCCGTGGCCACGTCGCCAAGCTGCGTTTCGCCCATCCGGGCGGCGAGAATCCACCGACGTTCATCGTCCACGGCACTCGCCTGCGCACACTGTCCGAGACCTACCGGCGCTATCTCGAAAACTTTTTCCGCAAGCGTTTCAAGTTGGTCGGCACACCGATCCGGTTCGTGTTCAAGGAAGGCGAGAACCCGTACAAGGACAAAAAGAACGTGCTGACCGACAAGCAAGTGGCGAAGAAGCGGCGTCTGATTCGGCACGTCAAACGCGGCAAGTGATCGCCTCGCGCGACATCACCCTCGGCATCCTCGCCGGCGGCCGTGCATCACGGCTCGGTGGACTCGACAAGGCCTGGCTCGAACGTGATGGCGTGCCGCAGGTGCTGCGGATCGCACGTCGCTTCGCGCCAGAAGTTGGAAAAGTACTGGTCAGCGCCAATCGCGAGCCCGAGCGCTATGCCGGACACGGACTTGATGCCGTGGTCGACCGCATCCCGGATGCCGGCCCGCTCAGTGGCCTCGATGCGCTGGCGCAGGCTTGCACCAGCCCGTGGCTGCTCACGTTGCCGGTCGACCTGATCGGCGTCAACGAATGCTTGTTGCCAAGCCTCGTTGCCGCAGGCGAGCAGGGATCCTATGCAGAGGACGATGACGGCCTGCAGCCATTGGTCGCGTTGTGGCGCGTTGTCCTGCTGCGTGAAGCCGCGACGCAAGCACTCGAAACGCGGGATATGGCGATCCAGGCGTTGCAGGCGCGGGTCGGCATGGTCCGAGTACGTTTTGCCGGCGTACGCTTTGGCAATCTCAACACGTTCGCGGATCTACAAGCTGCCGGTTTCCAGACATGACGAACTTCCCGACTGGCCTGTTGTTCGACGAAGCCCGCGCCGTTATCGAGCAGGTGGCATCCGGGCAGCGCCTCGCACATGAGCGCTTGGCGCTCTCGCGCACGCACGGCCGCGTGCTGGCGCAGGACGTGATCGCGCCAATCGCGCTGCAGCCGTTCGACAACAGCGCGATGGATGGTTACGCCTTGCGCCATGTCGATCTGGCTGGTGATGGCGAAATCGCATTGAGGCTGACCGGCGAGCAGTTCGCCGGCCGCGCACTTGGTCTCAAAGTCGGCCATGGCGAATGCATTCGCATCACAACGGGGGCACCGCTGCCGACAGGGGCGGATACGGTCGCGATCAAGGAAAACGTGCGGGTCGATGGCGACACCGTGTTCGTCCCCGCCGACACCAAACCCGGTGCGAATGTCCGTCGCGCTGGCGAAGACGTGCGGGTTGGCGATCTGGTGCTGCAACGCGGCTGCATGCTGACGGCGCCGCGCGTTTCAATCGCCGCCTCGCTCGGCGTCGATCAGCTCGAGGTCAGCCAGCGTCCCACGGTCGCGGTGTTCACCACGGGCGACGAACTGGTCGAACCCGGGCTGCCGCTGCAACCAGGCGATATCTACAACTCCAATCGTGAGCTGTTGATGGGCCTGTTGCGCGCCGACGGATTGGAGCCGACCGCTTGGCCAACCCTGCCTGATGACCCGGCACGCGTGGCTGCGATGCTGCGCGATGCCGCATCGAGTTTCGATGTCGTGATCACCTGCGGCGCGGTGTCCGCCGGCGAGAAAGACCATATCCCGGCGCTGCTTGCCGAGCATGGTCGTGTGCATTTCTGGAAGGTACGGATGAAGCCCGGCATGCCATTGTTGTTCGGCCACCTCGACCGCGCACAGTTCCTTGGCCTGCCGGGGAATCCCGTGTCGGTCCTGGCGACCTACCTGACGCTTGGGCGCGAGTTGCTCGATGGGTTGCAGGGCAGGGTGGAGCCACGCCCACGCTTCAAGGCCCGACTCAGCGCCGCCATCGACAAGCCGCATCCACGCCGCGAATTCATGCGCGGCCGGCTCGGTTACGGCGATGACGGCGGGCTGCATGTCACCCCGAATGACGCTACGGGCTCACACCGGCTGCATGCCGCGGCGCAATCCGATGCGTTGATCGTGGTCGCCGATGGACCACAGCATCTTGCCGCCGGCGGCGTGGTCGAGGTGCTCCCGTACTGAAGACGGCGGATAATCGCGATATGGGCATCCGCGAACTCACCCCCGTCGAAGCACTGGAACGCCTGCAGGCCGGCGCGCTACTGATCGACGTGCGCGCCGAGCACGAGCGTGCCCTGGGGATGGCGAGCGGTGCCCGCGGCATCGTGCGCGAACAGCTCGAAGCTGATCCTGCCGCATCAATCCCCGACCGCGACATGGAAGTGCTGCTGATCTGCCAAAGCGGTCGTCGCTCGCATGACACTGCATTGGCGTTGTATGCGAAGGGATACACGCGGGTCGCATCCATCGCCGGCGGGACCACCGCCTGGGACATGGAATGCCTGCCGATGGCGAAACCCGACCTCGATGCCGATTTCAGCGAACGCTACTCACGCCATTTGCGATTGCCCGACGTCGGTCTCGACGGCCAGAAAAAACTCGAAGCTGCACGTGTGTTGCTGATCGGGGCGGGCGGACTCGGCTCGCCCGCCGCGTTCTACCTCGCCGCCGCGGGCGTTGGCACGTTGCGCCTCGCCGACGACGACGTGGTCGATCGCAGCAACCTGCAACGCCAGATCCTGCACACAGAAGCGCGTATCGGCATCGCGAAAGTAGACTCGGCCGCCACTACGTTGTCGGCACTCAACCCCCGCACCAAGATCGAAGCCGTCGCCGAACGTGTCACTTCCGGCAATGTCGAACGCCTGCTCGACGGCGTCGATGTCGTGATCGATGGCGCCGACAACTTCCCGGCGCGCTATCTGCTCAACGATGCCTGCGTGAAGCTGGGCAAGCCACTGGTATACGGCGCAGTGCATCGCTTCGAGGGCCAGACCAGCGTCTTCGACGCGGGCCGCCAACGTGGCGTCGCGCCGTGCTACCGCTGCCTGTTCCCGGAACCGCCGCCACCGGAAGCCGCACCCAATTGCGCCGAAGCCGGCGTGCTCGGGGTGCTCCCCGGCGTGGTCGGCCTGCTGCAAGCGACGGAGGCGATCAAATTGATCCTCGGCATCGGCGAACCGCTGACCGGGCGGCTGCTGCACTTCGATGCGCTGGCGCTGCGCTTCCGCGAGACGCGGTTGTCCCCCGACCCGGACTGCGCAGTCTGCGCGCCGGGTGCACCATTCCCTGGTTATATCGACTACACCGCATTCTGTTCCGGGCGGTAGGAGCAAGCCCGCCACCGAGGAGGCAGTCATGGAAGTCATGCATCGGCTGGTGTTAGCCGGGATCCTGGCGTGGACTTCGACGGATGTGGATGCGACTGGCGCCTGCGGCGCAGCGTCGGGCGCGGGCCATGGGGAGCGGATTGCGACCATCGCCTGCAACGAAAACACCTTGTGGTTCAGCCCGTTCATCGACACGGACGGCCATCTGGCGAGCACAAAGGTGGCCGAAGGCGAGACAAGCCGCCTGAACGACGGCATGACGCCGGCATGGAAACGCGTCGTCGAGTACTGGAAAGGAAGCGGGCTGCTGTGGCGGATGACGGGAACGGAAGGCGCTTCCGACTGCGCATATCCGGTCGACGATCGCATCCATGCGTCCTCCTGCCGTGCCTTCGTCATCGATACGCCGTGGTCTGCCGCCTTCGTGTCCTATGTCATGGCGAGGGCCGGCGTCCCAGGATTCCGGCCTTCCGCCAGCCACATCGACTTTGTCCGCGATGCATACCTGCGTACCGCAGGCAGTCCGTTTCAATTCTCCGATCCCGATATCGAAAGACCCGGAGTAGGCGACCTCTTGTGCTTCTCGCGATCGTCGTCGGTGGTGTTCGGTCACCAGGGATTGAAGGACTTCCTCGACCGGGACCCGCATGGCTCCCTCGACATGCACTGCGAGGTCGTCGTTGCCGCCAATCCCGGTGGCAATGGCAAGGTGCACCTGGTCGGTGGCAACGTCCTGCAGGGGGTCACGATGCGCGAGTTGCACGTGAACCGGAATGGGTTGCTGTGGTCCTTGCCGCGTCGATTCGGGATCGACACCACGTGCAGTCCGGATAACGGGAAGGGATGCAGTTTCAATCGACAGGACTGGGTGGCTTTGTTGAAGCTCAATCCAGCGTTGGCGACTCCCCGATCTCCGCAGCCGGCCACGACGCCTGCCACGCGTCCGCCCACTTGCTGCCTGAAATGCGCCGCGGATGTCGCCCCTGGGATTCCGCGCTGTTGAGCGATCAGCCCCGGTATCTGCAGCGTTTCATTGCTCTTTGGGGGTGGTCGCTTTCCGCCGCGTCCGTCGCTTCGACCGCGGATCGACCTGCACCCCGAGCACGGCATTGCAGTGGATGCAGCAGTAGCTCAGGCAGCGGCCGTTGGCCTCGCCACCGATCATGCCGACGATGTTCTCGATGTTCACGTGCAGCACCCGCTTTCCGCATTTCGGGCATTCGCCTTGGTTGGTCATGTCAGGACCTCGACGATCGTTGGCTCAGGGAGATGGCGGGACGGCCGCGAAGGCCGACAAAGCCTTCCCATAGCCGGAGTCTGCGCCAACGGTGTTGTGGTCGGCGTTAGGGAAGTCGACGATCTGCGGCGGTTTAGGTAGCGCTGCGATCAGGCGCGCGGTGTTGGCGGCGGGAATCACCTGGTCCTTGCCGGCGCGGACCACCAGGATCGGTCCAGCGTATTTCGCCAGATAGCGCGTCGATTCGTAGCGATCCTGAACCAGCCAGCGCACCGGCAGCCATGGGTAATGCGCCTGGGCGACGTCGGCCATGCTGTCGAAGGGCGTGACCAGCGCCAGCTTGGTCACCGGTCTCTGTGAGGCGACGTAGCTGGCGACACCGCTGCCGAGGCTGCGACCGATCACCACGATCGGCGCGTCCGGCTGCCGTGCGCGCACCTGGTCGTACACCGCCAGCGCATCTTCGAGCAGGTCGGCTTCGGTCGGCGTCCCTTCGCTCGCACCATAGCCGCGATAGGGAACGAGGTAGACGCTGCTTTCGGGGAACCATTGCGCGAATTCGTCGCGCCGTTCCTCGACGCGTTCGGCGTTGCCGCCGAAATAGATGATCGCGTTCGGCTTGCCGATGTTGACCAGCCAGCCATTGAGCATGACGCCGTTGCGCGCGATGCCGAAATCGGTCTGCTGGACTTCGGCCTTGGTCAGTTGCGGGTAATACAACAGTTCGCGCTGCTTGGCGTAGAGCCAGGCGCAGGCGGCGCTGTAACCGAGGACGGGCAGGGCGACGAGACCAAGGATAAGTTTGTTTCGCATGCTGGCTTTGGGAGTCATTGTTTCAGTCGTGCTTGCGTTGGGCGGCTTCGAACGCGGCCAACTGCTCCGGCGTCGCGTCGCGCTGATGTTGCGCCTTCCACTGCGGGAAAGGCATCCCGTAGATCGCCTCCCGTGCCTCGTCCTTGGTCATGGTAATGCCGCGGGCCTCGGCGGCTTCGCGGTACCAGTCGGACAGGCAGTTGCGGCAGAAGCCGGCGAGGATCATCAGGTCGATGTTCTGCACGTCCGGGCGCTCCTGCACCAGGTGCTGCAGCAGGCGGCGGAAGGCGGCGGCCTCGATCTGGGTGGTTTCGAAATCTGTGTCGGACATGGCAATCGGCCGGTCGGAGAAGGACGCTGTCGGATAAGCCCACATGCCAGATAAGCATGCGGTCAGATAAGCGATAATGCGCGGCCCGAACTCTAGCGCAGCGCCTACCCGAACGCATGACGTCCTCCGCGCGCACCGCAAAGATCCTCGACGGCAAACGCATCGCCGAGGACCTGCTCGACAACCTGAAGGCGCAGGTCGACGCGCGGGTGGCGGCCGGCAAGCCGCGACCGGGGCTGGCCGTGGTGCTGGTCGGCAACGATCCGGCGTCCAGCGTCTATGTGCGCAACAAGCGTCGCGCGGCCGAGAAAGTCGGCATTCGCGCGATTGATTACGACCTGCCGGCCGACACCTCCGATGCCGAGTTGCTGGCGCTGATCGACAAGCTCAACGCCGATCCCGAGGTCCACGGTATCCTCGTGCAGCTGCCACTGCCGGACCGCCGCGACGCGACCCAGCTGATCCACCGCATCGACCCGCGCAAGGACGTCGATGGCTTCCATCCAGAGAACGTCGGCCACCTGGCGTTGCGCCAGTTCGGCTTGCGTCCGTGCACGCCGCGCGGCATCACCACGCTGCTGGCCTACACGGACCGGCCGGTGCGGGGCGCCAGCGCCACGATCGTAGGGGTCAGCAACCACGTCGGCCGGCCGATGGCATTGGAACTGCTGATCGCCGGCTGCACCACGACCAGCTGCCACAAATTCACGCCGCCTGAAGTGCTGGAAGCTGCCGTCCGCGGCGCAGACATCCTGGTGGTGGCGGTCGGGCGTCCCGCACTGATCCCGGGCGAGTGGGTGAAACCGGGCGCTGTGGTGATCGACGTCGGCATCAATCGCCTCGACGACGGCCGCCTGGTCGGGGACGTCGGCTTCGCGGAGGCCGCACAGCGTGCCAGCTGGATCACCCCCGTGCCGGGTGGGGTGGGGCCGATGACGGTGGCTACGCTGATGCAGAACACCCTGGAAGCGGCCGACGCGGCGGTCGGCACGTCGTAGGAGCGGCTTACAGCCGCGAGCTCTTGGCCAGATAACCCGCGAAAATCAGAAGCTCGCGGCTGTAAGCCGCTCCTACAGGACACGGCATTGCAACTGCAACGAGCGCCGGACCCGCCGAACGGGTTACAATGGCGCGCTTCTCCCCCCGGACCCGCCCATGCTGCGCATCCAGGCTGAAGCGCTTACCTACGACGATGTTTCCCTCGTCCCCGCGCACTCGGTCGTCCTGCCAAAGGACGTTTCGCTCGCCACGCGACTGACCCGCGACCTGCGTCTGAATCTGCCGATCCTCGCCGCGGCGATGGATACAGTCACTGAAGCGCGCCTCGCCGTTGCGATGGCCCAGCTCGGTGGCATCGGCATCATCCACAAGAACATGAGCCTCGAACGCCAGGCGATGGAAGTCGCGCGGGTGAAGAAGTTCGAAGCCGGTGTGATCCGCGAACCATTCACCGTCGGTCCCGAAACTACCATCGGCGAAGTACTCAAGCTCACCCGCGCCCGCAACATCTCCGGTGTGCCGGTGGTTGACGACAACGGCCAGCTGGTCGGCATCGTCACCGGCCGCGACATGCGTTTCGAGAAGAAGCTCGACGATCCGGTCCGCCACATCATGACCAAGAAGGATCGCCTCATCACGGTGCGCGAGGGTGCATCCGATGACGAAGTGATCCAGCTGCTGCACAAGCACCGCATCGAGAAGGTGCTCGTGGTGAACGACGAGTTCGCGCTGCGCGGCCTGATCACGGTCAAGGACATCCAGAAGAAGTCCGACAACCCGAGCGCCGCTTACGACAGCAGCGAACGCCTGCTGGTCGGCGCCGCAGTCGGCGTGGGTGGCGACACCGAACAACGCATTGAGGCATTGGCGGCTGCCGGCGTAGACGTCGTCATCGTCGACACCGCGCATGGCCACTCGCAAGGCGTGATCGATCGCGTTGCCTGGGCCAAGAAGCGCTTCCCGGGCCTGCAAGTCATCGGCGGCAACATCGTCACCGGCGATGCCGCGCTGGCGCTGATGGATGCGGGCGCGGATGCGGTGAAGGTTGGCGTCGGTCCCGGTTCCATCTGCACCACCCGCATCGTCGCCGGCGTCGGCGTGCCGCAGGTCACTGCGGTCGCGATGGTCGCCGAAGCGCTGCAGGATCGCATCCCGCTGATCGCCGACGGTGGCATTCGCTACTCGGGCGACATCGGCAAGGCGATCGTTGCCGGCGCCTCGACGGTGATGGTCGGCGGCCTGTTCGCCGGCACCGAGGAAGCTCCCGGCGAGGTCGAACTGTTTCAGGGTCGCAGCTACAAGAGTTATCGCGGCATGGGCAGCCTCGGCGCGATGGAGAAGGGGTCGAAGGACCGTTATTTCCAGGACGCTTCCGACGCCGACAAGCTGGTGCCTGAAGGCATTGAAGGCCGTGTTCCGTACCGCGGCCCGCTCAGCGGCGTGGTGCACCAGCTCGCTGGTGGCCTGCGCGCGACGATGGGTTACGTCGGCTGCGCGACGATCGAAGAGATGCGCAAGAAGCCGTCGTTCGTGAAAGTGACCGGCGCCGGGCAGCGCGAAAGCCACGTGCACGATGTGCAGATCACCAAAGAGCCACCGAATTACCGGATGGGCTGATGCCGACCACAGAAGGGAGACGCGAGTTTCCCTTCTTCGTTTTGGAACCACGGAAAGTACTGACTAGAAGTGCCATGACCGACATCCATAGCGACAAGATCCTCATCCTCGATTTCGGCGCGCAGTACACGCAGCTGATCGCCCGCCGCATCCGCGAGATCGGCGTCTATTGCGAAATCTGGGCCTGGGACCACGATCCGGCCGAGATCGCCAAGTTCGGCGCGAAGGGCATCATCCTTTCCGGCGGTCCGGAGTCGACCACGCTCGAGGGCGCTCCAAAAGCACCGCAGCAAGTGTTCGATGCCGGCCTGCCGATCCTCGGCATCTGCTACGGCATGCAGACGCTCGCTGCGCAGCTCGGTGGTGCGACGGAAGCGGCCGATGCACGCGAATTCGGGCATGCCGAAGTCGAACTGGTCGCGCAGGATTCGTTGCTCGATGGCCTCAAGGACCATCCAGGTTCGCCGCCACGGCTGGATGTCTGGATGAGCCACGGCGACCACGTTTCGGAGGCGCCGCCGGGCTTCACCGTCACTGCGCGTACCGACCGCATCCCGGTAGCAGCCATGGCGAACGAGGACAAGCGCTGGTACGGCGTGCAGTTCCATCCTGAAGTCACCCACACCAAACAGGGGCAGGCGCTGTTGCGCCGCTTCGTGGTCGACATCTGCGGGTGCCAGACGCTGTGGACCGCCGAACACATCATCGGAGACCAGATCGCGCGGGTTCGCGAGAAGGTCGGTTCGGACGAAGTCATCCTCGGCCTGTCGGGTGGTGTCGATTCCTCGGTGGTCGCCGCGCTGCTGCACAAGGCCATCGGTGACCAGCTGACCTGCGTGTTCGTCGATACCGGCCTGCTGCGCTGGCACGAAGGCGACCAGGTGATGGCGATGTTCGCCGAGCACATGGGCGTCAAGGTTATCCGCGTCAATGCGGCCGATCGTTACTTCGAGAAGCTCCAGGGCGTCAGTGACCCGGAAGCCAAGCGCAAGATCATCGGCAACCTGTTCGTCGAGATCTTTGACGAGGAATCGCACAAGCTCACCAACGCCAAGTGGCTGGCGCAGGGCACCATCTACCCCGACGTGATCGAGTCCGCGGGCAGCAAGACCGGCAAGGCGCACGTCATCAAGAGCCACCACAACGTCGGCGGGCTGCCCGAGGACATGAAGCTCGGCCTGGTCGAGCCGTTGCGCGAGTTGTTCAAGGACGAAGTGCGCCGCCTCGGCGTCGAACTCGGCCTGCCGCGCGAGATGGTGTATCGCCATCCGTTCCCGGGCCCGGGCCTGGGCGTGCGCATCCTCGGTGAAGTGAAGCGCGAATACGCGGAACTGCTGGCGCGCGCCGACGACATCTACATCGACGAACTGCGCAAGGCCGACCTGTACGACAAGACCAGCCAGGCGTTCGCAGTGTTCCTGCCCGTAAAGTCGGTTGGCGTGGTCGGCGACGCACGCGCGTACGAATGGGTGATCGCCTTGCGCGCGGTCGAGACCATCGACTTCATGACGGCGCATTGGGCACACTTGCCCTATGAGTTTTTGGGCAAGGTTTCTAATCGAATTATTAATGAGTTACGCGGTGTTTCTCGCGTTGTTTACGATATCAGCGGCAAGCCGCCCGCGACCATCGAGTGGGAATGAGCGAGACCCCCGACGAACGCTGGATGCACCACGCGCTCGCGCTCGCGCAGCGCGCGGAGCATGAGGACGACGAGATCCCGGTCGGCGCCGTGCTGGTCTCAGCCGAAGGCGACATCCTCGGCGAAGGCTGGAATCGCAACATCACGGAGCGCGATCCGACCGCGCATGCCGAGATCGTCGCGATGCGCTCTGCCGGCGCGAAGGTCGGGAATCATCGCCTCCTCGGCAGCACGTTGTATGTGACCCTCGAACCCTGCGCGATGTGCGCGATGGCGATGGTGCACGCACGCATCTCGCGGCTGGTCTTTGGCGCCAGCGATCCCAAGACCGGCGCCGCCGGCAGTGTGTTCGACCTGCTTGCCGATCCACGCCACAACCATCGCGTGGAAGTGCAGGGCGGGGTGCTGGCGGATGAAGCTGGCGCCAGACTCAGCAATTATTTCCGCCGCAAGCGCGGCAAACCGCCGCTCGCCTGATCAGCGGCGCCGCGCGCGCGCATGCGCGTGGTCCATCTCGTCGTTCACGAGCTTGACCGCAAGGGCCGACTCGCGCGCCAGCAAGATGCTGGCGGCGAACATGCTCAGCACGCCCAGCACGGCCAGGATCGTCGGTGCCGCACCCAGGCGATAGCCAAGCAGCGAATCTGCGGCGACGGTCAAGCTGGTGCCGACGAAGAAACTGATCGCCAGGTAAAGGCATTGGCTGCCGCGCATGACGAGCAGGGTGCGGCGCCGCTGTAGGGCGATCCGCTGGTCTAGCAGGTCGCTCTCGGCGGGATCGTCGGCTGCGGCGAGGTCCTTCAGCAGCACCCGCGTGCGGTCGATGATGCGTGCCAGCCTTGTATTCGCCGACATCAGCAACGATGCGGTCGCCGTGAGGAAGAACGCGGGCGCGAGCATCGCGGTCAGGATCGCGTAATGGGTCAGCGCGAGGTTCTGCGGCATGGGGACGGTCCGTGGCGGGTGCTGGGCTATCATGCCGCGACCCCAATCCAACTACGAGCCCGACCGCGAGCGCATGGCTGCGAATTCATACGAAGGCCGGCTGATCTGGATCGACCTGGAAATGACCGGGCTCGATACGGAGCACGACTCGATCCTCGAGATCGCCACCATCGTCACCGATGCGCAGCTCAACGTGCTGGCCGAAGGCCCGGAACTGGCGATTGCGCACCCACTGGCCGCGCTCCAAGCCATGGACGAATGGAACCGTACCCAGCACGGCAAGTCGGGGTTGTGGCAGCGCGTGCTCGACAGCACCGTCAGCCTGGACGCGGCGGAGGCGAAGACCCTGGCGTTCCTGTCCGAATGGGTGCCGGCGAATGCATCGCCGATGTGCGGCAACTCGATCTGCCAGGACCGCCGCTTCCTGCACCGGCTGATGCCGGCGCTGGAAAAGCACTTCCACTACCGCAACCTCGACGTCAGTACGGTCAAGGAACTGGCGCGGCGCTGGGCGCCGTCGGTGTTGGCCGGGGTACGCAAGCAGTCGGCCCACACCGCGCTCAGCGACGTCCACGATTCGATCGCCGAGTTGGCCTACTATCGGCGCCATATGGGCACTTTGGCGGGATTGCCGCCGGCCTGAACGGTCACCCGGGGATGTTCGGCGGTAGGCATGGGGAAGTACGGCACAGCGGGTAGCGGCGACCGATGCAGCGGTCTGCGTCGCATGCTCGCCTGCTTGTTGTTGTTTCTGCCATTGGCCGTACTCGCTGCCGGTCAGGCTCCGGCCAACACACCGGCACCCACGTTCGACAAACAAGCCATCGACAAGCCGGTCAGCGCCTACTTCCGCGAAACCTGGACGACACGCGACGGCCTGCCGCACAACCAGGTCAACGCGATCGCCCAGACCCCCGATGGCTACCTCTGGCTCGGCACCTGGGAAGGCCTGGTCCGCTACAACGGCCTCGAGTTCCACGTCTTCGACCGACGCAACACGCCGGCACTGCAGGACAACGGGATCCGCGCGATTCGTATCGCCGCCGACGGCGCGCTGGTGCTCAGCACGTCGCGCGGCGGCGTCACCATCCACCGCGGCAACACCTGGCGCACCCTGACCACTGCCGATGGCCTGGCCCAGGACGAGGTCATGGACGCCGTCGAGGACCGCAAGGGGCGCTTGTGGGTCGCCACGGAAAGTGCCGGCATCACCCGCATCGATGGCGGCAAGTCGCGCCAGTTCACCCAAGGCAGTGGCCTGCCTTCGAGCGTGATGTTCGGGCTGCTGCTGGACCGCGACGACTCGGTCTGGGCTGCGACGGCGGAAGGGCTGGTGCACCTCGTCGACGATCGCACGACCCTGTATGGCGCCGCGGCGGGATTGCCGGATGCCCCCGTGTTTCGCCTGCTCCAGACTGCTGACGGCCAGCTCTACGTAGGGACCGAGAACGGCGCTTACCGCCGCGTCGGCGAACGTTTCGTACCGCTATCCGAACGCCTGCCAGCGGACGGCGTGCCGAGCCTCGCACTCGATGCCAGTGGAGCGATGTGGGTCGGCACGGTCAACCACGGCCTGCTGCGGCTGACCGACAACAGTGTCGAGCAGTTCAGCAGCCAGCGCGGTCTGCCCAACAACCGCGTGGCAGCACTGTTCGTCGACCGCGAGGGCAGTCTCTGGGCCGGCACCAACGCCGGGTTGCTGCGCCTTCGCGATGCGCCATTCAGTACCTACAACACCGAGCACGGGCTTAGTGACGACTACGTGCGCGCGTTGGCCGAGAGTCGCGATGGCAGTATTTGGATCGGCACGAGCCGCGGCCTCAACCGCTGGCGTGGTGGCAAGCTCGACGGGGTGTTCACCAGCGCTGATGGCTTGCCTGGCGATTCGATCCTCAGCCTGCTCGAAACCGCCGATGGCAGCTTGTGGGCCGGTACGTACGTCAGCGGGTTGATGCAGCTGCGAGATGGCCGCGTGATCGAACACTTCGACACCCGCAGCGGCATGCCTGGCAGCAATCAGGTACGCGCTTTGGCGCAGGCGCCGGACGGCACCTTGTGGATCGGCACTTCGCGCGGCCTGGTGCAATTGCGCGACGGCAAGTTCCGGCGTTTCGGCGTGGCCAACGGGTTGCCGCGCGAATTCATCCTCAGCCTCCACATCGCCAAGGACGGCACGCTCTGGGTCGGCACCGCCAACGGCGCTGCACAGGTCATCCGCGATCGCATCGTGCCGCTGGATCTGCACGCGATGAACTCGGCGCAGGACGTATTCGATTTCCACGAGGACATCGACGGCACGCTCTGGGTCGCGACCGATCGCGGATTGGTGCGACACCGGGCAGGGCGCAACCATGTGATCGGACTGGCGCAAGGATTACCGGTCGACACCTTGTTCCAGGTCATCGACGACCGTGCGGGTGGTCTCTGGCTGACCTCCAACCGCGGCGTCATGCGCATCGACCGCAAGGAGGCGGAGGCAGTGCTGGATGGCCGGCGTCCGCGCCTCGACGTCGACCATTTCGGCGAAGCCGATGGTCTCGCGAGCAGCCAGTGCAACGGCGGTTCCGGCCCGGCGGCGTTGCGCGATCACCGCGGCAACATCTGGGTTGCGACTGCCAAGGGCGCCGCTACGGTCAATCCATCCGTGCTGCACAGCTACCAGCGGCAGCAGCCCTCGGTGGTGATCGAGCAATTGCTGGCCGACGATCGTGCCGTGCTGCCGCAGCCGAAGCTCGTCCTGCCTGCAGGCACGCGCAAGCTCGAGTTCCACTACGCTGGTCTGAGTTTCCAGATGCCGAGGTTGATCCGTTACCGCTATCGCCTCGAAGGCGTCGACGATCACTGGGTCGAACGCGGCAACCAGCGCTTCGCGCAGTACACCAATCTCAAGCCGGGGCAGTATCGTTTCATCGTCAGCGCTGCAGCGCCCGGGCTGGGGCAGGGCTGGAATCCGGACAACACGGTCGTGCAGATCGAGATCCCGCCGCATTTGTGGCAACAGGTCTGGTTCCTGCCGCTGTGCGCGCTGGCATTGTTGCTGCTGGCGTTCGGCTTCTATCGCTGGCGGATCGGACAGCTTGACCGGCGTGCCACGCAACTGGCGGCCCTGGTCGACACGCGCACCCAGGACCTGCGCGAACAGACCGCACGCTTGCTGGCCGCCGATAACGAGAAGACCCGCCTGCTGCAGCAATTGCAGGAAAAGTCGGAAGCGTTCGAGCGTCAGGCGCGCGAGGACGCGTTGACCGGCCTGGCCAATCGCCGCAGCCTCGATGAGCAGCTTGCGCGCGAGTTCGAAGCAGCAGCGCGCGATCAGCGCCCACTCAGCTTCGCGTTACTCGACCTCGATGATTTCAAACGCATCAACGACGACTACTCGCACGCCGCGGGCGATATCGCGCTGCGGGAAGTCGCCATGGCGCTGCGAAACGAATTGCGCGATCACGGCATCGGCGCCCGTTGGGGTGGCGAGGAATTCGCGGTGGTTTTCCCCGACACGCCGATCGAACAGGCGCGAGTGCACTGCGAACGTATCCGCCGGGCCATTGAAGCGCTCGACTGCAGTGGTTTCGCGCCGGGCTGGAGGATGACGCTCAGCGGCGGCGTGGCCGAACGCACGGGTTTGGCCCACCACGAAAAACTGGTCAGTCGCGCCGACTCGTTGCTATACGAAGCCAAGCGCGCCGGTCGCAACCGCATCCACGGTTGAGACCGGCGATCGGAAGGTCTAGCTCGCCTTCGACTTCGCCAGCTTCAACCAGGTGTCGACCACCGTGTCGGGATTCAGCGACACCGACTCGATCCCTTGCTCCATCAGCCACTGCGCCAGATCCGGATGATCGGATGGGCCCTGGCCGCAGATGCCGATGTACTTGCCCTTGGCGCGTGCGGCGCTGATCGCCATCGACAACATCTTCTTGACCGCCGGGTCACGCTCGTCGAAGAGGCCGGCGACGATGGCCGAGTCGCGGTCGAGGCCGAGGGTGAGTTGGGTCAGATCGTTGGAGCCGATCGAGAAGCCGTCGAAGATGTCGAGGAACTCGTCGGCCAACAAGGCGTTCGACGGTACTTCGCACATCATGATCACCTTCAGGCCCGGCCCTTCTCCAGAACGGTCGCCCTGCTTGAGGCCGTTCTCTGCGAGCACCTCGAGCACCTTGCGGCCTTCACTAAGGGTGCGCACGAACGGAATCATCACCCACAGGTTGTCCAGACCCATCTCGTCACGGACCTTGCGCACCGCGCGACACTCGAGCGCGAAGGCGTCCTTGAACGAAGGGTCGACGTAACGGCTGGCGCCGCGGAAGCCGATCATCGGATTCTCTTCGTGCGGCTCGTAACGCGAACCGCCGATCAGGTTGGCGTATTCGTTCGACTTGAAGTCGGACAGGCGGACGATCACGGGATTGGGCGCGACTGATGCGGTGATCGTGGCGATGCCTTCGGCCAGGCGATCGACATAGAAATCGACCGGGCTGGCATAGCCGGCCATCTTGGCGTCGATCTTCTTCTTGGTTTCCGCGTCCTGTTGTGCATATTCGAGCAACGCCTTCGGATGCACGCCGATGTGGCTGGCGATGATCATTTCCAGCCGTGCCAGGCCGATACCCGCGTTCGGCAGCATGCCGAAATCGAAGGCGCGATCGGGGTTGGCGACGTTCATCATGATCTTGAGCGGCGCCGGCGGCATGTTGTCGAGGTCGGTCGTCGTACGCTCGAAGGGCAGGGCGCTGCCGTAGATGAAACCAGTGTCGCCTTCGGCACAGCTGACCGTGACCACATCGCCATCGACGATGGTGTCGAGCGCATTGCCGGTGCCGACAACCGCGGGCACACCAAGCTCGCGCGCGATGATCGCGGCGTGGCAGGTGCGGCCGCCGCGGTTGGTGACGATGGCGGCGGCGCGCTTCATCACCGGCTCCCAGTCCGGATCGGTCATGTCGGCGACGAGCACGTCGCCGGGCTGAACGCGGGACATGTCGGCGAGGCTGCGCACCACGCGCGCGGTGCCGCTGCCGATCTTCTGGCCGATCGCGCGGCCTTCGGCGATCACTTCGCCGCGTTGCTGCAGGGTGTAACGCTCGATCTGCGTCGCGTGGCCGCGCGACTTCACCGTTTCAGGGCGTGCCTGCACGATGAAGAGCTTGCCGCTGACGCCATCCTTGGCCCACTCGATGTCCATTGGGCGGCCGTAGTGCTGTTCGATCACCAGCGCCTGCTTGGCGAGCTCGTGGACGTCGGCGTCGGAGATGGAGAATTTGTTGCGCAGCTCTGCGGGCGTGTCTTCGTTGCGCACGCGTTCGCCCGGCGTCGACGAATACACCATGCGGATCTGCTTGGAACCGAGCGAACGGCGCAGGATCGCGGGCTTGCCCTGTCGCAAGGTTGGCTTGTAAACGTAGAACTCGTCCGGATTGACCGCGCCCTGGACGACGTTCTCGCCCAGGCCATAGCTGGCGGTGATGAACACCACCTCGCGGAAACCGGATTCGGTGTCGAGCGTGAACAGCACGCCTGACGAACCGACGTCCGAGCGCACCATCAGCTGCACGCCGGCGGAGAGGAACACGTCCTCGTGCTTGAAACCGTGGTGCACGCGGTAAGCAATCGCGCGGTCGTTGTAGAGGCTGGCGAAGACTTCCTTGACCTTGTGCACGACGTCATCGGCACCGGTGACATTGAGGAAGGTTTCCTGCTGGCCGGCGAAGGAGGCGTCGGGCAGGTCTTCGGCCGTGGCGGAAGAACGCACTGCGACCGCCACGTCGTTCCCATTTGAAGCCGCACCACCGTTCTCGTCGCACAGCTTGCGGTACGCAATGCGGATGTCCGCATCGAGATCCGGCTGCAACGGCGCGTCGATCACCCAGCCACGGATTTCGCCGCCGGCTGCGGTGAGCGCAGGGACGTCCTCGACATCCAGCGTCGCCAGCTTGTCGAAGATGCGCTGGTGAAGGTTGTTGTGGGCGATGAAGGCCTTGAACGCATCCGCACTGGTGGCATATCCCCCTGGCACCGACACCCCGAGCTTGGCCAGGTTGCCGATCATCTCGCCGAGCGAGGAATTCTTGCCGCCGACCTGGGCGAGGTCGGTCAGGCGCAGGTCGTGCAGCCACAGGATGTTGGCGCTCAAGGCGGGCACTCCGAAGGAAAAAGCAGGGGAGGACCGGACAAGCGCCGGCCGAAGCCGTTATTTTAGCAACCCAGCCAGCCGCGGCGCTTGCCGTTCACATGGAGTCCCTCGCATGTCCGTCACGCGTCCGGTGTTCTATGTGTCCGACGGCACCGGGATTACCGCCGAAACCATCGGCCACAGCCTGCTGACCCAGTTCTCCGGAACCGTTTTCGCGACCGACCGCATTCCGTTCGTGGATACCGCAGACAAGGCGCGTGAGGCGGCCACGCGCATCCGCGAAGCTGGCGAAGCCGGCGGCGTGCGCCCGATCGTGGTCAATTCCTGCGTCGACAGCGAACTCAACCGATTGCTCGCCGAGAGCGGGGCACTGATGCTGGATGTGTTCGCACCTTTCATCGCACCGCTGGAGCACGAACTTGGGGAGCCGCGTCAGCCGCGGGTGGGACAGGCCCACGGCATCGCCGACTTCGACACCTACCATCGCCGCATCAACGCGATGAACTACGCGCTGACCCACGACGATGGCATCAGCATCGACTACAACGAGGCCGACATGATCCTGGTCGGCGTGTCGCGTGCCGGCAAGACACCGACCTGCGTATACCTGGCGCTGCATTACGGCATCCGCGCGGCCAATTACCCGCTGACCGAAGAGGATCTCGAATCCGACCGCCTGCCACCGCGGTTGCGCGTGCATCGCAACAAGCTGTTCGGCTTGACCATCGACCCGATCCGCCTGCAGCAGATCCGCCAGGAACGGCGGCCGAATTCGCGCTATTCGCAATTCGATACGTGCAAGCGTGAAGTCGCTGCTGCCGAAGCGATGTTCAGCATCGAGCGCATTCCGACGCAAAGCACGACGCACACTTCGATCGAGGAAATCGCCAGCAAGGTGCTGACCACCCTCGGAATCCATCGCGAGATGTTCTGAGCGAAATGTTCTGCAGCGAGATGTTGTGAAGCTGGGGTCCCGCGGATCGCGCAATGTCGGGCACTGCGGAGAATGATCAAGTTAGGCCTGAAAAAGCCATTCGTCAATGCTGCCGAAGATGCTTTTGCGCGTGTAGCATCGGGCCATGTCTCAGGTTCTCGCCCGCACCGCACGCATCCCCAGGCTGAGCCGTTTCGGCTGGCTGATGGGGCTGTATGCCGAGAATCACACGCGCCTGGTACGCCTGTTTGCGCCGGGTGATCTCGCGGTCGGCAGTTACGCCTCCAGCATCAGCGACGGCATCGACGTGGCGCTGGAAGTGATCGAGCAGCACGCCTACACGGTCGAGCTGCGCCTCAGTTATGCCTTGCGCGATCCGGTCACCGGTGAACCGGACCCTTCCGCGCACCTGCGCCTGTACCGCGATGCCCGCCAGGTCGAAGCCACGCATTGCTACGTCGGCCGCCGCTGGCAGGACGTGATCGGCATGTACCCACCGCCGGCCGAAGTAATCAGCCATCGCCTGCGCATGAACACGTTCCTCGGCAAATGGCTGCAGTACCTGGCCGAGCAGGGGCATGGGGTCGCCACCTTGCGGCGATTACCACTCGTAGCGCCGATCGCCGCCTGATCCCTAAAAAAGAAGGCCCGCTTGCGCGGGCCTTCTTTTTTGTTTGGCGTCCCCACGGGGATTCGAACCCCGGTCGCTACCGTGAAAGCGCACGAAGCGGCGACCGCCGCCGTTCGCAGGCGTTCACAGAATGGCGTCACCATTGACTTTCAGAAGGGCCGGCGTACATTGCGGGTCGCGGGCGTTCGCCATGAATTCCCCATAACTCCCCAAGATGGACGGTCACCACCGTGGCAAGGTTGCCGATCGAACACCAACTGGGCACGCCGAGCGCGCGCGCGAAATTGAAGCCGCGCGGCGAGCCGTACTGGCGCCAGGTCATCGCCGGCACCTTCCTCGGCTATCGCAAGGGCAAGCGCGCCAGCGCGTGGGTGGTGCGTCAGCGCACGACTGGCGGCTATGCCGAGCAACGCCTGGGCACGCCCGACGACACGCTGCGTCCCGATGGCGAGATCGTGCTGACCTACAGCCAGGCGATTGCGCGGGCGCAGGCGGTGCAGGTCGATGCGCGCCAGCCCGAGCCGCGGCACTACGGCGACGGCCTCACGCTCAATGGGGTGCTCGACTATTACTTCGCGCAGCATCTGGCCGGCAAAGGCTCCGAAGCGATGGCGAAGGCCTCGATCGCGCGCCACGTCGCCCATGGGATCGGCGAGAAGCTGATCACGGCGCTCGATGCCGGCGCGCTACGCGCCTGGCATAAGGCGCTGGCCAGCAAGCTGCCGGCGCGGCGCAAGCCGAACCCGCTGGCCAAGCGCAAAGGCAAGTCCGACGCGGACCCGACGCGCGCCTATGACATGGCCGACCCGAGCAACATCCGCGCCCGCCGCAACACCGCGAACCGGGTGCTGTCGATCGTCAAAGCGGCATTCAATTTCGCTTGGGAAAACGATCGCCTGCCGGCCAATCTGCCGAGTTACTGGATGAAAGTCGCGCCGTTCGCCATCGGCGAGGATCCGCTGCCGCGCATGCTGGAACGCGACGAGATCGTGCGCCTGCTCAACGCCGCCGCACCCGACCTGCGCGACCTGCTCTCAGGCGCGCTGATGACCGGCGCCCGCTACGGCGACCTGCGGCGGCTGCGCGCCCGCGATTACCTGGCCGATGACGCGCTAGTCCGCATCGCGCAATCGAAAACCGGCAAGACCCTCATGCAGCCTCTGACGCCTGAGGGCATCGCCCTGTTCGATCGCTTGACCGCTGGCCAGATGGCGGCGGCCCTGGTGTTCGCACGCGCCGACGGCCGCGCCTGGGAGCGCGGCGACGTGCGCCGGCCGATGCTCGCGGCAGCGACGGCCGCGCAGCTGGTCGACGTCACGTTCAAGACCACGCGTGCGACCTACGGCAAGCTGTTGCTGCAGGCGACGCGCGATATCGAAATGGTGGCCAAGGCGCTGGGGCACAGCGACAGCCGCATCACGCGCAAGCATTACGCGCAGTACCTGCCCAGCGAGTTGCAGCGTGCCGTTGCGCAACTGCCCGCGCTGGGGCTGGGCACGGACAACAAGATTTCCCGCATGGGGAAAAAGCGGCGCGCCGGCTGATTAGAGCAACCGGCGCGCCTTCCACAACCGAAAGGAGCCTTCGATCATGGCAACAGCAAACGTAACAAATCTCGCGCAACCAGACGCCTCGCGTCATTGCCTGCCGATCGCCGACCTCGACCGTGCAGACGATCTTGTCGGCAGGGCTCGCGCGATTGTTGACTTGATGGGCGCAGCCAGCGTCAGCGACGCGCGCCCAGGATGGGACTCAATCCAGCTCGCGGGAAACGCCCTCCAGGAGATGCTGCAAGAATTGCTGGAAATCACCCAACGCAAGCGGGCGGAGTAACTGACATGGCCGCGCAAATCATTCCGTTTCCGCGACGCGTTAGGCCGCTTGATGCGTCGGCACGCAGTCTGCGGGCGCTGCTGCTCGCGCAGTCAGGCGTGCGCGCGCTGCCCGCATCCGGACGCTCGCCGATCGAGGATGCCACGCAGTTGGTCCAGCGTGAATTCCCCACCATGCCAAGTGACGAAATCGAGGCCTATGCCCGACGACTCGTGCGGATGCGTGAGATCCTGGACGAAGCGACGCCACGCGGACGCACATGAACTCGTCACTGCCCTGGGCCGTGCGACGCAGCTGCGTCGCGGCGCACCGCGTGCAGCCGATTGGCAAAGGGCGCCAAGCGGAGCACAAAGCGAATCCGGATCCGCTATACGCCGCTGCTCGCGCAGCGGCGTCACGGCTCGCGCGGCTGCCGGCTACCGTGTGGGCGCTCGATATCAATTGGCGCCAACACGCGATCCAACTCGACTACGCAGCCCGCGTCCAGCCGATCAGCCGCAAGGCGGGGGAGGAAAAGAAAGCGCACGCGGCCATCGCCAGCAGTTTGCGCAAAGCCGCGCATTACTTGGGTCGTGACGGGCAAGTCGACCCGCTGTTCGCAGGCACATTGCATGCGTTGTCTCTCCGCTGGGAGCAGCGATGGAAGCCTTACCTGGCGCCAAAGACGTGGCCAACGCTCAATGCTGACTCGCCGCGCCTATCCGACTTCCTGGACGACCTGGCGGCATGGATTGACGGAGGCGCCGGGGCATCCTACGGCATGCACATGCATGGGTTCGAGAGACAGCAAGATGGGCCCAACGGTGCGGCGATGGTGGCCTATGAGCGAGTGACATGGCTCATGGAAGAACTCACCGGTCAGCCGCACCCAACGCGGGTCGCTGAGATCGTGACCGCCTACCATCCGACGGCAGATGACCGGGATCGAGGCCGGACGCTCAGAGCCCGACGCGGAAAAACCGCGAAAAAATAGCTGCGACTTTTCCTCGCCTGCCGTTCGCGGCGCTGGTCGAATGTCTCCGCACCCCTAATCGTTCACCGGGGGTCGGAGGCTCAAGTAATGCACCAAACGCCCGACAGTCGCGATACGCGGAGCGATGATCTGCTGGCGACTATCCAGCCCTCCTATGCGCCGTTAGTGCCCGCATGCGCCCGCTTCGGCATCGGCCGCACGATTGCCTTCAAGCTCGCGCGGGAGGGCACGATCGAGACCTTCCGCATCGGTGCACGGACATTTGTCACCCTGGCGTCGCTCGAACAGCTGCCGCGGTTGATGAAGGCGCGACGGTGAACGGCGCAGCACTGGCCACGACGAGGGCTCGCTGGCTGTTTGATGATGCGTACTTGCGTCTCCTGGTGCCCAGGATGCGCACCTGGCTCGCCGGGGAATGCGTGCGGTACGCATATGGCAAGGACACGGTGCGGAGCGCATATGGGGGCGTGCTGTCTACCACGGCCGCCGACGCCGCACACGGATTGTTGGCTGGTCCGCTGGACCGCGCGCTCCGCGGACGGCATCTCACGCGTGAGCAAGCTGCTTACCTGCTGGAACAGCTTGGCTGCGTTGAAAGGCTGATCGCGGGGCATCCAGGCACCGCCTGCGTCCGCTACTACATTCCGCTGAGTCTGGTGCGGGAGCTCGCCTCGTGATTCGTCCCCCCACCCCTCGGTGTAGAGGGTCGCCGCAGCACAGCTCGGCGTGGCAATCGCGCGGCGCCGAGATGGGTCCTCCCTTGATAGGTGCCTATGCGGGTAATTCGGACCGCGTTTGCTGTGTAGATAGCGCCCTGAGGAGTTACTGAAACATGGCGAGTCGTCGCTACTGGATTGTGTTGTCTCGAAATTCGCGACCGAGGAACCGCAAGCCGTGCGGGATGTGCGCCCTCATGTGCGGCCACTCGTGCGGGGATAACTCTTTGATCCTAAAGGCGTGTGCGGCATGTGCGGGGTCACTCGCACGTAAGGCGCGCGCAGGCGCATGCGCCCGCGGACGCGCACATGCGCGCAGGCGCCCGCGACGCACGCACGCCGCACACCCCACACACGCTTGTCGTGGCGCGCATTTCACCCCGCACGAGTGGCCGCACATGAGGGCGCACATCCCGCACGCGCGCATGTTCCCTCTCTCACACTGTTCTGAAAAAGTAAGAAGAGGAAGAAATCCCACTGCCGCCCGCACCTGGTGCGCTCTTGCAGTTGCGATTGAACGACGCGCGCAACAGAAAGTGACGCTGCGCGCGCGCACTCACTCCAAGGGGGTGCGGGGGCAAGTGCGCAATGGCTGACTTCTTGCGCCGCTTTGCATCATGGTTGCGCCACATCTTGGGCAAGGCGCCTATGCAGGCCCCACAGCGAGCAGAGCCCGCGCAGCGCCCTGTACGTCGTGAGCGCTGGGAAGACCACGATCTTCCTTGCGATAGCGAGTAGTCCAATGTCAGCGCAGACCCTGCAGGCGCAACTGCCGGTATTACCGGACAAGGCGATCTTCAGTGACCCGGCGCACACGATCCGTTCCGCCGATGGCTTGGCGTTGCTGACATACGATCCAAGCACCCGCGCGGCATTCATCTACATCATCGCAAGCAAGCGGTGGACGATTCTCGCGCCGATCGATTTTGCGGCATTCGCCATCCTGGTCGCGGCTTCCGGTCATGCCATTCCCGATTCGGAAGATGCGCGACGCTGGGTAGCCACGTGTATGCCGCGTGGCACCGGCGCCAAGGTGCATTGAGCGGCACGGATGACCTCCTTGATCGCCGACACCGTCGCCCGACTAAGGGTGTGTCGAGATGCGGGAATGGCGCCGCCGCCAGACCTGGTCGACAGTGCTGTCGCGTGCTTAGAAAACACGATCGATGCGGCGCTGCTACGTGAGGATCGGGATCTTCTGATCCGGCGCGCAGCGCTTCTATTGCCGGGTACGGCTTACCAGCGGGCTGCGGCGCTAGCGATCGTGGCGAAGGCGCTCATGCGCACCCGGCCCCTCTGGAAAGCAAAGCCGCCAGCCAACCCGCTCACGACACCGCGAGAGTTTCTCCACGCGGCCGCCTTGCGCGCAGATCTTCCAGTGTCACAGCGGCAGTTCTATCGCTTGTTGAACGTTACTCCGACTGACACGGCTGGGTATGGTGCTGTCAGTGGAGATGCACCGACGATAGCGCCATGAAGATCGTGTTGACGTTCTACGATGAGATAGAAGACGGCCACGCCGAACAGGTGCTGGCGCAACTCCGATCCGAACCCGCCGCCGACGTAGATGTGCGGATCAATTCGCCAGGCGGATCCGTGTCCGCAGGGCTCGCGATCTTCAATGCATTGAAGCCGCGCAAGCCAACCGTCTACATCGACGGGGTAGCAGCCTCGATCGCCAGTCTGATTGCAATGGCAGGCGCTCGCATCATCGCTGCTGAGAATGCATTGGTGATGATCCACGATCCGTGGGCCAGCACGCAGGGTAACGCAGCCGAACTGCGCAGGACTGCAGAAATTCTGGACAAACACCGCGATGCAATGCTGAGCGCTTACGCGCGCTCGGGCCTTGCACGCAAGGATCTGCTGACCTTGCTTGCTGCTGAAACGTGGATGAGCGCAGAGGAGGCGTTAGCGCTCGGCTTCGTGGATGAGGTCGCGGAAGCCTTGCGCTACGCCGCACATGCACCGGCCAGCTTCGCCGGCTACTACAACACCCCAAAGGAGTTACTCATGGATCCGAAAAAAAAGCGCGGTGCTGTCGGCGGCGATCCGCAGGTGCCGAACCCTTCGGCGAGCACCGAAACACCTTCGTCGCCGGCGCCAACGCCCAATGCAACCGAGGTCCTCATAGCCGCGCTGCGTGATCGCAATGTCACGATGACCGCAATGGTTGCGCCCTACATCGATACCAATCAGGACATTCGCAACTACACCCTGCAGGCACTGGCGGACCCTGCGATCACAACGGCCGCTTTCGGACAGCAAGTGCTTGCGCTGCTCGGTCGCGACTGCGCACCGATCGCCGGCGTGGTCACGGTCGACGGCTACGGCAATACGCTGCTGAACGGGCGCCCATCCAGTGATATGCGCGTCAGTGGCGGCCATGCAGACGGCGGCGACTTCGTCCAGGCCACGAGTGATGCGCTTGCGATCCGGGCTGGAATCAAAGTCGAAAAACCGCACGCTGGTGCGCGGGACGTACAGGGCATGAGCCTGTCTGACATCATGCAGGCGTGCGTGCGACGCAGCGGCCGTAGCGTTGTTGGGTTCGGTGACCGGTCGCGCGGCGGTCTGGTTCGCGCGGCACTGTCGACTTCCGACTTCCCCGCGATCCTGGAAAACTCACTCAACAAGGCCCTGCGCGGCGGTTTTGAAGCCGAGCCGGCTACGTTCGAGGCTTGGACGCGCAAGGTGTTGGTACCGGATTTCAAACCGCAGTCTCGACCAATCCTCGGTAGCGCACCGGACCTGTTGAAAGTGGTCGAAGGGGCGGAATACACCTTCGGTGCGCTGGACGAAGACAAGGCCGTGCCGTACAGCGTCGGCAAGTTCGGACGCCTGGTGCGGCTGACCTGGGAAGCGATGGTGAATGACGATCTCGGTGCCTTCCTGCGCATGACGCAGGCACTCGGGCAGGCGGCAGCACGTGCCGAAGGCGATGCTGTCTATGCAACCTTCGCCGAAAACAGCGGCGCAGGTCCGACGATGCAGGACACAGTGCCGCTGTTCCACGCGACACACGGCAACCTGGCCACGAGTGCGAGCACTATCGATGCGGATTCTCTCGGCGCCGCCCGCGTGCTGTTGCGCCGGCAAACCGCCCTGGGTGGCGGTGTGCTGAACCTGACGCCGCGTTACCTCTTGGTTGCGCCCGAGCACGAACAGGCCGCCGAAACGCTGCTCGCAGCTGCAGCGCGCAGCATGTCGCAAGGGGCCGACAACGCCCTCGTGCCGGCATGGTTGGCCAAGCTTGAGCTGGTCGTTGAGGCCAGGCTCGACGGCGGCGCGTTCTATGTCCTCACCGGCGCCGAATCAATCGACACGCTGGAGCGCGCATGGCTGGAGGCTGACAACGGCCCGGTGGTCTCCGAGGAAGATGGTTTCTATGACGATGCCAAGGCGTTCAAGGTCCGGCACGTGTTCGGTGGTCGCTGGCTCGACTGGCGCGGAGCCGTCAAGGTGCCGATCACCTAAATGGCTTGTCATTCCACATGCGCGTTCTTCGAGACGGGGTCGCGCGTATGTGCTGCTGGGAGCCAGCCGGGCCAGCCGATGGTGTCCGCAACAACATCGGCAGCAAGGGCCGCAGCTTCATCAGGCGTGGTGACCTTGTAGAGATCCCGCCGGGGATAACCTCGGCGGGGTCTAGTTTCATTTATCGAGGCTAATGGCGATGAAGCAGCAGGAACGACGCTATTTCGACTTGCCGGACGGACGAAAGTTACCGCTCCCCTTGCTTCCCAATCTCGATGAATTTTTGCTCGCCGGCAATTTTCGCGAGTTTACAGAGGGCCGGTTCTGGGCCTTCTTCGATGACGATACGCGCACCGGCGCGACCTATCAGTGGGATCACCAACTCTGGCACCTACATCAGCCCCACACGCGTGAATCCTTCTGGGCGTATTGCGAAGACCTGCTGCGCTGGGATGAAGAAAACGAACGTAACCGGCAGGTTGTGACTGCGCTAGGCACAGCGCTCGGTGTTCCTACCAATGACGGAGGCGCCAATGACTGAGCCAAATTTACGTGTCCGGATCTCCGCAGATCTTGCCGATATTAAACAAGGCCTCGGCCTGTTACGCGGCGACCTGGCCAAACTGAAAACGGACGCTGCGCGAGCGGTGCCCGATGCTGGTCAGTGGTCGCGCGGGATTGCGGGTGCTCGCCATGAGGTTGTCAAGTTAGCGGGTGCGTTCCTGAGCCTTCGCGCTGTCGGTGCAGTCATCCGCGGAATCATCGAGAACACGCGCGAGTCCGAAGAGGCTATGGCGCAGCTTCGCGCCGGCATCAAGTCGACTGGCGGCATCGCCGGCGTTACGGCCGATGAGATTGCGCTCTACGCCAGCGCGCTTCAAAAGACGACGACTTTCAGCGATGACGCGATCGTTCGAATGTCCGCGGTGGTCGCGACGTTCACCAATATCCGTGGCGCGGTGTTCAAGGATGCAATCCCCGCGATCCTCGATCTCAGCGTTCGACTTGGCACCGATCTCAACTCCGCTGCCATCCAGGTGGGCAAAGCGCTGAATGATCCGGTCAAAGGCATCACCGCGCTGGGTCGCGCAGGTGTGCAATTCTCGACGCAGCAGAAGGAAGTCATAGCCGACCTGGTCGAGACCGGAGACGTCGCCAAGGCGCAGCGCATCATTCTGGCCGAACTCACTACACAGATGGGCGGATCAGCGCCGGCCGCAGCGGATACGCTCTCCGGGGCGCTGCAGCAGGCACGAAACGCTTTCGGTGATCTGCTGGAGGGTGACAGCAGCCGCGGTGGGCTGAAGGACGCCAAGGTCGCGCTGCAGGAGCTCGCGCGGACCCTCAACAGTGCTGAGGTCAAAGCCGGCTTCGCATCGATCGTGAACGGTCTGGGAAACCTGATCAACTTCGCTGCTCGCGCAGTGGGTGCTGTCAATGGCATCCGCGTCGCGATCATTGACGCTCTGGCCAAGGATTCGCAGAAGACCTACCTCGGGTTGCTGGCGAAGTACTCAGCCCTCCAGGACGATCTGGCCAGTCTGGAGGGTGGACCCTTGCAGCGCGCCAGGCTGGTCGCCGGCGGTCGCTCTGGTGAGGTCGATCCATTGAAGGGACCGGCGGAGAATGCGGAGAAGTTGCGAGCCAAGCTCCAGGACATCAACGTGCTGCTGGCGAAGATGCGAGCGCAGCAATCCGCGAAGACCGCACCTGAGGGAGCCGCCGCTTCCGACAACCCCACGGGCGCAGCTTCCAGTTTCGACCCAGGGAAGGTTGGAAAGGGATCCGACGAGGCACGGCGCAAGGCCGAGGCCCTACGCAAAGAGATGGAGCGACTGGAAGCCCAGAGCAAGCTGGCGATGGAGCGGCTACAGCAAGAGGAGATCAAGCGCGAAGAGGCGCTGCAGGATCAACTCGATGCCGCTGACATCGAACTACTCCGCGCTACTGGCCGCAACGCTGAAGCATCGTTCAAAGAGATCGAAGCACGCTATGGCGAATTGCTGGATCGGCTGCGCAAGAACAGCAACGTCGCCGGCGTCGCGATAGTCGAGCAGTTGATCGACATCAAGAAGGTCCAGGCACGCCTGGAAGAGTTCCGGACCAAGATGCAGGAAATCACCGGAGCTCTACAGGCTGGCCAGACATCCCTCGGCGCCCAGGCAGCCGGCGGACTCATTAGAGATAACGAAGCCGAAGAGAAGGTCGCCACCCTGCGGGCAAAGTCACTGCAGCAGCTGCAGGATCTGCGCACCGCAGTGCAGGCCTACTACGAATCCACCAAGGATCCCGCCGTCCTCGCCTTCCTCCAGGAGCTCACCGGCAATATCGGTGATGTCGCTGCATCTCAGGATCGCCTGCAGCAGCAAGCGAAGGATATCGCGGTCGACTCGCTGACCAACTTCCTGACTGACCTAGCGACCGGCGCCAAGTCAGCGAAGGATGCCTTTAGGGACTTCGTGAGTTCCTTCGTCCGAGGCATCGCGCAGATGATTGCCCAGCAACTCGCGTTGATGGCGGTAAAGACTGCCATGCGGGCGATGGGGTTCGCGGTTATGCACGGTGGTGGCGTCGCCGGCGAAGGGGGCAGCATTCGCCAGGCAAATCCAATGCTGTTGGGGTTCGCGCCGCGTTACCACGGCGGGGGCATCGCCGGCCTCGGGCCGAAGGAAGTGCCAGCGATCCTCGAGCGCGGAGAGGAGGTGCTGACCAGGAACGATCCGCGGCACATCCGGAATGGTGGCGGCCAAGATCGCACGATCGTGAAGACACCAGTGGTGGCGATTGGCGACCGAGCCGTGGCCGACGCTTTAGCCGGTGCTGCAGGTGAACAAGTGATTCTGACCCACGTGCGCAATAACTGGGAGGGCTTGGTTCGTTATGCCGGCAGCTGAAAACACACGTCCTACGCGAACTGCTTCGTTGCAAGCGCAGAGATGAGGGCGGCAAGGATGGCCACCAAAATGGCCATGCGTCGATCAGTGCCTTTGTCGGCTTCCTCCTCTAGTCGGAGCAAGCCATCGGCGGTTGCGAATACACGTACCTCGCCGGCTTCCCATGGCTCGCGAGGGCAGCCGTAAATCTCAAAGCTCTCGCCGGGCTTCAGCATGATCTGGCAGAGCAACTCCGCGGTTTGATTGATTTTCTCTCCAAGAGAGCCTGCGGGTCTTCCTTGGCTCGCCATCGTGTCGGCGTGGACATAACCGGCATGGAAGAGCGCCGCAGCACCATAGAAGTCGACATACGTTCCGCGATTACGCGGCACCGCCTTCAGCCAATCAGTTGCCGACATCTCGCCTGCAGCTGCAAGAGATCGCAACAATTCCAGCTCGAAACGTTGTTTCTTAACCCACGGAAGTTGCATGGCCAGTCCAGCGCAGTTGTCGGCTCCGGCGCATGGTAGCCCTGGATTCAATCTGAGCCGTGCAACTATTCCCCAACCGCCCCCCAAAAACACTTAGGGCCGCCTCTCGGCAGCCCTAAGTGTTTGTTTTAACTGGCGTCCCCACGGGGATTCGAACCCCGGTCGCTACCGTGAAAGGGTAATGTCCTAGGCCTCTAGACGATGGGGACAGGTGAAACTTCAGCAAAGTGGTGGAGCCAGCCGGGATCGAACCGGCGACCTCTTGCATGCCATGCAAGCGCTCTCCCAGCTGAGCTATGGCCCCACTGCTGGAAAGCGCGAAAGTTTAGCGGGCTGCTGGAGTAAGCGTCAAGCGCCGTGTGCGCGCTTTAGTCGTCAATGTCGCCCTCCGGTTCAGAACCATACGCGCAGGCCCATCACGAAACGGGTGTCCTCGATGCTTGCGTCCTCGTCGCGGCGGAAATTCGCGGCGTCGCCATAAGCCCGTTCCCACGCGACGCCAATGTAGGGCGCGAACCGACGGGTGAACTCATAGCGCAGGCGTAACCCACCCTCGATCCGATTGAGCCCAGGACCGATGCCGCGGGGCGCGTCGCCCTGGCCATAAAGCTCTGCTTCGGCCTGCCACTGGAGGATTAGGCGATTGGTCAGCAAGGTGTCGTATTCCGCCTCCAACCGCGCAGCAGTCTGGCCGGACTGACCGATGTAAACGGTGGCTTCGACCTCGAATTTGTACGGCGCCACGCCCATCACCCCGAACGCGACGAAATCTTGCGAGGCGCCGGGCTCGCTGTCATGGCGAATGCCGGCGACGACATCCCACCAACGGGCGACGCTGCGTCCGTAGAGCACCTCGAGGTCGGCGCGCCGCGTGCGGCCGTCGATGCGCTCGCCCTCGCTACGCAAGCGGAGTTTGTTGAGATCGGTGCCGATCCAGCCTTGGCCTTTCCATTCCAGGCCGTTGCCGTGGTCGGCATTCGATGTTTCCAGACGATCCAGCAAGAAGTAGTACTGGATGCTGTTGTCATGCGCCGCATGGCCGCCAATATCCTGGAAGGCGGCAGCGCGGTCGTCATCCGTGAGTTCTGGAATCGGTGTGCGCGGCTGTTCAGTTGTCGCCGCAGGCTTCGGTTTGACCTCATGCTGCGCGTGGTCCTGCGTGACGGCTGTTGGCATCTGATGTTGCGAATGGTCCTGGGCACGCGCCACTGCGCTCAACGCCAGCAGGCCGATCGTGAATGGGGCGAGTGCGATGGTACGCGTGCTCATTCCTCGACCCTCACTTCACGCATCATCCCGGCTTCCATGTGATAGAGCAGGTGGCAGTGATACGCCCAGCGGCCGAGCGCATCGGCACGGACGCGGTAGCTGCGCTTGCTGCCTGGTGGCATGTCGATGGTGTGTTTACGCACCTGGAAGTTGCCGTGTTCGTCCTCCAGGTCGCTCCACATGCCGTGCAGGTGGATGGGATGGGTCATCATCGTGTCGTTGACCAGCACGATGCGCATACGCTCGCCGTAATTGAGCTTCAACGGGTCGGCGCTGGAGAACTTGACGCCATCGAATGACCAGGCGAACTTCTCCATGTGTCCGGTGAGGTGTAGTTCGATCGTGCGCCCGGGATCGCGCCCGTCGGGATCTTCGAATGTGCTCTTGAGATCGGCGTAAGTGAGCACCTTGCGGCCGTTGTCGCGCAGGCCGATGCCCGGATCATCGAGCTTCGGCGTTGGCGACATGGTCTGCATGTCGACCAGCGGGTTGCCAGTTTCGCTGGCGGGATGGCTCACCATGTTGCCGTGGTCCATGCCTTGCACCTGCATGTTCGCGCCACAACCGCCTTCCATGCCTTTCATCTTCGACATGTCGTGGTCCATGCGGCTGCCGTGGCCCATGTCCTGCATCGTCAGCAGCGGACGCGGATCGACTGCAGGCACGGGTGCGCGCAGACCCTCGCGAACAGCAAGCGTGCCGCTGACGTAGCCGGTGCGCCCCATGTCTTGCGCGAAAATCGTGAACGCGTCCTGGCCCGATGGTTCGACGATCACATCGAAGGTCTCGGCAGCGGCGATGCGGAACTCCTCCACCGATACCGGGTGCACGTACTGTCCATCGGCGGCGACCACGGTCATCTTGAGGCCGGGGATACGCACGTCGAAGTGGGTCATCGACGAGCCATTGATGAAGCGCAGTCGCACTTTTTCGCCGGAGCGGAACAAGCCGGTCCAGTTGCCGAGCGAAGTCGTGCCGTTGATCAGGTAGGTATAGGTGTGTGCATTGACGTCCGACAGATCGGTCGGCGTCATGCGCATTTCACCCCACGACTTACGGTCTGCGCTCGTCGCATCGAGTCCGTTTTTATCGACATCGCGGAAGAAATCGCCGACCGTGCGTTTGTAATAGTTGTCGTGGCTCGGCATTTTCTTCAGCCGCGAGAACAGCGCTGCCGGATTCAGGTCGGTCCAGTCCGACAACAGGACCACGTAGTCGCGGTCATAGGCGAACGGCTCGGGATCGGCAGGATCGATCACCAGCGCGCCATAAAGTCCGGCTTGTTCCTGCATCGCGGAGTGGCTGTGGTACCAGTAGGTGCCACCCTGGCGCACCTGGAGGCGGTAGGTGTAGGTCTCGCCACGATGGATGCCGTTGAAGCTCAGCCCCGGCACGCCGTCCATGTTGGCCGGCAGCAGGATGCCGTGCCAATGCAGTGAAGTTTCATGGCCGTGGATCGAACCGGCCGGCAATTGATTGGACACGCGCAAAGTGACGGTGTCGCCTTCGCGCCAACGCAGGATCGGCGCGGGCAGGGAACCATTTACCGTGATCGCAGTGCGCGTGCGACCGGTGAAGTTCATCGGGGTTTCGCCGATGGCCAGATCGAACTCGGTGCCGGCGAGCACATTCGGCCGGTCCGGTGATTTCAGCGCCCATAACGGCTTCGACCAAAGCCCGAGGCCGGCGACGGCGCCACCCGCGGCTAGTCCCTGCACGAAATGTCGTCGCGACAGTTTGGAGCGCTGTTCGTAATCGGAAAAATCTGCAGACATCGAGCACCTCGCAAAAGTTATCCGCAACAGGACGAGCCTTGCTGCTTGGGCGGGCAGGGCACCGTTCCATAGGAACAGAACACGCAGCAGTCGCCAGTTTTGGGTTGCAGGACTTCGCCGCAGCCGGCGCAGTCATAGAAGAACCAGCAGGCGTCGACGGGCATGGTTTCGGCCGTGCGATGCCCGCAGAGCGGGCAGGTCAATGTGCTTTGCAGTTCAAGCTTGGTCGTGATCAAGACAGCCTCGGCAGGACGAATGCGAACAACGCTCCAATCGCCGTGCAGAGCAGGGCGATACTCCACAGCCACCCACTGGCCCGACGCAGACGATTGCAGGCCCTCGCAAGATCCGGATCCGCAGGACAGGGCAGCGCGCGTGCGCGCCAGAGGAGGGCGCCTGACAACGCCAGCATCGCGAACGCGACGCTGAAGACGCCTGCTTTGTGTTCCGACAACCAGATCAGCTGCGGCACCGCAGTCACCAATCCGGCCAACGCTGCGCCAGCACCCAGCGTCACCATCACCGCGGGCAAGACGCAGCACACCAGCGTGCCGCTGCTGGCGATCAACGTGACCGCCGCTACGCCGAGGTTGCGGCGCAACGGTGCATTGGCGGCGTCAGTCATCGGTGGCCACCCGCTGCTTGATGGCTTCCAGCGAAGCGTCGCTGCGCCGGATCGCCACGATCGTGTAACCAGAATCCTTGATTGCCTTTTGCAGGGCGGCATCGTCGATGTCCATGCCGTCCTTCAGTTCCACCGCGACGAGGCGATGTTCGAGACTGACGTACACCGCGTGCGTGGCCGGGAACTTCTTCAGCGTCTTCTCGATGCCCTGCGCGCAGAACGCGCAGACCAAACCGTTGACGTCCATCTCGATGGTCCTGGCCGAGGCCAGCATCGAAACGCTTAGCAGCAAACCGAATGCGGTTGCCTTGAGGAATTTCATTTGCGCTACTCCATATCAGAAGGTGAACATGGCCATGGCCTGCAATTTGCCGTCGGTCGTAGCGCCGATCTCCACCCACGTTCCACCCTTGAAGAAGCGGACGAGCAGGGCAGTCTCGGTGCCATCAAACAGATCGCCGGTGTAGCGGCGGCCCTGGACGACGAACCAGGTGGCCAGTGTTTCGTAGTCGTGCGCGTAGGGCGCCCAGCCGAGTTGCAGGGTGTCGATGCGATGCGAGTACCAATCGCTTTCCTGCAGGTCGGAACGAAACGCGGCATACAGCCGCCGGGTTTCGAGATCGGCCTGGAAGCCGGCGTTGCGCGCCAGCGTGCTGCCGGCGAAATCGTTGCCGGTCGCACGCCCTAGCCCGCCCCAGACGAACACGTTCGCCTGCGCGCCCGGCAGGTTCCAGCGCTTCGCCAGCAGATTGCCGCGGATGTAAGTGATATGACGCTGCTTGGCGCCGTCCTCGCTGGTCAGCGCGGTCCAGCCGACGCCCGTCGACCACCAATAACGCGGCGCATAGAACACCTGCGCCTCGCTCATGGTGCCGGCGCCGTATTCGAACATCGCAGTCGTGCCTTTTGCGAATGCGATCGGCTTGGCGCCCAATGGCGGCGCCAGCATGCCCAGGGCAAGTGCGCCCAGGACAGGGAATATCGGTTTCATGGGAAGTCTCCCGAATGCGTCGCAATCGCGACGAACCATGCCGCACTACGGCATGGAGTCGGAACCGGGGAGACTCAGGCGATCGGTGGCCTCAGCGGCGGTCCGTGTGCAGGCGTGATCCGCCCGAGCACGGGCGGCGGGAACTCATTCGCGGCCATGGCCAAGTACGGCAGCAAGTGCGATTCGGCTCCAGGTACCGCCAGGAAATTGCCGGCCATGCAATACGCCATGCCGCAGCCGTGATCGGGCCCGCAGCAATCGCCATCGCAATTTTCATCCGGCGCAGTATCTGCCTGCGGCGGGGCGATGGCGTCGGACTTGTCGGCCATCATCATGTCGTGACACGGCATATCTTCGTCGTCAGCGGCCACTACGGCTGGAACCGGCTCGAGTGCTCCTGCGACCTGCGCAAACGTGTTGCTGGCCACGGCCATGCCTTGCAGCGACATCAGTACGGCCAACAGGCCGCACAGGCTGCGTTTGATCGATTGGCGGGTACGGCTGCGCATGGGTGCAAATTAACCCCTAAACCGGGGCAGCGGCAAGGCGAGCGGCAATCGGCAGTCGGTGCGGATTTACCGTATATCGGCAGAGGACGCTGTCAGGCTATCCCCTCAAGCGCGACAGACGGTGCAAGCCATGCGCTGCAAGCTCTTCTGAATGGCGGCTGGTGGCAATGCCGAAGGTGTCCAGTGCGTGCGCGTAGAGCGTCAGCAGGCGGTCGTTACCGATCAGGTGAACGTGTCGCGGATGCGGCGACTGCGCGCGGATCTCGTGCCCGATCAGCAAGCCCGACAGGTACGAGGGCGATTCCATGTCCGACAGTCGTCCGAGGAGTCCTGCCGTGCGCACTCCGAACAAGTGGTGCAGCAATCCGCCTGCGTCGCCGCTGCGTAGGAGGCCTTTGTCGAACGCTGCGGCATCGAAAGGTGGATCCTCCGCCGACATCAGCCTTGCCAGCACGCTGTGGGTGCGGAACAAGGCGTAGGCTTCGCCGGTCATCGCGGTATGAATGGATTGGATCATCCCATCGCGTACTTGGGCCCATTTGCTGTGCGTCCCGGGTAGGCAGACGGTGTGGGTACCGTCGCCGATGGCATCCAACAGGCCAATGATCTGCGTTTCCTCGCCACGCATGACGTCGGCCGTCGAAGTGGAACCGTGATTGATCATACCGGGGACGATTCGCAATTCACGGCCGGCCAACGCAGTCGTGGATTCTTCGAGAGACACGATCGCCGCCGCAATTTCGCTCGCGCCCGCCGGACATTTCACGTACGGCACTTCCTTCCAGCCGCCACGCGCACCGACCATGCCGCACATCATGATGAGCGTGTCGTCCCATCCATCGATATGGCGGGCAAGCACGTCAGCGAACCGGCGCTCGCAGGACAGTGCGCCAACGTCGACACGGCGCTGGTCGAGGACAACGCCACGATCATCGAGGCAGTAGGCACGCAGGCTGCTGCTGCCCCAGTCGACCGCGATCATGCGGTCGTCACCAGGCGGTCTTCCGGCAAGCCGCGCACATCCGCCATCGGCAGGCGATAGATGCCACCCGCATGGGGCATGTGCACCAACTCATCCACAGTCATGTCCTCACGCGCGGTAGTGACGTACAACTCGGCGAAGTTCGCGCCACCGAACGTGCAGCACGATGGATTCTTGGCCGGGATCGCGAGGATACGCTCGATGCTGCCATCGTGGCGGTAGCGCACGACGCGCGCGGCGCCCCACTGCACGTTCCACAGGAAGCCTTCGGCATCGATGATCGAACCATCCGGTGAAGCGCCTTCCGCATCGACATGCGCGAACCCACGCACGTTGGAAACCGACGCGAGATCCGCCTCATAGTCGCAACAAAGAATTTCTGGCACCCGGGAGTCGCAGAAATACATCGTGCCACCATCGAGACTGAAGCAGATGGAGTTGGGAATGGCGGCGGCTGGCAAGGCGAGGCGGCGTAAGCCGCGGGCGAAGGAAAACTGGTAGTAGCCGCCGGTCGCCGAGTCGTCGCGCTCATTCTTGGTGCCGAACACGAAGTTGCCATGGCGATCGGTGCGGCCATCGTTGATCCGCGTATCGTCGCGGTCACGCTCGACTTCGGCGACTTGCTTCAACGCCAGGGCATCGACGCCATCGACGTCGGTCAGGTAGAGGCCCTTCGCCAGGCCCAGCAGCAGCTGGCCGTCGTCGCACAGCGAAAAGCAGCCGAGGCGCTCGGGCAAGTTCCAATGGCGGGTGACACCGCCGTCCGGCACGTGCATCCACAATCGCGCCGCCGTGATGTCGGTCCAGAACAGTGCGCTGCGTCGTTCGCACCACAGGACGCATTCGCCCAACTCGCAGCGGCTGTCGACCGCGAGCTCCGGTTCGACCTTCGCCGCTGCGTATGCGGTCATGCCATTACCACTCGGCGACGCTGCCGTCGGCATGCCGCCATACCGGATTGCGCCATTGTGGCGGACTGGCAGCAGCAGCACGCAACCGCTCTTCGTCGATCTCCACGCCCAGGCCGGGGCCCGGCAACGCGGCGATGTGCCCGTCCACGCATTCGAAATCTTGCTTGTTGATCACGTAGTCGAGCAGGTCGGCGCCATGGTTGTAGTGGATGCCGATGCTTTGTTCCTGCAGCACGGCGTTCCATGAGACGAAATCGACTTGCAGGCACGCCGCCAATGCCACCGGCCCGAGCGGGCAGTGCGGTGCGAGCGCGACATCGTGGGCTTCGGCCATGGCTGCAATCCTGACGCATTCGGTGATGCCGCCGGCATGCGACAGGTCCGGCTGCACGATCGACAGGCCACCGCCTTCGAACACGCGCTTGAAGTCGAACCGCGAGTACATGCGCTCGCCGGCGGCGAGCGGGATGGGGGTCGCCGCCGCCAGCTGCGGATAGTACTCGGACTGTTCAGGCAGCACCGGCTCTTCGACGAACAGCGGACGCAGCGGTTCCAGCTCGCGCAGAAGCACCCGTGCCATCGGCACGCTGACGCGGCCGTGGAAGTCGATGCCGAAGCTGACCGAATGCCCGAATGCAGCGCGGATCTCGGCCACTTTTTCCACCGCCGCATCCACGGCACGCGGCGTGTCGATCATGCCGAACTCTTCGGTACCGTTGAACTTGAACGTGTCGTAGCCCAATGCCTGCAATGTGTTTATCTGCGCAATGATGTCCGCGGGCCGATCGCCACCGACCCAGCGGTATGTCTTCATGCGGTCGCGCACGCGTCCGCCAAGCAATTCGTAGACCGGCACGCCCAGCGCCTTGCCCTTGATGTCCCACAAGGCCTGGTCGATGCCGGCGATGGCGCTCATCAGCACCGGGCCACCGCGATAGAACCCGCCGCGATACATGGTCTGCCAGAGGTCGTTGATGCGCGATGGATCCTTGCCTATCAGGTATTCCGACAGCTCGTGCACGGCCGCTTCCACGGTCTGCGCGCGACCTTCGACAACCGGTTCGCCCCAGCCGGCGATGCCCTCATCGGTTTCGATCTTGAGGAACAACCACCGCGGTGCGGCGTGATAGGTGCTCAGGCGCACGATCTTCATGCTGTGTGTTCCAGCAAGGCCTGTCGGAAGGCACGCGCGTGCTCGCGCGTGGTTTCGACCGACTGGCCTGGTTTGTAAAGGTCGCCGCCGATGCCGGCCCCGGTGCTGCCCGTGGAGAGGTAGGCGGGCAACATGGTCGGGGTAACGCCACCGACGACGAAAAGTGGAATAGGGGGCAACACCGCGCGCAGCGCGGGCACCAGTGATGGTCCGTACACCGAGGCCGGAAACAGCTTGAGCATCTGCGCGCCGGCCGCGATGGCGGCGAACGCCTCACTGGCGGTGGCGAAGCCGGCGACGACCTGCAACCCGCGCTGGACTGCATGACGGATCACGGGCGGATTCGTATTCGGCGTGACGATGAAACGCACGCCGAGGTCGAGCAGCGTGTCGACGTCCTGCTCGCGCAGCACGGTGCCGCCACCGATCCAGGCCTTCGCACCGAACTCGCGCACGACGGCGCCGATGCTGGCAGTCCAGTCCGGTGAGTTGAGCGGAATCTCGATGGCGTCGAAGCCTTCCTCGACCAATGCACCAACGTGCTCGACTGCTTCCTCCGGCCTGATGCCGCGCAAGATCGCGATCAGTGGCAGTCGAAATGGCGGGTCAGAGGCGAGGGCGGCTTGGCTCATCCGTCGTGGCTCACTCGTGATAGAGCTGCGACCGGCCGCCATCGATCAGGATGTCGGTGGCGTTGATGAAGCGTGCTTCGTCGCTGGCGAGGAACAACGCGGTATAGGCGACCTCTTCGGGCGTGCCGATACGCTTGCACGGCAGCAGTTCGGTTTGCTCGCGGCGCTTGGCCTCGGGGTCGGGGCTGGCTGCGAACCAGGCCGCGATGCGCGGCACCAAGATCAATCCGGGGGATATAGAGTTGACCCTGATGCCACGCGCCGCGTATTCGATCCCCAACGCACGGGTCAGGCCGATCAGGCCGTGCTTGGCGACGGGGTAGGGGAATGCGCCAGGAATGATCTTGTGCGCATGCACTGAAGCGATGTTGACGATGCTGCCCGCGCCCTGCGCCAGCATCGATGGCAGCACGGCGCGCGTCGCGTTCCAGGCGCCTTTGAGGTTCAGCGACAGGCAACGGTCCCAATCGTCGTCGCTTAACGACAGCGGATCGCGGAACACGTCGCCGCCCGCATTGTTGATCAGCACGTCGATTCGGCCGTGGCGGGCACGCGCCTGTTCGATGGCCGCTCCGATGGCGGCGACATCGGTCACGTCGGCACGCAGGTATTCCACCTGGGGCGATGGCTCGTCGGGGGCATCGCGATCGACGCCAAACACAAGCGCCCCGTGCTGGGCGAACAACTGCGCCGTCGCCGCGCCGATGCCGCGCGCCGCGCCGGTGACGATGGCGATCTTGCCCTGCAGGCGGGCGCTCATGACGCGCACCGCAGATGCAGGGGCAGCAAGCGACTCAAGCGGCAAGCCTTGTCGTCGTCCTGCTTCGCCATGCTTGGTCCTCCCGGCCCTGTGCTTCCTGTTGCCTGTGGAATCCGGAGACGTACGAACCCGCATTGGTCCCCTGCGCGGGGTAGCGAAATGGCCGTCCGGCGGCGCTGGCGGGGGATAGCCCCGCGGCAGCACGATGCGTGAAAAAGATATATTCGGCCAATGAAATTTTCGTCATATTGTATTCCTCCAGAGAATACTCAGGAAAAACACATGAGTCAGTCAGGCACGAACTGGGCGAACGCAACGCGACTGAAGACGCGGCAATTGCTGTTGCTGTTGCAACTGTCCGAGCACGGCTCGGTCCTGCGTGCAGCCGAGGCGGCGAATATGACCCAGCCGGCGGCATCCAAGCTGCTGACGGAGATGGAGAGCATGCTCGGGGTCAAGCTGTTCGACCGCCACGCGCGCGGTGTGGTGCCCACCTGGTATGGCCAGGCCCTGATTCGCCATGCCCGCGCCGCGCTGACCGAACTCAGCCGTGCGCATGATGAGATCGTCGCGCTGCGCAAGGGGCAGATGGGGGAGGTGGCCATCGGCACCGTGGTCAACCCGGGTACCAACCTGGTGCCGCAGGCCATTGCAGCGGTCAAGCGCGAATTCCCCAACCTGCTGATCCGCGTCGAAATGGACTATAGCCGCCCGCTGGTGGCCAAGCTGGTCGACGGCCGGTTGGACATGGTGGTCGGCCGCATCCTCGGGCCGGACGGGTTGGCGGAACTGGACTTCGAGCCCTTGGCCGACGAGCCGCATTCGCTGATCGCACGCGCCGGGCACCCCCTGACACGCCGCCGCGACCTGGAGCATTCGGACCTGCTCGAGTACGGCTGGATCCTGCCGCCGCCGGCCAGCCTGCTGCGTGCGCGCATGGATGCGATGTTCCTGGAACACGGGCTTCCGTGGCCGCAGAACATCGTCGAAACCTCAGCCTTGCCGGTGATCACCGACCTGCTGCGAAACAGCGACCTGCTGACGGCGCTGCCGGTGGATTCGGTCGCGCCCTACACGCAGGCGAATATGTTGACCGTGCTACCGATCGAGTTGGGCGTGAGCATCGAATCGTTCGGCATCATCCGCCGCCGCGACCAGTTGCTCTCGCCGGGCGGACAACGCGTGCTTGAAGTGCTGCGTATCACCGCCGGTCGGCTCTACGCGGAGCCACCGCCTCAGCAGAACGCACGGCGCCCGCGGTCAAACAACCTCGACCACTTGGGCGAGGACTGAGTAGTGCCGGCCGTTTAGATGTATTCCAGACAAATATAGATCGCTCGGAATATTTCATTTGTATGGCATGACGGCGGATGCCTATTCTCCGCCCGAAGCCGCGCAATGCCTCTCATCCCACCCCCGGGCAAGCACGGTCGACATCCGCCGAAGAGTGGAGATCGCAAGCCAGTTTGAAGCGGTACATCGGGCGCCGGCCAATAGGGCCCCGACCACAACTCGAGATCGTGCCAAGGGTCCTGGGAGGGAACTAGCATGTCAACGCGCCAACCGCGCCACCCGTCAAATCGGGGGGTGCTTCAATGTCATACCCGCGAATCAACGCGCCAACCGCGCCACCCGTCAAATTGGGGGGTGCTTCAATGTCATACCCGCGAATTCCAGCGTTCGGCCCTTGCCCTCGCTGCATTGAGCGCTAGCGCGCATACACGGCAGCGCGCGTCTTCAACGATGTCTGGTCGATTTGCCTGGATGGCCCTGCCGGATTCCCGGCCCGAGACCTGCACGTTCAACGAGTCGCGACCGCGCGATTACCGCATCGGTCGCCACCACGGCGTCACGTGACGGACCGGTTCTGTAGCCGCTCCGACCGCCATTCCAAATCTCGCATGTGCCCCTGGGAGGGAACATCCATGTCATCGCACCAGAGCCAGCCGGTTTCCCGGAAGGCGAATCAAGGCTCCATCCGCGACGCGAAGCGTTCGGCCATCGCGCTCGCCATCGCTGCATTGTTGAGCGCTAATGCGCACGCGCAGGATGCAGCTGCGGCCAAGGACGACCAGGAAACGAAAGAGGAAGCGAAAAAAGAGGAAGCAACCTCGCTCGATACCGTCGTCATCACCGGAATCCGTGGTTCTGTCTACAGGGCGCAGGACATCAAGCGTGACGCCGACACCTTCGTCGACTCGGTCACTGCACTCGATATCGGCGCGTTGCCCGATCGCAGCGTCACCGAAACGCTCTCGCGCATTCCCGGCGTGACCATCGACCACTTCCTGTCGGTGGGCGATCCGGAACACTTCTCGGCCGAAGGCAACGGCGTGCAGGTCCGCGGTTTGACCCAGGTTCGTTCCGAACTGAATGGTCGCGACAGCTTCTCTGCATCCGGCGGCCGCAGCCTGAGCTTCCAGGACGTGCCATCCGAACTGATGTCCGGCGTCGACGTCTACAAGAACCAGAAGGCCGACATGATCGAAGGTGGCCTGGGCGGCACCGTGGATCTGCGCACCTTCATGCCCTTCGACTTCGATGGCCAGAGGATCAGCGCCAGCGTCAGCGAGAACTACGGTGACTTCGTCGAGAAATACAAGCCTTCCGTCTCCGCGCTGTACAGCAACAGCTGGGACACCAGCGTCGGCAAGGTCGGCTTCCTGGTCGATATCGCGCACTCGGAACTGGCCACCCGCACCGACGGCATGTTCGTGCGGCCGTTCTTCAAGAACGACAACAACGATCTGAACGGCGACGGCGTCAACGAGGAGCTCTGGCTGCCGCGAGGCGCCGACTGGCGCACGCTGGAGTACGAACGCGAGCGCGATGGCGCCTATGTCGCCATGCAGTGGCGCCCCACCGACGCCATCGAGCTCTACGCAACCGCCTTCCAGAGCAAATACGACGAGCTCTGGTTCGAGGACGCCATCTTCGTCTCGAACGATCCCCTCCAAGTAGCGCTTGACACAAGCCAGCCTTATGTAATGGACGGCAATGTGTTCCGTTCGGGCCGGCTCACCCAGGCCGGCGGCGTCCCCATGGGAACGGATATCCGCGCTTCCCACCGCGATTCCAAGACGACCGACTACTCCGTCGGCATGAATTGGAAACTCACCGACAGCACCGAACTTTCGACCGAGCTGCAGTACATCAAGGCCACCACCAAGAGCCTGGATTCCACAGTGTCGTTGGGCGTCAACGTGCCCTATATCGACGTTGCCGTCGGTGACGGTGGCGTGCCGTCCATCGGCGTCGACGAGCAGTTCACGGGAAATCCCAATAACTATTATTGGGGCTTCACGATGGATCATCAGGACGACAACAAGGCCGATGAAGTAGCCTGGCGCGCCGACCTCAAGCACAGCTTCGACGGCGGCTTCCTCGAGTCGTTCGAGTTCGGCGTCCGCTTGACCAATCGGGACGCCACCAGCATCGATACCGGCTACAACTGGAAGCCGGTGTTCCAGACCTGGATGCGTGGGTGGGCGCTGCCGGGCACCGGCCCAATGCCGCCGCTGGATCTGAACAGCACAGTCAACTCCAGCCTGGTGCACCTCAATACGTTCAACAATTTCTACCGCGGCGACGCCAACACGCCGGGTTCCTTCTTCGCGCCCATACTGGAAACTGCGCTTGGTTATCCAGGCAGCTACCAGGACATCCACGATGCCGCATCCCCTTACTACAATTGCTGCATAACGTACGCACGGACGGAACTGGACAACCGGCACACCAACGTCCAGAGCGAGAAGACCCAAGCCGCCTATGCGATGCTGAACTTCGCCCTGGACGACGCACGTATCGACGGCAACATCGGCGTGCGCGTGGTTCGCACCAAGAATTCCGCCAAGGGTTTCCTGATCTACCCGAATGTTTCCTATGCGCCCTACCTGGGGGCCGGTGAATCGGAGCCCGTCACTGCCAAGAATTCCTACACGGACGTGCTGCCCAGCCTGAACCTGCGCTGGGAAGCTGCCGACGACCTGATCGTGCGTTTCGCCGCCTCCAAGGCCATCGCCCGACCGGCCTTCAGCGACATGCAGGCCTACCAGGTGCTGAACGCCAGCCCGCGATCCGGCGTCACGCCACCGACCGACGGCAGCCCGCTGCCTGTCAGCGACCTGGAGCTGACCGGCAGTTCCTTCGACAACCCCTACCTGGAGCCGATGAAGGCCAACCAGTTCGACCTGTCGCTGGAGTGGTACTTCGCTCCGGACAAAGGCGGCATGGCCTGGATCAACTTCTTCCACAAGGACATCAAGGACTATTTCCGCCGCCAGTCGCAACTGGTTGCCTATCCGGGCGCCGATGGCAACGAATACAACTACCTGATCAGTCGCCCCGTGAACGTCGGCACGGCGCGCATCCAGGGTGCGGAGATCGGCTGGAACCAGTTCTTCGACTTCCTGCCTGCGCCCTTCGATGGACTGGGAATGTCGGCGAACTACACCTATATCGACAGCTCGACCAAGGTGCCGAACAATCTTGATACGGTGCCGCGAGACACCGATGGCTCGCTGTTTGGCGACCAGCCGGCCGATGGCCTGTCCAAGAATTCCTACAACGTGGCCGCCTTCTACGAGAAAGGCCCCTGGCAGATCCGCCTGGCCTACAACTGGCGCAGCGAGTACCTGCTGTCGGTCGGTGCCAATGGTTACAACGGCGGAGACGGCGGTATTCCCTGGAAACTGCCGGTGTACAGCGACGACTACGGCCAGCTGGATGGCTCGATCTTCTACAAGATCACCGACCACATCCAGCTCGGCCTGGAGATGAACAATCTCAACAACGCCGAGCAGCGCACGATCATGGAGCAGAACGCGGCCGGCCGCCGCGTCACCTCCTGGTACGTGAACGACACGCGCTACGCCGCGACCCTCCGCGTGACGTTCTGAGCGTGACTGGGAAGGGGAGGTGCTTCCTCCCCTTCCTCGGTCAGCTGGATGCCTCGCTGTTCTACACCATCAACAACCACGTTTGGATCGGTGTGCAGGCACCGACCGAGATCGGTATCGACTGGAACAACTGAACCGCGCGAGCTGCCGGCATCGGTACATGACCTGTGGCGACATGAAGACCTCGCTCCGGCAAGCAACTACTCCGCAATGGTGCAACGCATGGGGTGGTCGTGCTGAAGATCCAACCTCGAACCCGAACCGCCGAGACTCAATGAAGAAGATGCCACGCCAATCCGTCGCGACCTCACGATCGATCGCAGCGGGACTAACTGCGGCCCTGATGTTGTGCGCATGCGGCCCACAAGCTGCGCCACCGCCCGCACCGCAGGCTGCGACGGCCGGCATTGCGAATCCAGCCTCGTGGCCAAAGTCGGCCAGCCACGGCTTGAAGAACGCGGAGACCGAAGCCTTCGTCGGCGAACTGATGGCGAAGATGAGCCTGGAGGAAAAGGTCGGCCAGATGATCCAGGGCGACATCTCCAGCGTCCGCCCCGAAGACCTGCGCAAATATCCGCTCGGTTCGATCCTCGCCGGCGGCAACTCGCCACCGCTGGGCGCGCCCGATCGCGCGCCGGCCGGACCGTGGATCGAAACCGCCCGCGCCTATCGCACCATTTCACTCGAGGAACGCGAAGGCCACGTGCCGATCCCGGTGATGTTCGGCATCGACGCCGTGCACGGCAACAACAACGTGATCGGTGCGGTGATCTACCCGCACAACATCGCGCTGGGTGCTGCGAACGATCCTGCATTGATGCGTCGCATCGGCGCCGCCACCGCGGCGGAAACCGCAGCAGTCGGCATCGACTGGGCGTTCGGACCGACGCTGGCCGTACCGCAGAACGACGGCTGGGGTCGTGCGTACGAAGGCTATTCCGAGAATCCTGATCTGGTCCGCAGTTATGCCAGCGAGATGGTGCTCGGTTTGCAGGGTGAAGCAGGCGCGCAACTACCTTTGCAAAGCGGCCATGTCGCATCTTCGCCCAAGCACTTCCTCGGCGATGGTGGCACCCACGCCGGCATGGATCAGGGCGACAACCGCTCCAGCGAAGCGGACCTGATCCGCATCCATGCTGCGGGCTATCCCGCTGCGATAGAAGCCGGCGCGATGACGGTGATGGCATCGTTCTCGAGCTGGCAGGGCGTGAAGATGCACGGCAACCGCAGCCTGCTGACCGATGTGCTGAAAGGGCGCATGGGCTTCGACGGTTTCGTCGTCGGCGACTGGAACGGGCACGGACAAATTCCCGGTTGCAGCAACGAGAGTTGCGCCGCGACCTTCAATGCCGGCGTCGACATGGCGATGGCGCCGGACAGCTGGAAAGGCCTGTACGAGAACACGCTGGCCCAGGCACGCTCCGGCGAAATACCAATGGCGCGCATCGACGATGCGGTACGCCGCATCCTGCGGGTCAAGTATCGCCTGGGCCTGTTCGATCAGGCGCGTCCATGGGAAGGCAAGGCTGGCGTGATCGGTGCGCCCGAGCATCGCGCACTGGCACGCGAGGTGGTTCGCAAATCGCTCGTGCTGCTGAAGAACAATGGTGGGGTGTTGCCGATCAAGGCGTCGGCGAAAGTGCTCGTCGCCGGTTCCGGTGCCGACGACGTTGGCCAGCAGTCCGGTGGTTGGAGCCTCTCGTGGCAGGGCACGGGCAACCAGCGTGCCGATTTCCCGAATGCGCAGACGATTTTCGAAGGCTTGCGCGAGGCGCTGCAGTCGAGCGGCGGACTTGCGGAGTTGAGCGTCGACGGGAAGTTCAAGCAGCGTCCCGACGTGGCCATCGTGGTGTATGGCGAAACGCCTTACGCGGAACTTGTTGGCGACATCCAGACCCTCGAATTCCAGCCGGGCGAGAAACAGGACCTTGCCTTGTTGAAGAAGCTGAAAGCGCAGGGCATTCCGGTCGTATCGGTGTTCCTGTCCGGACGTCCGTTGTGGGTGAACCCGGAGCTCAACGCTTCCGACGCTTTCGTCGCAGCATGGCTGCCGGGCACCGAAGGCGGCGGCATCGCCGACGTGCTGGTCGCTGGCGCCGATGGCAAGCCGCGTCATGATTTTCACGGCAAGTTGTCGTTCTCATGGCCACGCACCGCGGCGCAACTGGAATTGAACAAGGGCCAGGCGAACTACGACCCGTTGTTTCCACTCGGCTATGGCTTGACCTATGCATCGACAACGACCGTGCCGATGCTCGCCGAAGTCTCCGGCGTGAGTGCCGCCACTACCAACGCCGGCAACTACTACCGCAACGGGCGCAGCCTGCCGCCATGGCAGTTGGCTTTGCGCCACGACGCAAAAACGACGCTCGCCACAGGCAACAGCGCGGACTCCGACGGCGGCGCATTGTCGTTGCGTGCCACCGACGCCAACGGCATCCAGGAAGGTGGACGTCGCCTGCGCTGGAGTGGCAGCAGCGAAGCATCGGTGGCCGTCGTCAGCAATGCCGCTGAGAAGTCGGTGAACCTCGAACGCCAGGCCAACGCCGACATGGTGTTGCAGCTGCAATACCGCGTCGACAGCGCGCCGGAGGGACCAGTGTCGCTTGCAATGGATTGCGGCGCGGGTTGTCGCGGCGCCGTCGACGTGACTTCGATCTTCAACGCACCTCCGGCCGGGCAGTGGCGCACGGTCAAATTCAGGCTCGACTGTTTCCGCAAGGCGGGCGCGAAGCTGGCGAATGTCGTCGAACCGTTCGTACTGAGCACGGCTGCCGCGTTCGAACTGTCGATAGCGGAAGTGCGACTGGTGGCGGACCCGGCCGGCGCGGTGTGTCCCGGCCAATGATCAGCGTGCGCTCCTACTGCCTGGCTGCGTTGCTTGTTGTCGGCAGTATCGGCGCTGCGCGTGCCGCGGATGCGGCTGCGCCGTACGAATGGAAGAACGTGGCCATCGGTGGCGGCGGATTCGTCACCGGCGTGACGTTCCATCCACGAGAGAAGGGTCTTGCTTACGCGCGCACCGACGTCGGCGGCGCCTATCGTTGGGACGACAAGTTGCAGCGCTGGATTGCGCTGACCGACTGGCTCGGTCCCGAAGACGACAACCTGATGGGCATCGAAAGCATCGCGATCGATCCCTCCGATCCCGAGCGGCTGTACCTGGCAGCAGGCACCTATCTCAACGCGAAGGTAGGCAACGGCGCGATCCTGCGTTCATCTGATCGCGGCCGCACGTTCCAGCGCACCAACCTGCCGTTCAAGCTGGGCGGCAACGAGATGGGTCGCGGCAACGGTGAGAGGCTGGCGGTCGATCCCAGCGATGGACGCGTGGTGTTCTTCGGCTCGCGCAACGCGGGACTGTGGCGCAGCGAGGACGGTGGCGCCGTCTGGGCCCCGGTCAAATCTTTTACCAACATCGCCACCTCCGTGTCCGCCGGTGTGCAGACGTCATGGGCCGGTTTGCAACCGGTGGGCATCGTGTTCGTGGTGTTCGATCCGGCCAGCAGTCAGCCGGGCAGGGCGACGCCGAAGCTGTACGCCGGCGTCTCCACCCGCGACACCAGCCTGTACGAATCCAACGATGGCGGCGCGACATGGATCGCGGTGCCGAAGCAGCCGAAGGGCCTGCGCCCCAACCACATGGTGCACGCGAGCGATGGCGCCTTCTACCTGAGCTACGGCGACGAACCCGGCCCCAACACCATGAACAACGGCGCGGTGTGGAAATACACGCCGACCTCGGGCGAATGGGAAGACATCACGCCCGCGCCGCAATCCACCGACACCGAACGGGACGGTTTCGGCTGGGGCGCGGTGACGGTGGATCCACGCAATCCGCAGGTCCTGCTCGCCACCACGTTCTGTCGTTATGAGCCGCACGACGAGATCTTCCGTAGCACTGATGGCGGCAAGCATTGGACGCCGTTGCTGCAGCATTCCCGCTTCGATCACTCGGCTGCGGCGTGGACGCGCGATGCTTATCCGCACTGGATGGCGGACATCGAGATCGATCCCTTCGATGCGGATCACGCGATCTTCGTCACCGGCTACGGGCTTTGGGCCTCGCGCAACCTGACTACATCCGATCGCGGCCAGGGTGTGGAGTGGTGGTTCAAGAACGCCGGCCTGGAGGAAACGGTACCGCTGGCTTTGATCAGCCCGCCGCAAGGCGCGCATCTACTGAGCGGCGTGGGCGACATCGACGGCTTCCGCCACGACGACGTGGACAAGCCGACGTTGCAGTTTGCCGGCCCGCGCCTCACCAACACCGAAAGCATGGCCTTCGCCGGACAAGCGCCGCAGATCGTTGTGCGCAGCGGGCGCATCCGCGACCGCCGTAACAACGAAGTGCGTGCAGCGTGGTCGCAGGATGGCGGCACCACGTGGCAGCCCTTCGCCAACGAACCGCCGCAGACGAGCGAAGGGGCAGGGCACATCACGATCGCCGCCGACGGCAAGCGCGTGATCTGGACGCCGGTGAAATCCGGCGCGTGGATCACCGCAGATTTCGGCAAGCACTGGCAAAAGGTCAAGGGTGTGCCCGATGGCGCGGTGATCGAAGCCGACAAGGTCGATGAAGGCATCTACTACGCATTCGATGGTGCTACCGGCAAGCTCTACGTCAGCGGCAACGGCGGCGTTGAGTTCAAGGAAGTCGCCGGAGGCGTTGGCGAATTCGGCGACTGGTTCCGCCCTGAAATCCATCCGGATCCGCAGCGCAGTGCGGTGGTCTATCTCACTGCATCCTGGCGCGGTTTGCTGCGCTGGTCGGCAGGCAAGCTGGAGCGATTGGCGGGTGTGGAGCACATCGAATCGCTAGGCCTGGGCAAACCGAAGGAAGGCAGCACTGCGCCAACATTGTTCGTGGCCGGCAAAGTTGATGGCAAGGCAGGCCTGTTCCGCTCCGATGACGACGGCAGCAGCTGGCAGCGCATCGACGACGACGCGCATCGCTTCGGCAAGATCTGGCGCGTCACCGGCGATCCGCGGATCCATGGTCGCGTGTATTTCGCCGCCAGCGGGCGGGGAATCCTGTATGGCGATCCGCGCTGACTCCAAGAAAATGCGCTTCGCCCGTCGGCTCGCCATTGCGCTGCTGACACTCCAGCCGTTGCTGGCGAAGGCACAGGGTTACACCGCGCGCCCGCAAGAACGCGTGCGCGAAGCGCTTCCGGCTGCTGCAGGCGTTGCATCCGCGCCGCTGACAAACCTGCCGGCACGCAAGCGGCATAGTCTCAACGGCAAGTGGCAGGTGTTGGTAGACCCGTACGCTTCCGGCATCGGCGACTGGAAAGCGGTATGGAAAGATCGAACCGCCGAAAGCAAGACCGAGTTCTACGAATACGGCTTCGATGACACCATCACGCTGGACGTACCGGGTGATTTCAACACGCAGCGGCGGGACCTGACGTGGTTGGAAGGTTCGGTGTGGTATCGCAAGGCATTCAGGTACGAGCTTGGTGAAGGGCGTCGCCTGTTCGTCCACTTCGGCGGTGCCAATTACCGCGCGGATGTGTTTCTCAACGGCAAGAAACTCGGCAGCCACGAAGGTGGATTCACGCCGTTCCAGTTCGAACTCACGGACCTGCTGCAGGACGGCGAGAACCGTCTGCTGGTGCACGTCAACAACGATCGCCGCAAGGACGGCGTTCCGGCGCAGGGCTTCGACTGGTTCAACTATGGCGGTCTGACCCGCGATGTGGATCTGGTCGAAACGCCGCGGAGCTACATCCAGGATTATTCCATCCAGCTGGCACCCGATTCGCTGCAACACGTCGACGGCTGGGTGAAGGTTGCCGGCGGCACACCGCGGCAACAGGTCACCGTGCGCGTTCCCGAGTTGAAGGTGGACGTGCGCACGCAAACCGATGCGGATGGCTACGCGCGTGTGCGCTTCGATGCACAGTTCGCATTGTGGTCGCCGGAGCAGCCAAAGCTGTATCGCATCGAGGTTTCCACCCGCGACGAAGCGCTGGAGGAAGACATCGGCTTCCGCAGTCTCGCTGTGCGCGGCGACGAAATCCTGCTCAACGGCAAGCCGCTGTTCCTGCGCGGTGTCAATCTGCACGAAGAGATCGACGGCCGCCGCGCTCACTCCGAAGCGGATGCAAAGCGTCTCCTGGAACAGGCCAGGCAATTGGGCGCGAACTTCGTGCGCCTGGCCCATTACCCGCACAACGAGCATCTTGTCCGCTTGGCGGACCGCATGGGATTGCTGCTGTGGCAGGAAATCCCGGTCTACCAGGGCATCGACTTCGCTGACGCTGGCATGCAAGCCAAACTGGAGACGATGTTGGCGGAGATGGTCGGGCGCGATCGCAATCGTGCTGCGGTGGCGCTATGGGGCATCGCCAATGAAACCTCGCCAAATCCGCAACGCGATACGGCACTGTCCGCACTGGCGCAACATGCACGTCGACTTGATCCCACCCGGCTGGTGAGTGCAGCGCTGTATGCGCCGGGCTTCGATGCCCACACGCTGACCGTCGCCGATCCGCTGGTGGCATCGCTCGATGTAGTCGGCGTCAACGAGTACTTCGGCTGGTACACACCATGGCCGGTCGAGCCCGAGCAAGCCGTGTGGAAGCCGTTCGGGAAGCCGCTGCTGATCAGCGAATTCGGCGCCGAAGCTCGGTACGGCAATCACGGAGCGGACGATGTGGCCTCTGGCTGGAACGAGGAATTCCAAGCCGAGTTCTATCGCAAGCAACTGCGCATGCTCGAGCGAATTCCGTTCCTGCGTGGTGTGGTGCCCTGGGTGCTGATGGACTTCCGTTCGCCCGTGCGCATCCATCCGTTCCAGGCGGGGTACAACCGCAAGGGCCTGCTATCCGAACGAGGGGAGCGCAAGCTGGCTTGGCAGATCATTCGGGACTATTACGTGGAGGCGAAGCTTTGAAGCGTTATTCGACCTGGTTTGCACTGATGCTGTTGGCAGCGCCACTCGCGCAAGCCAAAGTCACGCTGCCATTGATGTTTTCAGATGGTGCCGTGGTGCAGCGCGATCGGCCGCTGCCGGTCTGGGGCTGGGCGACACCGGGGGCGAAGATCGAAGTCGCGTTCGATGGTCGCAGCGCCAAGGTTACTGCTGATCGCGATGGCGCCTGGCGCGTCGAACTTCCTGCGCATGCAGCGGGCGGTCCTTTCGTGTTGAACGTCCGCGAAGGCGATGGCGACACCGTCGCCGTGCGCGATGTGCTGGTTGGCGATGTGTGGCTGGCCTCGGGCCAATCGAACATGGAATGGCCAGTGGAACAGGCGCAGGACGCCGAGCAGGAAATCGCTCGCGCGAACGATTCCCGCATCCGCCATTTCAAGGTACCCAGGTCCTGGTCGAGCAAGCCCGAAGCGCGCCTCACTGGAGGTCAGTGGCGTGCGGCATCGCCGCAGACGGTCGGCCAGTTCTCCGCCGTCGCCTACTACTTCGCGCGCGAACTGCGCGCAAATAGCGACGTGCCGATCGGCATCGTCGACAGCACTTGGGGCGGCAGCAGCATCGAAGCGTGGATGGACGCCTCGTCGCAGGGCGTCGACGCCGCGACGACAGCTGCGAAGTTACGCGACGTGCGCGCGGCCGACGATCGTGCGCTGGCATCGACGCGGCAGCGCATGGCGCGTTGGCCCGAAGGTGCCGACGATGCGTCGTGGAAGGATGTCGACGTGGACGATCGTGATTGGGATGCCATGCCAGTACCCGGTCTGTGGGAAACATCGGGTTACACCGGCATGGACGGCGTGGCCTGGTATCGCACGACGTTCGAACTGAGCGCGGAGGAAGCTGCGGCAGGCGTGGTGCTGGGCCTCGGCATGATCGACGACTCAGACGAAGCGTGGGTCAACGGTCAACCAGTCGGCGGGCTGAAGAATCGCTGGAATACGCCGCGCGAATACCGCATCGCTCCGCAAGCGTTGCGGAAAGGAATCAATCATCTGGCCGTCCGCGTGACCGACACCGGCGGTGGTGGCGGAATCCATGGCGATGCCGGCCTGGTGTATGTGCATCCACAGGGGGCCGCGCGACGCGCGTTGCCAGCATCGTGGAAATTCCGTCCCGCCACGGTCACCGTGGCCATGCAGGACGACAAGAACCAGATCGCGACATTGCTGTTCAACCAGATGATCCACCCGCTGCAGCCGTATCCGTTGCGTGGTGTCATCTGGTACCAGGGCGAAGCCAACGCGAGCGCCGAGCTTGCCTATCGCTACCGCGACCAGTTCGCGACGATGATCCGAGCCTGGCGCAATGACTGGACGCAGCCGGAGTTGCCGTTCCTGTGGGCGCAGCTGGCCAACTTCCGCTCCGGTGGGGATACCGCGACGCACAGCCCGTGGGCGATGTTGCGCGAATCGCAGTCGCGCGCACTGGCATTGCCTGCCACTGCACAGGTTGTGACCATCGATATTGGCAATCCGACTGACATCCATCCGCTCAACAAGCAGGAAGTCGGCCGCCGGCTTGCCTTGGCAGCGCGCCACGTCACCTATGGTGAATCGCTGGTGCACTCCGGGCCGGTGTACCGCACGGCGAAGTTCGGTCGCGGCAGCGTGCGCATCAAGTTCGACATGCAGGGCAGTGCGCTGACGACACGTGGCAACCAGGCCGTACAAGGCTTCGAGGTCGCCGGCGACGACCACCACTTCCACCCGGCAATCGCCGTGATCAAGGGCAACCGTGTCGTTGTGTCCAGCGATGCCGTCGCACGGCCGCGGGCAGTGCGCTACGCGTGGAGCGACAATCCGGAGCAGGCGAACCTGGCCAATCGTGAAGGATTGCCGGCCTCGCCATTCCGTACGGACGACTGGCAATGACTGCATTGACTTCAGGAGTATCGGTGATGCGATTGGAAAGGCGTATTTCGCGAACCTCGCGCGCGTTCCTGCGCAATGCCGCACTGCTGGCAATGTTTCTGGTGGCTGCCGCCTGCGGTCGCCTGCCTTCGTCCGCGCAGGATGCCGATGCTCCACAAGCCAAGCGCTCCGCCGAAGCGCCCATTCCCAGGCTGGTCACCGAGAACGGGCGCCACGCCTTGCTGGTCGACGGCGAACCCTTCCTCATCCTGGGCGCGCAGATCAATAACTCCAGCGCTTGGCCGGGAATGTTGCCGCAGGTGTGGCCTGCAATCGAAATGGTCGACCCCAATACGGTGATGGTGCCGATCTCGTGGGAACAGATCGAGCCGAAAGAGGGCACTTTCGATTTCTCGTTCCTCGACACGCTTCTCGCGCAGGCCCGCGAGCGCGACAAGCGCCTGGTGCTGCTGTGGTTCGCCACGTGGAAGAACAACGGACCCAATTACGCGCCAGCGTGGGTCAAGCTGGACAACAAGCGTTTCCCGCGGGTTATCACCGCCGACGGCAAGACCCTCAATTCCCTGTCGCCGCTCGCCAAAGCAACGCTGGAAGCCGACAGGAAAGCGTTCGTGCAGCTGATGCGTCATCTCAAACAGGCGGACCCGCAGCGCACCGTCATCATGATCCAGCCGGAAAACGAGCCGGGCACTTACGGTTCGCCTCGTGATTTCTCGCCGCTGGCGCAACAGGTCTTCGACGGGCCGGTTCCCGAGGCGCTGGCGAAGGGGTTGAACAAGCAACCCGGCAGCTGGAGACAGGTGTTCGGCAAGGATGCGGATGAGTTCTTCCACGCCTGGCACGTCGCGAAATACATCGACCAGGTCGCGGCAACCGGCAAGGCGGAGTATCCGCTGCCGATGTACGTCAATGGCGCATTGCGCGACCCGTTCACGCCCGGTCTGCCAGGCCAGTACGAAAGCGGCGGTCCGACCGACAACGTGCTGGACGTCTACAAGCTGGCCGCGCCCAACATCGACCTGCTCGCGCCGGACATCTACATGCGCGAGTACGAGAAGCAGGTCGCCGTGCTCGATCGGTACTCACGGCCAGACAACGCGCTGTTCGTCGCCGAAACCGGCAACGACAAGCCCTTCGCTCGATTCTTCTTCTCCGCGCTTGGACGGCAGGCCATTGGCTGGTCGCCGTTCGGAATCGACTTCACAAAATATTCCAATTGGCCGCTCGGCGCGAAGCGCATGGATGCCGAAACGCTGGCGCCGTTCGCACTCAACTACAAGCTGGTGAAGCCGGCGGCGCGGCTGATTGCGAAGCAGAGCTTCGCCGGCAAGGTACGCGGCACCGCCGAGCAGGCGGGCGAACCCGAACAACACCTGCAATTGAATGAGCGCTGGAACGCCGTGGTCACCTACGGCGTGCCGCAGTTCTGGTTCTCCGGCCCACCGCAGGGAAATCCGGAACCGACCGGAGCGGCATTGATCGTCGAACTGGCGCCGGATGAATTCCTCGTCACCGGTTATCACTCGCGCGTGACGATCTATCCGGCCGGCAAGGACGTCCAAATGATCTACGACCGGGTCGAGGAAGGCACTTACCAGGGTGGGGAATGGAAATTCCTGCGCATCTGGAACGGCGACCAGACCGATTACGGGCTCAATTTTTCCAGCGCCGTGCAATTGCTGCGCGTGAAGCTGGCGACGTACGAAGCCGCGCCTGCACCTGCATCTTCAGTGGATGCGCAATGACCCGCGTTGATGCCCATCTGTCCGCACAACATTCCCAGAGGTATTCCGGCATGACCTGTTCCGTTGATCCAGCCTCCTCGCTATCGCGAGCAGTCTCCGCGCACCGATGGCTGCCGTGGCTGGCGGTCGCGCTGCTGTCGGCCTGCGGAGCGGGTAACGAACCATCAACAGTGCCGGCTTCGGCAACGTCGGAATCGCAAGCTTACGAAAAGGTCGACCGCGGCATCGTCGTGCATCCGACGGTACAAGGTGCTGCCGATGTACGGCTGCAGGTGGTCAGCGACGGCATCATCCGCGTCAGCGCCGATCCTGACGGCGGCTTTGCACGCACGCAGAGCCTGATGCGTGTCGAAGACGGCAGCGCAGTCCCGGCATTCGAAGTGACGACCACCGACGACGGCAAGGTGCGCCTGGCGACCGCGCGCGTGATCGCCGAAGTATCGACGGACACCGGTCGCGTCGCTTTCCTCGACAAGAGCGGCAAACCAGTCCTGTCGGAAGTGGTCGGCGGCCGCTCGTTCGCGCCGCTGAAGGTCGAAGGCAAGGACTACTTCAGTGTGCGCCAGCGCTTCGAATCGCCGGACGACGAGGCGATCTACGGTTTCGGCCAGCACCAGCAGGGCTGGATGAACCAGAAGGGACGCAATGTCGAACTGCTGCAGCACAACATCGACATGGCGGTGCCGTTCCTGGTGTCCAGTCGCAACTACGGCTTGCTGTGGGACAACAACGCGATCACGCGCATGGGCGATCCGCGTGGTCTGCAGCCGTTGCCGACGTCGCTGAAGCTATACGACGCCAGTGGCAAGGAAGGCGCGTTGACCGCGCGTTACTCGGTGGGTGGCGTACAGAAAGTCGAACGGCGCGAATCGGAGATCAACTACCAGTACATCAAGGACCTCAAGCAGTGGCCTGTCGAAGCGAAGGCGACGGCGGCGGGGCAGGGGCAGGTGCCGCCACGCCTGCAGGTGACGTGGGAAGGCGAGATCGAGGCAGCGAGCGCAGGTCTCCACACCTTCTCGCTGTACTCCAGCGAATACGCCAAGTTGTGGATCGACGGCAAGCTGGTGGTCGATCGCTGGCGCCAGAATTGGAATCCGTGGCACAACGAATTCGCGCTGGAGATGAAGCCGGGCGAACGCCACAAGCTACGCATCGAGTGGAACCTGATCGATCCGAGCTACATCGCGTTGCTGCACCGCGACCCGCTGCCGGCCGACGAGGCGAAGAACCTGTCGCTGTGGTCCGAAGCCGGACAGATGATCGATTACTACTTCGTCGCCGGTGATTCCTCCGACCAGGTTGTCGCCGGCTACCGGCAACTGACCGGCAAGTCGGTACTGCTTCCGAAGTGGGCTTACGGATTCTGGCAAAGCCGCGAGCGCTACAAGACCCAGGCAGAACTCACTGGTGCACTGGACGAGTACCGCAAGCGCAAGCTGCCCGTCGACAACATCGTGATGGACTGGTCGTACTGGCCGGAGAACAGCTGGGGTTCGCACGACTTCGACAAGGCGCGGTTCCCGGACGCGAAGGGCATGGTCGACCACGTCCACGCCAACCACGCGCAGATCATGATCTCGGTGTGGCCCAAGTTCTATCCGAACACGGACAACTTCAAGGAACTCGACGCCAAGGGCTACATGTACAAACGCAACATCGAGGTCGGCGAGAAGGACTGGATCGGCCCGGGCTACACGTCGTCCTTCTACGATCCGTACGCCAAGGAGGCGCGCGAGATCTACTGGCGCCAGATCAACGACAAGTTGAACGTGCTCGGGATGGATGCGTGGTGGATGGACTCGGATGAACCCGATCTGCATTCCAATCTCGACATCGGCGAGCGCAAGGCACGTACCACGCCGACGGCACTGGGCCCGTCCACGGAATTCTTCAACTCGTATCCCTTGCCGCACACGCAGGCCGTGTACGAAGGCTCGCGTGCCAAGGATCCGGACAAGCGCGTGTTCATCCTGTCGCGCAAGGGTTATGCCGGCACGCAGCGTAATGCCGTAGCGGTGTGGAGCGGCGATGTGGTCTCGCGTTGGGACGACATGCGCGACCAGATCTCCGCCGGTGTGAACATCTCGATGTCGGGCCAGGCCAACTGGACCTTCGACATCGGCGGCTTCGCAGTGGAGAAGCGCTACGACAGCCAGGATCCGAAGCATCTCAACGAATGGCGTGAACTGAACCTGCGCTGGTACCAGTTCGGTGCCTTTGCCCCGATCTTCCGCTCGCATGGCCAGTTCCCATATCGCGAGATCTGGAACATTTCGCCCGAAGGGACGCCGGTCTACGACAGCATGGCGTACTACGATCGCCTGCGTTACACGCTGCTGCCGTACATCTACACGCTCGCGGGCGACGTCTACCATCGCGACGGCATCATGATGCGCGGCCTGGCAATGGATTTCCCAAACGATGCCAAGGTCCGCGATATCAACGACGAGTACTTGTTCGGTCCGGCTTTCCTCGTCGCACCGGTCACGCAGTTCAAGGCAACCAGCCGCGAGGTGTATCTGCCGGCCGGTACTTCCTGGCTGGATTTCTATACCGGCAAACGCTACGAAGGCGGCCAGGCGATCCAGGTCAATGCGCCGCTGACGCGGATGCCGCTGTTCGTGCGCGCAGGTTCGATCGTGCCGACCGGTCCGGTGTTGCAGTACGTCGACGAGAAGCCGGATGCACCGCTGACGGTCGTCGTCTACACCGGGACCGACGGCAAGTTCTCGCTGTACGAGGACGACGGCAGGAGCTACGGCTACGAGAAGGGCCAGTTCAGTCGCATTCCGTTGTCCTGGAATCAGGCCAGTAGCGAGTTGTCGATCGGCGCGCGCGAGGGTTCGTTCCCCGGGATGCAGGCCACGCGGACGATCCATGTGCGTTGGGTCAGTGGTCCACGCGACGATGCAGGCGCCTTGGAACCAAAAACCGATGCCACCGTGCAGTACGACGGCAAGCCGATCACCGTGAAGGCTGCGGGCAAGTGATCGAAGGCTGAGATGGGCATCGATCTGACCAGGCGTGAGCTGTTCAAGGCGGTAGGCGCGGGCCTCGCGATTGCGGGCCTCGCGCCGTCTGCCATGCACGCGGCGGATGCGAACGATGCCGTCGGCAGCGAGGCGCTCAAGCTCTGGTATCGCAAACCGGCGACGCGATGGGTCGAGGCGTTGCCGCTGGGCAACGGCCGCCTTGGCGCGATGGTGTGGGGCGGCATCGAGCACGAGCGCCTGCAGCTCAATGACGACACGCTGTATGCCGGTGGTCCGCATGACGCCAACAACCCGGAAGCATTGAAAGCGTTGCCGGAAGTGCAGCGCCTGATCTTCGAGGGTCGCTACGCCGAAGCCGAAGCCTTGGCGAACGCAAGGATGATGGCGCACCCGATCAAGCAGATGCCGTACCAGCCGCTGGCCGACCTGGTGCTGGACTTCCGCGACATCCCCGACATCTCCGATTACCGCCGCGAACTCGATCTCGATACCGCCATCACCCGTACGCAATTCCACACATGGCAGACGGTGCATACGCGTGAGGCCTTCGTATCGCCCGTCGACCAGTGCATCGTCATGCGCCTGGCGACCGACCGCCCCGGGGCGATCAATCTCCGCGTCTCGCTGGACAGCGACCAGCAGAGCGAGGTGCTGGTCGAGGACGGTGCGCTGTTGTTGCGTGGCCGAAATTCCGCGCGACATGGCATCGAAGGCAAGTTGAAGTTCGCGTCGCGCGTGCGGGCGATCAATCGCGGCGGTTCGCTGGTCGTTGGCAAGGAGCGCATCGAGATCGAAGGTGCGGACGAAGTCATCCTGTTGCTTACCGCCGCCACCAGTTACCGCCGCTATGACGACGTCAGCGGCGATCCGGAGGACATCACGCGCCGACAGCTGGCGGCGGCGCAGCAGCGTGGTTTCGATGCGCTGCGTGCGGTGCATGTGGCCGAGCACCAGCGCTTGTTCCGCCGCGTTGCGATCGACCTCGGGCGCAACGAAGCCGAAAACCTGCCAACCGACGAGCGCGTCGAGAAGTACGCCAGCGGCAACGACCCGGCGCTGGCCGCGCTTTATCACCAGTACGGCCGTTATCTCCTGATCGCAAGCTCACGCCCCGGTACGCAACCGGCCAACCTGCAGGGCATCTGGAACGATCTGATGGACCCGCCGTGGGAGAGCAAGTACACGATCAACATCAACACGGAGATGAACTATTGGCCCAGCGAGGCCAACGCATTGCACGAGTGCGTCGAGCCGCTGGAAGCCATGCTGTTCGATCTTGCCGAAAAAGGCGCGCGAACGGCGAAGGTGATGTATGGCGCGCCCGGCTGGGTCGCGCACCACAACACCGACCTGTGGCGACAGACCGGCCCGATCGACGGGGCGCAGTGGGGACTGTGGCCGATGGGCGGCGCATGGTTGCTGCAGCAGTTGTGGGATCGCTGGGACTACGGCCGCGATCGCGCCTATCTGCAGAAGGTCTATCCGCTGTTCAAGGGCGCTGCGGAATTCTTCGCAGCGGTGCTGGTGCGCGATCCTGACACTGGCGAAATGGTGACCAACCCATCGATGTCGCCGGAGAACGTCCATCCGCATGGCGCGTCGTTATGCGCAGGACCAGCGATGGATTCGCAATTGCTGCGAGACCTGTTCGCGCAATGCATCGAGGCGGCAGGATTGCTGGGCGTCGATGCCGCGTTCGCCGAACGACTCACCACGCTGCGAAAGCAGTTGCCGGCCGACAGGATCGGTAAAGCGGGGCAGCTTCAGGAGTGGCGTGCGGACTGGGACATGCAGGCCCCCGAGATCCATCACCGCCATGTCTCGCATCTGTACGCACTGCATCCCAGCAGCCAGATCAACGTGCGCGACACGCCGGATCTTGCAACGGCGGCCAAGCGCTCGCTGGAAATCCGTGGCGACGACGCCACTGGCTGGGGCATCGGCTGGCGGCTGAACCTGTGGGCTCGCCTGGGCGATGGCGAGCATGCGCACAAGATCCTGCGCATGCTGCTCAGCCCGGATCGCACGTATCCCAACCTGTTCGATGCGCATCCGCCGTTCCAGATCGACGGCAACTTCGGCGGCACCGCCGGGATCACCGAGATGCTGCTGCAGAGCTGGGGTGGATCGATCTTCCTGCTGCCTGCGCTGCCCGAACAGTGGAAGAGCGGGGAAGTACGTGGGCTGCGTGTGCGCGGTGCGGCCGGTATCGATCTGAAATGGAAGGAAGGGCGCCTGTCGAACGCGCGCCTGACCAGCGACCAGGGCGGCGATTACACGCTGGCCTATGGCAAACAGACAGTGGAGGCGACGTTGGCAGCAGGACAATCGGCCGATTTCGGTTTACGCGGCAGCAAGCTGGTGCAGCTATGAGCTTGTTCGTCGGCCTCGACATCGGTACGCAGGGCGTCAAGCTCGTCGCCTACGACCCGGAACGGCGGCACATCGCCGCCACCGCCAGCGCGGCGCTGGAAATCATCAGCCGCGACGACGGCACGCGCGAGCAACTCGCGAGCTGGTGGATCGACGGCCTGCGCGATTGCTTCGCGCAACTGGGACCGGCGGTGCGCGCGCGCATCAGCGCCATCGGCGTCTCCGGCCAGCAACATGGCTTCGTCCCGCTCGATCGCGAAGGACGCGTGCTGGCACCGGCGAAACTCTGGTGCGACACCAGCACGACCGTGGAATGTCGCGAGATCATGGATGCGGTCGGAGGTGCGCAACGCTGCATCGAACTTGCCGGCAATCCGATCCTGGCCGGATACACAGCATCCAAATTGCCGTGGACGCGCAAGCACCGTACAGATGCTTATCGCAACCTGGCCACGGTGTTGTTGCCGCACGACTACATCAATTTCTACCTGACCGAACAGCGCTTCACCGAATACGGAGATGCCTCCGGCACCGGCTGGCTCGATGTGCGCCGTCGCCAGTGGTCGCCGGAGTTGCTGGCAGCGATCGATCCGCAGCGGGATCTCAGCAAATGCCTGCCGCCGTTGGCCGAACTCGGCACGACCTTCGCGATATCGCGTACCACCGCCGGCGAACTCGGCCTGCCGCCCCACGTGCGCGTGTCCGTCGGCGGAGGCGACAACATGATGGCCGCCATCGGCACCGGCAACGTCGTGCCGGGTCGTTTGACGATGAGCCTCGGAACCTCGGGCACGCTGTTCGCCTTCGCCGATCATCCCGTGGTGGACCACGACGCCGGCTGGGCTGCGTTCTGCGCTTCGTCCGGCGGCTGGCTGCCGCTGATCTGCACGATGAATTGCACCGTCGCCACTGAAGCCATGGCGCGGCTGTTCAAGCTGAAGGCCGGCGAGGGCGAAGCGATGCTGGCGTCGACCCAGCCCGGTGCCGACGGTCTGGTGCTGCTGCCGTTCTTCAACGGCGAACGGACGCCGAACCTGCCCAACGGCCGTGGCTGTCTGCTCGGCATGGATCTGCTCAACACCACGCCGGCGAATGCCTATCGCGCCGCGATGGAAGGGGCCACCTACAGTCTCAGAAACGGTTACGACGCCTTCGTCGGCGCAGGCTTGCAGTTCGACCGCATCTGCCTGACGGGCGGAGGCAGCAAAAGCGCAGCCTGGCGGCAGATGGTCGCGGACGTCTTCGCGTTGCCGGTCAGCGTGCCGGAGCACGCCGAAGGCGCCGCATTCGGTGCTGCGCTCCAGGCGCTGTGGTCGCATCACCGCGAGAGTGGAGGGCAGGGCAGCATCGCCGACCTGGTGCTCGAACACGTCCGCGTGCAGGACGCGTACTCCGCCGAACCGCACGCGCATCACGTCGACGCCTACCGCTCGCATTACGAACGTTTCCTGCAGCACCTCGATGCCGTCAGCCCGCTCTACGCGAGCTGACCGGCTTCATTTACCAGCACAACTGAAAGAGAAAGACCATGAGCCAAGACATCTTCATCGGCGCGAAAGAATACTTCTCCGGGATCGGCCGCATTCCGTTCGAGGGCAAGGGCTCCGACAATCCGCTCGCGTTCAAGGTCTACGACGAACACAAGAAGATCGGTGGCAAGACCATGCGCGAGCACCTGCGTTTCGCGGTGTGCTACTGGCACAGCTTCTGTGGGGTGGGCAGCGATCCATTCGGACCGGGAACGCGCGTGCATGGCTGGGATGCGCCGGCCACGCCGATGGCGCGTGCCGAAGCGCGGGTCGATGCCGCATTCGAGTTCTTCAGCAAGCTTGGCGTGCCGTACTACTGTTTCCACGATACCGACCTGGCACCGGACGCCAACGATGTCGGCGAGTACGAGGGCAATCTCAAGCACATGGTCGCGCTGGCCAAGGAACGCCAGAAAAGCACCGGTTTGAAGTTGCTGTGGGGCACCGCCAACCTGTTCAGCCACCCTCGTTACATGAATGGCGCGTCGACCAATCCGGATTTCGCCGTGGTCGCGCGCGCCGGCGCTCAGATCAAGGCGGCGCTCGATGCCACGGTCGAACTCGGCGGCGAGAACTACGTGTTCTGGGGCGGTCGCGAGGGCTATTCGTCATTGCTCAACACCGACATGAAGCGCGAGCAGGAACACTTCGCGCGCTTCCTGACCCTGGCGCGCGACTACGGTCGCAGCATCGGCTTCAAGGGCAACTTCCTGATCGAGCCCAAGCCGATGGAACCGATGAAGCATCAGTACGATTTCGATGCGGCCACGGTGGTCGGCTTCCTGCGGCAACACGGCCTGGACGCGGACTTCAAGCTCAACATCGAAGCCAACCACGCCACGCTCGCCGGGCACAGCTTCGCCCACGACCTGCAGGTCGCCTCCGATGCCGGCTTGCTCGGCAGCATCGACGCCAATCGCGGCGATCCGCAGAACGGTTGGGATACCGACCAGTTCCCGCTGGACCTGTACGACACCGTCGGCGCAATGCTCGTCGTGTTGCGCCAGGGCGGCCTGCAGCCGGGCGGCCTGAACTTCGACGCCAAGGTACGTCGCGAATCCACCGATCCTGCCGACCTGTTTCTGGGACACATCGGCGGCATGGATGCATTCGCGCACGGACTGGAAGTGGCGCATGCGCTGCTGCATGAATCGCCGTTGGAAAGCTGGCGCAAACAGCGCTACGCCAGCTTCGAGGAGGGCGCCGGACGCGATTTCGAGCAGGGGAGGGGCAGCCTGGTAGGCCTGCGCGATTTGGCGGCTCGTTCCGGCGAACCTGCGAACACCAGCGGTCGCCTGGAGATGTATGAAAACCTATTCAACCAGTACCTGACCCGTTAATGCGTTCTTATGGCGCTGCGTCGCTCCGCCAACTCCACATAACCAAGGTGTCCTCATGACGAGCGTATCCATCCCGCGAGACTTCGCAGCTGCCGGCGAGAACACCCGCCTCATCATCCTGATCAGCTGCGTCGCGACCATCGGCGGTTTCCTGTTCGGGTTCGACAGTGGCGTCATCAATGGCACCGTCGACGGACTCAAGCAGACCTTCCAGTCCAGTTCCGCAGGCACTGGCTTCGAAGTGGCTTCGATGCTGCTGGGTTGCGCATTCGGTGCGTTCTTCGCCGGCCGCCTGGCAGACCGTTGGGGCCGGCGTGCAGTGCTGATCATCTCGGCGGTGCTGTTCCTGCTGTCCTCCATCGGCGCGGGCATGGCGAACACATCGCTGGTGTTCATCGTCGCGCGTGTGTTGGGCGGCTTTGCCGTCGGCGCCGCGAGCGTGATGTCGCCGGCCTACATCGCCGAGGTCGCGTCCGCGCGTTATCGCGGCCGGTTGGCGACGGTGCAGCAGATCGCGATCATCAGCGGCCTGTTCTGCGCCTTCCTCAGCAACTACCTGCTGGCCAAGACCGCGGGCGCTTCCACCGAAACGCTGTGGATGGGTTATGCGGCATGGCGCTGGATGTTCTGGATGATGGCGATTCCATCGACGGTCTTCCTGGTGCTGCTGCTGTTCATCCCCGAGAGTCCGCGCTACCTGGTGGTGAAGGGCCGCAAGCAGGACGCACTGGGCGTATTGACCCGGCTCTATGGCACGCAGGAAGCAAACGCCAAGTTGGGCGAGATCGATGCTTCCCTGTCGGCCGATCATCATCGTCCGCGCTTGTCCGATCTGATCAACAAGGCGACCGGGAAAATCCGCAAGATCGTCTGGGTCGGCATCGGCCTTGCCACGTTCCAGCAACTGGTCGGCATCAACGTGGTGTTCTACTACGGCGCAGTCCTGTGGCAGGCGGTGGGTTTCTCCGAAAGCGATGCGCTGCTGATCAATGTGCTGTCCGGCGCGCTCAGCATCGGCGCCTGCCTGGTGACGGTGGTGCTGATCGACAAGATCGGTCGCAAGCCGCTGCTCTGGTTCGGCTCGGCCGGCATGGCGGTATCGCTGGCGCTGGTGACCTGGGCCTTCGCCAGCGCTTCCCTGGATAGCGCCGGCAAACTGGTGCTGTCCGATTCGATGGGTGTGCTCGCCCTCGTTGCCGCCAACGTCTACGTGATCTTCTTCAACATGTCGTGGGGTCCGGTGATGTGGGTGATGCTGGGCGAGATGTTCCCCAACCAGATCCGCGGTTCCGGCCTGGCCGTCGCGGGTGCCGCGCAGTGGACTTCCAACTTCGCGATCACCATGACCTTCCCGATCCTGCTCACCAGCATCGGCCTGGCCGGCGCCTACGGCCTGTACACCATCGCTGCCATCATCTCGGTGTTCTTCGTGCTGAAGTACGTGCACGAGACCAAGGGCAGGGAACTCGAGCAGATGGAAGGCTGAGCAGAACGTCGCTCAGTAAACGAAAAAGCCGCGTGCGCATCCTCGCGAGCGCACGCGGCATGAACTGATCGTTAGCAGGGGAGAGGGCAGTGGGCTTGTCGACGTTGGATACCGTGATCGTACTGACCTATCTGGTCGGTATTTTTGTGCTCGCGCAGCTGGTCTCCCGCGAGGAAGCGGGCCACAAGAAGTCGGCGAGCGACTATTTCCTCGCCAGCAAGGCATTGCCCTGGTGGGCCATCGGCGCATCGCTGATCGCCGCCAACATCTCGGCTGAGCAGATCATCGGCATGTCCGGTTCCGGTTATGCGATCGGTTTGGCGATCGCATCGTACGAATGGATGGGCGGACTGACGCTGCTCATCGTCGGCAAATTCTTCCTGCCGATCTTCCTGAAGAACAACATCTACACCATGCCGCAGTTCCTCGAGCGGCGTTACGGCACGCGCATCCGCTCACTGATGGCGGTGTTCTGGCTGGGACTCTACGTCTTCGTCAACCTGACCTCGATCCTGTGGCTCGGCGCGATCGCAGTGACCCAGGTCACCGGTATGGACCGGATGCTGGCGTTGTCGCTGCTCGGTCTGTTCGCCTTGGCTTATCAGTTGTACGGCGGACTGAAAGCGGTGGCGTTGACCGACATCGTGCAGGTGTCGTTGCTGGTGCTGGGCGGACTCACGGTCGGGGCGCTTACCCTGGGCCAGATCGGGGAGGGCGCGGGCATCGTTGCCGGCTTCAAGCGTCTATGGGAAACGCATCCGGAACACTTCCAGATGATCCTGACGCCCGACAATCCGTTCTACAAGGATCTGCCAGGAATCAGCGTGCTGATCGGCGGCATGTGGATCATGAACCTCAGCTACTGGGGCTTCAACCAGTACATCATCCAGCGCGCACTTGCAGCGAAGAACATCGGCGAGGCGCAGAAGGGCGTGGTCTTCGCTGCATTCCTCAAGTTGCTGATGCCGGTGGTGGTCGTGCTGCCGGGCATCGCGGCGATCATGCTGGCGCCGGACTTGCAGAAGCCGGATGAAGCGTACCCGACGATGATGCGGCTGCTGCCGAGCGGCGTGCTCGGCCTGGTGTTCGCGGCGCTGGTGGCGGCGATCGTGGCGTCGCTTGCATCCAAGATCAATTCCGTCGCGACGATCTTCACTTTGGACTTCTATGCCAAGTGGGGCAGCGGCACATCCGACGAATCGCATTCGCACCAGAAGCACCTGGTGCGGGTGGGACGCATCGCCGCGGCGGTGGCGATCGTGTTGGCCATTCTCGCCGCCAAGCCACTGCTAGGCAGCTTCGACCAGGCCTTCCAGTACATCCAGGAATACACCGGATTCTTTACTCCCGGCATCGTCGTGATCTTCTTGCTCGGCCTGTTCTGGAAGCGCGCCAACGAAGCCGGCGCGCTGGCTGCCGCCATTGGCTCGTTCGTACTGTCGGTCGTGCTGAAGCTGGCCTGGCCATCGCTGCCGTTTATCGACCGCGTTGGACTGGTGTTCCTGCTGTCGCTGGGACTTGCCGTGCTGGTATCCCTGATCACGCCCGCGGCGGCAACATCGGATCCGATCCGCACGGACGACGTGGATTACCACACACCAGCCGCATTCCGATTCGGCAGCGTCGGCGTAGTCGCCATCCTCGTCGCACTGTACGTGTTGTTCTGGTGAGGCGTGAAAGGGCTGCATTCCCGGATAGACGGGGGATGCAGCCGCGGACGGCTTGGGAGAGACATCGTTTGATTTACATAATATACATTATGCGAAGTTGGCTATGGGGGCAGATCAAGCTGTTCCTCTCGTTTTGGTTCTCTATTACCCCCTACGAGAACCCCCGTCATGGATCGACCACCCTGTTGGCCTGAGGGCCAGCCGTGCCCGAATAACTGTGCGTACCAGCTGGCCGAGCGCACCGTCTACAACCTGACACCGCTGTACGGTCAATGGGCCGGCTGGCGGATGGCTGGCCGTGTCCTGGTGTCGCCAGATGGTGATCGCATTTCGCCGGAACGGCTCCGCGGCATCCTGTTCCGCGAAGCCGGACAAACGCGCCTACAGAAGTTACGACTCAAAAAGCTGCCAAGATCCTCGCAGGTCATTTCACTGCCGGCCCGGGAACCATTCGAGGGTTGTGCATAGAACACAGCTAACCGGCTGATATGCTCCTCTGAATGCTGTACTCAGAGCGCGATGATGGACCGGAAGTTTTCATTGTCATCTCGTGAACAGGTGGCACGCTTCGAAGAACTTGCAAACTCCTACCTGTTAACAAGAACGCGGGTACCTCTTGCATACCCATCGCTTGTTTCATTCTTCGATTACTGTACGACCCGATCTGATGGCAGCAAGCTTTTCGCCGCGGCACTTGATGTGTTTCTGAATTACGTAGCCCTCCATATGGAGATGTCGAGCCTTGGCGGAACCTGGAATGACAATTTTTCTATAACAGCGGAGTCTCAAAAGGGCTCAATTCTAGATTCTGAGCATAACTTCTTCGGCAAGCTGGACCTCCTTCGCCACCAGTCATCCTTCGTCTTACGCTACAGAGCAATCTGGGAAAAGATATTCGGTCTCCTGCTATTGATCTATGCGCCCCAAATGTATGAGGTGTTCTCAGGCGCAAAGCGTAAGACAAGCCGGTTCCTTACGTATGCAAAAGACATTAAGGAAATTCCAGCGAATTTTTGTGCACTATCAAGAGAAGTTACAACGCGTTTTGACCAAACCTTCAGAACGCCAGAGTCACACGGGACCGGATCACTGCGAAAATGGACTTTACTCATGGAGGCCATGGACCAGAACCCGCAAATGCAACTTATCGGGTATTGGAACGTCCTGAACGAGTCTGTTCGCTGCCTAAAACTAGCAATTGATGCGAGCTCGCCAAATCCACTAGAGGCAGCAGTAGCCAACTATTTACGGAAGCCGAAGCAGCCTCACGACTCGGCTTGATCCAAGGGCTTTAGCAACGCGCTATAAGTCCAGACCAAACAAGAGGCTATATATGGCTCTCATACCTCCCGGCTTTCTCGACTGCGTCGTATCTATTGGCGTTCCAACCCAAGATGCCGGTCCTAGCTGGATAGGCACCGGCTTCATGGCGGGCCACTACGTCGATGGAGAAGGTGAGGAAAAGCGATACAGCACATTTCTTGTTACAAACAAGCATGTACTGAACGGCAAAGACAATATCATCGTGCGCTTCGGTAACAGCGACCACTCTGGTGTCCTGGATTATCCAGTCCAGTTGCAAGATGCCAACGGCGCTATTTGGATAGGCCACCCCGCACCGGACATTGATGTAGCGGCAATCTCTATAAATGCGCACGTCTTAAGAAGAGACACCGCGGCATTCGAATTCTTCTCGTTGGATAAGAATGCCGTAGGCATCGCAGAGATGCGATCAATGGGCGTGTCCGAAGGTGACGGCGTATTTGTGCTCGGCTTTCCGATGGGAATTGTTGCCGAACAGACGATGTTTGTGATTGCACGCGCCGGTTGCATTGCACGCGTGCGTGATGTGCTGAATAGCCATGCATCGGCTTTCCTCATCGATGCAAATATTTTTCCTGGCAATAGCGGGGGGCCGGTTGTAATTAGCCCTGAGCTTGCTTCCATCACAGGCACCCAAGCGATACATCGCTCAGCCTTGATAGGCATAGTAAAGAGCTATGTGCCTTATCAGGATGTTGCTATCAGCAAGCAGACTGGAAATGCCAGAGTAATATTTGAGGAGAACTCCGGATTAGCTCTGGTCGAAACAGTTGATAGCATTCGTACCGCCGTGGAGCTGTGCCATAGAATTCGAGTTGCACCGCAACTCGCCCCTACGATCGATCCCGCCCATAGTGCGTTACCCGATGCGAATGGCTGATGCTGTTGAACCAGGGCTTCCAAGGCAGGATTACGTCCCGGCGCGGAAGGCTCCGTATCCAAGCTGGACATCGTCAGCGCTGCCTACACCTTGAACCGCCTGCGGCGCGCTAGCGGCCTCTTGTGAGGCCATACCCGCAGGGGAGACTCCCCTGCACCCCTGCCCGCCCCGTTCGAATGCCTGGCGCTCTTGTACGGGTTATACGCCGGGCCGTGCCTGGCAATCGTGCGGCACACCGCAAGCTGCAACTCATAGTCAGTGCCCTGCTCCGTGATGCAGCTACAGGTGTCGGGCTGTGGATCGCCGTTCGCATCGAAGCCCGGTGAACTGGAAGCGCAGAAGATTTCTGGATCGGACCGCACACGGCGTTCATCCCAAGCGGGCGCGGACCAGGGCATGCCGGCAATGCGTGGCGTGACCTGCTGCAACACATCTTGCGCCGTGATCTCAGCAACGACAGCACCAGGCTTCGCAGTCAGCGCCGTCGCTCCCGCTCCGTCGCTGACTGCTACGCCGGGCTTGCCTTCGCCTTCAAGTTTGCGCTTGACGTCGCTACCAACGAGGAACACGCCGAGCGGAATAGCAATGGCGAGTGCAGCCGCCGCCCAGTAATACCAGGGAATCCGCTTCTGCGTGGTGTCGAGCTTCGTGGATTCGTACAGCCCGCGCGGGCGCTTTGGCAACGTAACGCGCTTGAGCCAGATCGGGTGCGCCTTGTCCGGGTTCCGTTCGAACTTATCGAAGCAGCGCAAATGCACGAACTGCGTGCCGAACCGACGACGCACGTGCACGTGTTCCTCGATGAGATCATGCACGAAGTCATCGACCTGCCGCGCCGGTGACTGCGATACGAAGATGAAATCCAAGCCGCGATGGCGATGCTTTGCAAGCTGTTCGACGTGATGCGGCACCTTCATGCCGGGCCCGCGCTTCGGCAGCATGCCGTGCTCGTACGCTTCGTCAACTAACGCAACCGCACCGTCAGGTAGACGAAGACAAGAAACAAGATCGGCATCGTCATGCTTGCAAACCGGAGTTACCCAATTCCTGATCGCGTTGCGGCCGCCTGGATGACCCTGGAACACTTGCATCGGGCTCCGGCTCAAACTGAGCCGAGCGGATAAACCCGGTCACCCTCTCCCCCGAGTGGGTGCCGGGTTGGCCCTCGGAGCAGCGGAACGGATTGGAAACTAGGCACGGCTACAGCGACGCTCCGTTGTTTCTCCTGATTGGTACTCCTCCACGGTACGCGACAACGAACTGCCGGCGTCTTGCTCTTCGCCACTCGTTCCCAGTTGTCCTCGACGTTGGCCACACCAGTCCTTTAGGCGTCTCGACTGGCGGTTCATCGCGGCACACTTACGACAACGACCGATTTCGGCGGCAGTTCGAGCGTCAACGGCGCACCGTTCGCTCCCGAGCTGTAGGGTGCAGGCACCAGTGCATTCGGCTTCGCGAAAGTGTTGTGCGCATCCAACGCATCGGCGGTCAGGATCCGGCCCCTGACGGCGCCGCTGAGATTGGTCTGCACGCGCGCGGTTCGCCAGGGATCGAGGTTGACGAGTGCGAGGACCATGCTGCCGTCGGCCGCACGTGCCACCGACGCGTCCACGGCCGGCAGCTCAATTTCGCCCTCATGCCAGCGCGGGGTTTCCAGTGTCGCCTTGAGCGGCACCGCGCCGCGGAACGGCTTGTAGAGTTCGAACACGTGATAGGTCGGCGTGAGCGCCATGCGCGGCCCGTCCGTCAGCGCCATGGCCTGCAGCACGTTGACCATCTGCGCGATGTTGGCCATCTTCACCCGCTCGGTGTGGCGGTGGAATACGTTGAACGTGAGGGCGGCGACCAGCCCGTCGCGCAACGTGTTCTGCTGCTGCAGGAAGCCTGGGTTGGTGCCGGGCGCCGGGTCGTGCCAGGTGCCCCACTCGTCGACGTACAGCGCGACGCGCTTCTTGGGGTCGTGCTTGTCCATGATGCCGCTTACCGCGACGATGCGTTCCTCGATGCCGAGCGCGGACTGCAAACCCTTGGCCCAGCGGTCGGCGCCGAAGCCGGTGGCAGGCCCCTTGTCCTCCCACTCGCCGGCGGTGGTGTAGTAGTGCAACGTGAACGCGTCCATGTGGGCGCCGGAACGTTCCATCAGCACTTCGACCAGATGATCGTTGCGCTGCCCGTCGCCGGACGCCACGCGCAGCGTGTCTTGCAGGTAGGTGGCGTACCGGTTGTGCAGATCAGCTTGATACTCGGGGCGCATGTTGCCGCCGCAACCCCAGCTCTCGTTGCCGACGCCTACGTACTTCACCTTCCAGGGCCGGTCGCGCCCGTTGCGGCGGCGTTCCTCGGCGAGCGCGGACTTGCTGTCCGAGGTCATGTATTCCAGCCACTGGCTGGCATCCCGCGGCGACATCGAACCCATGTTGGCGGCGATGTAGGCTTCGCTGCCGAGCATCTCGACCAGGTCCATGAATTCATGCGTGCCGACGCGGTTGGTCTCGGGCACCCTGCCCCACCATCTGTTCAGCCGCACCGGCCGCTTCGCCGGGTCGCCGATGCCGTCGCGCCAGTCGTAGTCGTCGGCGAAACAGCCGCCCGGCCACCGGATCACCGGCACCTCGATGCGACGCAGCGCCTCGACCACGTCATTGCGCCAGCCGCGGGTGTTCGGGATCTTCGATTCAGGCCCCACCCACAACCCGTCGTAGACGCCGGTGCCGAGGTGTTCGACGAAGTGGCCATAGATCTCGGGCTCGATGCGCGGGCCGACGGCTTCCGTCGCGATCGTCAGGCGCACTTCGGCGGGTTCGGCGGCGATGGCCGCGGCGCTCACGGACAGTGCCAAGGTTGCAGCGTGCAGCAGATGCTTCATCTTCACGTTCATCGGGTCGCTCGTCGTCAGTCAGTATTTTTCAGTTCGCCCGCGGCGCCTATCCAAGCGGCTCGATCGCGTGCGGCGGAGTGAAGCGTTGTTCTGGAGCCGGCGCTTTGCGCCGGATCAGCGGAAGATCCTCTGCGCGAAGTGGTAGAGATTGTTGGCCCAGCTGTCGCCGTCGTGGCCGTGGTTGTCGACGTTCCAGACATGCGTAACGCGGTGCTGCTTCAGGTATGCATGCACGCCTTGCGAAACGTTGATGAGACCGTCGCGGTTGCCACATGACAGGTATAGCAGCGCGAATCGCTCCCGCGCGGCCTCGGGATCGGGCAACAGTTCCACCGGCGGCCGAGTGTTGGGCGCCGGGGAGAAGGCGCCGACCCAGTCGAACGCGTCGGGATGGCCGAGGCCGAAGTTCAATGACTGCCCGCCGCCCATCGAGAGCCCGGCAATCGCCCGGTGTTCGCGGTCAGCGTAAGCCGAATACTTCGCTTCGACCGCTGGCATGAGGAACTCCAGCAGGTCGCGCTCGAATTTGGCGAACCCGGCCGCGTTCTCCGGCGTGAACACGCGCTCCTGCGGCGGGCTGCGGTCGTCCGCCAGCGCGCGGCCGTTGGGCATGACGACGATCATCGGTACCGCCTTGCCGTCTGCGATCAGGTTGTCCAGGATCGCGTGGGCGCGCACGTAGCCTCGCCACTCGTCCTGGTTGCCGCCGATGCCATGCAGGAGGTAGAGCACCGGGTACTTGCGGTCGGCCGAGTATCCGGCCGGCAGGTAGACGTTGGCGCGGCGCCGCGTTCCGGTGACGCCCGAATCGTAGAAGAACGCCTCTACCCTCCCCTGCGCGATGCCGCTGCGCGCTTCCCGGAAACCGGCCGGCGCATCGGGAAACGCGCGCACGTCTTCCGCGCCGAGCACGACGGGTCGGGCGAAGTTGGCGCGCGCCCGTTCGGGGGTGACCTGCTCGTCGTCGCGGGCAAGCGAAGCGCCGGCGATGGAGAACAGCAGAATGCAGGCCAGGACACCCAGCAGCCTGCCGGACAGGACCGTGGCCCGGGCAGCGCCGGAAAACGCTTCGTGCCCTGCCCGGTTGCGCATGGCATTCGTACTCATCGGATTGCCGCTCTTTCGGAGAGCGGGTCAGTTGCACGGGGCGATTTCTCCAGCAGGTCGACGCCAAGCGGACCCAAGTGCAACGTGTCCGACCAGCGCTTCCCGGAAAGCACGCCGTGCATCGCGCCGTCGATCGCCACTTCCCTGCCCTCGCTGGTGGTGTTGACGTACAGCACCCTGCCGTCGACCTCGCGCGCGAACACGCCGTCGGGCGTCTTCGGTCCCGGTTCGATGCCGAGGCTCGCGTACAGCTGCCGATACAGCGGCCCCATGATCTGCGGCTGCGACGGCGTGGCGACGTAGATCGCGCGCCCCTTGCCGAACCGGTTCACCGAGATCGCCGGCGGCGTGCCGTCCACATTGGAGAACAGCGCCATCGTTTCCGCCGTGGACGGTTCCAGCACCTCGTAGTACGCGATCTTGCTCTCGATATCCTGGTCGTCCAGTCCGGCCACCATCGTGACGGTCCGATAGAACTCGCTGGTGCGTAGCCCGAAGACATCGGAGAGGCGTCCCGGCAATGGCGTGTCGTACCACTGGCTGTGCTCGTCCACCTTGGCGGAGAACGCCGTCATGATCACCGTGCCGCCGTCGGCGACGAACTTCCGCAACGCGTCGGCGCCGGCTTCGTCCAGCAGGTAAAGCCCCGGCACGACGACCAGGCGGTAGCGCGAGAGGTCCTCGTGGGCGATGTTGATGACAGCGGCGTCGATGTTGTCCTTCAGCAGCGGCTCCAAGGCGTTGTGCGCCTGTTCGATATAGGGCGTGGTGATGTACCGGCGCACGCCATCTCCGGGTGGGCTGGACGCGATGCGGTTGTCGAAGGAGTACGCGATCGCGATCTTCGGCTGCGTCTCGCGCGGAAAGCCCAATGCCTGCAGCCTGGCGAACTCGCCGGCGATGGTCGCCCATTCCTTCAGCTTCCAGGAAGGCTGGTCGTCGTGATCGATGAGGCCGAAGAGCGTCTGCTCCTCGCCGCCGAGGTGGGTGTTGAAGGTCCACGCCAGCGCCGTCTGCGCGCCCAGCAGCAGTCCGAAATGCGCCCACATCCGCGACCGCCCTTTAGTCCCGTAGACGCCAGGACTGCCGGTGGTGAATTCGTTGAACCAGATTGGCGTGGGCAGGCCGCCCTTGATCATCAGCGCATCGAAGGCGGTGCCCACCGGCGGGTCGCCGTAGTACTCGGGGTAGAAACCCATCGCGCCGTAGCTCGCGTACTCGCGCTGGGTCGCCAGGTAATCGAAGCCCTTGCGGCCGGCACCGTCCCACAGGTTCGAGATGACCGGCTTGTCCGGCACGTTCTTCTTTCGGACCGACTCCAGTTCCCGGAGCACATCGATGGTGGTGTCGGACCAATAGCGGCGCAGATCGAGGTAGCGCTCGAATGGGCCGGGACCTTCGGCATACGGCAACTGCACCTCGTCCCAACTGTTGATGTGCCGCGACCAGCGTTGCGTGGCCCAGGCCTTGTTTAGTTTCTCGACGCTGCCGTAGCGCTTCTTCAGCCATTCGACGAAGCGCTCGCGGTCGGCCGGCGAATAGGAGAGATAGCCGTTGCCGATTTCGTTGTTGAAGCCGATCGCGAACAGGGCCGCGTGCCGGGCGTAACGCTTGGTCAGTGTGTCGGCCATGCGAGCGAGCAGGCGCCGGTAATCCGGATCGCCGATGTTGTCCATGTAGCGTTCGGCCGCATGCAGGCGCGCGCCCTGCTGAGTCACGATGTCCACGCCCGGATACCGGTGATGCAGCCAAATCGGCGCAGGCTGCCCGGGAATGTCGAGGATCACCTTGATGCCGGCGTCGTGCATCCGGTCCATGATCCAGTCGAAGGTCGCGAAATCGAACCGGCCTTCAGCGGGCTCGAAGTAGTCCCACGACAGGTCGCCCATGCGAACGACCTTGAAGCCCGACTGCTTCATCAGCGCGATATCGCGCTGGATCTGTTCGCGGCTGCGATCCACCGGCTGGTAGCAGGTGCCGACGAACAGCTGGCCGGGTCCCGGCCAGTCGGGGTGCCCTTCGGCGCTTTGCGCGCGCGCAACGCCGGGGACGAGCACGGCCACCGCGAGTACGCACGCAACGAGCAACTTTCCAGGCTTGAATCCCATCGCTCACACCTCTGTGGTTAAGAGCAGTTCGGTGCATTGGGGATGGATGCTCGATTCAGTCGCGCGCCGGTCGCGCGGCCATCGTCGTCGCAGCCCAAGGCTTCGGTGTCTGCCCCGCACCCGGGCTTCACCGTCGGCACCGTCACTCATGACGTTTCCAGGCTGCGAATACTGGATGCTCACGACGTTCCGGCGTCAGCGTCACCAGCACGACATCGTTGCTGCGCATCTCAACCTCGAACCTGTACTCACCAGCAGGTCCGATTTCGATCCGGCGATCGGTCTCCGGCAAGTCGCGCGTCAGTTCGCGCAGCCTGTCGAGCTGACTGCCGCTCAGGGAAGCGGGAGCTCCCATCTCGATGTAGGTCGAGTACGCGTCGTTGGCACGAAACCCGGTACGCCTGACTTCAAGCCGGTACACGCCCGCCGCGAGGTGTTTGAACGCGAGCTTCGCCGCGGATACCGGCGAAGCGGGAACGAGCCTGGTGTAGAACGGCCGATTGCTGACGTTCTGCTGGGGAGAGGTCCAATTCCAGATCAATGCGGAAGTTCGGGCGCCATCCGTCGCCAGCAGCGACTCGGCATCGGAGGATGGAATCTCCTTGCCGCTGAGGGCATGCAGGTACTTGTAAGCGAAGAACGCCGGCTTGCGGATGCCTTCGCGATTGATCAGCCCGAAGCCGCCATGAAACGGGGTCGGCGGCGGACCCGGTTCCTCGAACAGATCGGTGTAGGTCCAGTAGCTCATGCCCTGCACCAGTCCCTGCGTCGCCTTGAGCTTGCTGAGGATGTACGGCGCACTGACATACGAGTCGTGCACGGCGTCGCGCGGCGTATAGCTGGTGCTCCACTCCGTGAAGTACAGCGGCAACGACGGGAACGGCGATGCGCCGATCTGTTCCCTGACCCTGCGCACATCGCCGACGATGGCGTCCGGCGACGGCGAAAGCTTGGTGTCGGCTTCACCTTTTTCGTCCAGGAAACCGCCGTCCACGCCGTAGCTGTGCGTGGTCACGAAATCCACCGGCACGCCGTTCCTATGCGCGTACTCGAGGAATTCCGGAACCCATGCAGCGCCCGCAGTCGAGGGACCGCCGACCTGCAGCGTCGGATCGATCGCCTTGATCGTCCTGGCAGTGACGTCGTAGAGCCGGAAATAGGCCTGCTGGTCGGCGCGCTCCCAGAAGTCGCGGAGATTCGGTTCGTTCCAGACCTCGAAGTACCAGTGCCGTACTTCCGCCACGCCGTAGCGGTCGCGCAGGTGGCGAACGAACGCATCGACGAGATCGCGCCACGGCTCCAGCTTCGGATGCGACGTATTGCCTTTCCAGTAGAAGATGGTCTGCCCGGACGTGGCCATCGCCTGGGGTGAGAATCCCAGCTCGATGAAGGGCTTGATCCCTTTCGACAGCAGATCGTCGTAGAGCTGGTCGATCCTGGTCCAGTCGTACACGGTGCGCCCGTCGACGACCCGCACGGTGCCCAGCACGTCGTGAAAGATGTCGTGGAATCGGATGTAGCGGAAGCCCAACTCATCGACTGCGAGCTTCAGGTGCGCCTGACTGTCCGGCCGTATCAAAGTGCCCGGAAAATCCGAACCGATCGACAGGTCGAAGAACCGGTCCAGCGGACGTTCGGCTCGCGCAAGGTCGATGGTGATTTCGCGCGGTGGAGCTTCAGCGGCGCTCGCCGCAATGGGCGCGACGCTGGCAGCTGCCGCGACCCAGGCCATCAACGGCCAGCCGGCGCGCCGCAGATTCGACAACAATACTTGCATCTCTTTCTCCGGTAGGTTCACACCGAACGATCAGGCGAAGGCCACAGGTCCACGCCCATTGCGACGTGCCGTGGCCGCCGACGATGGCTGCTGCCCGCTGGTCATCGCACCGGCGTGATGCGCAGCATGATCACGCCATGCGGAGCGACCGTGCCGCCGTAGCTGCCGCGCACCTTCTTCGAGACCTTCTTGCTCCAAAGGTCCTTCACGTCGGCCTTCTGGCCGGCAGGCAGTTCGAGCTGATCCCAGCTCACCTTCATGTCGGACGGCGCCTCGCCGCGGTTGAACAGCACCACTACGTGCCCGCCGCCCTGGAGCGGGCGCGCCCAGATCTCGAGGTCGCCCTCCTTCCAGATGCGCCGCGCCTGCTGGCCCAGCGGGTCCTGGTCGACGGCGATGACGTCGGTGTTGGTGAGGATGCGGCGGGTGTCCGCGTCCATCGTCGACAAGTCGTTGCCGGCGATCAGCGGTGCCGCCAGCATCGCCCACAGCGAGAAGTGCGACTCGTACTCGGTGGTGGTCATGCCGCCGTTGCCCACTTCCAGCATGTCGGGATCGTTCCAGGCATTGGGCGCGGCGTGGCGCCAGCGCTCGACCTGCATGTCGAGGATGTTCGTCATGCCGTGCGACCAGTCCTTCTTGCCCTCCCAGGCGTCGTAGATGTCGCCGGTGGTGCGCCACAAGTGGCCGACCGTGGGGCCCCAGCGCTCGGGCTGGTTGGTGCCCCATTCGCAGATGGACAGCACGATGTCGCGCCCCGACTCGCGCAGCGCCTTGGCCATGATGGTGTAGGCGGCCTCCGCGTTGCGGGGGCCGGTGTAGCACCAGTCGTACTTCAGGTAGTCCACGCCCCAACTGGCGTACTGGCGCGCGTCCTGGAATTCGTGGCCGGCGCTACCGGGACGGCCGCCGCAGGTGAGCGCGCCGGCATCGGAATAGAGGCCGAACTTCAGCCCCTTCGAATGCACGTAGTCGACCAGCGCCTTGATGCCGCCGGGGAAGCGTTCGGGGTCCGCGACGATGTTGCCGTCGGCGTCACGGCTCTTCTGCCAGCAGTCGTCGATGACGATGTACTGGTAACCGGCATCCTTCATGCCGGAGGCCACCATCGCATCGGCCTGCTTGCGTACCAGCGCCTCGTTGATGTTGCAGGCGAACTTGTTCCACGAGTTCCAGCCCATGGGCGGCGTGGGTGCGAGCAGCGGCTTGGGTGCTTCGAGCTTGAGCGTCTCGTGGGCGTAAGCAGGTGCCGCGGCGATGAAGCCGAGCAAGGTGACGGCCAGCAAAGCGCGTCGGACAAGGTGGAGCATGCGGAGGATCCTCGAGGGTGATGTCTGTTTGGTTCGGCGGCCACGGCGGCAGCCAGGGCCGCCTTGATCGCCTGGCGTCGCGACAAGGTGTGCATGGTCTTCATTCGTTTCGGAGGAGACGCAGATCGAACAAGCCACTGGTTCGCCGACCGGGGAAGGCGACCAGCTTGATCGTGATGCCGCGGCGGGCAGCGGCCCGGGCGAGGTCCTTTGGCAACGCGATCCTGCGCTCGACGAATGTGTCGTTCGCATCGCCTTGCAGCCTGATCGTCTCCAGCCTGCGTCCGTCGACCAGCACATCGAAACCCTGATCATGGTCTCCGCCATGGAAGGCAAGCAGCAGCTCGACAGCGGTGGCCGGATCGGTGCCGTCCCGCGCTTTCAGCCGATAGGAAATCCACCGGCCCGTATCGCGCCAGTGGCGTGCCATGCGCAGACCGGTGTTGCTGTCCTCGCCCTGGTACTGGTGCTCGACTTCGGGCTGCTGTTCGCCGGGAGCTACCCGATCCAGGGTGCGATCCTCCAGCGCCTGTCGCTGGCGTTCGTCGGCCTCGATCCGGCGCACCAGCGCGGGATAGGCGGACACGGTGGCCGTGCGCCAGTACACGACGTAGCGCGCGTCATGCACACGGAACAGCGGCTCCAATCGCAGTGATTCGAACGCAGTGGGCCGAATCAGTCCGCCGGCCTCGAAGGTGAGCGGGCGTCCCGGCACAGGCCTGACCTGCGTCGCCAGCGTATCCCGATCGCCGACCAGGATCGGCGCGCGGTCCAAAGGCAGAAGCGGGCCCGGTGCGACGTGGCTGCCGCGGCCATCGTCGGCAATCAATCCGTCCAGGTCCTCGGTGCCGGTGCGGGCCGCCAGCACGATCGGCCCATGCATCAGCGCCACGTAGTCCGAACCGTCCGGCAATCCTTCGGCGCGGGTGCGCATGGGCAAGGCGATCTCGACGAGATCTCCATCGGCCCATTCGCGCTCGATGCTGGCATAGGAGGACGGCGTGGACTGCAGTGGCCAGGGCTTGCCGTTGACGCGCACGTCGAGCGGCCCTTCCAGCCAGTGCGGATGGCGCAGACACAGCCGGAAGCGCTGTGGTTTGCGCAGCTGCAGGGACAACCGGCTCGACTCCTCGTCCGGGAAACGCGTGTCCTGGTGCAATACCAGATCGCGCTCGCGCCATTGCACCTGCGAAGCCATGTACAGGTTGACGGTCAGCGAGTGCGCGTCGTGGGCGTAAGCGAATGAACCGTGGCGACCGTGGTTCTCGATACCGGTGCCGACGCAACACCAGAAGCATTCCTGCGGCTGCGAATAGACCCGGTAGTGGCGCGGACGGATCGGGGTGAAGTAGACGAGCCCGCCGTGCTGCGGGTGCTGGCTGGAGAGGATGTGGTTGAACAGTGTGCGCTCGTAGAAGTCGGCGTAGCGCGGCTGCGGATCCAGCCGGTACAGCTGCATGCTCAGGCGCAACATGTTGTAGCTGTTGCAGATCTCCGGGCCTTCCGGCGATCCGACCATCGCACTGAAGTCGCCGACAGGATTGAAATGCTCGCGCACGCTGTTGCCGCCGAAGGCGATGCTGCGGCGCCGGGTGACCGTCTCCCAGAAGAACGTGGCCGCGTCGATCCAGGCTTGATCGTTGTCCAGTTCGCCGATGCGGGCGAAGCCGATGACTTTCGGGATCTGGGTATTGGCGTGCAGGCCGTCCAGCGCATCTTCGCGGCGCAGCAGCGGCTCGAGCAGCGCACGGTGGGAAAAACGACGCGCCAGGGTCAGATAGCGTCGGTCGCCGGTGATGGCGTAGACGTCGGCCAGCACCTCGTTCATGCCGCCATGCTCGGTGGCGAGCAACGCCTGCATCCGCTGCTCGTCGAGTCCCGCCACCAGGCGATCTGCCCAGTCGGCGAAGGCGATCAACATCCCGCGGGCCTGGCGGTTGCCCGCATGCAGCCAGGCATCGCGCAGGCCGGCGAACATCTTGTGCAGGTTGTAGAACGGCACCCACGCATGGCCCAGCGAAAAAGAACCGGCGTCGACCGTGCCCGCCGCGACGCTGTTCCACAGCACGCGGCCGTTGGGCACGGCGCCGACGTAGCCGTCGCCGTTGGCCTGCTGGCACGCGGCCAGCTCCGTCACCATGTAGTCGAGGCGTTGGCGCATTTCGTCATCGCCCTGTGCGGCCTCCTGCGCCAGCGCCGACAGGTAGTGCCCGGCCGTATGCCCTTCCAGGCCCATCGACTCCCAGTTGGGGTACTTGGACGCGCGCGGCGCAAGGGCCGCTTCGATCCGATACGGAGCGACCAGGCGGTCGACTTCGAGTGCGGCCAGATAGCGACGATTGAGCGCATGGGAGTGCGCGAACACGCCTTCGCCGAGATCTATATCGGCAAGCGCGAACATGCGCGCAACGCCGTTGCCTCCATCGATGGCGCTGCCGGCCCAGGCAAAGCGCGGGATGGCTGCGGCCAAGGCCAGGGATTTGACGAAGCTGCGCCGGCTGAGTCCGTTGGCGTGGTCGATGCTCATGACTGCGGCGCGCTACTTCGTGTACCGGGCCAACAGCCGGATGTAAGTCGCCTGGTAGCCGTTGGAGTTCTCGGTGATCGGCCAGGAATTCAACGGCCAGCCGTCGTTGAAGTCCTTGTATGCCTTCTGCCCCGGTTGGCCGTACGGCGGCGAGGGCCGCGTAGATCCGCACCTCGGCGATATGCCGGGGCAGCGGCTGTCCCAGTCGTACTGCGTATTGTTGGGGCCACCCACGAGAAAGCCGGGCGCGGGACCGTATTGCGAGTCCCGCACGCTATCCCACGGGGTGCCATCGGCGAACCATGAGTGGAAGAACTGGTCGACCGAGTTCTCCGCGCCGTAAGCGCCCATATTCGACAGATACACCTTGCCCAGCGGGTTGACGCCGTGCAGGTAGTGCAGGTACGCCGCACCCGCGTCGGCGATTTCCACGGAACTGTGCTGGCTCAAGCCGTACAGCCCCTGGTCGGCGAACATGCCGCCCATCTGCGCCTTGATCCCGTTGCTGCCCCAGACGTAACCATCGAGATGGGCGCGATAGGGATCGCGCTGCGCGGCGATGGCGCCCCAGCCCGCATAGTCGGCCCGTTCCCACAACTCGGTATAGCGGTTGCGTATGTTTGCCGCCACGCTGGCCGTCGCGCCCGGCAGCGATGCGTAGTACAGCAGCGGCCGGTTCACGCCGGCGTCGTAGGGCGACAGCCACCAGGACGAGAACATCGGTACTTCGGTGTAGTGGCTATCGACGTAGCTGCGGTAGGTGGCATCGCCGGTCAGGGCGTACAGATACACCGCCGCGACCAGGCGTAATCGCGCACGGCCCGCGTCGTCGGTTTCCTGCTGCCCTGCCCCAAGGCCTGCGGTACCGCGTGACGCATCGTTGTTGTAGAAGATCACGTTGGGATTGGCGACGGCCCAATCCCATGCCCGCTGCGCACGCAGCCTCAGGTCGGCGGCGTAGGCGTCGTAGGCCGGCATGTTCAAGGAGGCGTACACCTTTGCGCCGTAGGCGTAGGCCGCGATGGAAGCCAGCGTCGCCGAAGTACTCGCATTGCCGTACAGGCTCTGCCGGGTAGCGGCCGAGGGCCGGCCGCCTCCATCGGCCGACGCCAAGCCCACGATGGACAGCACGGAGCCATCGTCGTTCTGCATCCGCACCAGCCAGTCCAGTCCCCACTTCACCTCGTCCAGCACATCGGGCACGCCGTTGCCGGATTCGGGGAGGTTGAAGTCGTCGGTCCACACCGAGGTGCTCTCGCTGTAGGCATGCAGCAGATCGACGACGTAGCCTGCGCCCCAACTGGTGTACTTGTTGAAGTCGCCGGCGTCGTACCAGCCGCCATGCAGGTCGCGCTGGGTCGATGCATCGCCGGCCGCGTCGTAGCGGCGCGCCTGGGTGTCCTGCAACGGACCGATATGGCTCGCGCCGTCGGCCCACCGGGTTCCCGCGTACTGCGCAAGCTTGGCGTGGCCGGCTCGCTGGTAGAAGAAGGTGCGCACCGCCTGCACCAACACCGGCCGGTACACGTTCGCGCCTATCTCGAAGCGGGCCGATCGGACGTTGCGCGCCACGTCCACCACCTCGTAGGTGCCGGGCGCGGTGACGGCACTGAAATCGAAATGCCAGACGCGATCGCCGGACGAGGCGTCGACGGCGCCGCCGTGCCATGGCGTGGGCGAACCGCTGAACACCACGGTATTCATCGCCGTATTCACCACTTGCAGCATCGGGCCCGGCACGTACTGGTCCGCGCTGTCGTAGCCCTCTGCTGGGTCGCGCAGTACAGCCACCTTCTTCAGGCCGGGCAGATAGCCGAACTGATCGACCGCGATGAACGGGCCGTTGCCGATAAGGTCGATCAACATCGGTGGGAGTGCGCCTCCCGTTCGGCGCGCCGGGGAGACAGGTTCCTCGGCGGCTCCGGCTCCGTGCGCGGACACCGTCGTCGACACGGATACAAGGGCGGTCGCGGATGTGGGCGCGGTCGCGGATACGCGTGCGCGTGGTGACGGCGTACTACTGCTACCTACGCAGGCCGGCAGGCCGGCCACCACGCCGAACAGAGCGAACAGGATCGCCATGCGCCGCAAATGCCGTCGCGTCATCGCCGGTTCCACTCCAGTGCACCTGATCATTGGTCGGTCGGCTCCAGGATCACCGCGGCGCCGCCAGCAGGCGATAGAAGCAAGTCGAGGACGTCGCGCGCCGTCACGATGCGCTCGCTACGCAGCACTTCGTTGGGCGCCTTGCCGTCTTGCCACACCGTCGCGCGGTACCGGCCTGTGGGCAGGAACTGCAAAGCGACGCGTGCAGTGCGCCCCTCGTCGGCGGTCATCGCACCGATGTACCACGCCGTGCCCGAGCGCCGCGCCAGCACGATGTCGCGTCCGGGTTCGCCCGAGAGAAATTGCGTTTCGTCCCACGCGGTGGGTACGCGCTTGATGAACTCGAAACCGGCGGCGTCGCGATACGCCTCGGGAGCGTCCGACACCATCTGCAACGGGCTGTCGTAGACGACGTACATCGCCAGCGCCTGGCCGCGTGTGGTCCGGGTCAGCGGCATCGAAGCGCGCACCTCGAACTCGTGCGGCGCAACGTTGCGGAAGCCGCCCGGCGTGTAGTCCATCGGGCCGGTCAGCATGCGGGTGTACGGCAGCATCAGGTTGTGCTGCGGTGTGATGCGCTTGTCCATCTTGTTCCACTCGGCGCCGAGCACGCCTTCCTGAGTGATGTAGTTGGGATAGGTGCGCTGAAGACCGGCGGGCACATAGGCGCCGTGCATATCCAGGAGCAGGTGCCGCTTGGCGGTCGCAGCGGCGAGGCGCTGGTAGAACGCGACCATGTCCTGGTCGTCGCGATTCATGAAATCGACCTTGACGCCCTTGATGCCCCAGCGCGCGTAGGTGTCCAGCACCTCGTCCATGCGCGGCCCCAGATGCTCCCAGTGCACCCACAACAGCAGGCCCACGCCCTTGTCGGCGGCGTAGCGCACAAGCGCCGGCATGTCGATGCCTTCGGCGGCGCGGGTGATGTCGGTAGTGGGCAGTGGATCGCAGCAGGGACCCGCCCCCCAGGACCAGCCGGCGTCGATGAGGTAATAGGGGAAGTCGGATTCGGCGGCGAAGTCGATGAAGCGCTTGTACGTTGCCAGATCAGGCTTCACGCCTTCCAGCGGGCCCGACCACCAGTCCCACGCCGCCTTGCCGGGCCTCACCCAGCCGAAGTCGCCCTCGGGCGGCGGATTGAGATTGCCAACCAGGTGCGACTCGATCAATTCGCCGGCGCGGTCGCCCAGCAGGATGGCGCGCCAGGCCGTGGTCAGCCCGCTCGGCGAGGTGTAGGCCGGGCCCTGTCGCTTGGGAACGGCCGACAGATGCACACGCAGTCCCGCCCCCTCGCGCCGCAACGAAGCGCCGGTGTAGCCCTGCAGATGCGCCTGCGTGATCGCGTAATGAGCGCGTCCCGACGGTGCGGCGCACACGACCGGAACGTCGTAGGCGACGTCTTCCTTCAACTGCGAGATGCGCAGACGTTCGAAGGGCATTTCATGCGCGCCATAGTCGCGCGGGGTGACCAGGCAGGAAGGATCGCCCGCGGGCACGAAGGCCGTGCGCTCGCCGCGCAGTTGCACGGGCTGCGTCGTGTCGATGCGGTAGCGGAATGCGACGCCGTCGTCGTACGCGCGCACGTCGATCGCGAGCCTGCGCGCGGGCGCGCCGGTCTCGCGGAAGGTCAGCGTGGCGCCGCGGTAGTGGTCGTGCGCGACCGAGGCCTTGGTCGCGATCAGCGGGATCTTGCGGTCGATCTCGGTGTCCTCGCGGCGTTCGAGCGCCAGCGTGCCGAACGCGGGGGCGCCGTCGAGTTCCAGTCCCAGCGGCGACGCGGCGACGACGGTTTCGCCGCGCCAGCGCACCGAGAAATTGCTGCCGTCGTCCTCGATGCGGATGACCGCATCGCCGCTGGGCGATGCGACGGTTTGCTCGCCGGCGATTACGGGTGCCGTCGCTGCAGCACAGCAGAGTGCGACGATCGCGGCGGACAAGCTCTTGTGCGTCTTCATGGAATGACCTGCCTGTCTTTCATGGCGTGAAGTGAAGTTCGACCGGCGCGCCGCGGAAGCGCACCGTCTTCGTCTGGACGCGCTCGCCCGGGTGCGCCGGCATCAGCCGCACCTTCAGCGTTCGCTGCTCGCTCATCCCGGGGTAAGCGCCCTCGCGCGTGCCGATGCGTAGCGTCCGCTGCGCCTCGTCCCAGGCGAGCGCGACGGTGGCGTACTCGCCCTTCTCGTAGCGATAGGTCTCGCCGTCGTCGTCGTAGAGGGTGAAGCGGCCGTCGGCGCCGGGATAGATGCGGATCTCGTAGGGCGCATCGGGCTGCTCGCCGGCGTACTGGACCACCGGACCCAACGGCACGATCGAGCCGGCGCGTACGAAGAGCGGGAACTCGTCGATCGCATAGCGCCGCGTGGCATTGGCGCCGCCCGCGTGGCGCTGGCCGGTCCAGAAGTCGTACCAGTCGGTTCCCGCCGGCAGCAGCGTGGCCTGCCGAAGATCGAGCTGCTGCTGGCGCTGCGCGAGTTCGCTGCGTTCGCGCGGCGTGCGCCACGCCAGCCGCATCACCCGGCCGCCGCCCTTCTGGAAGTAGTCGATGCGCACGCGCACCATCTGCCCCTTGCGCAGCACGACACGCGCTCCTGCGAAACGCGCGCCGGATTCCTTCCAGTCTTCGACGACGAGCTTGTCGTCGAGCCAGACGCGGAAGCCGTCGTCGCCTTCGACGCCGATCTCGTGCTCGCCGTCTTCGGCGGCGACGATCTGGCCTTGCCAGCGCGCCGAGAAGTTCTGCAGCCCGTCCAGGCCGGGCGGCACGCTGCCCAGCGGCGGGTCGGGCCAATGATGTTCGGCCTGCGTGTCGACCGTGCGGCTGACGAGCCGCTCGAAGTTCATGCCGCGGTAGTACTCGAGTTCGAGTCCCGGTTGACCGCCGGGCGTGCGCAGCTGCGCCGCCGGCACCGTGGGCGGCGGCGGCAGTTCGGCGTTGAACATCGGCTTCGTGATCGGCTGCACCAGGAACGCCGGGCCGAACATGTAGGTGTCGTCCACCTCACGCAGTGCCAGCTGGTCCGGGAAGTCCATCGCCAAGCCGCGCATCATCGTGTAGCCGTCGCGCGTGCTGGCCCAGGCGAGACTGTAGATGTAGGGCAACAGGCGGTAGCGCAGCTCGGCGGCGCTGTGGATCGAGCGGTACACCGCCGGATCGAGTGCCTTGAACGTCCACGGCTCGCGCTCGATCGAGGTGCCGTGGATGCGGTAGATCGGATTGAAGATGCCGAACTGGTTCCAGCGCGCGAACAGTTCGCGGTAGGCCGGGTCGCGTTCGCCGCCGGGCGCGTTGACGAAGAAGCCGCCGGTATCCTGCGTCCAGTACGGCAGGCCGGCCATCGAGACGTTCAATCCGCCGGCGATCTGCGCGCGCAGCGCGGCCCAGCTGGCCGTGGTATCGCCCGACCATGGCATTGCGGCATAGCGCTGCTGCCCAGCCCAGGCGGAACGGGTGAGCGTGACGACGCGCTTGTCGCCGAGGTCGGCGCTCGCGCGCTGACCTTCGTAGACGCCGCGCGTCGTCAACAGACTGTAGACGTTGAGGTAGCGCCCGAAGTCGCCCATTGCAGTGCGGCCCAGGCGCTTGATGTCGGCCTCCACCTCGGCCGGATCGTGCGCGGCACCGCCCACTTCCACCTCGGTGCCGTCCATCCACAGCGCGTCGACGCCGAGGTCGAGCAGGCCCTTCTTCAGGTGTTTGAAGTAGATGGCTCGGCCTTCGTCACTGAAGGCGTCGTAGATGCGCGCCCGCTTGGAAATCCAGTGCAGCGGCTCGAAACGCAATCCGCTGGCATCGAGCTCACTCGCGAGCGCGGTGTCGTTGCCGATCGACGGCCAGATCGACACCATCAGCCGAGTGTGCAGATCATCGTGCAGAGTGCGCACCATGCTGGCGGGGTCCGGGTAGCGCTCGCGGTCCCAGACCATGCCGCTCCAGTTGCCGTCCCACTGGCCGTTCTTCTCTCCACCCCAGTACTGCCAGTCCTGCACGATGACGTCCAGCGGGAAGCGCTCACGGCGGAAGCGCCGCGCCACTTCCAGCAGGCGCTGCTGCGTGGCATAGCGTTCCTTGCTCATGAAGAGCCCGAACGCGTATTTCGGGAACATCGGCGCGGCGCCGGTGAGGTGGCGGTAGCCGGCGATCACCTCGTCCATCGTGTCGCCGGCCACGAGGTAGTAGTCGACTCCGGCGGGCGCGCTTTCGGAACGCAAGGCCATGCCTTGCGGGCCGTCGGCGAACGTCGTCTTCGAATACGTGTCCCACAGCAGGCCATAGCGGCGCGTCGACACCAGGAATGGCACGACGATGCCGATGTTGGTTTGCACCATCAGCACTTCGCGGCCGCGGTAGTCCATGTACGGCTCGTTGTACTGGCCCAGGCCGTAGAGCGATTCGTCCGTCGCCAGTGCGAAGCGCTGCTCGATGGCATACGTCGTGGTTCCCGAGGGTTCGGTGCCCGGCGTGAGCACAGGCGCCTCCTGCTCGCGGACCAGCGGCGTTCCGTCGGGTCGTTGGAACGCGACAGTCCCCGTGCGCTTGTCGACGACGACGCGCAGCCCAGGCGCGGCGACGGTGAGCGCGTCGGCGGATTCTGCAATGTCCAGTTGTGGCGCCTGCGGCGACGCCACGACGACCAGACTTGGCTGCTTCGTATACGTCTCGCCCTTGTGCGCCGAGACGCGCACGACGCCGTCGCCGTAGAAGAGCACGCTTTTGACGGTACGGTTCACCTGGAACTGGATGCCGCCTTCCGTGCGTAGCCATCCGAAGCCGGCGCGTGCGTCGACGGGCAGCCGTTGCAGTTGGCCCGCTGCATCGAACGCGCTCGGCAGCTCTGCAGCGCGTGCCATCCCGGCGCCGGCCAGCGCGACACCCACGAGGCTTCCGACGAACGTGCGGCGAGCGAGCGAGCGGATCATCCGCGAAACGCCTGGGCCGATGCTCATGCGAGCCCCGGTCCCCTCAACTTCAGCGCGATCGCCGCTTGTCCGGCGAGACCGGACGGCAACCTGATTTCCAGGCCCGTGCGGCTGCGCGTGAACGACAGGCTGTCAGTCGACCCGAGCGCCTCGACGCGTTCGATGACACCCGGCGCCAACGCCGACTCCTCCGCCAGCGACGCGATGCGCAGCACCCCGTCGCGCGGCCAGCCCATCGCTATGGCATGGAGCGCGCCGTCCTTGGTGGTGAAGCGGATGTCTTCGGCAGTGAACGCCTGCGACTGGCCCTCGCTGAACATGCCGCCGGCCACGCGCGTGGGCCCCTCGCCGAACGTGCGCCAGGGCCGCGTGCCGTGGATGGCCTCGCCGTTGCGTCCCATCCACGCGGCGATTTCGTCCAGGATCTTGCGCTCGTCCGAATCGATGGTGCCATCGCCGCGCAGCGGCACCGACAGCAGCAGGTTGCCGTTCTTGGAGACGATGTCGCACAGGCGGTGGATCACCGTCGTCGCCGACTTGTAGTGGTGGTTGTCGAAGGTGGAGCGGTTGTAGTGCCAGTCGCCCAGGCAGGTGTCGGTCTGCCATGGCAGCGGCTCGATCCCTTCGCGGAAGCCGCGTTCCACGTCTTCCACCACGCCGGCGCGGCGCTCGGGCGGCAACACCTTGGCGTTGACCACCGCCTCCAGCTTGCCGCCGTGCCAGGCCATGCTGGCGTTGTAGTAGTGGGCGGTGATGTCCAGGCCCGCCTGCCCCAACGGCAGGCCGGAGTTGTCGAAGTACACGAGGTCGGGGCGGTAGCTGTCGATCAGGTCGCGGCAGCGCAGGAACCATTCGCGCACGAACGCCGGATTCTGCAGCGGCGGCTTTTCGTCCCAGAAGCGCGTGTTCTCGTCGTGCCAGGCGCTGGCCGCGCGGGCGGTCCTGAAGCCGTCGGGCATCACGATGCTGCGGCCGGTGTAGAGCTGCTGCGGATCCAGGCCTTCCCACCAGGTGCCGCGGCCATCGGCCTTGGTCAGGTGGAAGGCGTCGTAGCGCTGGCCTGCATACGGGCCTTCGGGGTCGTAGCCATAGGCGGTCTGGAACCAGTGCCAGGCGTGCGCCCCGTGGTTGCTGACGCCGAATCGCAGGCCGCGTGCGCGCGCGGCCTTGGCCCAGATGCCGATGAGGTCGCGCTTGGGGCCCACGCGCACGCTGTTCCAGCCGTGGTAACGGGAGTTGTAGTTGTCGAAGTTGTCGTGGTGGTTGGCGAGCGCGACGAAGTACTTCGCGCCGGCCTTCACGTACAGGTCGAGCAGCGCGTCAGGATCCCAGTTCTCGGCCTTCCAGCGGTTCTGCATCTCCATGAAGCCGACCTTGGTGGGGTGACCATAGGTCTTCAGGTGATGCTCGTATTGCCAGTTGCCCTGGATGTACATGTGGCGCCCGTACCAGTCGCCCATCTCGGGCACGCATTGCGCGCTCCAATGCGCCCAGATGCCGAACTTGGCGTCGCGGAACCAGTCGGGCGTGCGGTAGCCGTCGACCAGCGAATCCCAGGTCGGCGAGAAGGCGGGCGCGAGCGCCGCGGCACTTGCCCCCCACAAGGGAAGCGAGGCCACCGCGGCCGTGGATTGGATAAATGAGCGACGAGATAGCTTCATGGGCAGGCATCCGTCGGAAGGCAGCAACGCGCTTGATTCTGCGGGCTGCATGCATATGCCACAAATACCTAAAACATCATTATCGATATACGAATCGATATAGAGAACACGGCAACGCCCACCGTGCCAGGGAGGCACTGAACATGTCGCAGTCGGCAGGCTCCAAGCCGCTCAAGAACCTGGAGGAGCTGATCGTGTCCTCCCAAGCGCTGGCATGCCCGGCACCCACCACCGACTGGACCGCGAAGAATGCGTCGCTGGTTGCTGACGGCTCAAATCAGGGCCGCCATGGCCTGCTCCCAGCCGCTGCCCGGCGCGATGGAGGCGAAGCGGTAGGCGATACGGCGCACGTATTGCTCACCCGGCTGCAGGATTGCGTCGGGAAACCCCGGGTGGTTTGGCGCATCAGGAAATCCCTGCGGCTCCAGGCACACGCCACGGCCGAGCCGGGGATGATGGGCGTCGAGGATCTGCCCTTCGTAGAACACCACCGCCGGAGCGTCGCTCGACAGCCGCATCGCCACGCCGCTATGCGGCGAGTACAACTTCGCGATGCAGTCGGCGTCGCCGGCCAGTACCAGGCAGTGGTCGTAGCCCTTGCCCATGAGTATCTGCGGATGCGTCCGGTCGGTGTTGCGGGCCGGCGTCGTCGGTCGGCGAAAATCGAACGGCGTGTCGTCCACGCGGGCGATTTCCCCCAGCGGGATCAGTTCGGCGTCCAGCGGCAGATAGCAGTCGGCCAGCACCTGCAACAGTTGCTCCGCCGCGGGCACGGTGGGGTCGCCGGCCAGATTGAAGTACGGGTGATAGGTCGGGTCGAACGGCGTGGCCGCATCGCAACGTGCCGTGTACGCGAGATGGAGCGTCGTGCCTTGCAGGCGGAATTCGACACTCGCTTCCAGACGGCCTGGATAGCCGTCCTCGCCGTCTTCTAGCGTGCAAGTCAAGCGCACACGATCGACGTCCTGCTCGTCCACGCGCCACAAACGCTGGCCGAATCCTCCGCTGCCACCGTGCAGATGATGGCGCCCGTCGTTGATGCTGAGTCGATGTGTCCTGCCGTCGTGTTCGTAGCGGCCGTGCGCAATCCGTCCGCCGCAACGGCCGACCAGCCGGCCCAGGTTCACCGAGTCGGCCAGGTACGCAGGCAGGTCGTCCAGGCCCAGCACCAGCGGCACGGGCTTGCCGCCCGCATCCAGGCGCAGCGCGCGCAGGATGCCCCCATAGGTGAGCACTTCGGCTTCCAGTCCTTCGTCGCTGCGCAGCGTAAGCAGATGGACTTTCCGTCCGTCGGGCAGTGTTCCGAAATCGCGTTTCATCTGGCGTCCTGTAGGGAAAAAACGCGGCCGCCCATTACCGTCGAGCGACCAGCAGGCGTTGCAGCAGACAGAACGCCAGCAGCAGCACGCCGATGGCGATGCGTGTCCACCAGGAACTGAGCGTGCCGTCGAACACGATCAGGGTCTGGATCAGCCCGAGCACGAGCACGCCGACGAAACTGCCCAACACATGGCCGCTACCGCCGGACAACAGCGTGCCGCCGATCACCACCGCCGCGATCGCGTCCAGCTCCAGGCCCATCGCGTGCTGGCTGTAGCCGCTGAGCATGTAGAAGGTGTAAGTCACACCTGCCAGCGCCGAACAGAATCCACTCAGCGCGTAGACGCCGACCAGGGTGGAACCGACCGGCAGCCCCATCAGCCACGCCGACTGCTCGTTGCCGCCGATGGCGTACACGGTGCGGCCGAAACGGGTCGCGCTCGCGAGCAGCGCGCCGCCCGCCACAACCGCGAGTGCCGCCAGCGCTCCGAACGACAGCGAGGCGCCGCCTCCCAGTGGAATGCGCAGCGCCGCCACCGCCGTGTAAAAGGGATGCTCGATGCTGATGGAGTCCACGCTGATCAGCGTGGCCGCGCCGCGCGCGAGGAACATCCCTGCCAGCGTCACCACGAAGGGTGGCAACCGGTAATACCGGATCAGCGTCCCCATCAGCGCGCCGAAGCCTGCACCAAACGCCAGCACCAGCGGTATGGCGGCGAGTGGATGCCAGCCATGCTGCTGCACCAGCGTTGCAGACAGCACCGAGGTGAAGGCGATCACCGCGCCTACCGACAGGTCGATGCCACCGCTCAGGATGACGAAGGTCAGACCCACCGCGACGATGCACAGGAAGGCATTGTCGATTAGCAGGTTAAGGAACACCTGGGGCGAGAGGAATCCGTCGTACAGCACGCCGCCGCCCGCCGACATCGCCACGAACAGCGTTGCCGTGACCAGCAGCGGCAGCCGTTCCGCGACGCGCCACGCACGCGCGTCACGTGCGCCGGCAGCGGATGTCGGATGCACGACGCTCATCGCGCGCCTCCCGGAACCACGCGCCGCATCCAGCCGCGCACGCTGCCGCGGAATTCGGCCGATTGCAGCAGCATCACCGCGAACACCAGCAGCGCCTTCGCCACCAGGTTGACCTGCGGCGGCACGCCGATGGCGTAGATGGTGGACGTCAAGGTCTGGATGATGAGCGCGCCGAGCAGGCTGCCCACCAGGCTGAAACGTCCGCCGGTCAGCGCGGTGCCGCCCAGGCACACCGCCAGGATCGCGTCCAGTTCCATCAACTGCCCGACACTGTTGGCGTCGGCGCTGGAAACGTTGGAACTGACCAGCAGGCCGGCCAGGCCCGCGCAGAAGCCGCAGAACGTGTACAGCGCCAGCGATATTCGCTTGGTCCGCACACCGGCCACGTGCGCGGCGAGCGGATTGTGGCCCATGGCGCGAACGAACAGACCCAGCGCGGTGCGCTGCAGCAGCACGTGCAGCAGCGCGAATGTCGCAGCCACCACGAACAACGCGAACGGCAGCCCCAGCAGGAAGCCGTTGCCCAGATACGAGTACGGCGCGTTGTAGACGGTGAGGATCTGGCCATTGCCGATGAGTTGCGCAATGCCGCGCCCGGCGACCATCAGGATCAGGGTGGCGATGATCGGCTGCATGCCGGCCTTCACCACCAGCAGCCCGTTCCACAAACCGCACGCGGCAGCGACTGCGAGCGCAGCGGCGAGCGCTGCGAACAGCGGCTGCAGACTCGGCGCATCGCCGTCACCCGCGTGCAGCCGCAGCAGGGTCCAGGCGGCTATGGTTGCGGCGATCGCCGCAACCGCGCCGACCGAGATGTCCAGTCCGCGCGTCGCGATCACCAGGGTCATGCCCAGCGACACCAGCACCAGCGGCGCGGCACGATTGGCGATGTCGACCAGGCTGCCGTAGAGGTGCCCGTCGCGCCATTGCAGGGAAAGAAATTCCGGATTGACCAGGCCGTTGCCAGCGAGCAACAGCGCAAGCGTCAGCAGCGGCCAGAACAGGGGCCGCAAGGCGAAGGCCCGCATGCGCTGCGCGAAACCGATGGTGACAGCAGTCTTCATGCCGCGCCCGCCGCTTCCGCTTCATGCCCGGCAATGAGCGCCAGCACCTGCTCGGCGCCGCTGCCGCCCGGCAGTTCCCCGGCCTTGGCGCGTTCGCGCATCACCGCGATGCGATCGCACAGACGGGTGAGTTCCTCTATCTCGGCGGAAATGAACAACACCGCCATGCCCTCGTCGGCGCGCCGCTCCACTTCGGCCATCACCTCCTGCTTGGCGGCGATGTCGATGCCGCGCGTGGGCTCGTCCAGGATCAGCAGCGTCGGCTCGGTCGCCAGCCAACGCGCCAGCACGACTTTCTGCTGATTGCCGCCCGACAATGCGCCGACCGGTGTCTCGATGCTCGCGGACGCGATGCCAAGCAGATCGACGAACCGTCGCGCCAGCTCCTCCTGCCTTGCGCGCGGCAGGAAGCGGCGCAGTCCCATGCGCGCCTGCAGGGCCAGGATGATGTTCTCGCGCACCGACAGCCCGGCGACGATGCCTTCGGTCTTGCGCTCTTCGGGGCACAGCGCGAATCCCGCGGCGATCGCGTCGGCCGGATCGCGGAACGCGGCATCGCGACCCGCCACGCGCAGGCGGCCCTGCCCTGGCCTGTCGAGCCCGAACAGCAGCCGCGCCAGTTCGGTGCGGCCGGAGCCGAGCAGACCGCCGAGCCCCAGCACTTCGCCTGCGCGCAGGCGCAGGTCGGTCGGTTGCAATCTGCCGCGAAGGCCGAGGCCTTCGGCCTCCGCCACGACCGGTGCATCTTCGGCCATGGCGCCGCTGCGCGCATGGCCTTTCGCGAGGACCACTTCGCGCCCCACCATCGCCGTCACCAGCGCCGACTGCGGCAGTTCGGAAGGTGTGTATTCGCCGACGCGCCTGCCGTTGCGCAACACCGTGATGCGATCGCTGACCGCGTACACCTGGTCGAGGAAATGGGTGACGAAAAGGATCGCCATGCCGCGCTCGCGCAACTGGCGCATCACCCGGAACAATTCGCGCACCTCGCCTTCGTCCAGACTGGACGTGGGCTCGTCGAGGATCAGCACCCGCGCCGACACGCCCAACGCGCGCGCGATCGCGACCATCTGCTGCACCGCCACCGGATGGCTTCCCAGCAGCGAATCGACGTCGACATCCAGGTGCAGCTGCGCCATCAGCTCGCGTGCACCACGTCGCACCCGCGGCCAGTCGATCAGTCCGAACCGGTTGCGGGGAAACCGACCCGCGTAGAGGTTCTCCGCCACCGACAGGTTCGGACACAGGTTCACTTCCTGGTAGACCGTGCTGATCCCCTCGCGCTGCGCATCGAGCGGCGTGGCCGGGGCGATCGCGCGACCGTCGATGCGGATGCTTCCGGCGTCAGCGCGCTCGGCGCCGGTGAGCAGCTTGATGAGTGTCGATTTTCCGGCGCCGTTCTGCCCCATGAGCGCATGCACTTCGCCGGTCCGCAGAGTCAGGGCGACGTCATCCAGCGCCAAGGTCTCGCCGAAGCGCCTGGTCAGGCCTTCGGCCTGCAGCACCATGGAATCGCCTGCAGTCCTGGCGCTTGGAGAATCGATTTGCATCGACTTGGGTAGCGACGCTCAGTACTTGCGCTTGGGCAGTTCGGCAGCGGCCTGGTCGGCGGTGAATACGCCTTCCTCGACCTCCACCCGCTTCGGCACCGGTCTGCCCGCGCTCACGTCGCGGATGAGTTGCGCCAGTTGTTCGCCGAACAGTGGATTGCACTCGATGGTGGCATTGAGCTTGCCGGCCTTCATCGCCTCGAACGCGCCGCGCACGCCGTCGATGGAGACGATGCGGATGTCCTGGCCCGGCTTCAGGCCCGCCTCCTCGATCGCCTGGATCGCACCGATCGCCATGTCGTCGTTGTGGGCGAACAGCACGTCGATGTCGCGGCCCTGCGACTTGAGGAAAGCTTCCATCACTTCCTTGCCCTTGGCGCGGGTGAAGTCGCCGCTCTGCGAGCGCACCACGGCGAAACGTTTGTCGGCATCGATGATTTCCCTGAAACCCTTCATGCGGTCGATGGCGGGCGCCGAGCCGACCGTGCCCTGCAGCTCGACGATGCGGATCGGTCCCGCCTTGCCCTTGCTGTCCTCGACCAGCCAGCGGCCGGCCTTGCGCCCTTCCTCGACGAAGTCCGAACCGATGAAGGTGGCGTACAGCGAGTCGTCGCTGACCTTCACCGCGCGGTCGGTCAGCACTACCGGAATTCGCGCGGCGCTGGCTTCGCGCAGCACGGTCTCCCAGCCGGACTCGACCACTGGCGAGAACGCGATCACGTCCACGCGCTGGGCGATGAACGAACGCAGCGCCTTGATCTGGTTTTCCTGCTTCTGCTGGGCATCGGAGAACTTGAGCCGGAATTCCGGCGGAGCCAGCGCCGCCTTCACCGATGCGGTATTGGCGCTGCGCCATTCGCTTTCCGCGCCGACCTGGCTGAAGCCCACGGTGATCGGCTTGCTTGCGCTGCCGTCTGGCGCGCTGCCGGAGCAGGCCGAGAGCGCCAGCATCGCGGCGCACATCATCACGATCTTTCGCATGCCTTTCGCTCCCGAAGAACCGATGCCGTGGGTGGTTTCATGCCGCCGTGTAAGCGGTCTTCACCGTAGTGTAGAACTCGACCGCATGGCGCCCCTGTTCGCGCGGGCCATAGCTGGACGCCTTACGGCCACCGAACGGCACGTGCGGGTCCACGCCCGCGGTGGGCAGGTTGACCATCACCATGCCCGCCTGCGCATGGCGCTTGAAGTGCGTGGCGTGGCGGAGCGAATTGGTGCAGATGCCCGCGCACAGGCCGAACTCGGTGTCGTTGGCCAACGCCAGCGCATGCTCGTAGTCGTCGGCCCGGATCAATGCGGCGACCGGGCCGAAGATTTCTTCGCGCGCGATGCGGTGCTCGGGCCTCGCGGCGAACAGGGTCGGGGCGAGGAAGTGGCCCTGCGTGGCGCATTCGACCTGCTCGCCGCCGAACAGCAGCTCGGCGCCTTCGTCGCGGCCGATGCCGATGTAGGACAGGTCGGTGTCCAGCTGCGGCCCGCTGGCGACCGGGCCGATGTCGATTCCCGATTGCAACGGATCGCCAACAGTGAGCTTTGCCAGGCGTTCCTGCATGCGCGCGGCGAATTCCTCGTACACCGCGCTTTCCACGATCAGGCGGCTGGACGCGGTGCAGCGCTGGCCGGTGGAGAAGTAAGCACCGTTGACGGCGCATTCCACGGCCTTGTCCAGGTCGGCGTCCGCCAGCACCACCAGCGGGTTCTTGCCGCCCATCTCCATCTGTATCTTCAGTCCGCGCTCTGCGGCCTGGCGCAGCAGCGTGCGACCGGTCGGCACAGATCCGGTGAAGGTCAGCGCGTCGAGCTTGCGATGCGCCACCAGCGCCGCGCCCACGACGCGGCCGGCGCCCAACACCAGGTTGAACACGCCGGCCGGCACCCCCGCCCGGTCGAGGATGTCGGCGAGGGCCCAAGCGCAGCCCGGAACGATCTCCGCCGGCTTGAACACCGCGGTATTGCCGTAGGCGAGCGCGGGCGCGATCTTCCAGGCAGGGATCGCCAGCGGGAAGTTCCAGGGCGCGATGACGCCCACCACGCCCACCGGCTCGCGGGTGATCTCCACATCCACGCCCGGGCGCGTGGACGCCAACTTCTCGCCGGGGATGCGCAGCGCCTCGCCGGCGAAGAACTTGAATATCTGCCCTGCCCGCGCGGCTTCGCCGATGCTCTCCGGCAGGGTCTTGCCTTCCTCCATCGCCAGCAGTCTGCCCAGTTCCTCCTTGCGCGCGAGGATCTCGCTGCCGACCCGGTCGAGGATGTCCGCCCGCTGCTGCGGCGAACCCAGCGACCAGGCGGGCAGCGCCGCGGCAGCTGCGTCTACAGCCTGCGCCACCTGCGCCGCGTCCAGCACGCCGTACGTGCCGACCGGCGCCGCCAGATCGGCAGGGTTCTCGTCCTCCGACTCTCCGCTGCCGGTGACCCACTGGCCATCGATATAGCTTTTGAACTGATGCGCCATGTCTCGTCTCCGGTGATCCCGCGCCGCGCTCAGCGCACGGCCACGCCGCCGAGCGCGAAGCCGGAGGCGACGGTACGCAGGGGGTTGCGCAGCGGTGCGCCTAGCCCGGGCAGTTCGATTTCGAACACGTCGCCGTCGCGCGTGCCCACCTGGTCGGCGAAGCTCAGCGTGGCCGTGCCGAAGAAGTGCAGGTGGACATCGCCGGGCCGGCGGTGCGCGGCGTACTTGAAGTGGTGGTATTCGAGATTGGCCAGCGAGTGGCACATGTTGGCCTCGCCGGTCAGGAAGGGCTTTTCCCACAACACGCGGCCGTCGCGGCGGATGCGACTGGTCCCGCGCAGGTCGCGCGGCAGCTCACCGGTGCGCAGTTCCGGGCCGACCGCGCAGGCGCGCAGCTTGGAGTGCGCCAGGTACAGGTAGTTGCGGCGCTCGGTGACGTGGTCGGAGAACTCGTTGCCGATGGCGAAGCCGAGGCGGTGCGGCGTGCCGTCCGGGGCGATGACATAGAGGCCGACCAGTTCCGGCTCCTCACCGCCGTCCAGCGCGAACTCGGGCGAATCCAGCGGCGCGCCGGGGGCCGCGACGATATCGCCGTCGCCCTTGTAGAACCATTCCGGCTGCGCGCCCGGATGACCATCGCGCGGAATGCCACCCTCCACGCCCCACTGGAACATCTTCATCGAGTCAGTCAGCGTGCCCGCCTCGGCCTGCTGCTGGAGGTTGCGATGCATCGCGTCGCGGGCCGCGGCGCTGCCGAGATGGGTGAGCCCCGTGCCGGTCACCAGGCAGTGGGCCGGATCGGGATGGTGCAGCGGCGTCAGCACACGCCCCTGTTCCAGCAGTCCGGCATAGTCCAGCCGGACGTTGCCGCCCCATTCTGCGGCCACGGCGTCGAGGCCGAGCCCGGCAGCGATGGCCGCGTTGACCAGCTCGTACATCGAGGAAACCTGCTCGAGCAGGCGCACCTGGCGTCCGTCGGCGCAGACCTCGCCCACGCGCATCGCGGAGGCATCGTCGAGAAGCTGGATCAGTCGCATCGTCTACGTCCTGCTGGGCCCGCTCCCCACCCGTGGCCGGCGACAGCGGGTCGCCCGCGCCTTCTGGCGGAAGTGCAGCCGCCGGACGGCGGCAACGACGCTTATTCTGTGGGCTTGATGGATATGCTACAAATACATAAATCATCATTATCGATATCCAAATCGATATCGGAATAGCCGTGTCCACGTTACCCTGGTTCGTCCGCGCCCACCTCAAGACCCGGCAGCTGATGCTGCTGATCGCCATCGAGGAACACGGCACCGTCGGTCGCGCCGCGCAGGCGCTGTACATGACGCAGCCGGCGGCCTCCAAGCTGCTCAAGGACCTGGAGGACCTGATCGGGGTCTCGCTCTTCGATCGGCTGCCCCGTGCCATGCGTCCCACGTGGTACGGGGAAAGCCTGATCCGGCATGCCCGCATCGCCCTCTCCAGCCTCAGCGAAGCCGGCGCGGAGATCGAAGCACTCAAGGCCGGGCACGCTGGCAGTGTCGCGATCGGCGCCATCGCGGGGCCGGCCATGACCTTGCTGCCGCCGGCCTTGGCCCGGGTCTCCCAGGCGTACCCCGACCTGCGCGTGTCGCTGGTGGTGGACGGCAGCGATGTGCTGCTGGATCAGCTGGCGCACAACAAGATCGACCTGATGATCGGGCGCCTGTTCGCACGCCACGACAAACGCCACCTGCACTACGAGCCGGTGGCCGAAGAACAGGTCTGCGCGATCGCCCGCCCCGGGCATCCGCTGCTTTCGCTGGAAAAACCGCGGCTGCAGGACCTGGCGCTTGCCTCGTGGGTGGTGCCGCCGGAGGGCAGCATCCTGCGCCATCGCTTCGAGCTGATGTTCCAGTCCGCCGGGCTCGAGGTGCCGCGGCGCATGATCGGCACGGCCGCGCTGGTCCTGTTACCTCGCCTGCTTCAAGACAGTGATCATCTCGCAGTGGTGCCGGTGGACGTCGCCCGGCACTACGGCGAACACGGCATGGCCGAGATCGTGCCGCTGGAGCTCTCGTGCGGAATGGATTCCTTCGGCTTCATCACCCGCACCGATTGGCTGCTGTCGCCAGGAACGCGCGCCGTGCTGGATACCCTGAAGGACGCCGCCGGCCGGATCTACGCGCCGAAGGCACAGAGGCGGCGCGGGACCTGACGGGCCGCGCAGCGGCCGCCCTCAGGACCAGCCGGCGTCGACCACGTATTCCTGCGCGGTGCAGGACCGGGCCTGGTCGGAAGCGAGAAAGAGCACCATCGCGGCGATGTCCTCCGGCAGGACCTTGTCGGGCAGGCACTGGTTGCGGGCCAGTTCGCGTTCGCCTTCCGCGTCGAGCCACAGGCGCACCTGGCGCTCGGTCATCACCCAGCCCGGAGTGACGACGTTGATGCGGATGCGCAAGGCGCCCAGCTCGCGCGCCAGCCCGCGGGTCAGCCCATTCACCGACGACTTGGCGCTGGCGTAGACCGGATAGCCGCCGGTCTTGGTCTGCCAGCCGGTGGAGCCCAGGTTGACGATCGAGCCGCCGCCGAGCCGCTGCATGCCCGGCACGACCGCCTGGATCGCGAAGAACGCCGGCCGCTGGTTGATCGCCACGCGCCGGTCCCAGTCATCGGTGGTCACCTCGGCCAGCCTGTGGCGGTCGTCGCTGCCGACGTTGTTGACCAGCACGTGGAAATCGCCCAGTTCGGCCGCCGCATCGGCGATCGCCTGCTGCAGCGCGGCCACGTCGACGACGTCGCAGCGCCGCATCCACGGCCGCGGCCAGCCGGCGGCAGCGATGCGCTCGACCAGCGCCCGCCCCTCTTCCTCCGCCACATCGACGAAGGCGACATGGGCGCCCTGACGGGCGAACGCCTCAACCAGTGCCGCGCCGATGCCGCTGCCTCCGCCGGTGACGAACACGCGGCGGCCGCGCAGTTCGGGATAAAGCGCCTGGCCGATGGCCGCGCCCAGGGTCGGCTCGGTCGAGTTGTCGGAACGATGCACGCAGAGTCCTCCGCTGGAGAGCGATCCATATCCGAATGGATATCGAAATCGGCAATTTCGTTATTTTTGAAGCATCAATATGCCTTGTAGCATCAACCGCAGTAAAGCGCCGCCGGACGATCGGCGGATCCGGTTCCGCACTCCCTTTCCGGGGGATCGCTTCATCCATGGGCTCACCCGAAAAGCCGCTTCGGCGCAGTCAGGCGTGGTTCGGCCGCGAAGGCAAGCAAGGCTTCTACTACCGCAGCTGGCTCAAGAGCCTCGGCGTTCCGCACGACGTGTTCGATGGGCGCCCGGTCATCGGCATCTGCAACACCTGGTCGGAGTTGGCGCCGTGCAATAGTTCTCTGCGCGAACTGGCCGAGCACGTCAAGCGCGGCGTCTACGAGGCCGGCGGATTCCCCCTGGAGTTCCCGGTGATGTCGCTGGGCGAAACCCAGATGCGGCCCACCGCCATGCTGTTCCGGAACCTGGCCAGCATGGACGTCGAAGAATCGATACGCGCGAACCCCATCGATGGCGTGGTGTTGCTGATGGGATGCGACAAGACCACCCCGGCGCTGCTGATGGGCGCGGCCAGCGTTGACCTGCCCACGATCGGCCTGTCCGGCGGACCGGCGTTGTCGGGCAACTGGCGTGGGCGCCCTCTCGGCTCGGGCACCGGCGTCATCCAGATGTCCGAGAAGGTGCGCGCCGGCCAGTTGAGTCAGGAGGAGTTCGTCGAAGCCGAAGCGTGCATGCAGCGCTCCAAGGGCAGCTGCATGACCATGGGCACGGCTTCGACCATGGCGTGCATGGTCGAGGCGCTGGGCATGTCGCTGCCGGAAAACGCCGCGATCCCGGCCGTGGATTCGCGCCGCTTCCGCTTGGCGCACCTCACCGGCCGCCGCATCGTGCAGATGGTCGAGGAAGACCTGCGGATGTCGCGCATCCTCACCAGCGCGGCGTTCGCGAACGCCATCCGCACCAATGCCGCGATCGGCGGCTCCACCAACGCGGCTATGCATCTGCTGGCGCTGGCTGGGCGCCTGGGCGTGCCGCTGACGCTGCAGGACTGGGACGACATCGGCTCGAAGCTGCCCTGCCTGGTGAACCTGAAGCCGTCCGGCAAGTACCTGATGGAGGATTTCTACTACGCCGGCGGCCTGCCGGCGGTGTTGCACGAGATCGCAGGCGAGCTGGATCTGGGCACGATCACCGCCAACGGCCGCACGCTCGGTGAGAACATCGCCGAGGCGCCGTGCTGGAACCGCGAGGTCATACGCAGCGTCGACGCGCCATTCAAACCCGAGGCCGGCATCGCCGTGCTGCGCGGCAACCTCGCGCCCGACGGCGCGGTCGTCAAGCCGTCGGCGGCCTCGCCGCACCTGCTGCGGCACCGCGGGCGCGCGGTGGTGTTCGAGAACATCGAGGACTTCAGGGCGCGCATCGACGACGAAACGCTGGACATCGATGAGACCTGCGTGATGGTGCTGAAGAACTGCGGCCCTCGCGGTTATCCCGGCATGGCCGAGGTGGGCAACATGCCACTGCCCCCGAAGCTGCTGCGCAAGGGCGTCATCGACATGGTGCGCATCTCGGACGCGCGGATGAGCGGCACCGCCTACGGCACCGTGGTGCTGCACGTCTCGCCCGAGGCCGCCGTCGGCGGTGCATTGGCGCTGGTGCGCGACGGCGACTTCGTCGAACTCGATGTGCCCGGCCGCAGGCTGCACCTGGACGTCGACGAGGCCGAACTGCAGCGCCGCCGTGGCGAATGGCGCGAAGCGCCACGCCCCGCGCGCGGCTGGGCCAGGCTCTACGTCGATCACGTGCAGCAAGCTCATCTCGGCGCCGACCTCGACATCCTGGTGGGCGGCAGCGGCGATGCCGTCGGCCGCGATTCGCACTGATCGGAATGCGGCGCATCTGGGGAGAGCCCCTGGAGCCGTCGCCATGCCGGAAGCGACTTTCCATCGCCGCGAGGCGCGCGCCAGAACGAGGGAAGGAACCACCATGAGACCAATTTCGGCAACGAGTCGACGCTTGGCGGCCGCGCTGCTCATGGCGATCGCCGCATGTCCTGCCATGGCGGAAGTCCGCAGCCTGTCGCAGGAGTGGCTCTTCCATGCCGGAGAAGCCGCAGGCGCGGAGCGGACCGCGTTCGACGACCGCTCCTGGCACCGGGTGGTCGTGCCGCACGACTTCTCGATCATGGACAGACCTGATGGGAGCAGGCCCGACGGAAGCCCGCCGTTCGACCCCGCTACCGTCAGCGGCCAGGATTCGGGCTATCTGCCAGGCGGCGACGGCTGGTACCGCCGACATCTGGTCCTCACGCCGGACGAGGCTTCCCGCATCGTCCGGCTGAACTTCGAAGCCGTGTACATGGACGCCGACATCTGGGTGAACGGCGAACACCTCAAGACGCACCGCTACGGCTACACCGCCTTTTCCGTCGATCTGACCGGCAAGGTCCGCGCCGGCGGGAACGTCATCGCCGTGCGCATCAACCATCCCGATCCGTCTTCGCGGTGGTATGCGGGCTCGGGCCTGATCAGGCCGGTCGCCCTGGAGCTGCTCGATCCGGTCCACATCGAGCCTGAGAGCGTCTTCGTCACCACGCCGGTGGCGAACGAGGAGCGAGGCGTGGTTTCGGTGAGCGCCACCATCGTCAACCGATCAGGCAAGGCGCAGACCGCCGAGTGGGTGGCCAAGGTGGTTTCGGCAAATGGCGAGACGGTTGCCAAAGCGGAACAGACGCATGCGATACCCGCCGGCGCACGCATCGAACGGTCGCAGGAACTCGCCGTGCCCAGGCCGCGCCTGTGGTCTCCGGACTCCCCCGATCTCTACACACTGGTCCAGGAGATCCGCATCGGCGGCGCTACCGTCGACGAGAGGCGGACCCGTTTCGGCGTCCGCACGATTTCCCTCGATGCCACGAATGGCCTGCGCGTCAACGGCCGGCGCGTGTTGCTGCGTGGCGGCAACATCCACCACGACAACTACATGCTCGGCGCCGCCGGCGCGCCCGACGCGGACGCCCGCAAGGTCGCCCTGATGAAGGCCGCCGGATACAACGCCATCCGCAACGCACACAATCCAGCCAGCCAGGCAACGCTCGACGCGGCAGACGAACTGGGCATGCTCGTCATCGACGAAGCGTTCGACAGTTGGAACAAGAGCAAGAGGCCGCAGGACTATTCGCGCTTCTTCGCCGAAGACTGGTCGCAGGACATCGACAGTCTGATCGTCAGTGGCCGCAACCATCCCAGCGTGCTGTTCTGGAGCATCGGCAACGAGATCCCCGAGGACGGCACGCCCGAGGGCGTCGAGACCGGCCGCAAGCTCGCCGAGCGCGTGCGCCGGCTCGACCCGACGCGGCCCGTCACCCAGGCCATTAACGCCGACCCTCCGAGGAGCACGAATCAGGCCGCGGTACTCGACGTTGTCGGCTACAACTATCACGCCCACATCTTCGCCGAGGAGCACGAGCGGCTTCCCCGACTGACGATGTACACCGCCGAATCCACGCCGAAGGACCTCTTTTCCTACTGGCGTGCCGTCGAAAGCATGCCGTGGGTGATCGGCGACTTCGTCTGGACCGCGGTGGACTACCTGGGGGAATCCGGCATCGGCTGGATGGGATACAGCCAGGACTGGCAGAAGCTCGGCCCCTACCCTTGGCACCTTGCGTACTGCGGCGAGATCGACGCGACCGGCCGCATGCGCCCGGCGGCCTATTACCGCCAGGTCGTCTGGAAGACAGGCGCGGCGCCCATATCCGCGTTCGTCAGGCAGCCCAAGGGCACCGAGGACCTGCCCGGCCGTCACCTGTACCCGATCGTGCCGCCCCACCTCGACTGGTCGCTGGACGATGTGCATCCCAGTTGGACCTGGCCGGGACAGGAAGGCCGGCGCCAGGAGGTGGTGGTCTATTCCGAATTTCCGGAAGTGGAACTGTTCCTCAACGGAAAGAGCCTGGGCCGCAAGCCGGTCGGCGAGGACAGCGAATACAAGGCCACCTATCAGGTGCCCTACGCACCGGGGCGCCTGCTCGCCGTGGGCTATCGCGATGGGCGCGAGGCCGGGCGCTGGGAACTGCGCACGGCAGGCACGCCGACCACCGCCGTGGTTACGGCGGACCGGTCGCAACTCACGGCCAATGGTGAGGATCTGGCCTATGTCGCGGTGGAACTGCACGACGCCGACGGCACCCCCGTCTATGCTCGCGAGGACGACAGGCAGGTACGTGTGCGCGTGACCGGAGCGGCAACGCTGGCCGGCATCGGCAACGGGAATCCCGTGGACGTGTCCGGCTTCCAGTCCGGCGAACGGAAGACCTTCCACGGGCGGGTGGTTGCCGTCGTCCGCGCCGGTGCCCAGGCCGGCCCCATCGTCGTCGACATCGATGCGGAAGGCCTGCCCTCCCGTCAAGTGCGGCTGCACACGGTCACGCCCCGGCTGCTCTGAAGGTCCGTCCCCTTCGGCTGAATTCATGTCCGCTATGGGTCGGAAGCGGACGCTTAGCTCGATGTCCGCTTCCGACCCATAGCGGACAACTGGGGCAGATTGGTGGAGTGCGCTCTGGCACGTGATGGCATCGCCTACGTGCCATTTTTCCCACTCGGCGGGTTCTCGCCGCTGCAGTCGTCCACCCTGACCGACGTCGCCGCGCAGCTAGACGCGACGCCGATGCAAGTTGCCCTCGCCTGGCTGTTGCGGCGTTCGCCGAATGTCTTGCTGATTCCGGGTACTTCGTCGTTGAAGCATCTGCACGAGAACCTCGCAGCCGTGGATCTGGTTCTGCCCGATGACGCGGTGACCGCACTTGACGGAATTGCTGCGCAGTAGCGACTCCCACCTCCCGGCAGCTCATGGGATCGACCACCCTGCTGGCCTGAGGGCCAACCGTAACCACTGTGCCTATTACTGCCGCCTTGGCGATCTCGTGCGCGAGCACATCCGCGATGGTCGTCGGGATTATTGTTCTCGGCTCGCGACAAGCGAAACCCGAACTAGCCAATCAAACCATCGCACGACTTGCGCACGTTGGCAGAGACTTGCTCCCACGCAAGTCCATTGCCTCTGTGCATTTGTGTCCACGTTGCCGCTAGCACGGGCTCGACGTCTTCCCAGCGCTTGTCCGCGCATATCTCGCGAACGATCGCCGCGAAGCCGAGGATATGCCGCCGCTCTTCGGCGGGCAGATCTGCTAGATGGGTCCCCATCGGCCAACATACCCCGGTCGGCCCGACACATGAATCTCGGCGACTCTCCCCCGAGTAGGTGCCGGGCTGGCCTTGGGAGCGTCGCGGGAAAAGCGAGGCCAGGCAATAAACCTGTGCTTGATTGCGTCGAAGCGGCGTCAACTATTATGTGGCCGCCCGCATACCTCACGGGTGATGGCTGGACGACTCAGGGAAACCACGCAATGGCGAAGAAACAAAGATCTGGCTTCTCTGTCGTCAAGATCGCAATCGGCGTAGTGCTTGGACTACTGATCATCAAGGCGTGTGATCGATATGACGCGGTCAAGCTAGCGAAGGCTGGGATTGCCAAGCTCTTTGACATGGCTCCGGAGCCAGGACCGGCGCAAACCCGTGCGCAGCGAGAACGTGAATTGGAGCAGCAAGGGCGTAAGTCGGTGCACGAACCGCTTCAGGCCGACGAACGCTGCGTTGATGGACAGCGATACCGAAGTACCACGGACGGGTGGGTCCTAAACGGCAGCTGCTAGCGGCGCCCGTCGCCACGGAATGCGCCATCGGACGCCCCAAGGCCGCAGGCGTCCCCTCCCCTGCGCCTCCTCCAAAAGAATCGGCCCGCTTGCGCGGGCCGTTCCGGTATTGCGAGTACCGCGATCGATCAGTTGACGTTGATAGCGCTCCAAGCAGCCGCGACAGCGGCGCGCTCGGCCGAGCCGGCCCCGTACAGGTCGCTGGCCGCGTTCAACGTGGCGGTTCGTGCCTGCGGGTAGGTGGTGCCCGAGCTCATGTACACGGTCAGGGCGCGGTACCAGATGGCGCCAGCCGCGGCGCGGCCGATGCCAGTGAGCGACCCGTTGCCGGTGGCGTTCTTGCTGTCGCCGGCGGCGCAGG
>NZ_JALDWJ010000017.1 GCF_022758295.1 Lysobacter sp. CFH 32150 | reverse complement strand
CGACCATCCGGCCGCCGGCCGCGCCCTCGGCCTGATCGATGGCAACAAGGCGGCGGCGCATCGTGCCGATGCCGACGCCTTCTCGGTCAAGGACGTGATCGTCGACCGTGACGGCACCGAGCACGTCCGCGTCGAACGGACCTACCGTGGCCTGCCGGTGATCGGCGGCGACATGGTCGTGCATTCGCGCAATGGCCAGCTCAAGAGCACCAGCCTGACGCTGAAGTCGAGCGCCCGCCCGGACATCCATGGCGGCAAGCTCAGTGGCGACGACGCCACCCTCGCTGCCGGTGTCGACTTCGGCACCGGGTTTGCAGGCATGCAGACCGCCCGCAAGGTGGTGTACGCGCTCGGCCGCACGCCGAAGCTGGCGTACGAAGTGGTCTTCACCGGCACCAAGCGCGACCAGACGCCGACCGAGATGCATTACTTCGTCGACGCCGACAGCGGCGCCATCCTCAACAAGTGGGACATGGTCCATACCGGCAAGCCGGGTGGCGGTGGCACCGGCGGCGGGACGCCGGCGGTCGGCACCGGCAAGACCCTGCAGTACGGCAACGTCAGCATCAACACCGCCAGCTCGGGCGGTTCCTACAACCTGACCGACACCACCCGCGGCAACGGCGCCACCTATGACGCCAACAACGCGGCGTACACCACGGCTGCGCGCCGCGCCGTGCTGTTCACCGATGCCGACAACAGCTGGGGCAACAACGCGCTCAGCGACCGCGCCACCATCGCCGCCGAAGCCCACTACGGCGTGGCCACCACCTGGGACTTCTACAAGAACACGTTCGGCCGCAACGGCATCTTCAACGACGGCCAAGGCGTGAAGAGCTACGTCCACGTCGGCACCAACTGGGTCAATGCCGCGTGGTACGCCAACGCCATGTATTACGGCGACGGCGGCGGCTCCTACCTGCCGCTGACCACGCTCGACATCGCCGGCCACGAGATGAGCCACGGCGTCAACCAGGCCAGCGCCGGCCTGGTGTACTCGAACGATTCCGGCGGCCTGAACGAAGCCAACTCCGACATCATGGGCACCCTGGTCGAGTTCTACGCCAACAACGCCAATGATCCGGGCGACTACAAGATCGGCGAGGAAATCTACGTCAACGGCACCAGCGCCCTGCGCTACATGTACGACCCGAACTCCGATGGCAATCTGTCCTACGACTGCTACCCGGCTGGCGGCCTCGGTGGCGTCGACCCGCACTACTCGTCGGGCCCGGCCAACCACTTCTTCTTCCTCCTGGCCGAGGGCACGTCGGGGGCCGGCATGCCGACCAGCAAGACCTGCGCCGCCGGCGACAGCAAGAACGCCACCGGCAACGGGTCGCTCACTGGCATCGGCCGCGCCGCGGCTGGCGCCATCTGGTACCGCGCCCTGACCGTGTACATGAGCTCGGGCACCACCTACCCGCAGGCACGAACCGCCACGTTGAACGCGGCCAGCGACCTGTACGGGGCCGGCTCGGCCGAGCGCGCCGCTGTCGCGGC
>NZ_JALDWJ010000016.1 GCF_022758295.1 Lysobacter sp. CFH 32150 | reverse complement strand
ACCCTGCAGCGTGAGCTACGGGGTTTTGGATAAAGGCCCTGGCGATGACCTACTCTCGCAGGCACGCGGGCCGGGGTGGGTGGTGCCGCACGTACAAAGAAGAAGGCCCGTCCTTGCGGACGGGCCTTCGGAGAAATGCTCAGCGATGACCTACTCTCGCATGCGGATGCACACTACCATCGGCGCGGCTGCGTTTCACTTCCGAGTTCGGGATGGGATCGGGTGGTGCCACAGCGCTATTGTCACTGAGCAAGCTGGTGAAGCGGCGCGATGCGCCTGCTTGCATAAGGGGGACGTAGCGATCGTTGTTACATTGGTTCGAATGCCATCGACGTGTTGTCGAGGGTAAGTGCTTGGCGTCAGCCAAGTTGACTTGAGGTGATATGGTCAAGCCACACGGATCATTAGTACAGGTTAGCTCAACACATTGCTGTGCTTACACACCCTGCCTATCAACCACCTAGTCTTGATGGTTCCTTTAGGAGACTAAAGTCTCGGGAGATCTCATCTTGAGGCGCGCTTCCCGCTTAGATGCTTTCAGCGGTTATCGCTTCCGATCGTAGCTACCCGGCAATGCCACTGGCGTGACAACCGGAACACCAGGGGATCGTCCACTCCGGTCCTCTCGTACTAGGAGCAGCCCCTCTCAAATCTCCAACGCCCACGACAGATAGGGACCGAACTGTCTCACGACGTTCTGAACCCAGCTCGCGTACCACTTTAAATGGCGAACAGCCATACCCTTGGGACCGACTACAGCCCCAGGATGTGATGAGCCGACATCGAGGTGCCAAACACCGCCGTCGATATGAACTCTTGGGCGGTATCAGCCTGTTATCCCCGGAGTACCTTTTATCCGTTGAGCGATGGCCCTTCCATACAGAACCACCGGATCACTAAGACCTACTTTCGTACCTGCTTGAGCCGTCGCTCTTGCAGTCAAGCACGCTTATGCCTTTGCACACAGTGCGCGATGTCCGACCGCGCTGAGCGTACCTTCGTGCTCCTCCGTTACTCTTTGGGAGGAGACCGCCCCAGTCAAACTACCCACCATACATGGTCCCCGATCCGGATTACGGACCTAGGTTAGAACGTCAAGCACATCAGGGTGGTATTTCAAGGTTGCCTCCGCCCCGGCTAGCGCCAGGGTTTCATAGGCTCCCACCTATCCTACACAGACGAACTCAACGTTCAATGTAAAGCTATAGTAAAGGTTCACGGGGTCTTTCCGTCTTGCCGCGGGAACGCTGCATCTTCACAGCGATTTCAATTTCACTGAGTCTCGGGTGGAGACAGCGCCGCTGTCGTTACGCCATTCGTGCAGGTCGGAACTTACCCGACAAGGAATTTCGCTACCTTAGGACCGTTATAGTTACGGCCGCCGTTTACTGGGGCTTCGATCAAGAGCTTCGCCTTGCGGCTGACCCCATCAATTAACCTTCCAGCACCGGGCAGGCGTCACACCCTATACGTCCACTTTCGTGTTTGCAGAGTGCTGTGTTTTTGATAAACAGTCGCAGCGGCCTGGTCACTGCGGCCCCTCTCAGCTATAGCTCGCATGAGCCACCAAGAAGGGCGCACCTTCTCCCGAAGTTACGGTGCCATGTTGCCTAGTTCCTTCACCCGAGTTCTCTCAAGCGCCTTAGAATTCTCATCCTGCCCACCTGTGTCGGTTTACGGTACGGTCTGCGTAAGCTGAAGCTTAGGGACTTTTCCTGGAAGCGTGGTATCGGTGACTTCGCCCGAAGGCTCGTCTCGCTGCTCGGTGTTAAAGGGTCCCGGATTTGCCAAAGACCCACACCTACCTGCTTTCCCCGGGACAACCAACGCCCGGTACACCTAACCTTCTCCGTCCTCCCATCGCACTTACGCGAGGTGCTGGAATATTAACCAGCTTCCCATCGACTACGCATTTCTGCCTCGCCTTAGGGGCCGACTCACCCTGCGCCGATGAACGTTGCGCAAGGAAACCTTGGGCTTTCGGCGTGGAGGCTTTTCACCCCCATTATCGTTACTCATGTCAGCATTCGCACTTCCGATACCTCCAGCAGACTTCTCAATCCACCTTCATCGGCTTACGGAACGCTCCTCTACCGCGCATACAAAGTATGCACCCCAAGCTTCGGTTCACTGCTTAGCCCCGTTAAATCTTCCGCGCAGACCGACTCGACCAGTGAGCTATTACGCTTTCTTTAAAGGGTGGCTGCTTCTAAGCCAACCTCCTGGCTGTCTGTGCCTTTCCACATCGTTTTCCACTTAGCAGTGAATTTGGGACCTTAGCTGTGGGTCTGGGTTGTTTCCCTTTTCACGACGAACGTTAGCACCCGCCGTGTGTCTCCCGGATAGTCCGTCTTGGTATTCGGAGTTTGCCATGGTTTGGTAAGTCGCAATGACCCCCTAGCCATAACAGTGCTCTACCCCCAAGAGGATTCGTCCGAGGCGCTACCTAAATAGCTTTCGAGGAGAACCAGCTATCTCCGGGTTCGATTAGCTTTTCACTCCTAATCACACCTCATCCCCTACTTTTGCAACAGGAGTGGGTTCGGGCCTCCAGTTGATGTTACTCAACCTTCACCCTGGGCATGACTAGATCACCCGGTTTCGGGTCTACTGCCTGCGACTATGCGCCCTTATCAGACTCGGTTTCCCTTCGCCTCCCCTATACGGTTAAGCTCGCCACAAACAGTAAGTCGCTGACCCATTATACAAAAGGTACGAAGTCACCCACGAAGGGCTCCTTCTGCTTGTACGCACACGGTTTCAGGGTCTATTTCACTCCCTTCACCAGGGTTCTTTTCGCCTTTCCCTCACGGTACTGGTTCACTATCGGTCGGTCAGGAGTATTTAGCCTTGGAGGATGGTCCCCCCATGTTCAGACAGGGTTTCACGTGCCCCGCCCTACTCAATTTCATCTGCATGGCCCTTTCGCATACTGGGCTGTCACCGTCTACGGCCACCCTTTCCAGAGTGTTTTGCTAAAACCACACAGACTTTTGGGCTAGTCCCCGTTCGCTCGTCGCTACTTAGGGAATCTCGGTTGATTTCTTTTCCTCCGGGTACTTAGATATTTCAGTTCCCCGGGTTCGCTTCCAACAGCTATGTATTCACTGTTGAATACTCCTTGCGGAGTGGGTTTCCCCATTCGGACATTGCCGGATCAAAGCTTGTTGCCAGCTCCCCGACACTTTTCGCAGGCTGCCACGTCCTTCATCGCCTCTGACCGCCAAGGCATCCACCGTGTGCGCTTATTCGCTTGACCATATCACCCCAAGTCGCCTCGGGAGATACGTCGTTGCGAATATCAACGACTATCACACTTCAATTTCATAAAAGTAGCTCGCGCTACTTCGCCTTAGCCTCTCGACACGTCATGGACATTCTCTCCAAAACGCTCGCTACGTCCCGATTGTCAAAGAACACGGCATCGCCTCAACGCGATGCCGCTTCAGATCTTTGTGTGCGCAATTGTCATTCAGAGTGGTGGGTCTGGGAGGACTCGAACCACCGGCCTCACCCTTATCAGGGGTGCGCTCTAACCACCTGAGCTACAGACCCAAGAGATATGTCCTTGGTTGCCAGATGGTGGAGCTTGTCGGGATCGAACCGACGACCCCCTGCTTGCAAAGCAGGTGCTCTCCCAGCTGAGCTAAAGCCCCATGCTTCAAGACAGGCTGCTAAGCCCATGAAACGGGACGCTCCCGCAGTAACTCTCGTTACCGGGAACTCTGAATGCAGGTCACTTGTGCGGACGTCTGGACGAGCAATTTGCTGTCTTTAGTCTCTAAAGGAGGTGATCCAGCCGCACCTTCCGATACGGCTACCTTGTTACGACTTCACCCCAGTCATCGGCCACACCGTGGCAAGCGCCCCCCTTGCGGTTAAGCTACCTGCTTCTGGTGCAACAAACTCCCATGGTGTGACGGGCGGTGTGTACAAGGCCCGGGAACGTATTCACCGCAGCAATGCTGATCTGCGATTACTAGCGATTCCGACTTCATGGAGTCGAGTTGCAGACTCCAATCCGGACTGAGAAAAGGTTTCTGGGATTGGCTCCCCCTCGCGGGATTGCAGCCCTCTGTCCTTTCCATTGTAGTACGTGTGTAGCCCTGGCCGTAAGGGCCATGATGACTTGACGTCATCCCCACCTTCCTCCGGTTTGTCACCGGCGGTCTCCTTAGAGTTCCCACCATTACGTGCTGGCAACTAAGGACAAGGGTTGCGCTCGTTGCGGGACTTAACCCAACATCTCACGACACGAGCTGACGACAGCCATGCAGCACCTGTCTCACGGTTCCCGAAGGCACCAATCCATCTCTGGAAAGTTCCGTGGATGTCAAGGCCAGGTAAGGTTCTGCGCGTTGCATCGAATTAAACCACATACTCCACCGCTTGTGCGGGCCCCCGTCAATTCCTTTGAGTTTCAGTCTTGCGACCGTACTCCCCAGGCGGCGAACTTAACGCGTTAGCTTCGATACTGAGTGCCTAGTTGCACCCAACATCCAGTTCGCATCGTTTAGGGCGTGGACTACCAGGGTATCTAATCCTGTTTGCTCCCCACGCTTTCGTGCCTCAGTGTCAGTGCTGGTCCAGGCAGTCGCCTTCGCCACAGATGTTCCTCCCGATCTCTACGCATTTCACTGCTACACCGGGAATTCCACTGCCCTCTACCGCACTCTAGCTCGCCAGTATCCAATGCCATTCCCAGGTTGAGCCCAGGGCTTTCACATCAGACTTAACAAACCACCTACGCACGCTTTACGCCCAGTAATTCCGAGTAACGCTTGCACCCTTCGTATTACCGCGGCTGCTGGCACGAAGTTAGCCGGTGCTTATTCTTCCGGTACCGTCATCATCCCCGGGTATTAACCGAAGACTTTTCTTTCCGGACAAAAGGGCTTTACAACCCGAAGGCCTTCTTCACCCACGCGGCATGGCTGGATCAGGCTTGCGCCCATTGTCCAATATTCCCCACTGCTGCCTCCCGTAGGAGTCTGGACCGTGTCTCAGTTCCAGTGTGGCTGATCATCCTCTCAGACCAGCTACGGATCGTCGCCTTGGTGGGCCTTTACCCCGCCAACTAGCTAATCCGACATGGGCTCATCCAATCGCGCGACGCCTTGCGGTCCGCCGCTTTCACCTCTCGGTCGTATGCGGTATTAGCGTAAGTTTCCCTACGTTATCCCCCACGACAGGGTAGATTCCCATGTATTCCTCACCCGTCCGCCACTCGCCACCCACCGGATTGCTCCGGCTGTGCTGCCGTTCGACTTGCATGTGTTAGGCCTGCCGCCAGCGTTCACTCTGAGCCAGGATCAAACTCTTCACTTAAGTATTACGAATCCAGTCCGAAGACCTTCATCTATGCTTTGAGTGCAGACTTCGCCCCAGGCTTGAAATCACTCGCTGGCTGAACCCTTTCAGGTTCGCCATTTGAATTGACTTGTTGCTCTGTTACGAACGTCTGCAAGATGGACAACCATCCACCCGCCAGACGCCCGCACAAGTCACCTGCGCACACTGTCAAAGATCGTGAGAGAGGCCTCAGCGCCTACCCCCGTGGCCCGCACCTAAGTGCTGAACCGAGCCGCACATCATACAGCCCTTTCC
>NZ_JALDWJ010000015.1 GCF_022758295.1 Lysobacter sp. CFH 32150 | reverse complement strand
TGGCGTCTGCATTGCTTTCCATCCTTACCGGTTCGGCATGGCGCCTGGTCAGGAGCAAAGCAGGTGCCTAACAATTCATTCAAGCCGAAGCCGCTTCGCGGCTCGGCTTAATTCAGGCGTTAGGCCTGCTGAGATAGCTCAATGCACGTCAACATTCCCAAACCCGTCCTCCTCTCGGTCGCGTTACTGCTGGCGACTCATGGGGCTGGGCTTTGGCAAATGATCTTGCTCTCTCGCACCTTGAGTGTGCCCTTGTGGTTGCCCTACAGCACTCTGGCGGCCGTCTATTTGCTACTTGCGGCCTTGCTCGTAATGATTATGCGAGGCAAGCGCTGGGCACGTTCTGCCTATACCGTCGTCGGGATTCTTGGCCTTCTCTCAGTTCTCGGCCACATTGCTGACCTCAGTACGTCCGGTTGGCTGGTGGCAGCGGCCAAGGTCGTGGCCCTAGTGTTGCTCTACGTTCCAGCCAGCAACTCATGGTTCGCGGGCAGCAGCCCTAACAATTCATTCAAGCCGAAGCCGCTTCGCGGCTCGGCTTAATTCAGGCGTTAGGCCGCCACCGGGCACTTCTGGTAGACGTTGTCCCACTTTTAGCCAATTTCTATGCGCAGAACACTTGAGATTCTTGGTTGCGTGTTGCTTCTGGCTGTTGTCGCTGGAACTACTCTTGGGTCATTAGCCGGTGGTTTGTTCACCGGACACATCAATGGGCCTGCGCGGGGTCGTGACATCATCGCCCTTGCGGATAACCCATTCGGCTTCTGGGCAATGGTGGTGCTTCATGTGCTTATTGTCTTGGCGGCTTCGTCTGGCGCATATCATTTTGCCAAGGGTCGCAAGTCGGCCTAACAATTCATTCAAGCCGAAGCCGCTTCGCGGCTCGGCTTAATTCAGGCGTTAGGCCTCATGCAGATCAACATCACCCTGCTTTTAGGTGTGGCATTACTCGCAATTGGTTTGTGGCTCCGTCTCAGGCGCATCAATCCAGCTGATCGAGCTCCATATCTTTTGCGCGTTGCATTCTGGGTTGCTTCAATCGTCCTTGTCGCATGGCCTTTGCGGCAGCTGCGCCCGGCAATTGGCAGCCTTGCGTATCTTGGCGTGTCCCTCATAGTTCTTGGGCTCTTCTTTTGGTTTGGCATACTTGCGTCTAAGCGACTAACCAGGCCCAAGCAATGAGGCCTAACAGTTCATTCAAGCCGAAGCCGCTTCGCGGCTCGGCTTAATTCAGGCGTTAGACGGCCATGAAAATATTCGCCAGCCTGCTCATCATCTCTGCGCTCATGGCGGCCTCAGCACCAACCATGGCGCAGGGTGACCCTGTCAAAGTCTCACTTTCCGGCATGGCGCGTTGCTACAAGGATTCTCAATGTATACGCCTAACAATTGAGAACAACGGCAGTGGGCCTGTCACCTTTGGTGTAGAAGGCAGATTCCGCCCGACAATTCCAGAGCCGCTGTATACCTATCAGTTCAATCGGCAAGGCACTTGGACTGATTTCGCGACCTCGCTTGGCACGTACTTAGCGCCTAACAGGAAAATTACAATCAAACCAGGCCAGTCCAAGAACTTGTACGTACAGTTCTCCGACCTATCGCAGTGGTCGAACGGCGATCGCATTCGGCTTTCCATACAAGACGCAAGCAGAGTCATGCACTACACACCTCCATTTGACAGCTCCGGTTCGCCGATAAGCAATGAGTAGGCCGTCTAACAATTCATTCAAGCCGAAGCCGCTTCGCGGCTCGGCTTAATTCAGGCGTTAGGCCGCATCCCAACCATAGACGTTGATTGGAGTACCAAATGAGACGATCACAGTTGATTGCGGCACTTCTCACGTTGCTCGTAGCACTTGCTTTTGGCTGCGCGAGTTCGCCGAAACCTATCAACACGTCGTCTGGCCTCGTCTATACGGTTGTTAAAAAGGGTTCGGGGCCAACCGCACGCGCTGGTCAATATGTAACCATCCATGAAACGACCATGTTTTCTGATGGCCGCGTCCATTTCAGTACTCGCACCAATGGACAGCCACTACGTTTCCTGCTTGGCGGAAAACAAGTGATTGACGGTGTAGATGAAGCGGTTACGGGCATGAGAGTTGGCGAGCACCGGAAACTGATCGTTCCGCCAAGCTTGAGCAAGAGAACCACGTACTCGGACGGGCTCTCGCCAGAAGATACGCTCTATTACGATGTTGAGCTGATAGCGATTGAGGCGCCGTAAGCTATGCGGCCTAACAATTCATTCAAGCCGAAGCCGCTTCGCGGCTCGGCTTAATTCAGGCGTTAGGCACCACATGTGAGAGCTATGACAGCCACTCAATATCAATCTTCTACTCCCGCAATTCGGCCCATTTCTGAGTCCACTCGCCTTTATTCACCGACGCAAATTGCTTGCGGAACGATTGGAGGCCCTGTCGGCTTGATTTATTTTCTTTGGGCCAATTTCGTAGCGCTTGACAATAGTCGCCTAGCGAAAAGAACTCTCATAATTGGGTCAGTAGCAATTCTGGCCATCATCGCGATTGCACCTTTTCTGCCGGAGAAGGGAACCGCCTTCCTCTTTGCGATTATTTACATCGCCATAGGGAGACACATTGCTGAAAAGTACCAAATGACTAAACAGGCCATTGCAGACTCTCCAAGCTTCACATTTCAGTCCAATTGGCGCGTATTTTTGCTCGGCCTTTTATGCCTTGCCGCATCAGCTGTTGCCGTCATTGGCTCGCTTTTTCTTCTCATTGTGCTCGGCGTATGGCAGCCGTAGTGTTGCCTAACAATTCATTCAAGCCGAAGCCGCTTCGCGGCTCGGCTTAATTCAGGCGTTAGGCCGCGCTCACTCATGCCGTACTTCAAAGTCAGACTATCTGGCGCTGGCATATCCCTCCCCTTCGATGGAGGCGATCCTGTAATCGGGTTCTTCACAACACGCTTAGTACGCGCTCGAGACCCAGAGCATGCGCATGACCTGGCCAAACAGCTAGTTCTATCTGAGTGGCTGGCCGGTGGCGCTTACGCCACTGCCAACACCGGCGCAATACCTACCTTGGTGATTGAGGAGTCATGGCAAGTCGGACTCCTTCAGGGCATTCTTGGTCGCAGTAGGTTCGGCTATGCGTTCTATGCCAACGATGACTAGCTTGCGGCCTAACAATTCATTCAAGCCGAAGCCGCTTCGCGGCTCGGCTTAATTCAGGCGTTAGGCCTCAGGAAAAGATCACTGTGGACCGTCCCATCTTCCACCTGTCATTCCCGGTCCTGGATCTCCCTGCGGCCAAGACTTTCTACTGTGACACTCTTGGCGCCACGGTCGGTCGAGATAACGACGACTGGGCGGACATCCTGCTGTTCGGGCACCAGCTTACGTTGCATAACCGGCCGAGCGAGGTGTTACCTCCAGACCAACACGGTGTGCGCCACTTCGGAGCTATCTTGCGATGGCAAGATTGGATAGCGCTCGGAGCCAAGCTCGAGAGACAAGGCTGCACTTTCCTGCGGCCACCCACCATCTCTGGCGCGGGCACCGCGCACGAGCATGGCAAGATGTTGCTCTGTGATCCAAGCAACAACGTTATTGAGATCAAGGCCTACCGCAATGTTTCTGCCGTGCTCGGCACTCAACATGAGTCGGCTGAGGCCTAACAATTCATTCAAGCCGAAGCCGCTTCGCGGCTCGGCTTAATTCAGGCGTTAGGCACCAAATGAAACGTGACTTAGAGCTTGTAAGAGAACTCTTGCTCCATCTTGAGTCTCGTCCAAACGACGCTCCGGCCATTCCTCAGATGGACGGCCACGCTGAGCTAGAGATCAATTACCACTTGATCCTTCTGTTTGAGGCTGGACTGATTCGCGCAGAGCCGCAGTTGAGCCAAACGGGTCGCGTAATTCGCGTTCTGCCTTTCAGCCTTACGTGGCAAGGACACGAGTTCCTCGATACAGCCCGCGACAAAACGGCATGGAACACCGCTAAGAAACAGGTCACTAGCAAGACTGGTACAGTTTCGTTTGAGCTACTCAAGGCACTTCTAATTGCTTACGCAAAGGGCCAGCTCGGCCTGTAAGTCGGTTGGTGCCTAACAATTCATTCAAGCCGAAGCCGCTTCGCGGCTCGGCTTAATTCAGGCGTTATGCGCTATTTGAGCTTGCTAGCAGTCGTTACGCTCACAGCCTGCACCACTGGCAGGTTGACGCCACGTCACAACGATTGTGGCGTAGCGCCCTTTGCGTGGTCGCGGCTGGCCGCGCCGCCGGAGTCCGCCGAAGATCTGATTGCATTGGCTGTCATTGCAGGGCCCAGGAAGAATCAGACAGACATCTGGTTCCGAGGCGGAGAAGACCGATTGCTCCTCTGTCTCAAGGATATGCGTCGTGACTTCAGTTGCGGGTCGGCTCGCTGGGTTTTCTTGGCAACTGACCAGGGTTGGCGCGTTGATGAGACGGCTAAAGAAGCAGGCGCGACGGTATGCGCGGACTAGCGCATAACAATTCATTCAAGCCGAAGCCGCTTCGCGGCTCGGCTTAATTCAGGCGTTAGGGCGCATGAGCAGCATCATCGTAAATTTGGCGAAAGCAGCGGTCTTGCTGCTAGGAGTGCCCGTAGTTGGGCTCGTTGCATACGACACATTCGCCATCAGGCCTCATTTGGCGCAGATCGAAGGACTACTTGCCGGAGCTGATCCACAAGACGCATCTCCTCCGCGAATGATCCGTGACCTAATTGACGCAAACGCTGTCTCACCCGGCCCCTACGCCACGCGTCTTGTCACATCCAGGATTTATTCCGGTTTAAGTCAGGGGCAGTGGCATGTTCGCAATACGCTTTGGCAAATCCTTCTCCCAATGCACCTTGGCAAACCAAAGATGTACGGCCTTTACGCCACCCTTTCCTATAACGGCACCGATCATGGCCTCACTAGTTTCGCGTCGTGAATACGACAGGTCACTCGACCAGCTTTCGCCCATGCAGGCGGCTAGTGCAGTAGCGATCACACATGCCCCCACTGCTTACCTCAAAGACCGTGACAGGCTGGCCCAACGGGCAAGGCTTCTGCTTGCAAGGTCCGGGCATGCACCCTAACAATTCATTCAAGCCGAAGCCGCTTCGCGGCTCGGCTTAATTCAGGCGTTAGGCGCCATATCGGAGGTTGTCGCATGCGAATTGGAAATCTTTTCGTTGATGCCGACGCTCCTGCCAAAGGAGAACGCTTCGAAGAGCTCCTCAATCACAAGAACCTTGTCATTGAGCGCATTGTCAGCTCCGAGGCTATAACTCCGACCGAGTACGTGCAGCTCCAGGATGAGTGGGTGGCAATGATCCAAGGAGAGGCAACCCTTGAGGTTGCTGGCACGCTCTTTGAGCTGCATTCCGGTGACCACGTGTTCCTGCCTGCTGGCACACCCCACACAGTCCGACGCGTTTCAGAGGGCGCTCTTTGGCTGGCTGTTCACCTACACTGATTGAGGGCGCCGGGTGGTCGGATGGCGCCTAACAATTCATTCAAGCCGAAGCCGCTTCGCGGCTCGGCTTAATTCAGGCGTTAGGCACCCATGAAGCACTCAGCGCGCCCATTCTTAGTTAGCAGCGTACTTCTTACATTTGTTTTGCTTGCCT
>NZ_JALDWJ010000014.1 GCF_022758295.1 Lysobacter sp. CFH 32150 | reverse complement strand
TGAAAGGCCTGACTCATTGAGCCATGCGATCGTGGACAGCACGTCGTCAGTATCTGGCTTGAAATGCGCGCGAATTGTCATTAGCGGCCTAACGCCTGAATTAAGCCGAGCCGCGAAGCGGCTTCGGCTTGAATGAATTGTTAGGCCTACGTGTGGCCATGGTGGAACGCCCCCTCTACATCCGAGGTCGGGTCACCCAGTTCTCGGTCGAATGCTTGGCGTATGTCCGCAAGTGTGTCACTTGGATTGAGGCCGTACTGCTCTTGCAGGGCATTGACGATATGGCGGGCAACGTCCGAGAGGAGGATGCCCCAAGCGGCTGGCTCGTCGCGGCCGCTGTCGTGCCACATGCCGATATTCATTGTGCAATGCAGGCCTTTCTCCGCCGCCCATGCACTGAGGAGCTGGACAGCCTTCTCGTCTCGTTGTGCCGCTGGCGGAATAACTAAAGTCTTCATAAGTAGGCCTAACGCCTGAATTAAGCCGAAAACAATCGCGCAGCGATTGGTTTTCGGCTTGAATGAATTGTTAGGCCGCAAGGTATCAGATTGCCGTGGCGGTCGGGCGCGGAGCGCACGGACGCCATGCCTGACGAAGCTGCCTGTGCCGGCCGAAAGCTAGGAGAATCGGGCGCGCCACACGGAAGTGGCGCGATGAAACGCTGGCTGGAGCAGGAATGCCTGATAGACAGCTGCTGCTGTTGCAGGAACATCCGGGCGCCGAGCGAGGAGAGGGAAAGCAGAACTCGCCGAACTTGGGCAAGTGGACGTCGAGGAGCCAACGGAAGAGTCGGGAGGCGAGGTGCGCCGGTTGGATGTTAGGTAAAACTACTGCTGCGACTTTTCAGCGGCCTAACGCCTGAATTAAGCCGAGCCGCGAAGCGGCTTCGGCTTGAATGAATTGTTAGCCGCCGCGATGAGCCGCAATGAGGCTAAGGATGTATTTGGAGCCATATGCGACGAGAAAGCCCGTGTTGTATGGAACTTTCATGCCATTAGCCTCCCATTTTGCGTCCAGTACGTCCTCGTACTCGACCTTAAACTTTGAGACGACGCCAGCAATACGAATTTCGCGGGGTTGACCAGGCGGGTAGAAGAACAATGGCCCTCCCGAGAAACCCTCATTGTTGATTGCGTCAATGTGCAAAATCTGGGGATCGCTGTTCTGGAACGCCGAAACGGTGCCCTTCTTTACATAGGCACATGGCAGGCCTCCCATAAGCGCCCCGACATTGCTCCACATTTTGTAGGGGAACCCGACAAAGTGGACATCCTGGCCCAAGACGATCCCGGCGATGGTTGGATTTACCAAGAACTCGGGGTGAGTAAGTCGTTCCTGAAGCTGTAGAACAGAGATGTCTACTTCGCCACGAGCATGGCCAACGACGAGTGCAGACACGGTGCGCCACCTCTCATTTTGAAACAGCTGAATTGAGAGTTGGTTCTTAGTCTGATCGAGTAGATGTCTAGCGGTAACTAGGTACTCCTGTCCTTCGACATCAACGGTGAACGCAGTGCCGTACTCCTCGGCCTTGATGAAGAACGTTCGGTAGAGGATGTTGGAAGGAACCATGAGCGGCTAACGCTTGAGTTAAGCCGACCCGCTGCGGGAGAAACCGGCAGCCGAAACGGCAACAAATTGCGAGGTACTCAAGCCGAAGCCGCGAAGCGGGTTCGGCTTGAACGAATTGTTAGGCGCGACGATGCCCGACCGGGCGAGTGACTGCAACTGCGGGCTTTTCCTGCCAAGGCCAGGAAAGTCGGGCGCGGCGCGATTGCCTGCGAGGCCCTCGTTGCTGACACGAGAAAGGCGCAAGCCGCGACATAGCCGCGTTGGAATACGAGGCCAACCCGAAATCACTGGGGACGCGCGTTCGATACCGAACGGAGCAATGAACACTTGCGAGTGCTTTGCTCTTTGACCCAGAGACTTGACGGTTGGGGCCTAACGCTGGAATTAAGCCGAGCCACGAAGTGGCTTCGGCTTGAATGACTGGTTATGCAGCCCCGGAGAACCGGCGAAGGACTGCGGCTGAAGTGATTCTAAGACGATAACAGTCGGGACGCGGGAATCACTGGATGGAGCCAGGACAAGGAGCGGGGAGCTCGACCTGCCCGAAGGTGAGGGCGCCGCAATCGGGACACGAAAGACTTGATGGAGCGAGCGGCGCGGCGCGTTGCTTGCCGAAGCGGGCTTTTGCAGTGGCGATGCAAATCGGCTTTACGAGAACACGGACCAAGCCTTTGTCCGACCGCGCATAACGCCTGAATTAAGCCGAGCCGCGAAGCGGCTTCGGCTTGAATGAATTGTTAGGCCCCGTCACTCGATCCGCAGCGACTCACCGGCGCCAGCAACCTGGCCAGTGCGAGTGTTGACTGACCAAGTGCCAACAACCTGACCGTCAATAGAGCAGCTGACCTGAAAATAGTGCGTGCTATCAACGACGCCTGGGCCAAAGGGGCGCTTGGCCGACCAGGCGCGCTCTTTTGTGTCATGCCACCAGTCCGGGCTTTGATCTAGTTTGCGGACTTCGGCGCTGCGAGATGTCATGACCAGGCGGATTGCCGCTGCATGAGGCGACTCATCTAGGACATCCGCCGCAAGCGAAATGCCCGAAATTCCGGCGAGGACAAGCAGCAGAAAGAGATGCAGGGTCTTCATGGCTATCCGATCGCGGAAAGGGGCCTAACGCCTGAATTAAGCCGAGCCGCGAAGCGGCTTCGGCTTGAATGAATTGTTAGGGCCCAGCTTAGGGGCACCGTTCTTCGGCTATTTTCTTCAGTTCAATTCCATCAAGCTCAGGAATGCGACCCACTAAATACTTCCAATTTGCAGCATTGACGGAATCAATCACAACGCCGTTTTTTAGGTTTATAGCAACCATGCGTTTTGCATCAGCGTACGGCACCTGTTGAATCTTACACGCGACAATGTGGTCATTATTGAAGCCGATAGAGACAACTCTTGGGCTGATGATTTCAACTCCCCTATGGTCCAGAATTGCGCCTCCCTCCAGCTTGTAGCCATTTGGGAGCGAACCCGAACTGGAACAAGCTGCCAGGCAGATAAAAAGCAATGCCAAAATCTTTCCCATGGGGCCTAACGCCTGAATTAAGCCGAGCCGCGAAGCGGCTTCGGCTTGAATGAATTGTTAGCCGGCACGCCGTAGGCCCGACCACAGCCAGTAAGCGCCCAACCCGCCGAGCAGAGCTATGCCAGACGCGGAACGGCTGCCACCGAAGTAGGTGAGACCAGCAACTGACAGCAACATGGCAGAGCCACTAGCGACCAAAGCCCAACGCGGTACCAATGACCGTTGAGTCGTAGCGCCAGTGGTGCGAAACACCAGCGTATAGCCAGAACAAGCCAATAGCAGGGCTAAGGAAAACAGAAACACTAAAGCGAAAGAGCCCGGAGCGTTAAGAAGCTCGCGACCGCCAACAATTGCAACGAATGCAATGAAGGCAAGCGCGCCAGCGCCTATAAGAAGCACCAAGAGTCCGAGTGTTCGCTTTGCTGCAAGGGACAATGCTTTCATGCCGGCTAACGCCTGAATTAAGCCGAGCCGCGAAGCGGCTTCGGCTTGAATGAATTGTTAGACCGTTGCTGCATGTGCTGCGAACTAATCCTTGAGCAGATGATTGCAGTGGACACACATCTTTGCGTCTGTCGGCCAAGCGCGATCGAAAGACGATAACGGAGGGTTGCCGCAGTTTGGGCAGAGTGTGCTCCCGCGTAGTACGAACTGATGAACGACGAAGCAAAAGCCGATGAAGGCGGTCAACCAGAACAAGCCGCCACTTGGCGCGAAGTGCATGGCGATCATGCCAGAAAGGGTCAGGCCGATTAGTAACCAGGAAACACGAACATCCGACTTCCGTGCTGCGAGCAATGCGGCCCACTTGTCGATGACTTCCTGTGAGCGTATGTGAGCTTTCATCAGCGGTCTAACGCCTGAATTAAGCCGAGCCGCGAAGCGGCTTCGGCTTGAATGAATTGTTAGACCGCGCCCGCCAAACGCCGACAAGTGCTAGCACGTTGACGATCACAGCGAGCCAAAAGGTACCTTTCAGGTCTTGCCACAGGCCTACGCTAGCGAAGTACAGGCAAGCGGTTGCACAGAGTGACGCAAGTAAGCCAAGGACGGAGCTGCGATACAGAAACACCACGCCCGCTACGCCAAGAGCAGTAGTTACAAGCCACAGTGCCTTGACCCAAATAGATGTCGCCCACAAGGCAACAATCTCTGGCTTTGCCGGAAAGAAATTGAACACAAGATCAAAGGCCACCAAGGCGTGTCCGAGAGTGATGAATCCCAGAACAAGGGCGGCGAAACGGCTAACGAAAGGTGTTCTTTTGGTCACCTGATAGCTCCAACAGCGGTCTAACGCCTGAATTAAGCCGAGCCGCGAAGCGGCTTCGGCTTGAATGAATTGTTAGCCTTGCCGTGTGAGCCACACACGATAGGCGATGAACCCGATAGCTAAAACGTAGACGGGTACCACACGCCAAGGCGTGTGGAGAAACAGAGAGAACGGGATAGATGCAGTGAGTGGAGGTTTAGCCCGCCGCACATACACGTTGAGAATTGCCGTGACTATCAAAAAAATGCCAAAAACAAAATACATAACGGCAATGGCGGAAGCATTTCGACTGGTCATTGCGCCAATATTAACGGCTTGTACCAGAACGACCGTAACTGCACTAAGCAGAGCAACAAGCGAACCAACGACCCAAAGCGTCAAGTCTCCAGCAAGGCGCCGAACTATGCCTCCAAACCGACCCAGGCTGGAGCTCTTGCTCCACTTGACGCCACCAACGTGCTCAGCATCTTTGAACATCATCGCGACAAGAGAAAGCATGATTGCAGCTGAGCCAATCAGGTTTAAGACAGGAAGAAGCGATTTGGACGCGTTTGCCAAATACCCGATACCAGAGAATCCGGTCTCTCTACTCGCGAAGTAAGCTGTAGCAGAGGCGATGCTAGACCAAACCAAAATTCTGAAAATGATGTCGCGATGAAGGCGCCGCTTAAGCCAGTCATCGAACCAATTGCTATCCGTAGCCATAATTTCTCCAAGCAAGGCTAACGCCTGAATTAAGCCGAGCCGCGAAGCGGCTTCGGCTTGAATGAATTGTTAGGCCAGCGCCGCGATGACGCTGGCCAGGTAGCACGCAAACGAAATGCCAATGCCGATAAAGGGAGTGCTGAACCAGTAAACCTTGCCCACTACGAAGAGCCCACCGACCGTCAGTAAGCCAACTACAAGCAAGTACGGTGAGGAGAACAGAAGACTACCGTGGGCAATCGCCAGGAAGCCATAGATCAAGCCGAAAAGCATAGCGGCCATGCTGTGGCTGATATTGAAGCCAACCCAGCAGCGCCACATCGTTGTTTCTTTTGTAATGACAGGTGAAACCTCGCTCATGCGAGCTTGCAGAGCAGGATCACGTGGCGTGAGCTTTGGTCCAACAAACGTGATCACGAGGTGTACCGTGCCGAGCGCAAAGAGTACGACTGCGCTAGCGACCATTAGAACTGTGGCTATCAAGGCACTCTCCTTAGCGGCCTAACGCCTGAATTAAGCCGAGCCGCGAAGCGGCTTCGGCTTGAATGAATTGTTAGGCCTCATCCTAGGCCCTTTGTAACGGCGCCGTAGGACAGGCCGAAGAGCACAAGCGCTAGGAACACCGATACTGCTACGTACAAACGACGACGCGCTCGCTCACCAAGCTGATTGAGCTGCTCATCCTTCAGTTCTCGGTACCGGCGCTGGGTAATAAAGCGAGCGAACGGAGATGAGGCACTGGGCTCTGCGCCTGGAGGTGGCGCAATTTGGGCCCAGAGCTGCGGATGATGAGCTTTGAGATGCCGCGAGACTTGGCGCTCCGCGTAAATGGCCATCGCGAAGGCAGGAAATACCGCTAGTACCGAGAGCAAGAAGCCGATTGCGAGGAAAGTGACCATGAGGCCTAACGCCTGAATTAAGCCGAGCCGCGAAGCGGCTTCGGCTTGAATGAATTGTTAGGTGCCAGCCAAGGTGTCGATTGAGCGGCGGATGCACCTGCCAACGCACCCACGGATGTGATCGGCTTGTTGAACATGACTCCTGATCCGATCCAATAGGTTTTCTGGGGAGTAGCCAGGCGAATCCATGTAGCCGTGCCAGACTCGATGCTGGATCTCATTGATCCATTTTAGCCCGTCTAGTTTCTGGGTTTGGCTGTAGGAGTCATCGCTCCAGATCTCGCGTGCGCCAATGGTGAGCTCGAACCATAACCGAGCGTAGACCTGACGCCGCTGCTCTGGGTTGAGTGCCTCAAGTTCGGTAACGATATTGCTCAAATGGCACCTAACGCCTGAGTTAAGCCGACCCGCTGCGGGAGAAACCGGCAGCCGAAACGGCAGCAAATTGCGAGGCACTCAAGCCGAAGCCGCGAAGCGGGTTCGGCTTGAATGAATTGTTAGGCGGCGTACTAGGCATGGCTCAGTCGTGACTAATATCAAGCCGCCGCTGTGCCACATGCCACAACACCCCCGATGGATCAGTCACATAGGCAATACGCAGCCCCCACGGCTGTAATGCCGGCGCCTTGGGCGGAGCTACTCCGAAGCGACTAGGAAGATCTAACGACTGGATGTGGGTCCACCACGCATCAAGGTCATCAACCATGAGTTGCATCATGAAATTCTCCGCCCAGTCTTTTTGGTAGTAAGACTGCAGGAGAAATTCTCCGCGTCCCATGCGGAAGATGGCCACAGTGGCATCAAGAAGCTTCTCGAAACCCAGCGTCTCGTAGAAACGCTTGGATAACTCGAAATCTTTTGCTGGAAGGAACGGTCGGGTAAGTTCAGTGCCAGCGGGAACCTTGCTCATTTCTTATCTCCATCAGCACGCCGAAAGCCATTCCAGCCGCCTAACGCCTGAATTAAGCCGAGCCGCGAAGCGGCTTCGGCTTGAATGAATTGTTAGGCACCAGCGCTAGACAACGAGCGACCAGCTGCCACCGGAACCATGATAAGTCTCACAAGAAAGGCAAAAAAGCTGCCCACAACTATTGCAGCGGAAGTAGCAAAGAACTAGATCATCAGGTGGCCCAGACAGCAGCTGGGAAAACTGGGTGCGCCAATCCTCTTTCTTTGGGTCAGCAAGCGCAGTCTCCGACAATGCGCCTGCTTCGATCTCAGAGCGGATCACCGAAATAGCTTGGCGAAGATCGCTAGGGGATCTGATCTGGTGTTGGATCTGAAGATCTTTGCAGGTTGGGCAAGTAGTAATCGTCATCTGGTGCCTAACGCCTGAATTAAGCCGAGCCGCGAAGCGGCTTCGGCTTGAATGAATTGTTAGCGCCCGTCGACGGGCTGCTTGCTGAGGAGTTTGTAATGCATGTAGAAGGAAATTGCGGCAAGCGCAAAGTACGCGGCGCCTAATAGCCAATCTCCGGTGTTGTCATGGCCCATCAGTGAGGATGCATCATGGGAAATGATTAGGCCGGCAATGACTAATGGAACGAGTAGTGCTGAGGCAATGATCTTTCTCGCCTTGCTTGCGGGAAGGGCGAGAAATATGGCCAGGACGAGATTGAAGCCAATGAATGCCGGTATGCCAATCAACATGGTGGCAATGCCCGTGTAGTCAGTAGCTATTGCGGGGAAGCTTGCCAGTCCTAGGATGGCCAGTACTTTGAGTCGCAAGACCTTCTCCATGGGCGCTAACGCCTGAATTAAGCCGAGCCGCGAAGCGGCTTCGGCTTGAATGAATTGTTAGGCAACACTACGGCTGCCATACGCCGAGCACAATGAGAAGAAAAAGCGAGCCAATGACGGCAACAGCTGATGCGGCAAGGCATAAAAGGCCGAGCAAAAATACGCGCCAATTGGACTGAAATGTGAAGCTTGGAGAGTCTGCAATGGCCTGTTTAGTCATTTGGTACTTTTCAGCAATGTGTCTCCCTATGGCGATGTAAATAATCGCAAAGAGGAAGGCGGTTCCCTTCTCCGGCAGAAAAGGTGCAATCGCGATGATGGCCAGAATTGCTACTGACCCAATTATGAGAGTTCTTTTCGCTAGGCGACTATTGCCAAGCGCTACGAAATTGGCCCAAAGAAAATAAATCAAGCCGACAGGGCCACCAATCGTTCCGCAAGCAATTTGCGTCGGTGAATAAAGGCGAGTGGACTCAGAAATGGGCCGAATTGCGGGAGTGGAAGATTGATATTGAGTGGCTGTCATAGCTCTCACATGTGGTGCCTAACGCCTGAATTAAGCCGAGCCGCGAAGCGGCTTCGGCTTGAATGAATTGTTAGGCCGGAATTGCCCTGGCCATGAGCTGAGCTTAGCGCGCCGCAAACCGGTTGCTCAACGAGGCAATAGCCCAAGCAACGAGCCAAGCCACCGCTAGCCAAAAGAGAGCCAGGAAAGTCCAGCCAAACGGAGTAGGGGCGCACCAACCCCAGCCACACAGGCCATTGTGCTCAAGCAGGCCAGGTACGCCAGCCTTATGGAACAAGTAAATCGAAAGGCCAGGGACGAGTAAGAACAGTCCCGCAGGTGACTCGGCGAAAGACGGCCAAACGAAGCTGAGACCAATCAGCAAGCCGTAGACCAGCAAAAGCCCCGCGAGAATCTTGAGAGTGCGTGGCTTGAGCATTTGGTGGAGGCCTAACGCCTGAATTAAGCCGAGCCGCGAAGCGGCTTCGGCTTGAATGAATTGTTAGGCCGCGTCCCGGAATGGCAAAGGCGGATGCGTACGCCAACAGTTATTGTCATTGCCTTAGCGGGCCTTTCTCGATGTTCTGGCACAACGGTCATGCCCTGTGCAAGAAACTTCTCGCATGGCGCCGCACCAACCTGAATTGCCCTTGGGTCGGTAGTACGAAAAGAGGCTTCACCATTGCGATTGGTCTCTGTAACTGACACGACCTCAAAATGCCCCGGCTCAAAGCCTTTCCCGGATTGGAACTCCTCAAGCCACACCTTCGTGGCTGGCATGGGGAGCGCCGTATCCGTATCCACAACGCGGACGCGAATCTCGTAAGGCTGGGAAAGCCTGGATATGCAGGATGCAGTTGAGAACAGAGTGCCGGCACCGAGCGCTAAGCCCAAGACTGCTCTACCAGTTATCTGCAAGCTGATGGGCATCAATAGCGGCCTAACGCCTGAATTAAGCCGAGCCGCGAAGCGGCTTCGGCTTGAATGAATTGTTAGGACGCAAGGTAGCAGAAGGCGGGACGATCGGGCGCGGAGCGCACGCGAAGACGGGCAAACGCTGCCATTGCCAGCCGGAAGCCGATTGAACCGGGCGCCGGTCGAGACTGCTGCGTGAAACGGTGGGCAGCACGAGGATGTTGCCGTCAGCCTGGTGCCCGGCTGCCAATCGTGCGCCACTGCGAGCCGAGGCCAGCACGATCTGGAGCACGAGCAACAACGACTGTGAAACCGCAAAGAATCGGAAGGCGAGAAGAGCGGCGTCCGCAAACAAGCCGCTGGATAAAACTGAAAGCATTTAGCGGCCTAACGCCTGAATTAAGCCGAGCCGCGAAGCGGCTTCGGCTTGAATGAATTGTTAGGCAGCGGGCTACTCATGCTGGATTACCGCCAGCCGTAACTAATGTAGGCGCGTCTGTTAGAGGCGCGGCCAGTCTCGGTGGCATTGTCTGCAATGGGGCGAGCTGCGCCGTAGCCGTAAGCCGGTGAAAGGCGCGATGCCGCGACTCCGTGCGCCAGAAGCCAGTCATGAATAGCTTGTGCGCGACGCTTTGAAAGTGCGACACAGTCGGACCCCGAGCATTCATGTGTGTCGGTGTATCCCTCTACCCTGAGCGGTACGTCTGGCGGGAAACTAGAGATGATCTCCAGGTCATGGCGAAGAGCGTTGCGCGACCTAGCGTCAGTCAATGAGTCTATGAGGTTGTCTTGGGCTAGCGGGAGGCCTGGCTTGAAATTGACGCCGAAGAAGTCCTCCGGCTCTGCGAAGTAGCCAGCCTGAGGGGCGTGGCTCGGTGTGCCCGTAGCGGCGCATCCGGCAGCCAGCAGGAATATAAGTGCTAGTGAGAGCCTAGGCATACCGTAATGTTCGTCCCGCCGCCTAACGCCTGAATTAAGCCGAGCCACGAAGTGGCTTCGGCTTGAATGAATTGTTATGCAGCCCGGACAACCGGCGAAGCGCTGCAGCTGAAGCGATTCTAGCCAGTAACAGTTGGGGTGCGGGAATCACCCCATGAAAGCCAGGACAAGGATCGGGGGAGCTCGACTGGCCAAAGGTGAAGGCGCCGCAAGCGGAACGCGAAAGACTGCATGGACACGGCGGCGCGGCGATTGGTTGCTGAAGCGAGCTTTTGCAGTGGCGGTACGAACCGGTTTTGCGATAACACAAACCAGCTGTTGCCCAACCGCGCATAACGCCTGAATTAAGCCGAGCCGCGAAGCGGCTTCGGCTTGAATGAATTGTTAGCCAACTTTACCTCCCGAAGCCGTTACACGGGAGAGGATGAACGCAGCAGTCTCCGGCGTCACGTCAGCTAGCGGCAGAGTTACAAATTGGGATTTTGAAAGCATGAGCAGCCAACAAGACTTGAACTGCCACACCTCCGTAACGGCCGACCAAGGAAGCGTTGCAGTGCCTGCGCCAGATGACAACGATAAAGAAGCCTCAGAAGCATCGAGCGTAGCTTGAGGGTTGCCCATAGCCTTGAGCTTATGGAGCGCGTTGCGATAGTGGACGACGTAAAGCGCGACCATGAAAGTGAAGCCGAGCACGAGCACGCTTGCCAATACGCCTACAAGCCATGAGGTGTCGCCGCCCAGGACAAGCATGATGAGAGCGGCAGCCGACAGGGCTAGGGCTACGAGAAAACGGAATCCAACCACGCGCCACCAGAAGCCGCGCACCGCTTGGCGAAGGAGTGGTTTACTGTAGGTAAGGATTACGCGATGCATTGGCTAACGCCTGAATTAAGCCGAGCCGCGAAGCGGCTTCGGCTTAAATGAATTGTTAGCCCTTGGCCGGTAGGGCCAGGAAGAAGTGCCTAATGGCTTGATACTCATCACTGGGCTGCCAACTCTGATGGTTGATGACGTCTAGGGCCTCTGGCCAAGGCTCATTGTCCAGAACGGCCTCTGTGGCTTGGATTTTGCCGTGATACGACGCCACAAAAACACGCACCCAGTGGGGGCTGGAAAGCTGGATCCGCTCAAATTGCTGTTGAAGTTGCTGGAGTACAGCAGAGTAGGTATGGGTAAGTACAGATTTGCTTGAGTGTTGACTGAGTAATGGGCCGCTGTAGACAGTCCAGTGGCCAGATGGGCTGGCCCAATGCTCTATTTCTGCTTGGCACTCCTTGCATCTATGATCAGACAGGGCCTCAAGAAGCACATGAAAAGTTCCTAGAAGAAACTTGCCGAAGGCTTGATTGATTGCCTCAGCGGTGGTTGACGCAATGCCAGCAAAACACTCAGAAATGATGCCTCCGTTTAGCCGCGGACTCTCAGCCAGAATCTCTAGTGAAATCGTGCGGTGATCTGGAACAGTGCTCATCTCGTGCACAAGTGGAGTCAGTCGTAGATCTCCCGGAATGAGAAAAGAACCATCGGCGCACACGGATTGAATGCCGTGTGCGAGAAGTGCGTTCTCAAGTAGCGATTCAATCTGTTCCAAGGGCTAACGCCTGAATTAAGCCGAGCCGCGAAGCGGCTTCGGCTTGAATGAATTGTTAGGCACCTGCTTTGCTCCTGAACAGGCGCCATGCCGAACCGGCAAGGATAGAAAGCAATGCAGACGCCAAGAGCTGCCCAACCAACGATGTGTACTCCAGCACGCCAGAGCTAAAAGGGCTAACCAGGCAACACCAACGACGAGCCTCAACTATTGCCACGGCAAGCAATGGCGCAACTAGCACTGCCAAGGCTACGCAGAATATCGAGGCGGCGATGGTGCGGGGCGAGGCCGCGGCAGGTAGCAAGACAAAGAAGGCTGGTACGGCCACAGGAAGGAAGAGCGCCCAAGCCGGCCGGCTGGCCAGCGGAATGAAAACGTACAACTCAGCATAGGCAAGCAAAAGAAGCGTAAGAAGTACGCTGCTTATTACGAATGGGCGCGCTGAGTGCTTCATGGGTGCCTAACGCCTGAATTAAGCCGAGCCGCGAAGCGGCTTCGGCTTGAATGAATTGTTAGGCCTACGCACTACGGAAGAGTGAACTTGCGCGTGTTGCGTAGCGGCCAGACCGAGGTGAATCTTGCGCCGCCGGACAAGCGGAAGGCAGCGGAAATACCCTGCACAACACCCAACCTTTCTAAAACATCCCGTGCTCGTCGAAAAGAGTGGCGGGGATCAGGCGTAAGCATAAACAGGTTGATCTCTTTCGGACTGACGTCATAGCCCTCTAGCTCGACAGTATTGCCCAGCGCCTCCTTCAACTCGCTCTCAATCGTCGCGAGGAATACTTCATTTGCCAGAGACTTACGCCAGAACTTGATGACGAGCTGATACTCCATTGCGCGATTGTAGGCCTAACGCCTGAATTAAGCCGAGCCGCGAAGCGGCTTCGGCTTGAATGAATTGTTAGGCGGCATGCGCTTGCTAGTCATAGAGCATGCTGCCGAATCTAAATAACACGGAGCTGCCACGAAACACGCCAAAGAAGTTGCCGCCGCTCTTGGGGCAATATACGCGGCGCAGCTGATCGCCGGGCTGCAGCAATGAAATGGCCTCGGCCCACTCAGGTGACGTAGCTAGATTGGGGTTGCCCAGCTTGTCTGCAAAGTCCAAGACCTCGTCGCGATCCATCGGGATCGAAACCCTACATTTGGCGAATCCGAGCTCTCGCGCAACCGCTGATGATTCCAGTTTGGGTCCGATTGGCTGGTGGGCGCAGCCGACGACGAATAGGGCGCTGAGAACTATCAGTATGAGCGCTGAGAGAAAGCATTTTGAGTCGCGAGAATGCATGACGTGCCGCCTAACGCCTGAATTAAGCCGAGCCGCGAAGCGGCTTCGGCTTGAATGAATTGTTAGGCCGCGGGCTCGGGAACGGGCTCGTGGCCATATACGTCAAAATCTAGCGCAATCCCGAGCGCGACGCATTTGCGCAACAGCTCAGGCGAGAGCGAAAACCCAGAGTTGAAGCTCTCCAGGAAGAATCCGATAAACAACTCGGCACTACCGCCCGAGGTGATGAGCTGACTTAAGAGGATTGAATGTGCGTCTAGCCGTTCAACGGTAGTTAGAAGAAACGCCTCAACATCCTGGCTCTCAGGCACATCCAAGGCATGGCACCAGTACGACTCTTTATATTGCCCAGGCAGCGGCTCGCCGTTGCGTGACCTGCGAGACTCGCCGACGACATGCTGAAAATCTGGAGCGAGTCCCAGTGCATCAGCGAAATAAGTGAGCGGCTCAGTTGGGTGGCGCAGTCTGAGCGAGACTCTGTAACGGTAAGTGTGCAGATCAGTCTCCACCGCGGCCTAACGCTTGAATTAAGCCGAGCCGCGAAGCGGCTTCGGCTTGAATGAATTGTTAGGTGCGACTAGTCCCACGAGAACCACCACCATTTGAAGTGACCCTCAGGAAGCTGGGCCGCCTCAGGTTGCCCGTAGGGCCATCCTTCAGCAGCTCCGTCCGATAGCAGATCCGCGGCCCAAGCCTGAATCTGCTCTTCCGAAGCGGAGGTAAGCACGTGAACATTCTCTGCGTAGGGCCAGCCACCTGAAATAATTGGATCAAGGTCGTAGATGTTGACGAGTACTGATTTAACGTCAGGTCGCCCTTGGAGCGACTTGAGCCTCTCGTGGAAGAATCCGACGCCGGGATGATCTGACAAGTTGACTGCGATTGACTCGTTATCGTCGTTACCGGCAAAGAATTCGTCGACGGTGACAACAGGTGGCGGTTGTTTGTGCCGCCAGTCCGGTGTCCGGAAACCTTGATGGAACACAGCTCTTAGCAGTTTTGTCCGACTATCCATATCTATCACTCGCACCTAACGCCTGAGTTAAGCCGACCCGCTGCGGGAGAGACCGGCAGCCGACACGGCGACAAATTGCGAGAAACTCAAGCCGAAGCCGCGAAGCGGGTTCGGCTTGAACGAATTGTTAGGCCGCCACAGTACCTAGGAAAATGACCGGCCGACAAGCCACCCGCTTGAAAACGAAGCGGGAAGCGCCGGGCGCGCCGCGAGACACTTCGGGCGCCTCTCTTGAATGCGATCGAGTCCGGTAGAGCGATCCTGTCCGGGAAAACTCACGAGCGCTCGCCGAGAGAGTATGTAGCGCGCTCGATGGTGCTGGCCGAAGCCGCTGGTGGCGAAGCAGCAATGTACGCGTGGCGGCGAACGTGAGCCGCGCGCGTAGCGGGCGGCGGGGGAGGCCGGAAACAACAGAAGGCTGCGATCCCGAGAAACTCGCGCGCGATAGCGGGCGACGAGTGGCGATGCCACTGGCTACGCGAGTGTGCTTTGCAGCGGCCTAACGCCTGAATTAAGCCGAGCCGCGAAGCGGCTTCGGCTTGAATGAATTGTTAGGGCCCATGCTACTCAATGACCCATGGGCCGTCAGCAAACCGGGCACAAAATGCCTCCGGCCCGACGTGGTCGTCCGATTTGAGCGACACGCTAAAAGTCTCGCCAGCGCTGAAACTAATGATTAGCGAGTCTTCGCTGGTGTATGCGACGGACTGGACAGTGAGTCCAATGAGGCTTGCAAGTGGCCTGGATGAAGAATGTTTTGAGTAGGCGGAGAAAGAGCAGCCTGTGAATTGAAGGCCCACACCTTCAGAGTCAGTTCCGGCCGCTAGGAGTGCCATACCAACAAGGCGGTCAAGAGGGCTCGTCATGGGGCCTAACGCCTGAATTAAGCCGAGCCGCGAAGCGGCTTCGGCTTGAATGAATTGTTAGACGGCCAGCGGGAGCTCATAGAAGCGGGTGCCCGGCAAATGCGTGTTGTTGTATGCCGGTATCTCGCTGAAGCCGAGCTTGCGATAGAGCCCCTGTGCCGTCGCCATGCTGGGAAGCGTATCTAATCTGAGCGCAGTGTAGCCAGCACCACGGGCTGCTTGTATTGCTGCCTCGATGAGATGCTCGCCGAGCCCCCAGCCGCGAAAGGCCGGACGCACATACAGCCGTTTCATCTCGCCGGTCTGATGGTCCAAGCGTCGGAGGGCGACACAGCCAGCTGTGTCTCCGTTGATCTGCGCGATGAGCAGAGTTCCATGCGGCGGAACGTAAGGCGATGGGAGGGCGTCTAGCTCAGCGGCGAATCCTTGGTACTCAAGGTTGACACCGATTGCATCCGAGTACTCACGAAAGAGTTCCCGAACAATCGCGACTTGCTCTTGGCTTTCTGCAGGTATGAGAGCGATTGAACCTGACATGGCCGTCTAACGCCTGAATTAAGCCGAGCCGCGAAGCGGCTTCGGCTTGAATGAATGGTTATGCAGCCCGGACAACCGGCGAAGTACTGCAGCTGAAGCGATTCTAGCCAGTAACAGTCGGGGTGCGGGGATCACCCCATGGAAGCCAGGACAGGGATCGGGGGAGCTCGCCCAGCCGGAGGTGAGGGCGCCGCAAGTGGAGCGCGACATAGTTCATCGGGTCGGCGGCGCGGCGTGTTGTTGCTGACGCAGGCTTTGCGCTTTTGCGGTGCAAGCTAGATTGCGAAATCACCGAATCAATGGGAGTGCGATCTCTAGCAGTGCTCTCGACCGCGCATAACGCCTGAATTAAGCCGAGCCGCGAAGCGGCTTCGGCTTGAATGAATTGTTAGGCACTCTACCCGCCACGCGCCCGATTTGGCCATTCCCTTACGGCGCGACGCTCCTTGCCGACGAGGCGGGCGCGCCAAAGTAGATCCGTGAGCAGGATGGCAATAGCTGCGTTAAGTCGACCACGCGGAGTAGCGCTTGCCTCATGGTCCTTGGGGCCAAGCCAAGGCAGCTGATTGCAGAGGTCCGCGGCACGGCCAGCGGAAAGCGACACGCCTTGCCAAGAATGGCCAAACTCATTTCGGACCTTGCGGATGAGTGTGATCTCTTTGAACTCATTATCTTGAATAAGCCCAAGGGAATGAGCAGCCGCAGCACGCGATGAAAGAGTGCCGAGTGGGGCATTGAAGCCGGTGATGAGCTCCTTTGCAGAAGGAGTGTCCGCAAGGAACGCAGCCAGAATCTCCGACAGGCGATCATCAAGGACAGCTGCCGCCGTAAGGGCAGCCCCCCGATCGCTCTCCCGATTGAACTCCGAGAGAAAGCTGGCAAGGGCTTCTATTTCAGGTTCCGATGAAATCGCCATGAGTGCCTAACGCCTGAATTAAGCCGAACCGCGAAGCGGTTTCGGCTTGAATGAATTGTTAGGCCTCACTGCATCTGAGCGCTGCACGCGCCAAGTTGATAAGACCCATTCCAAGCGAGCGGGTCTAGCACGTCCCGGTCGGTGTCAACATAGTGAAGATTAACTGCCAGCTGCGGCCAGCTGAACTCCATTGTGCCGCCGTACTTATAGAAACCTTTCTCCGATGGGATCTCAGATCCATGTACGGACCCACTAATCCTTGGTACTTGGAACGTCTTCTTAGCTTCATGGCTCTGCTCGGTCGTCGCTCGAATGACCGAGTGCGACGTGCTGTAGCGAGTGCCCGCAAGGGTGATCTCGTAACCGTCATCGATTTCGCGGCACGAGGCTTGCTTAAAGTTTCTTTGCGTAGCGCAGCCACCTAGTAACGCCAAAGCGGCAGCAAACAACGGCGTGGCTTGTAGGATGAGTGAGGGCATTTTGGTGAGGCCTAACGCCTGAATTAAGCCGAGCCGCGAAGCGGCTTCGGCTTGAATGAATTGTTAGGCCTCACAGGGCGCTCGACAGGGAGCTGTAAACGGCCGTAGGTGCCTTAGAGAGGCAGACTACCAGGGCCGATTTACTCGGCGCACCCCCTGGCCCGAGGGACCCATGCGAAACGATGAGAGCGGATCCGGACCAATAGAGCGCAAAGGAGCCGGTGCCGCCGTTGATATAGGCGGCCCGCAACAAATACGGTTTGGCGGGTGGGCTGCACTTGAAGTCAGGCCGGCCGAAATAGGCGATGTCATTCTGCTCTTGGGGCAAGAACGGCGCCTTAGCCAACCAATGCTCGGCCGTGCTGAGTTTTGAGGCAGGAACCTCAAAGAATGAGGAGGCAGGAAGTTCCGTCCAGTTTGCCCAGGTGCCGACCGAAGCGGGCGCTGGCTTAAGCCAGGGCGCCGAAGACGCAGCAAGAGCCGGAAAGGAAAGTAGAGCTAGCAACAACTTTGCGAGATCTTTCATGAGGCCTAACGCCTGAATTAAGCCGAGCCGCGAAGCGGCTTCGGCTTGAATGAATTGTTAGGCCTCAGCCGGGTCACGTTGAGTGCCGAGCACGGCAGCAACGTTGCGGTAGGCCTTGATCTCAATGATGTTGTTGCTGGGATCACATAGCAACATTTTGCCTTGCTCGCGCTCGGTGCCTACGCCAGCAATGGTGGGCGGCCGCAGAAAGGTACAGCCTTGCCTCTCAAGCTTGGCTCCGAGTGCCATCCAATCTTGCCAAGGCAAGATAGCTCCGAAATGGCGCACACCGTGCTGCTCTGGAGGTAGAACCTCACTTGGCCGATTGTGCAACGTGAGTTGGTGCCCAAGCAGAAGGATGTCCACCCAGTCGCCATTATCTCGGCCCACCGTGGCGCCAAGAGCATCACAGTAGAAAGCCTTGGCCGCAGGGAGATCTAGAACCGGGAATGACAGATGAAAGATGGGGCGGTCCACAGTGCGCTTTCCTGAGGCCTAACGCCTGAATTAAGCCGAGCCGCGAAGCGGCTTCGGCTTGAATGAATTGTTAGCGCCCGCCCCGGAAAGGTATGCAGGCGCGCCCAAGGCGTCAGCGTACTGCGAGGCCGATAAGAACGGCCAGTAGGTCATGTCACCAGCCGCACTGACGCGACGAAAGTAGATGCGCCCGGCCAAGCCCAAAGTCAGTAGGTTGCTGAGTGTGAGCAGAGTGGATTTAGTCCGAGATAGAACTGGCCATGGATAGGGGAGGCCGGACTTGAGGAACAGAATGCAACGAGTTGCCGCATCTCTCTGGGCAGGCGCCAGTTTGTCAGAACCACTCAAACGGTGCTCCCGAAGGTCGCAGTAGAGCAACCATAAGAACTGGCTATAAATCTCTCGGATGGCTGGGTCGTCTGACTTTGGAATTGCATCATCAAATTGGTAGTTGGTGATGCGTGCACCGACGAGCCAGCGAGTGGACTCAGCTAATTTTGCTCGGGCTTGCGGATCAACTGCCATAGGGCGCTAACGCCTGAATTAAGCCGAGCCGCGAAGCGGCTTCGGCTTGAATGAATTGTTAGGCCACAACGTCATTGACCTGTTCCGCTGATACTGCCACGAGACCTACTCCAAGATTGGATATCCATCGTGGACGCGGCCGCCCCAAACAACCAAAGTCCCGTTCGGCTCTCTCTGGTGGGCTGAACATATGCCGCTCTCGATTTCTTGACCCAGCTTGGCACCCGGCGGGGCCACGCACTCGCCCTGGCATTCCTTACCGATTCCTTTACACGTGACTCCGGCGTCGGTGGTTGGTAAGCGGCAAACGAACCACGACCTTGTGTATTTGGTGATCTTCAATTTGGGGTACATGACTTGGGGTGACGTCCACTCACCGCCCGCGTCCAAGCACTTTGCTTGTAATGCAAAGTCGTCTGGTCGTTGTGAGTGGGCGCAGCCACCTAGGGCGATTGCAAACAAGAAAGCGAGGGTTCTCATTGGGCCTAACGCCTGAATTAAGCCGAGCCGCGAAGCGGCTTCGGCTTGAATGAATTGTTAGATGGCCGGCTAGATCTGCGCCAGCATGAGCACGTAGCCATCTGGGTCTTCCAGCCGGCACTCACCGCCTGGCATGTAGAACGGATACTTGATCTCACCGGGGGAATGACCGAGTTCTACCAATGCGCCGCGAGTCTGCTTGATGTTGTCAAAGTAGAGATAGAAAAGGATGGCTTGCTGGGATGCATCAACTGGCCCGTCAGCCAAGCCGACCATCAGATTGGCCTGCTCGCTCTCCAACCATGCCCAGACGGGCGCGGATTGGCCTTGTGGAACGACGGTGTTCTTGACCCTGAAGCCGAGGTCTGCGTAGAACTTGATGCTGCGATCAACACTGGCAACGTGCGCGAAAGCAACGAGTGATCGTGTTTGGGCTGCCATGTTGTCTCCAAGGCCATCTAACGCCTGAGTTAAGCCGACCCGCTGCGGGAGAGACCGGCAGCCGACACGGCGACAAATTGCGAGGTACTCAAGCCGAAGCCGCGAAGCGGGTTCGGCTTGAACGAATTGTTAGGCCGCCACAGTACCTAGGAAAATGACTGGCCGACAAGCCACCCGCTTGAAAACGAAGCGGGAAGCGCCGGGCGCGCCGCGAGACACCCCGAGCGCCACTCTTGAATGCGATGGAGTCCGGCAGCGCGGTCCTGTCCGGGAAAACTCACGAGCGCTCGCCGAGAGAGTTTGTAGCGCGCTCGATGCACTAGCCGAAGCTGACTTTTGACGAAGCGACACACGCCGACGGCGACAGGGTGCGCGATGCATGAGCGCGGAGCTGCAAGCAAGGCATAGATAGCTTTTGCTTTTGCAGCGGCCTAACGCCTGAATTAAGCCGAGCCGCGAAGCGGCTTCGGCTTGAATGAATTGTTAGGCCGCGCCGCCACGTGGGTACACGCTGCCAAATGTGTTGATGCAAATGATGTTGGACATTGGGACAAATAAAAAGCCGTCCTGGCGGTCTGATGGAACGTGACGATCCGGTGGGCCTGAAGTAAGTGCGACATCGGTGAGGTAGAAGACGACGCCGTGTTTTGTTATGCGGGAAATGGACAGTGCGTCCTCGACTTGGCTGAGATACGCCAGCGTTGGCGGGACAGCGTGCAACTGGATTTCAACAACGCCAATGTCATATACCTTTTGCCAAGTATCGGCAGTTGAAAGGCCTGACTCATTGAGCCATGCGATCGTGGACAGCACGTCGTCAGTATCTGGCTTGAAATGCGCGCGAATTGTCATTAGCGGCCTAACGCTTGAGTTAAGCCGACCCGCTGCGGGAGAACCCGGCAGCCGACACGGCAACAAATTGCGAGGTACTCAAGCCGAAGCCGCGAAGCGGGTTCGGCTTGAACGAATTGTTAGGCGCGACCATGCCCGACCGCGCGAGCGACTGCAACTGCGGGCTTTTGCTGCCAAGGCCAGGACAGTGGGGCGCGGCGCGATTACCGCGAGGCCCTCGTTGCTGACGCGAGAAAACCGCAAGTCGCGACACGGCCGCGTCGGAATACGAGGCCAACCCGAAATCATTGGGGACGCGCGTTCGATATCGAACGGAGCAATGAACACTTGCGAGTGCTTTGCTCTTTGACCCAGAGGCTTGGCGGCTGGGGCCTAACGCCTGAATTAAGCCGAGCCGCGAAGCGGCTTCGGCTTGAATGAATTGTTAGGTGCCAGCCGCGCGGGCTGCCACCAAGCGGGCTAGTACATAGTGGCCGAACGAGGCTAACTCTGCCTCTGAGAGCGACTCAATGCTCTTCAGATCCATGGCCTCATAGTCTTTCCACGTAACAACAACCCGATGCTGCCAAGGTCCTTGGCCGGATGCGCCGGAATTTGCCACGTCGTCCATGACCACGCGGAGCATTCCGTTGGGTAGGGCACGGATGCTGCAGACAACACCGTCAGGCCCTCGCTTTTGGTCATCTGTTCGAATGTCTGTCATGGCACCTAACGCCTGAATTAAGCCGAGCCGCGAAGCGGCTTCGGCTTGAATGAATTGTTAGGCGCCATCTTAGCCTCGTGACGCCAGCGATCAATGCAGGTGAACTGCCAGCCAGAGAGCACCCTGAGCAACGCGCCGCACGGTGTGTGGCGTACCGGCAGGTAGGAGCAGATAGTCACCGGAATGGAGTTTGATAGCCTCACCGGCTACCTCAAGCGTCGCTTCCCCTTGGAGCATCACAACCCATTCGTCTTGGGCTTGCACGTACTCCGTCGGGGTTATTGCAGCGGAACTCACGATGCGTTCAATGACGAGATTCTTGTGACTGAGCAATGTCTCGAAGCGCTCACCCTCTAAAGGTGCTTCAGCACCAGCGAATAGGTTTGCAGTTCGCATGACGATGATCTCGGTATGGCGCCTAACGCCTGAATTAAGCCGAGCCGCGAAGCGGCTTCGGCTTGAATGAATTGTTAGGCCCCATGATCGTTCACCGGACCTTGGTAGCGCATTGCGACTCGCTTGTTACCGTGCAGCAAACATAGCTCCAATCTTGTAGGTGCCTAGCAGATGCAGCGGTTGCTGCCAGAGCAGCGCAAGAAGCTAAGCCCTCGCGACGTGAAAAGTAGCTTGCCTCGGTGTAACCCGCCAAAAAGTCCGTTTCGCTTGCCGGGTCGTACACCCAAGAATCAAACCCCTTCATCTTGTATGGGAAGAACTCGTCGTCATGGCCTGAGCACGCGGCCAGTAGCACAAGTGAAAGCACTAGCACTGCCGGATTCTTCCGCATGCGATCAACTCCGGATGGGGCCTAACGCCTGAATTAAGCCGAGCCACGAAGTGGCTTCGGCTTGAATGAATTGTTAGGCCTCATTGCCGGAGGCCCGCCACCGCGAAAAGACAACCTGCAACTCTGCAGGGGAGACAGATAGCCATTGTGACCAGACTGCCTCCTGGCCGTGCGGGTAACCGAGCAGGTTGCCCATTGCATTGTTGAGCGCGAGAGCTATATCACCCGTGAGCGGTGTGGCAGAAGAGAACGAGTCCGCGAGGGATTCAACCTGGGTTCGATCGAGGCCGAACAGTGAGTGGAACTCCCAATCCGGAAAGAACGGGCCACGAGCTGCGGCAACTAGCGACTCTCTAAACACTTGGACGTCCGAAACGCTTTCCATGAGGCCTAACGCCTGAATTAAGCCGAGCCGCGAAGCGGCTTCGGCTTGAATGAATTGTTAGGCACCTGCTTTGCTCCTGACCAGGCGCCATGCCGAACCGGTAAGGATGGAAAGCAATGCAGACGCCA
>NZ_JALDWJ010000013.1 GCF_022758295.1 Lysobacter sp. CFH 32150 | reverse complement strand
TTACTTGAGGATCTTGGCGACGACGCCCGCGCCGACGGTCCGGCCGCCTTCGCGGATCGCGAAGCGCAGGCCATCGTCCATCGCCACCGGGTTGATCAGGTCCACCACCATCTTGATGTTGTCGCCCGGCATGACCATTTCCACGCCTTCCGGCAGGGTCACGGCACCGGTGATGTCCGTCGTGCGGAAGTAGAACTGCGGGCGGTAACCCTTGAAGAACGGCGTGTGACGGCCGCCCTCGTCCTTCGACAACACGTACACCTCAGCCTCGAACTCCGTGTGCGGGGTGATCGAACCGGGCTTGGCCAGCACCTGGCCACGCTCCACGTCGTCACGCTTGGTGCCGCGCAGCAGCAGGCCGGCGTTGTCACCCGCCTGGCCCTGGTCCAGCAGCTTGCGGAACATCTCGACGCCGGTCACGGTCGTCTTCTGGGTCGGACGGATACCGACGATTTCGATTTCGTCGCCCACCTTGATCACGCCGCGCTCGATACGCCCGGTCACCACGGTGCCGCGGCCCGAGATCGAGAACACGTCTTCCACCGGCATCAGGAACGGACGGTCGATCGCACGCTCCGGCTGCGGGATGTAGGTGTCCAGCGCCTCGACCAGCTTCAGGATCGACGGCACGCCAATCTCCGACTGGTCATTCTCCAGCGCCTTCAGCGCCGAACCCGTGATGATCGGGGTGTCGTCGCCCGGGAAGTCGTACTTCGACAGCAGCTCGCGCACTTCCATCTCGACCAGCTCGAGCAGCTCGGCGTCGTCGACCATGTCCGCCTTGTTCAGGTACACCACGATGTACGGCACGCCGACCTGACGCGCCAGCAGGATGTGCTCGCGCGTCTGCGGCATCGGGCCGTCCGCGGCCGAACACACCAGGATCGCGCCGTCCATCTGCGCCGCACCCGTGATCATGTTCTTCACGTAGTCGGCGTGGCCCGGGCAATCCACGTGCGCGTAGTGGCGGTTCACCGATTCGTATTCCACGTGCGCCGTCGAAATCGTAATACCGCGCGCCTTCTCTTCCGGCGCCGCGTCGATCTGGTCGTACGCCTTGAACTCACCACCAAACCGCTCCGCGCCCACCTTCGTCAGCGCCGCCGTCAGCGTCGTCTTGCCGTGGTCAACGTGACCAATCGTGCCCACGTTCACGTGGGGCTTGGTGCGCTCGAACTTACCCTTTGCCATGACTGTGTGTCCTTAAAAAATAATTCTGAAATCAGTTCTTCTTGATGACCGTTTCGGCGATGTTCGCCGGCGCTTCCGCGTAGTGGTCGAATTCCATCGTGAAGGTGGCGCGACCCTGCGACATCGAACGCAGCGACGTCGCGTAACCGAACATCTCGCCCAGCGGCACCATCGCGTTGATGACCTTGCCGCCCGGGCTGTCGTCCTGACCCTGCAGGATGCCGCGACGACGGCTGACGTCGCCCATCACGTCGCCCAGGTAATCTTCTGGCGTGACGATCTCGACCTTCATCATCGGCTCGAGCAGGACCGGGCTGGCGCGGTTGAAGCCTTCCTTGAAGCCCATCGAACCGGCGATCTTGAACGCCATTTCCGACGAGTCGACTTCGTGGTACGAACCGTCGATCAGCTTCACCTTGACGTCCACGATCGGATAGCCGGCCATGATGCCGTTGGCGACCGCTTCCTGGATGCCCTTGTCGACCGCCGGGATGTATTCCTTCGGCACGACGCCGCCGACGATCGCGTTCTCGAACGTATAGCCGAGACCACGCTCCTGCGGTTCGATCTCCAGCCAGACGTGGCCGAACTGGCCCTTACCGCCGGACTGGCGCACGAATTTGCCTTCGGCCTTGACCGCCTTGCGGATGGTCTCGCGGTAGGCGACCTGAGGCTTGCCGACGTTGGCCTCGACATTGAACTCGCGCTTCATGCGGTCAACGAGGATTTCCAGGTGCAGCTCGCCCATGCCGGCGATGATGGTCTGACCGGATTCTTCGTCGGTCCGCACGCGGAACGACGGGTCTTCCTGCGCCAGGCGACCCAGCGCCAGGCCCATCTTCTCCTGGTCTGACTTGGTCTTCGGCTCGACCGCCATCGAGATGACGGGCTCCGGGAAGATCATGCGCTCGAGGGTGATGATGTGATCCTGCGCGCACAGCGTGTCGCCGGTGGTCACGTCCTTCAGGCCGACTGCCGCGGCGATGTCGCCGGCGCAAACTTCCTTGATCTCGTCGCGGTTGTTGGCGTGCATCTGCAGGATGCGGCCGACACGCTCTTTCTTCGACTTGATCGGATTGAACACCGCGTCGCCGGACTTCAACGTGCCCGAGTAGACACGGAAGAAGGTCAGCGAACCGACAAACGGGTCGGTCATGATCTTGAACGCGAGCGCCGAGAACGGCTCGGAATCCAGCGCCTTGCGCGTGTCTTCCTTGTCGTTGTCGTCCATGCCGGCGACCGGCGGACGATCGGACGGCGACGGCAGGTAGCGGATGACCGCGTCCAGCATCGCCTGCACACCCTTGTTCTTGAACGCGGTGCCGCACAGCGCCGGGATGATTTCGCACTTCAGGGTGCGCTCACGGATGCCGGCGATGATCTCGTCTTCGGACAGCTCACCTTCGTTGAGGTACTTGTCCATCAGCTCTTCGGACGCCTCGGCGGCGGCCTCGATCATGAACGCGCGCGCTGCCGTGGCCTCCTCTACGAGGTTGGCCGGGATCTCGGCGTAGTCGAACTTGGTGCCTTTCGACTCCATGTCCCACACGATCGCCTTCATCTTGAGCAGGTCGATCACGCCTTCGAAGTTTTCCTCGGCACCGATCGGCACCTGCATCGGCACCGGGTAGGCACCCAGGCGCGACTTCAGCTGCTCGACGACCTTGTCGAAGTTGGCGCCGGTGCGGTCCATCTTGTTGACGAACGCAAGGCGCGGCACGTTGTACTTGTTGGCCTGGCGCCACACGGTTTCCGACTGCGGCTGCACGCCGCCGACGGCGCACAACACGAACACGGCACCGTCGAGCACGCGCAGCGAACGCTCGACTTCGATCGTGAAGTCGACGTGCCCGGGGGTGTCGATGATGTTGAAGCGGTGTTCCGGGAAGGACATGTCCATGCCCTTCCAGAACGCCGTCGTCGCCGCGGACGTGATGGTGATGCCACGCTCCTGCTCCTGCTCCATCCAGTCCATCGTCGCGGCACCTTCGTGCACTTCGCCGATCTTATGGTTGACACCGGTATAGAACAGGATGCGTTCGGTGGTCGTGGTCTTGCCGGCATCGATGTGGGCCATGATGCCGAAATTGCGGTAACGCTCAATGGGAGTGGTGCGAGCCACGGCTGTCTCTCGTTTGTGTCCGGATGGCCGAATGCCGCCTGGCGGCGGCTTTCGGTTTCGTCATGCGCCGAAGCTTGGCTTCGGTGCCGGTGGCGCTATGCGCCGTGGGGATTCCGTTACCGGAATCCCGTCAATCACCAGCGGTAGTGCGCGAACGCCTTGTTGGCTTCCGCCATACGGTGGGTTTCTTCGCGCTTCTTGATCGCGCCACCGCGGTTTTCGGATGCATCGATCAGCTCGCCAGCCAGCTTGCGCGGCATGCTGTTCTCGCCGCGCTTGCGCGCCGACTCGATCAGCCAGCGCATCGCCAGCGCCATGCGGCGCGACGAACGCACTTCGACCGGCACCTGGTAAGTGGCGCCGCCGACGCGACGCGACTTGACTTCGACCGACGGCGAAACGTTGCCCAGCGCCTTCTCGACCAATTCGAGGGCATTGGGACTCTTCTCGCCGATCACGTCCATGGCGCCGTACACGATTTTTTCGGCGACCGACTTCTTGCCGCTCTGCATGACCATATTGATGAAGCGGGCGATCGTCTCGCTCCCGTGCTTCGGGTCGGGCAGGACGGTGCGCTGCGGAGTGGAACCTTTACGCGACATGTTCGATAACCCTCAGAATCTCTTGGTAGACAGATCGTTCAAAACGATCCGCTTAGGACTTCGGACGCTTGGCGCCGTACTTGGAGCGGCTCTGGCGACGCTTGGTGACGCCGGCGGCGTCGAGCGAACCACGCACGGTGTGGTAGCGGACGCCCGGCAGGTCCTTGACGCGACCGCCGCGGATCAGCACGACCGAGTGCTCCTGCAGGTTGTGGCCTTCGCCGCCGATGTACGAAATGACTTCGTAACCGTTGGTCAGGCGCACCTTGGCCACCTTGCGCAGCGCCGAGTTCGGCTTCTTCGGGGTGGTGGTGTAGACACGGGTGCAGACGCCGCGGCGCTGCGGGCAATTCGCCAACGCGGGCGAAGTGCTCTTGTAGGTTTCCGGGTTGCGCGGCTTACGCACCAGCTGATTGATCGTCGCCATCTGGAACTCTTTGGTGTGAGGCCGATTGGCCTCGCGTGAAAACGAACGGCAAGCCGATGCAATCCGGCCCGCCGAGACGAAAAAGTATAGCCCGCGTTCGACGTTTCCGTCAACGCGAGCTATTCATTGTTCCGGCGGCCCACACGGGACGCACCAAGAACATACCTGCGATCCCGCCCTACCCTGGGCCGAACACGAGGCGCTCCCTGCGCCTCATTTCGTGATCTGGACAGCCGCGGACGGCCGTCGGTGGTTACACATTAATAATAGCGTATCCGGGTACCGAGCGGAGCTCGGCACCCGAAAACGGGTGGCACAAAGTACATGCCACCTTCTATCTACTTACGACGCGCTCGACTCCTCGCCAGCCTCGGCGGTCTCGACTTCGGCCGATGAGCTGCCCGACAGGGCTTCAAGCTCGGACTCGGTCAGGCCGGAGGCATTGCGGCGACGCTGGCTGTGGTAGGCCAAGCCGGTACCCGCCGGGATCAGGCGGCCAACGATCACGTTCTCCTTGAGGCCGCGCAGGCTGTCGCGGGTGCCGCGGACGGCCGCCTCGGTCAGGACGCGGGTGGTCTCTTGGAACGATGCCGCCGAGATGAACGATTCGGTCGCCAGCGAGGCCTTGGTGATGCCCAACAGGACCGGTTCGACCTTGGCCAGGATCTCGTTCTTGGCGAGCGCCTTGGCGTTCTCCTCGATCACGCGCTGGCGCTCGGCCTGTTCACCGTGCAGGAACTTGGTGTCGCCACCGTCGACGATCTCGACCTTGCGCAACATCTGGCGAATGATCACCTCGATGTGCTTGTCGTTGATCTTCACGCCCTGCAGGCGATAGACGTCCTGGATTTCCTTGACCAGGTACGCGGCCAGCGGCTCGACGCCGAGCAGGCGCAGGATGTCCTGCGGTGTGGGCTCGCCGTCCACCACGGTCTCGCCCTTCTCCACGTGTTCGCCCTCGAACACGATGATCTGGCGGTACTTCGGGATCAGCTCTTCGTGCTCGTTGCCGTCGGTGTCCTTGATGATCAGGCGCTGCTTGCCCTTGGTGTCCTTGCCGAACGAGACGATGCCCGAACGCTCGGCCAGCACCGCCGGATCCTTCGGCTTGCGCGCTTCGAACAGGTCGGCGACGCGCGGCAGACCACCGGTGATGTCGCGGGTCTTCGAGGCTTCCTGCGGGATCTTGGCGACGACGTCGCCCACGCCCACCGGGGCGCCGTCCTGCAGGTTGACGATCGAACGTGGCGGCAGCAGGTACTGCGCCGGCAGGTCGGTACCCGGGATGTTCAGGTCCTTGCCGTTCTTGTCGACGATGCGGACGATCGGTCGCAGGTCCTTGCCCATCGAGCCGCGACGCTTGGGATCGGTGATCTCGCGCGAGGCGAGGCCGGTCAGTTCGTCGGTCTTCTCGATCACGGTGAGGCCATCGACGAAATCGACGAAGCGCATGAAGCCCGCCACTTCCGACACGATCGGGTGGTTATGCGGATCCCAGCTGGCCACGGTCTGGCCGGCCTTCACTGCGGCGCCGTCCTTGACCATGATCATCGCGCCGTACGGCAGCTTGTAGCGCTCGCGCTCGCGGCCGTGACCGTCGAGGATCGACAACTCGCCCGAACGCGACACCGCGACCAAGTGGCCGTTGGCGTGCGAGACGTGCTTGAGGTTGTTGAACTTGACCGAACCGGTCGTCTTGACGGTGACGTTGTCGATCGCCGCCGCACGCGAAGCCGCACCACCGATGTGGAACGTACGCATGGTCAGCTGCGTACCCGGCTCACCAATCGACTGCGCGGCGACGACGCCGACCGCTTCGCCGTGGTTGACCAGGTGACCGCGGCCGAGATCGCGACCGTAGCAGTGCGCGCATACGCCGAAGGAGCTGGCGCAGGTGATGGTGGAACGCACCTTGATCGCCTGTACGCCGGCGTCTTCGAGCTTCTGCACCCAGGTTTCTTCGAGCAGGGTGTTGCGGGTGACGAACGGATCCTCGTCGTTGCCCGGCAGGAACACGTCCTCGGCCACGATGCGGCCCAGCACGCGGTCGCGCAGCGGCTCGACCACATCGCCGCCTTCGACGATCGGGGTCATCGTCAGACCTTCGTGCGTGCCGCAATCGGTTTCGGTGATCACAACGTCCTGTGCCACGTCGACCAGGCGACGTGTCAGGTAACCGGAGTTCGCCGTCTTCAGCGCAGTATCCGCGAGGCCCTTACGAGCACCGTGGGTCGAGATGAAGTACTGCAGGACGTTGAGGCCTTCGCGGAAGTTCGCGGTGATCGGCGTCTCGATGATCGAGCCGTCCGGCTTGGCCATCAGGCCGCGCATACCGGCGAGCTGGCGGATCTGCGCCTGCGAACCACGCGCGCCGGAGTCGGCCATGATGAAGACCGAGTTCATCGACTTCTGCGCGACCTTCTCGCCCTTGGCGTTGGTCACGGTGTCGGTGCCGATCGCGTCCATCATCGCCTTGGCGACGCGTTCGTTGGTGCGCGACCAGATGTCGACGACCTTGTTGTAGCGCTCGCCGGCGGTGACCAGGCCCGACTGGTACTGCTGCTGGATTTCCAGGACTTCGGTTTCGGCCTCGTCGAGGATGCCCTTCTTCTCGTTCGGGATGATCATGTCGTCGATGCCGATCGAGACGCCGGCGCGCGTGGCGTACGCGAAGCCGGTGTACATCAGCTTGTCGGCGAACACGACCGTGTCCTTCAGCCCGAGCATGCGGTAGCAGGAGTTGATCAGGCGGCTGATGTTCTTTTTGGTCAGCTCGACGTTGGCCAGCGCGAACGGCAGGCCTTCCGGCAGGATCTCGCGCAGCAGCGCACGACCGACGGTGGTATCGATGATCGAGGTCTTGGGCGTACGCGAGCCGTCGTCGTTGATCATGGTTTCGCTGATGCGGACCTTGACCTTGGCGTGCAGTTGCACGACGCGGTTGTCATAGGCGCGCTTGACTTCGGCGACGTTGGCGAACGCCATGCCCTCGCCCGCCTTGTTTTCCAGCGCGCGGGTCATGTAGTACAGGCCCATGACCACGTCCTGCGACGGCACGATGATCGGCTCGCCGTTGGCCGGCGACAGGATGTTGTTCGACGCCATCATCAGCGCGCGCGCTTCCAGCTGGGCTTCCAGCGACAGCGGCACGTGCACGGCCATCTGGTCACCGTCGAAGTCGGCGTTGAAAGCCGTACACACGAGCGGATGCAGCTGGATCGCCTTGCCTTCGATCAGCACGGGCTCGAACGCCTGGATGCCGAGGCGGTGCAGGGTCGGAGCACGGTTGAGCAGGACCGGATGTTCGCGGATCACCTCTTCGAGGATGTCCCAGACTTCCGCCTCTTCACGCTCGACCAGCTTCTTCGCCGCCTTGATGGTGGTGGCGAGGCCACGACGCTGCAGCTTGGCGAAGATGAAGGGCTTGAACAGCTCCAGCGCCATCTTCTTCGGCAGGCCGCACTCATGCAGGCGCAGGGTCGGGCCGACCACGATGACCGAACGGCCGGAGTAGTCGACGCGCTTGCCGAGCAGGTTCTGGCGGAAGCGGCCCTGCTTGCCCTTGATCATGTCGGCGAGCGACTTGAGCGGGCGCTTGTTGGTGCCGGTGATGGCGCGGCCGCGACGGCCGTTGTCCATCAGCGCATCGACCGATTCCTGCAGCATGCGCTTCTCGTTGCGCACGATGATGTCGGGCGCGTTGAGCTCGAGCAGGCGCTTGAGGCGGTTGTTGCGGTTGATGACGCGGCGATACAGGTCGTTGAGGTCGGAGGTCGCGAAGCGGCCGCCGTCCAGCGGCACCAGCGGACGCAGGTCCGGCGGCAGCACCGGCAGCACCGTCATCACCATCCATTCCGGACGGTTACCCGATTCCAGGAACGCTTCGACCAGCTTGATGCGCTTGGTGAGGCGCTTGAGCTTGGTCTCGGAATTGGTGGCGGCGATTTCTTCCTTCAGGCGCAGCATCTCGGCCTGCAGGTCGATCGTGCGCAACAGCTCGTACACGGCCTCGGCGCCCATTGCGGCGTCGAAGTCGTCGCCATGTTCCTGGCGCGCGGTCATGAACTGCTCTTCGGTCAGCAGGTTGCCGCGCTCGAGCGGGGTCAGGCCCGGCTCGGTAACGACGAACGCTTCGAAGTACAGGATGCGCTCGATGTCGCGCAGGGTCATGTCGAGCATCAGGCCGATGCGCGACGGCAGCGACTTCAGGAACCAGATGTGCGCGACCGGGCTCGCCAGGTCGATGTGACCCATGCGTTCACGGCGCACCTTGGCCAGCGTGACCTCCGTGCCGCACTTCTCGCAGACCACGCCACGATGCTTCATGCGCTTGTACTTGCCGCACAGGCACTCGTAGTCCTTGATAGGCCCGAAGATCGCGGCGCAGAACAGGCCGTCGCGTTCCGGCTTGAAGGTACGGTAGTTGATGGTCTCCGGCTTCTTCACTTCGCCGTAGGACCACGAACGGATCAGGTCCGGCGACGCCAACGCGATCTTGATCGCGTCGAAGTCGAGGGCCGGTCGCTGCTGGTTGAACAGATTGAGCAAGTCTTTCATTTCTTTCTCCAGTGGAGCGGGAATGAGGTGAGGTAGTCGCTAGATGTTTCGATCTAGGCCGTCCCTTAGGTCTCTTCCAGCTCCATGTTGATCGCGAGCGAGCGGATTTCCTTCACCAACACGTTGAAGGATTCCGGCATGCCAGCGACCATTTCGTGTTCGCCGTCGACGATGTTCTTGTACATCTGGTTGCGGCCCTGCACGTCGTCGGACTTCACCGTCAGCATTTCCTGCAGGGTGTAGGCCGCGCCGTAGGCTTCCAGCGCCCAGACTTCCATTTCGCCGAAACGCTGGCCGCCGAACTGCGCCTTGCCGCCCAGCGGCTGCTGGGTGACGAGCGAGTACGGACCGGTCGAACGCGCGTGCATCTTGTCGTCGACCAGGTGGTTCAGCTTCAGCATGTGCATGTAACCGACGGTGACTTCACGCTCGAACGCTTCGCCGGTACGACCGTCGTGCAGCACGGTCTGGCCGCTGAGCGGCAGGTCGGCGAGTTCGAGCATCTTCTTGATCTCGCTCTCGGCCGCGCCGTCGAACACCGGCGTCGCCATCGGCACGCCATCGGTCAGGTTGTTGGCCAACCGCAACAGTTCTTCATCGCTGAACTGCTTCAGATCGACGCGCTCGCCATGCACCTTGGCGTCGTGGTTGTAGATCTCGTCGAGGAACTTGCGCAGGTCGGCAATCTTCTGCTGTGCATCCAGCATGCGCTGGATCTTCTGGCCCAGGCCCTTGGCGGCCCAGCCCAGATGCACTTCGAGGATCTGGCCGATGTTCATACGCGACGGCACGCCGAGCGGGTTCAGCACGATGTCGACGGTGCTGCCGTCGGCCATGTACGGCATGTCTTCGACCGGAACGATCGTCGACACCACGCCCTTGTTACCGTGGCGGCCCGCCATCTTGTCGCCCGGCTGGATGCGGCGCTTCACGGCGAGGAACACCTTGACCATCTTCAGCACGCCCGGTGCGAGGTCGTCGCCCTGGGTGATCTTGCTGCGCTTGTCGGTGAAGCGGCGCTCGAATTCCTTCTCGTGCGCGTCGATCTGCTTCTGCGCGCGCTCGATCGCGTCGTTGGCGTCGTCGTCCTTCATGCGCAGCTGGAACCATTCGGTCTTCTTCAGGCCGTCGAGCACCAGCGAGCTGACCGTGTCGCCCTTCTTCAGGCCCGGGCCGCCGTTGGCGACCTTGCCGACCAGCTGCGAACGCAGGCGGGCGTAGATCGCGCCTTCGAGGATGCGGAACTGGTCGTCGAAGTCCTTCTTGACGCGCTTGATCTCGTTTTCCTCGATCTGGCGCGCGCGCTTGTCCTTCTCGATGCCGTCGCGGGTGAAGACCTGCACGTCGATGACGGTGCCGTCCATGCCCGGGGGCACGCGCAGCGAGCTGTCCTTCACGTCGGACGCCTTCTCGCCGAAGATCGCGCGCAGCAGCTTCTCTTCAGGCGTCAGCTGCGACTCGCCCTTCGGCGTGACCTTGCCGACCATGATGTCGCCGGCACGCACTTCGGCGCCGATGTACACCACGCCCGACTCGTCGAGGCGGTTCAGCGCCTGCTCGGAGACGTTCGGGATGTCGGCGGAGATTTCCTCCGGACCGAGCTTGGTGTCGCGTGCGACGCAGGTCAGCTCTTCGATGTGGATCGTGGTGTAACGATCCTCTTCGACCACGCGCTCGGAGAGCAGGATCGAGTCTTCGAAGTTGTAGCCGTTCCACGGCATGAACGCGACCAGCATGTTCTGGCCAAGCGCGAGCTCACCGATGTCGGTCGAAGGACCGTCGGCCAGCACGTCGCCGCGGGCGACGCGATCACCGACGTTCACCAGAGGCGTCTGGTTGATGCAGGTGTTCTGGTTGGAACGCGTGTACTTGATCAGCGTGTAGATATCGACGCCGGCATCGGTCTGGCCGACGATTTCGTTCTCGTTGACCTTGACCACGATGCGGCCCGCGTCGATCTGCTCGATCACGCCACCGCGCAGTGCGTTCACCGTCACGCCCGAGTCGCGCGCCACGGCGCGCTCGATACCGGTGCCGACCAGCGGCTTCTGCGCACGCAGCGTCGGCACGGCCTGGCGCTGCATGTTGGCGCCCATCAGTGCGCGGTTGGCGTCGTCGTGCTCGAGGAACGGCACCAGCGCCGCCGCGACCGACACGGTCTGCATCGGCGAGACGTCCATGAAGTGGATCTCGGACGGCGGTTTCAGCAGCGATTCGCCCTGGAAGCGGCAAGCCACGAACTGCGCGGTCAACGTGCCCTTCTCGTCCTGTGGCGCGTTGGCCTGGGCGATGACGTACTCGTTTTCTTCGATCGCCGACAGGAACTCGACGTCGTCGGTCACCTTGCCGTTGACGACCTTGCGGTACGGCGTCTCGAGGAAGCCGTACTTGTTGGTGCGCGCGAACACGGCGAGCGAATTGATCAGGCCGATGTTCGGGCCTTCCGGCGTCTCGATGGTGCAGACGCGGCCGTAATGGGTCGGATGCACGTCGCGCACTTCGAAGCCGGCGCGCTCGCGGGTCAGGCCGCCCGGGCCCAGTGCGGAAACGCGACGCTTGTGCGTCACTTCCGACAGCGGGTTGTTCTGGTCCATGAACTGCGACAGCTGCGAGGAGCCGAAGAACTCCTTGATCGCGGCGGCCACAGGCTTGGCGTTGATCAGTTCCTGGGGCGTGAGGCCTTCGGACTCGGCCATCGACAAGCGTTCCTTGACGGCGCGCTCGACGCGGACCAGGCCAACGCGGAACACGTTCTCGGCCATTTCGCCGACCGAACGCACGCGACGGTTGCCCAGATGGTCGATGTCGTCGACGGTGCCACGGCCGTTGCGGATTTCGCTCAGCACGCGGATCACGTCGAGGATGTCGGAGGTGTCGCCCTGCGCAGCGATCAGGCGCTGCGCTTCCTCGTCCTTGCCGTTCTTGTATTCGCCGAAGTACTTGCGGTCGTACAGCACCGACGGGCCGGTCGTTTCCTTGCGGCCGATACGGCGGTTGAACTTCATGCGGCCGACGCCGGAGACGTCGTAGCGCTCGAAAGTGAAGAACAGGTTGTGGAACAGGTTCTCGGCGGCGTCCTTGGTCGGCGGCTCGCCCGGACGCATCATGCGGTAGATCTCGACCAGCGCTTCGAGCTTGGTCTTGGTCGAATCGATGCGCAGGGTGTTGGACAGGTACGGACCACGGTCGAGGTCGTTGACCCAGATCGTGCCAACCGAATCGATACCGGCCTTGCGGAACTTGGCCAGGTGGTCGTCGTTGATCTCGTCGTTGGCGAGGGCCAGCAGTTCGCCGGTCTTCGCGTCGACGACGTCGTGCGCCAGGATGCGGCCGACCAGGTAAGCGTCCGGCACGGCCAGCGCGGCAACGCCGGCCTGCTCGAGCTGCTTCACGTGGCGCGCGGTGATGCGCTTGCCGGCTTCGACGATGACGTGTTCGCCATCGGCGAGGTCGAAGTCCAGCGTTTCGCCGCGCAGGCGCTCAGGCACGAGCTCAAGCTGCACGCCTTCCGTCGGATCGATATGGAAGGTGTTGATCTCGAAGAACGCGCGCAGCATCTCCTCGTTGGAGTAGCCGAGCGCGCGCAGCAGCACCGATACCGGCAGCTTGCGGCGACGGTCGATACGGGTGAACAGCGCGTCCTTCGGGTCGAACTCGAAGTCCAGCCAGGAACCGCGATAAGGAATGATGCGGGCGCTGTACAACAGCTTGCCCGAGCTGTGGGTCTTGCCGCGGTCGTGGTCGAAGAACACGCCCGGCGAGCGGTGCAGCTGCGAGACGATGACGCGCTCGGTGCCGTTGACGATGAAGGTGCCGTTGCCGGTCATGAGCGGGATCTCGCCCATGTAGACCTCTTGCTCCTTCACGTACTTGATCGCCTTGACCGACGACTCGCGGTCGTAGATCACCAGGCGCACCGTCACGCGCAGCGGTGCGCCGTAGCTCAGGCCGCGGTTGCGGCATTCGCGCTCATCGAAGGCCGGGTCGCCGAGGCGGTAGCCGACATATTCGAGGGCAGCGTTGCCGGAATAGCTGGAGATCGGGAACACCGACTTCAGGGCCGCATGCAGGCCGCGGTCTTCGCGCTTGCCGGGCTCGGCGTTCTCCTGCAGGAATTCGCGATAGGAATCGACCTGGATCGCGAGCAGGAACGGCACTTCGAGGATCGACTTGCGCTTACCGAAATCCTTGCGGATGCGCTTCTTTTCGGTGAAGGAGTAATCCTGTTTGGAAGCTGTGGTCGATGTAGAAGCTGTGGTCATGGTGAGCTACCGCCTCGGTTTTTCTATGGATCGCGTGGCCGCGGTCCAGGGGGAACAAAATTGCCAGTTGGGAGTCGCTGGTATTGCCGGCACCAGCACGCCCTCTCCCGCTACTTCCAACTGCCAACTCAGGATTTTTTGACACTACTTCAGGAACGGCCAAAGGCCGGGGACTTTCGTCCCCAGCCTCAGGTGGTCGCCGATGACACCCGGCGACGCAATACTGCTTACTTCACTTCGACGGTCGCGCCTGCGGCCTCGAGGTCCTTCTTCATCTTGGCAGCGTCGTCCTTCGACACGGCTTCCTTGACGATGCCGGTGGCTTCGACGAGGTCCTTCGCTTCCTTCAGGCCGAGGCCGGTGATGGCGCGGACGGCCTTGATGACTTCGACCTTCTTCTCGCCGGCGGCCTTCAGGACGACGGTGAATTCGGTCTGCTCTTCGACCGGGGCGGCAACGGCGGCCGGACCGGCAGCAGCGACCGGGGCGGCAGCGGAGACGCCGAACTTCTCTTCGATGGCCTTGACCAGGTCCATCACTTCCATCAGCGACTTGGTGGCGATCGCGTCGACGATCTGTTCGTTGGAAAGGGACATGTTGATTACCTCTGGAAATTGAATTGGTTTGCGGTTCGCACGAACCGATAACGTCTGGCGTCGAACTTAGGCCGGTTCGGCCTGGGCTTCAGCTTCGGCTGCGACTTCGCCACCGCCTTGCTTGTCGGCCACGGCCTTGACGGCACGGGCGAACATCGCAGCGGGTTCGGCGAGGACGCGGGCCAGCATGGCCAGGGCCTGGTCGCGGGTCGGCAGCGAAGCCAACACCTCGACGTGCGCGGCAGGCAGCAACTTGCCTTCCACCGACACGACCTTGGCCTTGAGCTTGTCGTTGCCCTTGGCGAATTCCTTGATCAGACGCCCGGCAGCGCCGGGTTCTTCCATCGAGAACGCGTACAGCAGCGGACCGACGAGAGCGTCCTTGACGACCTCGAAATCGGTACCGCCGACAGCGCGCGAAGCCAGCGTGTTCTTGACGACTTTCAAGTACACACCGGTTTCACGGGCCTTCTTGCGCATCGCGGTCATTTGACTGACCGTGGTGCCCGCGTACTCGGCAGCGACCAAGGAGTGGGCCTTCGCGGCAACGTCTGCCAGTTCGGCGACAACTACTTGCTTCTGGGACAGATTGAGAGCCATTAGCACTCCTCCAAATGAACTCCGCGCACGGCTCCTGCCGCTTGCGGTCCTGGGCGGCACCAATCCCTCGGTGCCGGGGACGCAGACTCACGTCCCGGTGGTGGCCTTCTCTGATCTGGCATCACCAGAAAATTTCCAGAGAGGGGCTGCACCATCTGCGCAGGCCCTGCCTCGCTAGAGGCTGGATTAAGCGATCCCGCTGCCTCCGACGGCGACTCCTTGCCAAGCGAGCATCCGTGCCCGTCGTCGGTGGTGCGCAGACCGCGCCTGCGGTCTTTGACGGCTATCGCGTCGAGTCAGACACGACTCTCGGCGACGCCCTCAAAACTTGCGGCGGACGACGCGAACGTCGCCCGCTTGAAACGAATTACTTCAGGGTCAGCGTCGACTGGTCGACGATCACGCCCGGGCCCATGGTCGAGCTGAGCGAGATCTTCTGCAGGTACTGGCCCTTCGCGCTCGACGGCTTGGCCTTGATCAGGTCGAGCAGCAGCGCGTGCAGGTTGTTCTTCAGCGCGTCGGCTTCGAAGCTGGCCTTGCCGATCGTGCAGTGGATGATGCCGGCCTTGTCGGTGCGGTAACGCACCTGGCCGCCCTTGGCGTTCTTCACTGCTTCCGCCGGGTTCGGGGAAACGGTGCCGACCTTCGGGTTCGGCATCAGGCCGCGCGGACCGAGCACCTGGCCGAGCTTGCCGACCACGCGCATCGCATCCGGCGTCGCGATGACGACGTCGTAGTTGAGGTCGCCCGCGAGCATCTTCTCGGCGAGGTCGTCCATGCCCACGGCTTCCGCGCCGGCGGCGATGGCTTCGTCAGCCTTGGCGCCGGCCGGGGCGAACACCGCCACGCGCACCGACTTGCCGGTACCGGCCGGCAGCACGGTCGAACCGCGCACCTGCTGGTCGGACTTCTTGGCGTCGACGCCGAGACGCACGGCCACGTCGACGGCTTCGACGAACTTGGCCTTGCTGTTGTCCTTGATGATCTTCAGGGCTTCATCGATGGTGTAAGCCTTGCCCGGCTCGATCTTGGTCTGAGCTTTGATTCGCTTGGTCGTCATGTCTTAGCCCTCCACCACCAGACCCATGGAACGGGCCGAGCCCGCAATCGTCTTCACCGCTGCGTCCAGATCGGCTGCAGTCAGATCGGCTTCCTTCGCCTTGGCGATGTCTTCGAGCTGCTTGCGCGTGACCTTGCCCACCTTCTCGGTGTTCGGGCGTTTGGAACCGGACTGGATGCCCGCGGCCTTCTTCAGCAGCACCGAAGCCGGCGTGCTCTTGGTGATGAAGGTGAAGGTACGGTCCGAGTACGCGGTGATGATGACCGGAGTCGGCAGACCCGGCTCCAGCTTCTGCGTGGCGGCGTTGAACGCTTTGCAGAATTCCATGATGTTCAGGCCGCGCTGGCCGAGGGCTGGGCCCACCGGCGGCGACGGATTGGCCTGGCCGGCCTTGACCTGCAATTTGATGTAACCGACGACTTTCTTTGCCATTGCTTTGCTCCTGCGAGTGCTGGCGCCTTATCGGCTCCTCGCTTACTTGCCTGGACGAACCACTCGTCCCGGCGAATTCTTTTTTTGTCAGGCCTTCTCGACCTGACCGAACTCCAACTCCACCGGAGTGGAACGGCCGAAGATCAGCACTGCGACGCGCAGGCGGCTCTTCTCGTAATTGACTTCCTCGACCACGCCGTTGAAGTCGTTGAACGGACCATCGGTGACGCGGACCATCTCACCCGGCTCGAACAGCACCTTCGGCTTCGGCTTCTCCACGCCTTCCTGCACGCGGTTGAGGATGGCGGCAGCCTCCTCGTCGCGGATCGGCAGCGGGCGGTCGGCGGTACCGCCGATGAAGCCCATCACCTTCGGCGTTTCCTTGACCAGGTGCCAGCTCTCGTTGTCCATGCGCGGAATACCGCCCTCGTCATGGGTCGCGATCTGCACCAGCACGTAGCCGGGGAAGAACTTGCGCTCGGAACGGCGCTTCTGGCCGGAGCGCATCTCCACCACTTCCTCGGTCGGCACCAGCACGTCGCCGAAGCGGTCCTGCATTTCGGTGCGCACGATGCGATCGCGCAGCGCCTGCGCCACCGACTTCTCGAAGCCGGAATAGGCGTGGACCACGTACCAGCGTTTGACGACGTTCGATTCCAACGTTGCAGTCTCCATCAACGACCCAACAACCACTTCACGCCCGCCTGGATCACGACATCGAAGCCGGCCAGGATCAGGCTGATCACTGTCACTGCGATGATGATCATGAGCGTCGCGCGCCCGGCTTCCTGCCGGGTCGGCCACACCACCTTGCGCAGCTCGAACCGCGATTCGGCGAGGAACTCACGGGTCTGCGCGCCCTTGGCGCTGGTCATGAAGACCACGCCACCGGCGATCAGGCCACCGATCACCGCCAGCCCACGCAGCGCGGCCGGCCACTGACCGAACCAGTAGAAGGCGAACACGCCCGCCGCGACCAGCAGTACCGCCAGTACGTACTTGACGAGGTCGCCAGCGGACCCGGCGGCTTTCGATTGTTCGACCTTGCTGTTCAATCCAACCATCCCACGCTGTTAAAGGCACGTCTGTGTATGGCACGCCAGGAGGGACTCGAACCCCCAACCTGCGGTTTTGGAGACCGCTGCTCTGCCAATTGAGCTACTGGCGTATCTAAGTTGTGCGGCCTCAAATGAGGGTTTGCTTTAGACGGCAACGGCGAGTCGTCGCCGACTCGCCTTTGTTGTCGCCTTCTCCGATGTCGAGCGACCCAGTCGCTCGTACGCCAGAGTTACTTGAGGATCTTGGCGACGACGCCCGCGCCGACGGTCCGGCCGCCTTCGCGGATCGCGAAGCGCAGGCCATCGTCCATCGCCACCGGGTTGATCAGGTCCACCACCATCTTGATGTTGTCGCCCGGCATGACCATTTCCACGCCTTCCGGCAGGGTCACGGCACCGGTGATGTCCGTCGTGCGGAAGTAGAACTGCGGGCGGTAACCCTTGAAGAACGGCGTGTGACGGCCGCCCTCGTCCTTCGACAACACGTACACCTCAGCCTCGAACTCCGTGTGCGGGGTGATCGAACCGGGCTTGGCCAGCACCTGGCCACGCTCCACGTCGTCACGCTTGGTGCCGCGCAGCAGCAGGCCGGCGTTGTCACCCGCCTGGCCCTGGTCCAGCAGCTTGCGGAACATCTCGACGCCGGTCACGGTCGTCTTCTGGGTCGGACGGATACCGACGATTTCGATTTCGTCGCCCACCTTGATCACGCCGCGCTCGATACGCCCGGTCACCACGGTGCCGCGGCCCGAGATCGAGAACACGTCTTCCACCGGCATCAGGAACGGACGGTCGATCGCACGCTCCGGCTGCGGGATGTAGGTGTCCAGCGCCTCGACCAGCTTCAGGATCGACGGCACGCCAATCTCCGACTGGTCATTCTCCAGCGCCTTCAGCGCCGAACCCGTGATGATCGGGGTGTCGTCGCCCGGGAAGTCGTACTTCGACAGCAGCTCGCGCACTTCCATCTCGACCAGCTCGAGCAGCTCGGCGTCGTCGACCATGTCCGCCTTGTTCAGGTACACCACGATGTACGGCACGCCGACCTGACGCGCCAGCAGGATGTGCTCGCGCGTCTGCGGCATCGGGCCGTCCGCGGCCGAACACACCAGGATCGCGCCGTCCATCTGCGCCGCACCCGTGATCATGTTCTTCACGTAGTCGGCGTGGCCCGGGCAATCCACGTGCGCGTAGTGGCGGTTCACCGATTCGTATTCCACGTGCGCCGTCGAAATCGTAATACCGCGCGCCTTCTCTTCCGGCGCCGCGTCGATCTGGTCGTACGCCTTGAACTCACCACCAAACCGCTCCGCGCCCACCTTCGTCAGCGCCGCCGTCAGCGTCGTCTTGCCGTGGTCAACGTGACCAATCGTGCCCACGTTCACGTGGGGCTTGGTGCGCTCGAACTTACCCTTTGCCATGGTCGCTTCTCGGATGGTTTAGTGGTTGGCCGTACTGAAGAACGTACTGTCTAAAAACTGGTGCTCACGAATGGAATCGAACCATCGACCTCCTCCTTACCAAGGAGGTGCTCTACCGACTGAGCTACGTGAGCGATGAACTGGTTGTCTGAAACTAATGGAGCCTGTCGCGCGATGTTCAATGGAGCGGGAGACGGGAATCGAACCCGCACCATCAGCTTGGAAGGCTGAGGTTCTACCGTTGAACTACTCCCGCACCGGGAACCATGTGTTGCTGGATACTTCTGAAGCCAAAACTTTCTGGTGGAGGGAGGTGGATTCGAACCACCGAAGGCGTAAGCCAGCAGATTTACAGTCTGCCCCCGTTGGCCGCTTGGGTATCCCTCCAAAAGAGCCCGCTATTTTGGTGTGGGGTGGAGGGGAAGTCAAACGTTGAAGCGGAAATGGAGCACGTCGCCTTCCTGCACCCGGTATTCCTTGCCTTCCAGGCGCAGCCGGCCGGCGTCGCGAGCCCCGGATTCGCCCCTGTATTTGATGAAATCGTCGTAACCGATGGTCTCGGCGCGGATGAAGCCCTTCTCGAAGTCGGTATGGATCACCGCCGCGGCCTGCGGGGCGGTTGAGCCCGATTTCACGGTCCAGGCGCGGACTTCCTTCACGCCGGCGGTGAAATAGGTCTGCAGGCCCAGGAGCTTGTAGGCGGCACGGATCACCCGGTTCAGGCCTGGCTCGTCGAGGCCCAGGTCGTGCAGGAAGGCATCGCGGTCGACGTCTTCGAGCTGGCTCAGCTCTTCCTCGATGGCAGCCGAGACCGGCACCACCTCGGCGCCCTCGCCTGAGGCGCGGGCGCGCACGGCGTCGAGGTGCGGGTTGTTCTCGAAACCGTCCTCGAGCACGTTCGCCACGTACATCACCGGCTTCAGGGTCAGCAGGAACAGGTCGCGGACCGCGGCCTTGTCATCATCGGACAGGCCCAGCGAACGCGCCGACTTGCCCGCATTGAGGCCGGCGCTGATGCGGCCCAGCACCTCAGCGCGGGCCTTGGCGTCCTTGTCGCCGGTCTTGGCCGAGCGCTCGGCCTTGTTTAGCGCCTTGTCGACCGAATCCAGGTCGGCCAGGGCCAACTCGGTGTCGATGGTGTCGATGTCCGAGAGCGGGTCGATCTTGTTGTTGACGTGGATAACGTCGGGATTTTCGAAGCAGCGCACCACATGGGTGATGGCGTCCACCTCGCGGATATGGGCCAGGAACTTGTTGCCCAGCCCTTCGCCGCTGGCCGCGCCAGCCACCAGGCCCGCGATGTCGACGAACTCGACCGCGGTCGGGATGCACTTCTGCGGCTTGACGATCTCCGCCAGCGCGTTCAGGCGCGGATCCGGCACCGGCACCACGCCGACGTTGGGTTCGATCGTGCAGAACGGGAAATTGGCCGCGGCGATGCCGGCCTTGGTCAGGGCGTTGAACAGGGTCGACTTGCCGACGTTGGGCAGGCCGACGATGCCGCATTTGATGCCCATGGGGCCTTGCTCCAGCTGGATGGACCGGCCTTGGCCGTTCCATGTGAGTTTGTTCGGCCCTTCGAGCGAGCTCTCGGGCTTCAGGTTTGCGGCGTATGCAGCCGCTTCATCGCTTCGTTGAAATCGCCGGCGACCGCCAGCGGCAGCACGCCGATCGCGTCATCGATGGCGCGTTCGATCGCCGCCTCGTCGTCGCGCCCGGCCTTGCCCAGCACCCACGGCGTGACCTTGTCCTTGTGCCCCGGATGGCCGATGCCGATGCGCAGGCGGTGGAATTTTCCGTGTCCCAACAGGCGCATGGTGTCGCGCAAGCCGTTCTGGCCACCGTGGCCACCGTCGAACTTGAGCCGCGCCGTTCCCGGCGGCAGATCCAGTTCGTCGTGCGCCAGCAGCGCCTCTTCCGGTTCGATCTTCCAGTAGCGCAAGGCAGCCGTGACCGACTTGCCGCTGAGGTTCATGAACGTGGCCGGCTTCAGCAGCCAGACCTGATGCCCGGCGACGTCGACCTTCGCGGTCTCGCCGAACAACTTGCTCTCCAGCCCGAAGCGCGCGCCGGCTTTTTCAGCGAGCACGTCCACAAAACGGAACCCGGCGTTGTGCCGGGTCCGGGCGTGTTCGAGACCGGGATTGCCCAGTCCGACAATTAGGCGCAAGCCTGCCATGACGGAAAACCGTGGCGCGCCCGTGCGAGCGGGCGCGCCTGCAGCGGTTTACTTCTTGTCGTCCTTCTTCGGCTCGTCCTTCTTGGCCACCTTGGCCGCCGGGACTTCCGCAGCTTCGGGCGCCTCGACGACTTCGACTTCTTCCTTGCCGTGCTTGGCAATGACGACGGCGAGGTCGTGCTCCTTGCCCAGCTTCAACTCAGGGATCTCCACGCCGGCCGGGAGCTTGAGCTCCGACAGGTGGATGATCGTGCCGACGTCCAACTGGCTCAGGTCGACTTCGAGGAACTCCGGCAGGTCCTTCGGCAGGCAGCTGATGGTGACTTCGGTCAGCTCGTGGGTGACCACGACCTCGGCCGACTTGCCGGCCGGCGACTTGTCTTCGTTGAGGAAGTGCAGCTGCACGGCGACGCGGATCGCCTGGTTCTCGTTCACGCGCTGGAAGTCCAGATGCATGATCTGCTGCTTGTACGGATGGCGCTGCATGTCACGCAGCAGCACCTTCTGCACCTTGCCGTCGAGGTCGAGCGACAGGATCGAGGAGTAGAACCACTCGTTCTGGCTGGCGACCCAGGTCTTCTCGTGGTCGAGCTGGATGCTTTGCGGGGCGACGTCGCCGCCATAGACGATGGCCGGGATCTGCGCGGAACGACGCAGGCGGCGGCTCGCACCCTTACCTTCGTCGTTGCGGCTGGTGGCCGTGATGTTGTGATCGGACATTTTCGTTACTCGCTTTGCTTGCATGAACCGCCTCGCGGCGGTGATATCACTCACCCGCGACCAGGTGAGTGGTTTGTCAGTCCCTGCTGTCAATCGACATACAGCGAACTGACGGATTCTCCGAAGGCGATGCGGCGGATCGTCTCCGCCAGCAACTCCGCCACGCTGAGCTGGCGGATCTTGCTGCAGGCCTTCGCGGCTGCCGAGAGTTGGACGGTGTCGGTCACCACCAGCTCGTCGAGCTGCGACTTGTTGATGTTGTCGAGCGCAGCGCCCGACAGCACCGGATGGGTGCAGTACGCGACCACCTTGATCGCGCCCTGCGCCTTCAACGCTGCAGCCGCCGCGCACAAGGTGCCTGCGGTGTCGACGAGGTCATCGACCAGCACGCAGATCTTGCCGCTGACGTCACCGATGATGTTCATCACCGTGGCGACGTTGGCGCGTGGACGGCGTTTGTCGATGATCGCGAGTTCCGCATCATCGAGGCGCTTCGCGATCGCCCGCGCGCGCACCACGCCGCCGACGTCCGGCGACACCACGATCAGGTTGTCCGTGCCGTGCGCGCGCCAGATATCGGCGAGCAGCAGCGGCGAGGCGTACACGTTGTCGACCGGGATATCGAAGAAACCCTGGATCTGGTCGGCGTGCAGGTCCACGGTCAGCACCCGGTCGGCCCCGACCGAACCGAACATCTTCGCCACCACTTTCGCGGTGATCGGCACGCGTGCCGACCTGGGGCGGCGATCCTGACGGGCGTAGCCGAAATAAGGCACCACCGCGGTCACGCTGGATGCCGATGCGCGCTTGAGCGCGTCGATCAGCACCAGCAGCTCGACCAGGTTTTCCGCACTCGGCGCGTTCGTCGGCTGGATCACGAACACTTCCTGCCGGCGCACGTTCTCGTCGATCTCGACCTGGACCTCGCCGTCCGAAAACTTGCCTACCTGCGCCTTGCCGAGGCGGATGCCCAGTTCCTTGCACACCGCTTCGGCCAGGGGCCGGTTGGCGTTGCCCGTGAAGACAAGCAGGTTGCGATCGTCTTGCATTGTCTTCTCCGCTGCGCTCTGACCGTTGCGGGTTTCATGGAGGTCCGCACAAGCGCGTGCGAACCCTGCGATTCGTTTTGGCAGGGGCGGTAGGATTCGAACCTACGAATGCCAGGATCAAAACCTGGTGCCTTGGGCCTCTTGGCGACGCCCCTGCAGGCGGTTCGATTCGAGTGCCGCGCGCAGAGGCGATACCGCCGCACCCGCCGCCACCCAGGCCTGGAGACCAGAAGGCAACATGGCCAGCGCAGCTTCGGCGGACTCGCGATTGGCGAATTCGACGAAGCAGCCGCTGCCCGACCCGGTCAAACGCGGCGTGCCGATCCGCGCCAACGCTTCGAACACGGCCTCAATGGCCGGTTCGCGGCGGCGCAGCACCGGCTCGAACGCATTGCCGAGCACTGCACGCTGTCCAACAGCACCCGAAACGAAGTCGGACATTGTCGCGGGCGGCGCATTCCGCGTCAATTCAGGGGCTTGGAATAACGCCGCGGTTGGCACGTGCACGCCAGGGTCGGCGAGGACGTACCAGGCCGGCGGGAGCTCGAGCGGGGTCAGTTGCTCACCGACGCCCTCGGCCCACGCGTTGTCGCCGCGAACGAAGACCGGGACGTCGGCACCCAGACGGAGGCCCAGATCGGCCAGCCGATCCGGGTCGTAGCCCGTGCCCCACAAGGCGTTCAAGGCGACCAGGACGGTGGCTGCATCCGAGGACCCCCCACCAAAACCGCCGCCGGCAGGGATTCGTTTTTCGACGACGATGTCGGCACCTAATGCCACTTTGGCTTCAAATTGCAGCAATTTGGCCGCACGGACTGCCAAATCATCGACCTCGGCGACGCCAGGGGCGGACGCGCCATGGCGGACGATGGCGCCATCCTCACGGATCCGCAGCCGTAGTGTGTCGCCCCATTCCAGCAGCCGGAACACGGTCTGTAGAGCGTGGTAGCCGTCCTGCCGGCGGCCGGTGATCTGCAGGAACAGGTTGAGCTTCGCCGGAGCCGGCCAAGCCGACCAACCAGCCTCGGCCGTCATGGCGCCGCCTCCCAGCGGTCGACGATCAGCCTCACTTTTGCCTCGCCCTTGCTGGCGTTCAGCCGGTTCGGCAGCTCTATCCCCGTCGCATCCGCCTGCCAGCCGTTGTAATCGATGACCCAGCCGGCCTGCTCGATACGGCCCAAACGGCCGTCGGCGGCGTAATGCACGGTCGCCGGACCATGCCGTGGGTCTGCGCGCAGGCCGCGCGCCCACGACGACAAGGCTGCAACCGGGATTTCCCAGCGGGTCGCCTCGCGCAGCAGTTCGGCCGCGTCGGGGCCGATGCGGGTACCGCCTTCGAGGCCTTCGAGCTGAGCACCGGCTTCGTCGCCGCTCAACCGCCAGCTTTGCCGGGTCACGGGCGCACTCAACGCGACGTCGTAATGGGTCCCATCCTGCCGCCAGTCGATGCGGCCGCTGCCGCCGTCGCGACCATTCGACAACGCGACCCGGCCCTGCAACGACCACTGTGCCTTGTCCGCCAACATCGCTTCCCGTTGCGCCTGATGCGTTTCCGGCGTACCCGCAATCGGCGGCAACGCTTCACGCACCGGCTGCGCCACGCACGCCGTCAGCAACAGCGCGCAGACCGCGGCGATCGTTCCCCGCAGCCGGCTCATGCCCCGGTTTTCTCCAGTGCGCGCTTGAGCGAACGATTGTCCGGATCGAGCTTGCGCGCCTCGTCGAAGTACTTGCGCGCCTCCTCTTTGTTACCACTCATCCACAGCACTTCGCCGAGATGCGCGGCGATCTCGGGATCCTTCTGCAGCGTGAAAGCGCGACGCAGCTCGGCCAGCGCTTCAGCATTGCGGCCGAGCCGATACAGCACCCAGCCATAGCTGTCGATGATCGCGGCGCTGTCGGGTTCGGCGGCGCGGGCACGGGCGATCAGCTCCAACGCTTCGGCGTAGCGCGTGGTGCGATCGGCGAGCGTATAACCCAGCGCGTTGAGTGCATTGACGTTGTCGGGGTCCGCCACCAGGATCTTGCGGAAATCGGCTTCGGCGTGAGCGATGTCGTCGCGACGCTCCCAGGCCAGTGCGCGCGAATACAACAGCGCGCCATCGTCCGGATACGCCGCAAGGCCGCGAGCGAAGACGTCGAGTTCCCGCGCGTCGTCCCCGTCCCTGTGCCGCAGCTCGGCCTCGAGCAGATACGCGTCGCGGCGCGTGTCTTCGTCTGCAGTCGCATCGCCCTGCAGTTTGCGTAGTTCGTCGTAGGCCTCGGTGCCGCGCTTGAGTTCGTGCAGCACGTTGGCGCCGCGCAGACGCGCGATCCAGCGTTGCGGTCCGCCGGGCACGCTGCGGTACCAGTCCAGCGCCTCGGCGTGGCGCTTGAGGAACTCCGCGACCTGGCCGAGTAACAAGCGCCGCTGTGGATCCGGACGGACGGACTCGCCTCGCAGCTCGTCATAGAGTTTGGCGAGGGCGGCATTGTCTTCGGCCTTCGCCAGCAGCGAGGCGCGCAGGGTGTAACTCTGCTCATCCTGCGGGCCGCGCGCGAGCACGCCCGCGGCAGTGGTGTAGTCGCCGAGCGCGTCGTATTCGGCCGCTACGTTCAGGCGCAGCTCTTCGACGAGGCGCGAAGCATTTTCCAGCCCGGCCAGCACCCGCCGCGCTTCGTCTTTCTTGCCGGCTTCGCGCAGTTGGCTGGCGTGCAACAGGGCGACGCGCGGTTCATCGGGGAAGCGCTTGACGATCTGGTCGATCATCGTTTCGGCCAGCTGCGGTTGCTCCAGCCGTTGCGCCAGGCTGCCGAAGGCCAGCCACGGCTGCAGTTGGTTGGGAATCGCGCCAGCTTCGACCAGCTCGCCGAGCAGGCGACCGGCCAGTTTCTGGTTCTTGCCACCGCCATACAGCGCCACATGCGCGTAGCGCCAGCCGTCATCGTCCTTGTCGCGCAGCAGCGCTTCCAGTTCGCGGCGGGCGGGGCCGGCCTGGTCGCGGCGCAGCGACAAGGTCGCCTCGGCCGCGCGCATCGCCAGCGAACGCGGCGCACGCTGGCGCCACAGTTTCAGCGCATCGGCGGCGCGGTCGTCGTCGTTCGCCAACAGCGCGATCCGGGTCGCACGCTCGGCCAGGCCGGCGTCATCGACCGCACGTGCGGCTTCGAAGTACCAGCGCGCGGCATCCTTCAGCTGCCCGGCCTGGAGGGCGAATTCACCGGCCAACGTGTTTTGCAGCGCCGCCGATTCGGCGGTATCGGCGCCTGCACGCTTGGCCGCCTGTGCCGGCAGGGCCAGCGACACCATGAACGACAACAGCAACAACGAACGCAGGATGACGGGCATCGAATGCAACCGGGCCGGTAGAATGGCGGCCTGACTCGCTTGCAGCTTAGCGCACGCAACTGAACGGATGATTTTCCAGCGCCAATGAGCCTGCTTGTACTCGGCATCAATCACCAGACCGCACCGGTCAGCCTGCGCGAACGCGTCGCGTTCGGCGCCGAGGCGCTGCCGCGTGCGCTGGCGTCGTTGCGCGCACTGCCACAGGTGCGTGAGGTGGCGTTGCTGTCGACCTGCAATCGCACCGAGCTGTATGCGCTGAGCGAAGACGAGGGCCAGGCGCTGGCAGATTGGCTGGCCACCCACCCCGCCGATGCCGGCGACCTGCACGCCTACCTGTACAAGCACGAAGACGCTGACGCGGTACGCCACTTGTTCCGCGTTGCCACTGGCCTGGATTCGCTCGTGCTGGGCGAGCCGCAGATCCTCGGCCAGGTCAAGGAAGCCTGGGCCGCGGCGCGCAACGCCGGCACCCTTGGCACCCAACTCGATCGCCTGTTCCAGCACGCCTTCGCCACCGCCAAGCGCGCACGTACCGACACCCGCATCGGCGTGAATCCGGTGTCGGTGGCTTCGACCGCCGTGCGACTGGCGCAGGAATCGTTCGCCCGGCTCGATGATTCGACCGTGCTGCTGATCGGCGCCGGCGAAACCATCGAACTCGCCGCGCGCCACCTCAGCGAAGGCAAGGTCAAGCGCCTCCTGGTCGCCAACCGCACCCTCGCCCATGCGCAGGAACTCGCCAGCCGCCACGGCGGCGTCGCCCTGCCCCTGGCCGAACTCGATCGCCACCTCTCTGAGGCCGACATCGTGCTGTCCGCCACCGCCAGCCGCGAACCGATCCTGCACAAGCCGCAGGTCGCCGCTGCCTTGGCGCAGCGCAAGCACCGGCCGATGCTGCTGCTCGACCTCGCCGTGCCGCGGGACATCGCCGCCGACGTCGCCGAACTCAAAGACGTGTTCCTCTACACCGTCGACGATCTCGAACGCGCGATCGAAGATAACCGTCGCAGCCGTCGCGAGGCCGCAGAAGAAGCCGAGGCGATCGTCGAATTGCAGACCGCTCGCTTCGTCGAGACTTCCCTCGCCGCTACCCGCCACGCCCCGCTCAAGCGTCTGCGTGCACACGGAGAACGCGCACGCGACGAAGCCCTCGCGAAAGCACGGCAGCAACTCGCCAGCGGACGCGATCCGCAGGAAGTATTGAACCTGCTCGCCAACACGTTGACCAACCGCCTGCTGCACGCCCCGACCGCGGCACTGCGCGAAGCCGCGCTCAGCGGCGATGCCGAACTCGCGCGCGCGACCGAAAAATTGTTCCCACCGCTCAGCGGCGAGAGCGAAACAGACGAATGATCCCCAGCCTGCGCCGCAAACTCGAAGCGCTGCTCGAGCGCCGCGAGGAACTCGAACGCCTACTCGCCGACCCCGGCGTGATCGGCGATGCCGAGCGCTTCCGCACGTTCTCGCGCGAGTTCTCGCAACTGGAGCCGCTCGCCGCCGCGTTCGCCGCAGAAGCGCAGGCACGCCGCGACCTCGCCGCGGCCGAAGCGATGCGTTCCGATCCGGAGCTGCGCGAACTGGCCGAGGAGGAAATCGCCGCGGCCACGCAACGCCTTGAGGAACTCGACGTCGAGCTGATGGCGCACCTGGTGCGCAAAGACCCACGCGACGAAGGCAACCTCTACCTCGAAGTCCGCGCCGGCACCGGCGGCGACGAAGCCGCGATCTTCGCTGGCGACCTGTTCCGCATGTACGCGCGCTACGCCGAACGCCAGGGCTGGAAGCTCGAGATCGAATCGGCCAGTCCGGGCGAACACGGCGGCTACAAGGAAGTCGTCGCGCGCATCGAAGGCCGTGGCGCGTATTCCAAGCTGAAATTCGAATCCGGCACCCATCGGGTGCAACGCGTGCCGGAAACCGAATCGCAGGGCCGAATACATACCTCGGCCGCGACCGTGGCGATCATCCCCGAGGACGTCGGCGACATCGCCATCGAGATCAACCCGGCCGACCTGCGCATCGACACCTTCCGTTCCTCCGGCGCCGGCGGCCAGCACGTCAACAAGACCGAATCGGCGATCCGCATTACCCACGTGCCCAGCGGCGTGGTGGTCGAGAACCAGACCGAGCGCTCGCAGCACGCCAACCGCGACAAGGCGATGAAGCGACTGAAGGCGATGCTGGTCGAAGCCGAAACCGCCAAGCGCGAAGCCGCGCAGGCGCAGGACCGCAAGCTGCAGGTCGGCAGCGGCGACCGCAGCCAGCGCATCCGCACCTACAACTATCCGCAGGGCCGGATCACCGACCATCGCGTGGAAGGCCTCACCCTTTACGATCTGCCCAATGTGCTTGAAGGCAGCCTCGACGCCCTGGTCGAGCGATTGACGCGCGAGCACCAGGCCGACGAACTGGCGCGCCTGACAGCTGGCAATTGATCCGTCGGTCAATACGTTTGACGAGCAAGAGACACATATGACTACATCCATCCGCCGCGCCGGACCACAGGATCTCGACGCGCTCGCCGAGTTGTTTGATGCCTATCGTCGTTTCTACGGGCAACCGGCCGACCTGGTGCGGGCACGCGACTGGCTGCGCACGCGCATGCGCTTCGGCGAGTCGGTCGTGCTCATCGCCGAACGCGGCGGCGTGGCCGCCGGCTTCACCCAGCTGTATCCGATGTTTTCCTCGGTCCGCACCGCCCGCACCTGGATTCTCAACGATCTGTTCGTTGCCGATGAGGCGCGTCGCAGCGGCGTTGCCCGTGCGCTGCTCGATGCCGCCGCGCAATACGCGCGCGATGACGGCGCCGCCGGCATCAGCCTCGAAACGACCCGCGACAATACTGCCGCGCGCGCTCTGTATCACGCCGCCGGCTGGCACGCGGACGAAACGCAGTGGTATTCGCTGTCATTGGCGTGATCATTACGCCAGGTTCCGTGCGGCGGGTTAAAACCCGCCCTACACTGCGCGCATGAGCGCCGCCACCGACTTCACTCCGCTGAACCTGTGCGTGCTGACCGTGTCGGACACGCGCACGCTGTCAACTGACACGTCGGGCGATTACCTGGTCGAAGCCTTGACCGCAGCGGGCCATCTCCTCGCCGACCGCGCATTACTGCCTGACGATCGCTACCAGCTGCGCGCGCTGGTCTCGAAATGGATCGCCGACAGCACCATCGATGGCATTCTCGTCACCGGTGGCACCGGCTTTACCGGCCGCGATTCCACGCCGGAAGCGCTGCTGCCGCTGCTCGACAAGGAGATGCCGGGCTTTGGCGAGCTGTTCCGCGCGATCAGCTTCGACGAGATCGGCACCAGCACCCTGCAATCACGTGCATTCGCCGGACTGGCAAACGGCACGTTCCTGTTCGCCCTGCCCGGCTCGACCTCCGCTTGCCGAACCGCGTGGGAAAAGATCATCCATGCCCAACTCGATGCCCGCACCAGGCCCTGCAACCTTGCGAACCTGCGACCACGACTAAAGGAGTAAGCGATGGCACTTGGATCGACGTTGCGCCTGCTCGCCAAGGCCCGCGGCATGAGCGTGGCCGATCTCGCCACCGCCATTCCCCGCGCCGGCGTGGCCACCGTGTCGGCGTGGTTGACCGGCGACAAATTGCCCGGCAAGGACCAGCTCGACGCACTGGCACGCACGCTCGGTGTCCCTGCAGGCGCGTTGCTGGGCGAACTCGCCAGCACGCTCGATCCTGCACGTACGCAAGGCGAGCACGAACTGCTCGCCTCCTATCGTGCGCTGAATACGAAACAGCAAGGCGCGCTGCTCGAAGTCGCGCGCAGCATGGCCCAGGGCACCAGCGCCCCCAGGCCCGCGCGACGCAAGGCGAGAGCATGAGCAAGCTCAAGCGCAAGGAATTCGAACAGCAACTGCAAGCGCTGCAGTTGGAGCTGGTGGAGATGGCACGCTGGCTGCAACACACGGGCAAGCGCGTGGTGGTGCTGTTCGAGGGACGCGACACCGCCGGCAAGGGCGGCGTGATCGATTCGATCCGCGAGCACATGAACCCGCGCCAATGCCGCGTCGTCGCGCTCCCCAAGCCAAACGATCGCGAAGCCACGCAGTGGTACTTCCAGCGCTACGTGCCGCATCTGCCCGCTGCCGGCGAAATCGTGCTGTTCGACCGCAGCTGGTACAACCGCGCGGGCGTCGAGAAAGTCATGGGCTTCGCCACCGACGCGGAGGTTAAAGCCTTCCTCAAGGCAGCGCCCGCATTCGAGAAGCTGCTGGTCGACGACGGCATCCTGCTGTTCAAGTACTGGCTGTGCTGCGACCAGGCGCAACAGGAAGAACGCTTCAGCGAACGCCTCGCCGATCCGCTCAAACGCTGGAAACTCTCGCCCATCGACGTCGAAGCGCGACGCAAGTACGGCGAGTACACCCAGGCACGCGAAGCGATGCTGAAAGCCACCCACACCACCTATGCGCCGTGGACCCTCGTCGACTTCGACGACCAGAAACGCGGCCGCCTGAGTCTGATCCGCAACCTGCTCGACCGCCTCCCCGACACCGAATGCCCGACGCCGGAGCTGGAATTCCCGCCGCTCAAGGGCAAGCCGCAGAAGGAACGTTACGGCGCGTTGAAGCCGATCAAGGCCACCAGCGACCGCTGACGCGTCATTCGCCCTGCGCGCGCCGGTATGGATGGAACAGCTGCAACAACCACGGCTTCTGCGCCAACACCAGGGCCACGCCCATACGATCCTGTGCGGACAGGGCGGCATCACGCGCGAGCAATGCGTCGAATTCGCGGGCCAGTTCGCCCAACCGTTCCTTCAGTTGCTTGATGCCATCGGGGCTGAGGCTGCCGCTGAGCAGCAACAGCGCATCCTGTTCGCCATCGAATGGATCGGCGAAGTAGTCGCTCAACAGGGTGTGGCGAAAGTAGCGTTCCATCGGTCCGTCGGCACGCCAGCGGAAATTACGCGCGGTCAACGGACGGCCACGGTTGCCCGGCATCAGTTCGATGATGCCGAGCCGATCAAGCTTCACCAGCAACGCCGTCCACTGTGCGGTGGTGAAGGCGAAGTGCGCCTGCACCTCTTCCTGGCGCCAACGATTGAGGGTGAGGAACAGCGCCAGCAGCAACGCCGGCTCATCGACCAGCGCCTGTTCCTGCGCCTCGCTGAGGTTCGCCATCACATTGCGTCCGCGTGCAGCTTCGGCAGCAAGTTCGCCGAGGCCGATGTCGAGGATGTCGCAGACCTGTTCCAGCCGCCGCAGGCTCATGGCGCGAAGCGAAAACATGCGTTTCACCGCCGCCTCGCTCAGTCGCAGGCGAATGGCGAGATCGCGATAAGTGAGTCCCTGCGTGCGCAGGGATCGCTTCAGGGCATCGGTTAGCTCCACTGAAATCGCCATAAGTATCAAAATACGATACTAAATTGTCACATTTCCAGCACTTTGTCGATTATTGTTGCAACCCCCGCGATGCTTTGGACACCCTGCCCCAACTTCATAAAAGGCAGGCACATGATCCTCAAGGCCCCCGGTCGATCCCGAGCACGCTGGCTCGTGCTGTTGTCGCTGGCCAGCGCACCCGCATGGGCCGCGGTGCAATCCGATGCCGCCAGCCGCCAGTCCGAGGCGAGCCTCGCGGCCTCGATCGATGTCCCGGCGGCGGTGGCCGCCGCCCTGTCGGAAGGCGGCAAGTTTGTGGTGGCCTCGGTCGCCGCCAGCGGCGAGACGGTCGCGGTGACCGTGTCGGCCGTCGGCGTCGGCGCGTCGTTCGTGGTCTACATCGCGGCCGAAACCGTACGCGAGCTGGGCATCGCCGCCGGTACGGCCATCAGCGTAACCGCAGTGGCTAGCGGCTGGTTGCTCAGTGCGGCCGGCGAAGTGCTGTGCTTCATCGCCAACGAGTCGGCACGCGTGCATGTCCATTCGCGACAGGTCACGCCGTGAGGCGCGCATTAGCAGCCTTCGCACTGCTTGCATGCGCCTGGTTGCCGATGCAGGCACGCGCTGGTGCCAACTGCGAGGCGGCCGCCGTCTCGCCGGCGAAAGTTGCGGCCGCGGCTGAAACCGCGATGCACACCGTGGCGGCACTGGACGACGTCGACGCGCCGGTCGCACTGGTGGCACGCGTCGGTACCGACCTGTCGAAACACGGCCTGGTGTACAGCCATGTCGGTTTCGCCTTGCGCGATCATCCCGACGGCCGCTGGACGGTGTTGCACCTGCTCAACGCCTGCGGCACCGACCGTTCGGCGCTGCACGCACAAGGCCTGGTGAATTTCTTCGCCGACGACCTCGTCAACCAGGATGCGCGCATCGTCTGGTTGCAGCCGGCGCTGGCGCAGCGCCTGGCCTCGCAGCTGCGCGCATTGCCACGCAATGCGCTGCATCAGCCGCATTACAACATCATCGCGCGACCGGGTAGCCGCGACTACCAGAACTCCACTGCCTGGGTGCTGGAAACACTGGCGGCCGCCCTGCCGGAAGCCGGCACCTTGCATGATCGCAGCCGCGCATACGCTTACGCAGAGCACGACGGCTTCCAGCCCGACCGCATCCACATCGCCTATTCCAAACGCATCCTTGGCGGCCTGTTCTCGGCCAATGCCGCTTTCACCGATCACCCGGTCGGGACACGGCTGTCGGGCGACTATCCGGTGATCACGGTGCGCTCGATCCTGCACTACCTGCAGGCACGCGGATACGCGGTGCAACAGCGCGAGTGGCGCAACGGCCGCCTGCAATCACGGCCGGGACCCGGCTGATGCTTTGGCTCATCTTTACGGTGGCGGCTTTCTGTTTCGTGCTTGAACGCGTTAAACCGGGCTGGAAACTCGCGCGCGTCAGGACTTGGCCGATGCGGGTCGTACTGGTCAACCTCGTGCAACTCGGCGTCGTCCTGCTCGCCGGGGTGACATGGGAACGCTGGTTCTCGGCCTGGTCGCTGCTGCATCTATCGCAGCATGCTTCGCCGCTGGTGGGCGGACTCGTCTCGTATTTCATCGCCACGTTCGTGTTCTATTGGTGGCACCGATGGCGGCACGAAGTCCATTGGCTGTGGCTGGGCTTCCATCAGATCCATCACAGCCCGCAACGGATCGAGGTGATCACGTCCTTCTACAAGCATCCAGGGGAAATGATCGTCAACTCTCTGATCGGCAGCATGCTCGTGTACGCCTTGCTCGGTCTTTCCCCGGAAGCTGGCGTGGTCTATACGACCTGCACGGCGCTTGGTGAATTTTTCTATCACACCAACGTGAGGACACCCCGATGGATCGGCTATGTCTTCCAGCGGCCGGAGATGCACCGCATCCATCACCAGCACGCCCGGCACCGCAACAACTATGGCGACATCGTCTGGTGGGACATGCTCTTCGGCACCTATGAAAACCCGCGGGACTTCGTCCACACGTGCGGGTTCGATGAGTCGAAGGAACAGCAGCTGGTGGACATGCTTTTGTATCGAGACGTGCACGACGACGAACCCCGGCACGCGACGGCATCCTGTCGCCGATCGACGTTGAAATGAAACTGAAGGCCACGGACCAGGCGTTTGCGGAAGCAGCGTCCCAAGCGACAGCAGCCGCATTCCACCCCGACGGCTCTGCTTTTACGGCTCCTCAACCCCTGCCTGTCGACCCCCTGGCTGACCGGGACACTCCGGTGAAGGCCAAGCTGTAATCGCCCCTAGTCCTGTTTGGGTTGCCGAACACGTTGAACCCAAATGGGCAGATATTTCTTGGGGTGATTTTCCAGGGAGGGTGATCGTCGATGTCGCCATGCGGCCAGTTGATGGACCAACCGGCGCCGGTGTGGCGCCGTCGGGTGAACTTCACCGTGCCATTTGGCTGGCTGGCGTATGGGACCGGCCCTCTCAGCGCAGCCAGCCGCCGCCTCCAGCCGCCATGGCGGCGGGCCTGAGGGACCAGGCCTGATGAACGACGAAAAGGCCACATTGGTCGAGACCCGGTTCGGCGACCTGCTCGAATCGATGCCCGACGGCATCCTGATGGTCGACCAGAGCGGCCGCATCGTCCACTCCAACTCACAGGCCGAACGGCTCTTCGGGTACCAGAGCGGGGAATTGCGCGGGCGCTCGATCGAGCAGTTGCTTCCCGCCCGCTATCGCGGCGTGCATGCCGACCATCGTTCGGGTTATTTCGAACAGCCCCGCACGCGCACGATGGGCATGGGCCTTGAACTCTATGGCCTGCGCAAGGACGGCAAGGAATTCCCGGTAGAGATCAGCCTGAGCCCGATGCAGAGCGGGGACGATACGCTGGTGGTGAGCGCGATCCGGGACATCAGTGAGCGCAAGAAGGCCGAACAAAAATTCCGCGATCTGCTCGAATCCGCGCCCGACGCGATCGTCATCGTCAATCGGCAAGGCCGGATCGTGCTGGTCAACGCGCAGACCCAGACGGTCTTCGGGTATTCGCGCGACGAGCTCCTCGACCAGCAGGTCGAACTCCTGTTGCCGGAGCGTTACCGCGGCCAGCACCCCGGCCATCGCGACGGATTCTTTTCCGAACCGCGCGCGCGGCCGATGGGCGTCGGGCTGGAGCTTTACGGCCGCCGCAAGAACGGCAGGGAGTTTCCGATCGAGATCAGCCTGAGTCCGTTGCACACGGAAGAAGGCGTCTTCGTTTCCAGCGCCATCCGCGACATCACGGAGCGCAAGAACTTCGAAGCAGAACTGCGCGAAAGTCGCGAACAGTTCCGTGCGGTCGCCGAGACCGCGAGCGATGCCATCGTATCGGCCGACCAGCAAGGCCGGATCACCTACCTCAATGCAGCCGCGGAACGCATGTTCGGTTACCCGTTGGCTGAGGTCGGCGGCGAACTGCTGGAGTTGCTTATGCCGGAGCAATACAAGGCTGCACACAAGGCAGGACTCAGCCGATACCTGACGACCGGGCGATCGCACCTTATCGGCAAGACCATCGAAATCCAGGCACGGAAGAAGGGCGGGACCGTATTTCCCATCGATATCTCCATCGCCACCTGGAGCACCGCACGTGGCGTGTTCTTCACTGCCATCGTGCGCGACATCACAGAGCGCAAGCGTTTCGAGCAGGCACTGCAGGAGAAGAACGTGGAGTTATCCAACGCCAACCTGGCCAAGGATCGTTTTCTTGCGAGCATGAGCCACGAGTTGCGAACGCCGCTCAACGCCATCATCGGCTTTACTGGCACCTTGCTGATGAAACTGCCGGGCCCGCTGAACACCGACCAGGAAAAGCAGCTCAAGACCGTGCAAGGCAGCGCACGCCACCTGCTTGCGTTGATCAACGACCTGCTCGACCTGGCCAAGATCGAAGCAGGCAAGGTGGAGCTGCGGATCGAACCCATCGTCTGCCAGCGCGTGATCGCCGACGTGGTTGCCTCACTTGGACCGCAGGCGGAGGCCAAGGCACTGCCCTTGCTGATGACGATGCCGGAGTCGGACCTGATGCTGCGTACCGACAAGCGCGCGTTGACCCAGATCATCCTCAACCTGACCAGCAACGCGATCAAGTTCACCGATGAAGGCAGCGTGCACCTGCATGTACGCGAACGTCACGCAGACGGGCAGATCTTGACCGAGATCAGCGTCGCGGACACCGGTATCGGCATCGGCGACGAAGACCAGGCGAAGTTGTTCGCGGCCTTTGCACAAGTCGACTCTTCGGCCGGGCGCCGACACGAAGGCACTGGGCTCGGGCTGCACCTGAGCCAGAAACTGGCGGAGCTGCTGGGCGGGGAGATCGTGTTCCATAGCGTGCGTGGCAAGGGCAGTACCTTTACGTTGATACTGAAGGAGTGATGCTCATGGCCGCTCGGATCCTGGCCATCGACGACAATCCGGACAACCTGGAATTGATGCGTTACCTGCTGGAGGCGTTCGGCTATCCCGCACTGACTGCGCGTGACGGCATCAGCGGCGTTGCAATGGCGGAACGCGAGCGCCCGGACCTGGTCCTGTGCGACGTACAGTTGCCCGATATCGACGGTTACGAAGTCGTGCGGCGCATCCGCAGCCTCCCTGAGATTTCGGGACTCATCATCATCGCCGTCACTGCGCTGGCCATGGTCGGCGACCGGGCCAAGGTCCTGGCCGCCGGCTTCAACGGGTATCTATCCAAGCCGATCGATCCAACCACATTCATGCATCAAGTCGAGGCCTACCTGCAGCCTGAGCTGCGCAATGCGTCGAAGAGATCGCAGACCGACACCCACGCAGCACCCGCCGCCGCCAATGCAAATGGCCGCACCATCCTTGCGATCGACAACCTGCCGGCCAATCTCGAACTGATCGAAGGTCTGTTCGGCGTGCTCGGCTACCAGGTCATCACCGCCAGCAACGCCGGGCAGGCCTTGGAACTGGCGCGGAGTTCACTCCCGGACCTGATCCTTTCGGACGTTTGCATGCCCCATGGCAATGGCTACGACCTGATCGATGCGGTCAAGGCTGATCCCAATTTGCGCGAAATACCGTTCGTATTCATTTCCTCGACTTTCACCAATGAGGAGGCCCGCAGGAAAGGATTGGCGCATGGCGCGGAAAAATACCTGTTCCGGCCGATCGAACCGCAACGATTGCTCAAGGAAATCGAAGCATGCTTCCGCAAGCACGGATGAGCACGGCCACGATCCTGATCGTCGACGATCGCGTCGAAAACCGCGATTTCCTGGCTACGCTGCTCGGATACAAAGGGTATCGCCTGCTGGTAGCGCGCGACGGCGCCGAAGCGCTGGAACTGGCGCATGCCGAGCATCCCGACCTGGTGATCACCGACGTACTGATGCCGACCATGGACGGCTACGAGTTCGTGCGCCGCCTGCGCGCCGAACCGGCGACTGCACAGATCGCGGTCGTGTTCTACACCGCGCACTTCCGCGGTCCCGAAGCAGAGGAGTTGGCCGAAGCCTGTGGCGTGCAGAACATCCTCGTCAAACCGTGCGAGCCCGAGCTGATCTTGCGTACGGTCGAGCAGGTGCTGTCCGCAATCACGAAGTCCTTGCCACCTCCCGCAAGCGAGTTCGGCGAACGGCATTTGCGCCTGATCACCGACAAGCTGTCGGAAACTGCCAATGCGCTGAAACTGACCAACGCGCGCCTGACCGCGTTGATCGACATCGACCTGCAACTGGCCTCGGAGCGCGATCCAAGGCGCCTGCTCGAGATGGTCTGTCGGGCCGCGCGTGATTTGATCGGTGCGAAGCACGCGATGCTGGCGATCGGCAAGCGCGACGACGGGGGTGAGGCGGAATTCGTCGCCACCAGCGGCATGGGAGGGGATTCGGTCTACGAGTTGGGCCGGCCATTGCTCAACCACGGCGTGGTCGGCAGTTCGAACATCCAGCGCAAATCCTTGCGCATGCGTAATCCCGATGGCGATCCCGTTGCAGTCGGGCTGCCCGACACGCATCCACCAGTGCACACCCTGTTGGTCGCGCCGATCGTATCGCTTGCCCATGTCTATGGTTGGGTCTGCCTCAGCGACAAGCTAGGTGCGGATGAGTTCAGTGCCGAAGACGAGCGACTGCTTGGCATCCTGGCCGCGCAGGCCGGGCGAATCTATGAGAACGGCAGCCTGTACATGGAGATCAGGCAACACGCCGAGTTGCTTCAGGTCGAGGTGACAGAACGCAAGCGTGCGGTCGAAGAACTGAGCGAGAGCGAGCTGCGATTCCGGCAACTCGCAGAGAACATCAACGAGGCCTTCTTCCTGATCGACCCGCGGAGTGGGCAGCTCCTGTATGTCAGTCCGGCCTTCGAGACGATCTACGGGCGAAGTTGCGCGAGCATCCTCGCCGCGCCCCGGTCATGGCTGGAGCTGGTCCATTCCGACGATCGCGAACGCGCGATGGCGATCTTCGACACGCGGAACGCCAGGAGGCCGTCCGACCACGAGTACCGGATCGTGCGCCCGGACGGCGTGGTGCGCTGGATCCGCATGCGTAGTTTCCCGATCCACAGCGCCGGTCGCCGCATCTACCGCGTCGCCGGCGTCGCTGCGGACATCACCGAAGTCAGGAACCAGCAGGAAAAGATCAAGCGGCTGACTCGCATCAAGGAAGTACGGAGCGGCATCAATTCGGCCGTCGTGCGCATTCGCGACCGCAACGAGTTGCTGGAGGAAGCCTGCCGCGTGGCAGTCGAGGTCGGCCTGTTCAAACTGGCCTGGATCGGATCGATCGACCCGGATACGTCCGACGGCCGCATAGTGGCATGGAGCGGAGGCTCGGAAGCTTATATCGATGAGGTCCGCCTGACCGCGAAACCCGACTCGCCTTACCAGGATCGACCCATCAACCGTGCCGTGCGCGAGCTGCGGCCGATCGTCTGCAACGATCTGCGACTCGATCCCACGGTTGCGCCTGTGAAAGCCGAGTTGATCAGGCGCGGCCACCGCGCCATGGCAGCGTTTCCGCTGGTCGTCCAGGAGCGCGTCCACGTGCTGACACTGTTCGCCGGCGAGATCGATTTCTTCGATCGTGAGGAAATCGAGCTGCTGCAGGAGCTGGTGGGCGATATCGCGTTCGGACTCGAGCACATCGCGAAAGGCGAGAAGCTCGACTACGTTTCCAACTACGATGCGCTGACCGGACTGCCGAACCGGATGCTGTTCAACGAATCGTTGAAGTGGACCATCAGCCAGGCCGTGGAACACCGCTGGACCGTATCGGTCATGCTCGTCGACCTCGATCGGTTCAAGAACATCAACGACACCCTCGGGCACGCGCTCGGCGATGAATTGCTGCTGCAGGTGAGCCAGCGCCTGACCGGCTGGCTGGAGATCCGGGAGACGGTATGGCGGCTAGGCGGCGACGAATTCGCGCTGGTGCTGGTCAGTACCGAGGGCCAGCAGGGCTCCGCCGTGGATGTCGCCAACAGCATCCACGATGCCCTGCACAAACCATTCCTGCTCGACGGTCGCGAAGTCGCCATCACCGCAAGCATCGGCATTTCGGTGTTCCCGACCGATTCCAGCGATCCGGACACGTTGCTCAAATACGCAGACACCGCGATGTACAAGGCCAAGGAGGCGGGACAGGACACGTTCCGGTTCTATCGCGCCGAGATGAATGCTCTCGCGCTGGAACAACTGGAACTGGACAACGCGTTGCGCAAAGCGTTGTCCCAAGGCGAGTTTGAGCTGTATTACCAGCCAAAGGTGCGTACCGACAACGGGCGCTGGAGTGGCGTCGAAGCATTGCTGCGGTGGAACCGGCCCGAGCACGGGCTCGTGCTGCCATCGATCTTCATTCCCATCATCGAGGGTACCCGGCTGGCGGTGCCGGTCAGCGCCTGGGTCATCGACACGGCCTGTCGCCAGATCAGTCAATGGCGCCAGTCAGGGATCGGTCCATTCCGAATGGCGGTGAACGTTTCCGGCAAGTCGTTCGTGCTGGACGCCTTGCCGGACCTGATCGCCTCCGCACTGCAAGAGCACAGCGTCGATCCGTCCCTGCTCGAGATCGAGATCACCGAAAGCTCGCTGATGGTGCCCGTGGACGAGACCGACACCGTGCTGCACAAGCTCAAAGCCCTGGGCATCGGCATTTCTATGGACGATTTCGGCACCGGCTATTCGAACCTGGCCTATCTCAAGCGTTTCCCGATCGATACGTTGAAGATCGACATGAGCTTCATCCGCGACATCACTGTCAAGCCCGACGCCGCGGCCATCGCCATCGCCGTGATCGAGATGGCCCAGAGCCTGAAGCTGAAGGTAGTCGCCGAGGGCGTCGAAACCCGCGCGCAATACGACCTCCTCAGCGCCAACGGCTGCGATGAGATCCAGGGCTTTTACATCTCCAGGCCCTTGCCGGCCGCAGAGCTGGAAACCCTGTACCGCACCACCCAGACCGCGGATGCATTCGGCGCGGTTTGAAAAAAAGCGCTAGGACGGCGAACGCAATCGCGTTCGGCGAAGTCAACCGATGGTGAAGCCCGTGCCGGCTTCGTCCTCGTGCGCATCGAGGCGTTCGAGTTCATCGACGCGCGCCTGCGCTGGACCTAGTCGCAGCCATGCCGCAAGTTCGTCGATCGCCGCTTCATCGCCAACGGCAAGCACTTCGACACGACCGTCGGCGAGGTTATGGGCATGGCCGCGCAACCCGAGCGGCACGGCCTGGTCGCGGGCGGAGGCGCGGAACCACACGCCCTGCACTTTGCCGCTGACGATGAAACGCGCAGCTGCCATCAGCCGATCTTCGGTCCACCTGCCGCTGCGATCGCGCTTTCGATGTCCTTTGCCGTGACCGGGCCAAGGAACTGTTTAGCGACCTTGCCGTCGGGCGCGATCAGATACGTCATCGGCAGGCCGCGTGGCGTGGCGAAGTCCGCAGGCGGGTTGTACACATCGACGACGGCGATCGGATACACCACCGGGTGCTCCTTGAGGAATTCCCGCATCGACGCGGGCTCGATTTCCTCATAGGCCAGGCCCAGTACCTCGATGTGCTCGCGCATCGCGTCGAGAGCGGACAGTTCCGGCATTTCCTTCAGGCACGGCGAACACCAGGTCGCCCAGAAATTCACCACGACCCATTTGCCGCGATGCGCGGCCAGGTCGTACTCCGTGCCATCGATGGTCGCCAGGCGCAGGTCGGGGAGTTCGGGCTTCGGCTTTGCTTCCACCGGTTTCGCTGTAGGCGCCGGGGCGACTGGCGCCTCTGCCTTGGGCGGTTCCGTAGCAGGTTGCTTGCAGCTGGCGAGCGCGAGCACCACGAACAAGACAGGCAACAAACGCATCTTCATCCGCATCACTCCACGTCGGCGTAGATCGAGGATACGCGCCGCTTGAGCAGTTCGCGCAGGGGTAACCGCAATTCGTCGAGCGCGGCGATCGCGGCATGGCCGAGTGCGTCGTCACGGCATGGCAGGTGGGCTTCCGCGACTGGAATCCGCAGCTGGCAGGCTTCGTACAATTCGGCCAGGCTGAGGTGGTCGAGGTCGCGCGCGAGCAGCCATTCGCCCGATTCGGCACGGCTGAGCAGGCCGATTTCGCAGAGTTGCGCCAGCATCTGCTGCACCAGTCCGTCGGTCAGGATCGGTTCGAGCTTCTGGATTTCATCGCTATGCAGGCCCCTGCCCCGTTCGCGCGCCGCACCGAAGCGACCGAGCATGCGCAGCAGGCCGTACAACTCGTAGCCAAGCGGCAAACGCATCGACGCCGGCTGGTATCGGAATGCCGACATCGACGAAGCGAACGAGGCGCCGAGCAGGATCGACACCCAGCCCAGATAGATCCAGACCAGGAAGATCGGCACGAACGCGAGCGTGCCGTAGACCTTGCCGTAGCTGCTGAAGTTGCCGATGAAGATACTGAGGCCCCACTTCACGCCTTCGAACAGCAGCATCGCGAGTAAGGCGCCGGCGAGCGCATGCCGCCACTGGATTGTCCGGTGCGGGACCACTCGGTAGATCGCGGCGAACGCGAGCAGTTCGATGGTCATCGGCGCGAGGTTCAACAGCAGATGTTCCAGCCATTGTCCGGGCTGGGTTTCGAAGATCGCCAAGGCGAAGAAGCGTGTCGACAGCGCCAGGCTGGTCGCGGCGACCAGCGCGCCGAGGGTGAACACGGTCCAGTACACCAGGAAGCGCGCGAACTTCGGCCGTGGTGTCTTCACCCGCCAGATGCGGTTGAACGTGGTCTCGACGCTGTTCAAGGTAATCAGCAGCGATGCTACCAGCGCGACGATGCCGGCCGTGGTCAGTTGCCCAGCGTTCGCTGAAAACTGCTTGAGGTAGGTTTCCACAGCGCGCGCCGAACTCGGCACGAAGTTGGAGAAGATGTAGTCGCTGAGCTGGTCGCTCCAGCGATCGAACACCGGGAACGCCGACAGCACGCCGAACACCACCATCGACAGCGGCACCAGCGCGAACACGGTGGTGTAGGACAGCGCGCCGGCGGACTCGAACAGGCGGTCATCGAGGAAGCGCTTCCACAAAAAGCGGAAGAACGTCCCGGCCCGCGCGCGGTCGCGCATGCGCTCGCTCCAGCGGTAGATCGAATCCAGCGGTTCCATTGGCCGAAGCCTAACGCATGCGCCGTGGGTGCTGCATCGCCTATCCTGCACGCCGAAAAAGGGGTCCGAAAAAGGGGTCAGAGTGAATTTCGCACGTCAGAACCCGCCGTTCGTGCAACGCCTCCATGCGAAACTTCACCCTGACCCCTTTTTCGAGGTGGCGCATGCCCGAAGTATTGATCCTGTACTACAGCCGCGGCGGCTCGGTGGCGAACCTCGCACGCCAGGTTGCGCGCGGCGTCGGTGAAGTCGCCGGCATGAGCGCGCGCCTGCGTACGGTGCCGCCAGTCGCGGCAGTCACCCAGGCCGCAGCGCCACCGGTGCCGGACGAAGGCGCGCCCTATGTCGAGAAGCGCGACCTCGCCGAATGCGCCGGCCTGGTCCTCGGCAGCCCCACGCGCTTCGGCAACATGGCTGCGCCACTCAAGCACTTCATCGACGGCCTCGGCAGCGAATGGGTCAGTGGCACACTGGTGGGCAAGCCGGCTGGCGCGTTCACCTCGACTTCGACCATGCACGGCGGACAGGAAGCGACCTTGTTGGCGATGATGATCCCGCTGTTGCACCACGGCTGTGTGCTCGCTGGCATTCCCTATACCGAACCTGCGCTCAACAGCACCAGAACCGGCGGCACGCCTTACGGCGCCAGCCACGTCGCCGGATTGAAGGACGATCCGCAATTGAGCGACGACGAAGCCGTACTCGCACGCGCGCTCGGCCGTCGCATCGCACAACTCGCAGTGAGGTTGGCATGACGCTCACCACCCGATTGCTGATCCTCGCATTGTCCGCGCTGACAGGCCTGTATGTGTTCTGGTTTGCCAACGACGCCAAACCCATGCCGGCGCTCATGGTGTTCGCAGCGCCACCGGCGCTGCTGGCGCTGGCGACATGGGCCGGATGGCAACGCGCTGCGTTCCTGTCCGCTGTACTGGCGCTGGCATGGTTCAGCCATGGCGTGATGGTGACGTGGACACGGCCACAGGAAAGCCAGCTGGCCTCGATCGAGATCGTGCTGGCGCTGGTGGTCGTGTTCGCAGCGAGCCTGCCGGGATTGCAGGAGCGTTTCCGCAAGAAACGCTGAAGAGCCGCCACTCCCGATGCCTGGCGCGCCCGGGTCGTATAATTGCGCGCTCCCGAACACCGACAGCATCGCGATGGACCAGCTCTGCATCGTCACCACCGGCGGCACGATCGACAAGATCTACTTCGACGACAAGTCGGACTACCAGATCGGCGAGCCGCAGATCGGCAGCATCCTGCGCGAACTCGGGGTCGCCTTCGAGTTCAACGTGATTCCGATCATCCGCAAGGATTCGCTGCACATCACCCAAGCCGACCGCGAACTGATCCGTGCGGCAATCGCGGCGCAACCGGCAAACCACGTGCTGGTCACCCATGGCACCGACACCATGGTCGAGACCGCCAAGGTGCTGGCCAGCCTCACCGACAAGACCATCGTCCTGACCGGAGCACTGAGCCCGGCACGGTTCCGTGGTTCGGATGCCGAGTTCAACGTCGGCTGCGCGGTCGGCGCGGTGCAATCGCTGCCACCGGGCGTGTATATCGCGATGAACGGCCGCATCTGGGATCCGACCAAGGTGCGCAAGAACGTGGCGGCGAATCGGTTCGAGGCCGTTTGATCTAGCGCCCGCCGCAAAAAGACCCCGGTAATGCCGGGGTCTTTTGTTTTGCATCGCGATTGACGCCTAGAACGTGACGCTCCAGCTGTCGATCTTGCCGGTGTCCTGTGCGGCGTTGTCGTTCACGCGCAGCTTCCAGGTGCCGTTCAACGTTTCCGTCGACAGGTTCAGCGTCACCGTCTTGTTGATGTTGTCGGTGCTGCTGCCGGTGCGGTTGTGGATGTTGTAGAGCGAACCGTCCGGCGCCACGAGGTCGACTTTCAGGTCACCGATGTAGGTGTGCACGATCGCGACCGTCACCGAGGCGTTGCTCGGGGCATTGCCGCTGCGGCCGGACACCGTGATCGGGCTGTCCACCGTGGCGTTGTCGCTGATCGTGTAGTCGGTGGTGTTGCTGTAGGTCATCCGCGGCCCGGTGATGGTGTAGCTGCCGGTGAGGCTCATGCCGGAGAACGCGGCGTAACCCTTGACCAGCACGTGCCAAGTGCCGGGTGTCGCCGTGGCAAGGTTGCAGGCCTCCGCGTTCGTGCTGCCTTCGGACTTGCAGTCATAGCTGCTGGTGGTCGGGGCCGTGCCGAACTTGACGTAGAGGTCGGCGTCACCACTCCCGCCGCTGGTGACGAACTTCAGGCTGGTGGAATCGCTGGGGACCTGCATCGTCCAGCGCTGCTCGCTGCCGGTCGCCCCGCTGATGCCGGTAACCGGCACGCCGTTCTGCAGCGTGTTGCCGCCTGGTGGAGCCGTGACAGTGACCGCCCTGGTCACACTATGGCTCGCGCCGCCGTTGTCGGTCACCGTCAACGCCACGTTGTAGGTGCCCGCCGCGGCAAAGGGGTGGCTCGGGTTGGTTGCCGTCGAAGCAGCCGTGCCGTCGCCGAAGTTCCACGAGCGCGTGGCGATGGTGCCGTCGCTGTCGGTGGAGCTGTCGGTGAATGTGGCGGTCAGGTTCGAGGTCGTGAACGTGAAGTTCGCGACCGGCGGCGTGTTGGTGGGATTGCCACCGGCGGTCTTGGCCAGTTCGCCGAGGAAGGCCAGCCCCAGCTTGGCAAACTTGACGCTGTGCTGCGCCGACTCGCCCATGTTCGCCAGGGTGTCATTGGCGGAATGGATGTACGGGAAGTAGCCACCGGCATCGCCGGCTTCGAACATCATCGCCGACGGATAACCTGCACTCGTCCACGAGGCATGGTCGGAGCAGCCGTAACCGCAGGTGTAGGTACCGCGCGTCAGGCCGGTCGGTGCCAGGTAGGTGTCGAACAGGCTGGTCAGGAACGTCTTGAGGTCGGCGTTCGAATAGTCGGTGATCAACTGCATGTCCTCGACCGACCCGGACTTGTAGTTGGTCATGTCCAGCTGCAGCACGCCGACCACGTTCTTGTTGGCCGTCTTGAAGGACTGCGCGATGGCGTTGGAACCCCGCAGTCCGACTTCCTCGGCCGCATAGCCCATGAACTTCACCGTGCGCTTGGGTTGCCAGCCGCTGGCCAGGGCCACGCGGATGACTTCTGTCAGCGTGGCGATGCCGGACGCGTCGTCGTCGGCGCCGGGGGCGACCTGCGTGGTGCTGCCACCCCCGGACGAGTTGATCGAATCCAGGTGCGCGCCGAGCACCACGATCTCGTTCGGGAGTTCCGCGCCCTGGATGGTCAGGATCACCGAGGGCTGGGTCGAACAGGTGCCGCACGAGAACAGCTCGGTGCTGACATCGGTACGCGACCCCGCGAGGCCCTGCCAGGTGGTACGGATCCATTCCGCCGAAGTCTTGCCGGTGGGGCTGGTGTAGTAACGGTTCTGGTAGCCGGAAAGGTGGTTGATGGTGTTGTAGATGTTGGTTTCGCTGGTCAGCGGCAGCCAGGGATTGACCGTCGCCTGGTTGTCGATGGTGTAGGTAACGAGCAACGACCGCTGCGCGATTTCAGCCGAGCGATCCGAGCGGATGAACGCATCGGCTTCGGCACGGCTCTTGAAAGCGAAGTAGCCACCGCAGCGCAGTTCGCGCTGGTGGATGTGTTCGCTCACTTCGCTGAGCTGGTGCGCCTTGATCTCCGAGACCACCAAGGCGGTGCCGACGCTGTCGCGGCGTGCCTCGCCATTGCGGGCGATCGTGCGAATGCCGTCGAAGGTAGTGCGCGAGGTGACGATGTAGACGGGCGCAAACGGATCCCGCTCGAGCTGGAGCGAGGCAAGCTCGGCCCCGGCGTGCGAATGGGAATTTCCTGCCAAAGCTGGTGCGCCGAATACGGCGGCCACCAGCGTGGCAAGAAGGATGCTGTGCAGTTTCATCAGAACACTCCTGGTCCTGGCCGCATGGGATGTCTTCCACGGCGGGACGCGCCGCCATCCATGCTGGCCATCGTTCGTGTGGGATGTGCGCGAGCCATCGAAGTGGCATGCCGCGCCGCGTGGATCTGCATGCGGCAACCCCGGCCGAAACCGGGGTTGCCTTGTTGCAATGGTCGTTACCGATCGCTAACGATCAGAACGTCACGCTCCAACTGTCGATCTTGCCGGTATCCAGATTGGCGTTGTCGTTGACGCGCAGCTTCCAGGTGCCGTTCAACGCTTCCGTCGACAGGTTCAGCGTCACCGTCTTGTTGATGTTGTCGGTGCTGCTGCCGGTGCGGTTGTGGATGTTGTAGAGCGAACCGTCCGGGGCCACGAGGTCGACTTTCAGGTCACCGATGTAGGTATGCACGATCGCGACCGTCACCGAGGCGTTGCTCGGGGCATTGCCGCTGCGACCGGACACCGTAATCGGGCTGTCCACCGTGGCGTTGTCGCTGATCGTGTAGTCGGTGGTGTTGCTGTAGGTCTGCGTACCGCCGCCACCGGTGGTGTAGCTGCCGGTGAGGCTCATACCCGAGAACGTCGAGTAGGCGTGGATCAACACGTAGTAGGTGCCAGCCTGGGCCGTGGCGATGTTGCAGGTCTCGGCATTGGTGCTGCCATACGAGCGGCAGTCATAGCTGCTCGTGGTGGGCGCCGAGCCGAACTTCACGTACAGGTCTGCATCGCCCGTGCCACCACTGGTGATGAACTTCAGGCCCGAAGCACCCGCCGGCACGACCAGCGTATACAACTTGTCGCTGCCTGCCGCGCCGCTGATGCCAGTGACCGGCACCCCGTTGGTCAACGGGGTCGGGGTGCCACCACCACCGCCGCCGCAGCTCACGCCCACCGAAGTGAACGCCGCAGTGACATCGGCCTTGGTGAAGCCCAGGTCGGTCGCTGCCGTTTCCACACCGCAAGCACCCTGGTTGAAGTTGGTGCTCGCAGTCCAGTAGTCGCGGTTGGCGCGGGCGAAGACTTGGAACGCTTCCTTGGTGTCCCAGTTAGCCGTCTTGGCCAACAGGCAGAACGCCTTGTTGTACACGCCGGACGAATGGTGCACGTCCATGCCACTGGTGTAATTGGAGGCATGGTCGATCGACCGGCCGTCCTGGGTTGGATTGCACATATAGCGCAACGCACCGCTGGCCTTGAAGATCTCGGCGCCCACGTTGAAATCGTTGGTGCCGCGCATGAAGAACTCGGCCGCTTCGCCGGCGATGTCGGAATAGGCTTCGTTGATGCCGCCGGACTGACCGGAATAGGTCAGGTTCGACTGCTGCTCGGTGTAACCGTGCGACACCTCGTGCGCGGACACGTCGAGGCTGACCAGTGGATAGAAGGTCGTGGCGCCATCACCGAAGGTCATCGACGAACCGTCCCAGAACGCGTTCTCGTAGTTGTTGCTGTAATGCACGCGCATCGACAGCTGGAAAGTCAGCGGGGGCGCACTCATGTACGCCTGGTACATGTTGAACACGACGGCGCCGAAGTAGTGCGCGTCATTGAGCGGCGAGTACGCGCCGTTGATGGTCTTCACGGTGTTGCGCGGGCAGGTGTACGAAAACGCCGTGCTGCCGCTGGTACCGTGATTGAGATTGACCGTCTTGACGTTGGCGTTGTTCATCGTGCAGGTGCTGCCACTCTGCGTCACGTCGTTGAACCCGAAGTCGGTGCCGTACTCGTACTGGCCGGTCTTCTGGTTGCCGCCGGGGCCGGTGCCGATCAGCGCGTGCTGCAGGTTGTCCCACTGCTTCAACACCGCACCGCTGTTGGCGTCGACGATCACGAACGGACGCGTCGGCGCACCGCCCTTCGCCGCATCGGCGAAATACGACACGACATACGCCAGGTGCGCACGGCCGTTGTCGTCGATGAAGATCATCTGCTCGGACTTCTCGTTCCGGGTGATCAGCGACGTGGCGCGGACGCCCATCCCGGCACGCTTGCCGATCGCCAGGGCCTGGGCCTTGTCCAGCTTGGCCCTCGTCGCCGGCAATTCGCCGGCCAGGCCTTCGACCTTGCGACCGAACAGCGTGCGCACGTTGCCGTTGCCGTCTTCGCTGACGATCACCTGCTCGCCGAACACGGGGATGCCGCGGAAGGTCTGCTGGTAGCGCGTGTTGCGCACGCCGTGGTCGGTATTACGACTCTTGAGCACGAGGCGCGACTCGGGATCGAGTTGCAGCAACTGCTCGTGGCGACTGTGCGCCATGGCGGCAATGCCGCTGCTTGCGACGGCGGACTTGTATTGCGCGTTGAGTTGATTGATGTCCTGGCGATGAAGATCGATGCGATCGGCAGCTGTAGCCGCACCTGCGGCAAGTCCTAGAGCAGTGGCGACAGCGAGTCCTTGCATCCGTAGCGAATGTTCACGATTCACAGATTGTTACCCCCGATAGAGTGTCGAAATGGCCGAAATTGCGGCCTCCTGACTGCGGTCCTGCATCCGCCCCTGTCACCTGCATGTCCTCTCCACCCACGCCAGTGTCACAAGGCGTGATGGAGGCAGATGTCTTCGGATATCGGCACAAGCGGTATGCCCGTGGCGACCGTCGGACGCTAGGACGCGCCTGCTGATACGTCAATGCGCACGAAATCAATTGTTTTGATCGCGTGAAGGAGATGCTGTCGCTACGCAACAGAACGCGACTGGAAATGGCTTCAATGCGTGCTTGAGCCCGCGCTGCAACGCAATAGCGGCGGCGCATGTTTACAGAATTAACTTCTCGCTTGTGCTGCGTCGCAACAGGCGATTGCGAAATATTGATTCGCAAAAAAAGACCCCGGCACATGGCCGGGGTCGTAAAGCGAGCATAAGTCACTACGTGAACATGCTCAATCGAGCATGTTGAGCAATCAGAACGTGACGCTCCAGCTGTTGATGTAACCAACGTCGGCACCGGCGTTGTCCACCGCACGCAGGTTCCAGGTGCCGTTGAGCGGCTCGCTCGACAGATCCTTGGTGTACGTCTCGACGATGTTGTCGGCACTGCCACCGGTGTTGCTGCGCAGGTTGTAGACCGTGCCATCCGGCGCGATCAGGTCCAGCTTCAGGTCGCCGACATACGGATGCACCACGTTGACCGAGATCGACGCGTTCGTCGGTGCATTGCCGGTGCGGCCAGACACCGCGATCGGACTCGAAATGCCGGTCG
>NZ_JALDWJ010000012.1 GCF_022758295.1 Lysobacter sp. CFH 32150 | reverse complement strand
AGGCCCGTCCGCAAGGACGGGCCTTCTTCTTTGTACGTGCGGCACCACCCACCCCGGCCCGCGTGCCTGCGAGAGTAGGTCATCGCCAGGGCCTTTATCCAAAACCCCGTAGCTCACGCTGCAGGGTTTTCTTTGGGCTAAACTAAATGGTCGACTTAATAAACGACTAAATAATCTGACCCAGTGTCCGGATAGTCGCAGGCAAAATCATTCTTTGCCAGAGGCCTGTTTGCGCGCAGGTTTGCAGCCAAGGTGCGCCCGCGGCCTATGGGATTCCCGTGGGAACTGTGGTCCGTATGCCGGGTCGCAGACCGAAGAATCAACCCACGGCGCGTAGTGTCACGACAAGTACATCCCGATACGCCGGTCGCGTTGGATCCAGCGGCGTAACGGCGGTGACACCGTGGAACACCCGGTTGTCGTCGACCAGGGCGGCGTCGAGTGGTGCGGCCAGCGTGAAGCTGCCAAGCAAGGAGCCGTCGGCGGCATGGATGGTGGTGGTACCGCTGGCGATGTTCTGACGGTCGATCAGCAGGACCAGCACGTAATCGACGCCATCGCGGTGGATGCCTTCTGGCGTCGGCTCGCCAGGTTGTCCGGCGCGGGCTTCGATGCGGAACTGATGGACTTCGATACGCCATTGGTCCACGCCCGGCGCGAGTTCGCCGAAGAAGTCGCGAGTGAAGGCAAGGATGGTCCGCAAACTGACGCTGGCGGCGACATCCGGCGTCAGTGGCTCGAACCAGCGCTCGATGTCGCCCTGCAGTGGGTTGTAGTCGAGGCTCTGGTAATGCGGCTGGTGCGGTTCGTGCCGGATTGGCCCGCTGGCCGCTGCAGCGAACACGCCATGGCGTCGGCGTCGATGACGGCCGGTTTGCGCGAGGTACGTGTCTGGCGCCAACGTATCCCAGCTTGCGGCGAAGGCGGGCCAATCGCCGAGCGCGCCGGGTGCGAACAGCGAACGCATCGTCGCCGCCTCGGCAAAGCAGAAACCGTCGCGACCTAATGCCGCGACTAGCGGCGCGATGCCAACCGGTTCGCTCATGTTGTTTGCCGACTGCTTCGTGTCACGCAGTGGCCCCGATGCGTAGCGCGGCCTGTACCAACAGCAGCAGCACGCAGACGAAGGCGCCGAACCAAGCCAGGCTGCGCAACGGTGGCTTGTTGCCGATGTAGAGGAGGCCATGCAGCACGCGGAGCACGACGAAGATGATCGCCAGAAGCGCGATGCGCTCGGCGTTCACCCCGGCAAGTTGTGCAAGCACCACGCCTGCCGCGAACGGTGCAAACGCCTCGAATGCATTGAGCTGCGCGCCATTGGCGAAGTGCACCCGCGGGTTTTCCTGACGTGCGATCCAGCCGCGCGGGTCGCGATTGCTGTAGCGCTCGCCGCTGCTCTTGGCGATCATGACCCAGGCATACGGCAGCAGTGCGGCGATCAACACGCACCAGTAGGCGGTGGACAACGTCAGCATGATGCTTCCCCAATGATTGGCGGCGACAGCCTAGCCGGAAAATACGAACGGCGCCTGCGGACGCCGTTCCTTGTGCAATGACGAAGCAGGTTACGGTTTGGCGGTTGCCTTGAGGGAGGCTTCACGCGCAGCGCGGAACGGGTTGCCCTGATACCAGTTTGGCCACTGTTCGCCATCGGCAAGCGTCAGGCCGACGCTGTAAAGCGTCTCCAGATCCTGCAGCACGCCTTCGAGATTCCAGTTCGGATCGAATTCATCGGCCGGCTTGTGATAGCGGTTGGCGGTGTACTCCTCGCTGGCCTTGCGACCGGCTTCGACGCCGCCAACGGCCAAGTCTTCGCCGCCTTCGGCGTACAGCGCTGGCACGCCGGCCTTGGCGAAATTGAAATGATCGGAGCGAAAGTAGAAGCCGCTCTCCGGCGTGGCCTCCGCGTGCAGTACGCGGCCTTGTCCGTCGGTGATCGCCTTGAGGATGTCTTCCAGCTCGGAACTGCCGAGGCCTGTCACGACCATGTCTTTCGACTTGCCATAAGTCGACATCGCATCGATGTTGATCACAGCGACAGTCTTGTTCAGTGGCACGCTCGGATGGGCGACATAGTACTTGGAGCCAAGCAGTCCGGACTCCTCAAGCGTCACGGCAAGGAACAGCACCGAACGCATCGGCTGCGCGGACTTCACGAACTTCTCAGCGATCTCGAGGATGCCGGCGACGCCGGTCGCGTTGTCGATCGCGCCGTTGTAGATGTTGTCGCCTGGCTCGCCATCGTGCTTGCCCAGGTGGTCCCAGTGGGCCATGTACACGATCGCCTCATCCGGTTTTGCACTACCCGGTAGCAATGCCATCACGTTGCGCGACGACTTCTCGGCGATCTTGCTGTTGAGCGTGGTCGTGGCCTTGGCCTTGAGCGGCACCGGCTTGAAACCGCGCTGGTTGGCGGCCTTGCGCAGTGCATCGAGATCGAGCCCGGCGTCGGCAAACAACGCGTTCGCAGCTTCCCCGGTGATCCAGCCCTGGATCGGCAAGCGGGGCGCGGGGTCATCGGCGGCGCGCAGGTCGAACTGCTCGCCCGACCAGGAGTTCTTCACTACATCCCAGCCGTAGGACGCGCCTTCGGTGTCATGGATGATCAGCGCGGCAGCCGCACCCTTACGCGCGGCCTCCTCGAACTTGTAGGTCCAGCGGCCGTAATAGGTCATGCGACGGCCTTCGAACAGCGACTCGTCCTTGGCGTGGAAGCCAGGATCGTTGACCAGCATCACCACCGTCTTGCCCTTGACGTTGAGGCCAGCGTAATCGTTCCACTGCTGCTCCGGCGCATCGACGCCATAACCGACGAACACCAGCTCGCTGTCCTTGATACCGACGCTCGGCTGGCCGGTCCGCGTGCCGATCACCATGTCGGTGCCGAACTTCAACGCGTGCGACTTGCCGGCGACATCGAGGTCAAGCACGGTGGATGCGTCCGCCGTGGTCTGGGTCATCGGCACCGTCTGGAAATAGCTGTCGCCGTTGCCCGGCTTCAAGCCGAGGCGCTTGAACTGCGCTTCGAGGTAGGCGACGGTTTTTTCTTCACCGGCACTGCCGGGAGCACGGCCTTCGAACTCATCCGACGCGAGTGTCTTGACGTGTGCGGCGAAATCGGCGGCGGCGATTTCGGGTGCGAAATCGTGGGTGGAAGCCGGCGCAATCGCAGGTGCTGGCGTCGTCACGGCCGGTGCTTCCACCGGGGCGCGGTTGCAGGCGGCTAATGCAATGACGCCAGCGAAGCAGAGCAAGGGTCGGAGCGACATCCGGAGTTCCTCGGTTCAGGAACCCCGGATTCTAAACAAGTGCGATCCAGGACGAATACGCAATCAATCCTTCGGCGCGCGATCGCCGTCGTAGCGCACCGCGGTGGCGCCGCTGACCTTGCCGATCTTCGCCGTGCGATGCACGTACAGGGTGACTTCGCGTTCGAACACCAACGGACCGTCGACCTGCGCGTTCGCGCCGATCACGATGCGCGGCGGCTTGCGTTTGCCGATCTGGATCCACTGCGTGCCCGGCTTTTCGACGTGGATGCCGCCCTGGACGTGCGAACCGGCGCCGACGGTGATGTCGCCGTTGACGGTTTCGATGCCGCCGCCGAGATCGCTGTCGACCAGGCCGATCGCGCCGTTGACGGTTTCGACGTTACGGGCAATGCGACTGCCCCGATCGACGAAGACACTGCCATTGACGGTTTCAACGCCACCATCGATCTGTGCCTGGGTGCCGACACGGATGCTGCCGTTGACCGTGCTCAGCGACTGCGCTTGCACGTTGTCGGCAGCATGAATGCTGCCGTTCACGGTTTCGGCGTTTTCGATGCGGGCATTGGCCTCGACGCGGATGCTGCCGTTGACCGTTTCCAGGTCGCCGTAAGTCTGACTGGCTTCGGCGGTGATGCTGCCGTTGATCTTGTCGATGTCCTGGCCAGCGAAAGCCGGTGCGATGGCGAAGGCGACAGCAGTGGCTAGAACGAGGCGAATGCGCGACATGGCGAGGTTCCTATTGGGATCGAACGATGGGCTCGATGGATGGATGCCTTGCGGGCGACGAAGGTTTAGTTCCTGATAAACCGGGCCGACAAACCCAGTTTCCGCCCCTTCGCTACAATCCACACCTGTCCGAAGTCACTAGTGCATATTGCCAAGGAGCCCTCGTCGTGCCAGCAGCCAGTTCGCGTACCAAGCCGGTGGTATTGCTGATCCTTGATGGCTGGGGCCATCGCGACGATCCCGCCGACAACGCGCTGGCGCAGGCGCGGATTCCGAACTGGCACCGGCTGTGGACCGATGCGCCGCATACGCTGATCCACACCGAAGGCCGCCACGTCGGCTTGCCGGACGGGCAGATGGGCAATTCCGAGGTCGGCCACATGAACCTCGGCGCCGGCCGCATCGTCTACCAGGACCTGACCCGCATCGATGCGGCGATCGAAGACGGCAGTTTTTTCGCCAACGCCGAATTGCGTGCGGCCTGTGCCGCGGCGAAAGCGAACAACGGCACGCTGCACGTGATGGGGCTGCTATCGCCGGGCGGCGTGCACAGCCACGAGACGCATATCTTCGCCATGCTGGAGCTGGCGCAGCGCGAAGGGGTGGCGAAGGTGGCGGTGCATGCCTTCCTCGATGGTCGCGATATGCCGCCACGTTCGGCCGAACCCAGCCTCGCCGCGTTGCAGGCGAAATGTGCCGAGCTTGGCAACGCCCGCATCGCGAGTGTCAGCGGGCGCTACTATGCAATGGATCGTGACAACCGCTGGGATCGCCAGCAGCGCGCCTGGGACGCGATCGTCGAGGCGCGCAGTACGCAGGCCAGCGAAGATGCATTGAGCGCGTTGCACGAAGCTTACGCACGCGGCGAGAACGATGAATTCGTTGCCCCGACCGTCCTTGCCGGCAGCATCCCGATGCGCGATGGCGATGCGGCGGTGTTCATGAACTTCCGCGCCGATCGCGCACGCCAGTTGACCGCGGCGTTCGTCGCTCCGGACTTTTCCGGCTTCGCTGCGCGGCGACCGCAGCTGTCACGCTTCGTCTGCCTGACCGAATACGACGCCAAGCTGCCGGCACCGGTTGCGTTCGCACCGGACGACCTGCGCCACACCATCGGCGAATTGCTCGCCGAACAGGGCCTGACGCAGCTGCGCATCGCCGAGACCGAGAAGTACGCGCACGTCACCTTCTTCTTCAGCGGCGGGCGCGAGGATCCGTATCCAGGCGAACAACGCATCCTCGTGCCGAGCCCGAAGGTCGCGACCTACGATCTGCAGCCGGAAATGAGCTGTCCGGAAGTGACCGCGAAGCTGGTCGATGCGATCGGCAGCGGCGCGTTCGACGTGGTGGTGTGCAATATCGCCAATCCCGACATGGTCGGGCATACCGGCAACATTGCCGCCGCGATCCAGGCCGCGGAAGCGGTCGACATCGCGATCGGCGCGATCGAGTCCGCGGTGCGACATGCAGGCGGCGCGTTGTTGATCACCGCCGACCACGGCAACCTGGAACTGATGCGTGATGCCGTCACCGGCCAGCCGCATACCGCGCACACCGTGGGACCGGTGCCGTTCGTCTATGTCGGCACGCGGGCCACAACGTTGCGCGCTGGCGGCGCGCTGCGCGATGTCGCGCCGACCATGCTCGACCTGCTCGGCCTGCCGCAACCGGCCGAGATGAGCGGCAGCAGCCTGTTCGCACCGGCTTGATGCGGACCGCCGCCGTACTGCTCGCCTTCTTGTTGCTCGCTGCCGCGGGCACCGTGGGTGCGCAAAGCAGTCGCGAGGCGGAGAAGAAGCTCGAGCGCGTCCGTACCGAGCTGAAGAACGTTGCCGCGGAGAGACGCAGGCTGGAAGGCCAGCGCGGCGAGGCCTCGCGCCAGTTGCGTGAGGCCGACGAGCAAGTCGGTCGCAGTAGCCGTGTCCTGCGCGACACCGCGCGCGCGCTCAGCCGCGAGCAAAAGGCGCTGGCGGAATTGCAGCAGCGCCGCGAAACGTTGCAGTCGAGCCTTGCCGGCAAGCGCGAAGAGCTGGCGAAGCTCCTGCGCGCGGCGTACATGGTCGGCGGCGATGCGCCGTTGAAGGTGCTGCTGGCGCAGGATCGCGTCGCCGATGCGCAACGCATGATCACCTACCATCGGTACCTGCAACGCGACCGTGCGCAGCGCATTCAGGCGCTCAACGCCGAATTGCAGCAGCTCGATACGCTCGAGCAGGAGATCACTGCCAAGCGCAGGGAGCTCGATGTCACCCAGCGCAATCAGCGTGCACAACTGGCCCAGCTCGAACGTGCGCGCCGCGAACGCGTCAGCCTGGTCGCCCAACTCGAGCAACGTTACGAAGACCGCGCCGATCGCGAAAAAGCCCTGGGCCGCGACGCCAAGGCGCTGCAACAGTTGCTCGCGAAACTGCGTGCCGCCGCGGCGAAAGCGGCAGCGCAACGCGCAGCCAGCAAGCCAAAAGCGGGCAGTGCCACATCAAGCACGCCGTTGCGCAAGGCGATCGTATCGGGGCCACCGCTGCAGGTCGGTGGCTTGAGTTGGCCCTTGTCGGGGGCGTTGCTTGCCGGCTACGGCGGCACCCTGCCGGACGGACGCAGCAGTGAAGGCGTACTGATCGGCGCCGCTGCGGGCAGCACGGTCAAAGCCGTCGCCGACGGCCGCGTAGTGTTCTCCGACTGGATGAACGGCTATGGCCTGATCCTGATCGTCGATCACGGCAACGGCTACATGAGCCTGTACGCGCACAACGACGCGCTGTTGCGCGACGCCGGCGATGCGGTCAAGCGTGGCGATCCGGTCGCCAGTGTCGGCAACTCCGGAGGCCAGGGCCGGCCGGCGCTGTATTTCGAACTGCGCCGCAACGGCCAGCCAGTGAATCCCAACAGCTGGCTGCAGAAGAGATGAACCGGTCGCGCGCGCACAACGCGCCGTTAACGCAAGCTCCAACCACGCCCGCATAATCCTTGCGAACCCGCGGCGCCGCACGCGGTCGTATCCCGTCTCGTCTGTCGGAGTTGTCGCATGCGTCTGTTCCCGCTGTTCGCAATCGTCTTGTCGCTGGCCTGCGTTCCGGCGCTCGCGCAGGAGAAGACCAGCACGGTCGCTTCCAGCGACGATCCCGACGCAGCCGAAAGCGCGGCGTCGAAGGTGCCGCTGGATGAAATCCGCCGTTTCGTCATGCTCTACACCGTGGTGAAGGAAGCCTACGTCGATCCGGTCGACGACAAGAAGCTGATGCAGGCAGCCGTGCGCGGCCTGTTGCAGGACCTCGATCCGCACAGCGCCTATCTGGCCAAGCGCGATGCCGAGCAATTCGACGAGCAGATCCGCGGTGCCTACGACGGCGTCGGCATCGAACTGATGCACATGCCGGACGGCACGCTGAAAATCATCGCGCCCATCGACGACACTCCTGCCGCACGCGGCGGGATCAAGGCCGGCGACGTGATCACGGCCATCGACGGCAAACCCATTCGTAACGATGCCAGCGATGTCGAAGCCGGTTCCAGTCCGCTGCGCGGCGCCGCAGGCACCAAGGTGGTGTTGACCATCGTGCGTGAAGGTAAACCCAAGCCATTCGACGTGCCGCTCGTGCGCGAAACCATCCGCGTCGCCAGCGTGCGCTCACGCCTGCTCGAGCCTGGCTACGGCTACGTCCGCATCAGCACCTTCCAGGCCGACACCGCTGCCGACTTCGCCCGCGCGCTCGAGCAACTGCAGGCGAGCGGCAAGTTGCGCGGACTGGTGATCGATCTGCGCAGCAATCCAGGTGGATTGTTGACCACGGCCGTGCAGATCGCCGACGAACTGCTCGATCGCGGCCAGATCGTCAGCATCCGCGGTCGTGTTGCCAGCAGCGATGCCGAATTCGGCGCAACCCCGGGCGATCGCCTCGATGGCGCGCCAGTGGTGTTGCTGGTCGACGCCGGTTCCGCCAGCGCCGCAGAAGTCCTGGCCGGCGCTTTGCACGACAACGGTCGCGCGCGCGTGGTCGGCAGCCGCACCTTCGGCAAGGGCTCGGTGCAGACACCGCTTCCGCTGGACAACGGCGATTCGGTCAAGATCACCACTGCGCGTTATTTCACCCCGAGTGGCAAGTCCATCCAGGCCCGCGGTATCGAGCCGGACGTCGTGCTGCATCCCGAAAAAGATGCCACCAACGGCGGTCGCGCCGACTACACGGAAGCCATGCTGCCAGGCCACCTGCGCGGTGACGATGAGGGCGTGGCCGGCGCCAATGCCGGCGAAGTGCTGGAAGGCGATGCGCCGATTGCCGCGGCACTCGCGGAATTGAAGAAGCCGGTCGCCGTGGCGCCGAAAGTCGTACCGAAAGGCTGAGCACGGTGATCGTCCGCACCTGGCACGGCTGGACTGCGCCGCAGGACGCCGATGCCTACCAACGCCTGTTGCTGGAAGAAATCTTCGCCGGCATCGCGGCGCGCAAGATCGCCGGCTATCGCGGCATCGAGTTGCTGCGGCGCGACGCTGGCGATGAGGTCGAATTCGTCACGGTGATGCGTTTCGACGGCTTGGAGGCCGTGCGTGCGTTCGCCGGCGCGGATCATGAAGCCGCGGTGGTACCGCCTGCGGCGCGGGCCTTGCTCAAGCGATTCGACGCGCGATCAACGCATTACCAACAGATTGCCGATGCGTAGGGTGGGCTTCAGCCCACCACCGTCTTCATCGACAGGTGCCGGCATAGTGGGCTGAAGCCCACCCTACGATCGCGGCTTCGCCGGCAACGGGAATGGCGTCACCACTTTCTCGCCCGTTTCGGCATCGCGGATCGCCGACTGGCCTTTCTTCTCGACCTCCTCGATGCGGAGGATGCTCTGCATCGGCAGGTGCAGTACACGGGTGTTGCCGAACTCGTCGCGCAAGCGTTCCTCGGTAGGATCGACCACGACGCCGGCGTGCACGTCGAAGACCAGTTCGCCGACTTCGGTAAACCCCCACAACGAGCTGCTGGCGATGTGCCGGGCATACAGCTCGTAGACCTTGCCGTGGTTGAGGAAGGTGACTTTGTAGAGCGTCTTGGCCATGGCGCGATTATAGGAGCAGGGTCGTAGTCGTACTTGGTGGCTGGAATGAAAAACCTCAAGCCGCGTCCGTTACCCACCATGAACCGCCGGTCGACTCAAAATCCGCGCTTCCGTCGCATCCGTCGCGCGATGGCTGCCCGCGCGAGCAAGGCATAGGCGCCGCCAAAGGCAAAGCCGGCCAGGTGCGCCGACCAGGCCACCGCGCCGAAGGCGGGGCCGATGAACGCGAACACGACTTGCAACAGTGCCCAGATGCCGATGAGCAACGATGCCGGTGCACGTACGAATTCGAGGAACAGGCCCAGCGGCAACACCACGCCCAGCTTCGCGCGCGGGAACAGCGCGAGATACGCACCGATCACCGCCGACACCGCGCCGCTCGCGCCGATGATCACGCGATCCGGCGCGCCGATGCTCAACGCAGCGGCGAGATTGGAGACCGCGCCGCCGAGCACGAACAGCAACAGGAACCGCCACGGTCCCATCGCGCGTTCCGCCGGCAGGCCGAAGATCAGCAGGAAGACGAGGTTGCCGAGCAGATGCGCCCAATCGGCGTGCAGGAACAGCGCGGTGAACAGGCGCAGCGCACGACCATCCTGCAACGCGATCAGCCAGGTATCGGGCGAAGCGAGTCCGCCGGAGACCGCACCCCAGGCCAGCAGCAATTCACGCTGGGTCGCATTCGTGCGCGTCGTGGCCCAGATGAACGCCACCCACAGCAGCGTGAACAACAGCGGCGTCGCCCAGCGCAGGGATGGCTTCTGGCGTGAAGGCAGGGAAACAAACATGCGCCGCATCCTACGACACGCGCACTGTCGCAGCGGATGCGTGCTGGGTATATTGCATACGGTGTCGTACGCCGGGAGGGGCTTGTATCTGCAGGCACCGGCTACCCGCTGGCGCAGGTCGCGCAGAGACGACCATCCCACCGTTACGGAGAAAGTAAGAATGCAGAACGCACACAACCTCACCCGAATTTCCGCACTGGCGCTGGGTATTGCAGGTGCGCTGGCGTTTGGCCAGGTCCAGGCTTCGGGTTTCCAGCTGCGCGAACAGAGCGTCAAGAGCCTCGGCCGCTCGGGTGCAGGCGTCGCAGTCAGCGACAAGGATGCGTCCGTCGTGTCCCTCAATCCCGCTGCCATGGTCAACGTCGACAAGAGCACCATCCAGGCCGACGTCACCGTCATCGATCTGGACGCTGAATTCACCGGCAGCGGCCAGGTACTCCCCGGCACGCCGCTCGCACGTCCGGTCACCGGCGGCAATGGCGGCGATCCGGGCGACAACACCGCCGTCCCGAATATCGCCGCAGTCTTCCCGATGCATGGCGGGCTGGAAGGCATGGTCCTCGGCGCCAGTATCGGCGCGCCGTTCGGCTTGAAGACCGAATACGAGCCGGGCTGGGTGGGTCGCTACAAGGCCTTGACCTCGGACGTGAAGACCGTCGACCTGACCCTGTCGGTCGCCTTCCAGATGTCGGATGGCGTTTCGCTCGGTTTTGGCCTGATCTATGAACGCGCCGAAGCCACGCTCAGCAAGGCGGTCGACTTCGGCCTCGTTGCCTGCAGCAACGCCCCGGGCGGCCCGGCCAATTGTTCTCCACTGGCACCGTTCCCGATCAAACCGCAGAGCGCGGACGGCACGTTCACCGTCGACGGCGACAGTAGCGGCATCGGCTACGTCATCGGCGGGCAGATCGCACCCAACGACAAGCTGGCCATCGGCGTCAGCTACCGGTCGGAGATCGACCATGACATTGAAGGCGACATCAACTTCGAAAAGCCCGCTTTTGTCGCGGCTAGCCCGACGTTGTCGGCGGTCTTCGCCAATGGTCCGGGCGGCGCGCAGCTGACCACCCCGAGCATCACCACCGTCAGCCTGCGTTATGGTTTCACCGACGACTTCCGGGTGCTGGCGACCTACCAGCAGACCGGTTGGGAATCGCTGGACAAGGTCGAGATCACTCGATCGAACGGAACCCTGGTCGGCAGCGAGCCGTTCAACTGGGAAGACACATCGTTCTATTCGATCGGCGTCGAATACGACTTCAGCGATGCCTTCACGGTGCGTGGCGGTTTCGGCCAGGATGAGACGCCGACCAACGACAAGGACCGCACGCCGCGCCTTCCGGACAACGACCGCATGCTGTATTCGTTGGGCATGACGTGGAATGTGTCCGACAGCTTCAGCGTCGACGCCGCCTACCAGCGCATCACCATCGACGATACGACCGTCAATCTCGTGTCGGACGGTTCGAGTCTGCAGGGCACGTACGACGGTTCGGCCGACCTGCTGGGTATCTCGGCGCAGTACCGCTTCTAAGCGACACGCAGTTCGAAGCAATAAAAAAAGCCCCGCATCCGCGGGGCTTTTTTTGATTGAGCGGAGCTTATTCGCCGAGCGTCAGCAGCGAAGCGTTGCCGCCGGCAGCGGTCGTGTTGACCGTGACCGTTTTCTCGGTGGCGAAGCGCGGCAGGTAGTGCGGGCCGCCGGCCTTGGGGCCGGTGCCACTCAAGCCCTGGCCGCCGAATGGTTGCACGCCGACCACAGCGCCGATCTGGTTGCGGTTCACGTAGCAGTTGCCGACGTTCACCCGCGCCACGATGCGGTCGATGGTTTCGTCGATGCGCGAATGGATGCCGAGGGTGAGGCCGTAGCCGGTGGCGTTGATCGCGTCGATCACTTTGTCGAGTTCGTCGCCCTTCCAACGCACCACGTGCAGTGCCGGGCCGAACACTTCCTTGTGCAGGCGATCGATGGAATCGATCTCCCACGCGCGTGGGGGGAAGAAGCTGCCATTCGCGATGCTCGCGTCGCTGCTGGCTTGCGCGATTGGCTGCTTCGCTTCCTTGGCCATGCGCGCGGCGTGGGCTTCCAGCATCTCCAGCGCGTCGTTGTCGATCACCGGGCCGACGTCGGTCGAGAGCAAGCCCGGGTCGCCGACTTTCAACTCGGCCATCGCACCGGCGAGCATTGAGATGGTCTTGTCGGCGATGTCGTCCTGCACGAACAGCACGCGCGCGGCCGAGCAACGCTGTCCGGCGGAAGTAAATGCCGACGACAATGCGTCCTTCACCAGCTGTTCCGGCAATGCCGAAGAATCGGCGATCAGCGCATTCTGGCCGCCGGTCTCGGCGATCAGCACGCCGATCGCCGCGTCGCGCGCGGCGAGCGAACGATTGATCGCACGCGCGGTGTCGGTAGAGCCGGTGAAGGCGACGCCGGCGACGCGCGGATCCTTAGTCAACGCCGCGCCGACGGTCGCACCATCGCCAGGTAGGAACTGCAGCACCGCTTCCGGCACGCCGGCTTCGTGCAGCAGCTTCACCGCGGCGCAGCCGATCAGGTTGGTCTGTTCCGCCGGCTTGGCGATCACGCTGTTGCCGGCAGCGAGGGCAGCGGCGATTTGTCCTGCGAAGATCGCCAGCGGGAAATTCCACGGGCTGATGCAGACGAACACGCCGCGGCCTTGCAGCAGCAGCGTATTGGATTCGCCGGTCGGACCCGGCAGCGTTTCGGGCGCGAACAGCTTGCGTGCCTGCCCGGCGTAGTAGCGCAGGAAATCGACCGCTTCGCGTACTTCGGCGACACCATCGGGGATGGTCTTGCCGGCTTCCTTGGTGCACAGCGCGATGTATTGCGGCATGCGCTGTTCGAGAAGGTTCGCCGCGTGTTCGAGGATCGCGGCGCGCGAGGCGGCCGGGGTGCGATCCCAGCCGGGTTGTGCAGCGACGGCGTTTTTCAGTGCTTGCTCGACCACGGCACTGTCGGCGGCCTGCCACTGACCGACGGTTTCACGGCGGTCGGCGGGATTGGTGACGGCGATGTTCGCACCAGAAATTGTCGCGCCCGGCACCAGCGGCGCGGCGCGCCAGTCGGTGACGGCGGCGTTGACCTGTTGGGCGAGGGCTTGCAGTTGTACGTCGTTGGCGAGGTTGGCGCCCATGGAATTGTCTCGGTCGCGGCTTTGGTCAAGCGTGGATTGGCTGCGGTACAGATCGCGCGGCAGCGGGATGCGGGGATGCGGAATCGAAGCGAATGCGGCGACGGTTTCGACCGGGTCGCGGATCAGGTCGTCGATCGCCACGTTCTCGTCGGTGATGCGGTTGACGAAGCTGGAATTGGCGCCGTTCTCGAGCAGGCGCCGCACCAGGTACGGCAGCAGGTCCTCGTGCGAACCGACCGGCGCGTACACGCGGCACGCCACGTTCAAACGATTGGCCGGGATGACTTCGGCGTACAGGTCGTCACCCATGCCGTGCAGCTTCTGGAACTCAAAATGCTTGTTGTCAGCATGACGATTGCCGGCGAGGCGATGCACCGCGGCGATGGTGTGCGCGTTGTGCGTGGCAAACATCGGGTAGATCGCATCGGTCGCATTGAGCAGGCGTCGTGCATTCGCCAGGTACGACACATCGGTGTTCGGCTTGCGCGTGAACACCGGATAGCCGGCCTGGCCTTCGACCTGCGCGCGCTTGATTTCGCTATCCCAGTACGCGCCCTTGACCAGGCGCACCGGGACCTTGCGACCGAGGCGGCGCGCCATATCGGCGATGAAATCGATCACGAACGGCGCGCGCTTCTGGTAAGCCTGCACGACGATGCCGAAGCCGTTCCAGCCTTGGAGCGTCGGGCTCGAGAGGACTTGTTCGATCAGGTCGAGCGAGAGTTCGAGCCGGTCGGTTTCCTCGGCGTCGATAGTCAGGCCGATGCCGTAGCCCTTCGCGAGTTGCGACAGTTCCAGCAGCCATGGACCGAGTTCGGCGAACACGCGCTCGCGCTTGGCGTGCTCGTAGCGCGGATGCAGTGCCGACAATTTCACCGAGATCGACGGTGCTGCGAACACATCGCTGAAGGGACCGGTCTTGCCGATGGAGTGAATGGCTTGGCGATACGCGTCCAAGTAACGCTGTGCGTCCTTGGTCGTGAGCGCGCCTTCGCCGAGCATGTCGAACGAGTAACGGTAATTCGCGTTGTCGCCCTTGCGGGAACGTGCCAGCGCCTCGTCGATGGTGCGGCCCATGACGAACTGGTGGCCCATGATCCGCATCGCCTGGCGCACCGCGAGCCGGATCACCGGTTCGCCGACGCGGCCGATCAGGCGCTTGAAGGCGTTGTGGACGTCGCGCTTGGTTTCGTCGGCGAGGTTGACCAGGTGGCCGGTCAGCATCAGGCCCCAGGTCGAGGCGTTGACCAGCACCGAGTCGGACTGGCCCATGTGCCGCTTCCAGTCGGCCTCGCCGAGCTTGTCGCGGATCAGCTTGTCGGCGGTGTCCTGGTCGGGGATGCGCAGCAGCGCCTCGGCCACGCACATCAGCAGCACTCCTTCCTCGCTGCCGAGGTCGTACTGGCGCATGAAGGCCTCGATCGCGCCCTGGTCGGCGGCACGGGCGCGCACGCGCTGGACCAGGTCGGCCGCGGTGGCCTGGATCGCCTGGCGGTCGGCGTCGGGTTGGCGCGCATGTTCCAGCAGCTCGCGGACGTGTTCAGTCTCGTCGCGGACCCAGGCGGCGGTGATGGCAGCGCGCAAGGCCGGCGGCGCGGACGGGAGTTCAGGCGAGAGGATGTCGGTCACTGTGTTTGGGTGGCTATTTAGAAACAGGCTGCAGAACCGGCAATTCTAGCCGCAGTGCGGTTTTTGGGCAGGTGGCGGGGGATTCGGGAGCGATTCGGCTTGCCCGAAAAGCACCGCGGAAGCTAACATTCACGGGTTTTCGCGGCCGGTGATCGGGCCCGCGGCTTCTCGAACAATGTCCTTTTCGAATACAGCATGGGCGGTTCGGCCAGACGGTCGAGCCGACACGATGGGGTCCTGGCGACAATGAATCTAGCGCGTGCGAAGCAATGGGCACTGGGCGCGGCGGCTTTGCTGCCGGCGTGGGCATGGGCGCAACCGGCCGATCCCAAGCCGTGGCAGCTCAACATGGGCAAGGGCGTCACCCATTCCTCGCAGATGGCGTGGGAAGCGCACATGGTGGCGCTGTGGGTGTGCGTGGTGATCGGCGTGATCGTGTTCGGCGCGATGGCCTACGCCATGTTCAAGTTCCGCCATTCCAAGGGCGCGGTCGCTGATACCAAGTTCACCCATAGCACCAAGCTCGAGATCGTCTGGACCCTGGTCCCGGTGGTGCTGCTGGTGGCGATGGCATGGCCGGCCACGGCCAAGCTGATCGCGATGTACGACACCCGCAATGCGGCGATGACCGTCAAGGTCACCGGCTACCAGTGGATGTGGAAGTACGAATACCTCGGCGAAGGCGTGAGCTACACCAGCCGTCTCGACCGCAACAGCGACGCGATCCGCCAGAGCCACGAAGTGCCGAGCTACGCCAACGAAGCGCAGCGTCACTACCTGCTTGACGTCGACAACGTGCTGGTCCTGCCGACCGATACCAAGATCCGCTTCGTCATCACCGCCGACGACGTGATCCACGCGTGGTGGGTGCCGGCGCTGGGCTGGAAGCAGGACGCGATCCCGGGCATCGTCAACGAGGCCTGGACCGACATCAAGGAGCCGGGCATCTACCGCGGCCAGTGCGCCGAGCTGTGCGGCAAGGACCACGGCTTCATGCCGATCGTGGTCAAGGCGGTGCCGAAGGCCGAATACCAGCAATGGCTGGCGGCCGAAAAGGCCAAGCGTGCACCGGCGGCTCCGGCTGCTGCGCCGGCGCCTGCCCCCGCCGCGCCGGTGGAAGCTGCGCCGGCGGAAGAAACCGCTCCGGCCAGCACCGAAGCCCCGAACACCGACGCCGCGACCGCACCTGCGGTCGCCGGCTGATCACACGCACTTTCTGAGGTAGGCCATGGCCACGCACCCCGAAGCTTTCGACTCCGCCGGTCACGGCGCGTACGACGCGCATGCGCACGAGCACAAGCAGAGCTTTGTCGATCGTTGGTTCTTCTCGACCAACCACAAGGACATCGGCACGCTGTACCTGATCTTCAGCTTCGTCATGTTCATCATCGGCGCGGCGATGTCGGTGGTCATCCGTGCCGAGTTGATGACCCCTGGTCTGCAGTGGGTCGATCCCGAACACTTCAATCAGATGACCACCATGCATGCGCTGGTGATGATCTTCGGCGGCGTGATGCCGGCCTTCGTCGGCCTCGCCAACTGGATGGTGCCGTTGCAGATCGGCGCGCCGGACATGGCGCTGCCGCGCATGAACAACTGGTCGTTCTGGATCCTGCCGTTCGCCTTCACCCTGCTGCTGTTGACGTTCTTCCTGCCGGGTGGCGCGCCTGCCGGCGGCTGGACGCTGTATCCACCGCTGTCGCTGCAGGGCGGCGCCAACCTGTCCTTCGCGATCTTCGCCATCCACATGATGGGCATCAGCTCGATCATGGGCGCGATCAACATCATCGCCACCATCCTCAACATGCGCGCCCCGGGCGTCGACCTGTTGAAGATGCCGATCTTCTGCTGGACCTGGCTGATCACCGCGTTCCTGCTGATCGCGGTGATGCCGGTGCTGGCCGGTGCGGTGACCATGCTGCTCACCGACAAGTTCTTCATGACCAGCTTCTTCACGGCGGCCGGCGGTGGCGACCCGGTGATGTTCCAGCACATCTTCTGGTTCTTCGGGCATCCCGAGGTCTACATCATGATCCTGCCGGCGTTCGGCGTGGCGTCGGAAATCATCCCGACCTTCAGCCGCAAGCCGCTGTTCGGTTACCAGGCGATGGTGTACGCGACCGCGTCGATCGCGTTCCTGTCGTTCATCGTGTGGGCGCACCACATGTTCACCGTCGGCATGCCGCTCGGTGGCGAGATCTACTTCATGTTCGCGACGATGCTGATCGCGGTGCCGACCGGCGTGAAGGTGTTCAACTGGGTCACCACCATGTGGCGCGGTTCGATCAGCTTCGAGCCGCCGATGCTGTGGGCGATCTCGTTCGTGATCCTGTTCACCATCGGTGGTTTCTCCGGGTTGATGCTCGCCATCGTCCCGGCCGACTTCCAGTACCACGACACCTATTTCGTCGTCGCGCACTTCCACTACGTGCTGGTGACTGGTGCGTTGTTCGGCATCATCGCCGGCGTCTACTACTGGTGGCCGAAGTGGACCGGGCGCATGTACAACCTGGGCTGGGCCACGTTCCATTTCTGGTGGACGATGATCTTCGTCAACCTGCTGTTCTTCCCGCAGCACTTCCTCGGCCTGGCCGGCATGCCGCGCCGCATCCCGGATTACAACGTGGTGTTCGCCGACTGGAACCTGATCAGCTCGATCGGTGCGTTCGGCATGTTCCTCACGCCGTTCATGATGGGCTTCATCCTGTGGCGCTCGCTGAGCAGCGGCGCGAAGGCCGAGGCACGTGCCTGGCCGAGCGCGCGTGGCCTGGAGTGGACGGTGCCGTCGCCGGCCCCGCACCACACCTTCACCACGCCGCCGGTGATCAAGGATGGCGACCTCGCCCACGGGGATTTCGCCCACATGGACTTCGACTGAGCTGCCTGAGCGCCAGTGATGTCTGAGCCGATGACGCCGATGACCGAAGCGCAGATCGCCGCACGCCGCGCGCGTGCGCGTCGCACTGCGTGGATCGTCGGTGCGATCGCGGTCGCGGTCTATGTCGGCTTCATCCTCTCCGGGGTGTTGTCGCGATGAGCGGCAAGGCGCCCACCGCAGGCCTGGGAAAGATGATCGGCGTGGCCCTGGTCGCGTTCGCGTTCACCTTCGCGCTGGTGCCGCTGTACCGGATCGCCTGCGAGAAGGTGTTCGGCGTGCGTCTCGAGCAAGGCGCAGCGGCGACCGTGGCGACTGCCGCGAAGAACGCGCGCACGATCACCGTGCAGTTCGATGGCGGCGTGAATTCCAAGTTGCCGTGGGAATTCGAGCCGCAACAACTGACGCTGCAGGTGCGTCCCGGCGAGCAGTACGAAGCGACCTACTTCGCGCGTAACACCAGCGATCGCGCGATCGTCGGCAGCGCCGTGCCCTCGGTGGCACCGGCGCGCGCGTCGGGTTACTTCAACAAGACCGAATGCTTCTGCTTCACCGCGCAGACGCTCGCCGCCGGCGAAGGCCGGGCGATGCCGGTGCGTTTCATCGTCGATCCGGACCTGCCGGCTGACGTCAAGACCATTACCTTGTCGTACACCTTCTTCAAGAACGAAGCCCAGACCGCGCAGTTGAACGCGCCGAAGGCTTCGTCCGATCTGCCGCGCGCGGCACCCTGATCATCCCGAATTAGCAACAGAAACTGGAAGACCCATCATGGCGCACAGCTCCGACGCTCACGCTTCCCACGACGCCAACGTCTATTACGTGCCGCACGGCAGCCGCTGGCCGGTGTTCGCCTCGGTCGCGCTGTTCACGACCATGGTTGGTTTTGCCAGCTGGCTCAACGAAGTCAGCTGGGGCCGCACCGTGTTCTTCGTCGGCCTGGCCGGGCTCGCGACGATCCTGTTCTGGTGGTTTCGCGACGTGATCCGCGAGTCGCTGCGCGGCTACTACAACAAGCAGGTCGACACCTCGTTCCGCATGGGCATGGTGTGGTTCATCTTCTCCGAGGTGATGTTCTTCGCCGCGTTCTTCGGTGCGCTGTTTTACGCACGCCAGTACGCGTTGCCGTGGCTCAACGGCGAAGGCGACGGCATCGCCACCCATGCCCTGCTGTGGCCGAACTTCGCCGGCGGCTGGCCGAGCAACGGCCCGGGCGCGATCGGCGGCAGCTACCTGAGCATGCCGGCCTGGGGCCTGCCGCTACTCAACACATTGATCCTGCTGTCGTCGGGCGTCACTGTCACGATCGCCCACCACGCGCTCAGGGCCGGGCACCGCAAGCAGCTGCTGATCTTCCTCGGCGCGACGGTCGGGCTCGGCGCGCTGTTCCTGTACTTCCAGGGCACTGAGTACATCGAGGCCTACAAGGAACTGAACCTGACCCTCGGCTCGGGCATCTACGGCTCGACCTTCTTCATGCTCACCGGCTTCCACGGCGCGCACGTGACCCTGGGCACGATCATGCTGGCGATCATCTGGTTGCGCTGCGCGCGCGGCCACTTCAGCAAGGACGACCACTTCGCGTTCGAAGCAGTGGCCTGGTACTGGCACTTCGTCGACGTGGTGTGGCTGGGATTGTTTATGTTCGTCTACGTGTTGTAACGGCGAACGCACATCGAACCAAAGCGGGCCGGCAATGCCGGCCCGTTGCATCTGCGAAGAATGGATGCGTTTATGGTGCGCGGCCGATGCCGTGCGGCGTGATCCAGCCCATGTAGATCGCCAGGATGACGATCAGGATCAGCGCGACGGACAGCGCGATGCGACGGGTCAGCGCGTTGACGGTGCGCTTGGTCTGGCCCTTGTCGACGAGCATGTAATAGAGGCCGGCGCCGAGGTTCCACAAAATGACGATCAGGAAGGCGACGATCAGCAGGGTTTTCAGCGAGTCGTTCATGGCGCCGCTCCTAACAGGGCTGCTCCTAACAGGGATGACCAGGCCGCGGCACGCCCGCGCAATGGCGGCATTATCGCGCCAATGCGGGTGGCCAGCGTGAGCCGTCGCCGCAATCTGCTCGTCGGTTGGCCCTTGGCTGCATTGGCGATCGTTGCATTCGTCAGCCTGGGCGTGTGGCAATCGCGGCGTGCGGTCGAGAAGCAGGCGATGCTCGACGCTGCAGCGCAGGTGCTGGCACAACGCCAGCCAGTCCCGCTGTTGCAGGCGAGCGACCCAGGTCGTGCGCGCAGTTACGACTGGACCGTCGGCACCGGCAGTTTCTCCCGCGCACAACCGTTGCTGCTCGACAACCAGATGCGCGGCGGCCGCCCCGGCGTGCGCGTGTACCGGGTCTTCTATCCGGATGCGCCGTTGCCCTACACGTTGGTGGGCGATGCACTGTTGATCGACATGGGCTGGTTGCCGCTGGCCGGTGACCGCACGCTGCCCAAGGTCGGCTTTCCGGTTTCGAACCGCATCGAAGTGCGCGGCTTGCTGGCGCCGCCGCCATCGACGGGCCTCGCACTCGGCGCCGGCATCGTGCGCCAGGAAGATGCCTGGCTGCTCACGCGCATCGACCTCGCCGCGATCGGGCAGGTCGTCAATGGCACCCGTCGATTGACGCTGGCACCACGCGTGTTGCGGCTCGATCCGAGCATGCCGCTCGGCTTCGAACGCGATCTCGACGTATTGCCGAATACGCTGCCGCCGGAGCGACATCGCGCGTATGCGTGGCAGTGGTTCGCGCTGGCGCTGGCGGTGCTGGCCACCGCGTTGATCCTTACCTTCCGCAAGCCCAAGCCATGAACCATCCAGTCGATACCAAAACCCGCAATCGCAACCGCGGCATGCTGATCGCCTTGTTCGCGCTGTTCTTCGGCGCGATGTTCGTGGCCGGCGTGCTGCGTTTCTCTGGTTGGCGGCCAGCCGGGATGAAGAACCACGGCGAATTGCTGCAGCCGCCAGGCGATTTGCGCGCGCTGGTGCCGAAGTTGGCCGATGGCCGCGAGTACCGTTGGAACCCCGCCGAACGCACCTGGCGCATCGCCGCGATGCCGCGCGACTGCGATGGCGACCAAGCCGCAGTCTGTGAACAGTTGCTCACCCACCTCGACACCGTCCGGCAGTTGATGGGCAAGGACACCGATCGCGTGCACCTGCTGTGGGTCGGCGCTTTGCCCGCGACCGGCCCGCGGCCGTCGGCATTGCGCGTTCTGCAGCCAAGCAACGAATTGCGCGTTGGCTTGCCGCGATCCGACGACCCGCGCGGCGCGGTGGTCTATGTGCTCGACCCGAACGGCTTCGTGGTTCTGCGCTACCCTCCCGGCTTCGATCCAAGTGGGTTGCGCAGCGACTTGGCCCGCCTGCTGAAGATCAATTGAGCCTATGAGCGCCCCGAATCGATCGATCCGTTACAAGCACTTCCACCGCATCGCTTGGCTCGCGGTCGCGTTGGCCTTGGGCGTGATCGTGTTCGGCGCCTTCGTGCGTCTGTCCAACGCCGGCCTCAGTTGCCCGGATTGGCCGACCTGCTACGGCCAAGCCGCGTGGCCGAGCGTGGCGCAGGACGCGGTCGATCATGCCGCGACCGCGATCCGACCAGTCGAACCGCACAAGGCCTGGCGCGAACAGGTCCACCGCCATCTCGCGGCGACGCTCGGCGTACTGGTGCTGGTGCTTGCGTTGCTGGCTGCGCGCAAGCGGCGTTTCGGCGTCGCGCAGATCGCGGTAGCTGCCATCTTGGTCGGCACATCGATTCCGGTGTATATGCAGGGTCAATATGCAGTGGCGGCTGCGCTCGCTGCTGCCGGTGAAGCGATGTTGCTCATCGCGGCCTTCCGCTGGTCGAACCTCGATCTCGCCCGCGCCGCTGCGATCACGCTGGCGGTGATCGTGTTCCAGGCACTGCTCGGCATGTGGACGGTGACCTGGTTGCTCAAACCCGTCGTGGTGATGGGACACCTGCTCGGCGGCCTGCTGACGTTCTCGTTGCTGACCTGGATGGCCTGGCGTGCGACCGACCTGCCGATCCGCCTTGCCGAAGTCGGCAAGCTACGCATCCTTGTGTTGGTCGGACTGGTATTGCTCGGCGTGCAGATCGCGCTCGGCGGTTGGACCAGCGCCAATTACGCCGCGCTCGCTTGCGGAACTGATTTTCCGAAATGCGTCGATCAGTGGTGGCCGGCGCACGATTTCCGCGAAGCCTTCGTGCTGTGGCGCGGCATCGGCGTCGATTACGAAGGCGGCGTGCTCGACGGCGAAGCGCGCATTGCGATCCAGCTCGCACACCGGATGATGGCGGTGGTGGTCTTCGGCCACTTGCTTGCAGTTGGCATCCGCCTGCTGCGTACGCCTGGCATGCGTGGTTGGGGTTCGCTACTGACGATGCTGCTGCTTGCGCAAGTCACGCTCGGCATCCTCAACGTCAAGCTCGCGCTGCCGCTGCCGGTCGCGGTCGCGCATAACGCGGGCGCGGCACTGTTGTTGTTCGTTTTGGTGTCGTTGCTGGCGCGCCTGCGCGCGCCCGGGGCATGAGCAACGCGATGCGATCGAAGTTGCAACCAGCTCCTATCAAGCAGTATTGGGCGCTGACCAAGCCGCGCGTGGTCGCGCTGATCGTGTTCACCGCGCTGGTCGGCATGTTCCTCGCCGTGCCGGGCCTGCCGCCGTTGCGCGAGTCGGTCTTCGGCTTGCTCGGTATCTGGCTTGCCGCCGCGTCGGCCGCCGCGATCAACCACGTGCTCGACCAGCGCATCGATGCTCTGATGGCGCGCACGCATGACCGTCCGTTGCCGACCGGCGGCCTCACTACGCGCCAGGCGCTGCTATTCGCGCTCACGCTCGGTGCGTTGTCGATGGCGATCCTGGTCGTGCTGGTCAACCCGCTCACCGCGGCGCTGACGTTCGCGTCGCTGATCGGTTACGCCATCGTCTACACCGGCTACCTCAAGCGCGCGACGCCGCAGAACATCGTGATCGGCGGCATCGCCGGCGCCGCGCCGCCGCTGCTCGGCTGGGCGGCGGTTACCGGCATGCAAGGCCAATGGGACTGGCCGCATGCGCTGTTGCTGGTCCTGATCATCTTCGTGTGGACGCCGCCGCACTTCTGGGCGTTGGCGATCTTCCGCCGCGAGGATTACGCGAAAGCGATGGTGCCGATGCTACCGGTCACCCATGGCGTCACGTACACACGCTGGCAGATCCTGCTCTACACCGTGTTGCTCGTGGTGGCGACGATGCTGCCGCGGCTGGTCGAGATGAGCGGCAACTTCTACCTGGGCGGCGCACTGGTACTCGGTGCGGTGTTCCTGTGGCACGCATGGAAGCTCATGGATCCGCCCGACGAGTTCTACGCCATGCGCGTGTTCAACTATTCGATCGTCTACCTGATGGCGCTGTTCGCTTTCCTGCTGCTGGATCACTGGCTGCTGCCGTGGTTACGGCCGGTAGCGCCTTTCGGGCTCCAGCCGTTGCAGTAACTGCCCGGCGGGAAGCTCAGTTGGTTCGGTAGCGCAGTTGCAGGCGCAGGCTCGTGAGCGGATCGCGTTCACGAGGGGCATCCAGTTCGCGTCTCACCGTCAGCGGAACGTGCAGGACCTCCATGCCCAGGCTCCAGTGCGTGCCGAGTTCGCGACTGGTGCCGAGCACGAAAAAAGGCAGTGTGTCGCGAGCCGTCAGGTGCGAACGATCGTGTACGTCGTAGGTGAGCGCATCGACCTGGACTTCGAGTTCGGTACGCGCCACGCCGAGGCCGGCATGCCAATGCCAGATGCCGCTCGTCCATGCCGATGTCAGATCGACGCCGTAGTAATTCAGGGCGATGCGATCGTCCGAGGGCGCCTGGCATCCATAGAGGTTCCGCGTGCTGTCCGTGACACCCGCGATGTCATCCGGACAAGTGATGTCGCCCCGGACCTGGCCATGCTGGCCGAAGGCGCGCGCCGACAAGGTGTAGCCGCCACGCGCGAAGACGCGCCGGCCAATGGCAAGGGCGACCAGATCGTGGGGCCGCGCGCCGTCGATCGACAGCGGTGGCGTGTAGCCGACTTCGGCGATCCAGCCGGCGGGCAGCCCCAGCCACAAGCGCAGTCGCCCGATGACCGGCGACTTGTTCAGGTCTTCGTTCTTGAATCCGTTGAAGCCGACGCGTCGTTGTGCATCGCTCAGGCGGGGGATGTGGCCCAGCTCGACCGCGACTCCCCAGCGTCCCGGCGACAACGCCGGGCTTTCCCCGAACGAGGTCATGAGACTCGTGGCGGCAAAATAATTCATTGCCCAAGCCTCGGGCCGCTCCGGAGCCAGGAGTTCATCCGCTTGGAACACCGCCTGAGCGCCGGCAGTACCACTACCGCAGAGCAGTAAAGGGAGCAGTAGGAGATAGGTAAGGCCGCGCATGTCGCTGTTCCCCGCCGGCGAGGCCTGATCCTACGCCGTCGTTCCGAGGAGCCACAACCACCGCCATTGATCGCCAGGATTGAACCTCCGGCGCCCCGCGCGACATATACCAATGCCGCGGTCCGGGGACAGCCGTCCTTGGCCGCGGAGTTTGCGTGCACAGCAGATTGGTTACCATCGACCGCGCTGGTGTCCCTTGCGCGGCAGCTTCATGTGCAGCAGCAACCAAGGCGTGTCTTCCTCAGGCTTACGGAGAAGTCCCATGGGAGTCAGATCGTCGGCCGTCGTGCTCCTGACGTTGCTTTCGGCGACGGCATCCGCCGCGAACCACGTCGTGACTGCGCAGTCCAACTTCACCTTCTCGCCGAGCACCCTCACGATCGATGCCGGCGATACGGTCACGTTCCAGAACGGCGGCGGCGTCCACAACGTGGTTTCCGACCCCGGCTCGGTGACCATGTTCCGTTGTGCCAACGGTTGCGATGGCGCTGGGGGAAACGGCAATCTCAGCGGTGCAGCCTGGTCGGCAACCGTCACCTTCCCGACTGCGGGAACGATTGGCTATTTCTGTGAGTCCCATGGCGCTGCCGGCGGTGGCGGGATGGCGGGCACGATCACCGTCAATGCGGTCGCGATGCCGACGCTTTCGGTCTCCGACGCCACCGTGACCGAGGGGAATAGCGGCACCAAGCAGGCCACCTTCACGATCAGTCTGTCACAAGCCTCAGGTTCTGCGGTGACCTTCAACATCGCCACCGCCAACGGTACCGCCACCGCGGGTAGCGACTATGTCGCGAGTAGCCTGACCGGGCAGTCCATCGCTGCGGGAATGACCAGCAAGACGTTCAACGTAACGATCAACGGCGACACAGTTCCGGAGCCGAACGAAACCTTCAACGTGACCGTGTCCAATGTCGTTGGCGCTACTGTGGTGGACAGCACCGGGGTGGGTACCATCCTCAACGACGACACCACGTCGCGCAGCGATTTCAACGGCGACGACAAGTCCGACATCCTGTGGCGCAATGGCACCTCGGGTGCCAACGTGATCTGGCGCTCAGCCAACTCCGCTACTCCGCAAGGCGTCACGGGCGTCACCAACCTGGCCTGGATCGTGGCGGGCGTCGGCGACTTCAATCTCGACCAGAAGGCGGACATCCTCTGGCGCAACAGCAGCAGTGGGGCCAACGTGATCTGGCGGTCGGCCAACTCCAGTACCCAGCAAAGCGTCACGGGCGTGACGAACCTGGCATGGGTCGTGGCAGGGGTCGACGACTTCAATGCCGATGGCAAGGCGGACATCCTCTGGCGCAACGGCAGCACCGGCGCGAACGTGATCTGGCGGTCCGGCTTCAATACGACGCCGCAGGCGGTTTCCACCCTTGGCACGACGTGGATCGTGGCGGGCGTGGGCGATTTCAATGGAGACAAGAAGGCGGACATCGCCTGGCGGAACACGTCGACCGGCGCCAACACCCTCTGGCTCTCGGCGAATTCAGCCACGGCGCAGAATCTGACCGCAGTCACCAATCAGCAAACGAAGGTCGCTGGCGTGGGCGATTTCAACGGCGATGGCAAGGCCGACATCCTGTGGCGCAACGGCAGTACTGGTGCAAACGTGATCTGGCGTTCCGCCAACTCAGCCACGCCCCAGGCGGTGGCCACCCTCGCCACGGCCTGGATCGCGCCCGCGATCGGTGACTACAACGGCGACAACAAGGCCGACATCATCTGGCGCAATACGTCGACCGGCGCCAATGCTGTTTGGTACTCGGCGAACTTCGCCACGGCGCAGAGCCTCACGACGGTCAACCTGCAATGGAAGATCGTGCCATAGCCAGCAACTGATCCTCCGCAATCGCAGCGTTGCGATTGCGGAGGTCAGGGTGGCGCCTACTTCGTGTCGCCCAGCAGGTGCTGCTGCCAGAACAGGATGGACGCGGCGCCGTAGTAATCGTTGTTGCTCTTCTTGGCGAAGCCGTGGCCTTCGTCGGCATACAGCAGGTACCACACTGGTTGGCCATTCGCGCGTACGGCTTTCACGATCTGTTCGGCCTCGGTGTAGGGCACGCGTGGATCGTTCTTGCCCTGGGCAACGAATAGCGGCGAACGGATCTTGCCGGCGTTGTTGAGCGGCGAGATCTCCTCGAACACAGCTTTCATCGCTGGATCGCGTTCGTCGCCGTATTCGACGCGGCGCAGGTCGCGGCGGTAGCTTTCGGTGTTGTTGAGGAAAGTGCCGAAGTGCGAGATGCCGACGATGTCGATGCCGGCACGGATGCTGTCGCTGTAGTGCGTCAGGGAGGCCAGCACCATGTAGCCGCCGTAGCTTCCACCCTGCACGCCGACGCGTGAAGCATCGAGCCCGGGCTGTTTGGCGATCCAGTCGAGCAATGCGCCGATGTCCTTGACCGAGTCTTCGCGCTTGTCTGCGTTGTCGAGGGTCAGGTAGGTCTTGCCGTAACCGCTGGAGCCGCGCACGTTCGGCACCAGCACGGCGACACCGAGCTCGTTGACGAGGAACTGGGTGCCCGCGCTGAAGCTCGGCAATGCCTGCGATTCTGGACCACCGTGGATGTTGATGATCACCGGCAGCTTCTTGCCCGCTGGCACGTTGGCGGGACGGTAATAGAACGCCGGGATCGTGCGTGGCTTGCTGTCGATCGTGTCGAAGGTTTCGAAACGCACCAACGTCGGTGCGACGAACTTGCTGGAATCCAGGCCGCCGACTTCGCTGCGCGTCCAGCGGGTGAGCTTCGCGTCGGCGAGATCGATCACGTAGGCATCGCTGGGTGAAGTCGCGGTATTCAGCGTCAACGCCAGGCGCCTACTATCCGCCGAGAAATTCAGGCCGCCGAGCAGGCCGATCGGCAGCTCCGGCAGCTTGATCGGCTTGTGGTCAGCCAGGGACAACACATGCAGTTTGTCGATGCCTTCTTCATTGGTGGTGTAGGCGAGGTACTTGCCATCCTCGGAGATTTCCAGGTCGCCCACGTCCCAGGGTGTGTCTCCCGTCAACAGCTTGAATTCACCGCTGTCCGGGTTGTGGTAACGCAGCGTCTGGAACTCGCGCGGCTTGCCGTCGAAAGGTTCGTCGGAAACGAAGTAGACGGCCTTGCCGTCTGGCGCGAATTTGAAGCCACCGAATGCGGCCTTGCCGCCATCGACCGGGAACAGTTCCAGCTTGCCCGTCGCCAGGTCGACCACGCCGGGATAGCTCTCGTTCGCCGACACGAACTTCATCACCAGCAGTCGCTTGCCGTCCGGTGAGAAATCCATCGCGCCCCAGCTGCCGCCTTCAGTGACCAGCGGCTTGCTGGTCTTGGTCGCGACATCCATCAACCAGATGTCGGTATCGGTGCCGTTGCGCGCGGTGCTGCGGAAAGCGAGTTGCTTGCCGTCGTCGGAAAACAGCGCGCCGTTGTTCTGGGTACGCTTGCCGTCGGTGAGCAGGGTGGTTTCGCGGCTGCCGAAATCGAACCAGTACAACTGCGAGAACTCATCGCCGCCCTTGTCCTTGCCGAACACGAAACCGTTGCGCTGCGACTGGGTCGGCGCCGTGGTCAGGCCGCTGACCGGTTCCGGATAGAACGTGAGCTGCTCGCGCATGCCCAGTGGCTGGCAGACGCGGTGCGCCTGCGCGGTTTCGGCGAAGCGCGTGCTGATCAGCAGGCAGCCGTCCTGGGTCCAGCCGGCGACGCCGGCGCCGCGGGTGTTCTGGTAGCGGTTGAGCTTCTCGATCAGCTCGGCCGGGATCGCCGGGATGTTTTCGCTGACGCGGTTGCCCACTTCTTCGCGTTGTACAGGTGTTTGCGCGGTGACAGGCAGGGTGCAGGCGACGGTAAGGGCCGCAACCAGCAGTCGGTGTGCGTGACGCATCGGTGTTCTCCCCGGAACAGGAGCGTCGAGCTTAGCGCGCCGGCCGCCGCGGGCGCCGGCCGGAAGTCATGTCCGGACGAAACGGGTTTGCAACAGCGCGCGCATCTCGTCCTTGTCGCGGTCGTCGAGGCTGCCGGACTCGCGCTGCTTGGCCTGCAGTTCGTCGATCCGCTGCTGCACGGTCTGCTTCTCGAGTTGCGCCATGGCCCCAAGGAACTCATTGCGCCATGCCGCTTCCTCGCCGGGCAGTGATTGCATGGCGAGTTTCTGCAGCGCCGCGGCTTCATCTCGGTCGCCGAAGTGTTCCAGCAGCCCGCCGGTGGTGATCTCCGGGCGTTCACGCACCAGGGCCACGATTTCGGCAAGCAACTCGACGCCTGGTTGGCGCAGCCCGGCGAACAAATAGGGCGGCTCCAGCGACAAGGCCAGCGCCGGTTGGTGCAGCAACCGCACGATCGCGCTGCGCACCATGCTTTGCCGCGGCGCATGCGTCGGCGCGGATGAACGCGCCCGTTGCACCGGCACGTGCGTCTCCGGCGTGCTCGCACGCGCGCCGACGCCGGTGAGTTCGGTCAGCCGCTGCTGCATCAGGTCGCCGAAAGCGCCATCGGGAATCTGTGCCAACAATGGTTTGCAGCGTTCGGCCAATCGCGCCTTGCCATCGAGCGTGCCGAGGTTGACGTCCTTGGCGAGTTCGGCGAAGAAGAATTCCGACAGTGGCGTGGATTGTTGCAAGCGCGCGTTGAAGCTGTCGGCACCATCCTTGCGCACGATGGTGTCGGGATCTTCGCCTTCGGGCAGGAACAGGAAGAACGCCTGGCGCCCGTCCTTCATGCGCGGCAACACCGATTCCAATGCCTTCCACGCAGCGCCACGGCCGGCGCGGTCGCCATCGAAGCAGAAGTACACATCAGGCGCATTGCGGAACAGCAGCTCGGCATGGTCCGGCGTGGTCGCGGTGCCGAGCGTGGCCACCGCCTGCGTCACGCCGTATTGCGCAAGGGCGACCACATCCATGTAGCCCTCGACCACGACGACACGTTCTAGCTTGCTGTTGGCCTGCTTTGCCTGCCACAGCCCATACAGCTCGCGACCCTTATGGAACAGCGCGGTTTCGGGCGAGTTGAGGTACTTGGGCGAATCCTCCGGATCGAGCACGCGTCCGCCGAACGCGATCACGCGGCCGCGGCGATCGTGGATCGGGAACATCAGCCGATCGCGGAACTTGTCGTAGACGTGGCCCTTGTCGTTCTTCGAGAACAGGCCGGCGCGCTCGAGCAGGTTCATCCGCCGCGGATCGGTGCCCAATGCATCCTTCAGCGCACTGAATCCATCCGGTGCGTAACCGACCATGTAGCGCGCGACGATGTCGTCATCGATGTTGCGCCTGGCGACGTAGGCACGCGCCTTGTCGCTGCCGGCTAGATGCTTCTGGAAGAACTTCGCTGCCGCTTCGAGCGCGCCGTAGATGTCGCGGGTATCACTGTCTTCGTTGCGCACGCGCGTATCGCGCGGCACTTCCATGCCGGCGCGCTTCGCCAGCTCCTCGACCGCATCGAGGAACTCGAGCCGGTCGTAGTTCATCAGGAACGAGATCGCGGTGCCGTGCGCACCGCAACCGAAGCAGTGATAGAACTGTTTGGTCGGCGACACCGTGAACGACGCCGAACGCTCGTCGTGGAACGGGCAACGCGCCGCATACTCCTTGCCCTGCCGCTTCAGCGGGACACGCGTCCCCACCACCTCGACGATATCCGTCCGGGCGAGCAGGTCGTCGATGAAGGCGTCGGGGATGCGGGCCATGAATCGCTAGGATGCCACGCGGTCCATATCACTGTAGGAGCGGCTTTAGCCGCGAGCTTTTTCCGGTCTCATGCGTAGCTCAAACAGCTCGCGGCTAAAGCCGCTCCTACAAAAGCTTCAGCCAGCCAGCCGCTGCTTCACCAGCGCCGACACCTGGCCCATGTCGGCCTGGCCGGCGAGCTTGGGCTTGAGCACGCCCATCAGCTTGCCCATGTCGGCGGGCCCGGTGGCGCCGGTCTCCTTGATGGCAGCGTCGATCGCGGCCAGCACTTCGGCTTCGCCGAGTTTGGCCGGCAGGTAGGTCTCGATCACGCCCAGCTCGTAACGCTCGACCGCGGCCAGGTCTTCGCGCGCGGCGGCTTCGTACTGGCTGATCGAGTCCTTGCGCTGCTTGACCATTTTCTCCAGCACGGCCAGCACCACGGCATCGGTGATCTCGATGCGCTCATCGACCTCGCGCTGCTTGAGCGCGGCGTTGATCAGGCGGATGACGCCGAGGCGATCCTTCTCGCCAGCCTTCATCGCGGTCTTCATGTCTTCGGTGAGTTGGGTCTTGAGGCTCATGCAATCTCTCCGGGTCGGGCGCGCTTCAAAAAAGCGCGCGCTTCAAATGGCATCTTCAGAAACACAAAAAGCCGGCAACGCTTGCGCGCGGCCGGCTTTGTGACAAGCGAAAGCTGCCTCAGTACAGGCGCTGGCGCTTGGTGACGTCGCGCGAGCTGCGGCGCGCCTGACGCTTCACCGCGGCGGCGGCCTTGCGCTTGCGCTCCTGGGTCGGCTTCTCGTAGAACTCGCGCTTGCGGGTTTCGGCGAGGACACCGGCCTTCTCGCAGGTGCGCTTGAAACGGCGCAGGGCAAACTCGAAGGGTTCGTTTTCGCGGACTTTGACGCTCGGCATACGCTATCTCGGTTCAGGGACTGGCCCGGGCAGACCGGGCGAGCCGCGTATGATACCGGCCCACCTTCCCATGGCGCAACCGCAGGGCCGTTGTCCGCCCCGTCAGGCGCCCCAATCTCCCGTCCCATGCGCGTCCTAGGCATCGAAACCTCCTGCGACGAAACCGGCGTCGCCGTCTACGACACCGCCCGCCCCGGGCCGGAAGGGCTGCGCGCGCATGCCATCTACAGCCAGATCGCCCTGCATGCCGAATACGGCGGGGTGGTGCCGGAGCTGGCCAGCCGCGACCACGTGCGCAAGCTGCTGCCCCTGATCCGGCAGACCCTGGCCGAGGCCGGGCTGACGACAGCCGATCTGGACGGCGTGGCCTACACGGCCGGACCGGGGCTGGTCGGGGCCCTGCTGGTGGGCGCCGGCGTGGCGCGATCGCTGGCCTGGGCGCTGGACCTGCCGGCAATCGGCGTCCACCACATGGAAGGCCACCTGCTGGCGCCGTTGCTGGAGGATCCGGACCTGAAGCCGCCGTTCGTGGCGCTGCTGGTCTCCGGCGGCCATACCCAGCTGGTCGAAGTCGATGCGATCGGCCAATACCGCCTGCTTGGCGAAACCTTGGACGACGCCGCCGGCGAAGCTTTCGACAAGACTGCCAAGCTGATGGGCCTGCCATATCCCGGCGGGCCGCAGCTGGCGGCGATCGCCGAGACCGGTCGCCCCGGCGCGTACAAGTTCGCGCGGCCGATGACCGATCGCCCCGGCCTCGACTTCAGCTTCAGTGGCCTGAAGACCCAGGTGCTGCTGGCCTGGCGCAACAGCGATCAATCCGAAGCCACCCGCGCCGACATCGCGCGCGGGTTCGAGGACGCGGTGGTCGACACCTTGGCGATCAAGTGCGAACGCGCGCTGGATGCGGCGCGATGCAACACCCTCGTCGTCGCTGGCGGCGTCGGCGCCAATAAACGCCTGCGCGAGAAGCTGGCTGCCATCGCCACGAAGCGCGGCGGTCGCGTCTGTTTCCCGCGTCCTGCGTTGTGCACCGACAATGGCGCAATGATCGCCTTCGCCGGCGCACTGCGGTTGCAGGCCGGGGAGCGCGAAGGCGCCGCGGTGACGGTGCTGCCGCGTTGGGATATGGCATCGTTGCCGACGGTGGGCTCTGGTAGGAGCGGCTTATAGCCGCGAGCTCTTGATTCCACCGGCGCAGGCTTACAAAAGCTCGCGGCTATAAGCCGCTCCTACAGGAATGTGGATTCGTTTCATGGACAAAGTCTTCATCGAAGGCCTCGAAATCGAGGCGCTGATCGGCATCTACGACTGGGAGCGACGCATCCGCCAGTCGCTCGTGTTCGATGTCGAGATGGCGTTCGACAACCGCAAGCCGGCCGCGAGCGACGCCATCGAGGACACGTTGAATTACAAGGACGTCAGCAAGCGCCTGATCGACTTCGTGTCGCAATCGGATTTCGGCCTGGTGGAAACGCTCGCCGAGCGTTGCGCAGCGTTGATCCTCGACGAATTCGGTGTGCAGGAGGTTCGCTTGAAACTGAGCAAGCCCGGCGCCGTGCGTGGCGCTCGTGCGGTCGGCGTGATCATCGAACGCAGCCGTAGCTGATGGCCAAGGCCTATCTCAGCCTCGGCAGCAATCTCGATGCCGAAGCCAACCTGCGTTCGGCGATAGCCGCGTTGCGCGAACGTTTCGGCGATGTGGCCTTGTCGCCGATCTACCGCACAAAGTCGGTCGGCTTCGACGGCGCGGACTTCCTCAACGCTGCCGCGATCATCGACACCGACCTCGATCCACTCGCATTGAACGATTGGCTCCATGCGCTGGAAGACGCGCACGGGCGCGATCGCAGCGGTCCACGCTACAGCGACCGCACCCTCGACATCGACGTCGTGCTCTTCGACGACCGCGTACTCGCAGGCCCGGGCAACTTGCGCATTCCGCGGCCGGAGCTCAAGCATGCATTCGTCCTCAGGCCGCTGGCTGACATCGCCGCGGATACGATTGTGCCCGGCACGGGGAGGACACTGGCGCAGTTGTGGGCGGCGCATCCTGATCGCGATCTTGCGCTGGAGACGATTGCGCTCTGACCCTCCTGGCCTGCGTGCTTGTGATGGCGAAGATTAAGCCCGAAGATTCGCGGCACCATCCGGGGAGGAATGCGACATGTTCGACAAATTTTCGCGTAGCTGGGAGCTGGTGAAGGCGAGCGCGGCGGTGCTGCGTTCGGACAAGGAGCTGATGCTGTTCCCGGTCATCTCCACGATCGCCACCCTGGTCGTCCTGGCGACATTCGCGATTCCCACGTTCGCGTTCCGCCTCTTCGAAGGCGGCGTCGGCGCGTTCGGCGTGGTCTGGGCGTTCCTGTTCTACTTCTGCCAGTACAGCGTGATCATCTTCTTCAATTGCGCACTGGTCGGTGCAGCGATGATCCGGCTCGACGGCGGCGACCCGACGCTCAAGGACGGCTTCGATGCCGCCAAGTCGCGGATCGGACCGATCCTCGGCTACGCCGCGATTGCGGCGACCGTTGGCGTGATCCTGCAGTCGTTGAAGAACCGCGACAACAACTTCATCGTGCGCATGATCGGCAGCGGCCTCGGCGTGGCGTGGACGCTGGCGACGTTCTTGGTGGTGCCGGTGCTCGTCAGCCAGGACGTTGGCCCAATCGATGCGCTCAAGAAGAGCGTGGGCCTGCTCAAGCGCACCTGGGGCGAGAACGCGATCGGCAACGTCGGCATCGGCCTGGCGTTCGGCTTGATCATGTTTGCCGTGATCCTGGCCGGCATGGCGCTCGCTTTCGCCATGGCGCAGATCTCGAGCGTTCTCGCGATTGCGGTTGCGGTGGTGTTCGTGATCGCCGTGCTGCTGTTGGGCGTGTACCAGGCCGCGTTGAGCGGCATCTACTCGGCCGCGCTGTACCGCTATGCGACCGACCACAAGGTGCCGGCTGGGTTCGAGGGTGCGCAGCTCGAGCATGCTTTCGCGGCGAAGTAAGGGCACCTGCATGATGTTGGAACGCCGGGCCTCGTGCCCGGCGTTTTTTTGGCTCGCTTAGCCTTCGAGCATGCGCCCGCCGTCGACGCGGATCACCTGCCCGGTGGTGTAACGCGCATCGCGCAACAGCCAACGCACGGCTTCCGCGATTTCCTCCGGCGTGCCGATGCGGCCGAGCGGGGTGCGCGCCAGCATCGCGGCTTTCGCCGCTTCGTCCTTGCCGTCTTCGGGCCACAGGATGGCGCCAGGCGCGACCGCGTTGACGCGCACGTCGGGCGCCAGTTCCAGCGCCAGGGCACGGGTCATGTGGACCAATGCGGCCTTGCTCATGCCGTAGACCGCGTGCTCGCGCAGCGGCCGTTCGGCATAGATGTCGGCGAGGTTGACGATGGCGCCACGGCTTGCGCGCAAGTGCGGCGCCGCCGCCTGGGCGAGGAAGTACGGTGCGCGCACGTTGGCGGCGAAGAGCGCGTCCCATTGCGCCGGCGTGGTCGTGCCGAAGGTGGTCGGCAGGAACGTCGATGCATTGTTGACCAGAGCATCAAGGCGGCCGTAGCGGCCGACGGCGTGCGCGATGAGTTCGGGCAGGCGGTCGAAGTCGGCGAGTTCTGCCTGCAGGGTCAGCACGCTGTTCGGCCGTGCGGCGTTCAATTCATCCGCGAGCGCCTGCATCGCTGCGGCCGAGCCGCGGTAGTGCAGAGCGAGGTCGTAACCGTCGGCGTGCAGGCGGCGCGCGATCGCCGCGCCGATGCGGCGGGCAGCGCCGGTGACGACGGCGACGGGACGGGATTCAGTCATCGCGACACTCCGTGTACGGCTATGCTGCGCATTGTTGCCGCATTCCTGCCCGCATGTCCCACTTGCCTGCCCCCGACCCCGATGCGCTGGCGCACAGCGAACGCCTGCGCGCGCTGATCCAGGAACAGATCTTCGCCCACGGTGGCGCGATTCCGTTTTCGCGTTTCATGGAGTTGTGCCTGTACGCGCCCGGCCTTGGTTACTACAGCGCCGGTGCGACCAAGTTCGGCGACAGCGGCGATTTCGTCACTGCGCCGGAGCTGGGCCCGCTGTTCGCCGCCTGCATCGCCGACAGCGTGGCGCCGGTCCTGCGCGAGCTGGGGCCGCAGGCCGACTTCATCGAACTCGGTGGGGGCAGCGGTGCTTTCGCCGAAGTCGCACTGAAGAAGTTGCTCGCGCTGGATGCACTGCCGGCGCGCTACGCCATCCTCGAACCCAGCGCCGACTTGCGCGAACGCCAGCGTGAGCGCCTGCGCGAACACCTGAACCCGCTGCTGTTCGATCTGGTCGAATGGCTGGACACGCCGCCGCAGCAAGCCTGGAACGGGGTGTTGTTCGCAAACGAAGTGATCGATGCATTGCCGACGCCGCGCTTCGCGATCCGCGATGGCGAAGTGTTCGAAGAGCACGTCGCGCTCGATGGCGAGGGTCGCTTCCAGCGCGTCGATCGTCCCGCGGATGCCTTGCTCGCCGCGGCGGTACGTCATGTCGAACGCCAGCTCGAAGCGCCATTCGCAGAAGGCTATCGCTCCGAGTTGCTGCCGCAGTTGCCGTACTGGCTGCAGGCGGTGATCGGCGGCCTGCAAAACGGTGCGCTGCTGTTCATCGACTATGGTTACGCGCGCGGCGAGTACTACCAACCACAACGCAGCGACGGCACCTTGCGCGCGTTCCGCCGGCATCAACTGGTTGCGGACGTCTACGCGCATCCCGGCCTGCAGGATCTGACCGCGTCGGTGGATTTCACCGCGCTTGCCGAAGCGGGCACCCATGCCGGGTTCGACTTCGCCGGTTACTGCACGCAGGCCAGCTTCCTGATCGGCAACGGCTTGCAGCAGAACCTGGCCGCAGCCGAAGCGAAGGCGCACGACGAAGCCGCGCGCTACAAGCTGCGACAGGAAGCCAAGCGCCTGACGCTGCCCGGCGAGATGGGCGAGCGCTTCCAGGTGATGGGCTTCGCTCGCGAGATCGAATTCGCCCACGCCTTCGTCGCCGGCGACCTGAGTTGGCGGCTGTGATCGGCATGACTGTGATCGGTCTCTCCGCAGTGAAGCCGTTGCGTCGGCCGTGTTTCTGGTTGCGCTTGTGGTGGCTGGCGATCGCGGTCGTGATCGTGGTGTCGCTGGTGCCACCTCCGCCACTGCCGGGCTCGCCACCAGGCAGCGACAAGGTCGCGCACTTCCTCGCCTACTTCGCGCTCGCGGCGAGCGCGGTGCAGTTGTTCTCCACGCGCGCGACGCTGCTGCGAGCTGGGGTCGGTCTGGTGCTGCTCGGCATCGCCCTCGAAGGCGCGCAATACCTGCTGACCAGCTCGCGGATGATGGATCCAGCGGATGCGTTGGCGAACACGCTTGGCGTGCTGGCGGGAATGGCAGTCGCGCGAACGCCGCTGCGCGACCTGCTGCTGCGCTTCGACCAGTGAGTTGCCGGCGGTTGCACGCGAAGTACCGGATTCCCTGCTGTTTGTTGCAGCGCAGCGACGCGCATCGGCATTTAGGTGATGGCAGTCACGCTGAAAACGTTTACGCAGAAGGCAACTTGCGCGTTCGTTAAAAATTAGTGACGCTCGCCCCTCAGGGCTCGGACAGGGGGAGCCCGTTCCCACCATTTTCAAGGATCAAGTCATGCTTGCTTTTACGCGCAATCGTCTTGCCATTGCCGTGGTCGCCACGTTGGCTGCCGCCGCTTCCATGCCTGTGCTTGCGCAGGACACCACGACTGCGCCGGCCGGTCAGGACGCCAAGGAGCTTGATACCGTCACCGTCATCGGTTCCCGCGTCCAGGGCCGCACCGCCGAGCAGACCGCTGCACCCGTCGACATCATCGGCCAAGAAGAACTGGCCAACACCGGCGCAATGGAAGTCGGCCAGGCCCTGCAGTTGCTGGAGCCAAGCTTCAACTTCTCGCGCACCACGGTCAGCGATGGCACCGACATCCTGCGTCCGGCCACCTTGCGTGCGCTCGGTCCCGACCAGGTGCTGGTGCTCGTCAACGGCAAGCGCCGCCACCAGCAGGCGCTGGTCAACGTGCAGCAGACCATCGCGCGCGGTTCGGCCGGTACCGACATCAATGCGATTCCGGTGTCGGCGATCGAACGCATCGAAGTGCTGCGCGATGGCGCCGCGGCGCAATACGGTTCCGATGCCATTGCCGGCGTGATCAACATCATCCTCAAGAACCAGACCGACCATACCGACGTCTCGCTGATGGCCGGCGAGACCTACGAGGGCGACGGCCGCGTGCTGCATGGTGCGGTCAACACCGGCTTCAAGCTCGGTGATGGCGGCTTCATCAATCTCAGCGCCGAATACCGCGACCGCGGCGAAACCAACCGGGCCGGCCTTGCCACCACCAACCTGCTCGGCTGGTACGACCAGGCCGAGTTCGATGCAGGCCGGCGCGACGTCAAGCTGCACCTCGGCGACGCCGATGCGAAGGATGCCTACCTCTGGATGAACGGCGAACTGCCGCTTGGCGGTGGCGAGCTGTACTGGTTCGGCGGCTTGTCCAAGCGCGAAGGCAGCTCGTTCGGCTTCTATCGCGGCCCGCACGACAACCGCACGGTGCCGGCGCTATATCCGGATGGCTTCCTGCCGAACATCGTGACCACGGTGGAAGACGCATCGCTTGCGGTGGGTTACCGCGCCCAGCTCAACGACACCTGGGACTGGGACCTGTCGATCAACCACGGCCGCAACGAGTTCGGTTTCGAGGAACACAACACCGTCAACGTGAGCTGGTGGTATGAGCCGCGTCCGGGTGGCGGCATCTATGGCGAGTCGCCGACCGAAGCCGACACCGGCACGTTGAAGTTCGACCAGACCACGGTCAACTTCGATTTGCGCGGACAGGTGGAGGGTTTCAACGACAACCTGCTGTATCTCGCCACCGGCTTGGAATGGCGCCGGGACAACTACGGCATCGTGGCCGGCGACCCGGTGTCCTACACCTATGGCCGCACCAACGATCCGAGCGTCGTGATCAACGGCCAGGCTGGCGCCACCGCACCCTCGGGCACCCAGGGCTTCCCGGGCTATACCCCGGCCACCGAGGTCGATGAAGGCCGCACCAGCTGGGCGGCGTACTTCGACGCGGAATCCAACATCACCGAAAAGTTCCTGCTCGGTGCCGCGGTGCGTTACGAGGACTACTCCGACTTCGGCAACACCACCACCGGCAAGCTGTCTGCACGCTTCGACGCCAGCGAAGTCTTCGCCGTCCGCGCCACGGTGTCGACCGGCTTCCGCGCCCCGGGCGTGCAGCAGGCGTTCTATAGCCAGGTGTCGACCAACCTCAACGCCGGTGTGCTGACCGAAGTGCTGACCGCACGCAACAACAGCGCCATCGCCCATGCCCTCGGCATCCCGGCATTGAAGGAGGAAACCTCCCTCAACAAGTCGATCGGCATCGTCTTCAAGCCGATCCCGAATTTCACGCTCACCGCCGACCTCTTCCGCATCGATATCAAGGACCGGTTGGTGTACTCGGAAGGCGTGACGCCCGAAACCACCGGCACGAACGGCCTGCCGTGCGACGCCACCAACAGCAACTGCCCGATTGCCGCTGCGCTGGCGCCGTTCCGCGCGGGCGTGGTGCAGTTCTTCACCAATGCGATCGACACCAGCACCACCGGCCTGGACATCGTGGCGAACGCGAACCACGAGCTCGCAAGCGGCGGCAAGCTCAACCTGACCGCGCTGCTGCACTGGAACAAGACCGAAGTGACCGATGTCCATTCCGAATCGGCGATCATCCCGGAAGCGTTGCTGTTCGGACGCACCCAGGAAGTTCTCGTCGAGGAAGGGCAGCCGCGCGAACACCACGTGCTGCAGGCGATGTACACCAAGGGCAAGTGGGACGTCACCGTGCGCGAGAATTACTTCGGTGAGGTGGCGGGTCAGGGCTTCAGCCCGTACACGCAGTGGGACGGCAAGTGGCTGGCCGACCTCGCCATCGGTTACAAGTTCAGCGACACGGTGAAGCTGACCGTCGGCGGCAACAACATCTTCGACGTCTATCCGACCAAGTGGGATGAAAACGTGGGCTTTCCCTTCCCGCAGCTCGGCTTCACCTACGGTTGGGAAACGCTGCCCTTCGGCATGAACGGCGGCAGCTACTACGCCAGGGTCGACTTCCGCTTCTAAGCAGTACCGATTGCCAGAACGCCGGGCGGCTGCGAAGCCGTCCGGCGTTTTTTATTGCGCGGTTCGCGCGCGCGCGGTGGCGATCGCGGCGATGCGTGCACGCGCCAAGGCCTCGCCCAGTGCCGGGCCTTCCAATCCTTCGCGTGCGACATCCGCGCCACGCACCGCCAATGCCGCAGCGTGCAGGCGCAGCAATTCCGGGCCCTGCGGGTACTCGCAATCGCTGAGGCCGGCGCGGCCGCGTTTGTCGGCCTCGCACACCAGTACGAGTTGTGCGATGCGTGCCGGCTGGCGGAAACCATCGCAGCGCGCCAGCAATTCATGCACGGTACGGTCGCGCAATTCGAACAGGCGATGCACGTTGAGGTGTTCGCGGCAGGCGATCTCGGCGAGTTGGCGATGCGCCGCCGGCACTTTCAGCCGCTCGCACAACGCGCGCAGCGGCGCCACGCCCGCGCTCTCGTGGCCGACATGCCGGGGGAGGACGTCTGGCGGCGTCAGCGCCTTGCCGAGGTCGTGGGTCAGTGCGGCAAAACCGATCAGGTCGTCGCCCGGCGCCAGCCGCGCGGCCATGTCGCAGACCAGCTCGATATGCACACCGGTGTCGACTTCCGGATGGTATTCGGCGCGTTGCGGCACGCCGTACAACGCATCGACTTCCGGCAGCACCACCGCGAGCGCGCCGCAGGCATGCAGCGTGCGCAGGAATGCGGCCGGGGCCGGCGACGCCAGTGCGCGCACCAGCTCCTGCCAGACACGTTCCGGAACCAGGTCGGCGAGTTCGCCGGTGGCTACCATCTCGCGCATCAGCACCTGCGTTTCCGGCGCGATGCTGAAACCCAATGGTGCGAAGCGCGCCATGAAGCGCGCTGCACGCAACACCCGCAGCGGGTCTTCGCTGAAAGCGGGGCCGACGTGGCGCAGCACGCGGCGTTCGATGTCATGCGCGCCGCCGTAGGGATCGACCAGGTTGCCGTCGGCATCCTCCGCGATCGCATTGATGGTGAAATCGCGGCGCTGCAGGTCTTCCTCCAGCGTCACCGCCGGGTCGGCATCGACCACGAAACCGCGGTAACCGCGCCCGGATTTGCGTTCGGTGCGCGCGAGTGCGTATTCCTCTCCAGTCTGCGGATGCAGGAACACCGGGAAATCCCGGCCGACCGGCTTGAACCCGCGCGCCAGCATCGCGTCCTGGCTTTCGCCAACGACAACGTAATCGCGATCTCCGCTGGGCAAACCGAGCAGGCGGTCGCGCACCGCGCCGCCGACGAGATAAGTCTTCATGCGATGCCGAGGATACGCGGCAACTGCGGGGGGATCGGTGTCGGCGCGATACCCAGCCTGGGCAGACCGTTATCGGCGCTGACCGAATCAAGCTGCAGCGAGCGCCAGTTGTCGCGGCTGATCGGCTTGCCCGGCAGGTGTTCGCCGACTTCAGCCTGCAATCTTCCCAGCGCTCGCGGCAACGGCAGCACCAGGCGTCTGCGGCCACGTGCAGCCGCGGTCATGCGGACGATTTCCGCGAGGGTCATGACATCCGGCCCGACCAGGTCGTAACGCTGTCCGATCGTGCCGGCATCGTTCAACGCGTGCGCGTAGGCCTCGGCGACATCGCCGACCCACACCGGCTGGAAACGCGCTTCGGCGCGGCCGATCGGCAGCACCGGCGCGTAGCGCAGCAGGGCATCGAAGCGGCAGAACAAGCCGTCGCCGGGACCCGCGATCAACGAAGGCCGGAACAACGTCCAGTCCAGGTTCGAATCGCGCGTGCGCTGTTCGGCACGCCCACGCGCCTGCAGGTAGTGGCTGTCGCCTTCTCCAGCGCGCAGCGCGCTCATCTGCAGCAGGCGACGCACCCCAACGGCGTGCATCGCTGCGATCACGTGTTCGGTGAGGGCCACGAACACACGCTCGAACTCGCGGCCATCGTCGCCGTGCTCGTTGAGGATGCCGGTGAGGTTGACCACCGCATCGGTGCCGGCGAAGGCCGCGCGCAGGAACGCAGGGTCGTAGACGTCGCCTTCGCGCACCTCGACATCGGGTGGCAACTTGTCGCGCCTGGCGGCATCCAGGACGCGGCTGAGGATGGTGACGCGACGACCCTCATGGCGCAGGCGCGCGGCGAGGTGGCGGCCTACGAAGCCGCTACCGCCGAGGATCACGACATTCCGCACGTCCATGCGCGGAGTGTACGTCGACACGCTTCAGCGGCGTGTCGACGCCGCCGGTGCGGTGGCCGGAGCCGGTGGTTCGACCAGCGGGCAGGCGAATTTCTTGCGCGGAGCATCGGTACGGCCACGCATGCGGTCCGAGAGCGGCAACGCGTCGCCGTTCAAGCGCCAGTCGTAGATCACGCTGAAGGCGAGCACGCGGGCGACGTACTCGCGCGTTTCCTTGTAGCTGATCGTCTCGATCCAGAAATCCGGATCCATGCCCGGACGCTGCGATTGCCATCTCGCCAATGGCGCCGGCCCAGCGTTGTAGCCGGCGATGGCGAAATACGGCTGCCCGCCGTAGGTATCGAGCAATTGCCGCAGGTACGCACTACCGAGGACGATGTTGGTATCGGCGTCGTACAGGCTTTCGGCGCCGCCCCAGGCGAGGCCGAGGCGACGGGCGACCGTCATGCCGGTGCCCGGCACCACCTGCATCAGGCCGAGCGCGTTGGCATGCGAACGTGCGCGCGGATCGAACACGCTTTCGGCGCGGATTTCCGCGGCGATCCAGGCTGGGTCGAGGCGGTTGCGCGCGGCTTCGCGGCGGATGGTGGCGTCGTGGTGCAGCGGGAAGCGCAGCGTGTACAGGCGCAGCTCGTCCGGTTGCTTGCCGAGCGCGAACACGGCGCGATCGAACCAGCCGTTGTCCTGCGCGACGGCGACGGCGAGACGGCGTTGCGTGTCGTCGAAGCGCGACAGGGCGTCTTCCCATTCGCGTTGCGCCCAGCCCCTGCGGTCGAGCTGGTACAGCGCCACCGCGCGCACGATCGCCGGATCGCGCGCAATCGTTCCCTTCATCGCAGGCGGGTCCGCCGGTTGCCATGGACACAGCGCGTACGTCGCACCGATGCGATCGGCGGCGAGGAAGCCGTGGAACTCGGCCTTGCGCGCGGCGTCGCGATATAGCGCCTGCGCGCCGGTCTGGTCGCCGGTGAGTTCGCTCAGCCGCGCTTCGAAGTATTTCCAGCGCGAATCGTTGCGTTGCTTGTCGCCCATCTTGCGGATGGCTGCAAGCGCGGCGCGCCAGTCGGAACGCGCCATGGCTTCGCGTGCGCGCCACTCGTGCAGCCTCTCGTCATAGGCCACTTCGGGAACTGCGTTCAGGCGCCGCGCGGATTCCGGTTCGTACGAGGCCACGGTCCACAACGCCGCTTGGTACAGCACGCGGTTGCGATCCTCCGGGGTGAAACCGAGTGCGCTTGCGTACTTCTCCAGTTGGGCTTCAGCAGCCATCGGCACCGATTTCGCCAGCCGCGCCAGGCCATGCGACGCGATGCGGCGGCTGCGTTCGGTCTTCGGCCAGGTCAGCGCGCGCTCGTGCACGGCTTCGAAGAAGGCGGCGTAGTCGTTGGCGAGCGCGAAGTCGTCGCTGGGCAGTCCACGCGCTGCGCTGCGCATCACCGCCGGTTGCCATTCCGCCGCGGCCTTCTCGATCCGCTCCCAACGCAGCGCCGGCGGCAGCCCGCCTTTCGCCGCGAGAAGTGCGAACGGCGCATCGCAGGTCGACGGCAAGGCTTTGCCGGTGCTGCGCCACAACGCCTGCGCATCGCTCACCCATTGCGCATCGGCGGCGCCGGTGGCCTGGCGCGCATCGAGTTCGGCGCAGCGCAACGAGTCGCTATCGATCGACGACGACCATGCGGCGCGGAACGCAGGCCAGTCCTGCCGTCGCGACAACGCGGCCAGCCAGATCTCGCGGAACGCTTCGACCACGGCCTGGCCGCGGTAGCGGGCAAGGAAGGCTTGCGCCTGGGTGTTCGAGAGGATGTCGATGTCGCGGCGCAGTGCGGCGTACTCGATCCAGCCGTACAGCGGGTGGCGGGCAAGCGCGGCGTATTGCGCGGCATCGAAGTTGCCGCGTTCGGCGGCTTCGATTGCCGCACGTACCTGCTCGCGCTGCGGGTCCGCGGTTTGCGCGTGCGCGGGCGCGATGAATGCGCTGATAAAAAGCAGGATGAGGATGCGCGGCAACATGCGTCGGACTATAGCCAAGGATTTGTGAACGGAGCTTTCGCTTCTATTTCCCCTCGCGCGCAAACACGCAGGAAGGAGAACAATCAACGCAGCGCCACTTCCGGCACATCCAGTTCGAGGGCCAACGCCAGATGGTCCGATTGCGCGGCCGGAATCGCGCGCAGGCCTTCGCAACGCAGACCCGGCGTCACCAGGATGTGGTCGATCGCGCGCTGCGGCCGCCAGCTGGGAAAGGTGGGCACCGCACAGCTCGGCGGTTGTAGTTGCGTGCGTTGGTACAGCAACTGCATTTCCGGGCGATCCGGTGCGCAATTGAAGTCGCCCATCAGTACCGCGTGCGGATGCGCGTGCAGCAGTTCGGCGATGAACGCCAGCTGCGACTTGCGCGATTGTGCGCCGAGCGACAGATGCACGACGGCGACATTCAGCGCCGTGTCGCCATCGCCGAAACGTGCTAGCAACACACCGCGGCCTTTGACCCGGCCGGGCAGCGGATGATCGTGCACTTCGACCGGTTCCAGTTTCGACAGCAGGCCGTTGGCGCTGGACGCGACGCCGCCGATGCTGCGATTCGGCTGGTGGCTCCAGTAGGCGAAGCCTCCGCGCTGGGCGAGGTAGTGGGTCTGGTTGGTGAAACCCGAGCGCAGGCTGCCCGGGTCGCTTTCATTGAGGCCGACGATGTCGTGCTGGCCGGCCAGGTGCGCGATCGCGTCGAGGCTGCCGCGCTTGTTGCCGGTCGGCAGCACGTGCGACCAGCTGCGGGTCGCATAGTCGCTGTAGCGGCGCGTGCTGGAGCCGGCCTGGATGTTGGCGCTGAGCAGCTTGAGCCGGCGCGTGGTCATTCGACCAGCTTACTGCCGCGCCGCGCGCTCCTGCGCGACCAGGGCATCGGCAATGCGCAGCTTGTCCTCCCAGCCTTTGCCTTCCACGCGGTACTTGCCGTTGACGACGATGGTCGGCGTGCTACCGACGCCGCTGCGAATCATGAACTGCTTGCCACGATTGATCTTGGCGTCGATGGCGAAGCTGTTCATGGTGCTGAGGAAGGATTTGGGATCAGCGCCGTATTGAGCATAGAACTTGGCGATCGCCGCCTCGTCCGGCTTGTCGCCTTCGCCAGGCAGGCTCTGCTGCACGTGGATCGCGCGGATCACCGCGTCATGGCTCTTGCCGACCAGGCCCAGCGATTCGGCCACGTAAAACGCCTTCGCATAAGGAATCCATTCCGGCCCGAACGGCGCCGGCACATAGGTGAAGCGCACATCGGCCGGCAACTTGGCTTCCCATGCACTGACCACCGGATGGAACGCGGCGCAGGCGGGACAGACGTAGCCGAAGACTTCGACGACTTCGACCTTGCCTTCGAGCGGACGGTACGGCTGGCCACCCTTGATCTCGACGTAATCGACGCCCGGTACGAGGCCGGACGGTGGCGTCGTGGCGACGGGCGCGGCCGGTGCCGGCTCCGAAGCGGCCTGCTCGGTAGCAGCAGGCTCAGCAGCAGGCTCGGTAGCCGGAGCATCTTCCGCCGGGGCCGTCACGGCGGGCGCGTCTGCGCTCGGCGCTTCGGCGGCGGCCGGCGCGTCTGACGCCGGTGCAGCCGCCGGGACTGGTTCGTTCTGGGCGGTGCAGGCCGCCATCAACAGCAGGGCGAGCAAGGGCAGGGCGAGGCGCTTGGTCATGATCGGGAATCCTTGGCGGTTCGACTCGGTAGTGAAGTACGGATCAGCGCTTGGATCAGCGCTTGCCGCGCAGCATGGCGATCAACTGGCTGGCGACGCGCAGCTGCTCATCGTAGTTGCGTCCGGTGACGCGGTATTTGCCGTTGATGATCAGGGTCGGCGTGCCTTCGAGGCCGCTGCGGATGGCGAAATCCTTCGCCTTCACCAGCTTGGCACCGACGACGAAGCCCTGCATCGAGGCCTTCATCTTCGCTGCATCCAGACCGAGCTTGCCGTAGAACGCGGCGATCTGGTCGATGCTCGCATTCCTCGGCAGGGTTTCTTCGACATGGATGGCATTGAACAACGCGTGGTGGGTCTTGTTCAGTGCGCCGGCCATGTCCGCGGCGAAGTAGGCGCGCGCGAACGGATCGTTGCTGTCGAACGCCGCCGGCACGTAGGTGAAACGCACGTTTGCCGGGAGCTTGGCCTTCCACGCATCCACCTTGGGCTGGAAGTCGGCGCAGTGGTGACACCAGTAGGCAAAGACTTCGACGACTTCGATCTTGCCCTTGAGGGGCTGGTACGGCGTGCCGTCCGGGATCTCGACGTAGTCGATGCCCGCCACCAGCGGCCGGGAGTCCGGCGGTTGCGCTGCATTCGCCGCCAGTGGCAGCAACAGGGCGAGAAGGAGGAAGGCGATGCGTTTGGTCATCCACGGCTCCAGGTAAAAGCGGGCTCCAGGTAAAAAAACGCCGGCCGTCATAGTGTCGGCCGGCGTACTGATCAAGGTTGTGAAAACACCGTTCTAGTCGGACCCGGCGCCGCTGGCGAAGTTCCGTTACTTCGCGGCGACGGCTTCGTCGGCACGGGCGTGCAGGCCTTGCAGGTAGGTGCCCAGCGCCTGGATTTCCTCGTCGCTGAGTTGCTTGGCGACCGCCGCCATGACGTTGAACAGCTTCGGATCGCGTGCGGTGGTGGTGCCGGCGCGGTATTCCTGCAGGCGGCGGGCGACGTAGGCCGACTCCTGGCCCGCGACGCGCGGGTAGGCCGGGCCCGGATTGCCCGCACCGGCAGGGCCGTGGCAGGCCATGCAGGCCGGGATGCCGCGCGCGGCATCGCCGCTGCGGAACAGTCGCTGGCCGACTTCGAAGAACCGCATGTCCTTGTTGGGGCCGCTTGCGATCACGCTGTCGTCGGCGACGCCGGCGCCGGGCTTCTGCGTGGCGAAATAGGCGCCGACGTCGCGCATGTCCTGCGCGCTCAGCGCATCGGCGAAGGGCTTCATCAGCGCGGCCAGGCCAGTGCTGCGCTCGCCGCTCTTGAACAGGGCCAGCTGGTTGGCGATGTAGCGCTCCGGCATGCCCGCGATGCGCGGGGCGTTCTGCTGCATGGCATTGCCGTCGAGGCCGTGGCAGGCGGCGCAGGCACCCGCCTTGGTCGCGCCGGCCTTCGCGTCGCCCCAGGTGGCCTTGGCTTCGACCAGCGGAACGGCCTGCACGGGCGCGTTCTCCGGCACCGGGGTGACGGTGGTCTGGGCGAAGGCAGCCGCGGCGACCGCGAGAGCGGCGATGCCGACATAGCCAAGGACGCGAGCGTGGCGCATGCAGAACTCCGGAACCTGGAACACAGCTTGAAAGGAGCGGGGACGCCGGACGGCGGCCGCAGAGGGGCGGAATTATCGACGCCGCGCCGGGGGACGGTCAAACCGACAGTCGCTCCGGCGGGGCGGGCACAGGGCCGTGCGATGCTATCGGCATGGCCATCCCCAATCCCCTCGCCCGCGCCAAATATCTGTTGGCCGCGCACAACTTCCGCCAGCTGCCCCCCGACGGCGGCTTCGAGGTCGCCTTCGCTGGCCGCTCCAACGCCGGCAAATCCAGTGCGCTCAATGCCCTGTGCCAGCAGAACGCGCTGGCCCGCGTCTCCAAGACCCCCGGCCGCACCCAGCAACTGGTGTTCTTCGACATCCCGCCGCACACGGACAAATACCTGGTCGACCTGCCCGGCTACGGCTACGCCAAGGTCCCGCACGACCTGCAGGCGCACTGGCAGGCCTTCCTCGACGGCTACTTCAGCACCCGCGACGCGCTCAAGGGTCTGGTCGTGGTGATGGACATCCGCCACCCGCTCAAGGACTACGACCGGCAGATGCTCGGCTACGCGGTGACACGCGGCCTGCCCGCGCATGCATTGCTGACCAAGGCCGACAAGCTCGGCCGCGGACAGCAGGCGCAGGCGCTGCAGGCGGTGCGCAAGGACTTGTCGAGCGCGTTCGGCGATACCGTGAGCGTGCAGACGTTCTCAGGGGAGTCGAAGCAGGGGGTCGACGAAGCACGGGCCGTCGTTGGTGGTTGGCTCGGTCTTTGAGGTCGTCATCCCAACGACGGAGTGGCTTGCTCTGCCAGCGGCTATTCCGCGCTGGCCAGGGGTTCGGTTCGTTCGATTTCGCCGATTGCGTCAAAGAACTGTCGCGTGTCCAAAACGCTGTCCTTGTTGGTGTCGAGGTCGGCGGTGATGGGGCGTGCATCTTTAAAAACCACGCGTTTGATGACCTTGCCCGCGGCATCGAGCCACTCCTCGCTATAGATCACACCGGAAATGGCAGCTGCCTTGTAGTCGACGTCGCCATCACCATCCTCGTCGGTTTCCAGGGTCAGCCATTGACCGTGCAGGTATTCAGCCCTCGATTCCATCCTGCCGTCGAAATCGTCATCGCTCTCTCCACGGGAGATCACGCCATCCCGGCCGTAGTAGCTGATGGCGTCCACCTTGCTGTCCTTGTTCCGATCCAGCTCGATTCGTTCGAACATGTTCCCCGCATAGAACATGCGTTCGTCGAGTTCGCCATCCCCGTTGTAATCGATGCCGTTCTCGGTGAAGGGCGTGCGCAGTGCCGCCCAGACCAAACCCCCGCCCAGGGCAGCGCCCAGTGCAAAGGCGATCAACGTGCCCATCCATCGGCGCTTGTGTGTTGGCTCATCCGGTGGCTGCATTGATGCGGCCTCTACCCTATCGATTTCTTCGGGGTCGCTTTGTTCCCAGCCAAGAACGACTTCACGGGCACGCTTCACATCCTGTTCCGCAACGCAAACATGCATCAGACCGCTGACAGGCAGATCGCCGAGCGCCCCTTGCAAATGCTCGCCACGGATGTATGACGGAATGCCGGCTTGCTCGAGCAGGTTCTTGACCAGATAGGCATCGGTTGCATTGGCAGCTTGATAAACCGGGAACATCACGGGTCCTTGGGAACGTATCGTCGTTTGGTCCAGTCTATCCATGGAACCCCGGGTTTCGTCGCGCCTTGGCCTCGGACTCCCCCGGCAACGGCGCAGCAATCGCCGTTGCCGGAACAGAACACAGAAGCAGCAAAGGTGCGGCGAATCGGTTTGTGGGCGAAGGCTATAGTTCGTGGTCTTGCGATGTAGGGGCCGCGCCCCGATATCGGTCATCCCTGCAGTGAGCGATCCCGATGTCGAGTCCGAGCAACGTCGCCGAATCCCCGATCACCGATCGTCGCGAGCTGGTCGAATACATCGCCAGCGGCAACAAGCCGAAAGACGCCTGGCGCATCGGTACCGAACACGAGAAGTTCGGCTTCCGCCTCGACGACCTGCGTCCGCCGACGTTCGACGGCGAGCGCGGCATCGAAGCGCTGCTCACCGGCCTGACCCGCTTCGGCTGGGAGAAAGTCGAGGAGCACGGTCGCACCATCGCGCTGCTGAAGGATGGCGCCTCGGTCACGCTGGAACCTGCCGGTCAGCTCGAGCTCTCCGGCGCGCCGCTGGAGAACATCCACGAGACCTGCCGCGAAACCAACGCCCACCTCGCCGAGGTCAAGACGGTCGCGCAGGAATTGCAGCTCGGTTTTCTCGGCATGGGCTTCCAGCCGAAATGGCGCCGCGACGAGATGCCGTGGATGCCGAAAGGCCGCTACAAGATCATGCGCGAGTACATGCCCAAGCGCGGCGATCTCGGTCTGGACATGATGACGCGCACGTGCACGGTGCAGGTCAACCTCGACTTCGCCAGTGAAGCGGACATGGTGAAGAAGTTCCGCGTATCGCTGGCGCTGCAGCCGATCGCGACGGCACTGTTCGCCGATTCGCCGTTCACCGAAGGCAAGCCGAACGGATACCTGTCGTACCGCTCGCACATCTGGACCGATACCGATCCGGATCGCACCGGCATGCTCGACTTCGTGTTCGAGGACGGGTTCGGATTCGAGCGTTACGTCGATTACCTGCTCGATGTGCCGATGTATTTCAGCTATCGCAATGGCGAATACATCGATCTATCGGGCAAGTCCTTCCGCAGGTTCATGGACGGCAAGCTCGAGGCATTGCCCGGCGCGCTGCCGACGCTGCGCGACTGGTCCGACCACATGACCACCGCGTTCCCGGAAGTGCGGTTGAAGAAGTATCTCGAAATGCGCGGCGCCGACGGTGGCCCGTGGAACCGGCTGTGCGCGCTGCCGGCGTTCTGGGTCGGCCTGCTTTACGACGACGTGGCACTCGATGCGGCGTGGGACCTGGTCAAGGATTTCAGCAATGCCGAGCGCCATGCGCTGCGCGACGGCGTGCCGAAGCATGCCTTGAAGCTGCCGTTCCGAAACGGCAATTTGCGCGACCTTGCGCTGGAAGCACTGAAGATCTCCGCCGCCGGCCTGCAACGGCGTGCGCGCAAGAATGCCAACGGTGCCGACGAAAGCATCTTCCTGGCGCCGCTGATCGATTTCGCCGAGGCGAACGAGACTCCGGCCGAGCGCAAGCTCGCGCTGTTCCATGGTGAATGGGGTGGCGATATCGACCACGTCTTCGCCGAGTTCGCCTACTAGTTTTTGCTTGCCGAGGCCTGTTAACGCTCTCCGAGCAGGTCGCGTTGCTCCTCAGAGGCCGCCAGGTGGTGTTGCGCGACGCAGTTGCCTTGCTGATTGCAAGGTCAAGGCGCGCGGCGCCGCCTGGTGGCCTCTGAGGAGCAACCCGGAGGGCCGGG